>CP096137.1 GCA_023213235.1 Elusimicrobiota bacterium | reverse complement strand
GGCTCGACGAGCTCCGGCAGGATCGAGAACTTCACGGGCCCGAAGAACGCGGAGTGCGCTCCCATCAGGAAGATCAAAACGAGCTGCGCCGGAAGGTTTCCCGCCGCGAGCGCCGGACCCGCGGCGAGCAGCAGGCCGATCTCGATCGCCTTGAACAGCGCGACGAGCCGGGCCTTCGGGTAGCGGTCGGCGACGTCGCCGGCGGCCGTCGAGAAGAGCAGGAACGGGACGACGAAGGCCGCGCCCGCGAGAGCGATGAAGCGCGGCGCCCCGACCGGGTCGGCCGCGACGGCGGAGAGCACGGCGAACGTCTTGAACGCGTTGTCGTTGAAGGAGCTCGTGGCCTGCGCCGCGACGAACGCCGCGAAGCCCCGGGTCACCGCGTCCTCCCCGACTCGCGCTCGAGCGCGGCGCGGCGCTCCCAGGCGCCCGGGTGGGTCGAGAAGTAGTCGGACAGGCGCTCGCGAGAGCCCTCCTTGAGGCCGAGCGCGTCGAACGTGCGCAGGCCGGCGGCGGGATCGCGGCCGATCGAGCGGAGGAGGCGGACCGCGTAGGCGTCGGCCTCGAGCTCCTGGCTCGGCGAGAAGTGCAGCGACGCGAAGACGCGCGCCACCGACGCGAACGCGCCGACGACGGCGCGCAGCGGATCCTTCGCCCCGCGCAGGCGATACGCGTCGGCGGTATGGCCGAGCTCGATGTGGGCGATCTCGTGGGCGAGGACGAAGAGCAGCGCGTCGGGATCCTTCGCGAGCTTCTCGAGGAGCGCGTCCGTCGCGTAGACGAATCCGCCGGGCACGGCGAACGCGTTGAGGCCGCCGTGCGAGGTCGAGCGGAACACGTAGCGCCCGCGGAAGCGCCGGACGAGCGCCGAGCCCTCGGCCTCCGGGCCGAGCTCGCGCCACAGCGCCTCGCGCGAGGCGCGCGGCGTGCCCGGCGCCGGGGGCGCGGAGTCGCGCATCGACGCGTCCAGGCGCTCGCCGATCGCGCGCTCCTCGTCGGCCGAGAGCGGGAACGCGAGCGCGGCGCCCCGGTCGAGCGCCTTGCCGTGCTCGGCGACCGCGCGCGACAGCGGGATCAGGCTTTCTCGGCTCGAGCCGCCGCGGCCGACGAAGAAGGCGGCCGCCAAGGCGAAGACGACGGGGACGGCGCCGGCGGCCTTTCTCACTCCGGCGCGTCCGCCCGGTTGTACAGGGTCGAGGCGAAGATGAGCACCGCGCCGAGCGCGACGAAGCTCGCGACGCGGTTGGGCAGCGGCAGGTTCGCGGTGTCGCTGAGCAGGGCCTTGGCCACGCACAGGCCGAGCAGGCCCAGCCCCGGCAGCCGCAGCTCGCGCCACCCGAGCGCGAGGCCGCCCGCCAGGAACGCGATGCCGAGCCCCGTCCAGGCCATCGTCAGCTGCACGCGGTTGAGCTCCTTGGCGAAGAACGAGGCGCCCATGACGAGCGCGAGCGTCGCGAACATGAGCGCGGCCTGCGCGTCGCCGGTCCCGTCGGAGTCGGCCTTCTTCGCGGCCGCGGTGCCGGCGAGCAGGGCGGCGACCGACGCCCAGTACAGCCCCGCCCGCGGCAGCGAGAGCGCCGGCAGCAGGGCCGTGGGCGTGGCGTAGTACGAGGCGTACGCCTCGAGCCCCGTGCCCATCGCGAGCAGGGCGGACTGCGCCCGGAAGTCCGCGTTCTTGAACGTCCGGCCCAGCCAATAGAGCCCGATCGAGGAGAACGCCCACACCGGCAGACGCAGCCGCCCGTCGAACTCGCGGTGCACGGCGAACGCGGCGACCGCGAAGAACAGCCACGACACGGCGCGGCGCTGGTCGGCGCGCGAGAAGGCGTCGAAGCGCGAGGAGAGCTCTTCTTCCATCGGGTCGGCGAAGAGCAGGTACGCGTACGCGCCGAGCACGACGGCCGTCGTCAGCAGGCGCGGCGTCAGCCCGAGCGTCGCGCCGCCGGGGCCGTAGTCGATGAAGAACGAGTAGAACCCGAACGCGAGCTCGAGCAGCGCCGCCTGCACCCACAGGTGCGTGCGCCCGAAATAGAGGGCCGCGTGCTCGCCGATCAAGGCGAGCGCGACGAGGCAGCACAGGAACGGGGCCGGGTCGAGCGCGCCCCACAACCCCAGCACGAGGGACGCGGTGCCGATGTAGAGCCAGTACTCCGTCGCGGGCTTCTCGAACTCCTCGGGATCGGCCAGCCACAGCCGGTGGAAGCGCGAGAAGAAGTACGACAGGCCGGAGAAGACGAACAGCGCCATCGCGGCCGCGCGGCGCGCCTCCTCGCCGCGGCGCGAGACCTCGATGTAGAACATGAAGGTCAGGATCGACATGCACATGCCCGCCGCGCGCCACACCGGCTGATCGAGGAACAGCCCGAGGAACACCCACGACGAGCAGACGCCCACCCACGCGAACAGCTTCCACATCGGGTCGGGCATCTCGAAGACGGCCGCGGCGAGCAGGCACAGCGGGATGACGCCGCCGAGGCTCACGGAGAAGGCCTTGCGGCCGAGGACCCACAGGTGGCCGATCGCCGGGACGAGGAACAGCGAGGCCAGGGCGGCCGCGCGCGGCACGCTCGAGTGGCCGAAGTAGACGCGCCCCATCGACCCCGCGACGAGCGCGAACAGCACCGCGTTGAGGCACAGAGCCGCGTCGAGCAGGGACTTCTGCGATTCGGAGCCGAGGCGCTCGCGCGTCCGGGGCACGAACGGCATCAGCGCGACGATCAGGTAGCCGCCCGCCAGCCACATGAACGGCTGCGCGAAGTTCGCCGCCGTGTGCTGATCCGGCGGCAGGCCGATCGTGCGGAAGTAGATCGGCAGGTAGTTCAGGTTGAACCCGATCAGCGCCGGGATCAGCACGTCGGCCTCGCCGGACTCCACCGCGATCGCCGCCGAGGCGAGCAGCAGGACGAGGAACAGGTCGAAGCCCGCGAGGTCGGCGTGGCAGAACAGCAGCAGGAAGTACGTCAGCGAGAACGCGTACAGCCGCAGCGCCCGCGAGCCCGTCAGCAGCGCGTGCGCGATCATCCCGCCCGCGGCGCCGAGCAGCAGCACGAGCGCGGTCTGCGAGGACTCGATCACGCGCACGGGCGCGAAATGGTGCACGGCGTAGGCCGTGATATAAAGGATGGACCAGCCCCCGCCGACGAGGGCGCCGGACACCGGCGCGTACCGCGGCCGGCCCGCGGCGAAGATGCCCAGCCCGACGAGCGCCGCGCCGGCCGCGGCGGCCATCAGCGCGCGCTCCTGCGGGGTCGTGTGCTGGGCGCGCCAGACGAGGAAGAAGACGACTCCGAGCCCGAGGATCAGAGCGCCGACGTACTGCAGCATGTTCTTGCCGATGAACATCTCGCTGAACACCGCCGCGGAGGGCGTGGGCGCTTCGGCGCGCGGCGCCGCGGCGAGCGGCCGGCCCGCCGGCGCCAGGCCCTTCGACTTGCGCACGAGGTCCTCGAAGCTCTCGGCGACTCGCGGCGCGGGCGCGGGGACGGGAGTCGGCGGCGGAACGATGCGGGCTTCCTTGATCGGATGGGCGGCCGGGGCGGGCGGCGGCCCCCTTGAGGCGCTCCACCTCGTCGCGCAGCGAACGGACCTCGACGCTCAACTCCCTCAGCTGCGCCTGCAGCTCTTCGTTGGAGGCCATGGGCATCGAAGGATAGGGCCGGGGGCGGTTCCTGTCAACCCCGGCCCTTTGGTAGGATGAGCCGTGCCCGAAAAGATCGAGTTCAAGCCCCTGAAGGACCTCGGCGCCGTCGTCCTCAACGAGACGAGCGAGCTGAAGTTCTACGTCGACGAGTTCAAGGGCCACCGCTACGGCTCGATCCGCACCTTCATCAAGGGCGACGGCTACACCGGCCCGACCAAGGCCGGCGTCACCCTCAACGCCCGCGTGCTCGACGAGGCGATCGCCGCGATCGAGAAGCTCCCCCGGAGCCCGTCGACCTCGAGGACCGGGAGCTCGTCCGCATCCCGAAGAAGGCCGGCGTCGAGCTGGTCCTGCGCGTGACGATCTACAAGGACACCACGGGCGTGGACCTGCGCGAGTGGGTGGAGGAGGCCGAGTACAAGGGCTGGTCCAAGAAGGGCGTCCGTGTTCCTTATAAAGACCTGGCGGCGACGGTGAAATTCCTCCGCCAAATGAAGGTCCTCGTCGCAAAACCCTGACGGACCGCCCCTGGCGCGCCCCCGTACTCCTGTTATATTGGGCTGGTGAGACCCCTCTCGCTTCGCGCCCTTTTTCTCCTGATCCTGGCGGCCCCGCTGCGGGCGGGCCAGGTCGAGGGCCGGATCAGCGTCGAGGTCCCCGGCGGCCAAAGCGGCTCTCTCGGCGCCGGACTCGGCGCTCCGTCCCCCTCCAGCTGACGGTCCCCTCCCTGACGGCCGGCGCGGTCCCGACCCTGGCCGCGGCCTCGCTGGCGCCGTCGCCCCAGGTCAATCTCGCCCAGCCGCTGCCGTTGCGCCCCGTCGTCGCCGCCGTCTCTCCCGCGGTCGCCGCGCCGGCCGGCGCGCTGCCCGTCCTGCCCGCCTCGGCGATCGTCCCGCGCACGCCCGCCGCGCTCGACGCCGCCAAGCCCGCGGCCTTCGTCGCCGGCCCCGCCGCCCTTGCCGAGGGTCCCGCCGCCGCCGACGCGGGCCGCGCGCTCTTCGACCAGGCCGCGCCGAAGACGGGGCTGCTCGACTCGCTCAAGAATTTCTTCTCCGTCGGCGAGGCCGCCCCCGCCTGGCCCGGCAAGGCCGGCCAAGCCGTGCGCGTCGGCGGGATCAAGACCGTGCTCGACTCGGTCGCCGGCCAGGGCGGCACCTCGACGGTCTGGAAGTCCCGCGACGGCAACTACGCGGTCAAGCTGATCCACCCGCAGGCGCTGGACGTGCCCGGCGTCCGCGACGAGGCGCCGCTGCTGCGCGCGATCGCCGGCCGCGACCTGCCGGTCGCCAAGCTCGTCGCCGAGAGCTCCGACGGGCGCGTGCTGATCAAGGAATACGTCGAGGGCAAGACCGCCGACGAGCTTCTCGCGCGCGGCAAGTTCCCCCTTTCTCCCGCGGAAGGCTGGCCCGAGCTCGCCGCCAAGCTGATCGCCGGCGGCGTCACCGCGGACCTCGCGTCCGGCAATCTCGTCTGGCAGCACTGGCGCTCGCGCTGGATGGTCGTCGACGCGGGGGCCTCAAGGACGGGCGCCCCGCCGACGTCTTGCGCCAGCTGGCCTCCCCGGAAACGCTGCGCGCCGCCGGGCTTCGCGCCGACGATTTCCTGTCCGGCCTGCGCGCGCGCCTCGGCTCCGATTCCCCGAAGTGGCTCGAGACCGAGAAGACGATCCGCTCGGAGCGCGCCTTCGATCATCTGCGCCGGCCGCTCGACGACGCGATCGAGCGCGGCGCCGGCGCGCCGCGCCTGGTCTTCACCGACGCGCCGAAGGGCCCGCCCGGGGTCGACGACTCGGTCGTGACCCCGAAGGAGCTCGTCAAGCGTTTCGGCTGGGACCCGCGCCGCGCGAAGGAGAAGATCAAGCTGCACGGCGACGACCCCGGCAAGCTCAACACCGTGATCACCTTGCTGCGCGAGCCCGGCCGCCCCGAGCTCGTCATGAAGGCCGCGCAGTGGGACATCATCCGCAACGAGGCCGCGGTGCGGCGCCTGGCCCGGCGCTTCTTCGGGCGCTACTTCCGCGTGCCCGCCTCCCTCGCCGTCCAGGACGGGCTCGACTCCTGGATGGTCATGGAGCACGCCGACGCCTCGCCCTCCTACGGCAACCCGTTCACGCTCGAGCAGCGCGTGGCGGTCGCCCTGTTCGCGCGCACGTTCGGCCTCTCCGACGTCAACACCGGCAACGTCCTGGCCTCCCGCGCCAAGGGCCTGCCCTGGATGATCGACTTCGAGCAAGCCTTCGGCCGCGCCGACCCGAACTCGGGCAAGCACCTCCCCGACGAGCGCATCGCGCTCGAGAAGCCCTGGATGAGCCGCTTCGAGCGCAACGTCATCGAGCAGTACCAGCCGGCGATCAAGGCCTGGCGCGCGACGCTGAAGCTCCCCGAGAGCCGCGCCGGCATCCAGGCCGACCTCGTCGCCGCCGGCTTCACCAAGCCCGAGGCGGCCGGCCTGCTCGCCCTCTTCGACGCGAACGCCGCCGACCTGGACTGGACGCTCCAAAATGACGCAGACTTCGTCAACCAATTCGTCGCCCGCAACGCCGCTCAAAGGTAAAACACCATGAACTCCCTTTTCCGCCGCCTGCTGTCCGTCGCGCTGACGCTGGCGCTCGCCGTTCCCGCGTCCGCGTTCGACAAGTACGGCGGCGGCCCCATCGTCGCCGAGCTCGTCGGCCGCCTGCTCGAGCAGACGCATTACGCGCGCCGTCCGATCGACGACGCCGTCTCGACGGAGTTCCTGCAGAACTACCTCGATTCCTACGACTACAACCACATGATCCTCGAGAAGGCCGACGTCGACGAGTTCAAGGCGAAGTACGGCAAGACGCTCGACGACCGCCTGCGCGACGGGGACGTCGAGGCCGCCTACGAGATCTTCGAGCGCGTGACGCGCCGTCTCGAGGAGCGCGTGGCCCTCGTGAAGACCTTGACCGCCTCCGACTTCGACTTCACCGCCAACGAGAAGGTCGTCCTCGACCGCCACGAGCTGGCCTGGCCCGACGGCCGCAAGGCCGCCGAGGAGCTGTGGCGCCTGCGCATCAAGCACGAGGTCCTGCTCGAGCGCCTCTCGCGCGCCAAGGCCGCGGAGGCCAAGGCCGCCGCGAAGGCCGAGGCCGACAAGAAGCCCAAGAAGGAGGAAGCCGCGAAGTCCGAGCAGCAGAAGAAGGACGACGCCGCCGCGGCCGCCGCCAAGCCCGCCAAGGAGCAGACGATCAAGGAAGTCATCGACCAGCGCTACGACCGCATCCTGCGCAGCTACAAGGAGTACGACGGCATCGACGTGTTCTCGAACTACGTCTCGGCGCTCACCCGCGTCTTCGACCCGCACACCGACTACCTCGCCGCCGCCCAGAAGGAGAACTTCGACATCAGCATGAAGCTCTCGCTCGTCGGCATCGGCGCGGTCCTGCGCTCCGAGGACGGCTACGCGCGCATCGTCTCCCTCGTGGCCGGCGGCCCCGCGGACGCCGACAAGCGCCTCAAGCCCAACGACAAGATCGAGGCCGTGGCCCAGGGCGACGGGCCGTTCATCGAGGTCGTCGGCATGAAGCTCGACCGCCTCGTTCAGATGATCCGCGGCGAGAAGGGTTCGTCCGTGCGCATGCGCGTGATCCCCGCCGACGCGGTCGATCCCGCGACGCGCGTCGTCATCACCCTCGTGCGCGACGAGATCAAGCTCACCGATCAGGAAGCCAAGGCCAAGATCTTCACCGTGCCCAACAAGTCGGGGAAGCCCTCGAAAATCGGCGTGCTCGACCTGCCGTCCTTCTACGCCGACATGCGCGGCGGCGCCGACGGCAAGAGCGCGACTCGGGATACGGAGCGCTTGATCCTGGAGATGAAGCGCCGCGGCGTGGACTCGATCATCATCGACCTGCGCCGCGACGGCGGAGGCTCCCTCTCCGAGGCCGTGTCCCTGACGGGCCTGTTCATCGACGCCGGCCCCGTCGTCCAGGTCAAGGACGCGCGCGGCACGATCAAGCTCCTGCGCGACAACGACTCGATGACGGCCTACGACGGCCCGCTCGTCGTGCTCGGCTCGCGCGGCTCCGCCTCGGCGTCCGAAATCTTCGCGGCCGCGATGCAGGACTACGGCCGCGGCGTCGTCGTCGGCGAGAAGAGCACGTTCGGCAAGGGCACCGTCCAGTCCGTGCTCGAGCTCAATCAATACCTGCCTCCGGCGTACCGCTCCTACAAGCCCGGGGCGCTCAAGCTCACGATCCAGAAGTTCTACCGCGTCTCCGGCGGCTCGACCCAGCACCGCGGCGTCCTGCCCGACGTCCACATCCCCTTCTACGGGGACATGTCGGAGTCGACCGAAAGCTCGCAGAAGAGCGCGCTGCCCTACGACGAGGTCGAGCCCGCTCCCTACAACCGCAGCGCCGTGCTGCAGGCGCGTCTCTCCTCGCTCGCCAAGGCGTCCACGGCGCGCGTCGCCTCCTCCCAGGAGTTCCGCTGGATCAAGGAGGACATGGCGCGCTGGGAGAAGCAGCGCAAGGACAAGTCGCTGACGCTCAACGAGAAGGCGCGCCAGGCCGAGGGCAAGGTGGAGCAGGACCGCCAGGCCGCCCGCAAGAAGGAGCGCGCCGCCCGCAAGGAAAAGGCGTACGCCTTCGAGGACATCACGCTCGACATCCTCGACGGCAAGGCGCCCGCCGTCGCCTCCTCCACCGCCGCGGCCCCGTCGGCCTCGCGCGCCGCCGCGTTGGGCGAGGACGAGGAGGAGTACGACCGCGCTCCCGACGCGCCCGACGCCGTCCTCGACGAGTCCCTGCGCATCGCCGCCGACCTCGCCGGCGGCCTGCAGGCCCCCGAAACCCAGGTCCGCTCCGAGCGCCGCTTCCGCTAGTCGTTACAGGGTGTCAGGCCTAACGATTAACGATTCTCCCTCTGCGCTCGAATTTAGGAGAATCGTTAATCGTTAGGCCTGACACCCTATAACGGCGCCCGCATGAGACCCCTCCTCCTCATCGCCGCACTGCTCGTCTCATCGGCCCACGCCGCCGACGCGCCGCCCGTGCGGCTGGCGCTGATCGAGGACTCGCCGACGCGCACGAACCTCACCTTGGCCCAGCCGCTCGAGCGGGTGCTGCGCGAGGCGGGCAAGGACGCCGCTCTCATCGACGTCGAGAACGTGCCCGTCTACTTCGGCGGCTCCGACTACCGCTTCCGCCTGCCGCCGGGTCCCGGCGCCCCGGCGGCCGACACGTCCTCGGCCGCGGCCCTCGAGGGGGACTCCGAGGTCGTCTTCGTCTTCCCCGACGTGCCGGACCTCGTCGAGGCGCTGCGCGCCGCGGCCGCCGACTCCAAGACCTTCCGCATCCCCGACTCCGTGCGCCTCTCCCCCGCCGAGGCCGAGTTCGCCGCGACGACCGGCCCCGACGGGGAGACCCTCCTCCATCTTCGCGCGCGCCTCGAGCGGCCGGCGACGGGGCGGGTGCGCTCCGGGCTGGCCGGCTACTACCGCCTTCGCTGGAAGGGCCAAGACGCCGCGGTCGCCGTCGTCGGGCGCACGTTCGGCGGCCTCGGGCGCCTCGGCGCCGCCGCCGAGGCCGAGCGCGAGCGCCGGCCGTTCACGGGCCTGGCGCGCGGGCTGTCTTTCGGCAGCCCTTACTCCGACGCCCCCGGCCGCGAGGTGCTCGCCGCGCTCGAGCGCGCCGGCCTCAAATACTCCGCGGTCAACGAGTTCGAGCTCGCGCACTGGAAGGAACTGACCGCCTACGCGGCCGAAAAGCCGGACGGCGTGCGCTGGCTCTCGGCGAACCTCGTCTACTCGACGGCGCCGTCGGTCACGGTGCTCCCGCCCTACGCCGTGTTCGAGGCCTCGGGAACCCGCGTGGCCGTCGTCGCCCTCACGCCGCAGTGGACCCAGCGGCTGCTCAAGGGCGCCGGCCTGGCCGCGTTCAAGGTCCTCGACCCGATCGCCGCGCTCGAGCCGCTGATCCCGCGCCTGCGCGCCGAGGCCGACATCGTCGTCGCGCTGGCGGGCACCGCGGACTCCGCGCGCCTGAGCACGAGCGGCCGCGGCCTCGACCTCGTGCTCGGCGACAACACGCCGTACCTGACCTTGACCTCGCTGCCGTCGACGATCGTCGAACAGGACGACCGGCCCGTCTTCGCCAACGCCTTCCCCCGGTGCGCGCCTACACGCCCGCGCTGAACTTCGTCGACGTGGGGCGCACGCCCGACGGCGAGCGCGTCGACTGGCGCGTCGTCCAGACCGCCGTCCTGCTCGACGACTCGATCAATCCCGCCGAGGGCTATCCCGAGGCGTCCTTCGAGGCGTTCGAGGTCTTGAGCTCGACGATCCCCGCCCTGCTGCCCGACGCGCGCGCCGTGTTCAAGGCGGAGGAGCGCGCCCGCGGCTTCCAGACCTACGAGCCGCGCGACTTCTGGAAGCTCGGGGCCTCGCTGCTCTCGGAGCGCTCGAAGGCCGAGGCCGGCGTCCTGCTCGCCCCGGCGCTCGGCGTGCAAAGCGTCGGCGAGATCCGCGAGTCCTACGTGCGCGACTGGATGGCGCCGCCGTCGCCGGCCGTCGTCGTGGCGCTCAAAGGCGACCGGCTCAAGGCGCTGATCGACGAGGCCGACGAGCAGGTCCGCCGCGAAGCCGCCGGCTCGACTTTGACCGGCCGTCCGCGCTTCGTGGTCGGCGGCGTCGACGGCAAGAAGCGCGTGCGCGGCGCCCCGCTCGACGCGGCGGGAACCTACCGCGTCGCGACCTCGCTCGCGACGGCCGAGGCGCTCGACCTGCCCGAGCCTTACGAGCCCGCGCCCGGCGCGTCGACGGTCAACGACGTCGTCATCGCCGAGCTGCGCGCCCGGGCGGGCCGCACGCCGCCGGCCGACTACCACGCCTGGATGTCCGGCCTGCCGCTCAGCGAGCCCGGCCTGTGGCGCCTGAACTTCCGCGACGTCGGGCTGAACCTGCGCCAGACCAAGGTCGTGCGCAACGAGGACTTCGATCCCGTCCCCAACTCGCGCGTGCAGGGCTTCAACGAGCTTCTCGTCGGCGGCGTGTTCAAGGCCGACGCCGAGTACCTGAAGAGCGAGTTCAAGTGGAAGAACACCGCCGAGGCCGAGTACGCGAAGAGCCGCATCGAGCCGCGCGGCGCGCCCGCGACGGTCAACCTCGCCTCGAACCGCATCATGCTCCTGACCCTCGCCACGCGGCGCGCGGGCGGCATCAAGCCCGAGTGGTTCGCGCGCTCCTACGGTCCCTCGGTCGGCTTCCAGTACGACGGCGAGTTCGAGTCCGCGCCCGGCCTGCGCCGCAAGCAGACCTACTCCCTCTTCCCCGGCGTCGAGTTTTTCGACGGCACCTTCATCCGCTCCCTCGAGCTCGCCGGCATCGTCAAGCGCGACCTCGGCCGCGAGCCGCCGAACACCCAGACCGGTATCCGCCTGCGCTCGGTGTACTCCAAGGAGATCGGCCCGTCGAAGGCCGTCGTCCACGGCGAGCTGTGGAACAACTACTTCTTCCTGACCAAGCAGGACACCGCGGGCGACCTGCGCATGGAAGGCGACTTCAACATCAAACTCCGCGTGCCGATCCGCCGCTACCTCTCGGTCGCTCCCTATTTCGACTTCTACTGGTTCCAGCTCAAGACGCGCCCCACCTGGGGCTACACGACCACCCTCGGCGTCTCGATCGGCTTCTCCCGCCTCTGGAAGCCCCAATACGAGTCCTTCTAGTGCCAGGCACGTACATTCCGTAAATTCTCAGGGCCTGGCCCCACGATTTTAACGATTCGTAGGTCCTCGGTCCCGGTTTGGTCCAGGCCGTCTGCCGACGAGAAAAGGCCCTTCTCCCCCGCCTCGTCCCGCCCCGCTCCTCGCTAGAATCAGCTCATGCTCGTCTTCGCCGCCGCTCTCCTGCTCGCCGCTCCCGCCTGGTGCGGCGTCGCGCGCTCGCCCGCCGGAATCCCCGGCCTTCCCGCCTCGTCCGTCGGCGCCGCCGGTCCGTACATCTCCGCGCTGCCGCCGTACTTGAGCGTCGCCAATCCCGCCGACGCGGTCATGCTCGCGCGCGTCGTCAACGCCGCCCAGGCCTCGCCGACGGCGGTCGCCGTTCTCGCCGAGGCGGCCAAGGCCGCGGAACAACGCGGCCGCCCCGTCGTCGTCGAGGTCGTGAAGATGGCCGAGAGCGGCACCTGGAACATCGACTGGGGTATTCTCAGCCTGAGGCGCAAAGATTTGTCCCGCGACCCGCGCGCCAACGTCGCCACCCTGATCCACGAGCTGCGGCACATGCTGCAGGCTCAAGCCGACATCCCCTCCGACCTACTCGAGGCCGAGCTCGACGCCTACGTCGTCGACTTCCGCGTCGACCGGGAGCTCGGACAGAAGCCGACCCGGCCCTACGACAAGCGCGCGGCGGCCGCCTTCAAGCAAGGGCTCGAGCCGTTCATGGAGTTCCTGAGGAAGGAGTACCCCGAGGACGCCGCGATGTGGCGCACGCGCTCTCTGGCTTACCGCTTCCGTCTCGAGAAGCAGCTGTTCCAGGCGGAGGCCTCGCGCGCGGCGCTCGCGGCCAAGCGCGCCGAGCGGGCCGCGACTCTCGAGCGCATGACGAATCTCGGCCACGCTCCTTCCGAGCTCGAGAATTTTCGCCAGGACGCGCTCGCACCGATCGACTCGAAGTTGCAGACGGCCGACCGGCTCATCGCCTGGGCGCGCCGTGACCTCGCGATCTTCTCGAGCCCGGCGAGACTCGCCTCGGCCCGCCGCTACGCGCGCAACGCGATCCGCCGCGCGCGCGCCTTCCAGAAGCGCTACTCGCCCGACTAGAAACTTCGGAAAGTTGGGGCCTGGCCCTGAGAATTTACGGAATGTACGTGCCTGGCACTAGCCGGTGAGATCGGCTTCTTCGAGGATTTCGTAGGCGTGGCCGAAAGGGGCGGGCTTGCTGGCGTAGAGGCTGAGCTTGGCGACGGGGCGGCGCAGCTCCAGGACGGGCTCGGCGGCGAGCGCGGCCACGAACTCCGGCGGCGCGGAGGCTTGGCGGTTGCGGCCGAGCGTCATGTGCGGCGTGTAGGGGCGCGGCTCGTCGCGCCCGACGAGGGCGGCGGCGGCCTCGAGCGGCTCTTTGCCCTCGGAGACCCCGAGCCAGACGACGCGGGACTCCTGCGGCGTGTCGAATGCCGAGACGGCGGAGTAGACGAGCTCGAAGGGCTTGGTCTTGGCGGCCGCGGCCTTCATGATCGCGATCACCTCGGGCAGCTTCTCCTCGGGCGTCGGCCCGAAGTAGCGCAGGGTCACGTGCATGTCGCGCGGGTCGACCCAGCGGAAGGAGCCGCCGGCGCGGCGCAGGCGGGCGACGGCCTCGGCGGCGGCGGCCTTGACCTCCTCGTCGGCGGCGACCGCGATGAACAATCTCATAAGAGATAAACTATAGCTATGAGAGCCGTCATCACGCGAGTCCTGTCCGCTTCGGTGGCCGTGCGCGACGGCGCGCGCGCCGGCGAGACGCGCGCCATCGGGCCCGGACTGCTCGTCCTGCTCGGCGTGGCGCCCGGCGACGACGAGGCCGCCGCCAAGAAGCTCGCCGACAAGATCCTCGCGCTCCGCATTTTTTCAAACGCGGACGGAAAATTCGACAAGTCCGTCTCCGACCTCAAGGGCGAGCTGCTCGTCGTCTCGCAGTTCACCTTGTTCGCCGAGCTCAAGGGCGGCCGCCGCCCCGACTTCGGCGGCGCCGCGCGCCCGGAGCTGGCCGCGCCGCTGTGCGCGAGGTTCGCCGACCTGCTGGCGGCGAGCGGCCTCACGGTGCGCGCCGGCGAGTTCGGCGCCTCGATGGCGGTGCACTCCGTCAACGACGGCCCCGTCACGATCGTGGCCGATACGGCTTTGTTTTAATTTTGTTGTGTTTTTTTAGTTGATCGCCATCAATTACAGGGGTTGACTGCTCTCATCGGGGCGTGACGGGACCGTCGCCTATACTCTATAGGCAATGAACAAGACGATCCTCGCTCTCCTCGTGCTCGCGACCCCGGCCTCGGCCCAGGTCGTCACCAATCTTCCCGGCGGCCGCGGCAGCATCTACATCGGCAATCCGGTCAACCTTCCCGGCCCGCTCTCCGGCGGCGTGATCAGCCCGCGCATCAGCCTGCCCGCGCCGCTGCTGACGCCCACCGTCGCCGTCACGCTCGCCCCGGCCCTCTCGGCCTCGGTCGCGATCTCGCCTCTGCCCGTCTCCGAGGCGATCGTCGCCCGCCCGCTGGCCCTGCCGAACGCCTACCCGGCGATCCCGGCCTCGCTTCCTTCCGCGATCCACCCGTCGGCGCTGACGCTGCAGCTCGGCGCGGCCTCGAAGGCCGACAGCTCGGCCGTGAAGGATCCGATCGTCCAGCGCGAGCGCGCCGACGAGCTCTTCGACGGCTCCCGCCGCTCGGCCGACCGCAAGGAGCAGGAGATCGCGCGCGGCCCGATCCGCACCGGCCGCCACGTCAGCCTGCCCGAGAACGACCTCGAGCGCGAGATCGGCGCGTACTAAGCCTCTTCCGTAAATAAGAAAGGCCCGGCGCTCACGCGCCGGGCCTTCTTCTTTCCGGACGTCCTACCAGGTGTAGCGCACCGTGTAGGTCACGACGGCCTCGCCGTCCTTCTTGACGGGGACCTCGAACTCGATCGTCTGCGCGTCCTTCTTCGTCCACTTCGCCGACGAGTCGACGATCTTCCAGTTCGTCCAGCGGTAGAGATGCTCGACGACGGTGACCGTCGCGTCGGCGTCCTTGTGGTTGCGCAGCTTGATCTCGAAGGTCTCCTCGAAGCGGCGGCTCTTGAGCTCGGAGTTGTAGTTCGTGCGCTTGCGTTCGCCGACGACGTCGAACGCCTCGCCCATCTTCACGCGCACCTTCTCGTCCTTGGGCGTGTGGTCGATGGCGTCCTCGCCGGCCAGCTGGAGCGAACCGTCGTCGTCCTTTTTGTAGACGCGCACGCGGCCCTTCGGCAGCGGGATGCCCAGGTTGTTCTGCTTGCGGTTCTCGAACTCGAAGTACACGGAGACCTTCTTGTTCGGGTCGCCGAGGCCGTAGCTCGGATCCCAGTAGCCCGAGTCGCCCCAGTAGGTCCACTGCACGCCCTGCGCGCCGTCGTAGGTGAACAGCTTGCGCACGGGCACGTTCGCCGCGGACGCCATCTCCACCTGCTTCGAGGAGTTGTCGGCCAGCGTCGTCAGCCGCCCCAGGCTGTAGAGGTGGTACTCGAAGAAGCTCTTCTCCGTCATGCCGTCGGCCGAGGCCTCGGCGGCCATCGACATCTTCGCCATGTAGTTGCCGCGCCCGCGCAGCTGGGGCACCGGCGCGCGGTGCACGTCGCCGGCGACGAGCTTGAGCTTGGCGTCCTTGTAGGTCGCGCCGGAATTGTTCGCGACCGTGACCCACGCGTTCAAGTCGGCCTTCGCGTCGTCCTTGTCGACGACGAGCACGTAGTCGGCGTTCCACGACAGGCCGCCCGTCAGATACGAGATCTCGCCCGTGTGGTCTCCCGCCTTGCGCGAGTTGAGCTGCCACATCAACGTCGGCTTCGTCAGGAGGCCCTCGGGCAGCTCCGGCAGGATCGCCTCGCCCTGCGGGTTCAAGACGAGCTTGTCGCCGACGCGCAGGATGCGCCCGCCGGAGGAGGCGAGCAGGACGCCCTTGATGAGCTCCTTCTTCTCGCCGCTCATGCCGTAGCGCTGGAGCTCGATCTCCTTGCCGAGGTAGCGCTGCAGCAGCTTCTCCTGGCTGATGAGGTCGTAGCGGAAGTCCTGCTCGAGCACGGACACCGCGTCGGGCGCGGTCAGCGACTTGAAGTGGACCGAGGTCGGGTCGATCTGCGCGGCGACGTCGACGACGGAGACGGAGTTGACGCCGTTCTTGAGCGTGAACGGGCGCGTCTCCTTCACGAGGCCGAGGTTCGAGTTGTACACCGTGACCTCGAGGGCCGAGGCCGGCACGGCGAGCACGAGCGCGAGCAGGACGTTGAGCGTTTTCATTGGGTGGATCCTCCGCCGGATGTGACCCGGGCATACTAGGATAGTTTCCGGGCTCTTGCGTTCGAACGGGTGTTCGACTATACTAACGCCATGTTCGTCGCCAGCGAGGACTACGACGACGTCGGGCTCAAGCTCGACGAGCGGCTGATCAAGCGGCCCGCCGCGACGTTCTTCATGCGCGCGCAGGGCTCGGCGCCCGACGCGGGAATAAAGGACGGAGACCTGCTCGTCGTCGACAAGGCCGAGCCGCCGGCGCCCGGCAAGGTCATCATCGCGGTCACGCGCGGCGAGATGACGGCGCGGCGCCTGCCCCGGGCTGGCGCGAGGACGACGGCGTCGAGGTCTGGGGCGTCGTGCTCTGGGTCGTGCGCGCGCCGTGAACGCCTTCGCGCTCGTCGACTGCAACAACTTCTTCGTCTCCTGCGAGCGCGTCTTCCGCCCCGACCTCGAGTCGCCGCGGCCCGTGATCGTGCTGTCCAACAACGACGGCTGCGTGATCTCGCGCTCGGAGGAGGCCAAGGCGCTCGGCGTGGGCATGGGCGTTCCCTTCTTCGAGGTGAAGGCGCTCGTCGCGGAGCACAAGATCGTCTCGATCTCCGCCAACCACGAGCTCTACGTCGACATGTCGCGGCGCGTCAACGCGGTCTTGGCCCGTCACGCTCCCGTCGTGGAGGCGTACTCGATCGACGAGTCCTTCCTGACCTTTCCCGACGACTCCGATCTCGAGCGCCGCGCCTACGCGATGAGAGAGGACATCCGCCGGTGGACGGGCCTGCCCGTCTCGATCGGCCTGGCGCCGACGAAGGCGCTGGCCAAGCTCGCGTCCGATCGCGGCAAGAAGGGCCCGGGCGTGCTGTCTTTGCTCGGGCGATATGAAAGACTATCGGCCCTCGAGGATACGCCGGTGACCCACCTCTGGGGCATCGCCAAGCGCTCGGCCCTGCGGCTGGCGCCCTACGGCATCACGACCGCCGCGGGCTTCGCCGCCGCCGACGACGGACTGATCCGTTCGACGCTCGGCGTCGGCGCGCTCAAGCTCGCTCACGAGCTGCGCGGCGTCTCCTGCCTGACCTTGGCCGAGGCGCCGCCCGAGCGGCAGTCGATCACGGTGTCGCGCTCCTTCGGCAAGCCGGTCTACTCCATCGAAGCGCTGTGCTCGGCCCTGGCGACCTTCGCCTCGCGCGCGGGAGAGCGCGCGCGCCGCCACGGCCTGCGCGCGAGCGTCGTCTCGGTGCACTTCGGCTGGAGGGAGGACGAGCGCCCCGTCATGGACGGAGACTCCGTCAAGATCTCCCCGCCTCCGACACGCCGTCCTTGATCAAGGCGGCGAAGGGGCTCGCGGAGCGTCTGTTCGTCGAGGGGCGGGCCTACAAGAAGGCCGGAATCGTGCTCGGCGGCCTCGAGGCCTCCGACGTTCCGCAGGCCGAGTTCTTCGACGACGGCCGCGCGGAGAGGGCGGGGCGCCTGTCGCGCGCGGTCGACGGGCTCAACGCCTCGCTCGGCGCGGGGTCCCTGCGCTGGGCCGGCGAGAAGGCCTCGACGGCCTGGGGCTCGCGCTGCGAGACCCAGTCTCCCTGCTGGACGACGCGCTGGGAGGACCTAAAGGCCGTTCGTGCGTCGGTGTGACCGCGCGTAGCGGACCGCGCGGCACGGCGCCTCGTGGCGGACCATCAGCGCGGCGGCGGTCAGCAGCATCAGCCCGGCGACCGCCAGGAAGAGGGTGAAAAGCATCGCTTCGTTGGCCGGCAAGGCCGGATGTATGCCCTGGTGACCTGCGGCGGCGACCATCATGATGTTCATTCTCGGTGTGCTCCTGTCGGAGGGTCGACAGTCCGAGTATGGCCGGGGCCTGTTACGACGACATTTCAGGATCGTGTAACAGACGTCACTAACGGCGACGGCGGTGGAAGGAGCCCTTTTGGGGCCTTTAAACGGCCCCTTCGGCTTCGGCCGCCAGGGCGAGGTCCGCACGCTTCCCGGCATCCCCTCGGAGACGAGCTCGAGGTCGATGCGGCCCAGGGCCTCGTCGACACCGGCGAGCTTCACTTTCACGCGCTGGCCCATCGTGCCGTTGTTTCCGCGCAGCAGGCCGACGGCGCCGGTCTCCGGCAGGGCCACGAAGGCGCCCGCGACGGTCACGTTGACGATCAGCCCGTCGAAGACCTGGCCGATCTGGCGGCCCAGGATCGCCGCGCGCGCCATGTCGACGGCCTTGCGCTCGGCCTCCGCGGCGCCGCGCTCGCGCTCGGAGCAGTGGGTCGCCAGGCCCTCGATATTGACGCCGCCGACGTGGCCGGTCTTGTCGCCGCGCAGCAGCCCGACGACCGCGCGGTGCACGACGAGGTCCGGATAGCGGCGGATCGGCGAGGTGAAGTGGCAGTAGTCCGTCGACGCGAGGCCGAAGTGGCCGCCCTGCTCGGCGGTGTACTTGGCCTGCTTGAGGCTGCGGATGACCTGGATGTTGGCCGTCTCCTCGAACGGGTGGCCGACGGCGGCCGCGAGCAGGCTCTGCAGGCCGCGGACCGGATCGGCGACGAGGGAGACCTTCGGCTTGATGCCGAGCAGGCCGAGTTCCTTCTCCAGCATGGCCAGGCGCTCGGGATCGGGGTTCTCGTGGATGCGGCGGATGAACGGGACGCGGTGCTTGCCGAGCTCGCGCGCGACGGCCTCGTTGGCCGCGACCATGAACTCCTCGATCAGGCGGTGGCTGTCGAGCCGCTCGCGCTTGAAGATCGCGACGGGCTCGCCCTGCGGGCCGGTCTTCACGTAGTACTCGGTCGTCAGGAAGTCGAGCGCGCCGCGCTTCATGCGCGCGACGGTCAGCTTCTTGGCGGCGACGCCCATCTCGAGGACGACGGCCTTCACCTCGGGAGTGACGCGCTCGACGGTCTTGCCGTCGAGGACCTCCTGGACTTCTTCATATGTAAAACGGCGGCAGGAACGAATGACGGTTTTTCCAATCGCGCCTTGCCCGGCGCGCCGTGCGCGTCGAGCTCGAGCCAGCACGTGAGCGTCAGTCGCGGCACGTCGGGGCGCAGGGAGCACAGGTGGTCGGAGAGCTTGGGCGGCAGCATCGGGATGACGCGCCCGGGCAGGTAGACGCTCGTCGCGCGCTTGACCGCCTCGTCGTCGATCGCCGTGCCGCGCTTGACGTACTCGGCCACGGCCGCGATGTGCACGCCGAGCAGCCAGCCGCCGTCGGGGCGGCGGTCGAGCGAGACCGCGTCGTCGAAGTCCTTCGCGTCGGCGCCGTCGATCGTGAAGACGATCTTGTCGAAAAGCTCGGTGCGGTCGGCCCACTGCTCGGGCGAGGGGTCGCGCGGGAAGCCCTCGGCCTCTCGCTCGGCGGCGTCCGGGAACTTGGCGTCGATCTCGCGCTGGGCCAAGGTCGCCTCGAGGCGCACCTTGGGCTCGGAGGCGTCGCCGAGAATCTTGGTCACCGTGCCGCCCGCCGTCTGGTTCTCGGAGGGCCAGCGGTCGATCTTGATCGCGGCCAGCTTGCCGGCCTCGGGCGCGGCGCCCTCGGCGAAGGCGAGCGCCGTGATGGCCTGCGCCTCGTCGGAGCCCTCGGGAGTCACGGTCCAATATTTCCCCGCCTTGCGCAGGAAGCCGACCGCGACCGTCCGCGCGCGCGTCACGACGGAGACGATCTCGCCCAGCTTCTTGCCGCCGCGCTCGGGACCGACCTTCACCTTCACGCGGTCGCCGTCCATCGCGAGCGCCAGGCTCGGCATATTGACGTAGATGTCGGGCACGCCCGGCTTCTCCGAGAGCACGAACCCGAAGCGCCCCTTATGCTGGAGCCGCCCCTCGACGAACTCCTCGCGCCCGCGTCCTCGTCCTCTCATGGGGGCCATTATCCCATTGTTAGAGGTGTCAGGCCTAACAATTAACGATTCTCTCCGAAGGCGCATTTAGGAGAATCGTTAATTGTTAGGCCTGACACCCTGTAACTATTCGACCTGGGTCTGCCAAATGAGAACCTCGGAGCCCTCAGGCCCCGCGGTCCACTTGGGGGTGCCGGCCCGGACCAGGCGCGCGGCGTCGCCCTGGCCCAGAGCGCCGGCGTTCTCGAGCGTGCCGGAGCCCTTGGCCACGAACAGGTGGACGTGGGAGGCCTCGGGCACCTTGATCGTCTTGCCCGCGGGCAGGCGGCCGACCCACAACGTCGCGTCCTTTTGCTGGATGCGGATCGCGGCCAGGTCCTTGTTCCCGGAGGCGAGCGGGATCAGGTCCCCCTTCGACAACTGGGAGTTGATGTCGAGCTGCTCGTAGCCCGGGTCGATCGCTTCCTTGTCGGGCACGACCCACATCTGCACGAGGTGGGCGCGGTCGGCCTTGCGGGAATTCATCTCGCTGTGGTAGATGCCGCGGCCGGCGCTCATGCGCTGGGCCAGGCCGGGGTAGATGATCCCGGCGTTGCCCATCGAGTCCTTGTGCTCCACCTCGCCCTCGAGCATCCAGGTCACGATCTCCATGTCCTGGTGCGGGTGCGTGTTGAAGCCCTTCATCGGGTCGATCCAGTCTTCATTATTGACGAGAAGCAGGCCGTGATGGGTGTTCGTCGGGTCGTAGTGCGACCCGAAGCTGAAGCTGTGGTTGCCGTCGAGCCAGGAGATCTTGGTCTTGAAGCGGTCTCCGGCCTTTTTCACCTCAATGTAGCCTTCCAGGTTCTTGTTAGTCATGACCGCCTCCTTTCGTCTGGGCTTTACCGAGCTTCCGGCACAAACGGCGCAGATCTTCCTGCTCCGACGAAGACAACGACGACAACGCGCTCGTGATCAGCTTCGCGTGCTTCGGGAACATCGAGGCGATTCTCTTCCGTCCTTTCGCCGTCAGATTCACCGTGAACGACCGTCCATCCTCTTTGCTCGGCTCCCGGCTCGTCAGCCCTTCCCTCTCCAGGTTCTCGATCACGAGGGTCAGGTTCCCCTTGCTGCGCAGCAGCTTGCCCGCCAACTCCTTCGGCGTCAGCGGCCCGAGATGCAGCAGCGCCTCGAGCACGCCGAAGCGGCTCTGCGTGAGCCCCGAGCGCGCGATCTCGGCCTGCGTCGCGGCCTCCACGCTGTCGGCCGCCCTCTGCAGGGCGATGAACGCGTTCAGGGCCGAGACTTCCGCCTTCGTGCCGTCGTATCGGGTCGCCATATAGTTTGATATTGAACTATATGATCAGTATAGCACCAGCAGGCCGGATCGTCAAGGGGTCCTAATGCGCGGGGTTGAAGTCGTCCGGCATCGAGCGCGGCCCGACATGGTCGCCGTCGGCGGGCTCGCGGGCCTCGTCGCGGATGCGCTCGAAGAACGTCAGGTAGGCCGCGATGTCGTCGGGCGCGTCGAGGAAGAGGGCGTTCTCGTAGTTGTTCTTCTCGGCGTTGCGCGTCCAGTTGAAGGAGCCGTTGACGACGAGACGGCCGTCGAAGACCGCGTACTTGTTGTGCATGACGCCCTTCGAGCCGTCCTTGCCCTTGGTCAGGCGGACGTCGAAGCCGTTCTCGCGGAACCAGTGCATCTCGGAAAGGAACTTGTACTGGCCCTCGTCGAAGACGATGCGGACCGACACGCCGCGGGTCTTGGCGCGCAGGAGGGCGTCGCGCAGGGCCTCGGAGGTGAAGGAGAAGTTGGCGACGTCGACGCGCTCGCGGGAGGCGTCGATGGCGCGCACGAGCTCGGCGGTGATCCGCCCCGGCGAGAAGACCTGCGCGTGGAACGCCTCGCCGTTGAAGCTCACGGGCCGCGCCGGGTCGAGCGGCGCCGGCGGCAGGGACGGCCGCTCGGAGGGCTCCCCTCGAAGACGGGAACGGGCGGCGCCTTCTTCGGGATCGCCGACGAGATACTCCACATCCAGTCCCAGTAGGACTGGAACGCGGCCACGCGCGAGGCCTCGGCGAGGAACATCGCGTTCTCCCAGTGCCAGGCGTCGGCGGCGTGAGTCCAGTTGTAGGATCCCGTTTCCAAGATCTTCCCGTCGAAAATCGCGATCTTGTTGTGCATCACGCCGAACTGGTCGCCGCCGCGCAGCATGCGCATCTCGAAGCCCTCGTCGATGAGGCGCTGGATCTCGGGGCTGCGCGTGTCGCGCGCCTTCTCCGGGAACACGTGGGTCTGGTTCATCACGATGCGCACGCGCACGCCGCGCTTCTTGGCGCGCGAGAGCGCCTCGGCGACCTCGCGCAGGGCCAGGCCGTGGATCGCGATGTCGAGGGAGACGCGGGTCGCGTCGATCGCGCGGATGAGGTGGCCCGAGATCTGAGTCTCGTCGGAGAACATGCGCGAGGGAAGCTGCTGCCCGTTGAGGTCGACGGACCGGCCGCGCGCGGGGATCGCCGCCTGAGGCGCCAGCGGGGCCGGAGCCTTCGCCGCGGCGCCGTCGAAGAAGGCCCGTCCGGCCTCGAGCGCCGGCGCGAGCGGCAGAGCGGGCGCCGCGGCCGCGGGCAGGACCGGGATGATCGCGGCGGGAAGGGCCGGCGGCGCGGGAAGCGCGACGCGCACCTGGGCCGAGGCGGGAAGGGCCAGCAGGAGCGCCGCGATCAGCCGGATCATGGCCCGAGTCTACATCCTCCGGCGCCCGCGACGCGGTCCGGAAGGCCCAAGTCCGGCTACGGCAATGGGCCTAGAGCCGCGACGCCCGCGGAGATCACGGCGAGACGTCCCTCCACGCTCAGGCCGGCGGGCTTGGTCTGCAGTTTGAGGCCCACGATCGGCGGCCGGCCCGCCGCCGCGAGGGCCGCGCGCGCGGCCCGGGGCGTCAGCAGGGACTCCGGCAATGACGTCGAGAACGGAGCGTGCGAGTCCCGCCACTCGCCGTACTCGGCATGGGACGGAACGGCCCCGGAAAAACAGCGCGCCGAGCAGGTCGGCCTGGACCGCGCGCTCGATATGGGAAACGGGCCCCGCGGCGCTGCGCGTCTCCACGGCCGAGCGGCCCCAGTTTATCGACATCGACAGCGGGGTCTTCCCCGCGCTGAGCTTGGCCGCCATGACCTCGTCCTCGATGCGCAGGAAGCCCTTATCCGGGGCGTGGTCCGGAACGGCGGCGTCGCAGTGCTCGAGCAGCAGGCGCGCGCCGGACCAGTCGCGCGCGCGCAGGTCGCTCAAGGACGCGGCGAGCTTCTCCAACGAGGACTTGGCACCCGAGCCCCCGAGGCGCGGCGCGGAGTGAACCTGCACCGCGATCACCGCGGCGCGGCCCAGGGATTTGTTCAGCCGCTCGACCGCGAGCCGGGCCGACTCGGCGAAGTCGAGCGCGCGCGCGCGGCCGCCTTCGTCCGCCGAGGCCAGGCCGAAGTGCTTGTCCTTGGCGAGGCGGTCCATCTCTCCGGGCAGGATGGTGAGCACGATCGTCCAGTCCGGCCGAATCTGCGCCGTGAGCCACCCTTCGTCGCGCGGGTGGAGCTTTCCCGTGAACGGAACCTCGAGGCCGGCGGCGCCGAGCGCCTCGATTCCTTTATAGAGCGCGGCCTCGGCGCTCTCGTCGAGTCCCGCGGAGGCGGCGTAGGCGCCGAAATGCAACAACGGGAGGACAGGCACCGGTTTTACCGCTTGTTGATCTGGCCGCGGTTGAGGTGGACGGGGTACTTCAGCGCGTTCTTGGCCATCTTCTCGTGCGCGGCCTCGACGAGGTCGATGCGGTAGCAGCCGGCCAGCTTCTTGAGGTAGACATAGACGTCGGCGAGTTCCTCGGCCAGATGCGCCCGCTTGGAGGCGCTCAGGCGCCCGGCCTGCGCGGGCGTCAGCCACTGGAAGATCTCGACGACCTCGGCGGCCTCCTTGACCATCGCCATCGCGAGGTTCTTGGGCTTGTGGTACTTCCCCCAGTTCCTCTCGCGGGCGAAGCGGGCGATCACGGCGTCGAGCTGGGCCATGCGGTCTCGTCGGGGCATGGCCCATTATCGCATAGCGCGCGCCATGCTATCATCACGCGATGGACGGCCTCGACGCGGTTCTGCTGCTGCTGGCGCTCGCGTTCCCCGCGGCGACGATGTTCGCCATCTCGCGGCTCTCCGGCTGGCCGCGGCTGGCGTCGCGCTACCCGGACCGCGGCGCCGCCCGCCCGCGCTCGTTGACCCTGTTCGGCTACGGGACGATGCGCGGCTGGGTCGGCTACAACGGAGGGCTCATCCTCGGCGCCGACGACGCGGGCCTGCACGTCGCGACGTGGCCGGTGCTCATGTCGTGGTGCCACGCGCCCGTCTTCATCCCGTGGACCCAGATCGCCGACCTGCGCGCCAAGCGCCGGCTGTGGAAGACCTACTACCGCCTCGATCTCAAAAGCGCGCCCGACGTCGACTTCGCGCTGAGCGCGGCCGACGTCGGGCTTCTGCGTCCCTGGCTCGAGAAGGCGGGCGTGCCCGTCCTCGATTAGTCGAGCTTCCGGCTCAGCTCCTCGAGCACGTCCATCACGCCGCCGGGGCGCGGCGCCCCGCCCATCACCGTGCGCCACAGGCCTTCGAGCTGGCGCTTCCTTTCCGGATCCTTCGGCCACCACGACAGCGCGACCATGCGCTCGAGCGCCGGCTTCTGCCACGGTATATTCAGCGGGACGGACTCGAGGATCGTCCTCGCGTCGTCCTTGCGGCCCATGTCGTGCAGCAGGCAGCCGAGGAACTGGCGCGCCTGCCAGTCGGAGGGCTCGAGCTCGACGGCGCGGCGCAGCGCCGCCTCGGCGCCGGCCGGATGGGACAGCGCCCACTGGCACGCGCCGAGGCCGAACCAGGCCTCGGCCCATTTCGGCGACAGCTCGGCGGCGCGCTCGTAGTACGGCAGAGCCTCGTCGAACTTCTTCTTCTGGTAGAACACGCGGCCCAGGCGGCACAGCGTCTCGGCGTCGTGCTTGGCGGGGCCCTCGAAGGCCTCCTGCGCCGCGGCGCGCGCCTGCTTGAGCAGGCCGCGTCCGAGGTACGCCTCGACGAGCCCGGTGAGCACGTCCTCGAGCTGGCCGGGAACGCCGCGCAGCCCCTCGAGGATCTCGCACGCGCGCACGTACTCGCCCAGACGGTTGAGCGTCAGCGCGCGCCCTAAATTCAATTCCGCGTCGCCCGGGAACTTCCGGGCTCCTTCCTCGAAGACCGAGAGCGCGGCCTCCGCGTCGTCCGCCATGAGGAGCTCCAGTCCCCTGTCCTGGTATTCGCCGCTCGATTGGATGGACATAAACCCTCCTCGTCGTATTCCGGCTCGGAGGCACTCGAGATCGCGCCTTATAAAGGAGCGACCCCGATCCGCTTTTAAGGAGAACCAGGGTCCGAACGCTTGAGGTCCCGAATTACGGGCCGTCGAACATCACCGTCCGACGAGTTGAGTGTAACAGGGGGCCCCTGCGCCGTCAAGCCCCGCCGCGTCAAATACCGATCGAGGCGAGGAGCGTCGAGATCTCGTTGACGGTGACGGCCAGCTGCGGATGCGTGGCGTTGAACTCGATGGCGGCGTCTCGCAATCCCCGGTCGATGGGCCGCAGCACGTCGCCGCGGCGCTCGTGCTCGAGCTCGGCCTTCAGCTCGCCGAGCAGGCGCACGAGCTCCTGCTTGTTGGCGGGCCCGTCGTGCTGGGCGCGGCTGAGGGCGGCCTCGATCTTCTTGAGCGTTTCTTCGACCATGCTCCATTATTACCCCCGCGGCGCCGGGCGTCAAGGGAGGCGCCGTCACCGAACTTTGACGGGCCCGCCATGGGCGGCGGCGTCCCGCGAGGGTATCCTGTGGCCAAGAGAAACGGAGGACACATGAAATTTCTGATCGCCGCCGCCCTGCTCGTTCCTGGACTGGCCGTCGCGCAGACGCCGCGCGCGGGACGCGCCGTCGACACCGGCCCCGGGTCGCAGACCGCCGAGGAGAAGCGCGACGACCGCCTGCGCGTCGAGATCATCGAGTTCAAGCGCGAGGTCGAGGAGGCCGCCGACGAAGTGGCCGTCTCCGCGCGCGAGAAGTACAAAGCCCTGACCTCCAAGGTCGACGAGCTCGAGACGCGCGCCGTGTCCGCCGCCGACGCCGGCGAGCGCGCCTGGCGCGAGTCCCGGCACAACTTCAAGAACCAGCTGCGCAAGCTGCGCCGCGAGCTCAAGGCCGTCCGCTCGGAGCGCGACGAGACCGTCACGGACGACCGCGGCGACGACGACCGCGGCGAGCTGGTGACCGACGACCTCGTCGATCCCGCGCCGCCGATGCGCCGGGCGCCCGACGTGGGAACGGCGCCCTCCGAGCCCCTCAACCGGTAAAGGTCTTTTCCCGGCGGCCCCGCGCGGAGGACCCCCGCGCGGGGCCGCGTTTTCTCCCTTGCGAAAGCGGGGCGGGCGCCCTACCCTTTGTGGGTGAGGCGCCTCTTGCTCGGCGTCGGGCTTCTGCTGGCCGCCGCGCCCGTCCGCGCGGGCGTCGGCCGCGCCGTCGAGCTCGCGCTGCCCGGCGAGACCCCGGGCCTTCGGACGGGCTCGACGCCGGGCGTCTCGCTGCAGCTGAGTCCCGTCAACGGCCTCGCGCCGCTGCTGCCGAACGCGCTGACGCCGGCGCTCGCCGCGCCGAGTCCGCTCATCCGTCCCGCGATTCCGACGGCCGCGGCGCTCGCGCCCGTCCAGGCCTCGCCGGTGAAGGCAGTCGACGGCCTCAAGACGACGGCCGTCGCGCTCGCCGCGGCCAAGCCCGGCTCCGGCGGGGACGTGAAGGCGCTCGACGGCCTGTTCGTCGGCGCCGCGCGCGACGGCGCGCCGAGCGTCTCGGCCGGTCCGGAGCGCGCGCCCGAGGCCGCGCTCTCGCCGTCGCGTCCCTCCGCGTCCAAGCGCATGCCGCCGGGCGTGGCGAAGGCGTTCCAGAACTCCGCCGTCCTCGGCGGCGGCATGGCCGCGCTCGGCGGCGGCCTCTACGCCTTCCTGGGCGCGCCGCCCTTGCTCGCCTTCTCCGTGCTCGCCTTCCCGCTCCTGCTCGTGCCCCTGCACTTCGCGCTCGTCTCCGCCTTCTGGGCGTCGCGCTGGTACGGCTACCCCCGGCTCGGCGACGGCGGCAAGGCGGCCTTCCGCGCGGCGTGGACGGCGGTCTCGCTCGCCTACCCGGCGGCGGCGCTCGCCGCGCTGACGGCCTGGCTCTTCACCCTCGGCGGCAACCCGACGATGCTCGCTCTGTTCGGGCCGGCCTTCCTCGTCGCGGCCGGCGAGGTGTTCCACCACTTCGCCTGGCGCGGCCCCGCGGAGCGCCCCAGGACAAGGGCAAGCCGTTCCTCGACTGGCGCTCGCGGCTGGGCGGCAACATCGGCCGTCAGCTGGCGCGCATGCGCCGCGCGCCTTAACCGCCCGGGCTCAACCCGAGGCGCGCCGCGGCTTTCGCCAAAGCGCCGTCCCTCGTCCACAGCTTCGCCCGCGCGAGCGTCGCGGACGCCGCCAGGTGCACGTCGACCGCCCCGAGCCCCGTCCCGCCCAATCCCCGCTTCTCCACGAAATGCAGGAACTCGAAGTGCTCGACTTCCGGGCCCTTGGGCAAGGTCTCCAGCAAGGTCAGGAACTCGCCGCGCCGCCCCAAACTCCCGCAGGCGAGCTCCTCGATGACGAGCCGATGGGTCATGACAACGCCTTCCTCGAGGGCGCGCCGCAAGTCCGGGTCGCCGCGGCGAAGATGATCGACCCACACCGAGGTGTCGGCCAGGATCATCAGTCCCGCCGGCGGCGAGGCGCGCGAAGCCCGGGCTCGCTTCCGCCCAGCGCCGCGAGCCGCTCCCGCGATTTCTTCTCGATCAGCGCCTCGAGGCCCGCGTGGACGAGCGCGGTCTTCTCCTTGAGCCCGGCAAGGGCGGCGGCGCGGGCGAGCAGGTCGTCGCGCAGGATCAAAGTCGTTCTCATATGCATAAGTATGCCTGCAGTATATGTATACGTCAAGGGACCTCTCCTATCAGACGATCGAGGCGGTCGTTTGGATCCCTAACGGGAGGCGTCTTTGCAGTAGCCGGGCCGGGGCAGGGGCTTGCCGCTCACGTCGAAGAGCGGGGTCTTCTCGCCCGGGTTGACGGGCAGGGCGCCGCGCACGGAGCCGCCGGGGGCGTCGCGCACGATCTTGAACTGGCGCATGATGAAGCTCTTGCCCCAGCACGTCGTGCCGCCGGGATCGTAGCGCAGGACGTGGCCGGCCGGAGCGCCGAGATACACGGGCACGCCCACCTCGCTCGACTCCGCGTGGGCGAAGTCTCCCTCCGAGAACACCTGGCCGGCCGCGCCGGGATCCTTGTCGCGGCCGCCGAGCGGGTGCGTGTGCACCGAGCCCACGAGCCCCTTCGGCTTGGGCCACGAGCTCGGGCAGCGGTTGAAGTCGCCCTCGTTGATCGTGCCGAAGGCGACCCGCCCGTCGGCCTGCTTGATCAGCCAGGTGCAGTACTCCTTGCGCTGCTCGGGGTACTCGCGCACGATCCTGACGAAGGCGATCGCGGCCTCGTCGGCGGTCGCGTAGGACGCGGGATTGGCCGACGCGCGCGCGGCGGGCACGGCCAGCAGCAGGGCGGCGAGCAGCGGGGCCTTCATGCCTCCAGTATAGCCCCGCTGTCCGCCAAGTCAAGACTGGACAAAAATTACTCCCGGGGACATACTGCCTGTCCGATGGGCACTTCGCGCACCTCTGCGGCCTTGGCCGCGTTCGCCTCCTTCTTCCTGCCGGGCGCGGGCCAGCTCTACGCGGGGCGGCCGGGGCGCGCGGCCGCCGTCTTCCTCGCCGGATATTCCGTCCAGATGTTCGGCCACGCCCTCGGCCTCTACGGGTCGTGGGCCCTCATCGCCGCGGCGCACGGCGCCGCCGCCTGGGACGCCTGGCGCGTCGGCGCGGAGGCGGCCGCGGCGCAAGCCGCGGCCCCTCCCGCCGAGACCGCGCCGGCGTGGCTGCGCGGCGCCTGGGCCGCCGTGCGCCTGCCCTGGATCCTGCTGATCCCGGGCGCCCTCGCGATCCTCTACGTGTCGATGGGAATCGGCGTGATGCGCGGAGGGCGGGCGGCCGAGGTCGCCGCTCATCTGCTGCTCGGCGGGCTTTTCTTCGTCATCACCGTCTTCGCGCTGCGGCATCACCGGCCTCGTCGCGTCCGGGCGGCGCGAGGCCTCGGCGGGGGCCCTCAAGTCCGAGATCGGCGGCTCGCTGCTCGTCTACGCCGTCCTCGCCATCCTGTTCGCGATGGTCTACCCTTCCTTCAGCGGCCTCTACCGCAAAAGCCACGAGGGCGCGATGAAGGGCCGCCTGGCCGCCTTGCGCCTGGCCTTCTCCGACTACGCCTCCGCCCACGAGGGCCGCGCGCCGGCCTCCTCGACGAGCTCGTCGCCGAGAAGCGCATCGAGGTGGTCCCCGAGCTCTGGCCCGGCGTCTCCAAGTACCCGCACGACAAGCGCGCGGGCTTCGTCCTGCTCGCCGACCGCGCCGGCACCGACTCCGGCCTCTGGGCGCTGGCCCCGGGCACGTCCGTCTTCATCGACTGCACGCACACCGACACGCGCGGCAGCGTCTGGACCGCCTACTGATGAGCTTCCTCCCCACTCCTGGTACCCCGTCGTCTCCCTGATCTTCGCGGGCCTCTGGGCCGTCCTGCCGGCCGCCGAGGGGCGCGGGCGCCTGCTCTCGCTGTGGGCGGCGCTGCTCGCCGTCGGCCTCGCGCGCCACGCGTCGATTCTCGTCTGCTTCGAGGACTGCGCCTACGCCGTCGCCGCCGCGTTCCTCGTCGCGGCACCCGTCTTCCGCTTCCAGTCGCGCCGCGGCGGCGGCGCGCCCTGGACGCCCGCGCGCTGCCGCGTGGCCTCGGGCGCCGCCGCGCTGTGGGCCGCGTGGCTCGCGCTGACGGGCCTCGGCCTCTCGCCGTGGCTGACCGACATGATCTTCGCCTGCGCCGCGCTCGCCCTCTGGCTCGGCCGCGCGCGCGCCGACTGGCTGCTCCTCTCCGCCGGGACTTTGTGCCTCGTGCTCGGCCGCGAGACGGTCGGCACCGCCGGCCGCCTCGCCCTCGGCTCCGTCGTCGCCGGCGCCTCAATCTATTTCGTCGACGCGCTGCAGGCCGCGCTCGACGCGCGCCCTCGCCCGAGCTTCCGCGCTCCGTGCGCTTCGGCGGCGCCTTGGCCCTGTGCGTCGTCATCTTCTTCTACGTCGTCGGCCCCGTCTTCCTCATGACCGACCGCGAGTCGCGGCGCAAGCGGCTGCTCGCGATGGCCCCCGAGCGCCCAGACGCCGCGGCGCTCTCGCCCATGGCCCGCGACCTGCGCGCCCACGTGGCCTTCCTCGCCGGCGCGGTCGGCGAGCGCGACGCCTACAACCCCAAGGACCGCGACCGGGCGCGCGACTACGTGCTCGCCGAGTTCAAGAAGCTCGGCTACAAACCCGTCGTGCGGCCGTACAAGTCCGCCGGCATGCCCGGCGTAAAAGACGGGACGACCTTCTTCAACATCGAGGCCGTCTTGGCCTTCCCGCCCGCCGACCGCGGCCCCGCCTGGGTCGTCGGCGCGCACTACGACTCCGCCCCCGGCACGCTCGGCGCCGACGACAACGCCAGCGCCGTCGCCGTCCTGCTCGAGGCCGCCCGCCAGCTCAAGCTGCGCCGTCCCGCCCGCGACATCCGCTTCGTCGCCTTCGACACCGAGGAGCCGCCGTCCTTCGCCACGGGCAACATGGGCTCCGTCCACTACGCGCGCTTCCTGCGCGACAACGGCGTCCCCGTCCACGGCATGATCAGCCTCGAGTGCCTCGGCTACTACAACCCCCGCCGCGGCTCGCAGCTCTACCCGCCCTTCCTCCACCTCTTCTTCCCCGACCACGCCTCCTTCGTCTCCGTCTCCGGCGACGTGAGGAGCCGCGCGCTGCTGCGCTCCTTCACCGCCGCGTGGAAGGCCTCCTCCTCCTTCCCTCTGCAGTCGGCCGTCCTGCCCGGTCCGTTCTCGGGCCTGGCGCTGTCGGACCAGCTCTCGTTCTGGGACCAGGGCTATCCCGCGCTCATGCTCTCCGACACGGCCTTCTACCGCAACCCGCACTACCACGAGCACACCGACGCCGTCGACACCTCGATTACGAGCGCATGGCCGCGGTCACGCGCGCCCTCGTCGAGGCGCTCGACCCGCAGGCTCCTTAGGCCGCGCGGCGGTATAATCTCCGCATGCCCTCCCTCTTCGACCCCGTTCGCTTAGGCGACCTCTCCCTTCCCAACCGTGTGATCCTGTCCCCGCTCACGCGCTGCCGCGCGAGCGCCGGGCGCGTCCCCAACGCTCTGATGGCCGAGTACTACACCCAGCGCGCCTCGGCCGGCATGATGCTCACCGAGGCCACGATCGTCAGCGCCCAGGGCGCCGGCTACCCCGACACGCCCGGCATCTGGTCCCAGGAGCAGGTCGAGGGCTGGAAGCTCACGACCAAGGCCGTCCACGCCGCCGGCGGGCGCATCCTCCTCCAGCTCTGGCACGTCGGCCGCGTCTCGCATCCGTCCTATCTCGACGGCGCGGCCCCCGTCGCGCCGAGCCCCATCGCCCCGCGCGGCCACGTGAGCCTCGTGCGCCCCAAGACGCCGTACCCGGCGCCGCGCGCCCTCGAGACCGCCGAGATCCCCGGCATCATCGCCGATTTCAAGAAGGGCGCGGAGAACGCCCAGGCCGCGGGCTTCGACGGCGTGGAAATCCACGGCGCCAACGGCTACCTCCTCGACCAGTTCCTTCAAGACGGCTCGAACACGCGCGCCGACGAGTGGGGCGGCTCGGTCGAGAACCGCGCGCGCCTGCACCTCGCGATCGCCGACGCCTGCGTCTCGGTCTGGGGATCCGGCCGCGTCGGCATGCACCTCGCCCCGCGCTGCGACGCCCACGACATGGGCGACTCGGACCCGAAGGCGACCTTCACCTACCTCGCCCGCGAACTCGGAAAGCGCAAGCTCGCCTTCCTCTGCGCGCGCGAGTCGCAGGCCGAGCCGCGCCTGGGGCCGCTCCTCAAGAAAGAGTTCGGCGGCGCCTACATCGCCAACGAGGGCTTGGACAAGAACTCGGCGCAGGGCCTGCTCGACCGCGGCGAGGCCGACGCGGTGGCCTTCGGCAAGCTCTTCCTCGCCAACCCCGACCTGCCGCGCCGTCTGAAAGAAGACGCCCCGCTCAACGCCTGGGACATGTCCACGTTCTACGCGCCGGGGCCGAAGGGCTACGTCGACTACCCGGCGCTCGCCGCGGCCTAAGCCTTCTTCAGGTCGTCCTCGAGCTCGCGGAATTCCTCGGACCCGCGCAGCGCGTCGAACTCCTTGGCGCGCAGCTCCGCGGGTTCGAGCCCCTGGCGCAGGGCCGCCTTCAGCCACTGCACCGTCTCGCGCGCGTCGCCGAGCCCGGCCGCCGCCCGCGCCGCCGCGAGCCCGGTGTCCGCGCCCGGCGAATCATGAAAGTTCGTGCGGCCCAGTCGCAGGGCGACCTCGAAGTCCTTCCCTTTCAAGGCGGCGTCGGCGTAGGCGTGCTTGGCGGCCGGCGGCAGGTCGGACTCGGGAATCAGCTTGAACAACGAGTAGGCCTCGGCGGTCCGCCCCAGCATGTACTCGTAAAAAGCGAGTTGGAGCGTGGCATCCATGTAAATCAGGCCGGCGCCGCCGGTCTTTTCGCGCAGCGCCTTCAGAACCTCGACGGCTTCCTCGCGGCGTTCCCGCTCCCACAGCTCCGCGGCGCGCGCCGGCTCCGCCTTCAGCGTCTCGTCGGAATCGGCCGCCGTCATCGACCACGAGCGCTTGAGCGCCCGCGCCTCGCCGACCGCCATCGCGCCGCACAGCACGGTCCCGTAGATCGCCTTCCTCCCCGCGAACCACAAAGCCAGCGCCGTCCCCAGCACCACGCCGAACACGTTGGCGGCGCGCAGTCCATTCACGCCCCAGCGCGCGCTCAGCAGGCCCGCGACGAGCTTGCCTCCATCCATCGGCCCGACGGGCAGCAGATTGAACAGCGAGAACCAGACGTTGATCTCAATGAGGCCGACGGCCACCTTCTTCAGGTGCGGCGGCACCGCGACTCCCGCCTTCTTCGCCGCGACGAGCGCCGCGATGATGACCACGGCAAGCCCCAGCCCCGCCGCGCAGCCGGCCAGATTGAGAATCGCCGTCCGCCAGGTCCCGAACTTGGACACGTCCCGGGGCCTCGTGGCGCCGCCCATGCCGTGCAGGATGATGTCCGCACCCTCGCCCCACACGAGGCAGACGGCCGCGTGGCCCAGCTCGTGAAACAGCACGGAGAAGCCGACGACCCCCGCCCACAGGATGATCTCCTGCGGCGAGCCGCGCCCGAAGGACATCCCCATGATTCCGGCCATGAGCCAGAAGAACGGCTCCGTGCTCACCGTGATCCGTCCGCCGAGGAAGCCCGCGCCGCTGGCCATGCCCACACTGTACTTCGCCGCACCGACGGACGCAAGGTCGGGGATTTAAGCCCTCGTTCATCCCCGTTTAAGCCGCGCGAAAGCGACCCCGGCTATCCTCAAGGCATGAACCCCTCCAACCCTCTGTTCGTCGAGCTCGTGTCTCTCGCCCAGTTCACCGCCCTCCTCTGGGGCGCAAACCGCGCCCTGCGAGCTGTGTGGAGGTAATCTATTGGACCTAAGAAACATTCCCGGCCCTGATCGCGCACCGGCTTTCGTCGGCTTCCTAGCCGGCGCCGTCCTCGTCGCTACGGCGCTCATCGGGTTCGGTCTCCTTCGAGGCCGCACCCACGGCGCCGGCGCGCGCGTCGCCCTCGCGATCGGCGCTTTCCGCTAGCACGATAACATTCGCCGCGTCAGGCGCAGCCGCGACGGATGGTCTCGATGCTATGCGTGATCGCACGCTCGGACCTCAATGATCCCGCCAACGCTTCGATCCCCACCTCTGTGAACGCGTGAACGAGCCGCCGCGGCCTCAACACTCCCATGCGTCGCTCGAAGCCGACGGCCTCGCAACCCCGGAACACCAACATGAAGTCCGCCGGGAACCGGTCGCGGCGCCGCTCGACGGTCGCACTGAGCGCGCTCAAACGAACTCGGAAGTATCTCGCCGCGTCGCGATCCAGCAGTACCAGGCGACCGCGTGCGAACCGCATCAACGACTCCAGCGTTTCGGCTGCTTTGGGTTTCCCCATGATCCACCTCCTAACCTCGACTGAATCGCTAGGAACGGACCGCGCCGCGCTGTCGCATGACTATACATCGCCAACGGGTATTCGTCAAGCTGGCATTAAACAAATAGTCATTGACTTAATTGGATTTTCGATCAATAATATCGATATATCAATAAGTTTATCGATATAACGATATGAACGCCCTCCCTCCCATCGGCCCTAAAATCCGCGCGCTCCGCCAGGAACGCGGCTGGACCCAGGCGCGCCTGGCCGCGCTGCTGGGCATCACGCAGGGCTACCTCTCCCAGCTCGAGCGCGGGGACGCCGGCTCCTTCACCGCCGAGCAGCTTCTCCTCATCCTGCGCCAATTCAATGTGCCGATCGACCGCTTCTTGCCGGGCAAGGGCGCCGAAGTCTCCTCACAAATCCAAAACGCCCTGGCGCGAACCGGCGCTCCGCATCTCGTCGAGGCCGAGCTCCTGCCTTCCGAAAAACTGCGCAGCGCGGCCGACACGATCCGGGAAACCCTCGTCTCCGCCGACTCCGCGCGCCAGATCGCCGCGCTGGCCCCGGTCGTCGTCGAAAACGCCGGCCGGCTCAACCTCACTCGCCTGCGGGCCGAATTGGCGGCGCTCGGCCTGGAGCGGCGCTTCGGCTGGGCCGTCGAGTCGATCCTCGAGGCGGTCAAACGCGAGTCCGAACTCGTCCTTCCCCGCGAGTGGAGGCTGAAATATCGCCGCGCGGTCGCCGCCCTCGACAACTTCATCTCCCCGCTCATCCTCTTCGCGCCGACCGAAAACCCCGATCGTCCGACCCCGCACGACCTCCTCGATCCGGACATCACCGGCGTCGAGGCGCTCAACGAAACCGTCGCGAACAGCTCCGAGACGGCCCGCAAGTGGCGCGTCGCCACGCGCATCGAGACCGACGACTTCGTCCGCGCCCTGAGGGCCGCCCGTGGCGCGGATTAACGACTTCTTCCACGCCCTCGACGGCCTGTGGAAGCCCGTCGGGCGCGAGCCGATCCCGCTCGAGATCATCGGCTCCGCCGCGATCATGCTCCAATGCGACGGCTACGATCGCGGCACGAAAGACAGCGACGTCCTCGAATCCCGGGAGTCTCGCCCCGAGGTCGACCTGCAGCTGCGAGAACTCGCCGGTGACCGCGAGAAGCCTCTGTTCAAGCAGAACCGCTTCTTCATCGACATCGTCCAGCGCGGCATCCCCTTCCTTCCCACGGCGCCGGTGTTCAACGCCGTGCCCGGCCTGACGCTCAAGAACTTCGTCGTCACCGCACTGCACCCGGCCGACATCGCGGTCAGCAAGCTGAAGCTCTACCGCCCCGAGGATTCCGACGACATCCGCGCGCTGGCCGACCGCGGGTTATTGGAGCATGGCCTCCTCGTGAAGCGCTTCCTCCTCGCCGCGGAGCGCTTCTCGGTCGACGCGCGGGCGGAGGATGTTCCGGGCTACCTCAAAAACCTGCGCAAGGTCGAGCGGGACATCCTGGCCGTCGAGCCGGCCGCTCTCGATCTCCCGCCGCAGTGCGAGCCTGATTAAGCTTCTAAGACGCTTCTCGCGAACTCGCCCAGGTCGGCCTTCACCTCCGCCAGCTCGCGAAGCTCGTCGCACAGCACGAGCCGGAAGCCGGTGCGAGCCGCCAAGGCCTCCAGCGCGCGGTTCCTCTTCCCCTTCCCCCACCGCACCTGCACCTCGGTCGGCGTGACGCCGTAAGTGAACAGCGCCTCCTCGACCGCCGCGAGCAGGCACGCCGCTTCGCTCATTGCCTCCGGGAACACCCGGGACACGAGGATGAACGGCTGATGCGGGTCGAAGACCATCGCGCTCGGCACGCGCTCCACCTTTCCCTCCCAAGGCGCGATGATGGCGAACGCGTCGGCCTGCCAGACGATCTTCCTCCTGAGCACCCCGCGTGCACCGTTTCTGAGCGGCCCGATCTTATCGTTATCCATAACTATCATACGACTGAGACCCCGAAAAAGTTCCATCGGGTGCGGGTGGCCGATTCAACTTTTTACCCCTTTTTAACGTCTAGGCATGGCGAACGCGGCACCACGCACCTACACTCGCAGGCCGCGTTCGAGAAAGGCGGCTTCCTTAGAATGGCCGCGGTCGTCGATGAGCACGCCTTTGGGTGATGGCGCCGCTCGCGGGCAGGCACAGAAGAAGCACAACGGCCAGGGCTTTCATCAGGCCCCTATTGCAGCGCCTTCATCGCCAGCCTCTGGACGTCGGGATCGGCCAAGGCCAGCAGCTTCTTCTTCACCACGCGCGAGAAATACTCCCGCTCGGTCTTGGTGAGCGCCTCGCCGCGCAGCTTCTTCTTCAGCAGGTCGCGCTGCTTGGGCGCGAAGAACAGCGACAGGTTGTACTCCCGCCGGAAGTCCTCGCGCAGCCGCGCCTTGGCGTCGGAGCCCTCGGCCTCGCGCGTCTGGACGTAGTAGTTCAAGAACGACCGCTTTATCCTGCCCGGGTCCAGGCTCTTCCCGTCCCGCAGAAGCAGCTGCCCATGCACCATGGCGTTGCGCAGCTCGGTCATGAGCGGCTCGTCGACGAGCCGGGCCTTTCCGGCCCGCGCCTTGAGCTCCTCATACCCGAACGAATCGAACAGAAAAAAGACAGGGCCGTCAGCCGCCGCAAGCGCTCGCGGACATTCTCGTCGGTCAGCGAGGCGAGCGCGGCGTCGAGATCCACCTTGTCCGCGTGCTTCTCGAGAGCGTTCGCGAGCACGACCGGGAACCCCTCCAGCACGCGCGTGTCCTCGCTCCCCGCGAGCCCGGCCAGGAGCTCGTTGGGATCGGCCATGCGGTCGGGCTGCAAAAGCGAATAGCCGTACTGCGACATGGCCGACAACAGATACGCCGCATCCCCTTTAAGCACTGTCGCCTCCCGGCCGGTACTCCGCCAACAACAGGCCTAGATTCCTCATCACTTTGTCCTGGCCGACGTCGTACTTCGCCGTTTCCGCGTAGCGAGCCTCGAGCGCCTTCACGTCGAATGCGGCGCCGCGCGCGTTCATCAGCGTCAGGCAGTCCTCGACGTCCACGTCCGTCCCGCGAAACATCTTCGAGATGATCAGATCCAAATCGTTGAGCGCCCGGACCTCCAGCTTGTCGAACTTGCGGATCAGCGCGCTTTTCCCCTCTTCGAGAGGCGAGTCCAGCAGCTCCGTCGTGAAGACGGTCTTGCCGAGAAACAGGTCGAAGATGAAGACGGAGTCGTCCTTCTTCCAGCCGCTTCCCCTCTGCTGGCGGTAGTCCAGCTTCCGGATGGTTCGGATCAAGGCCTTGTACTCGTCCTCCATCGGGACGAGAAAGTCCACGTCCTTGGTCGACTCCTTCAAATCCTGCAGCGTCAGCGCGGTCCCGCCGCAGGCGACGACGCGCACCGGCGACGGGAGATATTGATCCCACGCTTCCAGGATATCCCAGAGGCCCTGCTTGGTCAGTCTGTATTCAGTCATACAAGTTATTGTATGTATTCATACAACTTCATGCATAGTATAGACGAATAAGAAAGCCTGTCAAGGGCCCGGAACGCCCTTTAAGACCTCACAACTCTCGTGAAGCCCTATTTATACTCTCGCAGCTCATAAACCTTGGAAATCTCCGTTCCGTTCCAATCGAACGCCAACAGCCCGGCCGGCTTGCACCCGCTCAACACCGACGCCCGGAAGACGGCCGCGCACTCCCCGCCCTTGTGCCGCACGCTGTCGTAGACGATCCCGAACGAATCCTCGAGCACCAGGTCCTTGGCCAAGGCGCGCGAGGCCGCGTAATTCGTTCGGTGATAGACGCCCGCCAACTTCCTCTGCAAGCCGCGGACGTCGTGCAGGTCCCCCTCGAGCGCGGCCGTCAGAAGACACATCTCCAGGCGCATGGGGCCTTCCTTCGTCCGGGACATGAAAATCTCCCGGTGATGCTTCGTCTCCGCGATCGCCGTCGGCTTCGACTTGGCGGTGTAATAGACGCCGTAGGAGCCGTCGCTGAAGCGGCTTCCCTCCCGATTGCGATACGTGAACGCCGCCATGATGAACTCGCTGCCCGGCCCCTTCACCACGTCCCGGGCGGCGACCAAGGATACCTCCTCGTCCTCCTGCCGGCGCCGGTCGTTCGTCATCCGCTCCACGGCCGTGACCGCATCGAGATCCTCGGCGTCGGCGAGCTTCCTCAGAATGCGCTCCTCTCCATACCGGGTCGGGATGACCCGGTACGTGGTGGACCAGCTGACGGCGCGGACCGGAACGTTCAAGCCCAGCCGCCTCTCTGCGCGTCGAGATACTGACGCACCTCGTAAAGATCGCTCACGTGCCCGGACAGCATCCGGTCCAGCGCCGACTTCCCCTGGAACAGGGGGCCGCGTTGGCTTTCTTGACCCACGCGTCCGCCGCGTCCTCGTCGGGCAGCAGGACATGCAGGGCCTTGAAGATCCCCAGCATGTATGAGATTCGCTCCAGCGTATCGAGCGTCAGGTGTCCCTCCTTATCCTTTTTCCATTTGAACAGCGTCGACCGCCCGGGCGAGCCGAGAAGGACGAGCTGCTGCTCCGTGTCCAGCTTCCAACGGTCCGCGAGGTTGAAGAACGCCTTCAGCGCCGGCTTCGAGGCCGTTCTCGGGTCGACCTTCCGTACCAAGACTGGGGTTGCGGTCATAGGGTCTCCTGTATCCCCACAGTGTAAGTCCAGTTATGGACTATGTCAATGCTTATGGACTTTTTACCGCACGCCACAATTATTGGATCTCCGCTTTTTACCCCTTTTTAACGTCTAGGCATGGCGAACGCGGCACCACGCACCTACACTCGCTCTATGCCCGAATCCGCCGGTCGCCGTGACGACGACCTCCCTACTCGCCGCTCCCGCGGCCCCGCCGCAAAGCGCCGAAAGAACCCGGGCGGGCCGGCCTCGCCGCCGTCACGCTCTTGGCGGCGGCGGTCGTCTACCTTCAATTCCCGGCTCCAGCCCCACCCGTGGTCGACGCTCCCCCGCAGGCCGTTCTGACTCCGCTTCCTCCACCCGCCGCCGCGATCGCGCCGGCGCAAGAGACGGCCCCCGCGTTTTCCGCGCCGCCGAAGCCGGCGCCCGCCGAGCCGGTGACGCAGAACCCCTCCGAGGCCGTTTTCACCCACTACACGACGGAGCCCGGGTTCGTGTCGCGCGCGGTGGTCCGGATCGACGGGACAGTCGTTCAGAGCCGCAACCTCTTCCGCGACAAGAAGTCAGACGGCGGCGCCGATATCCGCGCGATGCCGCCGACCCACTGCACCGACAGCTTTCGCTCGCTCGCCGGCGGCAAGCCCATCTTCAAAGACGCGATCACCGCGGCTCTTCCGGCCGCTCGGCGGCGCTACTCCATAGACGTCCGCTGGTACGACGCGGACGGCGACGAGCTCAGCAGGGATGCCTTTGACGTCGACGGCAAAAAGGCGCTTATGCGGCACACGGAGTTCCGGGGCACGAAAGTGCCGATGCTCACGGATCACCGGATCGGCAACGCGGTCGTCGAGAGCGCCGAGGTCAAGATGGCCAACGCGAACAGCATGGACGGCTCTTGGAACGTGCCGAAGCGGCCGAGCTGGCAGCCCGAGCTGCCGCAGCAATCCTCGTTCTTCGCGCCCTGACCGTGCCCGGCCCGTTGTATTCCGAGGTCTCCCTAGACCGAGTCCTTGTTCATCGCGTCGATGCGGCGGACCTTGGTTTCCGGAGCCACCGCATCGGCGAGCTCGACGAAAGAATCCCCGCCGATGTTCTTCGGATAGATCGCGACGTTGGGCCGCTCGTTGAACTTCGACGGATAGATCACGCCCTCGATCCCCGCCTCGACGGCCAGCTGGCCGAAGATCTGCGAGGAATTCGGCACGCCGAACAAGGACGGCCACTGACGCCAGTTCGGGTCGAGCATGATCGTCATCAGATCCGCCCGGCGAGGTCGCTGTACCAATCCCAGTGGAACTGGCGGCCCGCCTCGCCCCAGGCGGCCCAACGCAGGACGTCGCTCTCCGAGAACTCGTCGAAAACGACGCGCTTCTGCCTGCGCGGCGGCTGTCGATACCTCTTATGCCGGCGCGGGGCCACGCGTCATCTAACGCCTATTCTCGGACAACGAGGTATAAATAAAGTCGCGCAGCGTCTCGTAGCGGCCGAACCGGATCATGTCCCGCGGCGAGACGTTCCCCAGCAACGGGTTGGGAAGCTTGAACCAAAGCGCGGCCTTCTCCACGTCGCCGCCGAAAAACTGAGCGACCAGGTTCACGAGCGTCGCCCACTCCAGCATCTTGAGCTTCACCGCTTCGGGCATGCGCGCGTCATAGCGCACGGAGCCGGCCGGAACGCCGGTGGCCGACGCGACCTCTGGCTTGCCGAAGTTGAAAAACGTCAGGACGGCGTCGTGCTTGGGAACGCCGGGATGGCCGGTCTGCAGGAGGCCGGCGTAATCTTTGTCTGGAACAGTCGAGAAGAGATCGACGGGGGCATACATTTACCTCATTTGAGCCACGATTCTTCCATCATATTACCACGCTCATGGGTACCCCGTCAAGGTCGGATTGGTTACAGCTCGAAATACGATTTATATTCGTTTTAAATCGAATATATTGCGGCGTAGCTTCACCGCGCCCGACGAACGGGCGCTTGCGTTAACCCATTTTAAGACCCGAATTGGATATCACAATTTGTGATATCCAATTTTTGGTCTCCGCCGCGCTCAGCTCCACACCTACCAGACGATTGAGTGGCCCGGAAAGTTCCGTCTCCCGGGAACCGGCCGGTTTCACACTGGCGGCGCGAGTCTACGGCAGCACCCACGGCTCCGCGCGCCTTCCCGACGGTGGCGGCACGCCCTTCCAGTGCCCGGGGTTCTCGACGAGGTCCTTCGCCGTCATCTCATCGAGCTCCGCCCAGCCGATCGTCTTGGGCGGCGCCTCCACGACAGCCGGCGCCGCCGGCAGGGCCGCCCGCAGCTCCTGGAGTCGCAGGCCCATGATGGCGAACATCTTGGCGACATTCCTCAAGTAATCGGTCCGGGAGAGCTCCTTCATCCGCTCCACCCACAGCTGTCCTTCCGGCTCCTTGAAGTAATCCAGAACGGACTTCAGGTGCTTCTCCGCCGTCTCGAGCATCGCCTTCTGGTCGGGCAAGGTCACGTTTAAAGTGGCGTCTACGCTGTCGTACAGCTCCTTCACCTGCGCGGGATCAAGCCGGTGCACCTTCGTGAAGTGCTCGAGCCGCTGCCTCCAGACGAGGCTGTCCTGCCGCCTCTCCTCGACCGACTTCCGCCTCCGCTTGATCTCGTTCAGCCGCGCCTTGATCGCTTTCGCGGGGTCTTTTGCCTCCTCGAGGGAGAACTCGATGCGCGCCTCCTTCGAGTCCAGGAACATCACCTCGGCGGCGTACGCCCTCGTGCTGGCCGTGATCGCGTCGATGCGGTACTCCTCGTCGATGGGCTCACCCGCCTCCAGCGCGATGATGGCCCCAAGCGCCAAGGCCCAGCCCTCGTTGTAGATCGTGTGGCCGATGTCGGCATCCTCGTACACCTTCTCCTTCAGCAGGATCCCGTGACCGTACAGCTCGTGGGCCAAGGTCTCCACGAACGAATGCGAGGACTTGAGCACCTCCTCGTTCACGTTGACGGTCATCGTGGCCTGATGGATGTCGGTGTTGCCGTGGGCGCCGGAGAAGGCGACGGTCGAGGTGTCGAGCTTAGCGAACCGGACGAGGACGGGGCCTAAGCGGTTCCGTCGCTCCTCGAGGATCTTGGCGGTCCCGGATTGGGCGATCTTCTTGAGGCCGCGTTCGAGGAAGGCGGCTTCCTTAGACTGGCCGCGGTCGTCGATGAGCACGCCTTTGAGGGCCTTCGACTCGGTGATGGCGCCGCTCGCGGGCAGGCACAGCAGGAGAAGCGTCGCGAGAACGTTCAAAGGCCTTTCTTGATCGCCTGAAGCTGGTTGTAGTGCAGTCCGTTATGTCCGGCCAGCAGCCAGGTCCACTGCAGCGCGTTGAACTGGCCGAGCCATGGGTGCTTGTGGGTGGGGCCGGCGTCCTTCACGTCGAGTGTGTCGAGAATTGAGACGGTCTCGTCTAGGAACTTCTTGAAGTCCTGGCTGGCGTCGCCGCCTTCATACTTGCCTTGGGGCTTGAAGTTCTCGATCTTGACCTCATAATCCGAAGTCCGGCCGTTCGCGAGCTCCACGATCAGGCCGCGCATGGGCACGCCGGTGATCATCAGGTGCTCGAGCACCTGGTTGGGGCACCAGTTGCGGGAGCTGTCCTCGATGCCGGGCATGCGCGGGACGAGGACCTTCGTGTCGCGCTTCTCCGCTGGGATGGAGGAGAACTCCTTGAGCAGGCGGGCGCCGACCATTTGGAAGAGGCGCAGGTTCTTGGATTTGTCGGCTTTGCGGGATTGGAAGGGGCCGACGTAGAAGCGGACGTAGAGGGATTCGAGGAAGGGGAGGCCGGCGCCGGGTTTAGGGAGAATTATCTCGGTCAAGGCAACAGGTGCAATCCAGCCTGAAGAAATTTCATCATTGCCCATCTAGCCTTGAGGCTCATGCCCATTCCGAATGCTAGACCGAAGAAGCACCCACATCCCCGACAAATGCTAGCGCCTCATTTTTCGCCTTCACGACTCGGCCAAATGCATGGAACCAGTTCCCGCCGATGTCCGGCAGATACTCTGTCAGCCATAGCCCTGTGCTCTTACGTAGCCAGCGGACAGGCAGGCGATGAGCATTTTCAAACCAATCTCCCGCCTTTGTGTCGTAGTGATAGGAGTAAAGTGGGCGATCCCCATCAGGTTCGACGATCCCGAAGTGAACCCAAAACTTCCCCGTGCCCGAAGGCATCAGAATTAGGTCGCCCTTTTCGATGGATGCAAATTGCTCAAGATACTTGAGCGTGTGATCATCGATCCCTTTATATGCTTTGCGTGCTCGCTCCATCCAGCCAGGCTTTCGTACGTCTCCTGATGCAGACCAGCCTATACGAATGAATCCGCCGTCAAGACAGAGGTCGCGATAGTCGAAGAAACGATCCGGGAAAGTCGGGGGCTCACCAGGGATGTATAAGTCGCTCCCCGGTTCATTGTGTCCCGTCTCTCCATTGGATCGAACGAACCAGACATTCATGCACTCTCCATAATCGGGTCTAACCGATCGACTGCTGCGTCTCCACCCAGCGTTCGAACTCTAAACCTTACGCCGCCTTCACGAGCCTGTGTCCTCGTATTGTGTATCCACGCGCCCGGAGTCTCGTCTGCCAACCGGAAAGCGTTCCAATCTCAAAGGAGTTCTCAAGTAAACCCGCCTTTTCCTCCGCTGCGGTCAGGGCGGAGAACAACTTGAATCGCGCGTCGGTCTTGGCCAGAAGTGTTTCCTTTCGGTGGAGCACGGGCGGGTTGTCGACACTCGCATAGTCTCGGAACACAATCTTGCGCTCCCGGAGCATCACGACGGTCGTCTTATGGAGGCGGGGATGTCCTTGCCTATCGAAACCCGGATACTCTAAGTAAGACACCTTTCCAGAGCGCATGTGAATCTTGATGATATTGGCGCCCTCAATTTTCCCCGCCAACGTCTCGGCACATCCGATATATACGCGCAAGATCGGAGGCAACTCGTCTTTAGAATCAACGTGGACGTACAGATCATCGGGGAGCTTCTTGCCCACGGTGGACTCAGCGCATGCGGCGGTTATTTTCTCAACGTTACCCGCATCAAAAAGAAAGGCCTGCCCCTCGGCCACAGCAGCCGTGTACGTTCCAAAGAATGACTTCACATCGACTTGCAGCGGCTTAGGAAGGAGGTTGAACGCGATCCGCGGCCGGAACTTGCCAAGCGCGAAATACACACGCAGATCGCGTCGGCGCTGTTCCTGTGCCTCCTTGATCGGATTTTCCGGATAGAGCTTCTCGACCAAGCTGAGGGCGCGCCGGGGGCTCCCAACGCGCTTTTGGAGTTCATCGGCCCGGTCATACTCTCCGTCTATAGGCAGGCGCCCAAGCCGGCAGACGCACGTTATAAAGGATTCGAGGAGTTCTTTGTGCTCGGCAAACCGTTCGGAAAGAGTCGGCCTCGACACCCACGGCAACGGTGCTCGTGTATATCGGCGCTGGAGAAAAGCCTCCTGGCGCTCGCCGTCCTTGAAGACATAAAACACCCTGGCGCAGCAGCAACAGGCTCCATCCCCGTAATTGTCCTGATGTAGTCACAGAGTTCTTGTTGCGTATAGAGCTTCTGGAAGGTACTCCTCGTCGTTATGAAACCATCGCCGAACGGGCGCACTGAAACAGATTTGTTCTGATACATGTCGAGCTGCGCCGAGACGATCAGAACCTTCTTGGCGAGAGAGAATGCTTTCTTGAGGGTTCGCCCGCGCTCCGCCGGATCCGGAATGACGTTGATGACGTAGCCGAGGTTCACTACATCGGCGGCTTGGAATTTGGTGCTTTGACGAAACTGGGGGTCCCAGCCAGTGCAGAAATAACCGGCCGCGGTGAGAAATCTTAGATCGTCGCCGTGCCCACAGCCGAAGTCAAAGACCGCATCTGTCTTGGAGAGAACGGAGTCCTGAATCGCCAACTTCAGCGGGCGAGAGATGTCTGGGCGCTTGAGCGCGGTCCGGTGGCTGAGGATGCCGGTGGCGGACATTGTACTTAGGCTGCGCGACTCTCTCCTTCAGCGAGCGCCTCGAGGAACTCCCGCAACTTTGCCCCCCATTTCTCACGAACATGGTCGTAGAACTTCGCATTCAGGCGATCCGTTTCCTGCGCGCCGATAAACGAAAGGAGCAGGAGATCCAAGGCCGTAATTGAGTGGTCATCAGCACTCTGCCTAACGGGCTCGTAGAACGCCGAATAAAAAGGATGATCTTGGTTGAGCTGTACGATAGACTGATTTCCTTCGCGCTTTACCGAGAGAAAGATCGGACCTTCCCAACGACCCTCAGTTAGATGCATTTGAAAACCCTTCGCGAGCATCTCCTTGAGGGTTTGTTTCATCTCCGGGTCATCGGCGTTTGCATTCAACGCAGCAGCAACAGCGGCGATCTTATCACCCTCGGGCCGCGGCTGTTCTTTATCCTTCTCTTCAGTCAGCGTCGGGGTTCCCGATTGGTTTATGCTGTCGGTAGCGATCTTGGGAGCAGCACCACCTCCTGGGCCTGCCTTCGTGCGGGGGCGACCCTCGGCCTTGATCTCTTTAATCATTGGGCCAATTTGCTCTTTGAGCACTTGCGTAATCAATGCCCACAGCTCGACAGTCTGGTTTTCGTCAAATTGATCTTTAGGCTTGTCCTTGGCTCGAAACCGAACTCCCTGCTTCAGGAAGTTCACACCCATAAACTCGTCTAGAGTCGGATCGAAGTTGATCTCAGCGCCCCACCAGCGATTACGGTCGTCATAGTCGTAGACGCCGAAATCGCCGAAGTCGATCTCTCTCCAATTGCGCAGGATCGAAATACCGGTATTTTCGTCGGCGAACTTGCCGAAGCGGGATGCACCGCCAAGCTGCCGAACATCGGCGGGGGCCTTCGAAAACTTGAAGTAGAGGTAACCTATCGGTTTCCCGGATTCCGGGAATTGCACCTTCTTATACGCACCATCTCCACGGACCTCAAAGGCAGGCTTAGTTTCATAGTTGGGCGCCTGGCTAGGCGCCATGAGAAACAGAGGGTCGACGGGCTTCACTATGCAGCTGCGTTCCTTAAACTCCTCAGAGATCAAGTGTATTTTTAGCTTACCCTCAGAGATCATGTGTCGATAGCGACGTCCTAATTCGAATGCAAGATGCTCGAAGAACACAGACGTGCGCCGAATGTCAAAGCGGTCGATCTTGGACCAATGGACCGTTGTTCCGACTGCGGGGCGCGAGCCATCCAGGAAGGACCCAAGCAGGTCGTCGATATCGGCCTTCTTCGGTGCCGGAACTTCCTCCTGCTTTCCACCTTTTATCTCGTCCACGTCTAGATACGTCGTGAGATATTTGTTGTTTGAATCCGCGGAATATACGGAGACTCGTTTGCACTGGGAGACCGAGGCGTTGGGAAGACCCATGCCAAAGCGACCAAGGCCGCGCTCTCGGGTAGCCATCCCGGTTCTAGTGCCTCCGCCGAATTGGAGTGACAGGGCGAGCGTTTCCTTATCCATCCCGATACCATCATCAACGACGTATAAATTCTCGATGCAGCGAACCTCTCGCTGCCCGCCCTTCTTCACCCCTTCAGTGACTATGATCCAAACGTTTTTCGCCTTGGCCTCATAGCTATTATCGACCAGCTCCGCGACAGCGCTTGCGCTGTGCTTATAGCCGGAATTGCGATAAGAGTCGATTGCTCTCGCGGCAGGGAAGATTGCGGAACTCATGCTGGCCTCCAGAATTCGTCGAAGTAGCTGAACGCATGGTCAACACCCGGAATGCGCTCGAAATTATCACGCAAGTCAATGACACGACATTCGGCTTGACCGCCCATCTTAGGACCTCGCAATGCGCGGCCCAGAATCTGCGAATACAGGATCACTGAAAATATTGGCCGAGCAACGATCAATGTTCGGAGGGCTGGTGCATCAAAGCCGGTTGATAGAATATCGTAGTTGAGAAGGACCGGCACGCTCCCATCAGCCTTCTTGAAACCTTCGATCGCACGCGCTCGCACATGCGCCGGGGTGTTGGACTCAATGGCAACAGCGTTAATCCCCTGATAGCCGAGAATCGCAGAGAGGATTCGGGAGTGCTCCGTGCCGCAGGTGAAAATCAACGCAGGCCTCTTATCCTCAACCTCGCGCTTGATTGCAGCCACCAGCAATTTGTTGCGGTCGATATTCGAAGAAAGATCTCTGAGTGCAGCACGCGGGATGTCTTTCCCCTGCTCCTGCTGTTCAACCGCGGTGATCTCGACACCAGTATCGAGCTCGTAGTGCTTTAGTCGAGCGAGGTAGCTCTGTCGCTGAAGGTATGCAATTGGGGTTTCATCGGGCAGCGCGTCGGGAAGTTGCCCAATGTCGATGGTCACCTTGTTCCCGCCGAACACCTCCGCTAGCGCCAGGTTGCTTTCCTGGGTGACTCCTCGGCCAGGAGTTGCCGTCAATCCGATCAATGACGGGACCCAACCAGAAGCGCGGTTCTCACCGACGAGGGATTCCACGAGAGTGTGGTAGGTTTTGGCCAAGGCATGGTGGGCTTCATCGAAGACGACGCAGAAAGCGCGCTTGCGCAAGGTCCTCACAATATCGCGCTCTTCGGCCGTTCCATTAAGCAATGCGTTCAGGGTGCTAGTTGAAGCGATAACGAAGCCGTTCGTGTCGAGGTCAAGATCTGGCCGAACCGTCCGCCAAACCCGGTGTACGGTCAGCGGGCGCTGACCTCGGTGAGGCCACAGTGCTCGCAGAGTACCCGCGGCTTGCTCGCAGAGTTCCATGCTAGGGGCAAGCCAGATGACGAACGAATCCGTGGCGCCCTCCGCCTGCCAAGCGGCGATGATCGCCTCAAGCGTGGTGCGGGTTTTCCCGGCACCGGTCGGCATATGGACAAGAAGCCTCTTTTCTCCAGCTTTGGCTGCGTCAAATATCTTGTCGCATACATTCCGCTGGTATGGATGAAGCTGGTAATTCGGCCACTGGACCTGAACTACCTCGAATGGAATCGGACGCTCATTTGGCTGTGGAAGATAAGAATCATCCAGCCCCAAGATCTCTATTAGGCCCCGCGCGTATTCGCCACTAAAAGGCAGAGGGGATAGAATCCGGAGTGCCTCCGGACGGGCATAGGGAATAGGCTGCGCCGTGGCACTGTCCAAAAACAGCTGCCTAATCTCCTCGTCGGTGAGAGTTTTAAGGAGCTCTTTCCGCACTGCGTCCTCTCCGAGCAAGCCGCTTCGATACTTGCCCATTAGAAGGGACGCGAGATGCCTCTCGGATTGATAGCTGTCGTCGGCTGATTGCTGAAGAAGAGGAAGATTCCGAACAAGATCCTTCCCCAGCAAGGTTTGCAAGTCGGGTGCACCCAGCCCCTCAAGTCGCTCCACTAGCTGTGGCGGCATCTAGGACGCCCGCGCATTAGACAGGGCAGATTTGGGGCAAATTAACTCTGTGTGCTGCGGCCGCCTCACCTCAAAACGATCGGGGCCCAGGTCAACGAGCCACTGATATAGGACCTGGACGTTACCTGTAAGATCTCGTCGGGATGGCACAGGAACATCGGTGCAGCGGCGCTGGACCCACTCTTTGATTTCTCCGAAACGGCGAGGGCGATCAATGAAAGCACAGAGCGCCGAAACGAATGGTTGCGCAAAGAAACGTGTCGCAAGCTGGGCTCGAAATTCGACATTGCTCAACGTTTTCAATGCCGCGAGATCGTAGTTCGCGATATCATGACGCGCAGTGGCCTGAATTTGTTCATCGTCACCGTGCCCTCCCATGAAAACGGCGAAGAGGTCATCGATGGAGCGGCTCATCGGGAGCTGCGAAATCAGAAATGCACCTTGCTTCTCCTGCTGGAGCAGGTCGTCGACGCCTGACTGCATTTTCTCCAGCTGCTTCAGCTGGTCCATTGGCGGCAGTTCAAGTCCCTGGAAAAAGAGTGCTTCAAGTTTCTTTGAAAGGGACTCCGTCACTAGAGTCGATTCTTGCTTAATTCGAGAGAGGAAGAGCAGGTAGTCCTCGGGCGCCTCCGCAACCTCCACGAGCGTCTCATGGTTGTGCTGGTCGATCGCGCCCAGACCCCGGAGCGTTAGATTGGCCGATCCCGTGAACAAGCGTTTCCCATCTAGCAAGAACGACTTGAGGTGCAATTTCTGGTTAACGAACAAGAAGATGCCGTTCTGGCGACAATAATCGAAGAGCTTGGGATCCGAAGCCCCGAACATTAGATCTGTGAGACGCCAGCTCGTCACGATCGTAACCTTTCGCTCAGCCGCCCCGACCAACGGAAGTCGCTCCAGCATCGCCACTGAAATGTATGGAGAGAAAAGTTCAACGCTTCGGCCGGCACCTTTAATAGCAGTATCAAGCGTCTGGTGGAGTTTGGAGAAATGAATCATGCCGATTCCGTGGCCGTAAGATGGCGCGCACGCACAAGAGCGTTAGGGATAGCCTGAGCAGCAGCGGTCAGATCGAGCTCCTCGGTTCCCCACCCCGTGGAGAAACGGATGGAGGAGAACGCCGCCTCGCGACTCAAACCCATTGAAAGAAGAACCGGAGAGGGCGATACAGCACCAGACGCACAGGCACTTCCAGATGAGCACTGGACGCCGAGACTGTCGAGCGCCTGAACCATGGCAAAGCTGTCGGCACCCCGAAAGCAGACCGAACTTGTATTGCAAACTCGCGGTGAGGTCTGACCATTAACTTGGGCTTCTAGCCCGGCAGTCAAGACGACGCGTTCGAATTCATCCCGGAGAGTCGTCAGCCGTTTAACGAGGGCAGGGCGTATCCGTTCGGCATGTTCGAATGCCGTCAGCAACGATAGGATGGATAGCGTGTTCTCTGTTCCCGGACGCAGACCACGCTCCTGCTTGCCCCCAAAAAGAGTGGATTCAATTGAAGGCCCGGCCGGACATATAACAACGCGGAGCCTCGGAGGCCGCCAATCTTGTGACCGGCGAGAACGAGGGTGTCAGCACCAAGTTCCTGGACGTCGATGGGGAGTTTTCCGACACCCTGTACCGCGTCGATGTGAAGCGAAACGCCGCTTGCCCTACATAAGGCAGCGATTTCCTGGATGGGCTGAATCGTGCCAATCTCATTATTGACCAGCATCACCGCGCAGATCAACACATCCGGGGCAATCAGGGTTCGCGCAGCGGCAAGGTCTATGCAGCCCGCGGCCGTAACGGGAATGCTCTGAAAGTCTAGATCGTGGCGCTTGGCAAGCGCCTCCATAGTCCGGATCACCGACGGATGCTCGATAGCACTACACAGCACACGCCGCCGCTTAGAGGGACCTGATATCTGTCCTTCGAGGGCAAGTGCGTTGGCTTCCGTTGCAGAACCGACGAAGAAGAGGCTATCAGGACGCTCAACGTTTAACCGGTCGCCCAAAGTTTCGCGGGCTGCTTCAATCGCCTCGCGCGCCACTCGCCCGGACGAGTGAATGCTGGAAGGGTTTGCCCCGAGGCGGGCGGACCATTCAACGAGGTGCGCGGAAACGTCCGGCAAGACCGGAGCAGTCGCGTTATAGTCTAGATAGACCGACCGCATTAGACGTGGCAGACGACACACCCATCACCCGGATCGTCATCGACCTCAACCGGGGCGGTACCAAAGAGCTCGAACAGCGTGCTGGGCTTGGCTCGCGCAAGTTTCGCCGCCCGTGCCGCTTCAGCCTTCTCTTTGATCGACTCCTTATTTTCCTCAATATGGTCCAGGGTCCGACCTGCGACCCAGGTGAAATATTTTCCCTGGGAAGGTTCAACTTTCTCGAATTTCTTGGAGCGCTCGAAAAGATCTGGGTGATTTTCCAGCAGGCCGACCCACTCGTTCTTCTGCTGAAAGAAACAAAAGTAGCATCCTGAACGCGATCGCCACTGATAATACTCGGGAATGCCGAGGCCGCTCTTCTCCAGAATCCGCATAACGTCCGCCTTGCGAATACCGTCCTCTTTAAATGGATACTTTGGGATGATGCTCGTCTTCGTCGAGACGTAGCCCTCGCGATTCTCGTCGGCGCGAATGCCGATGTAGCTATGAACGATATCATCCCCCACGTAGTTCTCGAAGGGAACGATCTTCATAACTTTTGTGCACCAACGAGCTCGCGGCGACGGGAGATATCCGGAGTTCACATCGAGCCAGTATTCGAATGGCTTTCCTGAATTTAGCCTCACAATAGGCTCGCCGAGATATTTTTCAAGCCGATCCAGGTATGCGTACGTCTCACGCAGCTCGGCCCCCGTATCGCAGAAAACATACTCCATGCCGGCGACCTTGCCCTTCATGTAGACAGCGAGCGCGCTGCTATCCTTCCCACCTGAAAGACTGAGGATGTGACGCTCTCGGCGGCCGGGAACGCTGGCAGGGTTACTCATTTAGATACCTTCCTGATCAGCTGGAGGAGCAACCGCTGAGCTTCGTGAGGATTCAACTCTTTCTCGTACTGCTCTAATAAAGTGGAAATGCGCTCCTTCAAGTCACGGCCCTTAGGAGTCAGCTGTTCATCAGCGACGACTGCCCGGCAATATTCCTTTCCACCCTTATGGACTACAAATGAGAGGTAATCAGACCCACGATCGCTCGTAGCCTGGCCTCGCATGCTCAAGAGGGCCGCAGTCTCAGTGAGGACGCGATGAATCGACAAAATACCGACCTCGAATCGTTTGATGCTCGAATCGTCCCAAAACCCGATTGATTGCCCGACGACAAGAGCCGCGAGGGACTCCACAAGCTGCTCGTCGCTCTGATACGCGGTGCGTGTCCTTGAAACGAAACCCGCAGCCAGGGGATCGGTCAAGTAGTCGAGGATGTCCCGGGGCAACGCTCGGACCCAGGCGCCCAAATGCTTCCGCAGATCGCGGCAAGGGCGCTCTTCAACAAATGCGTCCTCGAGAACCCGCCGAGTGGCAACGATCGCGCTATCCGGACAGGCCATCAGGGCTTTCGCGCTGGCCTCTATTTCGGCCACCAAGCTGTCGACATTGCGCGCTGTTATCGCACTGTCACCGCGGTCGCCTTTAAATAGCCGCGGCAGATTCTCCATCAGAAGCGCTACAGGATCGGTCGCCTTCGTGAGCGCACCCCTAAAGGCGAGGACATTCGGCGGCAACGCCTGAGTCGCCATTGAAAAAGGCGTGAGCTGATGAACCCAGTGATACATCGCCTCGACTGCGGCCCGGACCGGATCACGATGAGTTGCGGGCTTCTGCTGCTTCCCAAGGCGAACAAACACCTGGCGAAGCCGATTGACGTAGTTGAGTAGATGCACCGGGAAGTCGGTACACTGAACCTTGATCTTCGCCGTGTCAGTGATAATCCTGTCAAAGAGCTCGGGCTTAAGATCCTGGACATAAATGTTGTCATCGAGCAATGAAAGGCCGCGCGAGTACCCAAGAACCACCGCACAAAGGAGGACGGGAATGACGCCCGGGCGAAGGCCAAACGGCGGAGCGACTAAGACCCGGACCAGTCCCTCAAAATCCTTTGGCGCATCGGTTGTGTTGAGCAGGAAGTCATCAATAGTCTTGAGGACCTTTTGCAGCTTATGGTCCTTGATGTCATCGATGGAGGAAAAGCCCCATATTTCTCCTCCGGGCTTGCGCTGATATAACCCCGTGTTCAGAAGCAGGGCTCGGTGGATGGACATATCCGGACCGTGCCCGGTCAGACCGAAATCCGCCATTCCCATCTTCTCGATCATCGCACGCATTAGCTTTCGGCGGGCATTGACGATGACGGCAGAAGGCTCCTTGCGGTTGACGATCTCGTTCAAAAATCGCGGAGTCGCGGAAAACGTCTCGGCGCAAATATCGGAGACTAGCCGGCTAATATCCTTCGGGTGACCGAGCCCTCGGATCTCTTTACCGTTGTGGAACCAGCTAGACTGGCCGAGCCTCGGGTCATTCAGTCCGGCAAGGAGCCGGCGGGTATGCGTGATGACATCATCAGCGAGCTGGGAGACCTCCTTTCGAAGCAGGGGATCTTGCGACAGGAAATCCGCGTCAATTAGGAGATCGTAAAGGACTGAGAGCTCAAGAAGTGACTCGCGGAGCCTCTGCGGGCGTGAAGGTATAGAGAAAAGGACGCGGGGATTTCTAACGCCCTGGGCCGCCGCGCGCGCCGCAAAGATTTCACGCTCGCTATCCGCCAAGACGTAATAGATTTTCCCATCAACTCCTTGCGGGGGATCGGCAACGTCTTGCCGACGATACTCGACGAGCTCCGGCACCGTGCAGAAGTGGCCCTCGAAGAAGCGATTTATCGCATTGTCGTCATTGTATCGGCGAGCGGAAACGTAAGCGGCCCTAAAGTGTTTTTGGAGGAACGGAATCGGATGGAAATGCGCATCCTTTTCAGCCATCCGCTGGCGCACCAACGATTGGAGGTCAACGTCAGAGCCTTCCCAAATTCGGAATTCATCGGTGTGCTTGCGGAAGAGTAACGCCTTTCGCGACGTAAGCCGTCCCAGTGCCTTGCGTATCGCGCCCTTGCGCTCGTCACCAAGCCCACCAAGACAAAGGGTCAGCACTTCCTCATTGAGCGGGACTCCCGCTTCGTGCGAGACAAGACTCAAAATACCAACTGTCTTTAGGATCTCACTCTCGAGCGGATCGGTCGTCCTTTGCAAGGAAGCCGTAACCTCTACCCATCGCTTGTAGGTCCCCCCGTGCCCGTGTCCTGGCGCATAAGGTCCGCGAAGTAGTCGAACAGGTCGGCGACACGAACATGGCGCAGGTCGCTTCCAGTCGGCAGCCGATCTTCTAGCATGGGAACAAGGCAAGTCTGGTCCGATCCAAGAAGGAAATGGAACAGCGTTCGCTCGTTCTGAGCGAGGCGCGCAGAAAGGCGCGGGAGAACGAATAACGCGCCGGGATCCAGGGGAAACGCAGCGCTCAGGAACCGCGACAACTTGTCTGGTGCAGAGAGCTTGGCAAAGAAGGGGGTTCGCTTTGCTGCGAGGGCATGCGCCGCGGCGGAATCCGTTACACGTCGCTCAATTTCTTTAAAGCGCTCGGATCGGACGGACTCTACGGCAAGCGAGATGAGCTCATAAACCTGCTCGCTATCTTCGATGAACGCAATCTGTCGAAAACGACCTTCGACCTTGGTCCATTCTGCCCTGACGTGAGCCGGCAGCTTGTTCGCGTATTGAGAAAAGCCCTGATGAAGAGAAAGAAGTAGGTTGACGTCCGCCTTCTTGGGACGATTGCAGACCTCCGCCAAGCTCTGCACGAAGAAAAGATCCTGGGACGCCCCGCCAACCGCGGAATTCTCTAGAACCTTTCCGAATTCGTCGTGTATGAAGAATAGGCCATCATACCCTCTCTCCCGCAGGGCTGCGACAAGAACAGCCAAGTCGTCCCCAAGGGATGCGATCTCAAAACGGAATTCGTTCGTGGCCGGTCGCCCACGTTTTCCCTGAGATATTCGAACTTCAATTTTTGCGCGCTCCATCGCTGCCACAATCGCGTCCTTATAGCAGTCCTTAAGCGGACCCGTATGGCCCGAGAGAGAAACGACCAGCTGCTTGGTCGCCCGCGTCGTTCTGACTAAGGCCTCCGCAACACCAGGCTCGATTTGCGCAACGCGGTTACGGATCCGCCCGAGAACGCCCGCCCACTGCGGCCTCTGCTCGAGCGCCACCTGCAGAAGAAGGAGTAGGGACGACTTTCCGCTGCCGTAAGGAGCTACGACCGCGCTGGCTCGATCCTGGCGACCGTCCCGGAGACCATCGAGAATTTGACGGAAGACCGCGACTGACTTAGCCGTTGGGACATAAGTGGAGAGCGCGTCGGGATCATCCAAATCGAGAGCAATGTTAATCGACCTGTAGGGACGCTGTGGCGGCCGGAAGAATGGGGTCCCGTGCGAGGTCGGCGCTGCATGTTTCACGCTAGAACCCCTCCATGCGCGTAGTACTCGGAAAGCACCCGGTCCCTCTTCGTCTCTATCAGCGTTATGGTATTAAGTCCCGCCGCTTTACTGTAGTCGAGCAACCGAACCTTCGAGAGCCGACTGAGATGCTCGAAAAGGGTTTCTGCGTCGAAGTTGAAAACTCGCCCGGGGCTAAGCTCACCACGCAAGACCTCCTGAAAGGAAAGCGTCGGCGACGTGATGCCCTTGCTCTCTCTGTACTGGAGTAGGCAGTGATAAAAGATGGGCGGCGTCAATGACTCCAATTTTGGCGCCATCATCCGGAATACCTTGGTGCTCGGCAAATGCTCGACAAGGTTGAGGCGGCTCATCGGGCAGTCCAGGGAGTCTTCGGGGCTAACATCGCTATCCGCATCCGTCGAATAGGTCCGCGTCAAACAATAGAAATCCCGCTCAAGCGATGAGTCGGAGAGGCGAGTCTTTACTTGAGACGCGATGAACGCCTTTAGAGAGTTGACCACCAGTTCTTGGTCAAACTGTCTCGCAGTAAGCTTGTTGAACGTCCAGTACCAAGTCGTGGCGAAGTCCCGATTTGTGGCAAGCTGATAGTGAAGAAGCGCCCAAGTCTGATCGTCCTCAAAATATGGGTCCACCTTAAGAATGCGATTCGCCAAAGGAGTCAGCTCGAATGCCAGCGCGTTCTTCGGCCCACGCTCAGCCTTTAACCCATTCGCTAGGCCGCAAGCACGTAGCCAGTACCGAATGGCGCTAACCATGTTGTGCCCAACGCCAAGAATATCCTCGGGATACTCCTTCGAGAACACGAATGGATCTCCTTGAACGGCGAGGAGACCCTTTCTCAGCCAGCCCTCCCGAATATGAAAACTTTCGTGTCCCGCAAAATGCATGGCTAAGGTTCCTCCGCTGCAGCTGCTGGGGATGTCCATATACGCCCAGTTACTGGCTTGTCATTAGAGGTCCGGGGGTGCTGGCTGATAAACGCCAACCGGACCGCCGAGAGAATACGCATACGCCTTTATGCGAACCACTGCTTCGGGAGAGAAAATTCGCCATCCATTCCGATCACGGGGGACATCCTTAATTTTCCCCTCACGGATCCAGCGGAGAAGAGTAAGCCGGTGCACACCAACAGCGTCTGCAACTTCTCCAGCAGAAAACACAGTCACGCCATATATATTTTTCGGCATCAAACTATAAGCGACTATATACAACTATATACATTTTAAAGATTCTACTCGGAGACGATGGGCATGTCAATGCGTTGACGGCTTAGTTACGTTTTAGCTGTATAATAGCGCCATGAATTGGACATGGAATTCGGCGCCCCACCCGATCTCAGATATCCGGGACTGGAGCAACAACCAAAGGCTCGAAATCCGCCCAGACTTCCAGCGAAAGGAAGTATGGTCTCCGGCTGCCCGCATACTCTTGATGGATACTATCCTAAGGAAAATTCCCATACCGAAGATTTTCTTTCAGGCTATAGTGCGGAACAAAGATACCTATCGAGTGGTAATTGATGGCCAGCAACGAATCAAAGCCATCCTCTCTTTTGTGGACGATGATTTCCATCTGGCGAAGCCGTACAGTGGTGAATATTCGGGGAGGAAATTTTCCGAATTACCGCAAAACATTCAAGACGAATTCCTCTCTTATAAAATAGATACGAACGAAATCGTAAATGCACCCGACGATGTTGTCCGCGACATATATTCCCGCGTAAACAAGTACACCGTCGCTCTCAATAAACAAGAATTGCGCCGCGCCGACCTGCCCGGCGAGTTTTTATCCCTGTCTGAAAAACTCGCCATCTGCCCACTGTTCGAGGCCGCAAAAATTTTCACCATCACGAATAGCAAGCGGATGGGCGACGTAGAATTTGTTTCCGAGCTCCTGGCTCAGCTGCTCAGTGGGCCACAAGAAAAGCGCGAGACGCTTGATGATTTTTATCTCAAGTACCAGGAGTGGGACAAGGCCGCCAAGCAAAGCATTGAGGCGCGATTCCAGGCCGTCCTAGATGACCTGCTGTTGATTTTCGATGGCACGAACGAGTCCGTGAGCATGTTGCGGTTCAAACAAAAGGCGGATTTCTATAGCCTCTTTGCTGCTATTGACGACCTGCGCGCCACTGGCGGAACTCTGGAAGGGAAGCTCTTAGAAGATTTGCGTGCAGATCTAAGGCTTCTTGATGAATACATTGAGCCTGAATCAAAAGCGAATCTTCTGAGCCGTTATGCAATCCAATGCGTATCCCAAGGAAATTCTATTGCAAGCCGCACATCGCGGCGAAACTTCCTCAAGCATTTTCTGCAAGGGACCTACCTCAGCAAACCTCCGAGCATTGAAGGTGTCGCGACTTTCCATTCGATTCTTGAGGACTTAGCCCATGAGGATATGTGTCCAACAACGCCAATCAACTGCCCGCTATGCGACTTGGCTGAAGGCGACCCCGATTACTCCGAAACGAACGTTTTCTTGACTTGGCCTAAGAACAAATTGACATTCCAGATGGAGAACGCAACTTTCATCCATTGGGCCCATCGCGCTCAGGCCGCAGATGATTACTTTGTCTGGGACGAACCCTACAAGCTTCCGAAGACAGGGGGCCACCGCGGACTTCTCGAGGATGAAAGTGAGCCTTAGCCTCTTCCTTGATCATGCCCCTCAAAAAGTGGTCAGAATCCCAAGAAGTGTTCGATCTTTAGGTGGGCTCGAATTTGAAGTGGGCGACAGAATCGCATCCGGCGGGAATGCCGTCGTACACAGATGTTCCGAACGGATTACTGGGGACGAGTATGCAATAAAATTCCAGCTCTCCAGTTCAGAAAAACGCACCAAACGATTTCATCAAGAAGTCGAACTACTCCGAAAATTGAACCACGATCAGCTGATGAAGTATATCGATCATGGTGACATAGCGGCAACGTTCAGGGAACACGGTACGACGAAATCCAGAAAGGTCTACTATGTTGTGATGCCGATAGCAGAGGCCAACCTTCGGCAGCGACTCGGAAAAAATCTGATCGACTTCTTTATGAGGAATATATCGCGCAGTTTCGGGGCCTTGCCGAAGCATTGAGCATATTGCACCGGGAGGCAGTTCACAGAGATATTAAGCCTGAAAATATTCTGGTGAATGGCGAGACCTGGATTTTAACAGACTTCGGACTCTGCAAGTCGTTGTTAGGCGGAGGGGACTTGTCCGATCCCGAAGAAGCTATTGGTCCACGTTATTGGATGTCCCCCGAAGCTGTTAATAAAGCCGTTGGAAACTCGGACATAGTCGCCAAGAGTTCCGACGTCTACCAACTCTGCAGCGTTTTCTGGTACGTAGTGACCGGCCGCAATCCAAGCGGCTGTGTTTGTGCCGAGGATTGGAAAGGTCCTACTGAATTATTCCACGTGATCTATCCTGCGTTAGCACACGATTGCAGTAAAAGGCCTCAAGATGGGAGCGACCTATTACGGCAATTGAATCGCGTTACGATTTCACGGTCTTAGTCTGGTGGGTCAATTTCCCATCTAGATAGCCCAGTTCTTAGGCGCGGTAGGCCTCGACAGCCTGGGCAACCCGCTCTGACATCTTAATCAGAAATTTGGAGAGGGTGGGATTCGAACCCACGGACGCTGTTACACGTCGCCAGTTTTCAAGACTGGTGCCTTAAACCGCTCGGCCACCTCTCCCTAAATCGGCTTTACCCGAACCTCTTTACTCTGAATTCGGTGGAAATCGACAACTCTATGACAGAGCTGCACGAATTCTTCCCTGTTTAAATCATTCTTCGCGTCGTTCACCCGCCACGAACAAATCAGAAAATTCGCGATGCTCATCCCATCATCGACATGGTCAACGGTCGGCAACAACGCAAACTGCTTCTTATACTTGCTTCGCCCAGCCTTTGAATCTTCGTTGTCGTATTTGCCGAGGAGAGTCCAGTCTAAAACCTCGCCAGTATAAACGTCTTTCCCCTCGCATTTCAGAACGGCCAAATGGATCGCAGTTCGATACGACTCGCCCATCGCGCTCTTATTTCCGCGCTTCCGGTCTCTGCGAACATGTGCCGCCGCCTTTCGCCGAAGCCATCGCTCGTATGCTTCCTGCGTTACGACCCCCGATAGAAATGCGGGGGCTTGATAGCGACGGCTCGGCATTTACTCCGCCTTCCACCCAACCTGCTGCCCCTTATTCTGCTTGTCCAGCCACGCCTTCAGCGGCGCAAAGTACTCCAAAATCGCCGTCGCATCCATCTCCTTCGTACCCGTGACGGCCTCGAGCGCCTCCGGCCACGGCCGCGAGGCCCCCATCGCCATCATGTCCCCCAACTTCTTGCCCGCCGCCTTGTCCCCGTAGAAGGAGCACGTGTGCAGCGGCCCCTTGTGCCCGCTCTGCGCGCACAAGGACCGGTAGAACTGGAACTGATACACGTTGGCCAGGAAGTACCGCGCGTACGGCGTGTTGCCCGGGATGTGATACTTGGCGCCCGGATCGAAGTCGTTCTCGGAGCGCTCGTTGCCCGGCTTCATGCCCTGGTACTTGCGGACCAGCGCCCACCACGCCTTGTTGTAGTCGGCCGGCTTGGTCTTGCCCGTGAACACGTCCCAGCGCCACTTGTCGACGAGGAGCCCGAACGGCTGAAACGCGATCTTCTCCAGCGCTTTTTGAAGGAGGAAGTCGATGTCCCCCTCCGGGCCGGGGACCTTGTCGATGAGCCCGACGGTCTTGAGGTACTCCGGCGTGACGGAGAGCGCGATCGTGTCGCCCAGGGCCTCGTGGAAGCCGTCGTTGGCCGAGCCGCGGAAGAGATACGGCTGCTTCTCATACGCGCGCTGGTAGTAGTTGTGGCCGAGCTCGTGGTGGATGGTGACGAAGTCCTCGGCGTTGATCTTGATGCACATCTTGATGCGCAGGTCCTGCGAGTTCTCCACGTCCCACGCGGAGGCATGGCAGACGACCTCTCGATCCCGCGGCCGCTTAAAAGTGAACGCTCCCAGAACGTCGGCGGAAGGCGGTCGAAGCCGAGGGACGTGAAGAAGCCCTCGCCGGCCTGGACCATCTTCTGGTCGTCGTAGTTGAGTTTGACGAGCTGTTTGGTGAGGTCGTAGGAGGGCTTGGTGGAGGGAGCGGCAACGATGTCGTGGATGTTCTCCCAGGACTGGCCCCACATGTTGCCGACGAGGTGCTGCGGGATGAGGCCGTCGTCGCCGATGATGTCCTTGCCGTACTTGTCCTGCAGGCGGCGGCGAACGTAAGCGTGGAGCGCTTCATAGAGCGGCTTCATCTGCTTGTCGAGGCGGTCGAGCTCGGCGGAGAAGGCCTCGGGAGCCATGTCGTAGCCGGAGCGCCAGAGGTCGGCCGTGTCCTTGAAGCCCAGGTCCTGAGCGCCCTTGTTCGACAGTTGGACGAAGCGCTCGTACTTCGGGCGCATGGGGACCGAGATCGTGCGCCAGCCTTGCCAGGCGTCGAGGAGCTTCTTCGGGTCGCGCGACGTGCGCAGGACGTCTTCCAGGTCGTCCAAGGTCTGGCAGGAGTCGGGCTGGCGGCAGTACTTGCCCTTGCCGTAGGTGCTGTCGAGCCAGACCTTGAGGTCGGCGAGCTCTTTCTGTTCGGCAACGGAGGGCGGCGCCGGCGAGGCGACCAACAGCTTGAGGAACAGGAACTTGCGCGCGAGCTCCGGGGATTTTTTGATGGAGTCGAAGCGGCGGGCCTGCTTGGCCAGCTTGGCGGCCTCGGCGGAGTACGCCTGCTCGGCGTCGGCGGAGAGCCACTCGGTGGAGTAGTTGAGGTTCGTCTGCGCCGCCCAAGAGCTGAAGGCGGAGCGGCGGCCCAAGGTCTCCAAGGTGGATTCGGCCTTCTCGATGAACTGCTTGGCTTCGGCCGCGGTGGGAGCGGCGGCGAAGGTCTGGGGGACGGCGAGGAGGAGGGCCAGGAGAGGGGTCATCATGCGGGTAGGATACCAAACGTCCAGGGGCACAATGAGAGGCCGCCGCGATCCCGTCGAGGGGACCGCGGCGGCGATACTCCTTCGGCCAAGAAGGGGACTACGCCGGAGGCGCGTCCTTACGAGGGCGGCCGTACCCGCCGCCCTGGCCCTCTTCGCCTTCTTTCACCTCGCCCTCGCGGCGCTCGCCGCTCTGGCCCTCGGTGTCGCGCTCCTGATCGTCGCCGCCGATGCGCTCGCGGTTCTTGTCGCCGCCTTCGCGGCCTCCGCCCATGCCGCCGCCTTTGCCGCCGCCCTGGCCTCCGCCCTTGCCCGGCGCCGGATCGCGTCTGTTGTCGTGCTTCATATGGTTACCCTCCTAGATCAGTTTTCCGTGTCGAAATCGAGCTCCGGCTCCTCGTCCGAGTCGACGTCGGCGCCGCCGATGGCGGCGTCGTCTCCGGCTTCCTCGTCGTCCGGCCGCTCCGACGGGGCCGGTTCCAGATGGTCTTTCTTGGGCTTGAGCGGTCTCATAGCGGTGTCCTCCGTTTCTTCTTCTTCGGGGGGACGCGGAAGTGCGGGGCGGGCTCGGTCACGCCCGTGTCGCTTTCCCCGTGTCCTGGGACGAGCCCGGCTCGGCGTAGGTGCCGGACTCGTCCTCGCTGTCCAAAGCGTCGGTCTGCTGCGCGCCGACGGGCCGCTCGGGAGCGGCCTGCGTCTTGCCGGACTCGGCGGCCGGGTCGCGGTCGCGTTCGATGGTGCGCTTCGTCGGCTTGGAGATTTTCATGCCCATAGTATGCGCGGGCGCGGAAAATTTCCCATTCACGAAACGAAACGGCTTTTTGACGTCTAGACTTCCCCGATGGGGGCGGTGACTTCTTCGAGAGCGGTGTGGGGCAGCTCGGCTTCGGTGAGCGGGTCGCGCGAGGCGTCGGCGGCGCGGCGGGCGCGGCGGTTGTCGGACCACTTGTCGACGAGGGCCTCGATGGCGAGGCCGGCGAGGATGCCCGTGACGAGGGCGACGGCGGCGTCGATGCGAAGGAGCTGGGATCTCATGGGGCGCCTCCTGATACGCGGAGGATACCGCCTGGGGGCGGAGCGCCTATCGCCGCGAGGTGACGATTAGTCGACTTCGCCGAGCTCGGCGAGGCCCGCGGCGGCGGCGACGCGCACGCCGGGGTCGGGGTCGGAGCGCAGCTTCTTCAGGGCGGAGGCGGCGCGCGGGCCGCCGAGGCGGGTGAGCGCGCGGGCGACGGACAAGCGGACGGCGGGGTCCGGAGCTTTGAAGGCTTCGACCAAGACGAGGACGGCGCGCGGGTTCTCGGTCTTGCCCAAGGTCTCGGCGGCGATGGGGGCCAGGGGGCTGCCGGGCTTTTTCATGAGCTCTTCGAGGTGCTTGAGGCCGGCGTCCTTGTCGAGCTTGACGAGGTAGTAGGCGGCGAGCAGGCCGACTTTCGACTCGCCGGGGTCGCCTTCGAGGAAGGAGTTCAGGCGCGCGTGGGCTTCTTTCTTGCCGAGCTTGGCCATCGCGTAGGAGACCTGGACCTCGATGAACTTGTCGGGGTTGTTGTACGCCTGCTCGAGCGTGGAGAGGGCGCGCTTGTCGCCGATGTCGCCCAAGGCCTCGAAGACGGCCTGGAGCAGGTTGCCCGAGGAGGCGCCGGCGAGCTGCTGGAGGGCGGGGACGGTGTCTTTGATGCGCAGGCGGCCGAGGCCGCGGACGGCTTCTTCCACGACGCGCGGGTCGGAGTCGTTCAGGGCCTCGGAGAGGATGCGCACGGCCTGCTCGCCGCCGAGGCGGAGAGGGAGTCGAGGATCTTCCAGCGCAGGACCTGAAGGTTGCCCGGAAGCTCCCCCATCTGGAGGATCATCGAGCGCAGGTAGTCCCAGCCGCGGGCGAGAGGCTCGACGGCGCGGTCGTCGCCCGTGTAGCCGAGCGCCTCGACGTAGGCGGCGGACTCGCGCGGGTTGCCGCGCTTGATGTCGAAGGCGAGGATGAGGGCGTCGGTGGTTTTCTTTTCTTTCATGCGGCCGAGCGTGGCGGCCATGCGAATCTTCTCGTCGGGCTTGGCGGATTCGAAGGAGGCGACGAGGTCCTTGGTCTTGGGCTTGCGCGCGGCGGCGGGCGCGGCGGCGGCGGCGAGGAGGAGCGCGGCGAGGAGGAGTCTCACCCGTGAAGCATAACGGAACTTTTCGGCGGGGTCAATCGTCTGGTAGGTGGAGGTGGGAACATGAAAAACGAAACCCCGGAGAAGGAGGCGCGCCTGCTGCTGGCGCGCATCAAGAGGATGGAGGAGACGGTGGCGGACGAGGACGCGCGCGACGAGGCGCAGAGGCTGCTGCTCGCGAGCCACCTGGAGAGGATCCGCGGCGACGGGCGGGCGCACACGCTCGGCCCCTTGCCGAAACCGGCTTGAGGATCTATACTAACAATGTACGAACATGAAAAAGAAAATGATGACGAAACAGCTGACCCGCCTGGGCAACAGCCTGGCCCTCGTGATCGACAAGCCGATCCTGGAGCTTCTGGGGATGAGCGCGGAGATCCCGCTCCAACTGACGACGGACGGGACGAGCCTCATCGTGACCCCCGTCTTCCGGTACGCGACCAAAGAGCAGGTGGACGAAGCCATCGGCTGGGTCAAGAAGAATTACGGGGAAGCCCTGCGGCGCCTCGGGGACCCTTCTTCCTCCTCTTCGCCGCGGACATCCTCGAAATCCACAGAAAAATAGGCGGGGGCTCGGCCGTTCGCGATCATGGTCGGTTGGAAGCGGCGGTCGCCGCCGCCGGCGCGACCTTCGACGGCATTCCTCTCCACGAAGACCCCTACCAACTCTCGGTCGCGATCGGAGAGGATGCCGCGCACCGGGCCGGCCTCGACGTTTCGTCCGGAATGCTGGGGATTGGCGGCCTGGCGAGGATGCTTCGCCCGTAACAACCCTGACTTGCGCGGGGGCCCCCTTCCTCTTATACTTGCCCGATGCCGTCCGAAAACCCCCGCGCGCTCGAACTGCTGCTGGAAGTCGGCCGCCTGCTGTCCTCCAAGCTCGAGCTCGGCGAACTGCTGACGTCGGTGCTCGAATTGTCGACGAAGGTCGTCGACGCGGAGAGCGCGTCCTTGCTGCTGCTCGACGAGAAGACCCAGGAGCTGTATTTCGACGTGGCGCTGGGCCTGGGGCCCGCGGCGTCGAAGGTGCGGCTGCAGATGGGACAGGGCATCGCCGGGAGCGTGGCCAAGACGCGGACGCCGGAGCTGATCCCGGACGTGCGCAAGGACGCGCGCTGGTCGCCCGCGATGGACGACGCCTCCGGGTTCACGACGCGCTCGGTGCTCGCGGTGCCCCTGCTCTTAAAGGGCCGCCTCGTCGGAGTCCTCGAGGCGATCAACAAAAACGGGGGCGATTTCTCCCAGGACGACCTGCGCGTCTTCGAGGCGTTCGCCTCACAGGCGGCCGTCGCGATCGACAACGCGCGGCTGTTCACCTCGCTCAACGAGGAGAAGTTCAAGCTCGCGACCGTGTTCTCGCAGATGGCCGACGGGGCGGTGCTCACCGACAAGGAAGGCAAGATCATCCTGCTCAACGCCGCGGCCAAGAACTTCCTGGGGCCGGAACCCGGGGCCTTCCACGGGGGACTCAAGGACATGACCGTGACCCCCTCGGTGGGCGAGCTGCTGGGCTGCGCGAACGGCGGCCTCGACTTCGCCGCCGTGCGCAAGGAGCCGACCTTGCTCGTGCTCGAGGGGCGCGTCACGCGCGCGCCGCTCGGCGACGGCGAGGGCCGCCTCTTCGTGTTCCGGGACCGCACCGAGACGTGGCGCCAGGAAAAGCTCAAGCGGACGTTCCTGTCGCTGATCTCGCACAAGCTGCGCACGCCGCTGGCGGCCGTCACGGGCTTCGCCGACATCCTGATGGACGAGGTCGACGAGAAGAAGGATCCGCTGACGGCCAAGGCCGTCAAGACGATCCGCGCGCAGGGCGGCAAGGTCAGCGAGCTCGTCGACAAGCTCTTGAGCTACACGACGATCGAGAGCCCCGACGCGACGATCCACCCCGAGCCCTTCAAGCTCGACGAGGCCGTCGAGGAGGCCGTCGCCGCGATGGCCGAGAAGACCGCCGAGCGCCAGGCGAAGGTGGACGCGCCCAAGAACGGCATCACGATCTTGGGAGACAAGAGATTGGTGGTGGAAGCGCTCAAGAACCTGATCGACAACGCGATCAAGTTCAACCCGAAGCACACGCCCGCCGTGTTCATCCGCGCCGAGGCCGCCGGGGACTGGGCCGCGGTCACCGTCGCCGACACGGGGCCGGGCGTGCCGCCGGAGGATCTGGAGAAGGTGTTCTCGCGGTTCCACCAGGTGGAGAAGGACTTCACCGGCCAGCAGGAAGGCATGGGCCTGGGCCTGGCCTTCACGCGCAAGGTCGCGCAGCTGCACGGCGGCGAGGCGACGATGCGCTCGACGCTCGGCTCGGGGGCGGAGGTGTCGCTGACCTTGCCCCGGCAGAGGCCGCCCGCTTGATCGGGGAAGCCGCCGACGGCTACGGCGCGGCGCTCTCCGGCGCCGACTACGGCGAGGCCTACCTCGAGGACACGCGCTGGACGTCCGCGCGGCTCGAGGACGGGCAGGCGCGCGACGTGGGCGCGGGCTCGGAGCGCGGGCTCGGCCTTCGGCTATTGAGGAAGTCCGGCTCCAACGTGGAGACGCTGTTCGGCTCGGCCCAGGACCTGGGGGCGGCCGCGGCGCGGCGCCTGCGCGAGCGGCTCTCGCCGGGCGGCGGGCGCGGCCCGGCGTTCGCGGCCCCGCGCGCCGCCTCGCGCGCCTGCCGGCTGGATCCGGCCGACGTTTCTCTCGAGATCAAGCTCGAGCTGCTGCGCGAGGTCGACCGCGCGGCGCGCGCCATGTCCCCCTGATCCGTCAGGTCACCGCGTCCTACAGCGACCGGCTCAAGGACACGCGCGTGCTCAACAGCGAAGGGGCCGACCACTCGCAGAGGCGCGTCTCGACGACGCTCTCGGTGTCGGTGGTGGCCGAGCGCGACGGGATGAAGCAGAGCGGCGTCGAGGTGATCGGCGCGCAGCGCGGCTTCGAGGTGTTCGACGGCGACGCGGGCCTGCGCGCGGCGCGGCGCGCGGCGGCGCGCGCGCTGGCCAAGCTCGACGCGCCGAAGGCCAAGGCCGGCGAGATGGCCGTCGTGCTCGCCGCCGAGGCCGGCGGGACCTTCATCCACGAGGCGATCGGCCACTCCCTCGAGGTCGACCACGTGCAGGAGGGGTCCTCCCCGCCTACCGCGGCATGCGCGGCAAGACGGTCGCGCCCGAGACGATCACGGTCGTCGACGACCCGACCTTGCCCTTCCAGCGCGGCTCCTTCGTCTTCGACGACGAGGGCGTGCCCGCGCGCGCGACGACGCTCGTCGAGAACGGCGTGCTGACCGATTTTCTCTACGACCGGACCACCGCCCTGCGCGAGGGGCTCGCGTCCAACGGCCACGGCCGGCGCGAGTCGTTCGCGGCGCGGCCGATCCCGCGCATGTCGAACCTCTACATCGCGCCCGGCCGGGACGATCCGGCGAAGATCATCAAGGAGATGAAGAACGGCCTCCTGGTGACGCGCATGGGCGGAGGGCAAGTCGACACGGCCTCCGGAGAATTCGTGTTCGAAGTCGACGAGGGCTGGAGAATCGAAAATGGCCGAATCACTCATCTCGTCCGCGACGCGAATCTTCTCGGCGTCGGGCCCGAGGCCCTGCGCTCGATCGACCGCGTGGGCTGGGACATCGGCTGGGGCATCGGAACGTGCGGCAAGGAGGGGCAGAACGTCGCCGTCAGCGACGGCCAGCCCACGATCCGGATGCCGACTTTGGTCGTCGGAGGGTCTCATGATTAAGTTGGCACTCGCGCTGTCGTTGCTGCTGCCGGCCGCCGCTCACGCCAAGAAGGAGAAGCCCATGGAATGGAAAGGCCAGCAGGGCGGCCCGATCGATCCCTCGGCCGAGGTCGCCGCCGACGAGGGCGCGTGGACGCGCCTGTGGCTGCAGATCGGCCAGGACGCGCCGCCGCTCGACTTCAAGAAGTACTACGCGGTCGCCGTGTTCGCCGGCGAGCGGCCGACGGGCGGCTGGATCATCGAGTTCCAGGAGCCCGTGAACAAGGGGCCGGACGCGATCGTGCGCTACAAGATCTCCCCCCGACCGGCTTCTCGACGATGGCCATCGCCCAGCCCTGGAAGGTGAAGGCGTTCCCGCGCGTGCGCGGCAAGGTCAGCGTCGAGGCGATCGGAGCGCTGAAAAAATGATCCTCTCCGCCGCGCTGGGCGCCTGGCTCGCCGCTTCGGCCTCCGCGGCCAAGGCCCCCGTCCTGCCCGACATGGCGACGTCGAAGTCGACGCCGGGGTGGAGCCGCCAGGGCAAGTCGCTCGTGCTCTACGACGCCGAGGGTTCCTTGTCCTTCGAGGTCGGGCTGCTGAAGGAGGACAGCGGCGCGACGACGCGCGAGGTCGAGGGCAAGCCCTCCCCGACGGGCGCGCGGCGTACGTGCTCGAGCGCAAGCTCGTCTACAGCCCCTCGCGCTCGGCCCTCCTGGAGTCGCGGCGCGGCCTGAAGATCCTCGGCTCGACGGCGCAGACGCTGTGGACCGACGACGCCGTCGACTATCCCGAGAAGGGCGACCCCGTCGTGTTCTCCGACGACTCGAAGGTGATCCTGATCGCCCAGCGCACCGGCGAGGCCTGGGCCGTCGAGGCCAAGGACTGGGCCGGGGGCGTGCTGCTGCGCGGCGGCCCCTTCGCCAAGCTCATCTCGATCGGCCTGGCGCCCAAGGGCCGCTACGCGGTCGCGCGCTGGGCGGTGCCCGACAAGAGCGACACGCACTCCTTCTTCGACCTGTGGACGAAGACGCGCAAGGACATCGAGACCTCGGACCTGACGCTCGGCCTGGCGCGCATCGGCGACGACGGCGTCGTGCGCTCGGGACGGCGCGCGGTGTTCGCCTTCGAGGCGGCCGCCTCCACGGCCGCGGCGCCGGGGGCCGCGCCGAAATGAGGGCCCTGGCGCTCGCCGCGCTGCTGCTCGCGGGCGCCGCCGGCGCCCAGGAGCCGGCCGCGCCCGAGGCGACGCTCGAGATCGAGGACCGCGCGGCCGCGATCCAGGACATGCAGAAGCAGCTCGAGTCCGACCCGAGCCTGCAGGCCGCCCTCGTCGAGCGCATCCTGCGCTCGAAGATCGCCAACGCGATCACCCAGGAGACCGACGAGTCGAAGAAGCGCGCGGACATCGCCGCGTACGTGCGCGGCGACCTGTCGACCTCCGCGCAGATCGCCGTCGGCCTGGCGCGCGACGACGCCGAGGGCAACCAGAAGTTCGAGAACGGCATCACCAAGCAGATCAAGACGACCTACGCGCGCAACAACGAGGCGCGCGGCGCCTACGGCGTGCTCAAGTCGGCGGCCAAGACCTCGAAGCTCACGACGCTCGCCGACCAGACCGCCGGCGAGGAGGAGAAGCGCGAGCAGCTGCGCAACCTCTTCGAGGGCAAGGGCACGATGAGCGACAAGATCATCCAGGGCGAGGCGCCCAAGGGCGGCCCCGGCGGCGACGCTCCCCCGCCGCCAACCCCGCGCTCGCGGCCACGTTCTACGACCGCCTCTCGGCCGGCAACCTGCGCGGCTACTCCCCGCAGCTCATGGCCTTCCAGAGCGCGCTCAACCAGAGGCGCCCCCGGGCGCCCCGGCCTTGATCGAGACCGGCAAGCTCGACCACGCGACGCTGTCGTACCCCGCCTACGGCCTGCGCTTCGATCTCGGCAACATGGAGGAGCGCCTGCGCCGCGCGCGCCTGGCGGAACTCGCGGACCTGGCCGGCGTGCGCCTCGAGGAGCGCGACCTCAAGGACCCGAACCTCGAGAGCAAGCTGCTGGCGAAGGTTCCCGCCGGCAAGGCGCGCCGCGACCGGAGCCGGCGCGACGCGGCGCTGGCGCGCGCGCAGGCCGCGCTCGCCGACTTCGAGCGCGCCGCCGCCAAGGCCAAGGACCCCGCCCAGATCTCGAAGGCGCTGCTCGTCGAGCTCTCGGGCCGGCAGCGCGAGGCGACGCGCTGGCTGACGGCCGCCTCCCTCGAGGAGGAGCTCGACCGGCTCTCCGACGAGGAGGGCTTCCTCACCGCCGACCTGCTCGCCGCCATCGACGCCGTCCCCGCGGCGGCGCCCGTGCGCGAGAACTACAAGAAGCGCGGCCAGGCCTACAAGGAGCGCCTCGAGCGCCTGAAGGCGAACGCGCAGTCCGCGCTCTCGGCCCTGCAGTCCGACGGCTGGCTCTCGCGCGTGTCCGACATCGAACGGGCCATGGCGGAGAGCTCCGGACTGCGCCGCAATTTGTCGCGCGACATCTCGAACTACCGGCTCGTCCCCTTCCGCGTGAGCGAGGCCGTGCTCAAGCAGCCGCGCTGGAGGGAGTTCGTCGACGACCTCTTGGTGAAGTACGCCAAGACGACCTCTTACGGCCGCGCCGTGGCCCAACGCCGCGGCAAGCTCGGCCGCTTCCTGTCGATCTTCGGCCTCATCGCCTCCGGCGACCTCGAGTCCGCCGCCCGCTCGCTGGCCGACGCCGAGCCGGGGCGCCGGTAGGTGTCAGGTTGTGCAATTGTCCGATTCTCTCCGGTTCGGACATCCGGAGAATCGGACAATTGCACAACCTGACACCGCTCAGGGCCTGAATGAGGGGATCAGGGCTTTCAAACGGGGAAGCGCCTCTTCGGCGGCGCGTTCGCCGGCGCGGATGATTTCGCCGGCGCGGTGCAGCTCGGTCCAGGAGAAGCCCTTGAGGTCGGGGAACATCGTCACGTGGGCGAGGTCCAGGCGCGACTGCGCGACCTCGTACTCCATCGTGTAGATCATCTGAAAGAAGACCTCGGGCAGGTTCGGCGCGCGGAAGGCCTTGGGCAAAACGGGCATCGCGGCCTGGCGCAGGCTCTCGAGGGTCAGCGGCCGGTCGAGCAGGCGGGCGTTGTGGCGCTCCGTGACCTTGCTCTTGCGCTCGCCGGCGGGCATCGTGAGGTTGACGGCGAGCAGGATGTCGGCGCCCATGTCGGCGACGACGCGCGTGGGCACCGGGTTGACCAGGCCGCCGTCGACGAGCCAGCGGCCGGAGAGCTGGATCGGCTCGAAGATGATCGGCAGGCCGCAGGAGGCGCGGATCGCCTCGGCGACGCGCCCCTGCTTCAAGACGACCTCCTCGCCGGTCTCGATGTCGGCCGCGACGCAGGCGAAGGGGATGTCCATGTCGGCGAACTCTCTGGAACCCATGTATGACCGGATAAACCGCAGCAAGGTGTCGCCGGCGAAGATGCCGGAGCGCGGAACCGTCAAGTCCCAGAACAAATTCTCATAGACCCAGGCCTTGTCGATGCGCAGCGCGAGCTCCTCGATCTCCTCGGGCTCGTAGCCGGCGGCGTAGCAGCCCGCGATGATCGAGCCCATCGACGTGCCCGCGATGACGTCGACGGGAATGCCCTCCCTCTTCAAGACCTTGAGGACGCCGATCGTCGCGTGGCCGAGCGCCGCGCCCGTGCCGAGCGCCAATCCCACCTGCACGCCGCCGATGCGCCGCGCCAGGCGCGCGAGCGCGCGACCGGCCTTGGGCTCCACGGAGAACGCCGACTCGGATTTCGATTCGCGCTCGTAGGCCTCGGAGACGGCCTCGCTCCACGGGATCATGATCCGCTCGGCGCCGACGAGTAGGGGGCGTCCTCGGGCTCGAGCTCGCCGACCCACAGGCGCAGGATGCGGCGGCTCTCCTCGGCCAGCGGCGGAACCTCGACCTCCATGTGGCGGTACTGCGGCCTCATTTCGTCGCAGCCGGCCATGAGGATCAGGTCGGACTCCATCAGCGCCGAGCGCTCGACGTCGCCGCGCGGACCGCCGAGGCAGATGAGCGCCAGCTCGTGGCTGTCGCGCACGGCGTTCAAGAAGAGGTAGAGCTGGCCGAAGAGGCGGCCGCCCAAAGTCGCGGGCGAGACCGAGAGGACGCGCACGCCGCTGTGGTGCTCCTGGGACATCGCCGAGAGGGTCGCGGGGTCGCGCAGGTTGGCGCCGCGGATCTCGGCCTCGGTGACGGCGGAGGGCTTGAGGCCGGCGGCGCGGGCGATGTCGCCGGGCTCGGGCGCCAGGTCGACGATGAGAACCTTCTTGCGAGTCTGCGCCGCGAGCTCCGCGCCGAGGCGCCAGGCGACGAGCGCGCGCGGGTGGCGCGGCAGGGCGCACTCGAGCGCGACGAGGCGGGCCTGGTGGGACTTCGGCTTGGCCGCGGCCTGGCCGCCCTCGATGAGGCGGTTGGCGAGCGTGCGCGAGAGGTGGAGCAGGATCGTCGGGTGGTCGCGCAGGACCTCCTCGAAGTCCTTGCGCGGCAGCTTGAGCAGCTCGCTCGTCGCGTCGACGCGCACCGTCGACGAACGAGGCGCGCTTGTTAATAGTCCCGTCTCGCCGACGACGTCGCCGCGGCCGAGGTAGGCGACGAGGTTCTCGACGCCCTCGATCGCGCGGTAGCGGCGCGCGTGACCGGAGACGATCAGGTACAACGCGTCGCTCTCGTCTCCCTGCTTGAACAAGGTCGCGCCCTTGGGCAGAGACAGCAGCTGCAGGCGCGAGGCGAGCTTGCCCAGGTCCTCGCCGGAGAGGCCGGCGAACAGCGGCGTGCGCTTAAGGAACGAGTCCCACGTGCTGATTTCCTCGGGTTTCATCGGGCCACCGCGCTCGCGAGCAGGCCCACGACCGTCTTCGAGTCCATGATGCGGCCGTCGAGCGCCATCGCGAGCGCCTTCTTGAAGGGCACGGCGACCGCCTCGATGAACTCGTCGTCGTCGGCGTGGACCTTGCCGGGCGTGAGGCCCGCGGCCGTGTAGAGATAGAGGACTTCGTCCGCGAACGCCGGCGTCGGCCAGTAGTTCAGCAGCGGCTTGATCGTCTTGGCGGTGTAGCCCGTCTCCTCGGCCAGCTCGCGCCTCACGCAGGAGAGCTTGTTCTCGCCTTTGTCGAGCTTGCCCGCGGGCAGCTCGAGGGTGACCTCGCCGACGGGGTGGCGGTACTGGCGGACCATGACGATCGTGTCCTTGTCGAGGAACGGCACCACTCCGACCGCGCCCGGATGGTTCATGAACTCGCGCGTCGCGAGCTTCCCGTCGGGCAGGCGAACGGTGTCGACGTCGAAATTGACGGCGCGGCCGCGCCAAATCCGCTTCTTGCGGACGAAGGTTTCGATGAGTCCCGCGTCTTTCTTCACCGTCGCGAATTGTAGCAAAGGCCGCCCGGCCGCTCGACGACGATTTGGTATGATGTATCTCCCGCCGAGCGGCACCATGTCCAAGCCCGAGTTCGTCCACCTCCACAACCACTCCGAGTACTCATTGATGGACGGCGTCATCCGCCTGTCCGACAAGGACGGCAAGCCGTCGCAGGCGCTCAAGGACCTGGCGGCCTCCGGCGCGAAGGGCTTCGCGATCACCGACCACGGCAACATGTACGGCGCCGTCGAGTTCTACTCGAACGCGAAGGCCGTCGGGCTCAAGGCGATCATCGGCTGCGAGATGTACATCTCGAAAGGCACCCGGTTCGACCGCGGGCACAGCCAGAAGGAGAACTGCCACCTGACGGTCCTCGCGAAGAACTACGAGGGCTACCAGAACCTGATGGAGCTGAGCTCGATCGCGTTCCAGGAGGGCTACTACTACGACCCGCGCATCGACAAGGAGCTGCTCGCCAAGCACAGCAAGGGCCTCATCGTTCTCTCCGGCTGCCTGAAGTCGGAGCTCAACCAGGCGATTCTGGCGGGCGACCTGTCGCAGGCGGAAAAACTCGTCACGCAGTTCCGCGACAGCCTCGAGCCCGACAGCTACTACCTCGAAATCATGGACCACGGGCTCGACAAGCAGCGCCAGGTGACCCAGGCCCTGCTCGAGCTGAACAAGAGGACGGGCATCCCCCTCGTGGCCACCAACGACTGCCACTACTGGAAGCCCGACGATTTCGAGGCGCACGACGCGCGCGTCTGCATCGCGACCGGCCGCAAGCTGCAGGAGACCGAGCGCCTGAAGTTCGAGACGCACGAGTTCTACATCAAGTCGCCCGAGCAGATGCACAAGCTCTTCGCCTTCGCGCCGCAATCGCTCGAGAGCACGCTCAAGATCGCCGAGATGTGCAACCTGAAGATTCCGATGGACCAGACCCTGCTGCCGGAGTTCAAGGTCCCCGCGGGCTACGACCAGGACACCTACCTCGCCCACCTGTGCGTCGAGGGCCTGAAGGAGCGCTTTCCCGTCGGGATCAAGCCCGAGTACAAGGAGCGCCTCGACTACGAGCTCGGCGTCATCAAGCGCATGGGCTTCTCGAGCTACTTCCTGATCGTCTGGGACTTCATCAAGCACGCGCGCTCGATCGGCGTGCCCGTGGGTCCCGGCCGCGGCTCCGGCGCGGGCGCCATCGTCGCCTACGCGCTGCGCATCACCAACGCCGACCCACTCGAACATCGGCTTCTGTTCGAACGCTTTCTAAATCCCGACCGCAAGTCGATGCCGGACTTGGACATCGACTTCGCCGACACGGGCCGCGACCGCGTGATCCAGTACGTGCGCGAGAAGTACGGCAAGGAGTGCGTGGCGCAGATCATCACGTTCGGATCCTTAGGGGCGAAGCTCGTCGTCCGCGACGTCGGCCGCGTGATGGACATGCCGCTCATGCAGGTCGACGAGATCGCCAAGAAGATCCCGACCGGCCCCAACGTCTACCTTCATCAGGCGATGCAGACGCCGGAGTTGGCCGAGCTCGCCAAGGACCCGCAGGTCAAGCGCCTGCTCGAGCTGTCGCTCAAGCTCGAGGGGCTCAAGCGCCACACCGGCGTGCACGCGGCCGGCACCTTGATCACCAAGGAGCCCGTCGTCAAATACACGCCGCTGGCCAAGGGCGCCAAGAGCGACGTCGTCACGACGCAGTACGACGGCGACGTCTGCCCCAAGCTCGGCCTGCTCAAGGTCGACTTCCTCGGCCTGCGCACGCTCTCGATCATCGACGACGCGGTCAAGTTCATCAAGCGCGGCGGCAACGCCGGCTTCGACATCGACGCCCTGCCCTTCGACGACGCGAAGACCTATGAAATGCTGCGCACCGCGAAGTCGCTGGCGGTGTTCCAGCTCGACAGCCAGGGCATCCGCGACCTGCTGTTCCGCATCAAGCCGACCGTCTTCGACGACATCGTTTCATTGATCGCCCTTTTCCGGCCGGGACCCATGCAGTCCGGCATGCTCGACATGTTCGTCGACAGAAAGCACGGGCGCGAGCAGGTCGCCTACGACGTCGACCTCCTCGAGCCGATCCTCAAGGACACCTACGGCTGCATGGTGTTCCAAGAGCAGGTCATGGAGATCAGCAAGAAGCTCGCGGGCTTCACTCCCGGCGAAGCCGACGGCCTGCGCAAGGCCATGGGCAAGAAGATCGCCGAGGACCTGCAGAAGATGCGCGACAAGTTCGTCAAAGGCTGCGCGGCGAACAAGATCAAGGACAAGATCGCCAACAAGATCTACGACCAGATGGAGAAGTTCGGCGGGTACGGCTTCAACAAGTCCCACTCGGTGGCGTACGGCATCGTCGCCTACCAGACCGCGTACCTCAAGGCGAACCACCCGATCGAGTTCATGACGGCGGTGCTGACCTCGGAGATCGGACACTCCTCCATCGGGGCCGAGGATAAAGAAAATAAACTGGTCACGTATCTCGAGGAAGCACGACGGATGGGCATGAAAGTACTGCCCCCCGATGTGAATAGATCAGAGACCCGCTTCGACATCCAGAACGGCGAAATCCGGTTCGGCCTGCTCGCGATCAAGAACGTCGGGACCGGGGCGGCGGACTCGATCGTGGCGGCGGCGCGCGAAAAACCCTTCACCTCGATCGACGACTTCTGCGCCCGCGTCGATCTGCACTCGATCAACAAGAAGTGCGTCGAGTCCCTGATCAAGGCCGGCGCGATGGACGGGCTGCGCCCCGGCGAGCCCGCGGCCGCGGCGCGCGCGCGCCTGCTCTCCGCCGTCGACCGCGCCGTCGGCGCCCAGCAGAAGGTGAAGGCCGACCTCGACAAGGGGCAGGGCCTGCTCTTCGGCGCCTCGCCGGACCCGGCGCCGACGACGTCGGCCGCCGAGGCGGCGCTCAAGCCGCTCTCCGAACACGACACCCTCGCGTATGAACGCGAGGTTCTCGGCTTCTACTTCTCCGGCCACCCCTGCTCTCGGTGAAGGCCCAGCTCAAGGCCGCGGCGACGCACGAGGTGAATCAACTCACCCCCGCCGTCACGACGCCCGTGCGCCTGGCCGGCATGATCAGCAAGACGCGCAAGATGGTCTCCAAAAAACCGGCGAGCCCTGGGTCATCGTCACGCTCGAGGACCTCACGGGCGAGATCACCGCGCTGTGCTTTCCCAAGACCTACGCCTCGGGCGTCAATAATTTGGGCAAGGTCGGCGCTTTCGTCGCGGTCACGGGACGCCTGTCCTTCAAGGGCGGCGAGGACGCCGGCGTGGGCGCGACGGCCGAGCTCATCGTCGACGAGATGGCCCCCTCGACTCCTCGGTGACCAAGTTCGCCAAGCGCCTGCGCCTGAAGTGCGACCCGACCGTCGGCACCGAGACGCTCGAGGCCCTGCGCGACGCGCTCGAGAAGAATCCGGGGACCTGCCCCGTCGTGCTCGAGCAGGAGACCTCCGAGGGCCTGGCCATGCTCGACACCGACCTGCGCGTCGTGCTCAACGCGTCGCTGTTCGAGGCCGTCGAGGCCGTGCTCGGCCCCCGCTGCTGGCACATCGAGGCCTCCGGCGCTCCCGCCGTCATCGCTCCCCGCCGCTGGGAGCGCAAAGCCTCCGCCTAGGCGTTCGGCTCGTCGCGCAGCCAGCGCATCATCAGCCGCTTGATCGTCGTCTGGTAGGGGCGCCCGCGCGCGCGGACTTGGCCTTGAACGCGTCCAGGACGTCGACGGGAATCCGGATGCTGATCAGCCGCGAGCGCTCCCGGCGCGGCTCGGCGCGAAGCAGCCGGAAATCCTCCAGCACGCGCAGCGCCTGCTCCGGCGTCAGCTTGCGGCTGCGCGCCAAGGCCTCGTCGCTGAAATACTGAACGGGGCGTTCGCTCACGGCCGCTCCAGCGCGTCGACGTCCGCCAGGTCCTGAGGGCGGCCGGCCGCGCGCTTCATCGCGACGAGCGCCGACTTCGACAGGACCGGCAGGTCGTGGCCGGCGACGCGCATCCGGACCACGTCCGCCGGCTTCAGCTCCCACGTCAGGACGATGTCGAGGACGCGCGTGGGATCCTCGGGGTCCAGGAAGCTCCACGCGATCAGATTCCGCCGCTCGAGCCATTCCTTCCGGAAGGAGAACACCTCCCCCGCGTTGACGGGCAGGCGCGAAGACAGTCCGAGGGAGGACAGCGCCTTCTCCGCGGCCACGAAGTTGTCCTTGGTCATGGCCAGCACGATGTCGACGTCGAGAGTGCCGCGCACCGCTCCATGAAGGGCGACCGCGTAGCCGCCGGCGACCGCGAACTTCACTGCGGCCTTTTCCAGCGCGTCGGCCGCCTCGAGAATGAACATATATACAAGTATATACATATTCCCAATCGCGTCAAGAGGTGATTTATATCGTCTTGTTGACGAATATAAGGATAAGCTAGAATCGCGCGGGCACTGTTTCACGCTCGGAGAACGAATGGCCGACACGAAGAAGCGCATCCTGGTCGCCGATGACGACCCCGATCTGCTCGACCTGCTGAAAATGGACCTGACCTACCAGGGCTACGAAGTCCTGGCGGCGGCCAACGGCAAGGACGCGCTGCAAACCGCGCTCAACGAGCAGCTCGACCTCGTCCTGCTCGACGTCATGATGCCGTACATCGACGGCTACCACGTCGCCTACGAGATCACCAACAAGCTCGGCGCGAAGGCCCCGAAGATCATGATCATGACCAGCCGCGACACCGTCAAGGAGAAGGGCATCGCCCTCATGAGCGGCGCCGCCGAGGTCATGCAGAAGCCCTTCGAGATGGCGAAGCTCCACGATCGCGTCGCGGCGCTTCTCAACAAGCCCGATTAACAGGATAAACCCGCGATGAAGATCACGACCGTTCTGGCCGCCGCCCTGCTGCTCGCCGCCTCCGCCGCGCGCGCCCAGGACGGGACGTCGTCCTCCGTGAAGATCAAGCCCAAGGCCTCCTCGGCGTCGCACGCGCGCGCGAGTTCCGGCGGCCTGCAGCCGGCGACCGAGGTCATCGACGCGCCGACGACGGGCGTCCTCGACAACTACGGCTATTCCGCGCGCTCCCGCTTCTACGCCAACGGCGGCGTCCTGCAGTATCTCTCGTTCGGAGTCTACCCCGGCATCAATCTCGGCGCCTCCGCGGCCGTCGACGGCCTCATCGGCGACGAGCGCCACGTGCGCATGCGCGCGCCCACGGCCCAGGTCAAGTGGCGCTTCTACGAGGGCGACAACGAGCTGCCCTCCTTCGCGGTCGGCTTCGACGGGCAGGGCTACCGCTACAACTCCGGGACGCGGCGCTTCAACCAGCGCCAGCGCGGCTTCTACGTCGTCGCGACGAAGGAGCTCGGCGCCCCCGGCCTCGAGATCCACCCCTCGTTCAACGTCTCGGACTTCGACACGAACGGCGTGTTCGGCTCGCTGCCGCTGTCGATCAACATCCGCGACAAGGCGACGATCCTCGTCGAGTGGGACAACATCAACAACTGGAGCGACAGCCGCCTCAACCTCGGCCTGCGCGCCCACCTGACCTCCAATTTCAACGTCGACTTCGCGCTCCGGGCGATCGGCGCGGGCGGACACTACAGCGACGGCGTGCGGCGCGGGCCGGAGCGGATCGTCCAGCTCAAGTACAGCAGCGCGTTCTAAATTTATGGCCAAGAAAATCGCGATCCTCACCGGCGGCGGAGACTGCCCCGGCCTCAACCCCGCCATCCGCGGCGTGGTCTTGAAGGCCCACAAGCTCGGCTACGAGTGCCTCGGCATCCAGGAAGGCTGGAAGGGCATGATCAACGGCACCGCGGTGCCGATCGGCCCGGCCGACGTGCAGGAGATCATCGGCAAGGGCGGCACGATCTTGGGCACCTCGCGGACGAACCCGTACAAGAATGACAAGGGCGTCGAGGGCGTGCTCGCGTCGTTCAAGAAGCTCGACCTCCACGCGCTCGTGGCCCTCGGCGGCGAGGACACGCTCGGGGTCGCCAACAAGCTCTACAAGGAGCACAAGCTCAACGTCATCGGCGTGCCGAAGACGATGGACAACGACCTCGACGCCACCGACTACACGTTCGGCTTCGACACCGCGGCCACTCTCGCGATGGAGGCCGTCGAGCGCCTGCGCGACACGGGCCGCTCCCACCGCCGCGCGATGGTCCTCGAGGTCATGGGCCGCCACGCCGGCTGGGTCGCCCTCTACACCGCGATCGGCGGCGGCGCCGACTACCTCTGCGTCCCCGAGCGCCCCGTCGACATCAAGGACCTGTGCGCGAAGGTGAAGGCCGCGCACGCCGCGCGCAAGGTCGCGATCGTCGTGGCCTCCGAGGCCGTCGACATCCCGGGCGAGAAGAAGGAAGAGGCCCTCGACGAGTTCGGGCACATGATCCTCAAGGACCGCGGCGTCGCCGAGCGGCTGGCCAAGATCATCGAGGCCGAGACCAAGATCGAGACGCGCACCGCCGTCATCGGCCACATGCAGCGCGGCGGTCCGCCCACGATGTTCGACCGGATTTTGGGAACGCGCGTCGGCGTGAAGGCCGCGGACCTCGTTCACGAAGGGAAGTTCGGCCACATGGTGGCCTCGAAGGGCGACGCCGTCGTCGCCGTCAGCCTCGAGAGCGCCGTCGCCAAGCTGAAGACCGTGACGCCCGAGTGGCTCAAGTTCTCGGACGACCTTCTCTGACCGGACCGGAGACTCATGCCCGACGAAGATCAGCGGTTCCAGCGTAAGACCGTCCTCGTCAAGCGCTCGCTGCAGCTCAAGTACATCGGCATGGTGTTCTTGAGCGTCCTCGTCGCGTCGATGATCGTCGGCGGCGACGTGTACTACTCGCTGATGCGCGTCATGCTGACGGAGTGCCCGTCGGTGACCGACCGCATCACGCAGTTCAACACGGTGCTGCTCGTGAAGGTGGGGCTCTACCTGGCGCTGATGCTGCTGATCTCGCTCTACGTGTCGCACCGCTTCGCCGGCCCCATCTTCCGCTTCGAGAAGTCCTGCCAGTCGCTGTCGAGCGGGGACCTCACGCACCGCGTGTCTCTGCGCACGGGCGACGAGCTCATGGAGCTGCAGGAGGAGTTCAACGGCATGGCCGCCGCCCTCCAGGCGCTCGTGCAGAAGGACCGCAATCTCGCCGTCCGGCTCTCCGAGCGCGTCGACGAGATCGCCAAGCGCGCCGTCGACGCCGGGGTCCGCGAGGATCTCAAGTCGCTCAAGGTCGAGCTCGACCATCTGACCAAGTCGTTCAAGGTGTAGTGAACCGCATCTTCGCCGCCGTCCTCTTCCTTCTCCCCGCCGTTGCGCTCGCGCAGCAGCCGGAGCGGGTGTATACCCTCGAGGAGACGCTGCGCCTGCTGCGCAACGACCCCGCCCTGCAGAGCGCCGAGCAGGACGTCATCATCGCGGGTTCGCGCGTGACCGAGGCGCGCCTGCGCTTCCTGCCCGACATCGGGCTGCAGGCCAGCGGCACCAAGTACGACGCGCGCTACCCGTTCGCGCTCTCGCCGGAGTTCCGCAGCCTGCTGCTGTTCCCGGGCGCGCCGAGCGAAAACATTTATTCCGGGCGCGCTTACTTCAATATGCCGCTCTACGAGGGGCAGCGCACGATGAACACGCTGCGCCTGGCGCAGGCCTCGCAGAAGCAGGCGCTGTCGAACCGCGACTCCGTCAAGCTCGACCTGACTTTGCGCGCCAAGGAGGTCTTCTACCGCCTGCTGCTCGCGCAGGAGCGCGCCGCCGCGCTCGAGGCGCACCTGAAGACCGCCGAGAAGGCCGCCGAAGAGGGCGGCCTCGGCGCCTGGGAGCGCGTCGAGGCGGAGGCCGCGACGGGCGCGGCGCGCTCGCGAGCGGCGGAGGCCCGCCACCAGCTCGAGACCGCGCGTCTGACCTTCCTTCACGCGCTGAGCCTCGAGCTCGACACGCCGTTCCGCGTCGAGGGGACGCTCGAGACGAAGATGGCCCGCACCGAGACCGACAAGGCCGTCGTCTGGGCGATGGAGCTGCGGCCCGAGCTTCAGTCGCAGACCTACAAGGTGCAGATGGACGCCATCGGCGTGAACCTCGCGCTCGGCCGCCGCTACCCGACCCTCTTCCTCGCCGGCGACTACGAGCTCACCGCGACGCGCTTCCCGCTCAAGAACAACAACTGGGACGTGACGCTCGGCCTGAAGATCCCCTTCGCCTACGACTTCTGGAGCCAGCTCAAGCAGAAGCGCGCCGAGCAGCGCCAGGGCGAGCTGGCGCGCGCCCAGCTGCAGGACCGCGTGCGCCTCGAGGTGCGCCAGGCCGCCGACACCGTGCGCTGGTGGCAGGAGGAGTGGCCGCGCCGCGAGCAGCAGTACAAGCGCGTGCAGGCGATGCTCGACGACGCCGCCGGGAAGGCCGGGGCCGCGCTCTCGCGCCAGCGCGCGCGCGAGGGAGTCCTCGAGCTGCGGCTCGCGTGGCTGACCGCCGTCACGGAGCACATCCTGGCCCGCGCGCGCTTCGAGCGCGCCGTCGGCCGGGAGCTCCCGCAATGACCAAGGCGCTGGCCGCGCTGCTCGCGGCGGCGCTGGCCGTTCCCGCCGCGGCCGCGCCCGACCTCTCCGCCGAAGGCCTGCTGCGCGACCACCTGTGGCGCGAGGTGCGCCAGGCCCCGACGACCCGCCGCCCGAAGGTCGGCCTCGTGCTGTCGGCGGGCTCCCTGCGCGGCGTCGCGCACACGGGCGTCATCCAGGCGCTCGAGGACGCGGGCTTCCCGATCGACGTCGTCGCGGGCACCTCGATGGGCGCGGTCATGGGCTCGATGTACGCCGCCGGCATGCCGATCCGCAAGATCCGCGAGTTCGCCGCGACGATCAAGGTCGACAGCGGCAACGACCTCACGAAGACGAAGCTCGTCTCGATGCTGTTCTTCGACAAGCTGCTGTCCTCGGAGAAGACCGAGGTCATGCTGCGCGAGGGGCTCGGCGGCATCCGCTTCGATCAGACCCTCAAGCCTTTCGCCTGCGTCGCGATGGACGTCTACACGGGCGAGGCGATCATCTTCCGCGACGGCGACGTGGCAAAGGCCGTGCGCGCGAGCATGAACCTTCCCGGCATCTTCAAGCCGCTCGAGTACCGCCACCGCTTCCTCGTCGACGGCGGCGTCGTCGACTACATTCCCGTCGACGCCGCCAAGCTGCTGGGCGCCGAGTGGACGATCGCGAGCGTGACCGAGACCGACTACACGACCGCGCGCCCGGAGAACGTGCTCGAGAACCTTCTGCAGGTCATCGACATCCGCGGCTCCTACCTCTCGCGCCAGCAGCGCCGGCTGGCGGACTTCCTCATCGAGCCGCCCGTCGGCGACATCGGCATGTTCGAGGACCACCGCGTCGTCGAAGCCATCGAAAAGGGCCAGATCACCGCCGCCTCGCGCCTGCAGGCCGCCGAGGAAAGCCTGATCTTGGCGTCCATCCCGAAGCTCGCCGAAGGCTGGGGCCCGGTCAAATGAGGCTGGCGCTGGCGCTCGCGCTGCTCTGCGCCGCGCCGCCCGCGCGCGCGTGGCGGCTCTTCGGAGAGGCGTCCGACAAGAAGATCCGCCCCGTGCAGGCGCTCTCCGACGCGCGAAAGCCGCGCGAGGTCGTCGCGGCGCTCACGCCCCAGTTCATGCAGACCCTGCGCGGCACCGACCTGCGCCAGGCGTACGTCCTGCTCGGCGACAACCTCGACCTGCTCGGCCGCGTCGACGAGGCGCTGGGCGTCTACCAGGTCGGCGTCAAGCTGTTCCCGAAGAACGTCGACCTGCTCACGCGGCAGGGCGACATGCTCCACCGCACGGGACTCGACGAGCAGGCGCGCCCGTTCTACGAGAAGGCGATCTTGTTCGAGCCCAAGCACTTCGGCGCCCACCTGGGCCTCGCCGAGATCGACCGGCGCTTCGGCTTCCTGGATCGATCGGCCGAGCATTATGAAGTCGCGCTCGAGACGCTCGAAAGCCGCGCGGACGTCTGGCGCTCCTACGCCGAGACCTTGCTCGCTCAGCGCGACTGGACGACGGCCGAACTCGCCATCCGCCGGGCCATCTCCCTCGAGCCCAAGAACCCCGACGGCCACGTGCTGACCGCCTTCGCGCGCCGCGCCGAGAGCGATCTGCCCGGCGCTCTCTCCGCGCTCGACGAGGCGCTGGCCTGCGGCGCCGGCGTCGGCGCGCGGCGCGCGCGCGCTGTGGCTCATCGAGGCCGGTCGCCCGGCCGACGCGCTCATCGAGGCCGACCTCGTCCTGCGCGAGTCGCCCGGCGACGCCGCGGCCCTGTGGGCCCGCGCGCGCGCCCAGCTCGCGCGCGGCTTGCCGTCCAAGGCGGCGCTCGAGCTCTCGCCCCTGACCGCCCCCGCGCGCGGCGACTTCCCGGCCCGCGCGGCGCGCGGCCTGCGCGACCGCCTCGCGGGAGAGGCGAAGAAATGACGCGCTTCTGGAAGCTCTCCGGGGCGGGCAATGATTTTGTTCTGCTCGATAATCCCAAGGGCCATGCTAAGGCCCTTCTCGCGCGGGTCCTCTGCGATCGCCGCAAGGGCATCGGCGCCGACGGTCTCCTCGTCATGTCCCGCAAAGGCCGCTCCGTCCGTTTGGATTACTGGAACGCCGACGGGTCCTCGGCTTTCTGCGGCAACGGCTCCCGCGCCGGCGTCTACTGGGCGATCAAGCAGGGCTGGCTCAAGGGCAAGGATTTCGCGCTTCAGACCAACCGCGGCCCGCTCCACGCCCGCCGCACCGGCCCCGGCCGCGTGGAAGTCACGATGCCCGCGCCCAAGAACCTCCGGCTCGGCATGAACGTCCGCGCCGGCGGCAAGCTCGTGCAGGCCCACTACGTGAACACGGGCGTGCCGCACGCCGTCGTTTTCGTGGACGACGCGCGGCGCGTCGACGTGAAAACGCTCGGCCGCGCCCTGCGCTTCCACAAGGCCTTCGGCAAGGCGGGCGCGAACGTGAATTTCGTGGAGCTCGGCGCGAAAGGCCTCATCGTTCGCACGTACGAGCGCGGCGTCGAGGACGAGACTTTGGCCTGCGGCACCGGCGTCGTGGCCTCCGCCTTCGTCGCGCGCGTGCTCGGCTTCGACCGCCATCCCGTGCGCGTGACGGTGCGCGGCGGCGACGTTCTGTCGGCTTCCTTCCAGGACGGGCCCCGGCTCGAGGGCCCGGCCCGGATCACGTTCACCGGAGAGGTCTCCCTATGAAGTTCGAAGGCTCCTACGTCGCGCTCGTCACCCCGTTCGACGCGGAGGGCCGCCTCGACGAGGACGCCTACCGCCACCTGATCCGCCTGCAGCTCAAGGGCGGCACGCGCGGCCTGGTGCCGTGCGGCTCGACGGGCGAGGCCGCGACCCTTCTGCACGAGGAGTACCGGCGCGCCATCGAGATCGCCTGCGACGAGTCGCGCGGCGAGGTGCCGGTCATCGCGGGCGTGGGCACCAACGCGACGTGGAAGGCCGTCGAGGCCGCCCGAGAGGCCGAGAGCCTCGGCGCCGACGCCCTGCTCGTGCTCGCTCCTTATTACAACAAGCCGACGCAGGAGGGCCTCTACGCCCACTTCCGCGCGGTGGCCGCGGAGAGCCGCCTGCCGCTGATGCTCTACAACATCCCCGGCCGCACCGGCGTCAACGTCGCCCCCGCGACGATCGCCAAGCTCGCCAAGGACTGCCCGACGGTCGCGGCGGTCAAGGAAGCGGCGGGCAGCTTGGACCAGGTCTCGGAGATCCTGCAGCTCACCGCCAAGCGAAAGGACTTCACCGTCCTCTCCGGCGACGACAGCCTGACCGTGCCGATGATGTCGGTCGGCGCCAAGGGCGTGGTCTCCGTCGTCGCCAACGTCGCGCCCCAGCGCACGCAGGCGCTGTGCGAGGCCGCGCTCAAGGGCGACTACAAGAAGGCCGCGCGCCTGCACCTCGAGCTGTTCCCGCTGATCAAGGCGCTGTTCGTCGAGACGAACCCCATTCCCGTGAAGGCCGCGCTCGCCATGATGGGCCGTTGCCGCCCCGAGCCGCGCCTGCCGCTGACCCCTCTGTCGACGGACAAACGTCCCGCGCTGAAGAAGGCCCTCAAGGAGCTCGACCTGATATGACGACCACCGCCAAGTCGGACACGTTCCCGCCGCAGATCAAGTACATCGTCGGCAACGAGGCCTGCGAGCGCTTCAGCTTCTACGGCATGCGCGCGATCCTGACCGTGTTCATGGTCAATCACCTCATGATGCCCAAGCACGAGGCGACGGCGGCGTACCACCTGTTCGTCTCGGCGTGCTACTTCACGCCGCTGATCGGCGCGTACATCGCCGACCGCTACTGGGGCAAGTACAAGACGATCATGACGCTGTCGATCGTCTACTGCGTCGGCCACGGCGTGCTCGCGCTGTTCCCGGGCAGCAAGACCGGCCTGTACTGGGGCCTCGGCTTGATCGCCCTCGGCTCCGGCGGCATCAAGCCGTGCGTCTCCACACACGTCGGCGACCAGTTCACCGACAAGAACAAGCACCTGATCCAGAAGATCTACGACATCTTCTACTTCGCGATCAATTTCGGCTCGTTCTTCTCGACCTTGCTGATCCCCAAGATGCTCGTCTGGTACGGGCCGGAGGCGGCCTTCGGCCTGCCCGGCATCCTGATGGCGATCGCGACGGTCGTGTTCTGGAAGGGACACCCGCAGTACGTCAACGTCCCCCCGACGGGCAAGACCGGCAAGCCCGGCTTCCTCGCGATCCTCTGGGCCGCGGCGACGGGCAAGCGCAAGCCCGGCGGAGACTTCTTCTCCGCGGCCGCGTCGAAGTATTCCGCGGAAGACGTCGAGGGCGCGCGCGCGGTCCTCGACGTCTGCAAGGTGTTCGCGACCGTGACCGTGTTCTGGGCGCTGTTCGACCAGCACGGCTCCTCGTGGGTCCTGCAGGCCGAGCAGATGAACCTCGACGTGTTCGGCGTGAAGTGGGAGGCGTCGCAGATCTCGGCGCTGAACCCGATCATGGTCATGGCGCTGATCCCGCTGTTCGCGGCGTGGGGCTACCCGGCCATCGAGAAGGCGTTCAAGACGACGATGACGCCGCTGCGCCGCATGTCGCTGGGCATGGTCATCGCGGCGACGTCGTTCGCGGGCGCGGCGCTGATCCAGCACGCGATCGACGGCGGCGGCAAGCCGTCGGTGGCCTGGCAGTTCATCCCGTACCTCCTGATCACGATCGCCGAGATCATGATCTCGATCACGGGCCTGGAGTTCGCGTACACGCAGGCGCCGCGCGCGATGAAGAGCACGATCATGAGCTTCTTCTTCCTCACGATCTTCTTCGGGAACGTGCTGACCGCCTACGTGTCGGCGATCAACAAGTTCCAGGGCGCCAGCTTCTACTGGTTCTTCGCGATCCTCATGGCGGCCGTCTCCGGAATCTTCATCTGGACGGCGTCGCGCTACAAGGTCCGCGAGTACATCGAGGACGGCTCGGCGCCGGTCGGCCACTAAGGCCCGATGCCGGAGATCCGGAAGGCGACGGCGATACCGCCGGGGTCGTTGACCCCGTTCTTCGCCGCCGCCTGGCCGGACCGCGCCGCGTTCCTCGACGAACATTGGCGCTGGCTGTACCGCGTCGACCGGTTCCCGGGGCTCGAGCCCCTGGCCCTGGTCGACGCGGGCAAGGTCGTGGGCTTCGCGGGGTCGATGCCGGTCAAGATCGCGCACGACGGCCGGGAGTCGACGGCGATCTGGTTCGTCGATTTTTCGATCCTGCCGGAGTGGCGCGGCAAGGGCCACGGCAAGGCTCTGACCGAGGCGTGGATGGCCACGTGCCCGCGCCGCATCACCTTCTGCAACGACGAGTCGATGCGCGTGTTCCTCAAGCTCGGCTGGACGGAGCGGACGGGGGCGTTCGCGCGCTCGTTCCCGCTCGAGCTCGCCGGTCCGATGCGCCGTCGCTGGGGCGCGGCCGGGGCGGCGGCGGGCGTCCTGTTCGGCCCGGCGGCGCGTCTCGGGCTGCGCGCGCTGACCGCGGGAGCCCCGGCGCTCAAGGTCTCGCCCCTGCCGCCCGATTCCGGCGGCCTGGCGGAGAAGTTCGACGAGCCGATGAACATGAAGCCGCGCGTGCCGCGCGACGCCGACTGGGTGCGCTGGCGCCTCCTCGAGAACCCGCGGCGCGCCGAGCACTTCCTCGCCGAGACCGGCGGCGCGGCCGGCGTGTTCCGCCTCTTCGAGAGCCTCGGCCGGCGCCGCGCGCACCTGCTGCTCGTCGGCCCCGGCAAGCCCGAGGCCCGCGCGGGCCTGGTGAAGGGCTTCGCGCGCTGGGCGCTCGACTCCGGGGCCGACGACGCGTGGCTCGCGGGGACCGACGCCGTCCTCCTCGCCGCGGCCGCCCCCGTCTTGAGCCGCGAACGGCCCGTGCGCTTCGCCTGGAGCGCGGCCGATCCCGCCTCGGCCGAGCTGCTGTCGGCGCCGCTGCCGACGCAGTCGATCGACAGCGACCACGACCTGATGTTCCCATGACGGGCAGGGCTCTCGCGCTGGCGCTCGACCTCGGGCTCGACCGGCCGCTGCGCTGGCTGCGCCGCCGTTCGGCCGTCGTCCTCATGTACCACGGCTTCACCGACCGTCCCTCCGACGGGATCGTCAACTACCAGGGAAACCGGCTCCAGCAGAGCGCCTTCCGCCGCCAATTATCCTATCTGCGCGACCACGCGAATCTCGTGACCTTGCGCGCCGTCGTGGAGTCCCTGCGCGGCGGACCGGCCCTGCCGGACAACGCCGTCGCGCTCACGATCGACGACGGCTACGAGAGCGTCCACTCCCTCGGCTTCCCCGTGTTGCGCGAGTTCTCCGCGCCGGCCGCCCTCTTCGTCGCGACGCAGTTCGTCGACGAGCGCGTGCCGCTGTGGCCGGACCGCCTCGAGCACGCCTTCGCCGGCGCGCCCGGAGACGCCGCGGCCCGGCGCGAGCGGCTGAAGTCCCTCCAGGCCCAGGCCAAGGACCTCCTGCCGCGGGCGCGCGAGGCGCTGATCGTCCCCGTCGAGCGGGAGCTGCGCCGCCTCGTCCTCGACGGCTCCGCGCCGGAGAACTACCGCCCCCTCTCCTGGGCGCAGTGCCGGGAGATGGCGGACTCCGGCCTCGTCGAGATCGGCTCCCACACCCACACGCACACGATCGCGACCTTGCTCGGCGCGTCGGGCTTCCGCGAGGAGCTCGCGCGCTCGAAGGCGCTCGTGGAGAAGAACGTCGGCCGCCCGTGCGACCTGTTCTGCTACCCGAACGGCGACTACGACGACCTCTCCGCGGACACGGCCGCGGCGCTGCGCGACGGCGGCTTCCTGTGCGGCCTCTCCACGGTCGCGGGCTTCGTCGGCCCGGGCGCCGACCCCTACGCGCTGCGCCGCTTCGGCACCGACGACCGCGACTCCTTCGACAAGTTCCGCATGACCTTCAGCCTCGGCCGCAACCTGCTGCAGGGCGCGCGCCGCCGGCTGTCCAACGGCTGACGCCGGACCGTTGCGCCGCCGTCATGGAGCGCGGGGCGCCCTCCGCGTTAGACTTCCGGGGTGAGCCCCTCCCTCGCCTCTTCGCGCCCGCTCCCGGCGGGCCGCTGCCTCTCGCCCCCGGCGCGCCGCGCGACGTGCTCGACGCCGCCGCCCGGGCCGACCGCGCCGCGCGCGCCCTCGTCGGCGGCGAGAACTACCCCTGCGCCGCGGCGGTCGGCTCCCTGCGCAAGGCGGAGTACCTGCTCGGAGTCTACGGGGAGCTCGGCGCCGGCTCCTCGAGCGCGGACCTCGCGGCGGACCTCGTCGAGTTCAAACGCCGGCAGGCGGCGTCCGCCTCGCCGTACTACAGCTTCTGGGCCGTCTTCGACGGAGGCCTTCCCGCGAGCGAGGAGGCCTTCGAGTCCGCGTTCTGGGAAGAGCTGTCCCGCTTGAGCGGCTCTTCGCCGGAGGGCGCGCGCTGGGACCCGAAGTTCAGCGCCGATCCGGCCGACAAGAATTTCTGCTTCAGCTTCGCGGGCGACGCCTACTTCCTCGTCGGCATGCACCCGCGCTCCTCGCGGCTCTCGCGGCGCTTCCTCTCCCGGCGATCGTCTTCAACCTCTTCGAACAGTTCGAGGCGCTCGGCGACGCGTACGAGCCGATGGTCAAAGCCAACCGCGCGCGCGACGTCCTCTACCAGGGGCAGGTCAACCCGACGGTCGCGCGGTGGGCCGACGTCTGGGAGAGCATCCAGTTCTCGGGTCGAGAGAACGGAGCGGAGTGGAAGTGCCCGTTCCGCGGGAAGCGATGATCGAGATCCCGCCGAGCTCCGGGGCCTCCTTCCTTCTTCGCGCGGGGCGGTCGGTGAAGATCATCGACCCCGCCGGCGGCCAGGTCGCCGACTTCTTCTGCTTCTCCGCGGCCGACCCGCGCGAGAGCCTCTCCTCCGGCCGCTCGATCGACTACGCCGAGACGACGCTGCTGACGGCCGGCCACGCCCTGTACTCCAACCGCAGCGGCACGATGGCCGTCATTTCCGAGGACACCTGCGGCCGCCACGACTTCCTGATGACGCCGTGCAGCCTGCGCATGTTCCAGCTGGAGTCCGGCCGCGACGACCATCACCCGAGCTGCCACGAGAATCTCGCCGTCGCGCTGGCCCCTCACGGCATCGGCCCCGACGCCATCTCGACGACCTTGAATCTCTTCATGAACGTCGTGGTCGGCCCCGACGGCCGCGTCGAGATCCGGCCCCGCTGTCGCGCCCCGGGGACTTCGTCGTGCTGACCGCTCGCATGGACCTCATCGCGGGCCTCACCGCCTGCTCCCACGAGGGCAGCAACGGCGGCTCGCTCAAGCCGATCCGCTACGCGCTCCTCTGAAAAAAGGGTTGTTTTCCGACGGGGGCGGGGCTACACTCCGGGTATGCGGTGGGTTCCCCTCCTTGCCGCCGTCCTCTTCCTGTCCGCCCCCTGCGCGCGGCCGCGGCTCCGTGTCCGGTGAGGACTTGGAACCCCGACAACACGGTGGTGGACTCCTCCTTCGAGGCCGGCTCCCCGGTCTGCGTCGCGGCGCTGGCCCTGCTGACCGACGTCGATAAGATCAGGCGCGCGGCCGGTTTCGACGAGCGCTCGCTGGTCTTTCTGATCCACCTCGAAGACACCAACAACGCGTACTATCAGTCCGGCAAGCTCGGCATCAACTCCGGCTACCTGACTTCCGAGCTCGGCCGCCCCGCGCGCCTGTCCTCGATCGCGCACGAGGCCGGGCACGCGGTGCAGGATAAGATGGGCAAGTTCGCCTGGGCCAACGCGCCGAAGACGGCGCACGAATCCCGGGCCGGCGCCGGTCCTTTCGAAGAGTCGCCCGCGGCGGCCGAGTACTACGCGCGCTGGCGGCGGCTCGAGGCTCAGGCCGACCTCATCGGCCAGGAATTGCTCGTCCGCGCCGGCTACGACGGGCGCCTGTTCCTGGCCGGCAAGGAGAACTTCCTGGGCTGCGGCACGGACGAGGGCTTCGGCTCGGCCCGCAACGACACGCACCCGGCCAACGCCCAGCGCTACGTCAACGCGGCCATCGCCGGCGAGGTCGCCGCGCGCAACCGCGCCCGCGGCGAGGCGGAGGGACTCGCCGGGAGGCTCGGAACTCAGAGCTCGTCGCCCGGCCCGATGTCCGGCGCCCCCGCGCCGCCGCCCCAGGCCTACGCGCCGTCGGTCTCCGTCGAGGAGCTCAACGCCGACGGACGCCTCAAGCCCGGCCGCCAGATCGCGCGCGCCCTGCGGGTGCCGGAGCCGCCCGCCGGCGCGAACCCGGTGCGCGAGCACGCGCAGCTCATCGCGGGCTCGGTGGTCGACTTCTGGATCGCCGAGCCGTTCCAAAACGCCGTGAACCGGATCGCGGAGAACCGCTCGGCGCAGGCGCGGGTGCTCGCGTTCTGCGGGACGACCGGCGCCGCTCAGTTCTCGGAGGAATACAGCACGACCGGCTGGATCCGGCGCGTCGCGCGCGACGCCGCGGCCAACCTCGGCCGCCGTGACAAAAGCCGCTTACGACCGTCGCGGGCGCGCTTCCCGGCTGACGATCCAGCGCGCCGCCGCGAGCACGTCCTTGACCGTCGCCGCGGGCTTGGCTTTGTAGTCCCGGTCCTTGCCGCCCTTGCCCGTGCGCACCAGGATCCCGGCGCAGCCCGCGCGCCGCGCGCACTCGATGTCGGACGTCTTGTCGCCGATCAGGTAGGACGCCTTGAGGTCGAGGCCGAAGCGCCGCGCCGCGGCCTTGGGCATCCCGGGCTTCGGCTTGCGCCAGGAGTGCGGGCTGTCGGGCCCGTGCGGCGAGACGTACACGGCGTCCCAGCGCGCCCCGCCCCGGGCGAGCGCCTTCTTGAGCGCCGCGTGCACGCGCCGTACGTCGGCCATCGTGAAGTACCCGCGCGCGACCCCGCTCTGGTTGGTCACGACCACGAGCTTGAACCCCGCCTTTCGCAGCAGCCGCAGCGCGGGCGCCGCGCCCTTGAGCACCCGCATGCGCTTCGGGTCGTCCAGGTAGTCCGCGTCCCGGATCAACACCCCGTCGCGGTCGAGGAACACCGCCCTCTTCTTCACCCGTCGATTCTACGATTTAGTGCCAGGCCCGTACATTCGGTACATTCTGAGGGGCCTTTCGGCCCTCCCGGTCCCGGACGAATTCCTTTACTCTATCGCCGTGAGGTTCTGGATCCTCGTCTTCGCCCTTGCCCTGCCCGCCTCCGCCGGCGTCGTGGGGCCCCCGCGCGGTCCGAGCGGCCCCCCGGATCGAGCGCGGTCAACTTCGACGGCCGCTTCGCGCGCTACGGCCCCATGCTCATCGACTTGCGCGCCCCCGGCGCCCCCGAACTCGTCAAATCGATCGCCGATCCGGAGAACAAACCCGTCCTGGGCGTCTTCGATGTCGAGCGCGCCCGCGTGGTGAATGCCTTCGCCTTGGGCTCCTACGGCGTCCGCGGACACGTCGACGCCGTCCCGCCCGGACGGGACCGGTCCGGGCTCGGCGGCTACGTGTTCTCGCTGTCCCCGGACGGCTCGACACGCTTTCTCGGCTCGGGTCACCTTCCGGCGACGATCACTCCGGCCGTCGAGCGCGCCGTGATGCGGTACGTCGGGGTCCGACCCGCCGTCGAAACTCCGCTGCAGAGACTCCGGCGCCTCTGGCTCCGGCTCGTCGACGAGATCAGCGTCCTCCTACGCTGAGAATTTACCGAATGTACGGGCCTGGCACCAATTCGTAGACTCTAGGCATGGGCGCCCCTGAGTACAACGAGAAGATGCTCGCCGCCAAGGCGAAGATGCTCGAGCGGTTCAAGGCGGACAAGAGCCGCCGCGACGAGCAGAGAAGCCGCCAGCGCCTGCCTCCCGGCCAGCACTGGAGCGGAGACCAATTCCCCGTGCTTGACCTCGGTGTTCATCCGCCGTTCGATGAAAAAGCTGGCGCTTCAAGGTCTGGGGCGAGGTGGAGAACCCGCTCGACCTCGACTGGAAGGGCTTCCTCGCCCTGCCCAAGTCGCGGGACGTCTCCGACTTCCACTGCGTGACCACCTGGTCCAAGATGGACGTGAAATGGGGCGGCGTCATGATGACCGACCTGCTCGCGCTCGTGAGGCCCAAGCCCTCGGCCGCCTTCGTCGTCCAGCATTCCGCCGACGAGTACACGACCAACACCTCGATCCTCGAGGCCTCGACGCCCGACGCGCTGCTCGCCTATGAGCTCGACGGCGCGCCGCTGCCGCTCGAGCACGGCGGGCCGATGCGAATGGTCATCCCCACGCTCTACGCGTGGAAGTCGGCCAAGTTCCTGCGCGGCCTCGAGTTCCTGGAGAACGACAGGCCCGGCTTCTGGGAGACGCGCGGGTATCACAACCGGGCCGACCCATGGCTGGAGGAGCGCCACGGGTAAAGAGTAGAATGAGTCCATGCTCGACAAATTGAAGCTGGGCTTCGCCTCGGCGATCTTCACCGCCAAGTCCGCCCTGTCCCCAAAACAAGAGGTGAATCCGATGCAAGCTGAGAAGACCAAGGGCCGCGTCTACGAGTTCGAGATGGCGGACATCGACGGCAAGCCGGTGAAGCTCTCGAAGTACAAGGGCCATCCGCTGCTCATCGTGAACACCGCCTCGCTGTGCGGATTTACGCCGCAGTACACCGACCTTCAGGTTCTCTTCGACAAGTACCAGGCCCGAGGCCTGCGCATCGCGGCCTTCCCCGCCAACGAGTTCGGGGCGCAGGAGCCCGGCTCGAACGCGGACATCAAGAACGTCTGCTTGACCAAGTACGCGCTCTCCTTCGACCTGTACTCGAAGATCGTCGTGAAGGGCGCGGCGATCCACCCGCTCTACAAGTACCTGACCACCGAGGCCGGCCACAACGGCGACATCCCCTGGAACTTCGCCAAGTTCCTCGTCGACAAGGAAGGCAAGGTCGTCGAGCGCTTCGGCCCCGAGGCCAACCCGTCGGGCAAGGAAATCACCGCCAAGGTCGAGGCGCTCCTCTAAATGGCGGAGCCGCTGTTCTCGATCGTCCTGCCCACCTACAACCGGGCGCACATGCTGCCCGGGGCGCTGGACACCGTCGCGCGCCAGACCTGCGGCGACTACGAGGTCCTGATCGTCGACGACGGCTCGGTCGACGAGACGCCGGAGATGATCAAGCAGTGGACCAAGGACCCGCGCTTCAAGTACACGCGCGTGCCGAAGAACATCGGCAACATGGCCTGCCGCAACATGGCCCTCGAGATGGCGACGGGCACGTGGATCACGAACATCGACTCCGACGATTTCTGGACCTTGGACAGGCTCGAAAAGTTCGCCGCCTTCTTCAAGAAACGTCCTGAAGCGGGGTTCGTCTTCTCCGACGGCTGGCTTCACCGTTTCGGTCGCTTGATCGGCACCGCCTTTCCTCCCGGCATGAAGGTTCCGGAAGGCAAGGTCCCCGGTCACTACGCCGTCGGCGAGGAGTTCCTCCCCTACCTCACGACGAATCTCGCGATTCCGCGCGCCCTGTACAAGAAGTACGGCCATTACCGCGCGGACATGATCATCCTCGACAACGAGCTCTACGCCCGCATGCTGGCCGACGGCGTCGAAGTCGGCGTGATCTACGAGCGCCTGGCCGTGCGCCGCATCCACGAAGGGCAGGTCACGCACAAGTGGCTCGAGGAGTACCCCGAGGGCATCGCCGCGCTCGTCGCCGGCGGGACTCCGCCCGACGTGCTGGCCGCCGAGAAGAAGAAGATCGTCGCCGAGATCGCCTCCTACCTCGTGAAGAACCTCCAGCCCGAGAAGGCCCGGGAGTTCATGCTCAAGGAGCTCGGCGACGAGGCCAAGTCCATGCGCGTCTACAAGGCGACCATGGTGCCCGCCCCCGTGCTCGCCGCGGCCAAGAAGGCGCGCGAGTGGTGGCTCATCGCCCGCAACCAGCCCGCGCTGGCGACCGCCGAGGCGAAGGCCGTTTACGCGCTGATCGACCCGCTGATCAAAGCCGAGGACGCGCGCGTCCGCGCGAAGAAGTCCGCCGCGAAAGCGGCGTAGCCGTCCCTACTTCTTCGGGACGACGATCCAGCCCGTCGGGATCAGTGTGCCGGGGACCGGCTTCTTGCCGGCGGCGGCGGGGTCCACCTTGTCCTGCTTGAGACGTCCCTCGAGCTGCGCGCGGCGGTAGGTGACCTCGAGGTTCTTGCGGGCCATTTCCCAGGCCGGCTCGTAGGACAGGGCGCGGCGGTAGCTGTCCTCGGCGCCCTCGTAGTCGCCCTTCATGAACTGAGCGTTGCCGAGGCTCGTGTAGGCCTCGGCGGACTCGCGCGCGCGGGCGGCGCCGACGTGGCGGTGGTGCCACTTGTTCTCGATCTGTTCGTAGGTCTGGTAGGAGAGGATCGTGTTGCGCAGCCAGGGCTTCTCGAGCAGGGAGTCGTCGACGGAGCAGCGCCCCGCCTCGATGAGGCCGCGGTAGACGGCGATCGCCTTGTCGTACTCCTTGCGGATCATGTGGACCTGCCCCATGCGGTAGTAGTTCGGCGGGAAGACGGGGTCGATCTGGTAGTACAGCTTGAAGCGCGTCATCGCCATGTCGAGGTACTTCGAGGCCTCGTCGGGGCGACCGTTGCTGTTGGCCCACTCCGCGCGGCGCAGGTGCAGGTTGCCGATCTGATGGTGCATCTGGACGTAGTTCGGCGAGAGCCGCCGGACCTGGTCGTACCAGTACAGGGCGCGCTCGTAGTCGTCGCGAGCCTCGTTGTTCGTGTCGCCCCAGTCCGGCAGGTACGCCTTCGTCATGTTGAAGCGGTCGTTGAAGACGTTGCCGAGGAAGTACTTCGACATCACGAACTCGGGGTTGAGCTTGTGGACGATGAGGTAGTTGCCGACGGCCGGCGCCCAGTTGCGCTCCTTGGAGAAGTAGATCGCGACGTTGTGGTGGATGTCGGCGCGGAAGTAGCCCCAGAAGAGGTACAGCGGCTGCAGCATCGCGAGCACGAGCAGCGGCACGACCGGGTTGTCGGCGAGCAGGCACAGGCGGATCATCTTCCAGCCCAGCCACAGCATGCAGCCCGCGAACACGCCCCACGCCAGCCACCACTGCAGGAGCTCGCCGCCCTGGGGCACGCGCGAGAGCGGCCCGAGGAGCATCGAGAACTCGCCGAACATGCCGCCGAAGGGGACGTACTTGAGCGTCGTCCAGCCCTTGATGAAGGCCAGCCACACGATCGCCCCCGCCGCCGCCAGGCGCAGGGGCCAGATCAGCATCTCGGAGACCGTCTTCCAGAGGGAGGCCTCCTCGCCGGGGAGAAGGGCGGCCTCGGGCTCGCGGGCGTGGAGCTCGTAGAGGGCGCGGCCGCGCGCGAGGTTGACGATGAGCCCGGACAGAAGCCCGAGATAGACGCCCGAGGAGACGAAGCGCAGGCTGACGTCGAAGCAGTTGTGCCCGAGCATGCCCATGAAAGAGACGATCACGCCGATGAGGTCGAAGGCTCTGGGCGGAGGACGTCCGTCTTTGAGCGACTCCGTCGCCGTCAGCTGGCCGAGCGACCGGAAGCCCACGACGAGCGTGCTGTAGATCAGCCAGAGGAAGATGCCGAAGCCGAGGATGCCGTTGTCGAAGAGCTGCTCGAGGTACTCGTTCTCGGCGTGGTCGGTCTCGGTGTTGTGCTTGCCCTCGATGTGGAAGATCGGGGGCGGCGGAAGGCGGGATAGATCGGCGGGAAGGAGCCGACGCCCGTGCCCGTGAACGGGTTGGTGCGGATCATCTCCCAGGTCGCCTCCCAGGTGAAGAGGCGGAAGTTGATCGAGACGACGCGCGAGGTCAGGTCCTTGGCCGTGTAGGCGACGAAGCCGAAGGCCAGGCCGCCGAGGATGCCGATCACCCGCTTGCGGTAGGGCCTGGTCTGCTCCGGGAAGAAGATCAGCGCGATCGCGCCGAAGGCCACGCAGACCATCGCGAAGCCGAGCCACGCGCCCTTGGTGCCCGTCTTGACGAGCGAGAGCAGCAGCAGGGCGATGAGGACGAGCAGGCTCTTGGCGCGCGTCTTGAGGTACTGGGTGAGCAGGATCGGGAACATGATGACGAGGTAGTCCCCGTAGAAGTTCGGATTGCCGTAGGTCGAGAAGACGCGGTCGGAGAACGCGCCGCGCCAGACGAACGGGTCGATGCCCTTGCCCGGGCCCGGCGGGAAGGCCGCCGTGTCGACGAACTGGAGGAAGCCGTAGCCGATCGCGATCCAGGCCGACCAGGTCAGGATCTTGATGAGGCGCTTCATGCCGTCCTCGTCGATCTCGTAGATCGTGATGAGGGAGACGATCATGTAGAAGCAGTGGCGCAGGAAGAAGTCCGTGCTCGCCATGTGGTACGGCGCCTTCAGGTAGGAGAAGACGCCCCAGCCGAGGTAGGCGAGGAACGGCGCCAGGCAGACGAGGTCGTCGCGGTTGAGGGCGTGCTTGCCGGCGATCGCCAGGCGGGAGAGCCACATCGTGAGCAGGCCCAGGCCGCCCATCTGCATGATCGTGATCTTGACCTGCGCGGAGTCGTAGGTGCGCAGGAAGAACAAGGAGGAGATCAGGAGGTAGAGGACGGGCAGCCAGGCGACGATCGCCCGGTGGGCGTAGGTCTCGGCGTCCGCGCGGTGCTCCCGGCGATGGTCGGCCATCAGACGCTCATCGTACCAAGTTCGGATTGCGCCTTTGCGTCATGGACGCCGCGGCCCATCGCGAGCTCGCGCAGGAGCGTCTTGACGAAGACGACGCCCGTCGGCCAGGACTCGGCCGTCGACTGGCCGCCCAGGCGCGGGTACTCGTGCGTCGGCATCTCGCCGATGACGAGGCCGAGCTTCATCATGCGGATCGACATCTGATACTCGATGGGGAAGCCGTCGGCGTCGAGGAGCAGCGGCGCAGGGCGTCGGCGCGCGCGACGCGGAAGCCGTTGATCGTGTCTTCGACGTAGGGCCCGCGGTTCCAGAGAAGGTTCGCGGCGAGCGTGAAGAGCTGGTTGACCCACTTGCGCGGGCGGAACCAGTGCACGTCCTCCTCGTTGTAGGCGCCCTTCATCATGCGCGAGGCGACGACGAGGTCCGAGCCGTCCTTCTCGATCTTCTCGAAGATCCGGGGGATGTCGTCGGGGTCCTCGTTGCCGTCCGGGCTGTAGTAGCAGATCGTCTCGGCGTCGGTGGCGGCCAGCGCCAGGCGGAAGGCGACCCCGCGGCCGCGGCGCGGCTGGGGCAGGACCTTGACGCCCTTGGACTTCAGGAAGTCGACGGTGCCGTCCTTGCTGCCGCCGTCGACGGCGAGCACCTCGTCGGCCGCGCCGAGCGGAATGCGGTCGAAGAGCTTGGGCAGGGCCTCGATCTCGTTGAACGTCAGGAGAACCAGGAGCCTCTTTCCGCGCTTCACAGGAGGTTCTCCCGGTACCAGGCGACGGTTTTCTTCAAGCCTTCGTCGAGGCTCGTCGTCGCCGTAAAGCCCAGGACCCGCCGCGCTTTCCGGGTATCGCACGAGCGCCGCGGCTGGCCCGAGGGCTTCGTCTTGTCGAAGACGAGCTTCACATCCGCGCGTCCCGCCGCCCGGAGCACGGCGTTCGCGAGATCTTTGACCGAGATTTCGTCGGAGGAGCCGATGTTGACGGGGTCGGCCTTCGGGTATTTCTCCGCCACGTCGAGAATGCCGCGGGCGAAGTCCTCCACATAGAGGAACGCGCGCGTCGACGTCCCGTCGCCCCAGACCTTGAGCGGGCTCTCCCCTCGCAGACACGTTTGACCAGGGCCGCGATGACGTGCGACTTCGCGGGATCGTAGTGATCCCGGGGGCCGTAAGCGTTGTAGGGCCTCACGATCGCGACGCTCATCCCATATTCTTCGGCGTAGGCTCGGCCGAGATACTCTCCCATCCGTTTGGCCCAGCCGTATCCCCGGTTCGTCAGCTCCGGCTCATCCCTGAATCCCTCCGTTTCCGGCGTGGGGATCCGGCAATCCCGCGGGTACACGCACGCGGTGCTGACGACGAGGTAGCGCTTCACCTTCTCCAGGCGCGCGGCCTCGAGCACGTTGAGCTGGAGCGTCATGTTGTCGCGGAACAGGCTCGCGGGATGGACGCTGTTCCAGCCCACCCCGCCGACGACGCCGGCGAGATTCAGGACGACGTCCTGGCCCGCGCAGGCGCGGCGGCAGAACTTCGGATCGCGCAGGTCGCCTTTTATCAGCTTGAGCTTCCCGGCGACGGCGCTCAGGTTTCCCTTGTTCTCCGCGCTCATGCGCGCCGCGACGGTCGTCTTGGCGCCCGCGGCGACGAGCCGCTCGACGACGTGCGAGCCGATGAAGCCCGTGCCGCCGGTGACGAGGACCTTTTGCCGCGCCAGAAGCTCACGCGTCCTCCCGCGACGGCAGGTGCGCGAAGGCGCCGAGAGCGATCGAGAGCGAGACGAGCACGGAGCCGCAGATGACGGCCAGCGCGCCGAGCAGGACCCAGGCCCAGTGGCGGGTGATGTGGCCCGTGCGCGCGTACTCGAGGACGGTCGGCCAGTTGACGCCGACGCCCGCCAGCCACGCGGCCAAGCCGGCGAGCGCGGCGCTCTCCCGGATCCACGCGCGGTCCACCCAGGAGGCCGGCCGACCGAGGGCGGCGTTCGACGCCTTCTGGGCGAGCACGCCGATCGCCGCGAACACGCTCGCGCACGTCGCCAAGGTCAGCACGGTGAGCAGGCGGTAGATCATCCACTCCTCGATGCCGGCGCCGCCGAGGTAGGAGCGCGCGGGCACCAGGGCCAGGCCCGCCGCCGCGAGCAGGAACGCGGCCGACAGCGGGCCGAACACGCGTAGCGGGAAGTAGGCGAAGACGGTGCCGAGGATCACGCGCAGGAAGCGCACGCCGTCGCCGAGCACCGAGAGCTTCGACTCGCCGACGCGCTCCGAGTACGGGATCGGGTGCTCGGCCATGACCGCGCCCATGCAGGCCACGCGCGCGGTCATCGCGGGCGTGAAGTGCAGGCCCGTCGGCAGCGGGGCGAGTCTCGGAAGGAGGGCGCGCTTGAACACGCGCATGCCGCTCGCGGTGTCCGTCAGCCGCGCGCCGGTCAGCGCGCGCAGGAGCGCGGCGTAGAGGCGGTTGCCCACGGTGCGCACGAAGGGCATCTCCGAGCCCTCGTGCAGGCGGGCGCCGACGACCATGTCGGCGCGCGCCGCGCGCATCTTATCGATGAGCCCCGCGAACGCGAGCGGATCGCACGTCCCGTCGGCGTCGAGGAAGCCGAGGAGGTCGCCGGAGGAGGCGCGGAAGCCCGTCATCAGCGCCGCGCCGTAGCCCTTGTTGCGCTCGTGGACGACGAGCTTGGCCTCGGTCCACCGGGACGCCTTGGCCTTCGTCGCGTCGCGGGAGCCGTCGTCGACGACGACGACCTCGACGGCGTCGAGGCCGGCCGCCTTCATGAGCGGCCCCCGCGCGTCGAGGCAGCTCTTGAGGATGTCGTCGATGGCGTCTTCCTCGTTGAAGGCGGGGATGACGATCGAAAGCTTGCTCACGGCTTGGCCCCGACGGCGAGAAGGGAGAGGCCCATCGGCGGGCCGGTCAGGTTCTCGAGCCAGAAAAGGAAGGGGGCGACTTTGTTGAACAGGCCCATCTGGCCGGAGGGCAGGTCCTTGCGGCGCAGGATGGTTCCATTGAGGAACCAGCCGAGGATGCCGAACAAATTGAACCGGGACTCGTGAACCACGGAGAACCCCGCGTCCACGAGCTTCGAACGAAGCTCGGCCTTCTCATAGCGCCGGAAGTGACCGTCGTGGGAATCCAACGGATTGAAGAGAACCTGATAAGCAGGAACGACGAGAACGAGCTTCCCTTTGGGCCTGAGCATGGCCGAGAAGTTTTTCAGCGTTCCAGCATCATCCTCGATGTGCTCCAGCACGTTCATGCACACGATGGTATCAAACGTCCTTCCGGCGAGGATATCGGGAATGCCTTGTCCCATGTCCGCGACGAGATACTCGAGCCGCGTGCCGTGCCTTTTTTCGCCGCCTCGACGAACTCCGGCACGATGTCGACGCCGAAGACCTTGCCCTTGGTCAGGAGCTTGTCGGTGAAGATGCCGATGCCGATGCCGACTTCGAGGATGTCTTGTCCGACGAATCGCGACACCTTCTTCCACACCTCGTCGTTGAAGCGGTCGGCGGCCGACAGCGTCTCGAGACGCGTCATCGTGGTCATGGGACCTTCCCGCGCAGCTTCCAGAGCATGCGCAGATAGGCCGGCGCCAGGCGCAGGGCCGAGGCCTTCGAGGCGCCGTCGAGGCGAGGCTCGTAGCGGAACGGCACCTCGACGACTTTGCCGCCGCGCGCGAGGATGGCGACGAGCAGCTCCTGCTGGACGGTGAAATCGTTCGCCGCGGAGTCCGCGCAGGCCTGCTGCACGAGCTGGGCCCGGTACAGGCGGAAGCCGCCGGAGGCGTCCCGCACGGGCAGCCCCAGCACGAGGCGAGAGACGACGTTGAGCGAGCGGCTGAGCACCTGGCGCGCCGGGTCCATGACGGCCGAGCCGCCCTTGACGTAGCGCGAGGCGATGACGAGGTCCGCCTCGCCGCGCTTCTCCCACAAACGGAGCAGGTCTTCCGGCGGATGCGAGCCGTCGGCGTCGACCACCGCGACCCACGGGGTCGCCGCGGCGCGAAGGCCCTCGCGCAGGGCGTCGCCGAGGCCGCGGCCCTTCTGCGTGATCACGCGGGCGCCCCCGCCTCGGCGACCGCGACGGTCTTGTCCTTCGACCGCCCGTCGACGACGAGGACCTCGGCCTTGATGCCGCCTTTCTCGAACGCCGCCCGCAGACGCGGCAGGACCTGGCGCAGGGCGCCCTCCTCGTTGAGCGTCGGCAGGACGACCGTCAACTCGGCGCTCACGGCCGCTCCGAGTACAGCTCGTAGAGCTTGAGGTAGAGGGTCGGCGAGAGCACGGCGAGCGCCGTCGTCGCGGCGCGGAAACGCCCGCCGGGGGCAGGTCTCGCAGGCCGCCGGTCCACTCCGCCGCGGCCTCGAGGGGCTTGGCCTTCAAGGACGCGAGCAGGATGCGCCGGCGCCAGAGATCGAGCGCCTCCGCGGCGACCGCCTCGGCGGAGCGGACGAGTCCGCGCTCCGCCAGCCACTTGTCGCGGTGGGCGCCGTAGTTGGCCCGGTCGACGAAGTCGCGCTCGATCTTGGCCGGGTTCTCCAATCCCCCGCGCACCAGTTGTCGCCGTGCTGCCGGTGCAGGCCGTACACCTCGGGAATGTTCGCGATCTCCCCGTGGAACAGCGCGTGCGCGGTCAGGAAGTCGTCGAGGTAATAGAACAGGTCCTTCGGGATCGGCAGCAGCTTCTCGAGCGTCACGCGCCGGAACGCGAGGCCCGACGTGGCCGTGAACTGAGTCCGGCCCGCGACGTAGTCGTCGAGCGTGTAGCGCGCGGGCCACGCCGGGAAGCGGCGCGGCAGCGGCGCCAGCTTGGCGTCCGTGTCGTGCAGGAAGTGCTGGACGCAGACGACCTTCGGGTCGGCGAAGGCCGCGGCGACCGCCTTCAGCTTGCCGGGCAGAAACACGTCGTCGGAGTCGAGCAGGCAGACGACGTCGCCCGTCGCCGCCGCGAGCCCGTTGTTGAACGCCGTCGCCTGGCCCTGGCGCTCCTGGAGCAGCGCTTTGACGCCGCGCTTCGCGTAGGCCTTCAGGATGCCGCGCGAGTCGTCGGTGGAGCCGTCGTCGGCGACGATGACCTCGGCGGGCACGCCCTGGTCGAGGACGGAGTCGAGCGCGTCCCCGAGAAACCGGCCGTAGTTGTGGTTGTCGATGACGACGGAGATCTTCATCGCGTCCGGAAGAACGCGCGGAACTGCTCGACGACGTAGTCGGCGTCGGCGGCCGTCATGTACTGGTGGCAACCGATGTAGAAGGCGGAGCGGTTGAGCCCGCGCGCGACCGGAAACTTCGGCTCCAGGTCGCCGAACAGCTTCTTGTACACCGGCTGATTGAGCAGGGGAAGCATGTCGCGCGTCTCGACGCCCTTGTCCTCGAGGAAGTTGACGAGCGGGGTCTTGTCCTCGCCCTTGAGCACGAGGCCGAACAGCATGTAGCTGTGATCGCAGCCGTCGCGGCCGCGCGGCAGCTGCAGGCGGTCCTCGAACTCCGCGAGGCCCGCGATGAGCCGCGCCGCCATCGAGGTGCGCGCCGCGTAGATCGCGTCCTTCTCCTCGAGCTGGGCGAGGCCCAGGGCGGCCTCGAGCTCGGTGGCGCGGTAGCTGTGGCCGACGGAGACGAACTGGAAGCGCTTGGCGACGATCTCGTGCAGCCGCGCGCCGGAGGCGTCCTTGTCGTCGTCGATGTTCAGGTAGATCGAGTCGCGGCCGTGGTTCATCAGGCTGCGCATGCGCACGTGCAGGTCGGGGTCGCTCGTCGTCGAGAGACCGCCGGCGCCGGTGACGATGTAGTGCGCGATATAGGTCGAGAAGCAGCCGATGTCTCCGAGGGAGCCGACCTTCCTGCCCTTGTACCGGGCGAACATCGTCTCGGCGCTGTCCTCGATGATCGAGAGCCCGGCGCCGCGCGCCACCGCGCCGAGCGGGTCCATGTCGGCCGGCAGGCCGAGCAGGTGGACCGGGATGACCGCGCGCGTCTTCTTCGTGATCGCCGCCGCGAGCTTGGCCGGGTCCATCGTGTACGTGAGCGGGTCCACGTCGACGAAGACGGGCGTCATGCGGTTGTGCAGGACGATGTTCGAGGTCGCGATGAAGGTGACGGCCGGAACGATGACCTCGTCGCCGTCCTTCCAGCCGTGCTTCTCCTTCAGAGCCTGCAGCGCGATCTGCAGCGCGCTCGTCCCGGAATTGCAGAACACGGCGTGGCCGCTGTCGTGCTCCTTGGCGAAGGCCGTCTCGAAGCGGCGGTGGAACGGGCCGTAGGACAGGCGCCCGGAGTCGAGCACCTCGTTGACGTACCGGCGCGCCAAGGGAGTGGCGGCGAAGCCGCCGACCCCGATCTCTCGGTCCATTGGCGCTAATTGTAGGAAATTGCGATGTAAATCTTGGGGCCAGGCCCCAAGTTTCACAAGTTTCTCAGCCGAGCTTGAGGGCGGAGAGGATCAACTGCACGCCGATCGCGGCGAGCAGGAGGCCCATGAGGCGGGTGATGATGTTGAGGATCGTCGGCGAGAGCTTCTTGGCGCTGTCCGCGGCCAAGGTCAGCACCCAGTAGCTGAGGAGCGCCACGAAGGCGATCAGGACGAAGAACACCGCCTTCTGCCCGTAGCCGTGCGCGCGCCCGCCGAGGACGATCGACGTCGTGATCGCGCCGGGGCCGGCCAGCAGCGGCACCGCCAGGGGCGTGATCGCGATGTCGTCCTTGCTCATGCCCTCGGCGAACTCCTCGGGCGTCTCGCGCATGGACGACTTCTGGGCGCGGATCATGTCGAGGGAGGACAGAAGGAGCACGAGGCCGCCCGCGATCTGGAAGGCGGGCAAGGTGATGCCGAACAGCTTGAAGATCGAGGGACCGAGTGCCGCGAAGCCGCCCATGACGGCCGCGCAGGTGATGCAGGCCGTGCGCGCCATGCGGCGGCGCTGCTCAGCGCTGTCCCGGGCGGTGAGCGCCAGGAAGGTCGGGACCGCGGCGAAGGGGTCCACGATCGCGAAGAGCGAACCGAACGTCAGGAAGGCGTACTCGATCATCTCCCCATCATTGTAGCGGAAGGCAGCCGGAACCTTCCTTGCTTCAGGTCAATATTCGGCGAATTGAAAAAACCTTTATTTAACCGCTGGAATTCACATCTCGCGCGAGATGTGAATTCCCGTTAAATCTTCGGCCCTTTTCGAAAAGCTCGATTTGAAAATCGAAACGGCGGCCCACGCGATCAACGCGCATCCAACGAAGTCGAAGGCCGTGCCGACGCCGACGTCGCGCGTGAGCAGGCCCCAGCACTCGAGCAGGTAGGTCCAGTCGTGCTCCCCCGCCGACGAGCGGGAGCTCCTGGGCGCGCGCGTCCGCCGCGTAGCGGCCGATGTGCAGGAAGTTTTGGCCGAGCCAAGCCACGCAGGCATCCGCGGAGCGCGGCTGGCCGTTTTTACGGAAGTGGACGATGAAGGCGATCGGGAACGCGAGTTGGAAGATCGTTCCGCCCGCGACCATCAGCCAGCGCCAGCCGAACAGGCCGAGAATCGGATGCCCCGCCTCGTGGATGACGAGATCGATCCCGTCGAGAATCCCGAATACGGAGCGGGCCTTTTCGCGGAAGACGAAGAGCAGCAACGCCAGCGCGGCCGTCGCCGCCAGGCGCGGCCGGGTCACGAACGCGCGGAGAGCTCGGCGGGCAGCGCCTCGTCGGCGTGCCGGTGGAACAGCTCGAGCATGAGCAAGGCCCACAGCCGGTAGCCGTGGTCGCGCTTGCCGCTCTGGTGCTCGGCCCAGAGGCCGCGCAGAGCGTCCTCGCGGAAGTAGCCGCGCGCCAGCGCCTTCTTCGAGAGGACGTTCTCCTCCCAGAAATTCTTGAGCCCGCCGCGGAACCACGCGCCGAGCGGGATGCCGAAGCCCATCTTCGAGCGCGTGAGGATCTCCGGAGGCAGAAGGTCCTTGAAGGCTTCCTTCATGATCCACTTGTGGCCGCGCAGTCCCTTGAGCTTCCAGTCGCCGGGCATGCGGAACGCGGTCTCGACGAAGACGTGGTCGAGCAGCGGCGAGCGGCCCTCGAGCGAACACGCCATCGTCGCGACGTCGACCTTCGCCATCAGGCATTCGGGAAGATACGTCTTGAAGTCGACGGCGAGCATGCGGTTGGTGAAGTCCTCCCCTTCGTCGCGTCGAAGGCGGCGCGCATGTAGCGCAGGGACTCGCCGATCGACGAGCCGAGGCGCTTCGTGAACTCCGGGGCGTAGAGGCCGGGCTTGTCGTCCTCGGCGAAGAAACCGACCATCTTGAGGTGCCGGCCCGGCAGGTCGGAGGACAGCATCGAGCGCAGGAACCGCTTGGCGCGCCAGATGTTGCCGAGCGGCGCGTCGTGCTCCGGCAGCAGCTCGGCGCCCGCCCGCAGGACCGACAACGCGGGCCCGGGCAGAACGTCGGCCCAGCGCGCGGCCTTCATCGCGAAGTAGCGGACGTAGCCGGCGAAGTTCTCGTCTCCGCCGTCGCCGTTGAGCGCGACCGTCACGAACTTGCGCGTCTCGCGCGCGACGTAGTAGCTGGGCAGGGCCGAGGCGTCGGCGTAGGGCTCGCCGTAGTGCCAGGCGAGCTTGGGCAGGACGTCGGCCATCTCGGGCTTGACGACGAACTCGGTGTGGTCGGTCTTGTACCGGTCGGCGACCATGCGCGCGAAGCGCGTCTCGGAGAACCGCTCCTCGTCGAAGCCGACCGAGAACGTCTTCACGGGCTGCGAGGAGAGCTTGGCCATCAGCGCGACGATGATCGAGGAGTCGACGCCGCCCGACAGGAAGGCGCCGAGCGGCACGTCGGAGATCATGCGCAGGCGCGTGGCCTCCGTCAGCGTGTCGCGCAGGAGCGTCTTGGCCTCCTCGACGTCGGTGGTGACGGGTTTCTGCCCGAGCGGAAGGTCCCAGTAGCGCTCGACGGAGATCTTTCCGTCCTTCCACGTCAGCGTGTGGGCCGGCGGCAGCTTGAACGCGGACTTGTAGATCGTGCGCGGCGACGGGATGTACTGAAGCGTCAGGAACATGTCGACGGCGACCGGATCGATTTCGCGGGAGAGCGCCGGATCGAGCGCGAACAAGCAGCGCAGCTCGGAGCCGTAGAGCAGGTTTCCCTTCTCGTCGAAGGCGTAGCACAGCGGCTTCTTGCCGATGCGGTCACGCGCGATGAACAAGGACTTGTCCCGCCGGTCCCACACCGCGAGGGCGAACATGCCGCGCAGCTTCTCGACGCAGCGCTTCCCCAGGTCCTGGTACAGCGCGAGGATGACCTCGGTGTCGGACTTGGTCTTGAAGCGGTGGCCCTTGGCCTCGAGCTCCGCGCGCAGCTCGAGGTAGTTGTAGATCTCGCCGTTGAGCGTGACCCACAGCCGGTCGTCGGCGTAGGAGATCGGCTGATGGCCCGTGTTCAGGTCGATGATCGCCAGGCGGCGCATCGCCAGGCCCGCGGGGCCGTCGAGGTGGTAGCCCTCGTCGTCGGGGCCGCGGTGCGCGATCTCGTCGTTGGCGCGCTTGAGGACCCCCTTGTCGGGGGCCCGTCCGTCGCCGTAAACGACGCCGCAGATGCCGCACATGGTTTTAGAAGGGAAGGCGCTGGCGGAGGAACTTGCGGTCCTCCGACGGAAGCAGGCGCCAGAAGACGATAGTGTAACAGGCCCTCGCCGCGGCGCACAAGGCGAAGAAGGAGACCCAGCCCGTCACGCGCACGCGCAGAGGCCACGCGACCGCGAGCAGGACCGCGGCGCCCGCCGAGGCGGGCACCGAGGTTTCCTCGACGAAGCGCGTCCACGAGAGGCGCAGCAGGCGGCCGTGCACGACGGTCGCCAGCGCGAGCGTCGAGACCGCCTGCGCGACCATGCCGCCGAAGGCGGCGCCGAGAAGCCCCCAGCGCGGGATCATCCACGGCCACAGAGCGAGGCAGATCAGGGCCTGCAGCCACGCCGCGGCCGACACCCACCAGCCGTCCTTGCGGCCCGCGGCGACGGAGACCGGGAGGTAGGAGAACAGGGCGAACGTCTGCGCCGCGACGAGCAGACGAGCCGGCCACACCGACGCGTCGCCGAAGTCGCCGCCGAGCCACAGCGAGAGGAACTGCGGCATCAGGCAAAAGAGCAGCGCGTACGCCGGGATCAGCAGGCCGATGAGCACGCGCGAGGCGCGCAGGTACAGACGCGCCGGAGTGTCCGGATGCTCGTCGTCGGCGAGGCCGCCCATGACGGGCACGAGCGCGGCCGAGGCCGTCGCCGGAAGGCTCTGCACGCGCGAGAGCACGCTCGCGGGCACCGCGTACAAAGTGAACTCCGACATGCTGCGCAGGCCGGCGACGAAGGCGCGGTCGAGCTGGCCGCTGACGAGCTGGGCCAGCGCGGAAGGCCAGAAGCCGATCGAGTAGTCCCAGAACCGGCGGAACGACAGGTGTCCGCCGTGGCCGTGGACGGCGCGGCGCGCGCGCGCGACGCCGTAGACGCAGAAGACCGCGACGAAGGCGTGCACGGCGACGAAGCCCGCCGAGGCCGCGCCGAGCCCGCGCCCGAGCGCCAGCGCGCCGAGCACGCCGAAAGGAATGAGCACGCCCTGAAGCACGGCCGCCGCGCTCTGCCAATGGAAGCGATGCAGGCCCTGGAACGCCGCCCCCGCCCAGGCCGCGACCGAGGAGAATACCGCGCCGAGCGCCGCGGCGCGGATCATCCAGGCGCCGTGCGCCTGGTAATACTCCGGGACGACGAAGACGCGCCCGACGAGGAGCGGCGCGGCGGCCCACAGCACGACGGCGCCGGCGGCCGCGCCGCCGATGATCAGCCAGGCGGCGTGGCGCAGGGAGTCGTCGAGCGCCCCGGGCTTTTCCTCGGCGTGCGCCTGCGCGGCGAAGCGCACGAGGCCCGCGCCCGCGCCGAAGTGCAGCGCCCCGATCCAGCCCGCGGCCGCCTGCATGAGGAGATAGAGGCCGTACGCCTCGACGCCGAAGCCGCGCACGAGGCGAGGGATGACCAGCAGATTGATCGCGGCCACGGCTCCTTGGCCCGCGAGCCCCCAGCCGACGTTGCGCGCGAAGCGTTCGCCGCGATTCAAGATGGATGGTCCATGTAGATGGCCAGGAGCCGTTCGACCACGGAGGATAGTGAGTATCGGCCCTCGGCCTCTTTCCTGGCCGCGGCTCCCAGACGTATTCTCAATTCGTTGTCGTTGATTAATTTGGCTATGTGGAGCTTGGCCGTTTTCTCGTCGTCCTTCTCGAACAGAAGCCCCGTCTTCCCGTCGACGATCGTCTCTTTGGTTCCCCCACGGCGCTCGCGAGGATCGCCGTGCCCGAGGACATGGCCTCGAGGAGCGAATTGCTCAGGCCTTCCGACACGGACGGCAGAACAAAGACATCGGCCGCCGCGTACAGCGGCGCCGTATCATCGGCCGGCGGCAAGATTTTCGCCTGTCGCGGCCTCTCCGTCCCCTCTCCTACCAAAACCAAGGTCGATTCCTTACCTTTGGACGCTTCTTCCCACAGCCCCGCGAACCACGGCAGCCGTTTCTCCCAGGACAGGCGGCCCGTGTAGAGGAAGACCGTGCCCGTCCAACCGAGCTTCGCGCGCAGGGCGGCGCGCGCGGCCGCCGAGACGGGCTTGAAACGGTCGAGGTTCACCCCGTTCGGCAGGACTTCGATCCGGGCGCCGCCGAGAAGTTCGCGGGCCTCCGCGGCCAGGTCGGGGACGACGGCGACGAAGCGCGGGCGCAGGCGCCCGAGCAGGAACAGCTTCAGGCGCCCGAGCGCCGTGCGCGAGGACACCGCGAGCTCGCCGATGCCGCGCCCCCGCCGAGCTTCACGACGACGGGCTTGCCGAGCATGCGCCCCGCGGCCGCGGCCGCGAGCGCCGGGGAGCCCGCGAGGTGCGCGTGGATCGCGTCGTACTCCGCGCCGTGCTTGAGCAGCCAGCCGAGCGCGCCGAAAAGGAAGCACAGCGAGTCGAGCGCGCCGGCCCCGAGCACGGGCAGGCGACGGATGAGGACCCCGCTGTCCTCCTCGCGCGCGGGAGAGCGGCCGAGACGGCGCGTGAGCACGACCACCCCGCAGCCGCGCGCGGCGAGCGCGCGGAAAGCTCGAGCGCCTGGCTCTCCGCGCCGCCCACGGCGGGGCGGAAGCCGGCGCTGACCATCACGACGCGCGGCGCGCGGCTCATCACTGGTTCCTGCGGCCTAAGACTCCGGGCTTGGGCACGAGGCCGTGCGGCAGGACGTTGAGCGCCGAGTAGCCCTCCTCCTTGAACCACGCCAGCAGCTCCTCCTTTGTGTGGTGCCACTGGTACGGAGGCGAGATCCAATCGAAGTTCTCGATGAGCCGCACGCGGAAGCGCGGGTCGACGGAGAACGTGAGGTACTTGAGGCCGGGCACGGCGCCGAGCCAGGTCAGCGGATAGCAGATCGCGTAGACGAGCGGCACCGGCAGCCGGGTGGTGAAGACTCGGATGAAATCGCTGATGAAGTGCCGGATCAGGACGATCCACCACGCGGCGCGCCGGTGTTCGGCGACCCACTTCTTGTCGGACTTCAACGGGTTCGTCGCGAAGTCGGCGAAGCGGCCGGCCTTGCCGTACAGCCAAACCGACAGCAGGCCGCGCGGTTTGAGCAAAGCGGCGACGGCTTTAAACGCGGCGCGCGTGTCGGCGGTGTGATGGAGGACGCCCTGGCTGTACGCGACGTCGAAGGCGGCCGGCTTGAAGGGCGGGTGCAGGAGGTCCCCTCGACCGGGTGCAGCTTCGGCTGCGTGCGCGCGAGTTCGACGACGCGCTGGAGGCTCTCCGACATGTCGACGGCGACGACCTCCGCGCCGAGCGACAGCGCGACCGCCGCGTAGCGGCCCATGCCGCAGCCCGCGTCGAGCACGAGCTTGCCGGCGAGTTCGTGCGGCGGCAGCATCGTCTCCTCGAGCCAGACCTCCTTGTCGCCGGGCAGCGAGCCCGGATAGCGCAGCCATTCCCAGCCGAACGCGTCGCGCGTCTTGTCCGTCGCCGCCGCGACGCGGTCCGGCGGGCGCAGGCGCGGCACGCCGTCGCGCACGGGATACTCGCGCGCGCAGAGCTTGCAGGCGAGCGTCGCCTCCTCGACCTCGGCGTCGTGCCGGGGGTAGGCGTCGAGCACGGCGAACTTGAGGTCGCCGCGGCAGACCGGGCAGGCGAGCAGGCCGAGCAGGGACAGCTTCATTTTTTGCCGGCCTCCTCGCGCAGGCTCGCGAGGCTGACGCCCTCGCGCGACAGGAAGAACAGTCCCGTGATCGTGACGACGAGATACATCAGCATGTGCGTGAGCATGGCGTAGGCGAGCGCCGCGTGCGGGGCCGCGCCGAACTTGCCGACGACCGAGGCGACCGACGCCTCGAAGGTGCCGATGGAGCCCGGAGCGGCGGGCAGCGCCGACGCCGCGCCGGCCCACGACAAAGTCAGGATCGCGCGCGGGAAGTCCATCACGTCCTGCAGGCCGAGCGTGAAGGCGCCCGCCCAGTACAGAGCGGCGTCGACGGTCCACAGCGCCAGCGACAGCGCCGCGGCCTGCGCGGCCGCCGACGGCGAGCGCAGCACGGCGGCGCCCAGCGCGAGCTGCTCGACGAAGGAGTGCAGCTTCGGCCAGCGGCGCAGGAAGCGCTCGAGCAGGCCGCCCTTGGCCAGAGAGCTCTCCGCCGCGGCGAGAACGACGAGCGCGCCGACCGCCGCGCTCAGCAGGAGCGCGGCCCCGCGCGAGACCGCCGGAGGCACGATCCCGGGCACGAGCGCGGAGGCGCCGAGAAAAATGGAGAGGAGGGCCGCGACGTCGAGCGCGCGCTCGATGGCGACGCTGGCGAGCGCGGCCGCGACGGGGATGCCGAGCTTGCGCGCGGCCAGGCCCGCGCGGGCGAGCTCGCCGAGGCGCAGGAACAGGACGTTGTTGACCGCCAGGCCGATCGCCTCGAGCTTGAGCAGGTCCCAGACGGGAGCCGGCGCCGGGCGCGCGCGGGCGAGCAGGACGCGCCAGCGCGCGGCCCGAACCAGGAGATCGAACAGGGAGATCGCGGCCATCGGGATGAGCCAGCCCCACCTCGCCTCGGCCAGCGCCTCGCGCAGCTTGGCGAACTCGACGTGGCGCAGGGCCAGCCACAGAAAGAGCGCGGTGACCGCGACGCCCGCGGCGCCCGACAGAGCGCGACGGCTCACGCGGCCCTCCTCGCGAGCGCCGCGGCCCAGAGCGCCCACGCGGCCGCGGTGAGCGCGGCGAGGAACGCCCAGGCGGTCGGGACGAACTCGAAGCGCAGGTCGAGCGAGGCGGTGTTGAGCGGCAGGGGCGCGGCCTGAAACGCGGGGCCCCACGCGACGAGCGGCACGGCGGCGCCGCCGAGCGAGGCGCGCCAGCCGGGCCAGCGCGTTTCCGCGAAGGACACGGCCGCCGCGCCCGCGGGAACCGGGCCCGTCGCCCTCCAGCGGCCCGGACGGTCGATCGACAGGACGGGATCGGGGCGCAGGCGGCGGCCCGACGCGTCGAGGAAGGCGGCCAGCGGCCAGGCGTCGGCGCGCGACTCGAGGCCGTCGGCCGTCAGGAAAGTCGTGATGCCGGCGCGCGCCGCGGCCTCCGAGCGCCAGCGCGACACGTAGACGCGGCTCGAGTCCGCGGCGGGCGCGCCCTCGGCCTGCGCCGCCCACAGCGCCGCGGTGCCGGGATAGAACGCGTCGTAGCCGTTGGCGTTGCGGATGCGGTAGACGATCGCCTTGTTCGGGTTGGCCAGCGCGGGGTCGGTGAGCGCGCGCTCTGGCCGCCCGCCGAGCTCGGCCGCGGCCGAGGTCGTGGCCACGAAGCGGCGCGCGCGCGCGGAGCGCAGGAAACCCCGGTCCCACAGAGCGAGCTCGGCGAGGACGAACAGGGGCAGGATCGCGAGCGCGCGAGCGCGCGCCGGCGTCGACGCGGCGGCGCGCGCCCCGGCGCCGGCGAGGAGCCACAATCCCCACAAAGTCAGGAACGCCCAGCGCGACGGCGTGCGCAGATAGGAGAATCCCGGCAGGCCGAGCAGGCGCCCGAACGGCCCGTTGGCGCCGAGCGCCAGCAGGACGCCGGCGGCCACGAGCAGGACGGCGCCGGCCGGCGCGCGCCGCTTGGCGGCCGCGACCGCGGCCAGGCCGAGCGCGGCGCAGCCGAGCCACACGCCGCAGCTCTCGTAGAAGACGGACGGAGGCTGGTCCCAGATGCCGTTCAAGGGCGTGCCCAAGGCCCCGGGCGACAGCCAACTCAGCAGCGACCACTTGTCGAGCGAATACGAGGCCGCGAACTCGGCGGGCCAGGTCGAGCGATTGGAGCCGCGCAGCAGCTCGAGCATCGGGACCCACTGCACGGCGGCGAGCGCGAGGGCGCCGGCGCCGCCGAGGGCGAAGCGCGCGGCCAGCTCGAAGCGCCGCGGCCGGGCGGAGGCCCACAGCGCCATCGCTCCCGCGTTGACGAGCAGGAACTGCGGATGCCCCGACAGGAACTGCAGCGCCCAGACCGCGGAGAGCAGCGGCGCCGAGCCGTGCAGCCACGCGAGCCACGCCCACGGCGCCCACGACAGCGACGCGGTCAAGGTCGGGATGCCGGCGGTGATCCGGTAGATCAGGAACGGCGAGAGCGCGTATGCCGCGGCGAGCGCCGCGGCGCCGGCGCGCGGCAGGCGCGAGGCGCGCGCGAGCAGGTAGGCGCCGAGCCCCGCCCACAGGAGGTGCAGGACCTGGTCCCAGACGAGCGCGGCGACCGCCGGAAAGAAGAAGCCGAGCGCCGCCGCCGGGTAGAAGAGCACGCTCTGCGGGTTCGCCGAGTGAGGGACGCCGAGCAGGACGTACGGATTCCAGAACGGCAGCCGTCCCGAGATCAGCTCGGCGGCCGTGTGGTGGCGCAGGGGCCAGTGATAAGCGTAGAGGTCGCCGTGGTTGAAGAAGGCGCGCCCGGGCACCGCCCAGACCTGAGCGGTCAGCGCGAGCACGGCGGCCGCGAGCGCGGCGACGACCAGAAAATCCTTGCGCGTCAGGAGAGCTCTCCGAGGGCGGAAGCGCGATGATACCAAGACGCCGCGAGCGCCCACAACGCGGCGGCGGTGAGCAGCAGGCCGAGGGCGAAGGAGGCGGGCTCATAGCGCCAGGACAGTGTCCACGTCCCGTCCGGAACCTCGACCTTCTGGAACGGGCCCAGCGCGGGCAGCGGCTCGACGCGGCGCGTCCCCTCCGGCGTCCGCAGCTCCACGCGCCAGCCCGGGTAGCGCGGCTCGGCGACGAAGGCCCAGCCGGCGCCGGCGCCGGAGACCTCGTAGCGGTCCTCGCGCGTCCGCGACTCGGCGAGCGGCGCGCCGAGCGGCGGCGCGGCGGCCGGCCACGCGGCGGGCAGCGCCGCGCCCGCCGCCGGCGTCAGCTTCCAGGCGAGCGAGGCGGGACCCTTCAGGCGCGAGACCTCCCACAGCGACGCGACGTCGCTCTCGAGCAGGCGGGAGCGCGGCGGCTCCGGCGTGAGCAGGCGCGAGGCGCCGATCCAGGGCATCCAGGCGGCCGCCGCGTCGGCGCCCGGCAGGCTCAACAGCGCGTCCATCGCGGCGTACGACTCGGCGGGGACGAGAGGCTCGCCGAAGTTGGCGGCCGCGCGCAGGCGGTACGGGGCGTTCGTCAGCCCGTAGAGCCGCTGCTTCCAGTCGAAGACGTCGGCGCCCTTCGACGCCTGCAGGGCGCGCGGGCTGATCAGGTAGCGGCCGCCGTCGAGGCGCTCGCGCAGCGCGCCGACGAGCGGGCCGGCCTCGACGAAGATCGAGCGCGGGGCCAGCGGCGTCGCCGAGCGCCCGACCGCCAGCAGCTCGAGGCCGCAGACGAGGGCGAGGCCGGGCCCGACGAGACGCGACGAGAAGCCCGCCGCCGCGAGGGCGCTCAGCGGCAGCAGCGCGAGATAGGAGAGGTTCCCGGGATAACGAACGAACCGCAGCGCGGGCACGGCGCGCCAGACCGCCGCCGACAACGGGGTCGACGCTCCCAGGATGAGGACGACGACGCCGAAAAGGAAGACGCCGAGCAACGCGGCCCGCCGCCGCGGCATGGCGGACGCGCCGAGGTAGACGGCGAGCGCTCCCGCTGCGCCGAGGTAGACGCAGCTCGTCCACTCGACCGCGGGATGGAACCGGTCGAGCCCCGTCGCGAGCGGCCCGATCCACTGCAGCAGGTCGCGCGGCGAGAAACCCCACGTCAACGCTTCCTCGAGACCGACTCCGGAGGCGCGGCGCGAGCGCGCCGCGAGCTCGAGGCCGGGACCGAGCTGGACCGCGGCGAGCGCGGCGGATCCCGCCGCCGCCGCCGCCCAGCCGCCCGCCGCGTCGCGCCAGGACAGGCGGCTCGTCCGGGCCGCGGCGGCCACGGCCCACGCCGCCGCGGCGCAGCCGGGAATGAAGGTCGGGTAGCCCGCCAGCGCCATGAGCGCGAGGGTGAGGGCCAAAGGAGCCGGACGCCGGAAGAACAGAGCCAGGGCCGGCGCCCAGGAAAGCACCGCCAGATGGTTCAGGAACGGAAGCCGCGCGATCAGCACGCCGCCGAAGCCGAACAGCAGCGCACCGCCGAGAGCCGCGCCCCACGTCGCGCGCCACGATCGCAGCCACAGCGCGCACAGCCACGACGCCGCGAAGAGGTGCAGGGCCTGGAACAGCGCGGTCGCCGTCGCGAAGCCGAACAAGTAGTAGAAAATGGTCGCCGGGTAGAAGAGGCCTCCCTGCATGGAGCCCGCCATCGGCATGCCGAAGTACAGCGACGGCTCCCACAGCGGCGCGCGCCCCGCGGCGACGAGCGCGGCGGGCGCGGCGCGCCACCCGTGGTGCAGGTAGGTCAGGTCGCCCCAGAAGACCGTCAGCCCGCGCGCCCAGCCCCAGCCGAGCAGGGCGACGACCGCCGCCGCGAGGATCGCGGCGGCGACGGCCTCCGGCGCGGCGCGGCGCCCGGCGTTCAGCGCGGCGCCCCGAGCGCCTCGAGCAGGCGCAGGTTGGACCGGCGGTACGGGTCGAGCGCGACCGCGCGCTTAAGATGCGCGGCGGCCTCCGCGGGGGCGCGCCGCGCGCGAGCGCGAGCTCGGCGCGCATGCGCGCCGCCTCGGGATGAGCGACGAGGCGCTCGGAGGCCGCGAGCTTCTCCTCGGCTTGGGCGGCGCGCCCCTCGGACGCGTCGACGACGGCCGTCGCCCTCAGGCGGTCGGCCCCCAGCTCTTGTTCACCTGATAAACGCCCGCGCCGCACGCGGCGAGCACGGCCGCGCACAGAAGCGCGCGCGCGCAGCGGGACGTTGACCGAGCGGCCCTCGTCGGGCGCGGCGAACGCGGCCGAGACGCAGAATAGCCAGAACACGCCGGGCACCGAGAGCGCGTAGTCGCCGAGGCCGTGCAGGAGCGCCGCGACCGGGCCGACGCGCCGCGCCTGCGGCGCCCGCCCGAGCAGGACGCCGAGGCCCGCCAGCCACAGCACGGCGTACGGCCAGCCGCGTTCGGCCGCCGTCTCGAGGACGTGCTGATGCGCGAACAAGGTCCACAGCTCGGGCTTCTCCGCCACGTAGGACGGCAGCGCGTAGGCGAAGGAACCGGGGCCCAGTCCGAGCGCCGGCGCGTCGGCGGCCATGCGCCAGGATGCCGCCCACCACACGACGCGGTGCTCGATGCCGGGCGACTGCAGCTTCGCGTACGAGGCCACGAGCGCCACGAAGCCGGCCGCCGCGCCGAGCCAGAACGCGGCCGTGCCGACGGAGCGGCGGTGCAGGAGAAGCGCCGCCGACAGCCCGAGCCAGGCGCCGACCGAGCGCGTCCACCACAGGCAGACGAGCAATGCGCCCGCCAGCGCCCAGTCGCGCGCGCGCGCGGCGACGGGCAGCAGCAGCAGGATCGCGCCCGCGAAGACGTTCTGGTTGAGGAAGGAGGCGGCGGGACGAGTCTCGCCGTGCAGCCGCTGGTGCAGGGCGAGCAGGACGAGCACCCAAGCCCCCGCGCGGATCAGGCGTTCGACGCGCGCGCGCCCCTCGGCGTCGAGCACGGAGGCCAGCGGCAGAAGCGCGAGCCCCGCCGCGGACGCCGCCCACGCGGGCAGCGCGTAGGCGGGCACCGGGCTCAAGCACGCCGAGAGGGCGGAGAGCGCCGCCAGCGCGGCCGCCCACGCGAGCACGCCGGCCGGAGGCCGCGGCGTCCAGCCTGAGGCCAGGCGCGCGCACAGCCAGGCGCAGCCGCAGACGAGGAGCACGAGCAGGACGGCCGACTGGGCCCAGAGGTCCCAAGCCCCCCGCAGGAGGAGGCCCGAGACGACGACCGTCCCGACGAGTCCGGCGAGCACCCTATCAGTCGGGCAGGAGTCTCGTCGTCACGAAGATCAGGAGCTCCGCGCGGACGCGGGTCTTGGTCTTCTTCTTGAAGAGCCAGCCGAGGATCGGAATGTCTCCGAGGAGCGGGATCTTCGAGATCGTGTCCTGCATCGTGTCGGTGATGAGGCCGCCGATGACGATCGTCTCGCCGTCGCGCACGAGCACCGTCGTCGTGGCGTTGCGCGAGTCGACCGCGGGCGCGCCGGTCTGCGTGCTGCCGGCGGCCGTCGTCGACGGCTGGCTGATGTCCGGATTGACCTGCAGCGTGATGCGCCCGTCCGCGTTGATGCTCGGCGTCACCGTCAGCTTGATGCCGGTCGTGACGTACGAGACGGTCTGCGTCTGCACGCCGGTCGAGGCGACGTTCGACGTCACGTACGGGATCTGCGTCGTCACGTTGATGTTCGCGGCCTGGTTGTTGAGCGTCGCGATCTTGGGCTCGGACAGGATCTTCGCCTTGCCCTCGGAGGCCGCCGCCGTCAGCGTCGCGTTCAGGATGAAGTTGTTCGTGATGCGGCCGAACGTGAAGGCGCCGAACACGCGGTCGGCGGCGAGCGCCACGCCCGTGCCTCGGCCGCTCGCGCCGACTCCGGCGACGAGGTTGGCGTTCTGGTCGAGGGGCGCGCGGATCGGGCTAGCCGACGCGCTGGGGTTGGCCGTCGTGCCGACGAGGTTCTGACCCTGCTGGCCGCCGATACGCCCCTGCTGGATGCCCTGGTAGTCCCACTGCACGCCGTAGTTGAGTCCGGCGTTGGCGTTGATCTCGACGATCTTCGCCTCGATGAGGACCTGGCGCGGACGCTGGTCCATCTGCGAGATGAGGTTCTCGGTGGAAAGCTGGCCTTCGAGCGAGTCGGTGACGATCAAGGTGTTCGTCTTGACGTCGGCCGTCGAGTTGCCCATGCGGCCCTCGGCCGTGCGCACCGCGTCGATCGTCGCCTTGACCTCGGACGCCTTCGCGTAGTTGAGGACGTAGACCTTGGTGATCGCCGTCGAGCTCGTGCGCTGCTTCGTCAGCTCCGCCGGGGTGATCACGCGCAGGATGTTGTCGCCGACCTGATCGGTCGTCAGCTTCATCATCGACAGCGCGGTGCGGAACGCCTCGTTGAAGGGCACGTCGACGAGATGCAACGTCAGCGAGCCCGCGACGTCGGGGCCGAAGACGATGTTGATCTTCGCCTTCGCCGCGAGCAGGCGGATGACGTCGCGGATGTCGGTGTTGTCGAAGTCGAGCGTGACCGTGTCGCGCGGCAGGCGGCTCATAATGTCGCGGAAGATGCGTCCGCCGGTCTGACGCGACCCGCGGTCCCAGTCGTCGACGTCGCCGAGCTCGCCGGGATTGGTCTTCGTGATGTCGGACGCCTGGGCGCTCGCGGCGAGCTCGGTCGTCATCGTCGCGTCGAGACCGGCGCGGCGCATGGCCTGGGCGGCCGTGATGTTGATGCGCTGCTTGGGCTTGGGCGCGGCCTCCGGCGGCGCCTTCGCCGTGGCGGGCAGCGCCGACAGGGACGCGGCCGCGTCGATCGCGTTGACGGTCGCCGCGGGAGCGGCGGCGGCGGTCGCCGCGGCGACAGGAACCTCGGCCGGCGCGGGCTTGGGAGCGGCGGCGGCCGCGGCGCGCTTGGCGACGACGGGCTTGACCGCGACGGGCTTCGGAGCGGCGGGAGCGGGCGCCGCGGCGGGCGGCGGCGCGGAGGCGGACTTCTCGTCTTCGACCGAGCCGACGAGCTGGACGGTCAGGCCGCCGGCCGTCGTGCCGACCTTGTAGCCGGCCATCTTCACGAGGTCCATGACGACGCGCGTGATGAGGCGCGGGGTCTTCTCGAACTGGCTCGAGCGCACGCCCGCGAGGAACAGGCCCTTGCCCTTCATCGACTGCGTCGGCCCCTCGTGCTTGACGTCGAGCAGCTCCATGACGAGACGGGGCGGCGTCTGCGTGAGGAAGCTGTTGTAGAGGACGGAGGAGCTGAGCTTGATCGTCACCATGTCGTCGGCGACCTCGACGCCCTGGAAGCTCGCGGGAGAGGCGGCGGAGGCCGCGGGCGCGGCGTCGGCGGCCAGCGCGGGAACGACCCCGCGGGGAACGCGAGGATGAGCGCCAGCGCCGAGGCGAGGGCCTGCTTGGGATATCGATTGTTCATAGGTTCTCCGCCGCTACGGCTGCTTCTCCTTGTCTTCCTGTTCGCCCAGCCGGAAGACCTGGACGTCCTTGTCCGCGGTGACGAGCTCGACGGTCTTCTGCTTGAGCCGTATGGCGCCGGTGATGCCGGGAACGACCTTGTTCTTCTCGTTGTAGAGCTTGCCGCCGCGCAGCAGATAGGTGCCGCCGGTCTCCGCGGTGAAGAGCGCGTAGTCCACCTTCGCGTCCTTCATGATCCCGCGCAGCGACATCCCGTGGATGTCGACGAGCTCGGGGCCGTCCGTCTTGGAGTCGTCGGTCGGCCGCCGCACGCTCGAGCCGCCCATCGTCGCGGGCAGAAAGGGGTCGCGCGAGCGGTCGCCCGTGTAGATGCTGCCGACGGTCGCCGTCGACGTCGCGACCTTCGCGGCCGACGTCGACGCGGCGACGGCCGGCGACGGCGCCGGTCCCGCCGAAGCGGGACCGGCCGTCGCAAGGAGTAAAGCGAGGGCGGAGAGGATCATCCTTTATACTGGTACGACAGCAGAGTGAACGTCACGGTCATCTCCCCCATGGCGTCGGCGGTGGGATAGTTTATGTTGCTGACGTTGAAGATGCGCTCCTCGAGCGACAGCGCCGCGAAGAACCGTCCGAGATTGTGGTACGAGCCCCGCACGGAAAGAGGATACTGGAGCTCGATGAAGTACGTCTGCGAGCGCTGCGGCCCGGGCGTGAAGCTCGTGATGATCACGCGGTTCTTCTGCGCGAGCGCGGAGATCGAGAGAAGGATGTCGGGCACCGACTTCGTCTTGGGCAGGCGCTTCTCGGCCTCGATCGCGCGCTCGTTGAGGCTCGCGATCTCCGCCTGCAAGCGCTCGAGGCGCGCCGCCTGCTGCTTCGCCTTGACGATCTTCGCCTCGATCTCCTCGATCTTCTGCGCGGCCTCGGCCTTCGCCTGCGCGATCGGCATCCAGAAGAACTTCACGTAGACGAAGCCGAAGGCGGCGAACAGGAACGTCCCCGCCGCGATGTACTGCTGCTGCTGCTTCGAGAGCTGGATGGCCATGTTTTATTTGCTCGTGTACTGGGCCGTCAGTCCGAACGCGTAGGTCAGCCCGGAGCCGTTGACGGCGCCGAGCTCGATCGACGCGAACTTCGGGTTCTTCTCGAGCGTCTTGATCCAGGCGGCGATGTCCTCGTTCGTGTTCCCGATAGCGGAGATGGTCAGGCGGATCGTTCCGGGGTCATCGCCGCCGTCTGCATCGAGACGACGCGCACGCCGCCGGGGACGGTCTTCGCGAACTCCGACATGAAAATAGGGTAATAGGCGCGGCCGAGAAGCAGGTCTTCGATGACGTTCAGGCGCGCGCGCACGGCCGCGGCGGCCTTCTCGAGCTCCTCGACCTGCTTGACGATGCGGTCCAGGCGCTGGAGCTCGGACTCGACGTAGCCGAGCTTCTGCACGAGCATGTGCTTGCCGTACCAGTGCCCGAGCGACACGACGACGAGCACGAGAGCCATGAGGCTGCCGACGACCGCGCCTTGCAGCAGAAGCTGCCGCTGCTTGGCCTTGGCGAGAATGTCCGCGGGGACGAGGTTGACCTTGATCATGGCCGCTATTCCCAGTCCCTGTTCTGTCGCAGCGCCAGGCCGGCCGCGACGCCGAGCGCGGGCGCGACGCCCTCGGGCACGACGTCTCCGCCCTTGGCGAACGCGAACGGATCGAGCACCGCGACGGGCACCTTGAGCTCCTGCGCGAGGTGCTTGTCGAGATTCTTCAGGCGCGCCGTTCCGCCCGCGAGCATGATGCGGCCGATCGAACGGTCCGGCCCCTGCGAGAGGTAGAAATCGACGGAGCGGTGCACCTCGGCGACGAGGTCGCGCGCGACCTGGCCGACCGCCTGGGAGACGCCGAGGCCGTCGCGGTCGCCGTCGGCCAGCGCCTTCTCCTTCTCCGCGGGATCGACGAAGATGCCCCGCGAGTGCTTGAGCTCCTCCGCCTTGGCGGCGTCGCACTGGAAGGCCTTCATGATCGCCTTCGTCATCGTGTTGCCGGAGATGAACATGTCGCGCACGACGCGCGTGACGCCGTTCTCGACGATCGAGAGGTTCGTGACCATGTGGCCGATGTTGAGGTAGAGCGTGGCGCCGGCGCCTTGCGCGCCGTCTTTGGCCGCCTTCTCATGGACGTTCTCGAGCGCGAAGCTGTCGACGTCCATGATCGTGGGCGAGAGGCCCGCCCCTTGCAGGATCTCGAGCCGCGCGGAAACGAGGTCGCGCTTGGCGGCGACGAGCACGGTCTCCATCTTCTTCTGGCCGTCCTCGACGATCTCGGCGAGGATGTGGAAGCCGAGCTGGACCTCGTTGATGTCGAAAGGGATGAAGGGTTCGGCCTCGGTGGCCAAAGTGGACATGAGCTCGTTCTTCGTCAGGCGCGGGAACTTCACGTAGCGGACGATGACCGAGTTGCCGGAGAGCGCGGTGGCGACCTCCTTGACCTTGATGCCCTTCTCGATGAAGAAGGCGCGCAGGATATTGACGACGGCGGTCTTCTTCTCGTCGGGGCCCGCGTCGGCCTTCGCGCCGAGGGGAGATTGCCCCATGCCTTGAGCGACCAAGCGCCGGCCTCGAATTTAAAGAGGACGACCTTGACCGCGTAGGAGCCGACGTCGACGCCGACGACGTCCTTGGGACCAAGGAACATCTCGGCGAGCCCTTTCAGGGCGCCGAGCTTCTCCTTGACCTCGTCGAGCTTGGGCATTTCTCTCCTGATTAATGCGTCTGTTCCAGCTCGCCGGCCATGAAAAAGCGCCGACGTCCCCCCGTTTTTCCCGGGAGGTCGGACTCGGCGCGTGACGTGCGGCACGGATTTATAACAGGTTCCCGCCCCCTGTCAATACCCCATACCCAAATAATGGGAAAACTCCCCCGCGGCCGGGCCCTCCGGATCGTCATTCGAGCGTCAAATCCTCGTCGAGCCATCTGGTATAATATCGGGATGAAGTCGCTGCTGTTCGACTACGGGGGACCCTCGACTCCGATGGGACCACCTGGCTTGAACGATTCCACCCCTTTATAAGGAAGCCGGACTGAACATCCCCCGGGAGAGGTTCGACCGCGCCTTCTACGACTCGGACGACAACCTCCACCTGCGCCACGAGCTCAAGGGCCTGGATCTGGCCGCCACGGTCCGCCTTCAAGTCGCCGACGTGATCGCCGCGATCGCCCCGGACCGCGCCGACCTCGTCGACCCCATCGCCGGCCGCTTCACGGCCGACTGCCGCGCCCAGTTCGCCCGGCTCAAGCCCGCCCTCGAGCGCCTCGCGGCGCGCTATCGCCTGGGAATCGTCTCCAACTTCTACGGCAACCTCGACGGGATATTGTCCGCCGAGGGGCTGCGCCCCCTGTTCTCCGTCGTGGCCGACTCCGGCGTGCTCGGCGTGACGAAGCCCGAAGCCGCGATCTTCCTGCACGCGGCGAAGGCCTGCGCGGCCGAGCCCGCGCACTGCGTCATGGTCGGCGACTCGATCAAGCGCGACATCGCCGGGGCGCACGGCGTGGGGATGAAGAAGGCCCTGATCAGCGTCGCGGCGACCAAGCCCGAGGCCGGGCAGGACTGGACGATCAGGTCCGTGACCGAGCTCGAGGGAGTCCTCAAGTGATCCGCGCGGCGATCATCGCTGCCGGTGACGGGATTCGATTAAAAGAATCGGCCATGCTCAAGCCGTTGGCGGTCGTGGCCGGAAAGCCGCTCATCCATTGGGTCGTCGAGGGCCTTCGGTTCGCGGGTGCCAAGAAAATCACGGTCCTGACGAACAGCCGGGGCGGGGCCGTGGCGACGAGCCTCAAGGCGACCTACCCGGGAACGGATTTCGACTTCGTCACGGCGGATACGGCCTCTTCGTTTGAATCTTTCAGGCTGGTGGCGTTGCGCATGGCCGAGAGTGACGAGGATTTCGTCATCAGCACAACGGATGCCCTCATCAAGCACGAGGACATGGCCAAATTTGTTCTTGAATGCCGCGCTTCGCGCGCGGAAGCGGGTTTGGCGTTGACCACTTTTGTCGACGACGAAAAACCCCTTTGGGCGGATCTCGACGAGGTCGGTCTCGTTCGCGGCCTCGGTTCCGACGCCAAGACGCGCCGCTTCGTGACCTGCGGCCTCTACTACATGACGCGCGCCGCCGCGAGCCGGCTGCCCGCGGCCGCCGCGCACGGGCGCCTGCGCGACTATCTCTCGACCCTCGCCGCCGAAGCCCGCGTCGCCGGCGTCGTCCTTTCCAAATCCCTCGACGTAGACCGGCCCGCCGACCTGGCCGCCGCCGAGTCCTTCCTCACCACGGAGACGAAGTCATGAAAGCCCTCGGCATCCTGCGCGAGACCCAGAATTCCCCGGACGCGAGTCCGACGACGCTCTGATCCTCAAGGCGTGCATGGACCAGCTCTCGATCCTGAAGACCGAGACGACGGTGATGACGCCCGAGGAGTTCGACGCCGCCGACGCCCGCGGCTTCGACCTCATCGTGCCGATGTGCGAGACCTACCCCCGCCTCATGCGCCTCAAGAAGCTCGAGGCCGAGACGGGCGTCGTCACGGTGAACCCCGCGGACTCCGTCCTCGGCTGCTACCGCACGCGCATGCTCGAGTCCTTCGCGAACACCCCGGGCCTCTCGTATCCCGCGACCGAGGTGCGCCGCACGACGGCCGACGCGAACAAGAAGGCCCCGTCCTTCGAGGCCGCCGGCGGCTGGTGGCTCAAGCGCGGCGACGTGCACAACACCTGCGCCTACGACGTCGTCTTCGCCAGGGACTGGAAGGAGGCGGAGCACATCCGCCGAGAGTTCGAGAGCCGGGAGATCAAGGACTTGGCGATCCAGCGCCACACCGACGGCGACCTCATCAAGTTCTACGGGGTCGGCCCCGGCCAGTGGTTCACGTGGTTCTACCACGACCCCTCGACCGCCCGCCGCCTGCCCTTCGAGCTCGAGGACCTCGCCGCCCAGGCCGAGCTCGCGGCCAAGGCCGTGAAGGTCGAGGTGTTCGGCGGGGACGCGATCGTCACGCCCGACGGAAAGATTTATATCATCGACATCAACAGCTGGCCGAGCTTCGCGCGCGTGCGCGCCGAGGCCTCGGTCCAGATCGCTCGACGACTGCGCCTGCGCTTGCGCCAGGTCGCCGGCAGGAAGGCATAAATGAGCCATTCGACCATGACGGACGCCCCCTATTCCGCCGGGCCCAAATCCAAGGCGTTGTTCCAGGAGGAGCAGGAGTTCATCGCCCCCGGCCTCCAGACGATCGCCCTCTACGCCCAGCTCGCCATCGACGGCGGCCAGGGCGCGATGCTGCGCGACGTCGACGGCAAGGAGTACCTCGATCTCGTCGCCGGAATCGGCGTCGCCTCCCTCGGCTACGGCCACCCGGAGTGGGCGAAGGCCGTCGGCGCGCAAGCCGCCAAATCCGCGGTCGGCTCCTTCACGTCGGCGCACCGCGTCAACTTCCTGAAGACGCTCGCGTCCGTCACGCCGAAGGGCCTGACGCGCTGCCAGCTCTACTCCTCGGGCGCCGAGGCCGTCGAGGCCGCTCTGAGGCTCGCGAAATCCAAGACGGGCAAGTTCGAGGTCGTCGGCTTCTGGGGCGGCTTCCACGGCAAGACCTCGGGCGTCATGGGCCTGCTCAACGACGGCTTCAAGAACGGCTACGGCGCGACCGCGCCCGGCCTGCACCTCTCGCCCTATCCCGACTCGCGCAACTGCCCGTTCGGAACGAAGGAACCTCACGACTGCGGCGCGCACTCCCTGTCCTTCCTGCGCGAGAAGCTCAAGCGCGAGACGACCGGCGCGGTCGCCGCGATCATCCTCGAGCCCGTCCAGGGCACCAACGGCAACGTGATCCCGCCCGCCGGCTTCTTCAAGGGCGTGCGCGAGCTCGCCCGCGAGATCGGCGCCGTGTTCATCTCCGACGAGATGATCACCGGGTTCGGCCGCACCGGCAAGATGTTCGGCTGCGACCACGAGGGCGTGCTCCCCGACATGATGACGATCGGCAAGGGCTTCGGCGGCGGCTTCCCCGTCTCCGGCGTCGTGACCTCCTCCGAGACCGCCTCGGCCAAGCCGTGGGCCAACCCGTCGGGCTCGTCGTCCTCTTACGGCGGCAACCCGCTCGCCTCGGCGGCCTGCGACACCACTCTCCAAATCATCCTGCGCGACAAGCTCGTCGAGAACTCCGCCAAGGTCGGCGCCGCGATGCTCGAGAAGCTCCAGCGCATGAAGGCGACCCAGCCGCTGATCGGCTCGGTGCGCGGCCGCGGCCTCATGCTCGGCGTCGATCTCGTGAATCCGAAAGACGGCAAGACGCTCGACAAGGCGATCTGCCGCGAAATCTTCGAGGAAGGCCTGAAGCGCGGCGTGCTGACGATGGCGTACAATCCGTCGCTGCGCATCAATCCGCCGCTCGTCATTTCGGAGGCCGAGGCGCTCAAGGGCCTTGATCTGCTGAACGAGTCCATGGAAGCCGTGTCGAGAAGGCGGGCTCTCTGATCCGAATCCGCCGCGTCGCGCTCGTCGGCTTCGGCGCCATTGCCGAAGGCGCCCACCTGCCCGCCCTCAAAGCCGTCGAGGTTGAGATTTCCGCGGTGGCGGAATTGTCGGCAACGCGCCGCGAAGCGGCGCGTAAGGCTCTTCCCGGCACGTCGCGGATCTACGAGTCCTTGGCGGAATTGCTCTCTCAAGAAAAGTCGTTGGATGCCGTGGTCGTTTGTTCTCCCCCAAGTTCCACGCCGATGCCGTGCTTGCTTCCCTGCGCGCCGGCCTTCATGTTCTCTGCGAGAAGCCCCTGACGTTGGATCCCGAAGCTTTTGCCGTTATCCGTTCCGAGTCCGTCGGCCGCGGCTTGTGCGTGTATTCCATCAACAACTGGGCGTTCTCGCCCCAATGGGCGAAACTCCTTGATGTAGCGGGGTCTGGAAGGCTCGGCCCGATCCGCCACGCCGAAATCCGCGTGCTGCGGACCAAGCCCTCCGTCTCCGCGCTTCCCGGCGACTGGCGCAAGGACCCCGCGATCTCCGGCGGAGGCATCCTCGTCGACCACGGCTGGCACAACCTCTACCTGATGCGCCGGCTGCTCGGCGACGAGCTCGACGTAGCGCAGACCGTGCTGCGCCCCGCCGGCGCCGTCGACGAGGTCGCCACCGTCCTGCTCAAGGCGCCCGGCGCCTCGGGCACGATCCACCTCTCCTGGCGCGCCGGCGAGCGCTCCAACTCCGCGTTCGTCGCGGGCGAGCGCGGGACCGCCGAGCTGCGCGACGACTCCCTGACGGTCAAGGAGGGCGGCGCCGAGGAGACGACGCGCTTCCCCGAAAAGCTCTCCGGCGGCTCCGCGCACCCGGACTGGCTCGCGGCGATGTGGCCGTCCTTCGAGGCCGAGTGCGACGGGCGCGGCCGCGGCGCGAGCCTCGCCGAGGCCGAGTTCTGCCTGCGCTCGATCCGCGAGGCGTACGGCGCCCGGGAGGCCTCCCGTGCCTAGCTCGCCGCCCACGTTCGAGCGCTCGATCCTCTGGGTCGCGCACCCGAAGCTGCTCTGGCAGCGCGTCGGCGGCCTGTCCGTGCTCGAGCGGCAGCTGTTCACGATCGCGCGCGCGGGCCTGAAGTCCTGCTTCGTCGCCTCGCCCCGGCCGGACGCGGGCGTCCTGTCGAGCCTGCGCCTGCCGGCCTCGCTCGAGATCACCTGGGTCGACGCCGGCACCGGCGCCTCCGGCTGCGAGCCGCCGTACCTCGGCGTCTCGAGCGACCACTTCCTGCGCGCCGACACGCTCGCGCACGTCGCGCGCCAGTCCTACCCCGAGTCGATCGCCTACGAGGACGCCGCGGGGCTCGGCGTCGTGCAGGTCGTGCTGCGCCGCGAGGACACGATCTCGCGCCGCAAGCTGCCGCTGCCCGACGGCTCGTACAAACGCCTCGAGGCGCCGCTCTCCCAGGGTCCGATCGTGGACTGGCTCATGGTCTCCGGCCCCAAGCCCCAGGACGGCTTCATGGCGCGCCACTTCGACCGCCATCTCTCGCTGGCCGTCAGCCGCTCGCTTCTCAACACGACCGTGACGCCGAACCAGATGACCGTGTTCAGCACGTGCATCGGCCTCGCCGGAGCGTCCTTCTTCCTCGGGGACACGCGCCTGGCCTACGTGGCGGGCGCGCTGCTCGTCTGGCTGCACTCCGTGCTCGACGGCTGCGACGGCGAGCTCGCGCGCGTGCGCTTCCAGGAGAGCGCCTTCGGCTCCGACCTCGACTTCTGGGGCGACAACCTCGTCCATCTCGCCCTCTTCACCTGCCTCGGCGTCGGCTTCTGGCGCGACGGCCACGAGCACACGATTCTCCTCGCCGCGATCGCCGACGCGGCCGTGATCGCCTCGGCCTGGACGGCATGGGCTCACCGCCGCGCGCGCCGCGCCGCCGGCGCCCAGGGGCCCGAGGCCGGCGTCGTCGACGAAACGGCCGGAGACGGCCTCGAGACCAAGCTCTCGCGCCTCGAGAACTCGCTGGCTCAGCGCGACTTCATCTACCTGCTCGTCGTCCTCGCTTTCGTCGACATGGTGTACGAGTTCCTCTGGGCCGCCGCGATCGGCGGCGTCCTCTATTTCGCGATCATGCTGTACCTCAGGAGAGTCAATCACAATGAACAAGCACGACAACCGCATCCTGCCCGCTAAGGGCAAGCTCGGCGTTCTGTTGCCGGGCATGGGTGCCGTCACCAGCACCTTCATCGCCGGCGTGGAGCTGACGAAGAAGGGCCTCGGCAGCCCGATCGGCTCGGTCACGCAGCTCCAGCGCATCCGCCTGGGCAAGCGCTACGAGAACCGCTCTCCGCTGATCAAGGACTTCGTGCCGCTGGCCTCCCTCGAGCAGCTCGTGTTCGGCGGCTGGGACCTCTTCCCCGACGACATGTACACGGCCGCCATCAAGGCCGGCGTGCTCACCGAGGCGCAGCTCGCCCCCGTCAAGAAGGAGCTCGAGGCGATCAAGCCGATGACCTCCGTCACGGACGCGAACTACATCAAGAACCTGACGCCGACGCACGGCAAGAAGGGGAAGTCCAAGATGGACCTCGCCAATCAGGTCATCGCCGACATCGAGACCTTCAAGAAGAAGAACGGCTGCGACCGCGTCGTCATGCTCTGGTGCGGCTCGACCGAGCGCCTGCCCGCCGACGCGGCCTGCCACGAGGACATCGAGTCCTTCGAGAAGGGGCTCAAGGATTCCGACCCGGCGATCCCGCCGTCGATGATCTACGCGTACGCGGCGATCAAGACGGGCGTGGCCTACGGCAACGGCGCGCCGAACCTCTCCGCCGACATCCCGGCGCTCGTCGACCTGGCCGAGCAGACGCAGTCGCCGATCTGCGGCAAGGACTTCAAGACCGGCCAGACGCTGATGAAGACGACGCTCGCGCCGATGTTCAAGGCGCGCATGCTCGCCCTCTCGGGCTGGTACTCGACGAACATCCTCGGCAACCGCGACGGCGAGGTGCTCGACGACCCGGGCAGCTTCAAGACGAAGGAGAAGTCGAAGATGTCGGTCCTCGACACCATCCTCGAGCCCGAGTCCTACCCCGAGCTCTACGGCAAGTTCCACCACAAGGTCCGCATCGACTACTACCCTCCCCGCGGCGACGCGAAGGAAGGTTGGGACAACATCGACATCCGCGGCTGGCTCGACATGCCGATGCAGATCAAGGTGAACTTCCTCTGCCGCGACTCCATTCTCGCGGCGCCGCTGTGCTTGGACCTCGTCCTCTTCCTCGACCTCGCCAAGCGCGCGGGGCTCAAGGGAATCCAGGAGTGGCTCTCGTTCTACTTCAAGAGCCCGCAGTGCCGCGAGGACTTGAAGCCCGAGCACGACATCTTCATCCAGCACCTCAAGCTCAAGAACACGCTGCGCGTGCTCATGGGCGAGGAAGTGCTCGACCACTCGGGCCTCGACTACTACGACCCGAGCAAGACCGCCTCCGCCGCGCCGGCGCCGAAGCCGGCCGCGAAGAAGAGCAAGCTCGCCAAGGCCGCGCGCTGAAGCGCCGCGCGTTCGCGGCGTTTTTGACGGTGCTGCTGGCGCCGGCCGCGTGGCCGGCGCCGGCTCCCGTCCGGGTTTCCTCGCCGGACGGGGCGTTCAGCCTGGTGCCTCCGGCCGGGTATCCCTTCAGCCGTTTGCGGACCGGAGCCGGTTTCGGCTCGGTGGGGCGGTTCTTCGTCGATTTCTCGGCCAATATCGAGACGGAGACCGCCCACCCCGGCTCCTGCCACGGGACCGCCTTTCCCGCCGCGCGCCGCACGGCGCGCGCCTACCTCGACTCGTGGGACGCGTGCGCGGCTTACGGCCGGCGCGGCTCCTCGTTGTCGATCGAGATCACCGGCAAGCCCGAGGAGCTCGCGCTCGCGGGCGGGGCGCGTTTGGCCTACCGCGTCTCGCGGCCGCGAGACGCGCACGAGTTGAGGCGGCAGGGGCTCGATCCGAAGAACTACGCCTCTCCGCGGACACGGACCGCCGTGGGCTATCTGCAGGTCGGCGACCGCATCTATCGCGCCAACGCCGTCCTCCCCGATGAAGCCGCCCTGCGCGCCTGGCTCAAGTCGATGCGCACCATCGCCCCCGGGCGCTGAAGATGCAGGTATCGTGCTGCGATACTTCGCGCACGGTTCGTTCATGCGCCGCGAATAAGCCTTAATCGGCTCCGGGCGGGGCCCACCGCCCCAGGAAGAGCGCCTCGGCGGACGCTACACTGAGGGCATGCATAAATACGCCCTCGCCGCACTTCTCCTCGCCTCATCCTCCTCGGCTCAGATCCGCGTCTCCCCCGCCCCCGCCGCCTGGTCGAGCGCGATCGGAATCGCCGGCGGAGCCGCCGGCCTCGTCAAGATCGAGGCGCTCGGCAGCGTCAGCCTGCCGCGCCTGCTGACGCCGGCCGCCGACGAAACCGTCCCCGTCTTCACGAATCCCGCCCTCGTCGCGCCGATCGCGGCCGAGCTCGAGTTTCGGGGATTGACGCCGGAGAAGTTCTCCTCTTTATGGCTCGCGGCGCGCCTCGGGGTTCTGTCCGAGGCGGCGAAGGCCGTCGAGCGGCGCGCGGCCTCCGAGGCCTCCCGGCTGGCGGGGCTCTCGCGCGCGGATGCGGAGAGCCCCGAGGCGCTGGAGCGCATCGACGCCTCCGCGCGCGACCTGCGCGAGCGCGCGATTTACCTGGGCCCCGGAGCCGCGGCGGCGCTCGAGATCGTCGAGACATCCGTCGCCCGCCAGCGCGCCGCGCGCGTGAAGGCGCTGAGCGCGTTCTACGACGATCTTCCTCGGATACTCGCCGAAGAGAAGCCCGGCGGCCCCGAGCCCCTCGTCGCCGCGACGCGCGGAGGCGACACCGTCTGGCGCGGCGCCGACGGCGATCCCGACGAGGCGCACGGGGGCGTCCTCGGCGTGCTCGAGTCGCGCGTCGCCTCGATCGAGTCGCTGCCGCCGGGACCGTGGACCGTGCGGCAGGACAGGCGCATCGGCGCCGCCGCCGAGCAGGCTCTGCGGCTCGGACGCCTCGAGTCCCCGGCCGAGCTGAAGCGGGCCAAGGAACTGCTCGAGCGCGCCCGCGCCAGGCACGCGGCCGTCCAGAACCAGATCGACGGGAGCGTCGGACGCTCCGCGCGGCGGCTGCTCGCCGGGAGAGGCGGCCTCCTCGACGTCGAGCGCGTCGAGGCCCACTATGAAGGAGCCCTGACGGCGGCGCGCGGCTGGCGGGAGAAGGCTCACGTGCTGGCGGGCGCCTGGACCGGCTCGAAGACGTTTCCGTCGTGGCCCCTGCTCCAGGAAAAGCGCGACGAGATCGCCGCGCGCATGGAGCGGATCGGCGTGATCGGCGGCCGACGCTGGATTCTGGCCGTTCTTCCGCTCCTGCTCGCTCTGATCGCCTCCGAATTCGCCGCTCTGCCGGCTTGGGCGCTCGCTTCGACCGCCGTTGCCCCGGCCGTGATGCTGTGGGCCAGCTTCCGGCGCACGCGGGCGCAGATCCCCGCCGGCTCCGAGCTTCACCGCCTGATGGGCCGCCACTTCCAGGAGAAGAAATGAAACTATTAGCCGCCGCGCTGCCGCTTCTCGTCGCCGTCCACGCCGCCGCCCAGGTGCGCGTCGCGCCTTCGGCCGCCGCCCTGGCTTGGTCCGGGCCTCTCGCCGCCTACACGAGCGAGCTCGGCGCCGCCGGGATCGCCCGCATGGACAGCGTCTCGCTGCCGCGCCTGACCGCTCCCGACGGCGAGGGGCGCCTTCCCTTGCTCAAGAATCCGGAGTTGCTCAATCCGCTCGCCGAGACGCTGGCGGAGGCGTCGGTGGACCCGGAGGGCTTCGCCGCGATGCCGCTCGAGTTCAAGGAGACGATCCTGCGCAACGCGGCGAGCCTTACCGAGGATCGCCTCGCGATGAAGGTCTGGTCGGTCGTGCAGGACACGCACAAGGGGATCGGGCGCTCCGCCTACGCGGACGTCGCGCGAGACGCCCGGCAAGCGCGCGAGACGAGCCTCTACCTGAACGACCGCACGATGGAAGGCCTGGGCATCCTCGAGGAACGCGTGAGGAAGTTCGAGGCGGCGCGCGAGGAGGCGCGGCGCGAGTTCCTGGAGGATCTGCCGGGCAAGATCGCGGCAGGGGCCTTCGCGGGGAAGAATCTGCTTCGCGCCGAGGACGACGGCGGCCGGACCGTGTGGACGACGGGCGGCGACTCGCCCGAGCGCGCGTACGCGACTCCCGAGGCCGCGCTCGACGTCCGCCTGGAGGCCTTGGCGCTCATGCCCGCGGGGCCTTGGAGCGCCGCGGAGGCCGCGCTTCTGCGCGCGTCGCTCGACGACGCCCAGGAGAAGGGCCTCATCGGCTCCTCGCGCTGGACGGTCGCCGCCCTCAACACGATCATCGAGGCGGAGCGCGCGGGCGCCCCCGCGGCGTACGGCGAGCGCCTCGCTCTCGCGTCGCGGCGATTCGCGCGGAAGCAGCCGACGGCCGGCGACGTGCGCGCCGTCGAGAGATTCTACGTGGACGCCTACGACGGGGCCGGCGCGTGGACCCTCAAGGCGAAGATCCTCGGCGCCGTCGCAGCCGGAGGCCGCGGGCTTCCCTCGTGGAACGAATTGCTGGCCGCCCGCCACGTTTCCGAGGTGCGCTCTCTTCGCCGGGACTTGAAGGCGATGCTCGCCGGGTTCGCGGCCGCCTTGCTGCTGAGCGCGCTTCCGGTCGGCGTCTTTCTCAAGTCGCTGCCGCCGGTCTTGGCGGCCGCCATCGCCATCGGGCTGACGCTGACGATCATCGCGCCTTTCGTCCTCGTGGCCGCCTCGCTGCTGCGCCGTCGGGGCGGGCTCATCGCCGGCTCCGCCCTTTCGGGGGCGATGACGCGCTACTTCAGTCGAAGACCTTGAAGATCCGCGCGTCGACGAAGCAGACGTCGGAGTCCGGCGTCTTCTCGGCGTCTCCGTAGACGCCGGAGAGCCACACCGCGTCCTGCAGGCGCTGGAAGTAGCGCTCGAGGTTCGCCGCGGCGAAGCGCGTCGTCACGTTGACGCGCTTGAGCAGCTTGGCGTCCGGGCCCGCGAAGCCCTCGCGCGTCTTGAGGATCGGGGCCTTCAGAGAGGAAGTCGCGGGCGTCAGGGGCAAGGTCTGCAGGAACTTGTAGGCGAACGGGCTGCGCGCGCGTCCGCCGCCGGCCTCGACGATGCGCGCGGCGGCGAGCTTCTTGAGGACGGACCGCGCCTTGGCCGCGGGCAGGCCGACGGCCGCCGCGATCTCGGCGTCGCTCGACCATTCCGGCGTGTTCACGAGGAAGACGTGCACGCGGTAGGCGTCCGGGTCGGTGGCCAGGACGCGCCACTGCATGAGGTCCATCGTCGCCGCGCGCTGGCGCTGGGCCTGGCGGGAGGCCTCGTCGGAGGCGGACTCGCCCGCCGGCGCGGGCGGGGCTTCGAGGATACGCAACAGGGCGTCCGTGCCGAGCAAGGAGACAAGATAGGACCGTACGAGCTCGCGCCGTAGCGGCGAGCTCTCCGGCAGGCCCAGCGCGCCGACGATCGCCTCGAGGCGGCGCGGCTTGGGGAGGCTTCGCCCTTTCTCGAGCGCCAGGTAGTTCACGAACGACAGATCGAAGGCCCTTCGCCCGCCGCAGCCCTTGTAGAACGAATGCGGGTTCGGATAGCCGCGCTCGCGGCGTACGCGCGCGAGCACGGCCGCGAAAGCGAAGGGCTTCTTCATTGAATCCAAGTATGCCAGGGAATGTATCGCGGCGCAATACCATGACGCGGGCCCCTCCGTTTTGTAGGGTATGACTATGACCCTTCTCCCGCTGCTGCTCTTCGTCCTCGCCGCCGCCGCCGCCGATTCCCCCGCCGCCCTCAAGCCCGCGCGCGTTATGAATAAAGGAGTCCACGACGAAGCGTTCACCTTGCTCGCGACCCCAACCGAGTCGTCGATCAACTTATGGTCCCTCGCGACGGGCCGCCAGATGGGGCACGTCGACTTGCCGACGTTCGAGCGCAAGCACGAGAAGGATGCGATCGCGATCACGGTCCACTCGATTCGCGCCGACCTCGGGCTCGTCATGGCGACGGTTAAGCATTGGTTCTACAACCCCTCCTACGACGTGAACGACCGAAACTCGGAATACTGGAGGAAGGCCGAGCACGCCACGTACCTGGCTCCGCTCGATGGTGCCGCCCCCATCAAGCTCTGGTCCGGCGAAGGCGGCTGCGGAAGCTATGGCCTCCAGACCTATTGCCCCGGAGCCTTCACCGACTACGGGCGAACCTTGATCCTCGCCGATCGCCCCGAGGCGACCATTCACGGCATCGTCTCCGTCTCCGGCAACCAGGACAAGAACTTCAACCGCTCCTGGATCGTGCTCGCCTTCGATCTCACGGGCCGAAAGGTCTACGAGAGCCGCGACGGCGAAAAGACGTATCCCCCGTCCGAGAAGATTGGAGACGGCATCGCGACCGACGAGCAGAGTTGTCGTGTTCTCCGCGGCGGCAAGACGGCCGCCTACCTCGAGGAGTGTAAAAAGTCCGATTACCCAAGCCTGACAAAGGACGGCAAGACGGCAACGAGCACTTACGACGGAGCTAGCGGCTACAAGGTTTGGGACGCCGAGACCGGCCGCCGCCTGATCGCCTTCAAGGCGAAGAACCCGGAGAAATGGGTCTTGAACAGCATCTGGACCGAGGTGCCGGGGGGCTCATCGCCGGCGACTTTATCGATCCGGCCGGCTCCCATGTCCTGCAGATCTGGAACCCGCGCACGGAGAAGCTCGTCGCCGTCGGCATGGGCCCCGAGTTCAAGAATATCCACAACTTCCGTGCCGGCGGCAACCGCCTGCTCGTCGACCGGAGCGAGAATGGGCCGAATGACACGCTGATCACCAAGACGCTTGTCATCGAACTTGACGCCGCGCCCGCGGCGCCAGCCGCCGTCGCGGCCGCGCCGAAGCTCGACGTCGACGTGCCGCCCCCGGAAGCGCGAAGATCGACAACGACGCCTTCGCGGTCGTCATCGGCGTCGAGAAGTACCGGTCGGCGGGCGTTCCCGTCGTCGATTACGCCGCCCGCGACGCGCGAACCGTCGCCGCCTACCTGGCGCGCATGGGCTACGACTTGAGAAACGTCGCAGTCCTGACCGACGCCGAGGCGGGCAAAGTCGACTTCGACAAGCACTTCGGCCCCTGGCTCAAGAACCGCGTCGGCCCGAAGTCGCGCGTGTTCGTCTACTACGCTGGCCACGGCGCCCCCAACCCGACGACAGGCGAGGGCTTCCTTATGCCGTACGAGGCGGATCCCGCCTATCTCGATGAATCGGCCTACCCCGTCGCCCGGCTCTACGCCGCGCTCGCCAAGCTGCCGACGAAGGACGTGACCGTCGTGCTCGACGCCTGCTTCTCCGGGCAAGGCGAACGCTCGTTGATCGCCAAGGGCACGCGCCCGCTCGTCGCCGTGATGAAGACGCCCGGACCCGCGAATGCCGCCGTGCTCGCGGCCGCTTCCGGCTCGCAGGTGAGTGCGAGCGATCACGAAGCGCGCCACGGGCTCCTGACCTATCAACTGCTTGCCGGGCTTCACGGCGCCGCCGACGCGGACGGCGATGGCAGGATCACGACCAAAGAGGCGTTCGCTTATGCCCGCCCTGCGGTCGAACGCACCGCGAAGCTCCAAAACGTCGAGCAGACCCCGACCATCACGGGCGAAGAAACCCCCGCCGGCGCGCGCGTTTGGCTGACCGTCGACAAGCCGCGTAAATAGAAAAATAGTCTTATTTTTTATGTATTTATCGGGCCCCTACGGGGCCCGATTTCTTTTCCACCGGGCCCGGCGGGCTATTTTGTATACTCGAGTTTCCGATGAAAAGCTTCCTTATGAGCATTCTCGCCGCGGCCGTGCTTTGCCCCGACGCCTGGGGACAGACGTCGTCCACCGAGACGATGCCGAGCCCGGACGCGCCCGTGATCTCGACCCCTTCGGTCGAGTCTCCGGCGCCGTCGACCCCGACGGTCGCCGAGGTCGCGCCGTCCTCCTCCTCCTTGCCGGGGTTGGCGACCGACTACGCCCCCGTCCCCGAGCCCGCCCCCGTTCCCGCGGCCAAGGACCCCGCCGACACCCCGCCTTGGGTCATCGCCGAGATCAAGGCCGACGGACTGCAGAACACCAAGCTCTCGACGGTCCGCGGGGCGATCAAGGTCCGCAAGGGCGACCTCTACGACCGCGCCGGCCTCGACAAGGACCTCGAGGCGCTGCGCGGCCTCGGCCTCTACCAGCGCGTCGGCGCCGAGCTGTCGATGACGGAGAAGGCGGTCCCCGAACATTTCCGCAAGATCGCCGGCGTCGACAAGCAGGTCGTGCTCAACTTCATCGTGCGCGAGAAGCCCACGATCAAGAAGATCGTCTTCGAGGGCAACAAGAAGCTCTCGCGCGGCGCCCTGGCCGACCTGCTGACCCAGAAGGCCAAGGACCCGTTCGACCGCACGAAGCTCGACGAGGACCGCGAGAAGGTCGTCGCGAAGTACCGGGAAAAAGGCTTCCTCGACGCCGCGATCGAGCCCGACGTGCGCACGGACACGACGACGGCCAGCGTCGAGCTCGTCTTCAAGGTCTCCGAGGGCGCCAAGTCCCGCATCGACCTCGTCGAGATCGCCGGGGTCAAGGCCTTCAAGCCGAAGGTGCTCTACAAGCTGATGAAGAACCGGCGCAAGAAGGTCTACTTCGCCAAGGAGCTCTCCGACGACCTGCGCAAGGTGGAGGCGCACTACAAGAACCACGGCTTCCTCGACGTCGAGATCTCCACGCCGCTCGTCACGCTCTCCGCGGACAAGACGCGCATCTCGATCGCCCTCGGGGTGACCGAGGGCCGCTCCTACCGCTTCGGCACGACGGAGTTCACGGGCAACCTGATCTACACGTCGACGGAGCTCGCGAAGGTCGTCGAGTACCGCCCCGGCAAGGTGTTCAGCCAGGAGAAGTTCGAGGAGACGATCCGGGCCGTCCAGGAGCTGTACTCCGACCGCGGCCGCCTGCGCACCCGCATCAATCCCGTCAAGACGTTCGACGCCGCCGCCGACCGCATGAACGTCCGCTACGAGATCGTCGAGGGCCCGATCTCCTACGTCGGGCACGTCGACGTCGAGGGCAACAAGGCGACGAAGACCTTCGTGCTGCGCCGGGAAATCGTGCTCAAGAACGGCGAAATCTTCCGCTCGTCGCGCGTGCGGCGCTCCATCGAGAAGATCCGCAACCTCGGCTTCATCGACGACGTCGACCTCGACATCCAGCCGTCTCCGTCGGACCAGGACAAGGTCGACTTGACCTTCGACGTCGCCGAGGGCAAGCCGGGCGTGCTGACGGCGGGCGCCGCCTACTCCTCCGTCGACGGCCTCATCGGCACCCTGTCTCTGCAGCACCTCAACCTCTTCCAGCGCGCGCAGCGCGCGTCGATCCAGTGGTCGTTCGGCCGCCGGGTTCAGGACTACTCCGTGAGCTGGACGACGCCGTGGCTGGGCGACAGCCCGACGAGCCTCGGCTTCGACGTCTACAACACGCGCCGCATCAACCCGTTCGACACCTCGCTGTCGGCCTACGTCGAGCGCCGCACCGGCGGCAGCATCCGCCTGGGGCCCCGGTTCGAGGAGGACAAGTACCAGCTGAACCTGACCTACGGCCTGGCGCGCATCTCGATCCAGAACGTGCAGGACCAGTTCAAGGCCGTGCTGCCCGAGGGAACGAGCATCCAATCCTCGCTCGGCGCGGAGTTCTCGCGCGACACGCGCGACAGCATCTGGGACCCCGCGCGGGGCACGCGCCACGGCATCGGCCTGCTGCTGTCCGGCGGCCCGCTGCAGGGCAACATCCACTACTTCAAGCCGACGATCACCAATCAGGCGCACAAGACCCTGTTCACGGTCGGCGACTGGCCCTTCGTGCTCTCGGCCTACCACCGCGGCGGCTACGTGACGCAATTCAGCGAGACGAAATTCGTCCCCGTGCAGGACCGCTTCTTCATCGGCGGACAGGATTCGCTGCGCGGCTACCAGCCCACCGGCGAGGCGGGCTTCCGCCAGGGCGGCAAGCTCTACAGCGTCGCGAACGTGGAATTCGGCTTCCCTCTCGCGCGCGAGCGCAAGAAGACGATCGTCAAGTTCGTGGTCTTCGGCGACATCGGCGGCTCGTGGGACCGGGCGAAGGACTTTTCCGCGCGCGTCGGCTCCGGCGAGCGCGACCTCAAGAGCGACGTCGGCTTCGGCCTGCGCTTCGTGACGCCCGCCTTCCCGATCCGCCTCGACTACGGCTACGGACTCAACCACCGCACCGGCGAGCGCCTGTACCAAATCAACTTCGGCCTGGGGCCCTTATTCTGATGATTACTCGACTGACGCTGTGCGCCGTCCTGGCCTCCTCCTCGCTGCCCGCGCGGGCCATCGAGCTGTCGCTCGAGGAGAACCGAGCCGAGCGCGGCAGCGTCGGCTACGTCGACATGCAGCGTCTGTTCAAGGCCAGCCCCGACGCGACCCGCGCCCGCGAGGGTCTCGAGGAGCTCGTGCGCCAGGCCGAGGAGCGCGTCAACGGCCGCAAGGCCGAGCTTCTCAAGCTGCGCCAGGAGCTCTCGACGCTGAGGATCGAGCGCGAGGAGCTCGCCAAGTCCACGCCGACGGCGACCGTCGCGCCCTCCGCTCCCGCGCCGAAGCCCGAGCCCGTCGCCTTGCCCCTGCCCGCCAAGCCGCTGGCGCCGACGCCCGCGCCGAAGCCGGTCGAGCCCCCGAAGCCGGCGCCCAAGCCCGCCGCCCCCGAGCCCGCGCCCGTGACGGCCGCTCCCCGGCGGCGCCGCCGCTCGGGACGCCCGAGCCTCCCGCCCGCGCCGAGCCCGCGCCGCTGATGATCAACCTCCCCGGCCTCACCGACGGGCCCCTGAACCTGGAGCGCCCGGGCGCCTCGCCGCTGAACCCGACGAAGTCGGCGGCGCCCGTCGCGGAGCCGGTTCCCGCGCCCGCCCCCGTTCCCGCGCCGGCTCCGGAGCCGGTCGCGCCGGTGCTCAAGACCGAGCCCCCGCCCGTCATCGCGGCCGAGGTCAAGCCGGCCGAGCCCGCGAAGCCGGCGCCCCTGCCCGAGCCCGTTCCCCCGCCGCCGCCGGCACCCGCGGGCCCGACGGTCGCGCAGCGCCTGCTCGAGCTCGACGGCCAGATCGTCGGCAAGCAGTCGGAGATCGACCGGGTCCAGTCCGAGCTCGACAAGGAGCGCCTCGGCGCGGAACGCTCTCTGCTCGACGCCGAGGGCCGCAAGACCGACCAGGTGCTCGCGCGCCTGTACCGGGCGATCTCCGAGGTCGCCAAGCGCGAGGGCGTCAGCGTCGTCGTCGAGAAGTCGGCGACGCTGTACGGCCATCCCGCCGTGGACCTGACGGACAAGGTCCTTCGGCAGCTGCGGGGCGCGGTCCCCGCCCAATAATAGAGATATGAAGACTTTGCCCCAGCCCCTGACCGTCTCCCAGATCGCCGCTCTCGTCGGCGGCGAGGCCCTCGGCTCCTTCGACCACGCGATCTTCGGCGTCGCCGAGATCGCCGAGGCGCGGACCGAGCACGCCGCGTTTCTCGAGAATCCGAAGTACGCCTCGGCCGCCGTCGCGTCCCAGGCGGGCCTGCTGTTCGTTTCCCCGAGACCAAGGACACGCCGACGGCGGCCAAAGCCAAGGTCGTCGTCGCCGAGCCGCGCGCGGCCTTCGCCTTCCTCGTCCGCCTGATCGACGAGGCCTCGCGTCCGAAGATACTGCCGACGCACAGCGCGAAGGCGACGATCCACGGCAAGGCGGCGCTCGGCCCGAACGTGTCGATCGGCGACTTCAGCGTCGTCGAGCGCGGCGCGGCGATCGGCGAGAACACGGTCATCATGACCCAGGTTTACATCGGCCCGAACGCCAAGATCGGCCGCAACTGCCTGATCTACCCTCGCGTCGTCGTCCGCGACGACTGCGTCGTCGGCGACGGGGTGATCATCCACCCCGGCACGGTCATCGGCTCCGACGGCTTCGGCTTCCTGACCGACAAGAAGACGGGCAAGCACACGAAGATCCCCCAGATCGGGAACGTCGTCGTCGAGGCCGGCTGCGAGATCGGCGCGAACGTCACGATCGACCGGGGCGCCGTCGGCTCGACGGTGATCGGAGCGGGCACCCACATCGACAACCTCGTCCAGATCGGCCACAACGTGCGCGTCGGCCGCGACTGCGTGATCGTCTCTCAGACGGGCATCGCCGGCTCGACGATCGTCGGCAACAACGTCATCCTCGCGGGCCAGGCCGGCGTCGCCGGCCACCTGACGATCGGCGACGGCGCGATCATCACCGCGCAGACGGGCGTGATGAGCGACGTGCCCGCGAAGACGGTCCTGTTCGGCTCGCCCGGGCGGCCCCACCGCGAGGCCTTCAAGCTGCAGGCGCTGTTCTCGCGCCTGCCGGAGCTCTTCGACAAGGTCAAGGAGCTGGAGAAGAAAAACACGATATGATGAACGACAACCCGCTGCAGACGACGATCGGTAAGGAAGTCGACCTCGAAGGCGTCGGCCTCCACACCGGCAACAAGTCCAAGATCACGTTCCGCCCCGCGCCGGCCAACACCGGCATCCGCTTCTTCCGCGCGGACCTCGCCGGCACGCCGATGATCCCGGCGCGCCTGGAGTTCGTGCTGACGACGGTGCGCGGCACGAACCTCGGTCTCGGCGACGCGAAGGTCCACACGGTCGAGCACGTGCTCTCGGCCTGCACGGGCCTCGGCATCGACAACCTCGACATCCTGGTCACGGCCAACGAGCCGCCGATCATGGACGGCTCGGCGCTGCCCTTCATCGACGCGCTGATCCGCGCGGGCTTGAAGCCCCTCGACGCGCCGAAGCGCTGGCTGCACCTGCCGCACGAGGTCGTGTACACCGCCAAGGACGGCGCGCGCTACCGCGCGACCCCGTCCGACAAGTTCGAGGTCGTCGCGACCTTGATCCACGACCACCCGCTGATGCCCAAGATGACGCTCTCGATGACGGTCGAGCGCGAGAGCTACCTCGCCGAGGTCGCGCGCGCGCGCACGTTCTGCTTCGAGCACGAGGTCGCGTACCTCAAGTCCCAGGGCCTCGCCCAGGGCGGGTCGCTCGAAAACGCGATCGTCATCGGCAAGGACCGCTTCCACACGAACGAGGAGGGGCTGCGCTTCCCCGACGAGTTCGTCCGCCACAAGATGCTGGACCTCATCGGCGACCTGACGCTCATCGGCCGCCCGCTGTTCAAGATGAAGATCGAGGCCGAGCGCCTCGGCCACGCGCACAACGTCGAGTTCGCCAAGCTGCTCGACGGCGCGGCCAAGAAGCTGCGCAAGCCCAAGACCCCCGCCCTGGAGGCCAAGTAAATGACGACCGAGACCACTCCCGCCACCAACCCCTTCGCGGCCGCGCCGATCCGCTCGCTGGACATCAACGGCGTCAAAAAGGCGATCCCGCATCGCTATCCGCTCCTGCTCGTCGATCGCATCGACGTCCTCGTCGAGGACAAGTATTGCATCGGCACCAAGATGGTGACCGCCAACGAGCATTTCTTCGAGGGCCACTTCCCGGGCCAGCCCGTGATGCCCGGCGTGCTGATCGTCGAGTCGATGGCGCAGACGGCGTGCGCGATGCTGCTGTCGAAGGGCGGCTTCGAGAACAAGATCGCCTTCTTCATGGGCATCGACGAGGCCAAGTTCCGCGTGCCCGTGCTTCCCGGCTCCGTGCTCAAGCACCACATCGAGATTCTCCGCCTCGGCCGCGCCGGCAAGTTCAAGGGAGAGGCGTACGTCGACGGCAAGCTCGCCGCGGAAGCGACGATGACCTTCGCCCTGGTCGACAAGGCGGCCTGATCCCATGGCGATCCACCCCAGCGCCGTCGTCGATCCCTCCGCGAAGATCGACCCCACCGCCGAGATCGGGCCCGGCGCGATCATCGGCCCGGAGACCGTGATCGGCCCGCGCACGAAGGTCGGCGCGCACGCCGTCGTCGAGTACGCGACGCTCGGCGCCGACAACATCCTCCACCCCGGCTGCTACGTCGGCACCCCGCCCCAGGACCTCAAGTACGCGGGCGAGAAGACGCGCCTCGAGATGGGCGACAAGAACGTCGTCCGCGAGACCGTGACGATGAACCGCGGCACCGCGCAGGGCGGCGGCCTGACCAAGATCGGCTCGAACTGCCTCTTCATGGCGGCCTCCCACATCGCGCACGACTGCCACGTCGGCAACGGCGTCATCGTCGTCAACGCCGTGCTCCTCGCGGGGCACGTGCACGTCGGCGACGGCGCCGTCCTCGGCGGAGCGTGCGCGATCCACCAGTACAACCGCATCGGCCGCCTGGCGATGCTCGGCGGCGGCTCGATGAACGGCCAGGACGTGCTGCCGTTCGCGAACACGCAGGGCGACCGCGCCGTCATCCGCGGCATCAACATGCTCGGCCTCAAGCGCGCGGGCGTGCCGCCCGAGTCGCGGACCGCGCTCAAGAACGCCTACAAGGTCCTCTTCCTCTCCGGTCTGACGCAGGCCGAGGCCCTCGCCAAGCTCAAGGAAGGCGGCAAGGTCGACCCGATCGTCCAGGAGTGGATCGACTTCATCGAGTCCGCGGGCAAGCGCGGCTACATGCGCCCCGCCGTCGGCGCGACCGAGCTGGAGGAAGCCGCCGCCTGATGGATCCTCTCGGCCTCGTCGCGGGCTCCGGGCGCTTCCCGCTCCTCGTCGCCGAGGAGGCGCGGCGCCGCGGCGTGCCCGTCGTGGCGCTCGGCATCCCGGGGTCACCGATGAGGGGCTTGCGCCCCTCGTTGCTGCTATGACCTGGTTCAAGCTCGGCCAGATCGACGCGCCGATCAAGGCGCTCAAGGACAAGGGCGTGCGCCAGGTCGTCATGGCGGGCAAGGTCCAGCACGTCTCGCTGTTCGGCGGCGTGATGCCGGACTGGCGCGCGGCGAAGGTCCTGCTCGGGCTCAAGGACAAGCGCACGGACACCATACTCAAGGCGGTCGTCGACGAGTTCGCCAAGGACGGCCTCGAGTTTATTTCGTCGGCGCATTACTTGGAGCACCTGCTCGCGCCGAAGGGCGCGCTGACCAAGGCGGCCTTCACGAAGGAGCAGCTCGCCGACGCCTCGCTCGGCTGGCGCGCCGCCAAGGCCGTCGCCGGCTTCGACATCGGGCAGACGGTCGTCGCGCAGGACCGGGCGGTCGTCGCCGTCGAGGGCATGGAGGGCACCGACGCCTGCGTCGCGCGCGCGGCAGGGCTCGCGCGCTCGCAGGGCAAGGAACCCGCCCTCGTCGTCGCGAAGGTCGCCAAGCCGCGCCAAGACTTCCGCTTCGACCTGCCCGTCGTCGGGCTCGACACGCTGAAGACGTTCAAGGAGTGCGGCGTCAAGGCGCTCGCGCTCGAGGCCGGCTCGACGCTCGTCTTCGACCGCGAGACGTTCGCGCGCGAGGCGGACGCGGCCGGCATCGCCGTCGCCGGCTTTCCCCGGAGGGACCCCTTTCATGACGCAATCCAAGATCCGCGTCGCCGTCGTCGGCGCCGGCAAGATGGGCACGCACCACGCGCGCGCGCTGTCGAAGGCCGAGGGCGTCGAGCTCGTCGGCGTCTGCGACACGAACGTGTGGAAGGCGCAGCTCGCGGCCTGGCAGTCGAACACGGTGGCCGTGCGCGACTATAAAGACGTCCTGTCCCGCGTGGACGCGGTGATCGTGGCGGTTCCCACGCCGCTGCACTACGAGGTCGGCAAGGCCGTCCTCGGCGCCGGGGCCCACTGCCTCATCGAGAAGCCGCTGGCCTCCTCGGTCGAGGAGGCCAAGGAACTGCTCGCGCTGTCGGAGGAGAAGGGCCTCGTCCTGCAGGTCGGCCACATCGAGCGCTTCAACCCGGCGGTGCTCGAGGCCGTCAAGCACATCCGCGACCCGCGCTACATCACCGTCGAGCGCCTCGGACCCTACGACCCCCGCATGAGCCACATCGGCGTCGTCATGGACCTCATGATCCACGACCTCGACATCCTGCTGACGCTCGTCGGCTCCGAGGTCGACACGATCGAGGCTCTCGGCGCGAACCTGCTCGGCGGCCACGAGGACATCGCCAACGTGCGCGTGCGCTTCAAGACCGGCTGCGTCGCCGACCTCACGGCGTCGCGCATCTCGGTCAGCAAGAGCCGCAAGCTGCGCGCGTTCCAGAAGGACTCCTATATCTCGCTCGACTACGGCAGCTCCTCCCTCAAGGTCTACCGGAAGAAGTCGCCGACGATCAAGAGCCTCAAGGACGTCGAGTACCTGAGCCCCAAGCTCTCCTCGACCGACCCGCTGCGCAACGAGCACCAGCACTTCCTCGACTGCATCCGCCACAACCGCAAGCCGTGGCCGAGCGGCGAGCGCGGCGTCGAGGCGCTGAAGCTCGCGCTGCAGATCTCCGAGGAGCTCGACCGCTACGAGCTGTCGGGCCACGCGGGCTCGCGCTCGCTGATTCCGCCGTGGGCGCAGGACCTCGGCAAGATCGCCAAGAACGTGGGCAAGGACATCCTGAGGAGCTGATGGCGGGACCGCTCTTCCTCGTCGTCTGCGGCGACCCCTCCGGGGACCTGCACGCCTCGAACCTCATCTCGGCGCTCAAGCGCCGGGACCCGTCGGCGCGCGTCGCCGCCGTCGGCGGGCCGATGTGCCGCGCGGCGGCCGACGAGTTCCTCGAGGATCTCGCCTCGCGCGGCGTCACCGGATTCTGGGAGCCGGCGCTCAAGATCGGATTTCTGCTCAAGCTCGCCCGCCGCATCAAGGCGTTCATCGCGGATCGCCGCCCCGACGCGATGGTCTGCGTCGATTACTACGGCTTCAATCGGCGCATCCTGCCTTACGCCAACGCCGCCGGTGTCCCGGCCTATTATTACGTCAGTCCCCAGGTTTGGGCCTCGCGCCCCGGCCGGGTGAAGGTCCTCAAGCGCCTCGTCGACAAGATGCTCGTGATCTTCCCGTTCGAGGAGAAGGTCTACCGCGACGCGGGCGTGCCCGCGGAGTTCGTCGGCCACCCGCTTCTCGACCTGATCCCCGAGCCCCCGGCGCGCCGGGAGGACACGAATCTCGTCGGCATTCTTCCGGGCAGCCGCTCCTCGGAGATCCGCCGCCACCTGCCTCTCCTCCTGGAGTCCTTCCGCCTTCTCAGGCTCAAGAATCCGTACCTGGAAGCGCGCCTCTTCGCCGCCGCCAACCAGCCCGATGCCGCCTACGGCCGCCTACCCGACGGCGTCGAACTCGTGCGCGAGGACGACTACAAGGAGCGGGCGATGCTCGACCTGGCGCTGTGCTCGTCGGGCACCGCGACCCTCGAGAACGCGCTGCTCGGCGTCCCCATGGTCGTGGTCTACAAGCTCTCCTGGCCGACCTACGCGATCGCGCGCGCGATCGTGAAGGTCAAGCATATCGCGATGGCCAACCTGCTCGCGGGCCGGACGGTCGTCCCGGAGCTCATCCAGCGCGAGGCCACGCCCGCGCGCGTGTTCGTCGAGGCCTCGGCCTTCCTCGACGACCCGGCCCGCGCGGCGGCGGCGCGAGCCGACCTGCTGAAGGTGCGCCGCTCGTTGGGACGGCCCGGCGCCTCGGACCGCGCCGCGTCTTCGATCCTCGCGGGAGTCCGGAAGGAGGCATCGGTTTGAGCGTCCGGAGACGACTGCTGCGCTACCTCAAGCCCTACGCGGGCCGCTTCGCGTGGGCTTGCGCCGCGATGGTCTGCGTCTCGGCGTTCAACGGCCTGGCGATCCTGCTGCTCAAGCCGATCGTCGACGAGGTGTTCATCGCCAAGGACCTGCGCATGCTGGCGCTCGCGGTGGCGGGCGTGCCCCTGCTCGTCGCGCTGAAGGCCGTCGCCTCCTACGTGCAGTCCTACCTGATGAGCTGGATCGGCCAGCGCGTGAGCCAGGAGATCCGCGAGGACCTCTTCCGCCATCTGCACCTGCTGCCGCTCGAGTTCTACTCCGGCCTGCGGGGCGCCGACGTGCTCTCGCGCGTGACGGGCGACCTGACGCTCGCTCAGTCCGCGCTGACGACCTTGCCCGTCTACCTCATCCGCGACACGCTGACGGTCGCCTTCCTCGTCGCCTCGCTGTTCAAGCTCGACTGGCGCTTCGCGCTGCTGACGATCCTGTGCTCGCCGCTGTCCCTGGCCGCCCTGCTCGTCCTCTCGAAGAAGATGCGCGCCGCCAGCCGCCAGTCGCAGATCGCCGTCGACCGGCTGCACCACCGCTTCCAGGAGAGCGTGCAGGGCATGCTGACCGTCAAGGCGTTCAACTACGAGGAGGGCGCCACCGAGAAGTTCCAGGAGGAGAACGAGTCCTTCTTCCAGCCGATGATGCGCTACCTGCGCGCGACCGCGCTCATGAACCCCCTGCTCGAGCTCGGCGCCTCGGTCATGGTCGCCGCGGTGATCTGGTTCGGCGGGCGCGAGGTCATCACGGGCCGCATGACGCCCGGCGCGTTCTTCGCGTTCCTCGGCGCGATGCTCGCCGCGTACGCCCCGATCAAGAACCTCGCGCGCGTCAACGCCGAGGGACAGCGCGCCTGGGCCTCGGCCGAGCGCCTGTTCCGCCTGCTCGAGGAGAAGCCGGCCGTTCCCAAGCGCGCCAAGCCCGCCTTCCCCGGCTTCTCGAAGGTCATCCGGCTCGAGGGCGCCGGGTTCAAATACCCCGGGGCCTCCTCGTGGGCCCTGCGCGGCCTCGACCTCGAGATCCCGAAGGGCGCTCGCGTGGCGATCGTCGGCCCGAGCGGCTGCGGCAAGACGACGGTGGCCAAGCTCCTGCTGCGCCTGCACGACCCGGCGGAGGGCCGAGTGACCTTCGACGGCGCCGACGCGCGCGAGTTCGACGCCTCGTCGCTGCGCGCGCGCGCCGGCCTCGTCGCGGCCGACTCGATGCTCTTCAACGACACCGTCTTCCAGAACCTCGCGATCGGCCGCAAGGTCGTCACGCTCTCGGAGGTCGAGCGCGCGGCGCGCGCGGCCGGCGCCGACGGCTTCGTCGCGGCCCTGCCCGAGGGCTACCAGACGACGATCGGCGACTGGGGCTTCTCTCTGTCGACCGGCCAGCGCCAGAAGCTCGCGATCGCGCGCGTGCTGCTCAAGGATCCGGAGCTCGTGGTCCTCGACGAGGCGACGTCGCATCTCGACGCGAAGTCCCGGCGCGACGTGCTCGCGGCCATGGACGCGGCCTTCGCGGGGCGCACGGTCGTGACGATCACCCACGACCTGCTCGGCGGCGCGCCGGCGGACCTCATCTACGTGCTCAACTCCGGCGGCCTGGCCGAGAGCGGCACCCACGCCGACCTCATGAAGGCCGGCGGCCTCTACCGCCGGCTTTACGAGCTGCAGAGCGCCGCCCGCGCGTCCGACCCGGAGGCCCTGGCTTGATCGAGAAGAGCGCGCTGCTCGCGAAGTTCACGTCGTACTCCCCGCACGTCGACCCGATCGCCCTCGAGCTGGCCTGGGACTTCGCGGAGAAGGTGCACAAGGACCAGTCGCGCGCCTCCGGCGACCATTACCTGACGCACTGCGCGGCGGTCGCCGAGTCGCTCATCGAGTGGCGCATGGATCTGCCGTCGGTGTGCGCGGGGCTGCTCCACGACACGATCGAAGACACCTCGACGACCGAGGCGCAGCTGCGCGCCGAGTTCGGCGAGGAGATCGCGATGCTCGTCATGGGCGTGACCAAGCTCGACGCGCTGAAGTTCGAGTCCCGCGACGAGGCGCAGGCCGAGAACTGGCGCAAGATGCTGCTCGCGACCGCGCAGGACATCCGCGTCATCGTGGTGAAGCTGGCCGACCGCCTGCACAACATGAAGACGCTGAACTTCCTCAAGCGCGAGAAGCAGGAGCGCATCGCGGCCGAGACGATGGCCCTCTACGCCCCGCTCGCGCACCGCCTGGGCATGTTCAAGCTCAAGGGCGAGCTCGAGGACCTCGCGTTCATGTACCTGCATCCCGACGAGCACGCCGAGCTCTCGAAGAAGGTCGAGGCGACCTTGGCCGGCAGCGAGAAGAACCTCGCCGCCACGCGCGCGGGCATCGAGAAGGTGCTCGAGGGCGCGAACATCCCGTGCCGCATCCTCGAGCGGCGCAAGACCCTGTGGTCGATCTACGGGAAGATGGAGCGCCAGCAGAAGCCCTTCGAGGACATTCAGGACGCCCTCGGCGTGCGCCTGATCACCGACACCGTCGCCAACTGCTACGCGCTGCTCGGCATCGTCCACACCCACTTCAAGCCGGTCGCGGGCTCGTTCACGGACTACATCTCGACGCCGAAGCTGAACCTCTACCGCTCCCTGCACACGACGATCGTCAGCCCGACGGGCGAGCTCGTCGAGATCCAGATCCGCACCGAGGAGATGCACCGCTCCTCCGAGTACGGCATCGCCGCGCACTGGCGCTACAAGACCGGCGAGTCCGCGCGCGACGCGCACATGGAAGAGAAGCTCAACTGGCTGCGCCAGTGGATGGAGTGGCTGCAGGATCTGAATTCGCCCCGCGAATTTCTCGACAGCCTCAAGACCGACCTCGAGTTCAATCAGGTCTTCATCTTCACGCCCGCCGGCGAGGTGAAGGTGCTCCCGGCCGGCGCGACGCCTCTCGACTTCGCCTTCGCCGTGCACACGCAGGTCGGCATGTCCTGCGTCGGCGCCCAGGTCAACAACAAGATGGTCAAGCTCGACCACACGCTCAAGTCCGGCGACATCTGCAAGATCATCACGAAGAAGGGCTCGGTTCCGAAGAAGGACTGGCTCAACTACGTGAAGACGGCCCGCGCCCGCTCGAAGATCCGGCACTATCTGCGCGAGCAGGGAATCGTCGCATGAGACGCCTCGCTCTACTCGCCGTCTTGATATTCGCGGCCTGCTCGCGCAAGCCCGCGCAGAACTACCGCAAGTGCCTCAAGCTCCGCATCGGAATGACCGCGCCCGAGATCCTCGCGGCGATGGGCGAGCCCGACGAGTCGTTCCCGTACGTCGAGGGCAAGAGCCTGCCCCACCTCAAGGGCCGGACCGCCCACGAGTGGTCCACCCCGGCGTCGATGCCCGCCCCGGTGCGCGTCTCGATCGACGACGCGACGGGCAAGGCGGAGAGCATCCGCTGCGCCGACGTCGTCGTCACCGCCGCCGTGTTCGTCGAGCCGCCCGAGCCCGCCGTCTCCACCGCGGCCGTCGCGGCGCAGCTGTCCGCGCTGTCGTCGCCGCCCTCCGCGTCGACGGCGCCCGCGGCCGGCGCCGCGGCGCCCGCGCGCCGCGGCCTGCGCGAGCGGTCGTCGTCGAGCGCGCAGTCGAGCGGGAGGCCTCTGACCGAATGAGATCGCTCGCCGCGCTCGCCGTCGCCGTCGCGCTGTGCGCCTGCGGGCGCAAGCCGGCGCCCGCCCCCGCGTCCCCCTCGCCGGAAGCCGTCGGCGCCGAGCTCGCGACGTTCCGGCAGGTTCTCGTCCCGATCTCGCCGGTGTCGGCCGAGAGCTACCATCGCGCCGTCGCGCAGCGCGGGAAGCCAACGTCACGGACGCGCACTTCCGCATCGTGTACGGGCGCGGCGCGGCCGAGATCGCCGGCTCGACGGTCACCGTCTTCGCCGCCTACGGGGGCGCCTGGCTCATGCCCTCGGAGACGGCGGCGCGCCCGATGGGCGCCCTTCAGTTCCTGCGGGCCTTCGAGGACGCCCAGGACTGCGTCGGCGCCGTCGTCATCGCGCCGAAAGGCCGGCTCTACGTCCCGCGCGAGCAACTGCTCGACGTGATCATCGCCGCGCGCGCCGCCGGAGCGACGGACGCCAACGTGCCGTTTTCACTGGTCCGCGGCGCCGCGCGCTGAGAGGCTAGTCCCAGTCGTCGCCCTCGCCCAGGATCCGCGCCGTCTTCTGGTCGACGAGGCGCTCCTTCTCGGACTTGCGCTTGGCGATTTTCTCCCTTCTCTCGGCGACCATCTTCTCCATCTTGGCGAGCATCGCCGTGTCGAGCGCCAGCTTCGCGTCGAAGAGGTCGGAGACGGCTTTGCGCGCCTCCGTCTTCACCGCCGCGTCGGCCTTGCCGCCGCCGGCCCGGCGCGCGATCTCGCGCACGCGCTTCTCGGCCTCGCGGTATTTGGCGTGCTTCTCCCGCGTCTCGGGATCCTCTCCGCCGCGGCCGAACCCGCCGGGTCCGCCGCGCGGGCCGCCGCGCTCGCCGTCGCGGTCGCCGCGCCTCTCCCGGCGCTTCTCGTCGACGCGGACTTCGATCTCCCGCTCCTCGCGCCGGCCGCGGCCGCCCCATGAATCCTCGTCATGGTCGCCCCTCTCGCCCTTGTCGACGGCGACCCGCTCCTCGTCGTCGCGGTCGTGATCCTCGGCGCGGGCCGCGGCCCACGGTCCGGCGAGCAGAACGGCCAGCATCAGCATCGAGATCTTCATGGCGGGGCTCCTCCGTGCGTCCCCCCAGGGTAGCCCCGGAACGGCCCGGAGTCAACGGCGCGTTTGTTTCGGGGCGGGGTGATTGCGGTCACCCCCGTGCGCCGCGGCCGCGTCGCGCGCCTCTTCGTCTCCGGGCCGGTCGGAGATTTCGCGCGCCGCGAGCCACTCCGCGGGGACTTTCGCGCGGTCGACGAAGACCAGCGCGTCTCGATCGGCGTAGACGAGCGCCCAGCGCGAGCGCGGAAGATAGGAGGCGTGCCACGGGCGCGTCACCTCGACGCTCGCGCCGTCGGGGAAGAGCATCGTCCCGCGCACGCGCTCGGGGTAGCGGCGGATCAGCAGCGCGTCGAGGCGGTGCCGCGAGACGAAGGCCGACATCTCCTCGGGGCTCGTCAGGGCCTTGCGGATCTCGGCGAGCTGGCCGTGGAACAGGTAGCGGCCGTCGCCGAAGACCTTCCCCTCGGGTCCCAGGCGCCAGCCGAGGTAGCCGCCCCACTCGTAGGTGTTGAACACGCGCAAGCGGCCGAACGTCTCCCGCTCCGCGACCACGAAGTCGGCGGCCGCGCGCTCGACGAACACGTCGGAGAAGGCGCGGCCCCACTCGGCGCCGTGGGCCGAGGCGACGAGCAGGAGGCTCGCCGCGCCGAGCAGGCGCGCTCCGGCGGCGAGCCCGAGGCCGGGGAACGCCGCGCCGAACGCCGCGGCGGCGACGGGCGCGAAGTAGACCGCGAAGCGGGAGCTGACGGCCGTCGCCACCGCGAGGACGGCCGCCGCGGCGGCCAGCGCGGGAGAGGAGCGCCGCGCCGCCCGCGCGGCGACGGCGCCGGCGAAGAGCGCGGCGATCAGCGGCCGGTGGTAGCGGAAGCCCCAGTCGATCGGGCCCCACTCGAGCACGAGCGTTCCGACGGAGTCCCTCCCGTGCGCGGCGAAAACGGCCGCGAGCCCGAGGCCGTACGGGTTGAGCAGGCATCCGAGCAGGGCGCCGCACGCCTCCGCGCCGAGCCCCTCGATACGGCGGCCGCCGAGGCGCTGCCCGAGCGCGTACGCGGCGTACAGCGCGAGCCCGGCGGGGAAACCCGCGTGCAGGTTCGACCACAGGGCGAAGACGCCGAAGCCGAAGAGAAACGAGGCGCGGCCCGCCTCGAGCCGCCGCAGCAGGACCGCGAGCAGGGCCGCCGACGCGAGGTCGGCGCGCAGGTCGGCCATCGGCAGGATCGCGCAGGCCCACAGAGCCAGCGCCGCCGCCCGCGACGCCGCGCCCGCGCCCTTGTCGCGCAGCAGGCCGTCGACGGGCAGCCAGACCGCGGCGAGCGAAAGCCCCTTGAGCGCCCACAGCGCGCGCAGCCCTCCGAGGGAGTGCACGCCGTACCAGAACAGCTGGAGAAGCCACTCGAAGTCGAGCCACGGCTCGCCGAGGCGCGTGAAGGAGAACGGGTCCGCCGAAGGGATCGCGCGGTGCGCGGCCATCCAGCGCCCCGCGCTCAGGTGCCAGAACAGGTCGGGGCTGTGGACCGGCAGGCACAAAACGAACAGGGCCAGGGCGATAGCCCAGGCCCCGAGTGTGCGCCCTTCCTTGTCAGGAGAGGACAGGTTCGGTATTATCGAGTCGGCCGAACCGCGCGCCCGGACTTGATGCAGTCCGTGCACACGTAGACGGTCTGAGTGCGGCCGTCGATCGCCACCTTCTGGCGCTGCAGGTTCGGGCGGAACACGCGCCGAGTGGCCTTGTGGGAGTGGCTGTAGCTGTTGCCGGACTTGGGACCTTTCCCGCAACCGGGAATCTGACACTTGAATGACATTTCGTCATCGTAGCAAATCGCCGACGACGACCGCAAGAACGCCGTGACCTCCGAAAACCTCTCCACGCCGGTCCAGTACCTCAAGGGCGTGGGCCCCCGGCGCGCCGTGCTCTTCGAGCGCCTGGGCATCAAGACCCTCGGGGACTTCCTCCACCACTACCCGCGGCTGTGGCAGAACCGCCACGAGACCCAGGACCTGCGCCTGCCGACCGCCTCGGGGCTGATCGTCCTGCGCGGCCGGGTCCTGCGCGCGTCCTCCCACGGCGCCGGCCCGCGCCTGGGCATCTACAAGGCGACCTTGGCGACGGCCCACGGAAAGGTCGACTGCCTCTGGTTCAAGCACCTCTCGCGCAGCTACGACGCCTTCGCCTCGGTCAAAGCCGAGGCCTCCGAGGGCGCCGACCTCTGGGTGATCGGCCGCGCCGAGCCGGATCTGACCGGGGTGCGGGAGATACGGGTCGACGAGCACTACACGCTCGCCGACGAGCGCTGGCGCATGCACGCCGGCCGCATCACGCCCGTCTACGCGCTGACCGAGGGCCTCTCCCAGCGCTTCGTGCGCGAGGCCGCGCACAAGGCCGTCGAGGCGGCCGCCGAATCCGCGCTCGACCTCGTCCCCGCGGAGCTCATCGCCAAGCGCAAGCTGCTCGCCGCCCCGCAGGCCCTGCGCGGCATCCACTTCCCGCGCTCGGAGGCCGAGCTCGAGGCCGCCCGCGCGCGTCTGGCCTACGAGGAGCTGCTGCTGCTCGAGCTCGCCTGGATCCTCAAGCGCCGCCAGACGCGCGGAATCGTCAAGCGCCACTCCTATGAAGTGAAGCGGACCTTGCTCACCCCGTTCCGCGTGAAGGCGGGCTTCGAGTTCACGCCGGCGCAGAAGCGCGTCATCAACGAGATCTTCGACGACATGCGCAAACCCTACCCGATGACGCGCCTGCTGCAGGGAGACGTCGGCTCCGGCAAGACGGTCGTCGCGCTCTCGGCGCTGCTGCTCGCCGTCGAGAACGGCGGCCAGGCGGCGCTCATGGCGCCCACCGAGATCCTCGCCGACCAGCATCGCGCCACGCTCGACCGCTTCCTCAAGGACCTGCCCGTGCGCGTCGCGACGCTCACCTCGCGCGTGCCGAAGAAGGAGCGCGAGAAGATCCTCGCCGCCGCGCGCGCCGGGGAGATCGACATCCTCGTCGGCACGCACGCCCTGCTCGAGGCCGGCATCGAGCTGCCGCGCATGCGCCTGGCCGTCATCGACGAGCAGCATCGCTTCGGCGTGCGCCAGCGCACGACTCTGAGACAAAAGGGTTCCCTTATAGACCTGCTCGTGATGACGGCCACCCCGATCCCGCGCACGCTCGCCCTCTCGCTGTACGGAGACCTCGAGGCCTCGACGATCGACGAGATGCCGCCGGGCCGCACGCCGATCAAGACCTTCCTCTCGCCGGAAGCGGAGGCCTTCGAGGCCGTGCGGCGGGAGGTGAAGGCCGGACGCCAGGCGTACATCGTCTACCCGATCATCGAGGAGAGCGCCAACCAGGACCTTCAGTCCGCCAAGTCCGAGTTCGAGCGGCTCAAGGCGTCGGTGTTCCCCGATCTCAAGATCGGCCTCATCCACGGAGCTTTGCCGGGCAAGGCCAAGAGCGCCGTCATGGCCGGCTTCTCGTCGAGCGAGCTTCAGGTGCTCGTGGCGACCCAGGTCATCGAAGTCGGCATCGACGTGCCGAACGCGACCGTCATGGTCATCCAGAACGCCGACCGCTTCGGGCTGGCCTCCCTGCACCAGCTGCGCGGGCGCATCGGCCGCGGGGCGGCCGAGTCGTTCTGCCACCTCGTCGGCGACCCGCGCACCGAGGAGGCTCGCGCGCGCCTTTCCATCATGGCCGAGACCTCCGACGGCTTCAAGATCGGCGAGGAGGACTTGAAGCTCCGCGGCCCCGGCGAGCTGCTCGGCACGGCCCAGAGCGGAGAACTCTCGCTTCAGGTCGCCGACCTGTTTAAAGACGCCGAGCTTCTTTCCTATGCCCGCGCCGACGCCGACGAACTGCTCAAGGCCGACGCGAAGCTCCAGGCCCCGGGGCACAAGCTCCTGCGCGAGCGCCTGATCGCGCTGTACCAGAGCCGCTGGAACTGGATCGACCTGGCCTGAGTTCACTCCGAGTTTGGGTGAATTGCCGGCGCCTGCCTGCTATAACGGGAGCGACGCCGGAGGACACATGGACACCCGACCTATCGCCGTCGGTTTAGCGCTCCTGGCCTTAGCCGCCGGAGCCCGCGCCGCCAAGGACGACGCCAAGAAGGAAGCCAAAGAAGAGGCCCGAATCGAGGCCAAGTGCGGGCGCGAGCAGACGAAGGAGGACCGCGACGAGGCCCGCGATCGGCGTCACTGGGCGCCCGACAACACGTGGGACGCTCTCTGCGAGCCGCCCGCTCCGCCGCCTCCTCCTCCCCCGCCTCCTCCGCCGCCGCCCACCGACGGCTCGGCGCCGCCTCCGCCGTTGATGCCTCCGCCGCCGCTGATGCCGCCTCCGCCTCCCGCCCCGTGAGTCCCGGCGCTGGCCGCGCGGCGTCCGTCCTGTTATACTGGACGCCGTGCGGCTCGCGCTCCTCTTAATAGGCCTCGCCGTCCCGTCCTCCGCGCTCGACATCGCGCGCGAGGACTTCGGCGTCCTCGGCTGGACCGACGCCTGCTCGGTCGCCATCGAGCGCTACGCGTATCCTTATCTCGGCGAGGCGATGCAGGCCGAGCCGATCACCTCGCGCCTGGGCACGCTGACGATCGAGCTCAAGACGCCCGTGACCGTCACGCGCTGGGTCTTCGAGGCCGACGGCGTGAACACCTATGATCCGCACGCGATCGAGACCGCCAAGCGCAAGCTGCGCAAGGCCGGCTTCGACCGTCCCGGCTTTTACGAGCTCATCCGCGACTCGGAGACCGTCGTCTCGCCGGGCAGCGCCGAGGTCATCCTGTCGACGGCCTCGCTCGACGCGCGACCGGACTTCTGGCCGGACACGCGGGAGTGGCGCTGGGCCCGCGCGTACTACAACCCGATCGGGACCTGCGCGCTGCTCGTTTACGAGAGGATCGGCGAGCCCGAGCGCTACAAGATGCTGTTGACCCGCTACTACAACCCCGCCGCCCGGTCCGACCGCGGCCGCGCGCACGTCGTCAACGGACGACTGCTGTTCAACAAAGGCGACCTCGCCTCGGCCTTCGCCGAGACCGAGATCGGCGCCCGCCTCGCCCCCGAAGTCGGCGGTGTCCGCTATCAGTACGCCGCGATGCTCGCGATGACGGGGCACCCCGACCGGGCGATGAAAGAACTGCTCGCGGCGATCAAGCGCGAGCCGGGCCTGCGCAAGCGGGCCCTCGACGACCTCGACTTCGAGACGTTGCACGACCGCCAGGACTTCCAGGAGCTCATCCAGCTCAAGCCCCGGCCGGGCCCGCCGATTCCCCCGTAGCGGCCAGCGTTCAAGTCTTGAACATACTCGCCCAAAACGCTATACTGGGGGGTCGCAGGCGAGGATTTGAGCCCGATTGCCCCGAGCCCTACCGGGAGCTAAAAAGGCGAGAGCAAACCACGCTTCCGGCGTGGTTTTTTCATTTCATGAGTCACGGACGAGCGCCGTTTTCCGATCGAGGCCGCGAGGAGGAGCTCCGGGAGCTTCTCCATCGCCGGCTGCTCGTGCTCGACGGCGGCATGGGGACGATGCTCCAGGCCCACGACCTCAAGGCCGCCGACTTCGGCGGCGCCGAGCTCGAGGGCTGCAACGAGAACCTCGTCCTGACGCGCCCCGACGTCATCCAGGGCGTCCACGAGGCGTACTTCGCCGCGGGCGCGGACATCATCGAGACCAACACCTTCGGCGGCATCCGCCACGTCCTCGCCGAATACGGCCTTCAGGACAAGGCGCGGGAGATCAACAAGAAGGCCTGCGAGCTCGGACGCGCCGCGGCGGCCAAGCACGCGACGAAGGACAAGCCGCGCTTCGTCGCCGGCGCGTTGGGCCCCGGCACCAAGACGATCTCGGTCACGGGCGGCATCACCTACGACGAGGTCTTGAGCGGCTACCACGAAGCGACCTTGGGCCTCCTCGACGGCGGCGCCGACCTCGTCCTGCTCGAAACCCAGCAGGACACGATCAACATCAAGGCCTCGATTAACGGGATCTCCGAGGCGTTCCGCGAGCGCAACCGCTCGATCCCCGTGATCCTCTCCGTCTCGATCGAGACGATGGGCACGATGCTCGGCGGCCAGGACATCGCCGCGCTCGCCGACGCCGTCTCCCACTTCGACCTGCTCGCCATCGGCATGAACTGCGCGACGGGCCCGGACTTCATGACGGATCACCTGCGCACGCTGTCCTCGCTGACCCGGGCCTTCACGATCTGCTACCCGAACGCCGGGCTGCCCGACGAAAACGGCGTCTACAACGAGAGCCCCGCGATGGTGGCCAAGAAGGTCGCCCGCTTCGCCGACGAGGGCTGGGTCAACCTGGTCGGCGGCTGCTGCGGCACGACGCCCGAGCACATCCGGCTTATCGCCGAAGGCGTCGCGGGCAAGCCCCCGCGCCGCGCGCACAAGCCGCGCCGCTCCTCGGTCTCCGGCATGGAGTCCCTCTCGCTCGACGAGGACCGCCGCCCGCTGATCGTCGGCGAGCGCACGAACGTCATCGGCTCGCGCAAGTTCAAGGAGCTCATCGTCGGCGGCGAGATCGAGCAGGCCGCCGAGCTCGCCCGCCACCAGGTCCGCGCCGGCGCCCACGTCATCGACGTCTGCCTCGCCAATCCCGACCGCGACGAGAAGGAGGACCTCATCGCCTTCTTCGAGCGGGCGGTCAAGAAGGTGAAGGTCCCCTTCATGATCGACTCCACCGACGCCGCGGTGATGGAGGAGGCGCTCAAGCGGGCCCCCGGCAAGTGCATCCTCAACTCGATCAACCTCGAGGACGGCGAAGAGCGCTTCGAGGCGGTCATCCCCCTCGTCCACAAGTACGGCGCCGCGCTCGTCGTCGGCACCATCGACGAGGACAAGGTCATGGGGATGGGCCTCTCGCGCGAGCGAAAGCTCGCGATCGCCAAGCGCTCCTTCGACCTGCTCACGACGAAGTACGGGATCGCGCCCGAGGACATCATCTTCGACCCGCTCGTCTTCCCCGCGGGCACCGGCGACAAGAACTACTGGGGCTCGGCCGTCGAGACGATCGAGGGCATTAAATTAATTAAATCGGCCATGCCGAGGTGCAAAACCGTCCTCGGAATCTCCAATGTTTCGTTCGGTCTTCCTCCCGCCGGCCGAGAAGTTCTCAATTCCGTTTTCCTTCATCATTGTGTCGACGCCGGTCTCGATTTAGCGATCGTCAACGCGGAAAAGCTGGCGCGTTATTCTCAAATTCCCGACATCGAAAAGAAGCTGTCGTGGGATCTTCTCGCCTGGGCCGGCCCCGGAGACCCCAAGCACCCCGCCGGCTTCGACGCCGTCGCCGTCTTCTCCGAGCACTTCCGCGCGGTCAAGACCGTCGTCAAGGACGCCTCCGAGCGCCTGAAGCTTCCGATCGCCGACCGCGTCGCCAAGAACGTCGTCGAGGGCTCGCAGGAAGGGCTCAAGGCCGACCTCGACGAGTTCCTCAAGACGCTCAAGCCGCTCGAGATCATCAACGGGCCGCTGATGAAGGGCATGGACGAGGTCGGCCGCCTTTTCGGCGCCAACACGATGATCGTCGCCGAGGTGCTTCAGTCCGCCGAGGTCATGAAGGCCGCCGTCGCCCACCTCGAGCCGCACATGACGGTCGCCGACGCCTCGACGCGCGCGACGATCATCCTGGCGACGGTCAAGGGCGACGTACACGACATCGGCAAGAACCTCGTGCACATCATCCTCAAGAACAACGGCTACAAGATCGTCGACCTGGGCATCAAGGTCGCGCCCGAACAGCTCCTCGAGGCGATCAAGGCCCACAAGCCCGACGCGATCGGCCTCTCGGGCCTGCTCGTGAAATCGGCGCAGATGATGGTCGTCACCGCCGACGACCTGACGGCCGCGGGAATCCGCCTGCCGATCCTCGTCGGCGGCGCGGCGCTCTCGCCCCGCTTCGCGGCCAAGCGCATCGCCCCCTCCTACGACGGCCCCGTCTTCTACGCCAAGGACGCGATGACGGGCCTGTCGCTCGCCAACGACTTCTTCGGCGAGAAGAAGGACGCGCTGCTCGCGAAGAACAAGGAGATCCAGGAGTACCTGCGCACCGAGACCGCGGCCCCCGCCGCCGCCGAGGCCGAAGGCCCCGCCGCCGCGAAGATCGAGGTCGTCCACGACACCGCGCCGGTCCCGCCCGACCTCAAGCTCCACGCGCTCTCCGATTTCCCCGTCGACGAGATCTTCCGCTACATCAACCCGATCATGCTGTACGGCAAGCATCTCGGCCTGCGCGGGAACCTCGAGCAGCACCTCAAGGACGCCAACCCTAAGGCCGTCGAGCTCCACAAGCGCGTGCAGGCGCTGCAGGACGAGATCCTCGCGAAGGGCCTCATCAAGCCGAAGGCCGTCTTCAAGTTCTTCGCCGCCGACGCCGCCGGCGACCGCATGAATCTCTACGAGTCCCCGTCGGCCAAGGCGCCGCTCGACGGCTTCACCTTCCCGCGCCAGCCCTCCGGCGAGCGCCTGTGCCTGGCCGACTTCGTGCGCCCCGCCGGCACGGGCCGCGACTACGCGGCCATGTTCGTCGTGACCTGCGGCGCCGGCATCCGCGAACTCTCCGACGAGTACCGCGACAAGGGCGAGTACCTCAAGTCCCACGCCCTGCAGTCGATCGCCATCGAGGCCGCCGAGGGCTTCGCCGAACTCCTGCACGAGCGCATCCGGCGCATGTGGGGCATCGGCGACCCCGCCGGCCAGAGCATCCGCGAGAAGTTCCAGGGCAAGTACCGCGGCATCCGCGTCAGCTTCGGCTACCCGGCGTGCCCCAACCTCGAAGACCAGGCGATTCTCTTCAAGCTCCTCGACCCCGAGACGCACTGCGGCGTGACCTTGACCGAGGGCTTCATGATGGAGCCCGAGGCGACGGTGTCCGCTCTCGTGTTCCATCACCCGAAGGCGCGCTACTTCTCCGTCGGGCAAGGCGCGGCCGCCGCCGCCGAATGACCGCCGCGCTCGCCGCGGCGCTCGTGGCGTCGGTGCTCGCCAAGACCGAGAGTCTCGTCGCCGCGCAGGCGGGCAAGGACGCGCGCGAGATCGCCGCGCTCGACCGCCGGGCCGAGGCGCTCGCCCAGGAACTCAGGCCGGCGGGGTGGCTCGCCGCGGCGCCTCTCGGCGCGGCGGCGAGCGATCACAAGCGTCCCGCCAAGGTCCGGCTCTTCGCGACCTCCTACCTCGGCTTCATCGCCGATCCCGCGGCCTTCGCCCCGCTCGAGGACGTCCTGCTCGACGCGGAGCAGCCCGGCTTCGTGCGCTCGCTGGCCGCGCAAAGCCTGCCCGGCACCGGCGCGCCCGACGCGGCGGTCTCGCGCGCGCTGTGCGCGGCCCTCGCGCAGGAGGGCCTGCCGCGCGAGGCGGCCGAGATCGCGCTGCTGCCGCTCTCGCGCCTCGGCTGCCCCGAGCCGGCGGCGCTCGTCCGTCTCGCGAAGGCCGCGGGCCCCCGCCCGTCGGGCCGCGACCTCGCGCTGACGGCGCAGGCGGCGGCCGCTCTCGGCGCCTCGCGCGGCGCGGCCTCCGGACGCGCGGCGCTCTCGCTCGTCTCTTATTTCCCGCCTCAGGGCGACGCGCGCGCCCGCGCGATCGCCGCGCTCGACGCGCGCCGCGACGAACTCGCGGCCTGGCTCGCGCCGGAGACCTTGCCCGTCGTCATCGAGGCGCTGCGCACGGAAGGCGGGCGCTGGGACACGATGCTGGCCCTCGTGCGGATCGCCGCGCTGCTGGGCCCCGAGGCCGTCCCGTCTTTGGCGCGTCTGTCGCGCCACTCCGACGCCGAGGTCCTCGTCGCCGCGGCCGAGGCCCTCGCCGCGTCGGGCCTGCCCCAGCCCAAGGCCGTCGCCGACCTCGAGGCCGCCGTCGCGGGGGCCATGACCGATCCTCGCTTCTCCCCCAAGGACGGCCGCCCCGACCCCGCGGCCCTGCTCGCCCGTCTCGAGAAGGCCCTCGCCGTCCTCAAGCGCGCCCGCTAGGGAACTTTTCGCCGCCGCGCGGCTCAAATCCGTATGAGCCAAGATTACTTTCCTCTCATCGCCGGAACGTCGCGCGAGTACGCTCTCGAGCGGGCGGGAGCCGCCGGAATTCTGCGTCTCGAGGTCCTGTTCGTCTGGCGCGCGGGCCGCTCCACCCTCGCGCGAGGCAGGCGCTCGCTGCGCTGGCACGGCGAGCCGCCGCGCGTCGACGCGATCGATCTCGTCACCGGCCCGGGCGGCGCGCGCGCCGGCGGGCGCGTCGAGTTCAAAGGCCCGATCTCCCTCGGCACGCGCTGGTTCGACGGCGCCGACGAGTGCTGGATCGACGGCTTCGACGGGATCGCGCAGACGCCCGCCGGCCGCTTCACGCGCTGCCTTCGCGTCGCCTACCTGATCTCCGGCGGCGACGGCGGCTCCGGCGAGCGGCTCTACGCCCCGGGCGTGGGCCTCGTGCGCGTCGAGCACCGGGACGAAAGCGATCCTTACGTCTGGACGTTGACCGGACGCACCGGCTCGCGGGGAGGCGCCGGGGCGCGTTGACAACCCTCCGTCGCGCCGTTATACTGCGCACATGTCCCGAATCGCGGTCTATCCCGGAAGCTTCGATCCGCTCACGCGCGGCCACCTCGACATCATCCAGCGCGCGGCCAAGCTCTTCGACCATGTGATCGTCGCCGTGTCGAACAACGCCTCGAAGAAGAACGTCTTCTCCGTCTCGGAGCGCATCGAGATGGTCGAGGAATCGATCCGCGGCCTGCCGAACGTCGACTGCGACACCGTCGGCGGCCTGCTCGTCGACTACATGAAGAAGAAGAAGGCGCGCGTGCTGATCCGCGGCCTGCGCGTGGTCTCCGACATGGACTACGAGTTCCAGCTCGCGTCGTTCAACCGGCGCCTGAGCAAGGACGTCGAGACGGTCTTCCTGATGCCCGACGACCAGTACACCTATCTCTCGGCCTCCATGGTGCGCGAGGTCGCCCGCCTCGGCGCGGGCACCGACCAGTTCGTCCCCTCGTTCGTCGCGCGCCGCCTGAAGCTCAAATTTGGCAGCCCGAAGCCCTAGGCTCTTCCTCCTCGCCGCGGCCGTCGCGCTGGCCGCCTGCGAGCGCGCGCCCGTCGAGCCCGCGCCCACGCCGGAGCTCTCCGCCCCCGAGCCCTCATCCTCGCTCGTGACGACCCCGCTCGACGCCGCCGCGACCGGTTACACCAACGAGATGCAGGCCGAGGCGATGCTCCAGGAGTCGGCTGATCTCGGCATCGAGCAGATCACGCGCCGCGGCGAGGACTCCCGGAAGACCCCGCCCGAGCCAGCCCTGATCCTCACCGCCGAGGAGAAGAAGCAGCGCGACGCCGACCGCAAGGAGCGCCTCGCGCGGGCCAAGCGCCTGCGCCTGGAGTACACGCGCTTGCGCCGCAACATGGAGGGCGAGGACAAGAGCGTCGCGATCCTGGGCTCGACGGTCGCCGTGATCTCCGGGCGCGAGTCCGGCGGCCTCGTGGGCGTCGCCGAGGACTCCCCCGGCGTATGGAGCGGCGCTTACGGCGGCGCCGTCGACGGGGGCGACCGCGTCGTCGAGAACAAGGAAGCCTGGTCCGAGCTGTGGAGCCGGCTCTCGCGCGAGCCCGCCCCGCCCGTGAGCTTCGAGACCCACCGCGTGGCCGCCGTCTTCGCCGGAAGCCGGCCGACGGCGGGCTACCGCGCCCGCCTCGTCGCCATCTCGCGGGAGAAGGACCGCTGGGTCGTGCGCTGGCTCGAGGAGGGCCCCGCCGCCGACGAGACGCCCGCGGACGGCGAGACGGCGCCCTTCCTGCTCGCCGCCGTCCCGCGCGACGAGATGCCCGTCCGCTTCGAGAAGATCCGCCGACCCATAGGGCCCAAAAGAAAATAGGACTTTAGTCCTTTTTCAATTGACTCGGGATTCCGCCGGCGCTTATAATGGGACCTTGCCCTCGGAGGTCCGATGAGAATCCTCGCCATCCTCGCCCTGTGCTCGGTCGCCGCCCGCGCCCTGCCCGACGCCCGCTTCGACGATTCGGCCAAGGCCCCGGCGCCCGTCGCCTCGCCCAAGGCTCCCGCGTCGGCGATCTCCGAGGACGACGGGCGCGTCTGGGCCGAGTTCGAGACGCCGGGCAAGGCCGAGCGCAACGCCCTCGTCGACGCGGGCATCAGCCTCGAGGAGATCAAGCCCGGACGGGCCGCCGGCTTCGCCACCCCGAAGGCCCTGGCGCGCGCGGCGGCCAAGGGCCTCAAGCCGGCCGTGAAGGTGTCGCTGCGCGCCCGCTTCGGCAAGCTCGACTTCCCCGACAAGGACTCGATCTACCACAACTATAAGGAGCTGGAGGCGGACCTGCGCGGCCTCGCCGCGCGCGCGCCGGACGTCGCGTCCGTGCTCTCGATCGGGAAATCGACGCAGGGCAAGGACATCCTCGCGATCCGCCTCAACAAGGGCGCCCGCGGGACGCAGGCGAGCGCCAAACCCGGGATCGTCTTCCTCGGCACGCACCACGCGCGCGAGCACCTCTCCACCGAGGTCCCCCTTCTCATCGCCAAGCACCTCGTCGACAACCGCGCCCAGCCGGAGATCGCCCGCCTGCTCGAGACGCGGGACGTGTACTTCGTCCCCATGGTCAACCCCGACGGCGTGGAGTACGACATCGAGGGCGGGCGCTACCACATGCACCGCAAGAACATGGCCAAGAACGCCGACGGCTCGACGGGCGTCGACCTCAACCGCAATTACTCCTGGGGCTGGGGCGGCGGCGGCGCCTCGCCGCACCCCGACGACGACACCTACCGCGGCCCTTCCGCGTTCTCCGAGCCCGAGAGCCGCGCCGTGCGCGACTTCGTCGAGGCGCGCCCGAACCTGAAGGTGATGCTTTCCTACCACACGTTTTCCGAGCTGATCCTCTACCCGTGGGGCGGCTCCGACGAGCCGATCCCCGACGCGAAGGCGCGCGCGGCCTTCATCGCGATGGCGGGAGAGATGTCCAAGATGACGGGCTACACGCCCCAGCAGTCGAGCGACCTCTACATCGCCACCGGCGACACCTGCGACTGGGCGTGGGGCGCCAAGGGCATCTACGCGTTCACCTTCGAGCTCACTCCGAAGTCGATGTGGGACGGCGGCTTCTACCCGGGCGCGGGCGTCGTGCAGCGCGTGCTTCAGGCCAACATCCGCCCGGCCCTGTACCTGATCGACCTGGCCGACGATCCCCAGCGCTCGATCAAGGGCCCCTCGGCGTTCGCGGCGGCGGCGCGATGAAGGCTCTCGCGGCGCTCCTCCTGATGACGTCCACGCCGGCCCCGGCGCAGTCTCTCGAGGCTCTGCGCGCCTCCGCCGACGCGCCCCTGCTTCAGGCCCTGCCGCGCGCGACGCATCCCGACCTGCAGAAGCCGCAGGAGCCGGTGCTCCAGAAGGCGCTGGTCCCGACGCCCATGCGCCCGGCCGCCAAGAACGGCCCCATCCTCGCCCGCGTCGCCCTGGCCTCGATCTCCGAGAACGCGAAGCGTCTTCTCTCGCGCACGTTCGGCGCCCGCGCGCTCGACCTCGGCGTCGCCTCCGATGCCGCGTTCAGCTCCTACTTCCTGTCGTTCACCGACGCCAAGGGCGCCACGACGCTGGCCGCGCTCGGCGACCTCAACCGCCTGCGCGGCGCCGGAGTCGACGTCCGCGTCGACGGCGCGACCGTCTACAACTTCAAGGTCTCGATCAACGTCTTCAGCCCCGTGCGCGGCTCGACGCTGAAGATGACGCCCATCCAGGGCACGCGCGGTCCGCAGAACGACGTGAAGACCGGAACGCTCCTCGACGCGATCAAGGCCAAGTCCGTGGTGTTCAAGGCGCGCGGCCAGGAAATCTGGATGCTGTACGGCCGCGACGCCAAGCCCGACGCCTCCGGCTACGCCGACACGCGCAGCTTCCTGTTCGTGAAGGAGGACGGCTTGTCCTCGAAGGCGTGGCCGCTGGCGGAGTCCCGCCTGCCGCTCGACGCCGCGTCCGCCGTCGACCTCGGCGGCCTCAAGCTGACGCTCACGCGCACCGCGGGCGGCGAGCTCCTCATCCGCGAGTAGCCGCCTCGCGCCGTTTAGTATCATCACCGATATGAAACAGCTCCTCCTGCTCGCCCTTCTGCCGCTCTCCGCCGCCGCCGCGCCGTTCACGCCGGCGCCGACCTTGCGCTACGAGCCGGAGCCGAAGGAACTGCTCGAGGACTGCCGCGCGGCCAAGAAGCGCGCCGAGTCCGCGCTCGAGCAGATCGCCCGCCTGCCGGCGTCGGCGCGCACGTTCGACAACACGCCCTGGGCCCTCGACCGCGTCGGCGCGGAGCTCTCCGACGCGACGGCCGCCGACACCTTCCTCAAGTACGTCTCGATCTCCTCGTCCGTGCGCGACGCGGGCAACGAGTGCGAGACTTTGCTCGGCCAGTTCTCCGTCGAGATGTTCGCGCGCGAGGACCTCTACCGCGCCCTGAAGGATTACGCCGCGAAGGGCGAGGCGCTCGCGGGCGAGTCCAAGCGCCTGCTCGACAAGCAGCTGCTCGACTTCAAGCGCTCCGGCCTCGAGCTTCCCAAGGAGAAGCGCGACGAGGTCACGGCCCTGCGCAAGAAGCTCGTCGAGCTCGAGGCGTCCTTCGGGCGGAACATCAACGAGCACAAGGACTACGCCCTTTTCTCCGCCGAGGAGCTGCTCGGACTGCCCGACGACTTCGTCGGGCGCCTCGAGCGCGTCGACGGCAAGTACAAGGTCGGCCTCGACTACCCGGACTATTTCCCGTTCATGGAGAACTCGCAGAATCCCGAGGGGCGCCGCCTCCTCGAGGGCAAGTTCAACAACCGCGCGTCCGTGCCGAACCGCCCGATCCTCAAGGACGTCCTCGATCTGCGCCTGAAGGCCGCGCGCCTGCTCGGCTACCCGACGCACGCGGCCTTCGTCCTCGAGGACCGCATGGCCAAGGACCCGAAGACCGTCGCCGCCTTCATCGCGCGCCTGCGCGGCAAGCTCAAGGTCCTCGGCGGCGCGGAGCTCGCGACGCTCAACCACCTGAAGAAGGTCTTCGAGGGCGAGGGCGCCGATTCGACCTTCCGCGCCTGGGACTGGCGCTTCTACGACAACCAGCTCAAGAAGGCGAAGTACTCGATCGACAGCCAGAAGATCAAGGAGTACTTCCCCGCCGACCTCGTCGCCGAGCAGATGCTCTCCGTGTACCAGAAGCTCCTCGGCCTCAAGTTCCGCCGCATCGAGGACGCCGCGCTCTGGCATCCCGACGTGAAGCTCTACGAGGTCACCGACGCCTCGGGCGGCGAGCCGATCTCGTACTTCTACATGGACCTGTTCCCGCGCGAGGGCAAGTACAAGCACGCGGCGGCGTTCTCGCTGATCGGCGGGCGCGCGCTCCTCGACGGCCGCTACCAGAAGCCCGTCTCGGCGATGGTCGCCAATTTCAACAAGCCCACCAAGGATCGCCCGTCTTTGCTCACGCACGACGAAGTCGAGACCTTCTTCCACGAGTTCGGCCACATCATGCACCAGACCCTGACGAAGGCCCGCTACGGCCGCTTCGCGGGCTCGGCGACGGCGCGGGACTTCGTCGAGGCGCCGTCGCAGATGCTCGAGAACTGGGTCTGGGAGGCCGACGTCCTGCAGTCGCTGTCGGGCCACTACCAGGACCGCTCGAAGAAGCTGCCCAAGGAGCTTCTCGGGCGCATGCTCGCGGCCAAGAACGTGAACTCCGGCCTCATCCACCTGCGCCAGCTGCTGTTCGGGTCGGTGGACCAGTCCTATCACGGCAAGCCGCCCTCCGACACGACGGCCGAGTACGCGCGCCTGGCCAAGGACGTCTCGATGATCCCGGTCTCCGAGGGCACGCACCCGGAGGCGAGCTTCGGCCACCTCATGGGCTACGACGCCGGCTACTACGGCTACATGTGGTCCAAGGTCTACGCCGAGGACATGTTCTCGAAGTTCAAGGCGGAGGGCGTCCTCAACCCCGCCCTCGGCCGCCGCTACCGCGTCGAGATCCTGGAGAAGGGGTCCTCCCGCGACGAGATGGAATCGCTCAAGGCCTTCCTCGGCCGCGAGCCCGGCGAGGACGCGTTCCTCGAGAGCATCGGCCTCAAGCCCGGGAAGAGCTGACTTAACCTAGGTTAACTCCGGGGGCTTGACGGCGCGAAGTTGGGGGTCCATACTCCATTTATGAACCCCAAACCCCTCCTGAGAGTCCTCCTCGCCGCCTGCCTCGCCCTCCAATCCGGGCCCGCTCTGGCCCAGGATTTCACCGACAAGGATAAGGCGAAAGCCGAAAAGCTCGCCGCCCAGGACAAGGACTTCAGGGCCCTGCCCGACGACGAGAAGCAGGCCGTGATCATCTTCATCGCCCGCGAAATCCACGGGCATCGCCGCAGGGCGATCGGCGCCACTATCACCAATCTCAAGGGAACCGACGTCCAAGAGCTCAAGAAGCGCGCCAACAAGGACCACGTCGTCGTCGCCGAGCAGGACAAGGCGGCCGTCAATATCCCCCCGGCCCGAGCACGATCGAGACCAAGAGCATCGACACCCCCTCCTTCGGCCGCCTGTTCAAGGACAACGAGTGGACCGTCGACGAAGGCTCGGCCGAGGCCGCGCAGCTCAAGCAGAACGTCGACAGCATCGTCGACATGCTCAAAAAGACGGGGGCAAGCTCGTGTCCATGCACGTCGAGTCCTCCGCGAGCACTCTGCGCAACACCGGCAAGGCCGCCAAGATGACCCATCTCGATCTCTCGCGGGAACGCGCCCAGGCCGCGGCGCGCTACGCGCTCGACTATCTCAAGACGAAGGGCTACACGCTCGACGAGGAGGAGCAGGTCACGCTCGACTTCGAGGGCTCGAACAAGAACGGCACGTCCGGCCCGTCGAGCCCGTTCCCGTCCCCGAAGGACGACGACCCGAAGTTCAATCCGAAGGGCTGCTGCGCGCCTCCGGAAGAGGCCGTGAAGATCGCGGCGAAATACGCCACCGCCACCGCCGAGGAAAAGGCGGAGCTCGCCGCGTTCTACGACGAGTTCAAATACGTCCAGTTGACCTTCGACGCGATGTTCGAGACGAAGAGCACCAACCCGGGCGTCAACACGCCGGGCGAGGCGCACGTCGTATCGGCCTACGTCAGCTATAAGCAAAAGCCGCAGATCAAGATCCCTCCCATCCGGATCCCCCCATCCGCATCCGCTGGCCCTTCGGCAACAAGGAGAAGCGCATGGCCAAGCGCGCCGTCCGCTGCCCGAAGTGGAACAAAAAGCGGCGCGCCTAAGGAGCCGGGTTTGTTGATTCTACTGGCGGCCCTGCTTCTCTCCGGGCCGCCAGTCGTGCGTGCGGAGGACCCGCCGCCGCCGCAGACGGCCGAGGACCCGCGCGACGTCGACCACGACGGCACGGTCAGCGGCAAGGAACGCCGCCGCGCGCGCCGCGCCGACCGGCGCGCCCGCCGCGGCGAGAAGACCGCGACCGGCGAGGTCGCCGTCGACGAAGAGCAGGACGCCGCCGACGCGGAGGCTTCCGCCGAGCGCGGCCAGTCCGCCTCGCGCGCCGCGGCCGGCGCGGCCGCCGCGATGAAGGGCATGCTTCCCTCCGCCGACGCCGGCGCGATGCCCGGCTCGATCCCCGGCGCGGAGGCGGGCAAGGCCGGCGGCGCGACGAAGAGCGAGCCGGGCACGAAGGCCTCGGCCTCGCAGTTCCTTTCCGGCGGCGCCGCCGGGACGCCGGGCGCGGGCTCGCCCAAGCCCAGCGGCGATCCCGGTAAGCCGAGCGCCGCCTCGGACTTCGTGCTGGCCGCCCGCTCCGGCTACGCGCCGGCGTTCTCCGCCGCGGGCCTCAAGCTCTCGGCCGACGGGCGCTCGATCGTGCGCGCCGACGGCTCTCCGGCCTCGGCCGACGACTACGCGCGGCTCCAGCGCGAGATCGGCTCGATGCCCGGGGCCCTCGGCCGCCGGCCCGACTTCTTCAGCGCGGTCAGCCCCGAGCGCTACGCCGACCTCAAGCGCGGCTACAAGGACCGCAAGGAGGGCGACCCCGTCTTCAAGGACGTCGGCACCACGGAGAACGACCGCGATTTCGTCCACACGGCCAGCTGCGACAAGCTGTCCTCCGGCTGCAACGACAGCGTCGAGAAACCCTACAAGAAGGGCGACTACGTCGCGCCCGAGGACCTCGACTCGATGTGGAGCGCCCTTCAGAAGGAGCTCGACGGCAGCGCGGCGCAAGGCGACGGGAACATGAGCCTCTCGGCGTCGCGCTCGGCGCTGGCGCGGGACAAGGCCGTCGAGGCGGCCGAGGCGCTCAGCGACGACCCCGGGACGCCCGAGGAGAAGAAGAAGCGGGAGGAGGAGAAGGCCGCCGCCGCCTCCTCCGGCGCCGCCGCGACGCCCGTCGCGCAGGCGGTGACGGCCGCCCAGAAGCTCTTCGACGGCGTGCGCGCGATCGCCCTGCCGGGCCGCGACCCCCAGACCGGCGAGGGCGGAAACCCTTTGCCGCTCATCGTCGGCGGCGCCGTCGCCGCCCTCGGGTTGGGCGTCCTGATTCTGCGCCGAAAAGGCTAAAATCACCGCTACGCCCCCGTAGCTCAGTTGGTTAGAGCAGCCTGCTCATAACGGGTTGGTCCCTGGTTCGAGTCCAGGCGGGGGCATCCTTTCAGGAAGAACGACATGGCCGACAAGATCAAGGGCATCATCCTGGCCGGAGGCTCGGGCACGCGCCTGTACCCGGTCACGCGCGCCGTCAGCAAGCAGCTTGTCCCCGTCCACGACAAGCCGATGATCTACTACCCGCTTTCCACCTTGATGCTCGCGGGCATACGCGACATCCTGATCATCACGACCCCCGAGGACCGCCCCGCGTTCGTGCGCCTGCTCGGCGACGGCTCGTGGTGCGGCCTGAACATCTCCTACGCGGTCCAGCCCAAGCCCGAGGGCCTGGCCCAAGCGTTCATCATCGGCCGAGACTTCGTCGGCTCCGACCGCGCGGCGCTCGTGCTCGGCGACAACATCTTCTACGGGCACGGCCTGCCGGAGCACCTGCGCTCCGCCGCCAAGCAGAAGTCCGGCGCCACCGTCTTCGCCTATCACGTGAAGGACCCGGAGCGCTACGGCGTCGTCGAGTTCGACGCGAAAGGCCGCGCCGTCTCGCTCGCCGAGAAGCCCGTCCACCCGAAGTCGAACTACGCGGTCACCGGCCTGTACTTCTACGACAACTCGGTGCTCGACGTCGCGGCCAAGCTCAAGCCCTCGCCGCGCGGCGAGCTCGAAATCACCGACGTCAACAAGGCCTATCTCGCGAAGGGCAAGCTCCACGTCCAGAAGATGGGCCGCGGCATCGCCTGGCTCGACACGGGCACCCATGAGGCGCTCCTGCAGGCCTCGACCTTCATCCAGGTCATCGAGGAACGGCAGGCCTTGAAGGTCGCGTGCCTCGAGGAAATCGCCTTCAACGCGGGCTGGATCACGGCCAAGGACCTGCGCGCGCTGGCCGAGCCGATGCGCAAGAACGAGTACGGGCGCTACCTGCTGCGCGTCGCCGAGGGCCACGGCTGATGCTGCGGCCCGACGTCGTCGAATACCTGCGCGAGAACCTGAAGAGCTTCCCCGTGGACATCCTGCGCAAGCAGCTCGCCGAGGAAGGGATTTCCGACGTCGACTTCAACGAGTCGCTGGCCCAGGCGCTGCGCGCGCCGACGACCGTCTCGAAGACGCTCTCGAAGCCCAAGGGCAAAGCCAGCACCGCCGCGATCGCGTTCCTCTGCGTCGGCGTGGCGATCATCGTCTCCGTGGGCCTGTTCGCCCTCGGACAGAAGCCGGCGGCGCCGACCACCGAAGGCAACACGGAGAACCCCTCCGGCGAGTCCGGCTTCATCGGCCACGCCGGCTGGATCGTGCGCCTGCCCAAAGACTACGTGGGTATCTCCGACTTCAAGGACTCGGGCAAACAGCATCAGATCGTCTACTTCTGCAAGAAGGGGACCGACCCCACGAACTTCCTCAACGAGGGCCTCTTCGGCCAGCTCGGCATCGTCAAGCTGGAGGTGATGCCGACCCAGTTCCCGAACAACCCCACGGGCGTGGCCAACCTCTCGCGTTTGGCCGCGGGCAAGTACAAGAACGCCGGCGAAAAGTTCTCGATGAAGAACATGCAGGTCGCGACTTTGCCCGGCGTCTCGGTGACCGTGCTCTCCCCCTTCCCCCGCGCCGAGGCCTTCGTCCTCGGCCAGGACCACATGTACTTCTTCATGGCCGGCCAGGAAGACGACGTCTGGCGCGACATCGTCCTCTCCCTGCGCGACGCCCACACCGAAAATTAGGGCCAGGCACGTACATTCAGTAAATTCTCTCTCAGACCAAAACAGAAGCCCCGGCTCGCATGAGCCGGGGCTTCTTCTTTCTTTGAGAATTTACCGAATGTACGTGCCTGGCACTTCCGTTAGGCGCCCTTCGAGACCTTCTCGAGGGTGAGCCAGCGGTTGGTGCCGGCGAACTTCTGGTGCATGCGGGTCTTGGGCTCGCCGTTGAGCTGGGAGATCTCGGTGAGCTGAAGGTCCGCCAACGCGTCGATGCCGCGCTCGCGGAAGCCGCGCAGCGAGTTCTCGAGGGACATGCCGACCGTGCGGAAGGCCAGCAAGGTGGAGAACTGCAGCGTGAAGCCCATCTTGCCGAGCGCCTCGTTGCTGATCAAGGTGCCGCCCTGCTTGGCCTTGCCCCAGTGCAGCGACGGGGAGAGGTTGAAGCCGAGCATCTGGTTCGGGTAATACTTGTGGACCCCCTCGGCGAACTGCTGCGGGCCCTCGAGGTCGGTGTTGTTGAACTCGGGCCAGATGACGTCGACGCCGAGCGAGGCGGCCTCGAGCGCGCGGTCGATCGCGTGCTGGACGCTGCCGCCGCGGCCGCCGGGGACCGCGCCGTCGACGGCGTCGGTGCGCGCGATCACGACCAGGTTCGTCTCGGAGGCCTGAGCCGCGGCCTTCACCGCGATGAGCTTCTCGATCCACTTGTTGGTCGGCACGAGGACCTTCTCGCGCTTGACGCCGTGGTGCGCGACGATGTGTCCGCACGTGCGCTCAGCCGGGTCCTGGTCCTCGAGGTGGACGCCGCCCACGCCGGCTCTGATAAGTTCACGCGTAAGCGTGAACGTCTGGGTCGGGCCGCCGAAGCCGGCCTCGATGTCGGCGAAGATCGGGGAGTGTTGAGCACCTTGCCGCCGTCGTCGTAATAGTGGCGGTCGCGCGTGCCCTCGATGCCGCGCACGAGCTCGCGCGCGAGGTCGACCATCATGTGCGACGGGTAGATGCCGATGTCGGGGTACATGTTGTGCGCGACGGCGAGCTGCCAGCCGGACGCGTAGATCGCCTCGAAGCCGAGGTCGGTGAGCAAGGACGCGGTCATCGCGTCGTAGGCGCCGGCGGTGTGGAGGAAGCAGTTCTTGGGGTCCTTGAGCCGGTTCGCGAACTTCTCCTTGAGGAGGGCGCGCAGCTTGTCGGAGGGATGGGTCTTCTCGTGCGGGGCGTACATCTTGGCGAACTCCGCGGCGGGATACTTCCAGGTCTTGATGCCCTCGGGGAGGGGGCCGTCGCTTCCTTGATCATTTGCTGGCTCCATTCGCTGGCGCGTCGGTATTTATCCGCCGTGGCGGACTCCGGCTTGTTCACGTCCAAAATTCTGCGCGTCTCCTCGTCGAACCAGCGCGCGACCGTCTCCGCGGAGTGGACGCCGTGGCGCACCCTCTGGGCGATCATCAGGCGGTAGATGCGGTCGGTCGCGAGGTCCTCCATGAAGTTGCCGATCAACGCGCCCTTGGCGTCGTAGCCCTTGATCATGCGGGCGCCGAGGCCGCAAAGCACGCCGAAGCGGTACTCCACGCAGGTGCGGATCGCGTCGCGCGTGCCCGCGTCGGTGACCGCGCCGAGGCCCATCGGCGACGGCGTGAGGTCGGGCTTTCGGAAATCGGGATGGCGGACGCCGAGCTGGTTGGGCGCGGGGAACTGCGAGATCGCGCCCTGATGCTGGTCGGGGTGGCCCGTCCACGCGCCGTCGAAGCCGAGGGCGGCCTCGTTCTTCTTGTCCTGGGCGAGCTTCTCCTGCGCGCGCGCGTTGACGGCGGCGTCGGTCCGGTCCGGAAAGAGAGCCGTCATCCCGCCGATCGCCAGCGCCCCGCGCCGGTGGCAGCACTCCACGATGCGGCGGCGCAGATTCTGGAAGAACGGGACGTCGTGAGGTATCGTGTTGCGGTCGGGAAGGATCCAGCCCGGATCGGCGAGCTTGAAGTGGAGCAGGCTCGCCATGTAGTCCCAGCGGCCGAGGTTCAGGCCGATGACGTGGCGGCGCGCGGCGAAGAGAATCTCCTCGATCTGGTAGGCGGCGGGCAGGGATTCGATGAGGAACATGACCTTCGTCGAGCCCGCGGGCACGCCGATCGCCTCCTCCATCGAGGTCAGGACCTCGGAGAACCAGGCGGCCTCCTCGGCCGACTCGGTCTTCGGGATGTAGAAGCAAAGCTTGGCCTGGCGCGCCGGGTCCTTCGCCGCGGCGCGGCGCTCGGCGGCCGTCGCGTGGAAGACCGCGGCGAGGTCGAACAGGGAGGCGCAGACCGTCTCCCCGGGCAGGACGTTCGTCTCATCGAGATGCAGGCCCCGCGGGCGGTAGAACATGACCTGCGCCGACGGCTTGATCGTCCTCCCCTCGTGAGCGAGGGTCCCCTTGATCGCGGCGGTCACGTTGCGGTGAGCGGCGCGCACGTTCGCCCAGTCCGTCGTGATCGAATCCTCGCCGTCGGGCATGCAGCCGGGATCGGCCGTGTTCGTCATGGCGACGAGCAGCTTGGCGTTGTCGGCGGGGCCCGTGATCTGGTTGCGCTGGTCGGCGGCCCACGCGGGCACGGTCACGGTCCAGGAGCCTTCCGTGGCCTCCGAGGCGGGGAGGTAGCCAGGCTCCTGCCCGGCGTGCGCGAGAAGCAGGGATCTGCGGCGCGCCTCGACGAGGACGCGGCGGCGGGGCTCGAACGCGCGATGCAGCGGGAGGAAGAATTCGAGAAGTTCCGGGGAGGGCGCGTCCACGGGCCTAAGGTAAGAAACATAACCCGTCCGGCGCAATGACCCAGATGCGACAACGGGGTGTTATTTTTCGACCCCCTTGCGGATTCCCGGAAGTCCCGTTACACTCCTATCCCGTGCCCGTCGTCGGGCCGGCGACCTTCAATCCGGAGGATCCCCGCATGAAAAAGAAGCTCTCCCGCGCGGCCGCAAAGGCGGCCCCCGCCCCCGCAAGAAAGCCCCCTCCCGCCGCCTCACCCTCAAGCCCGAGGCGATCACGCCCGATGAGGTGACCCATATCGAGTCCGTCGTGAAGCGCTTCGAGGAGAGCGAAAAGGCCTGGCAGCGCATGACGGCGGCCCCGGACGAGGATGATCGCTGGTCCGGCGTCGAGGAGCACCTCCTGACGCGCCGCGACGGCGACGCCGACCGCCGCTGGAAATTCTTCTCGAAGTAGGCGCCCGCGCGCCCTGAACCCGCCCCCCGGCGCGAGCCGGGGGCGGGCCCTTTTATCTATAATTCCTCCAGATGAAAGAGTCCCGTCGGACGAACGCCCTGATCGCCGTCGCGCTCGCGATGATCGCGGCCGCGTTCGGGCTCTACTCGCTCATCATGATGAGCTGGCTGCGCGCCCCCGCGCGCCAGGCCGCCGGCCCCGCCGCCGCCCGGGCGGAGGCGGAGCAGAACCTCGCTTCGGCCCGCAAGGAGTTCCGCGCGCGCCTGCTCGACCCGCGCGCGCACATGCGCCTGTCGAACGCGCTCTGGAAGGCCGGCCGTCCCGTCGACTCGTTCTACGTCCTGTACGCCGCCCGCCAGCTCTTCGCCGACGACGCCTTCCGCCGCGCTCACGCCGAGGTCGTCCTCGGCGCGGGCGGTCCGGCCGCGGAGGCGCGCAAGAGGCTCGAGGGCCTGCGCGACGCGGCGCTGACGGTCCCCGTGCACGCCGAGGTCGCGCGCGAGCACCCGGACACGCCCGAGGGCCGCATGTCGCTCGACGCGCTCTCCCGCCTGGCCGCCGGCGACGAGAACTCGGCCGGCGGCGAGTCGGCCCGGCTGGCGCGCACCGCGCTCGACGAGCTGCACCAGGACGACCCGAAGCATCCCGGCAAGCTCGCCGCCCTCGGCATGGGCCTTTTCGCCCGAGGCGACCACGCGCTCGCGCACGCGGTCGCCACCGAGGCCCTCTCCAAGAACCCGGACCAGGCCGGCGCCGCCCAGATCATGGGCGCGCTCGCCCTCCAGCAGAAGGACATGGACGGGGCGATGCGCTGGCTGTCGGCGTCGTGGGACCGCAACCCCGACGACCTCTACAGCGCCTCGAAGCTCGCTCAGATCTACGACAAGCGCCGGGCCGACCCGGAGAGCGCCCTGCCGTTCTACCTCGCGCTCTACCGCCAGAATCCGGACTTCGCCGACGCCGGCGAGCCCGTCGAGCGCCGCATCCGGGAGACGCTCGACGCGCGGCGCGAGTCCCTGCTCAAGCACGCGCCCGTCGAGGGGCTCGGAACCCGTTTCGCGCTCGACGACGCGTCGCTGCGCGCCGAGGCGTGCCTGCGCGCCGCGGCGTTCAAGGACCCGAGATGGGTCGAGCGGCTCGGCGAGCTGCTCGACGACGACGCGGAGATCGTGCGGCGCAACGCCGACTACGCCCTCTTCGAGATCGGCAAGGCCGACGGAGAGGCGGTGCGCTCGCGGCGCGACGCGTGGCTCGGCAGCGACAAGCCTCTCGTGCGCATCCGCGCGCTGAACCTCTTCGCCGACCTCGACGGGCGAAACGTCCTGCCCAAGCTCGCCGACGCTCTGCGCGATCCCAACCCCGCCGTGCGCGGCTTCGCCAAGGTCATGGTCCTCGACCATTACTTCGCCGGCGCCCCGGAGGCGACGAAGCTGCGGGCGCGCTACCTCGCGGAGGAGCGCGACCCCGAGGTGCTGTCTTTGCTGTCGCGCTTCCCCGCGAAATGACCCTTCCGCCGTTCGTCGATACGCACGCCCACTTGGGCGACCCCCAATTCGACGCCGATCGCGACGCCGTCTTCGCGCGCGCGGAGGCCGCCGGCGTGCGCCGCGTCGTCGAGATCGCGGACCACCCCGACGAGTGGGACCGGGCGATCGCCATCGCGCGCGCGCGCCCCGGTTCGGCGCGCTGCACGCTCGGCCTGCACCCCTACTACGCGGATCTGTTCGACGAGCGCTTCCTTCTCAAGCTGCGCGCCGCCCTCGACGCGGCCCCCGAAGCCGTCGGCATCGGCGAGATCGGCCTCGATTACGCGAAGGCCGAGGTCGCGCACGACGTCCAACGCCGCGCCTTCGCCGCCGTCGCCGCGGCCGGCCGCGACTGGGGCGTGCCGCTCGTGATCCATTGCCGGGACGCCTATCAGGACCTCGTCCCGATGCTGCGGGAGCTCTTCCCCGCCGGCCCTCGGTCGGGGCCGTGGGGCGTCATCCACTGCTTCACCGGGACGCCGGAAGACGCCGAGGCCTGCGCCTCCCTCGGCTTCCTGCTCGGCGCCGACGGGCCGGTCACCTACAAGAAGAACGACGCGCTGCGCGAGGCCTTCCGCCGCGCCGGACCCGGCGCGGCCGTCCTCGAGACCGACTCGCCCTATCTGCCGCCGCAGTCCTCGCGCGGCAAGCGCAATGAGCCTTCCGCGATACGGGAAATCGCCGAGCGGCTCGCCGAAGTCTGGGGCCTCACCGTCGAGGAAGTCGCGCGGCGCACGAGCGCCAACGCCGCCGCGCTGTACCGCTGGCCGTGATCCGCGACCTGCGCGAGGACGAACTCGCCGCGGCGGGCGCGCTGGCCGCCGCCGCGTTCCGCGAGGACCCCGGCTTTTCGTACATCCTGCCGGACGACGCTGGCCGCCGCCTGCGCCTGCCGTCCTTGCTGGCGGCCTTGTTCGCCGTCGACGCCGCGGCCGGCGGGCGCGTGCGCGGGGCCTTCGACGGCGACGCCTTCGTGGGCGTGTCGGCCGTCATCCCCGAGGGCGCCGAGAGCCCCGACCTCGTCCGCTGGATCCGCCATCTGCCGTCGCTGGGCTGGCTGCTTTGGGATCCGCCGGCTCTGCTGCGCGGCGCGGCGCTCGGCCGCGCGGTCGAGGAACTGCGCCCGGCCGACCGCGCGTATCTGCACGTCCTGGCCGTCCATCCCGCGACGCAGGGCCGCGGGATCGGCGCGGCTCTGCTCAAGGACGCGTTGGAGGCGTCCGGCGGACGCCTCTACCTCGAGACGTTCACGAAGGACAACGTGAACTGGTACGAGAGGCTCGGGTTCAAGACGACGGGCGAAGTGCTCTCCGCCTCCCGCCCGCCGTTCTGGACGATGCGGCGCGGCTAGACGTTCGAGATGAAGACGTTCTTCGTCTCGGAGTAGTTCTCGAGCGCCTTCATGCCGAGCTCGCGGCCGAGCCCGGAGGACTTGAAGCCGCCGAACGGCCCCTCGAGGTGCACGCTCGAGCTCGAGTTCACCGAGATCACGCCGCTCTGCACCGCGCGCGTCACGCGCAGGACGCGGCCGACGTCGCGCGTCCACAGCGAGGCCGACAGGCCGTAGGCGGAGTCGTTGGCCAGCGCGATCGCCTCGGCCTCGTCCTTGAACGGGATGACCGCGGTCACGGGTCCGAAGATCTCCTCGCGCACGATGCGCATCTCGGCGTCGGCGTGCGCGAACACGGCCGGCGTCAGGTAATGCCCCTTGGGCGGCACGCCCTTGGGGCGGACGCCGCCGCACATGAGCTTGGCCGACTCGGCCTTGCCGGCCGCGATGTAGGAGGAGATCCGGTCGTATTGGCGCCGCGAAATAATAGGACCGATCTGGGTGCCTTTCTTTTCGGGATGGCCGACGACAAATTTCTTGGTCCTCGCGACGAGCTTTTCGAGGAACCGATCATGAATCTTCTTGTGAACCAATATTCGCGAACGAGCGCAGCAATCTTGACCCGCGTTATAGAACACCGACCAAACGGACTTCTCTACACATAGATCAATGTCGCAGTCGTCGAAGATGATGTTCGGAGACTTCCCCCGAGCTCGAGCGAGACGCGCTTGATGCCGGAGGCCGCGGTCCGCATGATCTCGGTCCCGACCGCGGTCGAGCCCGTGAACGAAATCTTTCGCACGAGCGGGTGCTCGGCGAGGGCCGAGCCGCAGCCGGGCCCGGGGCCGGGGAGCACGTTCAAGACGCCTTCGGGCAGGCCCGCCTCCGCGGCGAGCTGCGCCAGCGCGAGCGCGGTCAGCGGCGTCTCCGGCGAGGGCTTGAGCACGACGGTGTTGCCGCAGGCCAGCGCCGGCCCGAGCTTCCAGGCCGCGATGACGAGCGGGAAGTTCCAGGGCACGATCAGCGCGCAGATGCCGACGGGCTCGCGCGTCGTGTAGTCGAGGCCGGCGGCCGCGACGGGGATCGTCTCGCCGAAGTGCTTCGTCGCCGCGCCGCCGTAGTACTCGAACACGTCGGCCGCCAGGCCCATCTCGTCCTTCGCGTCGCCGAGCGGCTTGCCCGCGGTGCGGCACTCGAGCAGGGCGAGGGAGTCGAGGTTCTCGCGGATGAGGACCGCGAGCCGCAGCAGGATCTTCCCCGCTCGCGGGCGTTGAGCCCCGACCACGGGCCGGAGGCGGCGCGCGCGGCGGCCGCGACCGCGGCGTCGACGTCGGCGGGCCCGCCCTCGGAGACTTTCGCGACGAGGGCGCCGTCGGCGGGGTTGCGGACCTCGTAGGTCCTGCCGGAATGCGCCGGCTTGAACTTCCCGCCGATGAACAGCTGGGTCTTCATCCCTTTAGAAGTAGTTCGAGGTGATACCGCCGTCGACGACCATCGCGAGGCCGTTCGTCCAGCGCGACTCGTCGGAGGCCAGGTAGAGCGCCGCGTTGACGATGTCTTCGGAGCGGCCGAAGCGGCCCATCGGGATGCGGTTGAGGCGCTTGGCCTTCTCCGCCGGCTCCTTGAACAGCCACGCGGTCAGCAGCGGCGTCTCGATGGGGCCGGGGCAGATCGCGTTCGTGCGGATGCCCTTGGGCCCGTACTGCACGGCGAGGGACTTCGTCAGCGCGATGACCGCGCCCTTCGAGGCCGTGTACGCGTCCTGCGGCACCGAGCAGCCGACCAGCGCCACGAACGACGCGACGTTGATGATCGAGCCGCCGCCCGCGGCGAGCAGCTCGGGGATGCCGTACTTGCAGACGAAGGCGATGCCCTTCACGTTGACCGCGTACACGAAATCCCAGACCTTCTCCTCGGTGTCGACGACGCTGTGATCGTCGCTCGGGAAGACGCCCGCGTTGTTGTAGAGGACGTCGAGCTTCCCGAAAGCCTTCACGGCGGCCTCGATGCCGGCCTTGACCTCGGCTTCCTTGGCGACGTTCATCGCGACGGCGATCGCCTTGCCGCCCGCGGCCTCGGCCGCGTCGACGGACTTCTTCGCCGCCTCGAGATTCAGGTCGCAGGCGACGACCTTGGCGCCTTCCTTGGCGAAGCGGACGGTCGCCTCGGCTCCCATGCCGGAGCCGGCGCCGGTGACGAGGACGACCTTGCCGTCGAGCCGCTTGCTCACGAGACGATGAGGAAGCCGGCCTTCTTGACGGCTTCGGCCAGGCGCGTCTTGCCGAGGTCGGTGTCGAGCCCGCGGTCGGTCGTGACGGTGAGGTTGCGCACGACGCGTCCGCGGCCGCGCAGCTTGCCGACGAGAGTCTGGATGTCCTTCGCCGCGGTGCGCACGTTCGTGACGCCTTCTTTCGCGAACCAGCGGATCGAGACGGTCGCGCTCTTGCGGCTGGGCATCAGCTTCAGCGTCAGAGCGGTTTCGGTGACAAAAAGGTCCCCGACTTCTTCCTGCGAGTTCTTATCGGACATGGGCTTCTCCTGCTCGGCGAGGGAAGGACTCTACGAATCTTAGTCACAATCCGTCAACGGGCGAGCGCGGGCTGGATGAGCCAGCCGTACTCGAGTGCGCGGTTCTCGAGCTCCTTGTCTCCGGAGAGGACGATGCGCGTGCCGGAGCCGTACTGCAGGAGATCGAGGTCGGCCGCGTCGCGCCCGATGACGAGGTCCGGAGGGCGGCCGACCGACGCCTTGACGATCTCGGCCTTGCCGCCGCGCGTCGGGACCGGCTTGAGAACGGAGGCCGAGAAGCGCTGGCCGTCGAGCGCGGCGCGCACGCCCTGCACGCGCGTGCGGTCGATCCCGTAGTCCGCCGTGGACGCCTCGAGCACGGGCTGGGGCACGTCGTCGACGATCCACACGTCGACGCCGGAGGCGCGCAGCTTCTGCGCGAGGTCGCGCATCTCGGGAACCAGGCGCAGGCCGCGGCGTATCTTGAGCGGCGACGGGTCTCCCACTTCCGAGGAGACGGCCTCGATGCCGGCGAGGCGGTTCTTCTCGTGCGCGAGCGCCTCCTTCGCGTAGTCGACGGCGTCCTCCTCCTTCCATCCGGCCCACAACCGCATGAGATACTGGCGGCACTCGCGCCGGCCCACCTCCCGGCACAGTCCGGCGTAGCTCGACAGCAGGGACTTCCGGTAGCGGTGATAATCCGGCTGCGAGCGCCACGTCGAGCTCGCGAGCGCGATGAAGGAGTTGTAGGCCGACCGGGCGGGCTGGCGGCCGCGGCCGACGGGGATGACCTCCCACCACTCGTCCTCGTACTTGAAGTCGACGTCGGTCGCGAGCTTGAGGAACACGAGCTCCGCCGGATCGCCGGCGACGAGAGCGTCGCTCCAGGGCAGGACCGCGACGGGGGGCTTGGAGGCGTCGTAGCCGGGCGCCGACGAGCCGCGCTCGGCGATGAAGCGGTCGAGGACGGCGCGCGTTTCGGGCTTCCAGCGCCCCGCCATCAGCTTGAGCGGCCCCTTCGCGGCCGCGGTCGACTCCTCGACCTCCGCGACGACCGCCGGTTTCGGCTTGAGACGGAAGTTCTTCGGCTTCTTCGCGGCGCACGGAGCGGCCAGGGCGGCGGCCGCGAGCGACGCGAATAATATTTTTCCGAGAGAATTTTTCGTCATCGTCGACGAGCAATGTTATAAAATATCGAGACGACAAAACTCCCGAGACGGGACAAAGACCAAGGGTAAAATGGCCAACATCAAGAAGAGCGAGCTGCTGAAGGAGCAGATCGAGCATTTCGACATCACCAAGCACGACATGCGCCCCGTCGTCGAAGCCTACTCGAAGATGGCGTTCTCCGCCCGCGACCTCGCGCGCGCGAGCGAGATCTACGAGAAGATGCTCGCCGACAAGGAGTGCGGCATCATCCTCTGCCTCGCCGGCTCGCTGTTCTCCGCGGGGCTCAAGAAGATCGTCTGGCAGATGGTCGAGAGCAACATGGTGGACGCCATCGTCTCCACCGGCGCCAACATCGTCGATCAGGACTTCTTCGAGGCTCTCGGCTTCAAGCACTACAAGGGCTCGAAGTGGCTCGACGACATGGCCCTGCGCAACGCCCGCGTCGACCGGATCTACGACACCCTCATCGACGAGGACGAGCTCGGCCAGTGCGACAACACGATTTCCGACATCATCGGGAATCTCAAGCCGAAGCCCTACTCCTCGCGCGAGATCGTCGAGGAAATGGGCAAGTACCTCGTGAAGAAGGCCAAGGTCAAGGACTCGATCGTGCTCTCCGCCTACAAGAAGGGCGTTCCGATCTTCATCCCCGCCCTCTCGGACTGCTCGGCCGGCTTCGGGTTCCTGCACCACCAGTGGCACAACCCCGAGAGCCACGCGTCGATCGACTCGGCGAAGGACTTCCGGGAGCTCGTGCGCGTCAAGCTCGCGTGCGGCGACACGGGCCTTCTCATGATCGGCGGCGGCGTGCCGAAGAACTTCGCGCAGGACGTCACCGTCGGCGCGGAGATGATCGGCCTCGAGCCGATCATGCACAAGTACGCGGTGCAGATCACCGTGGCCGACGAGCGCGACGGCGCGCTCTCCGGCTCGACCCTGCGCGAGGCGTGCTCGTGGGGCAAGGTCGCGGTCACCGACGAGCAGATGGTCTTCTCGGAAGCCACGATCGCGCTCCCGACCCTCGCGTCCTACGGCTACCATAAGGGCAGCTGGAAGAAGCGCCGCGAGCGCCGCTTCAACGCGCTGCTCAACGACGTGAACGCGAAGATTCCGGCCGCGCTCCGCTAAAGAACTCATGGGTCGGGTCTTCTCCGACCTCAGGACCGCCGAATACGGCGCCTCGGGACACCCCGAGGCGCCGTTTCGCGTTAAAGATACATTTGCCATGCTCAGGGCCGCCGGACATCAGCCCGAAAAGCCGTCGCTTCACGCCTCCGCCGTCGACGTCGCCCTGCTTCACGGGCCGTCCCACCTTGCTTCCATCAAGTCCGGCACGTTCTCCGATCCGGACACTCCGCCGTTTCCCGGCATCGACGAAATCGCCCTCATCTCCCTGTCCGGCGCCCTCTCCGCCGCCGACGCCGCGATGAAAGGCGAGCCCTCCTTCTCGTTGATGCGCCCGCCCGGCCACCACGCCGGCAAAGACCGCGTGGCCGGCTTCTGCTACCTCAATAATCTCGCGCTCTCGGTCGCGCGCCTGCAGAAGGCCCAACCCGGCCTCAAGGTCGCGATCGTCGACTTCGACGTGCACCACGGCGACGGCACCCAGTCGCTGGTGCTCGGACGGGAGAACACGACCTTCCTCTCCCTCCATCAGTTCCCCCTCTATCCCGGCACCGGCCTCGACTCGCGCGGCAACTGCTGGAACGTCCCGCTCGAGGCCGGCACCGCCGGCGACGCCTGGCTGAGGGAATTCGAGCCGCGGCTCGAACTGCTGCTGCGGGAAAAGCCCGACGTGCTCGCCGTCTCCGCGGGCTTCGACGCTTATAAAGAGGATCCCATCGCCGGCCTCAAGCTCGACAAGGGGACCTTCAAGCGCATCGGCTCGCTGCTCGCGCAGACCAAGCTGCCGCGCTACGCCGCGCTCGAGGGCGGGTATTCGGAAGATCTGCCGATCCTCGTCGAGAGCTTCCTCGACGGATTTTTCTGACTCGCGCCGTCGCGAGTTCAACGTTGAACTTCTGGGGATAAGCCCTTTTAGCTAGAATTCCCGCATGCTCGACTTCGACCCGAATTCGGCCCCCGACGAGGACAGCGGCGTCTTCGGACTTCCTCACCAGGAGAAGGACTCCGCGCTCGTGCTCCTGCCCGTGCCGTGGGAGGCGACCACGTCCTACGGCGGCGGGACCTCGAAGGGCCCCGACGCGATCCTCGAGGCCAGCGGCCAGATCGACCTCTTCGACGGCGACGTGCACAAGCCCTACGAGCCGGGCATCTACATGCGCCCCGTCTCGAAGGAAGTCCTGGCGTGGAACAAGAAGGCCAAAGCCGAAGCGAAGAAGGTCATAGCCAAGGGTGGGCGTATCGATGGGAACCGGAAACTACAGGCCTCGCTGCGGCTCGTTAACGATCTCAGTGAAAAGCTGAACGACTGGGTTTACCGGCAAACTAAAGAGCTCCAAGCAGCTGGAAAAATCGTCGGCATTGTGGGTGGGGACCACAGCGTGCCGTTGGGCGCCTTCAAGGCGACGGCCGAAAAGCATGGTGCCTTTGGTTTGTTACATTTCGACGCCCATTCCGACACCCGCGACGCCTACGAGGGCTTCGTCCACTCGCACGCCTCGATCATGCGCAACGCGCTCGACGGGGTCCCCAAGATCGAGAAGCTCGTGCAGGTCGGCATCCGCGACTACTGCGAGCAGGAGCAGGCCTACCTCGACGCGCTCGGCGAGCGCGCGAAGGTGTTCTTCGACCGCGACCTCGCGCGCGCCCGCTTCGACGGCACGCCGTGGACGCAGACCTGCGAGAAGATCGTCGCCGCCCTGCCCGGCAAGGTGTGGATCACCTTCGACATCGACGGCCTCGACCCCCAGCTGTGCCCGAGCACGGGCACGCCGGTCCCGGGCGGCCTCCAGCTCGCCGAGGCGCAGCACCTGATCTCGATGGTCGCGCGCTCCGGCCGGACGATCCTCGGCTTCGACCTCGTCGAGGTCGCCCCGGGCCCGACGGAGTGGGACGCGAACGTCGCGATGCGCCTCCTTTATAAGATGTGCGCCTGGACCCTGGTCAGCCGCGGCCTGCGCTCTCCGCGCGGATGAAGGTCCTCGTGGTCATGGGCACGCGGCCCGAGGCCATCAAGCTCGCCCCCGTCGTCGCCGCGCTGCGCCGCCGGCGAATCCGGACCGTCGTGTGCGCGACGGGACAGCACCGCGAACTGCTCGCGTCGGCGCTGCGCCCGTTCGGCCTGCGTCCCGACGTCGACCTGCGGCTGATGAGGCCCGGGCAGACGCCGGACCAGGTCGCTCGCCGCGCCATGGCCGCGCTCGCTCCCTTGCTTCGCCGCGTGAAGCCCGCGCTCGTCGTCGTCCAGGGCGACACGACGACGGCCGCCGCCGCCGCGGTCGCCGCGCGCGAGGCCGGAATCCCGGTCGCGCACGTGGAGGCGGGCCTGCGCACGTTCGACCGGGACGACCCCTTTCCCGAGGAGCGCAACCGCGTTCTGATCGATTCGATCGCCTCGGTGCTGTTTCCCCCGACGCCCGCCGCGCGAGCGAACCTGCGCCGTGAGAGGCTCGGCGGCCGTTCGATCCACGTCACGGGCAACACCGTCGTCGACGCGTTGCGCGCGCTGCGCCCGCGTCGCGGCCGCACGAACGAGGTCCTCGTCACTCTGCACCGGCGCGAGCTCCACGGTCGCCCGCTGGCGCGGCTGTGCGGAGCCCTCACACGGCTGGCCGAACGCCACCCGGCCGCGGTGTTCGTTTACCCGGTGCACCCGAACCCCGCCGTCGACCGCGTCGCGCGCCGCCTTCTGCGGCATGCGCGCGTGCGGCTGGTACGGCCCCTGCCGTATCCCGAACTGCTCGCCCTGCTCGCCCGCTGCCTCTTCGTGATCACGGATTCCGGCGGAATTCAGGAGGAGGCCGCGACGCTCGGCAAGCCCCTTCTGATCGCGCGCCGGCGCACGGAGCGCCCGGAGATCCTCGCCGCGGGCGCGGGCCTTCTCGTCGGGCTCGATCCGCGCCGTCTGGAACGCGAGGCCTCCCGCCTGCTCGGCGACGCCGCCCTTCGCCGCCGCATGGGGCGCGGGCGCCGGCTCTTTGGAGACGGGCGGGCCGCCGCGCGCGTCGCCGCCGGCGTCGCTCACTGGCTCGGACGGGGACCGGCCCCGAAGGACTGGAGACCATGACCCACATCCTGCATGTCGTCGGAGCAAGGCCGAATTTCATAAAGGCCGCCCCCGTCATCCGCGCTCTCGCCGCCCGAAAGGGCGTGCGCCAGACCTTGGTCCACACCGGCCAGCACTACGACGCGAACATGTCCGACGTGTTCTTCGTCCAGCTCGGCGTGCCCGCGCCCGACGTGTCCCTCGGCGTCGGTTCCGGCACGCACGCGGCCCAGACCGCGCAGGTTCTGCTCGGCCTCGAGCCGGTTCTTCTCGAGAAGAAGCCCGACGTGGTCGTGGTCTACGGCGACGTCAACTCGACCTTGGCCGCCGCGCTCGCCGCGGCGAAGCTGCGCATTCCGCTGGCGCACGTCGAGGCCGGCCTGCGCTCGGGCGACCGAGACATGCCCGAGGAGCTCAATCGCCTCGTCACCGATCAGCTGGCCGACCTGCTGCTGATCCCCTCGGCGGACGCCGCGCGCAACCTCGCGCGCGAGGGAGTGCCCGCGTCTAAAGTCAAGCTCGTCGGCAACGCGATGATCGACACCTTGATCCGCCTTCTGCCGTCGGCGAAGAAGCCCGGCTTCGAGGGCCCCTACGTCCTCGTCACCGTCCACCGCCCGGCCAACACCGACGAACCCAAGGCCCTGCTCGCCCTGATGCGCGCGCTCGAGAAGGTCGCGAAGACGGCCCCCGTCGTCCTCCCCTCCACCCGCGCACGCGCCGGCGGCTCGACGACGCGGGCTGGACGGCGCCCGCGGGCCTGCGCCTGACGGAGCCGCTCGGCTACCTCGAGTTCCTCGGCCTGCAGAAGGGCGCGGCCCTCGTCATCACGGACTCGGGCGGCGTGCAGGAGGAGACGACCTTCCTCGGGGTCCCGTGCCTGACGATCCGCACGACGACCGAGCGCCCGGTGACGATCACGCACGGAACCAACAAGCTCGTGCGCGACGTCTCTCTGCTGCCCCGCGAGGCCGCCGCCGCGCTCAAGCGCCGGCGGGGCAAGGCCAAGCCGCCGAAGTATTGGGACGGCAAGGCCGGCGAGCGCTGCGCCGCCGCCGTGCTGGCGCTCGCTCAGCGCGGGCGCGCCAAGACCGCTTCGTAGGCGGCGATCACCTGCCGCGCGGCGCGGCTCCAGGAGAACTCCCGGCAGCGCGCGAAGCCCTTCTCGCGCAGGCGCGCGCGCAGGGGCTCGTCGAAGGCGACGGCCTCCATGCCCCGGGCCAGATCCTCGGCCGTCGCGTCGACGTGCAGCCCCGCGTCGGCGACGATCTCGGTCTGGGCGCCACCGCGCGCCGCCACGGTCGGGATCCCGCAAGCCATCGCTTCGATCAAGGGCAGGTGGAACCCCTCGAGCGCCGAGGCCGACACGTAGGCCAGCGCCTTCTGGTAGTACGGGTGGACGTCCTTCTGCGCGACGTTGCCGGCGAAGGTCACCGCCTCCGTGAGGCCCGCGCCGGCCAGGAGCTTCTCAAGCTCCTCCTGCTCGTCGCCCGGCGCGCCGCAGATCACGAAGCGATGAGGCGCCTCGGGGTGCGACTTCTTGAACCGGACGAAGCCCTCCATGAGCACCTTGGTGTTCTTCGTCGAGCGCGTGACCCCGACGAAGAGGAAATAGGGCGGCGACGCGGGGCCGCCCGCGGGCTCGAAGCCGTCCAGCGGGGCCCCATAGTAGACCACGTCGATCTTCTTCGGGTCGGCGCCGAAGTCGCGGACCGCCGCGTCCTTGGCGGTTCCCGAGATCGACAGAATCTTATCGGCCTGCCTCACGGAGCGGGGCAGCAGGCGGTTGAAATAGAACTCGTCCCAACGAGTAAACGCGGTATGCTCGGCGTAGGCCAAGGTCATGATCGAGGGCAGCTTTTCCAGTCGAGGAAGCCAGTTGGAGAATCCGTGCACGAGATCGACGCCGAGCTCGAGCAGCTTCTTCTCCTGCCAGCGGATTCCGAGGAACTCCTCGGCCGGCAGGAGGAGGCGCTGCGGCGCCTTGAGCTGAAGCGTCCTGAAGTTCGCCTGCTTCGGCAGGTCGAGCTCCGCCAGGCGCTCCGGCCGGCTCCAGAACGCGCCGAACAGGACGTACTCGTTCGTCTTATCCGCCTCGGCGAGGGCGCGGACGATCATCTCCGTGTAGCGCCGGAACCCCCTCCCGCGAGGGCGCCGGAGATCTCGAGAGCGATCTTCATTTCGACGGGAAATGGGCCCGGTACCAGGCCACGGTCCGCCAAAGCCCTTGCTCGAGCGAGACCTTCGGCTTCCAGCCGGCGTCGCGCCGGGCGAGCGTGAGGTCGGCGCGGCGGCGCATCGTCTTGTCCCACCCGCGCCGCGGCGTCAGCGACACGCCGACGGTCCGGCCGCAGGCCTCCTGGACGAGCTCGGCCAGGCGCTTGATCGTCGTCTCCTTGCCCGTCCCGAGTTGGTAGACGCGGGGCCCGCAGGTCTTCTTCGAGCGGGCGACGGCGATCGTCCCGGAGACGATGTCGTCGACGTAGGTGAAGTCGCGCGTCTCGCGCCCGTCGCCCGTGATGCCGAGCGGCTCTCCCTTGAGCACCTTCTCGATCCAATTGACGACCACGTTGCGGTAGCGCCCCGGCCACTCTCCGGGCCCGTAGCAGTTGTAGTAGCGCACGGTGCGCACGGGCACCGCGCCGACACGCCGGTAGTACCGAGCGTAGAGCTCCCCCGTGAACTTCGAGGCCATGTAGGGAGTGCTGAAGCCCTCGGCGAGGCCCTCATCGAGGTCCCCCGTCAGCGACGACGTCGAGGCGAACAGGAAGGTCTTCAGCCCCCTCAGCTTCGCGGCCCCCTCGAGCATCAGCACGGTGCCGAGCGCGTTCGAGCGGAAGTCGTCGACGGGATGGTCGCACGAGTTCTGGTTCGCGAAGAACGCGGCCAGATGGTAAATCTCGTCGAAGCCCCGCTTGAGCACCCGCGCGACGGTCTTCGCGTCCCCCACGTCTCCTCGCACGAGCTCGACGCCTGGCGGAAGGTTCTGCCGGTGGCCGGACGTCAAATTGTCCAGCACGACGACGCGGCTCCCCTCACGGGCGAGCGCGGAGACGAGGTTTCCCCGATCGCGCCCGCGCCGCCCGTGACGAGGATCCGCTTCATTTAGCGGCGGCCGCGCCTCTGCATGCGCTCGCCGCGGTTCTCGCGGCGCTCGCCCCGGCGCTCGGCCCGCTCCCCTCGCCGCTCGCGGCGCTCGCCCTGGCGCTCCATGCGCTCGCCTTTCTTGTCCAATCGGTCGGCCTTGCGCTCGAGGCGGTCGGCGGCCTTCTCCCTGCCGGCCTCGTCAAGCTTCTCGGCGCGGGCCTCGATTTTCTCGGCCCGCTCTTCGACCTTTTCCGCCCGCTCCTGGCGCCTTTCTCCCTGCTTCTGCATGCGCTCGCCTTTCTTCTCGAGCCGCTCACCCTGCTTTTCGACGCGCTCCCCGCGCTGCTCGAGCGCCGGCTTCTCCGCCGCGGGCGTCGGGGCGGGATCCTCGGCCCGGGCGCCGAGGGAGATCATCAGCAAGGCCGCCGTCATGGTCATGATTTTCATGGTTCTCTCCTTAATACGGTTCAGATCCGTTCGTAATACCGGCCGCGCTCCCAGTCGGTGACCGCGCGGTCGTAGGCCGCCTGCTCGGCGCGGGCCGCGTGCAGGTAGTGCTCATGCACTTCGGCGCCGAAGGCCTCCTTGGCCGCCGCCGACTTCTCGAACAGCGCGATGGCCTCGTGCAGGGTCTTCGGAACGGGAGTCACCTTGGACTTATAGGCGTCGCCGGCGAACTCCGCCGGGGGCTCGATCTTGCGCTCGATGCCGTGCAGGCCGGCGGCGATCACCGCGGCGAAGGCCATGTACGGGTTCGCGTCGGCGCCCGGGATGCGGTTCTCGATGCGCAGGGAGTCCCCCTCCCCGACGACGCGGAAGCCGCACGTGCGGTTGTCGCGCGCCCAGGCGATGCGCGTCGGCGCGAAGGTCGAGGCCTGGTAGCGCTTATAGGAATTCACCGTGGGCGCGAAGAGCAAGGAGAAGTCGCGCGCCAGCGCCATCATCCCGCCGAGGAACCAGCGGAACTCCTTCGAGGGCTTGCCCCCGGCGCGAAGACGGACTTGCGCCCCGCCTTGTCCCAGAGACTCGCGTGAATATGGCACGAGGAGCCGGCGAGCTTGTCGCTGTACTTGGCCATGAAGGTCAGCGACGCGCCCTTCTGCATCGCGATCTCTTTGGCGCCGTGCTTGTAGACGGTGTGGAGGTCGGCCATGCGAACGGGGTCGGAGTACTCGAGATTGATCTCGTGCTGTCCGGGGCCCCACTCTCCCTTGGAGTTCTCGACGGGGACGCCGGTGTCCTCCATGAGGTCGCGAATCGCGCCGACGACCGGCTCCTCGCGCGTGCCCTGCAGGATGTGGTAGTCCTCGATGTAGGTGCCGTAGTGCTCGAGGCCGGTCCAGTTCTTCTTCTGCGCCGACTCGTAGGTCTCGCGCAGCAGGTAGAACTCGAGTTCGGAGGCCATCTTGAGGGACCACCCCTTCGCCGCGGCGCGGGCGACCTGATCCTTGAGGACCTGGCGCGGCGCGACGGAGATCGTCTTCTCGTGCGCCGCGTCCAGCACGTCGGCGACGACGAGCGCCGTGCCCGGCAGCCACGCGGGCGCCCACCACGCCGAGAAATCCGGCACGAGCGCGAAATCCTGGTAGCCCTTGTCCCAGCTCGTCAGAGCGAAGCCGGGAACGGGATCCATCTCCATGTCGACGGTGAGCAAGTACGCGCAGGCGTGCGTGCCATGGGCGGCGACCGCCTTGGCGAAATGGCGTCCCGTGAAGCGCTTCCCGATCCAGCGGCCCTGCATGTCGGGCATCGCGAGGATGACGGTGCGGATTTCCCCTTCTTGATCGCGGCGAGCAGAGGCGCGGCGTTGGTCATGGGCGAAGTGTAAGATAAAAGTCGGGTTGTGTCCAGATCAAAAGAGATAAACTAACAAACAACACTTAACAGCACTGATCAATCGTTAACAATCTAATATAACAATAATGACGGCTCTTGACAACTTTTAGGCCGAATGCTAGTATAGGAACTGGAGTTTTCACGAGTAAATTCTCATGGCCGAATGACGTGTTTTCACGAGTAAACAGATCATGGCCGAGATAATTGCAATCGCAAACCAAAAGGGGGGTCGGCAAGACCACCACCGCCGTCAACCTGGCTTCCGCCTTGGCGGTTTTAGGTCATGACACCCTCCTGATCGACATGGACCCCCAGGGCAACGCCACCTCCGGGGTGGGGTTCAACAAGCTGGAATTCGAGCCCAACCTCTACGATGTGCTCGTCGACCTCTTACCCCTGGAAAAGACCATCAAGCAGTCTCCACTGCCCAAGCTGTCCGCGGCCGGGGCAAACAACGAGCTTGCCGGGGCTGAAATCGAGCTGGTGTCCGCCTTGGCGCGGGAAAGCCGCCTTAAAGGGGCCCTTTCCGCCGTCAAAAACAAGTATGCCTACATCGTCATCGACTGCCCACCTTCCTTGGGTCTTTTGACGGTTAACGCTCTGAACGCCTCCGATCGCATCATCATCCCGATCCAGGGAGAGTATTACTCCATGGAAGGCCTGGCCGCCTTCCTGGCCGCGGTCGACCGCATCAAGGGCGCTCTCAACCCAAAGCTGGAGACCGAGGGGGAGTCTTGACCATGTTCGACTCCCGAATGACCTTGTCCAATCAGGTGAAGGACGAGGTGTTCAAGTACTTCGGGCCGAAGATGTTCAACTCCATCATCCCGCGCAACATCCGCTTGGCCGAGGCCCCCGGCTTCGGGCAGAGCATCTTCCAGTACGACCCCAAGTCCAAAGGGGCCGAGTCCTACATGGCCTTCGCTCGCGAGTTTCTGTCGCGGCGCGGCCTGTCGCAGCCGCCGGCGCCGGTCGCCCCCGAAACCACGGAGAACCCCGCATGACCCGTAAAGCCCTCGGCCGAGGCCTCTCGGCCCTCATCCCGTCCGCCCCGACCCCCGCGCCGGCCGCGAGCGTTCCTTCCTCTCCTGAGGGGGCATCACGAAGATTCCCGTCGACAAGATCCGCCCCAACCACCTCCAGCCCCGCCGTCACTTCGAGCCCGAGGCGCTCTCGGAGCTTGCGACCTCGATCAAGCAGCACGGTCTGGCCCAGCCCATCGTCGTGTCCTATGACCTGGCCACGCGCTCCTACGAGCTCATCGCCGGCGAGCGCCGTTGGCGCGCGCATCAACTGGCCGGCCTGGCCGAGATCGACGTCGTCGTCCGTCAGCCGCGCGACGAGAAGCACCGCATGGCGCTGACCCTGATCGAGAACCTTCAGCGCGCCGACCTCAACCCCATCGAGGTGGCTCTTGGCTACCTTCGCCTCATGAAGGAGTTCGGGATCAACCAGACCGCCCTCGCTGAAGAAGTCGGCAAGTCGAAGGCCGCGATTTCCAATACGCTGAGGCTGCTCGAGCTCAGCGACGAGATCCAGAAGGCGCTGCAATTCGCCCAGATCACCGAAGGTCATGGCCGGGCGCTCCTCGGTATCGACGACCCCAACCTCCGCCATGCCGTGTTCCAAAAGGTCATGGCCGACAAACTCTCCGTCCGCGAAACCGAAGCCCTCGCCCGCGAGATGGAGGCCGGCCCGGTACTCGAGGAAGAACTCGCCTCGGATAAGAAGCCCGCGCCCAAGCCCGCGGACCTGCGCGCCATCGAAGAGTCTCTGCAACAAAGCCTCGGCACCAAGGTCGTCATCCGGTCCAAGAAGAACGGGGCCAAGGGCACCATCGCGATCTCGTACTTCTCCTTCGAGGACTTCGATCGATTGATGAAAGTGCTTAAAAAATAATGATCATTTCATATCTCGCCCTCAGCGCGGCCCTGGCCGCCGCAGCGGCCGACGGCCTGCCGCCGGCGTTGTCGACGAGCGCGATCATGCCGACGATCGTGACCTTGGCGCCCAGCCTCCACGAATACGAACGCTTCGCCGACGGCGGTCCCGACGCGAACTGGTACGCGGGTTTCAACAACGCGTGGATCGTGAAGCTGCCTCCCGCGCCGCCCGGAGATTTCGCGCGCGCGTTCATCGGCGCGAAGCTCGGCCGCGCGAAGACCCGCCCCGTCGCGGGCAAGCCGTGGCTGCGCGAGATCATCCCGGGCAAGGTGTACGCCGGCATCTCGAACTCCCCGGCGTGGACGTCGGAGCAGAGCTTCTTCATCGCCGAGACGCGCGACATCCCGGCCGAGGCGGACCCGCAGGCGCGCGTCGACGGCGTCGGCGGCGGCGAGTGGTTCTGGGCGGAGGTTCCGCTCGCGCAGGTCAGCTTCACCCAGCCGAACTACCTGATCGTCTGGTCGCCGACGAACTACTTCACGAAGGCCTCGAGCGCGCCCATCCTCGCGGCCGCGGACATCGAGAGCCCGGGAGGGGAGACCCGCGCGTGGCTCAACCGCTCCGTGCAGGGCGTGCCCCCGCGTTCGCGCGGCGCCTCGCTCGAGACGCCGCTCAACACGCTCGCTCCGGCGATCGCGATCAAGCTCGTGCCGCCCGGCCCCGACGAGCCCGCCGTCTCGGTCGCCGATCTCTCGGTCGCGCGCATCGGGACCAAGACGGTCGTGCGCTTCTCCGCCGCCGGGGAGGACGTGGCCGACGCGTGGGTCGAGGCGTCCCGCGACCAGCTCGAGTGGCAGCGCGTCTCGCGTCTCGTCCGGCGCCCGCCGTACATGTTCGCCCTGCCCGCGGAGAAAGCGCCGCTTCCCGGCACCTTCCTGCGCGGAGCGGCCCGCGACATCTCGGGCGCGACCGGCTACTCCGACGGCTACATGATCCCCTATGCGCCGCGGTAAGGGCCTCGTCGTCGGCGTCGTCGGCGCGACAGGCATGGTCGGTCGCGAGCTCGTCTCGTTGCTCGACAAGCGGGGATTTCCCGTCGCCGAGCTGCGTCCGTTCTCGTCCGGCCGGGCGAAGTCGCACGTGATCTTCCGCGGCCGCCGGATCCCGGCGCCCGGCGTCTCCAAGGAGTCCCTCGAGGCCTGCGACATCGCCTTCCTCGTCAGCTCCGACGAGGTCGCCCTCGAGCTGGCGCCCGCGCTCGCGAAGAAAGGCGTGTGGACGATCGACGACTCCGCCGCGTTTAGAATGGACAAGTCCGTTCCCTTGGTCATTCCCGAGGTCAATTCCCACGAGCTTTCTCCGAAACGCCGATTGATCGCCGGCCCCAATTGCACGATGACGGGTCTTGCCGTCGCGGGTTCTCTTCTTCATTCGAAAATCGGAATTCGGGAAATCCGTTTGGCGTCCTACCAGGCCGTCTCCGGCGCCGGCAAGGCCGCCCTCGGCGAGCTGTTCGGTCAGTATGATGAGCTCAAGGGCACGAAAACCTTGGCCGACGGCCGGGCTCCCGTTCTCGGTGCCGGTAAATCCGCTGTTCTTCCTAAATCCATCGCCTACAACGTGATCCCGCAGGTCGGCCGCTTCGGCGACGACGGCTACTCCGGCGAGGAGCGAAAAGTCGCCGCCGAGCTCCGCAAGGTGTGGGGCGCGCCGAACCTCAAGATCTCCGCGACGACCGTGCGCGTGCCCTCGATCCGCGGCCACGCGCTCGCGGCCTGGATCACTCTCGCGCGATCGGTTTCACTGGAAAAAGTCCGCGCGATCCTCAAAAAGACGCCCGGCCTGGTGTTGTCCGCGGAGGGGACTACCCGACGCCGCGCTCCGCGTCCGGACAGGGCCCGGTCTACGCCGGCCGGCTGCGCCGCGGCGCGACGAAGAACGAGTTCGCGCTCTGGGTCGTCTCCGACAACCTGCTCAAGGGCGCCGCGCTCAACTCCGTCCAGGTCGCCGAGTCCCTGCGCCGCCGCGGCTGGCTTTAATACCCTGAAGTCCTAGACTTGCGCCGGGTCCTTCGGGTAGAATCCCGTCATGCCCGCCAACATCGCCGCGACCGTCGCGCTCATCGCCTCCCAGATCGGAGCTCCCGTCCCCGTCGACGTCGCTCCCGTCGTCGCCCCGGCCGTCACGGCGAAGGCCGTCTCCGCCGCGGCCCCCGTCTCGGGCTCGATCCACGCCACCGGCACCTTGTCCGGCAACGGCTTCATGCACTGCTCGGCGCCGCAGAACGGCACCGGCTGGATGAACGGCTCGATCCATCTCTCCGCCAGCCTGCCGGTGTTCGGCCCCGACGGGGTCCACGGCTACGTGCCGGTCACGGGCTACGCGTTCTTGAGCGGCTCCTGCCAGCAGGGCTCGGGCGGGTTCGTCACCGGTTCGGCGCACGTCTCCGGAACGGGGACGCTCTACGGCCGGGACGGCAAGCGCGCGGGAACCGCGCGGCTCGACGGGACGGTGTTCGTCAGCCAGTACGTCAACCAGTACGCCTGGGTCAACCAGTTCGTCTCGCTCAACGGCTGGTTCACGGCCGATCCGTCCGCGAAATAACTACTTCGCGGTCAGCGCCTTGCTGACGGCGTGATGGAACCAGTGCGGCCCCGTTTCCTCGGTCGCGGAGAAGCGCCCGCGCGGCGCCAGGCCTGAGCGCGCGCCGCGGCGCACGAGCGTCATCGCCTCGACGTCCTCGGTGTCCACCTGCTCGGAGAGCCAGCGCTTCTCGCGCTCGTTCATCTTCTTGTCGTCCCACGACCAGGAGTACCAGCGGAACAGGCTCTTGTCGGGCTTGCCCGGAATCGGCTCGTACACGTTGACCGAGAGGCCCCATGGGTAGAAGTTGAGGGTCAGGTTCGGGTAGACGAACCACCACAACGCGAAGACGGTCTTGCCCGGGGCGCGGAAACGCGCGGGCAGGTAGTCGGGATCGAAGCCGCTGTCGGGGTCCTTCGCGAACGCCCACTGCAGGGAGCACCCCTCATGCAGCTCCGTTTTATAAGAGGAGAGTTCGATCGCGTCGGCCAGCCCGCCCGGCGCTTTGTGGAGGAACTGCACGTGGAACTTGTCCATGTAGTTCCAGGCGTGCTGCTTCCAGTTGCCGTCGACCTCGCGGAACTCCGACTTCTGCGGGCGGCGCTTGAGCTTCTCGATGGGAAGCGCGCCGATCGACTCGTCTATCTTCTCGGTGATCTTCGCGAGATCGAGCGCCGCGTCGCCGAAGCGCGTGAACAGGAGAGGACCGTACTTCCTCGTCTCGAACGCGGAGAGGTGGTCGCACGAGCGGGGAAAACGCCCGCTTTCGGCGGGAATCCGGGCTGAGAGAGCGCCTTGCCCGACGCGTCGAACTGGCGGCCGTGCTGGGCGCAGATCAGCTTCTCGCTGCGGCCCTCGCCGGCGACGAGCGGATACCAGGCGTGCGTGCAGACGTTGGGCAGGAGGCGCAGCTCGCCGTCCTTCCAGCCCCTCTGCAGGAAGAGCGGGCGGTCCATCATCGTGATCGGGGCGCGAGCCCCGCGCTGCTTGAGGCGCTCGTCCCACGGACGCGCGTCGGCGCGGGCGTCCTCACCGGAGGACTCGGGGACGAGCAGCCAGTTCGTCTTGAAGATCGTCTCGAGCTCGAGGTCGAGGATCGCGGGCTCGGTGAACGCGCGGGCGGGCAGGCCCTCGGCCTTCGCGATGTCCTTGTCGACGATCAGGTCTTTCATCGGCCGAGTTCCTTTCCGAGGAAGTTGGGCAGCGCGAAGCAGGCGGCGTGAATCTCCGAGTTGTACCAGCGAAGCTTGAGATCGGACGAGCGGATCCGCGCCTTGCGGGGATTGAGCCCCTTCGTCGCGAAAGTGAACGCCCACAGGCCGCCGGGATAGGTCAGGTTGTTGAACAGGCAGACCTCTACGACCGGGAAGATCGGCTTGGTGATCCGGTAGAGATTCTTGATCGTGCTGATCTCGTAGAAGGGGAGCCCGCCTGGCTGACGACGATTCCGTCCTTGGTCAGGATCCGCTTCACGTTCCTGTAGAAGGACGGCCCGAACAACTCCTTGGCGGGCCCGAACGGCTCGGTCGAGTCGACGATCACGACGTCGAATTTCTCCTTCGTCTCCGCGACGAACTTGACCCCGTCTTCGATGCGGACCGTCGCGCGACGATCGGACAACGCCTTGGCCGTCTGCGGAATGTATTTCCTCGAAGCCTCGACGACGAGGCCGTCGATCTCGACGAGGGTGCACGACTTCACGGACCTGTGCTTGAGGACCTCGCGGACGGTTCCGCCGTCGCCGCCTCCGATGACCAGGACGTTTCGGGGTCGTGGATGGGTGAACAGCGCCGGATGCGCGATCATCTCGTGGTAGACGAACTCGTCGCGCTCGGAGACCATGGTCATACCATCGATCAACAACAATCGGCCATGACCTGCCGTTTCCACCACTTCGACGGTCTGAAACTTGCTCCGGCCCTTAAACAGTCTTTTCTTAAGCCTGAAGCTCGTCCGAACGATTCCCTGATAGACCTCGTCCACCCACTTCAAAGCACGATCTCCGTCGCCGGCGCCGCGCCCTCGACCGGCTTGAAGTGATGGTCGAAGGTGACACGGTAGCCGCAGGACAGGTTCTGCCGCACGGCTCGCTTGATCGGGTAGTAGCAGCGCACCTTCTGGCGCGCCGACTGGGGCTGGAACAGGATCACGTCGCAGGACTGCGGCTTGAAGAGGTCGAGCACGCGCGTGACGGTCTCGTTGGCGTCGCCTTCGACGCAGTTCGTCTCGAAGCTGACGTAGGAACCGATCTTCTGGGGCGTCACGTGGATCGTGTAGTACTTCGAGCCCTTGATCGCGTTGAGCGAATAGCCCATCGGCTCGAACAGATAGTCGTCGACCTGGAACCCCGGAAGGATCGACCACACGCCGGACTTCTCCTTGATGAAGTCCTTCTTGCGGGCGGGGCCGGACATGAAGACCCGGGAGGCTTGGGGGTCTATGCCGTGCATGAGGATCTCGAGCGTCAGGTCCTCGGCCGCCGGGACGTAGGGCTTGTCGAGATGGAAGAGGAAGACGTGATGGTCGTCGCCGTCGCCGAAGCGGAAGGACTTCGCGGGCATCCGGTCGGAGAGCCGGCGGCAGTCCTCGAAGAAGTTCGAGGGCTGGTACTCCTGGTGGTGCGCGTTCTTGCGTTCGTAGACGAGGTACTGGAACGCGTCGACGCCGAAGTCGTCGACGAGCTTCATCACGGCGGAGACGAGGTCGGTGCGGCCGCAGGTGATCATCGTCAGCCACGTGTCGGTGACGAAAAGGCTCGACTCCGACAGGAGGTAGGCGTCCATCGAGTCGCTCGAGATCGTCGAGAGGACCTGCGCGTTGGCCTTGGCGACGATCTCCTTCCAGTAGTCGTGGCCGCGGGAGCGCAGCGACGGGCGGCCGGGAATCAAGGCGAGTTCGACTTTCTTCTCGGGGCCTTCGAAGAACACTAGCGGGCCCTCCTATTCCGGGCGGCGACTTCCTCGGCGCGCAGAGCGCGTTCGCCGGCCTTGATCTGCTTCCAGTTGGCGAGTACTTCCTTGGAATTCTTGAACGTGCGCGTGCGGCCGAAGACGTGCGGGTGGCGGCGCATCAGTTTGTTCGCCTGGCTCTCGGCGATCGTGTTCAGATTGAAGCGCTTCTTGCCCAAGCGCGCGTGGAAGAGGATGTGGAACAGCAGGTCGCCGAGCTCGTCCTCGATCTCGTGCCAGCGGCCGCCCTTGAGCGCGTCGGCAAGTTCGGCGGACTCTTCCTTCAGGTAGGGGATCAGGCTCTTGTGGGTCTGCTCGCGGTCCCAGGGGCAGCCCTTCGGGCCTAAGAGCTTGGCGACGACGCCGTCGAGCTTCCTGATCCCGCGCGCCATCTCAGGGAACCGCGATGCGCTCGGCCCCGAAGTAGGGGACCAGCGCGCGAGGGATCACGACCGAGCCGTCCTGCTGCTGGCCGTTCTCGAGGATGGCGGCCGCGAGGCGGCCGACGGCGACGCCGGAGCCGTTCAAGGTGTGCACGAGCTCGGCCGGGGCTTTCTGCTCGCGGCGGAAGCGCGCCTGCATGCGCCGTGCCTGGAAGTCGCCGCAGTCGCTGCAGGAAGAAATTTCCCGGTAACGGGCCTCCGACGGCATCCAGACTTCGAGGTCGTACGTTTTCTGGGACGAGAATCCCATGTCGCCCGTGCAAAGATGAATGACCCTGTGCGGGAGTTCCAAATCCGTTAAGACGTTCTCGGCGTCTTTGGTCAGTTGTTCCAGGGCCGCCAGGGAATCTTCCGGTTTCGTGATCCAGACCAATTCGACTTTATCGAACTGATGGTTGCGGATCACGCCGCGCGTGTCCTTGCCGTACGTGCCGGCTTCCTGCCGGAAGCAGGGCGTGAACGCCGTGAGCTTCATCGGAAGCCTGTCGGCGGCGAGGATCTCCTCGCGGACCATGTTCGTCAGCGGGATCTCCGAGGTCGAGATCAGGTACATCGTCGACGAGCCCTCGCCGTCGCCGCTGAGGGTGCGGTACATGTCTTGGTCGAACTTCGGGAGCTGGCCCGTGCCTTCCATGACCTCGGGCTTCACGAGATACGGAGGGTGAACCTCGAGGTAGCCCGACTTCGCGTGGCGGTCGAGCAGGTAGTTGCCGAGCGCCCGCAGGAGCTTGGCGCCCGCGCCCTTCCAGAGGGCGAAGCGCGCGCCGGAGAGCTTGGCCCCGGCGGCCATGTCGAGAATACCCAGCTTCTCGCCGATCGCGTGATGGTCCAGGGGTTTGAAATCGAAAGTCCGGGGAGCCGATCCCTTCCGGACTTCCGGGTTGTCGTTCTCGTCCTTTCCCGTGGGCACGCTCTCATGCGGCAGGTTCGGCAGCATCATCGCCGCGGCCTTCATGGTCCTTTCCGACTCGGCGAGCGCGGCTTCCTTCTCCGTCATCCGGACCTTGAGCTCGCCGACCTCGGCCTTCAGGGCGTCGGCCTTGGCCTGGTCCTTCGCGGCCATGGCCTTGCCGATCTCCTGCGAGGCGGCGTTGCGCTTGCCGCGCATCGCCTCGACCTCGTTGAGCAGGGCGCGGTGCGCCTCGTCGAGCTTGAGCAGCTCGTCGAAGGCGGCCGCGAGCTTGGGATTGCGCCGGCCGAGGGCCGCGCGCGCCTTGTCGGCGGCCTTGCGCGCCGCGCCGAGATCGATCACTTGGGCTGCTCCGGGGAGAGGATCGCCTCGACGAGACGGACGGCGCCGCCGTCGTGCGGGTCGAGCATCGCCGAGAGCTTGAGTCCGTTGACCTTGAAGCCCTGACGCGCGAGGCGCTTGACGTAGAGCTCCAGCTTGGGCGTGGTCGTCAGCGGTATCTCCAGTATCTGGTTCGGGCCGATCTTCGGCACCCGCCTTTCGTCGACCATGAACGGAAGGGCCCACGCGGCCTCGGCCGGGGCGTTTCGGTCGGGGACGAGCCTCGCCGTCACCGAGTAGCGCAGCAGCACTCCCTCGGCGGCCTTGGGGCCGCGGTTCTTGAGCACGGCCTTGCCGCGCAGCAGCCTTGAGGCCTTCGCGTCCATCGGCGAGACGGCCGCGTCGGTCCAGACGGCCGGACGCGCCGGCTTCTCGACGCGGCCGCTTTGCCAGCCGGCCGCGTCGAGCGTCAGTTCCGCGGATGCGTTCGCGGCGAGCAGCGCCGCGAGGACGACTCCCCTCACTTCTTTCCGCCGTCGATCGGAAGCTCGGGGTTGACCGGAGGCTCGACGGCGATCGGGGCGACCCGCGCGACGCGGTCGCTCTCGTCGAGCTTGACCAGGCGCACGCCCTGCGTGTTGCGCGAGATCGACTTGATCTCCTTGCAGCGCAGGCGGATCATCTTGCCCTGCTCGGTCATCACCATCAGGTCGTCGTCGTCGGTCACGAGCTTGACGCCGATGACCGCTCCGTTGCGGCCGTCGGTGCCCTTGATCGTGATCACGCCGCCGCCGCCGCGGTGCTGGCCGCGGTACTCGTTGAGCTCGGTGCGCTTGCCGTGGCCGTGCTCGCACACGGTCAGCAGCGTCTTCTTCGTCGCCGGCGGGAAGGCTTCCATGCCGATGACCTGGTCGCCCTGGTCGAGCCGGATGCCCTTCACGCCCGCGGCGCCGCGGCCCATCGACCGGATGTCGGTCTCGGGGAAACGGATCGCCATGCCGAGCTTGGTCGCGATGAGCAGCTCGTCGGCGCCGAAGGTATGCTGCACCTCGACGAGGACGTCGCCCTCATCCAAGGTGATCGCGATGATGCCGGAGCGGCGGATGTTTTCGAAGTCGGCGAGCGGGGTCTTCTTGACCGTGCCCGCGCGCGTGCACATCGCGAGGAACGACTCCTGCCCCTTCTTCTCCTCGAAGGAACGGATCGCGATGGCCGAGGTCACCTTTTCCTCTCCCGTGATGGCGAGCAGGTTCACGACGGCCTTGCCGCGGGACGTGCGGTTGCCCTCGGGGATCTCGTACGCCTTGAGCGCGAACACGCGGCCGCGGTTCGTGAAGAACAGCAGCGCGGCGTGCGTGTCGGTCACGAAGAAGTGCTCGATGAAGTCCTCTTCCTTGACCTCGGCTCCGGTGATGCCCTTGCCTCCGCGTCCCTGGGCCTGGTACGTCGCCGCGGGGATGCGCTTGACGTAGCCGGTGTTCGAGAAGGAGATGACGACCTCCTCCTTCTTGATGATGTCCTCGAGGGTCATCTCGGCGGCTTCGGTCGTGATCTGGGTCTGGCGTCCCTTGCCGAAGGCCTTCTTGACCTCTTCGAGCTCGGTCATGACGATCGCGAAGACCTTCTTGACGTCGCCCAAGATCGCCTTGAGCTCGGCGATGCGCTTGACCAGGCCGTCGTACTCGTCCTGCAGGTCGCCGACGCTCAGCTTCGTGAGCGCCGCGAGCCGCATCTCGAGGATCGCGTTCGTCTGGGCCTTCGACAGGTCGAAGGCCTCGATGAGTTCGGTGCGCGCCGTGTCGGTGTCCTTGGCGCCGCGGATGATCTTGATGACGCGGTCGATGTTCTTGATCGCGGTGATCAGGCCCTCCAAGATGTGGGCCCGGTCGAGGCACTTGCGCAGCTGGAACTTCGTGCGGCGCGTGACGACGACCTTGCGATGCTGGATGAAGTGGCCGAGCATGTCGCGGACGCCCAAGACGCGCGGGCGGCCGTCGACGAGGGACAGCAGGATGACGCCGAACGTCGTCTCCATCTGCGTGTGCTTGAGCAGCTGGTTGAGGACCACGTTCGCGTTGCCGTCGCGCTTGATCTCGATGACCACGCGCATGCCCTTGCGGTCGGACTCGTCGCGGATGTCGGAGATGTCGGGGATCTTCTTGTCGCGGACGAGCTCGGCGATCGTCTCGAGCAAGGTCGCCTTGTTGACCTGGTAAGGCAGCTCGTGGATGATGATGGCCTGGCGGTTGCCCTTGATGTCCTCGATGTCGGTCTTCGACTGGATGCGCACGGAGCCGCGGCCCGTCTCGAAGTAGTCCTTGATGCCGGCCTTGCCGCGCACGATGCCGCCGGTGGGGAAGTCGGGGCCCTTGATGATCTTCATCAGGTCCTTCGATTCCACCTTGGGGTTCTTGATCAATTCGATCGCCGCCTCGCAGACCTCGGAGAGGTTGTGCGGCGGGATGTTGGTGGCCATGCCGACGGCGATGCCGGCGGAGCCGTTGATCAGGAGGTTCGGGACCTTGGCCGGCATGACGGAGGGCTCGGTCGTGGTGCCGTCGAAGTTGGGCGTGAAGTCGACCGTGTCCTGGTCGATGTCCGACATGACCTCCTCGGCGATCTTCGCGAGGCGGGCCTCCGTGTAGCGGTAGGCCGCGGCAGGATCGCCATCAACGCTGCCGAAGTTGCCTTGGCCGTCGATCAGCGGGTGCAGGAGGGAGAACTCCTGGACCATGCGCACCATCGCGTCGTACACGGCGGAGTCGCCGTGCGGGTGGTACTTCTTCAGGACTTCACCGACGACGCCGGCGCACTTCGAGTACTTCTTGTTGGACGCGAGGCCTTCGTCGTGCATCGCGTACAGGATGCGGCGATGGACGGGCTTCAGTCCGTCGCGCACGTCCGGCAGCGCGCGGCCGACGATGACCGACATCGAGTAGTCGATGTAGGAACCGCGCATCTCGGCGCCGAGGTCGCGCTGGATGATGTTGCCGACGGGTTCGGGAGTGAGTTCGGGCTGCTCGGGCTTGCTCATGATCGATGGTCTCCGAGGTTAGATGTCGAGATTCTTGACTTCTTTGGCGTGCTTCTCGATGAACAGGCGGCGCGGCTCCACCTTGTCGCCCATCAAAGTCGTGAAGGCGTTCTCGGTGTCGGCGGCGTCGACGACCTTGACCTGAAGCAGGCGGCGGCGCTTCGGGTCCATCGTGGTCTCCCAGAGCTGCTCGGGGTTCATTTCACCGAGACCCTTGTAGCGCTGGATCTGCGCGCCCTGGCGTCCGGCGTCGCGCACCATGATCAGCAGGTCCTTGAGGCTGTAGCCGTCGATCTCGGTGTGCGCGGTCTTCGCGCGGAACAAAGGCTTCGTCTTCTCGTCGCGGACGACCTCGTACCACTTGAGTTCGAGGCCCATCTCTTTGAACTTCTTGGACAGATTGTCGAGCTTGACCATCTCCCAGAGGTCCTGGAAGTCGGGCTCGAGGGACTCCTCGTCGGCCTCGCTGAGAGCCGACTCCTCGGCGGGCGCCTCGGCGCCTTCGGCGGCGGGAGCGGCCGTCTTCGCGGCCGGCTTCTTCGCCTTCTCCGCGCGCTCCTCGATGAGCTTCTTCTTCTGCTCGGCGACGTAGGCGTCGCGGTAAACGCTCCACTCCTTGTCGGAGTAGAAGAACTCGTACTCGCCCGCGCCCTTCTCGACGCGATAGAGGGGCAGCTTGCCGGCGGCCTGGTACTCGAGGAAGTCCTCGAGGTGGAGGCTCTTGCGTTCGATGTGGCGGATCAGGCTCTCGAGCTCGTTGAGGAGCTTGAGCAGGTCCTTAAGATCCGCCGCGTCGAGCTGCTTCGACTTCCCGTTGGCGGGGTTGACGGCGGTGACCTCTAAGGCGTTTCGGCCTTCGTTAAGAAGCCACTGCTCCATCTTCTCCTCGGTGTCGATGTACATCTCGGTCTTCCCCTTCTTGACCTTGAACAGCGGCGGCTGGGCGATGTAGATGTGGCCGTTCTCGACGAGCTGCTTCATCTGCCGGTAGAAGAACGTGAGGATCAGCGTCCGGATGTGCTGGCCGTCGACGTCGGCGTCGGCCATGATGATGAGCTTGTGGTAGCGCAGCTTGTCGATCTTGAGGCCTTCCTCGCCCTCGCCGATGCCCGTGCCGATCGCCGAGATCAAGGTGCGGACCTCTTCGTTCGACAGGATCTTCACGAGGCGGGCCTTCTCGACGTTGAGAATTTTACCCTTGATGGGCAGGATCGCCTGGAAGACGCGGTCGCGGCCCTGCTTGGCGGAGCCGCCGGCCGAGTCGCCCTCGACGATGAACAATTCGGCGCGCTCCGGATCGCGCTCCTGGCAGTCGGCGAGCTTGCCGGGCAGGCTCGAGCCGTCGAGCACGCCCTTGCGGCGGGTGAGGTCCTTCGCCTTGCGCGCGGCCTCGCGGGCCTCGGCGCCGGCGATGGCCTTCGCGCAGATGGACTTCGCCGTCGAAGGGTTCTCCTCGAAGAACGTGACGAGGACGTCGCCGACGATGGACTTGACGATGCCCTCGACCTCGGCGTTGCCGAGCTTGGACTTCGTCTGGCCCTCGAACTGCGGGTTCTGGATCTTGGTGGAGAGGACGGCGCACAGGCCCTCGCGGACGTCGTCGCCCGTGACGTTGAAGTTCTTCCCCTTGAGAAGGTCGTACTTCTTGATGTAGTCGTTGATGACGCGCGTGAGCGCCGAGCGGAAGCCCGCGAGATGCGTGCCGCCCTCGGGCGTCTTGATGTTGTTGACGAAGGAGAAAATGGTCTCGGAGTAGTCGTCGTTGTACTGGATCGAGAAGTCGACGATGACCTCGTCCTTCTCCTTGGTCATCGAGATCGGCTCGCGGTGCACGACCTTCTTGTTCGCGTTGAGGTGCTGCACGAACTGGGAGATGCCTCCCTCATAATGGAACGCGTGACGCTTGTCCTCGCGCTCGTCGGTGATGGAGATTTTCGCGCCGGCGTTGAGGAACGCCAGCTCGCGCAGGCGGTTGGCCAAAGTCTCGAAGGAGTACATGTGGCCGTTGAAGATGTCGGGGTCGGGCTTGAACGAGATCTTCGTGCCGTGCAGGTCGGACTTGCCGACCGCCTTGACGTCGTCGTCGGGCTTGCCGCGCTTGTAGGTCTGGATCCACATCTTGCCGTCGCGGTGGATCTCGGCCTTCAGCCACTCGGAGAGCGCGTTGACGCAGGTGACGCCGACGCCGTGCAGGCCGCCGGAGACCTTGTACGCGCCCTTGTCGAACTTTCCGCCCGCGTGCAGGACGGTCAGAATGACCTCGAGCGCGGACTTGCCCTTGAACTTCGGGTCCTTCATCGGGTCGACGGGGATGCCGGACCCGTCGTCCTTGACGGTGATCGAGTTGCCCTGGTGGATGAACACGTCGACCGACGTGCAGCGGCCGGCGAGGATCTCGTCGACGGAGTTGTCGACGACCTCGTAGACGAGATGGTGCAGGCCGGCGGGGCCGGTGCTGCCGATGTACATCGCGGGGCGCTTGCGGACGGCCTCGAGGCCCTCGAGGACCTGAATATTGGACGCGTCGTACTTCTTTTCATCCTGCTTCGCCATGTCGGTCGTCTCCATCGCAGCTTCGGACATCGTTCCTCCGCTACCGATAAGTCGTCTTAACCGCCGTGAGCCACGGTCGGCTGAAATACTTGTTCAAAGCCTTCAACAGCGGTCCGGAGCGCAGCTGCAGTTCCTGAGCCGCCGCCGCGCTCTTCGGGCGCACGAACAAAACCCCTTTCTTCACCGCCACCAGCGCCCAATGCTTCGCGAAGGCGCCGCACTCCTTGTCCCACACCGCGCTCAACAGGGCCAGCTTGTCGTTGACCGTGTTCGCGCGGTACGAAAAACTCTTGATCAGGTCCCCGGAGGTCGACCACCGGGCCGGCTTTTCCGTCAAATCAGAGCCTCATCGGCATCACGACGAACTTGTAGTCGGCCTCGGCGCCGGCCGGCTCGAAGAGCGCCGGGTTCACCGGGCTCGTCATCGCGACCGAGACCTTCTCCGAGTCGACGTGCTTGAGCGCGTCCACGACGAACTGAGGGTTGAACGCGACCGAGAAATCCGCGCCGGCGTACTCGACGGCGACGTCCTCGTTGAACTCGTTGTTCTGGCTCGACGCGGTCACGTGAAGGACGCCCTTCTTCAAGGCGTACTTGACGGAGCCTCCGCGGTCGACGGCGCACAGCGCCGCGCGCTTGGTGACGGCCGTCAGGTCCTTGGTCGGGGCCGTGAAGACGACCTCGCGCTTGGTCGGGATGACCTGGTCGTAGTTGGGGAAGGCTCCGCCCACGAGGCGCGAGAGAATCGTCGTGCCCTTGAGCTGGAACGTGATCTGGTTCTCCGTGACCGCGACGAGCAGCTTCTCGTCGTCATTCTCGGAAATTTCGAGGAGCCCGACGAGGCGCAGCAGCTCGGAGAGGACCTTGGTCGGGACGATGACCGCGAATTCCTTGTCCTTGGGCAGGATCTTCTTCGCGCAGACGGCCAGGCGACGGCCGTCGGTCGAGACCATCTCGAGCACGCCCTTCTTGGCGGCCCAGAACACGCCGTTGAGCACGTGGCGCGTCTCGTCCGAGGAGGCCGCGAAGATGGTCTTCTTGACCATTCCTGCGACCACGCCGGCCGGCAGCTCGAAGGAGGACGACTTGTTGAAATCGGGAAGGACCGGGTACTCGGACTTAGGCGAGCCCACGATGCCGAAACGCGAGCGGCCGCACTTCAAGGAAATCTTCCCGCCCGCGTCGACCGTCAACTCGACGTCCTCCGAGTCCGGGAGGCTGTGGAGGATGTCCGCGAACTTCTTGGCGGGGATCGTGATCGACCCGTCGGTCTCGATTTCGGCCTTGATGTAGTGCTTGACGCCCATCTCGAGGTCGGTCGAGATGACCTTCACCTTCTTGTCCTCCGTCTCCATGAGAAAGTTCAAGAGGATGGGCAAAGTGGTCCGGCTGGACAGAGCGGATTGGATCGTCTGGACTCCCTGAGCCAGTTCTTCCTTGCTGATGGTTAATTTCATTTAAATCATCCTCTCCGTCATCGAGCGGGGGACGCGGTGGATAACCGAGTCTCCCCATCGGAAAAACGTCCCGGCGCCTGTGGACAACCCGAGCGAGTTGTCCACACCGTCCACAACGCGGCGCGCCGTCCCCCGTTGTCGTAAAAAGCACACATGTTGTTCACAGGCCGGCAAAACATATCCCCGCAATATTCGCGTCGCATCGCCGTCATCGCTCGGCCGCCTTGATGTCGGCCTGCAGCTTGTTGATGAGCTCGAGGAAGAACGGATCCTCCTCGATCTTCTTCTCGATCTTCTTTCTCGCGTGGAGGACGGTCGAATGGTCCTTTCCTCCGAACGCCCGTCCGATGTCGGTCGACGACAGTTCGGTCATCACGCAGGACAGGTACATCGCGACCTGGCGAGGCATCGAGATCGACACCGTGCGCTGGTGGCCCTTGAGGTCCTTGACGTCGACCGAGTACTTGAGAGCCACGACGCGCTGTATCGTCTCGACGCGCACGGGCGAGGAGTCGTCGACGGCGATCGAATCCTTGAGGATGTCGCGCGCGTCGTCGACGGAGAGGGGGCGCCGGTCATGGCCTGGAACGCCTTGAGGCGGATCAGGCAGCCCTCGAGCGCGCGGACGTTCGTCTTGACCGACGAGGCGATGAAGAGGATGACGTCGTCGGGCGCCGTGAAGCCCTCATGAGCGGCTTTCTTGCGCAGGATGGCGATGCGCGTCTCGAGGTCCGGAGGCTTGATGTCGGCGACGAAGCCCCACTCGAGGCGGGAGACGAGACGCTGCTCGAGGGGAGACATCTCCTTCGGCGAACGGTCGGAGCTGACGACGATCTGCTTGCGGCTGTCGAAGAGCGCGTTGAAGGTGTGGAAGAACTCCTGCTCGGAGCGGTCCTTGGCGATCAGGAACTGGATGTCGTCGATGAGCAGACAGTCGAGAGACCGGTAGCGCGAGCGGAAAGAATCGATCGAGTTGTTCTGCACGGCGGCGATGAACTCGTTGACGAACTGCTCGGACGTGGTGTAAAGCACGCGCGAGCGCGGATGATGCCGGCGGATCGCGTTGCCGATGGCGTGCATGATGTGCGTCTTGCCGAGGCCGACGCCGCCGTAGATCACGTACGGGTTGTACTGCGTGCCCGGGCTCTTCGAGATCGACTCCGCCGTCGCGCGCGCGAGGCGGTTGGACTCGCCGATGACGAACGAGTCGAACGTGTAGCGCGGGTTCAGCTCGGAAAGCGGGAAGTCGGACTGCGGGGACGCCTCGGGCACGGGGTCCGACGAGGGCAGCACGCGCGTGAGATCCCGCTCGACGCGGAAGTCGAGGCCGATCTCCGCCCCCGAGAGCTCGCGCAGCACGGCGAGCAGGCGCTTCTGGTAACGCTCCTTGATCCCGTCGGAGAAGAACTTATTGGGGACCTTCAGCATCAGGACGCCGCCCTCGAGCGAGGACGCTTCCACGGGCTTGAGCCAGAGCTCGGCGTTCTCGTCTCCGATCTCCGAACGCAGGCGTTCCACGGTCTGCGCCCAGAGCTCCACTCCGTCGGCGGTTTTCACAGGTTATTCACAAGCGTGGATAAGTCGGTTATCCACAGAGATTATCTATATATTTAAAGTGTTTATTAAAAACTACAAAATCGCGGGGAAACCCCCCGTTCCGGACCCGGCAAGAAGCCCCGTCGGCCTCTCTTTGCGGCCCGCCATACTATCAATTTTGAGACGAAAGCGTCAAGGCCGCGTCGCCGGAAATCGCGCGCGCGGCGGTTGACTAAAAGGAAGGGCAACCGCTAGAATCTGCGGATCATGGAGATCCAACTGACGGCCAAGCAGCTCAAGATAACTCCCGCTCTGCGCGAGTACGTCCAGCAGAAGATGGGAAAGACCCAGAAATATTTCGACCACATCGTCTGGGGCCAGGCGTTCCTCTTCGTCGAGAAGCGCTCCCACAAGGCCGAGATGATCGTGCACGCCCCGGGCCAGACGTTCCGGGCGCTCGCGACGGCCGCCGACCTCTACTCGGCGATCGACCTCGCGTCCGACAAGATCGACGCCCAGCTCAAGAAGCACAAGGAAAAGGTCAAGAGCCGCCACAAGCCGAAGGCCTCCGACACGATGGCCGACGCCGTGCCCGCTCCGCAGACGTCCTTCACCGTCGTGCGCCAGACCGTCGAGCCGACGACGCCGGAGCAAGCCGCGCGCTCCTTCGACGCGGGCGACCGTAAGTTCATGGTCTACCTCGACAAGGACACCGACCAGATTCACGTCCTCTTCCGCCGCGAGGACGAGAGCCTGGGCATCATCCATCCGCTGCGCAAGACGAAGCGCTAGAGCGGTGCAGGCCGCGGAACTGACCGTCGGCGAACTCCTCAAGGAGCAGGGCGACCGGCTCCGCCTGGAGCTCCTGTCGGGGGAGAAGTCGCTCGCGCGCCGCGTGACCGTGGCCGATCTCAACCGGCCCGGTCTGGCGCTGTCCGGTTTCCTCGACCGCTTCCGCGCCGAGCGGATACAGATCTTCGGCAACGGCGAGCAGGCGTACTGCCAGAAATCCGACGCCAAGAAGCTGGCCGACGCGCTGTCGGCGATGCTGGCGGCTCCCGACCTGCCGTGCGTGATCGTCACGCACAACACGCCGGTGCCGCCCGCGCTCGCGCAGGCGTGCAAGAAACACGGAGTCCCCCTGCTTCGCTCGGCCTACGACACGGCGACGCTGACGGGCGAGCTGTCGGAAGCTCTCGAGGCCCGTCTCGCCCCGGCGACGACGGTGCACGGCGTGCTCGTCGACGTGTACGGGCTCGGCGTCATCATCCAGGGGGAATCCGGAATCGGCAAGTCCGAGTGCGCGCTCGAGCTGCTCAAGCGCGGCCATATCCTCGTCGCCGACGACGCGGTCCAGATCCAGCACCGCCGCGGCGGCTACCTCCGCGGCTCGTGCCCCGAGCCGCTCAAGAATCACATGGAGGTCCGCGGGCTCGGCGTCATCGACGTCAAGCTGCTGTTCGGCATCGGAGCGATCCTCGACCGCACGCGCATCGAGCTCGCGATCAAGCTCGAGGCCTGGAACGCGCAGACGCAATACGACCGAACCGGGCTCGACAACAAGAAACTGTCGATTCTCGACGTGGAGATCCCGCAGATCCGCATCCCGGTTTCCCCGGCCGCAACCTCGCCGTGCTCATCGAGGTCGCGGCGCTGAACCAGCGCCTGCGCTCGCAGGGCTACTTCTCCGCCGAGAACTTCAACCAGCGCCTCATCGAGCGCATGAAGACGAAGGAGCGCGGGTGAGCGCCAAGAAGAAGAAGACGCCGCCGAAGAAGATCTTCGTCATCACCGGCGTCTCGGGGGCGGGCAAGAGCCAGGCGCTGAAGGTCTTCGAGGACTTCGGCTGGTTCTGCGTCGACAACCTTCCGATCGCGCTTCTCGACGATTTCGCGGCGTTCGTGCAGAAGTCGCCGGCGATGACGCGCGTCGCCCTCGGCATGGACGTCCGGGAGGGCCGCGTGCTCGGCGCGCTGCCGCCGCTGCTGCGCCGGCTCAAAGGCCAAGGCCTCGACGTGCGCGTGCTGTTCATCGACGCCGCCGACGCGACGGTCATCCACCGCTTCTCGGAGACGCGCCACCGCCACCCGCTCGGCGGGAAGATCGCCGACGCGGTCAAGCAGGAGCGCAGGATGCTCGCGCCGATCAAGGGCGTCGCCGACAAGACGATCGACACGACGCGCCTGACGCTCGGCGAGCTCAAGGAGAAGATTTCCGAGACACTCGGCCTCACTCTCACGCGCGAGATGACCCTTCAGGTCCTCAGCTTCGGCTACAAGAACGGCATGCCCATCGACGCCGACATCGTCATGGACGTGCGCTTCCTGCCCAACCCGCACTATGTAAAGGGGTTGCGCGAAAAAACCGGCCTCGACGAGCCCGTGCAGAAGTACATCATGGCCCAGCCCGTCGCCCGCCGCTTCCTCAACGACTGGCACAAGATCATCTCCAAGCTGCTCCCGCACTACGTGAAAGAGGGCAAGTCGTACCTCACGATCGCGATCGGCTGCACCGGAGGCAAGCACCGCTCGGTGTTCTGCACCCGCTGGCTCGTGCAGAAGCTGCGCGCGACCGGCCATCCCGTCCAGGAATTCCACCGGGACGTCCCCCACTGAGTCCATGATCAATTTCATCGTCGTCACCCACGGCGAGTTCGGCGCCTATCTCGTCGAGGCCGCGGAGGGCATCGTCGGACGCCAGGAGAAGGGCGTGCGCGCGATCGCGACGTCCTCGCGCATGTCGGTGCCGGAGATACGCTCCCGCATCGAGCGCGCGCTCGCCGAGCTTTCGAACGCCGACGGGATCATCGTCTTCACCGACATGCCCGGCGGCACCCCGAACAATCTCTCGTTCCCTCTCGTGCGCGGCGAGCGCCGCGTCGAGATGGTCAGCGGCGTGAACCTCTACATGCTGATCTCCGCCTTCGGTCAGCGCGAGCGCCTGCCGCTCGAGGCGCTCGTCGAGAAGTGCGTGGCCGACGGGCAGAAGTCGATCCGCGACGTGCGCGCGATGTTCCTCGCCGCGGCGGGAGCCCGTTGAGCATGGGCGTCACTTTGCTGCGCGTCGACGACCGGCTCATCCACGGGCAGGTCGTGGAGGGCTGGGTGCCCTTTCTCAAGGTCGACCTCGTGGCCGTCGTTTCCGACACCGCCGCCGGAGACGAGATTCAGACGGCGCTCATGAAGATGGCGCTGCCGCCGTCGGTCGGCCTGCTCGTGCTGAAGGTCGCCGACGCCCCGGCCGCGCTCGGGGCGCCGCAGATGGCGAAGCGCTCCGCGCTCGTGCTCGTGCCGGGCCCCGCCGAGGCGCTCGCGCTCGTCGAGAACGGTCTCGGCGTCGACCGCGTCAACGTCGGCGGCCTGCACCACACGGTGGGCAAGGTCCAGCTCGGCCGCGCGCTGTTTCTCGACGAGAAGGACCGCCTGGCGCTCAAAGCGCTCAAGGCCAAGGGCATCCGTCTCGAGGGCCGCGCCCTGCCGGGCGACCCCGAGGAAGACCTCTCCGCCGCCCTGGAGGGAAAGTGACCGGCCTGGCCGCCTGCGCCGCGCTGGCCGTCCTCGAGCTCGACGCGGTGCTCGTCGCGCAGACGCTCGTGTCGCGGCCGTTCGTCGTCGGAGCCGTGATCGGGGCGCTGGGCGGACGGGCCCACACCGGGGCGCTGTACGGCGCCGCCTTCGAGCTGCTCGCGCTCGTCGACGTGCCCGTCGGCGGCTCCCTGACCTGGTCGGCGTCCGTCGCCTCCGGCACGGCGGCCGCTCTCATGCTGGGCGGGACGTCGGCGGCGATGTGCTTCGCCGGCGGCCTCGGCGCCGGGCTCCTGCACGCGCGCCTCGAGGCCGTCGAGCGGGCACGGCGGACGGCCGGCGCGGACGCGCTCGCCGCGGCCGCGGAGTCCGGCGGGCCCGCGCTCGGCCGCGCGTTCGCCGTCTCGATCGCGCTGCACGCGGCGGGGACGTTCGCCCTGTCCCTTGCCGTCGTGGCGCTCGTCGGCTGGGCCGACCGTTTCTGGTGGCCCTACGCTCCCGAGGTCCTTCGCGCCGCCGCGTCGGCGGCGGCTTCGTGCGCTCCGTGGATCGGGCTGTCCGGCGTCGCCGCTTGGGGGCTTTCCCGCGCATGAGCGCCCTCGCGATGACGCCTCTCACCCGCGCGCGAGTCGGCGCGCGCCTGCTTCTGCTGCAGGCGCGGTGGGACCCCGCTCGCATGCAAGGCGCGGGGTTGGCCTACGCGCTCGAGCCATGGCTCTCTCAGTGTTGGGCCGGCGACGAGGCGGGCCTGCGCGAGGCGCGCCGCCGGCACTCGGGGTACTTCAACACTCATCCCGCGGCCGCGTGGCTGGCGGCGGGAGTGATCTGCCGGCTCGAGGGCGCGGCCGCCGCTTCCTCCGGAGCCGAGCGCGCGTCGGTCGTCGCGCGCATCGAGCCCCTGAAACGCACGCTCGGCGCCTCTCTCGCGGGGCTCTACGACGCGTTCTTCTGGGGCGGCCTGCGCCCGGCGAGCGCGCTGGCCGGATTGCTCGCCGCGCAGGCGGCCTACCGCCTCGGCTCGGCCTCCGCTCCGTGGTGGGGGTGGCCGTCGCGCTGCTCGTCTACAACGTGCCCGCGTGGGCCGCGCGGCTCGAGGGGCTGCGCCGCGGCTGCGCCGAGGGCGACGCCGCTATCGCCGCGCTGTGCGGCCTCCCGGTGCAATCCTGGATCCGACGGTTGCGCTGGTCCCTCGTCGCGGGCGCGGTCGCCTGCCTCGTCGCGGGCGCCGGCTCCCTGCCGGAGGGAGAGCGCCTCGGCGCCGGCCTCGTCTTCGCGGGCGGCCTCGTCCTCTCGCGCTTCGGCATGGCGCCTCTGTCTCAGCTCGGCCTGGCGGGCGCGGGCGCGGCCGTCGCGAGCTTCGTCGGATGGGCCCAATGACCGAGAAGACCCTGACGATCAAGAACCGCATGGGCCTGCACGCGCGGCCCGCCGCGATGTTCGTCCAGGAAGCCGGCAAGTTCAAGAGCCAGGTCTTCGTCGTCAAGGACGGGCTTCAGGTCAACGGCAAGAGCGTCATGGGCCTCATGCTGCTCGCCGCGGAGAGCGGCTCGAAGCTCGTCGTGAAGGCCGACGGCCCCGACGAGGCGAAGGCCATCGAGGCTCTCGAGAAGCTGTTCGAGCGCAGGTTCGACGAGCAATGATCGTCATCAAAGGGATAGCCGCCAGCCCCGGCATCGCGATCGGCAAGGCCTACGTCGTCGAGGACGAGGACATCGTCGTCGAGCGCGTCGAGATCCCCCGCGACAAGATCCGCATGGAGGTCCGGCGCTTCAAGATCGCGCAGAAGGCCACGCACCGCGACCTCGACGCCGCCGAGGCGAAGGTGCTCAAGGTCCTCGGCAAGCATCACGCCAAGCTCATCGACGCGCACCGTCTGATCCTGAAGGACTCGCTGATCACGCAGGACGTGCCGAAGCGCATCCTCGAGGAGGGCGTCAACGCCGAATTCGCGCTGTCCGAGGCTCTCGAGGCGGTCAACCGCCAGTTCGAGCGCATGGACGACGAGTTCTTCCGCGAGCGCCGCCACGACCTTTTCGACGTCGGCAAGCGGCTTCTGCTGCACCTGATGAAGCGACAGAAGCGCTCGCTCGCCGACATCGACGAGGAGTGCGTGCTGATCTCCCGCAATCTGCTGCCCTCGGACACGATGGGCCTCAAGGAGACGAAGATCATCGGCTTCGCCACCGACCTCGGCGGCAAGACGAGCCACACCGCCATCCTCGCGCAGAGCCTGCAGATCACGGCCGTCGTCGGCCTCTCCGACGTCAGCCGCCGCGTGCGCACGGGCGACACGGTGATCGTCGACGGCGAGCAGGGCCTGGTCATCATCAACCCCGGCCCCGAGACGGTCTCCAAGTACGAGAAGGTCCAGTCCCGCGCCGAGGCCGAGGAGAAGCTGCTCGAGAACCTCAAGGGCCTGCCCACGGTCACGCTCGACGGGCGCGCCTTCCGCCTGGAGGCGAACCTCGACTCCCCGAGGAGCTCAAGGCCGTCGTCGGCCTCGAGGTCGACGGCGTCGGCTTGTTCCGCACCGAGTACCTCTTCCTCAACCGCACCGAGCCGCCGACCGAGGAGGAGCAGGTCAAGGCGTACACCGCCGCGGTCAAGGCGCTCGACGGCCGCGAGGTCGTCATCCGCACGGCCGACATCGGCGGAGACCGCCTGAGCCAGCTCGGCATCGAAGGCCCCAAGAACGAGACGAACCCGTTCATGGGCCTGCGCGGCGTACGCCTGTTCCTGCGCCACCTCGATCTCTTCAAGACGCAGCTGCGCGCGATCCTGCGCGCGTCCCTGAAGGGCAAGGTCCGCGTGATGATCCCGATGGTCTCCTCGGTCGGCGAGGTGCTCGCCGCGCGCCGCCTGCTCGACCAGGCCCGCGCCGAGCTGTCCGCCGAGGGCGTCGTCTTCAAGGAGGACCTCGAGCTCGGCATCATGGTCGAGATCCCCTCGACGGCGATCATGCTCGACGCGTTCCTGCCGCACGTCGACTTCGTCTCGATCGGAACGAACGACCTCATCCAATACACGCTCGCCGTCGACCGGATCAACGAGAACGTGACGCACCTCTACGATCCCTACCACCCCGCCGTCGTGCGCCTGCTCGACTCCGTCGTGCGCGCCGCGCACGCGAAGGGCAAGTGGGTCGGCGTCTGCGGAGAGATGACGTCGGACCCGCGCGCGGTCCCGCTCTTGATCGGCCTCGGCGTCGACGCGATGAGCATCTCCCCGCGCATGTTCCTGCGCGTCAAGCAGACGATCCGCGGGCTCAAGCACGAATCGATGAAGCGCCTGGTCGCGAAGGCGATCACGTGCTCCGAGTCCGACGAGATCCGCCGCCTCCTCGAGCAGAACCCCTGACACCATGAGCGCCGAACCCTCCCGCATCCGGAACTTCTCCATCATCGCGCATATCGACCACGGCAAGTCGACGCTCGCCGACCGGCTGCTCGAGCTCACCGGCACGATCCAGAAGCGCGACATGCAGGCGCAGATCATGGACTCCATGGAGCTCGAGCGCGAGCGCGGCATCACGATCAAGGCCAAGGCCGTGCGCATGGATTACACGGCGCCCGACGGGGAGAAGTGGCTTCTCAACCTCATCGACACGCCCGGCCACGTCGACTTCACCTACGAGGTCAGCCGCGCGCTCGCCGCGTGCGAGGGCGCGCTGCTCGTCGTCGACGCGACCCAGGGCGTCCAGGCCCAGACGCTCGCCAACGCGACGCTCGCGCAGGCCGTCGGCCTGCGCATCATCCCGGTCATCAACAAGGTCGACCTGCCGTCCTCCGACGTCGACGGAACCCTCGAGCAGATCTTCGACGTGCTGAAGATCGTCGAAGACCCGGTGCTGATCTCGGCGAAGACCGGCCAGGGCGTCCAGGACGTGCTCGACGCCGTCGTCAAGGAGATCCCGGCGCCCTCCGGCGACCCGAAAGCCCCGCTCTCGGCCCTGATCTTCGACTCCTCCTACTCCACGTTCCGCGGCGTGATCCTGCTCGTGCGCGTCGTGAACGGCACGATGAAGCGCGGCATGAAGGTCAAGTTCTTCTCGACGGGCACCGAGGCGATCGTCGAGGAGGTCGGCTTCCTCAAGCCCAAGATGATCCCGGCCGAGACGCTGGGCGCCGGCGAGGCCGGCTACATGATCTGCGGCATCAAGGACATCCATACCGTGCGCGTCGGCGACACGGTCATGGAGAAGGACCGCGCTCTCGCCGAGGCCCTTCCCGGCTACAAGGAAGCCAAGCCCGTGGTCTTCGCCGGCATCTTTCCGATCGATCAGAGCGAATACACCGCGCTGAAGTTCGCGCTCGACAAGCTGAACCTCGAGGACTCCTCCTTCAACTACATGGCGGATTCCTCGCAGGCGTTGGGCTTCGGCTACCGCCTCGGCTTCCTCGGTCTTCTGCACATGGACATCGTCAAGGAGCGCCTGACGCGCGAGTTCAACCTCGACCTCATCGTCACCGCCCCCAACGTCATCTACCGCCTGCAGACGTACGACGGGAAATGGCGCGTGATCGACAACCCGGCCAAATTCCCCGCGCACGGCGAGATCAAGTCGATCGAGGAGCCGTACGTCCTGCTCACGATCGTGCTTCCGATCGAGCATCAGGAGCCGGTGCTCAACCTGATCAAGGACCGCCGCGGCGTCTACGTCGGCATCGAGTATCTCTCACCGACGCGCATGCTGATCAAGTACGAGCTGCCGCTCTCCGAGATGGTCGTCAACTTCTACGATCGCCTCAAGTCCGTCTCCAAAGGCTACGCGACGCTCGACTACCAGTCGATCGGCGACCGCGAGTCCGACATGGTCAAGCTCGAGATTCTGATCCACGGCGAGCCCGTCGACGCCCTGTCCCAGATCGTCCACAAGGACAAGGCGCAGGACGTCGCGCGCAAGCTGTGCGAGAAGCTCAAGGAGCTCATCGACCGGCAGAACTTCGAGGTCGCCATCCAGGGCCGCGTGAACGGAAAGTTCATCGCGCGCGAGACGATCGGCGCCAAGCGCAAGGACGTCATCGCCAAGTGCTACGGCGGCGACATCACGCGCAAGAAGAAGCTGCTCGGCAAGCAGAAGGAAGGCAAGAAGCGCGCCAAGCTGATCGGGTCGGTCGAGGTGCCGCAAGAGGCGTTCCTCGCCGTCCTGAAGATCGACGAGGACGCGGCGTAAGCCGAGGACAGATCATGGAAGAAAGACTGCTGTTCGTGGGCGTCTCGCTCGGGCTGTTCGCCTGGTACTCCCGCCGCTGGAAGGACCGCGGCGGCCCCGCGACCCCCGCCCAGTCCGCGGCGTGGCACGCGGTGTTCTACGCGATCGCGGCGTTCTCCATCGTCATGATCATGACCATGGTCTTCGAAGGACGCACGAAGGTCATCGCGATCTGGGCGCGCGCGCTGCGCGTCGGCGACATCATTCCCGCGGCGACCGCGGCCGTGATCTTCGGCGCGATCGGCTGGTGGCGCGCGTGGTCGAAGGGCGAGAGCGTCGAGAGCCGCCGCTTCTACCTCGACGACGACCTCGAGTGGGCCGACACCGTCTTCTCCTCGGCGCTGCTCGCGTGGGTGCTCATGACGTTCCTGATCCAGGCCTTCAAGATCCCGTCCGGCTCGATGGAAAAGACGCTGCTCATCGGCGACCACCTGTTCGTCAACAAGTTCATCTACGGCGTCCGCGTCCCGATCTGGGGCAAGCGCCTGCTGACGTTCCGCGGCGTCCAGCGCGGCGACGTCATGGTCTTCGAGTTCCCGGTCACCGACCCGCGCGAGCCGCACTGCGGCAAGATCAACGCCGGGGAGAACTTCATCAAGCGCGTCGTCGGCCTTCCCGGCGAGACCGTCTCCGTCAGCGGCGGCAAGGTCTTCATCGACGGCAAGCTCATGAGCAACGAATCCTACGCGCAGTGGGACGACGGCTTCCGCCAGCCGCAGTCCGTGCGCGCCACCGAGCTCAAGCCCGAGGAATACCAGAAGCTCTGGCAGGAGCACCAGCTCGACCGCGAGCTCGGCGACATCCAGCGCGACTACTTCGGTCCCGTGAAGGTGCCCGAAGGCCAGTACTTCATGATGGGCGACAACCGCGACCACAGCTGCGACTCCCGCTACTGGGGCCCCGTCGACCAGAAGTTCGTCAAGGGCAAAGCCTGGTTCATCTATTGGCCGCCCTCGCGCATCAAGGTGGTCCGCTGAGCGAGCCGCGCTCCTGTCCGGGCTGCGCCCGCGGAGGGCCGTTTTCCTTCGTCGAGCCCTGGCATGATCGCATCGGCGGCGGCGACTACTCGGTCTGGTCGTGCGCCGGCTGCGGCCTGGTCTTCTCGGAGCCACGCGTCCCTCCGCCCGCCGATTGGTACGCGAAGGCCGCGCCGCTTCGCGCCAAGGAAGAGCGTCCGCTTCCCGAGACGGATTGGCGCTTCCGTCAGTTCCTTGGCGAAGGTCTCGCGCCCGGGCGGATTCTGGACGTCGGATGCGGCGACGGCGGCTTCCTCGGCCTGGCGAAGTTCGCGGGCTGGTCCGGCGTCGGCGTCGACTACGATGAGCGAGTGATCGCGCGCGCCAAGGAGCGCGGGCTCGACGCTCATGCCGACGATCTCGTGCGCTTCTTGAAACAACAAATGCCGGGTGAATTCGACGCCGCGGTCCTCTTCGACGTGCTCGAGCACACGCCGGAGCCCGCCGAACTGCTTGGCGCGGTGGCGCCTCTCCTTAAGAAGGGGGGCATCTGGCCCTGACCTTGCCCAACGCGGACCGGCCGATCCCGTTCGCGCGCGAGGAGCACGACTATCCGCCGCATCATTTTACCCGCTGGAGCCATTCGGCCATGCGCACATTCCTGGCTAATCATGGGTTCTCCGTCGTTCGTCAAGACGCCGGCACGCTGAAGCTGGCCTACCTGTCCGACCACCTCTACTTCGCGGCGCTCGCGCCGTTGATCGCCGTTTACAAGCGCGCCAAGTTCGGCGCCGCGAGCGCGGAAAAGACGGTCACCGAGCTCGAGGCGGGCGGAACCGGAGTTCTCTCCGACAAGTCGCGACGCCAAGGGATCGTGGACGCGGTGAAGCTCGTCGTGCGCGTCGTGACCTGGCCGCTGGCCACGCTGATGTGGGCGTACTACCGCCTCACGCGCCCGTTCCCCGGCGACAGCCTCTACACCCTCGCGCGCCGCGTGGACTAAGCCGCTCGAACTCGCACCGGTGCGAGTCGCGCACTACTGATAATCACTGGCTCCGGAGCCAGTGATTATCAGTAGTGCAGCCTTCGCGCTGCGTAGTGATATCCCATTCGATAAACGTAGGCGAGCCCGACGAGCGCAATAACCCATATAGTCGACGAGACATAGCGTTCCAGATGGAAGTTCGCCGCGATAACCATGAGCATGTATGTGGGCGGCGTGAGAATTAAGATGGTGAGCAGCACACCGATCGGGATCCAAAGAACAAAAAGCACGAAGATCAGAATCCAACGGAGGGGGCCCCTCCCGGGCAACGAGATGCCGCGCTGCTCGGCGATCGTGCCGAGCCTCATCGATAGAGGCGCTTGGACATCATCTTGACCGTGTCGCCCAGCTCCTCGACGAGCTCCTCGCTGTAGCCCTCCGCGGCGCATTCGAGGACCGTGTCTGGAAACACGAACACGTAGTGACGCAGCGGCGCTTTGACCCACGCCGATTCCGCCGCCTCGAAGCAGCCGAGTTCCTGACCGGACCGCGGCGTGTACTTGTGCTCCCGGCAGCCCGGGAACGCCACGACGACGCACTGATCGCGGCGCGCGACGAAAGCCCGGTAGGAGAGCACGAGGCCGCCGTCCTTTGCGAGCACGATGGGCAGCGGCTCCTTGGCGTCGGGGTCGGGGATCGGCAGGCGCGTCAGCCGGGACTTGGTATCGGCCATTAGCGAGCTTCGCGTCCGCGGCCAATTGCCCAATCAATCTCGGAATGGATGTTTTCGGGGGTGATGCCTGCCAGAAGCAGCTCGAGTGATAACTTGGGTTTATTTTCTTGTTTTTTCGGCATATCCGGCCTCTCTTCTATGAGTATGCCTGAAGAGTTCGGTCAGTCAAGGGGGATTTACGGCCAGGGATGGCGGGGATACCGGCGCTGCAACTCCTTCTTCACCGTCGGGTAGGTGTTCGCCCAGAACGACGACAGGTCCTTGGTCTTCTGCACGGTCCGGTAGTTCGGCGCGAGGATGTCGAAGATCACGGGCAGCCGTCCCTCGCACAGCGCGAGCGTGCCCTTCATGCCGACGAAGTCTCCGAGCCGGGCGTTGATCTCGGCGGGGTTGGTCTCGTGGTAGGTGAAGCGTCCGGATTTCCCGGACGGCAGCTTCTTCGCGGCGGGAAGCGCGCGGTCGAGGAACGCGGAGAGCGCCGGGCCGAGATAGGCGGCCAGGTGCGGGATCAGCTCGACGCGCTCGATGTCCTTGAGAGAGTTCTTGCCGGCGCACGCCTCGCCGTAGACGAGCCGCCAGTCGTCGATCGACATCTCCGGGAAGCCCATGTCGGGATACAGGCGCCGGGCCAGCGCGATCCGCACGAGGTACTGCTTGGCCTTGTCGTCGAGTCCCGGGTGAAGCAGTTCGCCGGAGGCGAATTTCTCCGCCCACAGCTCGGCCGAGGCCTTCTTGTCGGACTTGAGGACGACGGCCTCCTTGCGGTCGATCGCCAGGCCGCGGAACATCAGCCGCTCCTCGTGGGAGACGCGTTCCTTGCGCGAGTCGAACTCCGAGGACTTCTCCCAGCGCGTCTCGCCGGGGAATTCCTTCTGGATGAACTCCGGCGTGTACGCCAGGTACAGGGTCACGCCGGCCTGGCGCGCCTGGCCGCCGCCGGCGCGCTCGCGCACGTCGAGCGCCAGGATGAGCGGCGGCGCCTTCTTCGTCTCGACGGGCAGGGTCGCCCCGCGCCCGTCGGCCAGGCGGTAGAAGGTGCCGTCGCCTTCGCGCGCGGCGAGCCGGTCGAAGAACGCGTCGAGCCAGACGCGGTCGAGGCTGCCGGGCTTCGCGGCGGCGTCCTCGCCGCCGATGCGCTTGAGCTGCTTGAACGTCTCGACGGTCTCCCAGTCGAGGTCGCCGCGCGCGCCCGCGAGCAGGTCGGCGGCGAGCTCGGCCAGGTCGGAGGCCTTGTCGGGACGGCGGTCGCCGGCGGTCTCGAAGACGGCGGCCATCGCGCAGGCGCGCTCGTAAGCTTCGGGGCCGATTTCGCGCGCGGCCTCGAGCGCGGCGGCGACCTTCGGCGGCGCGGGGTAGCGCAGCAGGGCCCGGCCCAGGGAGGTCGCGCGCCCCTGCGCCGCGGCGCCGAGCGCCTCGAGCGTCTTGCCGGCCGCCGCCCAGGCAGGCTCCTGTGGGGGGTCAGCCAGTCGACGCTCTCCGGCAAGGACGCGGCCTGCAGGCGCAGGGAGCTCAGCTCGAGCCGCGCGATCTCGGGCTTGAGGCTTTCGGCCATCGCGGCTTCTTCGTTCAGCGTCCAGAGGCGCACGCAGCGTCCGGGCGCCGTGCGGCCGGCGCGGCCGGCGCGCTGAGCGGCGTTGGCGCGGGAGATGCGCGCGACGTAGAGCGTGTTGATCCCGCGCGCGGCGTCGTGCGCGGCCACGCGGTGCAGTCCGGAGTCGATCACCGCGGTCACGTCGGGAATCGTGAGGCCGGTCTCGGCGACGTTGGTGGCGACGATGACGCGAGGCTTGCCCGTCGGAGCGAGCGCGCGGTCCTGCTCCTCGGGCTCCATGGAGCCGTGCAGGCCGAGGAGCTCGATGCCGTGCTCACGGCACACGGGGCCGAGCACCGTCAATGAACGGCGGATCTCCCTGAGTCCGGGCATGAACACGAGCACGGAGCCGTCGAGGCCCTGCTTGATCAGGTCCTTGAGCGCGCCGAGCGCGTTCTCGGCGGGACCGGAGCGCGCGTCGGGGACACGGTAGCGCACGTCGACGGGGAACATCCGTCCCGGCACCTCGACTTTCGCGGCGCCGGGAAGATACTTCGCGAGAGCCTCCTGTCCGAGCGTCGCCGACATCACGACGAGCTTGAGCTCCGGGCGCTTGACGCGCAGCCGCTTGAGCCAGGCCAGCGCCAGGTCGCACTCGAGCGAGCGCTCGTGGAACTCGTCGAGGAGAACCGCCCCCACGCCGGGAAGCTCCGGGTCCTTCATCATCTGCGCGACGAAGATTCCGTAGGTTTGGAAGACGATCTCCGTCTTGGGACCGGACCGCGAGTCGAAGCGTACCTGGTAGCCGACGCGCTCGCCCAGCCGCGTCTTGGTCTCCGCGGCCACGCGCGCCGCCAGCGAACGCGCCGAGAGACGGCGCGGCTCGAGGACGAGAATCCTGCCCTTGGTCTTTCCGAGGAGGAACTGCGCCGTCTGCGTCGACTTGCCGGAGCCGGTCGGGGCGGAGAGGATCAGCGCGCCGGCGCGGTTGAGTTCGGAGAGGATCCTCTCGCGATGAGCCGTGATGGGAAGAATATTCGCGCTCACGGCGACAGTTTAGCGAAGTAGGGCCCCGCCTTGGCCAGGAGGATGCTGATCAGTGCGGGATCGTTGAAGGCGTATTTGTCCGGGATATTCAGGCAGACGATCTTCTTATCTTTGAGAGCGGAGCTGAAACGCGCGGCGAGTTTGGACTTCTGGGCTTTCTCCATGACGAAGATCACATCGGCCCAGGCGAGCAACTCCGGAGTGACGGGATTCTCCGCGTCGGGGGAGGTTCCGGCCGACGCGACCTCGGCGCCGGCGCTCCCGGAGAAAAGCTCCTCCGCGGTCGGGCTTCGTTTCTTGTTCCGCCCGCAGATGAAAAGGACTTTCTTCAAACCGGACGGCCGATCCGGCTCATCAGCGCGGCGTACGCGGCGTAGCCGCCGGCGGTCGCCGCGCAGGAGGCCCCGAGCGCCGGCCAGTAGCCCCAGCCGCGCTTGAGCAAAGCGGGCAGAACGAGGAAGAAGAGCAGCGAGGGCAGAATCGCCCAGAAGATTCCGGTGGTCATCGCGGCGACGCGCCCCGCGTCCTTGGTCTCGACGTACAGCCAGGTCACCGCGAGCAGCGACGACAGCGGCAGGGAGATCAGGATCGCGCCGGCGGCCGTCGAGCGCTTGCCGAGCTCGGAGGCCGCGGCGATGATCAGCGCCGACAGGACGAGCTTGATCGCGAAGCTCACTCGCCGTAGCCTTCCGGGTTGTCCTTCTGCCAGCGCCAATGGTCGGCGCACATCTCGTCGAGCCCGCGCTTGGTCTCCCAGCCGAGCTTCTTCTTCGCGAGCGAGGCGTCCGCCCAGATCGCGGCCGCGTCCCCGGCGCGGCGCGGCATGATCTTGTGCGGGATCGGCTTGCCGGCGGCCTTGGCGGCGGCGGCGATCACCTCGAGCACCGAGTAGCCGCGGCCGGCGCCGAGGTTGACGGCCTGCGCGCCCTGGAACTCCTCGAGCTTGGACAGCGCGGCGACGTGCCCGAGCGCCAGGTCGACGACGTGGATGTAGTCGCGCACGCCCGTGCCGTCGGGCGTGGGGTAGTCGTCGCCCCAGACGTTGACGAACTCGCGCCGTCCGACGGCCGTCTGCATGACGTACGGCATCAGATTGTTGGGGATGCCCTTCGGGTCCTCGCCGATGCGGCCGCTCTCGTGCGCGCCGACGGGGTTGAAGTAGCGCAGCAGCGCGATCTTCCAGCTCTTGTCCTCCGAGGCGAGCTCGTAGCACATGTCCTCGATGTCGAGCTTCGTCTGGCCGTAAGGGTTGACCGCCGCGCGCGGGTGGCGCTCGCCGACGGGGCTCTTCTCGACGGCGCCGTAGACCGTGCAGGAGGAGGAGAAGACGAGGCGGGAGCAGCCGGCGATCTCCATCGCGCCGAGCAGGCTCGCCGTGCCGCCGACGTTGTTCTCCATGTACAGCTTCGGCTTCTCGACGGACTCGCCGACGGCCTTGAGCGCGGCGAAGTGCACGACGGCGTCGAAGCCTTCCTTCAGGAGCGCGGTCAGCTTCTCGGTCTCGCGCAGGTCGAGCGTCTCGAGGCGCATGTCCTTGCCCGCGAGCTCGCGCACGCGCTCGATCGACTTCGGCGAGGAGTTCGAAAAGTTGTCGAAGCCGACGACGTCGTGCCCCGCCTTGAGCAGCTCGAGACAGGTGTGGCTGCCGATGTAGCCGGAGGCGCCGGTGACGAGTACCTTCACTTAGAAGGGGGTCATCGCCGACTGCAGGTGATAATAGGGAGGGCGCGCGCGGTAGCGCGAGATGCACTCCTTCATGATCTCCTCGATGAAGTCGGCGTAGGTCTGGCCGATCACCTCGGCGCAGGCCGGCACGCAGTCCCCGTCGTTGATCGACGGGTTCGGGTTGATCTCGAGGATGTAGGGGTTGCCCGCGCGGTCGATGCGGACCTCGATGCGCGCGTAGTCATGACAATCGAAAATCCGGTAAGCGTCCAGGCAGATCTCGGAAATCAGGGCCGAGAGCTTTTGAGAGTACTTCGCCGGCCGCTCGACCTTGATCTTCGAATAGACCGAGTTGTCTTCCCACTTCGCCTGGAAGGGATAGATGCCCCACGTGCCCTTGGGAAGGTCGTCGAACATCGAGCGGGAGAGCGGCAGGACCTTCACGCGCTCCTCGTTGCCCATGATCGACACGTCCACCTCGTCGCCCTCGATGAACTCCTCGATGAGCACGGGGCGGTTGTATTTTTCGAGGAGCATGGTCACCTGCTCCTTGAGCGCCTTGAGGCTGGTCACGACCGACGAGTTGCTGATGCCGATCGAGTTGTCCATGTTCGCGATCTTGACCATCAGCGGGTAGTGAAGGTCCTCGCGGATCGGCTCGTTCTTCTCGAAGACGTAGTCGAACTTCGGCGTGGGCAGCCCGTGCTGCTCGAGGATCTTTTTGACCTTGATCTTGTCGATGCACAACGCGAGCGTCAACGGATTGGAGCCCGTGTAGGGAATCCCGAGGCAGTCCAGGATCGCGGCGGCGTGGGGCTCGAGCAGGGAGGAATTGTTGATGCGCTCGCAGACGTTGAAGATCATGTCGACGTTCGCGTTGGCGATCTTCTCGAAGGGCAGGGGCGTCTCGTTCATGTCGAAGAACGTGACCTTGTGTCCCTTGGACTCGACGGCCTTCTTGATGTTGCGGCCGACGGAGGTCAGGTCGGCGTGGACCGCGCTCTCCTCGCCGCCCTCGGCGTCGAAGATGTTGCACAGGATGCCGACGTGCAGGCTCTTCTTGTCGAAGTCCGAGCCGCGGACCTTCTCGATGCGCGCCGACTGCAGGATGCGGCGACGCGAGACCTGGGCGGCGCCGAATCGGTTCTTGCGCCGCGTCTTGCCGAGCGAGGACGTGGAGTCGAAGCGGGCGATGTTGACGTGCACCTGGCGCAGCGCCTCGTCGAGGTTTTCCTCGGCCTCGGAGTACGTGTCGCCGCGGCCGACGGCCCAGCCCATCGTCTCGAAGCCTTCCGGCGGGACGAGCACGGCGTCGCCGGGCTCCTTCTGCACGGCGATCTCATGGACCTTGGCGGGGTCGAGCTTCTCCTGCGGGAATTTGACGCCGGTGACGACGCCGGAGTACTCGGGGATCAGGTACTTCCCGACGAGGTGGCAGCGGGGTTCCTTCAGCCGCTTCGGGTGCACGGCCTGGCCGACGGCGATGCGCGAGGCCTCCTCGATGATGTCGACCTCCCAGACGGTCTTGATCCAGTCGTAGAGGTAGTCGCCGCCCATGCGCGCGTTGAGCTCGACGAGCTTGGGGCCGGCGGGCGTGATCTTGGCCTCGAGGTGGAGCGCGCCGTTGGTCAGGCCGAGGGACTTCACGACCTCCTTGGCCATGCGCAGGACGTCGGAGAGGTCCTTGTCCTCGTGGCGCGAGGGCATCGCGTCGCCGGTCTCGATGAAGAACGGCTCCTTCGTCGGGAAGTTGTCGTTGAACGCGTGGAACTTGACCTCGCCGTTCTGGACGAGGAGATCGACGTCGATCTCGGCGCCGTCCATGTACTCCTCGGCGAGGATGTCGGTGCCGTATTTATAGATCGGGTCGAAGGCGGGCGTCATGTTCGTCTTGATGTAGTCGAGCGCTTTCTTCGCCTCGTCGAGGCTGTCGACCTTGACGACGAATTGCGATTTGACTCCCCAGGCGGGCTTCAAGACCAAAGGAAAGCCGATGCGCGCGGCGGACTTCTCGAGGTCGACTTGGCCCTTGATGAGCGCCCACGCGGGCTGGTACTTCCCGAGCTTGGAGTTCTCGAGCGTCTGGCGCGTGAGGTACTTGTTGCGCGCGTTGAGCGCGGCCTGCGGCGTGTGGCCGATCCAGCCGAAGCGCTGCGCGAGCGTCGCGCACAGCGGCACCGCGTTCTCCCAGAAGGTGATGACGCCGTCGATCTTCTGCGTCTTGACGAGTTCCTCCACTTTGGCGACGCAGGCGACCTCGTCGAGCGGGTCGCACTCGACGAAACCGTCGGTCATCTTGCTGACCCAATTCGCCTCGGAGGACATCAGGATCATCTTCGAGCCCAGCTCCTTGAGGCGCTGGTAGATGAACTTCTTCTTCGGGTTCGGCGAGGAGATGACGAGGAAGGTCTTGTTCCTGAGGTCGGCGGAGGGATCGGCTGCGACGGCGGATTCGGCGTGGTTCATGATTGATTATAGTAGCGCGTTCTCCGTCGAGAATCAAACGCTGAAATCAGCGCCGGTGCTTCTCCAAGATCACGGAGTTCAGTTTGTCGGTCGCTTCGTATCGGAACGTTTTGCCGTCGCGGATCGCGGAGAGGAACCCTTTGGCCTGGAGGTCCTGTAGATCTGTTCTGGCGGTCTGATACGAGACCTGGTGGGTATTCTTGTGCTCGTAGATCGAATAGGAGCGGCCGGGCTTCTTGAGAGCGTCCAGGAGAAGCTCTCGCTGTCGAAAGTTGATTTCAGGAATGGCCCGCAGGGCGGATGCGGAATCCTGAATCTCTTTTTTCTTCCGTTCGATGTAGCGATGCACGTCGTCCATCGCGATGTCGATGGCCCGAAGATTGAACATGAGGAAGTAGGTGGCGTCGCATTCGCCGGCCTCCGAGAACAGATACGCTCTCTTGTAGTCCCCCATCGCCTTCAATACGATTCGAGAGATCGATACATACTCGAACAGCCAGTAGCCCTTTCTGAGCATGTACCAATAAAAGACGGCCCGGGCCGTTCTTCCGTTTCCATCGACGAAAGGATGGTCGTAGCCGATCCAGAAATGGAGCAGGATGGCTTTGACCACGGGGTGGATGAATCTTTCCGACGAGTCGTCGTTGGCGAACGCGAGGAGCTGTCCGATTCTTGCCGGAAGTTCGGATCCCGGCGGCGGGTGATGCAGGATGGTCCCGTCGAAATCCTCGACGACGATGTTGTCGTCTTCAGGGCTTCGCCGGAACCTGCCGGCGGCCGCCGGGTCGTCGAGCGTCCCCTCCGTCAAAGCCGTTTGCAGCTCCAGCAATATTTCGGCGGTCAGCGGAGAATCCTTGAGGTCCCGCAGCCGCTCCATCGCCTTATAGTTGTTGGCGATCATCTTCTCGAATTTGTTTACGGGAGCCCTGCCTGCTCTCAGCATCTCCTTTGCGACTTGGCGGGTCGTGGCGGCGCCCTCGATTTGGCTGGAAGCGATCGCTTCCTCCATAAGGCTGCTGGCGATGTGCCGGTTTCGTGCCTGCGGCGAAGGGGCGCTCTCTCCGATTATTTGCGCGGGAGATTTTCTGTCTATCTGATGGAGCAGTTCTTGAGCGCCGGCCGGAAGCCAAAAGTAGAACGGTTTTTTCTCGTATCGCTCAGCGGCAGATAGTGACGGGAGCCCACGGAGGTGGCCTCGCGCAATGCCCACGCGACCTCCGGCGTAATTCCCGTCGGCATCGGGAGATGCTTGAGCTTCGACCAATAGGGGTAATCCTTCGAGCTTTTTGAATAAAAGCGCGCACCTCGGGACGCAGCATGTGGTCGTAGATGCTGTCGTCCTCCTTGAGAAGTTTCCTGTAATCCGGCGGATTTTCCGGCGCTTTCATCTGATCTCTCTGTTGATACTAATTCGATTGATATCAGTATAAGGCCTCGTGGTCGATATATCAAGTACTAATTTGATTTATATTAGTATGAACTGATATGTATGCAGACCTGTCTTGGCCTAGGCCCAAAGGCCCTGTTGGGAGTACTCCGGCGCGGGCATACTATAGACATGAGCGATACGCGCGCGACCCGCATCTGGACGATCGTCGGAACCGGCATCCTGGCCCTGACGCTCGGCGTCATGGTCAAGACGACGGGACCGGCGAAGCCGTCCGAGGACCTTCGCGACGCCGTCGCCTCGGTGCCCATGTCGCCCGCGATCATGGGCGCGGCGCGCGTCGCGCAGCCCAGTTCCGCCTCCTATTTCGCGAGCCCCGCCACGCGCCGCGCCGAAGCCGAGAAGGCGCTGATGTCCTCGCGGATGACCAAGGTCTCCCGAGCGATGAGCCGGCGCGCCGCCGAGCTGCGCCGCCAGGCCGCGCGCGAGCGCGCCATGGCCACGACCGCCCAGTAAGCCGGAACCGTCCGCGGCCGCCCGTGTCTCAACGGGCATGGAAAAGACCAGCCCTCTCGACGGCCTGACCGTCGCCTCGCCGTGCACCGAGTCGTGGGACAAGATGACGGGCGACGAGCGCGTGCGCGCCTGCGCGAAGTGCCGCCTCAACGTCTACAACCTGTCGGAGATGACCAAGCGCGAGGCCGAGTCCCTGCTGGTCGCGAAGGAAGGTCGCCTGTGCGTGCGCTTCTATCGCCGACACGACGGCACGGTGATCACGAAGGATTGCCCCGTCGGCCTGCGGGCCGCGCGGTTGAAGCTCGCGAAGCTCACGGCGGGCGCCTTCGCGCTCGTCGCGGTGCTCGCGGCCGGCCTCGGCCTGCGCCGCAAGACGGCCGAGTGCTCGGTCGAGACGACGAAGGGCCGCGTGAACCCGCTCGTCAACGTGATCGGCGGGATCCGCTCGACGGCCGGCGAGGCGAGACTGCAGGGCAAGCCCGCGTTGATGGGCGCTCCGCCGCCGGTGCTGCAGGGCGACGTCGCGACGCCGGAGCGTCAGTAAACGGGCTTGAGGCGCGCGAGGCCCTCTTCGAGCCTCTTCTGGAACTTCGCGTCGAGCACGTCGGCGCACACCGCGTAGCGGATCAGCGGCTCCGGCCCGCTCTCGCCGGGCGCCATGAAGTGCACGCCGACGATGCCGGTCTCGGCGATCACCGCGCGGTTGAACGCCTCGTGGCGTCCGGTCTCGGGCAGAGGCTTGCCGAACGCCTCCTTGGGCGTCTTCCACAGAGTAAAAAGCCGGCCTCGGTCGCGCACGCGGGCCGCAGGCCCGCCTTCTTCAGCGTGGGAATCAGATAAGCGAGGCGCTTCTCGTAGAGGGAGCGGATCTCGTCGAGCGCGGCCTTCGCGGCCTTTCGGTCGGAGAGGAACTCGCCGTAGGCGGCCATCACGCCGGGCACGGGTCCGGAGTCGGTGTTGCCCTTCACGAGGGTGAAGTCCTCGACGAAGTCCTTCGAGCCGATCAGCGCGCCGAGGCGCGCGCCCGGGTCGTTGTAGGACTTCGACACCGAGTACAGCTCGAGCCACTCGAGCTCGGGGTAGTCCTTGGCGACTTGCGCCAGCGGCACGTGGGTGCCGGCCGCGGTCAGGCCCGAGTAGGCGCCGTCGTTGACGAGGCGCGTCTTCTTCTCGAGGCAGAACGCGATGAGCTCCTTCCAGTCGGCCTCGGAGGCGCCGACGGCCGCCGGGTTCCCCGGACGGATCACGAAGATCAGGTCGGCGCGGTCGGCGCCGTCTTTCCGGAGCGCGTCCTTCAGGCGCTTCAAGTTCAAGCGCATGTTGTCCGACGAGACGAGCGGCCACGCGGTGCGGTTCGTCGCGAGATAGGAGTCGGTCCACGTGCCGATCACGTCGTAAGCGGGCAGGTTCGAGGCGACGCGGAAGCCCGCGCGCGCCGTCTTGTCGGGCAGGTGCATCCCGCAGGCGAGCGGCATCAGCGCCGTCGCCGTCTTGATCCCGGCCGTCGGCAGAACGCGCAGGTGGGGGAACTTCGAGGCGTCGACGCCGCCGTGCAGGGAGACCATGCCCTCCGCGAAGGCCAGCAGGTTCTTGTCCTCGGCGTAGGTGTGGTAGTCGTAGCCGGGGTCCTTCGCGTACTTCGCCTTGAGCGCGCGGATCGCCTCGGGGGGACGCCGTCGGGATTGCCCAACGAGAGGTTCAACGGCTCGAGCCCCGTCTTCTCCTTGTACTCCCGGATGAGGACGTAGATCAGCTGGAAAAGGTTGATCCCCGCAGGCGGTATGCGCCGCATGCGGGGATCATACCGTTTCAGAACGCGTCGTAAAAGCTCGACTCCCGGGCCTTGTCCCCGCCTTTGCCGTCGTCGTCGTCGCCGGGCTTGTCCTTGCCGTTGTTGCCCGAGCCGTTGTTGTCGCCGCCCGAGCCGGAGCCCGACGAGCCGTTGGGGGCCGCGCCGTTCGGAGCCGCGCCGCTGCCGGTGTAGGAGCCCGGGTTGCCGGGGTTCGGCGGAGGCGGCGTGTCCTTCGGGCCGATGTGCACGCTCGGCGCCGTGGCGACGTTGAAGGCCTTGCGCTTGTTCATGACGATCTCGCCGGCGTCGACGCTGTGCGTCCCGACGGTGCCCTGATTGTAGACGGGCGCTTGGCCCGTGTCGCGGATCAGCGCGCCGGGCTTCGAGAAGTTCGGCGGAGGAGCTTCCTCGGCCGTCTGCCGGGCCCCGACGCCGCTCGCGGCCTGGCCGGCGCCGGAGCCTCCGGCGCGGCGGGCCCCCACGTATCCGAACGAGCGCCCTCCACCGCTTCCGCGGCCGCCGTGCAAGGACCGTCCGCCCGAGACGCGGGCCATGGAGCCGGGGCCGTACACCGTGACGCCGGCGCGCGCCGGCGCGGCGGCCTGGACGGCCGGGCCGTTGGCGGCGGCGCCGCCCGAGGCGCTCTGGGCGGCCTGAGGCGCCGGGGAGGAGGATTTGGTCGTGCGCCCGTTGGCCGTATTGAAAGGGCGGTTCTCGGCCGAGGCGGCGGGGGACAGCAGCGCTAGGACGACCGGCACCAGGATCTTCATGCCGAATTATACGCCGCGGCCGTCGTAAAGTGATTACACGACGCTAAAAACTCGGTAAAGTCCTCGACCCGGCCAAAATATGTAGAATGGCGTCAGGCCGGACTCACCCTCTCCGACGCCGTTTCGTAACACGAGGGTGATATTCTGTCGTCGGCGGACGCACTAATATAGGGAAGCGAAGGGGCTTCCAGGAGACTCTTATGTCGAACCGGTTCACGGAACGCGCCCAGCGCGTCATTCTCATCGCGCAGGAAGAGGCCAAGCGCCTCAACCACGATTACGTCGGCACCGAGCACATCCTGCTCGGTCTGATCGCCCTCGGCGAGGGCGTGGCCGCCCAGGTTCTCGCGAACCTCGGCGTCGACCTGCGCCGCGTGCGCTCCGAGATCGAGAAGATCGTCGGCACCGGCGACAACGTCATGCTGCTCGGCGAGATCCCCTTCACGCCCCGCGCCAAGAAAGTCCTCGAGTACGCCGTCGAGGAAGCCCAGCACATGGGCCACAGCTACGTCGGCACCGAGCACCTGCTCCTCGGCCTCATCCGCGAGGAGGAGGGCGTGGCCGCTCGCGTCCTCGAAAATCTCGGCCTGCGCCTCGACGTGGTCCGCGAGGAAGTGTTGAACCTCCTCGGCGAAGGCCAGTCGCAGCAGCAGGGCGGCGCCGCCGGCGGCGGCGCCCAGGCCGGCTCCGGCTCGGGCTCCCCGTCGCGCACGAAGTCGAAGACGCCGACCTTGGACGAATTCGGCCGCGACCTCACCGCGATGGCGCGGGAGGGCAAGCTCGACCCCGTCATCGGCCGCGACGACGAGATCGAGCGCATGATCCAGATTCTCGCCCGCAGAACGAAGAATAATCCTGTTTTGATCGGCGATCCCGGCGTGGGCAAGACGGCGATCGTGGAGGGTCTCGCTCAGAAAATCTCTTCGGCCGACGTGCCGGAGATCCTTCTGAACAAGCGCCTTCTGACGCTCGATTTGGCGCTGGTTGTCGCCGGCACCAAGTATCGCGGTGAATTCGAGCAGCGCCTGAAGAACATCATCGAAGAGATTCGTCGCTCGAAGGGTGCCGTTGTTCTCTTCATCGACGAGCTCCACACCGTCATCGGGGCCGGTGCCGCCGAAGGCGCCATCGATGCCTCCAACATGATCAAGCCCGCTTTGTCGCGCGGCGAGCTCCAGACGATCGGCGCCACGACGTTGGATGAGTACCGCAAGTACATCGAGCGCGACGCCGCCCTCGAGCGCCGCTTCCAGCCGATCATCGTCGACCCGCCGTCGGTCGAGGAGACGTTCACGATCCTCCAGGGCCTCAAGGACAAGTACGAGGCTCACCACAAGATCAAGTACGACGACACCGCGCTCCGCGCCGCCGCCGAGCTCTCCGACCGCTACATTTCCGAGCGCTTCCTGCCCGACAAGGCGATCGACCTCCTTGATGAGGCCGGCTCTCGCGCGCGCCTGCAGTCCTCCGCCACTCCTCCCGAGTTCAAGGACAAGGAGGTCGAGATCGAGAAGGTGGTCAAGGACAAGTCCGCCTCCATCTCCGGCCAGGAGTACGAGAAGGCCGCCCGCCTGCGCGACAAGGAAAAAGAGCTGCGTAAGGCTCTCGAGGAAGCCAAGAAGAAGTGGCGCGAGAAGCGCGACCAGTCCACGCCCACGATCACGGGCGAGGACATCGCGGCCGTCGTCTCCAAGTGGACGGGCGTTCCCGTCACCGCGCTCACCGAGTCCGAGACCGAGAAGCTCGTGCACATGGAAGAGAACCTCCACAAGCGCGTCATCGGCCAGGAAGAGGCGATCAAGACGATCTCTCAGGCCATCCGCCGCTCCCGCGCCGGCCTCAAGGACATCAAGAAGCCGATCGGCTCCTTCATGTTCCTCGGCCCGACGGGCGTGGGCAAGACCGAGCTGGCGCGCGCGCTGGCCGAGTTCATGTTCGGCAACGAGGAGTCGATGATCCGCATCGACATGTCGGAGTACATGGAGAAGTTCGCGGTCTCGCGCCTCATCGGAGCGCCTCCCGGCTACGTCGGTTATGAAGAGGGTGGTCAGTTGACCGAAGCCGTGCGCCGCAAGCCGTACTCGGTGGTCCTCCTCGACGAGATCGAGAAGGCGCACCCCGACATCTTCAACATCCTCCTTCAGGTCATGGATGACGGCCTGCTCAACGACAACCTGGGACACAAGGTCTCCTTCAAGAACACGGTCGTGCTGATGACGTCCAACGTCGGCGCGCGCCTCATCTCGAAGGGCAAGTCCTTGGGCTTCGCGGCCGCGGACGTCGCCGATCAGAACGAGCGCGACTACAAGAAGATGAAGGAGACGGTGATGGACGAGGTCAAGCGCGTCTTCTCGCCCGAGTTCATCAACCGCCTCAACGACATCATCGTCTTCCACCCGCTCAACGAGAAGGAGATGACCGAGATCCTCACCATGATGCTCGGCAAGGTCCGCACCAAGATCGAGGCTCAGGGCTTCAAGGTGGACTTCAGCAAGGACACCGAGAAGTTCCTCATCAAGAACGGCTTCGACGTCAACTACGGCGCCCGCCCGCTCGCGCGGACGATCCAGCGCTCCGTGGAGGATCCGCTCTCTGAAGATATCCTCCTCAAGAAGTTCGAGCGCGGCGAGACGATCTACGTCGAGGTCGACGAGGCCAACGACAAGCTCGTCTTCTCGAAGCAGCCCGCCGTCAAGGCTCAGTAAAACGGGTTCCTAGGGCCGGTTCGCCGCCGACTGGCGGCGGACCGGCCCGCCTGTTATATTAAGAGCAGTACCCTCAAATGAGCCGAATCCTCGTCGACAGACGCATCCGTTGGGACCTCCTGCGCGCGCAGGGCGCCGACCTCCTGCTCGTCGCGGCGATCGCCGTCATCGGCCTGTCCTACGGGCTCGGCTATCGTCTCGACTGGTCCGAGGAAAACGGGCGTCCCGAGGAAGACAACGAGGTCGCCGAGATCGCGGCCCCCGCGTCCCTGGCCTCGATCGGCCCCGCGCCGGCTCCCGTTCCCGCTCCGCTTCCTCCGACCGCCGCCGTCGTCGCGGCCCCTCCTCCGCCCGTCACGATCGGCCCGCCTCCGGCTCCCGCCCCGGCGGCCATGCGCGCCGACCCGCGCGAGACCGAGTGGGAGAACATGACGTCCGAGCTCGCCAAGATGTCGGCGCGTTATCCGGGGCGCGTCTCCATCTACCTCAAAGACCTGAAGTCGGGCCGCACCTGGATGCACCACCCCGACGACCTTTTCCCGGCGGCCTCGCTCATCAAGGTCCCGGTCATGATCGCGGCCTTCTACAAAATCCGCGACGGCCAGCTGGCGCTCGACGAGCGCATGGCGATCACGCGGCGCAACCGCGTGGGCGGCTCCGGCTCCTTGAAATGGCGGCCGGACGGGACCAAGCTCTCGGTGCGCGAGCTCTTGATCCACATGATCAACGAGTCCGACAACACGGCCACGAAGATGTTGCTCGACCGCCTCGGCATCGGCTACGTCCAGCAGCAGTTCCCGCGCATGGGCCTCCTTTATACCGGCATCTACGAAGAGGGCATGAGCATCAAGGGCGGGCGCGTCATGCACGAGAACTACACGACGGCGCGCGAGATGTCGGCGCTCATGGACAAGATCTACAACGGCCAGGCCGTCGACAAGGTCAGCTCCGAGGTCATGCTCGAGATCTTGAAGAAGCCGAAGGCGGTCGCCTCGCGCCTGGCCAAGGGCATGCCGGCCGGCTGGGAGATCGCGCACAAGACGGGACTGCTCCGTCAGGCGTGCCACGACTCCGCCATCTTCCTCACGCCCAACGGCGATTACGCGATCACGGTGCTCACGGGACAGAACCGGTCGTACTCGCAGGCCAAGGACTTCATCACGAAAGTGGCGAAGGTCACCTTCAAGCATTACGCGGGCCCGCAGTACTACGCGAAGGCGACGCGCCGGCGCGCGCGCGCCTCGCGCTGAGGACTCCCGTGCGGGGACTTCTGCTCCTCGCGCTGCTCGCGCTTCCCGCGCGGGCCTGGGAGGACGGCTACGACGACCCGCCGCCGATCCAGCGCTACCTGGCCGAGCTCCAGCTCGGGGACTCCCTCGAGGACGTGCAGCGCATTTATCCGCCGGCGCAGGACTGGCCGTCCTACGTCGATCCGCGCGGGCGCGTGACGCGGTATCGCGTCGAGCGGGCGTACGCGAAGGCGTTTCCGAACTGGACGCAGGCGATGATGTTAGGGTTCAAGCGGGGCCGTCTCGTGGATATCCAGGTGATCTACAACGCCAAGCGCTCCGGCGAGAAGACGTCCGAGGAATTGGCCCGCGACCTCTCGCTGACGTACGGCGAGGGCGACCGCACGGGCGACAAGTTCTGGTGGACGGACTCGAAGACCGTGATTCGCGTCTATCCCGTCGAGGTTCCCGTCTTCAAGGACGGCGAGCGCGGGGTGGAGTGGCGGACTTCCATTCAGATCCTCGACAAGGATCTGTGGAAGCGGATCGACTAGGCCGCGCGACAGCCTCTCCGCTGCGCCCTCTCCATCGGACTTGACGAAGAACAGTCCTGCTGTCACACTGCGGCCATGACCAAAATTCTAGTCGCCTTCCTGTGCATGCTTACCCTTTCCGCCCAGGCCCAATACGAACGCATGGGCCGTTACGCGGACAAATCGCCCGAGGATCAGGAAGCCCTGCGCCAAATCGGCGAATCGCTCCAGAGCGTCCAGATGGGAGTGATGCAGCTGAGCCAGAACGCGTCCAAGCTGGATCTCGCGAAGCAGAAGAAGACGGCCGAGCTGATCAAGAAGATGGACGCGAACCTGAAGAAGTACGCCGATCCGTCCGGGCTCCAGGCCGCGATGTTAGGCCTTATGATGACGATGCAAACCACGCAGATGCATCTGCAACGCGTGTCGGGCGAGGATTTGCGGGCTTTAGCCGACAGCCTGAAGGCGATCGACAAGGACTTGGGGGAAGTCGTCGGTCCGGAGAATCTGCGCAAGGCGCGCAGCGCGCGCAAGGAGGGCGGCGCCAAGGGAAATCTCGGCGCGATCCGCTCGGCGCTTTCGATCTACTACGGCGACAAAGAGGGAAAGTATCCGGCGGCGGTGCGGGAGTTGATCCCTAAATACCTCGCGCGGATCCCGGAGCTCGAGTTGCCGGAGCACAAGCCGTCCGACGGCATCCGCGTGCTCAAGAGCGTCGGGTCGATGGAGGAGTTAAAGAACCAGCTCACCGACAGCGGGCAATGGACGTTCGTCTTGGACCCTGATTCCAAAATCGACGGAACGGTCCTGATCGACTGCACCCACAAGGATAGCCGGGGAAGCCAGTGGCACGCGTACTGATCGCATTGCTGCTCGCGCTCATCCTGCCTCCCGGGGCGGCGGCGGACGATTACGAGGCCGTTGATCCGGCCAAGGTCGGTTACGTTTACATCGGTGACGGCGAGACGCCGGACGGCCCGAGCGGCTCCGGCGTCTATCGCGTCGAAGTCGTCGGTCCGACAAAGCGCGAGCACAGTTGGGGCGGGGGCCGGCACATCCGCGTCCCGCTGACCGGGCTCGACGCCGGCAACTACGTCATCCGCGCTTACGACGGTCTCGGCAACGTGACCGAGAAGAAGCTGCGCATCGTGCGCCGTGTCGCGGGTCCGACCGAACCGGCGCAGATCGTTCGCTCGACCGCGCCGCGTGAGGCGCTGCCCCAACTGCAGAAGCCCGAGAAGATTCTATCGGGGCCGCCGGAGTGCCGCGTCCTGACCTTCGGTCCGGCTGGAGCAGGAAAGATTTTCAGCGCCAACGACAACAATGCCTGCCTTTGGGATACTGCTGAAGGCGTCGCCGTCAGCCTCGCGATTTCCGGCGGGACGATGGGCGCGATGCCTGGGGCGCGGGCCGGGCAATTCATCGTCCATGGCGAGGGAGATCGCGGTTTGTCGGTTCTCGATCTGGACACGAGGCGCTCGGTGGCCCTGCCGTCCGGCGGGCGCGATTTCATGCCTTCTTCGGTAGTGCTCTCGCCGGACAAGCGCACGGTGGTCGCTTGCGGGCAGGAGTTCTTGTCGAAGGAGGACTGGAACAAGCGCGCGTACCTGGCGCTTTCCTGGGACTTGTCGAAGCCGGCGGCTCCACGCGACGTTCTCACCGATTTCCATGAAGCATCCGGGCTTCCAAGCTGCCTGTGCTACTCGCCGGACGCTCGAACTTTCGTGGCCCGGCAGAGCGAGATGCTCTTCGTCGATGCCTTCACGTGGAAGGTGGCGCAGCGGTTCTACGGAGGTTACGACCTCGGGGCCATGTCGTGCGCGTTCTCTCCCGACGGACGGCGGCTCTATCTGGGAATGAACGACGGGCTTCAGACCATGCGAAAGTCCGCCGACGGCCGCTGGTCGCAGGACGAAACGTGGATCCGCGCGGCGCCCGGCCTGACCGAAATGGTGGCACTCTCACCGGATGGGACACGGTTGGCGTCCGTCTCTAAATCGCGCCTGCTGACGATGTGGGATGCCGGCACCGGCAAGCTGCTGTGGAAGGCGACGGCGGTCGAGAGCTGGATGAGGGATATGCGCTTCTCGGAAGATGGGAAGACGTTCAGCGCGTCGTCGTATGTCGACGGCTCCCTGCGCACGTGGGATGTCGCCACGGGGCGGCTGCTGCTCCTGATGCGGCCCGAGCCGCGACGCGACGTCGAGTACTAAGGTCGAGGCTTAGTTCCCGACCTGCCGCGGCCCCGGCGCCCACGGCACTTCCTGCCGGTCCCACGTGCCACGCGACAGGAACGCCTCCACTCCTTTAATAAGAGCGTCGACCTTCGGCTGGCGCTTGCTCGCGGCGTAGTGCACGCTGCGGGCGCCCTCGGTCGTCTTGACCATGATCGAGCCGAAGCACGCGTTGGGGTTCGACGCGTCCGTCGGCGCCACCACGGGCGGATTCTCCGGCAGGTCCTGCCAGCCGGACTGGGCCACGAACGAGAACAGATTCGCGGCCTCCGGAGGCGTGAGCGTCATCGTCTCACGCACGGTCTTCGTCTCGCCGAACTTGATGTCGAGACCGAGGAACACGACGCGCTCGACCTTGCCGTCCGGCAGGATCGTGATGAGCCCGCGCGACGGCGCGTTCGGGCAGGTGAAGGACTCGCGCAGCTCGACGATCGGGCCGCCCAGACGCGGGGGCTTCGGCGTGCCGGCGGCGCAGCCGGCGAGCAGGACGGCGAGGGAAAGGAGCTTCCGCACGTGAGTAGTGTAGGCTAAATAGAGTGTTTTTTCGAGGCCTATTCTCATTAATTCAGCATATATTCGTTATTTACTTTCATAGCACAATGCTATAATTAGATAGGCGGTCATGGTCGACAAGTGAAATAATGAATACCACCGATTTCTCGGAAAAGAAGTCCGGAGAGTTGATTCGTAATCTACACGGCACCTGGTCTTTCGTCCCGCATCCGTTGCCGCCGCGGATCGAAGTCGATTGGGAGCTCGCGGCGACGTTGGACCGGGCGACGCGCGCCTTGGCCGAACTGGCGGGAAGCGGTCCCTCGCTCAAGAACGCCAATCTCCTCATCCGGCCTTTCGTCAAACGCGAAGCCGTCTATTCGAGCCGCATCGAAGGCACGCGCTCGGGCTACGAGGACCTCGTCTTGTTCGAAGGAGCCGAGGTCGTCCAGACGGACGACGTGCGCGAGATCGCCAATTACGTGCGCGCGCTCGATCTCGGAATCGAGAGGATTCAGTCGCTGCCGATCGGCGCGAGGCTCATCGGCGAGATGCACGCGGTCCTGTTGAAGGACGTTCGCGGCAACGACAAGCGTCCCGGGCAGATCCGGACCGAGCAGAATTGGATCGGTTCCCGCCAGATCGAGACGGCACGGTACGTTCCGCCTCCGCGCGAGGAGATGATGCGGGGCCTCGGCGATCTCGAGCGCTACGTCAACACGGACGCGACCCTGCCGCCCCTCGTGAAAATCGCCCTGACGCACTATCAGTTCGAAGCGCTGCATCCGTTTCTCGACGGAAACGGACGCATCGGACGCATTCTCATCACGCTCATGCTGATGTCGGAAGGGCTCCTGCCGTCGCCGCTCTTGTTCTTGAGCGCGTATTTCGACCGGACGCGGGACGAATACTACGACCGGCTCCTGGACGTGAGCCGCCACGGCGCCTGGAAGGAATGGACGGCTTATTTTCTCGCCGGCGTCACCGAGCAGGCGCGCGACGCGTCGGACCGGGCGCGGCGGCTGACGGAGCTGCGGGAAGAATACATGGCCGCCGTCAGCGGTCCGCGCACGTCGATCCTGCTGCACAAGCTCATCGATCATCTTTTCGCGCAGCCCATGGTGACGGCGGGGTACGTGAAGAAAATCCTCGCGATCACGCCCGCCTCCGCGCAGAAGCACGTCGATCGCCTCGTGCGCGAGGGGATCCTGCGCGAAGTGACGGGCAGGCAGCGCAACCGAATTTTCTCCGCTGACGCCGTCTTGGCGATCGTCGACCCCAAGCAGTAGGGAACTTTAAGGGGGTCTCAATCGTCTGGTAGGGCAGGGTCGTCGAACATGTTCGAACAGCTTTCGAACAAAAATCGAACTTGTGTTCGAAAAGGACTTCTGCTATACTAATTCCCTTGGGCACCTGACAGTTCATGGGTGTACCGAGGAGGGAGAAATCACTCAATGGGAAACAACATGGACACGGGCAAGTCGAAGGCGCTGGAACTGGCGATGGCGCAGATCGAAAAGGCGTACGGCAAGGAAGCGGTGATGATGCTCGGAGACCGCGCGGCCAAGATCAAGATCGACGCGATCCCCACCGGCGTGCTGTCCCTCGACTTGGCTCTCGGCGTCGGCGGCTTTCCGAAGGGCCGCATCATCGAGATCTACGGACCCGAGTCCTCGGGTAAGACCACGCTCGCGCTGATGGCCGTCGCGCAGTCGCAGCGGATGGGCGGCGCGGCCGCGTACATCGACGCGGAGCACGCCATGGACCCGGCGTACGCGAAGGCGCTCGGCGTCGACATCGACGGCCTGCTCATCGCCCAGCCCAACTGCGGCGAGGAAGCGCTCGAGATCACCGAGAAGCTCGTGCGCTCGTCGGCGATCGACATCATCGTCGTGGACTCCGTCGCGGCCCTGGTTCCCAAGGCCGAGATCGAGGGCGAGATGGGCGACAGCCACATGGGCCTTCAGGCGCGCCTGATGTCCCAGGCCCTGCGCAAGCTCACCGCGGTCGTCTCCCAGAGCAAGACCACGATCATCTTCATCAACCAGATCCGCAACAAGATCGGCGTCATGTTCGGAAACCCCGAGACGACGACCGGCGGCCTGGCGCTGAAGTTCTACTCCACGATGCGCCTCGAGATCCGCCGCATCGAGAACATCAAGGAAGGCGACGTCGTCGTCGGCGCGCGCGCCCGGGTCAAGGTCGTCAAGAACAAGGTCGCCCCGCCCTACCGCACGGCGGAGTTCGAGATGATTCACGGCTTCGGCGTGTCCCGCGAGGGCTGCCTGATCGACCTCGGCGTCGAGGGCGCGATCCTCGAGAAGTCCGGCTCGTGGTACCTCTACGACGGCGAGCGCCTCGGACAGGGTCGCGAGAACGCGAAGGCCTACCTCAAGCACCACGCGGACGTGGCCGCGAAGCTCGAGAAGGCGCTGCGCGCGAAGTACCTCGTCTCCCCGTCGAGGCGACGGTCAAGGCGGAGGAAGCCGACGCGGACCTCGCGGCGGAAAAGCCCGTCGTGAAGGCGGCCGGCAAGAAGTCTTAAGACGCATGATCGAAAGCCGCCGCCCTCGAAAGGGGGCGGCGGCTCGCTTCTTGGGGTCTTGAAAATGACGCCGCTTCGCTGTTATACTATGGTCAACATACCCGCCAGCTCGCTCTCGGCGGGTTTTTTATTTGCAATGAAACCGGCCCCGACAAGGGGCCTTCTAAATACCATGTCATGGTATACGCATGGTATACTTCCACCAAGATATGGTACCATCCCCCCATGACCAAGAGTGAATTTGAAGAACTCGTCGAGGAGCTTCGCTCCCGCGGTTCGGAACTCGAGGATGTCGAAGTCAAAGAGGCTTCCGGAGGGACTCCCACGCGCGTCTGGGAATCGCTGTCCGCGCTGGCAAACCGATCCGGCGGAGGGACTCTTCTCTTCGGATTTTCCGAAAAGGATTTTACCTGGATCGGAGTGAAGGACGCCGACGAGCTGCAAAAAGTCGTCGGCCAGGCGTGCGCGGAAATGGAGCCGCCCGTTCGGCCGCGAATGGACCTTTTCACCGAGAAAGGACGTCGCGCTCTGGTCGTCCGAATCCCGGAATGCGCGCGCGATCACAAGCCTTGCTACTACAAGCCGAGCGGGCTTCCGGGGGCGCATTCATCCGTGTCGGGGACGGCGACCGAAGGATGACCAATTATGAGATCCAAAGCCTGATCGCCGAACGGGGCCAGCCAAAGGAAGATGCGCGAGCGGTTCCCGAGGCGGATATGGAGTCGTTGAATCGAGATGCGATCGAGTCCTTCTTCGCGCGGATGAGAGACAAGGACCCGAACGCGCGCTATCTCCAGGCGTCGACCGATACCTTGATGAAGAAGTTCTCGATCGTCACGGAGATAGACGGTCGAGTTTGCCCGACCTTGTGCGGACTGCTGATGTTCGGGGATTATCCGCAACAATATTTCCCGAACCTTCGCGCGACGTTCGTTCGATACGCCGGCCCGCGGGACGGAGCCTCGAAAGGCCTCGACTCCATCATCGACAATCGGAACATCGAAGGTCCGCTGCCCGCCATGCTCAGGTCGCTGCTCGGGGTCATTCACGGCAGCATGCGAAAGAGCACGCTGAAAACGGGGCTCTTGGCGGAAGAAATCTGGGAGTATCCTGAAGTCGCCTTGCGAGAGGTCGTCATCAACGCGTTCGCCCACCGCGATTACGGACCATGGGCCGTCGGCACGCAGGTGCAGATCAAGATGTACTCGGACGCGATCATCATTCAAAGCCCGGGGGGCTCTACGGTCCGGTCAACGAGGACACGCTCGACGAGATCAACATCCAAGCCGCCCGCAACAGCTTCCTGATGCGGCTGCTCGAGGGAGCCTCGATCGTCGAGAATCGCGGCACCGGCGTGCCGACGATGATCGCGCAGCTCTCCAGGGCCGGCCTGCCGCCGCCCCGCTTTAAGGACGAAAGGACGCATTTCCGAGCCTTCTTCCTGAATGAGACTCTTCTCGACGAGAAGACCATCGCCTGGCTCAACGAGTTCGCCGACCAAGCCATCAATGAGAGGCAGAGAAAAGCCCTGGCCTACCTGAAGCGCTATCTCTCGATACGAAACAAGGATTACTGCCGCTTGAACGGCTGCGACTCGCGGCAAGCGACGGCGGAGCTGGCCGAGCTTCGGAACGCGGACTTAATCGTCCAATTGGGGTCGCGCGGAAGCGCTCTATACAGGTTGGCCGCGCCCCGTCGCTCGTTCGAGCCCACGGTCGCCACTTCGCTCCGCGGGCGGCATAAGAAGCTGCTTTCGAGCTTCGTGGAGAGCCCGTCGATACCCCTCACGGCTCGTCAGATCGCGGATCGGAGCAATATGAATTACGAGACTGCTCGCGGGGCCATCAAAGAACTGGTGAAAATCGGGATTCTTCATCCGACGCAGGATAAGGCTCGCAGCGCCAAGCAATCGTACGAGATCGTGCGTCGATGAACGACAAGGACGCCGCGGCGCGGCTGACGGAGTACGCGAACTACCTGAGCCTCGAGCGGGGATTGTCCCCTCGCTCGGTCGAGGCGTACCGCTCCGACATCGAATCCTTCTACGCGTGGGCGCTCGGCCAGGGGCTCAAGCCGGCCGCGGCGACGCGCGGACAGCTCGACGAATACCTCTGGGCGGAAAAGAAGGACAAGAAGCTTTCCCCGGGACGCTCGCGCGCCGGATCGGCGCCTTGCGCAGCTACTTCGCCTTCGAGACGCTCGAGAACGGCTGGCCCGAGAGCCCCGCGGAGACTTTGCGTACGCCGCGCCTGCCCAAGCGCCTGCCCCGGCACCTGACGCTCGACGAGGCGTCGAAGCTCCTGCGCGCGCCGGACACGGCGGAGTACGAGGACGTGCGCGACCGCGCGATGCTCGAGCTGCTGTACGCCTCGGGCCTGCGGATCTCCGAGCTCGTCGGCGTGAAGCCCGAAGGGCTCAATTTACAAGACGGGTTCGTGCGCGTGATCGGCAAGCGCAACAAGGAGCGCCTCGTCCCCGTTCATGCGCGCGCCCTCTCGGCGCTCAAAATCTACCTGTCGGAGCGCGAGCGCCGCTTCAAGGCGCCCGACGCCGAGCTGTTCCTCGGGCGGGGCGGCAAGAAGATGTCGCGCGTGCAGTTCTGGCGCCGGCTTCAGGAGCTCGGCAAGCGCGCCGGGATCAAGTCCCATCTGCACCCGCACCTGCTGCGGCACACGTTCGCGACGCATCTGCTGCAGGGCGGAGCGGACCTGAGAGCCGTGCAGGAGATGCTCGGCCACGCCGACCTCTCGACGACGCAGATCTACACGCACCTGGACGTTTCCGCCTTGAAAGCCGCCCACTCCAAACATCACCCTCGCGGATAACGCTCACACGGGTTATACTCTCGGAATGCGGTCCTTGCTGCTCGCCCTCCTCCTGCTGCCCCTCTCCGCCCGCGCGGAGGACGAGGCCACGCGCCTGAAGCTCGTGCAGTACATGCTCAAGACGCCGACGGCCGACGCCGATCCGAAGCTCGTGGCGCCCTTCATGGAGATCGACACCGAGACCTTGCCCAAGAATCTGCGCGAAAAGGCCAAGTCCAAGCAGGTCGAGATCCAGCTGCTGATGAAGGTCGCGAAGGGAAAGAAGAAGGGCCCCTTCCGCTTCGTCGAGCCGGGCTGCGCGGCCAAGCGCTACGGGCCCGAGGGCATCCGGATCATGGGCATGATCATCGGCAACCAGGAGGTGGAGGCCGAGGAAGTGGACTACATCAAGCTCAAGACGAACTGCACCGAGGACGAGCTGCTGTGCGAGTTCTCGCTCAACATCGTGATCACGCCGCGCAAGGACAAGCCGCCGCTGATCAAGTACTTCCTGATGGAGACGGACCCGCTGATGGCTCTCGTCGCCGAGAAGCGCGGCGGTGGCGGCAGCGCCGGGAACAACTACTTCCAGGAACTGAAGCCGTCCTGCCAGCAGTCCTACAAGTAGCCTAGCCCGCGCGCTCGACGACGAGCGCCCCGCCCATCCCGCCGCCCGCGCAGGCCGCCAGCAGGCCCTTCTTCGTGTTGTTCTTCTTCAGCGCGTGCACGAGGTTGAGCATGAGACGCGCGCCCGTGGCGCCGAGCGGATGCCCGACGGCGAGCGAGCCGCCGTTGGGGTTCAACGCGCCGCTCTTGTACTTGGCGGCCCAGTCGTGGCCGAAGCGCTTCTGGCCGAGCTTGAAGATGGAGAGGACGGTCGCGGCGAAGGGCTCGTGCAGCTCGATCTGGTCGAGGTCCTCGAATTTGATCCCGGCGCGCGAGAGCGCGACGGGAGCCGCGAGCGCCGGCGAGACGCCCATGTGCGCCGGGTTGTTGCCCTCGAAGGCCCAGCCCTTGATCTCGGCCAGCACCTCGAGGCCGAGCTCCTTGGCCTTCTTCGCGGTCGTGACGATGACGGCGGCGGCGCCGTCGGAGCGGCCGCAGGAGTTGAAGAGGGTCACCGTGCCCTTCGTGCCCTCGACGTACTGCTTGCCCTCGAGGTTCGCCGCGTTGTCGGCGTAGAACTGCTTCATCGAGTACTGGGAGTTGTCGAAGGCGGCCGGGGCCTTGGCGAACATCTGCGGCTTGTCGACGAGGTCCTCGCGCAGGAAGGGGTACTCGTCCTTCTCGAGGATCGTCTTGCCGTCGCGCACGACCGGCACGACCGAGGCGTCGAAGAAGCCGGACTTCCAGCCGGCGAGCGTGCGGCGGAAGGACTCGCGCGCGTACTCGTCCTGCTCGGCGCGGCTGACGTCGTAGATCTGCGCGCAGATCTCGGCGGTCGCGGCCATGTTGATGTTCTTGACGGGATCGGTCAGGCCCTGCTCCATCGCGTCGACGACGGAGACGTCGGCGGAGGCGAGCAGCTCGGCCCACTTCTCCTTGACGACGGACAGCGAGCGCAGCGGCTTGCTCGCGCGCGAGCCGTCGATCGAGTAGGGCATGCGCGACATGACCTCGACGCCGCCCGCGAGATACAGCTCGCCCTCGCCGGCCATGATGAAGCGGCAGGCCGCCGAGATCGCCTCGATCGAGGAGACGCAGTTGTTCTGCACGGTGACGGCCTGGACCGTCAGGGGAGGTCGGCGCGCAGGGCGGCCACGCGCGCGATGTTGGGGGCCGAGAAGCTCTGCCCGACCCAGCCGACGATGACGCCGTCGACCTTGTCCTTGGCGAGCTTGGAACGGGAGAGGGTCGCCTGGATCGCGTCCACCATGAGGTCTTCGGGCTTGAGGCCGGCCAAGGACCGGGCGATGTGGCCGATCGCGGTGCGGGCGCCTCCGGCGACGACGATGGTCTCATTGCGGGCGTTCATATATATGCCTCTCTTCTTCTAATAGTGGGTGCGCGCGACTATCATATAATAACACCCTTGAAGCGGCTCGTCTTCGTCGCCTCTCACGTCGGTTATCCCATGGATCGCACGCCCCTGGGCGGCGGCGCCATGGTCGGCCTTCAGCTGGTCAAGCACTGGAAGCCGGACGCGTCCTGGAAGCCCGTCATCCTGGGCTCCGGACCCGAGACCCCGGCGCCGGGCTGCGACTACCACCGGCTCGCGGCGCGCGAGGGCGGCTTGGTCGACCTCGGCGAGCTCGACTACGCGCGGTTCTGCCGCGATTTCGAGGCCGAGACGACGGCCTGGATTCTCGAGCGCAGAAAGGACCTCCCGCCCAAGGACACCGTCATCGTCGTCAACGACGTCTCCGAGGGCCCCGGCCTCGAGGAGCTCGCGGCCGCGGGATATCAAATCCTGTCGATCTGGCATGTGGACGTCGTCGACTACTTCAACAAGCTCTACCTGCGCCGCATCGTGGCGCCCGAGAAGCTCACGCGCCTGCACGAGCGCATGCGCTCGATCGGCGCGGATTGGATCCTGCCCGACGTGCTCGACCTCGTCTTCGAGAAGCAGCGCCAGACGGTCTATCATTCCAAGCGCATGATCGTGCCCTCGCGCGCGATGGCGGACACGCTCATGCGCTGCTACGGCGACCTCGTCGGCTACGAGGAATTGGCGAGGCGGATCGTGGTCGTGCCCTGGGGCGTCTGGTCCGACCCGCCCGGTCCCGCCGACGAGAACCGCGCCGCCGAGCTCAAGGAGTACCACGAGATCGGCGAGAACACGACCACCTTGCTCACGCTCTCGCGCATCTCGCCGGAGAAGGGCGTGCACCTTCTGCTCGAGGGGCTGCGTCTGCTCGAGACGAGCGGCAAGATCGCGGGCAAGGACATCCGCCTCTTCATCTGCGGAGAGCCGGCGTTCATGATGGGACAGGCTTACGGACGAAAGGTGAAGGCCGCCGCCGCCAAGCTCAAGCAGGTCAAGGTGGTCTTTCCGGGTTATTTGGACGGAGCCGCGAAGCGGGCCTATTTCAAACTGGGAGACCTTTTCGTATCTCCGTCAATTCATGAATCTTATGGATTAAATGTCGTCGAGGCGATGCACGCGGGCCTGCCGGTGCTCGCCTCCGACCACTACGGCGTGCGCGACACCTTGCCGCCGGACGCGGGGCGGCTCGTCCATTATCCGACGCCGAAGAAAGCGCCGCCTCTGCTCGCCGCGGCGCTGCTCGAGATGATCGCCGACAAGGCGAAGCTCAAGAAGATGGGCGAGGCCGCGCGCGAGGCGGCCTCGGCGATGCCGTTCTCGGCCGCGGCCGACGCCGTGCGCCTCGCGGCGCTGGGGCTGCTCAAATGAAGCCGGGGCTGCGCGTCGGACTGACGGTCGACCTTCCCGCCCGCGTCGAGAAGCACATGAAGCCGCACCTCGAGGGTCTCGTGCGCCACCCGCTGTACGCGACGTGGGCGATGGTCTACCACATGGAGACGGCCGCGCGCATGCTGATCGCGCCGTACCTCGAGCCCGACGAGGAGGCCGTCGGCGGCGCCGTGCTCGTCAAGCACCTGCGCCCCGCGCGCATCGGCGCGCCGCTGCACGTCGTGGCCAAGCTCGTCCGCGTGAAGGGACCGCGCATCTTCGCGCGCACCGAGGTGCACACGAAGGGCCGCAAGATCGGCGAGGGCTCGGTCCTGCAGGTCGTCATGCCGCGTTCGCGCTTCGCCAAGCTTCTCCAGGAGGCCCGCTGATGGACGGCTACCGGCTCGTCAGCGAGGTGCCCGTGCGCTTCTCCGACACCGACGGGCTCGGCCACGTCAACAACGCCAACTATCTGAGCTTCTTGGAGGTCTCCCGCATCGACTACCTGCGAAAGGTCGTCGGCCGCGTGCGCATCGAGGACTTCGGGGTCATCTTGGCCCGCATCGAGATCGACTACAAGAGCCCCGTCCTGCACCACGAGACCTTGCTCGTCGGCTGCCGCGTCTCGGAGCTCGGCGGGTCGAGCATCAAGATGGATTATAGAATCGAATCCAAGAACGACGGACGGCTGGTCGCCGAGGCGAAAAGCGTCATGGTGACCTTCGATTACGCACTCAATAAGCCGGTGCGTGTGAGCGACGAGTGGAGAGAGAAAATGGGAGCCTACGATGCCCTCGCGTGAGGTAGTGGCCGTCGCGGCGGTGCGCTCGGCGGTGGGGCGGCTCGGCGGAGGACTTTCGTCCGTCCGTCCGGACGATCTGGCCGGTTACGTGATCGCGGCCCTCATCAAGAAAGCCCCCGGCCTCGACGCCGCGGAAATTTCCGATGTTTATCTCGGCTGCGCGAACCAGGCCGGAGAAGACAATCGGAATGTCGCGCGCATGGCCGCCTTGCTCGCGGGCCTGCCCCGCTCGGTGCCGGGCGCCACCGTCAACCGCCTGTGCGCCTCGGGCCTCGAGGCGATCAACGTCGCGGCGAAGTCGATCCTGGCCGGCGAGGGGACGTCTACGTCGCGGGCGGAGTGGAGAGCATGAGCCGGGCGCCGTATTCTTTCCCCAAGGCTGAGAGCGGATTCGCGTTCGGGAACCTGACGGCGTACGACACGGCGCTCGGCTGGAGATATCCCAATAAACGGCTGGGGGAGATGTTCCCTCTCGAGTCGATGGGCGAGACCGCCGACAATGTCGCCGCCAAGTACAAGATTTCGCGCGAGGATCAGGATAAGTTCGCGCTGGAGAGCCATCGGCGGGCGGCGAAGGCGAGGGACTCGGTGTTCGCCGAGGAGATCGTCCCTGTTCCGGTGAAGCAGAAGAAAGGCGATGCCATTGATTATTTGGTCGACGAGACGATCCGCCCCGATTCGAGCCTCGAGAAATTGGCCATGCTCAAGCCGGCCTTCCGGAAGGACGGCTCCGTCACGGCGGGGAATTCCTCGACGCTGAACGACGGGGCGTCCGCTATTCTCCTGATGGAAGCGAAGAAAGCCTCGGCTCTTGGCCTTACCCCTTAGCGCGTTGGGTGGGCTCCGCGGCGGCGGGGTGGAACCGTCTTTCATGGGGATAGGGCCTGTGCCTGCCATTCAGAAACTCACGAAGAGAATTGGTTGGAGCATGGCCGATATTAATCTCTTCGAGATCAATGAGGCTTTCGCCGCACAATCCCTTGCCTGCCAACGGGAACTCGGGATAGATCATGGCCACCTTAATGTTAATGGTGGAGCCATCGCGCTGGGCCATCCACTGGGCTCCTCCGGATGCCGCATCTCGGTGACCCTCATCCACGAGCTTCGCCGCAGGAAATCTAAGCGCGGCGTTGCCGCGCTTTGCGTCGGCGTGGGGCAAGGACTTGCAGCGGCTTGGGAAGCGGCGTAGATCCTAGATGATCGTTTTGTCGAGAGACGGAGCTTGGCTCTCTAGGCTCGAGAATATCGCGCTTCGCGGCGGATGGCCCTTCGAGGCCCGCGCCGCGATCCCCGCTCCGGGCCGCACTCCTCCTCCCGAGCGCGCGCTGGTCGTTCTTGATCGCGCCCTCGCCGGCGCCTCCGTCGCAAAATCCGTCGCGGCGCTGCGCGCCTTGTATCCGGCGGCGGCGATCGCGTTCGCGTGCGACGAGGGAGACCTCGACGCGGTGGCGGCGGCCGTCGACTGCGGCGCCGACGAGGTGCTCGGCAAGACCTGGCCCGAGGAGAAGCTCGCGGTCAAGCTCTTCGCCCTGCGCGACCGCGCGCTCGGCGCGCAGACGCGCGTCTCGGCCGACGGGGCGCTGAAGGCGGAACGCCGGTCGCACCGGGCGCTGATCCGCGTGCGCGGCAAGTGGTCCGACGCGGAGCTCGACGCCGCGGGCTTCGCCCTCTTGTGGCGCCTGCTCGAGCGCGAGGGCGAGCCGGTCGCGCGCGCCGAGCTCGGCGCGGCGATCGCTGCGGTCTCCGGACGCGAGCGCGAGCTCGGCACCGTCGCGCGCCGCCTCTCGGCGCTCAAGAAGACGCTGGCGAAGTGGCCCGGCAGGATCGAGAGCGCGCGCGGCGGCGTGTACCGGCTCTCGTCGAAGCGCCGCTAGCGTCTAGTCCTTGCGCCGGTCGACGACGTAGGCCGAGCCCGGCTTTCCCTTCGCGACCTTCTTGAGTTCGGCGCCGAGGTGGGAGATCTGCGCGAAGCCCGTGAGCTGGCGCTCGCGGTTGTGGCAGATGCCGATCGAGATCGACAGCAGCGGGAACTCGCGCGTGTGGCCCTGGCGGTCCTTCGCGACGATCGAGCCGCGCTTGCGGTCCTCCTCGCTATAGAAGGAAGGCGAGATCTTGTCGAACGAGTCGCAGATCTTCTGCGCGAGCGCCTCCATGTTGTCGGGCGTCGAGAGCACGATGAAGTCGTCGCCGCCGATGTGGCCGACGAAGGACGCGCCCGCGCCCGCGCGCAGCTGGTCGACGAGCACGCGCGCCGTCCCCTTGATGACGCGGTCGCCTTCCTCGTAGCCGTACGCGTCGTTGTACGCCTTGAACTGGTTGAGGTCGACGTAGAGGACGGCGAGCGGCCGCCCGTCGGCGACGGCGCGCTCGACGCGGGACTCGATCGCGAGGTTTCCCGGGAGGCGCGTGAGCGGATTGGCGTCGAGGCCCTGGCGGCTGCGCTTGAGGATCATGCGGATGCGCGCGAGCAGCTCGCGCACGTCGACGGGCTTCGTGATGAAATCGTCGGCGCCGAGGTCGAGCCCGGCGACCTTGCTGTCGCGCGTGCCCGAGGCCGAGAGGATGATCACCGGAAGGTTCTCGAGCAGCGGGTCCTGGCGCAGGGCCTCGCACACCTGGAAGCCGGTCAGGCGCGGCATCTTGAGGTCGAGCACCGCGATGTCGGGGGGTCGGCGCGGATGGCGGCGAGCGCGGTCTCGCCGTTGTCGACCGCGGTCACGATAAACCCTTCCCGTTCCAGGGTTTCTTTGAGGGCCTGTAGGAGATCGGGGAGGTCGTCGGCGATCAGTATCCGCGCCGGGCCCTGCGTCGGAGCGGTGCCGTTCATGGCGTGAAGGATAGCCCATTTTTCGGAAAATTGACAGGCTCGCCGGGTAAATCGTACAATCCGTCGTCGTCGCCGAGAATGTCGAACGAAAATCAGCCGTCTAAGGAAGGCGATAAGAACGCCTTAGCGGTTGCGTTGAGCGTCGGCTGGGAGCTCGCGTCGTTCTCCGTCCTCGGCGTCGGGCTCGGCTGGTGGCTCGACAAGAAGTTCTCCTCGTCGCCTTGGGGAACCTTATGCGGCGCGCTCTTTGGAATCGTCATTGGACTCTACCGACTCATCCGGACTTTCAGCATTCCCAAAAGGACGGCCCTCAGGGCCGCGGCTGAAGGCGCGGCCGTCGCGCTGGCCGGCTTTCTGATCGCCGGCCGGATATGGTCCTCACCGTCGGAGAAACGGTCTCTCGCGTTCGGCGTCGCCGCCGCGTGGGCCGCTTCGTCGATCAGCGTCGCGTGGCTCTTGTGGGCGCGCGGCCGCTCGATGAAGTCCTTCTGGTGGGCCTTCGGCGGGGGATGGTCCTGAGGGCCGCGGTCCTGCTCGCGCTGGGGGTCTGGGCCTACGGGATGGAGAGTCTGTCGTACGAAGTCGTCGTGATCACATACGTGTTCGCGTTGCTGGCGCTGCTGCTGACTCTGGAGCTGAGGCACCTCAGGATCAAATGAATTTCGAAAGCATTCTCGCGCACCATCTCGTCGATCACAAGACCTCGCATAAGGTCGTCGCGACCGTCGCCGGCCTGCCCGTCGACATGGGCCTTTCTCCTCTGATCCGCACGATGTGGATCGCCTGCGGCGTCGCGATCGTCTTCCTCACGTTCGCCGCCCGCTCGCAGTCGAGCCTGGCGCGCGTCATGCGTTCGATGTTCGAGCCGCTCGCGCTGTTCGTGCGCGACGAGATCCTCGAGCCGATCTTCGGCCACCACGCCGGCCACTACCTGCCGTACTTCCTGACGCTCTTCTTCTTCATCCTGACCTGCAACCTGCTCGGCCTCGTGCCCACGATGTCCGGAGTGACCGCCAACCCCTGGGTGACCGCGGGCATGGCGACGTGCACGTTCGGCCTGATCCAGTACGCGGGCGTGAAGGAACAGGGCCTCGCGTCCTACGTCGTGCACATCGTGCCCGGCGGCGTGCCGCTGATCCTGTGGCCGCTCCTGTTCGTTATCGAGGTGTTCGGCATGTTCGCCAAGTGCATCTCGCTGTGCATCCGCTTGTTCGCGAACATGCTCGCCGGCCACGTCGTGTCGCTGGCGTTCCTCTGCATGATCTTCATCTTCGCCGAGATGGGCAAGGCGATCGGCGCCGGCATGATCGTCCCGTCCGTCGGCCTCGCGCTCTTCATCTACACGATGGACGTCCTGGTGTCCTTCCTCCAGGCGTACATCTTCACGTTCTTGACCGCCCTGTTCGTGGGCGGCGCCGTTCACCCGCACTAAAGGTGCGGAGGTCGCACCCGGACGCCCGATGGCGATCCGGAAACTGACGTTCAGGAGACTCAAATGGACTACCTCGGACTCTCTTACCTCGGCGTGTTCGTCGGCGCGGGCCTTTGCCTCATCGGCGGCGCGTACGGCATCTCGAAGCTCGCGTCGGCCGCCCTCGAGGGCGCCGCTCGCCAGCCCGAGTCGGCCGGCGCGCTCCAGACGATGATGATCATCCCGGCCGCCATGATCGAAGGCCTCGGCCTGCTGGCGCTCGTCAGCGTCCTGCTCGCCGCTCTCGCCCTCAACAAGGGCGTTCCCGTCGCCGGCGCGTCGTCCGCGCCGTCCGCCGCCGCCGCCGCCGCGCACTAAATCACCAAGACCTCCCGGGCGAAAGCCCGGGGGCACAATTTTCCGCAAGACGAATTCGACGCAGGAGCAAATAGAAAATGGGCGATCTTCTCAAACCCGACCTCGGGCTGACCGTCTGGACCATCGTGACCTTCCTCTGTCTCGTGGGAATCCTCAAGGCGTTCGCCTGGGGTCCCCTGCTCAAGGCCGTCGACGAGCGCGAGGCGCGCCTGAAGGCCGACCGCGAGGGCGCCGAGAAGGCCCGCGCCGAGGCCGAGAGGATCCAGAAGGAGTTGGAGGCGCAGATGGCCGGCGTCCAGCAGAAGTCCAAGGATCTCCTCGCCGCCGCGACCAAGGACGGCGAGGCGCTGCGCGCCAAGCTCAAGGCCGAGGCCGAGGCCGACGCCGCCGCGATCAAGACGAAGACCATGGCCGATCTCGCCGCCGAGAAGGACAAGCTCGTCGGCGACCTGCGCAAGGAAGTCGCCAACCTCTCCGTGCTCGCGGCCGAGAAGCTGCTGCACAAGTCCGTCGACGCCGGCGTGCAGAAGACCGTGCTCGACGGGTTCTTCAAGGACCTCGAGTCGGCGAAGAAGGCGGGGAGCAACTGAGATGAACGCCTCCGACCGCGTCCTGGCCGGCCGCTACGCCGCGGCGCTGTTCCAGGCGGCGGCCGCCAAGAACGAGGAGCAGAAGGTCCAGGCGGACCTCGGCTCCGCGCACAAGCTTTGCTCGACTCGATGGCCGTGCTGCGCCATCCGCGCGTGCCCGCGGCCTCGAAGAAGAAGCTGCTCGCCGACGCTTTGTCCGGCAAGGTCGGCGCGACGACTTTGCGCTTCCTCGACCTGCTCGTCGACAAGAAGCGCTTCGAGCTCATGGTCATGATCGCGTCGGTCTACGGGCGGCTCGCGGCCGACAAGCGCGGGGCCGCCAAGGCGATCGTGCGCACGGCCAAGCCCCTCAGCGCCGACGAGCAGAAGCAGCTCGCGGCCAAGCTCAAGAATTTCAGCGGCAAAGACATCGAACTGGACGTGAAGGAAGACCCGGAGCTGATCGGCGGCGTGTCCGTCAAGATCGGCGACTGGGTGCTGGACTCGAGCCTTCGCGGCCAGCTGCGCAGATTAAAGGAGAGCTTCAACTAACATGGCTATTCGACCCGAAGAGATCACCGCCGTCATCAAGAAGCAGATCGAAGGCTTCGCCGGCTCCACGGAGCTGAAGGAAGAAGGCTCGGTTCTGCAGGTCGGCGACGGCATCGCGCGCGTCTACGGCCTCGAGAACGCCATGTCCGGCGAGCTCCTCGAGCTCCCGAACGGCGTCATGGGCATGGTGCTCAACCTCGAGAAGGAGAACGTCGGCTGCGTGCTCTTCGGCAACGACACGCTCGTCAAGGAAGGCGATCCCGTGCGCCGCACGGGCAAGGTCGCCCAGGTTCCCGTCGGCGACGCGATGATCGGCCGCGTGGTCGACGCGCTCGGCCGCCCCGTCGACGGCAAGGGCCCCATCAAGACGACGAAGTCCCGCCCGCTCGACATCGTCGCCCCCGGCGTCATGCTGCGCAGCCCCGTCAACGAGCCGCTGCAGACCGGCATCAAGGCCATCGACGCGATGATTCCGATCGGCCGCGGCCAGCGCGAGCTGATCATCGGCGACCGCCAGACCGGCAAGACCGCGGTCGCGATCGACGCGATCATCAACCAGAAGAACCAGCCCAACCGCCCGATCTGCATCTACGTCGCCGTCGGCCAGAAGCAGTCGACCGTCGCGGCCGTCGTGCAGAAGCTGCAGGACGCGGGCGCGATGGAGTACACGATCATCGTCACCGCCGGCGCTTCCGAACCGGCACCGATGTTATACATCGCTCCCTACGCCGGCTGCTCGATCGGCGAGGAGTTCCTGTGGCAGGGCAAGCACGTGCTCGTGGTCTACGACGACCTCTCCAAGCACGCCGCGGCCTACCGCCAGCTCTCGCTGCTGCTGCGCCGCCCCCGGGCCGCGAAGCCTACCCCGGCGACGTGTTCTATCTGCACTCTCGTCTCCTCGAGCGCGCCTGTAAGCTCGACAAGGCCAACGGCGGCGGATCGCTGACGGCGCTGCCCATCATCGAGACGCAGGCCAACGACGTCTCGGCGTTCATCCCGACGAACGTCATCTCGATCACCGACGGGCAGATCTACCTCGAGTCGAACCTGTTCTACTCCGGCATCCGCCCCGCCGTCAACGTCGGCCTCTCCGTGTCGCGCGTCGGCGGCGCGGCGCAGACGAAGGCGATGAAGGGCGTCGCCGGCCGCCTGCGCCTCGACATGGCGCAGTACAACGCGCTCGCGGCGTTCGCCCAGTTCGGCTCGGAGCTCGACGCCGCGTCGCAGCGCCAACTCGGCCGCGGCGAGCGCCTCGTCGAGATCCTCAAGCAGGGCCAGTACGCGCCGCTGCCCGTCGAGAAGCAGGTTCTCGCGATCTTCGCGGGCACCAACGGCTATATCGACGACGTTCCGGTCAAGGACGTCCGCCGCTTCGAGTCCGAGATGTGCGCGTACGCCGAGGCCCGCCACGGCGCGACGATGAAGGAACTCGCCGAGAAGAAGGCCATCGACGACGCGCTGAAGGCCAAGATCGAGGCCCTCATCAAGGAATTCAAGGCTCAGTTCAAGTGATCCGAGCCATCGCCCTGACGGTCGCCCTGACCTGCGCCGCCGCCTCCGCGGCGGCGCAGGACGGGTCCGTCATGAGCGGGGCGCTGATCGAGGCGCTGGCGGCCATCGACAAGCCGGAGCTCGGCGGCGTGTTCGCGTACGTGGGGAGACGAACGCCCCGCGCGCGTTCGCCGACATGCTCGCGCGCGACCAGGAGTCGATGAAGAAGTACGCGGCCAAGCTCAAGGCCGACCTCAAGGCCGCGGGAGGCACGACCGCCTGGGACCACGAGGCCTGCGCGAATCTGGTCACCTTCTTCGCGGGCGGCGTCCCCGGCGTCAAGCGCCCGAAGGAAAAGATCGTCAAGATCGTCAACGAGGCGTTGCTCTCGCCCGTGAAATCCCTGCAGGACATCGCGGCGGCGCGCAAATGAAGGCTCTCGTGACCGGCGCCGCCGGCTTCGTCGGCTCGAACCTGTGCTGGGAGCTCGCGGCCCGCGGCTGGCAGGTCGCCGCGATGGACGACTTCACCCACGGCTCGTGGGAGAACCTGCGCGGCTTCCCCGGCGACGTCGTCGCGGCCGACTACGCGGACACGGCGTTCTGGAGCGGGCGCGTCGGCAAGATCGACGCCGTCTTCCATCAGGGCGCGATCTCGGACACCACGGTCATGGACCAGGCGCTCATGATGAAGGTGAACGTCGAGGGCACCCGCAATCTCCTCGCGTGGGCCGCCAAGGCCAAGGTGAAAAAGGTCGTCTACGCGTCCTCCGCGGCCACTTACGGCGATACCCCGGTTCCCCAGCGTGAAGACTCGGAGCCGCGTCCGATGAACGTCTACGGCTTCTCCAAGCAAGTGATGGAGACCGTCGCCGGCGCCGCGAAGGGCGTCAAGGCCGTCGGCCTGCGCTACTTCAACGTCTTCGGCCCGCGCGAGGCCCACAAGAACAAGTCGGCCTCGATGATCTGGCAGCTCGCGCTGCAGATGAAGGCCGGCCGCCGCCCGCGCGTCTTCGAGCACGGCGAGCAGTACCGCGACTTCATCTACGTCAAGGACGTGGTGGACGCCAACATCCGCGCCTTCGAGAAAGCCGCCCCCGGCGTCTACAACGTCTGCACGGGCCGCAAGACCGACTTTAATGGAGTCATCGCGGCTCTCAATGCGACGCTCGGCACGAGCCTGCAGCCCGAGTACTTCAAGAACCCCTACTCCTTCTACCAGAACGAGACGCTCGGCGATCCCGCCAAGGCGCAGAAGGCGTTCGGCTTCCGCGCGCAATGGACGACGGAGCGCGCGATCCAGGATTATATCGGCGGCCGCAAAGTCGCCGTCGGAGTCTGACCAATGGCTTCCCTTAGAGAGCTTCGCAGCAAGATCAAGTCCACCAAGTCGACCGAGCAGATCACGAAGGCGATGAAGATGGTCGCCGCGGCGCGCATGCGCAAGTGCCAGCTCGCGATCCTCGCCGCCCGCCCGTTCGCGACCAAGATGGAGCGCATGGTCCGCGACCTGGCGCGCCTCGAGGTCGAGTCCGACGTCGCGGCCAAGCGCGAGGTCCAGATTCATCCCTTCTTCGACGTGAAGGCCGAAGGCCCCGAGCTGCTCGTCATGGTCACGGGCGACAAGGGCTTGTGCGGCGCGTTCAACTCCAACGTGATCAAGGCCGCGCTCGATTGGCTTCGCGCCCGCAAGGACAAGAAGGTCCTCGTGATCGCCGTCGGCCGCAAGGGCCGCGACGTCGTCGCGCGCCTCAAGGGTCAGAATCTCGAGATCGTCTCGGAGCTGACGAACGTCTTCCCGAAGATCTCCTTCGCGCACGCCGAGCTGCTCGGCTCGGCGATCATCGACGCGTACCTGAACAAGGGCGCCTCGAAGGTCACCGTCCTCTACAACGAGTTCAAGTCCGTCGCGACGCAGCGCCTTCTGACGGCCGAGCTGCTGCCGATCCCGGTTCCCGAGGCCGCCGCCGAGCCGGCGGAGTCCACGGAGTACGGCTTCGAGCCCGACCGCCAGGACCTGCTCTCGGCCCTGCTGCCGCGCCACGTGAAGGCGCAGATTTACCGCATCCTCCTCGAGTCCCAGGCCGCCGAGCTCGCGTCGCGCATGAACGCGATGGACGCGGCGTCCAAGAACGCGAAGGAGATGCGCGAGGGGTACGTCCTGGACGCCAACCGCACGCGCCAGGCGATGATCACGAAGGAAATCGCGGAGCTGGTCGGCGGGGCCGAGGCCCTGGCCGCTTAATAGAGTTAAGGAGAAGCTTTGACCCAGAAATCCGGAAGCGAGCAGCGCAGGCACCCCCGCACGGCGGTCGGCGCGACGTTCGACATCAGCATGGCGGGCCCGTCGGCGGCGAAGTGCCGCGCGACGATCACGGACCTGTCGGCGGGCGGCATGACGTTCAAGACCGACGCGGAGCTCGAGAAGGGGATGACCCTCCACCTGCGCGTCGCCGACATCCACGTCCGCGGCGAGGTGCGCAGCGTCCTCGGAGCCGCGGGCGGACAGCGCCGGTACGGCGTTCGATTCCACAAGGTCGGGCTGGACAGCAGCCGGATCAACTGACGGAGAGGGAGAAATCATGAACATCGGCAAGATCGTCCAAGTCATCGGGCCCGTCGTCGACGTCGAGTTCCCCTCGGGCAAGCTCCCGGCGAACTACAACGCGCTCAAGATCAAGATGCCCGGCGAGAACGGCAAAGGCGAGACCTTGACGGTCGAGGTCGCCTCCCATCTCGGCGACAACGTGGTCCGCACGATCGCGATGGCCGCGACCGAGGGCCTGACGCGCGGCACCTCCGTCGAGGACACCGGCGCGCCGATCTCGGTGCCCGTCGGCAAGGCGTGCCTCGGCCGCCTGATGAACGTCCTCGGCGAGGCCAAGGACGGCCTGGATCCGATCAAGTCTCCGACCTCGCTGCCGATCCACCGCGAGGCCCCCAAGCTCACCGAGCTCGTCACGAAGCCGCAGATCTTCGAGACGGGCATCAAGGTCATCGACCTGCTCGCCCCGTACATGAAGGGCGGCAAGATCGGCCTGTTCGGCGGCGCCGGCGTCGGCAAGACCGTCACCATCCTCGAGCTCATCAACAACGTCGCCAAGGAGCACGGCGGCGTGTCCGTGTTCGGCGGCGTCGGCGAGCGCTCGCGCGAGGGCAACGACCTCTACCGCGAGATGGAAGAGTCCAAGCTCTCCGACGGCGCGCCCGTCCTCTCCAAGACCGTGCTGGTGTTCGGCCAGATGAACGAGCCGCCGGGCGCGCGCGCGCGCGTCGGCCTCACGGCCCTGACGCAGGCCGAGTACTTCCGCGACCAGGAAGGCCAGGACGTCCTGCTCTTCATCGACAACGTGTTCCGCTACGTTCTCGCCGGCGCCGAGGTCTCGGCGCTGCTCGGCCGCATGCCGTCGGCCGTCGGCTACCAGCCGACGCTGACGACCGAGATCGGCGCCCTTCAGGAACGGATCACGTCGACCAACAAGGGCTCGATCACGTCGATTCAGGCCGTCTACGTTCCCGCCGACGACCTGACCGACCCCGGCGTCGCCAACACGTTCACGCACTTGGACGCGACGACCGTGCTCTCGCGCCAGATCGCCGAGCTCGGCATCTTCCCGTCGGTCGATCCGCTCGAGTCGACGTCGCGCATTCTCGATCCGAACGTCGTCGGCGAGGAGCACTACAACGTCGCGCGCGGCGTGCAGAAGATCCTGCAGCGCTACCGCGAGCTGCAGGACATCATCGCCATCCTCGGCATCGACGAGCTGTCCGAGGAAGACAAGCTCGTCGTGTCGCGCGCCCGCAAGATCCAGAAGTTCCTGTCGCAGCCGTTCTTCGTCGCCCAGCAGTTCACGGGACGCCCCGGCAAGTACGTCAAGCTCAAGGACACCATCGCGAGCTTCAAGGGCCTCATCGAAGGCAAGTACGACCACCTGCCCGAGCCGGCGTTCTACATGTGCGGCGGCATCGAGGAAGCGGTCGCGAACGCCGAGGCGTCCAAGTAACCCGAGGTTTTCCATGTCCGACAAGAAGCTGACGCTCGAACTCGTGACGCCGGAGAAGGTGGCGTGGTCCGCTCCCGCGGACTTCGTCGTCCTGCCGGCCGTCGACGGTGAGATGGGCGTGCTGCCCGGCCACCAGCCGTACCTCGCCCAGCTCGCGGCGGGCGAGGTGCGGGTGACCGCGGGCGCGGACGTCAAGCGCTTCGCGATCTCGGGCGGCTTCGCCGAGGTCAAGGACGACACCGTCTCCCTGTTCGCGGAGACGGCCGAGGACGCCGGAAACATCGACTCCGCGCGCGCCGCCCAGGCGCTCGAGAAGGCGAAGGCCGTCGTCAAGCCGGGGCTCGATCCGATGCAGCTCATGCAGATGGAAGCGGCGATCCGCCGCGCCCAGGTGCGCCTGCGCGTGTCGCGCCGCGGCAAGACGCCGCCGCCTCATGTCGGCTGACGAGGATCGCACGCGCGGGGGCGTGAAGGCTCCGCCCCCGCCGCCGATCTCGGGCAACCACTCCAAGGTCATCCGCCGCGAGCCGGGCAAGTTCGAGTGGAAGGACGTCCCGCTCGAGGCGTACAAGACCGACACCGCGGAGTACAAGGGCATCTCCCGCCGCGAACTCGTCGGCAAGCGCGGCGAGTCGATGAAGTTCCACGTCCGCTACTTCGAGATCGCCCCCGGCGGCTTCTCCACCCTCGAGAAGCACGAGCACGAGCACGTCGTCATTCCCATGAGGGGCAAAGGCGAAGCCCAGGCCGGCTGCTACATCTGGAACGTCGGCGTCGGCGACGTGGTCTACGTCTCGCCCTCCGACCCCCACCAGTTCCGCTGCCCCGCGGACGCGACGGAGCCCTTCGGGTTTCTGTGCATGGTCAACTCCGAGCGCGACAAGCCGACGAGCGTCGACGGCCTCGGCGTCTGCCACATCTGCGAGTAACGCAAGAGTTCAACGTTGAACTTTTGTGGATAACTCTCGACTTTTGAATTCGGGCCGTCCGGCTCGAAAACCATAGGCCCTTTCCGTTAATAATATAGGGACCTTCGTCCCATAAAGGAAACCCGGGTGGTTGGTAAGATCGGGGCGTGATGAAGCGTTCGATCGCGCTAGCGATCGCCGTTTGCGTCGTGTTTCCCGCGCCCGGTTTCGCGCAAACGTTGCGTGGCTCCGTGGCGGCGGCGCCGCAGGCGCCGGGATTGAACGGAACGGCGGGAATCGTATCACCGGTAATTAATAATTCGCCGTTGTTGATTCCTTCGGCCACCTTGCTGAGCCCGACGCTCGCAAACGGAATGGTGACCGCTCCGACCGCCCAATCCGTTTTGCCGTTAAAAGCCGTCGCCGTTAAGGCTGTTCCTGTTGCCGTGCTTCCCGTCAATCCCGTGGGCACCGCGGCCCTAAAGGTTCGTCCCATGGAGGCCGCGCACGTTCTAAACTCCGCTTTTCTCAACAACGATTTTTCGGCTCTCTTCGACGGCGCCACGGCACGACCCGCCGCTGCCGCGGCGGAAACGGCGAACGGAAGGGAATCCGTTCCCGCGGCCCTTAAACCCGCCGCCGCGGTGAGAACCGATCTTAAAATCCCCGGCGCCGAAGTGAAAGCTCCGGGCGCTTCCAAGCGTCTCGCCACCTCGGCTCTCGCATGGTGGCGCCTCTCCGGAATCATCGCCCCGCTCGCGGCTCTCCTTCCCTCGATTCCCAACGCCTTCGGCATGGACGCCACCGCCTGGCTCGCGATCTCGGCCCTCTGGGTCGGCTCTCCGGCGGTCTGGGACGCGATCCCTCCGAATGGAAGCGCCGCAACCCCGCGGCCGCCGTCTCCGCGGCGCTGGTGGCCGGCGCCGCCGTCGGCGCCGCCACCGCCGCCGTCGCCGGCTGGTCGATGCTGACCGCCGTCGCCGCGACCGCGATCCTCGGCGTCGCCCTCGCCGCGTCGACCGCGTCGTTCGGCGCGCTCAAGCGCACGCTCGCCAAGGCGCCCGCTCTCCTGCACGTCGACGGCAAGGACGACGCGCGCCGCCTGTGGATCGAGCCGGCGAAGTTCGGCAAGCTGCTGCTGCTGACGGCCGGGTACGAGCGCGGCCTCGGCGAGAAGGACATGCACGCCGCCAAGACCGACGCCTACGAGCGCGCCGTGTACTTCAAGCGCACCGGCGAGCACGTCGAACTCGTCGCGCGCGACCTCTCGCGCCGCGCTCCCGCCGGGTCGAGCCTCTCGGCGGCCCTCGCCGACATCGCCGCGGACTCGACGATCGGCAAGGCCAAGATCATCGCCGAGGATCCCGTCACGGGCGCCGTCGCCGTCGACCTCAAGTCCTTCGCGCTCCAGGATTTCTTCCGGATCAAGGACGAGGTCGAGGCCGCCTTCGACGCGACGTACTCGCTCGACGCCCAGCTCAGCTCTCTGACGCGCGCCGACGCCTACGCCGGCAACGTCGAGATCGGCGCCCGGCAGGTCTATGAGCGCAAGTCCGCCCCGGAGGGCGGCGAGCCCGCGACGCGCCTGGCCGACGCGCGGCGCGTGACGATCTCCCTGCGCCTGAGCTTCGCGGAACTGCCCGAGGCGGGCTATCGCCCGCGCAAGGCCGACCCGCGCCTCGGGCACTTCACGACCGTCTACGAGGACTGGACCGACGATCAGGCCGGGGTGCCGTCGCGCGTGCTCCTCAATCGCTGGCGCCTCGAGAAGTCCGACCCGACGAAGGCCTCGTCTCAGGTCAAGAAGCCCATCGTGTACTGGCTCGACCCGACCGTGCCCGAGCGCTACCGCGCGGCCGTCAAGCGCGGCGTGCTGGGCTGGAACGAGGCGTTCGAGCGACTGGGCCTGCTGGGCGCCATCGAGGTCAAGGACGCCCCGGCCGGCTTCGATCCCGCCGACGCGCGCCACACCGTCATCCGCTGGTTCGTCGACAAGGACGCGAACTACGCGATCGGGCAGACGCGCGTCGATCCGCTGACCGGCGAGATCTATCAAGCGACGCTCGGCATCTCCGCGCTGCACCCGAGCGCCGCGCTCGGCGCGCGCTTCGTCGACCTGGGCGTCGGCGGCGACGAGAAGCCGGCCGCCAAGCCGGGCCGCGCGGCGCGAGAGGCCCACGTCCACGATCACAAGTGCGGCCACGCGGGCGCGCTCGCCAAGCAGGCGCAAATGACGCTGGCCGTCCTCGAGGCGCGCGGCGGCATGAGCGAGGAGCAGAAGCAGCGCTTCGTCGAGGACTACATCACCGATCTGACCCTCCACGAGATCGGCCACACGCTCGGCCTGCGCCACAACTTCCTGGCCAAGACGTGGCGCTCGCAGGCCGAGCTCTCCGGCGAGGCGCCGCTGGCGTCGTCGGTCATGGACTACCTCGCGACCAACGTCGCGCCGCCGGGCGCCAAGCAGGGCGCCTACTGGAACACGCGCCTGGGCCCGTACGACTACTGGGCGATCGAGTACGCCTACAAGCCGCTCGCGCCGGAAGCCGAGGCCGACGAGCTCGCGAAGATCGCCGCGCGCTCCTCGGAACCGCAGAACGCCTACGCGACGGACGAGGACCTCATCGGTCTCGATCCGGACTCGCGGCCGTGGTACATCGGCAACGACCCGCTCGTCTGGGCGCGCGGCCGGATCGCGACGGTGCGCGAGCTGTGGAAGTCCCTCGAGAACAGCAAGTCCGAGGGCTCGGGCGTCGCCAACTACCGCGCCTTCGTCCAGGGGTGGCGCGGCTACCTCGAGGCCGCGCGCCTGGCCGCCTCGATCGTCGGGGGCCTCGGCCACCGCCGCGGCGCCGGGGCCTCCGCGCCGTTCACGCCGGTCTCCGGCGCGCGCCGCCGCGCGGCGCTGGCGCTCATCGAGGAGGCGATCTTCTCCGACGCCCCGTTCGACGCGAGCGCCGACCTGCGCCGCCGCCTCGAGCCGAGCCGCGAGGGCACCGTCGACAATCCCTGGCCCGAGCTCAGCTGGCTTCCGTACGACGAGCTGACCTTGTGGCTGCGTCAGGACGCGCTCGCGCGCCTGCTCGACCCGGATCTCATGGCGCTGCTGTCCGAGAGCGTGAAGATGGCTCCCGAGGGCGACGCCCCGCTCGCGCCGCGCGAGCTCATCGAGACGCTGACGAAGATGATCTGGCGGGAGGTCGTCGAGCCGATGAAGCGCGGGCAGAAAGTGTCCTCGATTTCCCCGGCGCGCCGCCGCCTTCAGGAAGCGCATCTCAACATGCTGATCCTCCTGGCCTACCGCGACGCCGAGAACGAGGTCCCCGAGGTCTCGGCGCTGGCGCGCGCGCACCTGACGCGCCTGTCGGAGAAGCTGACGGAGAAGTCCGAGCGCAAGAGCTGGGACGCGGCCACGCGCGACCACATCGTCCAGGCCGCCAACAAGATCGACTCCGCCGACTCGCGCTACGAGCCGTAATTTCGTAAAAGAGTGGCTATGAGCCACTCTCCCGCCTTTCTCAAGATCGTCGAGGACGCCAAGTCCCGCGTCAAGCAGACCGACGTCCCGACCGTGCTCGCGCGCGTGAAGAAGGGCGAGAAGCTCCTGCTCGTCGACACGCGCGAGGACAACGAGTGGGCCAAGGGCCGGATCGCCGGCGCGATTCACCTGGGCAAGGGCGTCATCGAGCGCGACGTCGAGGGCGCGATCCCGGACAAGAATCAGGAAATTATCCTGTACTGCGGCGGGGGCTTCCGCTCGGCGCTCTCGGCCGACAACCTGCAGAAGATGGGCTACACGAACGTGATCTCGATGGACGGCGGCTGGCGCTCGTGGACCGAGGCCGGCGGGCCGGTCGAGAAATGATCGCCGCGCTGCTGCTCGCCGCGGCCCTGCCGGCGGCCGCCGCGCCGGCGAAGACGAATTGGATCAAGACGTATCCGATGACCGCGTACCGCGAGACGTGGACGGGCGAGCTCTCGGTCAAGAAGCTCGACGAGGCGATGCCGAAGGTCGTCGCCGCCGTCGAGAAGAACGAAGGCCGCCTCACGCAGCCGCTCGCCGCCTTCGTCGCGTCGGCCGACGCGCGGCAGATCTCCTTCGTGCTGCCGCTCGACAAGGCGAAGAAGACGCTCGCCGCGCTGCGCAAGCTCGGCAAGTCGCCGGAGCCCGCCGTGCGCGCGCTCGGCGAGAAGATCCCGCTCGACGAGGTGCGCTCGAAGCTGCAGCGCCTCTCCCGGGAGAAGACCGACAACCCCGTCGCCTTCGCGCAGGTGCCGCTGACGACGGAGATCGTCGACGAGCTCATCGAGCACCTCGCCAACGTCGAAGCCGTCGCGCGCACCGCGCCGTCGGAGGTTCTCTGGAACCTCACGGTCCGGGAAGCGCGTTGAGCCGCGCGCGGGCGCTCGGGGCGCTCGCCGTTCTCCTGTCGGGCGGCTGCGCCGAACTCGGCCTCGTGCCCAACGGCTTGCCTCCCCGCCGAAGCCGCGGCCCGTCCTGCGCGCGTCGCGCCCGGCGTCGGCGACGTTCGGCGCGAGCCTGATCGCGCGGCGGCGCGTCGACGGGCTTCGCGCCTCGGTGCTCGTCGTCGGCGAGGGGCAGGTGCGCGGCGACATGGTGTCCGAGCTTAAGAGCCCCGAGGCGCGGCTCAAGCCTCCGCTGACGGTCGTGCTCATCAGCCATCCGAAGGAAGGTGCCGTTCTGTTCGGGGCCGGCCTGCCCGCCGACATGAACGGCCGGCGCCTCAAGGGCTCAGCCTTGTCGCCGTTCACGGTGGCGCCTGGAAAGGACCTGGCCTCCCGCCTGGCCGCGGCGGGGGTGTCCCCGGAGGACGTCAAAGGCGTCATTTTGCCCGACCTGGCTCCGGAATGGGCCGGGGGGCGGGGGCTTCCCCAACGCGTCCATCTTCATCTCCTCCCAGGCCTGGATCAACCCGAAGCGCCGGGCGCTCGAAAAGGACATGCCCGATCCCCGAGCCTTTATTCCGGAAGAACGATTGAAAATACAAGACTTTTCTGGAACACCCCTTACGGCACCTTCGATCATGGCATCGACCTGTTCAAGGATGGGACGATCATCCTCATCGACCTGGATGGGGGTGTGGCGGGGGGAATGGGCGCTTGGGTGAACCTCGACAGCGGTCCCCTGCTGCTGGCCGGCCCGGGGGCCTTCGTCTACGACAATATCTTCGATTCGGCCCTGCCGGACCGCAAGTTCGTGGTGGACATCTCGAGCTTCATGTGGAACGCGCGCGCGATGAAGCTCGTCACGGAGGCCGCGCCTCGGCTCGTGATCCTGCCCGCGCACGACCTGTCCACCCTGAAATTGTCCCCGCGGCCCGATATTTCTCTGTTTCCCTAGCCGGACCGTTTTTTTAGGGTTTTTGAAGTCCATCTATTATCATTGAGTGTCGGATACGCGAAATTCGGCCGATAAATTCGGCGTTCCTCGCGAACTTATGATTTCGCGCGATTCGAGCGGCGCCGGCGCGCGCGAAAAATCCGCGCCGGCGCGAAAATTGAAAAAATTCACGCGCGGCTCCGCGCGACGCGCGCGCGAAATGAAAAATATTTTTGTACAATGTGACATCGATTCTCCGTCGAGAAATCGACTTCGCGGCCGCATGAATTTTTTTCTCCGGAAAAATTTGTTGACACCGTTCCGGAGTTGTGCTAATATTTCATCACTCAGGTTGCGCTTCAAAACGCGGCCCAGTGGCAAGATAAAATTGCCCCCGACTTCATGGGAAGAAACATGAAGTCAGGAAACATTTTTTGTTCTTTGACAATTCGGTATTTGCAAGCGAATGGGCGCCCTGCTTTTCCCCCGGAAGAGAGGGCGTAAGGAATTATTAGGTGTGTGTCTACGATCGGATCCGGCCTCAAAACCGGTGAACGTCGAGAGACAACAAGAGCAAAGAAGAGTCAATTCTTCTTCATTTTCGATGCAAGCGGAAGTAGCGAGGGTCTTACCCCCGCCAAAACGCCCAAATTTAAATGGAGAGTTTGATCCTGGCTCAGAATTAACGCTGGCAGAGTGCATAACACATGCAAGTCGAGCGAGATACGTAGCAATACGTATCTAGCGGCAGACGAGTGAGTAACACGTAGGCAATCTACCCTTGAATGGTGAACAACCAGCCGAAAGGCTGGCTAATACACCGTACTCTCCCTTGGAGGCATCTCCGAGGGAGGAGAGCAGCAATGCGTTCTTGGAGGAGCCTGCGGCCCATCAGCTAGTTGGCGGTGTAATAGACCACCAAGGCTACGACGGGTACCCGGCCTGAAAGGGCGGACGGGCACGATGGCACTGAGACACGGGCCATACTCCTACGGGAGGCAGCAGTGGGGAATTTTGGACAATGGGCGAAAGCCTGATCCAGCAACTCTGCGTGAGGGACGAAGGTCTTCGGATTGTAAACCTCTTTTACTTGGGAAGAAATCCCGCAAGGGTCTGACGGTACCAAGTGAATAAGCAACGGCTAACTATGTGCCAGCAGCCGCGGTAAGACATAGGTTGCGAGCGTTATTCGGAATTACTAGGCGTAAAGCGAGTGTAGGCGGACGATTAAGTCCGATGTTAAATCTCCCGGCTTAACTGGGAATCGCATCGGATACTGGTCGCCTCGAGTGGGGTAGGGGGCAGCGGAATTCCCGGTGTAGCGGTGAAATGCGTAGATATCGGGAGGAACACCTATGGCGAAAGCAGCTGCCTGGGCCTTTACTGACGCTAAGACTCGAAAGCTGGGGGAGCAAACAGGATTAGATACCCTGGTAGTCCCAGCTGTAAACGATGGTAACTAGATGTGGGAGGTATCGACCCCTTCCGTGTCGTCGCTAACGCTTTAAGTTACCCGCCTGGGGAGTACGGCCGCAAGGTTAAAACTCAAAGGAATTGACGGGGGCCCGCACAAGCGGTGGAGCATGTGGTTTAATTCGACGCTACGCGAAGAACCTTACCTGGGCTCGAACGACTGGTAGTAGTCCGATAGAAATATTGGGCGACCCGCAAGGGAGCCAGCCGAGGTGCTGCATGGCTGTCGTCAGCTCGTGTCGTGAGATGTTGGGTTAAGTCCCGCAACGAGCGCAACCCCTATCCTGTGTTGCTACCCCGCAAGGGGAGGACTCTCAGGAGACTGCCGCGGATAACGTGGAGGAAGGTGGGGATGACGTCAAGTCCTCATGGCCTTTATGTCCAGGGCTACACACGTGCTACAATGGCGTACCCAGTGGGAAGCGAAAGCGCAAGCTGGAGCAAATCCTCAAAGTACGCCTCAGTTCGGATCGGGGGCTGCAACTCGCCCCCGTGAAGGTGGAATCGCTAGTAATCGCTGATCAGCAGGCAGCGGTGAATACGTTCCCGGGCCTTGTACACACCGCCCGTCACACCACGAAAGCCCATTGCAACCGAAATTACCGCTTGCGGTAATGAAATTGTGATTGGTGATTGGGGTGAAGTCGTAACAAGGTAGCCGTACGGGAACGTGCGGCTGGATCACCTCCTTTCCATTCATCTTTTCGAAAGAAAAGCTGATAGGTCGAACCCTTAACGGCCCGACAGGGCGAGCGAAAGCTCGCAGCAGTCGTCGGGAAACGTTGCGGGGCGCTCATTGGCTTGCAAATCCGAATTAGCCGTACCGTCCACCGCCGGGCTCGTAGCTCAGGGGTAGAGCACACGCTTGATAAGCGTGGGGTCGGAGGTTCGAAACCTCCCGGGCCCACCAGTTCAATAATTAGGAGCGATTCGTGATCGACATTTTTTGGCGCGAAGTCGAGGGTATCCTCGAGTCGAAGTCGCTTCTGAAGCACCCGTTTTACCAGGCTTGGACGATGGGCACGCTGACGCGGGAAGATCTCGCGCACTACGCCCAGCAGTACTACCAGCAGGAAGCTCGTTTCCCGCGCTACATCAGCGCGGTGCACTCGAACTGCCCCGAGTTGAAGACGCGGCAGACGCTCATTGAAAACCTGACTCACGAGGAGTCGGGACCGGAGAATCATCCGGAGTTGTGGCTGGCCTTCGCGGGCGCCGTCGGCGCTTCGCGAGAGTCCGTCCAGAACGCCGAGATGAATCCTGGCACGAAGAAGTGCGTGGAGAGCTTCACCAAGCTCTCCCGCGGTTCGTGGCAGTCCGGTCTCGCCGCGCTCTACGCCTACGAGGCGCAGCAGCCGGCCGTCGCGAAGACGAAGATCGATGGTTTGAAGAAGAACTACGGTCTCGATTCGAAGGCGGCGCTGGGGTTCTTCCAGGTCCACGAGACCATGGATGCCTGGCACAGTGAGTCGGAAAAACAGATTTTGACGGAGGAGATCCGGAAGAACCCGGAGCTCCGCGAGGAAATCAAGGCGTCGGTCTCCGAAGCCTGCGATTCCCTCAACGCGCTGCTCGACGGGGTTTGCGAAACCCGCGGCATCGCGTGTCACAACTGATCTTTTAAAATTTCAAGTATTTAGGGCCCTTAGCTCAGCTGGGAGAGCGCCTGCTTTGCAAGCAGGAGGTCATCGGTTCAATCCCGATAGGGTCCAATATAGGCGAGTCGTCATAGACTCCCAAATACCGATTTTCTTTGACAATTCATCCGGATCTGCGAAAACACGCAGCCACAACAAGCCCTTGACGGGGCGTGGCTCGGAGTCGAGCGGAGTAAAGCAAATTAAGTAACGAGAAGAAGTAAGCGTCTCACACGCACGAAGGCTATTGATCGGCCTTCGCGCGATAGAAGAATATGGTCAAGCTACAAAGTGTGTGTCGTGGATGCCTAGGCGTTAGAAGTCTATGAAGGACGTGGCTAGCTGCGATAAGCCTCGGGGAGCCGCTAACAGGCTTTGATCCGAGGATTTCCGAATCGGGAAACCGGCTGTTTCGAAAGATTCAGCATGTTGTCGTAAAGGCCCGGCCGTCAGGTCGGGAGATAGCGACATCAAGACAACGCGGGGAAGTGAAACATCTCAGTACCCGCAGGAAGAGAAATCAACAGAGATTCCCCTAGTAGTGGCGAGCGAACGGGGAATAGCCCAAACCGGGGCGGCATGCCGTCCCGGGGTTGCAGGGCTGGTCCGGTGTAGAACCGGGGAGTTACCAATCGTCGGATAGAAGAACGGTCCTGGAAAGGCCGGCCATAGCGGGTGATAGCCCCGTATTCGAAATCTAGACGACTCCCGACCAGTTCCTAAGTACCACCGGACACGTGAAATCCGGTGGGAATCCGGGGGGACCACCCTCCAAGGCTAAATACTCTCTAACGACCGATAGTGAACTAGTACCGCGAGGGAAAGGCGAAAAGAACCCCTGATGGGGAGTGAAAAAGAACCTGAAACGGCACACATACAAGCTCTACGAGACCTATGATACGCTTCGGCGTATAATGGTTGAGTAGGTGCCTGTTGAAGAATGACCCGGCGAGTTAATATATGGAGCGAGGTTAAGGGGCCCGTGAAAGCGTGCTCCGCAGCCGTAGCGAAAGCGAGTCTGAAAGGGCGTCAGTTCCATTTATTAGACCCGAAGCCAAGTGATCTAACCATGGCCAGAGTGAAGCCGCAGTAAAATGCGGTGGAGGCTCGGAGTGTTAAACGTTGAAAAGTTTCTACATGAGCTGTGGTTAGGGGTGAAAGGCTAATCGAACTTGGTGATAGCTGGTTCTCTCCGAAATAGCTTTAGGGCTAGCGTCCGTCGTTAAACCGCGGGGGTAGAGCACTGGTAGGGCTAGGCGAGGCAACCCCTTGTCCGAACCCTGTCAAACTCCGAATACCGCGGCGTACTAACGGGCAGTCAGTTCGTGGGGGATAAGCTCCACGTGCAAGAGGGGAACAACCCAGAACGTCGATCTAGGTCCCAAAGTACATGCTAAGTGGTAAACGCTGTGGATTTGCATAAACAGCCAGGAGGTTGGCTTAGAAGCAGCCACCCTTTAAAGAGTGCGTAACAGCTCACTGGTCTAGCGAATCTGCGCGGAAAATGACACGGGGCTCAAGCATGTCACCGCAATCGCGTCTGCTATATGTCCTCCGGGATATATAGCGGGGTAGGAGAGCGTTCCTGGCGCAGTGAAGGCATACCGTGAGGAGTGCTGGAGCGCCAAGAAGTGAGGATGTCGGGATAAGTAGCGAGAAACAATGTGAGAATCATTGTCGCCGAAAACCTAAGGTTTCCTAGAACAATGTTCGTCAGTTCAGGGTTAGTCGGGCCTAAGCCGAGGCCGAAAGGCGTAGGTGATGGACATCCGGTTAAAATTCCGGAACCAGGTTTTGGACGTCAGTGTAAGCGGTGACGCAGAAGGGTAATCGATCCCGGCTGAAGGATGCCGGGCTAAATGCGTAGGGGTGTTCCTCCAGTAAAGTACGGAGGGGCGTTAACCTGAAACATGAATGCGAGGACCGGGCGACCGGTTCGAAGTCGACCAACCACGCTGCCTAGAAAACCCGCGTACACTGTCCAGAATCTGCCCGTACCGTAAACCGACACAGGTGGGTGGGGTGAAAATCCTAAGGCGCGCGAGTGAGACTTGGTTAAGGAACTAGGCAAAATAATCCCGTAACTTCGGAAGAAGGGATGCTGCTTGTTAACTCAAGCAGCCGCAGTGAAAGGGGCATCGTGACTGTTTAACAAAAACACAGGACTCTGCTGAAATCGCAAGATGAGGTATAGGGTCTGACTCCTGCCCGGTGCTGGAAGGTCAAGGGGAGTGGTTAGCCGCAAGGCGAAGCTACGAACTCAAGCCCCAGTAAACGGCGGCGGTAACTATAACCGTCCTAAGGTAGCGAAATTCCTTGTCGGGTAAGTTCCGACCTGCACGAATGGAGTAACAAAGATGCCGCTGTCTCAACCAAGTGCTCGGCGAAATTGTGGTACGAGTGAAGACGCTCGTTACGCGTGGTTAGACGAAAAGACCCCGTGGAGCTTTACTGTAACTTGTCATTGTGTTATGGATTTAATTGCGTAGAATAGCTGGGAGCCTTTGAAGCGAGGGTTGCGGCCCTCGTGGAGGCGCAATGTGAAATACCAGCCTATCGAATCTGTGACACTAACCTACGGCCGTAATCCGGCCTAGGGACCGTGACAGGCGGGCAGTTTGACTGGGGCGGTCGCCTCCTAAACGGTAACGGAGGCGTTCCAAGGTTCGCTCAGGGCGCATAGTAATCGCCCACAGAGTGCATTGGCAGAAGCGAGCTTGACTGCAAGGCCTACAAGCCGGGCAGGGACGAAAGTCGGACAAAGTGATCCGGTGGTACCTCGTGGGAGGGCCATCGCTCAACGGATAAAAGCTACCCCGGGGATAACAGGCTGATCTGGTCCAAGAGTTCACATCGACGACCAGGTTTGGCACCTCGATGTCGGCTCATCGCATCCTCCCGCTGGAGCAGGTGGGAAGGGTTGGGCTGTTCGCCCATTAAAGCGGTACGTGAGCTGGGTTCAGTACGTCGTGAGACAGTACGGTCTCTATCTACCATGCGCGTTAGGAAACTTGAGAGGAGCTGTCCCTAGTACGAGAGGACCGGGATGGACGAACCGCCTGTATGCCAGTTATCACGCCAGTGGTATCGCTGGGTAGCGGTGTTCGGAAGGGATAAACGCTGAAAGCATCTAAGCGTGAAACCCTCCTCAAGATAAGGTTTCCCGGGTCGCAAGACCCCAAAAGGACACAGGAAGACTACCTGTTTGATAGGCTGCGAGTGTAAGGACCGCGAGGTCTTAAGCGAAGCAGTACTAATCGTCCGAGAGGCTTGGCCGTATTCTTCGATCTGCGCTTTCCGTCCCTACGGGACGTCGAAAGCCGGTGTGGAGATGTTTACTTCAATCCCTTAATTTGCTAGAATTTCGTTGGAGTTCGCCCCGCATGGAAACCGGGGTGATGACGAGTCGTAGCAGTACGAGTCGTTCAACCATACTCCCGCCGGCTCCGCAAGGAGCCAATGATTCAAGAGGTTCGTGAGATCGGTGATATTTCCGACAGGGATACACCCGTTCCCATTCCGAACACGGCCGTTAAGCCTGTCAGGGCCGATGGTACTAACGCCCAACTCGGCGTTGGGAGAGTAGGTCGTCGCCGGTCTCATCAACCTCTTGAATCATCCCGTGCAAACCAAACTCGTCGTTCGTCGCGCCGTATTTTGCCTGATGTCGGCGTTCGCGGCCTTACCGGCCGCGGCGCAGATATTGGGCACGACGGCTCGCCAATCGCCGAGCGGCTCTTTGAAATTCCTGGCCTATTACCAGGGCGTGTCCGACCAGAACCTCAACTTCTCGGTCGACTCCTCCGCGCGCTGCAACGCGGCTCCTCCCAGCGCGGCGTCGTTTCCGTGCGCGAGCTCGACGGATGTCGAGACCAAGGGATCGGGCGGCGCGGGACTCGTCAAGATCGTCTGGCAGGCCGCGGAACGGTTCGCGCTCTACGCGACGGTCGGAACGGGCGACTACAGCATCAAGGTGCCGTCGACGACGGCCTCGAACGTCATCTCGGGCGACAAAAACGGAATCATCTACGGGGCGGGCCTCAAGGCCTCGATCGTCCCCGACACGATCGTCAATCCGGCGATCGCGCTGGATCTCGGCATCACGAGATCGCATTACAATTTCAACCGCATCAACCCGGGCGGAACCCCCGGCATCGGTAACGGTTTCAGCCAGAGCCTGGACTTGACGACGTACCAGGTAGCCGTGGAAACGAGCCACTTGTTCGAAATCGACTCGAACTGGAAGCTCGAACCGTACGGAGGCGTGTTGTGGCGCCGAGTGCAGGCTGATTTGAAGGACCTCGCCGGAGGCGGACACGCCGGCGGGCATAAGGACACGGGGACGCCCTTTTTGGGGCTGCGGATCCCGGCGGAAGATCGCATCGCCTTCTTCGCGGAGGCGTCGTTCGTCGACGGGACGCAGTACGGCGGCGGATTGGAGCTCAGATTTAAGTAGCCGAGGACAATTTAGATGAAACTCACGAAGCAGCAGAAGATCGAGACGAGCAAGGTGCTGGCCGAGAAGCTCAAGGCCGCGCCGCACCTCTTTTTCACCGAATTCCAGGGCATGAAGTTCGTGGAGCTCGACGAGCTCCGCAACCAGCTCCGCCCCCTGAAGTGCCGCCACGCCGTCGTCAAGAGCTCGCTCGTCAAGTACGCGCTCAAGAACGCCGGCATCGACGGCGTCGACCCCAAGATGCTCAAGGGCCCGGTCGGCCTGATCGTCGCGGACAACGACGATCCCGTTTCCCCGCCAAGGTCCTCGCGACCCTCGGCAAGAAGTTCCCGCAGCTCAAGGTCCGCGCCGGCTACGTTTCCGCCAAGTGGATGAGCCCCGCGGATTGCGACAAGCTCTCGAAGCTCCCGTCGAAGCAGGAGCTCATGGGCAAGGTCGTCGGCCTCGTGTACACGCTGGTCAGCCAGCCTGTCGCGATCGCCCAGGCCCCGACGCGCGACGCCGTCCTCGTCGTCAAGGCCCTCGAGAACAAGCTTAAGGAGTCCGGCGCGGCTGCCGCCTAAAACGCAGTCGACAGTCCCGAAAGGGATAAAGCCTCGTCTAAAGGCGCTGTCGAAAAAGGAGAAATGAAATGAGCACCACCAAGTTGTCGCCCGCGCAGCTCGTCGAGGCCGTCGGTCAGCTGACCGTCCTCGAGGCCGCCGAGTTCGTCAAGCTCGCCGAGGAGAAGTTCGGCGTGAAGGCCGCCGCTGCCGCGCCCGCCGCCGCCGCCGGAGCCCCCGCCGCTGGTGGCGCCGCCGCCGGTGGAGAAGAGAAGACCGAGTTCACCGTCGTCCTGGCGAACGCCGGCACCAACAAGATCAACGTCATCAAGGTCGTTCGCGAGCTGACGGGCCTCGGCCTGAAGGAAGCGAAGGACCTCGTGGAAGCCGCTCCGAAGCCCGTCAAGGAAGGCCTCGCCAAGGCCGCCGCCGAGGAGATGAAGAAGAAGTTGGCCGAAGCGGGCGCCACCGTCGAGCTCAAGTAAGTGCCCCTGACGAGGTAAATTCCGAAAGACGAGACCGTCGCCCTCGAGAGGGGGCGACGGTCCCGTCGCTTTTTAGTCCCAGGCAGCAATCAAGAGATTTTTCGATGATCAGCACGGGAGAACACGCGTGAAACAGATCAAGTTCGGCAAGATTCCGGAAGCGATGGCGATGCCTGACCTCCTGGAAATGCAGACGAATTCGTTCCGCGATTTCATGCAGTTGGGCGTCGAGCCGGAAGACCGGAAGCTCCTCGGTCTCCAGGCCGCGTTCCTCGACGTCTTCCCGATCGAGTCGACGGACGGCTCGATGGTCCTCGATTTCGTGCGGTATGAATTTGCCCCGCCCCGCTTTGCTACCGCCCTCGAGGCGCAGAACCACGACTCCTCGTGGACGCGCCCGCTGAAGGCGATCCTGCGCCTCTCCTCGCGCCAGCCCTCCGGCAAGCTCAAGCAGATCGTCGAGCAGGAAGTCGTGGTCTGCGAAGTTCCGATCATGACCGCGACGGCCTCGTTCATCATCAACGGCGCCGAGCGCGTCGTCGTCTCGCAGCTGCACCGCTCGCCCGGCATCATCTTCGAAGAGGACGACGAGAAGAAGATCTCCGCCCTCGGCAAGAAGCTGTTCTTCGCGAAGATCATCCCGTACCGCGGCGCGTGGATCGAGTTCGAATTCGACCTCAACAACGTTTTGTTCGTGCGCATCGACCGCAAGAAGAAGTTCGAGGCGACGTCCTTCCTGCGCGCCTGCGGCGTCGAGTCCGACGCGGACATCCTGAAGATTTTCTACCCGTACGAGACTTTGGAGGTCGGGCCGTCCACCATGGAGGCGCTGCTCCATCGCATCTCGTGCGAGGACGTCGTCGACCAGTCCACGGGCGAAGTCCTGCTCGAGGCCGGCAAGAAGGTCACGCACGAGTCCATCAAGCGGATGCTCGACAAGAAGGTCGGGAGCATCAAGGTCCTCACGGGAGACCCCGAAAAGGACGACCCCACCATCCTCGAGACCCTGCGCAAGGACAAGATCAAGTCCGTCAAGGAAGCCCAGCAGGACATCTACAAGAAGCTCCGCGGCCAGGAGTTCATCGTCCCCGGACAGGCCGAGGCGTACCTCGACAACCTGATCTTCAAGAACCTGCGCAAGTACGACCTCTCGAAGGTCGGCCGGCATAAGGTCGCCGTCAAGCTGCACCACTACCTCTGGAAGCTGGCCGTGCGCCGCGACGTCACGCCGCGCCCGGACAGCCGCAAGCACAAGCACTTCGCGCTGCCGGCGTTCACGCGCCGCACGCTGTGCCTCGAGGACGTGATCGCGACGATGCAGCACATCATCGCGCTGAACTCCGGCGTCACCCATCTCGCCGACGGCGCGCCCAAGACGACGGCGATGCCGACGCGCGGCGCGCAGTACGAGGGTCTCGCGGACTACAAGGCCTTCTTCGCCGAGTACGCGAAGAAGTCCAACGGCGAGGCTCTCGGCCAGCTCGCGCTCATCGACCTTCACGAGAAGGACGGCGACGACGACATGGACGCGACGAAGCAGGGCCTCAAGAAGGACCGCTTCGCCGTCGCGGACTTCTCGGCCGCGTTCGCGCAGTGGAAGACCGCGGTGCCGAACCTGCTCGACCGCAACTTCCCCGTCAAGCTCGACGACATCGACCATCTCGGCAACCGCCGCGTCCGCGGCGTCGGCGAGCTGCTCGAGAACCAGATCCGCGTGGGCCTGGCGCAGATGTCCCGCGTGATCCGCGACCGCATGTCCGTCCAGGACAAGTCGCTGCTCACGCCCCGCAACCTCCTGAACACCGCGCCGCTCGTGGGCATCATCCGGAAGTTCTTCGGAACGTCCCAGCTGTCGCAGTTCATGGACCAGATCAACCCGCTGTCGGAGATCACCCACAAGCGCCGCCTCTCGGCGCTCGGACCGGGCGGTCTTAACCGCAAGCGCGCCGGCTTCGAAGTGCGCGACGTCCATTACACGCACTACGGCCGCATCTGCCCCATCGAGACGCCCGAAGGTCCGAACATCGGTCTGATCACCTCGCTCGCCTCCTACGCGAAGATCAACGAGTTCGGCCTCATCGAGTCTCCCTACCGCAAGGTTTCCAAGGGCAAGACCACCGGCGACGTCGAGTACCTCAACGCCGACGCCGAGTCCGGCATGATCGTCGCCCAGGCGAACACGCCGCTCGACAAGGACAAGATCGCCACCGACACCGTCTCCTCGCGCTCGCGCGGCGACTTCCCGGTCGTCGATCCTTCCCGCGTCGACTACATGGACATCTCGCCCATGCAGGTCATCTCCGTTTCCGCCGCGCTCGTTCCGTTCCTCGAGCACGACGACGCCAACCGCGCGCTGATGGGCGCGAACATGATGCGCCAGGCCGTTCCGCTGCTGATCCCCGAGCCGCCGCTCGTGGCGACCGGCATGGAAGAGACCGTCGCCCGCGACTCGGGCGCCTGCGTCACCGTCAAGCGTCCCGGCAAGGTCATCTACTCGTCCGGCGACCTGATCGCGGTGGCCGCCGACAACGTGAAGGGCAAGGAAGAGGCGATGGACCTCTACACCCTCCGCAAGTACACGCGCAGCAACCAGGACACGTGCATCAACCAGTCGACCACCGCGGTCACCGGCGCGCACGTCAAGGCCGGCGACTCGCTGGCCGACGGCTCCGCCTGCGCGCAGGGCCAGCTGGCCCTCGGCCGCAACCTCCTCGTCGGCTTCATGCCGTGGGAGGGGTACAACTACGAAGACGCGATCCTGCTCTCCGAGAAGCTCGTGAAGGAGGACGTGTTCACGTCCATCCACGTCTCCGAGTTCGAGGTCGAGGCCCGCGACACCAAGCTCGGGCCGGAAGAGATCACGCGCGACATCCCGAACGTCGGCACCGAGGCTCTCGAGTCTCTCGACGAGACGGGCGTCGTCATCCCCTCGACCGTCGTCCGCCAGGGCGACGTGCTCGTCGGCAAGGTCACTCCGAAGGGCGAGCAGCAGCTCACGCCCGAAGAGCGCCTGCTCAAGGTCATCTTCGGCAAGAAGGCCGAGGACGTCCAGGACGCCTCGCTGCGCGTGCCGCCCGGCGTGCAGGGCAAGGTCATCGCCACGCGCGTCTTCGTCCGCCGCGAGAAGCTCGCGAAGGGCGAGGAGCGCAAGCGCCTCGACGCGATCCAGGAAAAGCTGGATAACGACCTCGCGACGCTCAAGCAGCACAAGAAGGAATCCTTCGAATCCCTCGAGTCCGCGTCGCCCGCGAAGCGCAAGGACGAGAAGGAGCGCCTCGAGCTGTTCTACGAGGCGATGGACGAGAAGCTGCGCGCCGACGCCGCCCGCGAGAAGGAGAACGTCAAGCAGGGCGACGATCTGGCCGTGACCGTCAACAAGGTGGTCAAGGTCTACCTCGCGTCTCGCCGCAAGATCCAGGTCGGCGACAAGCTCGCCGGCCGCCACGGCAACAAGGGCGTCGTCGCGAAGATCCTGCCGGAAGAGGACATGCCGTTCCTCCCGGACGGCACTCCGCTCGACGTCGTGCTCTCTCCGCTCGGCGTTCCGTCGCGCATGAACGTCGGCCAGTTGCTCGAGACGATGCTCGGCTGGGCCGCCAAGACGCTCGGCGTCCAGACGATCAACCCCGTCTTCGACTCCGCCACGGAGGACGAGATCCACGACGTCGTCCGCCAGGCGAAGAAGCACCTCAAGGAGCAGGGCGTCCCGGAGAAGTACCTTCCGACCGACGACTGCCGCATCACGCTCTACGACGGCCGCACGGGCGAAGCCTTCCACGAGAAGGTCTCCATCGGCTACATGTACATCCTCAAGCTGAACCACCTCGTCGAGGACAAGATTCACGCCCGCTCGACGGGACCGTACAGCCTCATCACGCGCCAGCCGCTCGGCGGCAAGGCGCAGTTCGGCGGCCAGCGCTTCGGCGAAATGGAAGTCTGGGCGATCGAGGGCTACGGCGCGGCGTACATGCTCCAGGAGCTCCTGACCGTCAAGTCCGACGACGTCCAGGGCCGCACCAAGATGTACGAGGCGATCATCAAGGGCGAAGCGCCCTCCCGGCCCGGCGTCCCGGAGTCCTTCAAGGTTCTCGTGAAGGAGCTCCAGGCTCTCGGCCTCAGCGTGGAACTTCTCAAGCTCGGCGCCGCCGGCGCGCCGGACGCCGAGAAGTCGGCTAAAGAAGACGAGAAAGAAGCGGCGAGGAAATAAAGAACATGGCTTTCATCGCGACCCAGGATAAGAAGCTCTCGCTCGGCGGCAAGAAGAAGAAGAAGTCCGACTCGCTCGACTTCTTCGATTTCGACTCGATCCGTCTCTCCATCGCCTCTCCCGAACAGATCACGAACTGGTCCTACGGCGAGGTCAAGAAGCCTGAGACGATCAACTACCGCACGCTCAAGCCCGAGCGCGACGGCCTGTTCTGCGAGCGCATCTTCGGACCCGCGCGCGACTTCGAATGCGCCTGCGGCAAGTACCGCTGGGTCAAGTTCAAGGGCATCGTCTGCGACCGCTGCGGCGTCGAGGTCACGGAGTCGAAGGTCCGCCGCGAGCGCATGGGCCACATCGAGCTCGCCGTCCCCGTCGCGCACGTCTGGTTCCTTAAGAAGACCCCGTCCCGCGTCGGCATCATCCTGGACATGAAGACGTCGGACCTCGAGCGCGTCGTCTATTACGCGCAGTACATCGTCCTCGAGGACCTCGTCGACACCTCCGGCCGCACGGTCTACAAGACGGGCGACCTGCTCAACGAGGACGAGGTCCGCAAGGCCAAGACCGAGTTCCGCACCAAGCTCAAGGTGGACATCGGCGCCGGCGCGATCCACACGCTGCTCTCCAAGGTCAAGCCCAAGGAGGAGTCCGCCCAGATCCTCGAGACGCTGACCAACGTGACGTCCGAGGCGGAGCGCTCCAAGCTCATCCGCCGCCTGCGCATCCTGCAGGGCTTCATCGCCTCCGGCAACTCGCCCGAGTGGATGATCCTGACCCAGCTGCCCGTCATCCCGCCGGAGCTGCGCCCCCTCGTTCCGCTCGAGGGCGGCCGCTTCGCGACGAGCGATCTTAACGATCTCTACAGAAGGATCATCAACCGGAATAATCGCCTCAAGCATATCGAGGCACTCCGGGCCCCCGAGGTGATGATCTTCAACGAAAAGCGTCTTCTCCAGGAAGCCGTTGACGCGCTTTTCGAGAACGGCGCTCGTGGTCGCGTCGTGGTCGGCGCGGGCAACCGGCCGCTCAAGTCTCTTTCGGATATTCTCAAGGGCAAACAAGGTCGGTTCCGTCAGAACCTCCTTGGTAAGCGCGTCGATTATTCCGGCCGTTCCGTTATCGTGGTCGGTCCCAACCTGAAGCTGAACCAGTGCGGTCTGCCGAAGGAAATGGCCCTTGAGTTGTTCCGACCTTTCATCATTCGCGAACTGATGAAGACCGAGTCTTTGACTTTGAAGGCCGCCAAGCGCATGTTCGAGAAGGTCCGCCCCGAGATCTGGGACATCCTGGAGTTCGTGACGAAGAACCATCCCGTCCTGCTCAACCGCGCCCCCACGCTCCACCGCCTCGGCATCCAGGCGTTCGAGCCCGTCCTCATCGAGGGCAAGGCGATCCAGCTGCACCCGCTGACCTGCGCGGCGTTCAACGCCGACTTCGACGGCGACCAGATGGCCGTCCACGTCCCGCTGTCCCAGGAAGCGCAGCTCGAAGCCAAGCTCCTGATGATGGCGTCCAACAACATCATGTCGCCCGCCTCGGGCAAGCCGATCGCGGTCCCGTCGCACGACATGGTCCTCGGTCTGGCGTACCTCACGAAGGACAAGGCCGGCGAGAAGGGCGAGGGCATGGTCTTCTCCGACGCCGGAGAGGTCGTGACCGCGTACCAGAACCGCAAGGTCGACCTGCACGCGCGCATCAAGCTGCGCGGCGTCAACCAGATCGTCGAGGAAGGCCTGCCGAAGGAGCAGCGCAACGACCCGAAGGCGTGGAAGGACTGCACGTCGGTCGGCCGCGTCATCTTCAACGAGATCGTTCCCGCGGAGCTGCGCTACATCAACAAGCCCCAGGGCAAGAAGGACCTCTCGCTGCTCGTCGAGAAGTGCTACAAGCAGCTCGGCCACTTCCGCACGGTCCAGCTGCTCGACGATCTCAAGAACACCGGCTACCGCTACGCGACCGCGGCCGGCCTGTCCATCTCGGTCTCGGACATGCACATCCCGAAGATCAAGAAGGACGAGATCACCGAGGCCCGCCGCAAGGTCAAGACGATCGAGCAGCAGGCCAAGAACGGCGTCATCACCGAGTCCGAGCGCTACAACAAGATCATCGACATCTGGACGCACGTCACCGAGCGCATCTCGGACGTCATGTTCGACTCGATGAAGGCCGACGAGCACAAGACGTTCAAAGTCGGCGAGGCGCGCTTCAACTCGGTCTTCCTCATGGCCGACTCCGGCGCCCGCGGTTCCCGCCAGCAGGTCCGTCAGCTGGCCGGTATGCGCGGTCTGATGGCCAAGCCGCAGAAGAAGCTCACCGGCGGCGTCGGCGAAATCATCGAGCAGCCCATCGTCTCGAACTTCCGCGAGGGTCTGACCGTCCTCGAGTACTTCATCTCCACGCACGGCGGCCGTAAGGGTCTCGCCGACACGGCGCTCAAGACCGCCGACGCCGGCTACCTGACCCGCCGCCTCGTCGACGCCGCGCACGACCTCGTCATCACCGAGGACGACTGCGGCACGATCAACGGCATCCGCCTCGGCAACCTCACGGCCGGCGACGAAGTCATCGAGCCTCTCGATGAGCGTCTCCTCGGCCGCGTCGTGCTCGAGGACGTCGTCGTCACGATCGCCGAGGGCAAGAAGACCGTCGAGAAGACGATCGTCGAAGCCGGGGAGTTCGTCAACGCCGAGGCTCAGATGGAGATCAAGGCCGCGGGGCTCGAGATGGTCCGCGCGCGCTCCGTGCTGACCTGCGAGGCCCGCCAGGGCGTCTGCGCGAAGTGCTACGGCATGAACAACGCCAACGGCCGCATGGTCGAAGTCGGCGAGGCCGTCGGCATCATCGCGGCGCAGTCGATCGGCGAGCCCGGCACCCAGCTCACGCTGCGCACCTTCCACATCGGCGGCGCGGCGTCCCGCGTCACCAAGCGCTCGCAGGCCGCGTCCGTCAAGGGCGGCGCCGTCGAGCTCAAGAGCATCCGCACGATCAAGAACCACGACGGCAGCATCGTCGTGGTCTCGCGCGCCGGCATGGCTCTCGTCGCCGACAAGGCGACGGGCACCGTCGAAGAGTTCAAGATTCCCTACGGCTCGCGCCTGAAGCTGTCCGACGGCGACAAGGTCGCTCCCGGCGGCCTCATCGCCGAGTGGGACCCCTACACGATGCCGATCGTCTCCGAGCACGAGGGTAAAGTCGAGCTCAAGGACGTCAAGGAAGGCGTCACCCTGCGCACCGACCTCAACAAGATCACCGGCATCGTCGAGCGCCGCATCATCGAGCAGGAAGCCCGCCGCGGCGAGCGCGGCGCGGGAGCGGCCAAGCGCCTCAACCCCCGCGTCGTCGTCGAGAAGGGCGGCAAGGAAGTCGCGGTGTTCCCGCTGCCGACCGACACCATCCTGCTCGTCGCCGAGGAGCAGGCCGTCCACGTCGGCGACATCATGGCCAAGATCCCTCAGGAGATCACGAAGTCCAAGGACATCACCGGCGGCCTGCCGCGCGTGTCCGAGCTCTTCGAGGCCCGCAAGCCGAAGAACCCGGCGATCATCTCCGAGATCGAGGGCATCGTCGGCCTCGGCATCGGCGCCAAGGGCCTGGTCCAGGTCTCCGTCCGCAACGAGGAGACGGACATGGTCCGCGAGTACCTGATTCCGCAGGGTAAGCATCTCGTCGTGTATGAAGGCGACCGCGTCGGCGTCGGCGAGGCGCTCACCGACGGCGCGATCAACCCGCACGACGTCCTTCACGTGAAGGGCATCAAGGAAGTCCAGGAATTCCTGGTCAACGCGATCCAGGAAGTCTACCGCCTGCAGGGCGTGACGGTCTCCGACCGCCACATCGAGTGCATCGTCCGTCAGATGCTGCAGAACGTCAAGGTGGACAACTCCGGCGACACCTCGTTCCTCAAGGGCGAGATCGTCAACCGCTTCACCTTCGCCGCCGAGAACTCGGCGGTCAAGGACAAGGGCGGCAAGGAAGCGCAGGCCGAGCCCGTCCTGCTCGGCATCACCAAGGCCTCTCTCGCGTCGAGCTCGTTCATCTCGGCGGCGAGCTTCCAGGAGACGACGCGCGTCCTCACGCAGGCCGCGACGACTTCTCAGATCGACCACCTGAAGGGCCTGAAGGAAAACGTCATCATCGGCCATATGATTCCGGCCGGCACGGGCCTTCAGGCTCGCGAAAAACTCATCGAGCTCGCCTCGCAGTCCGCGGCGGCGGCCGCGTCTTAAGGAGATACATAGTCATGCCTACGATCAGTCAGCTCATCCGGCACGGCCGCACGAAGAAGCGGACGCGCCCCAAGGCTCCGGCCCTGCAGCACTGCCCGCAGAAGCGCGGCGTCTGCACGCTGGTGAAGACCACGACCCCGAAGAAGCCGAACTCGGCCCTGCGCAAGATCGCGCGCATCAAGCTGACGAACGGAATCGAGGTCACCGGCTACATCCCCGGCGTCGGCCACAACCTGCAGGAGCACTCGATCGTCATGATCCGCGGCGGCCGCGTCAAGGACCTGCCCGGCGTGCGCTATCACATCCTGCGCGGCGTCCTCGACGCCTCCGGCGTCGACGGCCGCAAGCAGGGCCGCTCGCTCTACGGCGCGAAGCGCCCGAAGCCGGCCGCCAAGTAAAAATCTGAGAGGAATATAGAATATGCCCCGCAAAGGACTTCGCCCCCGAGACCGCCGCCCTCCGCCTCCCGCGGACTACCGCTATAAGTCGGTGCTCGTCTCCCGCCTGATCAACAAGCTCGACCACGCCGGCCGCAAGCAGGCCGCCGAGCGCGTGATGTACGACGCCCTCGACATCGTCGCCGAGCGCACGAAGCAGCCCGCGCTCGAGGTCTTCACCCAGGCCATCGAGAACGTCCGCCCGCTGCTCGAGGTCAAGGCCCGCCGCGTCGGCGGCGCGACCTACCAGGTTCCGATCGAGGTCGCGGTGACGCGCTCGACGACTCTGGCGATGCGCTGGATGCTCGACTCGGCCCGCTCGAAGACGGGCAAGCCGATGGCCGAGCGCCTCGCCGAGGAGATCCTCGCGGCGAACAAGAAGGAAGGCGTCGCCTTCAAGAAGCGCGAAGACACGCACAAGATGGCCGAGGCCAACCGGGCCTTCGCGCATTACCGCTGGTAATTAAAACCCACTAACAGAGAAGACAATGCCCAGAGAAACCGCGCTCGACAAAGTCCGCAACATCGGCATCATCGCGCACATCGATGCCGGCAAGACGACCACCACCGAGCGCATCCTCTACTACACCGGCCGCATCCACAAGATCGGCGAGGTGCACGACGGCGCGACGACGACGGACTGGATGCCTCAGGAGCGCGAGCGCGGCATCACGATCACGGCGGCGGCGACCTTCTGCAAGTGGAAGAAGGGCGACAACGAGTTCACGATCAACATCATCGACACCCCCGGCCACGTCGACTTCACGGCCGAGGTCGAGCGCTCGCTGCGCGTGCTCGACGGCGCGGTCGTCTGCTTCGACGGCGTGCAGGGCGTCGAGCCCCAGTCCGAGACGGTCTGGCGCCAGGCCGACAAGTACCACGTGCCCCGCATCGTGTACGTCAACAAGATGGACCGCTTGGGCGCGGACTTCTACATGTCGTTCAACTCGATCATCAAGATGCTCGGCGCCAACGCGGTGCCGATCCAGCTGCCGATCGGCTCGGAGACGGAATTCGCCGGCCTCATCGATCTCGTGAAGATGAAGGCCCTCGTCTGGAGAGGCGAGCAGCTCGGCGCCGAGTGGGACGAAGTCGAGATTCCCGCCGACATGAAGGAAGACGCCGAGAAGTACCGCGCGAACATGGTGGAGAAGATCGTCGAGTTCGACGATGCCCTCATGGAGCGCTACCTCAACGGCGAGACCAATTTCACGCAGGAAGAGCTCAAGGCGACGCTGCGCAAGGGCGTCCTGCAGTGCAAGATCTTCCCCGTGCTCTGCGCGTCCTCCTACAAGAACAAGGGCGTCCAGCCCATGCTCGACGCCGTCACCGAGTTCCTGCCGTCCCCGCTCGACGTCCCGCCCGTCAAGGGCCTGGACATCTTCGGCGAGGGCAAGGAAGTCATCCGCAAGCCCGACGACAAGGACCCCTTCTCGGCGCTGATGTTCAAGATCCAGACCGACCCGTTCGTCGGCAAGCTGATCTTCTTCCGCGTCTACTCCGGCGTCCTCAAGGCCGGCGACACCGTGATGTTCGGCAACAACCGCAACACGGAGCGCATCGGCCGCATCCTGCGCATGCACGCCAACCAGCGCGAAGAGATCAAGGAGATCTACGCCGGCGACATCGGCGCCACGGTGGCCCTCAAGAACGGCCGGGTCGGCTACACGATGTGCGATCCGGAAAAGCCGGTTCTTCTAGAACAGATCACGTTCCCGGAGCCCGTCATCTCCGTCGCCATCGAGCCGAAGACGAAGGCCGACGAAGAGAAGATGGCCAACGCGATGTCCCGCCTCGGCGAAGAGGACCAGACCTTCCGCATCAAGACGGACGTCGAGACCGGCCAGACGATCATCTCCGGCATGGGCGAGCTGCACCTCGACATCATCGTCGACCGCATGAAGCGCGAGTTCAAGGTTGAAGCGAACGTCGGCGAGCCTCAGGTCGCCTACCGCGAGACCGTCCGCAAGGCCGTCACGGAGGAGGCGAAGTTCATCCGCCAGTCCGGCGGCCGCGGCCAGTACGGCCACTGCATCGTCAAGATCGAGCCGCAGCCGATGAACAAGGGCTTCGAGTTCGTCAACGACGTCAAGCAGGGCCGCATCCCGCGCGAGTTCATCCCGGCCGTCGAGAAGGGCGTGCGCGAGGCCCTGGACGGCGGCGCGCTCGCGGGCTTCCCGCTCGTCGACATCAAAGTCACTTTGCTCGACGGCTCCTACCACGACGTCGACTCGAACGAGATGGCGTTCAAGATCTGCGGCGCCATGGCGTTGCGCTCGGGTTGTCAGAAGGCCAGCCCGACCATCCTCGAGCCGATCATGAAGTGCGAGGCGACGACCCCGGAGCAGTACGCCGGCGACGTCATCGGCGACCTCAACAGCCGCCGCGCGAAGATCTCCGAGATGGGCGACCGCGGCCACTTGAAGTTCGTCAAGTGCACCGTGCCGCTGTCCGAGATGTTCGGCTACGCCACGGTCGTCCGCTCCATCTCGCAGGGCCGCGCCTCCTTCACGATGGAGCCGAGCCACTACGAGGAAGTCCCGAACAACGTCCTCAAGGCGATCGTCGAGAAGCACAACGCCGCGATCGCCTCCGGCGAGAAGACGACGCGCTAACTAATCTAGAGAACCACCAGGAGAATCATCGTCATGGCCAAAGCCAAATTCGAGCGCACCAAGCCGCACGTCAACATCGGAACCATCGGTCACGTCGACCACGGCAAGACGACGTTGACGGCCGCCATCACCAACTACCTTTCCAAGAAGGGCTTGGCCAAGGCGAAGCGCTACGACGAGATCGACAACGCGCCCGAAGAGAAGGCCCGCGGCGTGACGATCAACGTCCACCACCAGGAGTACGAGACGGACAAGCGCCATTACGCGCACGTCGACTGCCCCGGTCACGCGGACTACATCAAGAACATGATCACGGGCGCGGCGCAGATGGACGGCGCGATCCTCGTGGTGTCGGCGGCCGACGGCCCCATGCCGCAGACGCGCGAGCACGTGCTGCTGGCCCGCCAGGTCGGCGTGCCGCACATGGTGGTGTTCCTCAACAAGGTGGACGTGGCCGACAAGGACCTCGTCGAGCTCGTCGAGATGGAAGTGCGCGAGCTGCTCTCGAAGTACGAGTTCCCGGGCGACAAGGTGACGATCATCCGCGGCTCGGCGACGAAGGGTCTCGAGGGCGACACGTCGCCCATCGGTGAGCCGTCGATCCAGGCGCTCATGGACGCGCTCGACAAGGACATTCCCGAGCCCAAGCGCGAGACGGACAAGCCGTTCCTGCTGGCCGTCGAGGACGTGTTCTCGATCACGGGTCGCGGCACGGTGGCCACGGGCCGCTGCGAGCGCGGCACGGTCAAGGTCGGCGACAACGTCGAGATCGTCGGTCTGAAGGACACGCAGAAGACCGTCGTGACCGGCATCGAGATGTTCCGCAAGCTGCTCGACGACGCCCGCGCGGGCGACAACGTCGGCATCCTGCTGCGCGGCATCGAGAAGGCTCAGATCGAGCGCGGGCAGGTCATCTGCGCGCCGGGTTCGATCAAGCCGCACAAGAAGTTCAAGGCGAAGCTGTACGTCCTGAACAAGGAAGAGGGCGGCCGCCACACGCCGTTCTTCAAGGGCTACCGCCCGCAGTTCTACTTCCGCACGACCGACGTGACCGGCGCGGTGACGCTGCCGGCCGGCGTCGAGATGGTCATGCCGGGAGACAACATCGACATCGAGTGCGAGCTGATCACGCCGATCGCGATGGAGAAGGGTCTGCGCTTCGCCGTCCGCGAAGGCGGCCACACCGTCGGCGCCGGCGTCGTGGCCGACATCATCGGCTAAAAAAGACGTTAAATCGATCCAAAAGTAAGGTATAATATGGCTGAGACCAGCAATACGCAGCAGAGAATTCGCATCCGGCTTCGCGCTTACGACCACCGCGTCCTCGACGCCAGCGTCGGCAAGATCGTCGAGACGGCCCAGCGTACGGGAGCAGTCGTTTCGGGCCCCATCCTGTTGCCGACGCACATCAAGAAGTACACCGTGCTGCGGTCTCCGCACGTCGACAAGAAGTCGCGCGAGCAGTTCGAGATGCGCATTCACAAGCGCCTCATCGAGCTCAACTCGACGACTTCCAAGACGGTGGACGAGCTGATGAAGCTCGACCTGCCGGCCGGCGTCGACGTCGAAATCAAGCTCTAGTTAAACAGAGCTGAGCGGTACCGTCCCTTCCGGGTGGTTCCAGCTGTAGGGCCGTCTTTTGTCATTTTGGCCGTATATTAGGGAAGAAGAAAACTATGAGCGAGCAGCAGACGAGCGAAGCGAAGGCGGAAGGCGGGGCCAACAAGGCTCCCGCGACGTTCCGCTCCATCCTGGGCGAGAAGATCGGCATGACGCAGGTCTTCCACCCCAAGGACAACAATCTCTACGGCGTGACCGTCATCAAGGCCGGTCCCTGCCCCATCCTCCGGGTCAAGACGGCCGACTCGAAGGACGGCTACAACGCCCTCCAGCTCGGCTTCGGCGCGCGCAAGGACAAGTCCTGCTCGAAGGCGATGCTCGGCCAGTTCAAGGCCGCGAAGACCGCCCCCGCGAAGTACGTGCGCGAGATCCGCGTCGCCGACACGAAGGGCTTCGAGGCCGGGCAGAACGTCGTCGTCGACGCGATCTTCAAGACCGGCGACTATGTCGACGTCCAGGGCGTCTCCAAGGGCATCGGCTTCGCCGGCGTCATGAAGCGCCACAACTTCCGCGGCCTGCCGGCGTCGCACGGCGCCTCCGACAAGCAGCGCTCCCCGGGCTCGCTGGCCTCGCGCCGCTCGCTCGGCCGCGTCGTCCCCGGCCAGCGCATGGCCGGCCACGCCGGCCATGAGGTGACCTCGACGATCAAGATCGAGGTCGTCTCCGTCGACGCGGAGAACAACCTGATCTACGTCGCCGGCCCCGTCCCGGGCCCGCGCGGCGGTCTCGTGACGATCTCCGAGACCGTGAAGAACAAGAAAGTCCGGGCCGAGGCCAAGGCGCCGACGGTCAAGAAGGACAAGATGGGTAACATCATCAAGGCCGCGCCGAAGCCCGGCGCCAAGAAGTAGGCCGGAGAGAAAGACATGGACGCCAAGATCATCGACGTCAACGGCAAGGAATCCGGAACGGTCTCCCTCAAGGAGGAGATCTTCGGTCACAAGCCGTCGAAGCAGTTCCTGCACGAGTTCGTCACCATCTACCTCGCCAACCAGCGCGCGTGGACCTCGAACACCAAGAGCCGCACGACGGTGTCCGGCGGCGGCCGCAAGCCGTGGAAGCAGAAGGGAACGGGCCGCGCCCGCGCCGGCTCGACGCGCTCCGGTCTCTGGCGCCACGGCGCGATCATCCACGGCCCGCGCATGGGCCGCGGTTCGCGCCTCGACTACCCGCGGCAGAAGGCGCGGCTCGCGCTGGCTCAGGCCCTCTCGGCCCGCGCGCAGGACGGCGGCCTCATCTGCCTCAAGGACTTCACGCTGAAGGAGCCGAAGACGAAGCTCGTCGCGGCCACCCTGGCGAAGCTCGGCTGCGAGGGGAAGACGCTCATCGTCCTCGACGCGCCGAACGCGGCGCTCGCGCAGGCCACGCGCAACATCCCGACCGTCGCCGTCCGCCTCGCCGCGGACGTCAACGCCTACGAGGTTCTTTACTGCAAGAAGCTCGTGATCACGCAGCCCGCGCTCGAGAAGCTCGGCGCGCGCTGGAACTGAGGAACAAGACGATGTCCGAAAAGAATCTCGCGGGAATCCTGGTCCGGCCCCTCCTCACGGAGCGCGGCACGGGCAATCAGGAGAAGTACAACCAGTACCTGTTCGAGGCCGACATCGACGCGTCGAAGACCGACATCAAGCGCGCCGTCGAGACCTTGTTCAAGGTCGAGGTCGAGAAGATCCGCACCCAGGTCGTCCCGGGCAAGTTCCGCCGGTTCGGCAAGGGCGGCGCGGTCCGCCCCGACTGGAAGAAGGCCATCGTGACGGTCGCGAAGGGCCAGAAGATCGATTTCGCGGCGCCGGCCGCCGCCTAAGAGGAAGTCATGCCCATCAAATCCTACAAGCCGTACACGCCCTCCCGCCGCGGGATGACGTCGCAGGACTACTCGGACATCACGACGGCGACCCCCGAGAAGAGCCTCGTCTCCACGCTCAAGAAGACCGGCGGCCGCAACAACACCGGCATGATCATGGTCCGCCACCAGGGCGGAGGCCATAAGCGCGCGTACCGCCTCATCGACTTCAAGCGCCACGACAAGATCGGCGTCCCGGGCAAGATCGCCTCGATCGAGTACGATCCCAACCGCTCCGCCCGCATCTGCCTCGTCAACTACGCCGACGGCGAGAAGCGCTACATCGTGCAGCCCGCCGGCCTCAAGGTCGGCGACAGCGTCATGAGCGGCCCCGAGTCCGAGATCAAGCTCGGCAACTCCCTGCCTCTCATCAAGATCCCCGACGGTACGTTCGTCCACTGCGTCGAGCTCAACCCGGGCAAGGGCGCGCAGATGATGCGCTCCGCCGGCACGCAGGCCCAGATCATGGGTAAGGACGGCGGCTACTGCCAGATCAAGATGCCCTCCGGCGAAGTCCGCATGGTGCCGGACACCTGCTACGCGACGATCGGCCAGGTCGGCAACTCCGAGCACAACACGATCACGCTCGGCAAGGCCGGCCGCAACCGCCACCTCGGCATCCGCCCGACCGTCCGCGGCGGCGCCATGAACGCCACCGACCATCCGCTCGGCGGCGGCCGCGGCAAGTCGAAGGGCAACAATCACCCGCGCTCGCCTTGGAACCAGCTCGCGAAGGGCTTCAAGACGCGCAACAAGAAGAAGGTCTGGGGCTGGATGATCGTCTCCGATCGCCGCCGCGCGACCAAGTCCTAAAGAGGAAACAGCGATATGAGCCGATCCACGAAGAAAGGGCCGTACATCGAGGCGAGCCTCCTGAAGAAGATTCAGAAGCTCAACGCCTCCGGCGAGAAGAAGCCGATCAAGACCTGGTCGCGCCGCTGCACGATCACGCCTGAGTTCGTCGGGCACACCTTCTCGGTCCACAACGGCCGCAAGTTCCTGCCGGTCTACGTCAACGAGCAGATGGTCGGCCACAAGCTCGGCGAGTTCTCCTTCACGCGCTTCTTCAAGGCGCACGGCGGCACCCACAAGGAAGCCGACGCCAAGACCTAGTCCTCACTTAACGGATAAAGAGAAAGAAAATGGAAGCTACTGCATATTCCCGGTTTCAGCGCTACGGCACGCGCAAGGTCGGCCAGGTTCTCAAGGAGATCCGCGGCAAGTCCGTGCTGGAGGCCGAGCGCCTCCTGCCGATGATGCCCCGCATCTGCTCGGTCATGGTCTCGAAGGCCGTCCGCTCCGCCGCGGCGAACCTCGTCGACCAGGCCGCGAAGGCCGGCCACCAGGTCGACCCGAGCAAGGTCTACATCAAGTCCTGCTGGTCCACGATGGGCCCGATGGGACACATGAAGCGCATGCTGCCGGCCCCGCAGGGCCGCGCGTACACGTTCAAGCGCAAGGTCTGCCACCTGACGGTCGTCGTCTCCGACGAGCGCGTCGCCGGCAAGAGGAAGTAATCCAATGGGCAACAAGATCAATCCGAACGCGCTCCGCCTCGGCTACATCCACGACTGGCAGTCGAAGTGGTTCTCCGTCAAGGACGCTCCCGCCCTCATCGGCGAAGACTTCAAGATCCGCAACCTCGTCCGCAAGGCCTTCCGCATGGCCGCGGTCAGCTGGGTCGGCATCGAGCGCGCCGGCTCCTACCTGCGCGTCAACATCCACACGGCCCGCCCCGGCGTCGTGATCGGCAAGAAGGGCGCCGACATCGAGGCTCTTAGGAAAAACGTTGAGGCTATGACGTCGCGCAAGACGTACGTCAACGTCATGGAGATCAAGGATCCCGAGCTCGATTCCCGCCTCGTCGCGGACTCGATCGCGGTCCAGCTCGAGAAGCGCATCGCCCACCGCCGCGCCATGCGCCGCGCGATGGAGCGCACGATCCAGTCCGGCGCGCTCGGCATCAAGGTCATGATCTCCGGCCGCGTCAACGGCGCCGAGATCTCGCGCCGCGAGTGGCAGCGCGAGGGCCGCGTCCCCCTGCACACGTTCGCCGCCGACGTCGACTACGGCACGGCCGAGGCCATGACGTCCGCCGGCCTCATCGGCGTGAAGGTCTGGATCTTCAAGAAGCAGCATTTCGTGAAGTCGCTCAAGGAGCTGCAGCAGATGGCGAAGAAGGAGGCGGCGCTCGTCGCGGCCGCCATGGCCATCGAGTCCGGCGACTCCCCCGAGGGCGCGCCCGCCCCGGCTCCGGCCGCCACGGAGGCCCGCTAACATGCTGATGCCCAAGCGCGTCAAGTACCGCAAGCCGCACAGCCACCCGCGCATCAAGGGTCCGGCCAAGCGCGGCGTCACTATCGCGTTCGGCGAGTTCGGCCTCAAGGCCCTCGAGCCGAAGTGGGTCACCGCCCGCCAGATCGAGGCGTCGCGCGTCACCATCTCCCGCCACCTCAAGAAGGGCGGCAAGCTCTGGGTCCGCATCTTCCCCGACAAGGCGATCACCAAGCACCCCGCCGAGACCCGCATGGGTAAGGGTAAGGGCGCTCCCGATCATTGGGCCGCCGTCGTCCGCCCCGGCCGCATGCTGTTCGAGGTGTCCGGCCTGACCAACGAAGAGGCGAAGAAGGCCTTCAAGATGGCCTCCTACAAGCTTCCGATCCTGACCAAGTTCGTCGCCCGCGAGCACATCTAATACCATGGCCGACAAGAAGACCAAGTCCGCGACGCAGGACAAGAAGACCGCGTCGAACCCGTCGGAGCTCAACGCCGACCTCAAGGCCGCTCTCGACAAGCGCGTGAAGCTGCAGTTCCAGCACAACGTCGCCCCGCTCAAGAACCCGATGGAGCTGCGCGAGCTGCGCCGCGAGATCGCCCGCATCAAGACCCGACTTGCCGTGAAGGAGGCCGCGAAGTGACGAAGACCGCCGCCGCACCCGCTCCCGCCGTCGAACTCGACCGCGGCAACCGCAAGTCCCTCGAGGGCGTCGTGGTGTCCGACAAGATGAACAAGACGCGCGTCGTCCGCGTGTCCCGCTCCATCCGCCACCCGTTCTACGAGAAGATCATGTCGAAGTCGAAGAAGTTCCACGCGCACGACGAGAACAACACCGCGCGCGAGGGCGACGTCGTCGAGATCGTCTCCACGCGCCCGCTGTCCAAGCTCAAGCGCTGGCGCATCGTGCGCATCGTCAAGGCCGCCCCGAAGGGCCTGGCGGAGGCCAAGTAAAATGATCCAGCTTCGCGGAATGCTCAACGTCGCCGACAACTCCGGCGCGCGCCGCCTGCAGTGCTTCCACGTGATGGGCGGCTCCTACCGCCGCTACGCGTCCTTGGGAGACATCATCGTCTGCTCCGTCGTCGACGCGCTGCCCAACGGCGCGGTGAAGAAGGGCACGGTCGTCAAGGCGGTCGTGGTGCGCGTCAAGCGCAACCTGCGCCGCGCGGACGGCTCGCACGTCTCCTTCGACGACAACGCCGCCTGCCTCATCGACGACAAGAACGAGCCGAAGGGCACCCGCGTGTTCGGGCCCGTCGCTCGCGAGCTCCGCGACAAGGAGTTCCTCAAGATCGTCTCGCTCGCCCCGGAGGTCGTGTAGTCATGAAGTTGAAGATCAAGAAGAAGGACAAGGTCATCGTCATCTCCGGCAAGGAGAAGGGCAAGACCGGAGAAGTGCTCGAGCTCATCGCCGGCGACGCCTGGACCCAGCCGCGCGTGCTCATCGCGAAGATCAACCTCGTGACCAAGCACAAGAAGCCGACCCAGACGGACCCGGGCGGCCTTTCCAAGATCGAGGCGTCCATCCCGCTTTGCAACGTGATGCTCGTCGACCCGAAGTCGGGCAAGCCGACGCGCTCGCGCGTCAAGATCGCCGCGAACGGGGACAAGACCCGCGTCGCCGTGAAGTCCGGCGAGACGATCGCCTAAACCAAGAGAAGAATCAATCATGGCTGACAAAACCGACGCAGAAAAGGCCAAAGCGGCGAAGACCGCGCAGGCCGCGAAGAAGGCGGGCCTCGAGAAGCAGGCCGCCTCCAAGGCCGGCCCCGCGTTCGAGCTGAACGCCGACGGCCGCGAGGCGGAGCACCCCGTCCCGCGCCTGAAGACCTACTACCGCGAGACCGTCGTTTCCGAGCTCATGGAGAAGCACGGCCTCACGAACCCGCACCAGGTTCCGAGCCTGCGCAAGATCGTGCTCAACGTCGGCGTCTCCGAGGCGCGCGACAACGTGCAGATGCTCGACACCGCCCGCGAGGAGCTCGCGCTGATCACCGGCCAGTGGCCGCAGGTCCGCAAGGCCTCGAAGTCGATCTCGAACTTCAAGCTGCGCCAGGGCATGCCGATCGGCGTGCGCGTGACGCTGCGCGGCGACCGCATGTGGGAGTTCCTGGACCGCCTGATCGCGGTCTCGATCCCGCGCATCCGCGACTTCCAGGGTCTGGAGCCGAAGGGCTTCGACGGCTCCGGCAACTTCAATCTCGGGCTGAAAGAACAGCTCATTTTTCCTGAGATCAAGACCGACCGCGTGACCAAGCAGCGCGGCATGAACATCTCGTTCGTCATCGGCGGCGGCAGCGACGATCTCAGCCTCGCCCTTCTGAAGGAGCTCGGCATGCCCTTCAAGAAGGAGCAGGCCGCCAAAAAGGGGAGAAACTAAGACATGGCTACTACCGCGTGGCGCGCCAAGATGACGAAGGCGCCCAAATTCTCCACCCGGCACCGCAACCGCTGCCAGATCTGCGGCCGTCCTCGCGCGTTCTACCGCGACTTCGGCCTCTGCCGCATGTGCTTCCGGAAGATGGCCCACAACGGCCTACTCCCGGGCATCAAGAAGTCCTCCTGGTAAAATAATCATGGATCCTATCTCCGACCTGCTGACCCGCATCCGCAACTCCAACATCCGCCAGAAGGACCGCGTCGACGTCCCGATGTCGAAGATGAAGATGGAGGTCGTCCGCGTCCTGAAAGAGGAGGGCTTCATCGCCAACTTCAAGACGCTGTACAACGGGACGAACAAGCGCGGCACGATCCGCGTGTTCCTGAAGTACTCGCCGACGAAGGAAGCGGTCATCCGCGGCATCAAGCGCGTGTCGAAGCCCGGCCTGCGCATCTACCGCCCGCACGACGACATCCCCAAGTCGCGCGGCGGCTTCGCGGTCACGATCCTCTCGACGTCTCAGGGCATCATGACGGGCGAGGCGGCGAAGGAAAAGAAGGTCGGCGGGGAAATCCTCTGCCAGGTCTGGTAATCAATCATGTCCCGAATCGGTAAGCAGCCGGTCGTCATCCCGCAGGGCGTCCAGGTCAAGCTGGAAGGCTCGACGGTCGTCGCCAAGGGCCCCAAAGGGGAGCTCAAGGAGACGATGCACTCCTACGTCAAGGCCGAGATCAAGGACGGCGCGATCATCCTCTCCTCGGACATCACCGTCGCCCGCGACGCCTCCGCGATCTGGGGCATGACGCGCGCGCGCCTGAACAACCTCGTTCACGGCGTCGCCGTCGGCTACGCGAAGGTTCTCGAGATCCACGGCCTCGGCTTCCGCGGCGAGGTCGTCGGCCAGAAGCTGACGCTCGCGATCGGCAAGTCGCACCCCGTGATCTACGACGCGCCCAAGGGCGTGACGCTGACCCTCGATCCGAAGAAGACCGTGCTGACCGTGTCCGGCGTCAACAAGGACCAGGTCGGCGCCGTGGCCGCGGACATCCGCGAGCTGCGCAAGCCCGAGCCTTATAAGGGAACGGGCATCCGCTATCAGGGCGAGTACGTCCGCAAGAAGGCGGGCAAGACCGCCGCCGGCGCCAGCGCCGGAGCCGGAGGCAAGAAGTAAATGAAGAACAAGTGGGTTCGGGCCGAATTCAGAAAGCAGGCGACGCGCAAGCGCCTGTTCGAGCACCGCGGGGAGCGGCCGCGCCTGACGGTGCACCGCAGCCTCAAGTACATCTACGCGCAGGTCATCGACGACGCGAAGGGCGTCACGCTCGCCGCGGCTTCGTCGCTCGACCCCGAGCTTCGCAAGGCGCTCAAGTCTCACCAGAGCGTCGACGCGGCCAAGAAGGTCGGCGAGTCCGTCGCGGCGAAGGCCGTGAAGGCCGGCGTCAAGAAGGTCACCTTCGACCGCGGCCAGTACGTGTACCACGGCCGCATCAAGGCCCTCGCCGACGCGGCTCGCGCCGCCGGCCTCGAGTTCTAACGGAGATTTAGATGAGCACCGATACGACGACGACGACTCCCGCCCCCGCCGTTCCGACCCAGCCCGTCGTGCCCCCGGCCGCCGAGCGCCCGGAGCGCGGCGGAGAGCGCGGCGGCGACCGCGGCCGAGGCGGACCCCGCGGCGGAGGCCGCCGGCGCGACAACCCGCGCGAGGAAGGCGGCTTCAAGGAGACCGTCGTCACGATCAACCGCGTGGCCAAGGTCGTCAAAGGCGGCAAGCGCTTCTCGTTCTCCGCGCTCGTCGTCGTCGGCGACGCGGCCGGCAAGGTCGGCTACGGCATGGGCAAGGCCAAGGACGTCCAGGCCGCCATCCTGAAGGGCAACGCGTCGGCGCGCAAGGCTCTCATCACGTTCCCGATCGTTCCCGAGGGCACCATCCCGCACGAGATCGTCGCCAAGTTCGGCTCGGCGAAGGTCTGGATGAAGCCCGCGACCCCCGGCACCGGCGTCATCGCCGGCGGCGGCGTCCGCGCGGTCCTCGAGGCCGCCGGCGTCAAGAACGTCCTCACCAAGAGCCTCGGCTCGTCGAACGCCTTCAACATGGTCGGCGCGACGTTCGAGGCCCTCAAGCTCCTTCGCACGAAGGAAGACATCATCAAGCTCCGTGGAAAATAAAGTGGCCAAGACCAAGACCCCCGTCGCGCAGCAGGAACGCATCACTCTCGGCAACCTCGAGCCCGTCCCCGGCTCGCGCCGCCGCCCGATCCGCCTCGGCATGGGCGAGGGCTCCGGCACCGGCCAGACCGCCACGCGCGGACAGAAGGGCCAGCGCTCGCGCTCCGGCGACGGCAAGCTCGTCGGCTTCGAAGGCGGCCAGACGCCGCTGCTCCGCCGCATCCCCAAGCGCGGCTTCACCAACGGCCTGTTCAAGGTCGTCTACCAGGTCATCGACCTCGGCACGCTCGACCGCGTCTTCAAGAACAAGGCCGAGATCACGATCGAGGACCTGCGCATCCACAACCTCATCAAGGGCCGCAAGCCCGTCAAGATCCTGGCCGACGGCGAGCTCAAGCGCGCCATCAAGGTCAGCGCGCACGGCTTCTCCGCGGGCGCGAAGGAAAAGATCGAGAAGGCCGGCGGCAAGGCCGAAGTCGTGAAGGCCGCCTGACGATGCGCGGTCTCGCCGACATCTTCGACGTTCCCGAACTCCGCAAGCGCGTCCTCTTCACTTTGGGCGCGATCGCGGTGTTCCGGATCGGCGCGGCGATCCCGATCCCGGGCGTCAACGGCGACGCCATCCGGGCGATCTTCAACGCCCAGCAGAGCAGCCTGCTCGGCTTCCTCAATACCTTCTCGGGCGGCGCCCTCGGTCGCTTCTCGATCTTCTCGATGGGCGTCGTCCCGTACATCAACGCCTCGATCATCATGAGCCTGCTGCAGGGCGCGCACGTGATCCCCGCGCTCGACCGCCTCGCCAAGGACGGCGAGCTCGGCCGCCGCAAGCTCAACAGCTACACCCGCTACCTCACGCTGTTCCTCGCGGTCTTCCAGAGCTTCGGCCTGACGATCGCGATCACGCAGATGCAGGCGCCGGGCGGCATGCCCACCGTCATCGAACCGGGCTGGCCCTTCTACTGCGTCACCGTGCTGACGATGACCGCCGGCACGATCTTCGTCATGTGGCTCGGCGAGCAGATGACCGAGCAGGGCATCGGCAACGGCGTGTCGCTCCTGATCTTCACCGGCATCGTCGAAAGCATCCCGGCCGCCGCCTACAGCCTCTTCGAGCTCGTCCGCCTCGAGGAGATCAACCTGTTCGCCGCGATCGCGATCGTCGCCGCGCTCGCCGCCGTCATCATCTCCGTCGTCTGGGTCGAGACCGCCCAGCGCAAGATCCCGGTCCAGTACGCCAAGCGCATGGTCGGCCGCAAGATGTACGGCGGCTCTCAGAGCTATCTGCCGCTCAAAGTGGATCAGAGCGGCGTCATCGCCGTCATCTTCGCGCTCTCGCTGCTCTCGGTGCCGATCACGATCGCGACCTTCATGCCCGAGTCCTCGCGCAACGAGGGCTTCATGCAGTTCTTCCAGGGCGGCAACTACATCTACGACGCCGTCTACGCGGGCCTCATCATCTTCTTCTGCTACTTCTACAACTCGGTCTCGATCAACCCGGTCGACCTGGCGGAGAACATGAAGAAGTCCGGCGGTTTTATACCGGGAATTCGGCCCGGTGAACCGACCGCCAAGCACATCGAGTGGATCCTGGAGCGCATCACCTCGGCGGCGCGCTGTTCGTCGCGATCATCGCGGTGATGCCCGACGTCATGAAGCGCGAGTTCAGCGTCCCGTTCTTCTTCGGCGGCACGTCCCTGCTCATCGCCGTCGGCGTCGCGCTCGACACGATGGGCCAGCTCGAGGCGCACCTGATCATGCGGCACTACGAGGGCTTCCTGAAGAAGGGCCGCATCCAGGGACGCTGGTTCAACGTCGGCAGCGGGGTGTCGCAGTGATCGTGATCCTGCTCGGCTCCCCGGGCTCCGGCAAAGGCACGCAGTCCAAGCGCCTGGCCGAGAAGTTCGGCTTCCAGCATCTCGCCACGGGCGACATCTTCCGCGCCGAGATCGCGGCGCAGAGCGCCGTCGGCCAGAAGGCGCAGGACTATCTCAAGGCCGGCAAGCTCGTGCCCGATTCGATCGTCATCGAGATGGTCGCGGGCCGGCTCGAGTCCGGCGGCAAGTATCTCCTCGACGGCTTCCCGCGCACGCTCGAGCAGGCGCAGGGCCTCGACGAGATGCTCAAGCGCATGAAGTCCTCCGTCGACCTCGTCGTGTACCTGACCCTCCAGAAGGAGGAGGCGATCAAGCGCATGGCGTCCCGCCGCACCTGCACCGGCTGCGGCGAGGTCTACAACGTCATCTCCCGCCCCACCGCCGTCGAGGGCGTGTGCGACAAGTGCTCGGCGAAGGTCGTGCAGCGCGACGACGACTCCGAGGCCACCGCGGCCAAGCGCCTCATGGTGTTCGAGGATCTGACGCACCCGCTCGTCGCCTACTACAAGGCCGAGGCGGCCTTCCACGAGGTGGACGCCGCCCAGACCCCGGACAAGGTGGAGGCCGCGCTGTCGGCCGTCATCGAGTCGACCAAGGCGGCCCGCTGAGATGCTCATGCAGAAGAACGTCGAGGTCAAGAGCCCCGCGGAGATCGCGACGATGCGCGCCGGCGGCGCGATCGTCGCCGACATCCTCGTGCTGCTCACCGGCCAGGTCCGCGCGGGCATGACCACCGGCGACATCGACGCGGTCTGCCGCGAGGAGCTCAAGAAGCGCGGCGCCAAGCCGGCGTTCCTGAACTACCACGGCTTCCCGGGCGTCATCTGCGTCTCGATCAACTCCGAGGTCGTCCACGGCATCCCGAGCAAGGAGCGCGCTCTCAAGGATGGGGACATCGTCGGGCTCGACTTCGGCTGCGTCGTCGACGGCTGGTTCGCGGACTCCGCGCGCACCGTGCCCGTCGGCGCGATCACGCCCGAGGCCCAGAAGCTGATCACGGTCACGCGCGAGTCCCTCGAGAAGGGCATCGAGCAGATCAAGGCCGGCTGCCGCCTCGGCGACATCGGCTGGGCGGTCCAGTCGCACGCGCAGTCCCACGGCTATTCGCTCGTCCGCGAGTTCGTCGGCCACGGCATCGGCCGCGCGCTGCACGAGGAGCCGGCGGTGCCGAACTACGGCAAGCCCGGCCACGGCCTGCGCCTGAAGGCCGGCATGACGATCGCCATCGAGCCCATGGTCAACATGGGCGGCCCCGAGGTCGCGACGCTGTCCGACGGCTGGACGGCGGTGACCAAGGACGGCAAGCTGTCCGCGCACTTCGAGCATACCGTCGCGGTGACCGAAACGGGCTTCGACATCCTGACGCTGCCGTCGAAAGCCTGAACAATTTGAGCATGACCAAAGAAGAGAAGATCGAAGTCGAAGGCCGGATCCTGGAGGCGCTGCCGAACGCGATGTTCCGCGTCGAGATCGCGCCGTCCAAGGTCGTTCTGGCCCACATCTCCGGCAAGATGCGGATGCACTACATCAAGATCCTGCCCGGAGACAAAGTCCGCATCGAGCTGTCCCCTTACGACCTGACGCGGGGACGCATCACCTACCGGGAGTAAAGACATGAAAGTTCGCGCGAGCGTGAAGCCGATTTGCCAGAAGTGCAAGATCGTCAAGAGAAACGGGGTCATCCGCGTCCTGTGCTCGAACCCGAAGCACAAGCAGCGGCAGGGCTAGATTTTTTCGGTAAGCATACCAGGAGATAACAAGTATGGCGCGTGTGGCAGGCGTGGATCTTCCCAAGAACAAGCGAATCGACGTGGCGCTCCAGTACCTCTACGGCGTGGGCGAGACCCGCGCGAAGAGCGTGCTCGAGAAGCTCAGCGGATCGGTGAAGCCCGACACCCGGGTCAAGGACCTGACCGAGGAGCAGGTCGTGCTCATCAACAACCTGCTCACCAAGGATTTCAAGGTGGAAGGAGACCTTCGCCGCGAGCAGCAGGCGAACATCTCCCGCCTGACCGAGATCGGCTCGTACCGCGGCCATCGCCATCGCCGCAGCCTGCCGGCGCGCGGTCAGCGCACGAAGACCAACGCCCGCACCCGCCGCGGCCGCCGCAAGACGGTCGGCGTGGGCAAGTCGGCTTCGCCCACGGGCAAGGCGTAAGGATTTAGGAGAAAGATATGTCCGACGAAAAAACGACCCCCGCCGCGGCGAAGGCAGCGCCTTCCGCGGCTCCCCGAAAGAAGGCCTGGAAGTCCCTGTCCTTCGCGAAGGTCCACATCCAGTGCTCCTTCAACAACACGATCGTGTCCCTGACCGACGACCGCGGCGACGTCCTCGCCTGGGCGACGGCCGGCGGCTCCGGCTTCCGCGGCACCAAGAAGGGCACGCCCTTCGCCGCGGGCGTCACCGCCAAGAAAGTCGCCGACAAGGCCGTCCAGCTCGGCGTCAAGCAGGTCGCGGTCTTCATCAAGGGCCCCGGCCCGGGCCGCGAAACCGCGGTCCGGTCGCTCGGCTCCGCCGGTTTGATGGTCATCAGCCTCAAGGACGTCACGCCGATGCCGCACAACGGCTGCCGCCCGCCGAAGGCGAGGAGAGTCTAGTCCCATGGCGCGATACACCGGACCGAAGGACCGCATCACCCGCCGTTTCGGCCAGCCGATCATCGGCTCTCCGAAGTCGCTCGAGAAGCGCAACGTGCCCCCGGGCATGCACGGCCCGAAGCCGAAGCGCGGCAAGCCGTCGAAGCACTCGATCGGCCTCGCCGAGAAGCAGAAGCTTCGCTACATGTACGGCCTGCTCGAGAAGCAGTTCCGCCGCGCCTTCGACAAGGCGAAGAAGTCTCCCGGCTCGACCGGCGAGCGCTTCGTGCAGATCCTGGAGACGCGCCTCGACAGCGTGATCTACCAGCTCGGCTTCGCGCGCAGCCGCCCGCACGGCCGGCAGCTCGTCGGCCACGGCCACGTGCTCGTCAACGGGCAGAAGGTCAACATCCCGAGCTACGCCGTCGACGCGGGCGACCGCATCGAGATCAAGGACAAGGCTCATTCCCGCCAGATGGCGACGCTCGCCATGCTCGAGAAGCGGCCCGTCCCGGCCTGGCTCGTCCGCGAGGACGCGGCCTTCAAGGGAACGGTCAACCGCCTCCCCGAGAAGGGCGAGATGGACCAGTCCATCAACATGCAGCTGATCATCGAATTCTACTCGCGCTAAAGATTCCGGAGAAAAATTACCATGGCCTATAAAGAGCTGATCCTGCCGCAGAAGCTGTCCGTCGACGAGAAGTCGATGTCGGACAGCTACGCCAAGTTCGTCGCCGAGCCGTACGAGCGCGGCTACGGGCACACGGTGGGCAACGCGCTGCGCCGCGTTCTGCTCTCGTCGCTCGAGGGCGCCGCGGTCACCGCGGTCCGCATCGAGAAGGCGACGCACGAGTACCAGGCGCTTCCGGGCGTGAAGGAGGATGTCATGAACATCCTGCTCAACCTCAAGAAGCTGCGCGTCAAGCTCTTCTCCAACGGCCCCGAGACGGTGTACCTGTCGGTGTCCAAGGAAGGCGTCGTGACGGCCAAGGACGTCCAGGGCAACGCGAACGTCGAGGTGGTCAACAAGGACCTCGTCATCGCGCACCTCGAGGCCGGCGGCAAGATCGACATGGAGATCGAAGTCTCCAAGGGCCGCGGCTACGTTCCCGCCGAGGAGCTCCGCCAGCAGAACCAGTGGGCCGCGGGCTTCCTGCCCGTCGACGCGCTGTTCTCGCCGGTCGTCAAGGTCCACTACGACGTGGAGAACGCGCGCGTCGGCCAGGTCACGGACTACGACCGCCTGATCCTCGAGATCTGGACGGACGGCTCGCTCAACCCGGCCGAGGCGCTGATTCAGTCCTCGAAGCTGCTGCGCGAGTCTCTCAACATCTTCATCCCCGAGGAGGAGCAGGCGGCCGAGGCCGCCGCCGCCGGCCTCGAGGGCGGTTCGTCGTCCGAGGGCGCCGTCTCGCTCGCGGGCCTCGACCCGAAGCTGCGCGAGATCCTCAACCAGCCGATCGAGATGATCGAGCTGTCCTCCCGCGCGTCCAACTGCCTCAAGGTCGCCCGCATCCGCACGATCGGCGAGCTCGTCGGCAAGCGCGACGAGGAGCTTCTGGCCGTCAAGAACTTCGGCAAGAAGTCCCTCGACGAGATCAAGGATCGCCTGAAGGACATGGGACTGTCCCTCGGGATGCAGGTCGGACAGCTCGGATAAACAAGAGGATTTAATTTATGGCGTCTAAAGCTCTCGGTCGTCGTCAGCTCGGCATCACCAGCTCGCATCGCCGCGCGCTGCTGCGGAACATGGCCACCAGCCTGTTCAAGCACGAGCGCATCGAAACCACGATCGCGAAGGCGAAGGAGCTCCGGCCGTACGCGGAGAAGCTCATCACCAACGCGAAGAAAGGCGAGCACTTCATGGTGCGCCGCCAGATCCACGACAAGGTGGTCTACAAGAAGCTGTTCGAGGTGATCGCGCCCCGTTACGCGCAGCGCCCCGGCGGCTACACCCGGATCCTCAAGATCGCGCCCCGCATCGGCGACAACGCCAAGCTCGGCCTGATCATGCTCGTCTCCTAAGAAGTACCTTAAATAAGGTAAAAGGAGCCGTAATGCTCGACTTCCTCTTCAGCCTGTTCTCGAACGACATGGGCATCGACCTGGGGACCGCCAACACCCTCGTCTATGTGAAGGGTCAGGGAATCGTGCTGAGAGAGCCGTCGGTCGTCGCGATCGACCGCGAGACGCGCCGCGTGCTCGCGATCGGCGCCGAGGCCAAGCGCATGCTCGGCCGCACGCCGGCGTCGATCATCGCGGTGCGCCCCTGCGCAACGGAGTCATCGCCGACTTCGAAGTCACGCAGGAGATGATCAAGTACTTCATCCGCAAGGTGCACAACCGCCGCTCGTTGCTTCATCCGCGCGTCGTCATCGGCATCCCTTCGGGCATCACGGAAGTCGAGCGGCGCGCCGTGCAGGAGTCGGCGGAGCAGGCCGGCGCCCGGCGCGTGTACCTGATCGAGGAGCCCATGGCCGCCGCGATCGGCGCCGATCTTCCGATCTCCGAGCCGCACGGCAATTTCATCGTCGACATCGGCGGCGGCACGACGGAGGCCGCGGTCATCTCGCTCGGCGGACTCGTCGTCTCCAAGTCGCTCGACATCGCCGGCGACGAGATGGACGAAGCCGTCATCATGCACTTTAGACGCAAGTACAACCTCCTCATCGGCGAGACCACCGCCGAGGAAGTCAAGATTCAGATCGGATCGGTCTTCCCTCTGAAGGAAGAGAAGACCATGGAAGTGAAGGGCCGTGATCAGGCCACCGGTTTGCCGAAGACGGTCTTGATCACGTCGGAAGAGGTGCGCCAGTCTCTCATGGAGCCGGTGCAGCTCATCCTCGACGTGATCAAGAACACGCTGGAGGAGACTCCGGCGGAATTGGCTGCGGATTTGGTGGACCGCGGAATCATGCTCGCGGGCGGCGGATCCTTGCTGAGAGGTCTACCCGACCTCATCCGGCAGGAGACCGAGCTGCCCGTGCATCGTGCCGCGGACCCCTTGAGCTGCGTTGCGCTCGGGACGGGGAAGTTCCTCGAGGAGCTCGATCATATCGACGATCGGCGCCCGGACTTCGTCACGTCCTATCGAGATCGCTCGTAAGAGCGGTCGTCCCGCCTCCGTGTAGAAGTCGTCGTCCAACTGCCGCGCCATAGGGCGCGGTCGGACATGCAACGCGAAACGCGCATAGCGAACTTCGTTCTCGGCGCCCTCTCGGCGCTGTCGCTGCTGCTTCTGTCGCTGCCGCTCTCGACCCCGGTGCGGTCGTTCAAGGCGGCGACGGGGTATCTGCTCGACCCCCTGGCCTATCACGGCGAGGCGGGTTACGCGCGCCTGGCCGGCGCCCCGGAGCGCACGCGCCGCCTCCTGCAGGCCGACATCGAAAACGAGGCGCTGCGCGCCGAACTGCGCCAGGGCCAATGGGTCAAGACGACGGTCGAGGCTCTGTCGCTCGAGAACGAGCGCCTGCGCCGCTCGCTCGCGCTCAAGGCGCCGGGCTCGCGTTCGCCCGCCTGGGCGCACGTCATGGAGCGCGACCCCGTCCACTGGTACCGCAGCCTCGTCGTCGACGCCGGCGCCGACCGGGGCGTTTCTCTCAACGACCCCGTGCTCGGGCCGCGCGGCGGCCAGCTCGTGGCCGTCGGCCGCGTCGTCGACGTGCGCGAGAAGACCGCGATCGTGCTCCTGCTCACCGACGAAGGGGCCTCGGTGGCCTCGTACCTGTCCTCGGGCACGCTCGAAGGCCTCGTGCAGGGTCAGGACGGCCCGCGCCTGCGCATGAACTACCTGAACGCCGAGGTTCAGCTGTCCACGGGGGATTCCGCCTACACCTCGCCGACGTCGGCGACGTTCCCGCCCGACGTTCTGATCGGCCGCGTCGCGCGCGTCAATCCACGGGATCCCTTTCTCACGTTCCAGTCCGTCGAGATCGAGCCCGCCGCCGACGCCTCGTCCCTGCAGGAGCTCATGATCCTGCGCGCGAAGGCGCCGGAGGGCGAGGCCAAGCCGCCGGCCTACGTTCCGCCGCCGGCGCCGCAGCACGCGGCGGCGCCCGAGCCGGCGCCGGCCGAGGTCGCGGTCTCCACGGCCGCGGCTAAACCGCGCCGCCGCAAGGCGGCGCCCGTCGAGACGCCGGCGGCGCCCGCCCCGGCCCTTGATCCGGAGGCGGCGCGATGATCTCGGCGCTGCGCGGCTTGATCCTCTTCGTGCTCGCGATGCTCGGGCAATGGTGGTGGAACACCCACTTCTCGTACTGGGGCGCGGCCCCGCAGTTCCTGCTCGCGCTCACCGTGCTCATCGCCGCGCGCCGCGGCCCCGTCGCCGGCATGCTGATCGGCTTCGGCTGGGGGCTCTATCTCGACGTCGCGCGCGCCGAGCTCTTCGGCGCGAGCGCGCTCGTGCTGACTTTGGCCGCCTATTTCGTCGGCGTCGCGCGCCGCCAGATCGACCTGCGCGCCGTCGGGCCGCTGGCCGCGACGACCTTCCTGTTCACGTACGCCGCGTTCCTCGGCCACGGCCTGCTCGGGCTCGTCTTCACGAAGAGCTTCGAGTCTCCGGGCTGGATGCCGCTGCTGCTGACGCCCGTCCTCAACGCCGTCGCGGTCACCGTCGCGGCGGTCGTCTGGGACGCGCGGGGGGAACGCTGACATGAGCCGCGGCGGCGCCGTCCCCGTCGAGCGCCTCGAGATCCTCTGGTATGTGATCGCGGCCGCGGGCCTCGTGCTGGGCCTGCGCCTGGCGCAGATGCAGCTCGTGCAGGCCGCCGAGTGGCGGCAGGCCGCCGAGCGCAACCGCTCGCAGATGATCCATCAGAACGCGCCGCGCGGCCGCATCTACGACCGGCACGGCGTGCCCGTCGCGACGAACGCGCCGGCCTTCTCGCTGATCTTCCTGCCGGGCAAGGACCGGCGCCGCCAGGACCTGCACCCTCTCGCCGAGGAGCTCGGCCGCCAGCTGTCCCGCGACCCCGAGGAGCTTCTCGAGAAGCTCGAGCAGGCCGTCCGCGAAGAGAGCGCGGTCCGCCTCGCCGAAAACCTTCCCGCGCAGACGATGTTCCGCCTCTCGGAGCTCAAGACGATCTACCCCGGCGTCGACCTGGTCGTCGAGGCGCGGCGCTGGTACCCCTTCGGACGCTTCGCCTCCCACCTGCTCGGCTACATGGGCAAGATGAGCTCGCGCGAGTGGCGCGAGCGCAAGCCGAAGGGCTACCGGGTCGACTCGCGCATCGGCCGCATCGGCCTCGAGCGCATCTTCGAAGACGAGCTGCGCGGCCGCGACGGCGGCCTGCGCATGGAGGTCGACGCCCAGGGGCGCCTCAAGCGCGTCATCGACAAGATACCCTTCGAGGCCGGCAGCAACGTGCACCTCACGATCGACGCCGCCGTCCAGCGCGCCGCCGACGAGGGCCTGCGCGCGTCGGTGACGGGCCGCGGCGCCGCCGTGGCGATCGATCCGCGCAACGGGGACCTGCTCGCGATGAGCTCGCAGCCGGACTTCGATCCGAACGCCTTCCTCTCGACCGACCCCAACGAGGTGAAGTCGACGATTTCGGACCTCTCCGAGTTCAACAACGCGATCTCCGGCGCCTACCCGCCCGGCTCGACGTTCAAGCCCATCGCGGGCCTGGCCGCGTTCCAGGACGGCCGCGTCAACCCCGAAGAGCACGTGTACTGCCCCGGCCATTACGATCTCGGCCCGCGCACGTTCCTCTGCGACGAGAAGAAGGGACACGGCCGCCTGTCCTGGTACCTGGGCCTGGCGAAGTCGTGCAACGTCTACTTCTACACGCTCGGCCTCAAGACGGGCGCCGCGTCGATCGAACGCTACGCGCGCGCCTTCGGCCTCGGCGCGAAGACAAACATCCCGATGCGCGGCGAAAAAGGCGGCCACCTCTTCGGCCCCGAGACGCGCAAGAAGGCGGGGAAATCCTGGTACGACGGAGACACGCTCAACCTCTCCATCGGCCAGGGCGAGCTGACCGTCACTCCGCTGCAGATGGCCATCGTCGCCGCCGCGCTGTCCAACCGCGGCAGCGTGTGGCGGCCGCGCTATATTCAAAAGATCGTCTACACCGACGGACGCCCCGACGCCGTCAAGCCGTCCGAGCGGCTCGGCCTGGTCACCGCGAAGGAGGAGGCCTGGAATCTCGTCCAACGAGCGCTCGAGGTCACGGTCTCATCCGGAACGGGCGCCAGCGCGCGCGTGCCCGGCATCCTCGTCGCCGGCAAGACCGGGACCGCCCAGAACCCGCACGGCGAGGACCACGCCTGGTTCATCACCTACGCCGCCCGCCCCGGCGAGCCGGCCTCGATCGCGGTCGCCGTCCTCGTCGAGAACGGCGGCCACGGCGCCGCGGCCGCCGCGCCCGTCGCCAAGCGCATGATCATGGCGCACTTCGGCATCGCCGACCCCGCCGCCGCCAAGCCCGCGCCGCCGCCCGCGCCCGTGCCCGCGCTGACGCCCGCGCCGCTGCTGCCCGCCGGGAGGCGGCCATGACGATGGTGCGCGCCGTGCGCGCTCAGTCGGGCCTCTCCGGGCGCGTCGACTGGACGTACGTCGCCGCCGTCGCCGGCCTCGTGATCGCGGGCTCGCTGGCGATGCTCTCGGCGGCGAGCACGACGCCCATGTACTCGGCCATTCTGCAGAAGCACTTCATCGCCCTGACGCTCGGCATCACGCTCTTCACGCTCACGCTCGCCTTCAACTACCAGGTGTTCCAGGACCAGAGCAAGTTCGTCTACGCCACCGCGATCGTGATCGTCGCGGCGACCTTGATCCTCGGCAAGATCTCGCGCGGCCAGCGCTCGTGGGTCCACCTGTTCGGCTTCAGCTTCCAGCCGGCGGAGATGGCGCGCACGCTCGTCGTGCTGGCGCTGGCCGACTTCCTCGACCGACGCGCGCGCCGCATCGGAGACCTGTCGACCCTTCTCACCGGCCTGGCGATCTGCGCGCCCGTCATGGCGCTCGTGCTCAAGCAGCCGGACTTCTCGACCTTCCTGACCTTCGTGCCCGCGATCTTCGGGATGATGTTCGCGGCGGGCATCGACATGTTCCAGCTCGTCGCCGTGTTCGGCTTCGGCGGCCTCACGATCTCGGTGCCCCTGATCTACACCGTCTGCCAGATCCGCTGGCCCGACGCGGCGGCGCACAGCCTGCCCGGCATGATCCTCGCGACCTCGCGGATGGGGTTCGCGACGGTCGCCGCGATTCTTTTATTCTGCGCGCTCGGCCTGCTCGCCTGGCGCGTCTCGAGCTGGATGCGCGTGCAGGTCAAGCCCGCCGCGTTCGCCGCGATTCCGATCCTGCTGTCGGCCGCCCTGCTCGCCGGCATCGTCGTCCACAAGCACCTCAAGGGCTACCAGCGCAACCGCTTCGTCGCGTGGATCGCCCCGCAGTCCGACGTGCAGGGCGCGGCGTACAACGTCATCCAGTCGCAGATCGCGCTGGGCTCGGGCGGCATGTGGGGCAAGGGCCTGTTCTCGGGCACCCAGTCCCAGCTCGGCTTTCTTCCCGAGCGCCACACCGACTTCGTCTTCGCGAACCTCGGCGAGGAGATGGGATTCTGGGGCACGTCCCTGATCCTCGGCCTGTACATGATCGTGCTGTGGCGCATCGTCTCGGCCGCGCGTCTGGCGCGCGACCGCTACGGCTACCTCGTCTGCGCCGGACTCGCATCGACCTTGGCGTTCCAGCTCGTCCTCAACGTCGGCATGTGCGTGGGCCTCATGCCCGTCGCCGGCGTGCCTTTGCCTCTCGTTTCCTACGGCGGCTCGAGCCTCCTCGTCACCTTGTGGACGCTCGGCATCGTCGCCAACATCTACGCGCGGAGATACGCGCTGCTTTAACCGGAGATACACCGTGTCCAACGAAAACGATTCCCAGCCGAAGCCTCGCATCGAGCCCGTCCGCGTGACGGACGACTCGACGCCGGGTGCGGCCGCGGCTGACGCCGCGGCGTCTCAGCGCACGATATCGGCGCCCGAGCCGACTGTCGTCGAAACCAAGGCGCCCGAGCCCGCCGTCGTCGAAGCGGCGGCGCCGACGCCGACGCCGGCGCCGGTCGTCGAGGTGCCGGCCCGCGAGGATCTGTACCCGCGCGCCGACGGCCCCGTCGAGGCCGATCGCGACGTGCCTCAGGCCGCCGAGGAAGCCGATGCGGAGCCCGACTCCGAGCCGGGTTCCGAGAACGCGCCTGAGACCGCGGTCCAGGCGGACGCCGAAGACGCCGACGACGCGGACGACGACGGCGACGAGGACGAGGACGACGACGAGACGCCTGAGGCGATCGCCGAGGGCTCGACGTCGGCCGCACCGGCGCCCGAGGCTCCCGCCTCCGGCCTCCCCGCCGTTCCCGGAGCGCCCGTTCAGCCCGGCCAGCCGGGTCAGCCGGGCGAGGCGCGCGAGGGCGGCCGCCGACGGCGCCGCCGCCGCCGCGGCCGCGGCGGAGACCGCGGACAGGGCCAGGGTCAGCCGCAGCAGCCCGGCCAGCCCGGCGCGCAGGGCCCGGCCGGCGCGCCCGCGCCGGAGCGCCCGCAGGGCGACCGCCCGCACGGCGAGCGCCGCGACCCGAACCGGCCGCCGAACCCGAACCGCGAGGGGCGCCCCGACCGGCGCGACCCGAACCGCGAGCAGCACCGCCGCGACGGCAGAGACGGCAGAGGCGGACGCGACGGGCGCGGCGAGCGCGACGGCGGACGCAGAGACGGCGGCCGCGGCGGAGACCGCGCGGGCCGCGACCGCGGCGACCGCGGCGACCGGCACGAGCGCCACGACGGAAGGCTGCAGGAGCGGACGAACGCGGGCAAGAGCCCGCGCAAGCCCGTCAAGCGCGAGGTCCTGGCCAACACGAGCTTCGAGGAGACGCGCATCGCCATCCTCGAGGACGGCCGCCTCTCCGAGCTGCACTGGGAGCGCAAGAGCTCGCAGAACATCGTCGGCAACATCTACAAGGGCACCGTCGAGAACGTCCTGCCGGGCATCTCGTCGGCCTTCGTCAACATCGGCTTCGACAAGAACGCCTACCTCTACATCTCCGACGTTCTCGGAGACAAGAACGCCCCCATCGACCAGACCCTGAAGAAGGGGCAGGTCGTCATGGTGCAGGTCGCCAAGGAGGCGATCAGCACGAAGGGCCCGAAGGTCACGATGGACGTCTCCCTGCCGGGACGCTACCTCGTCTTCACGCCGTACCAGGAGTACGTGGGCATCTCCAAGCACATCGCCGAGCCCGAGGAGCGCGTGCGCCTCGAGAAGATCGTCGACAAGCTCGTGAAGGCGCACCTCGGCGGCAAGGGCGTCGTCGTGCGCACCGAGGCCGAGGGCGCCACCGAGGAGGAGCTCGAGCGCGAGGTGAAGTACCTCCAGAATCTCTGGGCCTCCGTACAGAAGAAGCACGAGGAGCTGCCGTCGCCGTCGATCATCCACCAGGACCTCGGCCTCGCGATGCAGATCGCGCGCGACATCCTCTCCGAGCAGGTCTACGTCTACATGATCGACAGCAAGCAGGCGCACAAGGAGGTCGTCGACTTCGTCGACGGCTTCGCGCCCGAGCTCAAGGACCGCATCAAGCTCTACGAGGCGAAGACGCCGATCTTCAAGGCCTTCAACCTCGAGCGCCAGCTCGAGTCGATCCGCGAGACCAAGGTCGCGCTGCCCAACGGCGGCTCGATCGTGATCCAGGAAGCCGAGTCGCTCTGCGCGATCGACGTGAACACCGGCCGCTTCACGGGCTCGAAGTCGCAGGAGGAGACCGTCACCTCGACGAACATCGAGGCCGCGACGATCGTCGCTCAGCAGATCCGCCTGCGCAACATCGGCGGCATCATCGTCGTCGACTTCATCGACATGCGCAAGGCGTCCAACCGCGCGAAGGTCATGGAGGCCTTCGCCGACGCCTGCCGCGGCGACCGCGCGAAGATCCGCATCCTTCCGATCACGCGGCTCGGCCTCATCGAGCTCACGCGCGAGCGCAAGCGCATGTCGACGGCCGCGCTGCTGACGACGGACTGCCCGCAGTGCCGCGCCTCCGGGCGCGTGCTGTCCTCGGAGACCCTGCGCATCAAGATCCAGCGCGAGATCTTCGAGATGACGGGCGGGCGGCCCGGCGGGTCGATCCGCGTGTCGCTGCACCCGTCGGTGGCGGAGGCTTTCCGCGGCCAGATCTCGATCATCGAGCGCAACGTCCAGCGTTCGGTGCGCATCCATTCCGACGCGAACCTGCTCTGGGAGGACTACCACATCGTCCTCGAGTAGCATGAAGAGCCTTCTCCTCCTGACGGCGCTGTTCGTCGCGGCCGGGCCCTCGCGGGCCTCGGCCGACGACGTGTCCGTCGTGGTGGGGGGCAGGCCGCAGGAGTCCGCGGACTCGTACCGGGCGGGGGAGCTCTACCTCGACGCCAAGCGGGTCGGCGCGCTGTACGGCGGACAGGTGTACTGGTATCCCGTGTCGGGCCGCGTCAGCCTGACGGCGCGAGGGCGCGCGCTGCAGCTGGTCGTCGGGTCGGACAAGGCCTCCTCCGGCGAGCGCGAGCTCAGGCTCGAGAAGCCGGTGATCGTGCGCGCCTCGCGCGCGTTCGTGCCGCTGTCGTTCCTGACGAGCGAGGGCTTCGCGGAGTGGAGCGGCCACCGCACGACGTTCGACGAGCGGACGAAGACGCTCGTCGTCGAGCGGGCGGGCACCGTCGGCGAGCCGCGCGCGTTCTCCTACAAGGGGCGCACGCGCGTCTCCGTCGAGCTGGCGCCGGACGCCCCGCACCGCGCGTCGGCGCGCGGCACCGGGGCCGTCGACGTCGTCTTCGACGGCGGCGTCGCCGAGGGCGAGGGCCGCGTCGAGGTCGACGACGGCGTCGTCGCCTCCTACGCGCTCAAGCAGGAGGCGCGTTTGGCGCGGCTGTCGGTGAACTTCGCGGAGAAGGGACAGCGGTGGAAATTAACGGAGTTGGAAAATCCGAGACGAGCCGTCCTCGATGTCTACGCGCTGGGAGTCGAGATTCCCAAGGACGAGCCACAAACGGAAACGACAGGAGAATCCGAGAAGAAGCCCCTGCCCGCCGTACAGCCTCAGGGCGAGAAAATCGTCAAAACGGAAATCTTGCCTAAGGCGAGCACGCCTGCGAAGACGAGCAAGAAACGGCGGTTGATCGTGATCGACGCGGGACACGGCGGAAAAGACCCGGGAGCCACGGGAACGCGGGGGACGCGGGAGAAAGACGTTAATCTCGCCGCGGCGTTGGAACTGTCCCGCGTCTTGAAGGAACGGGGAGATTTCGAAGTTTTATTGACTCGCGACGAGGATGTGTTCCTCCCTCTCTCGGAGCGTTCGGAGATCGCGAATTCTCGCGGCGCGGATCTTTTCGTTTCACTTCACTGCAACGCGGCCGGAAACAAGCGCGAGAACGGCTTCGAGGTGTACTCGGTGTCGGAGACGGCGACCGACCCCGAGGCCGAGGCGCTCGCCGCCAAGGAAAACTCCGTCCTCGAGCTCGAGGGCAAGAACGCCGAGGACGAGACGGCGAAGATGATCCTGCTCGCGATGACGAAGACCGAGGTGCTCAACGAGTCCGCGGCCCTTTCCGCGCTCGCCGCCAAGGCGATCGCCAAGCGCGTCGACGTCGAGGCGCGCGGCGCCAAGCAGGCCGCGTTCTACGTGCTGCGCGGCACGCACGCGCCGGGCATCCTCGTCGAGATGGCCTTCGTCAGCCACGCCAAGGACGAGGCCAAGCTCGCCTCGCGGCGCTTCCGCCGCGCGATGGCCGAGGGCGTGGCCGCGGGCATCGCCGATTACGCGAGGAGGCAGGGATGGCTCGAGTGACGAAGCGTTCCCCCATAGGCGTGTTCGACTCCGGCCTGGGCGGCCTGACCGTCTTCAAGGTCCTCGCGCGCCGCATGCCCGAGGAGTCGCTGATCTACTTCGGCGACACCGCGCACGTCCCCTACGGCTCGAAGTCGCCGGAGGCGATCGCGCGCTTCTCCTCCGAGGTCGCGAAGTTCCTCGCCGGCCGAGGCATCAAGCTGCTCGTCGTGGCCTGCAACACCTCCTCGGCGTGGGCCCTGCCCGCGATCCGCAAGGCCGTCAAGGTGCCCGTCGTCGGCGTCATCGACCCCGGCGCGCGCGCCGCGCTCGGCGTCTCGCGCGGCGGCCGCATCGGGATCATCGGCACCGAGGCGACGGTCAAGTCCGAGGCGTACGTGAAGGCGATCAAGAATTTGAGAAAGGGGGCCAAAACGGTTTCCGCCGCCTGTCCCTTATTCGTACCGCTCGTCGAGGAGGGCTGGTGGTCCGGCGACGTCGTCGAGACCGTCGCGCGCAAGTACGCGGGGCCGCTGAAGTCCGCGAGGGTGGACACGCTCATCCTCGGCTGCACCCATTACCCCTTCCTGAAGCCCGTGCTCGCGCGCGTCATGGGCTCGAAGGTCCGCCTGATCGACTCCGCGGAGGAGACCGCGCGCGAGACGGAGAACGTCCTCTGCGGCCTCGGCCTGCGCGCGCCGCGCGGCGGGAAGGGCCGCCGCGAGATGTGGGCCTCCGACGCGCCCGAGCGCTTCGCGCGCCTGGCGGGCCGCATGCTCGGCGCGAAGGTCAAGAAAGTCCGGCTGCACCATTTCGACTGATGAAAGAACTCATAGCGCTGACGGGTCTGGCCAAGGTCCGCGTCGACGCGGGATTCTCCCGCGTCGGGCGCAGGCTCTCGGCCGCCGACGCCGCCGAGCGCGCGCTGATGATCCTCGCCGCCCGCGCGATCGCGCAGGGCAACGCGGTCATGGCGCTGTGCGAGCGCGGGCTGGCCAACGAGTCGCTGCCGATTCTCCGCGGCCTGGCCGAGATGGCGCTGACGATGCGCTGGATCGCGGAGAAGGACTCCGCCGTCCGCGCGGCCGAGGCGATGAAGGAGCTTCACGATCCCGACTGGGAGACGCACTGGCCGAGCGCGCGCCTGCGCGAGCGCGCGGCCGCGTACTCGGTGCCCCCGAGCGTCGTCGCGACGACGCTCGACTCCGCGGCGGACTTCGCCCGCGGTTCCGCGCAGGGCCTGCCGTGGGGCCACGTGTTCGCGGAGGCGACGCGCCCCGGGCGCGGCGCCGAGGAAGTGCTGTCGGCGGCGGCCGTGCTTCTGGGCCACGCGCTCAAGGCGCTCGACGGGCGGTGGCCGGGGAGTTTCCGGGCGCCGAAGAGATGTGGACGGGCACCAAGATTTCGAGAGGGTAATTGAGATGATGAACGAAGAGACGAACGGTCAGGGCGGTCAGCCGGGCGGCGCGCCTCAGGGCGGCGGCGGCGAGCAGCGCCAGCCGGCCCAGCAGGGCGGCGGCCAGTCCGGCGGCCAGCACAACCAGGGCGGCGGCGGAGGCCAGGGCGACGGCGGACGCCGGCGCCGGCGTCGCCGCGGCGGACGCGGCCGCGGCCAGGGCGGCGGCGGCCAGCAGGGCGGCGGCAATCCGCAGCAGGGCCAGCGCCAGGGCGGCCAGAACTGGGGCGGGGGCAATCGCCAGCAGCAGCAGAACGGCGGCGGCAACCGGATGCCCCAGGTCCCGCAGGCTCCCCAGAAGTCCGACGTCGAGGCGGCCTACTCGGCCCTGACTCCCGTCGACCCGTTCGAGTGGTTCCAGCTCGAGAAGGGCTCGACCGACCCGTCGATGCGGGCTCTCGACCTGCTCGCGCCGATCGGCAAGGGCACGCGCGGCCTCATCGTCGCGCCGCCCAAGGCCGGCAAGACGACCTTCCTCAAGCAGGTCTCCAACGCCGTCCACGCGATCGACCCGAAGGTGATCCAGTACTGCCTGCTCGTCGACGAGCGTCCGGAGGAGGTGACGGACTTCAAGCGCTCCGTTCCCGCCGAGGTGTGGGCCTCGTCGTCGGACCAGACCTATCAGCAGCACAAGAAGATCGCCGAGGATCTCTTCAAGACGGCGCTGCAGAAGGTCGTCGAGGGCCACGACGTGTTCATCCTCCTCGACTCGCTCACGCGCCTGGCGCGCGTGTACAACCAGTTCGCGACGGGAGCCCGCACGATGTCGGGCGGCCTCGACTCGCGCGCGATGGAGATTCCGCGGCGCTTCTTCGGCGCCGCGCGCAAGCTCGAGGGCGCCGGCTCGCTGACGATCCTGGCGACGATCCTCGTCGACACGGGCTCGAAGATGGACGACATCATCTTCCAGGAGTTCAAGGGCACGGGCAACATGGAGCTCGTGCTGTACCGCCAGGCCGCCGAGATGCGCATCTTCCCGGCGCTCAAGGTCCGCGACAGCGGCACGCGCAAGGAAGAGAAGCTGTTCCCGCCGGACGTGCTGGAGGGCGTGTACCGCATGCGCCGCGCGCTCGCGGGCGCCGGCGACATCGAGGCGATCAAGGGGCTGACCGAGCTCATGCGCGTCCACAAGACGAACAAGGCGCTCCTGGAGTCCTTCAAATGAGCGACGGGCTTTCCGAGCGCAAGATCATCCCGGTCATCACGCCGAAGGCGCCGCAGGCGATCGGGCCGTACTCGCAGGGCATCTCGTCGGGAAACCTCGTGTTCGTCTCGGGGCAGACGCCGCTGCGGGCGGACGGAACCTTGGTCACGGGGTCGGTGGCCGAGCAGACCGAGCAGTGCCTCAAAAACGTTCTCGAGGTGCTCCTCGGCGCCGGGCTCACGATGGACTCCGTGGTGAAGACGACGGTGTACATGACCGACCTCGGGAAGTTCGCGGAGATGAACGAGGTGTACGCGAAGCGCTTCCGGCTGCCGTTCCCGGCGCGGGCGACGGTCCAGGTGTCCGCGCTGCCCAAGGGCGCGGCCGTCGAGATCGACGCGACGGCGGTCCGGGTCTAAGCCGGGTGTTCGCGCGAGCGGCGGCCGCGGCGGCGATCGCGCTCCTCGTCAGCGGGGACGTCGTGCGCCTCGGCTGGGACGCCGCGCGCCTGTGGCACTTCGTCTTCCCGTACCTGTGGCTCTTCGTCCTGCTCGAGGCGGCGCGCGCGCGCCGGCGCGTCGAGGACGGCGAGGTCTTCCTGGCCGGGGCGGCGATGGCCATGCTCTACGCGGGCGTCTACTCGAAGGACCTCCAGCACGGCTGGCACCCGTTCGGCGTCGACTGGCTCTCGGTGCCGTGCGCGGCCTTCGACGGCGGCCTGACCGCGGTGCTCGCGGCGCATCTCGTCGAGCGCCTGCGCCCGCGCGGCGAGGCGGAGCGTTCCGACGGCCCCGGGATCGCGACGATCGCCTTTCTCGTCTTCGTCCTCGGCGGCGCGGCGCTCGTCTACCTGATCCACACCGTCTTCCGATTCTACAGAGCCGACCGCATGCTCGACTCGACCTGGCTCGCCGCCGACCTGCTCTTCGGGTGGGGGCGTGGACGCTCGCCAAGCGCGCGCTCGCCCTCTCCGAAAGCGAGGCCGAGCCCGGCCGCGTCGCCGCCGTCTGGGCGATCGCCGGCTTCTCCGTCTGGCTCCCCGGCGCCCGCTTCCTCGGCGTCGCGACCCAGAACGGCGGCCTGCCGGCGCCGCTCGTCTGGTTCTTCGTCGGCTCCTGGACCGTCGCCTGCGCCTGGCTGTTCCGCCAGCTCTGGCGCGAGCGCGGCCACGCCCCGCTGGCGCCCGTCGTCGAGGACCGCATCGCGCTCGGGGCCGCCGTCTGGCGCGCCGTCGGCGCGCTGCTCATCGTCGCGTGGCTGCGCGGCGACCTCAACGAGCCCCGCGCGGAGGGAATCTTCTCCGCCGCGATCAGCTGGCCCACCCGCGCCGCCTTCGCGTGGGTTTTCCTGACTTCCCGACTGAAAGTCTGACACGTCCCTTCGGGCCCACGTATCCCTAGGTCGACTGTCATGGGACCCTATCCCCCATGGGCCCACGCCCTATAAAGGTAGACCTGCCATAATCCAAGCAGAGATGTTGATTTGGATCAATAAATGAGCAGGTTCCCGATGCGCCGGCTGTTGTCGGCCGCGCTCTCTTTTCTCATTGTGGCGTCCGCTCCCGGACACCATGCGTATCACGCGGCCGCTCAATCCATTGGTTCTCGCAGCGCCGCCGGCGAAGCCGGCGCGGCGCGGGGAGTACCGGGGATTTCGAACGGACTGTCGGCCCCGATACCCTCTCTCTCTCCGTCGTCGTTAATCGTCACGCCGTCGCTGTCGGCTCCGGCGCTTTCTCCCGCCGCCGTTGTGGTCCCCTCTGCCCTCTCAATTCGTTCCGTTGCCGTAACGCCGGCGCAGCCGGCGAAAGCCGTTGCCGTTAAATCCGTCGCCGTGCGCGGCTCCGAGTCCATCGCCGCGAAAGCGGCGATAAATCCTTCCCGCATCGACACCCACTCCCCGCGCGCGATCCAACTCCTGACGTCCGCCGCCTCCGCCCCCGAGAAACTCGAGTTCGACGGCGCCTCCGCGAAGTCCCCGTCCGCCGCCGCGGCCCCCGCCGTCCCCGCCGCTCCCTCGAACCGCGGCGCCTTCAACCTGCTCAAGAAGGGCCTCAAGACCACCGCGCTGGCCCTCTCCATCACCATCGCCTCCCTCGGTATCCAGGCTCCCGCCGCCGCCCAGACCGCGCCCGCCACGCCCCCGCCGTCACCGCCCCCGCTCCCGCCGCCCAGCCCGCCCAGGAAGTCCGCAAAGCCCTCCCGCGCCCCGTCGTCGTCGAATCCGCGGCCTTCGACCGCCAGGGCATGACCGTCGGCGAGCGCCTGCACCTCACCATCACCCTCAAGAACACCTCCGACAAGCCCGTCACCCTCCACAACCTGCGCGCCTCCGTCCAGGAAGCCCTCCCGGCCGACCTCGAGCTCCAGGGCAAGGGCGCCGAGGCCCCGCTGACGCTCGCTCCCGGCGAAACGAAGACCGTCGTCTATGAAGCCATTCCCTTCGGCTCCGGCATCCTTTCCCTGGAAAACGGAATCGCCGTGGTCGCCGTCAACGAGACCGACGTCTACCCCGAGGGCATCGACGTCGTCCTGCCCAAGACCGAGCTGACGGTCAAGACCGTGCTCACGCCGGACTGGAAGAAGAAGGGGCTGCGCGACATCGTCGGCCCCAAGCGCGGCGAGGGCCCGAACTGGATGTGGCTCGCGGCGATCCCGCTCGGCCTGCTGCTGCTCGTCGGCGTGCACCGCCTCGTCGCGGCGCGCAAGCTCTACCCGAAGCTCGACGCCAAGCGCCTGTCGCTCGTGGTCGCGACCGAGGCCGAGATCGCGAAGCTGCGCGCCGAGGAGTCGCTCGACGACGCCTCGTTCCTCGCCCGCTACCAGGACCTCGTCGCCGGGTTCATGGTCGACTTCGCGGGCCTGCCGAAGGCCGCGCGCGACTCCCGCACGCTCGAGCGCGACCTCGCCAAGTCCTTCTACGACGCCGGCCAGACCGGCGTCGCCGCCCAGCTCGCGGCGCGGGCCGAGGCGGCGCGCTTCTCCGGCGCCTCCGTCGACGCCGCCGAGCGCGGCCGCATGCTCGACCGCCTGACGGCGCTCGTCGAGAGCGTCGCGGGGAAGGCCGGCAAGCCGAAGACCGGCGACGCGGGCACGCTCGCGATGCTGGCGCTGCTGCCCGGCGCGGCCGGCCTGACGTTCGGCAGCCCGTGGGTGCTGCTGCTCCTGATCCCGTACGCCGGGTACCTGCTGTGGTCGTACCGCCGCGGCGCCAAGACCGAGCGCTTCGCGGTCTCCTCCTCCGCGCAGTCGCCGAAGAAGCGCACGGTCCTCGAGCGCCTCGCCGGCCTGCCGAAGACGCTGCGGCTGATCGCGATCGGCCTCGTCATCATCGCGCTGTCCCGCCCGATGGTCGGCACGGAGCGCTCCGAGACCTTCATCCCGTCGACCGACACGATGGTCTCGATCGACCTCTCCGGCTCGATGAGCGGCCAGAAGCTTCAGAACGTGCGCGAGGCCGTGAAGGCCTACGTCGAGGAGCAGCGCCGCGGCACCGAGAACCGCGTCGGCATGGTCACGTTCTCCGACAACGCGTACCTCGACGTCAAGCTCACGACCGACTACGACGCGCTGATCGCCCACTTGAAGGAACTCGAGACGACGGGCTCGACGGCCGTCGGCAAGTCGATGCTGACGGCGATCGCCCACTTCCTCGAGCTCAACGCCCTCGAGCTCGACGGCAAGGCCGACCCGCGCGCCGCGGAGCTCCAGAAGCTGCTGCGCGACTCCGGCCTCTCGGCCGCGCTCGCGTACGCGAAAGCCCACCCCGACTTGATGAAGCAGGTGCTCCAGCCCGAGCGCGTGAAGATCGTCGTCGTCTTCACCGACGGCGAGTCGAACTCCGGCATCACGCCCCAGGCCGCCGCCGAGATCGCGCGCCAGCTCGGCGTGAAGGTCTACACCGTCGGCATCGGCGACAACGGCGCGGGCTACGACAGCAAGACTTTGCGCGAGGTCGCCGAGATCACGGGCGCGAAGTCCTACATGGCCGGCGACGCGGAGGGGATGGCCCAGGTCCTCCTCGAGATCTCGCGCCTCGAGAAGAGCCCGGCGAAGATCGTCTCGTCGATCTCGGTCAAGGATTACACGAGCCTGCTGGCGATGCTCGCCTTCCTGCTGCTCGCCGCCGAGCTCGCGCTCGCGCACACGCGCATGCGCTCGCTGTACGGCATGGCGCTGCTGATGTCGCTCAACGCGGCGCCGCTGCTGCCGGGCTTCCCGGGCGCGGCGAACCCCGTGCCCGTCGCGCAGACCGTGCTCGCGCAGGCCTCGGTCCCGTCCTCGGCGGTGAAGGAGGTCCCCGCCGAGGTGCTCGAGGGCAACCGCCTCTACAACCAGGGACGCTACGCCGAGGCGCTCAAGAAGTACGGCGAGGCGCTCGAGCGCCACCCGGACGTCCCCGAGATCTACTTCAACATGGCCGACGCGTATCTGCGGCTGGGCGCCAACGACAAGGCCGACGCCGCGTGGGCCAAGTACCTGTCGCTGACGACGGACCCCAAGCTCCAGTCGCAGACGATCTTCAACCTCGGCAACTCCGCGCTCGCCGCCGGCGACGCCGAGAAGGCCATGGAGTTCTATAAGGAGGCTCTGCGCCGCGACGCGAACAACCAGGACGCGAAGTGGAACCTCGAGGCGCTCAAGCAGGCCCAGAAGGAGCAGCAACAGCAGCAGCAGAAGGACGGCAAGCAGAAGGGCAAGCCCGGCAAGGGCAAGCCGAAGCCCGGCGAAGGCAAGCCCGGCGAGGGCCAGCCCGGCGAAGGCCAGCCCGGCGAAGGCAAGCCCGGCGACAGCAAGGGCCAGGGCAAGCCCGGCGACGGCAAGCCCGGCGACGCCAAGAAGCCCGGCGAGGGCAAGCCCGCGGATCCGAAGGAAGGCGCCGACAAGCTCGGCGAGGCGCTCGGCCAGCAGGAAGGCGCGGAGAAGGACGCCGCGCGCAAGGGCATGACGCGCAAGGGCACGGGCGTCTGGGGCATGGCGGCGCTGCCGCTCGCGTTCGCCGGCCAGGGCGTGGTTTTCTCCTCGACGGCGTTCCTGTGGGTCGTCGGCATCGGCCTGCCGCTGGCGATCCTGCTCGTCGCCTGGAGCACGCGCAAGAAGATCGCCGCCGCCTTCAAGCTGAGCCCGGCCACGGCGCCGCGCACCTTCGCCGCCTGGACCGGCGCGCGCCGGCACCTGAGCAAGATGGGCTTGGGCCTCGCCGCGCTCGCCCTCATCGGGCTGGCCACCGCCGACCCTCGCGGCGGCGTGCGCGACGAGCGCGTCAACTTCGGCGGCAAGGACATCGTCGTCACCGTCGACGGGTCCCACTCGATGATCTTCGCCGAGGACGGGCGCATGGAGCGCACGCAGAAGGAGCTCAACGAGTTCATCGCGCGCCTGCAGGGCACCGACCGCGTCGGCCTCGTCGTCTTCGCCGGCAAGCCGCGCACGGCGTCGCCGATCTCCATCGAGTACGGCAACTTCGAGTTCAAGATCAACCGCCTCGACGTCGAGTCCCGCGGCATCGGCGAGGGCTCCAACCTGGCCGCCGCCATCAAATACTCCGCCAACCACTTCAACGTCGCCAAGAAGCTCGGCGACCGCCAGCGCATCATGATCGTGATCTCCGACGGCGACGTGCCCGACGCGGAGCTCGAGGCCGCGATCGCCGCCGCCTCCGAGCACAAGGTCACCGTCTACGCGATCGGCGTCGGCGACGCCGCCGGCACCAAGATCAAGATGCCGACGGCCGACGGAGCCGGCACCGAGTACCTCATCGACACGAAGACGGGCGCGCCCGCGATCACCCGCCTCAACGAGGGCCCCCTGCGCAAGCTCGCCGAGCGCACCGGCGGCGCGTACTTCAAGGCCGGCGGCAAGACCTCGATCGACGCGATCCTGGCCGAGGTGTCCCGCCTCGAGAAGGGGCAGAAGGGCGACGTGATCAAGTCGCCGAGCCCCGTCGGCGTCTACCTGCTCTGGCCCGCGCTGCTGATGCTGCTGCTCGACTTGATCCTTCCCGGCCGCTCGCTGCTCAAGCGCGGCGCGCGCAAGGAAGGGAGGGCAAGCCGGGCGAGAAGGGCGGCAAGGGCCCCGGCGGCGCGGCGATGCTCGGCGCGGCGCTGATCCCGCTCGGCGCCTGGCCCCAGATTCTGCCGTTCGCCGCGCTCGCCACCCTCGTCGCCGGCTACCTCGCCGCCGACTCCTGGAGCGGCGGCAGGATCACGCGCGGCATCAAGGAGTGGTGGCAGACGCGCCGCGGCTTCGTGCCGCAGGGCGTGCTCGCCGACCTGCTCCACGTCTACGACCTGCGCGAGGCCGACGAGCGGCGCCTCGCGGCCTTCGTGAAGGGCTGGCAGGAGGCCAAGGAAGACCTGCGCGAGTCGATGATCGTCATGGCCGCGCGCGACGAGGCCCTGTGGCGCGAGAAGCTGACCGCCGCCTACCTCTCCGGCGCCGCCCCCGAGACGCTCGACAAGGTCCTGACGGCGCTTAAAAAGACCAGCCGCGCCCGCATGGAGCCGCTCAAGCCGATCGTCGAGCGCGTCGCCGCGCGCCGCGCCCAGCTCGCCTGGATGGCGCACTCCGAGGCCGAGACGCGCCTGGCCGCGCTCAAGTCCGTCGCCGACGGCCGGCCCGTCGCCTTCGAGGCGCCGGCGCAGGCCTCCGCGCCCGTCTCCCGCTGGCAGCGCCTCAAGCGCGGCGCGACCGTCGCCGTCCTCGCCGTCATGCTCGGGCTCACGGGCGTCTCCACGGTCGGCACCTTCAAGTTCGCCGAGCAGCAGCGCGTCGCCGCCGAGGTCTCGATGAAGCTGTTCTACGCCGAGGACTTGTTCATCTTCACCGACCGCTACGTCGACGCGCGCATCACCGAGGAGGTCCTTCCCGCCCTCAAGCGCTGGCACGAGTCCCCGAAGACCGCGGGCGACGACTTCGAGCGCGCGCTCACCATCCTGCGCGAGTCGCCCGATCCCAAGGCCGACAACATCATCGTCGCGATCTTCCGCCGCTCCGGCGTCCTGCCGCTGACCAACCAGGGGGAGACGATCCTCCTGCGCTCGCTCGTCGAGCGGCAGAGCGACGCGCTGTGGGCCGCGATGGACCAGCTGATCGCGGGCTCGGCGCGCGACGAGGGCGCCTCGCGGATGCTCGTCAAGCTCGTGATGCTCGGCGTCGAGGACGGCGACGAGAAGACCGTCGTCCAGCTCTTCCGCGTCCTCAAGAGCCCGAACAAGCAGGTGCAGCAGGCCGCGGCCGGCGCGCTCTACGCCTTCCTCGCCCAGGGCGACGGCGCGAAGTTCTTCCCGGGCCTGATGACGGTCCAGGCCGTCCATCAGAACGACCCGATGCTCCAGCTCTGGACGGCGAGCTTCGCCTTCCGCCGCCTGGCCGAGCCGGCGGCGACCGAGTCCGACATGCTGAAGTCGAAGGCGTTCTTCGACGCGGCGCTCGTCAACACCGCGCGCATCGACGGCGTGCGCCTCGAGATTTACAAACAGACTCCGCCCGACCAGGAAGTCCAGGCGCCTCCGTCCCTGACCGCGATGCTCATCTCCATGGCCGGCAACATGCAGGGCGAGGGCGGCGCGCCGGCCCTCTCGTCGGCGCCGCGCGCTACGTCGTCACGAAGGCCGCGACGAACCTGATCCAGGACGCCGAGGCCAAGATCCCCGGCCTGCACGAGCGCCTCATCAAGGACGGCGTCGTCCTGCCCGACACGCAGAGCACGTCCTACGGCGGCGGCTACCACGATTACTACGACGACCACGGGCACGGCGGCTACTACGGCCGCGGCGGCTACTCCTCGACGTCGAAGAACTACCGCGACTCCTACAAGCTCTCCCACCTGCGCGCGCTGCAGGCGGCGATCGCCGAGATGGGCAAGCCGTTGGCCGAGAACAAGGATAATTTCGCCGTCCGCGAGCTTCTCGATCGCGCGGAAGGCCAGTTGGAAGCCTTGCTCGAGACGGGAGCCAAGTCCGGAATGATGGAGGGCGGCACCGCCCCGAGGCCGCGGCCGACGACGTGTACGCGACGCTCAAGTCCGGCAACTCGACCTTCTCCAACAACTCCTTCCTGCGCGCTTTGCGCGGCGCGGGCCTGGCCCCGGCGTCCGGCGACATCTCGGGCCGCTTGGCCTACCCCGAGACGCTCGACACGGCCCAGCTGGCCAAGCTGCGCGAGACCCTCGCCGGCATCGCCAAGTCCGGCAAGGGCTGGGACGCGCAGGGCGCGGAGCGGCCGCTGACGTGGAGCGAGAAGCTCTACCTCATCGAGGCGCTCGCCGCCGTCGACGCCGCCCGCGGCAAGAACTTCCCGGACGCCGCGGCCCTGCCGGCGCTCGAAATCGAGTCCCTCGAGCTCGCGAAGCTCTCCCGCGCGCTGACGCCGCGCGCCTCCGACGCCCCGTTCGCCGTGGAGATCTTGAAGGCCCTTCTCGACCGCGCCGCCAAGGGGCCGATCGACGCCGACGAGGCCGGCAAGGTGCTGGCGCAGGCGCTCGCCGCGGTCAAGGGCGGCGACAAGGAAGCCGCCGCGCTCGACCTGCTCTCCGCGTCCCTCAAGACGCCGAACGGCGCGGTCTTCGCGACGGTCGCCAAGTCCCGCGCCGCCGACGCCCTCAAGGAAGCCGGCGAGGCCGCCGAAAAGGCCGACCCGTCGCTCAAGGCCAAGCTCCTCGCGGCCGGCGTGCGCCAGAACGAGTCCACCTGGCGCCCCGACGTCAAGCTGCGCCACTTCAAGGTCGTGCGCGAGCTCGCCGGCGCGGACGCGAAGAACCTGGCGCGCTTCGAGGCGATCGCCGCGCTCGCGGGCGTGCCCGCCGGCGACACGCCCGGCGAGATGGCCGCCGACGAGGCCAACGTCCTCCTGCTCGCCGGCTACCAGCTCTTCCCGGGCTCGGAGTTCAACGAGTCCCTGCGCGCCGCGAAGCTGATGCCGGGCGCGGGCAACACCCTCGTCGACTACAAGCAGGTCTACACGCGCGCCGAGCTCGAGGCGATCCGCGACCACGTGCGCGCGCTCGCCGCCTCGGGCCGCACGCCCGGCTCCTCCGCCCGCGAGCTCAATCTCAACGAGAAGATCCTCCTCGCCAAGACGCTCGACCGCCTCGACGCGATCCTCGCCGCCCGCTTCGGCGCGACGGCCGCCTCCGCGCCGGTCCCGGCGCTCGCGCTGGCCCGCCTCTCCATGGAGCTCTCCGCCGGCAAGCTCGACGCCGCCCGCGCGCTCAAGGCGCAGGAGACGCTCCTCGCCCACATCGCCGCGCGCCCCGCGGACGCCGCCGACGCCGACGACATCCTCAAGCTCGTCCTCGAGTCCGTCGAGGGCACGCCTTCCGAGGCCGCCGCCTACCGCTCTCTCTCCGCCGCCCTCAAAGGCCCCGCGGGCAAGAGCCTCTCCGATTTCGCCCGCGGCGCCGCCGAGTCCCGGGCGATCGCGCTCGCCGAGGCCGCGGAGGAAGTCATCGCCCCGCTCAAGGACTCCTTGGTCGCCTCCGGCGTGCGCGACGGGGAGAGCGCGTGGCGCGATTCCCTCAAGCTGCGGCACTACCGCCTCCTGCGCGAGGAGATCGCCGCGGCGAAGAAGACGGCCGCCGCCCAGCCCGCCGCGGCGCTCGCCGCGAAGCTGCTGCCCGAGCTCGAGGCCCTCGCCGCCGCCGCGGGCGTCGCCACCGGCGACGCGCCCGGCGAGATCGCCGCCGAGCTCCTCAACGGTCCCCTGCAAGAGGGCTACACGGTGTTCCCGGGCGCGATCTTCAACGAGCAGCTGCGCGCCTTGGGCGTCATGGACCCGGGCTCCAACAACGGCATCGGCGACCACAAGCAGGTCTACACGCGCCAGGACGTCGTCAAGCTCAAGAGCTTCCTCGGCTCGATCCTCGCCTCCGGCCAGGGCTGGGAGGCGGACGGCAAGACGCGCCGCGCGCTGACCGACGCCGAGAAGGAGGCCGTCGAGACCGCGGCCCGCGCCGCCGACCGCGCGCTCGCCGCCTTCGACGTCAACCCGCGCCAGGCGCGCGGCTTCGGCATGATCCCGCTGGCGCCCATGGCGCTCGCGGCGCTGCCCTCCGTCGCCCCGTGGATGGTCTTCCTCGCCCTCGGCGCGGCGGCCGCCTACGTCGCGTGGCGCCTGCTCGGAAAGGGCGCGTTCGCTCCCGAGGCCGAGGCGCCCGTCCGCCAGTCGATCGCCGCCTCCACGCTCGGCCGCTCGCGCCGCGTCGAGCTCACGGCCCGCCGCATGGCCACCGCCGTCAACGGCGGCTCCTTCCGCTCGCGCTTCATCGGCGCCGGCGGCACCGAGTTCGCCGAGGCCCGCCCCTACGCCGGCGAGGACCGCCGCGACATCGACTGGAAAACCTCCGCCAAGAAGGGCGAGCTCTACTCCAAAAGTTCGAGCTCGAGCGCGACATGTCCCTCATGCTCGTCATCGACGTCTCCCGCTCCGGCCGCTTCGGCACCCGCGGCGAGGACAAGCGCACCGCCATCGAGGACGCCGCCGCCATGCTGGCGCTCGCGGCCGCCCACTCCAACGTCCGCGTCGGCGCGATCCTCGTCTCCGACCGCGTCGAGGCCGTGATCCCGCCCCGCGGCGGCGCGCGCCACGCGATGTCCTTGATCGACCAGCTCCTCAAGGCCGAGGCGGCGGGCACCTCCACCGACCTGCGCCCGGGCCTCGAGACCGCCGGCCGCCTGCTCGGCTCGCGCGCCATGGTCGCCGTCATCTCCGACTTCATCGCCCCCGACTTCAAGGACGCCCTGGGCGGGCTCGCCGCGCGCCACGACGTGCGCGCCATCCGCGTGACCGACCCCGCCGAGATGGCGCCGCTGCCCGACGTGGGCCTGCTGCCCGTCGTCGACGCCGAGACCGGCGAGACCCGCATGCTCGACACCTCCTCGAAGGCGGTCCGCTCCGAGTCGGCCTCCGCCATCGCGCGCCGCGAAGCCATGATCGAGAACTCCTTCGACGCCGCGCGCCTTCGCCCGATTTCGATTTCCACCGAGGGAGACCCGCTCGAGACTCTCGAGCTCGCCTTCCATCCCAAAGCCAAGCAGCCGTCCAAGCCCTAATGGAGCGTCTATGAAGAAAGTTCCCAGCCTCATCGCCGCCGCGATCATCGCGACGTCGCCGTCGTTCGCCTCCGCCCAGAACGTCGCGGCCTCCGCCTCGCGCGGAGTCTCCGGCGCCCCGGCGATGGTTCCGACGATCGGCCTGCCCTCGGTCGCCCCGAGCGCGTCGATGCTGGCCCCGACCGCGCTGACGGTGTCGCCCTCGCTCGCCGCTCCGAGCGCCGCGCTGACGCCCTCCATGCTCCCCGCGGCCCTCGTGCCGGCGGCCTCGCCCGTCGCCCTCAAGCCCGTCTCGGCCCCGGCCGCGGCGGCTGAGCGCATGAAAGACGCCACGGCGGCCCTCGCGGCCATGCCGGACATGAGCAAGGCTTCCTCCGCCGACTCCCGCAACGCGGGCGCCTCCCTCGAGCTCGCGCTGACCGGCGAGCGCCGCGCCGCCTCCGTCGCCGACGCGCCCTTCGCCTCGGGCGTCGACGCCGCCCTCGCCGAGACCGTCAAGGCCAAGGCCCAGGTCGTCGCCGGCATCAAGGCCGAGATCGCCAAGGTCATCGTCGGCCAGGAAGAGATGATCGAGTCCATCATCACCGCGATGATCGCCTCCGAGCACGTCCTCCTCGAAGGCGTCCCCGGCGTCGCCAAGACGCAGACCGTGAAGGCCTTCTCCGACGCGGTCAAGGGCGACTTCCAGCGCGTCCAGGGCACGCCCGACAAGCTTCCCTCCGACCTGCTCGGCGCCGAAATCCTCCAGGAGGACCCGGCCACCGGCCAGAAGGCGATCAAGCTCGAGAAGGGCCCCGTCTTCACGAACATCCTGCTCGTCGACGAGATCAACCGCATGATGCCGAAGACGCAGGCCGCTCTGCTCGAGGCCATGGCCGAAGGCAACGCGACGATCGGGCGCAACACCCTTCCTTTGCCCAAGCCGTTCATGGTGCTCGCCACGCAGAACCCCATCGAGCAGGAAGGCGTCTACCGCCTCCCCGAGGCCCAGCAGGACCGCTTCATGTTCAAGGTCCTCGTTCCTCGCCCGACGCAGGCTCAGCTCAAGACCATCATGGAGCGCTTCGCCAAGAAAGAAGGCGCGCCGCGCGCCTCGCAGATCACCTCCCTCGACGAGATGGTCGAGATCCGCAAGGTCGCCGAGCAGATCCACGTCGACGAAGCGATCATGGACTACATCACGTCCATCGTCGAGGCGACCCACAATCCCGGCAAGTTCGGCGTCGAAGCCAAGGACGCCATCGAGGGCGGCGCGTCGCCGCGCGCGGGCATCTTCCTTCTCAAGGCCGCGAAGATCAACGCCCTGATCGAGGGCCGCGCGTACGTCTCCCCGAAGGACGTCCGCGAGGTCGCGGCGCGCGTTCTGCGCCATCGCCTCTCCCTCACCTACCAGGCGCACAACCTGACGACCGACCAGGTCGTCGAGGCCATCCTCGCCAAGGTCCCGGTGCCGAAGCCCTCGGGCAAGGTCGAGGCGGCTCTCCAGCCTTCCGACAAGAAGTAACCATGAAGCGGATGTTCGCGCCGGCGGCGGTGTTCGTACTCGCCGCCGGCGCGGCCTCCGCGCAGGTCGTCACGCGCGTCGTTCCCTCCGCGCCGGCCCTCTCCGCTCCTTCCGCTCTCGCCTCCGGGCGTCTTCTCGCGCCGTCCACGCCCGAGCTTCCGGCCTTGCCGGCGTCCGTGTTCGGCATTCCGGGTCCCGGCGTGACCCCGGCCCACATCCAGGCCGTGAAGGCGCTCGCCGTCCAGACGGGCCAGGCCTTCGTCATCCACGGCAGCCGCCAGACGGGTGTGAGCCATCGCACCGGCCTTCCGTTCAAGTCCGACACCGACCTCGATCTCGGCATCATCGGCCGCGCCGAGTCCCTGCTGGCGCTCGACGATCGCCATTGGGACGGCCGCATCCTGCACGTCATCCACGGTCCGATGATCGCCGTGCCCTCCGTCGAAGAGGCCGTCGGCAAGGGGCATCTCGTCGTGGCGCCGGACCCCGCGCGTTTGCCGGGGGAGCTTGGGATTCTCGAGCGCCACGCGCGCCCCTGGCGCACGGAGAGTCAGCTCACCAAGCTCCAGTCCGTTCCGCGCGCGGCGGGGAGACCTTCAAGTTCGCCGTCATCGGCGACGCGGAGCCGGGACGTTTCCTCATCTCCCGCGTCCTCTTCAACGTTCCGGGCGTTTTCTGGCGCCTCCTCCACCGGGCCGATCACTCGCGCCCGGACTTCATCCTCCAGCTCGGCGACATGGTCAGCCGGGGGACGGTTTCGAATTTCTGGGGCTTCATCAAGGGGCTGATCTCGTCGGGGATCAAGTCGCCGTTCCTGACGGTCATCGGCAACCACGACCGGCATAAGCCGCACGGGATCACCAACGACAAGGTGTATCGAGCGACCTTCGGCGAGACTAACTACGTCTTCGATCGCGGCGGGCGCCGTTTCATCGTCGTCGACTCCTCGGCGGGGCGCATCACGCCGGAGCAGCTGCAGTGGCTGGCGTCTCAGCTCTCGCCGGAGATCCCCACGATCGTCTTCACCCACATCCCGCCCGCGCCCCTCGGCGAGTGGACGGATTGGGGCCGCCTCAAGGGGGCGGGGGATTCAAGCAGGGCGCGACGGAATTCATGGCGCTCATGTCCGCGAACAAGGTCCAGCGCGTCTACATGGGCCACATCCACGGCCTCGGCACCCTTGAGCGCGACGGCGTGAAGTACGTCCTCACGGGTGGGGGCGGCTCCCCGCTGTTCCCCGGGCCGGTGAAGACCAAGCTCCACCACTGGCTGTCGGTTGAGACCGGCCCCGCCGGCGTCACCGAAACCGTCCACGCCTCCGACGGTCGTTCCTTCCCGCTGCACTGACGCCGTCCTGGTGTCTGTCCACCTGTTGTTGCGGTATTCGCCGCGGAGTTAGGCCGACCAGACTGGCGGCCTAACTCGACGAACGGCCGAAACGACGGCTATGGCTTTTCATCGGTTTTGGCATTACAATTCAAAAAATCCATTCGTTTCGTCCTCCGAATTAGGCCGATCGAGTGAATTCAAAGTTAGGGCTCCATTAACAACGAACGGCAGAATGCTCAGTAAAAAGAGAATGCGATCATGAGTTTTTCAGCGGCCTTAGCTCTCTATCTGATTTTAGCTGTGCCCTCAGTTCTATTCGTATGGGTGAGGACGAATAATCGGCCCAATTGGCTGAGAGTGATGCTTCGGACAGGCGTTGCGGCCTTCTTTTTTCGCCTGCAATATACGCTGCCGGCCATGGTGCTGGGTACGGATTTTTTGGCCTTTTTTTCATTTTGAATGCGCCGGCAGAAATACTCTTTTTCAATCTTCTTATCTGTATCGGCATTTGGTCAGTCATAGTTTCATTCCGTCTGGGCACAATCTGGCTATCATCGAATGTAACCGCAAATGGCCGGAAAATGGTTGCCGCATGTTTTGTCGTCGCAGTTATCTCGGCGACAATCTGGCTCCAAGGACGCTCCGTAGTGAGGTCCCGGGATAGATACGCCAACCAGGAATTCGCCTCAATGAAAGAAGTTGGTGGAATCAGCGTGCTTCTAGGATCATTTTTGTCTGCGGGCGTCTGCATAGTCTTCAACAGAGCGTAACTGCCTTTGTCTAACAGATCGGAAGTATAAAAATAAGATGAGCCCTAACCATTGGGTGCTGCCGACCGCCGCCTCGTTTGGTTGGATAGTTAAAGCGGCGGCGGCAGACCCTCTGCGTTAGGCGGAAACATAAGAATGAGAAAATCAAAATTATTAATCGGACTGTTTACGGCTCTGATCGCGCTCTGCGCAACTTTGGCGCTCGTCGCCTGGAATGCAGAGCACGGCTGGAATACCGTTACCACAATTTTAGCTGCGGTTGTTGGCGGTCTGATTTCTGCCGTCGCGCAGGAATGCCATCGTCGAGAGGAGGCTCATTCGAAGGAGGAAGACCTGCTATCTGCCCTTCGAATCGAGGTCGAATTGAATCTCAAGATCAGCAACGAAGGCCGCGATGAAAAGAGGCGCTTGTATTCCACATCAGCGTGGGATGAGTTCCGACCGCATGTAAACCGCCTCAAGCCCGACATAGCGGGTCTTTTGAAAGAGGGATTCGGAGCAGCGTATATGCATCGGCAAGCGCTTCAGGTTGAGTTAATCCATGCGAATCAGGGGATTGCTCTTCTGGACTATTCAGGCATTCTGAATAGCCGATTCGCCGGCGTCATGGCGATTCAAAAGTGGAAAGATTAGAATGAACAGCAGAATTTCAGAGAGTTCCATAATGAGAAACGAATGAGTTTCCTTGCCAAGATATTCCGCCATTTAAGAACCGACGCCAGAATCGATCTTGGACTAGATGTCGATTCGATTTCGGACTGGGCGGCAGGCACCGACTCAGGCATGAATCGTATTTGCGACGCTGGCCTTTGGATCGCCGGACGCCTTACTCCCCCGGGAAGCCCGTCAGCAAGGTCCACTCCGAAGCGGCGGCACTCCGTGCGCGAGAACTGCTCGCAAGCAAGAAGCACCCAGAGGTTCATCGAATTTTGGGCACAACAGAATCAGAAGGCCGGTGGCATGGCAATAAATCAAACTATGACTTCGTTGTGCGGCAAAAAGACGTCCAGACCTACTGGGGGACGCCTTTGTTTACGGTGCCCCGGATATTGTCTATGGTACGGGAATTTGTCGCTATGAAAATGAATCGCCGATAGGCCCTATTCTCAGCAATTATTTTGACCACCATGAAATAGTCCGGACAGGCGAACCGACACGGAGAGATCTCTTCTACGCAGCCATCGTCACGGTAGTCTGCAGATTCCCACGCGGCGTCCTCACGTACGCAGTCCCGTGTGATGGGAAATTTCGGTTTATCAGTTTCCCAATACGGGAACTGCATCGAATGAGGGCCCAAAAAACAATCTCCGATGCATTAGCTGTGGTATACCAGCCAGAAATTCCTAAAGGATGCAATTCGTGCCGAGTATGCACCGATTTAGATCGAATTCGGAAAATGTTACCCAAAACAAAGTTTGTTTCGAAGCGGCGCCGCCCAGAGCCTACTGTGGACGATTTGTTTAAAACCCGTGTTCCCCCTGCCACGTCAGACGCCGCCGCTCAACGAGTTTTTGCGCTTGAACGTAAAAGGAAATGTCTGCATTGTAAGGTTAAGTTTCAAGAAAGCCTTCTCGCCTACTATGTATGCAAAGAGTGCTTTATTAAAGGTCGCGCGAAAGCAGCAAGATTGAAAGAAAAAACAGTTCCGAAGCGGGAATTCTTAATGAATGAAAAGTTTGTGCGGACCCACGCCTTAATAGTAGACACCTTGAAAAGGCTCTCGACCTAGTATAACGAGAACTGAAGATTTGAGCCGCATGCACACCTTCCGCCTAACCAATGGCTTCAGCCGCCCGCAACCTCGTTTGGGTGGACATCTTAGAGTTGCGGCGGCAAACCCTCGGCGTTAGGCATCACAATGAGGAACAACACAGCGACGCTCACGAAAGCATCCGGCCTAGTCGGAATGCTCTGCATTTTGCTCCCGATGGGAGCTCAGGGCCGATCGCTGGTCCCATTTACCATCGATCGGCTCATTACTGATAGCGACCTCGTTGTTATGGCAAAAGTGGATGCACTCACTATTACGATCAGCACCGAGAACCCAATGGGCGACCGCGTAGTACAGGCAAAGGAGTTCGTCGCCAAATGCAGCGCGCTCAAGATTTACAAAGGAAAATCATTACCGTCGCTAGTCGTGAAATACCGTGACAATGACTACTATGGTGGCTTCTCAGATCCCTATAAAGCCGGCAATGTATATCTTCTTTTCTTGAAATCCGCCTCAGACGGCAGCTACTCGTCATTGCAGATGACGCAGGGAATCGCACCCCTAGAGAAGGCGAACACTAACTTCTATTTCGGGCCACTCAAATCAACTCTCGCGCAGCGCTATCTTGAGTTGTATGTAAGCACTGGAGTCAAACAGCAGGAATGGAATGACTTTGCCAAAGCGCTCATTACTGAAAATTATCTCGAAGATGAGCGTAAGACATGGACCACGTTCCACCTGTTAGCCTCATTGCCTAATCCGAGTCAGTACGAGGACTACTTTCTGAAAGGTCTTGGTTCTCAAAGTTCGCGTGTCATCCTCGATTCTGCGCGTAGACTCGTAGGTATTGGGTCCGAGCGGGGAATAGCAGCGATCGTTGAACTGTACTTACGAAAGAAGACGGAAGGGAGTTGGGGCCCGCCTTCGTATCTTTATCCGTATGAGTTCAACCAGCTGTTCCGTGAGAATGTACCTGCCGGATCTAAGCTGATCATTCAAAAGTTCAGAGATAAATACCCAAATGAATCAGAACTCTTTAAGGGAACCTAGGTATGCCTAACCATTGGCTAGACCAGCCGGCGGCCTCGTTTGGTTGGATAGTTGAAGCCGCCGCTGGTCAGCCTCTGCGTTAGCACGAAGCAAGCAGGAGAACGAGTGAAACAATACTGGGTCTTTGTCGATAAGCCGACAGATAAAGCGCGGATGCGACCTTCCCCCGAAAACAGGGCCAAGTGAAAGTTGAGTCCGAAGTGGTAAAACACCCAACGGAGGACTCAAAAAATGGCGAAGCGAAGGACGGAAGAACAGATCATCGGCGTGCTGAAGGAATCGGAAGCCGGCATGAAGACGTCGGAGCTGTGCCGCAAGCACGGCATCAGCGAAGGGACGTTCTACAAGTGGAAGGACAAGTTCGGCGGCATGACGATCAGCGAAGCTCGGCGCTTGCGCAGTCTTGAGCAGGAAAACAGCCGCCTGAAGCAGATCGTGGCCGACCAGGCGCTGGACATCCGGGCACTGAAGGAGATCAACTCAAAAACTGGTAAGGCCCAAGGCGAAACGTGCGGCGGCAGAGCACGTTGTGGTGAGTCTTGGGCTGAGCGCGCGGCGGGCTTGCCTGCTGGTGAGCTTGTGGCGCTCGAGCTACCAGTATGTGTCTCGGCGTCCGGACGACGCGGAGCTGCGGCAGGCCATGCGCGAGATCGCCGAGAAACGGCGGCGCTTCGGCTCACCGCGGATCGGCGTGATGCTCAAGCGCCAGGGCTGGAAGGTCAACCACAAGAAAGTCGAACGGCTTTATGCCGAGGAGAAGCTGGCTCTCCGACGGAGAAAGCGGCGCAAGAAGTTCGTGGGGCCGCGGGTGCCGTTGCCTGTGGCGACGAGGCCGAATCAGTTCCTGGCGATGGACTTCGTAGAGGACCGGCTGACGAGCGGCCGGAAGATCCGGACGCTGACGATCGTGGATAGCTTCACGCGGGAATGCCCCGCGCTTGAGGTAGACACATCGATTGGCGGCCGGCGTGTAGCGCGGGTCTTGGAGCGTCTGGCGGAACGCCACGGCGCGCCTGAGGCCATCACGATCGACAACGGCACGGAGTTCGACAGCAAGGTGATGGACGAGTGGGCGTTCAAGCGGAAGGTCCGGCTTGCTTTCATCCGGCCCGGCAAGCCGAACGAGAACGCCTACTGCGAGAGCTTCAACGGAAAATTCAGAGACGAGTGCTTGAACGAAAATCTGTTCGAGACGCTCGACCACGCGAGAAAACTCATCGAGGACTGGCGTATCGACTACAACGACGTACGGCCGCACAGCTCGCTGGACAATCTGACGCCGGCAGAATTCCGGCTACATCATGATAAGATGAAAGACGGACCTGCTCACGGAACGCAGGTTCGTTAAGAACTCAACTTAACAACGGCCCAACGTTGGGGGAAGGTCGTGCGCAAAAGATGGCCGAAGATTTTCGGCCTAAGGTGAAACGGCGAGAAACGATTGGTAAGGCTACGCTTCCTAACTAATGGATAGAGCGGCCGGCGGCTCGGTGAGGAATATCTTAATAGCCGCCGCCGCTCATCCTCGGCGTTAGACAGCCAGAAAACAAAGAAATGATTCCAGGCACCTTATCGTTCATCGCAATCCTAATTTTCTGGGTGCTCCCGGCGCTTGCGATTTATTCGATTGTGAAAGACTGGAACAGCTGGAAGCCCTCACTTCTCCCGCTAGCCATAAAAACCTTCGCCTGCATTTTCGCCTACAAGTGGTTCATTATTTTCGTGATTGATCATGCTCCCCACCCAATCAAGGATTTGCTCCTCATGTTCACCGTAATTCCGCTGATGCCGGAAGTTCTATTTGTTAAATACTTCATGCCGATCAGGCTCGGCGACGATCATGAATGGTTACGGGTTTGTCTGGCACTTTCATTCGCTGTAAGCGTATTGGCTGGAGCAGTTATGGCTGGAGCGAAGCACTATGTTTTACGGCAACGGCAAACGACTAAAACAGTCAACTGAAAAGGGGTTGCTGTCTAACCATTGGGTGCTGCCGACCGCGGCCTCGTTTGGTTGGACTCATATAGCCGCGGCGGCAGACCCCCTGCGTTCGACGCTCTCAAAGATCCAGGGGGCAGTTGACGGAATTGGATAGATAAGGTATACTATCTATACCAAATGAAATTCGAGTTCGACGAGCGAAAAAGCCAGTCCCGCGTTCAACCGGCAAGTGCAACACTTTGACGGAAGGCTTCCGCCGCAGTTTTAAATTTCAGGCACTTCCTGGGTAAGCCGTTAAGCCAACGCTCCGTTTTTTTGACTTGTTCGAACGACACCATACTAAAGTCGGTCTTCTTGGGCCAGTGTCGGCGCACGAGTCCGGCGGCGTTCTCGACGGAACCCTTTTCCCAACTATGCATAGGCTCGCAGAAGTACGACACGGTGCCAAGCCGCTTGTTGACCTGGAGGTGCTGGACGTTCTCGCTGCCGTTGTCGTAGGTGATGCTGCGACGCAGATGCTTCGGGTAGCGCGCGAGCGCGCGGTTGGTGGCCCTGCGCATCGACGTCGCGTCCTTCGCTGGGAGCTTGCGTAGGCGCGTGTAGCGGGTCTTGCGCTCCACCAGGATCTGAAGGGCCGGTCGGCTTTTACGGCTGACGATCGTGTCACCCTCCCAGTGTCCAGGCTGTTCGCGACGCTCAATAATCGCCGGCCGCTGAGAAATCGGCGTTCTCGACGGGATATGCGACGATTTATGCTTGCTGCTGTGGCCGCGTCGAAGGCGCTTTCGACGCGCTCGAACCAGAAAGGGGATCAGTTCTCGGGCCCCGATATAGACCCACTGGTAGATCGCCTCGTGGCTGATCGGCTCGGCGCTGAACGTATTCCAACGCCCCGCAATGCGCTCAGGCGACCACCCGCGGCGAAGCATGCGGCCCGCATAGGCCCTCAATCCTGGCTTGCGCAGGCGCTCACGCTCGTGCGCCACGGCCTTACGGACATCAGCGCGCTCCTGAGCTCTGTGCGGAAGGTAGTAGCCCTGGCGAATTGGCGGCGCGTTACGCTTCAACTCCCGCGATACGGTGCTTACGTCACGACCGATCAGCCCTGCTATCTCACGCAATGATTTCCCATGAGCTTTGAACAACGACAACCGGTCTCGTTCGTCTTCCGTCAGGTGCTTGTAGGTTTTCGGCATCTCGCCTCATCATAGCGGACGCCTTGACCGTCAAGTGTTGCACTTCGAAATTGAACTTGGGAGTCCAACAAGAAGAAGCACGGCATTGATTTCACGGAAGCACAGGAACTGTGGGACGACCCGGAGCTTTTAGAAGTCCCCCTTAAGAGCGAAGATGAGCCCCGCACCCTTTTCGTGGGTCTAATCAGCGGAAAGCATTGGTCGGCAATAATCACCCTCGCGGGGAGAACACTCGCATTATCTCCGTGCGGCGATCTCGAACCGAAGAGAGGGACCTATATGAAAGCTAAAGACCTAGACAAGCGCTTCGATGAGGGAAACGACATCTCAAAGCACCTCGACTTGGCCCGCGCCAAACGGACCAATGAGGAGCCGCGGCGTGTGAATGTGGATTTCCCGGCATGGATGATTCACTCTCTGGACAAAGAGGCTGATCGTCTGGGCGTTACCCGGCAATCCATCATTAAGGTCTGGATCTCCGAACGCCTTAGCAACCGACACGCCTAGAATGGCGCCTTGCCGGTCGAACCATTGGATTGACGAGACGGCGGCTTGCATGGAGATCTTGATAGTCGCCGCTCGTCATCCTCTGCGTTAGGTGGCGGAGCCCTTGGGTGAAAAGTGATGACTGACGATTTACGTCGCCGTGCAGGACATTTACTGGCTGCGCCGTTATTGGCGCTCGGTTTGCTTACGATTAGCGAATTCTCCAGCGCCTGTGACAGCTTTTCACTGCTGGAGTGTATCCCTAATTCTGATCGCGAAAATTGCGATTCGTTCATTGAGGACTGGGGATCCGCCGACACGGAAGCATCACTGCGAGTAGTTGAAAAGGAGTACCTGTATCAAGGGATGCAATTGGCTTCTGGCGGGAAATTAATGGGTTCCGGATTCCCGATGGATGCAGTGATTTACGGCTGTTATTCACGGAAAGCGTACGAGTCGCTCGGCGAAAGCGCCGAGTCGCACAGGCTGATGTTCGTAATGCTTCGGTCTTCTCCGACGCCGAACATCGTCATTTTTCCGGAAAGCAATCCGTCCTGGAAGCGCGGCAACCCTCTAATCCATTACCGAATTCTCGGGGTGCGAAGGTTCGTAGGGCCGCCTGATGAAGCGGGTGGGATCGCGCATATTTTATTCGTCGAGCGAAAGGAGGGATTGGCGAACCCGTGCTGCGATGGCGGTGGCCCCCGTCCCATTAGTCGGGTGCTTCGGCGGCGTCCCGAAAGCTGTGGAAATTGTCGTAGCCTTTGGTTGAGTTCCTGATTCTACTCGATTCGTTTCTCTTTTTCATCTCACGCCACTGCCAACGCCTTGAGATCCGCATGCTCGACGGTCTTGCCGCCTGTCGTCATCGTCTCGTAGCCGCCGATCTTGCGCATCCGGACCATCCCCGAGGCGACCAACCCAAACAACAGCACCAAGATCGAAGACTGGGTTGGAAACACGCCTTGAGTCTTCGTGCGGCGACGGAACTCGAGGTTGAGACGCTCGACGATGTTCGTGGTCTTCAGCGAGCGCCACTGCTCCTTCGGGAAGCTCATGAAGCTCAGTAGGTCCATCCCCGCGTCCTCGAGCGATCTCGCCACGCTCTCGGCCTTCCTGCTCCATTTACGCATGAACGCGGCGTACGCCGCTTTCGCCGTCTCGATGTCGTCGGCGTTGATGATCGCGTCGTAGTCGGCCTTCACCTCGCCTTGCAGCGACTTCGGCGCGTGCCCGAGCAGGTTCCAGAGCTTGTGCACGGTGCAGCGCTGGATCGGCAGGTTCGGCCACAATTCGAGAAGCGCCCGCGTCAGCCCTTTGTTGCCGTCCACAATGGCCAGCTCGATGCGCTTGAGCCCGCGGTCGGCTAGATTCGTCACAAACCCGCTCCAGGCCGCCGTGCTCTCAACGCCCATCACCGCCAAGCTCAGAAGGACCTTCTCGCCCGTCGAGCGCACGCCGATGGCGACCATGATCGGGAGCCTCTCGGCCTTGCCGCCGCATCTGACTGGCATGAAGGTCGCGTCCAGGTACACGTAGCGGATATCCTCGCCGGACAGATCCCGCTTGCTCCAGTTCTCAAAGTACGCCTGGAGTTGCACGATCACGCGCGAGATCGACGACTTCGACAGCGGCGAGTTCTTGAGCAGCGGCCGGATGGCCTGCTTTACTCGTCGCGTGTTGACGCCGCCGAAGTAGAGGCCCAGCAGCGCCGCGTCCACCTCCCGCGTGCGCCTGGCGTAGCGCGGGACGATCTGCGATTGCCATTCCCGGCTCCGTTCTCCGTCGAAGACGAGCGCGCGCGGCACGACGAGCTCCGTGGGGCCAAACGACGTGCTCAGCGTTCTGGTCTTGGTGCCGTTGCGGTAGCCCCGGCGCGTCTCGGTCCTCGCGTAGACGCCGGCGCCGAGGAAGGCGGTCAGTTCTTCTTGGGCAACTCGTCCGAGGGCCTGACGGATGTGATCACGGGCAGCATCACTGAGGACGTCCAGCGAAAACGGCAACGCCACGGCTGTTGTACGAACGGGTACGGCCTTGATAGACTTCATGTGAGCGTAACCTCCTGGTCGCCAGCTGATAACTGGCGCGGTTGTTTGACTTCTTCAACCAGAGGTTACGCTTTTCAATTTTCCACAACAACCGGGACGGTGCCGGTGCTTCTCGGCTTTATGCTCAAGCCGGATAAAGTGACTGAGGTATTTCACCAAACGATTGAAGAAACGCTAAACAGCAGGCTCCTCAACGGTGAAGGTGAGTATTCCGTTTTCACAAGCACCATTTCATATCTCACGTTGGAAAATAAAATCCAATTGGAGACTTCGCATATACGGCGAGAATACCCGTCATCACTCGATAAAGGTTCCAAGAAATGGATCGAAAGACCACCTTTGCGTAGCGTCGAGAAAAAAGCGGTTGAGTTATTCATATGGGACGGAAAAGGTTTTTTAAAGCATACGATGTGAGCGGTCTTTTGCACGGTTATGCGAACGATAGAACTTTCCCCACCTAACCATTCGATGCTGCTGACCGCGGCCTCAGATGGGGATGGATTCCGTGTAGCCGCGGCAGCAGATCGTCTGCGTTAGGGCAACGCAAGTTTTAGAAGCCAACATGGATCAAGCGAAAACGGGAGGACCTAGCGGAAGAACCGGACTTTACGTCTGGTTCACGATCCTTTATGTGGTTCTGACTTTCACAGTGAATCCCGTCGACACAATCGCCCAGGCAACGGTTGGAAAATTATTCGCTTACCTGCTTGGGCCATTGTTCGGCCACGCAAATTCACCAAAAACATGGACGCCGTCGCTCCTCATTGAACTTAAAGCTCTGATCAACGCAGGCTTTCTTGTCGGAATTGCCATTGGATATCAAGACATCCCGGATTTTAAACATCTGCACCGATCCGTTTTTCCAGGAGCTGTACTTTTAGCACCGTTGGTTCTGGTTATGTTCATTCCGCAGGGAGTCTGGCTTGCACTTCCTGCTGGATCCATTATCATTGGCACCGTACCGTATTTGCTGCTCGGAGGGACCGTCGGATGTCTGGTAAAGCGCACGGAACTCTCTGCCCTAACCAAGCGCTTGACCGGCCGGCGGCCCGGTGAGGAATAGACTTATAGCCGCCGCCGGTCAGCGTCGGCGCTAGGCGCTTCAAGAAATTCATGCCAGTCATTAGAGTCGCGATTCCCTCGGACGCAAATCGCTTGGCGGAACTAGCCGAGCGCACATTCCGGGATACATTTTCTGGCGCGAATACGAAGGAAGATGTGAATCTTCACTGCAAGACCAGTTACGGCGAGTCGATCCAGGCCGCTGAAATCGCCGATCCGGCGCTCGTTACGCTCGTATGCGAAGAGCGGGGCAGCCTCATCGCCTTCGCGCAACTCCGGTGGGGAAAGGCTCCCGGCAGCATCCCCGGAGATAGCCCGGGCGAGATCCAGAGACTCTACGTGGCTGCCGAATGGCACGGGAAGGGAGTCGCGCGGGAGCTCATGGAAGCCTGCTTGCGACGATTCGAAGAGGCGAAGACGGACACAATCTGGCTGGGTGTGTGGGAGAGAAACCCGAGAGCTATTTCTTTCTATAGAAAGTTCGGATTCGCCGAAGTCGGCGACCATGTCTTTCAACTGGGGGCGGATCGGCAGCGAGATATAGTGATGGCGCGTCGGAAACCGCGAAAAATCTAAACTTGTCCGCGGGTCCAAGACCGTGGGTGCAGGAGTGAGAGAGAATGAACGCAGACAAGGCGCAAGAAGCGGCGCGGGCGGCGATGACCGGAGCCCTGCCGTTCCCGGAAATCGTGAGCAATCTCCTCGCCGACGGTGTCGAGTTCTACCACGTCGACTATATTTCCAAGTCCTTTACCTTCTACGATGAAAGGGGCGGCGTGGCGCACGCTGCGCTCTTGTTCGAGGACCTGCCTCAGATCGCGCGGGACTTCGACGCGGCCGAACTCAAAGCGGCCATCCTCGACAGCCAGAAGAACGGGCAGACCTTCCGAGTGTTCTCTCAGCGCGCCGCGAAGGCCGGCGTGCAGGGCTACTTCGCCTTCTTGAGGGGACAGCGCGTCGCCTACTTCGGGCGCCAGGGCGACCAGCATACGGAATGGTTCCCGGGCGCGAAGCCGTGACAGCGCTGCTTCTCCTGGCGGCTGCAGCGGCCCTTGGCGCGACGCCGCACACCGGACCGGGGATTCTGAACTTCCATGAAGTCTCCACCGGCATCTACCGCGGGGGCCAGCCCACAACCGAAGGCTGGGCTTTCTTGAAGGAGAAGGGCGTCAAAACCGTCGTGAAGCTCAACTTTGAGGAGGAGGGCTCCGACGCGCAGGCCCGAACGCTCGGCATGACCGTGATCGACGCCTCGGGCCCGCCGGCGACGATCAAGAACGTCTGGGGCGCGCCGAAGCCGGAGCGCCTGCAGCTCGCGGTGAACGCTCTGGGCGACAAGAGACTTCACCCGATCTACGTCCACTGCCTGCACGGCCAGGACCGCACCGGCCTCGTCGTCGGCCTGCACCGCGTGATCAATGAAGGAGTGCCGAAGCAGACCGCCTGGGAAGAGATGAAGAGGATCGGCTTTCACCGTTCGCTGCGAGGCCTGCGCGCCGTCTGGAGGAAATTCGACGGGAAGACGATCCCCGGAACGGTGAAGAATGACTGAACGCCAAGCCGAATTCATCCGCTGGCTGATCAAGTTCTTCTTCGTGTATCTCTTCGCCGCGATTCTCTCCCACATCGCGGCCCCGGTGCTCGACTGGCTGACGACGGTGGCCTACGACGTCGTGCGCATGACGCGCCTGCCGCCGAACGCCTCGACGATCGCCAACGTGGCCGCCGGCCTCACGGGGATCGCGCTCAAGTACGCGGCGGGGGCTTTCGCGTACGCGTGGCTGATGAAGGAGCACTGGAAGCCGGCCGCAGCGAAGTCCTGGGCGCTGTTCACGGTGATCCAGTACTCGCTGTTCTGGCCCGGGATCGTGATCGGGGCCGTCGCGTCCGTCTATGGCGCCCGCTGGCACGAGGAGGAGAAGTACAACCAGCGCCTGCGGGACGTGCGCGACGCGCTGTTCGACCGGCTCGGGCTTTAGCTACTTCTTCGGCGGCTGCTTGAGGCCGACGCCCGTGCAGTTCAGCGGGCCGAGGGGCGACTGCGCCTTCATGGTGAAGGTCGCCTTGGTGTCCTTGTCGCGCAGGCGGACCTGGGCGCTGCCGGTGATCAGGGAGAGCTTCGCGGTGGCGTTGATGAGGCCGGGCTCTTCTTCGTCCTCGCCGGCGACGCTGAGCGTGCCCGGGATCGGGGCGGAGCCGATGAGCTTGACGAGCTCCGGGATGTAGGTGAAGACGCGGTAGCGCTCGGCCTCCGCGTTGTAGAAGATCTCGGACTTGCCCACGCTGCGCTTGACGTTGAGTGAGTTGAAGTAGGTGGCGCGCAGGGCGTTCGGAAGGCGGACGATCTCGACGATGAGGGTGTCTTTGATGACGCGGCAGTCGCGGTCCACGCGCCAGGTGCCGATGAGGCCCTTGAGAGGAGCGAAATCGTCCTGCTTCTTCGCGGAGGCCGGAGCGGCGAGCAGCAGGAGCAGCGCTAACGTTCTCATGAGCCTCCCTGGAGGTCGGACTTCTCGCGCTCGCCCAGCACGCGGAGAGCCTCGGCGAACGGCGGCGTCCAAGGCCCCTGGATTCTAGCGGAAGTCGAAGGAGCGAAGCGCGCGAATTCCGCGCCGATCTCCTGCCACTCCAGCTGACGGGCCAAGCCTTCTACGACCGTGATGACCGCGTCGTTGTTGAGCTTGCCCCGGCCGGTGCCGGTGTTGAGGATGAAGAGGCAGGAGGGGCATTTCCGGCGGAGGGTCTTGAGATCCCAGGCGGAGCGGCAGGCGCCGTCGAGCATGAGCTTGTTCGGGTTGGTTTTGGCGTCGAAGAGGTTGGAAATACGGAACTGCGCGTGGTTGCGCAGGACGACGCCCTGCACCGAGGGATCGCGCAAGTCTTTCGTGATGGAGTTGAGGAAGCGCTGGGCCTCGGCGCCGCGAAGGAACTCGTCCTCGTCGCCGACGTAGAGCTTGGAGACGAGGCGCAGGGTCGTGCCGTTGAAGTCCTTGGTGAGGACGGGATGGCCCTCGGCGGTGATCGTCGACGTGTAGCCCCGCGCGAGGAAGCGGGAGAGGTAGCCCACGTAGCTCGTCGTGGAGGCGAAGTGCGAGACGAAGGTCCAGGTGCCGGCGGGCCAGGCGACGCGCGGGTCCGGGGGAACGAGGCCCGCGTCTTCGAGGACGCCGGGGGCAGCATGTGCTCCACCTTGGCGATGTCCGGTTTGAGGAACTTCGGAAGGACGGGCTCGTTGAGCTTGAGATAGACGGCGACGCGGCGCGCGGTCTCCGGCGTGGACAGCTCCGCGTGGGCCACGAGGGCTTTGATGAAGCGCGCGGCGGCGCCGTTGGCGCGGCCCTTCACGGCGAGCTGGAGGATGAGGCCCTCGAGCATGTCGGCGCGGGCGAGCACGTCGGCGGATTTCCCTCGGGGAAGAGCATGGAGGCCATCGCCCCCGCTTCGGCCGGGCGGCGCTCGAGGTACGGGACGAGCGCGTCGTACGCGTGGGCGCGAAGGAGGAAGTCGGCGGAGCGCTTGTTCTCCGGGTCGTTGTCGAGGAGGAAGGAGCCGAGCGTGCGGCCCTGGGCGTCCAGCAGCGAGGTCATGCGCTGAAAATACAGGCGGGAGTCGAGCGAGTGCGTGGCGCGCGAGCGGGCGAGCGCCACGTACACCGTCAGCGGGGACGTGATCTGCGCCGACCAGGCGAACTTCTGCTGATTGGAGAGCATCGCGGCGACGGCGAGCTCGCGCTTGAGCTCGACGGCCGCGGCGTCGCCGCCCCGGCCCTCGTGGATCTCGCGCGCCAAGAGGCGGAGCGCCTCGGCGGAATCGGGCGTGAGGCCCGTGACGGTCTCGGTCGATTTCTGGAAGCGCTTGGAGAGCGCCTTCACCGCGGCCGGGCGCGTCTTCTTGGAGCGGAAGCCGGCTTCGATCTCGGACCACGAGGCGTCAAAGGGCGCCTCGACGAAGGGGGCGGGTTCGGGGACGGCGAGCGCGTCGGAGGCGGCGGAGGCGCCGCCGTCGTAGAGGAGGCCCAAGGCGCGGGGCTCGAGATCGATCACGGGGGCGACGGGATGCGGGCGGGCCTCGGCGGGAGCGCGGAGGGGCTCGCCGCGCTCGAGCGCGCCGAGCAAGGCGTCGAGCTCTTCGGGCGTCAGCGCGGGACCTTCGGGGTTGCCGTCGGGGCCGAGGCGGCGCGCCGCGCCGGCTTCGAGCACGTAGCCCAGCTGCTTGAGCGCGGGCACGTCGAGTCTCCGCCGCTCGAGGAGCCGGGCGAAGGCGGGGTTCTCCGGCTCCTGGGCCCGCAGGCCCGGCGCGCTCAGCGCGAGGAGGAGGAGAAGGACCGCGCGCACGAGGTCAGCGGCCGGAGACGGTGACTTTCGCGTCGGCCGTCACCGAGATCTCGACGGGGGAGTCGCCGCGCAGGACGACGACGGGGACCTGCTGGCCCGGGATCATCTTGGAGAGCGCGGCGGCCACGTGGCCCGCGGCCTCGGAGCCGGCCTCGCCGATGGGCTCGCCGCCGACGGAGATGATGAGGTCGCCGCGCTGGATGCCGGCCTTCTCGGCGGCGGAGCCGCGGCGCACGTACTCGACCTCGAGGCCCGCCTCGGGCTTCATCGGGTCGGAGAGGTTGGCGATGATGCCGAGCGAGGCGGTGGAGATGTTGCCGGTCTTCTGGTACTGCGCCAGGACGCGGCCGACCTCGGGGGCCATGATGGAGAAGCCCAGGCCGTCGGAGCCGCCGCTCTGCGTGTAGATCTGCGTGTTGACGCCGACGACCTCGCCCTTCGCGTTGAACAAAGGCCCGCCGGAGTTGCCGGGGTTGATCGAGGCGTCCGTCTGAAGATGCTTGACGTACATGTTGCCGCGGCCGTCCATGCCGGAGATGACGCCGGCGGTGACGGTGAACGGCAGGCCGCGCGGGTAGCCGGCGGCGGTGACGTCCGAGCCCTCGCGCGGGGCCTCGGAGGCGAGCTTCACGACGGGCCAGGGCTTGCCGTCGGGGCGGCGCTGGAGCTGGACGATGGCGAGGTCCTTGTCGTGGTTGACGGCGAGGACCTTGGCCTTCATGACGCCGGGCGTGCCCGGGATGCGGGCCTCGACGAACTGGCCGGGCTGGCGGGAGCCGACGACGTGGGCGTTGGTGATGAAGACGCCGTCGGGCGAGAGGATGAAGCCGGAGCCCGTGCCCATGCCGTTGGGCGTGCGCACGATGACGTTGACGACCGAGCCCTTCACGCGGGCGATCATGACCTCGCGCGACTCGACCGGCGCGGCGACGGCGGGAGCGGGGAGGCGACGACGGCCGTGTCGGCGGCCGCGGGCGTCGGAGCGGTCTCGGTCTTGTGCTCCTGGACTTTCTGGATGGCCGAGGCGACCGTCTCGGGAGAGGCGCCGGCGCGGTGCGTCGCCGGGTTGTACATCGTCGTGGCCAAGCCGCCGAACATGAGCAGGGCGACGAGCAAGGTCTTGCCGCCGTTGCTCACGCGCCAGGCGCGCTCCTTGCGGTGCGAGAGCCAGGAGTGGAAGAGGGAGGCGACGCCGAGGATGCCGGCGATGATCGCGAAGGCCGCCGCGGTCATCGGGGACAGCGTCATCGCGAGGTAGATCGTGAGGATCGGCACCAGGTTGAAGACGAAGTGCGCGAGGATCGGCGCGGTCAGCGAGCGGCTCTTGTAGGCCGTGTGCGCGAGGAAGACGCCGGCGACCAGGTTGAGGATGAGGACGAAGGGGGCCACGCCCCACGTGCCGAAGTGCGCGACCGCGAAGTTGAAGGAGGAGAGCGCGGCCGCGATCGGGAAGGCGAGGCGCGAGAGCCAGTCGCCGGCCTTGAGGACCTTCTTGGCGGCGCCGACGACGCCGGCCGCGTCCGGAAGCTCGGAGATCATCGAGGTGATCCAGCGCGAGAAGGGCTTCATCGCCGCGAGGACGAGGAAGATCGCGCCGAAGCCGAGCAGGCGGTAGGTGATCTCCTCCCAGGCGACGGCCATCGGCAGGCTGATGCCCATGAACGAGAGCGGGCTTTCGGCCAAGCCGGCCGCGATCTCATTCGGCCCCATCTTGGTGAGGAGGGCGACGCGGCCGAAGCCGCGCAGCACCGTGTCCGAGAGGTACTGCGGCCACGGGAAGACGGCGAGCAGCGGGGCCAAGGTGACCTTGAGCAGGGCGCCGATGCCGAGCAAGTTGAGGCCGGACTTCAGGCCGAAGCCGACGCGCTGGCGGAACGTCATGGGCGTCGAGAGCGGGCCGCCGAAGGCGTCGACCTGGGCGTCGCGCTTGGCCTGGGAGGCGGCGAGGCGGGCTTTCAGGCCGGAGACGCGGGAGGCCTTAGAGTCACCGGCGGCGACGGGGGTCTCGGCCTCGGTCTGGGCGGTTTTGGTCTCGGAACCGTCGAAGAGCTTGGCGCCGTCGTCGATGGAAACGGCGGCCGGGGAATTCTTGGGAGCGTTCTTGCGCTCCAACATCCCGGCGATGGTGGGCAGGCCGAGGCGGCGCAGCACGTTCGCGGTCTTCGAAGCGGGGGCGGGAGCCGGAGTCGCGGCCTTGGGGACGTCGTCGGGGGTGGGGGCGTCCTTCGACGCCGCGGCCAAGCCGACGGCGACGGATTGGGAACCCACGGGACGCACGGCGGACGCGGGCAGGGCGACGTTGAGAGCCGAGGGAACGGCGAGATTGAGGGACTGGATCGACGGACCAATCGACGGCACCGTTATCGTTCCGTTCAAGCTCGCGCCGCCGAGGGCCGGCGTCAGGGCCGAGGTCGGCGTCGCGTTAACAGGAGAGTTCGGGGAGAGGGGAACGGAAACGTTTTGGTTCGTGGCGATACGGATGACCTGGGCAGTCGCCTCTTGGGGAACAGAACCGGTGATGAGCACGGCGGCGAGAGTTAGTGCGATAGCCCGGCTTACTTTCTTCATGCTTTGAGTGTATCCCTTCCCCGTGACTCTAACCGGGGCCTATAGTCCCAAGGGCCTATGATCATTAGTCCCTCCTTTATAGGGCCCTACGGCCCCCTTTCGCCTTCGGTGCGGGACCGCTATAATTCAGGCTCATGGCCATTCGCGTTTACGAGTACTCGAAGTGCTCCACCTGCCGGAAAGCCTTGAAGTTCCTGGAGGCCCGGGGGATCGCGCACACGGCCGTGCCGATCGTCGATTCTCCGCCCTCCGTGGCGGAGCTGAAGACGATGCTCGGGCATGTGGGCTTGAAGCGCCTGTTCAACACGTCCGGCGTGCAGTACCGGGAGCTCGGGATTTCGGAGAAGCTCAAGACGATGAGCGAGGCCGAGGCGCTGGCGTTGCTGTCGAAGAACGGCAAGCTCATCAAGCGGCCGTTTTTGCTGCTGAAGGACCGCGGGCTCGTCGGCTTCCAGGAAGCCGAGTGGAAGGCCGCGTTCAAGTGAGGCTCTCGGTCCTCGTTCCCGCGTACAACGAGGCCGCCACGATCGGGCGCATGCTCGACGCCGTCTACGACCGGAACAAGGGCAAGGACCTCGAGGTCATCGTCGTCGACGACGGGTCGACCGACGGGACGTACGAGGCGGCGCTGAAGGCGGCGCGGCCCGGCACGAAGGTGCTCAAGCACGAGCGCAACTCCGGCAAGGGCGCGGGCGTCATCACCGCGCTGTCGCACGCGACGGGCGACTACGTGATCATCCAGGACGCCGACCTCGAGTACGACCCGGCCGACTACGACCTCCTGCTCAAGCCCATGCTCGAGGGCAAGGCCGAGGTCGTGTACGGCTCGCGGCTGATGAAGTCGGACGCGCGGTCCTATCACCGCTACTACTGGGGCGGGCGTCTCGTGTCGCTGTGGACGAACCTCCTCTACGGCTCCCGGCTCACCGACGAGCCCACGTGCTACAAGCTGTTCAAGACGGGCTTCCTGCGCTCCCTCGACCTCAAGTGCCCGGGCTTCGAGTTCTGCCCGGAGGCGACGGCCAAGACGCTCAAGCGCGGCGTGACGATCCTGGAATTGCCGATCAACTATCACCCGCGCAAGATGGAAGAGGGAAAGAAGATCCGCTGGACGGACGGCGTGATCGCGCTGTGGACGCTGTTGAGGCTTCGGTTCTGAGCACGGACGCCCGGCGCTTCGACGCGCGGGCTTTCGCCTTCGCGCTCGTCCTGCGCCTGGCGTTCACGGGGGCGTTTCTCTTCAAGGGCCTCGACGCGGCCTACGGCCGAGACCTGTACTACAACCTCGCGCTGTCCTGGCTCGGCTGGGCGCCGGCCTTCGCTTTCGACGCGACCCACCCGCCGCTCTACACCGCGCTGATCGCCGCCGTGCTCGGGCTTTTTCGCTCGCCGAATCCGCTGCCCGTGCTGCTTCTCCAGTGCGTCCTCGGGGCGGCGTGCGTGCCGCTGACGCGCCTGCTGGGCGAGCGGCTCGGCGCGGGGCCCAAGGCGTCGCGGCTCGCGGCGCTGTGGATCGCCGTCGATCCCGGCCTCTTGTTCTACACGCCGCAGCTCGGCACCGAGGCGTTGTTCGTGTTCATGGAGCTGGTCCTCTTCGTTTTCCTCTACGCCGAGCTCGACTCCAAGCCGGGCGTGGCGCTCGCCGGCGTGGGGGTCTGGGGCGGCCTGACCGCGCTGTGCCGCTCGGTGATCGGCGGGTACCCGGCGTTCTTGTTCCTCGTGCTGTGGCGCGCGCGCGGCCTCGCGAAGGCGTTCGCGTTCTGCGCCGTCTTGGGGATCGGGTGGCTCGCGCCGTCGCTCCTGTGGAGCGTCCGGAACTACGTGAAGTACGACCGCGTGGTGCCGGTGGCCGCGGTGATGGGCTGGAATATGTGGGAAGGCTTCTCGTTGGATAGAGAAGTGATCAGACAAAGGCCCTATGAGATGGGTGAAGAAGCCAAGGCACTCGGTTTGATGGAAGATCCCATCGCCCGAGGCGATCACTTCGCCAAGAAGACGACGTCCTTCATCAAGGGGAATCCGGGTCAGGCCCTCAAGATCATCGTCGGCAAGGCGCTCTTGTTCTGGCGGCCCATGCCGTACGATCCGCACTCGAGAATCATTCGTGGCGCTCTCGGAATATACTTCTCCATTCTCTTTGTGCTGGCCGTTTATGGGGCTCGTCTCGTGTGGTCCCAATCCGTTTGGTCGCCGGTGTGGGCCCTGTTCGCGTACCTGACGGCGCTTCACTCGATTTTCTTCACGTCCCTGCGCTACCGGCTTCCTCTCGAACCCTTCTTGTGCATCCTGGCCTCGATAGCGATCATGAAGCTCATGGCCGATCGGTCTGAACATGCGTAAGCAGAACCGAAAATACTCGCCGTGGGTGTTGGCCGGCGCTGCGGTCTTCGGCGCGGCCGTCTTGCTTCGATTCGTGTGGATCGGCTACGGCTTGCCGCATACTTTTAACGCCGACGAACCGCACCTCGTGAACATGGCCGTTTCATTCGGCTCGGGCAGCCTTCGCCCGCACTCGTTCAAGTACCCGTCGCTGTGGCCGGAGACTTTGGCCGGGCTGTACGGCCTGTGGTTCGGCATCTGGTCCGTGCTCGGCCTGCGCAAGTCGCCGCTCGACTTCGCGGCGCTGTACGGCTTCGCTCCGACGGGGTTCTACTTGATCGCGCGCCTGGCCGCGGCGCTGTGCTCGACGCTGGCGCTGTTCGCCGTGGCGCGCGCGGAGCGGGCCGAGGAGCCGTCGCGCTGGCCGTACGGCGCCCTGCTGCTGGGCTTTTCGCCCGTGCTGGTCGACCTCGCGCACGCGGCCAAGCCGGACTCGATGATGTTCATGTTCATCGCGGCCGCCTGGGCGTGCGCGCTGCGCTTCCAGGCCGGCGGGCCGCGCGGCTGGCTGTACGCGGCGGCGGCGGCGGCGGGTGCCGCGTGCTCGGCGCAGTACACGGCGGCGCCGGCGGCGCTGATGATCCCGCTCGCGTGGCTGCTACGCGAGGGCGGGCGCCCGACGTCGGTCTGGCTGCTGCAGGCGCTCGCGCTGGCCGCGGCCGCGTTCTTCCTCGGCTCTCCGTACGTGGCGCTCGACTTCGGGCGCTTCGCCGCGGACTGGGCGGACTACGCCGACCTCGGGCGCCTGCGGCCGCACGACGCGGCCGCGATGGCGCGCGTCGTCGCCTACAACCTGTGGACCTTCGCCGGGGACGGCTCGCCCGCCGGTGCGGCGGCCGTGCTCGGGCTCGCGGTCGTGCTGTGGAGGAAGACGCGCCGCGCGTTGCTGCTGGCGGTGCCGGTCGCGGCGTACGCCGCGATCCTCGCGACGAGCCCCGACGGCGGCTGGCTGCGCTATCTGCTCGGCGTGTTCCCGGCGCTGGCGATCCTCGCCGGGGAAGGCCTCGCCGTCCTCGGCGGCAAGAGCGCGTGGCGGCGGACGGCCGTCGCCGCGCTCGCGCTCGCGCCGGGGCTGCTGCTCTCGACGGAGCTCGCCGCCGGCTTCGGGCGGACCGACACGCGCTCTCAGGCCGAGGCCTGGCTCAAGGAGAACGTGCCCGCCGGCGAGGCGATCCTGCTCGACGTCCCGCACGCCGGCCCGCGCGCGATCCCGTCGAAGGAGCAGTGCGAGGAGCTCGCGGCGCGCACGGCGGCGGCCGGCTCGCCGCGCGCGCGCCTGTGGCGCGCGATGGCCGAGCGCCATCCCGGCGGCGGCTGGCGCGTCTACCGCGTGAAGCGCTCCGCGGGCGACCTGTTCTCCTCGCCGAAGCACGTCGAGGCCTCTCAGGCCGACGGCGACTTTCTAGACGTCCGCCCGGGTCTCGATCCCGTGCGCGCCGTGCGCGCGCGCTGGGTCGTGACCTCGAGTTTCGGCGCCGACCCGCGCCGCGCGCGCGAGCTCGCGACCTTCTTCTCCGAGCTCGCCTCCGGCGCCGACCTGGTCAAGGAGTTCCCCTCCGAGCCCGGCGGCGCGGGCGGCCCCTGGCTGCGCGTCTGGAAACTCAGAAAGTAGTGCCAGGCCCGTACATTCCGTAAATTCTCAGCGCCGGCACTCCGCCGGGACCGGACTGAACATCACGTCGCAACACTGCCGGCCCGAGGGCGCCTTCCAGCACTTGTTGGGCTTCGGCGCGGCGGGCGGCGGCGCCGCGGCTCCCGCGCCGTGGCCGGCCTGTTTGCCGTCCATGTCGTGGGCCTCGTAGAGGATCGCGCGCACGCACTGCCCGTCTTCGGTTTTCCCGCCCCCGAACCAACCCCTTCCGCCCGGACAGGGGCCTTTGGTGTGGACGTTGAGCCACCAATAGTCCTCGCCGCCGATCTTGCCGGCCGGCGCAGGGATGACGCAGATGCGGGAGGCGGCGTCCTTCTTGAAGCCGGGGGCCTGACTGAGCTGCTTCAGCTTGGCGGCGCTCAGGTACCAGAGAGTCACCGATCCGTAGCTCGCCTCGCAGGGCGACACCTTCAAGGCGACCTCGCATTTCTTGTTCGAGAGGCGCATGTATGACTCCGTGTGGGAGTCGGTGTAGAACCCGAAGTTGCCCTGCGCGCCCAGCTGGGAGGCGCGGATGCGGTAGGCGATCGTCGTATCCTCGCCCTGGGCGCGCATCGCCTGACCCTGCACCGAGGTCGACGGCCCACCCTTGCCCGGCTTCCAGTTGAGGTCCTCTTCCGCGCACGGGCCGGAGGAGCCGGAGGTGCCGCTCCCGGGGCCGCCGCCGGCCGTCGTCTTGCGCTCGCCGCCGGCGGCGTTGTCTCGCTCGCCCGCCTGGATGCCCGCTCCGCCGACGTGGGCGCCCTGGCCGCCCTCCGGGGCGGAGGACTCCGCCTCCGCCGGCTCGTCTTGGGCGGCGGCGGGCGAGGCGAGCAGCACGGCGGACAGGAGAAGATGTCTCATGGACAAAGTGTAGGGCCGCGGCGGGGGCGCGTCAAGAGAATCGTTGAAATCGGGGGCCTGGCCCCAACATTCAGAAGATTCGGTAGGATAGACGGGTGAAAGTCCTCGTCACGGGCGCGACCGGTTATATCGGGCGGCACCTGTGCCCGCTGCTGCCCGACGTGCGGGCGCTCGCGCGCGACGCGGCCCGGGCCAAGCGCCTGCTGCCGGCGTTCGCGGAGATCGCTCTCGGGGACATGACCGACGAGGCTTCTCTGAAGGCCGCCGCGAAGGGCTGCGGGGCCGTCGTGCACCTCGCGGCGCGCAAGAGCGACGAGCCCGACATCGCGGAGGTCAACGTCGAGGGGGCCAAGCGCCTCGTCGCGGCCTGCCGGGAGGCGGGGATCAAGCGCGTGATCAACGTCGGCTCGCAGGCGGCCCGCATGGCGCGCCGCGGGCCGTACGGAGAAACGAAGCGGCTGTCGGACGAGATACTCATGGGCGCGGGCCTCGAGGCGACGACGCTCCTGCCGAGCGTCGTCTACGGCCCCGACGACCCCGGCGTGTTCGGCAAGCTCGCGCGCGTGGCGGCGAAGTCGCCGGTCGTGCCCGTGATCGGCGACGGGCGGGCGAAGTACCGCCCCGTGCACGTCGAGGACGTGTGCCGCGCGATCGCCGGCTGCCTCTCGGCTCCGTCGACGATCGGCAAGACCTACAGCGTCGGCGGCCCGGAGACGGTCACCCTCGAGGGGCTCATCGACCTCGTCGCCGCGCGCGCCGGCAAGCGCCCGCTCAAGGTCCATCTGCCGGGTCCGGTCGCGATGCTGATCGCCTCCGTCGGAGCGTCTTTGCTCGACTCGCCGCCGCTCTCTCGCAGCAACGTGCTCGGCGCGATCCAGAGCGTGCCGGAGGCCGACTGGAACGCCGTGTTCGCCGAGCTCGGCCTCACGGCGCGGACGATCGCCGCGGGGCTCGAAGGCGGGATATGAAGGTCGGCGTCGTCGGGATGGGGAAGATGGGCCTGACGCACGCGGCCGTGCTCGAGACGCTCGAGCCCGGGTGCGTCGCCGGCGTCGTCGAGGCCGACCGCGGCGCGCACGGCACGGTCAAGAGCCTGCTCAAAGCCCCGGTCCACGCCGATCTCGCCGGCCTGCTCGCCGCGACCGCGCTCGACGCGGCGATCGTGAGCACTCCGACCTTTACGCACGAGAAGATCGTCGCCGAGCTCATCGAGCGCGGAGTCGCCGTGCTCGTCGAGAAGCCGCTGGCGGAGAACCTCGCCGTGTGCGAGCGCCTGGCCGCGCTCGCGGAGAGGAAGAAGGCGATCACTGCCGTCGGCTACTCGATCGACTACGACCCTTTGTTCAACGAAGCCCGGCGCCTGCTTCCCAAGCTCGGCCGGATCACGCGCTACCGCGCCTTCGTCGAGCACGCGGAGGTGTTCGGGCCCAAGAAGGGTTGGCTCTTCCAGAAGGCGAAGTCGGGCGGCGGCGTGATCATCAATCCCGCGCCGCACATGCTCTTCGTCCTGCTCGAGGCCTTCGGGACGCCGAAGTCGGTCAAGGCCGTCCTGCGCTCGCCGTACAGCGCGGTCGAGGACGAGGCCGAGGTGGACCTCGACCACGGCGACTTCACGGGCCGGCTCACGGCGTCGTGGAGCGTTCCCGGCAAGCCGAACCTCGAGCTCGCCCTGTACGTCGAGGGGGAGAACGGGCGCATGGCCGTCGGCGCCGACGAGCTGCTCATCGAGGAGGTCGGCGCGACGCGCTCGGTCGCGCGCAAAGACCTCGCCGCCGACGGGGCCTTCGACCTCGCGCCCGCCGCTCGCGCGTCGAACTACTGGCGCGAGGACCGGGAGTTCCTCGACTGCGTGCGGCGCAAAGCGGTGCCGCGCAATTCGATCCAGAGCACCCTCAAGGTGGACCGCCTCATCGACGCGATCTATCGCGCGGGCGCGTCCGGCCAGGAGGTTCCGTGGGCCTGATCGCGGAACTGCCGCCCGCCCACGCCTGGAAGGAGTTGGGGTTTCCCGACAAGCTCGGCTCCTATCTGGACTGGGCCGAGGGCGCCGGCGCGAAAGGCCTGCTGTGGCCGTCGGATCCCGCCCAGGCCGGCGCGCTCGAGTCGGCGCTGCGCGGGCGGAACCTTCCGCTGACCGTGGTCCTTCCCAACATGCCGCTGTACGCGCGCGACGCGATGGACGCGGGGCCGACGGGCGCGGTGCTCAAGCGCTTCCGGCGGCTCAGCCCGCTGGCCTTCGTCAAGCTCGGCCTGCGCCTGCTGCCGCGCGCGCCGGACCTGCTCCAAAGCGCTTCGCCGCCGGGATCATGCTCCTCGTCGACTCGGAGCATCTCTCCGGCGGCCCGCGCCCCGCCCGGGCCGTCCTCCATCCGTCCGCTTTCGACCTGGCCATGGCGCTCGGGGCGACGGAGCTGATCGGCGAGTTCCGCGACTGGGGGCGCGCGCGGGGAATCGACACCGCCTTCCTGACCAGCAACCCCGGCCGCTGGGACGTGTCCGGAGTTTTGGACTCCGCGGTCCTTCCGTGGGGGGTACGCCCCCAGCTCCCCCAGGACCGTTTGAACGGCTGGAAGGCCCGGGCGGACCGCCATTTCCTATAATAAGGCCATCTCCATGGCCAAACCCAAAGTGATCGTCGTCATGCCCGCCTACAACGCGGAGAGGACCCTCGAGCGCACGATCAAGGACATCCCGCCCGGTTCGGTCGACGAGGTCATCCTCGTCGACGACTGCTCGAAGGACGGCACGGTCGCGCTCGCCCGCAAGCTCGGCCTGACGGTCATCCAGCATTCGACGAACAAGGGCTACGGCGGCAACCAGAAGACCTGCTACACCGAGGCGCTCAAGAAGGGCGCCGACGTGGTGGTCATGGTCCACCCCGACTACCAGTACGACGCGCGCCTCGTGCCGATCATGGCGAGCCTGATCACCAACGACATCTGCGACATGGTCTGCGGCAACCGCATCCGCACGCGCTGGGAGGCGCTCGGCGGCGGGATGCCCGTCTACAAGTACGTCTTCAACCGCCTGCTCACGGGCTTCGAGAACTCGGTCACCGGCCAGAACCTCGGCGAGTGGCACTCCGGCCTGCGCGCCTACTCGCGCAAGTGCCTGGAGACGATCCCGTGGGAGGACAACTCCGACGACTTCGTCTTCGACCAGCAGTTCCTGATCCAGGCCGCGTACATGAAGCAGCGCCTCGGCGACGTGCCCGTCGCCGCGCGCTATTTCGCCGAGGCCTCGTCGATCAACTTCCGCCGCTCGTGCGTGTACGGCCTCTCGGCGTTGTTCTGCCTGGGCCAGTACGTGCTCCAGCGTCTCGGGCTCGTTCACTTCGCGCTGTTCGAGCCGAAAAAGCCGAAATGAACCGGGCGGCCGCGGCCTTCGTGCTGCTGACGGCCGTCCTCGGAGCCGTGTCGGCGGCCGACTCCCTGTTCGTCGCCCTGCGCCCCGGCGCGGTGCCGTTCGTCCTGCTCTCGCTGACCGTCCTGCTCGCCACGGGCTCCGGGCGGGCGCTCGCGGGGCGCCTGGGCCTCAGCGACATGAGCGAGTCGCAGAAGACGCTCGCCGGCGCGACGCTCGGGCTCGGCATGCTGGCCCTCGGCGGCATGGCGCTCGGCGCCGTCGGGCTCTACAAGCCCTGGGCCGCGTCGGCCCTGCTCGCCGCGCTGTGGCTCGCGGGCTACGGCGAGCTCAAGCCCGCGCTCGAGAGCCTGGCGCCGGACCGCAGCCTCCTGCGCGAGCGGCCGCTGGCCGCCGCCGCGGTCGCCCTGCCCCTGCTCGCGGCGCTGTGGATGTGCCTCGTGCCGCCGCATCAATACGACTCGCTCGTCTATCACCTCGCCCTGCCGCAGGCCTACATCCGCGAGGGCCGGCTGTTCGCGCCGCCCGGGATCGTCTACGCGCACTTCCCCCAGAACGGCGAGATGCTGTTCACGCTCGCTCTGCTCCTGGGTTCCGACCTGCTCGCGCAGATGTACATGTGGCTGTCGACCGTGCTGTCGGTGTGGTGGGTATTCGCCCTCGGCCGCCGAGAAGCGCCGATGAGCGCGGTTCTGCTCGCGGCGCTGTTCGTCGCGACGCACTCCGCCGTCCTGCTCATGTCCTCGACGACGTATGTCGAGCCGCTCGTGATGCTCTGGATCACGGCGGCCGCCCTGTCCTTTGAACGCGCCCGGCAGGTCGCCCCGGACGGCGGCGCGCCGCGCGGCTGGCTCGTGCTGTCGGCGATCTTCACGGGGCTGGCGCTCGGCACGAAGTACTACGCGGGCATCGGCGCGGCCGCGTTCGGCCTGCGCCTGCTCTGGGCCTGGGCCTTCGACCGCCGCCGCGAGCGCGCCGTCGACCTCCTCCTGTTCACGGCGATCGTCACGGCGCTGTTCGCGCCGTGGCTCGTCAAGAACTGGCTGTGCGTGAGGAACCCCGTCTTCCCGTTCCTGTACAAGTGGTTCGAGAACACGGGCACGGGCTGGAACGCCGACCTCGCGGCCGGCTACTTCAGCGTGCTGACCGAGTACGGCCACGTCGGCGGGTTCTTCAAGAGCCTGATCTCCCTGCCGATCCTGCTGCTGCGCAATCCGCTGCGCTTCGGCGGCGGCATGGACGTGCTCGGCGACCTCGGCTGGGACGTGCTCTTGTGGCTGCTGCCGCTGGGCGCGTGGGCGGCGTCCAAGAACCGGGCTCTGCGCGGCCTGCTGATCTTCTGCGCGCTGTGGGGCGCGGCGTGGTTTTCGAGCGGGGTCGTCCTGCGCTTCCTGACCGTGCTCGTCCCGCTCCTGGCGCTGCTCGGCGCCTGCGGGCTGGCGCGGCTTTGGGAGGAGCTCGAGTCCTGGGGGCGCTGGACGCTCGGCGGGGCGCTCGGCGTCATGACGGCGGCGCACCTCTTCCTGTTCGTCTTCGTGCACTCGACGTTCGGCTCGGGCGCGACCGCCTTCGGCCTCGAGACGCGGGAGGAGTTCCTCGGCCGCCGGCTCGACTACTGGTCGTGCGCGGACTGGCTCCGGACGAACGCGGGACCGAATGATAAGATACTCGTCGTCGGGGAGCAGCGCGGGTACTACCTGGCCGCGAGCCACCTGCCGAGCACCGTGCACATGCCGAACCTCTTCGTCCGGCGCGCCAACGAGTCCGCCACGACCGCGGAGCTGCTGTCCTCCCTGCGGTCCGAGGGCTTCACGCGCCTGCTGATCGTGCCGAAGGAGGCCGCGCGCCTGGGCGTCGGGCTCGGGTCGCTGACGCCGACGGGCGCCGTCAACTGGAAGGGCCTCGAGGACTCCCTCAAGACCGATTTCGCGGGCCGCGGCTGCGTGGTGGGGCGCCTGTGAAGAGCTACGGGGGCCTTCTCTTCGCCTCGTTCACGTGCGCGGCGGCCGTCTCGTTCTTCGCGACGCCGCTCGTGCGCCTGCTGGCCCTGCGCTTCGGGCCGCTCGACGCGCCGACCTCCTCGGTCAAGACGCACAAGGAGCCGACCCCCGTGTTCGGCGGGGTCTCGATCTGGCTCGGCTTCATGTCGACCATGCTGCTGCTCAGGCTCATGACCACGTTCCCGACGGGGACGCTGTACAACCTGCGCGCGCTGATGCTCGGCGGCACGCTCGTCTTCGTGCTCGGCCTCATCGACGACATGAAGCGCCCCGAGGGCGTCGACTACAAGCCCAAGTTCGTCGTGCAGATCCTGGCCGCCCTCCTGCTCATCGCCTTCGGCCTGCGCATGCGCTTCATCTCGCCCGCGTACGTCGCGGCGGCCGTGACCGTCGTCTGGGTCGTCGGCGTCACGAACGCGTTCAACATCGTCGACATCATGGACGGTCTCTCCGCGAGCCAGGCGGCGGTCGCCGCTCTCGGCTTCATGATGATCGCCCTGCCCTCCGAGGAGCTCTACGTCAACTTCGCCTCCGCGGCGCTCGCGGGCGCGGCCGCGGGCTTCCTGCCGTGGAACCTCTCGAAGAAGCACAAGATCTTCATGGGAGACTGCGGCAGCCTGCTGCTCGGCTTCACGCTCGCCGGCATCTCGCTCGGCACGCGCTACTCCGACGTCAACGACGCGGGCGTGTTCGCGCCGCTCTTGATCCTCTTCGTGCCCGCCTTCGACACGTTCTTCGTGAGCCTCCTGCGGCTCAACCAGGGCAAGTCGCCCTTCCTCGGGTCGAAGGACCACTTCGCGCTGCGCCTGGAGAAGATGGGCCATCCGCGCGGACGCGTCGTGGTGATGGCCGCGGCCGCGGCGGCGTTCCTCGGCTTCTGCGCGTTCCTCGTCACGCAGCTGCCGCTCAAGAGCGCGGTCGCCGTCTACGTGATCGTCGCGAGCCTCGTGTTCTGGGTCGGGCGCAAGATGGCGCTCGTCGAGATGCGATGAACGTCGACGTCCTCGTCTTGGGCGGCGGCCTCGCCGGACTTTCGGCGGCCTATCACCTGGGCCTTCGCGGCGCGGCCTCGCGCCTCGTCGTCGAGGCCAAGCCGCGCGTCGGCGGCACGGCGGGCTCCGTGACGAAGGGCGCCTACACGTTCGATTACACCGGTCACCTGCTCCATCTGCACGACGAGTACGGCAAGGGGCTCATCCTCGACCTCCTCAAGGACAACGTCGCCGCCCATGAGCGCAAGGCGTGGATCTGGTCGCAGAAGACGTATACGCGCTACCCGTTCCAGGCCAACGTGAAGGGCCTGCCGCGCGAGGCCGTCGTCGACTGCCTCGCGGGCTTTCTCGAGACGGTGCACCGGCCGCGCCCCTTGGCCAAGGACCCGGACTTCCTCTCCTGGTCCCGGGCGACGTTCGGCGACGGGATCACCCGCCGCTTCATGCGCCCCTACAACGAGAAGCTGTGGCGCACGCCGCTCGCCAAGCTCACGACCGAGTGGCAGGGCCGCTTCGTGCCGAAGCCCTCGCCCTCGGAGGTCGTCTACGGCGCGCTCGCCGAGCAGAACGCGCTGTTCGGCTACAACGCCTCGTTCCGCTATCCCGTGCGGGGAGGCATCCAGGCGCTGCCCGACGCGCTCGCCGAGCGCCTCGAGCCCGGCGTCGTGCGCGTGGAGAGCCCGGTGACCGCCGTCGACCTGCGCGAGAAGGTCGCGCAGGTGAGGGGGATCGGAGAGGTCCGCTATCAGCGCCTGGTGAACACGCTTCCGTTGAACGTATTCTTGGATCTCGCGACGCCTTTGCCGGCCGATGTGAAGGCCGCCAAAAAGACCTCCGGTGGAATACGGTTTGGAACCTGAACGTCGGAATCGACCGCGAGGCCCCGACGGACAAGCATTGGATCTACTATCCCGAGAAGAAGTATCCGTTCTACCGGGCCGGCTACTCGAGCAACTTCTCGCCGAACCTGGCCCCCAGGGCCACATGACCATGTATTTGGAAGCGGCTCGCCCCGGCGGGACGCGCGTCGACCGCGACAAGCTCGAGGCCGCGATGATCAGGGGCCTGCGCGAGTGCGGCGTCCTGCGCCGCAGCGACGAGCTCACGGCCAAGGTCTGGATGCCCGTCGACGTGGGCTACGTCGTCTACGACCGGGCGCGCACGCCGGCCGTGAACACGATCTTCGCGCATCTGAATTCGCTAGGCGTCGAATCGATCGGCCGCTACGGCGGCTGGAAGTACTCGTTCATGGAAGAGACGATCCTCGACGGCAAGCGCTGCGCCGAGCGCCTGACGGGCGGCGGCGGCGCCGAGCCGGCGCACGCCGGCGAGCTGAGGGCGCTGAAATGAAAAGATCCTCCCGTCGTTCGCCGCGGCCGCCGCGCTCGTCCTCGCGTCCTGCGTGGCCGAGACCGTCGAGCGCCGCAAACCGCGCAAGGGCCCGGTCAAGGCCGTCGGCTACGTCGACCACGGCGGCGGCGCCGTGCGCTACTCCGTGGAGGGCTGGTCGTGGTTCGTCGCCGGGCGCCGCCGCGACGCCCTGCGGCGCATGCGCCGCAACTGCGGCAAGGACCATAAGCCGCGCCTCGTCGACGAGTACCTGCGCGACGACGCCGACATCGCCTACTCCGGCGAGGACGTCTCGACGAGCCTCGACAAGGGCATCGACCACTTCAAGATCGCTCCGTTCCAGCACCTCCGCTACGACTGCGTCCCCAAGGGCGCGGCCGAGCCGCCGGCCGTCTCCACGTCCGCGCCCGCGTTCCTCGTCGTCCCGCCCCAGGGCGCCGCGCCGGACATCTCGACTTCGCCCGCCGCCGTCGAGATATCCACGGCGGCCATGATTCCCGACATCTCGACTCCGACGGAGACCGCGCCATGATCAAGCTCGACCGCCCGCTGTGCATCTTCGACCTCGAGGCCACGGGCGTCAGCCCGCTCGAGGACCGCATCGTCGACGTCTGCGTCCTGCGCAAGAACCCCGACGGCACGGAGAGCGTGTTCTCCTCGCTGGTCAACCCCGGGGTGCCGATCCCGCCGGAGGCCTCCGCGATCCACAAGATCACCGACGACATGGTCCGCGACCAGCCGCGCATGATCGACCTCGCCCCGAAGCTGCTCGAGGTCTTCGCCGGCGCCGACCTCGGCGGCTTCAACGCCGCCAAGTACGACATCCCGCTCCTCGCCGCGGAGCTCAAGCGCTGCGGCATCGACTGGCCCGTCCCCGGCGCACGCGTCGTCGACTCGTTCGTCATCTTCCAGCGCAAAGAGCGCCGCGACCTCACGGCCGCGTACAAGTTCTACTGCGGCAAGGACCTCACGGGCGCCCACCGCGCCGAGGCCGACGTGCGGGCGACGGCGGAGATCATGTGGGCGCAGGCCGCGCACTACGCGGACTTGCCGAAGGATGTCGCGGGCCTGGAGGCCTTCTGCAATCAGATCGATCCGAGCCGGGTCGATCAGGAAGGAAAGTTCGTCTGGAAGAACGGCGAAGCGGCTTTTGGATTCGGCAACAAGCACAAAGGTAAGACGTTGAGAGAAGTCGTTCGCGCGGATCGCGGCTACCTTCAGTGGATGGTGGAGAAGGGGAATTTCTCTCAGGATGTTCAGAGGATTTGTCGTGAGGCTCTTGAAGGCAAGTTCCCGGAGAAGAAAGGTTGAGTCGTAAAAAAACAGCCGTCGTCTTGCTGTCCGGCGGTTTGGATTCCACGACCTGCCTTTACTGGGCTCTTTCCAAGGGATACTCCCCGATTGCTCTCTCCATTCGTTACGGTCAAAGGCATGCCCGCGAGCTGGCAGCGGCGCGCGCGATAGCGCGCGACGCAAATGTGCTTTTGCACGAGGTGTCGTTGACGCTGCCGTGGTTGGCCGGTTCTTCTTTAACGAACACCAAGCTTCGGTTACCCAAAATTCCGTTGAAAAAGATCGGCCAAGGCGGCATCCCGTCGACTTATGTGCCCGGACGGAACACCATGTTTTTGTCGTTGGCCGTTTCTCTGGCGGATTCCCTGAACGCGGAAACGATCATCATCGGCGCCAACGCCCTCGATTATTCGGGCTACCCGGACTGCCGCCCACCGTTCATCAACGCCTTCTCCAAAGTCGCCAAGGAGGGAACCCGTTTGGGCGCCAACGGCAAAAAATAAAAATTCTCGCCCCGTTGCTCCGTCTCGACAAGAAAGGCGTGGTCAAGCTCGCCGATATGGTGCACGCGCCGCTGCACCTGACCTGGTCCTGTTATGCGGGCGGAAGGTCGCAGTGTGGTCAATGCGACTCCTGTCAGCTGCGCGCGAAAGGCTTCCGCGAGGCCGGCCGCCCGGACCCCGCCGCGTGACCCCGACCCTCAAGCTCTCCGACGAGGGGCGCGCCCGCGTCGTCGAGATTTTCTCGTCGCTCCAGGGCGAGGGCCCTCGCCTCGGCGAGCGCCAGATCTTCGCCCGCCTCGGCGGCTGCAACCTGACCTGCGACTACTGCGACGAGCCCGACACGATCCCGATCCCTTCCGGCGCGATCCGCACCGCCGGCTGGGTCAAGGACGAGATCGAGGAGCTCGCCCACGAGCGCGCCCACAAGTCGATCTCCTGGACGGGCGGCGAGCCCCTGCTGCACCCCCAGTTCCTCGCTCCCCTCATGCGCTGGGCGCGCAAGCGCGGGCTCGAGAACCATCTCGAGACGAACGGGACCTTGCCCGTGCCGATGGCCGCGCTGGCTCCGCTGTGCGACGCCGTCGCGATGGACTTAAAGTTACCGTCGGCAACTGGAGTGGATCGCTGGACCGCGCACGCCGACTTCCTGCGCGCCGTCCCGGAGGGCACCTTCGTCAAGGTCGTGCTCACGGAGAAGTCCACCGAGGACGAGTGGGCCCGCGTCGTCGACCTCGTGCGCCGCGCGCCGCGGCCGACGCCGCTGTACCTCCAGCCGGCCACGCCCATCGGCGGCGTCAAGCCGATCCCGGCCGCCCGGGCCCTGCGGTTCGAGGAGCAGGCGCGCCGCGCGCTCAAGGAGGTACACCTGCGTCCGCAGTGGCACCACCTCTGGAGCCTGCCCTAGCGCTTCTTGCGCTCCTTGTAGAGCTCCTTCTCGGTCGCGTCGGGGCGCGTGGGGGGCGGACCTCGAGAACCTTGCCCTTTCGGTCGAGCACCGTCAACCCCGTCTTGGGGTCTCCGGCGAGGATCGTCCCGTCTTCCATCGCGATCTCGGCGACCAAGGTCAGCACCGGCAGGTCCGCGATGCGCCGGCCCTTGGAGTTCCAGACGGCGAGGCGCTTGCCTTCGGCGCCCGTGTAAGCCAGGCTCGCCAGGTTCTCGGCGGCGAGCACGGTGAGTATGCCCGTCTCCTTCGCGTCGATCGGGTCCTCTTTGAGGAGCTCGAAGCTCTTGCCGTAGAAGGACGCGGTGCGGGGGCGCGCCGAGCGGTTGACGACGAACTTGCTTCCGTCGGCGAACGCGAAGGGGCCGTCGGCCCGCGCCGGCGCGGCGGCCATGAGGAGCAGGGCGGCGACGGCGATGGCTCTCATCAAAATGTAGGAGGCGCCGAGACCGGCGTCCTTGAATGGACCGCCTCGGCGCCTCACAGAACACCCGCTCCGGATACGTAACGCCCGGGCGCGTCCTCGCGTCTCGACGGGAACGACCGCGACGAAGCGCCCAGATGCGGCCACGGCTCGACGGAACGTCCACTTATCCCCATCGCCGGTTACGGCCTCGGCCTCAACTCGGCGTACTGTCTTGGTGACGGACACCGTTTCGGAGCGGGTGTCGCGCTCAGTATAACCCCGAAACGCCGAGCGTCAAGACCCACTCACGGTAAAAATTTTCTCGCGAAAAGAGTTTCGCCGTTTTCGTCAAGAGTGCTACGATCGGGACATGATCAACCTCGCTTTGCTCCTGTTGGCCGCGCCGTCGTTCGCGGCGGATCTTCCCGGCCTTCCGGGCTCCTCCGTCGTCGTCGCGGCGTCGACGGCGCCCGCCGCCGCTCCCGTCGCCGCGCCGGAGCCCGCGAAGCCGGCCTTGCTGCTGCCGCCGCCCGTCCCGTCCCGGCCGAAGGGCACGCTCGAGACCGCGGGCGACGTGGCGCGCGACCTCGCGGTCCGCGTCGAGTACTTCGAGGCCGGCCAGGCGTACTATCGCGCCTATACGAAGGGCACGCACACCCCCGAGGAAAACCGCGCGTTCGTGCGCTTCCTCGAGGAGTACGAGAACGAGCTCTCCATCGCCAAGCGCGTCCACGCTCTGCTCGGCACCTGGCTCGAGAAGAAGTCCGCGATCAAAGACTGATCCGGTAACCTCGCCGGTTAGGGCCTTTCGGCTCAGGCGCGGGCCCGGGTTCGGGGTATAATTATCATAGGGTTCCCCGACGGGAACCCGGAGGTACCGCCCCGATGATCGCCGCCCTGTTCTCCGCCTTCCTGCTCGCGTCCGCGCCGGCCCAGGCTCAACTGCCGGCCTGCGTCTCCAACGAGATGACCTCGGCCTGGGAGAAGATCTCCTTCGCGCTGTGGATCACCGACTACACCATCCCCGACAGCTCGCCGCGCGCCGCGACGCTCGCCTACCAGGGCTGCTCGAAGGGCGACGAGGGCGAGGAGATGCGCACGTTCGCGAGCGCGGACGGGTCGTACTCCGTCACGGCGACGACGAATCACGGCGGCCAGAACGGCGCCACGACGCTGACGCTCACGCGCGGCGGCGAGTTCGTCCGCCTCGGCACGTGGGGCCACCACAAGGTCTTCTACAAGGGCGTCGGCATCGACAAGGTCGCCGTGCCCAACGGCGGCGGCCGCACGATCGAGAAAAACGTCTTCGTCATCCCGGCCGACGCGGTCGTAAAACCCTAGCTACTCGAGCCGGGAGCCCGGTCGGCCCAAGGCCAGCGCGATCGCGCGCAGCTTCTCCTGGACCGCCTTCTGACCGGCGGGCCCCAGGCGCATGAGCTGCTTCTGCGCGGGGCTCAGGCGCTCGAGCTTCTCGTCGGCGTAGACCCAGCCGATCCCCTTCTTGCCGGGCTTGAGCTCGGGCTCGCCGGCGGGAACCGGCGCCGCGAGCAGCTCGCGCACGGCCGAGAAGAACAGCTCGCGGCTGTCGCCGCCTTTCTCCCCGAGCGCCGCGTACGCCGCGTCGAGCAGGGGCTGCAGCTCGTCGAAGAGGCGCGCGGCCGCCGCCGCGTCGATCGACTTCACGGCGCCGACGGCCGCCGCGTAGCGCGCCCCGCCGGCGGGGTCGGCGAATATCCGGCCATTGCGCTTGGTCGTCGGGTACTTGCCGCGCGGCCCGAACGCGCCCAGGCTTTCGCGCGGGATCTCGCCTTTGGCGATGCGATTGAGCGCTCCGACGAAGCGCGCGACCAGAGAATCCGAGGAAAGCCAGGAGCGCACCGACAGATCCGTCGAGAGGGCGAAGGACTTCTCGCGGACGTAGGGGTCGCTCTCGTCGAGGGCGGGCAGGCCCGTGGGAGCGGCCTCCGGCGCCGCGGCCGGGGAAGAGAGCCCCGGGGACGGCGCGGCGTTCCTTCCGCGCACGGCGTAAAGCCCGACGCCGGCGCCGGCGACGGCGAGGAGGGCCACGAGCCCCAGGGCGGTCTTGTTCTCCATAGCCCTATTATCGGATATCGGGGGCCGGACTTACGTGACGGGCGCGTTACTTCGGCGCCGGGGACGGCGGCAGGTGCGGGTGCATCACGCGGTAGGCCTTCAGCGCGTCGTTGACCGCGGCGACGAGCGCGCAGGTCACGAAGGCGATCAGCATGAGCTGGAACTGCTTCCCGGTCTGAGCCTTGGACAGCGCGAAGGCGACGGCCGTCGTGCCGAGATGGAAGAGGAGGATGTACCACGGCTGGTTCCAGCCGAGCATCAGGCAGTCCATCGGCATCAGGACGAAGGCCACGAGCGGCCGTATCTTCTCGCCGCCGAGCATGAGCGGGAAGTACACCGAGCCGCACATGACGAGGGCGTAGAGCACGAGGCACAGCAGGAACGCCCAAACGCCCTCGAGCAGGCGCGCCCAATGTCCGCGCGTGTGGTGGTGCGCGCGGGGTCCGTGGGGCTGGCGCGGCTCGGGCTTCTTCGCGGTCACAGGGGGACGGCGCCGGGGCGCTGGAAGCGGCGCGCCAGCTCGTCGCGGTTGAGCGCGAGCATCGCGCGGCGGCCGTGCGGGCAGCACGAGCCGTCCTTGCAGTCGCGCAGGGCGTCGAGGAGCTTGTAGGCCTCTTCCTCGCCGAGGCGGTCGTGCGCCTTGACCGCCGCCTTGCAGGCGATCGTCGCGACCGCGTCGTGGCGGACTCGTTCCGCCTCGTCGACGGGGTCGGAGAGCGAGTCGATCACGCGGTGGACGAGCTTCTTGACGTCGTCGGCCTGGTAAAAAGAGCTGGCACCGCGGTCACGTGCAGGCCGTTCTTGCCGTGAGCGACGACCTCGAAGCCGATCTTGGAGAGGCGCTCGCTCTTCTCGAGCACCGCGCGCACCGCCGAGGCGGGCAGGTCGATGGGCACGGGGATCATCAGGCGCTGCGACTTGGCCCCGCCCTCCTCGATCTCGCCCATCAGTTTCTCGAAGAGCACGCGCTCGGCGGCGGCGTGCTGGTCGAGGATGAACAGGCCGCCGGCGGCCTCGAACACCATGTACGAGCGCTCGATCTGCCCGACGTAGCGGAACGGCGGCGTGTACCAGGCCGGCGCGCCCTCGGGCGCGGAGAGCGCGACGGCGGCGCCGAGCTTGAGCTGCTTGAACTCTTCGGCCACGAAGCCGCGGCCGCCGAGGTAGTAGCCGTCGGGACCGTCGGGCGCGGGGTTCGTCTTCGAGGGAGCGGCCGGGGCGGGGGCGTCGGCCACGACCGACGCGGGCTCGGGGGCGGGCGCGATCGTGATGGGCGCGGCGGCCTTCGCTTTGGCGAGGGCCGAGCCGACGAGGCCGCAGACGATCTCGAAAATTTCGCCCTCATTCTTGAAACGCACCTCGCGCTTTCCCGGGTGGACGTTCGCGTCGAAGGCGTCGGGGTTGAGCTCGAGGGCGACGACGCAGACGGGCTGCTTGCCCGCGGGCTTGTGCTCGCCGTAGCCCTTGTACAGGGCGCCGTGCAGCAGCTTCGAGGTCACCGGGCGCTTGTTGACGAAGAAGTACTGGAAGCCGCGCGAGGACGGCATCTTGTCGAAGGAGGAGATCAGCATGCGCGCGCGCACGCCCGGGCGCTCGACGTCGATGGGCAGCAGGCCGCCGGCGAGGTCGTCGCCCAGCACGGCCGCGGCGCGCATGTCGAAGTCGTGGAAGGCGTCGCCGCTCTCCTCGGGCTCGAGGCGCAGGACCTGGCGTCCCTCGGCCTTGTAGGTGAAGCGCACGCCGGGGTTGGCCAACGCGGCCTCCTCGATCACGGCGGCCAGGCGCGAGCGCTCGGAGCCGTCGGACTTCAGGAACTCGAGGCGCGCGGGCGTGTTGTAGAACAGGTCCTTGACGAGCACGGTCGTGCCGTTGACGGCGGGAGCGGGGCCGTCGGTGACCTTGCCCTTCTCGCTCGTCACGCGCCAGCCGGTCTTCGCGCCGGGCGGGCAGCTCGTGACGGTGACCTTGGAGACGGCGGCGATCGCGTACAACGCCTCGCCGCGGAAGCCGAAGGTGTGGAGCTTGTCGAGGTCCTCGAACGCGGAAATCTTGCTCGTCGCGTGGCGCTCGAGGCAGAGGCGCACGTCGTCGGGGTCCATGCCGCAGCCGTCGTCCGACACGCGCAGCGACTCCTTGCCGGCGCCCATGACCTCGACGTCGATGCGCTTGGCCCCGGAGTCGAGCGAGTTCTCGATCAGCTCCTTGAGCAGCGACGCGGGCCGCTCCACGACCTCGCCGGCGGCGATGCGGGAGAAGACGTCCTCAGGCAGTCGCTGAATGATGGCCATGCTAAATCTGCTTCTTGAGGGCGTTCAGGGCTTGCAAGGCCTCGATCGGCGTCATCGTTTCCGGGTTGATCAGCTTGAGCGTCCGCAGCACCGGATTCTCCTCGAACAGCGGCAGCTCCGGCGGCGCGGCCTCGGCCTCGCGCGAGACGCGCGTCGTCAGGCGGCCGGCGCCGGACTCGTTCTCGAGGCCGGCCAGGATCTTCTGCGCGCGGGAGATCAAAGTCGCCGGCAGGCCGGCCAAGGCGGCGACGTGGATGCCGTAGGAGCGGTCCGCGGGGCCCGTGCCGATCTTGTGCAGGAAGACCACTTCGGTGCGGCCCTCGGCGCCCGTCCACTCCTTCACTTCGACGTTCCCGTTGACGACGCCGGGCAACGTCTTGGCCAACTCCGTCAATTCGAAGTAATGCGTCGCGAAGAGCGTGCGCGGTCCGCGCGGGCCCTTGCCGCTCTCCGATGAATAGGACGAGTGGATGTGCTCCAGGATCGCCCAGGCGATGGAAATCCCGTCGAAGGTCGACGTGCCGCGGCCGACTTCGTCGAGGATGATGAAAGAACGAGGCGTAGCCGAGCGCAGGATGTGGCTCGTCTCTTTCATTTCCACCATGAAAGTAGAATCGCCCTGCGCCAGCGCGTCTTGGGCGCCGATTCTTGTCAGGATCTTGTCGACGATGCCGACGCGGCAGGACTTCGCGGGCACGAACGAGCCGATCTGGGCCATGAGCGCGATGAGCGCGTTCTGGCGCAGGTAGGTCGACTTGCCGCTCATGTTGGGACCCGTCAAGATCAATATCTGCGGGTCGATCGCGTTGAGCACAAGGGTGTTCGGCACGAAGGTGCCCGAGGGCAGGAGCGCGGCGAGCACGGGGTGGCGGCCCTCGACGATCTCGAGGTCGTGCGTGAGGTCGACCTTCGGCTTGACGAACTCGTGCTGGGCGGCGACGGTGGCCAGCGACTGGAACACGTCGAGCTCGGCCAGCATCTCGGAGAGCTTGAGCAGGCCCTGCCAGTGGGACGCCGACTCCTCGCGCAGCGCGTCGAAGAGCTTGGCCTCGAGGCGCAGCATCTTGTCCTCGGCGGAGAGGATCTTCGTCTCGAGCTCCTTGAGCTCGGGCGTGATGTAGCGCTCGGCGTTGGTGAGCGTCTGCTTGCGCGTGTAGGACGCGGGAGCCTTGGCGCTCTGAAGCTTGCTGATCTCGAGGTAGTAGCCGAAGACGCTGTTGTAGCCGGCCTTCAGGCTCGAGAGACCCGTCGCCTTGCGCTCGCGCTCCTCGAGCGCGGCCAGCACCTGGTCGGAGCCCGTCTTGAGCGTGCGCAGCTCGTCGAGCGTCTTGTCGAAGCCCTGACGGAACAGGCCGCCGTCGGAGAGCTTGGCCGGGGGCTCGTCGACGAGGGCGCCGGCGAGCTTGAGGGCGAGGGGCTCGAGAGATTTCGCCGATTCCGCGAGGTCGGCGGCAAGGTTCTCGAGGCCGGAGGAGAACGCGGTGTCGGAGAGCCAGCGTTCTAGAGACGGCAGTCGTGATAAGCTGCGGCGCAGGGCGCCGAGGTCGCGGGGTCCCGCCTGGCGCGTCGAGAGGCGGCTCGTCACGCGGGGAAGGTCGGCGACCTCCTGCAGGATTTTGCCGAGCGACGCGCGCGCGTCGGGCTTGTCGAGCAGGTCCTCGACGCAATTCTGGCGCTGCTCAATCTCGCGCAGGTCGGTCGACGGGTGCAGCAGCCAGCCCTTGAGCTTGCGGCTGCCCATCGGGGTGCGCGAGAGGTCGAGCAGGCCCCACAGCGTGTGGCGCTTCTCGCCGGAGGAAGCCTCGACGAGCTCGAGGGTGCGGATCGCGACGTCGTCGAGCTGCATGACCGAGCCGGCCTCGCGGTAGGCGGGCTCGGGCAGCTCGCGCAGGCGGAACTTGGCCTCGTCGACGTACGCGCGCGCGCTGAGCGCGGCGGTGAGCGCCAGGTGGCGGTTGCGCCACGCCGTGCCGGCCGCCCACGCGGGAGCCTGGCCGCCCTTGACCGTCTCGCGGATCGTCAGGCAGGTCTTGCCCGGCAGCGCCGCGCGCAGCCGCAGGGCGCCCGCCGCCGCCTCGGAGCAGACGACCTCCGCCGGGCGCACGCGCGCGAGCAGGTCCATGAGCTTGCGGCTGTCGCGGTCGTTGAGCGCCTGCGTGGCCCACGAGTCGCCCGTCGAGACGTCGAGGCAGGCGGCGCCCCAGCCCACCAGGTCGTGCTCGATGGCGACGAGATAGTTGGTGGCCGTCGGGTCGAGCAGGTCGTCCTCGACGACGGTGCCGGGGGTCACCACGCGCACGACGTCGCGCGCGACGAGTTTCTTGTCCTTGCTCGGCGCCTCGATCTGCTCGGCGATGGCGACCTTGCGCCCGGCGCGCAGCAGGCGTCCGAGATAGTTCTGGGCGTTGTGATACGGCACGCCGCACATCGGGAAGCCCTGGCGCTGGGTCAGCACGAGGCCCAGGATCGCGGAGGCGTCCACGGCGTCGGCGCCGAACATCTCGTAGAAGTCGCCGAGGCGGAAGAAGACGATGCTCTGGGGGTGGCGGGCCTTGATGTCCTGGTACTGCCGCATCACCGGCGTGTCGGGCATCGCGTCGACGGAGGACATAATGGCGATTGTACCAATTTCAAGCCCGCGTCCGTCGGGGGTATGGTGTCAGGCCTTGCACTCTTGCAAAGTCAAAGTAAACCGATATTCGGGACTTTGCAAGAGTGCAAGGCCTGACACCAACTAAGCTTCGGTCGCGATTCTCGACGCGTTGGCCATGATCGCGTAGGTGAAGGTCGGGGCGGGAAGGGTGGGGAGCACGGACGAGTCGATCAGGTGGACGTTCGGGTGGCCCGTCAGGCGCCCGACCCGGTCGGTCTGCCAGGAGCCGGGGCTGGAGCGCATGGGGAACAGGCCGCCGACGTGGTTGCCCTCGCCGGGCTGGCCGACTTTGAGCAGCGGGGTCAGCGGAGCCATGCCGAGCTCGCGGGAGTGGCGCGAGAGCTTGGCGACGGCGCGGCGGATCGCGGCCTTCGTCGCCGCCCGCGAACCCGCGGTCAGCGTCAGCCGGCAGTCCTCGCCGCGGCCGGCGGCCTCGACGTGAACCGGAATTCCCTCGTCGGAGTGCAGGTAGCCCTGCGCGGCGAGCAGGCGAGGGGCGAAATGGCGCGTGAGGGCCCCTCCGAACGGGCCGGCCAAGCCGAGAGTCCGCCGGAGCTTCTCGGCGATCAGCGAGTTGTGGCCGTAGAGCTGGAAATGGGCCGAGCGTTTGGAGACCGCATCATCCTGAAGCTCGAGGAATACCTGCGCCAACGTGTGCAGCTTTTCCTCGGGCGCGCCGGGGACGTCGCGGTCGAGAAGCAGGGGGAACAGGAAGTACGGCTGGGCGAGCAGCGGCAGGCCCCCGGCGGGCGCGCCGAAGGACCCGCAGAGCAGGCGCGCGGTCGCCAGGGGTCCCGCGCCGACGAAGACGCGCGCGCCGTCGACGACGGTCCGCGAGGCGCCGGCGGGCAGGACGTGGAGCCGCACGCCGCCGCCGCGCTCCTCGATCGAGAGCACCCGGACGCCGCCCTGATAGCGGAAGCCGGGACGCTTCTTCAGCGCCTCGACGGCGTCGGCCGCGCTCCAGATCGCGCGCTTGCCGCAGCCGCCGAGGCACGCGGCGTCGTATTCACATAATTCGGCCCTGACCGCGTGACGGGCCCGTCCGAAGGTGAGGCCGTGCTGATTGAGGGTCGCGGCGTTCTCCGTCAGTTTGTTCAGCAGGCTCTGGGCTTGAAGCGAGGGCCTCAGCGCCGGAGCGGGCGGCGCGTGAAACGGGAACCTCGACGCCAATCCGTCGACGATCCCCGAGATTCCGAGCATGGCGGCTGTTCGTGCGTAATGCGCGCGCAGCTCCGCCGCCGGAAACGGCCACTCGGCGAGTTCGTCCTCGGGAAACGGCAGCACCGACGCGCCCCAAACCGCGGAGAGCCCGCCGAGGCCGCCGGAGGCCAGGCACTTGGTCCCATGCTGCACGAGGCCCGCCTCGGCGTCCGACATATACGGATGGCTCGAGCCGAGCGCCAGCTTGCGCGGCGGATCGCCCTCGGGCTCCTCGGGGCGCGCGCCGGGGACGGCGGAGCGGCCGAGGTCGACCATCAGGACTTCACGGCCTGCGTCGAGCAGCGCGGAGGCGGCGGCGACTCCGGACGGGCCGGAGCCGACGACGAGGTTCAGGGGCGCCACTGTCCGTGCATGCGCATGGAGTCGAGCACGCAGCCCGCGGTGAAGGAGAAGAACGCGCAGGCTCCGGCCACCGACGCGCACAGCAGCAGGATCGGCACGCCCCAGACGACGGCCAGGGCGGCCAGGAGCGCGGACTTCAGCGCGAGAAGGATCGTCAGCGTCACGAACAGCTTGAGCGGGTTGTAGATGATCATGACCTGGGTCATGAGCTGCAGGGTGCGCAGGATGTCGCGGAAGGGCTTGACCTTCGAGTGCCCGCCGGTGCGCGCGCGGAACTCGATGGGCAGGTACTTCACGAAGCGGCCCTGCATGAGGAAGGAGAGCGTCATCGTCGTCGTGAAGGAGTAGCCGAGGCAGCGGACGAGCGCGCGCTGGTCGACGAGCGACTTGCGCACCAGGCGCAGGCCCGAGTTCGCGTCGGGCACGCGCGCGCCGACGACGAAGGAAGCCAGGCGCAGGTACACCCAGCGCAGGAACGCCTTCGTCGGCGTGCCCCAGAAGTGGGCGCCCTCGCGCGCGCCGATGACGAGGTCGAAGGCGGGGGCGTAGTCGAGCAGCTTGAGGATCTCGGAGGGAGGGTACGAGCCGTCCGCGTCGATCATGAGGACCCACTCGTGCTTGGCGGCCTCGATGCCGGTCAGGAGCGCGCGGCCGTAGCCGCCGTTGGTCGGATGTTTGATCACCCGCCCATGCGCGGGGCTTACCGCCTCCGCCGTTTTATCGGTCGACCCGTCGTCGACGACGATGATCTCGGAGGCGACGCCGCGCTTGAGCAGCTCGGCGTGGAGATCGGCCACGACCTGGCCGATGGCCTCGGCCTCGTTGTAGGCGGGCACGACGACGCTGACGGTGAGCGCGCTCATCGGGGGCTATCCTATCAAAGCTCGAGGATCACGGCCACGTCCGCGAAGTGCTCGCGGTCGGCCTGGAACTGGCCGAAGTACGAGTGCCCGGAGTAGTAGCCGACCTGCAGGCGGGCGGTCCTGCGCGAGCCCTTCCACCCGAGTTGAGCGCCGATGACGGCGTGGGAGTTCGGGTTGAAGCCCACGCGCTCCGGGAACTGCAGGTCCTCGGCGGCGTAGAGCCGCACCGGGACGGCCTGCGAAAGGCCGAGGTCGCCGCTCATGACTTCGGCGCCGGCCTGCAGGCCCCAGCGCTTCGGCGACGGCTCGGTGTCGAGCAGGAACGAGGCGCCGCCGTACGTCCGAAGCCAGGTCCAGGGTTCGATCGCGGCGATCAGGCGCAGGCCCGTGGCGTTCGTCCGCCGCGCCGGGCGCCCCGTGCGCCGGATGTGGTCGTCGCCCAGGTGCGAACTCTCGTAAAACAGCGAGCCGAGGGCGCTGACGTCTCCGCGGCGCACCGCGACGGGCAGCTCGCCCAGGAGGTCGACGGCCTCGAGGCCGTGACCGCCCCAGCGCGAGTAGGACATCGCGCGCGCGTCCCACTGCCACTGCGTCATCTGGTCGCCGGCCCGGCCCCGCAGCAGGCCCCACGCGTGTCCGAGCGACAGGTCCGAGTACGATTTGTCGTTGAGCACGTAGCGGGACGCCGCGAGTTGGAACTGCTTCGGCGCCGCGAGAAGGACCGGGAAGAGTTCGTCGGCCCGCGGGAACGCCTTGAGCCCGGAGTCCGCGGCGGCGGGACAGGCGAGCAGTACCGCGAGAAGGGCGTTAGCGCGCAAGGGCGGCTTCGACCTCCGTCTTGAGCTTCCCGACGGACTTCGAGCCGAACAGCCGCAGGACGGCGCTCCCGTCGCGTCCGATCAGGTACGCCGTCGGCAGCCCGGGCACGGTCCAGCCTTTCGGCGCGGTTTCGCCGCCGAGCAGGATCACGGGATAATTGATTTTCGCGCGCTTGGCGAAGGGCGCCACGGACTCCGTCTCCTCGTCCATCGAGACGCCGAGCACGACGAAGCCCTTGGGGCCGAGCTCGTCCTGCAGCTTGATGAGCTCGGGGATCTCGGTCTTGCACGGGCCGCACCAGGTGGCCCAGAAGTCGACGAGCACGACCTTGCCTTTATAGTCGGACAGAGAAACGGACTTGCCGTCCAACGTCTTGCCGGACAGCGCGGGGCGGCGCCGTCGGCGGCGCCGGGGACCGCGGAAGGAGAGCACGCGAACGAGAGAAGAACTGCCGCGAGAAGGAGGAAGCGTCCGCTCATATTAAAAACCTCTCCAGAAACTTGGGCACGAAACGATTGAGCATGGCCAATCGATCGAAGAAGATCAAAAGCCCCACGACGATGAGCAGGACGCCCGCGATCTTCTCGCCGACGTGGATGTGCTTTTGTACTTCGCGAAGGCCTTGAGGAACCTGCCGATGGCGAAGGCGGTCAGGACGAAGGGAATCCCGAGACCGAGGGAGTAGGTGAGCAGCAGCGCGACCCCTTGGCCGACGGTCTCGCGCGTGGCGGCGAGGGAGAGGATCGTGCCCAGCACCGGGCCGATGCACGGCGTCCAGCCGAAGGCGAAGGCCAGGCCCATCAGGAAGGATCCGGCGTAGCCCGGCTTGAACGCGGCGACGTCGGCGCGCTTCTGATAGTACAGCCACTTGATGGGCAGCAGCCCGGTCATGTGCAGGCCGAAGGCGAGCACGACGGCGCCCGCGAGCTTGGAGACGACCGCCGCGTGCTCGGCGAGCAGGCGGCCCGCGGCGGTCGCGGTCGCGCCGAGCGCGGTGAACACGACGGTGAAACCCGCGACGAAGAACAGGGACTCCCAGCCCGCGTGGCGCGCGGCGGCCTTCTCGCCGGCGCCGTGGGCCAGTTCGTCGATCGTGAGCCCGCTCATGAAGGAGACGTAGCCCGGCACCAGCGGCAGGACGCACGGCGACAGGAAGGACAGCAGCCCTCCCAGGAACGCCGCGCCGTAGCCGACGGAAGCTCCGTTCATGTTTTCGATCCTATCATTTCACCGTGTCATGCCCGGCACGCCCCGGACACTCATGAGTGCTATGATCCCCCGATCCATGACGCGACTTTTTGTCGGACTGCTGCTGGCGCCGGCCCTCGCGTTCGCCGCGCCCGCGCCGCCCAAGAAGGAGGCCAAGAAGAAGATGACCTACTCCAAGCCCTCGAAGGACGAGCTCAAGAAGAAGCTCACCCCGAGCAATTCGCCGTCGTCTGCAACTCCGACACCGAGCCCGCCTTCCACAACGCCTACTGGAACCACCACGAGGCCGGCATCTACGTCGACGTCGCCAGCGGCGAGCCGCTGTTCTCCTCCACGGACAAGTTCGACTCCGGCACCGGCTGGCCGTCCTTCACCAAGCCGATCGACGCCGAGAACGTCGTCGAGAAGAAGGACCGCGCCTACGGCATGATCCGCACCGAGGTCCGCTCCAAGCACGGCGACAGCCACCTGGGGCACGTCTTCGACGACGGCCCCAAGGACAAGGGCGGCCTGCGCTTCTGCATCAACTCCGCGAGCCTGCGCTTCATCCCCGTGGCCAAGCTCGAGGCCGAGGGCTACGGCCAGTACCTGCCGCTCTTCAACAAGGACGCCGTCGCCGCGAAGGCCAAGGCCGCGGCCGCGCCGGCCAAGACCGAGACGGCGTACCTCGCGGGCGGCTGCTTCTGGGGCATGCAGCACATCCTCAGAAAAATTCCCGGGGTGCTCCAGACCGAGGTCGGCTACACGGGCGGGCCCGTCGAGAACGCGACCTACCGCAACCACGAGGGCCACGCCGAGGCGGTCAAGATCGTCTTCGACCCCTCGAAGCTGACGTTCGAGACCTTGCTGCGCTGGTTCTTCCGCATGCACGACCCGACGACCTTGAACCGCCAGGGCAACGACCGCGGCTCGTCCTACCGGTCGGCGATCTTCTACCTCAGCGAGGCGCAGAAGAAGACCGCCGAGGCGTTCAAGAAGCGCGTGGACGAGCGCGGCAAGTGGGGCAAGCCCGTCGTCACCGAGATCACGAAGGCCGGCGCCTGGTGGAAGGCCGAGGAAGACCACCAGGACTACCTCGAGAAGCTGCCCGACGGCTACACCTGCCATTTCCTGCGCCCGGAGTCGGTGCTCGGCGATTAAAAAAGGGCTTGAAATACGACGGGAGGGGGCCATACTGCGGGTATGGCCCCCTCGCCATTCTAGTCCTCGCCGCCCTCCCCGCCCTCGCTCAAACGGCCGCGCCCGATTCCGCGAAGGTCCGCGCCGGCCACGACGGCTTCAGGCGCGCGGGTATTCCACTCCACAAGGCCGTCGACCTGTCCGACCGGGGCATGAAGTGGTCGGTGCAGAACATGGCCGACTTCGGCCCGCTGGTCCAGGCCGCGAGCGACGCCGTCGCCCGCCTGCACGCCCGGTACCCGAGCGCGACCGCCGACGCCTACGGCAACGGCACGCTGACCAACATCGAAGACAGCTTCAAGCTGTTCGGAAGCGGCAACCTCGAGCGGGGGTGCATCTCGCACCAGACCGTCACCTTCAACGCGCTCAAGCCTCTGCTGCCGGCGGGCAGCAGCCTCGTCGTCGCGAAGGTCCGCTACGGCCTGCCGCCGACGCAGCACAACGCGGTGCTCGTCTACCCCGCGGGCACGGACTGGAAGTACACGAGCGTCGTCTTCGACGGCTGGCTCAAGCAGAAGTCCGATCCCGACAAGATGGTCTACCTGTACGAGGACTGGGGGCCCATCCGTCCGGTCGCGGGCATCGAGATCGAGCCGCGCTACTGGAAGGCGAACGTCCAGCTGCTCAAAGACGACGAGTAGTTTTATATCATCGTGGCATGAACGCCACGATCTCGAAGAAAACCCGGCTGGAGAAGGACACGATGGGAGAGATTCCCGTCGCCGCCGACCGCTACTGGGGCGCCCAGACCGAGCGCTCCCTCCACCACTTCCAGGCCGGCGCCGGCCGCGACACGCTCACGCGCGAGATGATCCGCGCGATGGGCGTCCTCAAGAAGGCCGCCGCGATGGCCAACTGCGAGCTCGGCCTCCTGCCCAAGGACAAGGAAAAACTGATCTGCGCCGCCGCCGACGAGGTCATCTCCGGCGCGCTCGACGCGCACTTCCCGCTCGTGGTCTGGCAGACCGGCTCGGGCACGCAGTCGAACATGAACGGCAACGAGGTCATTTCCAATCGCGCCATCGAGATGGCCAAGGGCGAGATGGGCTCCAAGAAGCCGATCCACCCCAACGACGACGTCAACAAGTCCCAGTCTTCGAACGATACTTTTCCCACGGCCATGCACATCGCCGCCGTTGAAACATTGGTCCATGATCTGATCCCCGCCGTTAAGGGACTGAGGGACGTTCTTAAAAGAAGGCGAAGCAGTTCGATAAGATCGTGAAGATCGGCCGGACCCACTTGATGGACGCCGTTCCGTTGACGTTGGGCCAGGAGATCGGCGGCTGGGCGGCCATGTTGGATGCGGATCTTGCCCGTATCGACGCCGTGCTTCCAGGGCTGTACGAACTCGCCATCGGCGGCACCGCCGTCGGCACCGGATTGAACACGCATCCGGATTTCGACAAGAAAGCGGCGGCTCACATAGCCAAATTGACGAAGCTCCCGTTCAAGCCCGCTCCGAATAAATTCGAAGCTTTGGCCGGGCATGACGCGCTCGTCTTCGCGCACGGCGCCTTGAAGACGCTCGCCTGCTCGATGAACAAGATCGCCAACGACGTGCGCTGGCTGGCCTCCGGGCCGCGCGCGGGCCTGGGCGAGATCCGCATCCCCGAGAACGAGCCCGGCTCCTCGATCATGCCCGGCAAGGTCAACCCGACGCAGAGCGAGGCCGTCACGATGATCTGCGCGCAGGTGCTCGGCAACGACGCGGCGATCAACGTCGGCGGCGCCTCCGGCAACTTCGAGCTGAACGTCTTCAAGCCGCTGATCATCCACAACTTCCTGCACTCGGCGAAGCTCCTGGCCGCGGGCGCGCGCGGCTTCTCCGAGCACTGCGCCGCCGGCATCGAGCCCGACGAGAAGCGCATCGATGAGCTCATGCGCCGTTCGTTGATGCTCGTCACGGCGTTGAACACCCACATCGGTTACGACTCGGCGGCGAAGATCGCCAAGACCGCGCACGCCGAGGGGTTGACGCTGAAAGAGGCCGCGCTGAAGCTCAAGCTCGTCAATGAGAAGCAGTTCGCGGACTGGATCAAGCCCGAGCAGATGACGAAGCCGGGGCTCTGATGGCTCTCGACAAGGCCCAGCAGGAGCTTCTGCGCCGCGCGGCGTCCGTCATCGGCCACGACCTGCGCAACCCGATGGCCGTGATCAACAACTCGGCCTACTTCGTGCGCGCCAAGCTCGGGCAGACGAAGCTCGATCCCAAGGTGGAGAAGCACCTGAAGATCATCGAGGCCGAGATCGCCCGCGCCGACGGCCTGCTCGGCGACATGCTGACCTTCTCGCGCCCGTACGAGCCCGCCGCCGAGACCCAGGCGCTCGACTCCGTCGTCGGCGACGCCGTCGCGGGCTACAAGGCGCCCGAGGGCGGGAAGGTCGACTTCAAGCCCGGCGCCAAGGGTGTGAGCGGCAAGTTCGACGGCAAGGCGCTGGCCGACGCGGTGCGCCGCCTCCTCGACAACGCCTTCGCCGCGCAGGAAGACAAGGGGACGGTGAAGGTGACGACCGCCGCCGGCAAGGATCTCTCCGTCGTCGTGAGCGACTCCGGCAAGGGCGTCGACGCCAAGATCGAGCCCTTGATGTACGAGGCCTTCATGACGACCAAGCCGAAGGGCATGGGCCTCGGGCTTTCGCTGGCGCGAAAGTTTTTAGATGGGATGGGCGGCTCGATCTCGCACGAGTCCTCGCCGAAGGGCTCGACCTTCAAGCTCACCTTGCCGAAACTGTAGCCGGCTACAGTTCAACGTTGAACTCTGGTGGATAACTTTTCAACCGCGCTCAGGACCGTGCTCTCGTCCGGGCCTCTAGAGGAGGCCGCCGCGCGGCGCGCCATGGAGGCGCTGATCGGCGGCGGCGCGACCGACGCCCAGGCCGGGGCCTTCCTCGCCGCGCTGAAAGTGCGGGGCGAGACGGTCGAAGAGCTCGTCGGCTTCGCGCGCGCCGTGCGCGCGAAGGCCATCTCGGTGCGCCCCAAGCGCCGCCCGCTCATCGACACCTGCGGCACCGGCGGCGACGGCTCCGGAACGTTCAATATCTCGACGACGGTCGCCTTCGTCGCGGCCGGCGCGGGCGCGGCCGTCGCCAAGCACGGCAACCGCGCCGTGTCCTCGAAGTCGGGCTCGGCCGACGTGCTCGAGGCCCTCGGCGTGAAGACCGCGGTCGCGCCCAAGCTCGCCGCCGAGTGCGTCGACGTCGCCGGCGTCGGCTTCCTGTTCGCGCCGGCCCTGCATCCCGCCTTCGCGCGCGTGCGCGACGTGAGAAAGCAGCTCGGCGCGCGCACGGTGTTCAACCTGCTCGGCCCGCTCTCGAACCCGGCCGGCGCCAAGCGTCAGCTGCTCGGCGTGTACTCGACCGAACTCGTCCGTCCTATCGCCGAGGCGCTGAAGGCGCTCGGAAGCGAGGAGGCGATGGTCGTCGCGTCCCGCGACGGCCTCGACGAGCTGGCCCTGTCCGCCCCCACCGTGATCGCGCGCCTTTCGAAAGGCCGGATCTCCGTTGAGGAATTGAAGCCCGCCCGTCTCGGCTTCAAAAAGCGGCCGCTCTCGGCCCTGCGCGGCGGCGATTCCCGGCGCAACGCCGCGATCGCGCGCGCCGTCCTACACGGGGAAAAGGGCGCCCCGCGCGAGATCGTCGTCCTCAACGCCGCCGCCGCTTTGATCGTCGCCGGCATCGCCCGGAACTGGAAGGAAGGCCTCGCCGCCGCGAACGCGTCACTGGACTCGGGACGCGCCGCGGCCTCGCTGGCCATCCTCGCGCACCTGACCAACCGTGGGTGAACTCGGCGTGCTGGGCAAGATCGCGGAGAGCACCGCGCGCCGCGTCGAGGCGCTGAAGAAAGAGAGCCCCGTCTCCCGGCTCAAGGAGTCGCCGCTTTACGCCCGCAAGCCGCTGTCGCTCGACGCGGCCCTGCACGGCGACGGCCCGCGCATCATCGCGGAGGTGAAGTTCCACTCCCCGTCGGAGGGCGTCCTGCGGCCGAATCCCTCGGCGCACGCCGCCGCGGACATCGCGCACGCGTACGCACGAACCGGCGCCGCGGCGATTTCGATCTTAACGGAACAGGATCACTTCAAGGGCGATCCGAGCTTTTTGCTCGAGGCCAGAAAAGAATTGCCGAACACGCCGTTGTTGATGAAAGACTTCATGATCGACCCCTATCAGTTCGAGCTGGCCCGTTCCATCGGGGCCGACGCGGTCTTGCTCATCGCTGCCCTCTTAGGTCCTAAACTCTCGGCCATGCAAGGCGCCGCCCGTTCCTTAGGTTTATCCGTTCTCATCGAAGCTCACGACGAGGCCGAAGCCGAGGCGGCGTTAGCCGCCGGCGACGCTGTCATCGGGGTTAATAGCCGTGATTTAAAGACGCTCCATGTCGATCTAGCCGTGGCGCGTCGTTTAGCTCCGATGCTCAAGGGCCGTACCGCCGTCGCCGAAAGCGGTTTGCGCAGCCGTGCCGACATCGACGCCCTATCAGCCGTCGGCTATAAAGGCTTTCTCGTCGGGACTTCCTTCATGAAGTCACCCTACCCCGCCGTCGCCCTCCAAACCTTCCTGACATGAGAATCAAGGTCTGCGGCGTGACCCGCCCTCAGGACGCCCGCCTCGCGGCCAAGCTCGGCGCCTGGGCCGTCGGCATGATCTTCGTCCCCAACACCCCGCGCTACCTCACCCCGCCCAAGGCCCGCAAAGTCCGCGCCGCGATCCCCAAAGGCGTCCTCGCCGTGGGCGTCTTCAAGAACGTGGCGGCCGAGGAATTGCGCCGGGTCGCGCGCGAGCTCAAGCTCGACGCGGTCCAGGTCTACGGCGCGGTGCCCCGCGGCGTCGGCGTGCGCGTGATCCAGGCCGTCAGCCTCGACGCGCGGCCGCTGCGCGGGAAAATGGTGCTCATCGAGCCCGCCCGCACGGATGCCGACCGCCGCGCCGGGCGCGGTCCCTCGGAAAAGGCCCGGCGGCGGGCCTGGCGCACGGCGGCCTCCTGGCGCGTCACCGGCGCGCGCGCGATCCTGGCCGGGGGCCTCACCCCGAGAACGCCGCCGAGGCGGCCCGCGCCGCCCGTCCCTGGGCGCTCGACGTCAGCTCCGGCGTCGAGGGGAAGAAGCCGGGCGTCAAGAGCGCCGCCCGCCTACGCGCGTTCTTCACCTCGGCTTTACAATAATTCTGCCTCTTTCGCGGGCCATCCCGTGGTAGAATAGAGGTAGGGAATACGTCTTTCCCGACGTAGACGTACATAAGAGGACATACAGACAATGGCTACCGGAAAAGTGAAGTGGTTCAACGATCAGAAGGGCTTCGGCTTCATCACGCCGGATGACGGGTCCAAGGACCTGTTCGTCCACCACACGTCCATCACGGGCGAAGGCTTCAAGACTTTGGCCGAGAATCAGGCCGTCGAGTTCGACGTGCAGGCTTCCGACAAGGGGCCGCGCGCCGCGAACGTCCGCAAGCTCTAAGAGCTCCGGACCTGATAAAGGCCCCCGCCGGGGAAACCCGGCGGGGGTTCTTATTTGTGTCAGTCCTCGCGGCGGACGCGGATCGGCGGGTGCTTGAGCGCGCCGGCCTTCCAAAGGACGGGCGCCAGGACGTGGAATAGGCCGGAGAGCCCGTCTTTGGCCAGCTTCCAAAGGATGCCGCCGACGACGAACGCGGTCATCGCCCGCCCGACCCAGCTGTCGGACACGCGCTTCATCGTGCCGATGAGGTCGTGCAGGCGCGGGTCGGAGACGAGCGAGGGAACCGCCGCGTAGAGGATGTAGGCCGCCAGGCCCAGCACGTAGCCCAGGCGTCCCTCCTCGCAGATCCGGCCGGAGCGGTCCATGTAGGCGGCGCCGAGCGCGAGGTAGAGCATCACGAAGCCGCACGCCTGTCGCCAGTACAGGTCGGCGGGCGCCGCTCCGTGCCGGGCGGCCGCCATGAGGATCGCGGCGAAGAAGGCGGCCAGCGCGACGTTGTACACCGTCGCCACCAGGCTCCAGATATCCTCCCAGAACAGCTCGGAGAAGATGTCGAGGAAGCCGCTCGCCGCGCGCGCCAGCAGCCAGAATCCGCCGTTGACGCTGCCGAGGAAGACGAAAATGTCGAGGACCTGGCGGTATTCGGGCGGCACGGGCGTCAATTTAGCATTTCATCCGCCGACGAGCTGGCGAAGCATAGACACTGGTATCGGGTGCATTTCCGTGTCGCCGGGCGCGCGGATTCCGATCGACGTCGCTCCCTGCTGCGTGGCCAGAGCGAGGAACTGAAGTTCACGCGGATTGACCGCGAGACTGATCGCGGACTTCTCCGAGAAGGCCGCGGATTTCTCGTCGGCGGCGGCGTCGAGCCGGAGCCTGTCGGACGTCAGTCCTTGGCCGAGGTTGCGACCGACGGCGATCACGAGGATGTTCTGAAGAAGGGTCGCGGTCGCTTTCTCCCGTCTGCCGTCGTTGAGTACGGCGTCGAAGGTGACGAGCACGTCGACGCGGTCGCCGGGTTTTACCAGGGCGCGCATCTCGCCGTCGATCGCCAAGGTCGCCGCCCGGTAGCCCGGAGGCACGCGCAACGCTAACCCCGCGCCCGGCGAAAGCGGCATCAGCGCCGACTGGCTGATCTGATTTCCTTTCGGTATACGGACTCGGCTGACCGTATTGGAAATCATGCGCACGTCGGTGGGAACGCGTACTTCGATGGCGTCCTGCGCGACGTAGCGGCGCGGCAGCTCGGCGACTTCCACCAGGCCTTCCTGAACCAAGGTGCGTTCGGGGATGTCGGCGCGCGCGACGAGCACCTTGGCCGTTTCATACTGGCCCGTGAGCGCGTGCTCCTTGCTGTTCAGCGCGAGAAGATAGAACGCGGCGGCGGCGACGGCGAAGAGCGCGGGCACCAAGGCGGTTTTCTTGTCCATGAGCCGAGCATACCGTCCCGTCGATGAACCGGCTGTTTCGTGCGCGCAAAAAACGGGTAAAACCGCTAAAATCGGCTGATATGAGGAAAGACCGCGGGTCCGGCTGGTTCGGCCCGTTCGGCGGACGCTTCGTGCCCGAGACCTTGATCGAGCCCTTGAACGAGCTCGAGGCGGCCTACGCGTCCGCCCGCCGCGACCCGAAGTTCAAGGCCGCTCTGCGCTCCGAGCTCGACACCTTCGTCGGGCGCCCGACGCCGCTGACCTTCGCGGGGCGCTTGTCGGCGGCGCTCGGTCTGCGCGTGTGGCTGAAGCGGGAAGACCTGACTCATACCGGCGCGCACAAGATCAACAACACCGTCGGGCAGATCCTGCTCGCGCGGCGCATGAAGAAGAAACGCGTGATCGCCGAGACCGGCGCGGGCCAGCACGGGGTCGCGACCGCCGCCGCGGCCGCGCGCGCGGGGCTTCCGTGCGTCGTGTACATGGGAACCGACGACATGGCGCGTCAGGCGCCGAACGTCGCGCGCATGAAGATGCTCGGAGCGACGGTGGTTCCCGTCGAATCAGGCTCCAAGACTCTGAAAGACGCCACCAGCGAGGCCCTGAGGGCTTGGTCTTCGGACAGCCGAAACACCTTCTATGTGCTGGGTTCCGCCTTGGGTCCCCATCCGTATCCGTCCATGGTCCGTGATTTCCAGTCCGTGATCGGCGTCGAGGCGCGCGCGCAGATTCTCAAAGCCGAAGGCCGCCTGCCCAAGGAGGTCGTCGCGTGCGTCGGCGGCGGCTCGAACTCGATCGGCATCTTCTCCGCGTTCATCAAGGATCGAGGCGTGCGCCTGACGGGCGTCGAGGCCGGCGGCACCGGCTCCGCGCCCGGCCGGCACGCCGCGCGCTTCTCCGGCGGCTCGCCGGGCACGCTCCACGGGACGTACACGTATCTCCTGCAGGACGCGCGCGGCCAGGTCCTGCCCACGCACTCGATTTCCGCCGGGCTCGACTATCCCGCCGTCGGTCCCGAACACGCCGAGCTGCGCCGCATCGGCCGGGCGAAGTACGCGAACGCCTCCGACAAGGACGCGCTCAAGGCCGCGCACGAGCTGTGCCGCCTCGAGGGCATCCTGCCCGCGCTCGAGAGCTCGCACGCGCTCGCGTACCTGCACAAGGCCCGGCTCAAGAAGGGCGAACTCATCCTCGTGAACCTGTCGGGCCGCGGAGACAAAGACTTGGGGACCTTGTGCGCCTGACCTTGGCCAAGGCCCTGCGCGCGCGCCGCGCCTTCGGGCGGGCGGGCTTCGTGCCCTTTCTCGTCGCGGGCGATCCGACGCTCGCGCAAAGCCTCGTCGCGGCCAAGCTGCTCGCCGCCGCGGGCGCGGACGTGCTCGAGGTCGGCGTGCCGTTCTCCGATCCGGTCGCGGACGGACCGGTGATCCAGGCGGCCGGACAGCGAGCCTTGGCCAAGGGGATGTCGCTCAAGAAGGCGATCGGCTTCGTGGCGGCTCTGCGGGCCGACGGAGTCACGATCCCCGTCGTGCTGTTCACGTACCTGAATCCGATTCTGAGGATGGGCACGGAAGCCTTCGCGCGGGCCTGCAAAAAGGCCGAAGCGACGGGAGTTCTCATCGTGGATCTCCCGGCCGAAGACTCGACAGAAACGGAAGGGATACTGAAGAAGCACGGTCTCGAATTGGTTCTTCTCGCGTCGCCGACGACGACGGATGAACGGCTGAAGCTCATCGCGAAGGCGAACGGCACGGCGATTTATTATGTGAGCCGCGAGGGAGTCACGGGCGTACGGAAAGGCCTGGCCCTCAACATAGCCGATCGACTTAAACATGTGAGACGAATGACGAAGAAACCGTTGATGGTCGGTTTCGGAGTCGCCGAAGCGTCTCAGGCTCGGGCCTTGGCTCTCCATGCCGACGGAGTGGTCGTGGGAAGCGCATTGGTTCGCGCGAATTATGAGGGCGGTCCCGGAGCGGTTCGCCGCCTCGCGAAGAAGCTCATCGGGGCACTGGAGATCTAATGCTTATCCTCATGCAGTCGGAGCACACCAAAAAGCAGCTCGAGGCCGTGCTCGCGAAGGTCCGCGCGCTCAAGCTCAAGCCGCACGTCATCCCCGGCAAGCAGTCGGTGGCCGTCGGCATCACGGGCAACTCGGGCGCGCTCGACCCGCATCTGTTCGACTCGATGGAAGGCGTGCGCGAGGCCGTGCGCGTCTCCAAGCCCTACAAGCTCGCGGGGCGCGATTTCCAGCACGCCGACACCGTCGTGCCCGTCGGCAAGTTCCGCCTCGGCGGCCCGGGCCTCGTCGTGATCGCCGGGCCGTGCGCCGTCGAGAGCGAGGAGCAGATGCTGCGCATCGCGCGCGCGGTCAAGAAGGCCGGCGCCCACATGCTGCGCGGCGGCGCGTTCAAGCCCCGCACGTCGCCCTACGCGTTCCAGGGCCTGGGCAAGAAGGGCCTGCAGCTGCTCGCCGCGGCGCGCAAGGAGACGGGCCTGCCCGTCGTGACCGAGGTGCTCGACCAGCGCTCGCTGGCCGACGTCGCGGAGTACGCCGACGTGCTGCAGGTCGGCGCGCGCAACATGCAGAACTTCGCTCTGCTCAAGGAGCTCGGCCAGATCAAGAAGCCCGTCATGCTCAAGCGCGGCCTCTCGGCCACGCTCGACGAGTGGCTGATGTCGGCCGAGTACCTGCTCAGCGAGGGGAACAAGGACGTGTTCCTCTGCGAGCGCGGCATCCGCGCGTTCTCCGACCACGCGCGCAACACGCTGGACCTGAACGTGGTTCCCGCCGTCAAGGAGCTGAGCCATCTGCCGATCATCGTCGATCCGAGCCACGCCGTCGGCGTGCGCGCGCGCGTCGCTCCGATGGCGCGCGCGGCCGTCGCCGCGGGCGCGCACGGCCTCATGATCGAGGTGCACGACCGGCCCGACCAGGCGCTGTGCGACGGCCCCCAGGCGCTTCATCCCGACGACTTCGCCTCGCTCATGCGCGACCTGGCGGCGATCGCGGGGGCCCTCGGGCGGGACATGGCTTCGCCCGCGCTCAAGGGGCGCGGTTGAGCGACCGCGCCGTCGCCGGCGGCGGCCGCCTCGCCGGGGAGATCCGGGTCCCCGGCGACAAGTCCGTCTCGCACCGCGCGCTGATCCTCGGCGCGCTCGCCGACGGGGAGACGGCCGTCGAGGGACTCTCGTCGGGAGCCGACGTGGCGTCCACGCGGCGCTGCCTCGAGGCGCTCGGCGTCGAGATCGCGGGCGCGGGCCCGGCGGTCCGCGTGACGGGCCGCGGCCTGGGCGGGTTGGCCGCCCCGAAGGGGGACCTCGACGCGGGCAACTCCGGCACGACGATGCGCCTGCTCGCGGGCGTCGTCGCGGGGCATCCGTTTCCCGCGCGGTTCACGGGCGACGCCTCGTTGACCAGGCGCCCGATGCGCCGGATCGCCGAGCCGCTGCGCGCGATGGGAGCGGCCGTGACCCTCTCGGACGGCGACACGGCGCCGTTATCGGTCGCGGGCGGGCCGCTCAAGGGCGTGGAATACGCGATGAAGGTCGCCAGCGCTCAGGTGAAATCCTGCGTCCTGCTCGCCGGCCTGCACGCCGCCGGCGAGACGACGGTCGCCGAGCCGGCGCAGACGCGCGACCACACCGAGCGCATGCTCGCGGGTTTCGGCGTGTCCGTGCGCCGCGCCGGCCTCAAGGTCACGGTCGCCGGCGGCTCGCGCCTGAGGGCCGCGAAAGTGATCGTTCCCGGCGATCCCTCGTCCGCGGCCTTCTGGGCCGTCGCCGCGACGCTGTCGCCGGGCTCGGAGCTCGCGATCCGCGGCGTGGGCGCCAACCCGACGCGTACCGGCTACCTCAACGTCCTGGCGCGCATGGGCGCCGACATTCACCGCGAGCCTCTGCGCGGCGACGGCGGAGAGCCGATCGAGGACCTGTTGATCTCATCGTCCGAGCTGCGGGGCACCGAAATATCCGCCGATGAAATCCCGGGGCTCGTCGACGAGGTTCCGGTCCTCGCGTTGGCCGCCGCCCTCGCCCGGGGATCTTCCCGGTTCCGGGGTCTCTCGGAGCTTCGTCATAAAGAGAGCGACCGCCTCGCCGGGATCGCGGCCTTGCTCAACGCGTTCGGCGCCGTGGCGCGCGTCGAGGGCGACGACCTGCTCGTCGAGGGCGTCGCGGCGCTCGCGCCCGGACGCGCCGACGCGCTCGACGATCACCGTCTCGCGATGACGGCCTTCGTCGCGGCCTTCCTGGCCGGCGGCGAGAGCGAGATCGGCGGCCTCGAGTCCGCGGCGATCTCCTACCCGTCCTTCTACGACGACTTCCGCGCGAGGACCGCGTGAAGCTCGGCTTGTTCGGGCGGCCGGTGGCGCACTCCTTCTCGCCGCGCCTGTTCGCGCGACTGGCGCGCCTGCTCGAAAGCCCGATCGAGTACGCGGCCGTCGACGTGGCGCCCGGCGCCTTGCCGGAAGCCCTCGCGTCGGCCCGAGCGCGGGGCTGGCGCGGGGCCAACGTCACGATCCCCTACAAGCTCGACGCGGCCGCGCTGTGCGCCCGCCTGACGCCGCAGGCGCGCGTGCTCGGCGCGGTCAACGTCCTGCGCTTCGAGAAGTCCCGCGTCGTCGGACACAACACCGACGGCGAGGGGCTGGTCGACGCTCTCAAGCGCGCGGGCGTGAGCGTCCGCGGCAAGCGCGCGCTCGTCTTCGGCGCGGGCGGCGCGGCGCGCGCCGCGGCGTGGGCCCTGGCCAAGGGAGGGGCGCGCAGCGTGCGCGTGTCCAACCGCACCGCCTCCACGGCACGAAAGCTCGCGCGCGACCTCGCGGCCGCGTTCCCGCGCACCGCGTTCTCGGCGGGCCGCCCGAACCAGGCCGACATCTGGATCAACGCGACGCCCCTCGGGCAGAAGGGCCGCCCCGACCTCTCGCCCGCCGACGCCGCTCCCGGCGCCCCGGCCGCGGCGGTCGATCTCGTCTACGGGCGCCGCACGCCGTTCCAGCGCCAGGCCGCGGCTTTGGGCGCGCGCGTCCAGGACGGCGGCGCGATGCTCGTCTACCAGGCGCTGCGCGCGTGGGAATTCTGGGACAAGCCGCTGGGCCCGGCGCGGCGCGCGCGCCTGGCCGAGACGCTGATCAAGGAGATCGCATGACCCTTCGCTACCTGACGGCCGGTGAGTCGCACGGCAAGGCCCTCGTCGGAATACTCGAGGGTCTTCCCGCGGGCCTCGCGCTGTCGGCCGCCGACATCCAGGCGGACCTTCTGCGGAGAAAGAAAGGCCATGGCCGCGGGAACCGCCAGAAAATCGAAGGAGATCAAGTCGAGATTCTGTCGGGGATCCGCGCGGGCAAGACCTTGGGATCCCCGCTCGGCCTGCTGATCCCCAATCAGGACTTCAAGAACTGGGAAGGCATCATGGGCCACGAGCCCACGGACAAGCCGTCGACGAAGCGCGTCGACGTGCCTCGTCCGGGCCATGCCGACCTCGTGGGGAAGATCAAGTACGGCTTCGACGACATGCGCAACGTGCTGGAGCGAGCCTCCGCGCGGGAAACCGCGATGCGCGTCGCGCTCGGCGGAGCCGCGAGAAAATTGCTCCTTGACCTGAATATTCATGTCGCCTCCCGCGTGGTCGCGATCGGCGGGGAGACCGACGACTCCGCGGTCCCCTGCCCCGTCGCGGAACTCAACGCGCTGACCGACGCCGATCCCGTCCGCTGCGCCAACCCGAACTTCTCGAAGCGCATGGTCGCGCGCATCGACCAGGCCAAGGCCGCGGGCGACACCGTCGGCGGCCTCTTCGAGGTCCTGGCCGACGGTCTTCCCGTCGGGCTCGGCTCCTACGCGCAGTGGGACCGTCGCCTCGAGGGGCCGCTCTCGGCGGCGCTCATGTCGCTCAACGCGATCAAGGGCGTCGAGGTCGGGTTCGGCTTCCGCGGGGCGGGCCTGCCGGGCTCGCAGGCGCACGACGCGTACGAGCCCAAGGGAAAGAAGGTCGGCTACCGCTCGAACCGTTCCGGCGGGCTCGACGGGGGCATGACGACGGGACAGACCCTCGTTCTGCGCGCCGCGATGAAGCCGATCGCGACTTTGATGGAGCCGCTCGATTCCGTCGATCTGAGGACGATGAAGCCGGCGAAGGCTCACGTCGAGAGGTCGGACGCGTGCGCGGTTCCCGCCGCCGCGGTGATCGCCGAGTCGCTGGCGTGCCTCGTGCTGGCGAACGCCGTGCTGGAGAAGTTCGGCGGGGATTCGATGCGGGAACTTGTTCCGAGGATCGAGGCGTGGCGAAGGTAGGCGGCAATATCTACCTGACCGGATTCATGGGAACCGGGAAGTCGGCCGTGGGGCGGGAACTCGCTCGACGGCTCAAACGGCGTTTCGTGGATCTGGACGCGGAAATCGAACGGATGGGGCGGGCCTCGGTGGCCGAGATTTTCAACGGCAAAGGGGAGCGGGTCTTCCGGGCCATGGAACGACGGCTGCTTCTCGGCACGGCTCGCCGGACCAAGCTCGTCGTGGCCTTGGGCGGGGAGCTCTGATCGACCGACGCAACGGATTGTTTTGTTCGACGAACGGAATGGTGATCAAACTGAGTTGTTCGCAGCGCGAATTAGCTCGCCGGCTGGGACCCTCGCGCTCTCAACGTCCACTTCTCGCCGGCGGACGTCTTTCTGCACGGATAACGACATTGTTGAGAACCCGACGGGGCGCCTACGGACGAGCTTTGTTCACGGTTTCAACGACTGCTCGGAGCGTTAAGCAGGTTGCCGCGGCTATCGCCGCCAAAATCAAATGACCACAGAAAAACTTTACGTCTCCAAAAATATCCGCCTCAAACCGCGCCTTTGGCTTCGGGACGTCTCTTCGTCCAAACATATCGCGCTCGTCTCCGAAGCGGGCGCCTGGCGCCGTTTCGGCTCCGGAGTGGAAAAGGCCCTGAAGGTCGCCGGGTACAAGGTTCACCGGCATCTGCTTCCGTCGGGAGAGGCGGCGAAGAACTGGGACGCGATCGCCGATCTGCTCGGAACGATGCTCGCCGCGGGGCTCGGGCGCGACTGCGCGCTCGTGGCGCTCGGCGGCGGGTCGGTGACGGACGCGGCGGGCTTCGCGGCGTCGATTTACCTGCGCGGCATCCCGTGGGTGTCGGTGCCGACGACGCTGCTCGGCCAGCTCGACAGCGGGCTCGGCGGCAAGACCGGGATCAACCTCGCGGGCGGCAAGAACCTCGCGGGCACCTTCCACCGGCCGCGCGCGGTCGTGTGCGATCCCGCGGTCCTCGCGACGCTCCCTGATCGCGAACGCGTGTCGGGCCTGGGCGAGGCGCTGAAGTACGGATTGGTCTTCGAACCGGCGCTGTGGGCGATGATCACCTCGCACTGGGACGAGCTCATGGCCGGCGACCCCGCGCTGACGGCGAAGGTCGTCGAACGCTGCGCGGCCTGGAAGCGGCACATCGTCGACCAGGACGAGCGCGAGACGAAGGGCCCACGCGAGCTGCTCAACTTCGGGCACACGCTCGGCCACGCGCTCGAGTCGGCGGCGGGCCTGGGCGTCCTGCGCCACGGCGAGGCCGTGATCTGGGGCATGCGCGCCGCGCTGCGGCTCTCGCACGAGCGCGCGGGACTCAAGGCCGCGTTCGCGGCGGAGGCCGACCGGTTCCTGTCCACGATCCCGGTGCCCCTGCCGCGCCGCGTCGAGCCGAAGCGGCTGCTCGCGCTGGCGCACCGCGACAAGAAGGCGCGCGGCGGCAGGGCGCGCTTCGTGCTGCTCCACGCGCCGGGCAGGCCCGCGGTCATGACCGTCTCCGACTCGGAGATCCTGCGCGCGGTGCGGGAGATCCTGTGAATATCCTGATCCTGCACGGTCCGAACCTGAACCTGCTCGGCGAGCGGGAGCCGTCCGTCTACGGCACCATGACCCTGGGGCAGTTGAACGCGAAGATCATGGCCCACGGCAAGAAGCGGAAGATCTCGATGCGCGCGCGCCAGTCGAACCACGAGGGCGGGCTCATCGACATCCTTCACGCGCACCGCCGGTGGGCCGACGGGATCGTTTTCAATCCCGGGGCGTACTCGCACTACAGCTACGCCCTGCGCGACGCGGTGTCCTCGATCGCGGTGCCGACGATCGAAGTCCATCTGTCCGACATCACGCAGCGGGAGGCGTTCCGGCGCGTGTCGGTCGTGGCGCCCGCGTGCGAAGGTCAGATTTCCGGCAAGGGCGTGAACTCGTATCTGGAAGCCGTGGACCGGCTGGCGGGCATGAAACGGAAAAAGCGGTAAACGATGCCGAAAAAGCTCAGCGTCGTCTCGATCCCTCTCGGCCTGACCGGCCTCGACCCGGTCTCGTGCCTCGAGCGCCTGTGCCCGGTCGACGGCCAGGGCTTCGTCATCGAGAAGAACGAGGACGGGCGCAGGCGCGCGTGGATCGGGGTCCGTCCGTACGAGACGTTGCGCGTACATAAGGGGCGTCTGTACTCCCACACCCGCGCGGCCGCCGCAAGATTTCCGGTGAGCCGTTCGCGGCGCTCGGCAAGCAGCTCGAGAAGATCCGGGCGAAGGGCGGCAAACCGTTCGACGCGGGCGCCGTCGGGCTCCTCGACTACGACATGATCCGCCACCTGGAGAAGGTGAAGATCAACGCCGAGATCGACGAAGGGTTCTTGATGCTGTTCAACGCGTGCCTGGTGATAGAAAACGGAAGGGCGGGCCTTCGCGCGCTCGTGGCCGGAGCGGGAGGCCGACGTCGCGCTCGGCGTCTGGCGGACGAGCTCAAGAGCGCGCTGCGCGGGGCAACGGCGACGCGCGTGGCGCCGCCTTCCGGACGATTATTGCCGATGGACGCCGATCGCGGCTTCGGCCGTTCGCGCTTCCTGAAGAGCGTGGCCAGGATCAAGAACCACATTCGCGCCGGCGACGTGTTCCAGGCCGTCGTGTCCCAGGGATTCGACGCGCCGCTCGACGGCGGTCCGTTCGCGGCGTACCGCGCGGTGCGCGCGGCCAATGTCACGCCGTACGGCTTCCTGATCGTCGACGGAGAAAGAGCCTTCATGGGCGCGTCTCCCGAGAGGCTCGTGCGCGTCGTCAACGGGATCGCGCGCAATTGCCCGATCGCCGGCACGCGCCCGCGCGGCAAGACGCGAGCCCAGGACGTCCGTCTCGAGAAAGAGATGCGCGGCAGCCCGAAGGAACGCGCCGAGCACCTGATGCTCGTCGACCTCGCGCGCAACGACCTGGGCCGCGTCTGCGCGCCCGGAAAAGTGAAGGTCGGGAAGTTCATGGTCACGCGCCGCTTCTCGAACGTGATGCATCTGGTCAGCGAAGTCGAAGGCCCTCTCGACGCGGACAAGACCGCGTGGGACGCGTTCGTCGCGTCTTTCCCGGCGGGCACCGTCAGCGGGGCGCCCAAGGTCCGCGCGATGGAAATCGTCGCGGGACTCGAGCGCATGGCGCGCGGCTTCTACGCCGGCGCCGTCGTGCAGGCCGACTTCGCGGGCAACGTGGACTCGTGCCTGGCGATCCGCTCCCTCAAGCTCGAGAAAGGCCTCGCGCGCCTGCGCGCCGGGGCCGGCATCGTCGCCGATTCGAATCCCGCCGCGGAATGGAACGAGGTGCTCCATAAGCTCGCGGGCCTGCGGCGCGCTCTCGCCTCTCTGGAGCGGAAGCCATGATTCTGCTTCTGGATAACTACGACTCGTTCACATACAACATCTACCAAGCCGTTCGATCATTGGGGCATGAATGCACGGTCATCCGAAACGACCAGGCTTCGGTTTCTCGACTGTTGGCCATGAGACCGTCGGCCATCATCCTGTCTCCCGGCCCGGGCCGCCCCGAAGACGCCGGCGTCCTCGTCGAGTTGATCCGTAAGGCGCCTAAAACCATTCCCATGCTCGGCATCTGCCTCGGCCACCAGGCGATGGCGCTCGCGCAGGGCGGCAAGGTTATCCGCGCGAAGAAACTCATGCACGGCAAGACCTGCACGATCACCCATGACGGCAAGGGCCTCTTCGCCGGCGCGCCCAAGCGCCTGACCGTCGCGCGCTACCACAGCCTCGTCGCCGCCGAGCCGCTCCCGCCCGCCGTGATCCCGACGAGCCGCGCCGAGGACGGCTCTCTGATGGGACTGCGCTTCAAGGACCGGCCCTGGGAGGGAGTCCAGTTCCACCCCGAGTCCGTCGCCACGCCGCTGGGTCTGAAGCTGCTCCGCAACTTCCTGAAATAGTGCCAGGCACGTACATTCGGTACATTCTGCGGCCGAAGAAGACGTGGAATTTACCGAATGTACGTGCCTGGCACTAACGTTTCTTCAGCGCGAGGCCGACGCCGCCCATGATGAGGGCGATGCCGAAGACGCCTTTCGGCCCGAGCGTCTCGCCCAGCACGAGCCAGCCGAGCACGAGCGCCACGGCGGGGAAGATCAGGGTGATCAGGCTCACCTGGGTCGCCGGCAGCAGGCGGATCAGCCGGTAGTAGCTGAGGAAGGCGACGACGCTGCCCGCGATGGAAAGGTAGAGAAGGGCGCCGGCGTTGGCGGCAGTCCAGGTCACGGCCGCGCCGCGCTCGAAGAGGAGGCTCAACCCGAGCAGGAGCGCCGCGCCGATCGACATGCCCCAGGCGTTCAAGGCGCGCGCGTCGTCTTTCTTGGAGTAGAGGCTCTGCACGACGAGGTTGCAGCCCGCGCCGAGCCCCGCGATGAGCGCCGCGAGCAGGCCCCAGCCGTCGACGGCGGCCACGCCCTTCTCGGGCCAGAAGAGCAGGACGACGCCCGACGTGCCGACGGCGATGCCGAGTCCCTTGCGCGCGGTCATGGTCTCGGTGCGGACGACGAAGACGGTCAGCACCGAGACGACGAGGGGCACGAGCGCGTGCAGCACCGCGACGAGGCCGGAGCTCACGCGCGTCTCCGCCCAGTAGACGAGCGCGTAGCAGATTCCGAAGCCGAGCACGCCGGCGACCGGCGCCGCGCGGCGGCCGTCGGGAGACAGGCGCCACGGGACTTTCGACCACAGGACGAGCGCCCACAGTACCGCCGCGGCGAGCGCGAAGCGCAGGCCGGCGCCGAGGAAAGGCGGCACGCCTTCGAGGCCGAACTTGATCGCGAGCCAGGTCGAGCCCCAGATGAGGCAGACGAGGGCGTAGAGGAGGGGGATCACGGGGCGTCTATGATATCATGCCGCCGTGGAATCGCTGATCGGGATGGCCGCGCACGCCGCGCGCCGCGTCGAGCGCCTGAAGGTCTCGGAACCCGTCGAGGCGCTGCGCGCCCGGCCGCTCTACGCGCGCGAGCCGCGCCCTTCGCGCCCGCGCTGGCGGGCGTCGTCAGCGACCTGCGCTTCGCCGAGCCGGGACGCGGCCTGCTCGTCACGGGCGGCGAGGTGTCGACGGAGTACGCGGCCAAGCGCGCGGTCTCGGCGCTCGGACGCGGCGCGACGGGCCTGGCGGTGTGGACGGAGCGCAATTTCCACGCGGGCGACTACTCTCACCTGGATGCCGTGCGCGAGGCCTGCCCCGACGCGCTCGTGCTGATGATGGACTACGTCGTCGACCCGTGGCAGCTCGAGCGCGCGCGCGCCGGCGGCGCGGACGGGGTGCTGCTGATCCCGGCTCTCGCCGGACCTTTTCTCGGGAAGCTCACGGAGCTCGCGCGCGGCCTGGGGCTGACGCCGATCGCCTGGGAGGAAGGCGGCGCCCCGAGGTCACTTTAGTATGATGAATATTCCATGAGCGCCTTCTCCGAAGCCCTCCTGCGCCTGCGCCGCGAGGCCGGCTTTCCCTCCGCGTACCGCTTCTATCACCGCAACGGCGGCCGCCGCCACTTCGGCTTCACCTACGTCCACTACCTGCGCCTCGAGAAGGGCGCCAAGGCCCCTCGCGCGGAGGCCTTCGGCGCGATCCTCAAGGCGCTGCGCCTGGCGCCCGCCCAGGAGGGCGCCCGCCTGCTCTTCAAGTCCTTCCTGCACGACACGCTCGGCGGCGCCGAGAACTACGAACTCATCGTCGGCGGCGTGCGCGAGAACGCGCCGACCGTCTCGCCGACGCTCGCCGAGGGCGGCTTCGAGCGCCTCAAGCGCGAGCACCTCATGCACATGAGCCCGGAGCAGTTCGCCGCGGTCTCGAAGGACGAGGTGTCTTATTGGTGCTCGGAGCTGCTGCTCAACGACCGCGAATCGTGGGACGCCGAGGCCGTCGCCAAGCGTCTCGAGTGCTCCGCCGCCGCCGCGCAGGCGGCGCTCGAGAGCCTGGCGAAGGCCAAGCTCCTGCGCGCGACGTCTCCCGGCCGCTGGCGCACGCGCCAGCCCGGAAAGTTCTGGACCTTCCCCGGCCGCAGCAAGGGCATGGAGCCCCTGCTCGAGCGGGTGCGCGGCTTCTGGGACGCGATGGCGCGCCGCCGCGGAGGGCCGTTCGGCGAGCGCTTGGAGCTCGTGCGCGCGTCGTCGAGCGTCATGCGCCAGTACATGAACGCCCTGCACCGCGCCGTCGACGAGGCCAACCTCGCCGCCACGCACGCCAAAGGCGAGGACACGGCGCTGTTCCTCATCGAGGGACGCGTGCGCCGCCTCCTGCCGTTCTAGGACGTGGGCCTATCGGGCCCGGCGGAGGGGTCCAAGGACCGCTGACGCCGCGCTCCCGGACGGCCATAATATAGGAATGCGACGACCGCTCCTCGTGCTCCTGCTCGTTTGCGCGCAGTCCGCGCGGGCCCAGACCCGGGTCTCCCTCTCGGCGCCCGCGCCGACGCTCTCGGCCCCCGTCCTCGTCTCGCCCCAGGCCGCCGCCCCCGCGCTGACGCTCTCGCCCCTGGCCGCGCCCTCGCTCGCGGCGCCGTCCGCGGCCGTCCTCGCGCCGGCTCCCCTGGCTCTGACGCCGATCGCCGCGGCCGCCGTCGTTCCCGTCGAGCCCGCGAAGCCGGACGTCGTCGCGGCCAAGGCCCAGGTCCGCGCGATCGCGGACGCGCCCGACGCCGAGGCGCTGTGGACCGGCGCGGTTCCCGCCGAGAAGGCGCGCGCCCTGCTCTCCCGCTCGCACTGGGAGACGACCAAGTTCTTCTTCGGCTCCCGCTCCGAACTGCTGCGTTCGATGGTGCGCCAGCAGCAGGCCGAAACCGCCGGCAAGGACCGCGCCGTCCGCGACCTCGAGGGCATGTGGCTCGACTGGCGCACGAAGGCGTACTCCGGACAGGTGCGCACGGCCGGCTTCCAGGTCGCGGATCGCGCGACCATCCGCCGCGAGGCGGTCAAGCTCTGGGACCGCTACTTCCCGAAGGACGGGGAGGCGCGCGCCGCGTTTCTGAGCTATCTCGATCGCGTCGACCGCGTCGTGCCGCTCGAGCGCCCGAGCTACTACCGGAAAAAGGCCTTCGGCGTGTTCTACGAGCTGCCCACCGTCGCCCCGGCCGAGCTCGCGCCGCGCATGAACGCGATGCTGACCGAGGAGCACCTCGCCAAGATCTCCGAGCACCGCGCGACCCGGCAGCAGATCGTCCTCGACGCCTTCCGCGAGGGGACTTTGCGCTCGATCGCCGACGTGAACAAGGATCTGCCGCGCGGCAAGCGCGTGATCGCGCTCGTCCTGCTCGGCTCGTACTCGATCGCCCAGTCGGGCCCGACGAGCGACATCGACTACCAGCTCGTCACCGAGGACGGCGGGACCGCCGCGATCAAACCGTTCGCCGACGCGCTCGCCCGGAACTGGACGGAGAACCGCTTGAAGGACATCGAGGGCTTCGCCTCGACCTTGCCGCCGTCGCCCGAGGTGGTCCGCGAGAGCTTTCCCGAGGGCTACCTCGTGATCTCGCCGGACTCCGCCGCCGTCGCCGCGTTGTCGAAGTCCTCCTTCGCCCCGGCGCAGGCCACCTCGTGGTCGCGCCTGCGCGGCCGCGCCTTCGGCGCTTTCTGGAAGGCGTGGGTGTGGTCCTACTTCCGGATCGCCGACCTGCGCGAAGCGCTGAAGAAATGACCGGCCGCTGGCTCATGAAGTCCGAGCCCGACGTTTTCGGCATCGACGATCTCGCGCGCGTGAAGGTCGAAGGCTGGAACGGCGTGCGCAACTACCAGGCCCGCAACTTCATGAAGACGATGAAGACGGGCGACGAGATCCTGTTCTACCACTCGAACGCCGAGCCGCCGGGAGTCGCGGGCCTCGCCAGGGTCGCGAAGACGGCCTACCCCGATCCCACTCAGTTCGACCGGAAGTCGGACTACTTCGAGCCGCGCGCGACGACGGCCGACCCCGTCTGGTATCAAGTCGACGTGCGGTTCGTGCGCAAGGCCCCGCGGTTCGTGCCCCTCGACGAGCTGCGCGGGATGCCGGAGCTCGCGGCGATGCCGCTCGTCAACAAATCGCGCCTCTCGGTTCAGCCCGTGACGGACGCGCAGTGGGCGGCGATCGTGAAAGCCGCCGGCCTCTAGCAGATCGCGTCGAGGCGCGACCAGAACGCCGCCGGGGTCGCGATGCGCTTGTCGGGATCCGGCTCGAGGGCTCCGTCGATCAGCGCGTCGAGCTCGGCGGACAGCCCGGGCACGCGCGTCGAGGGGCGCAGGTAGCTCTTGGCGAGCTTGGCCGGCGTCGCGCCGTCGAAGGGTCGCACGCCCGTGATCATCTCGTAGAGCACGGCGCCGAGGGAGAACACGTCGTTCTCGCGGCGGATGACGCCGTACTCCTGCTCGGGCGCCATGTAGTGCGGAGTGCCGACCACCGTCTGCGTGGTCGCGGCCTTCGTGCCGCCGCGCAGCGCGGCGTGGCGCGAGATGCCGAAGTCGAGCACCTTGACCCCGCCGCTGTCGGTCAGCATGACGTTTCCCGGCTTCAAGTCGCGGTGCACGACATCGTGGTCGTGCGCGTAGACGAGCGCCGCGCACACGGGCCCCAGGACCTTTTTCACCTCGGAAAGGGGCATCGCCTTTTTCTCGGCGATGACTTCGTCGAGCGTGCGGCCTTCGAGGCGCTCGAAGACGAGGTAGACGCCGGCCTCGTCCTGCTCGACGGCGTGGATGTCGACGATCGACGGGTGGCTGAGCTCGGCGACGGTCGTCGCCTCCTCGACGAGGGCCTTCTTGGCCTGTTCGTCCTTGAGGAACTCCTCGCGCAGCATCTTGATCGCGACGCGGCGCTTGAGCGTCTTGTCGCGCGCCTCGTAGACGACGCCCATGCCGCCCTGTCCGATGGCGCGGCCGAGCTCGTAGCGCTGGGCGAGAGCGGCCGGGGCGGCCGCGCCGGACGCGGCGGCTTTCTTCTCCTTCGCGTCGCGCAGGCCGCCGCCGACGTGCATGAGCCCGAGGCCGATCAGCAGTCCGCCCGACAAAGTGAAGACGAGCATCACGCCGAAGGAGCGCGTGCGCGGGGCGAGGCGCTCGATGAACGGCTTTTCGGCGCGCTCGCGCGAGAGCTCTTCGGGGACGATCCCGTGGCGGCGGGTCGAGTCGCGGTAGTCGGGCTCGAAGAGGGCGTTGAGCTCCGCCGCTTTCTTGAGGTCGCCGGCCATCGCCTCGTAGTCGCCGCGGCCCTCGCTCGCGTGGCCGCGGTTGGCGTAGGCGTAGGGATTCTTCGGGTCGATCTCGAGCGAGTGGTTCGCGTCGGCGACGGCGTCGGCGAAGCGGCCCATGCGGATGTAGGCCCAGGCGCGCGCGTCGCGCAGGTGCGCCGCCGACGGCGAGAGCGCCAGCCCTTTCGACGCGTCGCGCTCGGCGTCGCCGTAGCGGCCGAGGAGATTCTGCGCCGCGGCGCGGTAGAACAGCGCGTCCGCGTTGTCGCCTTCGAGTTCGAGCGCCTTGTCGGCCTCTCCGACGGCGCCGTGGTAGTCCTTGACCGCCAGTTTGGCGCTCGCGCTCTGCGTGAAGCGCTTGATCGCGGCGGCCGCGGGGCGCTCGACGGGGAGCGCGCGGACCTGCTCGACCTGGTTGAGCTGCTGGACCATGCCGTGATACTCGCGCTCGACCGACTGCGCGAGGCTCGCGTTCTCGAAGCGCGGCGCGGCGGCGGCCCGGCCCTCGGAGAGCTTCATCAGCGCGAAAGCGGTCTTGTCGTTCGGGTCGAGCGCGAGCGCGCGCCGCGCGTCCTCGACGGCCTGGAGGTAGTTGCCGAGGCCGTAGCTCGCGGCCGCGCGCGCGGTCCACGCCGGCGCCGAGTCCGACGCGCGGCGCAGGACGGCGTCGGCGTCGGAGTAGCCGCGCGAGAAGTCGCCGAGCGCGGAGCTGGCCTGCGAGCGGGCCACGAGCGCGTCGGGATCGGAGGGATCGTGGGCGAGCGCCAGCTCGGAGAGGTCCCGGCCCTCGGCCCAGCGCTCGGCGCGGTTGTTGAGCGCCGCGGCGCGCGCGGCGGCCTTCGCGCGCAAGTCCGACGTGGCGTCGGCCGACAGGGTCTTGATCGTCGCCGTCAGCGTCCCGAGATGCGAGTCGATATAGGCCTGCTGTTGGGAGGGCTCGGCCGCGTCGGCGCCCCTGGCGAGCTCGTCGAGCGCGGCCTCGAGGTCGGCCTTCGCCTTGCTCTCCGGGTAGCCCTTCAGCGCGAGCTGGAAGTCGCGGATGAGCCCGCGCGACGGCGTTCGCGCCAGGCCCGTCACCGTCGCGGCGGAGGTCCGCGCGTCGGCGGGCGGGACGCGCCAGAGCAGGGGGCGGGGGCGCCGGCGGGGGCGTCGGACTCGTCCTGGGCGCGCGCGACGGGAGCGGCCAGCAGCAGCGCGACGAGCCAGAAATTGCCGTTCATATTAGGGAAAGCGCCCTCGGCCAGTGTAAAGTCCTCCGAGGGCGTCGTCAAGGGTCCTCGGGCCTCAATCAGGCGACGGCCGCGTTTCCATCGGTTTGCTAAAATAGCTAGGATGAGCGTCCAGCTTTACTGCGTCGACGGCACGAACCTGGTTCGCACCGCCTACGGTTACGGGGGACGGCCCACGCGACGCAGGAGGACAGCGATACATGTCATTTGGCCATGATAATGGCCAAGCTGTGCCGCGACGCCGGAGGCTCGTTGGAGCTCGAGCTCTTTTTCGACGGTCCGTTCCGTTCGCTCGTTGATTCGCCGCCCGAGAACCTGCGCCTGACGTTCACGCGGGACCTCGTGGCCGACGATCTGATCCTGGACCGAGTCAGGTCCAGGAAGTGGAGCGGCGGCAAGGCCGTGACGGTCGTGACGGCGGACGCCGAGCTCGGCCGCATGGCCGAGGACGAAGGCGGGAAGTGGATGAAGGTCGAGCACGGCTCGTCGCCGGAAAGGACGGCCGGACGGATCGGAGGGCGTTTCCTGTGAGCGTGAAGAACTCGGTCATCGTCGTCGGCGGCGGGATCATGGGCGTGCAGACGGCCTATCACCTGGCCCAGCTCGGCCACGCCGTCACCGTCCTCGACCAGCGCGACGTTCCCAACCAGTGGGCCGCCTCCGGCGACCACCTGCGCGTCTTCCGGCTGACCTACGGCAAGGACTCCTTCTACACCGAGATGGCGCTGAAGGCCATGCCGCTGTGGCTCGAGTTGAACACGCTGTCCGAAGAGACTCTTCTCTTGCAGAACGGCATGCTCGAGCTCGCGCCGAAGGCCGTCGGCTACGAGTCGCAGAGCCTCGAAGTCCTCAAGGAACGCAAGATCCGCTTCGAGAAGCTGCTGCCGCCCGACGTCAAGAAGCGCTATCCGATGTACAAGTCCGGCGCCTTCAAGTGGGCGCTCTACCACCCCGACGGGGGCATGATCTGGGCCAGCCGCTCCGTCGCCGCCACCGCGTCGATCGCGCAGCGCAAGGGCGTGAAGATCCGCAACGGCGTGAAGATCGTCTCGATCCAGAAAGACAAGACCGGAATCAAGTCCGTCAAGGACGCGGCCGGCAAGACCTGGGAGGCGGAGAAATTCGTCTTCACGACGGGCTACTGGTCCAACGAGCTGCTCAAGCCCTGGGGCATCCCCATCAAGATCACGAAGCAGGAGCAGTTGTTCCTCCGCCCCCAGCAGGGCCGCGGCCGCTACCGCCCCGAGCACTTCCCCGTCTTCGCGAGCCTGACCGGCGGTTTCTACGGCTTCCCCGTGCACATCCAGGGCTTCATCAAGATCGGCGACCACCGCAAAGGCCCCGTCGTGAAGGCCGCCGACGCCGACGACCTGCGCACGCTCTCTCCGAAGTTCGAGAAGTCCTGCCGCGGCTTCCTCAAGAAGTTCCTGCCCGAGTTGGCGGACTTCGTCGACTTCGAGGGCCACGTGTGCTGGTACGACAACACGCCCGACGACGACTTCATCATCGACCGCCTGCCCGACGCCCCCAACGGCTTCGTCGCCGCCGGCTTCTCCGGCCACGGCTTCAAGTTCGCCCCGATCGTCGGCAAGTCGCTCGCCGAGCTCATCGTCGGCGGCAAGTCCGAACTCAACCTCCACCGCTTCCGCCTCGCCCGCTTCAAGCTGAAAAAATAGGGGTCAGACCTTACACGTTTCACTTTTACTCGATTCGGTCGAGTGGAAAAGTGAAACGTGTAAGGTCTGACCCTTCTTTCTCAGTAGGCGACGCGCTTGATGGAGCGGGCGACGACGTCGACGAAGGCGTCGACGGCATTTGGGAGCGTCCGCCCGCGGCGCTTCAGGAAGTAGATCTCGCGGCCGAGCTCCGGCCCCGGGAGGCGCGCGAGCAGGCCGGCCTTCCACTCGCGCTTGACCGTGAAGTCGGGCAGGACCGCGGCGGCGATGCCGTCGAGGGCGAAGCGGCGGTGGGTCTCGAGGAACTCGCCCTCGTACTGGATCGTCCGGGGGACTCCTGATCGGGGAAGCCGTCGAGGCTTGCCTCCGCGGGATCGGCGCCGAAATAGCGCGGGGCGATGAACGGGAGCTTGCGTACCTCGTCGAACGTCTTAGGCGCCTTGGCGCCCTTCCACAAGGACGGCGCGGCGTAGACGTGAGAATCGAGATGGCCGAGACGGCGGATCTCGAGGGACGGATCGGGGATCTCGGCGCTGTAGTAGAACGCGAAATCGATCTGGTTCTTCTTCAGCGCGGCCGCCATCTCCTTGGGGCCCAGTTCGTAGATGCCGGTGCGCGTCGACGGGTGCAGCTTCCTCAGCTCCAACAGCGACGGCCCCAGCAGGTAGTTCGTGATCATCTCGCGGCTGCCGATCTTGAGCATCGCGGGCGAGCCCGCCTCGCCGCGCAGGTCCAGGCGCGCCGCCTCGACCTCGTCGAAGACGCGCTCGGCGTGGACCTTGAGCCGCTCGCCGGCCTGGGTCAGCTGGACGAGCCGGCGGGTGCGCGTGAGCAGGGGCTGCCCGACGGAGCGCTCGAGCAGGGCGACGCTCTTGCTGACGGCCGGCGTCGAGACGCCGAGGTTCGCGGCGGCCCGCGTGAAGTTGAGTTCCCGGGCCGTCTCGAGGAAGTAGCGCAGCTGGTAGAGGTCCATGCCGTAGTAAACCACAGGTTAACAGTGATGTCAATATTAGCTACTTCACAGAAACACAGCCCGCGGGGTATGCTGTGGGCATGAAAGATCTCGAAGCCTTCAAAGCCGTCGTGCGCCGCGAGCTGTTCACGCACCCCGTGATCACCGCGAATCCCTTCACCGCCTGGTTCGCCCGCGGCGAGGCCGACGAGGAGCAGGTCGCCGAGCTGATCACGCAGTTCTCGGTGTTCTCGAACCACTTCCTGGTGCTCCAGGTGAAGCGCATGGTCAACGCCGGCACGCTCGAGGGCGAGCGCTGCGCGCGCAACATCCTGATGAACGAGTGCGGCGTCGGCATCGACCCGCGCACGGGCTCGGTCGAGGGGCGCACGTTCGCGACGGGCAACGCGCACCTCAACTGGCTGCGCGACGCGGGAGCCGTCATCGGCATCGAGCCGATGAAGCTCGGCCGCTGGGCCTCCGCCTCCGACGCGACGAAGGCCTTCCTCAACGGCCTCGACAAGACCTACGGCTCGCATGACCCGATGATCGGCGCGGGCGCCTCCTTCGCGATCGAGTGCTGGGCGGCCTCCGGCCTGGGCGCGGGGCCCGCGCTCGAGGCGGGGAACTTCTGGCGCCAGCTGATCCGAGGCCTCGAGGCCGTCAATGAACGCCGGGCGTCGGAAGATCTCGAGGCGATCCCGCTCGGCTTCTTCAAGTTCCACGCCGAGATCGAGGCCGGCCACGGCGTCAACGTCTGGCGCGAGCTCGAGGAGACGTTCGAGCAGCCCGGCTTCGACGCGAAGCGCTTCCTCAAGGGCGGCAAGAAGGCGCTCGAGGCCATCGAGACCTTCTGGCTCGGCCTCGACGAGCACCGCCGCGCCTCCGGGCGCGACGCGCTGGCCGGCGTCAACGTCGCGCAATGGGCCCTCTAGCCCGATAAAAGCTAGGATCGGCGGCATGAGGAAGCTCCTGCCCCTGATCGCGCTGCTCGGCGCCTGCGCGACGGCGACCGTCGCCGTGAAGGCCGACTTCGACTTCGCGAAGGTCAAGCGCGTCGCGGTGGTCGGCTTCTCCGACTACGGCGGCTTCGGCGGCTCCGGCGAGCTCCTGGCCGGCGCCTTCGAGCAGGAGCTCCTGGCGGCCGGCTACAGCCTCGTCGAGCGCGCGCAGGTCGACAAGCTCCTCCGCGAGAAAGGGCTCACGGCCTCCGATCCCAAGGACGCCAAGCGCGCCGGCAAGCTGCTCGGCGTCGACGCGCTGCTCTTCGGGCGCATCACCGACTTCCGCGAGCCGCGCGAGTCGCTCGTCGATACCGAGGTCGTCGACACGTTCCAGGACCCGATTTACGTGCGCCGCACGAAGACTGTCCAGAACGCCGACGGCACCACCGGCCAGACCGAGACCACGGAGATCCAGGGCTACCGCACGAAGCGTCTCGTCCGCCGCGAGCCGCGCACGGTGACGTCGTACGGCCGCCTCGGCGTCAGCGCCCGCCTCGTCTACGTGCAGACGGGCGAGGTGCTGTGGACCGGCTCCGACGTCGCGAGCGTCTACTCGTTCGAGGAATCCGCGCGCTCCGTCGCGGACTCGATCCTCAAGGCCGTCAAGAAGACCTGGCCCGCCCAGCTCAAGAAATAAGACGCCCCCGGGCCGAGGCCCGAGGGGCGTCCGTTCGGATCGGAGCGCTTACTTCTTCGCCGCGTCGCAGCAGGACGCCTGCGCCTTGCAGCACGGCAGGCTCAGCCCGCAGCAGTCCGCCGCGTAGGCAGCGACGGCGGCGGCGGCGACCACGGCGAGCGACAGGATCACTTTCTTCATAATAGACCTCTCTGTTTAATTTTGGGAACGGCCTGAGGATGCTCTTGAGACGTCAGGCCGACAGAGGCGGAGCGCGAGCGGGAACGGCGGCGCGCAAGGTCCGGGACCCGGCGGGGCCTCAGACTCGACGGACGACTGCGCGAAGACGGGCACGACGGGCGGGGCGGCGGGCATGCCGACGAGGACAACGTCCGGGGCCGGGACCCGCACGGCGGCGACGGCGGCCGGGACGGCGCAGCACTCGATGACGGCCGCCTCGGCGGGAGCGGAGGGCTCGCCGCGGCAACAGGCATGCTCGTCGCCGGGAGCCGACGCCCACGCCGACACGCGCCCGGCGCAGGTGGCCAGGGCGAGGACGGCGAGGATCGCGGCGAACTTTCTGGTCATCGTTATGAGTGTAGCCCGATAGAGCCCTGATTACAAGTAGCTACAGGAAGGCGGAAAACTCATCCACGCTCAGCCCCGATTTCCGGATGATCGCGCGCAACGTGCCGTTGGCGAGTTCCTTGTGATCAGGCACGATCAGGGTGTTCGTCGTGCCCGGCAATATCTTTTGAAGGATGATGTGGCTGCCCTTTCGCCGGACTTCGGTGAACCCGGCCTTCGCGAGTGCGCGAACCGCCTCCCGGCCGGAAACGACCGGCAGACCGCCCATCAGACCGCGACGCTGAGCTCTTTGACGACGGTCTTGGCTGCCTTGGCGGCTTCGAGCTCGGCCGGGGATGCCGTCTCGAGATACAACCGCACCGCGTCCTTCAGATTCTTGGTCGCGGTCGCTGCGGTTCTTCCCTGGCTGGCGATGTCGAACTCCGGGCAGAGGGCAACGAACATCCGGCCCTCTCTATTCACGACCGCCGAGAAAGAGTAAGTCATACCCTTAGTGTAGGCCCGGGACCTTCATTCCGCAAGGGTCAGGCCGCGACGGCGGTCTTGCTCGTGCCGGCCAGCATCTGGCCGAGCACGAAGCGCAGCACGCCGCCGCAGCGGTAGTACTCGAGCTCGATCGGCGTGTCGATGCGGCACATGACCTGGAACTCGATCATGCCCTTCTCGCCCTTGGCCTTCACGGTCAGCGGTCCGCGCGGCTTGACCGAGGCGAGCCCGACGATCTCGAAGGTCTCGTAGCCCGTCAGCCCGAGCGACTGCGCGGAGTCGCCGTCCGTGAACTGCAGGGGCAGGACGCCCATGCCGACGAGGTTCGAGCGATGGATGCGCTCGAAGCTCTGAGCGATCGCGGCCTTCACGCCCTGAAGCGCGGGGCCCTTCGCCGCCCAGTCCCGCGAGGAGCCGGTGCCGTACTCCTTGCCCGCGATGACGATCAGCGGCGTCTTTTCCTTCTGGTACGCCATCGCCGCGTCGAAGATCGACATCTGCTGGCCGGAGGGGATGTGCTGGGTGTAGCCGCCCGTCACGTCCTTGAGCATGAGGTTCTTGATGCGGATGTTGGCGAACGTGCCGCGCATCATGACCTCGTGGTTGCCGCGGCGCGCGCCGTAGCTGTTGAAGTCGGAGACGGCGACGCCGTTGTCGGTCAGGTACTTGGCGGCGGGGGAGTCCTTGGCGATGTTGCCGGCCGGCGAGATGTGGTCGGTGGTGACCGAGTCGCCGAAGACCGCGAGCGCGCGGGCGCCCGTGATGTCGGAGAGAGCCTTCGGTTTGAAGTTCAGGTCCTCGAAGTACGGCGGCAGGCGCACGTAGGTGGACTTCGGGTCCCAGGCGTAGGCCTCGGTGGCCTCGACGTTCAGCGACTGCCAATTCTTGTCGCCGGTGAAAACGTCCTTGTACTGGCGGACGAAGGTCTCGCGCGTGACGTGGCGATCGACGGCGGCGGCGACTTCATCGTTGGTCGGCCACACGTCTTTCAAGTACACGGGCTTTCCGTCTTTCCCGGTCCCCAGGGGCTCGGTCGCGAGGTCCACATCGACGTTCCCGGCCAACGCGTAGGCGACGACGAGCGGCGGGGAGGCGAGGTAGTTCGCTTTCACGAGCGGGTTCACGCGGCCCTCGAAGTTGCGGTTGCCCGAGATCACGGCGGCGACGACGAGGTTGTTCTCGAACACGGCCTTCGCGACTTCCTCGGGCAGCGGCCCGGAGTTGCCGATGCAGGTCGTGCAGCCGTAGCCGACGAGGTGGAACTTGAGCTTCTCGAGCGGCTCGACGAGGCCCGCGCTCTTCAGATAGTCCATGACGACTTTCGAGCCCGGGGCGAGCGAGGTCTTCACCCACGGCTTGACCGTGAGGCCCTTGGCGACGGCCTTCTGGGCGACGAGGCCCGCGGCGATGAGCACGCCCGGGTTCGAGGTGTTCGTGCACGACGTGATCGCGGCCAAGGTCACGGCGCCGTGGCCGAGCTGGTAGTCCTTCACGGGGACCATCGTGCCGGCGGGCGCGGGCGTATTGCCCTTCTTGTCCTTCTCCTTCAGGAAGCCCGGCAGGTCGGTCGCGAGCCACTGCTTCTTGACGCCGCCGAGCTCGACGCGGTCCTGCGGCCGCTTGGGGCCGGCGAGGCAGGGCTTGATCGAGCCGAGGTCGAGGTCGAGCGTCTCCGCGAAAGCGGGCTCGACCTTTTCGTCGCGCCACAGTCCCTGCGCCTTGCAGTACTTCTCGACGAGGACGACGTCCTCCGCGGGGCGGCCGGAGACGCGCAGGTACTCGAGCGTGCGGTCGTCGACGGGGAAGAACCCGACGGTGGCGCCGTACTCGGGCGCCATGTTGGCGATCATCGCGCGGTCGGCGAGCGCCAGGCCGGCGACGCCGGGGCCGTAAAACTCGACGAACTTGCCCACGACGCCCTTCTTGCGCAGCATCTGGGTGACGGTCAGCACGGCGTCCGTCGCGGTCACGCCCTCGGAGAGCTTGCCCGTGAGGCGGAAGCCGACGACCTCGGGGATCAGCAGCGGCATGGCCTGGCCGAGCATCGCGGCCTCGGCCTCGATGCCGCCCACACCCCAGCCCACGACGCCGAGGCCGTTGATCATCGTCGTGTGGCTGTCGGTGCCGATGACGGTGTCGGGGTACGCGACGCCGTCCTTCGTCCAGACGACCTTCGCCAAGTACTCGAGGTTGACCTGGTGGACGATGCCGGTCTCGGGGGGACGGCGCGGAAGTTCGCGAACGCCTTCTGGCCCCACTTCAGGAACGAGTAGCGCTCCTTGTTGCGCGTGAACTCGAGCTCGGAATTCTTCTCGAAGGCGTCCGAGGCGCCGAAGAAGTCGACCTGCACGCTGTGGTCGATGACGAGGTCGACGGGCTGGAAGGGGTTGATGCGGTTGGCGTCGCCGCCGAGATTCTTGATGGCGTCGCGCATGGCGGCCAAGTCGACGACGGCGGGCACGCCGGTGAAGTCCTGCATGACGACGCGCGCGGGCATGAAGAACACCTCGCGCTCGACGGGCTTGGCGCCGATCGTCTTGGCGACGGCCTCGATGTCGGCCTTTTTGACCACCATGCCGTCCTCGTGGCGCAGCAGGTTCTCGACGAAGATCTTCATCGACAGCGGCATCTTCGACAGGTCGAAGGGCAGGGCCGAAAGGCTGAAGTAGTCGTAGTTGTGCGCGCCGGCGGAGAGGACCTTGCGGGTCTTGAAGCTGTCGAGAGAGGGAACCTTCATGGGGGGACTCCTTATAAAAGCGTCGCGGTATATTTTATCATTTCGCCATGAACCGATTCCTGCCCCTCCTCGCCGTCCTCTCCCTCTCCGCCTGCGCCGGAGCCCAGCTCGAAAAGCAGAAGAAGGAGATCGAGGACCTTCAGACCAAGGCCGGTTCCCTTTATAGCCAGCTCCAGGAGCGCGCCGGCGAGGCCGAGACGCTCAAGGCGCAGAAGGCCGAGCTCGAGGCCAAGCTCGCCGAGGCCGAGGGCAAGATCGCCGCCGCCGAGAACCGCGCCTCCGCGCTTTCCAGCTCGAACAAGTCCCTCTCCGACGCGATCGGCGCCAGCAAGGACGAGCTCGGCGGTCGCCTCAACGCGGTCGTCGCCGAGAAGGACGCGCTCTCGAAGCGGCTCTCCGACACGCTCAAGGAGAAGCTCGCCCTCGAGCGCCTGAAGACCGTCTACCAGTCCGCGCGCGAGAAGACCGCGCGCGACCTGGCGAAGCTTTCCGCCGAGCGCGACGCGATCCTGGCCAAGCTCACGAAGGCCGAGGGCGCCGTCGCCCAGAGCGGCGACGCCGCCAAAGCCGCCGCCGAGGCCAAGTCCGCCGCCGTCCTCAGGACGCGCGAGGAGATGGGCGCCGCCGCCGACTCCGTCCTAAAGGAAATGCAGGACGGCGCCGCCCGCCTCGATCAGGCGGGGGAATCCTTCCTGCTCACGCTCTCCGACTCGTCTCTCTTCGACGAGGGCGAGGCCAAGCTCACGGAAAGAGGCGAAGCGCTGCTCTCGCGCGTCGGCGCGGCGCTCAAGGCGATCCCCGGCAAGCACTGGCGCGTCGAAGCCCACTCCGACAACTCCGCCTTCAAGAAAGGCCTGCTCGGCGGCTACGCCGGACACTGGGAGCTGACCGCCGCGCGCGCGACCGCGGTCGCGCGCTGGCTGCACGAGCACGCCGGCCTCGACCCCGCCCGCCTCTCGGCCGCCGGCTTCGGCGAATTCCGCCCCGCCAAGCCCAACGACAGCGCCGAGGGCCGCAAAGCCAACCGCCGCGTCGTCATCGAAGTCGCCCCCGTCAAGTAGGTTTGGTGTCAGGCCTTGCACTCTTGCAAAACCAACTTTGCAAGAGTGCAAGGCCTGACACCGACTGACCCCTTGACGGGGAAAGCTTCGCCCTCTACACTGAGAACATGCCGAAGACCAAGGCCCCCTCTAAGACGAAGAAGCCCGCCGCGAAGAAAGCCGCGGCCGTCGACCATCACGAGCCCGAGCACAAGACCGCCGAGAAGGTGATGGAGACGGTCCTCAAAGAGCAGATCATCGAGGCCACCACGGAACGGCTCGACCAGTGGGTCACGATCGAATGCCCGCACTGCGGCGAGGGGACCGAGCTTCACGTCATCGCGGACATGGACGGCCAGACCATCGACCAGGACTGCGGCGTGTGCGCCCGGTCGTACGTCGCCCACGTCGAGATCGACGAGGGCGAGGTCCATGTCGGCACCGAAGCGGCCTGAAGACGGCGACGCCTGCCGTCTCCCCGAGCCCAATTCCTCCGCGGCCGTCGACGCGATCCTCGCGCTGAAGACCTTCGCCGTCGTCGGCCTCTCTCCGAAGCCCGAGCGTCCCTCGCACTACGTCTCCGAGTACGTGATGGAGGCCGGCTACACGGTCATCCCGGTCAACCCGGGCCACAAGGAGATCCTCGGCCGGACGTGTTATCCGTCGGTGGCCGACATTCCCGGGACGGTCGACTGCGTCGTCGTGTTCCGCCGTCCGGAGGAGGCGTTCACGCCGATCCTGGAGGCGATCGCCAAGAAGGCCAAGGCGGTCTGGCTCCAGGACGGCGTGTATCACGACGAGGGCGAGCGCATGGCGCGCGAGGCGGGCCTGCTCGTCGTGTCGAACGACTGCCTGATGCGGCGGCTGTCGCGCCGCCGCTGATTACTTCTTCTTCGCGGGCTCTTCGGCCTTGACGACCTCGACGAGCTCGGCCTCGAAGAGGAGCGTGGCGCCCGGCTTGATGCCGGAGCGGCCCGGGTCGCCGTAGGCGACGTCGGAGGGGCACAGGAGCTTGGCCTTGCCGCCGGCCTTCATCATCGAGATTCCGTTCGTCCAGCAGGCGATCACGCCGTTGAGCGCGAACTGCGTCGGCTCGCCGCGCGAGTAGGACGAGTCGAACTCCACGCCGTCGACCGTCGTGCCGCGGTAGTGGACCTTGACCGTGTCGGTCTTGCCGGGGATCGCGCCGGTGCCGGCCGCCGTCTCAAGGTACCAGCCGCCGCCCGGGATATCCTTGGGCTTGTTCTCCTTCACCCACTTCTCGGCGAACGCCTTGCCCTTGGCCTTCTCGGTCTCGGCGGCCTTGCCCATGCGCGCGGCGAGCATGTCGTTGATGCTCGGCTGATAGAAGCGCACATCGACGCCGGGCGCCTTCGCGTTGGCCGCGTCGGAGAGGCCCTGCTGGGCGGCCTTGATCTCGGAGGCGCTGAGCGCGAAAGGCGAGATGTTGCGGCCCATCAGGTAGCCGACCGTGTAGGCGCGGCGCTCGTCGTCGGTCTTGAAGGCGTCCTTGGCCTTCGTCTCGGTCTTCGCGGCGGCGGCCTTCGGGGCGGCCGGCGCGGCGGCCTTGGGCGGCTCTCCGGCGAGCACGGGCGCGGCGAGGAAGAGGGCGAGCAGGGAAAGCTTCATGGTCGGGTCTCCTGTGAAATCCGGCCTATGATAGCACAGGCTAGACGCTATGAGGAATTTCCGCCGATGCGTCTGCGCCGGGCGCTCGCGCCCGGCGACTCGCTAGCGCCTTCGGGAGGAACGGCGGCGGCCGCCGTCACCGGCCATGCGGAAGCCGGGACCGCCGCGCTGCGGATTGCCGTGGCGGAAGGCGTCCTTGCCGACGCGGTCGGCGAGGGTGTAGTCGTCGATGAAGGGGTTGCGGTTGCCCTGGAAGGACTGCACGAGGTCGTTGCGCCGCGCCTCGAAGGCGTCCGGGGGAAGCGGCGGTTCCACTCGAGGAACAGCTCGATCTGCTGGTTCCAGAACTCGGTCGAGTTGCGGCCGAACGTGCGGGAGTCCTTGTAGCGCGAGTAGAAGTACAGCATGCCGCGCGCCACGCGCCCTTCACCGCGTCCGGCGGCTCGAAGACGCCGTTGCCGCGCTTGGCGCCGGCCTTGTTCTCGTAGTCGGGCCGTCCCGTCACGACGCCGAAGGGCATGTGGCCGCGCACCGAGTTCGGGTGCATGAAGGTCGCCATCAGGTGGTGCAGGTCGGAGCGCATCGGCAGCGCCTTGGCGAAGAGCGACTGCGGCCAGGTGTGCTCGACGTTCATGCCCTTGCCGTCGGAGTGCCCGTCGCCGTTCTGGTCGCCGCGCTCGGGGTAGTCGTCGCCATCCTTGCCCGTGCCGGGCACGAAGATGCCGGAGTAGGCGTCGATCACGCCGCGCTGTCCGTTGACGATCACCTGGTCCGCCTGCGAGAACATGAAGTCCGACGCCGCGCCGTAGTCGTTCTGCTTGTAGCCGCGTCCGGTGATCTGGTTCAGCGCGTCGAGCAACGTCTTGCCGGAGAGGCCTTCCGTTCCGGGAACGGCCTTGGGCGCGACCGTCGGGGCGCGCTCGAGAATGTGGACGCGGACCTTGCCCTGATCCTTCGGGACAGCCTGATACCGGCCGCCGACCTGGTCCTTGATCTCGCGGCTTTGATCGAAGAAATTGCCGTCCGGCTTGAAGTTGAACCGGCTCGCCCAGCCGTCGACGGGCGTGGCGGCCTTGAGCGGCGTCTTCGCCGCGCCGGGAACGCCGGGGACTCCCGGGAACTCGGCCTTCGCCGCCGCCGGGATCGTGACGTTCACGTCGAAGGCTCGCAGAGCGACCGGCGCGGGCGCGGCCAGGATCGCGGCGTTGAGGGTCGGGACGAGCGTCGGCGTCAGCGCCGAGATCGGGGAAAGAGGCGCTAGCGTCGTCGGACCGGAGACCCCGGTGATGGACGGCACGCCGTTCGTCGTGCCGAGGGTGGGGGTGACGCGGACGTTCTGCGCCTGCGCCGGCAAGGCGAGCAGAAAAGCCAGGAGGAGGGGAGGACGCGCATCTCCTCCTTATTATGACGGGGGCGTCGGCTCGCCGCCTGGGTCATTGGGCCTACATGATAGCACGGTCCCCATTTGATACAATGGGGTTCCAAAACATGGCATTCAGCGACTTCAACCTGCGCCCCGAGCTCCTTCAAGGCATCAACGCACTCGGCTACGCCTCCCCGACCCCCGTTCAGGCCGCCGCGATTCCCGAGGCCCTTCAGGGCAAAGACGTCATCGGCTCCGCCCAGACCGGCTCCGGCAAGACCGTCGCGTTCACGCTTCCCTTGCTGTCCCGGCTGTTGGCCGACCGCGAGGCCGAGGGCGGCGCCAAGGCCGGCCTTCGCGTGCGCGCCCTCGTGCTGACCCCGACGCGCGAACTCGCCACTCAGGTCGAGAGAGCCATTTCCGAGCTGGCCAAGTTCTCGCCCGTGCGCTGCGTCACCGTCATCGGCGGCGCCTCCTTCCACAACCAGACCCAGGAGCTCAAGCGCGGGGCCGAGGTCGTCGTCGCGACCCCGGGCCGCCTGCTCGATCATATCCGCTCCGGCACCTTCAATCTGCAGAACGTCCGCGTCGCCGTATTAGACGAGGCGGATCGTATGCTGGACATGGGCTTCATGCCCGACGTGCGCCGCATCATGAAGATGCTGCCCGCCGAGCGCCAGACCCTGATGTTCTCGGCGACGATTCCGATCGAGGTCGAGCGCGTCGTCAACGAGTTCATGCGCTCGCCCGTGCGCGTCTCCGTCGACAAGCCGCGCGCGACCGCCACCACGATCAAGCAGTGGCTGCTCCCGATCACCGAAGACCAGAAGGCCGCGCTCCTCGAAGAGCTCATCAAGGCCGACGGCGTGGACTCCGTCATCATCTTCACGCGCACCAAGGTCCGCGCCGACCGCGTCGCCGGCTGGCTGCAGCGCAAGGCGATCCGCTGCGTGGTCCTGCACTCAGACCTCTCTCAGGGCGAGCGCGACCGCGGCATGGCCGACTTCCGCGAGGGGCGCCACACGGTCCTCGTCGCGACCGACCTGGCCGCCCGCGGCCTCGACGTCCCCGAGGTCTCCCACGTCATCAACTACGACGTGCCCGAGCACCCGGAAGACTACGTGCACCGCATCGGCCGCACGGGCCGCGCGATGACCGAGGGCGACGCGGCGACGCTCGTGTCGCTCGAGGAAGAGAAGCTCGTGCCCGTCATCGAGGCGTTCATCGGGCAGGAGATCGAGCGCAAGGCCGTCCCCGGCTTCCCCTATCGCGTGCCGCCGCGCATGAAGACGTACCGCCCGTCGCTGATGTCGTCCTTCCGCGTGCGACGGCGTTCGATTCCGCGGCGCTAGCCGCGACTTCCCTTTCGGCCTGGACGGTCGTCACACGCCGGACATGAATTCGTGGCGGCCCGTTCATAGCATCGCGGCGCGCCGCGTGCCTATCATGTAACGGTGATTACTGAAATTTACCGCCTCGCCGTGACGACCGAAGGAGTCGACTTCGCCCGCTTGATCGCCGATTGGCACGAGCGCGAAGCCGTCAGCGGTCCCGGGGAATTCGAGGATTTCTCGGGCAGCGAAGGGTCGACGCCGATCCTCTACGAGCCGCGCTAGTCAGTAGCGCTCGAACCACTGCAGGAAGGTCGTGATCGCGCCGTTCTCGCGCGAGCCCCGCTCGGCCTCGGTCATGATCTCCCAGTGCCGCGCCAAGCGCTTGCGCAGCGTCAGCGTGCGCGACTCCTGGAGATTCGACCCCACGGACAGGCTCGCACCTCCCGGAAGCTTGAACTTGACCTGGTAGCTGCCCGTCGCCGCGTCGTAGCCGACCGAATCGACCGGCGTCGAGGCGAAGAGGTAGAGGGACGCCAGCCCGAACGCGCCGTTGGTCATCGCGTTCGTCGCGTTGCCGGCGGAGGACTTCTGGTCGGCGTCGAGCTCGTCGGGGCTCTTGCCGTAGAGGACGAGGGCGACGATCTCATTCTGCGACATCGGCGGGTCGCTTTCGAAGACGACGGCGGGCTTGGCCGTCGAGCCGAGGACGAGGATGTTGACGGTCACGTCGTTGCGCTTGTAGACGATCTTGCCGTCGACGGCCGTGGCCGTTCCCGCGGCGCCGGGCGTCAGCGTGAAATGGTCGATCGTGGCGTTCTGGCGGAAGACCTCCGTGTCGAAGCTCTCGACCTTGACCGTGCCCGAGACGCCCGCGGGCTTGGCGCGGACGTCGAGGGAGATCGGGACGGGGACCTTCACGAGGTTCGTGAGGATGCGGACGGGGGATTTCGTGCGGACCGCGACGTCGTAGTCGAGCGCGGCGGGCTTCGGCGTCGCGGCGGCGGCGCCGGCGCGCAGGTCCTCGACGGCCTTGTCGCGGGCGGGGTCGCCCGTCTTGATGCGCTTGTCGACGATGGGCTTCGGCGCGTCCTTGAGCTCGAGGTACGGCAGCTGCAGGACGACCTTGGTCAGCTCGACGTCGGCGGTGAGAGCCGCCTTCTTGCCGAGGCTCGGGGCGGAGGCCTTGCCCCGGACGGCCACGTCGAGCGCCTGCTTGTCGGAGGCGAGCTCGGTGCGGACGTCGAAGGCCAGGCGCGCGGGCTCGCCCTCCACGGTGGCCGTGGCTCTGACGATCCCGTCGAAGGCGTTGAGCGGGGCGGGGACGGCGTACTCGGTGCCGTCGAGGAGACGGACGAGCTCGGCGAACTTCTCGATGGCGGCCGTGATGCGGACCTTCTTCTCATGCGCGAGCCCGTCGGACTCGCTGCCGGAAAGGTCGGCGTCGAGCGAGAAAGCGAGGCCGCCGTAGCCGGGCGTCGGCCCGAGGCGGGCGCGTACCTCGGTCTCGAAGCGGCGTCCGCGCGACCGGCCGTTCACGCTCAGTCGCCCGTCGAGCGCCTTGGGCTTGGGACCCGTTCCGATGCCGAGGCGCGCGGGCTGGAGGAACAGGCCGCACGTCAGGTCCAGCGACTCGAGGCTCCCGTCGCCGTCGCGCGCGATGTCGGCGCCGCACTTCTCCAGGGCCGCGCGCGCGATCTTGGCTTTCTCAAGGACGACGGAGGCCGAGGCTTCGAGCCTCAGCCGGCCCTCGTCGCCCGGCCTCAGGACGGAATCGAGCGCGGCCGTCATGCCCGAGCCGCGCACGCCGGCCTTGAGGTCGAGACGCGTGAGCTTTCCTTCCTGAAAGAGGTCTGAGTCGAGCGTGAACTCGGAATCGTAGCGGGTTCCCGGGGCGGTGCCGGAGGAAGGCAGAACCGTCCAGGCCGCGGCTTTCAGCGGGCCTTTGCCCGTGTAGGCGGCGGTCAAGCCCCCGGTGGTCGTGCCCGAGCTGGTGACGAGAGTCACCTTCGGCAGCTTAAGATCGACCGTGCCCAAGGTCGTGCGGCGGGCCCAGGCGGGGAGCAGGCTTCCGCCGCCATTATTATCGTCTTTCGCCGCGGCCGGCTTCGCGGCCTTCGTGGAGTCGTAGCGCAGGGGGCCGGCCGCGAGTTTGAGCGTTTCCGCGCGCTTCAAGGACGGAGGAAAAGCTTGAGCGTGACGTCCACGTCGAGGTCCTCGACGCAGCCCTTCACGGAGCCGTCCTCGGCGTCCACGCATACGTCCTGACCCTGGACGCGGACTCGTTTGACGAGCAGATTCGTCGAGTCGATCGAGAGGGCGAAGACCTGCCACGTGGGGCGATAGGGCGCGCCGAACTTCTTCGCCGCCCATTGGAGACTCTGCGTGTTCAGGACCGAGGAGGGGACGGCGACGACGGCGACGGCGGCCGCGAGGACGACGACGAGCAGGCCCGCCGCGCCGAAGCCGATGATCTTCAGGGCTTTCATGTCAGAACTCCCGTCCGAAGCTGAAGAAGAACTGCCAGCGCGGCTTCAACGGCTCGCCGGACGCGGAGCCGTTGCGCCACACGAGGCCGCGGGCGGCGGTGGCGCGGATGGAGCCGAACGGCGAGGCCCAGCGCATGCCGAGGCCGGGCGCGTAGTAGACGTCCTTCTCGAGCGCCCAGCCGTCGCGGCCGCCCATCGCGGCGTCGGCGAAGACGAAGGGCTGGAGGCCGTACGGCAGGACGTCGCCCGCGCGCAGCTCCACTCCTTGATAGGCCGCGGTCAGGAAGCCGCCGTCGTCGAAGGGCAGGCCTTTGCGCTGGACGCCGCGCAGGTCGGCGTCGCCGCCGAGGAAGAAGCGCTCGGTGGGAGGCAGGTGCGCGAGCGCGTCGGCCCGCGAGATGCCGGCGATCGTGCCGTAGCTGCCGCGCGTGGCGAGGACGGCCAGCGGCGGCTCGAAGTTCCCGAGGTTCCAGAGCGCCTGGCCGGAGAGGCGCAGGCCCTGCGCGCTCGCGCGCGAGTGCGCGCCCTCGACGCGGTGCGTCGTGTCGAGGGCGGCCGACCAGCCGCGGCGCGGGTCGCGGCGGTAGAACTCGTGCAGGTGGCTCGAAACCTGCGCGTGGGTGACAAACTGAAACCACGATGAAGAACGCGGCCCCTGGCCGCGCAAGGTGTCGAAGAAGTCGACCGCGGGGCCGCCCCGCGCCTCGAGGCGCAGGCCGCCGGCGTCGCTGGCCCACGCGGGGAGAGCGCCGCCTCGCCGTGCGCGGCCTCGTAGCGCAGTTCGTCCTCGCGGCGCAGGTAGAACGCGGGCACGAGGTGCAGGCGGTCGCCCGGGGCGAGGTACAGGCGCATCAGCGCGTCGAGGGACTGCTCGCGGCGGCTGGCGGCGAGCGCGGCCTCGGCGTAGGAGGCGCGCTTGCCGATCGCCGAGCGGCGCAGGCGCGCGCGGGCGCGCACGAGCCCTTCGGTGTCGGCGCCGACTCCGATCGTCAGAAGGTGGGGCTGCGCCTCGACGACGCGCTGCGTGATCGTCGAGCCCGCCGTCGAGCAGGCCACGTCGTAGTAGGCGGAGGCGAACAGCGCGTCCTCCTTCACGCGGTCGGACGTTAAAGACAGCATCCGCTGGTCCAAGATATCCCCGGGCTCGAAGGCCTCGTAGCGGGTCAGCACGGCGGGGTCGATCGTCATGCCCTCGGCGGGGGATCTCGCCGACGGTGCGGCGCTCGCCGGGCGAGACGTCGACGCGCACCTCGCCCGTGCGCGCGTCGGCCGTGACGGCCGTTTTCGGGCACGGGTAGCCGCGCGCGCCGAGTTCGAAAGCGACCGCTTTCTTGACCTGGTCGAGAAGGTCCGGCGTCAGCGGGCGGCCGACGACCTTGCGGCGCTTGCCGAGATCGTAGACGCCCTCGAGGCCGCGGCCGACGAGCGAGGTCACGTACGTCGCCGTGCCCGCGTCGACGACGAGCGCGTCGCCGTCGGTGGTGAAGGACGGGAAGTGCCGGCCGCGCTTTTGAAGGAAGGCGGTCATGAACTCGCGGGCCTGCGGCAGGGACACCTTCTTCCAGCCGTCGGAGCCGGGATCCCCGCAGACAAGACGCTTCTCGGGTTCGGACAGCTTCGGGTCCGGCCCCTCGAGCCGCAGGCGCGGGCACACGTCCTTCGCCGCGGCGGCGGAGGCGAGCAGCAGCAGGACGGACGCGGCGCGGAGCATGGGATCATGTTAGCCCGGACGCGCTTCGCGGGCCATCTCGCGGCCGTCAACGATAAATGACCGCCTCGGCATGGGCCCCGCCGCGGCGGGAGCGCTACACTGGCCCCATGAAATATCTCTCCTCCTCCATGGCGCTCGTGAAAACCGCCGCGCGCGGCATCTCCGAGGACAAGGTCCCCATGATGGGCGCCGCGCTCGCTTACTACACGGCGTTTTCGATCGCGCCGATGCTCGTCATCGCGATCGGCATCGCCGGCATCGTCTTCGGCGACGGCGGCGGGACGCACGTGTTCGAAACGATCCGCGGCCTCGTCGGCGAGAACGGGGCGACGGCCGTGCAGTCCATGGTCGAGGGCGCCGCGTCCCGGCCGAAGACGGGGCTCATGGCGACAGTCCTCGGCGTGATCACCATGCTCGTCGGCGCCTCCGGCGTGTTCGGCCAGATGCAGGAGTCGCTCAACGTGATCTGGAAGACGGCTCCGCGCCCAGACGCGGGCTGGGGAGCGACGATCAAGCGCCGCCTGCTGTCCTTCGGGATGATCGGCGTGATCGCCTTCCTCCTCATGGTCTCCCTCGTCGTCAGCGCGGGCCTGGCCGCCGCCGGGAAGTTCGCCGCCGGCCTGCCCGGCGGGGAGGCGGTGTGGCAGGCCGTCAACGTCGTCGTCTCGCTCGGCGTCATCTCGGCCTTGTTCGCGCTGATCTTCAAGGTCCTGCCCGACGTGCGCCTGCCGTGGCGGACGGCCCTGCTCGGCGGCTTCTGGACGAGCCTGCTGTTCACCGCGGGCAAGATGGGCATCGGGCTCTATTTAGGAAAGAGCGGCGTCGCCTCGACCTACGGAGCCGCGGGCTCGGTGATCGTCCTGCTGCTGTGGGTGTACTACTCCTCGCAGATCGTCCTGTTCGGCGCGGAACTCACGCGCGCCTACGCCGAGCGCGACGGCCGGCGCCTGCCGCTCAAGGAGGGCGCGGTCGCCCTGGTCACCCCGTTCAACGCCACGGCGCAGGCCCAGAAGCAGGTCCGCGACGGGGAGCCCGACCCCCACGCGCTCTGGTACGTCGTCGCCGCGGCCGGGATGCTGGGCGGCGCCGCCCTGCTCAAGAAGGGACGCTCGGAGAAGTGGCGCCGCCCCGTCCTGCGCGGCGTGCTGGGCGGCTTATCCACCGGCGCCGGCGCCGCAATGGCCGCGATGCTCGAGGCGAAGCGCCGGATTCCCGGGGTTCCGGTCAAGCTCCACCGATAAAGGGGTCAGACCTCACACGTTTCACTTTTTCTGAGGGAACTTTTCGGGGTGCTCAATCGTATGAATAGTGCATGCCCCGCCCTCCCCGCGTTCATTTCTACGGCGCCGTATACCACGCGATGGCTCGCGGCGTGGATGGCCGCTCCATTTTCGAGGACGACGACGACCGCTTCCTATTTCTCTCGGAGCTCGAACGAGCCAAGCGAGATTCCGGAGTCGAGATCATGGCGTATTGCCTCATGGGCAACCATTTCCATCTGGCGATTCGCGTCGCGCACGTCCCTTTGTCCGTGGTCATGCAGCGGCTCGAGGGCGTTCACGCGCAGGTATACAATCGCCGCCACAAACGAATGGGGCATCTGTTTCAGGCGCGGTTCAAGGCGAAACTTTGTCTCGACGAGCTGTACCTGCGAAAGGTGATTCGCTATATCCATTTGAATCCTGTTCGCGCAGGCCTGACCGTCGAAGCCCATCATTGGCCGTGGTCGAGCCTGCGAGGCGCGAGGTTAGAGGATGATGGGATGGACCTTAGCGGTTTTGATCCGTGGGAGAACGCCGAGGACGTCGAATTGGATTTGAAGCGCGAATTGGCTCCGGACCTGCCGTCGCTGGCGGATATCGGCGCGATCGTCGCGGCGCGTGAGATCGTTTCGGAGGAAGCGCTGAAGTCCGCGACGTTCGATCGTCGAATAATCGCCACGAAGCGGGCTTTTACCCAGGAAGCCTTGAAGGCAGGACATCGGCTCGTCCGAATCGCGGAATGGCTGCAATGCCCGTTGGGGTCGGTGAGCCGCTACGCGCGAGCGAAAAAGTGAAACGTGTAAGGTCTGACCCCTTTACAGTTCGCGGCGGTCGACCCAGCGCCACTTTCCCGGCTCGAGGCCGGCCAGGGTGATGTTGCCGATCGCGGCGCGCACGAGGCGGACGCAGGGGTGGCCGATCGCGGCGCACATGCGGCGGACCTGGCGGTTGCGGCCTTCGGTCATCGTCAACTCGATCCAGGACGTCGGCACGTTGAGGCGGTGGCGGATGGGGGATTGCGCGGCGGAAGGTCCGGCTCTTCGGTCAGCACGCGCGCCTTGCAGGACTTCGACTTGCCGTCGCTGAGCATGACGCCCGAGCGCAGCGTCTTCATCGTCGCCTCGTCGGGCACGCGGTCGACCTGCGCCCAATAGACGCGCGGATGGCCGTGCGAAGGATCGGTCAGGCGATGGGCGAGGCCGCCGTCGTCGGTGAGGAGGAGCAGGCCCTCGCTGTCGAAGTCGAGGCGGCCCGCGGGATAGACGCCGTGGGGCAGGCTGAACTTCGAGAGGGTGGGGCGGCCGTCCTTGTCGGTGAACTGGGTGAGGTAGCCGTAGGGCTTGTTCAGCGCGACGATGCGGGTCTTGGCCATGGCCCGGCTATTGTAGCTTTAGCCGGCCTTCTTGGCGCCCGAGAAGGCGTACTTCACCGCGCGGCCGTCGCGCGCGCGCACGATGACGACGCCGGAGATCTTGTCGCCCTCGACGCGGCCGGACCACTCGATCGGCTCGCGGGAGGGGTCGTCGAGCACGGCCTCGAAGACGGTGCCCTGGCTCTCGTCGCGCGATTCGTAGAGGGCGGGGGAGTAGCCCTGGCCGACGGCGCCGGCGACCACGAGCTTGCCCTTGTGGAAGACGAGGGTGTCCTTCTTGCTGCCCCAGTGAAAGAAGCCGTCCTGCTTGACCTTGACGTCCCACGCGGTGCCGTCGATGGGGCCGCCGAAGATCATGGCATGGACGAAGTTGACGGCGGCGAAGAGCGCGCTGGAAAGGGTGGCCATGCGACGAGGATATAGCAGGCCGTTCACGTCTCCGCAAGATCAGATTTGTTACGAACGGGACACGGCTCCCGGGGCGGGGAATGCTACGATTCCCCTCATGCGCCACCTTCTCCTGCTCCTCGTCCTGGCGACGCCCGCCGCGGCCGCCAACGCCGACCGCGAGTTGCGCCGGGCCACCGTCCAGATCCACTTCACGGCCAGCAACCCCGACTACGCCCAGCCCTGGCAGCCGGGCCGCCAGGGCAGCGGGACGGGCTCCGGCGTCATCATCGAGGGCAACCGCATCCTGACCAACGGACACGTCGTCGCCAACGCGGCCTATCTCTCGGTGCGCAAGTCGGGGGACATCCGCAAGTATCCCGCGCGCGTGGCGTTCGCCGGGCACGACGGCGAGACCGCCGTCGTCACGGTCGACGACCCCTCGTTCTTCGACGGGACGAAGCCGGCGCCCTTCGGCGGCGTGCCGTCGCAGCGCGACAAGGTGGCCGTATACGGCTACCCGATCGGCGGCACCGACCTGTCGGTAACCGAGGGCATCGTCTCGCGCGTCGGCGTGACCGTGTACTCGCACTCCTCGCGCGGCCTGCTCGCGATCCAGACGGACGCGGCGATCAACCCGGGCAACTCCGGCGGCCCCGTGTTCCAGGAGGGCAAGCTCATCGGCATCGCCTTCCAGCACAGCGCGGGCGCCCAGAACATCGGCTACGTCGTGCCGATGCCGATCATCCGGCGCTTCCTGAAAGACGTCGACGACGGCAAGTACGACGGCATCCCCGAGCTCGGCGCCTGGTGGCAAGGCACTGAAAACGAGAGCCTGCGCAAGACCTTGTCCCTGCCGCCGGACAACAGCGGCGTCCTGATCACGAAGACCGGCTTCGGCGGCTCGGCGTGGGGAGCGCTCAAGGAAGGCGACGTGCTCATGGAGCTCGACGGCATCAAGATCGGCCAGGACGGCACGATCCCGTTCCGCGACGACGAGCGCATCGACTTCTCCGACCTCATCAGCCGCCGACAGATCGGCGAGACGCTCGACGCCGTCGTCGTGCGCGAGGACAAGAAGACGACGGTCAAGCTGCCGCTGAAGGGCTCGGCCGACCTCGTTCCCGGCCCGCGCTACGACGCGCGCCCCGCCTACTTCATCGCGGGCGGCCTCGTGTTCATGCCGCTGTCCGACGAGCTCATCGCGGCGCGCGGCGCGAGCTATCGCGTGCGTTCGCTCTCGGCCGACGGCATGCCCACGCCGGAGCGGACCGAGGTCGTCGTCCTCTCCCACGTGCTCGCCCACGACTTCAACCGCGGCTACCACGGCCTCTCGATGGCGCCGGTCACGCGCGTCAACGGCGTCCTGATCGGCAGCCTCAAGGACCTCGTCGCCGCGTTCGAGAAGCCGCTCGGCGGCCGGCACGTGCTCGAGCTCGAGCATTACTCGGGGTACGGCGAGAACAAGGGCACGCGCATCGTGATGGACGCCGACACCGCGGCCAAGATCATGCCCGCCGTCATGGCGCGCTACGGCGTGCCCGCCGACCGCTCCGCCGACCTCAAGAAGCCCTGACATTCCGGACGCCTTTCCGGCACTCATCCTCAGGAGAACGATCATGAAGCGACAGACGAAGCTGACGGCGGCGGCCCTGGCCGCTTTCGCGATGGCCGGTTGCAAGACGACGCCCCCGGCCCCTCCGGCGCCCACGGCGGCGCCGCCCAGTCTTCGGCCTCGGGGCCCGCGACGGGCGCTTCCGCGCCGGCCGACGGCAAGAAGGGCGAGTGCTGGGGCGTCAACGCCTGCAAAGGCCAGGGCGCCTGCGGCGGGCCCGAGGGCCACGCCTGCGCCGGACAGAACGCCTGCAAGGGCAAGGGCTGGCTGAGCCTGACGGAGACCGATTGCCGCTCGCGAAACGGAAAGTTCAAAGCGGGCTGATCAAGGCGGGGGCCGGGCTGCGCTCCGCCCACTTCCCCGTCCTTCTTCGCCGCCCGCGCACGGCCGTCTCCTGGTTCGAGGCCCTCAGCGAGAACTACATGGACTCGCACGGCCGCCCGCGAGAAGTCCTCAAAGCGATCCGTCGCGACTACCCCGTCGCGCTGCACGGCGTGTCGCTGTCGATCGGCGGCGTCGAGGGCCCGCGGCCCGGGTATCTGGAATCCCTCAAGCGGCTGATCTCCGAGGTCGAGCCGTTCCTCGTGACCGATCACCTCTGCTTCACGGGCGCGCACGCGAAGAATATTCACGATCTCCTGCCGCTGCCTTATACGGAAGAGGCGGTCAGGACCGTCGTCAGGAATGTCAATCGCGTCCAAGAGCATTTAGCAAGGCCGATCGGTTTGGAGAATGTGTCGAGCTACCTCACCTACCGCGACTCCGAGATGAAGGAGGAGGAGTTCCTCGTCGAGATCGCGCGGCGCTCGGGCTGCAAGATCCTCCTCGACGTCAACAACGTCTTCGTCAGCGCGACCAACCACGGCTTCAAGGCCGAGGATTACCTCGACGCGATTCCCTCGGAGTTCATCGCCCAGCTCCATCTCGGCGGCTACTCCGACATGGGCGACTTCCTGTTCGACACGCACTCCAAGGCTCCGACCGATCCCGTCTGGGAGTTGTATCGCCGCGTGATCCGCCGCGTGCCGGAGGTTCCCGTGCTCATCGAATGGGACGAGGACGTCCCCGCGTGGAACGTGCTCGAAAACGAGGTGAAGAAGGCGATACGGTTGGCGGAGGCGAATCTTGCCGTCGCTTAAAGCGCTTCAACGCCGCTTCGTCTCCTCGGCCTACGGCGCCGTCGACCCGTCGTTCGCCGCGTCGGTGTCCGGAGGAGGCCGGTTGTCGGCCCTCGCCGCCGTCGACGTGTATCGGAAAGGCTATCCCGCGAGACTGTCGGAAGCGTTGGGCGAGACGTTTGAGACTTGCTGGCGCGTTCTGGGTGACGAGGATTTTCTGAGGGCGTGCGAGGAGTACGCGCGGTCCGTTCCTTCCAAATCCCATAATCTGTCGGACTACGGCGGCTCGTTCCCCGGATTCCTGAAAAGAAGTTTGGGCGCGAAGCGCCGTTCATAGAAAATTTGGCTGTGTTGGAATGGGAGTACAAAGAACTCTTTCACGCGGCGCCCCACGCGCCGTTGTCGGCCAAACTGCTCTCTCAATCCGTCAAAAATAATTCCGTATTGATTTTTGGCCCGGCGATCCGATTCTTGAAATTCGGCCATGCCGTACACCGAATCTGGAAAAGAGACCGTCGCGACGATTCTCCCCTCAAGAAGTCCGATTGGGCTCACGAGCAATGGGTCCTCCTATATAAGCGCGGCGGCGGCCCCGTAAGCTCCGTCACGCTCGCCGCTCCTGAAGCATCGGTTCTTTCTTCGCTCATGAAGGGGGCTCGTCTGTCCCAGGCGTTGTCCAAGGCAAAAGGCATGACCGAGGCTCGTACGAAGTCGTTTTTCGCGTTTCTCGCGGAGAGCGGCCTGATCACGGAGGTCCGTTGACCGATCCGAAATCATGGGTCGATGCCTACGGCGACCGCCTGTTCCGCTACGCCTTCTCCCGCGTGCGCGACCAGGCTTCCGCCGAGGACCTCGTCCAAGAGACGTTCCTGGCCGCGCTCGAATCGAGAGCCAAGTTCAAGGCCGAATCCTCCGAGCTGACCTGGATGACCGGCATCCTCCGAAACAAAATCTTCGAGCATTACCGTAAGCAGTCGAAAGAGACGCCGCTCGGCGACGACGACGGCTCCCGCGAGGATGACCTCTTCGACGGCCGCCACTGGACCCCCGCCGAGGCCCCGCGCGAATGGCCGCAGGCCAAGGCCGAGTCCGCCGAGCTCGGGGCCGCCCTGCGCCGCTGTCTCGAGGGCCTCACCGCCCCCGTCGCGCGCGCCTTCGTCCTGCGCGAGATGGAAGGCCTCGACGCCCCCGCCGCCGCCGAGGCTCTCGGCGTTCCGCCCGCCCATCTGGCCGTGCTCCTGTACCGCGCGCGCCTGCGCCTGCGCCGGTGCCTCGAAAAGAACCACTTCGCACCGGGGGCCGCGTGAGCATGCTCCCGTCCTGCAAGGAAGTCGCCCGCCTGCTGTCCGACGCCATGGACGGCCGCCCGATCGGACTTCACGCCAAGCTCCACCTGTCGGTGTGCGACGTCTGCCGGCGTTTGCTCGAACACCTGACGATCCTGCGCCGCGCCTGCAAGTCCGACGCCGGCTGCCCCGGCCTCAGCCCATTGGCGAAGGCCCGCCTGAAGAAGGCCCTGGAGTAGTCCCTGGTGTCAGGCTTTGCAATTTTGCAATTCTTCCCGGCCTAAACCGACAGGCTGAGCTGATCGCAATTCGTAGAAACCGGGCGATGTCGGAAGCCGAGTATCCCGCCTCGAACATCCTGACGGCCGCAATTCTCCGCGCTGAAACTGCCTCAGCGATTTTACAGCCCGATCGGATAAGCGCGTGGTCGACGGAAGTCTCCATTGAGACGGCTTCGACGACGCTTTGGAGTGATGCCCGTTCCATTTCCTCACGACGAGTTAGATCAAGAGGGCTGTCCACTGATCCTTCCCAGGGATCGAATCCGGTCAAGTCCATCGAATCAACAGGAAATCGGCTCTGACTGGACCATTTCCATTGATCGGGTGAAGCGACTAGTGATGCGCGGACCGGGTTCCTGTGAATATACGGGATGATGTTGGCCAAGTAGACGTTGTCGCAGCACAACTTCTCTCGAAACCGTTCTTGGAATAAATGGCCGACCCTCCCATGACGCTTATTGAATCGGGCGGCATAGGTCGTTAACGTTCTCTGCATGATCGACGAAAGCGGAATTCGTCCTACCTGAATGAGCAGATGGAAGTGATTCGGCATCAGGCAATAAGCGATTAGTTTCGCATCTGCCGCGCGCAGCACTCCCTCCAAGCAGTCCATAAATCCCGAATAGTCGGAGTCATCGACGTAAATCGTTCTCCGATCGACTCCGCGCGCCCAACAATGAAACATGGCTCCGTCGAAATGAATCCTCGGTTTTCTTCCCATTACTATACATACGACTGAGAGTGGCCAAAAGTTCCACGGAATTGGAGAATTGCAAAACCTGACACCGTCGGGCACCGACCTCAATTGGTAGAATGTACCCGTGATTTCCGTCCGCGGCATCAAGAAGTCGTTCGGCGACCAGGTCCTCTACGACGGGGCTGACCTCCAGCTCAACGCGGGGGACCGCTTCGCCTTGGTGGGTCCGAACGGCGCCGGCAAGTCGACGCTCTTCAAGATGCTGCTCGGCGAGGAAGAGCCCGACGGCGGCTCGATCGAGTGGAAGCGCGGCGCCAAGGCCGGCTACCTGCCCCAGGAGAACCCTCCGATCGGCGAGGAGACCGTCCTCGAGACGGCGCTTGCCCACCGCTCCGACCCCGACGGCCGCGAGACGGCCAAAGCCAAGAAAATCCTCATGGGCCTCGGCTTCAAGGTCGCGGACTTCGACAAGCCGATCTCCGAGCTCTCGGGCGGCTGGGCGATGCGCGGCGCGCTCGCGCGCCTGCTCGTCGAGGAGCCGCAGCTGCTCCTGCTCGACGAGCCCACGAACCACCTCGACCTGCTGACGCTCGTCTGGTTTCAGGAATATCTCCAGTCCTACCCCGGCGCGATCCTGATGATCTCGCACGACCGCGGCTTCATCGACGAGGTGTGCTCGGCGATCGTGGCCGTCGAGGACAAGCGGCTCAAGAAGTACAACACGAACTACGAGGGCTTCCTCGCCGAGCGCGAGGCCGCGCGCGACCGCGTGATGTCCGCGTACAAGCAGCAGCAGGACGAGATCGCGGCGATGGAGGACTTCATCATGCGCAACCGCGCGCGGGTCTCCACCGCGTCGCGCGTGCAGAGTGTCATGAAGAAGCTCGACAAGATCGAGCGCATCGAGCTGCCGCCGTCGCTGAAGTCGGTCAGCATCACCTTCCCTCAGCCCGGGCGCACCGGCACCTCGGTGCTGCGCCTCAAAAACGTGCACAAGGCCTACGGCTCGAACGTCGTCTACGACGGGCTCAACTTCGAGCTCGAGCGCGGCCAGAAGATGGCCTTCGTCGGACCGAACGGGGCGGGAAAGTCGACCCTTCTCAAAGTCCTCGGCGACATCATCCCGATCGACTCCGGCGAGCGCGTGCTCGGCCACAACGTGAAGGTCGGCTACTTCTCCCAGCATCGCGAGGGCCAGCTCGATCCGCGCCGCACCGTCCTGCAGGAGGCGACCAGCGTCGGCCGCCTCAACGGCGACCTGTTCACGCGCACGGTGCTCGGCACCTTCCTGTTCCCCGGCGACTCGGTGCACAAGAAGGTCGAGGTCCTCTCGGGCGGAGAGAAGAGCCGCCTGCAGCTGGCCAAGCTGCTCCTGGATCCGCCGAACGTCCTGCTCCTCGACGAGCCCACCACCCACTTGGACCTCACCAGCGTCGAGGCGCTCGTCGACGCCTTGAAGTCCTTCGAGGGCACGATCTGCGCGATCTCGCACGACGTGTACTTCTTGAACGCGGTCGCCGACCATGTCGTCCACGTCGTGCAGGGCAAGATCACGGTCTACCCGGGCAACTTCGAGTACTTCCAGCACCGCATGGCCCAGTTGGAGGCGGAGAACGGCGGGCCTGCGAAAGCGGCCCCGACGGACGCGCGCCCCGAGAGCGCGGCCGACAACGCCTACGAGGCGTCCAAGGACGCGCGCCGAAAGGCGAAGGCCCTCGAGAAGGCGCAGGCCGAGCTCGAGCGGCTTCACGCCGACATGGAGCGCATCGCCAATGAGATGTCGGATCCCAAGCTCTACGAGGACTTCGACCGCGTGACCAAGGTCGGCGAGGAGATGGAGACCGTGCAGGCCGCCCTGCAGGCGAAGGAAGAGGAAGTCAAAAGGCTGACCGCCTAGGTCAGGGCTTGTTGCCGGGCTTGCCGGTGATGGGCCAGCCGTGCTTCGCGCAGTCGGGGTGGCTGCAGCCGGAGGCGCCCGGACCCCACTCGTAGTGCCAGGCCTCGTAGGTGAGGCGCAGCGCTCCCGCCGTCGTCATCGCCTCGTTGAGGAGTTCCACGGCGGCTTTCGCGTCGATCGAGCAGCGCGGCGCATCCGGCACGCCCGCGCGCCAATCGAAGCAGTCCCGCCCGTCCCTGTCGACGAGGATCACGTCGCAGGCGTAGCCGCCGCTGTGCGGCGTGCGTCCGGGCCAGGCGAGGCCGAGGTTCATCGGGTTGGCCTTCTCGCGCCAGTACGCCTGCTTCTCCGGCGTGGTCGACTTCGAGATCATGTAATTGCCCTTCAGCACGTAGCCGCACTCGTCCTTGGAGTCCGTCGAGTGGTGGCGGTAGCAGGAGCCGACGCGCGCGGAGAATGAGAGCTCGCGCCGCTTGGGCATGGCCTCGAGCGCGGTGCCGAGAGCGACGAGTCCGTCGGCCGCCGCCTGGATCGCGCGGATGCCGCGCGGCACGCGCACGTGGGGAATCGAGGTCGACACCGCCACGAGGTCGGAGGAGTCGCGCGGCAGCATCCCGAAGCCGGTGTCGGGCAGGCCGGTGCAGGCCACCGACTTGTCGTCTTCCTTGCGGGGATACCATTGCTTCGGGTTGAAGGTGCACGCGCACGAGCAGAAGGTCACGCACTCGTCGACGCTGTCGCAGAAGACGCCGTTCGGGGCCTTGATCCCGTCCGTGCAGGAGGGCGGCTTCGCGGCGGCCGGAAGGACGAGCAGGGCGAGCAGGGGAGGAGAGGGGTCACGCCCGAAGGATAACCCCCGAACGGCCCGGCATCAACCCCTATCTGGCGGCGGCGCGAACGATCGGCGCCGCGATCATCGCGGCCGCGACGACGGCGAACACGAACGCGAGGATCATCGTCCCGGCGCTGGCGCGGCCCGAGCCGGAGTACGAGAGCGGGGAAGCCGCCGGTCGAGTGCGGGCCGGGCGTCGGGACACCAGACGGCTTTCGGGGCTTTGACGCGGGTGCGGCGAATCGAGGTTTTCATGCGATCAGTATAGACGCGCTCGTCCAACTCCCCGTCAAACGGCCGTCAAAAAACCGTCAAATCGCCCGGGTCTTGAAATCGAACAGACGTTCGAATATACTGTCTCCATGTCCGACGCGCCGCGCGGAAGGGGAACCGCGCTCAATCCCGCCAACCGTTTCGTCGAACTCGCCTACGAGTGGGAGGAGAGCGCCGACCCGTCGGAGAAACCCGCGCCGAAGACCAAGTTCTTCAAGGACGCGACGAAGTCCGTGCTGGTCAAGAACGACAGCCCGGACATCTCCTTCACGTGGAGCGTGAACCCGTACCGCGGCTGCGAGCACGGCTGCATCTACTGCTACGCGCGGCCGTATCACGAGTACCTCGGCCTGTCCTCGGGCCTGGACTTCGAGAGCATGATCTTCGTGAAGGAGGACGCGCCCGAGCTTCTCGCCGCGGAGCTGGCGAAACCTTCGTGGGTTCCGGACACGATCGCCCTCGGCGGCGTGACCGACTGCTACCAGCCCGTCGAGCGCAAGACCCTGCTCACGCGCCGCGTCCTGCAGGTGCTCGCCGACGCGCGCAACCCATGCGGGTTCGTGACGAAGAACGCGCTCGCCGTGCGCGACGTCGACGTGTTCCAGGAGCTCGCGCGCTTCTCGGCGATTCGCGTGTACTTCTCGCTGACGACGCTCGACCCCGAGCTGGCGCGCCGCATGGAGCCGCGCGCCTCGACGCCGCAGAACCGCCTCGACGCGATGCGGACGTTGGCCAAGGCCGGCATCCCCGTCGGCGTGATGACCGCGCCGATGATCCTGGGCCTCAACGACCACGAGATGCCGAAGCTCCTCGAGGCCGCGGCGGACGCGGGCGCCGTCAGCGCGGGGTACGTGCCGCTGCGCCTGCCGCACCAGCTCGGCCCGTTGTTCACCGAGTGGCTCGAACGCAACTACCCCGACCGCCGCGCGAAGGTGATGAACCAGATCGCGTCGATCCGCGGCGGGAAGGCCAACGACCCGCGGTTCGGCACGCGCATGACGGGGAGGGGGTCTTCGCTCAGCACCTGTCGAAGCTGTTCCAACTCACGTGCAAGCGGCTGGGCCTCAACCGCGCGCGGCTGCAGGGAATGGACACGGGGGCGTTCAGGCGCCCGCTGACCGGCGGGCAGATGAGGCTGCTTTAGCGCGAGGAGCGCAGGACGGCTTCGCGCTCGCGGCCGTACAGCGCGGCCAGCACGAGAGGGCGCTCGAACCAGACCTTGAAGCCGCCGAGCAGGCGCGGCGACACGTTGAGGATCAGGGGCTGGGCGTCGAGGTCCTTGAGCTTGACCGCGATCGCGGCGTCGCCCGGTCCGTCGACGGCGGAGACGACGGCCTCGGAGCCGCGCGCCTGCTGGAGCACCATCCACGGGCGCACGAGGCGGCGCACCGACTCGGCCAGCGCGCGGGAGTCGGCGACGTCGAGCGCGAGCTCGGGGTTGGCGCAGTCGTCGACCGAGCGGCAAGGAGCGGAGAGCTTGGGCGCGGAGGCCATGCCGGGCAGGCCGGAGACGAGGTCCTTGCGCTTCTCGGCGGAGGTCTTCTCGAGGGCGGAGCGCAGGCTCTCGCCGGAGAAGTCGGACACGGCGTCGCGCAGGTCGGACTCGCGGGCCTCGGCGACGTACGCCTCCTCGCGGCGGGCGGCCTCGTCGAGGCGGGCCTTGAGGGCCGCGTCCTGCTCGATGAAGCGGCGCAGCTTGTCCTCGGCCTTCGCGCCGCCGGTCAGACGGACGGGAGAAGCGGCGAGGGCGGGAGCGGCGGCGGCCAGCAGGCCGAGGAGGATCAGCTGTCTCATGTCGATATTATACCCCGAGCGGCCCGAGTTAAGCCTGGGTCTTTCGGCGTCTGGAGAACACGCCGCGGCGGCGGTCCTTGCGCACGTCGTCCCATGAGAAGACGAGCCCGTTCATCGCGACATACACGCCGGGAGGCAGGGCCTGGGCGAAGGAAAGCGCGGATCCGAGGTTGAACAGGCCGTCGGAGGAGCCGAAGCGGTAAGGGCGCATCGCGCCCGTCAGCACGACGGTCTTGCCCGACAGCGCCTTGCCGAGGACGGCGGCCGTTTCGGCCATGGTGTCGGTGCCGTGCGTGATCACGATGCGCGTCTCGGGGGCGCGGCGGCAGGCGGAGAGGATCTTCTTGCGGTCGGCGGCGGTCATGAGCAGGCTGTCCTTCATCATGAGCACCTGCACGCGCGTCTTCAGGCGCGAGCGGCCGAGGGCCAGCATCTCGGGCAGGTGCGTCTCGCGGAACGAGAGCGTGCCCGTGAGCTCGTCGTATTCCTTGTCGAAGGTGCCGCCGGTGACGACGACGAGCGCTCGCATCCCTACAGCTTGGACACGACGCCGCGCGTGGCCGCGAACTGCTCGAGAGACCTGGCGAGGCTCTCGACCATGCGGTCCTGGTAGGCGGGGTCGACGAGCTTGGCGGCCTCGTCGGGGTTGTTCAGATAGCCGAGCTCGATGAGCACGCTCGGCGATGCGGGATTCTTCAGCACGTAGTAGTCGGACTTCGATGCCTCGGCGCGGAAGCCGTCGGCGCGCAGGCCCTTCGACAGCGCGTAGGCCAGGTTGGCGCTCGCTCCGGACTGCACCTTCGGCGGAGCCGGCATGGGCGCCACGCTCGGGTGGCGCTTCTTGCGCCAGGCGCGAAGCTTTTCCGGGCCGTAGCTGTAGACGATGGCGCCCGCGGCTTTCTTGCCTTTCACCTGGTTCAAGTGCAGCGAGACGAAGATCGAGCCGGAGGCGTCGACGCTGTCGACGAGACGCTCGTCGAGGCGCACGTAGCGGTCGTCCTCGCGCGTGAGGATCACGGCCTGCTCGGGGTCGCGCATGAGGCGGGCTTTGAGCTTCTTCGCGAAGATCAGGGCGAGGTCCTTCTCCTGAATCCCGCGCACGATCGCGCCCTCGTCGTCGCCGCCGTGGCCGGGGTCGATGACGATGGGCGTCGACGGGCGGCCGGGCTCGGAGGGCAGGGACGCCCCGGGGCGCATCGCGCCCGCGGAAACGGCCAAGCCGAGGAAAGCCGGGACAAAGAGGGACCGCGCGTTCAAAAGTCTCATATAAACGGGTTACGTCCCCGTTACCTTAAATATAACGCCAAAGCCTGGACCTGTCAAGGGTAGGACCTTGGACCCATGACCGAGCTTTCAGGACTCTCTACCCTATAGACGTGAGAGGGACTTACGTCGCCGTCAGCCTGGCGGGCCTCATGGGGGCCGGCGGCTTCGTCGCCTGGACCGTCCTGTCCCGTCCGACCGACGTCTTCGTCACCGGGGACGCCGCGGCCGGCTTCAATCTCCAGGAGGGCCCCGAGCCCGTTCGCTCCGCCAATTTCGCCTCCGGCGAGGCCCTGCGCGACGCCGTCGCCGCGGCGCCGCCGGCGCCCTCGTCCTTGACCGCTCCGATCGCGACCGAGGGCATGGCCTACGGCTCGGCCCGCAAGATCCCCGTGACGGTTTCCGCGTCGGGCGCCGCCGCCTCCGCCCCGGCCAAGCCGATGACGGTCATCAGCGCGAGGGCCGAGACCTGGGCCCGCGGCAACAGGCTCTTCGCCGCGATGGCGGCCAAGCCCGCGGCCTTCTTCATGAGCCGCTCCGCGCTCGGCAGCGCGCGCAGCATGAAGGCCTTCCTCGCCGACCCGAAGAAGGTCGACGCCTACATGAACAGCGCTCTCGTGCGCATCGCGCTCAACAGCCCGACCTTCGCGAAGGCGGTCCTCGGCAACCCCGCCGTGATCCGCGCCTTCCTCGCCTCGCCGGCGATGAAGGACCCGGCGGTCGCCCGCGCCCTGGTCGGCAGCCCGATGGTCCGCAAGATGCTCGACTGCCCCGCGATCCAGGAAGCGCTCGGCGATCCCGCCGTGATGCAGAAGATGGTCGCCGATCCGCAGACCATCATGTGGATCGCCGCCCACCCCGACGCGCTGATGGCGATCACCAACGCGGTCCCCGCCTTGGGCGACGCTCTGACGTCTAAGCGCTAGGAGCGCGTCCAGCGCCGGCAGCGGTCGCGAGCTCGACGAGCACGCCGTCGCGCAGAGACGGAATCTGCAGCTGCAGGGCTCGCGCGGCCTTCGGTTTCATCGCCTCGGGGATATCGGGCGAGAAGACCGATTCTCCTCCTTGGAACGCGGCGATCGCGATCCCGTTGCGATAGAGAATTCTGTTCCCGCGCACCGCGGGCACACGCGCGTCCTTGTCGAGGATGCCGCGCAGGTTCAGCGGGTCCGACGCCGAGACGACGAGCCAATCGTCGCCGTCACGCGGCCTTCGGAGAGCTTCTACCGCTTCCGGAAGAGCGTACTGCTCGCCGGCGACTCCCGACACGAAGCGGCCACCGCGGATCTCGCCGCGCGCCTCGAGACGGCGCAAGGCCGGCACGAGCTCCCACCACGACGGCGCGGCGGACTCGCGCGTGAGCAGGTCGCGGAAGATGACGCCGTAGCGGCGCAGCAGCTGCCAGGCCCACTCGCGCGTGCGGTCCTCGGGCTTGCCCATCGGCACGCGTCCCGGGAAGGTCGTCCAGCGTCCGGAGCGGCCGCGCAGGCCTGCGCGCGGAGCGCCCCAGCGGCCGCCGCGGCGGCGGGCCGGCGCGGGGCGCGCGAGGACGAGGCCGCGAAGGGCCGAGAAGCCGTCCGACGTGACGACGCCGAGGGCGGCGAGCTCGGACAAAGCGTCCTTCACCTGCTCGGGCAGGAGGCCCGCGACCTCGGCGATGTCGTCGAAGAACAGGGCGCCCTGTCTCTTCAGCGCGTCGAGGACCTTGCGCGCGTCGGGGCCGGCCAGCGCCTCGGGCTCGGAGGCCAGGCGCTCGGGCGGCAGGAGCCAGGACAGGTCGTCGCGGAAGCCGAAGGCGATGGGCGCGGCGCGCGTGAGCGAGGAGGCGGCGCGCTCGCCCTCGTCGACCTTTCGCGGCGGGCGCAGGCGGCCCCAGGCCAGCTCGCCGGAGAAGGACATCGTGTCGAGCCACTCCGGCTGGTACTTCGCGACGCGCGAGGGAGAATGTCGCCCTCCCAGGCGGAGGCCGCGATCTCGAAGCCCTGGAGCTGGCCGACGGCCTCGTGCAGACCGAGGCGCGACTCGCGGCGCTCCGTGGGCGCGATGTGATGGTGCTCGGCGAGGAAGCGCCAGTACGTCTCCGGAGGCACGGGCTTGACCGCCTTGCGCGCGCCCTCGAGCGTGAGTCGGTGGATTCGCGCGAGCAGGCGGCGTTCGCACCACTGGCCGGGCTCGGCGAAGTCGCCGGCGAGGACGAAGCCCTCGCCCTCGAGAGAGGCCAAGGCGCTCTTCACCGCGGAGACCTCGAGACCGAGGTCCCGCGCGAGCTGTTCCGGCGCGACGGGGCCGGCGACCTCGAGGCGGCCGCGCACGAGGCCGGAGATCGCCTCGGCTTCTTCGTACGCGCGGCGCAGGGAATCGGGCTGGGCCGGCGCGGGCGCGCCTTCGCCTCCAGGGCAGGCGGCGGTCACGAGCGACCAGCGTTCGGCCGCGGCCCACAGGTCGGGCTTGCCGGGGCGGCGCCACAGGCCGGCGCGACCGTCGGCCGCGAGCCGGTCGAACCAGCCGCGCCAGGCGCGGTCGCCTTCCTCGGCCGGCAGCGCGCCGAGCGAGAGCAGCGCCCCGTGCAGCTCGTCGGCGTCGCGCGCGACGGGCCAGGCCTCTTCCCGGACCTGGGCGATCGCCGCCGGGTCGAGCGCGGCCAAGTCCTTCGCGTCCTCCGGCGAGAGCGTGCGGCGCAGGTTGACGGCGCGGGCGCGACGCTCTTCCAGAGGGGCGTCGTCCAGGAAGGCGTAAGGGTTGGCGTTGAGGATCTCGTGCGAGAAGGGAGACGGCTCGCGCGTGTCCTTGGCCACGAGCTCGACCTTCCCGGATTCGATGTCGCGCAGGAGCTCCTCCCAGCGCACCACGTCCATCGCCTCCGTCAGGCAGTCGTGAAGCGTCTGGTGAATCAGCGGATGGTCCGGCGGCTCGAGGTCCGGCGGGCGGTGCTCGAAGCAGGCGGTCTGTTGAGGGAAAACCGCGGTCAGGATGTCGTCGGCGCGGAAGCGCTGGATGGGCGGCGGCACCTTCTTGCCGGATTTCATGCGCGGCACGACGAGCGAGCGCCCGAGGTTCCAGCGCCAGCGCAATTGGAACATCGGCGCCGCGAGGAGCGCCTGGATCAAAGTGTCCTTCGCGGATTTCGACGGGACCATCTTGAACATCTGCTCGAGCGGGAAGCTGTGCTGGACGCCGATGGAGAGCACGATGCCGTCGTCGTCGGCGCTGGCCTGCAGCTCGAAGTCGAAGGAGCGGCAGAACTTCTTGCGCAGGGCGAGGCCCCAGGCGCGGTTGATGCGAGAGCCGTACGGCGCGTGGATGACGAGCTGCATGCCGCCGGTGTCGTCGAAGAAGCGCTCGAAGAGGATCTTCTCGCGGGTCGGGAGGAAGCCGATCGCCGCCCTCTGCGCCTCGGCGTAGGCGGCCGCCTGTTCGGCCGGCCTGCCGGTCACGCCGCAGTCGGCGGCGAGCCAGGCCTCGGCGGCGGGACGGCCGCCCGCGGCGAGCGCGTCGTCGAGGCCGCGGCGCAGCTCGGAGACCTCGCCGGAGAGCTCGACGGTGCGGCCGGGGCTTCGCCGAGCCAGAACGGGATCGTCGCGGCGGCGCCCTGAGCGTCGCTGACGACGACCTGGCCGCCGCGCACGTAGCGGATGCGCCAGGAGGTGTTGCCGAGCAGGAACACGTCGCCGGCCATGCTCTCGATGGCGAAGTCTTCGTTGACGGTGCCGACGAAGACGTTCTCCTCCTCGGTGACGACGCGGTAGTCGGCGGTCTCCGGAATCGCCCCGCCGGACATGATCGCCGCCATGCGCGCCGACTTGCGCGGACGCAGCACGCCGTGGACGCCGTCGCGGTGCAGGAACGCGCCGTCCTTGCGGCCGCGCGCGACGCCCTCGCTCGCGAGCTCGACCATCTTGTCGAAAGACGAGCGCTGAAGGTCTTTATACGGCCAAGCACGCGAGAACAGCTCAAATAAGATTTCTTCCGGGACTTCCTCGCGCGCGGCGGTCTCGGCGACGACCTGCTGGACGAGGATGTCGAGGGGCGCGACGGGGATCTCGACGGCGTCGAGGCGGCCCGCCTTGATCGCGCGCAGCATGGCGGCGGCCTCGAGCAGTTCGTCGCGCGTCAGCGCGAACAGGCGTCCCTTCGGGATCACGCCGAGGCGGTGGCCCGCGCGGCCGACGCGCTGCAGGAAGGTCGCGATCGCGCGCGGCGAGCCGAGCTGGCAGACGAGATCGATGAAGCCGACGTCGATGCCGAGCTCGAGCGAGGCGGTCGCGACGATGGCCTTGAGCTTCCCGGCCTTCAGGCGCTCCTCGGCGTCGAGCCGCAGCTGGCGCGAGAGCGAGCCGTGATGGCTCGCGACCGCGTCCTCGCCGAGCTTCTCGCCGAGGCGGTGCGCGACGCGCTCGGCCATGCGGCGCGTGTTGACGAAGATCAGCGTCGAGCGGTGCGACTCGATCAGGGAGACGAGGCGGGCGTCGATCTCGGCCCACTGCTCGTTGGAGCAGACGGCGCCGAGCTCGGAGTCCGGCGTCTCGATCGCGAGGTCGAGCGTGCGGCGGTGGCCGGTGTCGACGATGCGGCAGTCCGGCGTCCCGTCTTCGGCGACGCGCGAGGCGCCGACCAGAAAGCGCGCGATCTCCTCGATCGGGCGCTGCGTCGCGGAGAGGCCGACGCGCACGGGGGGCTTCTCGCACAGCGCCTCCAGGCGCTCGAGCGAAAGCGCCAGGTGCGAGCCGCGCTTGTCGCGCGCGAGCGCGTGGATCTCGTCGACGATGACGGTCCGCACGCCGGAGAGGAGCGCGCGGCTCTTGGCCGAGGTGAGCAGCAGGTACAGGGACTCGGGCGTGGTGACGAGGATGTGCGGCGGGCGCTTGAGCATGCGCTCGCGCTCGGCGGCGGGCGTGTCGCCGGTGCGCACGGCGGCGAGCAGAGGCGGGAACAGATGACCGGCCGCTCTGGCCTCCTCCGCGAGCTCGGCCAGGGGCAGTTCCAAATTTCGGCGGATGTCGTTCGACAGCGCCTTGAGCGGCGAGACGTAGAGGATCTGCGTGCGGTCCTCGAGCGTGCCGTCGAGCGCCTGGCGCAGCAGCGAGTCGATCGACGCGAGGAACGCGGCCAAGGTCTTGCCGGAGCCCGTCGGCGCGGCGATCAGCGCGTGGCGGCCCGCGGCGATCTCGGGCCAGCCGAGGCGCTGCGCGTCGGTCGGCGCGCCGAACTTGGCGGAGAACCAGGCGTCGACGATCGGATGAAAGAGAGTGTTGGCCATGCGCGTCTCTGGGGGAGCGTCGCCCCTATTATAACAGGCGCGCCGGGATCGCGCCCGTCAACGAGGCGTGACGGCGCGGTGCTGTCGCGCGCCGCGGACGGCGGCTACACTGAGCGTACGCAAGGAGGCGATATGCGCGCCGACAAGAAGAAGATTCCCAAGCCGAGCCGCCCGATCCCGGCGAACCCGTCCGGAGAGCCCGAAGAGATGCAGCGCATCGGCGAATCGATCTCTGGTTCCATGCCCGATATCGGCGAGAAGGATATCGGCGCCGGCACGAAGCCGCGCCAGCCTCCGCCCGGCGAGAAGAAGCCGCGGCATTAGGCGGGCCCGTCATGAAGCCGTGACGCAGCGGAGATTTTTCGGCACGAGGCCGCTCCGTATACTCAACGTGACGCGACGTTGACCGGAGGAAACCACGATGAACAAACCTGCGAAGGCGAAGAAGTCGAAGACGGCGAAGGAAGCGCCCGAGACCGTTCGTGACGACGCGGATGAGAACGTGGAGCTCGATGCAGACGAGCTCGGGGTGCTGCTGTGGGGCGCGCTGGGCGACGACAGCCCGATGCGGGGGCCGGAGGAGCCGCGCTCTAGGCGGCGAGCTTGCCGGCCTTGTAGGTCAGCTTCTTCTCGACGGCGCCCGTCTCGGCGTACACCGTCTCGGCTCCGTCCTTGACGCCGGCCTTGTACGTCGTCTCGGACTCGAGCTTGCCCGAGGCGTAGTACTGCTTGCAGACGCCGTCGAGAAGGCCGTTCTTGTACTGGAGTTCGGCCTGGACCTTGCCGGTGTCGTAGTACGTCGTCGTGGGGCCGTTGAGCGCGTCGTTCTTGTACGTCTCCTCGGCGTAGACGGCGCCCGTCTCGTAGAACATGCGGCCTTTGCCCTCGCGCTTGCCGTTCTTGTAGGGGACCTCGGCGGACGTCTTGCCGCTGGGGAACAGCTCTTTGCGCATCTCGGACTTCGGGGCTTTGGCCATGCCGAATCTTACCTTATCTGCAGAAGCCGCCACTGCAGGTGAGCGTTCCGCAGCACTGGGACGAGGAGCCGCACGACGCGCCCTGGCCGCCGCACGAGGTGCCGTTCGTGCAGACGCCGGAGGAGCAGGTCAGCGTGCCGCAGCACTGCGACGAGCTCGTGCACGACGCGCCCTGGCCGTTGCACCCGGAGCCGCCCGAGCAGACGCCGCCCGAGCAGGTCAGCGTGCTGCAGCATTGGGACGAGGACGTGCACGAGGTGCCGGCGCCCTGACAGGCGCCTCCCGTGCACACCTTGTTCGAGTTGCAGGTCAGGACGCCGCAGCAGTCGCCGCTCGACTGGCAGCGCTGGTTCTGCTGCTGGCAGGGCACGACGACGTCCGGAGGGATCGGGGCCGGGTCGTCGCCGCCGCCGCCGCAGGCCAGAGCCAGGGCGACGGGGGCCGCGAGCAGGGCCCAGCGCAGCGCCGTCGTGATTCTTCGGTTCATCGAGAGCCTCAGTATAAGCTAAGAAGGCCGGCCCGTCCAGGGCCGGCCTTCTTGCGTGATATTCGTTTTTCCTTACTTCGCGAGCAGCTTCGAGAGGAAGAACCCGCCGACCGCGCCGAGGAGGCCGCCGATCACCGCGCCGATCGGGCCGCCGACGAGCCAGCCGATGCCGGCCCCGGCGAGAGCGCCGCCGGCTCCGTACAGCAGTCCTTTGCCGCTCATGAGCTTGCTGAAAAATCCGGGCTTGTCCTTGGCGCCCTTCTCATCCTTGGTCAGGGAGGGCGCGGGGACCTCGGCGACGACCGGGGCGCGCGAGCCCTTGTCGGTGGCGACGAAGAGGCCGCCCGTGGTCAGCGCGCCGTCGGAGGCGCGAAGGATGCGCTCGTCTCCGGTCGCGTCGCCGGTGCGGACCGTGCCGCCGTCGAAGGCGCGGACGTTGGAGCCGCCGGAGAGGCGCTGGGCGTCCGCGATCGCGTCGCCCCAAGAGGGGGCCGCCGCGGTCAGGAGGAGGAGCGCCAGCGCTGTTCGATTAACCATAAAACCAGTATAGTCGCTCCGGCTTCGGCCGGCCTGAGGCGTAGGGTACAGCCCGGCGTAGGCCCAAGGACCTAGGTGAAAAGAACGCTTTTATTGACCGGCGCCACGGGCTATATAGGAAGGAGGCTCGCCCAAGGCCTTTCCGCGTCCTGGAACGTCTTGCGGGCCTCCCGGACGGCGGCGGGAGAGGGGGCCGTCGATCTCAATCTGGCCGATCCCGACTCCATTCGCCGGACCTTCGACTCCGCCGCCCCCGCCGCGGTGGTCCATGCCGGCGCCGAAGCCGACCCGGACGCCTGCGAGCGGGACCCCGAGCGCGCCAAGCGCGTCAATGTGGACGCCGTGAAGGTCCTGGCCGGCCTGTGCGGCGTCTCCGGCGCCCGGCTCGTCCACTTCTCCACCGACCTCGTCTTCGACGGCGAGCGCGGCTGGTATCGCGAGGATGACGCGCCGAACCCACTCGGCGTCTACGCGCGAGGCAAGCTCGAGAGCGAGGAGGCGGCCCTCGTCCGCGCCCCGGGGGCCGCCGTCCTGCGCGTCTCGACCTGCTACGGCCGCCCGCTCGGCGGGCGCCCCGGCTACGTCGACACCATGCACGCCAAGCTCTCCCGCGGCGAGCCCGTCTCCGGCTTCGTCGACCAGTGGCGCACCTCGACCTTCGCCGACCAGCTTCCCGAAGTCGTGACGAAGATTCTCGCCGATGAGGATCTCGACGGCGTCTATCATTGGGGCGGCTCGGAGAGAATGACGCGCTTCGAATCGAGCGTGCTCTTCGCGCGGGTCTTCGGCTTCGACGAGAATCTCGTCCACCCCGGAAGAGCCGTGGACATGAAATTCGCCTCGCCGCGCCCGCGCGACAGTTCGCTGGACAGTTCGAAGCTCGCGGCAAGTCTCGGCATCGCTCCGATGACGTATGAATCGGGATTCAAGGCGCTGAAAGGGTCGTTCAAATGATGCGGCTCGCGTTCGCGGTTCTCTGCTTCGCGGCCTCCCTGCTCGCGGTTCTGCGCGCTCCGACGTATCACCTCTGGATGTTTTCGATCGTGGTGACGGAATGGGGTCACCTTCTCGCATTAATCTCTCTGTTGCCGTTGGCTCCCGGTTGGCGGCGCTCCAAGTACGGTCAAGCGGCGTCCGGCGTGGCCGTTGCGGCAGCTGTGTTATTTTTAACGCCGCTGATCCGTTCCAGAACGGTCGCGTCGGCACTCCCGGCCAAGATGGAGGCCGTGTTCGGTCCGTTCAGCGGATCTCCTTCCGTTCCGTTCACGTTCAAAAATCTATTGATGGGCGTTCCGCTGCCGCCGGTACGACAGGCCACTCACGTCTACGACCATTCGTGCGGCGAAGACCTGAAGCTGGAACTGTACCGGCCGATGCTCGACGAGAATAGATCATGGCCGATTGTTTTGATTATCCACGGCGGCTCCTGGCAATCCGGGGACCGTCTCGAGCTGGACCCGCTCTCTCGCTATCTCGCCTCACGCGGCTACGCCGTCGCCTCGATCGACTACGGGCTCGCTCCGCGCTCGACCTTTCCCGGCCCCGTCGACGACGCCCGCGACGCGGTCGCTTATCTGCGCAGGAACGCCGCCGAGCTGAATCTCGATCCCTCCCGTCTCGCCGTCCTCGGCCGCTCCGCCGGCGGCCAGATCGCGCTGTCCTTCGCGCACTCGCCCGAGCCCGTGCCGGGCCTCAAGGCCGCCGTCGTCTTTTACGGCCCCAACGACCTGTTCCTCGCCTGGCGCGTGCCCGGTCCCAAGCGCATGATCGACTCGCGCAGGCTGCTGCGCCAGTACCTCGGAGGCTCGCCGGCCGACCAGCCCGAGCGCTACGCGCTCGCCTCGCCGCTGCTGCGCGCGGGCAAGGCGTCGCCGCCCACCTTGATGATCCACGGCGGGCGCGACGAGATGGTATGGCCGCTCCACGAATACCGCCTCTCCGAGAAGCTCGCCGCCGCCGGCGTGCCGCACTTCTTTCTCGATCTCCCGTGGGCCACGCACGGCTGCGACTACAACTTCAACGGCCCCTGCGGCCAGCTCTCGACGTACGCCGTCGAACGATTTCTTTCGTATGCTTTGAAGCCTTGATCGCCAGAATTCTCCTCGCCGCCGTGTGCGCCTTCGCGCAGGCCGCTCCCGCGGCCGCGACCGCCGAGCTGCGGCTCTCGAAGCGCGCCGAGCGGCACGTGCGCGAGGGGCACTTCGAGGGCGGACGCCGCAGCCGCGGCAAGAGCCTGTTCACGAAGGGCGTCGACCTGCTCGAGCTGCTGAAGGCCGCCGAGGCCTCCGAGCCGAGCCGTCAGGGAAACGGCCGCGACAAGCGCGTCGCGGACGCGGGGCGCGCGATCGGCGTCGACGGCCGCACGCGCAAGCCCGTGCGCACGTACGTCGTCATCGCGGAGCCGGACGGCGAAGTCGTCACGATGTACCCGGGGAGGTAGGACTATGGGACTCGACGCGTATCTCGAAGACGAGCTCGGCGAGGAGCTCGATCTGTTCATCGACGACGGCGGCATCCTGGCCGCCGCGATCCCCTCGGGCGACGCGTCCTATCCGATGCTGCGCCACGTCGACATCGAGGGCGTGACCGCCTTCAACCGGCTTCAGCTCTCCGTCGTGATCCCGGAGCTCGAGCGGCTCGAGGCCGCCAACGCCGCGATGAACAACACGAAGGCCGCGATCGCCAAGGTGCTCAAGATGGCGCGAAAGGCGGCGGCGGAGCCGCACCTGTACCTGAGCTTCCTCGGCGATTAGCGACGAGGACCTCGAGGCGCCACACCGCCAGGGGAGCGGCGAGGCCCAGGGCGGCCGCGGCCGCCGCGAGCTTGGGAAAACCGATCAGCCGCCCGGAGGCGTCGGAGGTCAGGAACGCGGCGGAGGCGAACGACGAGAGAGCGCTGGCCGCGTGGGAGAAGGCGTTCTGCGCGGAGAGGTAGCGCGCGCGGGCCGACGGCGGCGGCACCTTGGTCGCCAGCGCGTTGATCGCGACCCAGCGCGCCGCGTTGAAGCTCATGAACAGCGCGAAGAAAATCACGGGATGGAGCAGCGGCGGCTCGAGCACGGCGCCGAGCAGCAAAGTCGAGGCGACGACGATCGTGCCCGTCAGCACCGGCCACAACGCGCGCGTGCGGTCGGTCCAGATTCCGGCGAGACGCATCGTGACGAGGCTCAGCAGCCCGCCGCCGAGATACAGCCAGCCGAGGTGCTCGCGCGGGAAGCCGAGATTGAGCTGCAGGTAGGCCGACAGGTTCGAGATCAGCAGGAAATTGCCGAGAATCGCCGCCCCGAAGGCGACGAAGGTCCAGACCATGCGCTCGTCGAACGGCAGGGGCGCGGCCTTTTCTTTCGCGTCGAGATGGGCGCGCAGGCGCGGCAGCAGGGCGCGCGCGGCGGCGGCGAGCAGCAGCGCGGCCGCCCCGACGACCCAGAACGGGGCGCGCCAGCCTCCGTGCTGGGCGAGCCACAGCCCCGCCGGCACGCCGACGATCGACGAGAGGGAGAAGCCCGAGGCCACGACGGCCGTGCCGCGCCCGCGCCGCTCCTCCGGGGTGATGTCGGCCACGACCGAGAAGCACAGCGTGGCGGCGATGCCGCCGAAGGCCCCGGCCAGGACGCGCGCCGCGACGAGGCTCCAGGTGCCGACGGCCAGCGCCCCCGTCATCGTCGAGATCCCGAGCCCGGCGACCGACCAGACGAGCGCGGAGCGGCGCTCGAAGCGGTCGAGCCACACGGAGCCGAGCACGCCGACGACGGTCGCCGAGGCCGTGTACGATCCGGCGACGATCCCCAGGTGGGACATCGGGATGCCGAGCGCCGACGCGAAATCCGGCCCCATCGGCATCACCATCATGAAGTCGAGAAGGTTGATGAAATGGACGGAGGCGAGGACGAGGAGCGCGGCGCGCTCGGAGATCGGCGGGCGGCTCAGAAAGCGTCCACGACGGTCTCGACCGACGGAGCGGTCTTCAGCGCGTTCGAGATGATGCAGTACTTCTTCGCCGATTCGATCAGTTTCCGGGCGTCCTCGACGCGGTCCGCGGGAACCGAGACGGTCACGACGATCTTGAAAGACGTGAAGACGATGCCCTCGCGCGTCTTGTCGAGGACGCTCTCCGCTTTCGACGCGTAGGCACGGGTCTCGATCGGGTTCCGCTTGTTCAGCGCGAAGTACGTCGCCATCAGGCACTGCGCGAGCGCGGCCAGGATCAGATGCTCCGGCGACCACGCAGTCTCGTCGGTTCCGTCGAACTGCGCGGGCGGACCGCCCTTGATCACGGGGCGCGGGCCGGAGGAAAGATCGCACGCGGCGCCGCCGCCGGTCCAGGTCAAATCGACCTCATAACGGTGGGGAAAGGGGTGGGGCATCAGTCCTCCCAGAAGCGCGGGGGCAGGCGCCCGAGCGCGATGATCAAGAGTTGGCTCGCGACGAACGCCGAGAGCCACCAGAACGCCTTGTCCATGAAGCCGTAGGAGTGCAGGCCGATGCCCAGCATGTTGACCCCGAACCACGACAGCGCGGTGATCACGTTGCCGAAGACGGCCATCAGCATGATCCCGCGCTCGCGCGCGAAGCCGCCCCAGCGCGCGTGCAGGATCAGCGCGTTCCACAGCACGATGAGGAGCGCGCCGTTCTCCTTGGGATCCCAGCCCCAGAAGCGGCCCCAGCTCTGGTCGGCCCAGATGCCGCCGAGCATGGTGCCGACGAAGCTGAACAGCAGGCTGAAGGCGATCACGCCGTAGGCGAGAGAGGAAAGGGCCTTGCTGGCCTCGGGATCGGGCTCGGCGACGAGGTGCCGGCGCGCGACCCAGGCGATGCCGAGCGCGCCGGCGAGGAACGCCGCGCTGTAGCCGATCGTGATCGCGACGACGTGGGTGGCCAGCCAGAAGTTCGAGTCGAGGACGGCGCGCATCATCTCCATCGTGTCGCCGGAGCCCGTCAGGTGGTGCGCGACGAGCAGGGTCGTAAATCCGGTGAGGCACGCGCTCGCGGCCGCGAAGCCGCGCTTGTGCACGCGTTCGGCGAGCAGGCCGACGAGCGCGGCGGCCCAGCCGACGAAGACGGCCGAGGAGTAGAGATTGGTCACCGGGGGCGGCCCTGAAGGGCGACGCGCGCCGCCAGGCCCAGGGTGTGGACGGCGAACGCCGACCAGGCCAGCGCGCGCGCCGCGTCGCCGAGGCCCGCGCGCGGGCGCGCCCACGACGCGAACACGAGGAGAAGGGCCCCGACGTACAGCGCCATGCCCGAGATGAAGGGAGCCGCGCGGTTGAACAGGACCTCGGCGCGCGCCAGCCGCGCCTCGGCGGGCCGCTCCTTCGCGAGCCAGGCCTCGTGCTCGGCGAGCGCCGCGGAGAACGCCGCCGCGTCGCCCTGCTTGTAGGCGCGGCCCATCAGCGCGAACGAGGCCAGGCCCGGGTGCGGCTCGCTGTCGGTCGGGCGCGTCATCGACTCTCCGATGGAGGCCCAGGCCTCGGCGGGGTCCTTGGCCGCGGGGGCAGGGGCTTGAACGCCGCGGCGTTGGCGAGGAACTTGTAGCGCTGCAGAAGCTCGGCGAGCACCTTGACGGCGTCGCGCTCCTTGCGCGTCGCGGAGCGGCCGTCGTGAATCGCCTTGAGCGCGAGCGGGACGACCTCGCCGAAGACGGCGAGCTCGACGGCGGGGTCGCGCTGGCCGGAGACCATGAAGGTGTTCTTGATCCGTTCGTAGAGCACGAGGCGGCGGTCGAGGGCGAGCACGGAGGTCTGGAAGCGCGTGCGGCGGGCCGAGGGGACCTTGTCGGCGGCGCGCGCCTGGTCGGCGATCTCGGAGCGGCGCGGCTCGAGCTGCCAGTAGGCGAACGTGCGCGACTTGCCGGCCTCCAGGCCGAGCAGCCCCAGGACCTCCGGGTCGTCGATGAGAAAGACGGCATAAGTGTCGGCGGCCTCGGGCTTGTACGCGGCGTCGAGCAGCCAGGCCGACGCGCCCATGCGCTTGCCGTCGACGAGGGCCGTCTGCTTGCCGCGTATCAGCAGCAGCGAGTTGCGCGCGAAGCTGTCGAGCGGCTTGACGCGCCCGCCCTCGAGCGCGGGGAGGCGTCCGAACCGCGCGGCGTCGAGGCCGCCCTTGGGCGCGGGCCGCAGCAGCGGCGCCGACGCGAGCAGGAGCCCCGCGGCGAAAACGGCGACGGGGATTCGCGACCTCACGCGGCGCTCCGGATCGTGCGGCGCAGCATCGCCCCGAAATGCCATAGCAGGCCGGCCGCGACGAGCAGGCACGCCAGGTACGGCAGGGTCCAGCCGGGGTTGCGCACGACCTGCAGGACGGAGAGCGTGTCGTCCTTGCCGAAGCTCGCCTGATAGAACGTGCGGCCGCCGTGGCGCAGGGGCTCGTTCATCGAGATCAGGACGTCCCGCTTCTCGGCCGTGCCCGGGTCGTCGAGAACCACGAGGCTCGAAAAGTTCTTCGGGATGTCGGTGCCGGGGTAGACGTCGTGGCGGAAGTCCTTGAGCGTCAGGGAGAACGGGAGGTAGTACCGGCGGTTGCGCAGCGACAGCCGCCAGGTCCGACCTTCGTGGGTGAAGCCCTGCGGCGCGCCGAGCGCGTTCGAGAGCAGGAACACGCCGTACGAGCGGCCGTCCGGCGCGACGGGCTCGACCAAGGCGGCGGCCGTGTTCTCGGCGTCGTCGACGGTGACGGGCGGCGCGGGATGGAAGAAGAGCCCGGTTCCGATCCCGGCCGTCGCGGGCGAGGGCGGATCGGAGGGGCGCCGCGTCAGAAGATCCGCGTTCTCGTGATAGGCGCGCACGACGAGCTTGAACGGCAGGCCCGCGCCCGTGAGCTCCTTGCCGGCGCCGAGGCGCGAGTCGGGTATCCCGCGCACGTCGTCGAAGGAAGGATCGGTGACGTCGGCGACGGCCAGTTCCATGAGCCGGTAATCCTCCGACCAGTCGCGAGTGGAGCCTTCCTCGATCGGTATTCGGGATTCGACCTGAAACAGCGCGGTCGCGAACTCGCCGATGAAGAGGATCGCCAGGCCCAGGTGGATCACCCAGATGCCCGCCTTGCGCCATGAGCGCTCGAGGCGCAGGAACTGCGCGACGGCGAGATTGGCGAGCAGGACCGCGCCGACGAGGCCGCCGCCGGGGAACACGGGCACGCGGAAGCCGGCGCCCTCCGGCGTCCACCACACGAGAAAGGAGCGGATGTACTTCTCCACGGCGAGATGCGTGCCGAGCTTGACCTGCGCGAGCGTGCACGCGACGACGAGAATCATCAGCAGGATGAAGCAGCCGATGGCCAGCTCCAGCGAGCTCAGGACGGCGACGAGGCGGTTCTTACCTCGCGGCACGCAGGCTCCGCAGCAGGGCGACGAACGCCGGCCGCGCGGCGGCGGCGGGCTCCTCGTCGCCCATCAGCTTGAAGAACCAGGTGCTGTCGCCGGCGAAGATCGTGCCGGCGATGAGGCGCGTCTTCCGTTCGCCCTCGCTGGAGAAGTCGTAGAGCGCGACGGGCCCGGCCTTGCTGACCAGGGCCTGGCGCGCCTTGATCAGGCCTGCCTCCTCGAGAGGCGGAAGCCCGATCTGACCGCGCCAACGGTTGACGTTGGCGAGTTCCCCGCCGACGTCGCCGGGGAAAGCCGTCACGGTCGCCTCGAGCTTGCCGTCGCCGGGGGGACCAAGGTCGCGATGCGCATCCCCGTGCCGGGCTGCTCCTTCCAGCCCGCGGGGAGGAGCCACTTCAGACCTTTCTTCGGAGCGGAGACGGGGGGATCGCGGAGGCGTCCATCGCGGTCCCTTCCTTGGGGACGCGCACGCGCGTGATCTCCTCGTCGCGGCCGCACGCCGAGCTTATGAGGATGACAAGGAGGGGAGAAGCCGCTTCACCCGGTCATTCTACCATTTCGGCCCAACAGGGACCCTTCGGGGGTCCGAACGAATCGAACGCTAGACGAAGAGCAGCACCGAGGCGATCGCGCCGATCACGGCGCCGAGAGCGCCGATGCCGATCGTCCCGAATACGATCGAGTTCAGGTCGCGCTTGTTGCCCGGGCGATCGAGCGTGAAGTAGCCCGCGACCGCGAACACGACGAAGCCCACGACGCCGCCGAGGGCCAGCCAGCCGAGCGCCGCGACGCCCGCGAGCGACGCCAGCGGCAGCAGGCCGAGGCTCGCGACGGAACCGCCCGTCGGGCTCTTGGCCTTCTTCGCGGCCTCGATCGCGGCCTTGCGCTTGGCGATCTCGTCCTGGACCTCGGCGTTCTTGAGGGAATCCTTGGCCTTCTTGAGGATCTCATCGGGGTTGCTCTCGACGGAGTCGACCGTGCCCTTGGCGTCGGCGACCTTGTCGTTGACCGCGTCCTCGAAGCGGTCCATGTTGTCCTTGAGGTCGCCGACCTGGAAGCCGCCCTTGAGCTCGGCGATCTGCTTCTGGATCTCGGCGGACTTCGACTTCGTCAGCCCCGCCTGGATCTTGGCCAGCATCTCCTCGCGCTCGCCGAAGAAGCGCGCGCGCTCCTCCTTGATCGAGACGAGCGTCTGCTCGGAGATCGTCAGCTGCTCCTTGGTCATCGCCGTCGAGGCGTCGACCGTCTTCTTCTGGTTGAGCAGGGACTCGGCCATGACGTCGTTGAGGGGATCGCTGTCCGAGAGGATCGCGGTCACCGAGCGGTCGAGCTCGGCGGACTGCGCCGACTGCTTCTCGATCTGCAGGCGGAGCTTCTCGACGAGCGTCGAGGCTTCCTGAACCTTGCGGTTGTACACCGGCTTCTGCGCGTTGAGCTGGTCGATGATGCGCTGCGCCATGACCTCGGGCGTCTCGAGCTTCTTGACGCCGATGCCGAGCGCGCCGAGCGCGGCGTTCCACGCGCGGACGAGCAGGTTGCGGAACGGGGCGGAGACGAAGGTGAGCACGGCGATCACGGCCGCCGCGATGCTGAGCTCGGTGACGAGGCCGCCGGTCGCGGTCTTGTCGTCCGACGCGGACTTGGGGAGATCAGGTTCCAGCCGAGCTCGACGGCCGCGCCGAGAAGGAGCGGGGTCATGCCGAGGCCGATCGCGAGCAGGAGCGAGCCTTTGAGGCCGATGTAGGCGCCCGCGAAACCGAGAATCGGGCCCGCGGCGAAGAACAGGCCGATCGCCGAGGCCACCATGACCGCCGCGCTGACCGAGTCGACGGTGACGGCGCCGCCCGTCTGCTCCTTCGCCTTCTTCGCCGCGTCGATCGCCGCCTTGCGCTTGGCGAGCTCGTCGGCGACTTCCTGGCTGCGGAGGCTGTCCTTCGCCTTCTTGAGAATCTGGTCCGGGTTGCTGTCGACCGCGTCGGTCGCGCCCTTGGCGTCGGCGACCTTGTCGGCGACGGCGCCGTCGAAGCGGTCGATGTTGTCCTTGAGGTCGCCGATCTGGAAGCCGCCCTTGAGCTCGGCGATCTGCTTCTGGATCTCGGCGGACTTCACCTTCGTGAGGCCGGCCTGGATCTTGGCCAACGTCTCCTCGCGCTCGGAGAAGAAGCGCGCGCGCTCCTCCTTGATGTTCACGAGCGTCTGCTCGGAGGCGGAGAGCTGCTCGCGAGAGGCGGCGACGGACGCCTGAAGGGTCTTCTGGCTGTTCAACAGACCCGCGGCCTGGATGTCGTTGGCCGCGTTGTTGTCCGAAAGAATCGCGGTGATCGTCTTCTCGAACTCGGCGATCTTGGCTTCCTCGGCGGCGATCTGCTGGCGGAGCTTCTCGACGAGCGTCGAGGCCTCGCGCACCTTGTTGTTGTAGACGGGCTTGGCGTCGTTGAGCTGGTCGATCAGGCGCTGGGCCATGATCTCCGGCGTCTCCATGGCCTTGACCCCGATGCCGAAGAGGCCCAGGAGGGCGTTCCACGCGCGGGAGATCAGGTTCAGCAGCGGCTTGATCGAGAACGAGGTCTTCGGGGCCGAGGACGTCTGGCCCGCGGGCGTCGCCGTGGCCTCGGGAAGGGACGGAGCGGCCGGAGCCGGAGCGACGGAGGAGCCGGCCGGGGTGGCCGACGCCGCCGCGACCGCGCCGTTCGCCTTGGAGCGGGCGCGCAGGGCGGCGATGACGCCCGCGGCGAGCGCGATGCCCGCCGGGACGACGAAGGAGATGCCGACGCCGAAGGCGCCGACCGCGAGGCCGAGCTTGGCCGTCGCGAACGCGGCCGCGCCGCCGATGGCGAGCGTGCCGAGGCCGATCACCGCGAGCTGGCGGCCGAACCACCGGCCCTGCTCGGGGGACATCGCGATCGCGACGAGACCCAGGAGGGCGAACACCGCCGAGGAGATCCACGGCGAGATCAGCGCGAAGCCGATGCCGATCGCCTTCGCGAAGTACCCGAGGGCCTTCGACTGGGAGGCGTCGCCGCCCGTCTGGCTCTTGGCCTTCTTCGCGGCCTCGATCGCGGCCTTGCGCTTGGCGATCTCGTCCTGGACCTCGGCGTTCTTGAGGGAATCCTTGGCCTTCTTGAGGATCTCATCGGGGTTGCTCTCGACGGAGTCGACCGTGCCCTTGGCGTCGGCGACCTTGTCGTTGACCGCGTCCTCGAAGCGGTCCATGTTGTCCTTGAGGTCGCCGACCTGGAAGCCGCCCTTGAGCTCGGCGATCTGCTTCTGGATCTCGGCGGACTTCGACTTCGTCAGCCCCGCCTGGATCTTGGCCAGCATCTCCTCGCGCTCGCCGAAGAAGCGCGCGCGCTCCTCCTTGATCGAGACGAGCGTCTGCTCGGAGATCGTCAGCTGCTCCTTGGTCATCGCCGTCGAGGCGTCGACCGTCTTCTTCTGGTTGAGGAGGGATTCGGCCATGACGTCGTTGAGCGGATCGGAATCCGAGAGGATCGCGGTCACCGAGCGGTCGAGCTCGGCGGACTGCGCCGACTGCTTCTCGATCTGCAGGCGGAGCTTCTCGACGAGCGTCGAGGCTTCCTGAACCTTGCGGTTGTACACCGGCTTCTGCGCGTTGAGCTGGTCGATGATGCGCTGCGCCATGACCTCCGGCGTCTCGAGCTTCTTGACGCCGATGCCGAGCGCGCCGAGCGCGGCGTTCCACGCGCGGGCCAGGAGATTGCGGAAAGGCTTCGAGACGAGAGCGATCACGCCGACGACGGCCGCCGCGATGCCGAGCTCGACGACGAGGCCGCCGGTCGCGGTCTTGTCGTCCGCCGCCTTCTTCGCGCCGAAGATCGACGTCCAGCCGATGTTGAGGAGGGAGCCGACGAGCGCCGTCACGCCGAGGCCGATCGCCGCGGAGTTCGACGCGACCGTCCAGCCGATCCAGCCCGCGACGCCGACGCCGACGAGGGAGAGGACGACGCCGATGACGCCGCCGAGCAACGCCATGCCGGCCGTCTTCGCGCCGGAGGTCTTCATGACCTTCTCGGCGAACACGCCGAGCGCCATCGCGCCGATGCCGCCGAGCGGGATGATGAAGCCCATCGCGGCGCCCGCGCCGAGCAGGCCCGCGATCCAGCCGGTGTTCAGGCCGGCCCAGACCGCCGTGAGGACGTTGACGGCCACGCCGACGGCCTGAAGCGTCGAGCCGATCTTGCCGCCGGACTGCTCCTTGGCCTTCTTCGCGGCCTCGATCGCCGCCTTGCGCTTGGCGATCTCATCCTGGACTTCCTGCGACTTGAGCGAATCCTTCGCCTTCTTGAGGATCTCGTCGGGGTTGCTCTCGACGGAATCGACGGTGCCCTTCGCGTCGGCCACCTTGTCGTTGACCGCGTCCTCGAAGCGGTCCATGTTGTCCTTGAGGTCGCCGACCTGGAAGCCGCCTTTGAGCTCGGCGATCTGCTTCTGGATCTCGGCCGACTTGGACTTCGTGAGGCCCGCCTGGATCTTGGCCAGCATCTCCTCGCGCTCGGAGAAGAAGCGCGCGCGCTCCTCCTTGATGGACTCGAGCGTCTTCTCGGCGAGGCCGATCTGCTCGTTGGAGGCGGCGATCGAGGCGTTGAGCGTCTTCTGCTGGTTGATCATGCCCGAGGCCATGATGTCGTTGGCGGCGTCGGAATCGGAGAGCAGCGCGGTGATGCCGCGCTCGAGCTCGGCGACCTTCTTGGTCTCGCCTTCGACCTGCAGCTTGAGGCGTTCGACGAGGGTGGAGGCTTCCTGCACCTTGCGGTTGTAGACGGGCTTCTGGGCGTTGAGCTGGTCGATGATGCGCTGGGCCATCACCTCGGGCGACTCCATCTTCTTGACCCCGATTCCCAAGATGCCGAGCAGCGCGTTCCACGCGCGCTTGGCGAGCGAGACGATCGCGAGCTCGCCGGCGGAGGCGGCCTTGCCGGCGTTCATCGCGGCGCGCTCGACGGCGGCCGGGGACTTCGCGGAGGCGACATCGGCGCGGGTCAGGCCGAACTCGACGACGGACGCGGCCCCGGCGACCTCGAGGGCGGAGGAGGCGGCCGAGCCGGAGTTGTCGAACGCCCGGTTCAGAGCCTGGGCGGCCTCGACGCCGCCCTGCTCGCCCTTGGAGGCGGGAGGCAGCTGGATCGCGCGGAGAGCGGCGTACGAGCCCTGAGGGAAGGCCTTGGCGGCCTCGGCCGGAGTGACGGCGGCGGCCTTCACGGCGACCGGCTGGGCGGCCGCGACGGGCGCGGCGGCGACGGGGGCCGGCGCGGCGGCGCTGGGGGCGGCCGTCAGGGACGGGGCGGTCAGCGCGGACGGCGCCAAAACGGGGACATTAAAGGAGGTGGAGACCGGGCTGCCGAGGCCGGCGCCGATCGAGGGCGTCACGGAGACGCCGGTGACCGGGGCGCGCATGGTCTGCGCGGCGGCGTTCATGGAGAGATGTCCGGGGCCGGCCACGATGACGGCGGCCGACACGAGCGAGGCGAGGGACTTCTTGAACATCAGGGTGATCCTCCGTGGATGGTGCGGACGAGGGGCTATTCTATCGGGTAGCGGCGAAAATCGGATGAGTCCTTGGGTGTCATTTCGGGAATCTAATGGGCCTAGGCTATTTGGGACCCGGAGGCCGCGGGCCTGGGCCCGTGCTTGAGCCGCCAGGCGACCTCATGGGCGTGCATGTGGCCGACGACGACATGGACCTCGGCGGCGCCGGAGGCGGCGGCGTCGGCGGCCACGGCGTCGGCCAGCGCGCGGGAGCGGACCGAGTGGGCGTCCTCGGAGGCGCCGAGAGGCTGCGGCAGCTCGAGGGAGCGCAGGACTTCGAGGTCGGGGGCGGCGGTGAAGAAGTGGGCGGCCTCGTCCTCGTACTGAGCGGCGATGTCCGTCCAGCCGTTGTCGCTGGCCATCGCGCCGCGGCGGCGGTGGCGGAAGCGGCGCAGGGGAATGCCTGAGGTCAGGAAGAGGAAGGAGAGGCCGAGAGCGAGAAGAAGCGCCGCCCAGGCGAGGACGCTCTGCGGGGAGAACAGCGTCCAGGCCGCCGCGGCGAGCGCCGAGCCGGGGGCGATCGCCCACTCGACGACGCGCTTGGCCGCCAGCCCGGACTTGGTCCAGCCGCGGGCGGCGTCGACGACCAAGGTCGGATAACCGAGCGGAGCCTTGTGGTCGAGCGTCTCCTTGCCGGCGGCGTAGCCGTAGTAGACGGGGAGATTCTGCTCGGAGTAGAGCGCCGCGCCCGAGGACTCGACCTTCGCGGCGAGTGCCAGCAAGGCGCCGCGGCGGGGCGGGGCGTGCTCGCCGTGGGCGATCGCGTGGACGAAGTACGTGACGCCGCCGCGCTCGACCTTGAGCGCGGGCACGCTCCAGGACGAGTCGACGGCGAACTCGCCGGGAATCGACGGGGCGGCGGCGCGCCAGAGGCGCTTGAGCAGGAAGTCGAGGGCGTCGGCGTCCTCGGAGGCGAGCTGGGCCTCGAGGGGGCCGACGGCGCCGAGGGAGAGCAGGCGCGAGGCGGCCTCGCCGGCGGTCTTGGACTCGGCGATGGCCAGGCCGAGGGCCGCGGGGAGAGGCCGCGGCGGGCCGCGCGGGTCAGAACCTCGTCGGAGGACGGAAGCGAGCCGTCGAAGAGGGCGTCGAGGTCGTTGGGGGCGGGGAGGTCGGGGGTCGGGGTGGCGGGTTTTCGGGCGACGGGAGTTTTCGCGGACTGGTTCGCGCGCCACTCGGCGACGGCTTTGGCGGCGTCCTGCTTGATGTCGTCGCTTTTCTTCGAGGCGGCCCCTAATGAAACGGCGGAAGGAGTCAGCGCGGAGGGAACGGAGGGAGCCGCGAGTATTCTCGCCTTCGGCGTGACGGCGACGGATTGAACGGCAACGGATGGAGAGGGTAGAGGGGACGATAACGGCAACGGCAACGGCAACGACGGAGTTAACGACAACGGATTATTTAACGGCGAAACGAATTGGGGACCGTTCTGACCGCCCCGGGCGCCGACGGGAGCGATGGCCCCGTTGCCGGCCGTGACGGCAGATATGCCGGACCGGAGCTGCGCCGCCGCTGGCGCGGCGGCGGACGGCAATATGAGAAATAGGGCGAACGCGGCTTGCGCCGCGTGTTCAGCCTTTACCAACTGGAATTACCGCCGCCGGAGCTGGAACCGCCCCAGCTCGAACCGCCGCCGCCGGAGCTGAAGCCGCCGCCCGATCCTCCGGACGAGCGCTGACGGCGGTCTTCTTCCTCGCGCTCTCTGCGGCGGCGCGCCTCTTCCTGCCTGCGGCGCTCTTCCTCTTCCTCGCGGCGCCTTCTCGACACCTCGGCCTCCGCCGTCTGAATGGCCGAGATCGCCGCGCTTCGCGCGCTTTCCGCGTGGCGGATGGCGCCGTCGTAGTCGCCGTTATTGAGAGCGGACTTCGCGGAGTTGAGCGAGCCGGAGCCGGGCGAGCCGGGGACGGAGACTCCGTAGGAGCCGGTCCAGTTCGTGGCCTCGCGGACCTTCGAAGACGCGTTGGAGATCGCGCTCGTCGCGCGGGCGGCTTCCGCGATCTCGCCTCTCAGCGTGGCCGCGACGTGCGCGGCGTCGCGCGTGATGCGGTCGGCCTCGCCGTCGATCTTCGGCCAGTCGCCGTGCGCGGCCTCGGAGGACGCGACGGCCGTCGTGTAGGCGGAGCGCAGGTTCGCGAGCTCGCGCAGGGCGCTCGTGATCGCGGGGCTGTCGGCGACGCCGTCGCCCTGAGCCTCGCGCGCCTGCTGGGCGGCGCTCCCGAGTTGGGAGTCCGCGGCCTTGAGGCTGCGCACGACCTCGTCCCACGCGTCGCGGTCGTTCTGGACCTTGACCCAGAGCTGTTTGAGCTCGGTCTCGGCCGCGGCGAGGTCCGCCTGCGCCTTGAACGGGTCGCCCTTCTTCGCGTCGACCAGCGCGCGCGCGGCGGCGACGCTCTGGCCCGCGGCCTGATAAGCCGTCATCGTGGCCTTCATGGAGCGGCGGTCGTCGGGGATCTCGGTCTTCCACTTGCGGACGGTGCCCTCGAGCTGCTCGATCTTGGCCTTGTTGGCCGCGACGGCCGCGTCGAGGCGGGTCCGCTTCTCGGCGATCTCGTCGAGACGGGACTGGGCGATCTGTTCGTGGGCCATCGCCTGGTCCAGGAGCGACGCGGCCTCGAGGACCTTGGCCTCGCGGTAGACGCGCACGGCCTTCTCGCGCTTGGTCTTCGCGGCGTCGATCGCGGCCTGGGCCTCGTCGACGTTGTCGTCGATCGTGCCGTTGGCGCTCGGGTGCGAGGCGTCGCCGGCGGAGAGCTTGAGCGTCGACTCGGCGAACTCCGCCTTGATCCCCTTGAGCACCTTCGCGCGCTCGGCCTGCAGGGCGTCGAGGCGCTGGGCCTCGGAGATGCGCCCGTCGACGTCGCGCTGCTGCTCCGAGACGGACTTGAGGGAAGCCGCGACGATCGCGTCCGCCTGGGCGATCAGGTCGGCGCCCCGGCGCTGCGCGTCCTCGGCGTCGGCGAGCTTGCCCTTGCCGAGGAGCTTCGAGGCCTCGTCGAGCGCGGCGGCGGCCGCCTCGAGGCGCTGCGTCGGATCGGTCTTCGTCTCGCGCATCATGTCCGCGGCCTCGAGACCGAGGGCGGAGGCGATGGAGGCGCGGCCGGACTCGACCGCGGCGGCCGACTTGACGGCGTCGGCGCGAGACGCGGCGATCGCGGCGAGGCCGTTCTTGGCCTTGGAGAGGTTCGACGCGTGCTCCGCGTAGGTGGAGGCCAGCGCGGCGAGACCCTTCTCGCCGGAGGTCTTCACGAGCGAGCCGGCCAGCGCGGACGCCTGGGCGTCGAGCGAAGCGCGCGCGTCGGAGATCCACTTCGTCCCGACGGCGGCGGCCGTCATCGCGGCGACGACGGGATCCGTCGTCGAGAGCTCGCCCTCGCGCATCGTGAGCGCGAGCTCGGAGAGCGCCTTCGCGTCGGCCGCCATGCGCTCGGCATGGGCGCCCTGGCCCTTCATCGCGCCGACCGGGTTCTTGGCGGCCTTCGCGCGGGCGGCGGCGAGCGTCTCCGACGCCTTCGGCAGGATCTCGGACCCGAGAGCCTCGACCTTGAAGAACGCGCCGGCGGCGGCCTCGGCGGCCTTCTTGCCGGCGGCCGCGATCGCGGCCTCGGTGGCGTCGAACGCCGCGCCGTAGCCGGTCGAGGCCTTCTCGATCTCGTCGAGGGCGGCGACCGCGGACTTCGACGCCGCGTTGAACTTCGCCATCACGGAGTCGAAGTTGTCGGAGAAGCCCTCGTACTGCGTCGCGTCGCCGTAGAGGTCCTCGCGCCAGTCGCCCTTCTTCTCGAAGAGCTCGCCGAAGCCGTCCTTCGGCTCGAACGCGAGGTTCTCTTTGGCGAGCAGGCTTTCGGCCTTCTTGTAGCGCGACGGCCAGAACGTGTTGACGGTCCAGCCCCAGGAGAACGCCTTGGGGCGGGCGAGCGCGGTCGCCTTGTCGTGGATGAAGCGGGCGAGCGCGAGATAGAGCTTGGCGCGGCCGGCGTCCTGGCGGACCTTGGCGGCGGCGGCGGCCGTCTCGTCCTCCCAGCCGCGGGACTTCTCGCCGGAGATCGCGCCCACGTAGACGTCCATGCGCGTGTCGAGCTGGTCGATGACCGTGTCGAGCTTGGCCTCGAGGATCGCGTCCCACTTCGCGAGCTCGGCGAGCGCCTTCTTGCGGGCGCGGCGGGCGAAGAAGTTGAGCGTCAGCGACGTGCCGAGGGTCAGCACGCCGAGGGCGATCATCAGGAACATGCTCCAGAACGCGGCCGCCGCGGCCGCGGCGTCGGCGTCGGAGATCGAGCGCTCGGCGTTGGCGAGCGCGGACTTGGCCGACTGCAGCTGCGACGCCCACTGCGAGGAGCCGAGTTCGTGCTGCTCTCGCGCCTCGCGCAGCGACTGCTTGGCCGTCACGAGGTCGCCGGAGGCGGCGCCCGCGCGCTCCCGGCCCTCGAGATCGGAGAGTATCTTCTCCTGCGCGGCGATCTGGCCGGCGCCGGCGGCGTGCTCGGCGAGCGCGGCCTGCACGCGGCGGACCTCGGAGGCGACCGACTGCGCGGCGGAGGCGGCGCCCGACGGGTTGCCCGCGAGCGCGGACTCGGCCTTCGAGAGCTTCTCGCGCATGGCGCGGACGTCGGGGCGGGCGATGTCGCCGTTGGCCTTCGGGTGGGCCTTCAGGAAGGAGGCGGACGCCTTCTCGAGAGCGTCGATCTCGGAGCGGACGGAGGCGATCGAGGCCTTGGCGGAGGCGTGGTTCGTCTCGTAGCCGGACATCTGCGACGTCGCGGCGCGGGCGATCGAAGAGGCGTCGGAGGCCAGACGGGCGGCCTCGGAGGGATTCTTGGCGGCGAGCGCCTTGTCCGCCGCGGCGAGCTTCGCGCGCAGGGCGGCGAGGTCGGCGGCGCCGGTCGTCGCGGCCGCGGAGCCGTGCGTCCGGACGAAGGACTCCCGGACGCGGGCGTACTCGTCGACGTCGGACTTGGCCGACGCGACCGTCGACTTCGCGCTCTGGGCGGCGGACGCGACGGCGGACTGCAGCCGCGCGTCGATGTTCGCGACGGTCTCCTTGATCGCGCCCTGGATGTCGCCGCCGGCGCGCAAGCGGGCCTTGGCCCACTGGTCGAGGTTGCCGGCGAAGTTGCGCTCGCCGTCGAGGCCGTTGAGGCGCTGCGCCTCGGAGTTGTGCAGGTGCAGGTAGCGGTCCTGCATGCTGATGATGAAGATCGTGCCGTCGGCGAGGCCGCTGACGGCGTCGGTCTGGCCCGCGAAGCCGCCCTTGCGGAAGATGCCGTGGCTCGAGCCGAACTCGAGGGCCTCCTTGCCGTGCCACGTGCCGGAGTTGTCCGAGTAGCTCATGCCGGAGGCGCTCTCGGCGACGATGACGGTCCAGTGCTTGTCGGCGAGGAACTCGATGAGCGAGCGCTGGGCGGAGGCGTCGAGGCCCGGGTTGCCCATGATGATGAGCTTCGTCTTCGGCGTCCACTTGGCGATCGCCTCGTTGATGTCGCGGACGTGGAGAACCTCGGCCTGCGACTGGTTCGCGCCGGCCTGCGCCATGATCGACGTCGGGTTGAAGCCGGGAATGATGGCCCGCGCGTCCTGCGCGTGGACGGCGGGGGACGCGACGGCCATCGTGACGGCCATCGTGGCGGCCGCGGCGACGGTCTTCACCGCGCGCCACGCCCGTTTCGGGGCGGAGAGGACGGACTTGGCCGGACGGGTCTCGCCGGCGGCGAGGGTCTCGGGCGCGCGGTTCTCGAGCGCGGCGAACTCGGCGGCGACGGTCCTGAGGACGGCGGAGGCGCGCGGCGTGCCGGCGGCCTCGCGGTTCATGGTTCCGGCGGCGGCCTCGAGGCGCAGGACGGCGGCCTCGCCGAGCGCCTTCACGGCCTCGGCGCGCACGGCGGCCGGGGCGGCGGGAGCGGCGACGAGGGCCCGGGCGTAGACGGCGGCCGGCGACGGGTTTGCCGCGAGCGCGCGCAGGGACTCGGGCTTGAGGGCGGCGGCCTCGAGCAGCGAGACGACCGGGGCGACGGAGGGCGCCAGGGCCGAGGTCAGGCCGGCGGAAGCGGCGGGCAGGGCGGGGAGAGCGCTGGGGCTCGCGGCGGTGTTGATTCCGGCGGTTCCGATCGGGGTCGTGCCCGCGCGACCGGCGGAAGCGCCCTCCTGCATCTGGGCGGCGACGGGAGAAACCGTCACAAGAAGGGTGATATAAAGGGAAAGAGCGGTTTTGATCATGTCGTTGAGTATACCCGTGAGTTTGTAATTACGAATGAGTCCTCAGGGGTAGCCGGCTCCAGGAAAGGGGTCTACGTTTTCTTGGGTCCTCGCGCGGGTCCCTTAGGCCCTAAGTCTGGGCCCTCGAAGCCCCTTTGTCCCATTCGGATTTTGATTTTTTACGTTTAATCGGCCTATGAACAGGTTCGTTGCCGTCGCTCTCGCGGGTTCTCTTCCGTTGTCGTCGTTCGCTCAGACACGAGTCGTGCTTCCCGCGGGTTCCCCATCCGTCATTCCGTTCTCCGTTCCCTCTATTTCTCCCGTGACCGCCCCGTCTTTGACTCTCCCGTCGGTTTCTCCTACTCTTTCCGTCTCGCCTTTGGCGGCGCCTTCCATCGCCGTGCCCCTCATCCCGATCCCGGCGCCGTCAGTCATGGCGCCTTCAACTATTAACATGGCCAAACAACAGATCAACGCCCTTTCCGCCGGCCTCGCGAAGACGCCCGCCGCGTCCGCCGAGACGCTCGGCCTCCACTTCGACGCCTCCAAGCCCGGCCACTCCTGCGCCGCCTGCGCGGGCGACGAGGTTCCCGCGGGCTCGCCCGCGGCCGGGGCCCCCGCGTTGCCGCCGTCCTCGGGCCGCCTGACGAAGGCCGTCGCTCCGCGCTCCTACGATCTCACGCTCTCGCTCGACCCGGAGAACGCCGCATTCACCGGCAAGGTCGCGATCGCTCTCGACGTGAAGAAGTCCCAGTCCTCCCTCGTGCTGCACTCCCTCGACCTGACCTTCACGAAGATCACCGTCGCGGGCCGCGCGATCGACGTCTCGCGCGCGATCGTCGACCCCAAGGCGGAGACGGTGACGATCCCGCTCGATGCCCCGCTCAAGGGCGCGGCCGTCGTCGAGATCGAGTACGCCGGCAAGATGAACGAGCTCATGCGCGGCCTCTACAAGTCGCGCGGCAAGAACGGCGACAAGGCCGAGGCGTGGTCGTTCACGCATCTCGAGCCCACGCACGCCCGCCGCGTCCTCCCGTCCTTCGACGAGCCGGCCTTCAAGGCGTCGTTCAAGCTCACGATGGAGGTGCCCGAGGGCCTCACTCCGATCTCGAACATGCCGAAGGAGTCCGACACGGTTTCCGGCGGCCGCCGCACGGTCGCCTTCCAGCCCACGGCCCGGATGTCGTCGTATCTGCTCGCCGTGTTCGCGGCCCGCGTCGTTCCGATCTCCCGCAAGGTCGGCAAGACCACGCTCACCGTCTGGGCCGCGCCGGATCAGATCGGACAGGCGAAATTCGCGCTCGACGCCGGAGAGAAGGCGCTGACGTATCTCAACAAGTACTTCGGCATTCCGTTCATGCTGCCCAAGCTCGACATGGTCGCCGCTCCCGACTTCGCGTCCGGCGCGATGGAGAACTGGGGCGCGATCCTCTACCGGGACACGTCCTTGCTCGTCGACGAGAAGACGGCCTCCGACGCCGCCAAGCGCCGCGTCGCCGAGGTGGTCGCCCACGAGATCACCCACATGTGGTTCGGCGATCTCGTGACGATGGGGTGGTGGAACGACCTGTGGCTCAACGAGGCCTTCGCGACCTGGGTCGCCTACAAGGTCGTCGACTCCTGGAAGCCCGACTGGAAGGTCTGGGACGAGTTCGACCAGGGCAAGCGCTCGCCGCTGTCGATCGACTCTTTGCCCGGCACGCGTCCCGTGCGCTCCGACGCGGCCACGCCCGCCGAGATCCAGGCCCAGTTCGACCCGATGTCGTACCAGAAGGGCGGCGCGCTGCTGCGCATGATCGAGAACTACGTCGGGGAGAAGGCCTTCCGCAAAGCCATCCAGGCGTACATGAAGAAGTTCGCCTACGGCAACGCCGAGGCCTCGGATCTCGCCCGCGAGCTCGAGCGCGCCTCCGGCAAGCCGGTCGAGAAGATGATGAACCGCTGGCTGACGCAGGGCGGCGTGCCTCTCGTGAGCGTCTCGGCGAAGGGCCGGACGCTCTCGCTCAAGCAGGAGCGCTTCTCCGCGTTCAATCTGAAGTCCGACACGATCTGGTCGATCCCGGTCGTCGCGACGTACAAGCTCAAGGGCGAGAAGAAGGCGCGCGTCGCCTCGGTTCTGCTCGACAAGCGCACGGCCAAGGTCGAGCTGCCCGGCAAGGGCGAGCTCGAGTGGCTCTATCCGAACGCGGGCGAGCTCGGCTACTACCGCTTCTCCCTGGACGCGGCCTCGCTGTCGGCGGTGCTCGCGCGGCGATCCGAGCTTTCCGCCGTCGAGCGCGCCGGACTGCTCAACAATCTGTGGGCTCAGGTCCGCGCGGGCAATCTCCCCGTCGAGACCTTTCTGAAGTCGCTGTCCTCTTTCAAGGGCGACGAGTCGCGCCTGATCATCGAGGACGCCTTCGCGTACCTGAAGACGATCCGCCAGGAGCTCGCCGCGACCGAAACCGAGCGCGACGCCCTCGGCGTCTTCGCCGCGGACTTCTTCGCGGCGCCGCTCAAAAAGCTCGGTTGGGACAAGCGCAAGGGCGAGGACCAGGAAGCGACGATGACGCGCCCGACCGTCCTCAACGCGATCGCCCTGCTCGCGCCGAAGGCGCTCGACCAGGCGGCCGTGAACGCGCGCCTCGGGAAGTACCTGGCCGATCCCGCGACGCTCGACGCCGCGATCGCGCCCGTGATTCTCACCGCCGCCGCGCGCCGCAACGACCCCGCGCTGTTCGACGCGTTCCGCGCGCGCCTCGCCGCGCCGAAGACGCCGGAGCAGAAGAGCCTGATGCTGCGCGCCTTGGCCGAGTTCAGCTCGCCCGAGCTGCTCGACCGCTACCTCGGCATGACGCTGTCCGACGAGATCCGCGCGCAGGACGCGTGGATGCCCTACGTCTGGCTGCTCGGCAACCCCGCGACGCGCGAGCGCGCGTGGGCGTTCGTGAAGGCCAACTGGAAGGCGCTGTCGGCCAAGCTCGGGCCTCGCGGCGGCACGCGCGTCGTCGGCGCCGCGGCGGGACTCGTGTCCGAGTCGTGGAAGAATGAAGTCGGGACGTTCTTCCGCGACCCCGCCAACGAGATCGAGATGGCGCGCAAGACGCTCGACCAGACGCTCGAGTCGATCGAGCTCGGCCTGCGCTTCAAGGGCCAGTCCGAGTCCTTCGGCGCCTGGTCGCGCCGCTGACGTGATCCGCCTCGCGACCGCGCTCGCGCTGGCGTCCGCTCCGTCTCCGGTTCCGTCCGTCTCCGCGCCCGCGTCGCCGTCCCTCGCCATGCCGGCGCCGGCGTCGTTGACGCCTTCGCTCGCGCCGTCGCTCGCCGTGCCGGTCCTGCCCGCCTCACCGGTTCCGGTCGCGCTCGCTCCGGTCGCGGCCGCGGCTTCGACGCCGGAGCGCCCGAATCCTCTCGGCCAGCTCCGCCGGACCCTCGTCGACTGGGTCAAGCCGGGAGTCGCCGCCGATGCCGAGGCGGCTCCTTCTCTCATCGTCTCCTACGTGCTCGATCTCGACGGCAACGCCTTCGGCCCCGGCTTCCCGACCAGAATCATTCTCTTCAATAGAACGAACGGAACGGAACTCGCCGTTCCCACGGCGCATTTCGCGGTCATCGAGAAGAAGATCGGCTCCGACTTCGTCTACGGCGGGGAGAACCTCGCGGACTACGAACTGCGCGGCGCGGCGTCGTTCCGTGAGTTCATGGGAGACAGGTTCGCCGCCGACCTCAAATACGCGGTCGAGAACCTGCCTCCTTCCGAGTGGCAGGGCCCGAGCTGGGGCGCGATGGTCCGCGCGCTGTCCGATCCCAAGCTCGCCGAGCGCATGTACGTCCTGACCGCGCGCCAGCATTCCTCCGAGCAGCTTCTCGACGGTTTTCGATATCTGCAATCGGCCGGATATATTCGATATCTGCCGAAAGTCGAGAATCTTCACGGCGTCGGCGGCACCTATCGCACCGCCGAGCGAAAGGCCGAGCTGATGGCCGAGTTCGCCGACTCCCTGCAGGCCGCGGCTCCTGCCGAGGACGGCGGGCCGCACACGATCGGCTTCTCCGACGACACGTGGGAGAACTACGAGAAGATGCGAGAGGCGCTGACCGCGGCGATCCGCCGCGAGCCGGGACGCTGGAGCCGGGTGAAGATCGTGCTGTTCTTCACGGGCTCGAACACCGTTCTTCACCCGCCCGAGGCGGTCGTGCTCAACGCAGACGGAACGACCCGCCCCTACGTCCCGAACGAACCGCGCTGACGCGCGTAACGAAAGTGCCTGTCCCCTTCGTTACGGGTTACTCGTCGCGGTGGACGGTGGCGGGGGAGAAGGCGGGGACGCAGACGGCGACGTACTCGCAGGGGCCGTGCGGCGTGGAGTAGCGGACCCACTGGCCTTTGGGCGTGATGATCGCCTGGCCTTCCTTCACGATGTGGGTGCGGTCGCGCGTCTCGACCTGCAGGGATCCGGAGAGCACGAGCGTGTACTCGTCGAACTCCGGCGTCTGGCCGGGTTCCACCCAGCCGGCGGGCGAGGACATGCGCGCCACGCTCGCCTGCTCGGTCTTCGTGTTCACGCGGCCGACGAGCTCGCGGATGATCTTGGGCTTGTTGCCCGCGGCCTCGATGATGGTCGGGGTTTCGATCAAAATCGCCATGCTCAGCCCCGCGGCGCCGGGAAGTGCTTCGCGGCGAGCGCGTCGTAGCGGGCGGAGACCGCCTTCACGAAGGCGCGCTTCTGCTCGAACGTCCCGTGGAAGAACGCGCCCTTGAAGCCGGCGATGATCAGGCGCTTGAGCTCGACGCGCGTGACCTTCGCGTGCTCGCAGACGAGCTCCATCTCGCGGGACACCGTCGTGTTCGACACGAGCCGGTTGTCCGTGCAGATCGACACCGAGAGGCCGTGGTCGATCATCTGGCGGATCGGATGCTTCGCGAGGGACTTCAGCGACGGGATGGTCTGCAGGTTGCTCGTGACGCAGACCTCGATGCCGATGCGCTGGCTCGCGAGATAGTTCGCGAGGTCTTCGACGTACTTCTTGCGGTCTTCGATCTTCGGGTCGACGACCATGTCGTGGGCGAAGAGGAAGGTGCCGTGGCCGATGCGGTTGGCGTGGCACTGCGTGACGGCCTGCCAGATCGACTCCGGGCCGTACGCCTCGCCGGCGTGCACGGTCTTGCGGATGAAGTGATTGTGAGCGTACTGGTAGGCGGCCCAGTGGTCGGCCGGCGGGTAGCCGGCCTCCTCGCCCGCGAGGTCGAAGCCGACGACGGGCAGTCCTTCCTGCTGGAGCTCGACGCCCGCGCGCGCGAGTTCGAGGGACGCGGCCGCGTACACTTCGTCCTTGGGCGCGTGCTCCATGAGGCGCAGCATGTCGGCGAAGTACGGCGACATGCCCTTCTTGAAGCGGCGCATCGCGCAGAGGATCATGCCGAAATGAAATTCGACGTCTTCGCCCGACTTCACCGCCTTGGAGTTGTTGTGCGCCTTGGCGCCGGCCGCGAGGCCCGCGGCGACCGCGCGCACGACGTCGCGCACGCCGGTGGTCGCCGTCACGTGCAGCTGCGGCGCGAAGCGGACCTCGATGTAGCGCACGCCCTCGGCGGCGTTGTCCTCGACGAGCTCCTTGGCCACGCGCTCGAGGTTCTCGAGGTCCGGGAGCACCGCGCAGGTGTACATGAAGCCGTGCAGGTAGTCCGGGAGGTCCTTGTAGGTCTCCTTGAAGACGAGCTTGCGCAGGCCGGCCTCGGAGAAGGAGGGCAGCTTGACCTTCGCCTCGCGCGAGAGCTCGATGAGCGTCTTCAGACGCAAGGAGCCGTCGAGGTGGAGGTGGAGGTCGGACTTGGGGATCGCGGCGATGAAATCAGGCGTGATGCGGTCTTTCATGCGCGACAGCCTATCAATTTCGGGAGAGGAGCCGCGAGAGAAGGACGATCAACGCCGCGATCAGCAACTACTTGAACTCGACCGAGGTCACGCCGCAGGCGTAGGAGCAGCCGCGCTCGGGGCACTGGTGGAAGGCGATCGGCTTGAGCGAGCCGGGGACGACCGCGCCGTTCTCGAGCTTGAAGGAGACCTGGAAGACGCTCTCCTCGTCGAACTCGCCCTTGCCGGCCTCCCAGTGGAACACCGTCGTCCAAGAAGACCCCGCCGCCCCGGAGACCGGGCGGGCGCCGGTCAGCGGCTCGCGCTGGGCGCCGCCGGCCAAGACGGCCATGCCCGAGATCGACGCGATCTTGCCCTCGACCTTGATCGAGTCGATGCAGACGGTCTTCGGCATGCCCGCCGCGTCGGCGGCAGCGGACTCGCCGCGGGACCAGCACGTCCGGGACGCGGGAACGATACGGCCCTCGGCCTGGGCGTAGGCGTCCTCGAGCGTCTGCGCGGAGGAGGCGGAGGCGAAGAGCAGAAGGAAGGCGGAGAGGGAAATGATCATGCCCTCACGATATCACGCGCGGCCGGCGTCCGTCGTTAACTTAGGTTAACGCGCGCTCGATCGCGTCGCACGCCGTCTTCACCGCGTTCTCGGTCCGCACGGCCTTGCCGACGGCGGCGGCGCGGTGGTGCGCGAGCCGGTCGGCGAGCAGGCGCGCGAGGTCGGAGGACAGGCGTTGACGCGACGACCAGAGCCCGCAGCCCAGGCGCGCGACGCGCGCGGCGTTGTCGAACTGATCGTGCGCGACGGGCACGACGAGCTGCGGGACGCCGGAGCGCAGGGCCTGGCCCGTGGTGCCGATGCCGCCGGAGTGGACGATCGCCGCGCAGCGCGGGAACAAGGTGTGATACGGAGCGGAGGCCGCGGGGAATACGCTCTTCGAGCGCGGCAGGGAGACGGCCGCCTCGCCGGCGAGCAGGACGGCGCGCACGCCGAGCGCCTTCGTGAATTCCGCGGCTCGCTCGTAGAAGTCGCCGGCGATCATCACCGCCGCCGAGCCGAGCGTGAAGGCGACGGGCGCGGGCCCCTCGTTGAGGAAGCCGACGAGCTCGGGATCGAGGCCCTTGCCGCCGAGGTCCTCGTCGTGGAACGGGAAGCCGCAGTGGACGACGCCGGCGGGCCAGTCGGGCTGGGCCGGGCCGAACAGGGACGAGTACAGGGCGAGGGTGCCGTGCGGCGAGTACTGGCCCTCGAAGATCGGGTCGAGCCCGTCGTCCATGCCGAGGCTCCGGCGCAGCGCGCGCACCTCGTCGCCCCACGGGTAGGACACGCGCTTCATCGCGCCGAGCATGAGCCTGTGGAAGCCGGGGCCGAGCGGACGCAGGACCGACAGCCACGGGGCGGGCGGGACCACGGGAGGATCATAAGAGGAGAAGAACGCCAGCGGCTGCAGCGAGGTCGAGAGCCACTTGAGCCCTTTCTTCTGCGCGAGGACCGGCCCCGCGTAGGTGAGGACGTGCGTGACGAGCAGGTCGCAGCCGGCCGTCGCCTTGTCGAGGTCCTCGTAACTCTCGCGCACCTTGGGCATCATCAGTTCGCGCACGACGACCTCCGAGCCGCGCTTGGGATCGAGCGCGCGGCGGAACGTCTCGAGGTCGCTCTTGTCGAGGTCGGGGCGGACCGGCGCGAAGCCGAGCCCGAGGCGCTCCGCGTCGGCGCGATAGCCCTCGGCGGCGGCGAGGACGGCGTCGTGGCCGCGGCGCTTGAGCCCGAGGCCGATCGCGAGGAAGGGGTTGAGGTCCCCGTGGGAGCCGAACGTCGTCAGGACGATGCGGGCCATTTAAGCCCCGGCGAGCTTGGTCGCGGCGAGGAGGCGGTCGGCCTTCGCGGCGTCGGCGGCGACGCGCGGCGGGTCCTGGTAGAAGGCGCTGAAGACGGCGTAGCCGCCCCACGAGACGACGAGCGTCGCCGTCGTGAGCAGGAAGTAGAAGTACTGGTAGCCGAAGGAGGCGAACAGGCCGAACTGCATCGTCAGGCTCGAGAGCTGGTAGCAGTGCATCATCGTCGAGTGGCTGATCGCGCCGGCGCGGCGGGCCTTGTTGATCGCGGGGATGAGCGGGCCGCCGGAGATCATGCCCTGGATGATATTCACGAAAATGAGGCCTATGCCGGACCACGTGTACACCAGCGGATTCTCACCCAATGGCCCGAGCACGAGCCGGTTCAAAAATTCGAAGAAGCAGAGCTGGACGTAGACGAATGAAAGATCGCCCAGCCAGAGAGGTCCGATTCTCAGCATCCCCGTCATGCGGCCCAGGAACTTCATGTAGGTCTGGCCGAACACCGTGAAGATCGTGTCCTGAAACTGATACCACGACAAAGAGCAGACGGCCCGGAGCATCTGCAAGTCGCCGGACTTGACCGCCTTGACCGTAAAGAACAGCCGGACGATCAAATTCAAGCCGAACGTCTTCGTCGCCAGGTACATGTAGTCCTGGCGGTTGGGAACCGTCCACTGCTCGCGCAGCAGGCGAGGGACGTCGCGCAGCATCGAGGGATGGAACTCGGCGAAGGAACGCGGCCCGGAGTCGCCGCCGGCCTCGTCGTAGCCGATGAGGTGGCACTGGGCCTTGGCGCCGAAGCGCGCCGACAGCGCGCGCCAGAACGCGCGATCCTCGGGAGAGCGCTCGGCGCCGCCGCCGCCCATGCCCTCGGAGTACGTCTTGGTCGGCTGGATCAGGAAGAGGACGACGGCCGCGTCGGGGACTTCGGCGGCGGAGACGACGCGCTTCGGGGAGCCGGAGGCGGGGCACGCGAAGTAGGCGCGGACGAGGGCCCCGCCCTCGGTCACGTCGCGCGCCAGTACGACCAGTTCGCCTTCGCTCATAGCTCGAGGAGGATATGATCGTAAATTTTGGGAGCGTCGAGGGGCCGCCGTCGGCGACCGAGAACGCCCAGTCCTCGGGAGCGGCCGAGAGCGCGCGCAGCTCGCCCAGGTAGCCGTCCCACGTGGTGATGAGCACGCGCGCTCCCGCGAAGGATTTCAGCTTGCCGAAGCAGCGCTCCGAGAAGAGGAACTTGACCGTGCGGCGCGCGGGATCGGCGCCCTGCTTGACCTCGCCGGGCAGAGGCGGGCCGTACTTCGCGGAGTCCGAGCCGCGCGCCGAGAACGAGCGCGAGCCCCAGCCGTAGAGCAGGAAGCCGGCATCCCAGCGGAAGCCGGGAACCCGCGCCCCGAGCTTGGGCAGCGCGTCGAGGCCGGAGCGCCCGGGGAACTCGAAGAAGACGCCGAAGTAGACGTGGTCGTAGCCCTCGGGCGGGTTCCACGAGTCCGTCACGCGGCTCATCAGCAGCTCCATCCTCAGGTCGCGCCCGCGCGCGCACACGCGCACGCGCTCGAGCGAGAGCTGGCCGTCGTAGCTGGCTTCCGTCGGCGCGCGCAGGCGGCGTCCGCCGAAACCGCCCTTGTTGGCGGGCGGGACGCCGCGCTCGGCGAGAAGGCGGTCGCAGCAGCGCAGGTCGACGTCGACGGCCTTCGACAGGGTCTTCGCGCCGCCGGGGCCCGTCGCGAGAAGACGGAGCCTCCGCTTGCCTCCGCCGAGAATTTCCGGGTCGGCGGTGAGGATCCCCGACTTCGGGTCCTTCACGAGACGGCGGCGCTCGAGATCGTCGTCGCACAGCAGCTCGAGCTTCTTGACCTTGCCGCCCGGCGGAAGCGTGAAGCGGACGGGGAAGGGCTCCTTGAACGGGCCGGGGCCCTTGAGCAGGAGCCTGGGCGCCGAGGCCGCGGACGACTTCACGGGAGCGCGGCTTTCATCGAGGATCAGGAACGACTCGGGGGCATCGTCAGCACGGAACCGAGCTCGACCGCGTCGGAGCCCAGCAGGGCCTTCGTCCCCGAGCCCCTGCCCGGGAGAGAATAGGCTCGCTTCTCCGGAGCGGTGTTGAACACCACGCGGTAGCGGCTCTTGCCTTCCTTGATCGTGTACGCCAGGATGCCGCACGACGAGCCCGACTCGTCGACCTCGGCCGTGCCCGTCGAGAGCGCCGGATGCGCCTTGCGCAGGGAGATCAGCTTCTTGAGGAACTTGTTCTCCGGCCGGCCCGCGTCGGCGAGCGAGTCTTCGAACATCTGCTCGCGCGCGCCCGTGAGGCCGGCCTCGGTGCCGTAGTACACGCAGGGCAGGCCCGGCAGCGTGAACAGAGCGGCGAGGCACTGGCGCGCCGCGCGGACGGTGCCGCGCGCGTAGACGCGCTCGACGTCGTGATTGTCGGCGAAGGTGACCCACAGCTCGGGGTTGCGCTTGGCGGCGGCGAGCGGGACCTTCATGTGGTCGGTCGCGGCTTTTCTAAAGAAGACTTGATTCAGGGCCTCATTGAGGGGCAGGTCGACGGCGGAGTCGAGACGGGCGCCTTTCGGCCCCTCGAGATACCTGCCTATCGCCTTGTAGTCGTAGGACCAGACCTCGCCGAAAACGAAAAATTCAGGGTTGCCTCTGCCGGCCGCGAACGGCTTGAGACCCGGATCCGAGGGACTTGATCGACGGAGAAACTCGTCATAGAACGCCTCGGGAGTGTAATAGACCGTATCGACCCGCATCCCATCCACGCCGATCTGCTCGATCCAGAACCGGTAGATCTCGCGCATCCTGCGAGCGGCGCTTTGATTCTCAAGATTGATGTCGTCCAGATCGCCCATCGCGTGCGTCAGCGTCTGGCGGCGGTCGCGGTAGTCGGCGATGTTGGGCGTGAAGTTGTAGACGCCGGCCTTGCGGTGCGCGGGGTCGCGGGCGTCGTTCATGCGGAAGACGGGGTCGTTCGGGGCCTTGGACTCGCCGTCCGGCGGGTACGCGCCGGGGATCGGGCGCCAGTTGCGCTCGGGGTGCTTCGGATCGTAACCCTCTGCGGTCACGGTGAAGTAGTTGGCCGTGTGGTTGACGACGATGTCCTGGATGACCTTCATGCCGAGCGCGTGGGCGTCGGCGACCATCCGGCGGTAGTCCTCGAGCGTGCCGAAGTGGGGGTCGACGGCGGTGAAGTCGTAGGGCCAGTAGCCGTGGTAGCCGCGGGTCGGGATCGTCGGGTTGACCCATTGGCCGTGAGTCGGCGGCGTGAGCCACACCGCGTCGATGCCCAGGCGCTTGAGGGCCGGCAGGCGGCGGCGCAGGCCCTCGAGGTCGCCGCCCTGGAACTTCTCCGGGTCGGTGGGGAGTACTCGTCGCGCCCGAAGTCGTTGCGCGAGGGATCGCCGTCGGCGAAGCGGTCGAGGAGGACGAGGTAGAGGACCTTCCCGGCCCAGCCCGGAAGCGCCTTACTTCGCACGCACCATCACGCGGACGCCGTGGGCGGGGACGTAGACGCGGGCCTTGGAGCCGCCGTCGACGGGCTTGGCGGAGAGCGAGTACGACGAGTCGAGCGCGTCGACGAGGCGGGTGCCGGCGGGCGTCAGGCCGGAGTCGACCCACATCTCCTCGAGCTGGTCCTCGGCGCTCGTGTTGAGCACGACGAGCACCTCCCGGCCGTCGTGGACGCGGCTGAAGGCGAAGACGCCGGAGGACGACTCGCTCGACCAGCGGATATGCTGCTCGCCGCGGCGCAGCGCGGCGTACTCCTTGCGCACGCCGGCGAGCTTGGCGAGCCACTGGAACATCGGGTTCGTCTCGTCGAACTTGTCGCCCTTGGAGCTTTCGGACTTGAACTCGCCCTCGGCGAACTGGTCCTCGCGGTTGCGCGGGTCGGCGGGATGATCCGGGCCCTCGGGGTCGAAGCGGTCGGTGTCCTGGCGGAAGCCCTGCTCGGTGCCGTAGTAGGTCATCGGAATGCCGACCGAGAATAGCAGATACGCGAGCGCGACCTTGAGCTGAGCCTCGGGCTCGCCCATGCGCAGGAAGCGGTAGACGTCGTGGTTGTCGATGAAGCGCAGCACGCGCGAGGCCGTCGCGCCGAGGGCCGCGGCGGTCTTGAGGAAGCTGTCCTCGAGCGCCTTCGTCGGGGCCTTCCCGTGGAGGGCGTAGGTTTCGCGTCGGTAGGCCGGGTAGCCGAACGCGCTGTCGAGGCCGTCTGACGTGAGGTGCGGGACCAGGTCGGCGTCGACGCCCGTCGAGTTCTCGCCGACGAGGAAGAAGTTCGTCTTGCCGATCGACGCCGCGTACTCCTTGATCGCCTTCGAGAACACGGGCACGAAGCCGGGGGCGATGTGGCGCACGGCGTCGACGCGGAAGCCGTCGATGTCGGTCTCCTGAATCCACCACTTCGCGATGTGGATCAGGACGTCGGCCGTCTCCTTCTTGTCGGAGGCGTAGTGGCGGTAGTTCGGGGGAAGTCGCCGTTGGTCGCCTGCGCGTGATCGCCCCAGTTGTCGATGACGCCGCGGCGCGTGAAGTGCTTCGGGTCCTTCAGATCCTTGGGCAGCAAGGTCTCGGTCCACTCGCCGATCTCCTTAGGCTGGCCCTCGAGGCCGCGCCACTGCGAGCCCTCTTTGTACTCGAAGACGGGGCCCGAGTGGTTGAGCACCCAATCGAGCACCACTTTCAGATCGCGCTTGTGCGCCTCGGCGACGAGCTCCTTGAAGTCCTCCATCGTGCCCATGCGCGGGTCGATCGCGAGCATGTGGACGGGCGCGTAGCCGTGGTAGGACTCGGCCTGGTTCTGGTTGACGGGGAGAGCAGGAGCGTCGTGATCCCCGACTTCTTGAGGTAGTCGAGCTTCTCGATGACGCCGCGCAGGTTGCCGCCGTGACGGGATTTCCCGTCCTTGAGGTCGCCGTGAGGCCGCCCCTTCCCGGAGCGCGCGAAGCGGTCGAGCAGCATGAAGTGGAGGATCTCGTCGCGCCAGTCGGCGGGCGAGGCCGTGTACTCGCGCTTCGGAGTCTCGGAGATCGGGGCCTCGGCCAGGGTCTCCGGCGCGCCGGGGACGGGCTCGACGAGGGCGTGAGCGGCCTGCCAGGCGAGCTTGAGCGCGGCGATCTCGCTCGCGGTCTTGGGCGCCTCGATCGACGGCGCGGGCAGGACGCCCGCCTTCAGGGCGGCGGCAACCGGGAGAGCCGCGGCGGCCGCGACGGGCTTGGCCGCCTCGGGCTTGCTCGCGGCGGGAGCGATCGCGGCGGCGAGAGCCGGCGCGGGCGTCAGCGCCGGAAGCGCGAGGCGCGGCGCGACGCCGAGAGACGGCGCGAGCGCGGACGGGGCCGAGAGCGGCGAGAGCGCGGGCGCGGCGACGGAGGCGCCGACCGACCCGACGACGCCGGGGGCGGCGGTCGCGGACTGTCGGACGACCTGCGCGAAGGACAGCGCGGGCGTGAGCAGCAGCGCGAGCGAGGCGGCGATCAGGCGACGAATCACTTCTTGCCTCCGCGGACGGCCTTCCACAGCGCGCGCGCCGGCCAGGTCATCAACCGCACGAGCGGGTTGTCCACGACCGCGCGTCCGGCTTGCTTGAGTGCCGCCTCGATCTTGACGCCGGCCTCGGGGTACTTCTCCTTGAACTCCGGGGAGGCGGCGACGGCGTCGCTCGTCACGAAGACGACCTCGCGGGTCTTGGCGCGCGCCGCCCAGATCGCGATCGCGAGGTCGAGCGCCTGCTGAAAGAGGAAGATCGCCCAGAAGACGGTCATCGAGCCCGACGCGAAGAACGGCGCGGCGAGCAGGAAGCACAGATCGCGCAGCTGCTGGATGCCGGAGTGCTGCCAGCGCTTGATCGCGCCCTTGGCGTAGAGCTCGTTGAGGGCGTTGTAGCCGAGCACGCCGAAGAAGGTGCCGACGACGGACATGACGGCCATGTCCTTCCAGTAATGGACCGACCACGGCGGGGTCACGCTCGCCGGGTTCGCGGTCCACGAGAGCAGGCGGTACAGCGTGCCGAAGCCCTGCATGTAGGCGAGGTTGAAGAACATCTGGTAGTTGAAGCCGCGCGCGCGGCGCAAAGTCTCCTGGAAGTTGTTCCAGCTCTTCAGGTAGAAGCCGTGGAAGACCTCCTGGAACACGCTGAGCGCGATCAGGCCGCCGAGCGCGACGGGATGCGCGGGGCCGACCGTCGCCCAGTACACGCCGATCGAGGTCACGAGCGGGAAGGACTTCGTCGCGAGGCCGCCGAGGATTTCGCTGGGCAGCGGCTTGACGAGCGAGGAGGAGAAGGCCTTGGCGAGGAACTTCGCCTCGCGGAAGGGCGCGAGCAGCTTCGCTTTGAGGCCCTTCGTCTCCGGGGCCTTCTCGGCGGCGGCGGTCTCGACGGCCTTGGGCGACCAGTCGATCGCGATCGCTTCCTGCTGGACGCGGGCCTTGCCGCCGAACTGCGCGGCGTGCGACGCCGACAGGCCGCGCGGGTCGTTCTTCGCGGTGAGCAGGCGGAAGGCGCCGCGGTGCGCGGCGGCCTCGGCCAAGGTGATCTCGCGCATCGGCTGGCCGTGCTTGACGACGAAGGCCTTGAGAATGCCGTGGTCGACCGGGCCGTCGTCTTTCTTCGCGGCGCCGCCGTCGAACCAGGCGGAGATCTTGGCGGTCCAGGAATCCTGCGTCTTCGCCGCGGCGTCCTTCGAGGGGGCGGCCGGGACGCCCGACCGGAGCGCGGGCGCGGACGGCTTCATCGCCTCGCCGGCGGACGGGACGGCCTTCACGGGGGCCAATGCGGCGGGGAGAGCGGGGATCGCCGACACGAGCTCGATCGCCGACGGGGCGGCGGAGACGGCGGAGGGCATCGCGAGAAGGGCGGGGGAGACGGCGGGCGCGAAGCCGGGGTTGAGCGAGGGGGCCAGCAGGGACATCGGCAGGAGGGCGACGCCCGCCGGCGCCGTCTGGATCGTCCCCGCGCTTCCCGCCGCGCCGGCGGGGGACGCGCCGGAGCGGGAGGCCGAATAGGTCTGGGCAAAAGAAGTGCCCGGGAGGCTGATGCTGAGAAGGATCGCCAGCGCTCGCGACATGTTCATGGCCTATCAGGATTGTACCGGGATGGCGACGGGACCCCCAGGGGCCTTGGACCTATAGGGAGGGTGGGCCCGGGCCTATTGTGGCGCGGTGACCGAAACACCTGTTAAACTATGGGGCCCCCTGATGAAGACCCACCGTCTGAGAATCGGCGTTTTCGCCTCCCTGTTCGCCCTCGCCGCCGTCGGCGTGCTGGCGCACGGCCTGGCCTCTCCCCAGTCCGACTGGATGGCCCCGGCCGTCCTGCGCTCGCCGGACCCCATGGAAGCCGTCCTCACCTTCGACGACGGCCCCACCCCTTATACGGCCCAGGTCCTCGATCTGCTCAAGCGCGAGGGCATCCAGGCGACCTTCTTCCTGTGCGGCTCGGCCGCGGAGCGCCGTCCCGACCTCGTGCGCCGCATCCGCGACGAGGGGCACGTGATCGGCAACCACACCTGGTCGCACCCGTACCTCCACCTCGCGGGCCGAGAGACGATCGCCTCCGAGATCGACCGCACGCAGGACGTCCTCGAGCGCATCACGGGCGAGCGCCCGGTCTGGTTCCGGCCGCCCTACGGCGTGCGCGGCTTCGCCGTGCCCGAGCTTCTGCGCGAGCGCGGGATGCGCATGATGCTGTGGTCGGCGCGCGGACATGACGGTTCGCTCGACGCCGGCGTGATCGCCAAGGGCACGCTCGACCAGCTCGGCCCCGGCGCGATCATCCTGCTGCACGACGGCGACGAGGCTCGAGAGGGCGGCGACCGCTCGGCCACCGTCGAGGCCCTGCCCGCGATCATCGCGGGCGCGCGCGCGAAGGGCTACTCCTTCAAGCGGCTCTAGGGCCCGGCGTCGGGCGGGGCCACGCCGACGGGCACGTCGCGCGGCGGCGCGAGCTTCGTCCAGTCGATCGGCGCGCCGGCCGCGGCCTCGAACCAGCGCCGCAGCGCCGGCCGCATCGCATCCAGCTCGGCGCGCCGCTCCGCCAAAAGCCTCTCCGCGTCGCGCTTGGCCGCGGGCGAGGCTTCGGGCTCGAGCCAGTATTTTTCGTCGGGCGCGCCGTAGGCGAGGAGTTCCTCGGCCGACGTCTTCTGCGGCGACGCGGGCAGGTCGAGGCGCTTGAGCAGGCGCGCGAACTCCTGGCGCGCCTCGTGCTGGCGCAGGCCGGCCGTCAGCGGGTCGGCCAGCGACGCCTTCATGCCGTAAGCGCGGCGGTACATGCGCTCGAACTCCTCCGTCGACGCCGCCCCGACCTCGAGGGCGTGGACGATGAGGCGCTTGGTCGGCGCGATCGAAAGATAGCGCCGCTTGGCGGCCGGGCCGCCGCCCGCGGCCGCGCGCTGCGCGCGGTACACGGCGTCGAGCCCGGCGTACCGCGGGTCCGCGGCGAGAAGCTCGGCGGTGAACGCCGCCTGGACGTGGCAGGCGATGAGCTCGTCTTCGAGCGTCGCGCTCACCGGCCAGCGGACCTCGCGCTCGTGCACGCGGCCGTGGCTGATCTCGTGAGCCCAGATCGGCAGCAGCATGTCGGCGAGCTCGGCCAGAGCCGCGGGGTCGCGCGCCAGCCGGCGCTCGCCGCCGGGGCGTTCGTGCAGCAGGTCGTGCGCGAGGTAGTAGCCGCGCCCCGACATGAACTGCATGATCGCGTTGTCGCTCATGATCGGCAGCTCGGGATGGGCGGAGGCCTTCGACGCGGACACGCCGATCGTCAGCGTGTGCGACGCGTGCGCGAGCAGGAACGCCGCGGCCTCCTTCGCGTGAGGTCCGGGCAGCGCGAAGAGCTTCGCGTGCACGGACGCCGGCAGCAGGATCTCGAGCTCCTTGTCGTAGCGCCGCGAGCACGACGGGTCCGGCGCGGCGGCGGCCGACAGGGGAAGCGCGGCGACGAGCAGGGCCCTGATCACGGCGGCAGTATAACAGGGGAAGCCGCCGCGCGAAAGTACGGGCCTGTTACGGACGGCAGGCGAAGGAGCAGTCCGGAACCACGACGTTCGGCGCGCCGCAGCCCGCCGGGTACATGCTGCCGCAGCTCAGGCAGGTCGTCGCGCCGGGCGCGCGCATGACCTGGTTGGTGCAGCGCGGCAAGGTCGCGTAGATCCGATTGAGGTCCTCGCACGTCCGGTCCTCGCACTTGCAGGAGCCGTCCGCCTGGAGCCTGCCGAGCGCCCTGGTGCCGGGAAGATTGCAGGACGCTCCCACATTGAGCGCCGTCGCCTCGGCGAGCGAGTAGTCCTCGACGCCCATCGGCGAGCCGATCAGGCCGCGGCAGCCCGCCACGTTGCAGTAGTAGGTCGACGACGCTTTGACGCCGCACGCGTTCGCTCCCACGGAGGGCGGAGTCGACACCCAACCCACGTTGGCCCCGCCGTTCCCGATGCCGAGCGTCGAGCAGTTGCCCGTCAGCGGCGCCCCCGGGCGTCGCGGAGATCCAGGCGTTCCACGAGCAGCGGCCGGTGCTGCGCGTCGCCGGGGACTCGGAGATCGAGCAGTGGCCGTTGCGGCCGGCCGCCCCTGTCTTGAAGCCGACGGCGATTCCTTCGTTCGGCCCCATGTCGCCGAAGCCGTGCGCCGCACGGTACGTCGGGGGCCGGGGACTTCGGCGAGCCGGGCGTAGACGCGCCAGCGCAGGCCGCGCAGTTCGGGCGGCAGGCCCGCGTCCGCGCCGCCGGCCTTCGCGCCCCCGGGACCGCCGCCGCTCGTCGTCGAACGCGAGCGCGTGTCGTCCGTCCGTCCCTGAGTGATGCCGGCGGGGCGGTCGGTCCGGTTCTGAGAGTGGCCGGCCCCGTCGTTCGGGGCCGAGTCCTCGGGGCCTCCTGCCGCTCCTCCTCCTCGGCGTCGTCGTTCGCGGCGGCCGGGACCGGTCCGGACGCGAGCAGGGAGAGGACGGCGAGGCAGGCGAATCGTTTCATGCTCGAAAGATAGCGGGCATACGCGACGGCGTCAATCCTCCACGAGTAAAAACAAGATAAAATCGTTCCGCGCCCCCTTAGCTCAGTGGCAGAGCACTTGTTTTGTAAACAAGCTACCCCAGTTCGATTCTGGGAGGGGGCTTCGCTTTCGGCTCAGCGCTTCGTGACGACGCAGCGGCGCGGCGTGGATCCGACGGGGAGCCGTCGCGCTGCTGGCCGCGGGCGACGATGACGTGCTCGCCGCCGGAGTAGCCCGCCCAGTCGAACCACCAGTAGCCGCACGCGCGGCGCGCGGGCTTCCAGGGTCCGCGGTCGATGGAAATCTCCATCGAGGCGAGATTCTCGGGCGCGCCCACGCGGATCGTGTAGGTCGCCGACGTGATCGTCTGGTCCTGCGACGGGTAGTCGATGTCGAGGTGGGCCATGGGAAGAGCGGTCGCGCTCATGCGCCAATCCTGACAATTCCTGCCGCGCGATGCCAGTAAAATCGGGGGCGAGTGCGGGGAATATTGACAGCCCGGGAATCGTGCGTTATAATCATACTGGCAGTCGATAGTGAAGACTGCCAATATCATCGATAAAGGAGGCTATCCCAATGAACGACGACAAGAACATCATGCTGACGCGCGACGAGAACCGGGCGACCCTCGACCGGCTCTTTGAGAGCGTGTTCGGTGATCATCCCTTCTACGGCCGCGCGCTGCGGCCCACCACGGTGTGGTCGCCCGCGGTCGACATCCGCGAAACGGACGCCGAACTCATCGTGTACGCGGCCGTCCCCGGCCTCGACAAGGGCGACGTCGGCCTCGAGGTCAAGGAGAACACCCTCGTGATCAACGGCCGCATGCGCCCGCTGGGCTCCGACGAGGACTCGTGGGTGCGCCGCGAGCTGCCGCGCGGGGAGTTCTATCGCGCGTTCGCGCTGCCGACGGAAGTCGACGCGGCCAAGGTCAAGGCGTCGATGAAGAACGGCGTTCTGGAAATCCGGCTGCCGAAGGCCGAGCAGGCCAAGCCGCGCAAGATCGCGATCGAATGACCGGGGCGTAGAACGGCCCCGGCGGGAATTCCCGCCGGGGCTTCTTTTGAGGGCGCGTCAGCAGCCGATCGCGCGGCTGATGACGAGGCGCTGGATCTCGGAGGTTCCTTCGCCGATCTGGAGGAGCCGCTGATCCCGATAAAAGCGCTCGACGTCGAACTCCTTCATGAGGCCGTAGCCGCCGTGGATCTGGACGGCCTCGTTGGCCACCCACTGGGCGACCTCGGAGCAGTACAGCTTGGCCATCGCCGACTCCTTGCCGAAGGGCTTCTTCTGGTCGCGCAGCCAGCAGGCCTTATACAGGAAGATGCGCGCGTGCTCGATCTTCATCGCCATGTCGGCGAGCTTGAAGCTGATCGCCTGGAAGCGGGACAGCGGCTTGCCGAACTGAACGCGCTTCTGCGCGTAGGACAACGCGGCCTCGTAAGCGCCCTGGGCGCAGCCGAGGCCCATCGCGGCGATCGAGAGGCGGCCGGAGTCGAGAGTCTTGAGCATCTGGCGCGAGCCGGTGCCACGCTTGCCGAGGATCGCGGAGTCGGGGACGACGACCTTGTCGAAGTACAGCTCCGAGGTGTCGGAGGCGCGCCACATCAGCTTCTTGTGCATGCGGCGGGAGGTGAAGCCCTTCGTGCCCTTGGGCACGATGAAGCACGTGAACTCGGGGTCGCCGGCCTCGTTGCGGTTGGAGACGGCCTGCACGATGACGCCCGCGGTCAGGTCGTTGGAGCCGTTGGTGATGAAGATCTTCGAGCCGCTGATCGTCCAGGTGCCGTCGGGGTTCTGCTCGGCCTTGGTGCGCGAGCCGCGCGAGTCGCTGCCGGCGTCGGGCTCGGTCAGGCCGAAGGCGAAGAGGTGCTGGCCGGAGGCGAGCTTGGGCAGCCACTCCTTCTTCTGCGCGTCGGTGCCGAAGTAGAGGATGGGGGCGACGCCGAGCGAGACGCCGGCGGCGACCGTGGCGGCCTGGGAGCCGTCGACGCGCGCGAGCTCCTCGACGGCGATGCAGTAGGACGTGTAGTCGAGGCCGGAGCCGCCGAACTCCTCGGGGACGATGAGACCGAAGATGCCGAGGTCGCCCATCTGCTTCGTGAGGTCGGCGGAGAATTCTTCCTTCTCGTCGAGGTCGTGCGCGAGGGGCTTGATCTTGGCCTCGGCGAACTTGCGGACGGTGTCGCGGATGTCGTTCTGCTCGGCGGTATGTTCGAAATTCATGGTGAGCGCATTGTAGCGAATCCGCGGCGCGCGGTGTATGCTATGGGCGATGGACTTTTTCGCCATCATCGTCGGCCACGGGCTCATGCTCTATGCGTGCGCCAGCCTCGCGGCGGCGTGGGCGTGGGGCTCGAGAAAGGGTTCTTCCGAGCTGTGGATGACGGTTCTCGGGCTCGCGGTCCCCGTCGCGGCGTGGCTCATGTCGATCGCCAAGCCCGCGGTTCTATGGGCGGCCCCGGCCTCCATCGCGTTGCTGGCCCTGATGACGGCCAAGCCGCGCGCGGAGGTCGTCGAGGCGATCCGGCGCGACCGCTCCGCCGACCGCGCGGCGGCCGAGGACCGCGCGATCTCCCACCCCGACGACGGAGCCGCGCGCATGACGCTCGCCAAGATCGCGGAGGACGAGGGACGGTGGGACGATGCCCTCGACCACTACGACGCGGCTCACCGCCTCTCGGACCGCATGCTGCCCGAGGCCGAGCTCGCGTCGGCGCGCGAGCGCGTCGACGCCTCGCGCGCCGCGGCCGCGCGCCCCAAGGGACTCACGGCGCACCCCGTCGACGCGGCCTTCCTCGCCGCCGCGGCGCTGCTCGCGCTGCGCTCTCCGGTCCGCGGCCTGGCGCCTCTGTCCTGCCTGCTGTTCGTGCTGTGGCTCCGGGGCGATCTGGGCGGGGAGTAGCGCCGTCGATTTTGTAGGATAGGCCGGTCGATGAAGCACGAGAAACACGAGAAGCACGGGCATCACGGGCACGCGCACGAGAAGCCCCACCATCCGCACTGGCCTCTCGAGTCCCTGCTGTTCGCGTTCGTCTTCGCCCTCGCGTGGCGCTCGGTGCACGCGCCCGAAACCTGGATCCACCTGAAGACGGGCGCGAAGATCCTCGCCGACGGAGCGCTGCCGCGCGTCGATCCGTTCGGCTACGGCTCGGCGGGCTCGCCGTGGACGACGGATTCCTGGCTCTTCGACGTCGCGGCCGCCAAGCTCCACTCGTTCTCGCCGTCGGCGCTCATCGCGGTCAAGAGCCTCGCCGCGGCCGCGGCCTTCGCGCTGATGCTGCCGATCAACCACGGCAGCCCGCTCGTCGCGGCCTCGCTGCTGGCGCTGGGCGCCTGCGCGGGCTGGGCGGGCTTCGTCGAGGCGCCGGCCGTCTTCGACCTGCTGTTCTTCGCCGGCCTGCTGCGCCTGCTGCGCCCGCGCCACCGCTTCCGCTGGTGGCAGGGGGCCGCGGCCGCCGCGATCACCGGGCTGTGGGCGAACGTGCACGGCGCCTCCGTGCTGCTCGCCCTGTGGATCGTCGGGCTCAAGGTCTTCAAGACGTCGTTGCGCACGGCGGCCAGCGAGCGCCTCGCGTACTGGGCGACGCTCGCGGCCTGCGTGCTGACCGTGGGCTGGAACCCGCTCGGCTGGGCGGTGCTGGGCCGCTCGTTCGCCGACGCGACGGTTCCGCTCGGCGGCTGGCCGGCCTCGTGGCTCTCCCTCTATACCGCGTTCGCCTTCGCGGGCCTGGCCGCGTGCTGGTACACGCTCCAGCAGGAGTTCGTCACGACCTTGGCCGCGACGACGGTCATCGCCCTGTCGCTCGTCCTGCCGGGCCTGCGGCCGCTGGCGATCCTGGCCGCGTGCCCCGCGATCGCGCTCGCGCTCGGGCACTGGCTCAAGCCGCGCGCCGACACGTGGCCGCGCGTGCTGCGCTGGGCCGTGTTCGCGGGCTTCCTGCTCGCCGCCTACCAGCACTTCGTCGCCGCGCCGCTGTCGCGCGCGCGCGGCTACGGCGCGCCCGCGCTCGCCGGAGCGGCCCATTTCCTGAAGGCGAACAACGTCCAGGGGCGCATGTTCAACGAGCCGGCCGCCGGAGCCGAGCTCATCGGCCTGACGGACCGCCCCGTGTTCGCCGACGAGCGGCGCGGCGTCTACCCCGCCTCCTTCCGGCGCGAGGCCGCGGCGTGGCCGAGCCTGTTCCGCCAGCTCGACATGGTCTACCGCTTCGACTACGCGGTCGTGCGCAACCGGCGCGCCGACGCGCCGGCGCGCGTGATCGACGAGGACGCGTCGTGGGCGCTGGCTTACGCCGACGACACGGCGCTCGTCTACGTGAAGCGGACGGGCGCCAACGCCTGGCTCGTCCCGGCGAAGGCGCGCGCCGTCGCCCCGAACCGCTTGTGGCCCGACTCGCTCGACCCGCGGCTGGCGGACAAGCGCGCGGCCGGCCGCGTGCTCGAGGAGCTCGACCGCTGGCTCGTCCAGGCGCCGGACTCCGCGCAGGCGCTGATCTGGAAGGCGTACGCGCTCGGCAAGCTCGGCCTCGCCGACAAGGCGGACCGCCACCTCGAGCTCGCGCGCGAGCGTCCGCGCGTGCGCCGCGACCCCGAACTGCAGGCGGCCTGGGCGTTCGCGCTCGAGGCGCGCGGCCGCGACCGCGAGGCGCGCGCCGCCTACCACGCGGCCCTGCGCTCGGCGCAGCGGCTCGCCGAGCACCGCGTCGAGGCGGCCGTCCTTCCCCGCGTCGCGGCCCTGCACCGGCGCCTCGGCGAGGAGGACGCCGCGCGGCAGGCCGAGGCGCGCGCGAAATCCCTGCCCGCGCCGGCGCAAGAAGAGTGACCTGGACAAGCCGGAGATGGCCTGGTATACTCGGGCTCGCCGAATAGGATGAAAAACAAGGCCTTTTTCGCCGTCCTGTTGCTCGCCGCCGCGGCCTGCAACCCTCCCAAGTACGCGAGCTACCAGTCCGTGGCCAAGGACTTCTCGGCCAAGGTGCCGTGGGGCTGGCAGGTCATGACGGATTTCCAGGACACCGACTACGCGCAGACGGTCTTCATCGGCCCGTTCGATCCCGACTTCTATCTCGGCGCGCCGAGCCTCAGCGTCCGCTGGTACCGCCGCTACCGCGCCCACCGCCTGCCCGACGGCCGCCTCGAGATGTACAGCGGCGCCGACGACTTCGTGGCGCAGACGCTGTCGCAGGTCTACGGTCCCGACTACGTGCTGATGTCCCTCGACGGAAAACTCTCCTATAAGAAGACGGGCGAGACCACGGCCGAGGAGGTCATCCCCGAGATCACCTTGCTCAGTTCCGGCCTCAAGGCCAAGGCCTTCATCGTCGAGTCGGCGACGCCGGCGCCCGAGGCCAACCGCTGGGGCATCAGCGAGCAGGCGGGCACGGGCAAGCCCTTCGTCCTGCGCAAGCACTCCTACGCCGTCGTGCCCGTGGCCGACGGCTTCTACGTCCTCACTTATCCGGCGACCGAGCGCGGCCATGAGAACTTCGTCGACAAGTTCGCGGGGCTCATCGGCTCGTTCATGCCTCACACGGCCGGCCCCGCCGGAGAGCGGGTCCGCGTTCCCGGCCCGGTCGCCGCTCGTAAATAAGGTAACATCGCGCACTGGCCCGCCCGCGGGTCCTCTGCTACACTGAGCCCATGCCGTCCGCCGAGAAAACCCGCCTCTCCACCCGCGACATCCGCCTCGCCGCGACGATCCGCGCCCGGCCGGAGCTCGTCTATCGCAGCCTGACGTCCGCGCGCGAGCTCACGCGCTGGTGGCTCCAAGGCGCGGAGACCGACGCGCGCAACGCCGGACGCCTGCGCATGATCTGGCCGCGCTCCTCCGGCAAGGCGGGGGCGCCAGCTCCCGGCTTCGGCGAGCGCGAGGGCGTGTTCGTCGATCTCGAGCCGGCGCGCAAGGTCGCCTGGCTCTGGAAGCCCGCGCGCGGCGAGAAGGCCGCGCCCGCGCTCACCTCGATCTTCGTCCTGCCGGCCAAGGGCGGCAGCGAGGTGACCTGGCTGCAGTCCGGCTTCCCGTCGTCGGCGAAGGCCGATCCCCTGTACGCCCGCTACGCGCGCGGCTGGGAGGACGGCCTGGCCAAGCTCAAGCTGTACCTCGAGACGGGACGCACGTGCAAGCTCGAGTCGATCGACCTCGAGGCGGTCCGCATCCTGACCGCGAGGAAGCGCAAATGAACGCCCTGACGATCCTGCTCGCCGTCGTCGCGGGCGCCGCGGTGTCCGGCGCGGTGTTCTATCTCGTGTTCTTCTCTTCGCGCAAGAACGACGAGGCCTCGCGCCTCCAGGCGCGCGAGGACTTCCGCGCCCTGCTCGAGCTCGCCGAGCAGAAGTTCGAGACGGAACGGGTCAAGCAGAAGAGCGAACTCGACGAGAAGAAGGTCGCCGTCGAGAACGCCGTCGACAAGCTGTCCGAGCGCCTGAAGAACTACGAGGAGCTGGTCCGCAAGTTCGAAGCGGACCGGGCGACTAAATACGGATCTCTAGAGAAGGGCCTCCGAGACGCGACCGAGCAGACGGCCAAGCTCGCGACGTCGACCGAGGGCCTGCGCGCGCTGATGGACAACTCCGCGCGCGCGGCCAGTGGGGCGAGCGGATGGCCGACGACATCCTGCGCGCGTCCGGCCTGGCCGAGGGCGTTCAATACCGCAAGAACCGCACGCTCGACACCGCCGCCACGCGCCCCGACTTCACCTTCCTGCTTCCCGAGGGCAAGAAGCTGAACATGGACGTGAAGTTCCCGCTCGACAACTGGCTCAAGCTCCTTCACGCCGCGACCGAGGACGACCGCGCGCGCCTCAAGAAGGAGTTCGAGCGCGACGTGAAGGCCCGGATCAAGGAGATCCAGGGCCGCGGCTACGTCAGCGTGGAAGAGGGGACGCTCGACTACGTCCTGCTCTTCATCCCCAACGAGCAGGTGTACGGCTTCATCCAGGAAAACTACCCGGGCCTCGTCGACGACGCGCTGGCCCATAAGGTCGTCCTGTGCTCGCCGTTCACCCTCTACGCGGTGCTCGGCGTCGTGCGCCAGTCCTTCGACAACTTCCACTTCGCGCAGGCGACCCAGGAGGTGCTCAAGCTGATCTCGCATTTCGCCGCCACCTACGAGACCTTCAAGGGCCGCTTCCTGAAGCTCGGCGAGCAGGTGAGCAAGGTCTCCGAGCTTTACACCGACATCGAGCAGACCTCCTTCAAGCGCCTCGACGCCTCGGTCGCGAAGATCGACCGCGTGCGCAAGGGCGAGGAAAAGCCCGAGGCCCCCAAGCTCCCCGCCGACCTCGGCTGATCAGTAGCTGTAGGAGAAGCCCAGCATGTGGGACTGCAGGGTGTAGTTGGTCTTGAAGAACTTCTGGTAGCGCTGGTTCGAGCGGGCGGTCGCGGCCGTCGAGTTCACGAGCAGGCGAAAGCCCCGGCCGAGCGGCACCGCGAGGTCGAAGAAGAAGTTGTCCTGATTGAGGACCATCGCGTCGTCGAGGTGCGTGCCGCCCTCGGACTGAGCGCGACGCGAGAGGTACTGCCGGCGCGTGTTCAGATAGGCGATCCCGAGCTCCACCTTGCGGCGCCCGAGAGAGAACACGGCGCGCGGCTGGACCGCGGTCTCCTCGAACGAGTAGTAGTCGCCGGTGAAGCGCGACGCCTCGGCGTCGTAGTGGTTCTGCGTGCTGTCGAGGCGCGTCCAGGAGCCTTGGAGGTCGACGTAGACGCCCGCGGTGTCGCCCAGCCGCCAGCCCCGCCCGAGGTTCAGGCCGACGTTCTTGATCGAGTCGCCGCGGCGTTCGGAGGAGAGCGAGCCCGTCGGCAGGACGATGTTCTGCTCGGGGAAGCGGCGGTCCGTCCAGGAGACGACGACGCGCGTCTTGACGCCCGGGACCGCGAACGGGAAGGAGGCCGTGCCGGTCCAGGCCGTGTTGACGCTGTCGAGCGTGCGCGCCGAGGCCTGCTCGCGGCCGAGCCCCTGGGACTTCACGGAGGACTCGAGCGAGCGGTAGTTGGGGAACTCGATGCGGTACCAGTCGGCCGAGGCGCCCAGCGTCACGGCCTCCGAGGCGGCCCACTCCGCCTCCAGGCCGAACGAGGGCTTTCGGTAGTCGAAGAGGCCCTCGCCCCAGCTCTCGTCGGTCGTCTCGCGCAGGAGCTCCCATCGGTAGCCGGCCTGCGGCTTGAGCTTCCAGTCGCCGCGCTTCCAGACGCCCTTGGCGCGGACCGAGTGGCTCATCGAGTCCTGGAACAACTGGCCTCCCGAGCCGAGATCGGCGATGTTCTTGTTGCCTTGATAGGCGCCCGCGTACGTCGGGATGAGCCCCCACGACTCGGAGAACTTCATCGCGGGCGTGAACTGGAGGGTCGCGTTCCCGTTCCAGGACGTCGAACGTCCGTTCTCGAGCACCTGGCCGAGGAGGAACGTCCCGCCGAACACGGGCACGAATTCGACGGCGCGCGCCGGTCCCGCCGCGGCGAGCGCGGCCGCCAGGACGAGAAGGGAGCGGTTCATCTCTCGCGCGGTCCTTTTTCGCCGCTCGGCGTGCCGAAGCGGTAGGTGATCGCGAAGAGATGCGAATCCGCGATGTCGCCGCCGGGGCCGAAGGCGTAGTCGGCCTCGACGGGCCCGAAGCGGGCGCCCACGCCGGCCTTGAGGCCGGCGAAGCGACCCGCGTCGGGCGTCTTGGTGTTCAATCCGGCGCGGAAGGCGACGAAGTTCTCCTCTCCGGTCAGGCGGGCGCGGTACTCGCAGCCCACGGCCGCGTAGAAAGGAGAGTAGAGGGGCGCGACGACGTCGGCGGCGACGTTCCAGCCCGCGGCCGGCTTCCAGACGCCGCCGACGGCCGCGCGCGCGGGCAGAGGGCTCGTCTCGGAGTCGAAGCGCAGGCCGCCGCCGAGGTTGTGGCCGGAGGCGCCGAGGGACCAGTCGTCGTCGAGGTCGTACTGGCCGCCGATATCGAAGGCCGTGGTCCGCGCCGCGGACACGATCTTGGACTCCACGCGCTTGACGGTCGCCGCGACGCGCGCCTTCTCGCCGGCCGTCGTGCCGTAGGTCAGGGCGTAGACGGTGTCGCTGGGCGCGAAGCCTCCCGTGACCGAGCCCGCGTCGTCGCGGCCCTCGAGAGTGCCGTAGCCGAGGTGGCGGTAGGCCAGGCCCAGACGGTGCACGCCGAACGCTCCCGCGTAGGAGAGATGGTCGGCGCCGATGCCGTTGCCGAGCACGGAATGGGTGAAGTAGGCCTCGTGCGCGCGGACGCCGGCGACGGCCGCCGGGTTCGTCGTCAGGGCGCCCGCGCCGGCCGCGAGGCCTTGCCCGGACTCGGCCATGCCGAGAGCGCGCGCGTCGGGCTGGAAATTGAGGAACTCGGCCCCGGAGAGGCGGCCGCCGGCCGCCCGCGCCGCGCCGGGAAGTCCGAGCAGGACGGCGAGAGCCAGGATCCTCATCGCTGCACCGCGAACTTGATCGTCCGCCGCCCTCCCGTGCCCTCGACGACGGCGAGGTAGACTCCGCTCGCGAGCGGGCGTCCGTCCCGGTCGGTCCCGTTCCACCCGAGAATCTGTCCGGCGGCGTCCGCGTCGAGCTCCTTGAGCAGGCGGCCCGAGGCCGAGAAGACCTTCACGTGCGCTCCGGGCGGGAGGCTCGACAGCTTGATCGAGGTGTGGCCGCGCGACGGCCGGAACGGGTTCGGAAAGACGAAGGCGTCCGCGACCGAGGCCCCGGGCGTCTGCGCCACGATCTGGAAGAGCGAGAAGTGGTCGGTCGTGCCGATCACCTGGCGCAGGCCCGTGTCCGCCGCGCTGTCGAGCACGACCCAGCCCGTCGTCGCGTCGTAGCGGGCCAGGCGCAGGTGGTCGGGGTTGATCCCGGCGACGTCGGCCGGGCGGTAGCCGATCTTGATCGTGACGGGCGCCGACGGCTGGACGCCGCCGGCGGTGACGGAGATCGTCACGCCGGTGCCCGACAGGCCGGGCCGCGTCGGCAGGGCCGGGATCGCCGAGGCCCCGGGCACGGTCACCGAGAGGGTGACCGGGCCGGCGAAGCCGCCCTGGGGCACGACGACCTCGGCCGTCGTGCCGCCGGCGAGCGCGGCCGTGACGGTGGCCGAGGAGCCCGCCGTCAGGCTCGTGAACGCGGGCGCGCCGAGGACGTAGATGCCGTCGGGATCGGAGACCTCGGCGCTGATCGTTCCCGCGCCCGTGTTCGCCGTCGTGGCGCCGTCGAGGACCTGCTCGAAGACGCTCGTCGCCGAGTTGAGCTTGAACACGCGCATGACCGACAGCGGCACGAGGATCGACTGCGCGCCGAAGGCGCCGACGCTGATGCTGCCGGAGGTGACGACGTACGGCATCGTCACCGAGACGAGCCGGCTGCCGGCGCCGGCGGCGACGTTCGGGGAGGAGTCGCGCACCGCGGAGAGCTTGAGGACCGTCGTCGAGACGAACGTGTTGGCCGTCGCCGCGAAGGCGGCCGTCGTCATCGCGAGGTCGGCCGCGGACAGCTCGGACTTCGACTGGATGCCGAGCCGCACGCTGAAGCCGTACGTGTTGGCGGGCACGTCGGCGCGCAGCTGCGGGGCGCCGAAGTTGACGACCGCGCCGCCGGCCGACGTGATGAGCACGCTCGTGTACACGGTCGTGTCCCGGGCGAGCGCGCCGAGCGAGGCGCGCAGGACGTTGGCCTGCGCGCTGAGGGAGTTCGTCGACGAGAAGAAGGCCGTCGCCTGGCCGAAGGCGTCGGTGACGGCCTGCGTCGAGGTCACCGCGGAGACGACGGAGCCGTTGGACAGCGAGAGGGAGACGACGCCGGAGCCGGTGGCGACCGAGAACGTCGCCGTCGAGTTCGAGACCGCGTTCGAGAACCCGTCGAAGATCGTCGCGGTCAGCACGCTCGGCACGCCGGCGATCGTCGACTGGGGGTTGGCCAGCATCGAGATCGTGGCGGGCGTGCCGGCGCGCACGACGAGCGTCGTCGTCGAGACGCCCGCGATGCCCGCGCCGGAGTCGGAGGCGCGGATCACGATCGACTCGGCCTTCGTGTAGGTCTGGTTGGCGATCGTGACGAAGCCGTTGGCCGGGATGTTCACGTTCGTGATGCCGAGGACGCCGGCGCCCGAGAGGGTCTGATTCCCGGCGTTGAGCGCCGACAGCGACACGGTCGCCGCGTAGCCGACGACGGGCGTGCTCGACGCGTCGACGGCCCGGATCGTCATCGAGAACGGAACGCCCGCCGGAGCGCCCGTCGGGACGGTCACGATGAAGTGCGTGGGGCCGCGGACGACGAGGGTGCCCGAGAGGCCGGTCTTGACGGCCCCGGCGCCGCGCGTCGCCTTGATCTGGATGTCTTCGATCTTGTTGTAGGTCTGCGAGCTGATCACGACGGCGCCCCCGGAGCCGGCGAAGCTGACGACGCTCGTGCCGAGCGTGCCCGTTCCCTGGACCGCGGTCTGGTCGAAGAGCGGCGTCAGCGTGACGCCGGTCTCGGTGTACTTCGGAATCTGATGGCCCCAGAAGTTGACCGCCGTGACGGTGCTGCGGAAGGAGACGCCGACCGAGGTGAAGGTGGGCACCGACACCTGATAGGACTCGAGGAAGTTGGACTCGACGAAAAGCGTCCCCGTCGCGACGGCCACGTTCGGCGTGAACACCGGCTGGGAGGAGATGAAGTCGTTGAAGTTGTCGAACGTCGTGGCGGCGCACGGCCGGTGGTCGAGCAGGAACCGCGCGATGCCGAGAGCGTCGGTGTAGCCCATGACCGAGGAGCCGGTGCACAGGACGCCGGTGCCGTCGTTCTTGTAGTTGTTGAAGGAGTAGAGCAGGTTGCTGTTGAGGTTGTTCAGCGCCACGACGGCGGCGGGGACGGTGCTGCCGCCCGCGTCGAAGACCGTCACCGTCATCGTCGCGTGGCGCACGTCGGCTTGGATGGCGCCCGAGGAGAACGTGATCGTGAAGGTCGAAGGGCGCGCGTCTTTGGCGTCTGCGATCACGGCGGGGGTCCGAGCGAGAAGGCCTGAAGCGGCAAGGTCAGGTTCGGAAAGGATTCGTAAGGGACGCAGGCGAAGAGCGAGGTGCTCGAGCCGGCGGCGACCCGGACGCGGTAGACGAAGGTCGCCTGGCCCGTCGAGTTGGTCATCTGGAAGTTCGACGGGGAGATCGCGGAGGGAGTGCCGCACACGCCGCCGAGGTCGATGTTGTGGGTCAGGGCGTTGAGCCTGACGGGGAAATCCGGCACGCGCCCGCCGGTCGAGTTGCTGACCGTGAACGTCACGGTGGTCACGCGCAGAATCTGGTTTCCGAGATCCTCGATCGAGGGGTGGACACGGTCACGGTGAACGTGGAGGCGGACGTGTTCTGGAGCTGAATCGTCGCCGGAGCGAGCCCGAGCGCGGTGACGGTGAGCGTCGAGGACACGGGCGCCACGCTCGCGTCCCACGTGGAGAAATCGAACGTCGCGACGTAGCGGACCTGCCCGTTGGCGGCCGTCGTCGAGAAGCCCAGCCCGTCCTCGGCCTGCAGCGGCGTCAGCGTGAACCCGAGGCTGCCCGAGAGGGCGCTCGCCATCTGGATCGGCGCGCCCGGGACGGGATTTGCGCCCGCGTCGGTCGCCGTGACGGTGATCGTCGAGATCATCTGGCTCGTCGCGCCGAGACGCGTCAGGGGCGTCGAGGAGATCGAGACGCCCGTGTACGTTCCCTTGAAGAAGGAATGCACGCGGTGGGTCGTGCCCGTGAGCGTGTGCACGAGGATCGCGTGCGTGCTGACCGTCACCTGAGGCAGGTTCGCCATCGAGCCCGAGTTGAGCGTGTAGCGCCAGCGCAGGGACTGCGTGAGCGGGTCGACGTTGTAGAGGTGGGTGTTGAAGTTGCGCTGGCCGACGAACAGGACGGTGTCGGAACTCACGACGGTCGGCGGCCCGAGGCTGTAGGTGTCGTCGACGTTCATGTCGAGCGTGACGATCTCCGCCCCGTCGGAGTAGCGGAAGCCGTAGAGGCGCCCGTCGGCCGTCACGTAGATCACGGAGGAGCCCGAGATCGCGGGCGTCCAGAGGCGGTTCGAGAACGTCCGCGTCGTGACCCAGACGCTCACGGAGAGGTCGCGGTTGCGCCGCTCGAGCCTCTTGCCGCCCGAATTGGTGAAGTGGAACACGTCTCCGGCCGGGCCGACGCTCACCTTGGCGGCGTCGGCGTCGGAGAACCCGTCCGACATGCTCGCGAAGGCGCCGCCCGACGCGGCGAAGCGGCCGTAGAGGAAGCCGCTGTCGCTCGTCCCGAAATAGACCTCGGCGCCGCTCGTGCTGACGGCGGGGGGATGCAGAGAGGTGTTGAACCCGCCGCCCTTGAGGATGCCCCATTGGAGGACGCCGTTGAAGTCGAGCGCGACCATCGGCCGGCGTTGGCCGGAGGCGGAGCCGTTCTCTCCGTAGGGCGCCGCGAGCACCTGGCCTCCGGGCGTGATGACGGGATGCGCGTCGCCGTCGAAAATCTGCCCCGCCGCGGTCGTTCCCGCGAGGTCGATCACCGTGACTCCGACCGGACGGTAGGTCCACTGGTGCTGGCCCGTCGCGCTCGAGAAGGCGACGACCGCGTTGGCGCTCGAGGTGATCACGAGCCCGGTGTCGGTGATCGCCGGCTGGGTGAAATTGCCGGCGGGCAAAGTGCTGCGCCAGATGAGGCCGCCGCTCGACTTGGACAGGGCGTAGATCGAGTCGCCGGAGGTCGCGTAGGCGTTGCCGTTCTCGTCGAGCGAGACGCTGTCGCCGATCGCGGCGCCGCCGCCGGTCCCGGCGAGCGTCACCGACCACCAATGCTGAAGCTTGTGGAATCCGCTCGGCGCCGCGCCGGCGAAGGTGGCGGAGCTCGACTTCTGCGGATCGCGCCGCGCCATGGGCCACGGGCTGTTCGCCGGGCCCGCGGCCGCCGCGGGCAGGGCCGCCGCGGCGAGGAGGAGGGCGCTCAGCAGGGCTCTCACTGGAGCACCCCGGCCTTCAGGAGGATCTTGGGCTCGACGACGAAGTCGATGTAGCGGCCGCCGAACTCGGAGGCGTAGATGCGTTGCTGGAAGTTGTGCTCGACGAGGCGTTCCTTGTAGGTCTTGCCGCTCGTCGCGCCCCCGAAGTCGGCCTTCGTCGCGACGCGGCCCTCGTCGGAGACGACGTAGAAGTCGTAGGTCTCGCGGGTCCCGTCGAAGGCGTAGGTGATCGTGACGCGGTCGTGGAGGACGCCCGCGCCCTCGGGCTGGCTGACGACCGAGGGCCGGGCGGCGTTCTCGCAGGCGGCCGAGGTGCAGGTGACCGGGCCCGCGACCGCGCAGCCGGCGACGCCGCACGCGGCGCCGCCGCCGAGAATGCGCGTGTGGATGCCGCCGGCGACGTAGTCGTAGGAGGTGATGTTGGCGCCGGCGGCCGGCTGCCAGCCGAACTTCTCCGTGCCGTTGATCCGGTAGGAGTAGTTGTCGAAGAGCGTCGACCAGAACGGGGTGCCGGCGGAGGCCGTCGTGAACGTGTTCGTGTGGCCGTCGTAGACGACCTTGTCGGCCGCGAGGGGGCGTTGACGAGGTGGCCTCCGACGCCGGTCTCGATGATGGAGTCGCGCGTGTTCGAGCGTCCCGTCTCGAACTCGGTCACGAAGTAGTCGGGGGCGGCGCCCGTCTTGCCGGAGAGGTAGCGCGTGGCCTCGGTGAGGTCGGCGGGCAAGGTCTGGTTGAAGCGGGCCTGATAGTAGAAGTAGTCGAACCGGTCGGCGCGCTCCGAGAGCGCGACGAGCTTGAACTGGTCCGCGGCGGGGCGCACGACGTACTCCTCGAGGCGCACGCGCTGGCCGAAGGCGTCGATGAGGGTCTTGCCCTCCTGATACTCCGCGCGCCGCAGCTCGACGGCGGCCGCGGCCTGGACGGCCTCCTTGGACTGGCCGAGGGCGACCTCGCGCTCGACCTCTTTCTTGAACTCGTCGGCCGACGTCAGAGGCGCGGTCGTCTCCGCCTGGGCCTTCTCCTCGCGGACGGCGGCGATCACCTTCGGCGCGGCGGCCGGGGCGGGAGCGGGCTTGGGCGCCGCCGCGGCCTACGCGGCGACGGCGGCGGCGGCCTTGGCCGCGGCGGCCGCTTTGACGGGAGCGGAGGCGGCGCGCTCGACGGCGCGCTCGAGGGGCTGGTCGGGGATGACGCGGATCGAGCGCATCGAGCGGCCGTCGCCGAGCTCGATCTCCTCGCCGAGCAAGGTCTTGACCGACACGACGCCCTCCGAGACGTCGATCAGGGTCGCGCGCGAGGCGGCGACGTCCACCTGGAACTTGGTGCCGCGGACGGCGCAGACCGCCGAGGGGTCCGAACGCGGAAGCGGCGGGTCATCGTGCTGGTGACCCAGGCCTTGATCGTGCCGATATCGAGCTTGAACAGCGCGAGAGCCCCGGCCTTGGCGTCGGACTCCACCTCGAACTGCGTGGAGGCGCCGAGCATCACGCGCGACCCGTCCGGGGTGACCAAGGCGGCGGTCGAGCCCCTCCGGTGCGGATCTTGTCGCCCTTCTCGACGCGCCAGGGCGTCGCCGTCACCGGGCTCCATGACTGGGAGGCGGGGAGGTAGACCTCGACGTATCCCTGCCGTTCGACGATGTCGATCTGAGCATGGGCGGACGCGGCCGCGAAGATGAACGCCGCGGCCAAAACGGCGGTCCGGGGCGGAAGAGCCGATCGCACCCGGGGAGTATAGAGGAGGGGCCCGGGGCCGTCAATGTCGTAAAAGTTACATGAAACGGGCAAAAGAACCCCCGGCCCTTTCGGGCCGGGGGCGTTTGCCCGGGCAACGCTCGATTAGAGCTTGATGACGCCGGAAGCCTTCGGGCCCTTGTCGGTCTGAAGGAGATCGAACTGAACGGCCTGGTTCTCCGTGAGGGAGCGGAAGCCCTCGGACTGGATCGCGCTGTGATGCACGAACACGTCCGCGCTGCCGTCGTCGGGGGTGATGAACCCGAAGCCCTTCTGGTCGTTGAACCACTTCACTTTGCCTTGCATGCTCATTTACCTCGTATACGCGACTTTCACGGGCCCCTCGGCAGGGCCTTCTCGGCGATTTCTCGTCGAGAACGTAAAAATTATACCACGGCCTCGCGTCCGTCAAGTGTCATTTATTACCGATTGGAGCCTGTTTTTTACCACCCCCGTGTGTCTTACGAGATGATAAAAAACACTTATAAAACAACGATTAAAAATACTCGATGGATAATCATTCTTCAGGCTTGACGCGGACCGCCCCAGGGCTACACTAGGGGAGCGAAAGGAGGGGTCGAATAAAAAAGCTCTCGCGCGTTGTCTAGAGCGTAGGGCGGACCATGACGAGCGATGACCAATTGATATTGGACTGCGGCCGCGACCCGGAAGCCCTCGGTGCCCTCATCGAGCGCTTCTCGGCGCGGGTATACGCATTCCTCGTGCGCCTCTGCGGCCGCGACGCGGCCGACGACCTGTTCCAGGAGGTCTGGCTGAAGGTCCGCGAGGGCTCGGGGGCTACCGCGCGAGCGGGCGCGGGATGAGTTGGATATTCAAGATCGCCCACAATGCGGCGGCGGACGCCGCTCGCCGGGGCAGGAGCGCCCCGGCCGGCGAGGGAGAGTTCGGGCTCGACGTCTTCGCGGAGGGCCGCCCCGGTCCCGCGGCCGAGTTCGAGCGGGGAATGAGCCGCGGGCGCGTCGAGGACGCGATCGGAGCGCTGCCCGAGGAGCAGAAAGCCGTGTTCCTCATGAGAGAGCACGGCGGAATGTCGTTCAAGGAGATCGCCGCCGCCCAGGGCGTTCCGTTGGGAACGGCGCTGTCGCGCATGAACGCCGCGCTCGTCAAGCTTCGGGCGGCGCTCCAGGAGGAGGAGAGCAGTGCATCTTAATCAATGTCTGCTGTACGATTCCGGCGAACTCTCCGGTGCCGAAGCCGCCGAGTTCGAGCGCCATCTCGCCGTCTGCGCGGAATGCCGCGGCCTCCTCGACGCGGCGGAGTCGGCGCATCGTTGGGCGCGCGGAGCCGGGATCGCGCCCTCCCCGAGCCTGGCGGCCGCGGCTATGGCTGCCGCGGGCCCTTTCCCGCTCGCCGCGCGCGCCGGCGCCGCGGCCTACGCGCTCGCGGGCCTGTTATTCGTCCTGACACTCGCGCGGGGCCTCGCGCCGGTCGGCGACCGCGAGGAGCTCGAACGCCTCGGCGCCGAGCTCGAGCGCCTCAAGGAGCCCATCCATGAGTAAGAAGCTTTCGACACCCATGGTCGTCCTCGGACTGTCGTTCGCCCTATGGATCTCGCGCCCGTTCGAGCCAGCGCCCGAACTGCCCGCCGGTGCCGTCGTCGCCGGCGGCCTCGTGGCGGGCGAGGGGCGCGCGCTCGAGCATTTCCGGCGCGAGGACCCTGAGTTGTTTGCGGAACTCGAGAAGCTTGACCCGGCCGAGCGCCGCGCGCGATTCGGCCGCTGGTTCGCGTGGTTTCAGCGCGGTCCCGGGTACCGATCGGGCCAGAAGGCCGACGCGCGCCTGCGCATTCGCGCGGCGCTCGGGCTTCCGGTCGTCGCGACCGCAGCGGAGCAGGCGTACGAGTGGCCCGCGGGCACCGTCCTCGACGGCGGGCTCGTGGCGGGGGAGGCCGAGGCTCTCGCCTACGTCAAGGAGCATGAGCCCGCGCTCTCGCGCCGCCTGCAGGCCCTGGGCGCCGGCGAGCGGCGTGCGCGCTTCAAGGATAAGTTCGCCTGGTTCCAGCGGGCTGGGAACTACCGCAAGCGCCAGAAGGCCGAGTCGATCCGCCAGATGACGGATGAGCTTGCCCTCGTGGAGCTCGAGCGCGCGGCTCGCGCCGCCGGACCCGTCAAGCGCGCGGCGCTGGCCGCCGAGGCGCGCGGGCGGATCGAGAGCCTATACGACTCGAATACGGGCCTTCTCGAGTGGAGGCTGGCCGGTCTCGACCAGGAGCTGTCCGCGTTGGCGCGGAGGCCCGTGGTCTGGCTGTTCCAGCCCGGCGAACTGTTGAGCGTGCGCCGCGAATTGCGAGCAGCTCAGAAGAGCCTCGCCGCCCGGCGCGCCGCGCGCGAAGCGGAGGTCGCGCGGGCGGCCGGGGCTTTGCTGAAAGGCTGATCAGTCCTTTCCGCCGGCATTTCCCGACGTGTCGGAATCCTTCTGCTTCGGATCCTGGCTGCCGTCGTTGTTCCCGATCTTCGCGTCCTTGTTGCGATGAATATCAAAGTCATCCTTGAAGGCGAACGTCTCGTAGTCCCCGGTCGCCTTGAGAGTCTCCTCGGAGATCTCGATGCCCGGGAAAGTGATCGTCCCGGGCGCCGGCGGCAGGACAAGGAGTAAGTTTTTGGCCGTGCTCTCGACGACAGTGACTTTGCCGCCCTTGGGGACTCCTATGCCGATGACTCGCGCCGCCGCGGCGGGTCCGACTTGAGCAGAGCCTTGAACTTCGGGTCGACAGCGGCCTTGCGCGCCAGAAAGTACATGTGCGTCACCCACAACTTCGCCGAGTCGTCGGCTTTGTCCGTCCACGCGGAATTTTTCTCCTTCTTCATGAGTTCCTCCCCGATTGTCCGGCGAACGTCAGCAGGCCTTCCCTGATCAATTTTCGCACGAGAGTCCGCTTCGAACCCGCGCTTATCGGTCCCGGCAGGTCGGATACCTTGAAGCGGCGGTTTGCGGCGACATAGCGTAGCGCGGACGCGATCTCCTCCGGTCCCGTCACCGTGTTGCCCGGAAAGCGGATTCCCGCGCGGCGGCCCTCGCGAAAGGCCGCGCACGGCATCGCGCCTCGGCGAGCGACGAAAGTGTCATCCGACAGCTTCGTCGCGCGCTCGAGCGCCGAGAAGTGGCCGTCGGGCAGCGGCGAGCCGCTTTGGAGCCGGCGCTCGGAGATGCCGTCGACCGCCAGGTCCGCGGCTCGTCCTTTCGCGGCGGCGGCGAGAAGCTCGCCGAGCCGGGCGCGCAAGGCGGGACGGCGGCCTGGATCGAGGAAGCCGGGCGGCAGCGCTTCGCGAAGGCGGTCATCCGCCCGCGCCTCGCGTTCGAGCGCTTGTCGGGCGAGATCGAGCCAGCGCGTGACGTGAACGCCGACGGTGAGATGCAAGGACGAGGAGTCCCGGCTGACCGCATCGTGGACGACGCCGCGCGGAACGTAGAGCAAGTCGCCGGGCCGCAAGGTCAGGGTACGGCTAGCGCGTCCGGGCGCCGAAGCCTCAGGGCCGCGGAGCTCGTTGTCCTCCTCGAGCGGCAGCGGGACGGATCCGAAGAAGCGCCAGTCCTTCTCGCCCTCGAGCTGGAGGATGAACACGTCGTGCGTGTCGAAGTGGGGCGCGAAGCCTTGGGCGCGCGGCGGGGTGAAGTAGAGGTTCGCGTTGACGCGGTGATGGAGCTCCCATTCGAGCGCGCGGCACAGCGCCGCGATCGGCCGCCAGCGGGCGTCCACGCGATTGACGATTAAAGTCTGCCCTTCGTGGTGCGCGCGGTAGAGGCCGTAGGGGTCGGGAATTCCGCTCGCGGACGTCCGCACGGGGCGGCTGGCGAACTTTCCGCCTTCGGTCTTCGCGAGGCGCACGTCCGATTCGGATGAGCTCAGCACGCCGAAGCAGGCGAGCGAGTCGACGTCCCTGAGGCGAAGCAAGCTCTCGAAACGGCGTGCGTCCCCGCTCAGACGCAGCGGCCGCTTTTCCCAGTGATCACGGAAAAAGCGGTCCTTCGTGAGAGGACGCAGGAGCTCTCGAAGGCCGAGGCCTCGAGCCGAGGGCATCTTAGCCCTTGAGCCGCGCCTTGCGGCGCAACTCGGCGCCGGCCCAGCGCTCCTTGTCCTCGGGCGTCTCGAGCAGCAGCGGCGGGACTGACGAGGGACGGCCGTCGGCGTCGACGGCGACCATGGTGACGAGGCAGGAATTGGTGTGCACGCGGCGGCCGCCGGGCATGTCCTCGGCGTAGACCTCGACGCCGATCTCCATGGAGGTGCGGCCCGTGTGGTTGACCCGGGCGTTGGCGATCAGGAAGGTGCCCACGCGGATCGGGACGAGGAACTCGACGCGCTCCATGGCGACGGTGACGACGGGCTTTCCCGCGTGGCGCATCGCGCACACGGAGGCGGCCTTGTCGACCATCTGCAGGACCTTGCCGCCGAACACGGTGCCGTGCATGTTGGCGTCCGGGGAAACATGAGGTCGCCGACGTCGGAGACGGAGTCCCGGGCGGGGCGGGCGGGCAGGGCGGAGTCCTTCTTTTAGAGGCCATACTTGGAGGGCCGGCGGTCCTTGAACAGGTCGCAGGCGGGGTGGACCTTCTTCTCACGGGCGACCGCGGGGTCGATGACGACGACGGCGGCGCCCGGGCGGTCGGGGAAAGGCGCACGAGCAAAGAGCCGTTGGTGGCGGCCACCTGGGACTGGCCGATGAAGCCGAGCCCGTGCTCGGCCCCGACGCGGTTGGCGGTGGCGGAGAAGACCCGGTTCTCGAGCGAGCGGATCTTCATTCCCTCGGGGGCCCACGGCAGGACCAGGTTCGAGGGGTGGGCGATGATCTCGGCGCCCAGCAGGGCGAGCGTGCGCGCCGACTCGGGGAAGAACCAGTCGAAGCAGATCATCGGGCCGACCTTGGCTCCGCGCACGTTGTCGACCCAGAAGCCCGTCGTTCCGGCCGTGAAGAAGCGCTTCTCGCTGCCGAAGAGATGGGTCTTGCGGTAGACGCGGCTCCTGGCGCCGTCGACGAGGACGGCCGAGTTGTAGAGCTTGCCGCCGGCCTTTTCAGGAAGCCGGCCACGAGCGCGCAGTCGTGGGCCGCCGACCAATCCTTGAGGCGCGCGACCAGGGGGCCGTCGGCGGGCTCGGCGCACTTGGCGGCCTCGGCCTTCGTGCGGAAGTTGTAGCCGGAGGCGAAGAACTCGGGAAGCACCCACAGGTCGGCCTCGTGGCGCTCCATCTCCGCGAGGCAGGCTTCGAGATTCTCCTTCCCCTTGAGGAACTTCGGGGAGTTCTGGACGACGCCCAGGCGGAATTCCATGGAGGGAGGATACCAAAAACGAAGAAGCCCGCCTCCCTGGGAAAAGAGGCGGGCTTCGGTCGAGCCGCGGTCGATAGGGGGCGTTACTTCCTGCGATCCGCGTCGCGTTTCCTCCGGGATCCCGCTCGCGCGGGTAGGAGGAGGAAAGCGCCTTGTACCCTTAGGATATCGGCGCCGCGCCCCTCTCGGGAGGGCCGATGGCACTGCGTCAGGATAGGTCTAAAGACCTAGATCGGCCGATAATGCAACAACGGGAGGACAGGCACCGGTGGCCCGGTTATTTATAGAATCGACGCATGAAGAAGGAAGCGCTCTCCTGGTGGCGGATGCACCTCGAGGACGACCCGCGCCGGCCGCACTCCCAGGTCAAGACGCAGATCGACGGCGTCGAGCGCTTTTGCGCCTCGAGCCGCGCTCGCGCGTGCTCGACCTCGGCTGCGGCTCGGGCCGGCGCACGATCGAGCTCGCCCGGCGCGGCCACCGCGTCGTGGGCCTCGACCCCGACGAGCGCGCGCTCGCGGCGGCGCGCGCCGCGGCCAAGGGCGAGAAGCTCAACATCCATTTCCTGAAGGCCGACACCGCCGCCATTCCCTACCGCGCCGAGATCGACGCGGTCGTCTGTCTCGACGGCGCCTTCGGCCAGCGCGAGAGCGACAAGGAGGACGTGCGCTGCCTCGAGTCGGCGCGCAAGGCGCTCAAGCCCGGCGGCCTGCTGCTCATCGACGCGCTCAACAAGGAATGGCTCATGCGCCACTTCGAGCCCAATTTCTGGGAGCAGGGCGAGGAGGGCAAGGGCGCCGTCGTGCTCGACCAGATCAGCTTCGACTTCGAGCGCGGGCGGCTCGACAACCGCCGCGTGATCGTCGGCGCCGACGGCAAGCGCACGCCGTCCTTCGTCAGCGTCCGCGTCTACACTTTGACGGAGCTCAAGGCTCAGCTCGAGCGGGCGGGGCTGGTCTACCGGCAGAGCTGGGGCGGCTTCGACGGGTCGGCGTACGCGATGGAGAGCCCGCGCGTCGTCGTCCTCGCCGAGCGGCCCAAGGAAGAGCGGCGCCAGCGCCGCGAGCCCGACGGCCTGCCGACCGCGATCCGCATCAAAGGCCGAAAATGACATGGCCGGCGCTCGGCGCCGGCGCGGCGCTCGCGGCGATGATTTTCGCCTCCCGCCTGCCGCCGACGCTCGATTTCATTCTGCCGCGCCGCGCAGGATGGGCGCTGTACTCCGGGGCCTTCGACTTGCTGTCGCGGCCCGGTGCCCGGACGGCGTTCAGCGCCGCGGCCGTCCTGCTGCTGCTCGCGTCGGCCGGCCTATTCCTCAGGCGCGCTCTCGCCGCCGCGCGTTGGCGGACGTGGAGCCCTCGCGAGCGCCTCGCCCGGGCCTGGGGGCTGCTGCTCGCGCTCGCGCTGGCGCGCTGGTCGTTCGTCGTGTGGCTCGAGGTCTCGCAGCGAGTCTGGTTCCCGTTCGGCTCCCTCGACCCGCTCGAGCCGGCGGCCAACCTCGCGGCGTGCGGCGGCATCCTGTGGCTCGCGGGCCGCGCGTGCCTGGGCTTCCTCGCTCCCAAGCGGGCCTCGCTGTCCGACGCCCTGGCCGGCTGGGCCGCGGGCACGGCGCTCGCCGCGGCGGCGGCCGCCGTCGCGTACGGGGCCTGGACGCCGCCGCCCGCGCCCGCCGCCGCGGCTTGGAGCGCGGGCGCGCCGCGCCTGCGAGTGCTCGTCCTGACCGAGGAAGAGGGCCGGCCGTCCCGTACGGTCTATGATCTGCCGGCCCCGTCGGCGGAGGCCGTTCTCGCCGCGGCCGAGGAGCGCGCGGCCCGTCCCGGCGTCCATCGCCTGGCCCTCCTGCGCGCGCTGTACTCGGAGCGAGCCAAGCTCATGGACCCGGAGGGCCTGCGCCGCGCCCTGTCTCTGGGGGCCCGTCTCGGCGACGACCTCGCGCGCTCGCTGCTGCTCGCGCATCTCGCCTCCGCGCCGCCGACCGCCGCCGGCCGCGCGGCGCTCGACGCGCTCGCCGACGAGACGGCGCACCGGGTCGGGCCGGCGGGCGCGGCGCGCTTGGCGCTGGCCTACGCCCGGTTCGGGGACGGCGCCCGCGCCGCGTATTGGGCCCGGGAGTCCGCGGCGTCGCCGCGCGGTGTGCCCGAGGGGCTTCTCGACCTCTCCGGTGAGGTTCCGTCGAATCCCGGGCGGATCGCGGGCCGCGTCCTCGGCGACCGCCCCGCCCGCGTCGCCCTGTACCGCCGCGAGGGGCCCGGCGCGCCGTATCTGCTCGATGCCGCGGCGCTCGCCGCGGCCGCCGCCCCCGCGCCGGACGGACGCTTCGCCTTCGCCGGCCTGCGCCCCGGCCGCTACTATCTGGCCTTCGCCTTCGACCCCGCGACGGCGCGCGCCGGCGAACTTCGCGTCTCGGGCCACCGCGGCGACGTGGTCCTCGACGGCCGCCGCGGGGCCGCGGAGCTCGTCCTCACGATCGTTTCGGCGGGCGCGGCGCGGTGACGGCCCTCGTCCTCGCGGTCCTGCTCGCGGCGCCCGCCGCGGCCGCTGCGGGCGGCGACGTCCGCGATCCCGCCTTCTGGCCCGCGCTCGACCGCCTGATCGCCGCGCACCCGGGCCGCAGCGGGCTCTACTCGCTCGAGAAGGAGAGGAATCCCTGCTCGCTCGCGCCTGGCTGAGCCGCCAGGCCGTCCGCTCCGTCGACGTGCAGTATTTCATCTGGAGCTCCGACAACATCGGCACGCTGGCCGCCGAGCGCCTGCTCGGCGCGGCGGAGGCCGGGGCGAAGGTGCGCGTGCTCGTCGACGACTTCATGCTCGACGCCGGCTCCCTCGTCCTCGCCGCGCTCGACGATCACCCGAACGTGGAAATCAAAGTCTACAACCCGAAGCACCGGGTCGGCGTCTCCCGGTGGAGGCGCTGGTGGAACCTCGCGACCGGTTTCCGCGACGCCAACCAGCGCATGCACGACAAGGTTTTCCTCGTCGACGGGCGCATCGGCATCGTCGGCGGGCGCAACGTCGCCGACGAGTACTACGACTTCGACCCGGACTACAACTTCCGCGACCGCGACCTTCTGCTCATCGGTCCCGTCGCCGCGAGCGCCGGCCGCCATTTCGAGTCCTTCTGGACCAGCCCGCTCGCGTTCCCGGTGGAGGGGCTGCTCGGCCGGGGCGCGCGGCCGCCGGAGGAGCTCGCGCGCGTCCGCGCGACCCTGCACGAGTACGCGCGCGATCCCGCGAACCTGGCGGCGGGACCGCGGAGGGCGCTCGAGCGCCTTCCGGAGCGCTTCGCGGGACTCGTCTCGGAGCTCGTCTGGGAGCGGGACACCGTCTTCGTGGGCGACGAGCCCGGAAAGAACGCCTCCCGCGGCCTCGGAGGCGGCGGCCGCTCGACCGACGCGCTGCGCGCCGCGGTGGCCGCGGCGCGCAAGCGCGTCGTGATCCAGTCGCCGTACCTGGTCCTGTCGGAGGACGGCCTGCGCTTCTTCGCGGAGCTCGCGCGCCGCGTCGAGGTCCGCATCGTCACGAACTCCTTCGCGTCGACCGACAACCTCGCGGCGTACAGCGGCTACCGGCGCGTGCGCGAGCGCCTGCTCGCCTCCGGCGTCAAGGTGTACGAGTTCAAGCCTCATCCCGCGGTGTATCGCGAGGCGCTCGAGCGCCACGCCCTGTTCGGGACAAAGGCGCCGGTCTTCGCGATCCACGCGAAGACCGCGGTCGTCGACGGCACGACGGCCTTCGTCGGCACCTTCAATCTGGATCCGCGCTCCGCCAACCTCAACACCGAGGTCGGCGTGCTCGTGCGGGGCCCGGCGCTGGCGCGCCGCGTCGAGGCGGCGATCGAGCGCGACATGCTCCCCGAGAACAGCTGGGACGCGGCGACGCGCGAAGGGGACGCCGGCGCGCCGCTCGGAAAACGCGTCAAGCTGCTGCTGTACCGCTTGCTGCCGCTTCAGCCCATCCTTTGACCGGAAAGCCGGCGGGGAGACCCGCGCCGCGCGGACCTCCCCGCCCTTCGTCGAAGCTCAGCGGGCGCTGACCTTGTACGCCGTCCCTTTGTGGAGGACGGTCACCTCGTCGCCGAGCGCGAACCACTTCGCCAGCGCCGGCTCCTTGGCGAGCAGCGCGAAGTACTCCGCGCCGCGCGCCTTCACGGCGACCACGCGGGCCGACGCGGCCTCAGCGGCCTCGGCGTCGGCGTCGATCCAGACGCCGCCGCGGCGGTAGAACGTCTTGTCGCCGATCGTGCGCGTGTCGACGATCGTCCGGCCCTCGTCCTTGAGCTTGTCGTAAGCCTTCTTCTCCATGCGCGCCAGCGCTCCGAACGAGCCGCCGGCGCGGCCGTCGGCCTTCATCCCGCGGACCGCCGCGACGGCGGGCGCCGCGGCCGGGGCGGACATCGCCGCCATGTCGAGCGACTCGGCCTGCGCCTCGCGGGCGGACAGCCCGCCGCCCGCGCCGGGGCCGAAGCCGCTGCGCAGCGCGCCGTCGGACATCACGTCGATGCGGCGGCGCGCTTCGTTCTCGGCGAGGCGCATGTCGGTGCCCTCCTCGGTGACGAGATAGGACGTGTAGGGCGTCACGATGCCGTGCTTCTTGGCCAGGCGCACGATCGAGGAGACGACCTCGGGGTCGGCGGGGCGGCCGGACAGGCGGATCGCGTCGAGCTCGTGGGCGATCTTCTGCGTGGCCCACAGGCGCGGCAGGAACGAGTTCTTGGGGCTCTCGGCCGGCAGCTCGAGGGGGAACTCGAAGCGGGCCGGCTTTCCTCCGGCCGTGCCCGTGACGACGAGCGTGCCCTTGCCGGCGGCGCGGAAACGGCCGTACAGCGCGAGCTCGCCGCCATGGAACAGGTCCGGCACCGGGCGCGGGTAGACCTGGTCGACCTCGACGCCGTTCCACTCGATCTTGACGTCCGTCAGCGCGGGACGCGAGACCTTCTGGTACAAGGACGACAGCTTCGCCTCGATGTCCTCGTTCGGGGCGACATAGTCGCGCGCGCCGCGGCCGGCGGCGGCGAGCTTGTCGAGCAGGAGCGTGTTCACGTCGGAACCGACGCCGAAGGAGAACACGCGGGCGCGCAGCGACGCGTTGGCCGCGGCCGCCTTGCGCAGCAGGGCGCCGGGGTCGGTCTGGCCGATCGTCGGCACGCCGTCGGTCATGAAGAAGAGCATGGGGACGGCGCCCTTCGCGCCGTCGAGGAGCTTGAGGCCCTGGTCGAGCCCGGCCTCGATGTTGGTGCCGCCGGCGGCGTCCATGCGCTCGATGTAGCGCTTGGCGCGCGCCTTGTTCTCCGGCGTCGCGGCGAGCAGCGCGTTCTCGTCGAGCGCGTTCCAGTCCGTCGCGAAGTCGACGATGCCGAATCGATCTTGAGGGTTCAGGCGGTCGACGCACCACGCGAGCGCCTTGCGGGCCTGCTCCATCTTGCCGCCCTCGTTCATCGAGCCCGAGCGGTCGACGACGAACACGACGGCCTTCGCCGAGGCCGACGCCTCGGCCTCGATGCGGGGGCCAAAGACAGCAGGAAGGTCCCGTCCTCGCCGCTCTCGCGGTAGGCGAGCACGCCGGCGGCGAGCGGGTCTTCGCGCATCGAGAACGTCAGCGCGAGGTCCTGCGGCCCGGCGGCGCCCTCCTCGTAGGAGACCACCGCGCCGCGCTCGCCGTCGCGCTCGACGCGCACGTCGGGGTTGGAGGCGAGGATCGTGCGCAGGGGGCGCGTCGTCTGCAGGCGGATGCGCGCCGACGCGCGGCCGCCCTCTCCCTGCGTGAAGCGCGCCGAGCGCATCGGCACCGACAGCGAGACGAGCCCGCCGCTCTTGGGGAGCGTCTGCGTCATCTTGAGAGTGGCCACGATCTCGCCGCGCGGCTCGATCGGGAACACCTTGGCGCGGAACATGCGCTCGCCGACGAGCTCGAGCAGGCCGGGGTCGATCGCGCGGCTGACGATGCTCTGGTAGATCGAGGCGGCCTGGGAGGCCTCGAGCAGCTCGCCCTTGGTCTCCTTGCCGGCGATGACCATCGAGAAGCCCGACAGCGAGGCGTCCGCGGGAAGCGGGACCATGAGCACGCCTTCCAAGCGACGGTCGCCGGGGTTGCGGAAGACGATCCGGTAGGAGAGCTCGGCCACCGTGTCGGTGACGGTGCCCTCCACGCGATAGCCCGTCATCGTGACGGGCGAGGCGTCGGTCGGAAGCGTCGGGGCCGGGCGCGGGCCGGGCGTCGGGACCGGCAGGGGGCGGGGCCCGGGTCCCGGCAGGAACGGCGACGGGATCGGATGTCCGGGCAGGAAGCGGAACAGGGCCGAGGCCGCGCCGATGGGCCAGGCGAGGAGCTGCTGGGCGGAAGCGGGAGCGGCGGCGGCGAGAACGGCGAGCGCGGCGGCGAGGGCCTGGCGTTTCATCGTGATACCTCCGGTGTCGGAGATAGGACTCGCCCGGCCGGAAGAAGTTCCCTTTATTCCGCGCGCTTGACGACCACGGGCTTGGCGGAGACCGGGACGGCGCGGACCCGGGCGGCGGGGTCGGGGAAGCCTTCGCCCTTATAAAGGACGACGATGAAGCGCTTTCGCTCCTGGACGTCGACGATGCCGCACTCTCCGGGACAGGCCAGGAACAGAGCCATCTGCTTGGGGAAGGCCACGGAGGGCGGCTCCCCGGCCAGGCTCGCCGCCGTCCACGCCGCGGTCAGGGCCTCGGCGGACTTGAGCGCGAGCGCCTTGGCGGACGCGGCCTGTGCCTTGGCCTTGGCACGCGCGCGCGCCGCGGGCTTCGGCGCCGGGGCCGCGGACAGCGCGGCGATCTGGCGCGCGTCGCCGTCATCGTCGGAGCCCTTCTCGATGATCTGGGCGATGCCCATGCGCTTCTTTTCCTGTTCGAAGTTCTGATACAGGCGCTCGTTCATCGCCGAGCGCTCCTCCTCGGTGCGGGCTTGAAAGGTCCCCTCGGCCGCCGCGACGGGCGCGGGAGCGTCCGGAACCGAGGCGGTGGGCGCGGCGGGCGCGCCGGCGGCGCCCGCGCCGAATCCGCCGGAGTCTCCGCGCACGGCGGCGCCGGACGGCTCCTCCGCGACCTCGAGCGGCTTGCCGGGAGCGGCCGCGCGCCGGCCGAAGCCGGCGGGCTTGTCGGCGAGGTCCTCCTTCTTGGCGAGGAGCCCCGACTCGTCCTTGCTCTCCGCCAGCCGCCCGCTGAGGTCCATCGACGACGGAGCCTCGGCCGCGGACTTGATCGCGACGCGGTCGAGGGGACGCGCTCGGCGCCGTCCCAGGCGGTGCGGGCCGTCTCGGCGGGGCCGACGGGGCCGCGCGACTTGTCCCAGACGACCATCGCGACGATGGCCGAGGACAGCGCGAAGGCGACAGGACGGTAGGCCGGAGGAAGTATGAAGTACTCGCGCGACGGCGCGCGCTCGCGCAGGCGGCGCGACTCGAGCCGCGCGAGAAAGCCCGCCGGCAGCTTGGCGCGCGGCAGGCCCTTCACCGCGTTCGAGACGGAGCGCAGGCTCTCGAGCTCGGCGCGCAGCTCCTCGGAGCGCGACAGGCGCTCCTCGACGTCGCGCCGCTCCAGTTCCGGCAGGGCGCCGTCGAGATACGCCGAGAGCAGCTCGCGGATCGCGTCGTTCATGCGTTGACCTTCTCCAGGATCGTCTTCAGCTTCGCGCGCGCGCGGAACAGGCGCGACTTGACCGTGCCCTCGGGCAGGCCGAGGACCTCGGCGATCTCGCCGTAGGACTTTTCGTCGATCTCGCGCAGGACCACGATCGCGCGGTCGTCGGCGTCGAGTTGAAGCAGAGCTTTCTGCACCACGGTTGCGGTTCCCTCCTGTTCGAGATTTTCGTCGATCGGCGCGTCGTTTCCTTTCGGCTCCCAATCCGGTTCGTCGGGATCCTTGTCCGGCCCGCCGAGCACTCCGAAAGAAATGGTTTTCCAGAAGCCCCGGCTCTTCTCGGCCCGCACCCGGTTCTTCCAGGTGTTGACCGTGATCGTGTACGCCCACGTCGACAGCTTGGAGTCGCCGCGGAACTTGGGCAGGGCCCGCAGGGCCCTGATCAAGGCGTCCTGGGCGAGATCCTCGGCGTCGACTCGGTTCCCGGTCAGGCGCAGAGCGAGGTTGAAGACCAGCTCCGAGTGCTGTTCCAGGAAATCCTGTTCCGACACCAGCTGATTGGACCCGTCGGGGATGGTTTTGTTCCTTTATCGGGAGTAGGACGCGACTTTCGCCGCGGTCTTGAACGGGACGCCGGTCAGGGCCGCCACCTTTTCCACGGTCGTGTCAGGGGACATCGCGGTCATGACGAGGCCGTCCTTCGTGAGATCGAAGGTGGCGAGCTCGGTGACGATCGTCGAGACGACGCCCTTGCCCGTGAGCGGCAAAGTGCACTGCGGCAGGATTTTGGGCTTGCCGTCCTTGGTGGCGTGCTCCATCGCGACGATGACGCGCTTGGCGCCGGCGACCATGTCCATCGCTCCGCCCATGCCCTTGACCTTCTTGCCGGGGATCATCCAGTTGGCGAGGTCGCCGCCGGCCGAGACTTCCATCGCGCCGAGGACGGTCGCGTCGAGGTGGCCGCCGCGGACGATCGCGAAGGAGTCGTGGGAGCCGAAGTAGGAGCAGCCAGGAAGTTCGGTGACGGTCTCCTTGCCGGCGTTGATCAAGTCGGGGTCCTGCTCGCCTTCGTGAGGGTAGGGGCCGTAGCCGAGCATGCCGTTCTCGGTGTGGAGGGTGACCTCGACGCCGGCCGGCAGGTAGTTGGGGATGAGCGTCGGGATGCCGATGCCCAGGTTGACGTATTGACCGTCGGCCAGCAAGGTCGCGGCCTGCTTGGCGATGACGACGCGGGAGTCCTTGGGCTCAGACATGGGCGGCGGCCTTCCTCACGGTGAGTTTTTCGATCGGCTTCTTGTAGGACGGGCCCTTGAGAACCGCGTCGACGAAGATGCCGGGGGTATGGATATGCTCGGGGTGCAGGCCGCCGATCTCGACGAGCTGCTCGACTTCGGCGACGACATAGTTCGCGGCCGTGGCCATGACCTGGTTGAAGTTGCGGGCGGTCTTGCGGTACTCGAGGTTGCCGAGCTCGTCGCCTTTGAAGGCCTTGATGAAAGCGAAATCGCCCTTGAGCGGCTTCTCGAAGACCATCCAGCGTCCGTCGATCTGGCGCGTTTCCTTGCCCTCGGCGATCGGCGTGCCGTAGCCCGTCGGGGTGAAGAAGCCGCCGATGCCGGCGCCGCCGGCGCGCAGGCGCTCGGCCAAGGTTCCCTGGGGATTCCATTCCACTTCGAGCGTCTTGGTCAGCGTCATCTCCTCGAAGGCCTTGCACTCGCCGCCGTAGGACATGATCATCTTGCGGACCTGGCCGTTCTTCAGCAAGGTCCCGATGCCGAAATCATCGAGGCCGGCGTTGTTGGAGACGAGCGTCAGGTTCTTGGCGCCCGAATCCCGCAGCGCCATGACCAGATTTTCCGCGATGCCGCAGACGCCGAAGCCGCCGAGCAGGATCGTCGACCCGTCCTTGACCTTGGCCGCCGCCTCAGCGGCGGTGGCGATGGTTTTGTTCATCGTGATGCGCTCCGTTGAGGCGGATGTCGTAGGCCGCGAGCATGAACTGGAAAGCCGCGTAGCCGGACCAAATGAAGATCGCGAACGTCGCGTAAGGCACCGACCCGTAGGTCAGCCACAGAGGGACGCCGAGCCATTTCAGGACGCCGAGGACCAGCGAGAACGCGATCGTCGCGGCGAGCATGGCCGCGGCCTGACGCCAGGTGAAAGACCACCATAGACGCAAGGCGGACGGCCGGGCGAGCGGATGCCCGTCGACGCGGGAGCTCATGCGGGTATCCTACGAAAAAGAGCCGGCCGGGCCGCGCGAGGCGGACCCGGCCGGCGTGTTCCAGGCCTTAGGCGGCGACGAGCGCCTTCTTCGAGCCCTTGCCGAGCACGAGCTCGCGCAGGGCGTCGGCCTTGTCCGTCTTCTCCCACTCGAAACCCTTCTCGGTGCGGCCGAAGTGGCCGTACGCGGCGGTCTGGCGGTAGATCGGGCGGCGCAGCTTGAGCGTGTCGATGATGCCCTTCGGCGTCATCGGGAACAGCTTGCGGACGGCGGCCTCGATCTTGGCCTCGTCCACCTGGCCGGTGCCGTGCGTGTCGAAGTAGACGCCGACGGGCTCGGCGACGCCGATCGCGTAGGCGAGCTGGACCGTGCACTCTTCGGCGAGGCCGGCCGCGACGACGTTCTTGGCGATGTAGCGCGCCATGTAGCACGCCGAGCGGTCGACCTTCGTCGGATCCTTGCCGGAGAACGCGCCGCCGCCGTGCGGGGCGCGGCCGCCGTAGGTGTCGACGATGATCTTGCGGCCGGTCAGGCCGGTGTCGGAGGCGGGGCCGCCGACGACGAACTTGCCGGTGGGGTTGATCAGGAACCGGGTCTTGTCGTCGATCAGGCGCTTGCCCAGGACGGGGCGGATGACCGTGTCGATGATCTCCTTGCGCGACTTCTCGGTGATCTGGTCGCCGGTCTTGTCGAGGATCTCGGGGCCGTGCTGGGTCGACAGCACGACGGTGTCGACGCGCACGGGGCGGCCGTCGAGGTACTCGACCGAGACCTGGGACTTGCCGTCGGGCCCGAGGTAGGGGAGCGTGCCGTTCTTGCGGACCTCGGCGAGCTTCTTGACGAGCTTGTGCGCGAGCATGATCGGCAGCGGCATCAGTTCCTCGGTCTCGCGGCACGCGTAGCCGAACATGATGCCCTGGTCGCCGGCGCCGCCCGTGTCCACGCCCTGAGCGATGTCGGGGGACTGGCGGCCGATGCCGTTGAGGATGGCGCAGGAGTTGGACTCGAAGGCGTACTCGGGGCGGGTGTAGCCGATGTCCTTGACGACCTGGCGCACGATCTGGTCGATGTCGAGCATCGCCTTCGTCGTGATCTCGCCGCCGACGACCACGAGGCCGCGGCCGACGAAGGTCTCACACGCGACGCGGCTCATGGGGTCGATCGCGAGCACCGCGTCGAGCACGGCGTCGGAAATCTGGTCGCAGACCTTGTCGGGATGCCCTTCGCTCACCGACTCGGAATTGAAGAAATACTTGCCCTTGCGCATCTGTTGAGTCCTCCGAAGCCGTGACTTTGGGCGGCTTGGCCGCCGCACGGCTGAATCGAGATTATATCAATTTCTCGACGAGAAAGCGCAGGGGAACGGGCTAGGAGCGGATGTTGAGGACGGCCGCCTCGAACACGGAGATGTTCTCCTTGACGTGCCCGTTCGGACCGATGATGCAGTTCGTGAGGTTGACGTTTTCGCCGACCGTCACGTTGTCGAAGAGGATGCAGGCGGCGAGGTTGGCGCCCTTGCCGATCTGCGCGCGGTCGCCGATGACCGTGCCCGGGCCGATCTTGGCGCCCGCGGCGATGCGGCAGCCCTTGCCGATGACGACGGGGGCGACGAGCTTGGCATTGGGGTCGACGACGGTGCCTTCCTGGACCCAGACGCCCTTGCGGATCTCGACGCCCGGGATATTGATCTTGGCTTTTCGCTCGAGGCAGTCGGCCTGCGCGCGGCGGTACTCGGCCAGGTTGCCGACGTCGCACCAGTACGCGTCGGTCTCGTACGCGTAGATCGGCTTCTTCATCTTCAGCAGCTTGGGCCACAGGTCGTGGCCGAAGTCGTAGACCTTGCCCTTCGGAATCAGCTTGAGCGTCTCGGGCTCGAAGAGATAGATGCCCGTGTTGACCTTGTTGGAGAACACGTCGCCCCACGACGGCTTCTCGAGGAAGCCCTTGATGCGCTGGCCGCCGTCGGTCATCGTGACGCCGTACTCGAAGCGGGCGTCGACGCGCTTGGTCGCCATCGTGGCGACGGAGCCGCGCTTCTGATGGAACTTCCACATCGCGGTCAGGTCGATGTCGGAGAGGCCGTCGCCGGACATCACGAAGAACGGGCCGTCCTTGAAGAAGCTCTCCGTCTTCTTGATCGAGCCCGCCGTGCCCATGAGCTTGGGCTCGTGCGAGTAGCGGATCTTCAGGCTCCAGCGGGAGCCGTCGCCGCAGTAGCCGCGCACCTGCTCGGGGAGCATGTGCAGGTTGATCATGACCTCCTCGACGCCGTGCTTGAGCAGATTGTCGAGGACGTGGTGGATGACCGGCCGGTTGACGACCGGCACCATCGGCTTCGGCGTCTCGTAGGTCAGCGGGCGCAGGCGGGTGCCCGCGCCGGCCGCCAGGAGCATCGCCTTTTTCGGCTGCATGGCTTCTTAGGAGTTGAGGTTCGGCGCGACCCACTTCTTGGCGAGGTCGAGCAGGCCCTGCGTGCGCTCGGGCTTGTCGCTCTCGGCGTAGACGCGCATGAGCGGCTCGGTGCCCGACGGGCGCATGAGCAGCCAGTGGCCGTCCTCGAGGACGATCTTGAGGCCGTCGATCTGGATGAGCTCCTTGATCGCGGTGCCGAGGATCTTCTTCGGGAGCTTCTTGACGAGCTTGGTCGTCCACAGGGCCTTGTCGGCGACGGCCTTGTGGATGCGGTAGTCGATGCGCTTGTAGTGGCTGGCGCCGTAGCGCGTCTCGACTTCCTTCCAGAGCTGGGAGGGCGTCTTGCCGGTCGCGGCCATCATCTCGAGGAACAGCAGCGCGGTCAGCACGCCGTCGCGCTCCGCGATGCCGGCCTTGTTGGCCCACGCGTAGCCTCCGGACTCCTCGCCCGCGATGACGGCTTCGCCGGCGGCGAGCTTCTCGGCGACGAACTTGAAGCCGACGGGCAGCTGCTCGAACGGGAGGTTCTTCTCCTTGGCGATGCGCTCGGCGAGGTAGCCGAGCGAGACCGACTGCACGATCTTGCCGGTCAGCTTCTTCTTCTCGATGAGGTAGAGGCAGATCATCGGGAAGACCTGGCAGGGCGTCAGGTACTTGCCGTTCTCGTCGACGAGGCCGAAGCGGTCGGCGTCGCCGTCGAGCGCCAGGCCGACCGCGGCCTTGTTCTTCTTCACGGCCTCCGACAGCGCGCCGAGATACTGCTCGATCGGCTCGGGGTGCACGCCGCCGAACAGCGGGTCGTGCTTGCCGCGGATCTCGACGAGGGACTTCAGGGGCACGATGTCGGCCATCAGGCCCCAACCCGCGCCGTGCATCGCGTCGACGATGATCGGCTTCTTGATCTTCTTGACCTTCGTGAGGTCGGAGCGGCCCTTGAGGTACGCGACGTACTGGTCGCGGAAGGACTTGACCTTGACCTCGACGGCGCGCGTCGGCGCCGTGCGGTCGACCCAGCTCTCGACGCCCTTCGTCACGTTCTCGAGCGCGGCGCGGCCGTCGAGCTTGATCTTGACGCCGTTGTAGGAGGGCGGGTTGTGGCTCGCGGTCACCATGACGCCGAGGCCGCCGAGCTTCTTGGTCATGAAGCTGACGGCGGGCGTGGGCAGCGCCTCGGCCATGAGGACGGGCTCCATCTGGTTGGCCTCGAGAACCTTGGCGATCTCGCGCGCGAAGGCGTCGGACTGGAAGCGGCGGTCGTAGCCGATCACCATCGGCCCCGTCATCGGGCCCTTCTTGGTCTTGATCTTCTCTTCCTTGACGTAGTCCGCGATGGCCTGGGCGACGCGGCGGCAGTTCTGGAAAGTGAAGTCGCGCGCGATCACTCCGCGCCAGCCGTCCGTGCCGAACTTGATGGGATCCGCCATGTTATTTGCCTCTCCTTCCGTAATCGTCGTCGATGCGCACGACGTCCGTGAGCTCCGTCGTCGAGACCTCGACGAGCGTGACGCGGCCTTTCGGGGCCTCGAAGCGGTGGATCGTGCGCGGCTTGATGGTGAAAGCGGTGCCGGGGCCGACCGTGCGCGTCGTGCGGCCGAGGACGAGCTTCAGGCGCCCGTCGAGGACGAGCAGGCTCTCGTGCTTGACGCGGTGGTACTGCAGGCTCAGGCGGTGGCCTTTCTCGATGACGAGCAGCTTGCCCACGTACTTCTTCGCCTTGGCGAAGAGCAGCTCGTGGCCCCACGGCTTCTTGATGCGCTGCGGTTTGACGATCACAGCTGGCTGTAGTCCCCGACGGAGGACCCTCCCGCGAGCGCGGCGCCCGGGCCGAGCACGGCGTGGGTGCCGACGCGCGCCTTGGGTCCGACGACGCAGCGCTCCAAGCGGGCGCCGTCGCCTATCGAGGCGCCGTCGAGCACGACGCAATCGGCCAGCGAGGCGCCGCGGCCGACGCGCACGCCCGCGCCGAGGCTGACGGCGCCGGCGAAGCGCGCGAACTCGGCGGCTTTCGTGCCGGCCCCCGCCGTCACGCGCGCGCCGTCGTGGTTCTTGAACGGGCGGGCCTTCGCGCCGGCTTTGAACGGGGCGCGGCCCTGCAGGAGGTCGAGATGGACCTGCAGATACGCCTCCACCGAGCCGATGTCGATCCAGTACCCGGGCGCCACGTAGCCCGCGATGCGCGCGCCCTCGGCCAGGCGCTCCGGGAACAGGCCGCGCTCGAGCGAGTACGGCTTGCCCTTCGGGATGTGGGCGAGCACCGACGGCTCGAAGAGGTACGCGCCCGCGTTGACCGAGTTCGACACGACCTCGTCCCACGAGGGCTTCTCGAGGAAACGGCGCACCATGCCCTTGTCGTCGGTCAGCACGAGGCCGTAACGCGTCGGGTCCTTGACGCGGGTCAGCGCGATGGAGATCTCGGCTTTGCGCGCCCGATGGAAGCGCAGGAAGGCGCCGAGGTCGAAGGCGTTGAGGACGTCGCCATTCAGGACAAGGGTCGTTCCTTTCAGGAGCGGCTCGGCGTTCTTGAGCGCCCCGCCCGTGCCGAGCGGGATGCGCTCGCGGACGTACGAGATCTTCAGGCCCAGCCGCGAGCCCGTGCCGAAGGCGCGGCGGAAGGCGTCGGCGCGGTAGGAGGTGCAGAGCACGACCTCGCGCACGCCGTGCCGGCTCAGCACCTGGAACTGATATTCAAGGAATGGGCGGTTGAGCACGGGCAGGAGGGGCTTGGGCGTCGCCAGCGTGAAGGGGCGCAGCCGGGTGCCCATTCCTCCTATTAGGATGACCGCTCGCATAGGGCCGGATTCTACAAAAATACCGCCCCATTAATTTATTATGATGGGCGCCGACCTCATGGCCACGGGCAACGTCTACGTCGCGCCGACTCAAGCCGGCAACCGAAAGGCCCTCGTCCTCGGCGCGCTCGGCCTCGTGCTCTTCCTGGGAATCGAGGCGCTCCTGCTGCGCTCCTTCAACCGGAACGACACGCGGCCCCCGTCCTGGGACCAGGCGATCCACATGGAGATCGCGCTCGATTACCGCGAGGCGCTGGCCGCCGGGCGCCCCGGCGACGCCTGGTATCTCGCGCCCAAGCCCGGCATGCCGCCGTTCCCGCCGGCCTACCACCTGCTGCTCATGCGCGCGTACTCCTCGGCCGATCCCGCGCACTCGGCCTTGTGGACGAACTGGTTCTACCTGGTGCTGCTCGCGGTCTCGATCTTCGGGATCGCGTGGCGCTTCCGACCCGACGAGTCGGCGCTGGCCGCCGTCGTCATGTTCTGCGGCGCGCCCGTCGTCCAGGACCTTCTGACGACCCAGCTCGTCGACCTGCCGCTCATCGCCGTCGCCGCGGCCGCCTACTGGGCTCTGCTGGCCTCCGAGGAGTTCATGCGGTGGATCCCGGCTCTCGCCTTCGGCGTCCTGCACGCGGCCGGCATGATGCACAAGTGGAGCTTTTTCTCCTATATGTTCCCGGCCTACTGGATCGCGCTGACGGCGCTGCGCGACAAGCGCACGGCCGCGGTCATGCTCTGCGCGGCGGCCGCCTCCTTCGCCCTGATCCTGCCGTGGTACTCGGCGCATCTCGCGCTGCTGCCGTCGCGGCTCGTGCAGGCGTCGACGGACTTCGCCGTCTCCGCGTGGACGCCCGGCGCGTGGATGTCGTACTTCCAGCAGGCCTCGGACTCGATCGGCCCGCTGCCGTGGATTCTCGGCACGGTCGGCCTCGTCGCGCCGCAGTACGTGCGCCGCCGCGAGCAGGGGTGGGTGCTGCTCGCCTGGGTCCTGACGTCGTACGTGTTCTGGACGATCGTGCCGAACCGCCAGCTGCGCTTCCTCATGCCCGGCCTCGTGCCGATCGGCATCGCCTGCTGCGCGACGTGGCCCAAGGCGGTCGTCTGGACGACGACGGGCCTGCAGCTCCTCGCGATGCTGAACTTCCACGGGGGCTGGATCGGCCCCGTGAAGGTCGACCTGCCGTACTACAAGCTCGTGTTCCTCGAGAACCGGCCCCCGGCGAAGGAGGACTGGCGCACCGAGGAGATTCTGCGCCGCATCGACGCCGACCGCGACCCGTCCGCTCCGATCTCGAACGTCACGCTGGTCGCCAACGACACCTACTTCAACGCGCCGACGTTTCATTGGATGCAGCGCCGCCTGGGGCTCGACAAGGTCCGCATGCGCGGCGTCAACCGCCGCCTCTGCGAGTTCTCGGAGTTCGTGCTGCTCAAGGAGCCGCGCGTCGGCCCCGAGCAGGTGGTTTCCGGGCTTCCGGAGGCCGCGCGCGAGATCCGAGACCCGCGCGGCTGGTTCGGCAAGGCCTACGAGGAGACCGCTCGCTGGACCCTCCCGGACAACAACACGGCGACGCTGTTCCGCCAGCGCCGCGCGCTCAAGAAGCCGTACCCCGGAAAGACGCTCGTCTACCAGCATTACAGCGCCGGCAAGGTCGATCTCACCGACCTGAAGGCGGCTTTCGGCCCGTGGAACGCGGGGCGCTCGACCTACGAGTCGATGTCCGTCGACATCGGCAAGCTCGACGCGCGCGGCCTCGTCGTCCGCGACGCCAGCCTCGAGCTCGTCAACGTCGGCTTCCTGCCGGTCACCAAGAGCGAGAAGGACGAGGACTGGGTCGACATTCGCCTGCTGAAGCTCGAGCGGCTGCGCCTGAAATCCCTCGACGTCGGCGCCGAAGAGCTCAAGGCGTTCCTCAACGCCCGCGTGAAGGGCCTCCAGGTCGCCTCCGTCGAGCTCGAGAAGACCGTCCGCATCACCGGCACCTGGAACGGCAAGCCGGTCTCCGCCGAGGCTTCGATCGAGCTCGTCGACATGCCGCGCCGCCTGAAGATCGGCATCCTGTCGGCGAAGCTCGCGGGCGCGTCGGTGCCGCTGTCGATGTTCCGCGAGATCAAGGAGCTGACGATCCCGCTGTATCCCAACCCCGAGACGCCCTTCGCCATCGAGCTTCCGAGCCTGACGATCTCCGGCGGACGGCTGACGGTTCCCTAGAGCGGGAAGATCACGAGCTTCCCGTCGTCCCAGACGGGAGCGCCCTTCGCGCGGAAGCGCTTCCACATCGCGCCGCCCTCGGCGAACAGGCCGCGCTTCTCCGAGGCGATGAAGCGCGCGCCCTTGGCCGCGGCCCGGTCGACGAGGCCGCCGGCGAGATCGGGCTGGACGTCGAGCTCGTCGGACCAGCCGCGCCGGTCGAGGTAGTAGAGCAGGACCGACGAGGCCTGGCAGTTCGTGTAAAATAGATCGTCGGGCCCGCTGACCGCGGCGGCGGCCTCGCCGGCGCGCGAGGTGAAGTCGAAGCCCTGCTTGTACCAGTGCCCGATCCGTCCCGCCGCGTGCGCCGGGATCGACAGCACGAGAAAGGCGAGGCCCGCGTAGGCGAGCGAGCGTTTGGGCTTGGGAAGGGCCGAGGCCTTTTCGCGCAGGCGCGCGATCCCGACGCCGATGAGGCCGGCGGCGACGGGGGCCAGGGGCAGCGCGGTGTACTCGTGGTAATGCGAGTAGCCGCCCATCGCGAAGAGATGAACGGCGACGCCGCCGAACCACGCCAACCAGAAGACCTCGCGCTGCTTCCAGAGGACGTCCTTGGCGCCGACGAAGAACAGCGCCGTCCCGCCGTAGGTCATCACGACCTCGGGCCAGCGCGAGAGAAGCTGGAACTGGATGAAGTACGGCAGGCGCGACCAGGCGAGGAGATTGGAGTACTCACCGGCGCGCGTCGGCACGACGTAGAGCCCCGTTCGAGCCCACGCGTACCACGCGATCACCGCGCCCATCGAGAGCAGCCCCGCCGCGTACAGGCGCCCGTCGGTCAGCGTCTTCTTTCCGAGCCGCCGCCAGGTCAACCCGGCGAGGGGGCCAGCACGTGCGCGTACGGCAGCTTCTCGCCGACGGCGACGAACGCGCAGAACACGGCGAGCGCCCACCAGCCCCACGGGCGGCCGGGGCGAAGCGACTTCTCCCAGGCGACGAGCGCGCCGACGAGCGCGAGCAGGGCGAAGCCCTCGGGTTGGACCGTGCGGCCGAAGTAGACCTCCACGGGCAGGACGGTGAAGACCGCGGCGCCCCAGGCCCCGGCCTCCTCGCCGAACTCGCGGCGGTAGAGCCCGAGCAGCAGGACGGCGCAGGCCGCGGAGGACAGGGCGGAGATCAGCCGCCCCCAGACCTCGCCGAGGCCGGCGACGGGCCACAGCTTTCCGTACAGCCACATGTAGACGGGCAGCTCCGTGCCGGCGAGATGATCGTCGGCTCCGGCCCAGTCGAGCCGGGGGCGATGGATCGGCCGGTCCTCGCGCGCGTAGTTTCTGGCGATCGCGGCGGTGTTGACCTGGCGGTGGAAGTGGTAGTCGAGCAGGGGGCGGTCAGGCCCTTGGCGTGGACGAGGAGGGAAAGCCCGAAGATCGCGGCGGCGAGCAGGCCGCGCCGGCTCATTCCTTGAACGCGTACATCTCGAAGGTGCCGCCGGACTTGAAGGCGGTCTCGAGGACGGTCGCGGCGACGACGAACGGCACGAGGAAGGGGAGCAGCGCGGCGTGCAGGAGGCTCTGGACGGGGTAGCGCAGGGCCGTGTCGGTGCGGGCCGTCGAGTTCTTCAGCAGCGAGTAGAGCAGGTTGAAGCGGAAGCCCGCGGCGTTGAACATCGACTGCAGCAGGCCGTAGGGATTCTGCTCGAAGCTGAAATGGTCGAGCTGGACGACGCGGAAGCGGTGGCGCGCGAGGATCGCGTCGAGCGACTTGATCGTGAAGTGCCAGTAGTGGCGGGGCGCGTCGACGTGGAACCAGAAGCGGCCGAACAGGCGGGCCTGCCAGGAGCCGTAGTTGGGCACCGCGATGAACAGAACCCCGCCCGGCTTCAGCAGTTCGTAGGCGCGCGCGACGGCGGCGACCGGGTTGGCGAAGTGCTCGAGCGAGTGATGGAAGATGACCGCGTTGTAGCGGTTCTTCTCGTGCGGCGAGGTCAGGAAGTCGCCGGTGGCCACGTCGAGCTTCAGCACGTCGCGCGCGTGGGCGGCGGCCGTCTCGCTGAGCTCGAGGCCGTGGGACTCGTAGCCGAGCTCGCGCAGGAAGGCGAGCGTCATGCCGCGCCCGCAGCCGACGTCGAGGACGGGCCCGCGCGGCACGCGGTTGTGCAGGACGGCCGCGCGGCGCCAGCGGAACCAGCGGATCATGCGCTCGAACAGAGCGTTGAAGCGCACGTTCGTCTTGCCGTAGTACTGCTCGGGGTACCACTTCCCGATCTCGGAGCCGGGGACCGGAGGCCAGGTGCGCCCGAGGCCGCAGTCCGGGCAGTCGAGCAGCTCGAAGCCGGCCTCGGCGGAGGGCTTGGAGTGCTCGGGGCCGTCGTAGCCGCACGCGGGGCACCGGGTCGGGCGCTTGTCCTGGTCGTGCAGTTCGGGTTGGAAGCGGGGGCGGAGGTCGTCACGGACCGTAATTATATAAAATCCGGCCATGAGACCGCTGCTCCTCGCCGTCCTCCTTCTCGGCCGCGCCCTTCCCGCCCGCGCGCTGCTGGCCGACGAGGAGAACACGATCAAGGTGTTCAAGGGCGCCTCGCGCTCCGTCGTCTACGTGACGAACGTCGCGATCACGCAGAGCCCCTACATGGACGAGCAGGCGATCCCGCAGGGCACGGGCTCCGGGTTCGTCTGGGACAAGAAAGGCCACATCGTCACGAACTTCCATGTCGTGCAGGGCGGAAACGCGTTCCTCGTGACGCTCGGCGACCAGACCCAGCTCGAGGCCAAGCTCATCGGCGCCGACCCGACGAAGGACATCGCGGTGCTGCGCGTCGAGAAGAGCCGCGAGGCCCTCGTCCCCGTGCGCGTCGGCAAGCTCGAGGCCCTGCAGGTGGGGCAGAAGACGATCGCCATCGGCAACCCGTTCGGCCTCGACCACACGCTGACGACGGGCGTGATCTCCGCGCTCGGCCGAGAGGTCCAGGGCGTCAGCGGCATCACGATCCGAGACATGATCCAGACCGACGCCGCGATCAATCCGGGGAACTCCGGCGGCCCGCTGCTCGACTCGGACGGCAACCTCATCGGCATGAACACGATGATCTACAGCCGCTCGGGCGGCAGCGCCGGCATCGGGTTCGCGGTGCCCGTCTCCTTCATCGCGCGCATCGTGCCGGAGCTCATCGCCTACGGCAAGGTCGTGCGGCCCGGCATGGGCATCACGATCCTCAACACGGGTCAGAAGTACTACCTGATCGGCGAGAAGCCGGGCGTCGTCGTCAACGAGGTCACGCCCGGCGGGCCCGCGGCGAAGGCGGGCTTGCGCGGCCTGCGCCGTCTGCCCGGCGGGCGCGTCGCGGCCGGCGACATCATCGTCGGCGTCGAGTCGCACAAGGTGCGGGACTTCGACGACCTTTACAACGCGTTCGACCGGTACAAGCCCGGCGACACGGTCGCCGTGCGCATCGAACGCGCGGGCAAGGAGCTCGTCCTGCCCGTCAAGCTCGTCAATATCCAGTAGCGCTCAGCCGCGCCGGCGCGCGACGAGGCGCCCCAGAGCCGCCGCCCGCGCCGTCGCGGCCGGGAGCAGGGAGTCGACGATGAGCGCCCGGAGCTCCGCGCCGACCGCAGGGTCGCGCAGCGCCTCTTCGTAGTCGGCGGCCCCGCGCTCCTCGCCGAGCTTGAGGATCTTGAGCACGGCCCTTTCATCGAAGAAGCGCTCGCTGCCCTCGATCGCGCGCGCCCAAGCGCCCCAGAGCCCCGTGCCGGCGGGCGGCTCGACGCCGAGCCCGGCGAGCTTGGCCTGCAGGACGCGCGCGGCCTCCTCGTGCTCGGTCTCGAAGCGGCGCAGGTCCTCGGCCTCCGCGCCGCGGACGGTCTCGAGCGCCTGGCGGTAGGTCTCCGCCGCGGCGAGTTCGTCCTTGATCAGCGAACTCAGGCTGCCGCCCTCCCCGCCGCCGCGCAGGCGCGGGCCGCCGGAGTGCGTGCCCTGCGAGAGCTCCTCGGAGGGCGCGGAAACCCCCGCGAGCGCCTCGCGCGCGGCCGGCTCGCCCTCGACGGCGAGGTCGCCGAGCGAGACGACGCCGACGAGCGCGCCCTTCGCGTCGAGCACGAGCAGGCGGCGGACCTGCGCCTGCGCCATGCGCTTGGCGGCGTCGGCGGCCTCGTCGTCCTCCCGGCAGTAGACGACCTCGGGGGTCATGACGCTCTCGACGGCGGTCTCCTTCGGCTTGAGGCCTTCGGCGAGCGCGCGCACGACGATGTCGCGGTCGGTGACCACGCCGACGGGCCTGCCGCTCGAGACGACGGGCAGGCTGCCGACTCCGGCGTCGGCCATGCGCCGCGCGGCGTCCTCGACGGTGGCGTCCGGCTCGAGCGCCTGCACGCCGCGCCTCATCAGGTCCTTGATCTTCATGAAAATCCTCCGTTCTTGACGAGGCAGAGCTGGGTGAAGCGGTCGAGGAAGCACGAGCGCGCGCGGCCCGCCTCGGTGAAGCCGCGGGCGGCGAAGAGCTCCGACATCTCGTCGGGGCCGATTCCCTTCGGGCAGGAGTCGACGGCGGCCAGCCCGCCGGGCCGCAGGACGCGGGAGATCTCATCGGCCACGACGCCGAGCGCCGCGCGGTCGAAGTGAAGGCCCAGCGCGCCGCTTGAGTTCACGACGTCGACGCTCCCCGCGGCGACGAGCAGGCCGCGCTCGTCGAGGAACGGATCGAGCACCGATTGCGCGCGGAAGAAGACGCGCGCCGGTCCGCCGGTCGCGTCCCGGTAGTCGCGGGCCGCGGCGGCGTCCGCGAAGGCCGGGTTGAACTCGAGGCCCACCAAAGTCGAGCCGGGAGGCAGGCACCACGCGAGGACCTCCGTCGAGTGCCCCGCGCCGGAGCACAGGTCGAGCGCCCGGCACGGCCGGGACGGCAGGCGTCCGCGCAGCGTCTTCGGGATCGTGCGCCAGTTCGCCCAGCGCTGGCGCGCGTTGATGCCCTCGAACTCCGCCTGCGTCATCGCGCAGTACGCGCGGACCGCGTCGGGGTTGCGCGACGAGCGGAAGCTGAGGCGGCTGCGCACGGCGGCCGCGGCCTCGGCGCGGGCCTGCTCGAGGAACAGGCGCACGATGCCCTTCTTCAGGCGTCCGCGCGCGGCGCGGCGGACGGAGTCGTCGGTCCAGGCTGCTTCCATGATGGAGATGATGCCGCGCCCGGCGCCGGGCGGCCATGACGGGGGCGTCACTTTTCGATGTTGTCACATCGCGGTCAAACCGCCCAAATATCGCCGCCATGGGAACCTCTTTGCGCGTCCGCTATCATCGTCGTTCCTAATATATGCGACCCCTCCGAGTCCTGCTCACGTCCGCCCTGCTCCTCGATGCCGCTCCCGTCCGCGCGCAGGACGCGCCCGACGAGTTCAACTTCTTCCAGACCGAGGCCAAGGTCGTCACGGCCTCGCGCCGCCCGACTCCCGCGTCGACGTCCCCGTCGACCGTCTACGTCGTGACCCACGAGGACATCCGCGCCTCCGGGGCCCAGACGCTGTGGGACGCCCTGCGCGCGGTGCCGGGCGTCGACGTGATGAACGACAGGACCTCGCACGGCGACGTCAGCATCCGCGGCATGAACACCGTGCTGAACAACCGCACCCTGGTCCTGCTCGACGGCAAGACGGTGCTCAACGGCTTTCTCGATTACACGAACTGGGAGACGATCCCGGTCACGCTCGAGGAGGTCGACCGCATCGAGGTCGTCGAAGGTCCGGCCTCCGCGCTCTACGGCAGCAACGCCGTTCACGGCGTCATCAACATCATCACGAAGACCCCCGATCGCCTGCGCGGCGGCGTGTTCAGCTACACCGGGGGCGAGCGCTCGACCCACATCGGCCAGGCCCTGATCGGCGACCGGCGCGGCGCGCACGCCTACAAACTCGGGCTCGGCTGGCGCTCGACGAACAAGTTCGCGGTGGCGGCCGCCGAGGCCTCGGCGGTCGGCAAGGTCCACGCGCTGTACTCCTTCGATTTCGGCGAGGACTCGCGCATCGCGGTGTCCGGCGGCGTCTCCGACCACGACGTCCAGCTCAGCAACGGCCCGTCCTTCGACTACGGCGAGACGGGCTTCGCCCGCGTCGACGCGCGCACCGGGGCGACGACGGCGCGGCTGTTCTGGAACTTCGGTCGGACCGTGTTCCGCGAGAATCCGACGCTCCCGTTTCGGGTGCACAACGACACTTATGACGCGAGTTTCGAGCGCGCCTTCGAACTGCCGGCCTCGAACTTTCTGACCACGGGCGCCAGCTACCGCCGCAACACGGCCCGATCGAACCTTTTCTCGCCGGGCACCCGCGACCAGGCGCTGTACGGCCTCTATTTCGAGAATTCTTGGGCGGCGACCGAGCGCTGGACCTTCGTCTTGAGCGGACGCGCCGACCACCACCCGTTCACCGATTGGCAGTATTCTCCCCGCGGAAGCGCGATCTACGCGCCGAGCGAGGCGCACTCCTTCCGCGCGACGGCCGCGCAGGCCTTCCGCAACCCGACCTTGCTCGAGAACTACTTCGATCTCCGGGCGGTGCTGCCTCTGTCGACCGCGCCCGGCTTCACGCAGGTGGATTTGACGGTCGTGCCCAATCGAGGTCTCGACCCGGAGCGCATCCAGTTCTTCGAGGTCGCCCACCGCGGCAGCTGGGAGTTCGTGCGCACGGGAATCACGGGCTTCTATTACCGGGTCGCCAACCTCGTGACCGCCCTCAACATGGTCGACAGGACGTCGCCGCCGGTTATCCTGCAGCGGTCGGTGGTGACGAACGCCGGCGAGACGAAGGCGCTCGGCTACGAGCTGTCGATCGAGGCGCAGGCCACGGACTGGCTCGTTCCTTTCGCGAACTACTCCTACCAGAGCCTCATCGACCAGCGCGCGCAGCAGACGACCGCGCGCTCCGCGCCGAGGCATAAGATGAACCTGGGAGCGCGCGTCAAGCGCCCGCTGTGGACGGCGAACGCCTGGCTGCACCTCGTCGACGAGACCTGGTGGAGCGACGGCACGAACACCGTCCAGCCCGTGTACGCGAAGGTTCCCGCCTACGCGATGCTCAACGTCGCCGCGACGCGCCGCTTCACGGGGCGTTTCGACGGGCTCGAGCTGACCGTGGCCGGATTCAACATCGCCGACGACCATTACGAGCTTCTCCCGCGACAGAGCGCGGTCGCCCCCGGCCGCAACGGCGGGCCGATCAAGTCGCGCTGGTCGGGCACCCTCGCCTGGCGCTTCGGGCTGCCCCGATGAGGAGAAGCCCGGCCGCCCTCGTCCTGGCGGCGCTGCTGTCGGCTTGCCCCGCGCGGGCCCAGGAGGTCGCCGCCGTCCTGACCTCGGCGGCCGGCCCCTATCAGGCCGCCTTCGAGAGCTTCCAGAAGGCGCTCGGCCGGCGCGTTCCGTTCTGGCGTCTGCCGGCGCCCCGCCCCGGCTCCGCGGCGCGCGCGCGCGTCATCGTGGCCTTCGGCGGGGAGGCCGCGACGCAGGACTACGGCGAGGGCGCGGCCCTGATCGCGTGCATGGCCCCCGGCCTGGCGGGGCGCCTGCGCCACGGGGAGCGCGGGCGCTGATCACCATGAAGCCCGATCCCCGGGCGCTCGTCGACCGCCTGCGGTCGATCCACCCGAAGCTCAAACGGCTCGCGGTGATCGGAAACGCCAACGACACCGAGGCGTGGGCCGCGGAAGTCCGCCGCGCGGGGCTCGAGGTGGTCGTGGCCAAGCCGTCCGGAGCCGACGCCGTGCCCGAGGCCCTGCGCGGCCTCGCGGGGAAGGCGGACGCGATCTGGCTGTGCCCCGACCCCAGCCTCGTGACGCCGCAGGCCTTCCAGGCGATCAAGCAGTTCTCCTGGGACCACTCCGCGCCTTTCTACGCCCCGACCGCCGGACTCGCGGCGGCCGGCGCGGCCGCCGCGGTCTCCGTCGTGCCGGCGGAGTCGGGCCGCCGCGCCGCCGAGCTCGTCCGGCTCGCCCTGGCCGGCGAGGACCTGCCGGATCTCGTCTACGCGGCGATCACGGACCTGACGGTCAACCCGGAGTCCGCGGCAAAGGCCGGCCTCGTCCTGACGCCCGAGGCGCTGAACAAGGCGGACAAGGTGATCCGTTGAAGCTGCAGAACAAGTTCCTCGCGCTGCTCGCGCCGGCGGGGTTCGTCGCGGGCGGCCTGATCCTCTACCTGATCAAGCGCGCCGCCAACGAGGTCATCGTCGGCGGAGCCGAGCGCGCCGCGGCGACGATCGCGCGCGCGGCGGCGCTCGAGGCGGGGCGCCCGATGGCGCGCGGCCGCGAAGCGGACCTGCTGCCCGTGGTCCAGACTTTCCAGCGGCGCGAGGGAGCGCTGTACGCGGCGGCCCTCGGCCCCGACGGACGCGTGCTCGCGCACACGACGGTGACCGAGAAGGGGCGCGTCGAGTCCGATGAGCGGACGGCCGAGGCGCTGAAGTCCGATGAGCCGCGGACCTGGACCGGCGAGGAGCGCGGGGAGCCCGTCATCTTCGTCGTCGCGCCCGTGAGGGCGCCCGGCGCGGCCGAAGGCGCCGACTCGTTCCTGCTCACGGGAGAGCAGCCGCTCCCCGCGGGGAGCGCCTGGGCGCGCTGAAGGCCGCGGTGCCGCTCTCGGCCGCGCTCGAGACCGAGCGGCGGATCGTCCGCGAGATCTCGGCGATCGTCGTCGCGATCGGCGGCGTGGCGTTCGGCCTGGTGCTCGTCCTCGTGCGCGGCATCCTCGCCCCGATCCGCGGACTGCTGTCGGGCATCTCGAGCATCGGCGTGGGCGACTACGACGTGCGCGTTCCCGTTCTCTCGCGCGACGAGCTCGGCGAGCTCGCGGAGAGCTTCAACGCGATGAGCGCGCAGCTCGCGCGCACGACGGTCTCCAAGGAATACGTCGAAGGCGTCCTCGAGAACATGCGCGACCTGCTGCTCGTCACCGACTCCGCGGGCCGCGTCAAGACGGCCAATCACGCCGCCGCGGAGGCCCTCGGCGGCGCGGTCGTCGGGCGGCCGCTCGCGGAGCTGCTCTCCTCGGACGACGGCTTCGCCGCGCCGAAGGCAGCGCGCGACGCCGAGGTCGCGCTGCTCGCCAAGGACGGCGGGCGCATCCCGGCGCTGCTCTCCTCGGCCCCGCTGCGCGACCGCGAGGGGCGCCCGCAGGGCTGGATCGTCGTCGCCAAGGACATCACCGAGCGCAAGCGCGACGAAGAGGCGCTCGTGCGCGCCAAGCTCGCCGCCGAGGCCTCGAGCCGAGAGCTCGAGGCGTTCAGCTACTCCGTCGCCCACGACCTGCGCGCGCCGCTGCGCGCCGTCGACGGCTTCAGCCAGATCCTGCTCGACGGCTACTCCGACAAGCTCGACGACCACGGCAAGGACTACCTCAGGCGCGTGCGCGCCGGCAGCCGCCGCATGGGCCAGCTCATCGACGACCTGCTCAATCTCTCGCGCATCACGCGCAGCGTGCTGAAGCTCGAGGACGTCGACCTCAGCGCGATCGTCGAGGAGCTGGCCGGCGAGCTCAAGCGGTCCGACCCGAAGCGCTCCGTCGAGTTCGCCGTCGAGCCCGGCGTCGTGGTGCGGGGCGATCCGAATCTCCTTCGCGTGGCGCTCGTCAACCTGATGAGCAACGCCTGGAAGTACACCGGGAAAAAGCCGTCGGCGCGCATCGAGTTCGGCCGCCGCCCCGGCCCCGGCACGACGCTGTACGTCCGCGACGACGGAGCCGGCTTCGACATGGCCTTCGCCAACAAGCTGTTCCATCCGTTCTCGAGGCTTCACTCGGCCTCGGAGTTCGAGGGCACGGGCATCGGCCTGGCCATCGTCCAGCGCGTCGTCGGGCGCCACCGCGGGAACATCCGCGGCGAGGGCGTCCCGGGACGGGGCGCGACGTTCGAGTTCACCCTCTGGGAGGAAAACGCATGACGGAGCGAAAAGTCATCCTGCTCGTCGAGGACAACCCCGACGACGAGAAGCTGATCCTGATGGCCCTGCAGAAGGGCAACATCACCAACGAGATCGTCGTCGCGCGCGACGGCCAGGAGGCGCTCGAGAAGCTGCTCGGCGCGCCGGGCAAGCCGCCGATCACGCCCACCGTCGTGCTGCTCGACCTGCACCTGCCGAAGATCGACGGCCTCGAGGTGCTCAAGAAGCTGCGGGGTTCGGACAAGACCAAGCACCTGCCCGTCGTCATGCTGACCTCCTCCGACGAGGAAGGAGACCGCGTGCGCAGCTACGACCTCGGCGCCAACAGCTACGTGTGCAAGCCGGTGGATTTCGGCGCCTTCGCCGGCGCGGTCAACCAGCTCGGGCTGTACTGGCTTCTGCTCAATCGTCCGGCTCCCTAGCGCCAGCCGACCTCGATCTCGTTCGTCACGTTGCGCAGGCCGGCGGCCGCGCCGGCCTTGGCCGTGACCGCGTCCTTCTCCGCCTGAGTCGTCACGCGCCCGCGGATGCGGACCTTCCCGTCCTCGACGACGATCGAGAGGCCCTCGACGCGCGGGGCGTCGCGCTCGTCGAGCAGGGCGGCCTCGAGGTCCCGGCCGAGCTGCTCGTCGGACTTCGTGACGGGGCGGCTCGTGCCCTCGGCGACGGGCGGCTTGACCGTCTGGGGGATCGTCGTGGCGGGCGGCTCGAAGCCTGGGCGGGGCGAGGGCGCGCCTTCGACGGGCATGGACGGGTCCCGCGGCTCGGCCTCGCCGGCCTCCGCCGCTCCCGTCTTATCCTGCTGCGGCGAGGCGGCGGCGAGGGCGGCGACGGGAGCGGCGAGAGCGATGGCGGCGGCGAGAATGGGCGCTTTCATGGGAACCTCCGTGCGTCACCAGTATGGCCCGGCGAGCCGCCGCCCGCCATGAGCGCGGGGTCACGATCGCGCGACGCGCGGCGTCGCCCAAGCGTGACTCTCCGATCATGTCCCAGCGCCGCGCCCGGGCCTATAATCGGGCCATGCGCAAGATATCCGAATTCACCGCCGAGGCCGACGCGCTCGATCCCGACGCGTCCGTGCTCGAGGCCGTCGCGCTGATGGCCGAGGCCGGCACCGCGTTCGTGCCCGTCATCGAGAAGGGGCGCGTCGTCGGCGTGGTGACGGCCTACGACGTCGTGGCGCGCGCGGTCGCGCGCGGGGCCGGCCTCGAGGAGACCACGGTCGACGAGATCATGAGCGTCGAGCTGTCCTGGTGCCGGGCCGGAGACGACGCGGCCGCCACGGCGGCGCGCATGCGGCGGGGGGCGACGGCGCCTGCTCGTGCTGGGCCCTTCGGGGGAACTCGCGGGAGTGGTGGAGGAACGGGTCCTGCCCGCGGATCCCGCGCCGGCGGCGCCGGCGCGGGCGGCGTCTCGCGGCGCCTAGACGATGTCGGCCTCGCGGCGGCTGCGGCCGAACATCCCCCAACCGGACGACCTTCCGGACGACGGCGACGAGCGGCTCTGACGGCGGCCTCCCCGGTGGGGGAGGACGACCGGCTCGAACGCGACGAGCGCGTCGATTTTCTCGACTTCGATCTTGAGTTCATGGCGCTACCTCCTTTCCCTAATAAGTGTGCGCCCGGGGCCGGCGGCGCGCCATGGAAACGGCGTCCCTATTTTATGCCGTCGGCTGCGGCGCGGACGGGGCGGGATCGGGCTGCGGCGGAACGGGCGGGACCGGCGTCGGAGGCTTGGAGGGCGGAGCTTGGTTTTTCATGCGGGCATTATGACCCCGCCGCGGGCGTCCACCCATGGAGGCGGCGTCAAACTAAGATGACGCCGCCGCCATGGGCGCCCGCGCGGGCGACCGCTATCCTGGGAGGGCCCCCAGGAGGACGCCATGAGAAATTTGAAGGCCGTCGAAGGCCGCGGCGCGTTCGCGAACGTCGTCGCTCGGCGCCGCGCGACCCCCGCGTTCCGACCGGATCCCGTCCCCGACGACCTGCTCCAGCAGGCGCTCGAGCTCGGCACGTTCGCGCCGTCGGGCTACAATCTCCAGCCGTGGCGCTTCATCGTCGTGCGCGACCCCGACGCCAAGCGCGCCCTGCGCGCCGCCGCGTTCGGCCAGGAGAAGGTCGAGAAGGCTCCGGTCGTGATCGTCGCCTGCGGCGACACGGCGGCCTGGAAGGACGCCGACCTCGACCGCGTGATCGCCGACGGGCGCTCGACGGGCTCGATCCCCGACGACAAGACGGCGAGCATGATCCGCCGCAACGTGAACGCCTTCCTCCCCAAGACCGACATGGGAGTCTGGGTCACGCGCCAGACGATGATCGCCTTCTCCTTCCTGATGCTCGCCGCGGAGAACCTCGGCCTCGACACCGCCCCGATGGAGGGCTTCGACGAGGCGATGGTGCGCTCGACCTTGGGCATCCCCGAGACGGCCCGCGTCATCGCATTGCTGGCGCTCGGTTACGCGGACCCGCCGGACAAGCCCTTCGGCGGGCGCTTCGACCTCGAGCGGGTCGTCTACGACGGTCGCTGGGACACGCCGTGGCGCTCGCTGTCGATCGACAAGGAGACGTTGCTCGTCAATCCGAGGAAGTAGTGCCGGCCCTCGCGGGCGCGGGCGGCGGCCTGCGGCGGCAGGAGCCGCCGCAGGTCCGCCGCGCTCAGGAGGTTGAGGTTCTCCTCGCGCGCGTAGAAGTCCAGGCCGAGGGCCGATAGGACCGCGCGGAACGCGCGCGCGGGCAGCCAATGGACGAGCGGCAGGCGCGTGTGCATCTCGACGGGAAACCACCGGTTCGGCGTCGCGACGAAGCAGCGCTTGGAGACGCGGATCAGCTCGGCCAGGAAGAACGCCTGAGCCTCCCGGGACCCCGCGTGCTCGATGACCGCGTTCGAGAATCCGACGTCGAATTCGCCGTCTACGAAGGGCAGCGGCTTCCCCGGGACGATCCGCACGAAGCGCAGTCCCGGGTGGCGCTTCTCGAGGAACGAGGCGTCCTCCGCGCCCGCGGCCGTCACGCGCTCCGGATGCGGGTAGTGGAGCTCGAACATATTCTCCTGGGGATCGGCCAGGCTCGTGGCGCCGAGGTCGAGCACGGACTCGTCGGGCCGCGGCGCGAGCTCGCGCATGAAATGATCGAAGATCGCGCGGCGCGGCGCGTCCGCGAGCCGCATGACCCACGGCACGTCGAAGAGCCGGTCGTAGTACCGCTCGTCGCCGCCGGCGCTCACGCGGCGGCTCCGAGCCTGCGCGCGAGCGACTCCGCCGCGTCGAAGCCCATGCGCATCGCGACGTGCGTGTTCACGTACTGGAACCGACCCTGGCGGCCCGCCGTCTCGGCGTTGCCGAGGGCGGCGAAGGCCCCGAGCGCGCGGGCGAGCGCGTCCTCGTAGCCGAGCGTGTAGACGGGATAGCCGTGCCGCGCGCGGTAGGCGTGCGCCTCGACGATCTCCGCGCGCGAGATCAGGCCCTCGCGGACGAGGTCGGCGGTCGCGGCCTCGATCGCGGCGGCGTCGTCCTTCCAAAGCGCGTCGGCCGGCGAGCAGGTGATCTCCGCGACGAGCAAGGTCGTCCCGGGGTCGAGCGAGAACCCGAAGTGGGAGAGGTCTGTGACGCGATTGAACGAGTGTTCCCGGAAGTACATGAACGACGCGCGAAGCACCGAGGGCCGCTTGATCTTCAGCCCGATGAACACGATGGCCCGAAAAGACAATTGGCGAGCGGCGTATCGTGCTTCCGCGCCGGCCTCCGGGTTCATCATCTCGATCGCGTCGTTGATGGCCAACGTGTTGATGAGTCCCGAGCAGGAAATCTCTTCCGTTCCTCCCCGGTCTCGACTTCGACGCTCGTTACGTTCATTCCATCATGCCGGATCGCCTTTGCTTTCGTCGCCAGGCGCAGGGTTCCGCCTTTGGCTTTGAAATCGTCGGCCATTTTCTCGCAGATCAGCGAAAACCCTCTCCGCGTCGTCCACAGCTCTCCCTCGACCTTCTCCACGTAACCCGCGACGGGCGCGGGCGCCGCGCGGCGAGCGAGCGCAGCGCCGCGAACGCCTTCGCGGGAAGGTCGAGCAGGTCGAAGCGCGGGATGCGCTCGCGCGCGAACGCGGGGAGAAACCCGACGGGGGACGCCCCAGACGCGCTCGATGTAGTCGCGAAAAAACAATCTGTACAGAACGTCTCCGTAGTAGCGGCGCAGAACCGTCTCGGAGTTCTCGACGGCGGGGCGAATAAAGAAGCCTTTGACGAAATGGAAGCCGAAGCTCAGGACGGCGTGAACGACCGTCGTAAACGGCAGTTTTTGAAAGACGTCGGGAATCGAAAGAGGAAACTTGAAGAAATTGCCCAGGAACTTGATCTGAATGGTGCGGCGGTACGGCAATAGATCATGGCCCAATAACTCTTTAATGTCCCGGAGAACCCTCTCGTCGGTGGTATGAAACACGTGCGGGCCGTATTCGTAGATATCCCCGCCGATCTCGATGCCGCCGGCGAGGCCGCCCACGCGGTCGGAGGCCTCGATGAGGACGACCGGGACGCCCAGCGCGGCCAATCGTCGCGCGGCGCTGAGTCCCGCGCAGCCCGCGCCGAAGACGGCCACCGGCTTTTTCACGGCTTCCAGGCGCGGACGGCGGCGACGATCGTCTCGACGTCCTCTTGAGAAAGGCCGGGATGCAGCGGCAGGCTCAGGGCCTCTTCGTTGAGCCGCTCGCAGTTCGGCAGCTTCGCCTTGCTGCCGTAGATGGGATTGAGGTGCAGAGGGTGGTAGCGCAAGGTCGTGTAGATGCCCTTGTCGTAGAGGAACTTCGCGAAGGCGTCGCGTCGGGCCGCGACGCGCACGCAGTAGGTGAAGTACGAGTGCCGCGCGTCCTTCGGGGCGTCCTGCGGGCGCGTGAGCCAGGGCAGGCCCGCGAATTCCGCCTGGTACACCTCCCAGATCGCCTTGCGCCGTCCCTGCATCCGGTCGAGCTTGCGCAGCTGGGCGAGGCCGATCGAGGCGGCGATATCGGAAGGAAGCATTTTCGGGAAGAAATCCGTGACCGAGTACTCCCACCACCGCGCCTTGCTCGCCGAGGCCTCGAAGCCGGACTTGCCGATTCCGCAGTAGCGCAGCTGGCGCGCGCGGGCGATGCGCTTGGGGTCCTTCGCCGTCAGGCCGCCGCCCTCGCCCATCGCGAGATTCTTGACCGCGTCGAAGCTGAAGATTCCCACGTCGCCGAGAGAGCCGCACGCCGTGCCCTTCAGGCGCGAGTCGACGGCGTGGGCCGCGTCCTCGACGATCGGGAGCCTGAGCTTCTTCAGCGCGTCGATACGCGCGGGCAGGCCGGCGTAGTGCACGGCCATCACCGCCTTGGTCTTCTTGGTCAGGGCCTTCTCGACGGTCTTGAGCGTCAGGTTGTGGGTGTCGAGGTCGACGTCGCAGAACACGGGGCGGTGTCCGCACAGCACGACCGCGTGCGCGCAGGCGATCCAAGTGAAAGAGGGAACGATCACGTCCGAGCCTGGGGGCAGGTCGAGCAGCTTGATCGCCATGTGCAGGGCGTTGGAGCCGGAGTCGAGAAGCGTGAAGCCGGGCAGGCGCAGGCGCTCGGCGAAGGCGGCCTCAAACCGGGCCGTCTTCGGGCCGATGCCGATCCACTGCGCCTCGAGGCTGGACTTCACCTCGGCGAGCTCCTCGGGGCCCATCAGCGAGCCGAAGACGTTGATCACGCCGCGCCTCCCCAGACGAACGCGTCGTGGATGTCGTCCCCGCCGGCGCGGCGGAACCCGCACGCCTCGTAGAACTTCGCGGCGGGGTTGCCTTTGAGGACGAGGCAGCCGACGGGCCGGTTCTTGAACCGCGCGCACAGCGCCGTCAGCGCGGATTTCATGTAGCCCTTGCCCGCTTCCGAGGGGGCGGCCACGACGTTGTACACGTCGTAGGCGCCGTCCTTGAGACGGATTCCGAGCGTGCCGAGCTTGCGCCCGCCGTCTTCGACGATGAAGAGAACGTCGTCGGCGCGCTTCAAGTACTGCTCGAACCACTCCTTCTGCATCGCCGGCGTGATGTCGCCCTTGAAGAAGAACCAGCGCTTGTTGGCGTTCTTCCAGAGCCGCAGCTCCTCGAGGTCTCCGGGGCCCACGGGGCGCAAACGCACCTTGGGCTGCGAGGCCGACTCCAGGAGCAAGCTCTTCACTTCACCGACGGCAGGTCCGCGATCTCCGCGTACAGGTGCACGGCCGAGGCGATCGCCTTCTGGAACATGCCCAGGTGCAGGCTCTCGTTCTCGCTGTGCGGGTTCGACAGCGGGTCCTCGACGCCGATGAGAAGCGCGGGAGCCCCTTTGAGGGCTTTCGCGAAGGGTCCCACGAACGGAATCGAGCCGCCGCAGCCCATATCCACGGCGGAGCGCCCATAACCCTTTTTCAACGCGCGGCGCGCGGCCGCGAAGGCCGGGGCGCCGGTGTCCGTCGTCCACGAGGGGTTCGCAGTCTCCCCGGAGAACTCCACCTTCACGCCCCAGGGCGCGTTCTTGAGCAGATGCTTCTTGAGCATCGCGAGGACCTTCTTCGGGTCCTGGCCGGGCACGACGCGGATGCCCATGTGCGCCCACGCGCTGTCGTTGATGATGTTCGCGCAGTCCTTCTTCGACGAAGCCTGGATCGCGTTGACGGAGAACGTCGGCCAGTACCAGTTCGAGCGCAGGATGTCCTTCGGGTTGACCATGAGCTTGGTCCCCTTGAACAGGCCCGACTGCTCGCGGAACAGCTTCTCGGGCAGCTTCAGCGCCTTGAGGCTCGCCTCGGAGTCCTTCGCGGGCTTGAGCACGTCCTTGTACATCCCGGGAATCGCCATGCGCCCCTTGGCGTCTGTGCACGAGGCGATCATCTTCGCGAGGGCCTGGACGGGGTCGGCGACGGGGCCGCCCCACATGCCGGAGTGCAGGGGATGGTCCATCGAGCGCACGGTCACGTCGAGCGCCACGATGCCGCGCAGGGCGACGGTGATCGACGGCGTCTCGTGGTCGAAGTTGCCGGTGTCGGTGAGCACGATCGCGTCGGCCATGACCTTGGACGCGTACTTCTGCAGGAACGGCTCCAAATTGTCGGAGCCGACCTCCTCCTCGCCCTCGATGATGACCTTCACGTTGACCGGGAGCTTCCCGTGCGTCTTGAGCCAGGACGCGATCGCGCTCGTGTGCGCGACGGCGCCGGCCTTGTCGTCGGCGCAGCCGCGGCCGAAGAGGCGGCCGTCGCGCTCGGTCGGCTCGAAAGGCGGGGACTTCCACAGTTCCTCGCGGCCGGCGGGCTGGACGTCGTGGTGCGCGTACAGCAGCAAGGTGGGCTTGCCCGGGGCGTGGAGCCAGTCGGCGTACACGTAGGGGTGGGCGCCGGGCATCTTCAGGATTTCCACATTCTCGAGGCCCCGCTCGCGGCAGAGCTGGGCGACCGCTTCGGCGGAGCGCTCCACTTCCCTGGGATCGAACCCCGGGAACGAGACGCTGGGGATGCGCGCCAGCTTCTTCAGGTCCTCCAGGAACTCCTGGTAATGGTCGTCGGCATAGAGGACGGCGGCGTCGGATTGGGAGGTGAGATCGCTCATGAGCCGATCATACCAAAGTTGGTAGAATCGACCGAGATGCCCATCCTGCCGCGCTACGTCCTGCGACAGTTCCTTCCCGTCTTCGCCGCCTGCGCGGTGCTGTTCCTCGGCGTCCTCCTCATGAACCAGTTTCTGAGGCTGTTCTCGCTGGCCATGATGAAGGGCATCCCCGCGTGGTGGATTCTGGGGTCGTTCGCGCGGCTGCTTCCCTCCTTCGCCGCGCTGGCGGTGCCGATGTCGTTCTTGGTGGCGTCGATGGTGGTCCTCGGTCAATTGTCGGAATCCGGCGAGGTCATGGCCCTGCGCGCCAGCGGCTTCTCCTACCGCGAGATCACGCGGCCTCTCCTCTGGACGGCCGTCGCGCTGTCGGCGCTGCTCCTCTTCGTCAACCACAAGGCCGGCCCCGAGGGCTTCCACTCCTTCAAGAAGCGCACGACCGAGGCCGCCCAGAAGATCGCCCGCGTCGACCTGCGTCCGCGCTCCTTCACCGAGCTCGGCCCCTGGCGCCTGTACGCGCGCGGCTCCGACGCGAAGACCGGCGAGCTGGAGGGCGTCTACCTCGTCAAGCCGGGCACGGCCCAGCCGATCCGCCTCAACGCCGAGCGCGGCTCGATCCGCACCGACCCGGGCCGCGGCATCACGCTCGAGCTCCTCGACGGCCAGCTCCAGCTGCCCTCGAACGAGCCCGAGAAGTTCACGTCGGGCCGCTTCGAGCGCTACACGGTCTATGTGCCGCTGGCCGGCGTCGCGGCCGCCCCGCGGGAACTCGACATGCAGGAGATGAACAGCTTCCGCCTGCGCGCGAAGGCGGCCGATCCGGCGACGCCGAAGGACAAGGCCGTCGAGTACCGCGTCGAGACGGCCGTGCGCACGGTCGGGGCCCTCTCGCCGCTGGTCCTCTTCTTCGTCGGCGTGCCGCTCGGCATGGGCTCGCGCAAGCGCACGCGCGGCGCGGACTTCGCGGCGAGCCTCGGCGTCATGTTCGCGTTCTACGGGCTTCTCGTCGTCGGCGTGAGCCTGGGCCGCCGCCATGAGAACCTCGCCTCCGTCGCGCCGTGGCTGTGCGACGCCGTCGGCCTCGCCGCCGGCTTCTTCCTGACGCGCCGGGCGGCCTCGCGATGACGATCTACACGCGGTATATGATCGGCAAGTTCATGCGGCCCTTCGGCTTCGGGCTCGGGCTCTTCGCCGTGCTCATCTTCCTCGGCGACACGTTCGACAAGATGAACCCGATCATGCGCTCGCACGCCCCGCTGACGACGATCCTCGAGTGCCTGTGGCTCGGCGTGCCGTATTGGGCCGTGCGGGTGATCCCGATGGCGACCTTGCTCGCCACCTTGGTCGCCGTCGGCGGCTTCGTGCAGAGCGGCGAGTGGCTCGCCTCCCAGGCCTGCGGCATCAAGACCAAGACGTTCTGGCTGCCCGTGCTCGGCTGCTCTTTGGCCGTGTCCGTGCTGGCCTTCGCGGCGCAGGAGACGGTCATGCCCGCCGCCTGGGCGCGCTCGCGCCGCCTCTGGCGCGAGAAGGTCCATCCGGAGTGGGAGTGGACGAAATACCAGAACGTCGCTTTGCTCGGGGGCCCCGACCAGTTCGTGCAGGCGCGGCAGTTCCTCCCCAAGGACGGCAAGCTCGAGCGGCCGATTTTGGAGATCATGGGGGCCACGGGCGTCGACCGCCAGCTCGACGCGAAGCTCGCGTTCTGGGACGGCGAGCGCGGCAGGTGGGTGTTCCACGACGGCGTCGAGCGCCGCTTCACGGGCGACGGCGTCGTCGAGACGCCGTTTACGACCACCGTCTCCGAGCTCGACGCGCCGCCGCTCGATTTGGTTCCTCGAGCGACGAGCCCCGACGAGCTCACGATGCGCGAGGCGCTGGCGTACTCGCGCCGCGTCGGGCGCTTCGGTGGATCTCCGCGGGAGTACGAGGTCGCGGCGATGGCCAAGGTCGCCTACCCGTTCACGAACCTGATCATCTGCGCGCTGGGCATTCCGATCGCGATGCGCCTGCGGAAGTCGTCGCGCGTCGTGAGCTTCTGCGCGGCGTTGGCGCTGTCCTTCGTCTTCCTGTGGATGATGGAGATCGGCCGCACGCTCGGCGTCAGCGGCCAGGTCCCGCCGCTCGTGTCGGCGTGGTTGGCCAATGCCGGCTTCGGCGCTTTGGCTTTCGTCCTGATCCGCCGCTGGGACCTTTAGAACCGTTACAGGGTGTCAGGCCTCACTATTAACGATTCTCTTCAAACCCTAACGGATTGAGTTGCGTTTGCAGGCGGGCGGGGTTATACTCGGGAAAGTCCCCCAGGAGGTTTTCATGCGTACGATCATGCTAGCCGCGCTCATTGTATTCGCCCCGAACGCCGGCGCGCAGACCCCGAAGATCAACGCCAAAGATAACCCCGAAGCATACTGGAGCCGAGGCTACGGCTGCTCGCAAACGGCTGAAAACTACAACGTCGGCATTCGTGTCGACGATGTCGACGCGATGACCGCGAAGATAGACGTGATGATGACCGCCGCCGGCGCCCCGAGCCAAGTTGGAATGGGCAATTCATACATGGGAGGAGTACAAGGGCGCATGCGTCAACTGAACTATTCCGTGCCCGCGAAAGGAGCTGAAAAGCTCGCCAAGAAGCTGCTGGAGATGGGTGAATTGGTCAGCTACGCACTCAATCGCCAGCATTCCGGGGACAGCCAAAAACAGATAGAAGAGCGCATCGCGGTGCTCGAGGGCGAATTGGCGAACAAGAGCGAATTGGAGAAAATGCCTGCCGCGCGCTACCTGTTGACGTCGAAACTCGCCAGCCTGAAGCAGCATCGGGACATTTGCGTGGCAGGAGCCTCGAAAAGCTCGATTTCGATCAACCTGCAAAGCAAGCCGGTCGAACAGAAGCAGTAGCGCTTCAGTTCGCGAACCAAACGAGGATCAGGCTGCCTGCTCGGAGCCTTTTGAGAAGGGTCGCATTGTCTTTGACTCGCGCGATCTCGGCGTTCGCGAGCGCCCGGATGTGCGGAGCTCGCTCGAGCTCCGTCCGGCGTGCCTCTAATTCCGCGGTGAGCTCGTCGAATCGGCGATCATCCGGGACGTATCCGTCCGCGGCGCGCCTATCCGCGAATACGGACGAATCATTCTTCAATGAGCGCAAATCCGGAAGTGAGGTCAGCCTCTTGAGGATTTCCTTCGCAGGCTTAACGCTGAAAATCGCCGCGGCCAATTGTGGGTCCCGCAGCGGGGGGCAGGAGGCATCCTCGTAATTTTCACCCAGTCGCCGGATCACCTCAAGCCGCTTCGAATCCGTGGGCGGCCCCTTCCTCTCGTACACGGCCGAGACAGAATGAATCTGGCTGCAGACGGGCCGTGGCTGGCGCAGCCAGCCACCCATGGCGGCCTCGGCTCTGCTGCCGACGAGATTGATTTGTTTCGCGGCGCGCTTGATCTTCTGTGCGCGCTTGATTCGCCGGGGTTGATCGTCGACCGCGGGCGGGGAATCCGAAGGAAGAATATCTATCGCCAGATTCGTTTGCAGCGCCGCTTCATGCGACGAGATCAGGGCGTTCAGCGTGTCCAACTGCGCGATCAAGAGCCCGGTGACGGCCTGAAGCTTCTCATCGGGAAGCCCCAGCTCCTCATATTCGCGGGTCAGATTATCGCGCTTGTAGTACAGCTCAGGATGGCTCGGCGCGGGGTCGCAGCGCTTCGAATACGAGAGCATGGTCCCCTTGTTTCGGAGGCGCGAAACGATGTTATCGGCAACCGCGGAGGAAAGCGGGCAATCGGAAGATGCGACGCCGTTGTTGATTGTAAATTCGCACGGGGCTGCGTCTTTGATGATTTCGTCAACGCGCTTGAAACTGACTTTGATATGGCGTTCGCAGTATGAGCGGGGGATGGAGTAACTTCTCGACCAAAATCCCGGCGCGTCGATGTCGAACTCGGCCGCAGAAGCGGGAGCGACCAAAAGCAATAGAAGCGGCCACCGCATGACCAAAGGTTAACAGGCGGGCTCGGACGACGCAAGCCTATCCCCCTGGACGGCCGGTCACTCCTGCCCTATACTGCGGACGGCGCCCCGGAGGAGACCATGTTTCACACAATGGCCATTCTGCTCACCGCCGTCCCGGTATTCGCTGCAACCACGCCTCTGGAAGCCGATTTCCCAGATGGCTACTGGGACCGGGAGGTCGGCATCTTCGGCGGGCGCTCGGCGACAACTTATAACATCAGCCTCGCTGTCGAAGATCCCGCGAAGACTCGGGCCGTCATCGAGTCGGTGTTGCGGGCCGCGGAGGGAAAACTGACCAGCTTCTCAGACCAGACGGCGGTTAACCAAATGTCGGGGGCCGATTACGGAGGCATGGCGAGGATGCGACCAGCCTACAACCTTGGGTATCTACTCCCCGAGGTGAAGTCCGGCCCCGCCGCGCGAAAGCTGTTGGGCCTCGGGCGACTCATCAGTTATAACGCGCAGAGCCCGTTCAAAAATCCGCAAATGAAGGAGCTCGACGAGCGCATCGATTGGATCGAGAAGGAGATGAAGTCCTCGGCCGGAGCGCTCAAATCGATGCCGGTTTCACGGGCTTTGCTCGACGCAAAGCTCAAGCGGTTGAAGGCCATTCGCGATGGCGCGCGAGCGACCCTGGGTTTCGCGTCCGTCACCGTGCAGATCATGCGCGAAGATCCGGAGTCCGATGCTAATCCCGCGCGTGCGACGCTCGTCCCGTAGCCCGGGCGACCCTAACGGGCCTACGGCCGGGTCGTCGTCGGCTTGGTCTCGCCGGCCTTCTTGAGTTCCTCGACCTTCAGGTCCTCGTGCGCCTTATCGGCGTTCTTGATGACCGAGGTCGGGGCGGGCTGATAGTCGGCGGGCGGCGGGGCGGCCTTCCACTCGCGCGACGGGGCGGCGGGCTCTTCGTCGGAGCCGCCGAAGAGGACGGAGAGTTGGAAGCCGACGGCGGCCTCGCGCGGAGTCTTCTTCTGCTCGCCCTGGCTCTGCAGAGTCGTGCGCTTGTTGCTGACCGCGGCCGACGCGTCGAACATCACGTGAAGGAAGTTCAGGCCGGCGCCGAGCGTCAGCATCGTCCCGGCCGAGGTCTCGTCGACGTTGCGGCGCAGGCCGACGCGCAAAGGGATGTTGATCCACGAGCGGTTGAAGACGTTGAACTCGCTGCCGACGCCGAGCTGACGGCTGCCGGCGTTCACGAGGGTCAGGTTGCGCGTGAGGTCCATGTCGGCGGCGAGGTTCCACCAGTTGAAGGGCTGAAGGGAGGCGCCGAGGCGGACCTGCGGGTTGACCTTGAACTTGTCGGCGTAGCCCGCGGCGATCGCGGCGTCGGGCTGCTTGAACGAGGGGTTGTTCAGGTTGCGGCCGACGAGGCCCAGGCGCGGCTTGAGCGCCACGCCGCCGAAGGAGCGGTCGAGGTCCCACAGCAGGCCGGCGTCGACGCCGATGTTCGCGGAGCGGCGCGAGCCGTCCTTGAGCTTCGAGACGATGTTGCCCTCGTCGTTGTTCTCGCGCAGGACGAAGTAGTCCACGTAGCCCACGTTGGCGCTCATGAGCTTGAGCGCGCCGCCGAGGTAGAGGCCGGGAAGCGGGTCGATCTCGCGGCCGTAGGCGGCGCCGAACTCGGCGATGTTGGCGCCCCGGACGATGAGCTTGGAATTGTTGGTCCCGTTCTGGATGTTGGCGGCGGCGGTGTTGACTCGGTCGACCTGCGGGACGGCGCCGGCGTCGACGGTGCCGTTGACGAAGATGGAGAGGCGCCCGGCCTTCGTGACGACGCCGATGTCCCCGTCGACGCGCAGGCCGGAGCCGGGCTGGTCGATCTTGTTCAAGGCCGCGTTGATCTGCGCGTCGGTCGGCACGGCGGCCGAGTTCTTGAGCGCCTCGAGGTCGTTGGCGCCCTCGATGACGTTGCCGGTCAGAGCCGCGTGGATGCCGAAGGGGATCGCGACGCCGTGCGCGTTCGAGGTCTGGCGGCCGAGCGCGGCGGGGTTCCAATAGGAAGCCATGGGTCCCTGCGCGGTCGCCACGCCGGCGCCGCCCATGCCGAGGGCGCGGGGGCCGCGCGCGTGCCACTCGAGGGCCCGGACGGGGAGGAGGCGAGCAGCAGGGCGGCGAGCAGGGAGAGGGGTTTCATTGGTTTCTCAAGTATGCCAAAAAACGGGCGGGGCGGCCCTTTCGAGCCGCCCCGCTTTTCTCCTGGTGAGGAGAGCTTGAAGGCTCAGTAGCCCAGCTTGCCTTCTTTGAGCGTGCGCGTCAGGTTCTCGATGGCGCGGCTGTCGCCGGTCATGGAGACCTCGTAGGTCGCGCCGTTGCCGCCGCCGGTGATCCGGCGGATGCGGTAGGACACGCCGAAGTGGTCGAGGTAGCGGCGGACGTAGTTGAGCGCGTCGGCGCGCACGTTGCGTCCCGCCGTGAAGGTCACCACGCCCTGCGCCGTGCGCGACTCTTCGTGGTGTTCGGGGAGGATCGAGTCCGCCGACTCGGGAAGGATGCCGCGCGTCGGCTTGTCGAAGACGTCGATCCCCGAATTCTTGACCGTGATCTTGAGCCACGACGCCGGCGTCGGCGACGCGGGGGTGCTCGTCGGGAGCGTGACGCCGTGAATCTTCGCCGCGGCGCGGATCTCGGCCTCGTGAAGGATCGCGCCGTCCTTGCCGGTCGCGTTGACGAGGACCTGCGCCATCGCGTCCGGGATGGACGAGACCTTGGCGAAGATCGTCGGCAGGACGAGGGCCTCGGCGACGGCCGCGCCCTCCGCGTCGCCGAGCTTGGCCATCAGCGCCTTGCGCAGCTTCCACGCGAAGCCGCCCCACGCCTGGCCCTGATCGTGCACGCCGTCGTACTCGTTGTACTGGTAGGTGTTCTCGCCGTGGCGGATGTAGTCCACGCCGCCGCGGGCCTGCTTCATGAACTTCTCGCCGATGATCGGGTTGTTCAGGCGGAACATCGAGAGGATGTCGCCCCAGCCCTCGGACATGCCGCCGTTGACGATGCCGCCGGTGAAGTCGTCCCAGTAGTGGCCGTTCTCGTGCTCGGCGACGGTGTCGTACGCGGAGTTCACGCAGTTCTTGCTCGAGCGGAAGAAGTTCAGCGTCGGGCGGCCCGGCGTGTAGTAGGCGTTGCACTCGTCGTTGATGTTCGTGCGCACCGGCAGCTGCGTCTTGTCCATGCGCTCGTTGCTGAGGCCGCGCTCGCGGAGGAAGGCGAGCGAGAGGTTGACCTTCTGGAACGCGTTGATCTGCGCCAGCGTGTTCTCGTCGGTGAGGCCCGCGTTCGGGTTGAAGACGACGCGGTTGTCGCCGGCCTTGACCGAGACCTTCACGGTCAAGGTGGCGCCCTGCTGGTTCTCGACGCGGACCCACGGGCCGGACAGCGTGGCCGTGAGCTCGAGGCCCTCGGGACCGACGGCGGCCAGGTCGGCGGGGAGCTTGCCGTCCTTGTCGGTCAGGTAGGACTTGCCGCCGATCTTGACCTCGAGGAAGGGAAGCGCCACCTCGGAGACGAGGGCGTCCTTGACGATCGGGCCGCGGTCGACGGCCTTGCCGGCGATCGTGCCGGTCACGCCGCCCGCGGACGGCTGCGCCGCGGACTCGAGGCCCGCGCGGTTGTCCCACGCGAAGACGAGGCCGTCGACGACGTCGACGGCGACCATGAACGGAACGCCGTCGGCGAGGTAGAGCTTGACGTTGCGCCACTGGCCGCGCGAGTAGACGAGCTTCTGCTCGTAGAACTCGAACTTGGAGGCGACGTCGGAGGCCGGCAGGCCCGTGCGCTCGGCGATCTTGGCCATGATCTGGTCGTCGGTGAGCACGGTCTCCGTGTTCGCGTCGAGGCGCGGGAAGATCTGGCCGGTCTGAGCGACGATCGTCGGGCGGCCGTCGATCGTCTTGACCGTGAAGGAGAGAGCCGAGCCGTGGACGATGAGGCCGTTCTTCATCTGGCGGAAGTACACGAACAGCGTGTCGGCCTGCTCGCCCTTGCCGGCGAACTTCTGCGCGTGGACGAGGCGCAGGTCGGAGCTGGCGACGCCGTAGCGCGCCTGGTCGGCGTCGATCATCGCGCGGACGGCCGCGACGACGGCCGTCGTGTCGGCCGCGTCGGCGGCGAGGACCTTGCGGCTCGTCTCGAAGATGCCGCCGACGTTCTGGGCGCCCGGCAGGCCGTAGGCCTCGATGCGCGTCGTGGGCTCGCGGTCGGGAGAGGGGATCGTGGGCTGCTCGTCGGCGGCGGAGCCGTTCGGCAAAGTCAGCGGCTTGTGCTCCTTGAGGGCCATCGCGCCGAAGACGGGCGCGGACTTCTCGCGGGCGCCGTCGAAGGAGACGGAGGGAGCGGGGCGGCGCAGGAGGACGTCGAGCGCGCGCGTCACGATGCCGCGCTCGGCGGCGGGGGCCTTCGCGGACGGGAGGACGGCCTGGCCGGCCTCGGTGAAGGCGAGGCCCTCGGTGTAGGCGGCGGCCTCGTCGGCGACGTGGGTCGCGGCGGCGCCGGGCGTCGGGACGACGATCGCGCCGCCCGGGAGCTGCTTGGAGGCGGCGGCCGGGGCCGCGTTGAGCGCGGCGGGGGCCATCGCGGGAACGACGGTCGTCAGCGGCGTCGGCGCGGCGGCCGGCGCGCCGAGCGAGCCGGAGAGGCCGAGGGCGCCCGTCGGCGCGGCGAGCGATCCGGCGGAGGGAAGAATCGAGCCGCCGAGCGCGGGAATCGCGGGGGCCGCGGCCGAGCCGGCGCCGGCCTGCACGCGCACCTGCGCGGCGGCGGGAAGCGGGATCGACGAGGCGAAAAGGGAGAGGGCGACGACGACGGGGGAGAGACGGATCTGTTTCTTCATGGGCGCATACTACCAATCGCCCGTCGAGGGGCCTGAGGGCCGTTGGTCCTTTTGTAAGTGGGAATTGGGCCCATGCCGCGCCGGGACCTTCGGTCCCCGGGCGGTTCCGACGGGGAAATGATAAAATGACGGCATGGAAATCGGCATCGTCGGCCTCCCGAACGTCGGCAAGAGCACCATCTTCAACGCGTTGACCTCCGGCAACGCCGCCGCGTCGAACTACCCGTTCACGACGATCGAGCCGAACGTCGGCGTCGTCGGCGTGCCCGACGCCCGGCTCGGGCGCCTCACCGAGATCGCCAAGCCCAAGAAGACGATCCCCGCCTCCTGCCGCTTCGTCGACATCGCCGGCCTCGTCAAGGGCGCGGCCTCTGGCGAGGGCCTCGGCAACAAGTTCCTGGCCAACATCCGCGAGGTCGACGCCATCCTTCATATGGTCCGCCTGTTCAAGGACCCCGACGTCATCCACACGATGGGCGGCGTGGACTTCAAGCGCGACATCGACGTCATCGAGACCGAGCTCATGCTCGCCGACCTCGAGAGCATCTCGAAGCAATACGACAAGGTCTCCGGAAAGGCGAAGTCCGGCGACAAGGCGGCCAAGGAGGCGATGACCGTCCTCGACACCTCAAGGGCGGCCTCGAGGCGGGCAAGCCGGCTCGCGCCCTCGGCCTCGACGCGAAAGTCCTGCAGGAGTTCGCGCTGCTGACGGCCAAGCCCGTCCTCTACGTGGGCAACACCGACGAGAATCCCGACGCGGCGACGATCGCGGAGTTCGGCGCCTTCACGAAGGCGCGCGGCTCGGAGTCCGTCGTCATCTGCGGCAAGCTCGAGAGCGAGATCGCCCAGCTGACCGGCGAGGACCGCGAGATGTTCATGAAGGAGCTCGGCATGAAGCAGAGCGGCCTCGAGACCGTCATCGTCGGCGCCTACAAGACCCTCGGCCTGTGCTCGTACTTCACCATGGGCGTCGAGGAAGTCCGCGCCTGGACGATCAAGGTCGGCGACAAGGCCCCTCAGGCCGCCGGCGTCATCCACACCGACTTCGAGAAGGGCTTCATCAAGGCCGACATCTTCGGATTCGCCGACATCGACAAGCTCGGCTCCGAGGCGGCGCTGCGCGAGAAGGGCCTCATCCGCTCCGAGGGCAAGGAGTACGTGATGAAGGACGGGGACATCTGCCATTTCAAGTTCAACAACTGAAACGACCCTCTGCCGCCATTTCGGGACGTGCGGCGGCTGCTCGATTCAGGACAAGCCCTACGACGCCCAGCTCGCGCTGAAGCAGGAAAAGGTGTCGGCCGCCTTGGCCGGCCTCGACGGGCTTCCGCCGCTCGCCATTCTCGGCGCCCCCGACGTCTGGAACTACCGCAACAAGATGGAGTTCAGCTTCGGCGACGTGTACCCTCCCGTCGAGGGGCAGTGGCTCAAGCTCGGCATGAAGCCCAAGGGCCGCTGGTACGAGATTCTCGACTTGCAGGAATGCCGCCTTCCCTCCGCTCCGCGGCAGCGCTGCTCGTTTCAATACGCGCCTGGGCCGAGCGCGAGAAGGTGACGCCCTACAACTCCCACAAGAAGGTCGGGACCCTGCGCCACTTGGTCCTGCGCGAGGCCAAGAACCGGGCCGAGCGCATGGTCCTGCTGGTGACCACGGACGGGAATATTCCGAAAGCCTCCTTTATAGAGGCCGTCAAGGCGGCCTACCCGGCGACGACCATCCTCCTGGGCTCCAACGCCAAGGCCTCGGACACCGCGATCTCGGACTCCATCGAGGTGCTCACCGGCCCGGGCTACGTGACCGAGACCCTGTACTTCCCCGACGGCGCCGTCGACTACCGGATATCGCCGCAGTCCTTTTTCAGACCAACACCAAGGGCACCGAGGTGCTCTACGGCCTGCTGCGCTCCTGGACGCGCGAGCTGCCGGAAGGGATCGTCCTCGACCTGTACTGCGGCGGGGGCGGGATCGCCCTCTCCTTGGCCGGGGCGGCGCGCAAGGTCGTCGGCGTCGAGCTCAACCCTGCGGCCGTCGCCGACGCGAAGGCCAACGCGGAGCGCAACAAGATCGGCAACTGCGACTTCTACGCGGCGGCCGTCGAGCTGCTCCTACCCTCGTTGCTCGACATGCGTCCCGAGCTCGTCGTCGTGGACCCGCCGCGCGCCGGCCTGCACGCGAAGGCCGCCGCGACCTTGCTCGAGCTGGCCCCCCGGTGATCTTCTACGTCTCGTGCAATCCCGAGTCGTTGGGGCGCGACCTCAAGATTTTGACCGCGAAATACTCCGTCGACCGCCTGGTGGCCGTCGACCTCTTTCCGCATACGGACCACGTGGAGACCGTCGCCCGACTCGTCCGGCGCTAGGCGAAGGGCCTCCGTTTACGCTATAATCTCGCGTCGGGCCGTCGATTGCGCTCGTAATACAAAGGATAGTGTGCCGCCCTGCGAAGGCGGATATCCAGGTTCAATTCCTGGCGAGCGCAATGGACGGCCCGACGATTTTTAGAGGGACAACGCGGACAGCAGGCTCGCGTGTCCGTCCGTCCAGGCCGCGACTCGCGGCAGGGCGTCGAGGGAAACCCAGCCGACTTTCTCGAGCGCCGCGATGTTCCGCGGCTCCGCGCTGAGCGCGACCCACGCCGATAAGCCCGCCTCGCCGCCGTCGGTCGCGAACGCGCGCCGGCGCGAGACGCCGCGCAGGCCGCTCGCGCGCCCGGACGCGGCCAAGGCGGGACGCAGGTCCAGGTAGCGGTTGGAGACGTGGACGAGGATCACGCCTCCTGGTCGCAGGCGCCGGCGGTAGGACGCGAACGCTTCCTCCGTCAGCAGATGCACGGGCACCGCGCCGCTCGTGAACGCGTCGAGAATCAGGACGTCATAGTCCGGCGTCGCGGCGGCCTCCAGCGAGAGCCGCGCGTCGCCCAGGATCACGCGGGTTTCGGCGAGGCTCGAGGACAGGTAGGTGAACCAGCGCGCCGCGATGTCGGCGACGTCGGGGTCGAGCTCGTAGAAGTCGACCGTGGACCCGCGCGCGGCGTAGGCGGCGATCGTGCCGGCGCCGAGCCCGACGGCTCCGACCGATTTCCACGAGCCGCCGAGCGCTCGCCACGCGTCGCCGAGCGGCGAGGAAAACGAGTAGTACGAGAGCGGCTCTCCGGCGCGCGCGGGATCGAGGCTTTGCGCGCCGTGCTCGGTGTTGCCGTGGTAGAGCGAGCGCACGCCGTCCGCGTCCTGCACGGCGTTGACCCCGTAAAAGCCGCGCGCCGTGTAGGCGGTGCGCGCGCTGCGCCACGTCCCCGCGAGCCAGCCGACGGTCAAAAGGCCGGCGGCGACCGCGCCCGCCGCGGCGCGCGCCGGCCCGGAATTCTCCCAGTCGCGCGCGAGCACCGCCGCTGCGGCGAGCGCGGCGACCGCCGTCCAGTCGAGCGCCCCGCCGGGCACGGAGCGGCCGAGGATCGGGACGAGCAGCGCGACGGCCGCGCTGCCCGCGAGGCCCCCGCCCGCCATCCACGCGTAGTACGATCCCATCGCGCGCGCCGAGTCCGGGCGCCGCGCGGCGAGCGAGCGGTGGAAGATCATGCAGAGCGCGAACAGCGCGAAGAGCAGGTAGCCGAACTTCCCGAGGTCGAGCAAGCCGGCCAGCGCGCCGGACCCGAACCACAGCGCCGCCGCCGCGAAGAGGGCGGCGATCCCTGCGAGCGGGAGCAGGAGCTGGTTCAGGCGCTCCGGGTACCACGGCTTCTTTTTAAAGTTGAGGACCAAGGTCAGCAAGTACGCCGCGAGAGGAAGCACCCATAGGAGAGGAACCGCCGCGAAATTCATCGACAGCTGATTCGTCACCGCGAGCATCGCCGCGCACGGCGCCGCGGACAAGAGCAGCCACTGGAGGCGCTCGCGGGCCGTCGCCGCGCGTCCCGTCTCGGCGCGGACGGACACGGAGTCGGGAGCGCACGAGGCGAGCAGCGCCGCCCAGGCGGCGTACAGGAAAAGCCACAGGCGGCTCTGCGCCGACAGCGGCAGCAGCGGCTCGAGAATCAGCGGGTAGACGAACAGCGCGGCGAAGGCGCCCGCGTTCGACGCGGCGTAGAGGTGATAGCCGTCCTCGTCGCCCAGCCAAGTCTGCGCGACGAGGACGGTCGTCGACAGGAGGAAAAACGCGGGGCCCGCGGTCAGCGCGAGATCGCGCAGCAGCTCGAGGAGAGGACCCTCCGATCGGGCCGGAAGCGCGAGAGGAAAGAAGAACAGCGGCAGAACGGCCAGGATGAGGTGCGCTCGCGGAAGCGAACGGGCGCGGCGGGCGTAGAGATAAGACAGCAGCAGCGCCGCCTGGAAGAAAGTCGTCGCGCCGGTCCAGACGAACGCGGTTCCGCCCAAGCGCGGGAGAAGCAGCTTGGCCGCCGACAGCTCGAGACAGAACGCGAGGAACGAGCCGAGAAACGCGAGCGCCGTGAACCGGTGTCGGGAGGGCACAGCCTAGCCTATTAAATCGTTAAAGGGTGTCAGGCCTCACGATTAACGATTCGGCTGTCGCGCGCGATGGCACGGCGGGCACAAGGTCTCGAGGTTCTCGAGGTGGTGGTCGCAACCGGGCATCGCGTGGCGGCCGCGGCAGGGGACCTTGTGATGCACCTCGAGTGCGCCCGTCGCGCCGCAGGCGACGCAGCGGCGCTTGTCCCGGCGGCGCGCGGCGACGCGTGCGCGCTTCCACCAGTGGTTGTTCCAGAAGCGCGTCGAGCAGCGGCCCGAGCACCAGGCGCGGCGGCCCTTGGGCAGGGCCGCTCCGCACCAGCGGCAGCCGGCGGGTGACGGCCGCGTTAAGGAACAGGCGGCCGCGATCTTGGCCGCCCCTCGCGTCGATGAAGAATCGTTAACGTGAGGCCTGACACCCTTTAACGATTGATCAGGCATCGGAGAGGTGGGCCTCTTCGACGGAGGAGGCCCAGGCGCAGCCGAGGATGAGCGCGCCGAGCACGGCGAAGGTGGCGCCGAGGGAGGCCTTGGTCAGCAGGCCGGTCAGCGGGAGCACGACGATGCCGGTCAGCTGGCGGCTCATGCCGACCATCGAGAGCACGGTCGCGCGCATCGGCCCGTCGATGTGCTTGTTCATGTAATTCGAGATCACGACGGAGCGCGAGAGCCCGAAGCCGGCGATCAGGACGAACAGGCCCGAGGCGGCGAGCGGGTGGCGCGCGAACGGCAGCAGGAGGAACGCGAGCCCCGGGATCACCGCGCTCCAGACGAGGTAGCGGCGAGTGCCGCCGAAGAACTTCTCGACGCGGTCGCCGAGGTTGAGGACCGCGATCTGCGACAAGGTCATCGCGGCGGTGACGAAGCCGTAGGCCGCGACGCCGACGCCGAGTTCCTTGAGCCGCGGCTGGAACAGCCACACGGTCATGAACGAGAGCATCCAGATGGTCACCGAGTCGAAGGCCAGCGCGCGCAGCGCCTTGTGGCCGCGGAAGTAACGCACGCCGCGCGTGAGCACCTCGCTGTAGCCGGGCTTGGCCTCCGGCGCCTCGCCCGTCGGGGGCTCCTTGAGCGTGAGGGCCGCGAGCAGTCCCAGGGAGAACGGAAAGAGCATCGCGAACATCGGCGCGCGCAGGCCCCAGCCGGCGGCCATCAGGCTGCCGAGCGGAGCGGCGAGCGCGATCGCGCCGATGTCGAAGGTCGCCAGGCGCGAGAGCGCCTTCTTCGATTCCTTCTCGTCGCCGGCCGCCTTGAGGCTGTCGTAGACCATCGCCTCGTCGGCGCCGGAGGCGAGCGCGGCGGACGCCGCCCAGATCAGCTCGGCGAGCAGGAAGCGGGCGAGGCCTTTGCCCGTCGCGTAGAGCGCCGTCGCGGCGATCAGGCAGGCGGTGGCGCAGACGATCGAGGTCTTGCGCCCGTACTTGTCGGCGACGGCGCCCGTCGGGACCTCGAGCAGGAAGATCCAGAGGAAGAACCAGCCCTGCAGGAGGAACAACTGCGGCAAGGTCAGTCCGCCCCAGTCGGTGAAGAACGGCACGAGGGCCCCCGCGAAGAAGTGCATCATCGTCAGCGCGCGCCAGACGTACATGCGGCGCACGTTCGCGCGCCAGACGCCCGGAGAGGTCATCGCAGGCCCACGGCCTTCGGCGGGACGCGGCGCTCCTTCTTGTGCATCACGTTCCCGGTCTGCAGCTCGAGGACGGTCGCGGTCCGGCCGACGACATGGAAATGGACGTCGAAGTCGTACAGGAAGAATCCGAGCTCGAGCCCGTCCTTGTTCTGCGACTTGTCGCGCGAGTTGCGCAGGTCCTGGGAGAGGATGTCGGACAAGGTCGCCTTGAGCCCCTTGAGCTTGAGTCGCTTCTGCGCGGCGGCGACGTCCTTGAGCGCCTTGGCGGCGAACGACACCTTCAACGTCGGAAACGGAGCGTCCTTCAGCCAGCCGGAGGAGGCGTGCGGCACGGAGTCCCACTCGGGAATGTAGGGCTTCACGTCGAGGATCGGAGTGCCGTCGACGAGATCGATCCCGGACAGATGGATCGTGTGGCCTTCGACGCGGACCAGCTTCGCCAGCGAGAGGCCGATCGGGCTCGGGCGGTGCGGCGAGCGGGAGGCGAAGAGGCCGACGCTCTTGCCCTTCAGGCGCGGCGGATGGATCTTCGGGCGCACCATCTTGTTGGTGTTCAGGTGGAAATAGGACAGCAGCCAGACGTGCGAGAAGAGGCCGAGGCCGTCGAGCGAGTGCTCGGGCAGGTGCTCGCGCGCGATCGTCAGCGACGCGGTCGCGCCGGGGACGAGCAGGGGCTGGCGCGGCGTGCCGAACTTCTCGCGGAAGCAGGAGCGCAGATGCCCGATGACGCGCAGGGGCGAGTCGGCCACGGCGGTCCTAGGAGTCGACCTGCTCGAGGAGCTCGGCCTTGTCGTTGAAGACGAGGAAGGCGGCCTTCTCGCCGGCGGCCTGGGCGGCCTCCTTGCCGGCGTAGGCGGCGTCGACCGCCTCGGGCTGCTTCTCGAAGTCGCCGAGCCAGCGCAGAAGGCCGCCGGCGTCGCGGCGGGCGGCGCGGAACCACTTCTTTTCGATCGGGCGCTCGGCGAACAGCGCGGCGACCTCGGGGGCGCGACGTAGGGGCTGTTCTTCTTCAGCCAGCGCACGACGAGCCAGGCGAAGAACAGCGGGGCGACGACCCAGTAGATGAGAGGGAAGAACATTGTCTCGCGGATCAGCGCGAGACGACCGAGGGGGCGGCCGGGTCGGGCAGGCCGGCTTCCTTCGCCGCGGCCCGCGCTTTTTCCAGGTACATCTTAGCGGAAAAGGGAACGGTCGCGCGCTCGGAGAGCAGGAGGTAGAGGCGCACGCGGTAGGCGGGCCAGCGCGCGCGCTGCGCGGCGATGAAGGCGTTGAAGTGCGGGTCGTCGCCGATGACGACGTTCTTTTCGTACATGCCGGCGACGGACTTCATGAAGCCGTCGAGGCTCTCGGCCGCCTCGAGGATCATCCACTGGTTCTCGCCGGTGTCCCGGAGGGTCTTGTCCGCCTCGAGCCGCGCGACGTCGTAGAGAAGCTCCCGCAGGAAGGCCTCCTGCTCGGCCTCGATCGTGTTCCGGAAGTAGCCGGGCGTCAGGGAGAGCGCCGGCCCTGGACGGCGTGCGTGAGCTCGTGCAGGATCGTGGAGTCCATCTCGCGTATCAGCCGGCGCTGCTTCTCGGGATCCCGCAGGAAGTCTTCGACGGTCCAGCCGCGGCTGGTCAGTTCGTTCTCGTTGAGGTAGACGGCGTCGAAGGCGCTCGAGTGCTCGGCGTAGGAACTCTCCTGGCGGGAGAGGAAGAAGCTCGGCAGGCGGATGACGCCGAAGCGGTCGCGCAGGGCGTTCAGGGTGTCGCGCCCGACGGGATTCTTGGACAGCACGGCGATGGTCTCTTCCTCGACCGTGCCGCCGGCGATCCAGCGCACGCGCTCCTGCTCCTGGACGGAGCGGCTCCGGTCGAGGTACATCTCGACGCGCTCCACGACCGGGCCCGTGACCGTCGCGTGATAGGGGGTCACGCCGAGGCCGGCTCCGAAGAGCAGGCCCAGGGCCATGGTCGCCGCGAGCCTGCGGCGCGAGGGGGCGGGCGGGCCGCCTCGGGCGAGCGGCGCAGCTTTCGCGCGGCCCACAGCGCGAGCGACGCGGGCACGATCAGCGCGAACAGCGCGAGGTTCGTGAAGGCGATCGCGGCGCCGATCTTGAGCGCGGGCGCCATCGACAGCAGGGGCGGCACGGCGACGGCGGCCATCGACGCGGCGAAGGCGCCCTTGGCGAAGGCGGCGAGCTTCGGGGTGGAGTCCTTGCGCGAGTCCTTGTAGCGCTGCAGCAGCGAGCGCTTGGCGGGCGCGCGCGCCTCCCGGCCGGGCTCGACGGGGTCGGGCGTCGAGGCGGCGGCGAGGCGGCCGCCGTCGAACGCCGGGGCGGCGGCCTCCGGAATCGACGCGGCCGTCTTGAGGGCGGAAACCGGAGACGGCGTCCGCGAGGGCGACGCCGCGGCCGCGACGGGAACCGGCGACGCGAGGAGCGCCGCGGGTGCTGAGAGCACCGGCGCCGGAGCGAAGGCCGTCGGCGCGATCGAGACGGCGAGGGCGGGCGCCGTGACAGAAGGCGCGAGCAGCGAGGCGGCGGGGGCGAGACCGGAGGGGACCGGCGCCGGCGCGGAGAGTCCCGGCGTCAGCGCGGCCCGGCCGAGGACCACCTGGGCGTCCGCGGGGAACGCCCCGAGGACGACGAGCCAGGACAACGCGACGGCCGTCAACCGCTTCATATGAGGAGGATAGCCCCTTCGGCGCGACGACGGCGGGGCCGGGGGGACTCGGGGAGGCGGGAGAGGGCCTAGCGGTTTCCGGGCCCTTCGGACCGGAGCAGGCGGCGGAACAGCGCCTCGTAGACGTCGAGCGAGACTTCCCAGGAGGAGTCCTTGCTCATCGCCGCGCGGCGCGCGAGCGGGAAGGCGAGCGGATCGTGATAGCCCTTCACCGCGTCGGCCACCGCGCGCGACAGCGAGATGCCGGCGATCGCGCGGACGATCAGGCCGGTCCCGTTGACGGGGTCGTCGCGCAGGTCGACGACCGTGTCCGCGAGGCCTCCCGTCAACGTGACGATCGGCAAAGTCCCGTAGCGCTGGGCGATGAGCTGGGACAGGCCGCACGGCTCGAAGCGCGACGGCATGAGAAGGAAGTCCGCGGCGGCGAAGAGCAGGCGGACCGCGTCCTCGTCGAACGGGTGCGCGGCGACCTTGCCCGGGAAGGCCAGCACGAGGGCCGCGCGCAGCGCCTCGGTGTTCGCGTCGCCGGTGCCCATGATGGCCAGCTGTCCGCCGAGGCGCACGATCTCGGCCGCCGACTCGAAGATCATGTCGATGCCCTTCTGGTTGGCCAGGCGCGAAGCCACGACGAAGAGAGGGAGCGCGGCGACTCGTCGAGGCCGAGCTTCTGCTGCAGGGCGGCCTTGTTGGCGGCCTTGCCCTCGGTGACGTCGGCGATGCCGTAGTTGCGCGCGAGCAGGGGGTCGGTCGCGGGGTCGTAGAGCTCGGGGTCGATGCCGTTGAGCACGCCTTCGACGCCGCTCTCGCGCAGCGCGCCCTCGAGGCCCATGCCGAACAGCGGATTCTCGACGATCTCGCGCGCGTAGTTGGGGCTGACCGTCGTCACGAGGTCGGCGTGCTTGATGCCGGACTTCAGGTAGTTCGCGCCGCCCATATGCTCGAGGGCCGCGGGCTCGAAGCCGAGCTTCTCCGCCGTCGCGAGGGCGAAGGCGCCCTGGAAGGCGATGTTATGGATCGTCAGCGCCGACTTCGTCGCCGCGAAGAACGGGTCCGCGGCATAGGCGGTCTTGAGCAAGGTCGGGATCAGCGCCGCGTGCCAATCGTGGGCGTGCACGACGTCGGGCCTGAGGCCGAGCGCCTTCGCCGCCTCGAGGGCGGCGCGCGCGTAGAAGCCGAAGCGCTCGTCGGCGTCGTCGATGCCGGCCGCGTCGTACGCGGAGAGGCCGAGCGCGGCGTGCTTGGCCGCGTACGGCCCGCCCTCGCGCTCGTAGAACTCGGGATGCTCGAGCAGGACGACGCGCACGCCGGCGCGCTCGCCGACGAGCATCGTCGCCGTCTCGACGCGCCCCCGATCGGCACGGACACCTTTCCCGCGTCGCGCAGCTGCACGCCGGCGGTCTTCAGGGCCTTGTACTTGGGCAGGACGACGGTCACGTCGTGGCCGCGCGAGGCCAGCCCGCGCGAGACGGCGTCGACGACGTCGGCCAGGCCGCCCGTCTTGATGAACGGCACGGCCTCGGAGCCGGCGATCAACACGTTGAGCTTGCCGTCGAAGGCCGCGTCCGCCTCGGCCTTGGCGGCCTCGACGGGAGCCGACGGCTTCTCGGGAGCGGCCGCGGCGGGAACGGCCTTCGCGACGGCGAGAGCCGCGGGCACGGCGCGGGCCGGGACCGCCTGAGCGGCGGCGGGGATGATCGCCGCGGCCGCGGGCGCCGGAGCGGCGGCGAGCGCGCTCGGCGTCAGCGCCAACGCCGCCGGAGACGCGAGGGACGCCGTGGGGAGGAGCGCCGGCGACGATTGGAAGGGTGCGCCCGCGGGAGCGACGGACACCTGGGGGACGACGGACACGCCGCGGGACTGCCCGAACGCGGGGATGGGAATGAGAAGCAGGACGGCGAGAAGTCGCGACATCCCTCTTATTTTAAGAGGAACCGGCGGGGCGCGTAAGAGCCCTAGGGCCTATAGGATCGGCCGGAGGGCCTACGTAACGAAAGGGACAGGCACTTTCGTTACGCTTGGGAGGTAATTGAGGTGCGTAACGAAAGTGCCTGTCCCTTTCGTTACGGGGCTACTTCTGGCCGAGGGCGGCGAGCATGTCCTCGATGCTCGTGAACTTCTCCCGGATCTTGCCGGCCTTCGCGCCGTTCTCTTTCTCGAGCTTGTCGAGCTTCTGCCAGTCGGCGAAGCTCAAGGCGCGGACCTTCTTGTCGGAGAGCAATTTGAGCGTCGCGTCGAGCGAGGCGTCGGCGACGGCGGGCAGTGCGCCCGCCTTGAGGTCGGCGAGCAGGGACTGCACGGTGGCCACCGAGTCGGCGCGGTTGGTGCCGATGAGCCCCGAGGGCCCCCGCTTGGCCCAGCCCACGACGTAGGAGCCGGGGCCGACGCGCCCGTCCTGGTGGGGGATGTGGCCGGACTTCTCGTCGAACGGCACGCCGGGGACCGGGATGCCGCGGTAGCCGACCGAGCGCAGGACGAGGCCGACCTCGATCGTCTCATAAACGCCCGTGCCGACGGCCTTCGTCCCGCCCTTGCCGTCGTCGACGAGCTTGTTGCGCTCGAGCTTCATCGCCTTCACGCGCCCGTTCTCGCCGATCAGCTCGACCGGGGAGACGCGGAAGCGCAGGCGGACCTTGCGCTCCTTGGAGCCTTCGCCTTTCGCGGCGTGCGCCTGGACGTAGTCGGTCTTCTTCTTCGACGCCGGGTCGGCGAGCTCGCCCTTCGAGACGTCGTCGACGGCGGCCTCGGCGGGGTCGACGACGAGGTCGGCGGAAGTCAACTCGCCGATCTCCTCGATTTCGGCCGGGGAGTACGCGGCCTCGGCGGGACCGCGGCGGCCGAGCAGCCAGACGGTCTTGATGCCGCTGCCGCGCAGCGCGTCGAGCGCGTAGGCGGCGATGTCGGTCTTGGCGAGATTGGCGGGGTCTTCGGCCATCAGGCGCGTGACGTCCATGGCGACGTTGCCGACGCCGACGACGGCCGCGGCCTTGACCGAGAGGTCGAACGTCCGGCCGCGGTGATCGGGATGGCCGTTGTACCAGCCGACGAATTCGGTCGCCGAGTGGGAGCCGGCGAGGTCCTCCCCGGGGATGCCCATGTGGCGGTCGCTCTCGCAGCCGACGGCCCAGATCACGGCGTCGTGGCGCGCGGCGAGCTCGGCGGGCGTCACGTCGCGGCCGAGCTTGACCGCGCCGAAGAAGCGCAGGCGCGGGTCCTGGGCGACGCGCTCGTAGACGGCCGCCACGGACTTGATCTTCTGGTGGTCCGGCGCCACGCCGCCGCGCACGAGCCCGTACGGCGTCGGCAGGCGGTCGAAAAGGTCGACGCGGACGCTGATCCCCGGCGCCTTGAGCAGAGCCTCGGCGGCATAGAAGCCGGAGGGCCCAGCTCCGACGATCGCGACGGCCAGCGGGCGCTCAGGGGTTCCGGGATCGGGCATGGAACTAGGCTATCAATTCCAGCGCGTCCCCTCCAGGCTCAGCGGCCCGGCAGGCGGGGCAGGCGGTCGAAGACGCGCTCGAGGCCCCGGTTGACGTCGCGCGGGACGAGCAGCGGGGACGTCGTCTTGCGGAAGTCGAACTGCACGCGCAGGCCGAGCGTGTGGTTGCCGCGGCCGCGGGCCGCGTTGAACCCGTAGCCGTACTCGAGCAGGGCCTGCCAGGCCGTCGACGCGAAGCTGACGCCGAGACCCGCGCCGCTGTGCCACTTGTTGCGCTGCTCGAGCCCGGGCGAGTAGTCGACGACGGCGCTGGCCAAGGTGAAGGTCCCGAGCCAGGTCTTCTTGTCGGCGCTCAGCGGCAGGAGGTAGGAGCCTCCCGCCAGACCGAAGCTCTGCGCGCTGACCTCCTGGTAGTAGTAGCCCGGAATCGAGAGCGGAAATTCGGAGGCCTGGGGCAGGACGCCGCCGAGGCGGAACGCGCTGAACCGGTCGGGACGCCGGCTCGTGCCGCCGGCGACCTGCGCCATGAACCGGTGCTTGGCTTTCGGAGGGTTGTAGACGATGAGGGCCCGCGACCAGAACAGGTGAGCGTGCGGTTCGACTCGGCGATCCCCGCGTAGCCGTAGGAGCCGGGATTGAGGCGGTGGCGTCCCTCGTACCAGACGGAGAGCTCGCCCGCGAGCTTGGGCAGGACCAGGGCTCGATGCCGCCCCAGCGCAGGCCCGAGCGGACCGCGAGGTCCGTCTGCGCGTTCGGCAGCTCGAAGTTAGGCTCCGTCGTCACGTCGCGGCGGTACTCGGCGTGGCGCGCCTCGCCGCGCAGGACTCCGGCCAGGGGCGCCGGACCGATTTTCCCGAAGTCGTGATAAGCCCCGAGCGCCGCGCGCACGCCGTCGCCCGTGAAGGATTCTCCGCGCAGGAAGGTGCCGCCGCGCATCTCGGCGTAGCTGTCGGCGTAGCCGCCGCCGGCCAGGCCGACGCCGAGGTCGGTCTTGGGGCCCCACCCCTGCCTCACGCCGAACTCCGTGTCGAGATAGACGGGCGCCAGCGCGAAGCGCAGAGTCCGCGAGCCGTTCATGTACGGCTGGTTGTGGTAGTAGTAGAAGTAGCCGGAGAGAGGGCCGCGCCCGTCGAGCGCGCGGTTGAAGCCCATCTGCAGGAGGCGGCGGACCTCGGGGTCGGTCTGGGCGCGCGCCGGGCCCGCCAACAGCAGCAGCAGGACCGCGATAAGCCTCATACCCCGAGGGTAGCAGGAGTCGATCAAGCGGCGATCAAATCCGGGAAAAATCCTCAGCGCCGGACGAGCAGGGAGGCCACGAGACCCAGGTGCCGGCGCAGCTCGCGGCCGCGGTCGAGCTTGGAGACGCCGGCCGTGCGCGCGCGAAGGGGCACGGGCACCTCGACGACGGGGCGCCGGGCGATCATCGCGCGGGCGGCGATCTCGGCGTTGATCTCGAAGCCCGTCGAGCGTATGTCGAGCCCGCGCAAGAAGGTCGCGCGGTAGAGCCGCATGACCGGGGTGTACGCCGTCAGGGCGCGGCCGAAGACGCCGCGGTAGAAGGCGTTGACCATGAGGCTCGGCAGGCGCCGCAGCCAGGCCACCTCCTGCAGGTCGCCCGGCCTGAGGTAGGGGGACCCGGACACCAGGTCGGCCTTGGAGGCGACGCCGGCCTCGAGAAGGCGCTTGAGCCCGGCCGGCGGGAAGGTCAGGTCGGCGTCGAGCGTCGCGACCCACTCGCCCTGGGCCTCGGCGAAGCCAGCGCGCAGCGCACCGCCCATGCCGCGGTTGGGAGACAGCGAGAGGATCTTCACGTCGCGGCGCGTGATGAGCAGCGACGCGGCCGCGGCGGCCGTCCCGTCGGTCGAGCCGTCGTCGACCAGGATGACCTCGTACGGGACGCCGAGCCCGTCGAGCGCGGGGAAAAGGTCGGCGCCGTAGCGCGCGATGTTGCCGGCCTCGTTGTGGCACGGCAGGACGACGGAGACGAGTGGGGAGTTCAGAGGACTTTGCGGAAGTAGGCGATCGTGCGCTTGAGGCCTTCCTCGACGGGAACCTTCGGCTCCCATTTCAGCTTCTTCCGCGCGAGCGTGATGTCGGGACGGCGCACCTTGGGGTCGTCGACGGGCAGCTTCTTGAAGACGATCTTCGAGCGGGACTTCGTCAGGCGCTTGATCGTCTCGGCGATCTCGAGCAAGGTCATTTCCACCGGATTGCCGATGTTGATGGGGCCCGTGGAGCTCGAGCGCGCGAGCCGGTCGATGCCGTCGACGAGATCGGAGACGTAGGTCAGGCTGCGGGTCTGGGAGCCGTCGCCGTAGACGGTGATCGGCTTGCCGCGCAGGGCCTGCGTGATGAAGTTCGGGACCGCGCGGCCGTCCTCCGTGCGCATGCGCGGGCCGTAGGTGTTGAAGATGCGCACGATGCGCACGGCCATGCCGTGCGAGCGGTGGTAGGCCATCGTCATCGCCTCGGCGTAGCGCTTGGCCTCGTCGTAGACGCCGCGCGGGCCGATCGGGTTGACGTTGCCCCAGTAGGTCTCGGGCTGCGGGTTGACCTCCGGGTCGCCGTAGACCTCGGAAGTGGACGCGAGCACGAAGCGCGCGCCCTTGTCCTTGGCGAGGCCGAGGGCCTTGTGCGTGCCGAGGGCGCCCACCTTCAGCGTGGGGATCGGCCAGCGCGCGTAGTCGATCGGCGACGCGGGGAGGCGAAGTGCATCACCAGATCGAGCTTGCCCGGGATGTGCAGGTAGTTCGTCACGTCCATCTTGATGAACTCGAAGCGCGGGTTCTTCATCAGGTGGGCGATGTTGTCGAGGCTGCCCGTGATGAGGTTGTCGACGGCGATGACGCGGCAGCCCTTGGCGAGGAAGTTGTCGCACAGGTGGCTGCCGAGAAAGCCGGCGCCGCCCGTGATCAGGACGCGCTTCATCTCAGGGCCGTCCGACGCCCGCGTAGTCGAAGCCGAGCGCGCGCGCCTTCTCGGGCTCGAAGACGTTGCGGCCGTCGAGCAGGACGGCGGTGCGCATGAGCTTCTTGGCGCGTCGCAGGTCGAGGTCCTTGAAGCGCGGCCACTCGGTGACGATCGCCAGCGCGTCGCAGCCCTTCACCGCGTCGTACTCGTCCTTGGCGAAGTGGACGCCCTTGAACTCCGGCAGAACCTTCGCGCGCTCCATCGCGACGGGGTCGAACGCGCGGACCTTGACGCCGCGCGCGCGCAGGGCCGAGACGACCTCGATCGAGGGCGCGAAGCGCATGTCGTCGGTGTTCGGCTTGAACGCCAGGCCGAGCATGGCGACCGTCTTGCCCTCGAGGTTCCAGAGCTTCTCCTCGATCTTGCGCGCTATCCAGGTCAGCTGGAGCTCGTTCACCTCTTGGACGGCCTTCAGGAGCTTGAAGTCGTAGCCCTTCTGCCGGCTGATCCAATAGAAGGCCTCGAGGTCCTTCGGGAAGCAGAAGCCGCCGAAGCCGATGCCCGCGTTGAGGAACATGGGGCCGATGCGGCGGTCGAGGCCCATGCCCTGAGCGACGAGCTTCACGTCGGCGCCGACCTTCTCGCACAGCGCGGAGACGGCGTTGATGTAGGAGATCTTGGTCGCCAGGAAGCTGTTCGACGCGTGCTTGATGAGCTCCGCGCTCTTGAGATCGGTGACGAGCACCGTCGCCTTGAGCGGCGCGTAGATCTCGCGCATCAGCGCCTCGGCGCGCTTCGACGAGACGCCGAGCACGACGCGGTCGGGCTTCATGAAGTCCTTGACCGCCGAGCCCTCGCTGAGGAACTCGGGGTTCGACACGACGTCGTAAGGCGTCCCGCTTTGTTGAAACGCTGGATCGTCTTGGACACCCAGTCGCCCGTCTCGACGGGGACCGTCGACTTGTCGACGATCACGGTGTAGCCGGCCATGTGCTTGGCGACGGTCTCGGCGACGGCCTCGACGGCGGAGAGGTCGGCGGAGCCGTCGGGACGCGGCGGCGTGCCGACGGCGATGAAGACGACCTCGGCGCGGCGGCCCTTGAACTTCAGGCCTTCCACGACCGAGCCCGCGAAGGCGAGCTTGCCGGACTTCACGACGCGGCGAAACACCTCGTCGAGACCGGGCTCGTGGATCGGAACCTTTCCGGCCTTCAGGGCCTTCAGCTTGCGGGGGTCGGAGTCGACGCAGACGACGCGGTGGCCGATCTCCGCGAGGCAGGCGCCGGTCACGAGCCCGACGTACCCCGCGCCGACGACGCACACATCGTGGGATTTCACGGGGCGCATTCTTCCATATATAGGAGGGATGGACAAGGCCCGATCCATGCTCTATACTCTCGGCCGATGGCCGATGAAACCCCTCCGCCGTGCTCGCCGACCCCGGCTCCCGGCGGCGGCCTCGAGCGGCAGACGCTCGAGGCCCTCAAGGCGATCGGAAAGGCCCTCGGCCAGATGGCCTTGTACAAGGTCGGCCACCCGACGGTCATCGCGACGATCGGCGCCGCTCAGGAGAATCTGGCCTCCGCCCTGTCGTTGTCGCCCAGCGGCGAGCTCGCGATCGGCATCGACCGCGACAAGCTGATCCTCAACGGCCGCGTCGTCGGGTCGCTCGCGCAGCTGCCGGCGTCGTTGGCGAACCTCTTCAACCGCTTCAAGCTGACGAGCCTCTCCTTCCGGGCCGGCCTGTCTTCAGATGAGCTCGTCGCGTTCTGCGAGCTCGCCGCCATGCGTCCCGACAATCCGGCCGCCGCCGACCCGAAAGGCTGGCTCGCCGGCCGCGGCGCGCTCCACATCGTCTTCAACGAGGCCGTCTACCTGAAGGCCGGGGAGAAGGGCGCCGGAGCCGAGAGCGGAGTCTCGGGCGCCGGGGCCGGCGCGGGCGGCGCCCCCGCGGCCGCCGGGGCCGGGCTGGATCCGGATCAGGCCCGCGCCGCCGCCGAGGCCGAGATCCGCGACATCACCGACGCGATCAACGCCGGCTCCCTCGAGCGCACGATGATGGCCCTCGTGGAGAAGGCCGTGCCCGATCCCGTCCTCCGCAAAAAGGTCATCGACCAGGTCTTGAAGCTGCTCGAGCAGGACATCGCCAAGCGCGTCGAGGAGGTCACCGTTCCGCTCCGGCGCGAGACGAAGACCCTCAAGAACGAGGCCAAGCGCACGGACAGCGTCCTCAACAACATGGTCGAAGGCGTCGTCGTCGTCGACGACCAGGGCAAGATCCTCATGATGAACCCGGCGGCCGAGCAGATCTACGGCCAGACGCTCGCCGAGTCCGCGGGCAAGCCGATCACCGATAAGGCCGGCGAGCAGTTCGTCGTGACCATGTCCTCCGAGCTGCAGGCCGGCGCCGACAAGGAGATCACGGGCGAGGTGAAGACGGCCGGCGTGGCCGACACGCAGCGCACGCTTCGCGCCTCGAGCGCCGTCGTCAAGACCGAGGAGGGCAAGGTCGTCGGCATGGTCTCGGCCCTGCCCGACGCGACCAAGCACAAGGAGCTGCAGCGCATGCAGCGCGACTTCGTCGCGCACGTCACGCACGAGCTGCGCGCGCCGCTCTCGTCGATCCGCGCGGCCCTCGAGATCCTCCAGGGCCAGTTCGCCGCGAAGATCGAGGAGGACGAGGCGCGGATGCTGACGACCGCGCTCAAGAACTCCGACCGCCTCGGCGAGATGATCAACAGCATCCTCGACTTCTCGAAGATCGAGTCCGGCCAGATGGCGGTCTACCCGAAGCCGACCGAGGCCGCGAAGATCGCCCGGGACGCCGTCGACAGCCTCGTGCCGTGGGCGCAGAAGAAGCGCATCGACCTGACGATGACCGCGCCCGAGGGGTTGCCGCTCGTCGACGCCGACGCCTCGCGCACGGTCCAGGTCATCGTGAACCTGCTCTCCAACGCGATCAAGTTCACGCCCGCCGGCGGCAAGATCACGGTCAAGCTCGCCAAGCGCGCCGAAGGCAACCAGGGCTTCGTCGAGTACGCGGTCTCCGACACCGGGCCCGGCATCGCGAAGGCCGACCAGGGGAAGGTCTTCGAGAAGTTCGTGCAGATCGCCGCGGGCGAGATGCACGTCGGCGGCACCGGCCTCGGCCTCTCGATCGCCAAGGCCCTCGTCCATCTCCAGAAGGGCCGCATGTGGATCGAGGGCGACGCCGGCCAGGGGGCGACCTTCCTGTTCACGCTCCCGGTCCACTCCGGCGCGGTCGCCGAGGCCGTCGCGGTGCGCACCAAGGCCCCTCCGAAGGAGGAGCGGTCCTGGTGGAAGAAGCTGCTCGGGCTCAAGTAGCCGAGCCCGCGCGCGCGAACACGTAGGCCGCCGCGTCGGCCGCGCCCGCCTGCCGCGCCGCGCGGGCGCACGCCTCGAGCGTCGTGCCCGTGGCGGCTACGTCGTCGATAATTAATATTTTTCGGCCATGCGCGGTTCCCCTCGCTCGGAAGGCCCCGGCGAGTTCCGTCGATCGCTCCAGCCGTCCAAGCGTCCAAGCCGGCGCTCCTTTCCGCGTTCTCTCGAGGATCGTCAGCAGCGGGATTCCCGTCTTCGCCGCGATCTCCCGCGCGAGGATCTCCGCCTGGTTCCACCCGCGCTCGCGCTCGCGCGACGGATGCGCCGGCACCGGGCACAGGGCGTCGAAGCCGCGCAGTTCCGGGCGCAGGGCCAAGGACAGGGCCATCCGCCGCCCGGCCTCCAGGGCCGCCCGGCGGTTGCCGCGGAATTTGAAGGCGTGGACGAGCGACGCCGCCGCGCCGGCGTGGGAGGCGTGGGCGCGGATCAGCCTGCAGGCGAACGGTCCCTTTCTGCACGAGGCGCAGAAGGGGGCGGCCCCGCGCGTCCCGCCGCAGCGCACGCAGGCGGGATCGGCCGGAGGCGGTAGCTCCCGGGCGCAGCGCGCGCACAGAGGCCCGTCGGCCCGCGACAGGTCGCGCCGGCAGTGCGCGCACGCGCGCGGCAGCAGGACGTCGAGCGCCAGCTCCCAGAGAGTCCCCACTCTCTACAGACGAGCGAGGCCCCCGAAAAGTTCCCTATCCGCGGTGCGCGGCGCGGGCCTTCACGACCTCGGGCTTGCGGACGGGACGCCGGCGGATCTGCTGGCGGAGGCTCGGCCTGCGCCCGCGCGCCGGCAGGCGCAGGTCGACGGAGCGCCCGGTGCGCGCCGAGCGCAGCAGCGCCTCGATGATGCGCACGTCCGCGGCGCCCTCCGCGGCGTCGGGCTCGGGATTCTTCCCGGCCTGGACGCACTCGGAGAAGTGGACCAGCTCGGGGGCGAACTGGTCGCGCTTGGCGAAGGTCCGCGTCTGGGAGCGGCCGTCGACCGTCGACTCGAGCTCGATCTCCTCGGTGTACTCGTAGGCGTTGGTCAGGCACACCTCGCCCTTCGTGCCCACGACCTCGCACCACGCCGTGTCGGCGGCGCCGAAGCTGCACGTGAACTGCGCGAGGCGGCCTCCGGGGAAGCGCAGCATCGCGGTGGTCATCTCGTCGACCTCCTTGAAGCGCGCGTCGCGCCCGCGCTCGGAGAAGGCGGACGCCTCCTCGGGCTCGGCGCGGAAGAAGTAGCGCGCCGCGTTGATGCAGTAGATGCCGAGGTCCCAGAGCGGCCCGCCTCCCAATTCGCGGTCGGCCCGGATGTTTCCCGGCGTCAGCTGCATCGAGAACGACGAGGTGAAGAAGCGCGGCTCGCCGATGACGCCGGACTTCACGAGCTCGACGGCCTCGAGGTTCGCGCGCTCGAAGTGCAGGCGGTAAGCCGTCATCAGCCGCGCCTTCGACTTCGCGGCCGCGCGGGCCAGCGCCTCGGCCTGGGCGGCGTCGGCCGTCAGCGGCTTCTCGCAGAGCACGTGGACGCCGCGCTCGAGCGCGCGGCGAGCGTAGTCGAAGTGCAGGCTGTTCGGCAGCGCGATGTAGACGGCGTCGACGATGCCGGAGGCGAGCATGTCGTCGTAGTCCTCGTAGGCGAAGCGGTTCTCGACGCCGTATTTCGCGGATACCTCCTCGAGCTTCTTGGCGTCGCCCGAGACGAGCGCGGTCAGCTTCGAGTTCTTCGCGTGCGCGAACGCGGGGAGCACGGCGACCTGGGCGATGTGGCCGAGACCGACGACGGCGTAGCGGACCGGGTTCATGGAGGCCTCCTGAGCGTCCTCAGGATAGCGGGCGCGCGGCGCGCGGGGCGATGGACGCCGGGGAACTTATCTCGACGCTTCGGGGAACAGCTCGCGCTCGAGCGCCGCGGCGCCGCGCGCGTTCTCGGCGTCGCCGAGCTTCTCGGCGGAGAGGCGCAGGACCCGAACCGCGCCGGGATACCACGGGTTCAGCGAGACGGCGCGGGCGGCGCAGTCGCGCGCGCCGCGCCAGTCGCCTTGGTCGAACTTCCAGCCCGCGAGGACGCCCCAGGACTTGAAGTGCCCGGGAGCGCAGGCCGCCGTCTGCTCGTAGAGCGCGCCGAGGTCGCGGTAGAGAAGGTTTCGCCGCAGCGTCGCCGCGCCGCAGACGAAGACGAGGGCGACGAGCGCGGCGCGCGCGCGCGGCCGGAGGCCGCGGACAGGGCGAGGGCCAGCCCCGCGGCCGACATGTAAAGGAAACGGTCGGCGACGGGGCTGTCCATGTAGTACCGCGCGCGCCAGACGTGCGGCGCGACGCCGAGTGCGGCGGCGAGCAGGCCGAAGAGGACGGCGGGGCGGCGCCGCGCCGCCCACACCGCCGCCGCGTAGGCGACGGCCGCCAGGCTCCAGGCGAGGGCGGGAGGGGTCCTCTCCCGGCAGGCCTCGAAGGGCCAGGCGAGCTTGGCCGCGTACCAGCCCGAGAGCGCGGCGGGATTCCAGGGGACGCGCGGCATGTCCGAAGCGCCCAGCCCGATGAAGCGCCACCACAGGTACAGCGCGCCGGCCAGGGCGAAGACGAGGGCGGCGCGGCGCTCGAACTCGGGCCGGCGCCGCTCGAAGAGCAAGGTCCAGCCGGCGAGCCAGGCGGGGACGAGCAGGCCGGTCTCCTTGCTCGCGAGCGCGAGCAGGAAGCAGGCGAACGCTCCCGCCGCGCGGCCGCGCGCCCAGCACAGGAACGCGCCGAGCGTGAACGTCAGCGCGAGCAGGTTGCCCTTGAAGGCCGAGATAATCAAGGTCTCGGGATGCGTGGGAAACAGAAGGAAGACGAAGCCGCCGAGCAGCGCGGCGTCCGGCGCCGCGCCGAGACGGCGCGCGGCGCGCCGCACGAGTTCGGCGTTGAGCGCGTGCAGCGCGATGCCCGCGCCGCGATAGAGGGCGGGCCGGCCGTGCGTGAAATAATGGAAGAGCGTCGTCAGCGGCTGGTACGTGCCCTCGCCCGTCAGCGTGAAGTACTCCCTCGAGAATAGAGCCCGCAGGAACTCCCCGGCGGGCAGCGCGAACCCCGCCGCGCTTTCGACGAAGACCCGGTCGTCGCCGAACACGGGGGCGTTGACGGTGGCCGCGTAGACGAGCGCGGCGGCGCCGGCGAGGGCCCAGGGGGCGGCGGCGTCGGCCTCCTCGAGGAGGGCGCGTCTCATGGGGGGATTATTCCAAAATAGTACAGTCAGGGCGTGAACCGCGCGCGCACGCTCGCTCTCGGCGTCGCCCTGGCCTTCGGCTGGCACCTCGCGCTGCGCGCGCACGGCCTCTTCCTGCCGCGCCTGTCCGACGAGGGCGAGTACGCGTACGCGGCGAAAGTCTGGAGCGAGGGGGGCTTCCCTACCGCGACGTCTTCAACCAGAAGCCCCCGGCGACGATGCTCGTCTATCGCGCGGTCCAGGCCTTCTCCGATTCGCCGGTCGCACCCCGGGCGGCCGCGATCCTCGCCGCCCTGCTGACGGCGCTCGTCCTGCTCGCGCTGACGCCGACGGGCTGGAGCGCTCCCGGGCGCCTGGCCGCGCCTCTTTCCCTGCTCGTCCTCTCCACGACCCCGGTCGGCGACTTCGGCTTCGCGGCCAACACCGAGGCGTTCGCGATGCTTCCCTCGGCCATGGCCGTTTGGTTTTCCCTGCGCGCGGGTCGTTATTCCGCCGTTCTCGCCGGACTGTGCGCGGGCGCGGCCGTGATGACCAAGCAGACGGCCGTCTGGCCCGGCCTCGCGGCGCTGGCGCTGGCGTCGTGGCGCGGGGCAAAGAAGTGGGACGCGCGGGCCGCCTCGGGCTTCGTCGCCGGCGCGGCCGCCGTCCCGGCCGCGTTCGTCCTCTACTTCGCCGCCCGCGGCGGCCTTCCGGAGTTCTGGGACTGCGTCGTCGCGGGCAACATGCGCTACGCCTCGATCGCGGGCTGGGGCGCCGCCGCCGAGCAGGGGCGCTTCTTCGCCCTCGAGCTCGCGCCTGCGTTCTTGAAGGGAGGCTGGCCCGCGTGGGCGCTCGCGGCGTACGGCCTGGCGGGGCTCGAGCCGCGCCGCGAGAATGCCGGCGCGCTGGCGGCCGCGCTGTGGCTCGCCGGGGGCTGCTCGCGGCGGCGACGGGGCTGCTGCTGTTTCCCCACTACTTCGTCCAGGCCGCGCCGCCGCTGGCCCTGGCCGCGGCGTTCGGCGTCGAGAAGCTCGGCCGCCGCGCGCCGGCCGCGCTCGCCGCGCTCGTCCTGGTCCCCGCGCTCGCCCACGCAGGGCTGTACTTCGGCTCCGGCCGGGAGCGCGTCGCGAAGGACCTCCTCTACCCGAGCCCGCTGCTCGAGGCGGAGTGGCTCGGGGCGAAGCTCAAGGCCGAGTCGCCTCCCGGCGAACCGATCTGGGTGTTCGGCTCCGAGCCCCAGCTCTACGTCTACGCGGACCGCCGCGCGGCCACGCGCCACGACTTCGTGTACCCGCTGACGATGTTTCCCAAGAACCCCGAACCGCTCGAGGCGGAACTCGCCGCCCTGCGCGCCGCGCGGCCCTCGCGCGTCGTCTACGTCAACCAGCCGATCTCGACCTTGATCGGCTCGCCGCTGGGGCTCGCTTTCCGCGACGCCGTGCGCGCCTGGCTCGAGGCCGACTACCGCCTCACGGGCTACGTTCCCGTGCCGCGCGAGCCCGCCGGCCCGGCGCTCGTGCCCGCCTCGCGCCCGGACTGGTCGTCCGGCGACCGCCTCTACGTCTTCGAGCGCCGCCGGCCGTAAGCCGCCGCGGGCGCGAATGGTATCATCAAGGCATGCTCCGCGCCTGGTTCCGCCGCGCCCTGCTCGCGGCCGCCGCGGCGGGCGTCCTCGCCGAGGCCGCCGCCGGCTGGATGATCCTGTCGGGCTGGCTCAATTATCGCTCCCGGCGGGCGACGATCATCGAGCGCATGGACACCTACTACCTGAACCTCACGGTTCCCGGCCGCGAGGAGTACCTGCTCTCCGATGACGAGGCCTTCGAGGTCCCGTACATGGCCTCGAAGCTGTCCGTGTCGGCGGCGCCGACCCGCATCCTCGACGCGAAGGACCGGCTGATCGCGGAGTTCTCCGTCGAGAAGGGGCAGTACGTGCGCTCCCCGATGAGATTCCCTCGTTCCTCAAAAAGGCGCTCGTCGCCAGCGAGGACGGCCACTTCTACACGCACGGCGGCGTCGACTGGAAGGCGACTTTGCGCGCGGTCGTCGTCACGCTGTCGCGCGCGCGGCGCCCGCAAGGCGGCTCCACCTTGACCCAGCAGCTGGCCAAGCAGATGTTCACGACGCGAAAGCGCACCGCCGGCCGAAAGATTTTCGAGTACTTCTGCGCGCGCAAGCTCGAGGAAAAGTTCACGAAGGATCAGATCCTCATGATGTACCTGAATTTCTCCTACTTCGGCCACGGGACCTTCGGGGTGGAGTCCGCGGCCCGCTACTACTTCAACAAGCCGGCCTCCGCCCTCGACGTCGGCGAGGCCGCGATGCTCGTCGGCATCATCCCGAGCCCGAACAAGTACTCGCCGCTCGACTCGCCCGAGCTCGCGCGGCCGCGCCAGCGCACCGTGCTGCGGCGCATGGTCAAGGACGGCTATCTGCCCGAGTCCGCGGTCGAGCGCGTCGAGTCCGAGTTCTGGGAGCGCTTCGAGAAGCGCGCGCGCATCCCCGAGGTCTCGTTCTGGCGCACGCGCGTCAACGAGGCGCCTTACGTCGTCGAACACGTGCGCCGGCAGATGCTGCGCACCTACACGAAGGAGCGGCTCCTGCGCGGCGGCCTGACGATCCGCACGACGTTCGACCTCGACGCGCAGAAGGCCGCCCAGCGCGCCTTGCGCGAGCGCCTGGCCAAGGAGAACGACCCCGAGGCCAAGCCCGACGAGGACGGCGAGCCCGCGGGCAAGGCCGCTCCCGTCGAGGGCGCGCTCGTCGCGGTCGATCCGAAGAACGGCGCCCTGCTCGCGCTCGTGGGCGGCACCGGCTTCAGCTTCCAGAACCAGCTCGACCGCGCGATGGACGGGCGGCGCCTGATGGGCTCCTCGGTGAAGCCGTTCGTGTGGGCTCAGGCCTACGAGACCGGGAAATTCCTGCCGTCGACCAAGATGCTCGACGAGCCGGTGACCTATTCGATCGGCCAGGGGCGCAAGTGGTCGCCGCACAACTACGGCAACAAGTACTTCGGCGACGTCGCGCTGGACTTCGCGCTGTGGAAGTCCCTGAACTCCGTGGCGATCAAGCTCCTCAAGGAGCTCGACTTGGACGACGTGCTCGAAGCTCTTTCAAAAGCGACCGGCGTCCCCGTCCAGCGCCTGCCGCGCAACCTCTCGCTGGCGCTCGGCACCGCCGACGTCGCGCCCGTGCAGGTCGCCGCCGCCTACGCCGTCTTCGCCAACGGCGGCCGCGCGGTCAAGCCCTGGTGGCTGCGCCGCGTCGAGGACCGCGAGGGCAAGACGCTCTCCGAGGGCGACGCCCCGGGCGGAGAGGGCGAGGTCGTCTTCTCCACGGTCGCGGCGCGCCTGGCGCTCGACACGATGCGCGGCGTCATCACCCAGCCCGAGGGCACGGCCTACGCCTCGGCGCGCCGCGTCGGCTTCGGCGTCCCCGCCGCCGGCAAGACGGGCACGACCAACGACTACCGCGACGCCTGGTTCGCCGGCGTCACCGCCGACGTGTCCGCCGTCGTCTGGATCGGCCATGACGACATGCGCGTCGCGATGTCCCCCGGCAAAGCCGGCGGCTCCATCGCCGCGCCCGTCTGGATGTCCTTCGTGAAGGAGCTGTACCTCACAAGGCCCTCCCGCGAGTTTTAGTGCCAGGCACGTACATTCGGTAAATTCTAAAGGTACCGCGCGACGGCGTGGTCGGTGATTCCCAACCAAGCGGCAATTCTGGATATCTGAACCCCCTTCGAGGCGGCGGCACGTGCGAAGGTTCGCTTGGCCGCGACGACAGGTTTTCTTTTGATTCTAGACCTGATCTCGGATAGACTCACCCCGGTGGCGGCTACGGTCGATTCAGCTATATGGTCGAGATCGGGATCAGGCTCGCCTTCCTTTCGAAGCAAAGGGACCGTGTCCTCGGGGTCCTCTCCAAAGAAGGGATCGAAGTCTGTGGGTATGGCATCCTCTTCATGAGGGTCATCGGTACAGCTCGACCAAAGCCAATCCTTGGGCCGAGAGACCAGGTTCGCGCGGACGGGATTCTGATGAATGTAGCGGATCAGATTCTGGAAATGACGGTCGCCCGTGACCAAATGAGCCGAATGTCGCCCCTGAAATAGGTGCCCCACGCGTTCATACTTTTCGTTGAAAGTTAAAGCATAGGGGCCCAGTATCTTATGCATGATTCTGGGAAGGGGGTCGCCCCCACCTTGATCGCCAAATGCGTGTGATTCGGCATGAGGCAGTAAGCGATGAGGGACGCTCCAAATTCGGAAATCGCCCGAGCCTGCAATGAGGTGTAGTGCTTGTAGTCCTCCGAATCGCGGAAAATCGTGCGCTTTTCGACTCCGCGGGCCGTCACATGATAGACCGCGCCGGGATAATGTATTCTTGGTCGTCTTGCCATTACTTACCATACGATTCTGACCCCCAAAATGTTCCATCGCCGGCGAGAATTTACGGAATGTACGGGCCTGGCACTAGCCGTGTGCGCCGGGTTTTTTCGGCGTGCGGCCCTGTCCAAGAGAAGGAGCCCAACGACTCCTACCAGCAGGCGACCGTGCTCAAGCCCGGCAAGCTCGCGAAGGGCACGATCGCCAATCCGAAGGACCAGGATTGGTACCGGATCGATGCCGTCTCCGACGGGACGATCTCGGCCAAGCTCGGCGGGATCAAGGACGTCGACTTCGTCCTCGCGTTCTTCGACAAGGACCGCCGCGAGCTCAAGCGCGCCGACGAGACGACGGTCGGCGGAGACGAGCAGCTGCTCGACCTCGGCGTCTCGGCGGGAACCTATTTCCTCGTCGTCTCCAACAACAACGAGAAGTCGGCCAACGCGGTCCAGATCTACGGACTCGAGACCAAGCTCGACGCCCCGGCCGGGCGCGAGCGCGAGGCCAACGACTCGGCCCTGACGGCGCAGGTCCTCGAGGCGGGAGGCTTCGCCAAGGGCCACTACTGGCCCGCGAAGCAGCTCCTCGCCGAGGATCCCGAGGCGTCCGAAGAGGACTGGTACTCCGTCGCGGTCGCCCAATCAGGCCTCTTCCTTCTCAATGTCGACGTTAGCGAGGTGCCGAAGGTCGACGCCATCCTCGAGGTCTACGACACGAACGGCTACAAGCTCAAGGAGCTCGACGCGGGCGGAATCGGCGAGGGCGAGAGCCTGCGCAACTTCGGCGTGCGCGGCCCGGGCAAGTTCTCCCTGCGCCTGCGCTCGAAGCTGAAGTCCCAGGGCAACCCCGACGTGCCCTACGACCTCACGACCGAGCTGCTGCCCTACCAGGGCCTCAACGAGTTCGAGCCCAACGACCAGCGCGCCGACGCGACTCCTCTCGAGCGCGAGTCGATCTCCGGGACGATCGCGCCGGCCGGCGACCAGGACTGGTTCAAGGTCTCCTCCGACAGCGGCACGAAGTCCCTGCTGCGCGCCGAACTCTCGGGTCTCGCCGGCATGGACCTCACTCTTTCCCTGCGCGACGGCCTCGGCAACGAGATCGCCTTCGTCGACAACATGGGCAAGGAGCAGCCCGAGGTCATGACGGGCTGGGGCCTGACGGGCGGCGACTGGCACGTCGTCGTGATGGAGAAGAGCGGCAAGAAATCCGACAGCCGCCAGACGTACGCCTTGGCCCGCAAGGTCACGCCCTGGCAGGAGGGCCTCGAGTGGGAGCCGAACAACTCGAGCGGCACCGTCCAGACGCTCAAGGTCGGCGAGTCCGTCGACGGCTACTTCGCGCCGAAGGGCGACGAGGACTGGTACGAGTTCAACCTGTACCAGAAGAGCGTCGTCGTGCTGGAGCTGCCCGGCGTCATCAACGTCGCGGCCGCGGTCACTCTCTTCGACCAGGAATACACGGAGCTCGCGGCCGCGAAATCCGCCAAGCCCGGCGAGCCCGCGGCGCTCGAGCGCGAGCTCGACCGAGGCACCTACGTCGTGCGGCTTGCGCCCGGCGACGCCGCGCAGAACAACGTGCGCGACAAATACTCGTTCCGGGTTCGCGTCAAATGAGGGGCGCCCTCGGGCTTCTGCTGCTGCTCGCAGCCTGCGGCTCTCCGCCCAAGCAGGCCGAATTTCCTCAGCCGCTTCCGCCGCCCCCGCCCGTCGCCGTCGTGGCCGAGGTCGTCGACCCCAACTTCGAGCTCGTCGTCGTGGAGTCGGTGCCCAACGCCGACGACGAGGGCGTCTCGTTCACGAAGGTCCTCGTCGACGGCAAGGAGCTCGGCAAGACGGCCGTCGGGCCGCGGTCGCAGGAGAAGCGGGTCCGGCTCAAGCTCGAGGCCGGCAATCAGCCCGTGAAGCTCGAGCATTGGTTCCTGCCGCCCGTGGGCGAGTGGACCCGCCTTCCGGACGCCCTGCAGCCGCGGGAGCGCTTCGTGCGCGTCGACGCCGCGTCGATCGCGCGGCTGACTTTACGCTACGGCCCGAACGGGGCGCCCGCCTTGACGTTGACGCGCGAAGCCGTCTCGCGCTGAGAATTTACGGAATGTACGTGCCTGGCACTAAAGTGCGGACCAGGCCATTTCCAGCTTTGAGCGCGTCTTCCTAGACCAGGCATCGACCGCCTTGTTCTGCTTCGAGAGTTCTCGCCAATCGGGAAGCCCGGGGGCTCCGGTGTGGGTGGGCAGTTCCACTCTCGAGGCCCGCAGCGGCTCGCTCTTCCGCGATCTCTCGGCGACTTCACGATAGGCGACGCGGAAGGGGACGCCCTTCCTCACGAGCGCGACGGCCTCGTGGGTGGCGAGGAGGTCGGTGGTCACGGCGGCGGCGCAGCGGTCCTCGTTGACCTTCAGGGACTCGGGCAGGCGCGCGGCGATCTCGAGCATGCGGCCGAGCTCGTCGAGCGCGGCGAACAGGGGGCCCTTCGTGAGCTGATAGTCGCGGTGGTAGCCCGAGGGGAGCTGGCCGATCATGAGGACCTGGCTGAGCCAACCCGGGAACAGGGCGGCGCGGGCGCGCGTGAGCTCGACGACGTCGGGGTTCTTCTTCTGCGGCATGATCGACGAACCCGTCGTGAAGGAGTCGGCGAGCTTCCCGAAGCCGAACTCGGCCGAGGAGTAGAGCGAGAGGTCCCAGGCCAAGGTCCCGAGGTCTCGGGCGACGAGGCACAGCGAAGAAAGGACGGCGGCCTCGAGGCGCGGGCGCGAGGACTGCACGCGCAAGGTGTTGCGCTGCACGCGGGAGAAGCCGAGCAGCTTGGCCACCTTCTCGCGCGGCATCGGCAGCATGACGCCGTAGCCGGCGGCCGAGCCGAGCGGGCAGGCGTCGGCCTCGTCGAAGGCGAACTTGAGCGCGCGGCGCGCCTCGAGCAGGGCCTCGACGTGCGAGGCGGCCCAGTGGCCGATCGTCGTCGGCATCGCGCGCTGCAGGTGAGAGTAGCCGGGGATCGTCACGCCGTCGTGCTTCGCGCCGAAGGCGGCCCAGGCCTCGGCGGCGGCTCCCGCTTGAGCATCCAACGTCAGAAGCGTGTGCTTCAGGTACAGGCGCAGGTTCACTTGAACCTGGTCGTTGCGCGAGCGGCCGGCGTGGACCTTGGCGCCGGTCTCACCGATCGCGGCGGTCAGCGCCTGCTCGACGGAGGTGTGGATGTCTTCCTGCGCGCGGCTGATCTTGAAGGGCTTCTTTAGGAGCGAGGCGAGCGCCTTCCGGATCCTGGAAAGCTCGGTCTTGGTCAGGATGCCGATGGAGACGAGGCCCGCCGCGTGGGCGAGCGTGCCGTACGCCTCGAAGCGCAGCAGGCGCGCGTCGAGCTCGGGATCGCGGCCGACCGTGTACTCCTCGACGGCGGCATCGAGGTCGACGGCGGTCTGCCAGAGCTTCTTCATTTGAAGTACTCCCGGATCAGCTTCTCGTAGAAAGCGACGCCGGCCTCGAGCTCGGCGACTTCCAGATACTCGTCGGGCGTATGCGAGCGCTTCGAGTCGCCGGGGCCGGCCTTCACGGTGGGAATTCCCTTGAGGAACACCCAATCGGAGAGCGTCGGCGAGCCGTAGGCGCGGCCGGAGGCGTTGGCGGCGAGCGCGGCCTTCACGATCGGATGCGCGGGATCGGTCTCGACCGAGCCGAGGCGGTTCGAGCGGACGCGCACTTCGCCTTGGACCGTCTTCTTCACGAGGTCGATGATCTCCTCGGGCGGGACGCCGGGAACCGTGCGGATGTCGACGACGAGCTTGCAGGAATCGGGAATGACGTTGTGGCGGTCGCCGCCCGAGATCTGAGTGACGTTCAGAGAAGTCTTTCCGAGGTACGGGTGCTCGCCGTTCACGGCGAGCTTCGAGAGGGCGAGGACGTCCTTGGCCGCCGCCTCGACGGCGTTGATCCCGCCGCCGTGCGCGGCGTGGGCGGACTTGCCCTTGGCGATGATCTCAAGGAGAAGCAGGCCCTTTTGGGCGGTCGCGGCGTTCAAGCCCGTCGGCTCGCCGACGACGGCGGCGTCCGGCTTGGGAAGCGTGGGCAGAAGCGTCTCGAGACCCTGACCGAGCACCTCCTCCTCGCACGTCGCGGCCAGGAGCACCTTGCCCTTGGGCGCGTTCGTCGCGAAGGCCTTCTTCGCGCCGAGTATCATCGCGATCAGGCAACCCTTCGCGTCGTTGGAGCCGCGGCCGTAGAGCTTGCCGTCCTCGATGTCGGCCTTGAGCGGGTCGCGCGTCCAGCCTTGGCCCACGGGAACCGTGTCTGTGTGTGAATTGAGGAGCAGGAGAGGTCCGGATCCGCCGTCGAGGGTTGCCGTCAGATTACGGCCGGCGACCTTCGGCGACAAGCCCAGCTCGAGCATGGCCGATTCAAGGCGCGCGACGACCGCATCCTCGTTTTTGATTCCGAAGGAATGCGGACGACGTCCTGCAGGAGCTCGACCGGCTTCACGCGTTCGCGGTCTCCGGGGAGAGCTCGGCGGCCTGGTAGGCCTGGCGCTCGCGCTTCTCGACGATCATCGTGCCCGCGCCGGCGTTGGTGAACGTCTCGCGCAGCAGCGCGCCGTTCTTGAGGCCGTTGATGATGTGCGTGCGGCGCACGCCGCCCTTGAGCGCGCGGATGCAGGCCGCCACCTTCGGCAGCATGCCGCCCGTCAGCCGGCCGGAGGCCTTCATCGCCTCGACCTCTTCGATGTCGGCATAAGAGACGAGCGAGCCCGGGTTGCCGACGTCGTTGAGGAGGCCCTCGGTATCGGTGACGACGACGAGCTTCTCGGCCTTGAGGGCCCGCGCGATCGCCTCGGCGACGGAGTCGGCGTTGATGTTGAGCACGCCGCCCTCCGCGTCGGCGCCGAGGCAGGCGACGACGGGCGTCATGCCCGCGTCGAGCAGGGTCGTCAGGACCTTCGGGTCCACCGACTCGATGTCGCCGACGAAGCCGTAGTCGACGGCGCCGACCGGGCGCTTCTTGGCGAGCACGAGGCCCGCGTCCACGCCGGAGACGCCGACGGCCGGCGTCTCGTGGGCGCGGAAGGTCGCCAGGATGTCGACGTTGAGCGTGCCCGCGTACACCATCTTCGCGACCTCAAGCGTTTCCGCGTCGGTGATCCGGCGCCCCTCGACCATCTTGGGCTCGAGGCCGAGGCGCTTGGAGAGGTCGGTCGCCTGGGAGCCGCCGCCGTGCACGAGGACGACCTTGATCCCGACCTGCTGGAGCAGGCACACGTCCTCGACGAAGGCGTCGAGCGTGTCCTTGCGGCCGACGACGCGGCCGCCGACCTTCACGACGAAGACCTTACCCTTGTACATGCGGATGTACGGGATGGCCTGCTTGAGCATGAGGGGCGAGTCGGTCATTTCAGCGTCTCCTGTAGGCGGCGGGTCGAGTTGAGATTGAGAACGTGGAGCAGGACGGCCTTGGCGGTGTGCAGACGGTTTTCGGCTTCATCGACGACGACGGACCACGGGCCGTCCAAGACGTCGTCGTTCACGACGAGATTGCGGCGCACGGGCAGGCAGTGCATGAATAGAGCGTCCGAGGTCCGCCGCATCTTTTCCGAAGAGATCGTCCACTTCGCGCGGAAAGCCGGGTCGGCGGACGGAGGCTTGCCGTACTCGGCGAGCGATCCCCAGGATTTGCCGTAGACGACATGCTGTCCGTCGAACGCCGTTTGGGGGTCGGCGGTGACGTTCAATTCCGTTCCGTTGGCTTCGCAGTTCTTCTTCACTCGCGCCATGACCTCCGGATCGAGGTCGTAGCCTTCGGGCCGCGCGATGGTCACGTTCATCCCCGCCATCGACGCCATCTCCACGGAGGAGTTCGGCACCGCCATGGGCAGCGGCTTCACGTGCGGCGCCCAGGACAGGAGGAAATTCTTCTTTTTCGGGTTCATCTTCTCGCGGATCGTCATCAAGTCGGCCAGGGCCTGGCACGGATGCCCCGACGCCGACTCCATGTTGACGACCGGCACGGTCGAGTACTTCGTGAAGGCGGACAGCGCGTCCTCGCGCTTGTCCTCGGCCCAGGACTTGCCCGCCGGGAAGGAGCGCAGGCCGATCGCGGCGCACATGCGGCCGAGCACGGGAACGGCCTCCTTCAGGTGCTCGGCGGCGGTCCCGTCCATGACGACGCCCTCGAGCGCCTCCATGCCCCACGTGCCGCCGGAGCCCATGTTCAGGACGATCGGGTTGCCGCCGAGAGACGCGGTGCCCGCGGAGAACGAGACCTGGGTGCGCAGGGACGGGTTCATGAAGCAGAACGCGAGGCTCCGGCCGGCCAACGCGGACGACCGGGAAGCCGGAGCTTTCTTCAATACGACGGCTTCGTCGATGATCGCGTTGAGCTCATCGATGGTGTAGTCCTTCAGGTGGGTGAAGTGCCTCACGCGGCCACGGCCTCGGCCGCGAAGATCTCTTCGAGCGCGCCGCGCAGGAGGCCGATCTCCGTCGGGCCCACGGTCAGCGGAGGAAGCAGGCGGATCACGTTCGGCTCGTCGGCGCCGCCCACGAGAATCTTCTTCTTCAGGAGCGCGTCCCGCGTCGGCTTCGAGGGCCGGTCGAGCACGAGGCCGAGCAGAAGGCCTTTGCCGCGGATCTCCTTGAGCTGGGGAACTTGAACGTCGCGCGGATCAGCTCCTCCATCTCCGCGGCGTTCTCGGCGAGATTCTTCTCGACGATGACCTTGAGGGTGGCGGAAATCGCCGCGGAGGCCAGGGGCCCGCCGCCGAACGTCGAGCCGAGCGCTCCTGGCTTCACTTTCGCGGAGACCTCGGGGGCGCACAGCACCGCGCCCGCGGGGACGCCGGAGGCCAGCGCCTTCGCGAAGGTCTGCATGTGAGGGCGGGCGTCGAAGGCATGCCGGGCCGACGGGGCTCCGACGCGGCCGAGGCCGGTCTGGACTTCATCGAAGATAAGCAAAGAATTATTTTTCTCGCAGAGAGCCGCGAGGCCTCGGAGGTATTCTCCCGACGCCGTCGTGCAGCCTTGGACGCTTTGGATCGGTTCCAGAAGGAACGCCGCCGCGTCGTCCTTGAGAGCCGTTTCGGCCGCCGCGAGATCTCCGAAAGGCACATGCGTGATGTCGCCGCCCAGTCCGGAGAGGTTCTTTCGGTACTTCGCTCCGGTCGCCGCGATCGCAGCGGCCGTGCGCCCGTGGAATCCTCCCTCGGCGCAGACGATCTTGGCCTTGCCGGTGACCGAGCGGGCGATCCTCATGGCGTTTTCGTTCGCTTCCGCTCCGGAATTGCAGAAGAACACCTGGCTGCCCTTCTCGCCGCAGAACTCGACAAGCGCCCTGGCCGCCTCGGCCCGCGCCTTGAGGTAGACGAGGTTCGAGTAGAAGAGGAGCTTGGCCGACTGAGCGGCGATCGCCGCCGTCACCTCGGCCGGGCTGTGCCCGATCGCGGCGACCGCGTGCCCGCCGTAAAGGTCGAGGTACTTGTTGCCGGCCTCGTCCCAGACCCAGCAGCCCTCGCCGCGCTCCAGCGCGAAGGGGAACTTCTCGTACGTCGGCAGGACGTAGGCGTCCTCGAGGGCTTTGGAATCCATGTCGCTCACGGGTAGTGGCCGGCGAACTCGAGGCCGACGGCCTCGTTCCAGCCCATCATGACGTTGAGGTTCTGCACGGCCTGGCCGGACGCGCCTTTGACCAGGTTGTCGATGGCCGAGATCACGCAGATGCGCCCTTCCTGCACCGTGACGAACACGTCGCAATGGTTGGAGCCGTTGACGGCGTTGAGCGACGGAGGCTCGGGCACGAGGCGCACGAACTCGCTTCCCTTATAGGCCGAGGCGAAGAGCTCCTTCACCTGTGCGGCCGTCCAACCCTTCGGGAGGTCGACCTGGCACACGGCGTAGATGCCGCGGGCGAACGGTCCCGAGATCGGCACGAGCGAGAGGCGCAGGCCCTTCTTGCCGGCCAATGATTCCAGGATCTGTTCGATCTCGGGGATGTGCTGGTGGGTGAACGGCTTGTACGCCTTGAGGTTCGCGTGGCGCGTCGGGTGGTGCGTGATCGGCGAGGCCGAGGCCCCGGAGCCCGAGGAGCCCGTGATCGCGGTGACCGAGACGACGCCGCCGACGCCGCCCTTGGCGAGCGGCCCGAGCGCCAGCGCGGTCGCCGTCGCGAAGCAGCCGGGGTTGGCGATCCACTTCGCCTTCTTGATCTCCTCGCGGTTGAGCTCGACGAGGCCGTAGGCGAACTTCTTGAGGAGCGCGGGCGCCTTGTGCTCGCGCGCGTACCACGCGGGGTACAACGACTGATCCTTGAGGCGGAAGTCGCCGGAGAGGTCGATGATGCGCAGCTTGGAGCCGGCCTGCGCGACGATCGCCGGGACCTCGGCCATCGCGTCGCCGTGGCCGCCCGCGAGGAACAGCACGTCGAGGTCCTTGTAGTCGAGCTTGCGCGTGAAGGTCAGGTTCGTGCGGCCGCGCAGGTTCGGGTGCGCGAGGAACACGGGCTGGCCGGGAAACGTCGACGAGGTCGCGGCCGCGATCTCCACCTTCGGGTGCGCGAGCAGGAGGCGGATCAGCTCGCCGCCCGTGAAGCCCGCGCCGCCTTCGATTCCGACCCTGAGCTTCTTCATGCCGCCACCCCCGCGAAAACCTTCTCGTCGACGAACTTGCCGAGCGCGTCCGGCTCGATGCGCGCGTTCATCGCGCGCACGCCGATGCGCTTCTCGATGAACTCCTTGCCGACGGCGTTGTCCGTCGCCGGGCCGGAGATCAGGTCCGCCTTGCGCTTGAACGTGTGCTTGAACAGCTCGACGGCGCCCCAGGCGGCGACAGGGTCGTTGGCGCACAGGATGTGGGCGGAGGCGGCGGCCATGAGCTCGTCGTCGTGCAGAATCTCCTGCACGCCGTACTCGCCCAGGATGCCGTCGCCCAATTCGATGACGAGAACGTCGGGCTCCTCCTTGTTGAGCGCGTTGATCAGGCCCTTGGCGACCGGGACCGAGACCGCGCCGGAGGTGGAGACCACGCCCGCGTCCGTGAAAGAGATTCCCTTGAAGGCGCCGCGGTCGACCATGCTGAGCGTGTCGCGCAGCAGCGAGACGCCGGTGAGCTTGGCGGCGCCGACCTTGTAGCCCTTCTTGGCCAGGTAGCGGATGATCTCGCCGCAGGCGAAAGTCTTGCCGGCGTTCATGCAGGTGCCGGCGACGTAGACGATCGGCGCCGACGGCTCGAGCTTGTCGGCCCAGGGCGTCGAATCCGTGCGGATGGAGGCGGGCACGCCGACGCGCTCGCCCAGGTGGGGGAAAGACAGGATGACGCCGAGGACCTCGGCCTGAAGGGGCTTGCCGAGCTCGAGGTTCACCGACGTGCACTTGCCGATCACGCCGCCGAGATTGAGGATGTCGAGCATGTCCCCGACCTTGACCGCGGACGGGACGTGTCCCGCGTAGCCGCGCAGGGCGCGGCGCGTGCCGAGGACCGCGGCGATCACGTCGCCGTCGTTGAGCGTGATCATCCGCCCGTGGCAGTCTTCGAGGTGTTGTAGGTCGTCTTCGTGCCGCGCACGCGCACGGCCAGCACCGTGCCTTCCTTGGCCGGGATGTCGGAGGAGAGCAGGACCTCCTTCGGAATCTTGGCGTTGCGCGTCGTCGAGGCGATCTTGTCGAGCGTGACCTTCATGTTACTTGGCTCCCGCCTTGGCCCGGGCGGCCAAGGTCATCGGCAGGGCGTGCAGCTTGGAGAAGCCCGCCGCCTCGTCGCCGGTCCACAGCTTCGTCGTCTCGCCGTAAGTCGCGGCCCCGGCCACCATGCTGTAGGGGCTCTTCACGCCGGTCACGTCGAAGTGTCCCGCGCGCAGGCGCAGGCGCGCCTCGCCGGTGACGGTCTCCTGGCTCGACTTGATCATCGCCTCGATGTCGCGCATGACCGGGTCGAAGTAGAGGCCCTCGTGCAGCATCTGGCCGTAGAACTCGCCGGCCTGGTTCTTCCAGAACGACTGCCAGCGCGTGAGCACGAGCTTCTCGAGCTCGTTGTGCGCGGCGATGAGCATCAGGGGCGCCGGGGCCTCGAAGCCGATCCTTCCCTTAATACCGAGGATGGTGTCGCCCATGTGGATGCCGCGGCCGACCGCGTATTTCTTGCCGAGCTTGTGCAGCTCGGCGACCAGCGCGACGCCGTCCATTTTCTTGCCGTCGAGGGAAACGGGAACGCCTTTCTCGAAGCCGACGACGACGGAGGCGGATTCGGTCGGGGCCTTCTCGGAAGCGGAGGGGAACACGGAGTCGGGGATCTCCGACCACGGGTCGTGGGTCGCGCCGCCGCCGACCGTCGTGCCCCACAGGCCGGCGTTGACGGAGTAGGCGGTCGTCTTCGCGGGGACGGAGAACCCCTCCTTCGCGAGATAGTCGGTTTCCTGCTGGCGCGACCAGCCGAGGTCGCGGATCGGGGTGTGCACCTTCACGCCGGGCAGGAGCACCTGGAACACCGCGTCGAAGCGGACCTGGTCGTTGCCCGCGCCCGTGCTGCCGTGGCAGACGCCGTCGGCCTTCTCGTCCTTGGCGACGCGCGCGACGAGCTCGGCCTGGAGCACGCGCTCGGCGGCGACCGACAGCGGGTAGACGCGGCCGCGCAGGATGTTGCCCTGGATCAGGGGGACGGCGAAGCGGTCGAACACCTCGGACTTTCCGTCGAGCTCGTGGTGCTTGACCGCGCCGAGGGCCTTCGAGCGCTCGGCGATGGCGGCCAGCTCCTCCTTGGAGAAGCCTCCGGTGTCGACGACCGCGGTGATCACGTCGGCGTTGAGCTGCTTCTTGAGCCACAGCACGCAGAAGGTGGTGTCGAGTCCGCCGGAGAAGGCGAGGACGATCTTGGGCTTGTTCATTTCAGTTGGCCATCCTGTTCTGGAGGAATTCGACGAGCTTCTTCTGCGTCGAGAGGGAGTCCGAGGCGACGAAGACGGTGTCGTCGCCGGCGAGCGTGCCCACCACGCCGGCCATCGCGAGTTGATCGAGCGAGAGGCCGACGCGCGGCGCGGCGCCCGTGTCGCAGCGGATCACCGTCAGATTCGGGCCCGCGGGAACGACCGCCCGCACGAAGGTGCGCAGCGGCATCTCGGCGTCGGGGGCGGTCTCGCCGGCGGCCGCCTTGTACACGCCCCCGGCCTTGAGCAGGCCGAGCTCGGCGATGTCGCGCGAGATGGAGACCTGGGTGGCCGCGATGCCGCGCTTCTTGAGCGCCTTGACGAGGTCGTTCTGCGTGGCGATCTCCTCCGCGGAGATCGCGGCGAGAATCGCCGCCTGACGGGCCGCCTTGCCTTCCGCCCGGTCTGTATATTTATTCATTGACATGAATAATTATACATAACGTCGCGCGGACGTCAAGGGCCTTTGCCATTTTCTTACCAATCCGTACTTGCGCAATTCACGCGAAAGCCGCACACTCCCGGTTATGAAATTCCTCGCGCCCCTCGCCTGCCTCGCCGTGCTCGCCGCGCCCGCGTTCGCCGACCGCGCCCGTTGGGAGAAGACGAACGCGCCGGAGCGGCCCGCGGGAGAGGCGACCCGCGGCGGCGACGACATCCGCGCCGGCGGCGAGGCGGTGGGCGGCGCCGGCATCATCTCGGTGGGCGGGGCGGGCATCAACCGGGGCGCGCGCGACGCGGCTCCCGGCGCCAACAGCGCCGCGTCGGGGTCCGGCGGCGGAGGCGGCGGCGGGGCGGGCGAAAGCGGCGCCGCGTCGAAGCGCTTCGAAAACGCGCGCGTCTTCGTCTCGAACTCGAAGACGGGCCCGTGGCGCGAGAACGGCGAGGCGTGCCGCAGCGGCATGGTCTACACCCGCACGACGGGCGTCGACAAGAAGGATCCTCCCAAGGGGTGCGCGTCGCTCGCCGCGAGCCGGAGCTGCCTCTCGCCCTCGAACCATCGTTCCTACGAGGAGAAAGAGTGGATCGACCGCAACACGATCCAGACCGAACTCGAAGGAAGACGCTTCCCCGTCGGCAAATTCGGGGGATACCTGAGCTACGGCTCGGACGCGCGCCGCGTCGGCACGATCGCGCTGCGCGATTGCCCTTCCGGAGCGCTTCCGCAGCCGTTCCCGAACGCGAAGGCCTCGGTCTCCAACTCCGCCTCGGGGCCGTTCGTGATCAACGGCAAGGTCTGCGCGAACAAGCCGTTGTTCGTGCGCATGACGGGCGTCTCGCGCTCCAACCCTCCGCTCGGCTGCAGCTCGCCGATGGACGACACCGGCTGTTGGGACATAAAGAACTTCCGGAACTATGGTCCGGAAGAGTGGATCGGACCTTCGACGATTCAAATGACCGCGGGGGCGGGGATTACCCGCCGAACCGCTACTCGCTCTACGCGGCGTCGCGCGGGGAAATTCAGTTTGTCGGCTGGGCGACGCTCGAGGCATGCGGCGGAGTCGGATCTTCGCCGACGCCCTCGCCGACGCCGGCGCCGAGCTGCGGCTGGCGGTCGACCGGCGCGGTGTTCGGCCCCTGCAATCCGCCCGCTTCCGCGTGCGGCGCGGGCAATCGGGGAGCGACGACTCAGCATTGCGGCGGTCCCTGGAGCTGCGACTGCTCCGCGGGGTCCGCTCCCGCTCCCGCACCCGCTCCCGCTCCGCCGCCCGCCCCGGCCCCCGCTCCGGCTCCGCCGGCTCAGGGCTGCGGCTGGACGGCATTGGAAGCCACGTTCGGCCCGTGCAACCCTCCGTCCGCGGCCTGCGGCACGGGCAATCAAGGCGCGACGACGTTCGCGTGCGGCGGCAACTGGGCTTGCAGGTGCTCCGCGGCGGCCGCCCCTCCCGCTCAGCGCAGCTGCATGTGGGAGACGAAGAACTTCGTCGTCGGGCCGTGCAACGGGCCCGGCTGCAACGCCAACGCCCACCCTTGCGGCGTCAGCAACGCCGGCGCGACGGGCGAGGGCGGCGGCGGAACGTGGACGTGCGTGTGCCGCTGATCTAGGGGGACGTCACTCGCTGCGGCCGGGATCCGTCAGGACGAGCACGCCCTGGTATTTCTCGAGAAGCTCCCGAGTCCGCGTGCCGTCGGCCGGCAGAAGCTCTTCGCGACGTCCCTTTCGCCAGAGGCGATAGCCGACGATCTCTCGGTCGCCGCTCTTGCGCGGTTTCGTCACCGCCAAGAGCGCTTCCTTTCCGTCGGCCGCCAAGCCGACGGGTTCGCGCGAAAGTCCCGGCGCTTCGTCGCTCGTGAGGCGGAAAATTTCCGTCCCGTCGAAGCGCAGCGCTCCGCAGAATCCGCGTTCCGGCGCCGTCGAGGCCGTGAGCGCCCATTCCGAGGATGTGCAGACGATGAGCCCGTTCTTGCCCGTCTGTCCGTCCACCGGATAAATTCCTTCCTGGAACGAGCGGGTCAGACGGGGCTTCGCGCTCTTGCCGATGAAGAACTCGACTCGATGGCGATAGACGTTCGCCGCGCGCTTCCCGTCGCTTACACGGGAGAAACGGTCGTCGGGCCCCAGCTCCGTGGCGTTGCAGCACAGCGAACAGATGCAGGGATGGCCCGGTCCGGGGTTGCCCCGGCAGCAGCGGTAGGCGCAGGAGTCGTTTCCCTGGCAGACACCGGGAACGGCTCGCGCGGAGACGGCGGCGAATAACGACAGCACGACGAGAAGTTCCCGCATGCGACAGTATAGCGCCGGCCCGTCGAATCCGCCAGAGTCAGCGGGACTGGGGCTTGCGGGCCGTGCCGCGCCCGACCGGCTTTCGCGAGCCCGCGAGCAGGCGCCGCTCCTGCAGCAGGTTCGCCGCGAGCTGGAGCTTGACTCCCGGGTGCTCCGCGTCGAGATTGGCGCCGAGCCCCGCCGCGACCTTCGCGGTGTCGAGGTCGCCCGCCGCGCGGGCGGCCTCGGCCCAGGCGACCAGGTTTTCGACGTAGAGCGGGTCGAGCTCGGCCTGCCGCGCGCGCGCGGCGGCGGCCTTCTCCCAGTCCCCGAGCTTCGCGTAGGCGGCGCCGCGCTGGGCGTGCACGAGCACGTAGTCCGGGGCCTGCTCCTGCAGGCGGTCGAAGGCCGCGAGCGCCTCCTGCGCCTTGCCGATACTAAGGAGGGCGTTGCCTTTGAAGTACTGGGCCATCGTCCAGTTCCGCGAGCCCGGCGCGACGTTCTCGAAGCTGGCGATGGCCTTCTCGAGCTCGGCTCCCTGACCGGTCTTGGCGTAGTAGATGCCCTTGTTGAGCTCGACGTCGGAGCGCAGCCATGCGCCGGGGAAGAAGGCCAGTCCCGCGAAGGCGAGCAATGACGGCGCGTACAGCGCGCGGCGCACGCTCTCCGAGACGGGAAGAGGGTACACGCTGACGGCGGCGCGGCGCGCCGCGAGAGGGGCCAGGCCGGCCGCCAGGCCCGCCGCGGCCCAGACGAACCAGCCGGGCGCGGGGAAGTAGCCGGAGAAGCCGACCTGGGCGGCGACGAGTCCGCCGGCCGCGGCGGCGGCCAGCCCGGCCGCGTACGCCGACTCCTGGTGCGCGCCGGCCCGTCGCAGCGCGGCCGCGCCGCGCAGGGCCGTCCACAGCGCGGCGGCGGCGAGCCACAGCCACAGCGCCGCGCCGACGAGCCCGAGCTCGACGGCCACTCCGAGCAGCGCCTGCTCGGGGTACTGCGTCATCGTGTTGTGGCCGCCCTCCATGCGGATCACGCCCTCGGGACGGTAGCGCGGGTAGTGCACGGAGAAGGAGCCGGGGCCGAAGCCGAGGAGCGGGCGTTCCGCCGCCATCCGGAGCTCGGCGGCGGCGGTGAGCCGCTTGAACTCGAGCGAGTAGGCCCACGAGTCGCGCTTGCCGCCTTGGAGGACGAGCGCGGCGCCGCCGACGAACAGCGCCGTCAGCAGGGCCACGGCCCCGGTGCGCATCGCGGCGGGAGTGCGCAGGGCGGCGGGCACGAGGACCGCGTAGACGAGGCACGACAGCGCGTAGACGATCGCGCCCATCGGCGAGCCCGTGAGCAGGGCGGCCAATCCGGCGACGGGGACGAGGATCAGCGCGGCCATTCTCAAGGGCCGCGGGGCTTCGGGGTCCAAATCGAGCGTCAGCGCCAGCGGCGCGGCGACGGCGAGGAAGGCCCCGCACAGATACGGGTTGCCGAGCGTCGAGAAGGCGCGCGAGCCGACCAGGCCGTCGCCGAAGGCGCGCTTCCAGATGAACGGGTCGACGCCCGCGCACTGCAGCAGGGCGTACGCGGAGACGATCCACGCGGCGGCGACGGCGAGCGAGCAGAAGCGCGAGGCCGAGCGAGCCCCGGCGAAGCCGAGGAACGCCGCGACGTAGGCGGCGAGCATCGTCAGCTGGGTCAGGAAGTCCGGCAGGGCCGCGACCTTGTGCGGAGCGCCGGCGAAGCGCGCGAGCATCCAGGCGCCGTAGGCGGCGGCGGGCAGCAGCGCGGGCCAGGCCGCGGCGGGCGCCGAGAAGCGTCCCTGGGCGAGGCCCTGCCACAGCCAGGAAAGCCCCAGCGCGAGCGCGCTCCACTGGATGATCGCGAACTTGATCGCGACCGTGTCGTAGGTGCGGAGGTAGAAGGCCAGCGGCAGGACGAAGGCGGTCGTCAAAAGGGCCAGCTCTCCCAGACGGTGCGCCGACTCGGCGGACGGGGTTCTCACGGGAGCCTCCCGGCGGCGATCTCGTCGCCGTCCATGTCTCGCTGCGACGGCACGCCCGACCAGCCGATCGCCAGAGCGACCAAGGCCAGGCCCGCGCAGGCGAAGGCGACGCCCGACAGGTCTCGCGGCCACAGCTCGAGCCTCGGCGCGAACGCAGGTTCCGGACGGGCCTCCGCCTTCAGCGCCGCCGCGAGCCGCGACTTGAAGTCCTTGCTCGCGGGCTTGATCGCGGAGGAGAGCGGCGCGGCCAGCGCGCGGCACTCGGCGCACTCCTCGAGATGGGCGGAGACCTTGGTGCCGCGGCGGGCGGTCAGCCGCTTTTCGGCGTGGAGATCGAGCACGGCTCGTACGCTGTGGCAGTTCATGAGAGCAGCTCCTTGAGCTTCGCGCGCCCGCGGTGCAGGCGCACGTCGAGGGCGGACAGCGAGCAGCCGAGCGTCGTGGCGGCCTGCTCTCGCGGCACCCCTTCGAGGTCGACGAGGACGATGGCCATGCGCATGCCCGGCGAGACGAGGGTCAGGGCGCCCTGAACGCGGTCGGTGTTCTCGCGGGCCTGGGCCATGCGCTCCGGGCCGGGGGCCTCCTCGGCGAGGAAGTCCTCGAGCGAGGCCGAGTCCTCGTCCTTCTTGTAGGACATGGACACGGACTTGCGCGACGCCTCGCGGCGCAGGCTCGTGAAGTAGACGTTCTTCAGGATCTGCACCATCCACGCCTCGAACGGGAGGCTCGGGTCGTATTTGTCGAAGTACTTCATGACTCTCAAGAAGGCCTCCTGGACGACGTCCCCGGCGTCGGCTTGGTTGCCGGTCATGCGCAGGGCCACAGCGTACGCCTTGTCGGCGTGCAGGGCTATAAGGCGGTCGATCTCGGCGTCCACCTGGCTCGCTTCCTTGGATTCCTTACTCCGGCCGCGGGGAGGAACTTACAGGCCCGGAGTGACATGGATTATAACAGGCCTAAGGACCGGGCGGGGGTGGGCCTTAAGGAGGTGGACGAAGGATGACGCGCGGGTTACTATTACTGCGATGTCCTATAAGAGGATGTCGGCCCTGGTCTTGGCCGCCGCGCTTGCGGCCGGGACCGCTTCGGCCCAGGTACGGATCGGCGCGTCCGCCGAGGCCGGCCTCTCCGGGACGTCGGGCGCGTCCGTCAGCGGGACTCTCGGCGGCGCCGCCGCTCCCGCCTTCGCCCCGTCGCTGAGCCCCGCTGCGCTGACGCCGTCGCTGCTCGCTCCCGCCGCTCCCGCGCTCTCCCAGCCCGTCCTCGCGGCGGCCGTCCCGGCGGCGCTCGTTCCCGCCGCGGCCGTTCCGGCGGCCGCCAAAGCCGAGAGCATGTCGGCCGCGCTCGAGGCGCTGGCTCCGGCGAACCTCGGCAAGATCTCCGGCGAGAACGCGAAGGACCTGTCGGCCCGCGCCCTCGGCCTCGACGAAGTCCGCCGCGGCTCCTCCGACGCCGGCGCTGTGGCCGGCCGCTTCGCGGCCTCGGCCTCCGACCTCGGCCCTTCCTCCGGCGGAGCGCCCGAGCCCGCGCGCGAGCCGCGCCGGCCGGCGCCGTCCCGCTCGAAGTCGCCGCCGACCGCGGCCGACAGCTGGCACCACGCGCGGCTCATCGCCCAGAACTACTACTGGTACTCCGTCACTCACATCGTCAACATGTGGCCCGCCTACCGGCGGCGCTGGGAGGAGGCGAAAGTGCACGGCGCGGCGAACGTCTCGCGTCCGCGCGCGTTCTTCGCCTACATGCGCATCGCCGCGATCAGCGGCCGCTTCTACGTGCTGGGCGCCGCTCCGCTCGAGGACGACGCGGTCATCTCGAAATTCCGCGAGACCTTGCTCAAGTGGTACGACGCCCCCGGCGCGGTGACGCCCGAGACGCTGAAGGCCTTCGACGACTTCACCCATCGCGCCAAGATGTACAACGCGGAGCGCCGCGCCCCGTCGAACATGCGCAAGCACATCCGCGACGCGCTGATTAAGGGCTCCACGATGGACCCGAAGAAGCTCGCTTCGTTCTTCGACTCGCTCCTGCTCGAGGAGACCGCCCGCGAGACCGCCGACTTCCAGAACAAGGGCGCGCAGAAGCGCATCCTCGACGCGTTCACCGCCGTCGTCCGCGAGACCCTGGCCGAGGAGCCCGCCGGCCTCAAGGGGCGCGTGCGCGCCGCGATCCTGCTGGGCAGCTTCGCGACGGGGTCGGCCGGCCCGAAGAGCGACTTCGACGTGGAACTGTTGACCGATAACGGCAACAACGCCCGCTCGGTCGCCTTCATCAAGCGCCTGACCGACCGCTGGATCGCGACGGGCCACCACGCGCGCAACCCGGTCACCGTGCACGACTTCCCGTCGACGCCCTCGCGCGGTATCATCGATCTCGTGCACACGGGAGACTTCATCGTGATCTCCCTCGACGAGGCCCTCGCGCGCGAGCTCCAGCGCGTCCCGGGCGACTACGAACCGAAGATGATCCGCGCCGAGAGCCTGCGCGGCCGCCTCAACCGCGCGGTGCAGTACGGAGTCATCGTCGCCTCCACGTATGCCGGAGACTTCCGCGCCCGCTTCGGCGCAGCCTCCGGCGGCCATCATTAAGCGCTAGAATAGCGCCGTGAAAGGCAAGCTCTGGGAGCTCGGCCCCTACGCGATCGCCGGCGCCCTCGTCCTCTACGTGCTGTTCGGGCGCGGACCGCGCATCACTCCGCCGCCCGAGCCGCCGCCCGCTCCTCAGCCCCAGCGCGGCCAGGACCCGCGCACGAGTTCCGGGCCGGGCGATCCGACGAAGCCCTCCGACTTCCTGCCGGATCCAAACTCGAAGCCGGACCCCAACGCCGGCCCCGACCCGTCGGCCTCGACCGCGACGCCCCGCGGGCGCCACGTGAAGTGAGTCAGGCTCGCGCGGCCTCGAAGACCTTCTTGTAGGTCGCCGGCATGTTGTGCCGGACCCAGCGCAGGCGGTGCGCGGCGGCAGGAAGCCCCGTCGGCAGGGGCGAATCGGAGGCGGCCAGCGAGTAGGCCATGCCGAGGTCCCGCGGTCCGAGCACCTTCGTGAAAGCGGCGTCCACGGCGGCGTCGAAGGTCGCGGGCACGTCCGTCTGGGCGACGTGCGTGTGCAGGGCGCAGACGCCGAGCAGTTCGCCGCCGTAGATGTCCGGATCGAGCAGGTCCGCCCGGTACGAGCACTTGAGGACGATCCCGGGCTTCTCCGTCTCGATCGCCCAGCGCAACTCGAGATCCCGGAACAGGTCGAGGCGCCCCGCCTTGAGCAGCAGGTCGGGCGTCTCGCCCCAGACCGCGACGGTCGAGAAGCCCTTCGCGCGGAGAGCCGCGAGCGACGCCTGAAAGCCCGCCCAGACGTCGTCGAGGCCCGAGGGGTGCGACATGCACTTGGCCGCGCACTCGTCGGCGTCGCCGACGACGAGCAGGCCCGCCGCCTGAAGCTCGGCGACCTTGGCGCCGTGGCGCCTGAGGGCCTCGAACATCCCGTCGCGGTGCGCCAGGGAGGGGACGAGGATGACGGGGCGGCCCGCGCGAAGGTTCTGGACGGCGAAGCCCGCCGCGTAGCGCCCGGCGTCGGCGTCGTCGTGGTAAACGTGAAGTCCGTGCCGTTTGGCGCCGAGAGGCATCCCCGTCAGTCTAGCAGGGGGAGCCAGGGCCCCGATGTCAGGTTATTATGAAGTCCATATGACCATCGGACAGGCAGCCCCCTCTCCAAGAGAGGAGCCCCCGGGCCGAGAACCGGGGGCTCCAGAAGCGACTCGTCGGGCCTTTTTTCTTTTTATTGGACGCCCGTCTGCTCGATGACGCTGCGGACGCGCTCCAGACCTCCCGTCAGTTCGGCCTTGAGGACCGGCTCCGTCTCCACCTGCAGCCGGCCGGCGAGCAGGCTTTCTCCCTGCTTCGCGTCGACGACCTTCGCGACGACCGCCTTCTTCACGGCGACCGCCGCGAATCTCCGCGTGTCGGCGTCCACGCTCTGCAGCCCCTTCTCGGCGTGGACGATGCCCGTCTTGACGAGCGCCGGCCGCGCCGCCATCGCCATCATCCCGCGGCGCAGGTGCTGCTTGTCCGCGGACTTCAGGTGCTCGTCGAGGAGCGCCGGGCTGATCCAGGGGAGCTTCGCCCCCGACTCGATCATGCCGACCTGCTCGAGGCGCTCGAGGATCGCGCCGACGAGCTCGGGATCGCGGTAGTCCTGGAGCGCGATCGCGCAGCCCGTGAGCAGCTTCGCGCTCGAGGTCGACGCCATGAGCGCGACGATCCCTTCCTTCGCCTTGACGCCGCCCGTGCGGCGCAGCGCCGCGGGCAAGTGCGCCTCGGGCGCCAGGCCCTTCTCGCCGAGCTCCTTGACCTTCGCGTACACGGCCGAGCCGCGCACGCCCGTGGGCGAGCCGACGCGCTTGAACGCCTCGTCGCGGACCTCCTGAGGCCCTTCCTCCATCGCCTTGAGCACGAATTCCCGGCTCGTGCGGCCGGAGACGCGCGAGGCGAGGAAGCCGACCGCGCGGCGGCGCAGCTCGACGTCCTGCGGGCCGCCGTCGCCGGGCTTCTCGAAGACCGACGATACGGCCTTCGCGAGCGACTCGGCGGTGACGGAGTCGAGCTCCTCGCCGTCGAACTCCGGCGACTCGAGAGCCGACAGAAGACTGCCGAGCTGGGCGGCCTTGTCCGCCTCCGACGCGGCCTCCGCCGCCGAGAGGTAGCCGGCGACGGCGTCGTCGAACGTGCGGACGGGGCGCGTCTCGAGCTGGATCCTGGGCAGGACGCGGAGCGGCGGGGCGGGAGTCTCGGCGAGCTTCGTCAGCTCCTTGTGCTTGTGGCCGAGACCCGCGGCGACGAGGGCGACGAGGCTGGCGCCGGCGACGGCTTCGATGCGGTTCATAAGATCGTATCTCCGGACGCTCCGGGCCTCTGGTGGGGATCGGGCCTGCGTCCGAGTGAGATACGCGGGAGGAGGGACGAACCTTACATCGTGCCTGGCCGCGCTACTTCGAGGAAGGGGCGAAGCCGCCGCCGTTTTGTTCGACCCACGCCCAGAATTCAGGGCTCAAGGCTCGGTACGCCGCGGCATGGCCTTTCGACGAAAGGAACGCGAACTCGTCGGCGAACGACTTGACGCGCGCGCGGTCCGCGTCGAGCACGGGCATTCCCTTCGCATAAAGGCGGCCCAGTTCCTCGATCGATGCGTACAACGCGCGCACGCGCGCGTCGAACTCGTCGCGAGTCGTAGTCGGAATATCCTCATCGGAAAAGAGAGCGCCCCGCTTGCCGCGCCGGGAACATTCGAGGATTTTTCCCTCGGCGCTGAACAAGGCATCGCCTTCCGCGTCGCGTATCTTGAGTCCGATGTCGGGCCGCCCTTCCCATCCGCGGAAAAAACTCGGTAGTGGAGGCGCCCTTCGACCAGAGTCGGGACCGGGAAGGACGCGGACCATTCCTGCGGGATCTCTCGGGAGCAGGGTTGTTGGAATCCGATGCTTTCGGAGAATTGTTGAAACGGCGAGCGTAAATCTTTGAACTCCCCTCCGGTTTGGAGCAGGCCATGGGCGCGGAAAACAAAACGACGAGCAGGGCCAGCTTTCTCATCGGATCTCCGCGTAATTTCCGCGCCATGATTTCAGCATCTTGGACCAGGGTACGAATTTCCCGGCTCCCGGGGGAGTCGTGCCGGAGTCGTTCACATACACGCCGAGTATCGAGCCGTCTGATTTTGAAATCTCGGCCCCAGTGACCAGGACCGAGTGAGGAGCGGGAGTTCTTTTCCCGGTGCTCCAGAAAACATTGGCGTCGACGCCGAGTTGGACCACCGAGCCGCGTTTGACCGCTTCCGTCAGCGCGGTCTGATTGGAGCCGTGTCCTTTGACCACGAGCAAGCCGCGCTCCGACAGCAGGCTGCCCGTGTATTCCGGGGGCGTTCCGGTCTTCATGAAGCCGCGCTCTTTCGCCTCGTCGATCAACGCTTGCTCCTGGGACGCGGCCGTCTGCCCGGCGGGCAGAAGTCCGTGAACCTGCAGCACCTGCGCCTGCGCGGCGACGTTGCAGCTCGACTCGTCCTGCTGAGTGAAAGCCGCCCCCGCGTACCGCGCCGGGTCGCCAACGGTATTGGTTCTGCCCAGGCGCCGCAGAGCGTCGGCCCTGATCACGGGATCCGAGGAGAACGCGTTGCGCGCGAGTTGGATCACCGAGGGGTCACCGGACGCTATCGGCGGCGCGATTCCCGAGACGGGCGACGCGTTTGGAACCAGCCGTCGGGCGGCGTCGATGCGCACCGAGGCGCTGAATTTCTCGCCGCCGTGAACGACGCGGTGGCCCACGGCCTGCACGTCCGCCACGGAGCGCACGCCCTCGATGCCGGCTTCCGGCGACGTCGCCCAGCGCATGATCCGGTCGAGCGCGGCGCGCGCGTCGCGCAGCGGCTCCTCGGCGAGGACGGGCTCCCTGCCGGCGGCCTGGAAATGGAGCAAAGACAGGCTTCCCAGGCGCTCGACGATTCCCTTGGCCAGGCAGCGGTCGGAGTCGGCCTCGATGCGCGCGGCGTCGGTCTCGATGAGCTGGAACTTGACGGAGGAGGAGCCGCAGTTGAGCACGAGGACGATCATGAGTCGATAATATGAAATGCGGGGCTCGGGGGGCGTTTTCCCGTCGGAGACATGCGATAATAGAGGGGACGTGACCGCTCCCGCCCCCCGCCACGACCCCCGTTTCCTTCCCATGACGCGCGCCGAGATGGACGCGCGCGGCTGGGACGCGGTCGACGTCGTCTTCGTCAGCGGCGACGCCTACATCGACCACTACTCCTTCGCCGCGGCCCTGCTCGGCCGCGTGCTCAGCGACGCGGGCTTCCGCGTCGCGATCCTGTCCCAGCCCGACTGGCGCAGCGCCGAGCCGTGGCGGCGCTTCGGGCGCCCGCGCCTGTTCTTCGCGATTTCCGCGGGGAACATGGACTCGATGATCAATCACTACACGGCGAACAAGAAGGTGCGCAACGACGACGCCTACTCGCCGGGCGGGAAGATCGGGCTGCGCCCCGACCGAGCCACGATCCCCTACTGCCAGCGCGCGCGCGAGGCGTATCCGGGCGTGCCGGTCATCGCGGGCGGCGTCGAGGCCTCGCTTCGCCGCTTGGCCCACTACGACTACTGGTCCGATTCGGTGCGCCCGTCCGTTCTCCTCGATTCGAAGGCCGACCTCGTCGCCTACGGCATGGGCGAGGAGTCGATCGTCGAGATCGCCAAACGGCTTCAGGCCGGGAAATCGGTGAAGGAGTGCCGCGATCTGAGGGGGTGGCATCGTTCCTCGGAGCAAGCGAGCTCGCGCCTAGCGGCGCGGACGTCGTACAACTGCCCTCGTTCGAGGAGGTGAAGTCCGACAAGGACAAATTTTTGGAGATGGCGCGACTGGCCCATAGGGAGACGAGCCCCTTTAACGCCAAAACCTTAACGCAACGGCATGGGTCGAGAACGGTCGTGGTGACCCCTCCTCAGCTGCCCGTCACGCAGGACCGCATGGACTATTACTACGGTCTGCCGTACACCCGCCGCGCGCACCCTTCCTACGCGGGTTCGACCATTCCCGCGTGGGAGATGATCAAGGACTCGGTCACGATCATGCGCGGCTGCTTCGGCGGCTGCACGTTCTGCTCGATCACGGCCCATCAGGGGCGCACGATCCAGTCGCGCTCGGAGGGCTCGGTCCTTCGCGAACTCAGCGGCATGGCGTCCGACCCGAACTTCAAGGGCGTCGTCTCCGACATCGGCGGCCCGACGGCGAACATGTACCAGATGCGCTGCACCGAGCCCGAGGTCGAGAAGATCTGCAAGCGCCAGTCCTGCGTGCACCCCGTCGTCTGCAAGTTCCTGGGTACCGACCACGGCCCGCTCGTCTCGCTGATGAAGAAGTCCCGGGCGACTCCGGGCGTGAAGAAGGTCTTCGTGGCGTCCGGAATCCGCATGGACCTGGCGCGCCTCTCCCCGGAGTACATGAAGGAGCTCGCCGCGCATCACGTCAGCGGCCGCATGAAGGTCGCGCCGGAGCACAGCTCGCCGAAGGTGCTCGAGCTCATGAAGAAGCCGCGCCACCACACCTTCGAGGAGTTCGCGAAGAAGTTCGAGGAGGAGTCGAAGAAGGCGGGGAAGAACCAATTTCTCGTCCCTTACTTCATCGCGAGCCACCCGGGCTCCGACCTCGCGGCGATGATCGACCTCGCCGTGTTCCTGAAGAAGAACGGCTACAAGCCCGACCAGGTCCAGGACTTCATTCCGGGACCCCACGATCTCGCGACCGCGATGTACTACACGGGCAAGAACCCGGAGACCGGCCTGCCGATGCCCGTGGCCAAGGGCATGCGCGACCGCAGGCTCCAACGCGCGCTCATGCAGTTCTTCAAGCCGGAGAACTACTTCGAGGTGCGCGAGGCCCTGCTCGCGGCGGGCCGCAAGGACCTGATCGGAACGGGCTGCGACTGCCTCATCGGCCCGAACCCGCCGAAGGAAGCGATCATGGCGCGCCGCGCCAAGTCCGAGAAGGACTTCCACGAGCACACCCACATGAAGGACGCCCCCAAAGGGACGAAGCCTCCGAAATCCGGCTACCGCCCGGGCAGGTCGTCGTGGGAAAGGAGAGAACGCAAGTGACCCTCGGAAAGCCGAGCCTCGTGCGCCGCGGAAACCTCGACGCCATCGAGCTCTCGAGCGGAAAGGAGGGCGCGCTGACGGTCGTTTGCCTGCACGGCTACGGAGCCGACATGCGCGACCTGGCGCCCCTGGCGCAGGAGATCGAGACGCAGCGTCCCGTGGATTGGCTCTTCCCGGACGCGCCTGAGACGCTCGACTGGGGCGGACGCGCGTGGTTTCCGATCGACGTCCAGGCGTTCGAGGAGGCGCAGCGCACGGGCAAGCCGCGCGACCTTTCGCTCAAGGAGCCGGAAGGCATGTCCTGGGCGCGCGAGGAGCTGCAGAAGTTCATCGCCGAGCTCGCCGTTCCGTGGAATCGCCTCGTGCTCATGGGATTCTCGCAGGGCGCGATGCTCGCCGTGGACCTCGCCGCGCAGGCGCCCGAACCGCCGGCCGGGGTCGCGATCCTCTCCGGCACGCTCGTCAACAAGGCTCCGCTCGCCGAGCTCGCGGCCAAGAAGAAGGGCCTGCCGTTCTTCATGAGCCACGGCTCGGTCGATCCGATCCTCGGGTTCCCTCAAGCCCGCGCACTGGAAAAAGTGCTCGTCGAGGCGGGATGGCGCGGCCAGCTGCAGCGCTTCGAGGGCGGGCACGGCATTCCGCCCGAGGTGCTCTACCCCCTCGGACGCTGGCTCGACAAGCGGTGAGCCGCGACTGGACGAAGTCGTTCTTCCGCTCGGAGGTCTTCACTCCCGGCGATCCCGACGCGCTCGCCGCGGCGCCGGCCGAGGCCTCGGCCGCGTGGCGTCTGCTGGGGCTCAAGAAGGGGATGAAGGTCCTCGACGTGGCCTGCGGCACCGGGCGGCACTCCGTCGAGTTCGCGCGCAAGGGCGCGTTCGTCGTCGGCGTCGACAAGACGGCCGAATACCTCGAGCGCGCGCGCCGCGCCGCCCGCGGCATGAAGAACTGCGCGTTCGCCGAGGGCGACATGCGCCGCCTGCCCTTCGCGGGCGAGTTCGACGCGGCGGTCAACCTGTGGACGAGCTTTGGCTACTTCGAGAAGCCCTCCGACGACCTCGCCGTTCTCAAGGGCGTGGCCCGTTCTTTAAAGTCCGGAGGCCGCTTCCTGATCGAAATCGTCGACCACGCCTGGATCCGTTCGCGCACCACGAACCGCCACTGGAGCCGGCGCGGCGACGGCTCCTACCTGCTGCAGGAGGCCGTCCTCGTCGAGGGCGCGGACCCGCGCGCGATCAACGAATGGACGATCCTGCGCCGCGGCCGCCCGCCCGTGCGCACGAAGTTCGTCGTGCGCGGCTACGACCGCAAGCGCCTCTTCGCCGTTCTGCGCAAAGCCGGCCTCGTCCCGGTGAAGTCCTGGTCGAGCCTCGTCGGCTCCGCTCCCGCGCGCCGCTTCAACGGCCGCCTCGTCGTCCTCGCCAAGAAAAATAGTGCCAGGCCCGTACATTCGGTAAATTCTCCGCGCGGGAATGTATCGAATGTACGGGCCTGGCACTAAAGAAGCTTCGGGGCGGGGGCGGCGAGGAAGGAGGCGATCTCGGCTTTGACGGCGGGGTCGGTCTCGAGGGCCGCGAGCCGCCGGAGCAACGCGTTGACGTGCTCGAGGGCGGCGGGTTCGCCGGCGGAATGGCGGTTGCGCGCGGAGTGCCACACGACGGCGAGCTCGAGCAGGCGGACGTTCGCCGTGCCGCGCGCGCAGTAGGCGGCGGGATCGGCGGCGATCGGGGCGAGGAGGGCGGCCTCGAGCGAGGCGACGAGATCAGGACGGCGGCGCGGCAAGTCCTCGCGGGCGCGCACGAAGCCGTCGAGCGCGAGCAGCGCGGTCAGGCGCTCCTCCTCCGTGGGTGTTCCGGCCAGCAGGGACAGCAGGACCCCCTGGACGTCGGCCTCGACGGCCTCCGGCAGGTCGTGCGTCGCCGGGGCGAGGCCGCGCAGGGCGTGGACGCGGTAGGAGCCGTTCGCGGCGGCGAGCAAGGTCCGCACGGCGGCCTCGCGCGCGGCGGTGTCGCCGACGACGGGCACGGAGTAGCCGAGGGTCGTGAGCGCCTTGGCGCGCACGGCGGGCGCCTCGGCGGCGGACTCGGCGGCGGCGCGCAGGGCGTCGAGGACCTTCGTCCGCTTGGCCTGCGGGATGTTCGGCAGCGAGCGGTGGAGAGCGTCGATCGCGGCGAGCTTCTCGGCCGGCGACGCCGCGCGGGCGAGGACGGAGAGCGGGTCCTCGGCGGGCTTGGCGGCCGCGAGCGCCGAGACGAACGCCGCCTCGAGCGCGACGGGCGGCAAGGACGGGGCGGGCGCGGTCATGCGCCTATTCTAGCGCGCTAGCGCGCGGAAAGCGAGAGGTCGGCGTACCAGGCCTCGGCCCGGCCCTTCGTGTCGTCGGCGTCGGTCATCAGGGCGACGCCCGAGTACGGGGGCGGGTCCTCGCCGAAGAGGCGGCGGTAGTCGGCCAGCACGTCGCGCTCCTCGGCGCGCCATTCCCCGGCCGCCGAATCACCGGACCGCACGGCGACCACTCGCGCGCGCTTCGTGTACGGACTCGGCAGGTCCTGGCCGGCCGCGAGCTTGTTGGCCCAGACGTAGATGAGCGCGTTGTGGGGCGGATGCTCGCCGCGGGCGGCCTTCACGGCGGCGTACTTGAGGCGCGTTCCAAGACCGGCGCGCTTCGGGTCGTACTGGAACGTCACGTACACGCGCGCGGCGCAGTCGTCGCCCTTCCTGGTCCTCTCGTCGCCGCCGGGCACGGTTCCCGCGACCGCCCACCGCCAGCGCAGCACCGGAGCCTCGGCCACGGGCAGGGCGAGGCGACGGACGAGCCCGGAGGCCGATTTCTCGGCGACGGCCCGCACGGCTCCGGACGACGGCGACCATTCGTACGCGGTGCGCGCCCTCACCTTCGGAAACGTGAGGGCCTCCCAGCCGGTCGGAAGGCCCGACGCCGCGAGAACGGGCGCGGAGGAAAGGAGAACGACCAGGGCCGCCGAGCTCAAAGGCGCTGGTCGGCGCGCTCGGCCTCGACACCGATTCTGCGGCTCATCTTCGAAGGCTCGACGGGGCGCGTCGCGCGGTCGCCGGAAGCCCGCACGGGCAGGGCGAGGTGCTCGTCCTCGGCGGAGGCGCGCGTGAGGACCTTCGCCTGCTCCGTGGACACCATGAGCTGGACCGTCGCCCACTCCTCGTCGCCTTCCGGGGGCCCGCGCGCAGGACCAGCACGTCTTGCAGGATGGTCAGGGCCGTGAGTTCGGACTTGCCGCCCGCTTTGTAGCCGTGGCGCGCGGAGATGACGTCGACGCGGTCGCCCGGCGCGAGAAACTCCTGCTGATCGGGATAGGCGAGGACCGCGAGCCCGCGCATCTCCCGCTCCAGGGCCGGCGGCGCGGCGGGTTCGGCTTTCGGAGCGGGCCTCCAGGAGCCGGCCGGGGCCTTGTTGAGGAACAGCTTGTCCTCGCGTTCGACGGCGAGGGCGGCGAGCTGCGCCTCCTCGGGCGAGAGCGCGAGGGCCACGAGCCCGGTGCCGGAGGACCAGTCGTTCTTGACGCGAAGGACCTCCGCGCGCGCCGCCAGCGTCTCGGAACGCGTCTCGGTCGTCGCGTCGGCGCGGTTCGTCTCGACGATCATCACGACTTCGACGGAGTCCCCCGCCGTCAGAAACTGAGACTGGCTCTTGTCCACGACGAGCGCGAACGCGCGCTTGCCCTCCGGGGGCTCGTAGGCGGCGAGCGTCCCCGGGGACGGCGCGCGCCCGCAGGCGGCCAGCGCGGCGGCGAGAAGCAGGGCGGTCTTCATCAGAATTGGAACGTCAGCGTCGTGCCGAACGCGTAGGCGATGAAGTCCTCCTCCTTGAGGAATTTATGCCACAGGCGCTGGGCGGAGCCGTTGAGGGTCATGCGCAGGTTCTTGGCGATCTCGTAGTCGCCGCTCGTGTTCAGCGAGAACAGGCGCGAGTTGTCGGCGACCGTCACGGGCGAGCGGCGCATGGCCAGCGAGGTCGTGGTCGTCCAGATGATGCGGTTGGTGAACAGCAACGGCTTGGCCGAGCCGGGCAGGCGCAGGCCGGCGGGCAGGGCGAGGTCGGCGCGCACGAGCACGCTCGGCGTGATGACCTCGACGTCCTGCGTCTTGACGCCGGTGCCGAGGGTCGTCGTGTCCTTCGCGTAGTCGACCTTCGGGGTGAAGCGGAACTTGCGGATGTCGAATGTGACCTGGGTCGTCACGTCCTCGTGGTTGGTCTTCTGGGTGTTCGCCGAGATGCGCAGGTCCTTGTTCGTGGACTTGCGCTGGTTGTAGCTGACGAGGGTCTCGTAGCGCTTGATGATGATCGAGCGGATGTCGCTGCCGAAGGCGTCCTCGGTCTGCAAAGTCGACCCGACGTTTTCAGTGGTGCGGCGCGAGTACTTGAAGTTCATCTGCGTGTTCGCCATCCAGCGCTCGGTGTGCCAGAGCTGCTCGAGCTGGGCGATGCTGGCGACGGCGTCGGGCAGGGTCCGGGAGACCGTCTTCGAGGGCGTGCCCGTCACCTCGTTGCGCTGGATGCTGAGGACGTAGTTGTTCGACAGCGACAGCGAGCGCCAGGCGGCGGCGCGTCCCCGCAGGTCGTAGCCCTCGACGGGCGACCAGCGCTGCGTGGAGTTCCAGGTGTCGCGCAGCGTGAGGTTGACGCGCTGGGCGGCCGGGTTGCCGGGCCGCAGCGGCGTGCGCACCCACAGCGCCTGCTGCGTGCCGAGCCCCTTCTCGACCTGGTTCCAGACGTCGCCGTCCTGGAGCTGGTAGCCGGAGATCACGTTGACCGAGCGGAACAGCTTCGTGCGGGGGAATATGTCGCTGACCTGCAGCGGCAGGCTGATCGACGCGTTCGCGGAGCGGTTGACCGTCTTGATGTCGCCCGGCTGGAAGACGTAAGTGGAGGCGCCGACGACGAACGTCGACACCGACAGGATGTTGTTCTCGATCGTGTCGATCTGGTAGTTGAGCTGCGGGTTCAACCAGCTCGTCAGGCGGTAGTTGGACGAGAAGCCCGCGGACTGCGAGAACGCCTTCGGGTACTTGGTCGACAGCGGCGTCGCGCCCGTCGAGTCGACGCGGCTTTCGGTGACCTTCGTCATCGACCAGGTCGGGTTGAACGAGGAGCCCGTCCAGGGAGTGAAGGTCATTCGCGTGCCGTAGGAGTTCGTGCGCTCGGCGGTGTCGAAGTTGCCGGGCTGGCGCTTGACGAAGGCGTTGTCGAAGGTGACGTCGTAGCGGATGTGCCCGGCGTTCGCGTCGATCGTGCGCGGCAGGAAGCGGCTCTGCGAGGGGACTCCGTATTGGAGGGTGCCGTTGTAGGTCTGGCGGTCGTCGAGGCGCGTGAGCAGCTGGTACTCCACGCGGTTGCGCGTGTGCGAAAGGTTCAGCCGCGGGTAGGCGCCGTAGGCGACGTTGCCCTGAGCGGAACCCGTCCAGGTCGTGACCTTTCCCTGCTGCAGGAGGTTGACGAGGTTCGAGAGGTTGCCCGTCTGCACGGTGCTCGGCGTGTCCGTGATGTGCCGGTTGAGGTTGAAGCTCATCGGGAACCAGGCGAGGCGCTTCCAGTCGAGGTAGGCGGCGTCCTCGGTGTTGTCCTGGTTCGAGACGACCGACGTCGGGGTCTGGAAGTTGCGGTCGATCGAGCGGTGCTTGACGCCGAAGTTGGCCCAGCCCGGCGCCTCGAAATCGGCCTGGATCTTATTCGCCGTGCCGACGCGGGTGACGGGCTCGGCGACGTGGATCTCGTTGAGGAAGATGCGCCCGCCGTTGATCGCGGGATCTCCGGAGGCGGGGTGTGCTTCACCCCGGCCGTCAGCGCGCCGACCTGCTGCAGGCTCGGGTTGCCGCTGGACACGACGACCGTTCCCGGCGTGTCCGACTTCCAGGTGTCCATGACGGAGTCCTTGTTCGTGTCGTCCTGGAGCACGCGGATCTTGCGCCAGCCCGTAAAGTTGATCGGCACCTGGACCTCGAAGTAGTCCTGGTCAGAGCCCGCCCGCAGGAAAAATCGGCGCTGACCGTTGAGGTTCTCGCCGCCGTCGGCGCTGCCGAAGACGAGGAAGTTGAAGTAGCGGTGCTGGCTGATGTCGATCGCGCGCGAGAAGACTCGCTTGGTGTAGACGGTCGTTCCCGCGGCGAGGTTGCGGTACTCGAGCTGCAGGCCCTGCTCGGAAAGATTCTTCGTGTTCGACTGGCGCTGCAGCGCCGACAGGCTGCCGTAGAGGTCGTTGAACACCTGAGTCGCTTCACCGCCCGCGTTGTAAATCGGCGTATAGGTCGGGTTGTCTACGCTGTTGACGGGCGTGACCGTCAGCGATTCGCCGTTGGCCGTCGCTCCGGAACCGGCGATGGCGGGATCCCCGGCCGCTCCGCGCTGCCAGGTGTTGCCGACCACGGCGATGCGCGCGAACTTCAACGTCCCGTTCGGGGTGCCGGCGACGGTCTTGCGGATGGAGATGCGCACCTGCTTGATGTTCGAGAAGCGAGTGAGCGTCGCCGTCGATATATTCAGGGGAATCTGGAACGTGTGCCAGGTCGGACCCGAGAAGTTGATGACGGTGCGGTCGACGGGGACGGCGTCCGTGACGTCGTGCAGCTGGTTGCCCGCGGCGGACGTGCAGTTGCCGCCGCCCGTGCAGAAATAGCCGAAGTCGGCGCCCGTCTGGTCGTCGGCGTTCAGGAAGCCGTTGCGGTTGAGGTCGACGCTGTCGAGGATGCCGTTGCCGGCGCCGTAGCGCGCCCCCGGCGCGACGCCGTATAGGAACCCGACGTCTTCCGCGGGCTGCAGAATGCCGTCGTTGTTGACGTCCTCGGTGCGGCTCGTGTTGATGTTACCCGTGTTGAGCAGGCCGGAGCCGTCCGCGTTCTCGTCGATGCCGCCGAGGCGGAAGTTCAGCTCGTTGCCGCTGTTGTCGCCGAGCATGACGACCTCGAGCACGGTCTTCTGGGACATGTCGACGCCCGAGATCGAGAACGGGAAGACGATCGAGACCTCGTCGCCGTTGGCCAGCGGCTGCGCGCCGCCCGCGCCGTAGTCGAAGTTCAAAACCTTCTGCGACTCGCCGGAGTTGGCCTGGGCGCGCGGATTGATCGCGAGGATGCTCACGTCCTCGGAGAACCAGTTCAGGCGGTTGGGGGAGCCGCGACGGCGCCCGGGTTCGAGGCGATCTGCCACTGCGCGGCGAGCGTCGAGGCGCTGTCCTCCTGCTTGATGCCCTCCATGTTGTCGATGAGCGCGAAAGGGTTCAGGTTCAGGTTCTGCCGGCTCTGGGCGAACTCGCCGGCGAGCGTCATGATCAGGCGGTCGCCGATCTTGATCCGCTTGGCTTGCGCGTCGAACTCGTAGACGAGCAGGCTCTTCGCGAGCTCGGTGATCTGGGGCACGGTCGGCGATTTCGCGCCCGCCTGATAGAGCATCGTCGAGCCGACGGAGTACTTTCCGTCCGGGCCCCACTCGTGAGAGACCCGCGCGCCGAGCAAGGTGTCGTTGTTGAGGTTGGCGAAGGGGGCCACCTCGAAGCTCATGTCGATCGTCGACGCGGGCCCGATTCGGTCGGGGTTGAAGAACGTGATGAAGCCCGCCTCGTAGTCGATGAAGTAGTCGACGTTGCGCGTGAGCTTCTGGCCGTCGAGGATCACGATTTCGGACTGGACGACGAGGTTGGGCTCGAGGAAGAAGGTCTTGAAGCGGAAGTTGTACTCGACGCGGAACAGACGCTTCGAAATCGGGGTTTGCGCGTATACGTCGGGGTCCGGCGTCGACGGCGAGGAGTTGGTCACCGAGAACGGCTGCCTGAGGCGGAAGATGCCGTTCTCGAAGTCGACGTCGATGGTGTCCGTGTACTTCTGGACGGGGTTGAGCCCGGGGCCGACCTCGACGCGGTTGAGGTCGAGCACGCGCAGGAAGAAGTTGCCGCGGCCGTTGTCGCGCACGATCTGGTTTTGGCCGATCGAGTAGAACGTCTTCATCTCGCGGTTCCAGCCGGCCTCGGTTCCCGAGGAGACGATCGGCACGTCCGCCGGGGTCTTGATGAGCTTGAAGCGGCCCGAGCCGCCGCCCGCGAGCGTGTGGCTCGACGACTGGGTCGTCAGCGGGTTGTTCAAGTTGTCGAGATAGTCGATCGCCACGACGTACTGAGGCAGAAGCTGGTTGCGGAACTGGATGATGCCCTTCGCGTAGTCGATCGTGTAGTCCTGGCCGGCGACGAGAGGGAGGAACTTGCCCGTGAACGTCGAGCTGTCCACGCAGCCGACGCCTTGACAGACGATGTCGTCGACGGTCAGCGTCTGCTCGTTGAGGTTGTTGGCGCCGATCTCCTGGCGGGCGAGGAAGACGCGCTCGGAGCCGGCCCTGATCGGCAGGCGCGAGGGGTTGGCGAACGTCGCGTCGTAGTACTGGCGGCGGATGTAGGAGATGTCGGAGACGTCCGTCGCGACGAACTGAGTGTTGCCGGTGAACTGCTTGGTCTTCGTCTGGCCCTTCGTGCGGGAGCCGATGAAGGTCGAGCGGAAGCCCTTGTACTTGACGTCGGCGCGGATGCCGAAGAGCTGCTTGTTGTACGACACGAACTCGGTCGCGGGCAGGGAGAGGTCGATGTCGCCGAACGAGACGTTCTGAACGACCTCGTTCGGATCGCCCTGGTAGACGACGGAGATGTCCTGCTGATTGAGCTTCGTGTCGTCGTAGTCGACGTTGACCGTGATCTTGGGGCCGACCTTGCCCTGCATGCGCAGCTGCAGCTGCTGGTCGATCTCGACGAGGTTGGTCGTCTGCGGACGGCCGGTCGTCCTCTGCGAGTTCAGAAAGCGCTTCTCGGAGAAGTTGAAGCCGATGACCTTTCGGCCCGTGACGGAGAGGCTCGTGCCGTACGTCGGAAGCTCGACCTCGGGCGGCGGCGGCTGCGGGGCGCTCGTCGACAGCGACACGTCCTGCTGATCGACGAGCAGCGGGCCTCCGGGGCCGGAGACGCGCTCCTCGCCGGGCTCCTCGCCGCGGTCGACCTGTTCGCGCACGCGCGAGAAGCGGGCGGCGTCGTACTGGGCGGCGGTCATGCCGGCGCGGACCTCGCCGGGGTCGCGCGGCGCGCGCGCGGGCTCCGTCGACGCGGAGGGCTCGGGCGCGGGAGTCAGGAAGCCAGCGCCGTCGGGGCGGTCGAGGAGGCGGAACGACGGGCCCTCAACCTCGGCGGGCGGGGCGACGAACGCCGGCTCGGGCGCCGTCTCGGCCGGCGCCGGTTCCGGCTCGGGTTCGCTCGGCTGCGGGGCGGGCTCGGGCTTCTTCTCCGACGCGAAATCGGGATCGTAGGGAGCGCTGAACTGGGCGAGCGCCGGGTAGGCGGCGAGGCCCGCGAGGAGAGCGAGCGAGGCCACGCCGATGGTGCGTCTGAGACGAGGGGAGATCAAGTTGTGATGGTAGTCCGCCCCCAAAAAAGCGAGGCCGCGCGGATCAAGGTCGGCGTTCCTTAATACGCGCGCGCGAGACGTTCGGGAGTATAGCGGACGCTTGTTACGGCGTCAATACAAGATGCTATAAGGAATTTCCGTAATAGCATCTGCGCCGGCCGCTCGCGGCCGGCGAGCCGGCGCTCTACCTAATGTCGAGCGCCGGGTTCCTGGAGAAGAACCCGTTGGGCATCAGCTTGAACCCGGTCGTGTGCGTCGGCATCACCGGCCAGTCCTCGGGGCGGGGGATGTGGGTCACGCCGAAGGTGTACCAGACGACGAGGTCCTTACCGTCGATGCTTTCGTCGTCGTTGGTCCACGCCGGCAGGCCATTGCCCTCGCCGCTCTGGTTGGGGTAGGGGCCAGCGGCGTAGAGCTCGTCCTCGGCGTGGCGGGTCGCCCACAGGTGGTGGTCGATGAAGCGGCCCTTGCGGCGCACCGGGGAGTCGTCGAGGAGGTAGGGGACGCTGTTCTCGCCCGGGATCAGCGCGTAGGCCGTCGGCTCGCCGAGCGCGTTCTTGGCCGTCGCGCTGACGACTTTCCACTTGCGAGCCGAGGCCAAGCTCATGTCCCGCTGCGCCGCCTTCTCCGTCTTGAGGACCGTCTCCTCCATGAGCATCGAGTTCGAGAGGGGTTGTCCTTGCCCGCGGGCGCGGAGCGGACGTTGTGCTCGACGAGGCGGTTGGCCGTCCCGTCGACGTCGAAGTCGAGGCGGAAGTTGAAGAAGTGCTGGTGGTGAGGCGCGACGACGCCGGGCGCGACGAGATGCGCGTGGTGGTTCGCGTGATCCGCGTGCAGGTCGGCCGCGGACTTCGCTTTCACGCCCTTGGCCAGCATGATGCCGGTCAGACCGCACTCGGCGGCGATCGTGCCGTCCTGGCGGAACACCCACGAGAGCTGATAGTCGTAGTTGCTGATCGTCGCGATGAAGGTCAGGACGAGCTCGCGGGCGCGCTGCGACTGGTTCTGGTTGGCGACGAACACGTCGAGGTGCTTCCACAGCACGCCGCCGTCGCGCTCGAAGAGGGCCATCGCCTTCTCGACCTTATAGGGCTTGCCGAGGTCGTCGGCGAAGTCGGCGTCGACGAAGACGGCGTTGGCCGGGGCGTCCCGAAGAGGCTCGATGGGCCCGGCCATGCGGCCGATGCCGTACTCGCCCTCGTCGAAGGCGTTGCGAAACGACCAGTTGGAGTCGGGATCGCCGTACGGCACGAGCATCTCCGAGAGCGAGGCGCGGTAGAGCACCGGGCGCAGGCGCTTGCCGTCCTGATAGGAGACCCGGTAGAGCACCGGGCCCTCGCGGGGATGCAAAGTGAAGCGAAAGTCCCAGTTCTGCCAGCGGACATGGTGGCCGTCGAGGGAAAAGCTCGGGCCCTCGGGCTGGGAGATCACGAGCGGCTTGAGCCCGGGCCGGGACGGAGGATTGGACTTGTCGTCGAAGTCTCCGGGAGCCTTGGAGACCGGGATGACGCCGGAGTCGAGGACCTCGACGACCTTCGCGGCGTTCGCGTCGAGCAGGGCGACGACGCCCTCGACGGGATGGGCGTAGGGGTTCTTGTTGCCCTCGGAGACGTAGGCGAGGCCGCGCAGCAGCCGGCGGCCGGAGGCCTGCTCGGCCTCGCTCATCGGGCCGGCGGCCCACAGGTCGACCCACAGCTTCTCGGGGTCGAGTCCGCGCTTTTCATCGCCGCGCGCCAGCGCGCGTCGGCTTTTACGGCGGCGGGCAGCTTCTCGAACTCGGCGAGCATGACGTTCGGCTGGGCGCCCGGTCGTTCGGTCCACGACGCGAGCTTGCCGCCGGCCAGGTCGACGACGGCCTCGCTCATCTTGTTCGCGGCCCGGTCGTAGACGACGAGGCCGGCGCGGCGCGAGGCCTTCTTCCCGGCCCGCCAGGCGAGAACCTCGGACTTGGGAGGCTCCTTCAGCGCGACCTGAGGGAAGAAAGTCCCCTCGGGAAGGCCCTTCGCCTCGCGCGCGATCGCGACCGCGCGCACGGTCTCTGCGGCCGAGAGCGGCTCGAGCGGGTGCTGGGCGCGCGCCGGGGCGGCGAGGAAGACGGCGAGGACGAGGAGGAGAGGGGAGGTCATTCCACTAAGATACGAAATTAGCGGGAGACGACGTCGGCGTAGGCGTCCTGGTACTCGTCGATCATGCGGCGGATCGTGAACTTTTCGGCGATCGTCGCGTGCGCGGCGGCGCCGAGAGCGGCGCGCCTCGCGGGATCGGCGGCGAGCGCCCCGAGCGCCTTCGCGAGCGCGGGCGCGTCGGCCGGGGGCACGAGGACGCCGTTGCGCCCGTTCTCGACGACCTCCGGCACGCCGTCGACGGCGGAGGCGACGACGGGCAGGCCCAACGCCATCTCCTCGAGCAGGGTGTTCGGCAGGCCCTCCCAGAGAGAGGGAAGGCAGGCCACGTCGAACGCGGAGAGCCAGGCGGCGACGTCGGCGCGCTCGCCCGGCAGCCACACGGATGACTCCAGGGCGTGCTCGCGGATGAGGGCCTCGAGGCGAGGGCGCTCGGGGCCCTCGCCCAGGATGACGCAGCGCACGCCGGTCTTCTTCAGGCGCGCCATCGCGTGAACGAGGACGCTGAAGCCTTTCTGCCGGTCGAGGCGTCCGACGGCCCCGACGAGGACGTCGGCGGAGCCCAGGCGCAGCTCCAGGCGCTTCTTCTGCCGGTCGACCTTCGAGGCGGGCCACCCCGCGAGGTCCACGCCGTTGCGGATCGTGCGCACCTTGGCCGGAGCGTAGCCCAGGCGGCCGAGCAGGAACGCGCGGCTGGCGTCCGACTCGGAGATCAGGAGGTCGTCGCGGCCCTTGAGGGCCCGGTCGACGAGCAAGGTCCAGACCGAGCGCGTGCGGTAATGGACGCGGGGGAGCTGACGAGCTTGAAGGGGGCGGTCGCCTTCGGTTTGGCGAGGCGGCAGAGCTGGATCGCCTGGTACATCATGGCGTGCACGACGTCCGGACGCTCCCGGGAGATGATCGCGGCGAGGCGTTCGGCGTCGGAGAAGCGCGGCGCGCGCTCGAGGTCGAGGCTCTCGACGCGCTTGCCCTGGGCCTTCAGCTTGCGCGCGTAGGCCCCCTCGGGCTTGAGGCTGACGACGCCGCAGACCTCGTGGCGCCGCGGATCGAGCAACGTCGCCAAAGTGTAGAGCGTCTTCTCGGCTCCGCCGACCGTGGTCGAGGTGGAGACGTAGAGGATTCGGGCCAAGCTATTTGAAGAAGGCCCGGACGGCGGCGACGACGCGCGCGGCGTCGGCGGCCGGCAGCTCGGGGTACATCGGCAGGGACAGCGCCTCGCGCGACGCGGCCTCGGCGACGGGCAGCGGCCCGCCCTTCGCGCCGAGCGCGGCGTACGCCGGCTGCTGGTGCGCGGAGACCGGGTAGTACACGCCCGTGCCGATCCCGGCCGCGCGCAGGTGCGCGGCGAGCGCGTCGCGGCGCTCGGTGCGGACCGTGTACAGGTGGAACACGGGCTTGGTGCCGCCGGAGCCGAGCGGCGGCAGCTTCAGCGGCAGTCCTTTGAGGCCGTCGTCGTAGAGCGCGGCGATCTTGCGCCGGGCGTTCGTCCAGGCCTCGAGGCGCAGGAGCTTGACGCGCAGCACGGCGGCTTGGATCTCGTCGAGCCGGCAGTTGTGGCCGACGCGCACGTGGTTGTAGCCGGCGGCGGCCGAGCGGCCGCAGTTGCGCAGCTCGTTGACCGCGTCGCGCAGCTTTTCGTCTCCGGTCGTGACGGCGCCCGCGTCGCCGGCGGCGCCGAGGTTCTTCGACGGGTAGAAGCTGAACGCCGCGAGGTCGCCGATCGAGCCGGCGAGCCGGCCCTTGTACGTCGCGAGGTGCGACTGCGCGCAATCCTCGACGACCGCGAGCTTGCGCGAGCGCGCGAGGTCCATCAGCGGATCCATGTCGGCGGGCTGGCCGAAGATGTGGACGGGCACGATCGCCTTCGTCCGCGAGGTGAGCTTCTTGAGGACGGACGCGGAGTCGAGCGTCAGCGTGACGGGATCGACGTCGGCGAAGACGGGCGTCGCGCCGAGGACCGACACCGCCGTCGCGGTCGCGATGAAGGTGAACGTCGGGACGACGACCTCGTCGCCGGGGCCCACGCCCGCCGCCTCGAGCGCGAGCTCGAGCGCGGAGGTCCCGGAGTCGACGCCGAGGCAGAACTTGGCGCCGACCGCCGCGGCGAACTCGGCGTCGAAGGCCTTGTTCTCCGGTCCGAGGATGAACACGCCGGAATCGAGCACGCGCGCGACGGCGGCCTTGACCTCGGCCCCGATCTCGGCGTGCTGATCCTTGAGGGTGAGAAGCGGGATGGTGACGGCGGTCGCGGTCAATAGGCCCCCTTGCCGAACAGCATGACGGCGGGCGTCTTCACGATGATCTCGAGGTCGAGCCCCATCGACCAGTGCTCGATGTAGAACAGGTCGAGGGAGAAGCGCTGCTCGCTCGACACGTCGGAGCGGCCGGACACCTGCCAGAGCCCGGTGATGCCGGGCAGGACGTTCATGCGCTTCTTGGCGGTCTCGCCGAAGTCGCGCTCGAGCGCCTCGACTTCTCCCGTCGTCAGCGCCAGCGGGCGAGGCCCGACGACGCTCATGTCGCCGAGCAGGACGTTGAGGAACTGCGGGAACTCGTCGAGCGAGAAGCGGCGGATCCACTTCCCGACGCGCGTGACGCGCGGATCGCTCTTCGACTTGAAGAACGCGCCCTTGGTGTCGTTGAGGCCCTTCACGGACTCGATTTTCTTCTCGGCGTCGGCGACCATCGTGCGGAACTTGTAGGCGAGGAACACCGAGCGGCGGCGGCCGTAGCGCTTCTGCGCGAAGAGGACGGGGCCCGGCGAATCGAGCTTGATCAGCGCGCACAGCACGAGCCACAACGGCGAGGTCGCGAGCAGAAGCAGCGCGGAGAAGACGACGTCGAAGACGCGCTTGGCGGCGAAGTTGGCGGCCGTCAGCGAGGCGTGCTTGATGCGGTAGGCGGGAAGGCCCAAGTGGTGGTCCATCTGGACCTCGCCCATGCGGATCTCGAGGAGGTCGGGGACCATCGCGAAGCGGACGCCGCGCGCGTCGCAGGCCTCCGCGGCCGCGAGGATGCGCTCGTGGGACTCCCGCGAGCGCAGGACGATCACCTCGTACCAGTCGTCGCCGTCGAGCTTGCGCTCGAGCTCCGCCTGCTCGGGCAGCGACGCGACCTCGCGGACGGCGGCGCCCGGGTGACGGGCGAGGATGCGCTCCTTGAGCACGGCCGCGACCGACCCGCCGCCGACGAGCAGGACGGGACGAGCCGCCTCGAGCCGCGCGAGCCGGTCGTCGAGCCACAGCGCGAGCGCGTGGGCGGCGCAGAGCAGGGCGGCGCCGATCGGGAACGCGCCGGCGAGCATCACGCGCGAGAAGGCGAGCCGCTCATAGAGGAACGCGGCCGCGAGCATGCTCGTCGCTCCGAGGGCCGCGGACTTCAGGATCTGGAGGAGGCGGTCGGTCGACCCCATGTACGAGGCCGTGTATAGGCGGTTCGAGCGAAGCAGCAGCAGCCAGACGGGCACGGCGGCGTACAGCAGGCCCTCGTACTTGTCCCAGCCGGGCGCGTCGCCGGAGAAGGGGATGCGCGCGACGAGCCAGCTCCACTCGAAGCGGGCCCAGTAGGCCAGGCGGTACGCGGCCCAGACCGCGCCGGCGTCGAGAATCAGGTGGCCGGCCGTGCGCAGGCCGTGCCTCAGCCAGGGGGCAGGCCGGCGGAGCGGGCCGAGGGGGCTGCGAAGGGGTTTCCGCGCGGCGGGCGCGGTCTTGAAGGGCCATCCGGGGGAATTATACAAAGCCTCCGACGGGGGCGGCTAGGGAATCGAGAGGCGGCCGCCGCGCGCCGAGCAGCCCGGCAGCTCGATCTCAAAGGGCACGGAGCGCGAGAGTCCGAAGACGGTCCGGACGGTCGTCCGGCCGGGCGAGGTCGACAGCTCGAAGAGGGGTCCATTGGCGCCCCAGCGCAGGAAGGCCCCCGGCGCGATCGGCACGCCGGCGGCGCGGACGGCCCTCAGCTCGGCGGCGCACGGCCGGCCGGGGCCGGAGACGAGCGCCGCTTCGGCGGAGAACGGCAGGCCCTTGGCCGAGACCGCGACGCGCGCGGTCCCGTCGAGCGCGACCGAGCGCGCGCGCAGCGGCCCTCGCGTCAGGAAGGCGGACAGCGCCGCGGCGTCGACGGAGGCGGCCCGTATCGAGACGCCGCCCACGGAGACGAGCCGGGCCCCGCCGGCGTCTGCCACGAGGACGGCGTCGCGAAGTTCCGCGCGGACGCCGGCGACCGCAAGCCCCTTGAGCCGGACGAGAGGCGCGGCGGCGCTCACGCGCTCGTAGACGCCGCGCTTGGCGTTCCAGGGTCCCAAGGCGAGCTCGGCGGCGGGGATCTCGAGCAGAGAGGAAACGCGCAGCGGCCCGGAGAACGAGCGTCCTCGCAGCGGAGGCGCGGCCTGGCGGCGGCGCGCGTAGAGGACGGCCGTCGTCCCGTCGGGCAGGGGCCACGACCGCCGTTCGACGAAGGCGCGGGAGAACCAGCCGTCGCGCTCCTCGATCGCGGCCTCCGCGCCGCGGAACTCGCCGACGACGGGCTCGGGACCGAGGCCGCCCCGTTTGTAGAGGACGAATTCCGAGAGCTCCCAGGGCACGTCGTTGACGCCGCGGAATTCCACGTCGCGCAGCCCGAGCGACGCGGCCTGCCACGTCAGGCTCAGCTTGTTGAAGCGGGCCGAGTTGGCGATGACGGACACGGAAGTCAGTCCCGGCGCGCGCGCGGCCGCGACGGCCCCGAGCGCCGCGTCGAGCTTCCAGTCCTCGGCGGCCGGGCGCGCCGCGGGGTGGAGCGCGGCGGCGGCGGCCTGCCACGCGGCCAGCGCCCAGACGAGCGGCCGGGGGCGGCCGCGGCGATCAGCGCCGGCAGACCCGCCAGTCCGGGCAGAAGGTAGCGCATCTGCCGGTTGGGAAGAAGCGCCCAGAAGACATACGCGGCCGCGGCGCAGAGCGCGACGGCGCGCACGGAGCGGCGCGAGTCGCGGCGCAGGGCCCACAGCGACCAGGCGGCCAGCGCGCAGAAAGGCCAGCCGAGCTCGGCCGGCATGCCGCCGAGGTAGCTGAAGAACGCGCCGCCCTTCCAGAACGGCACGACGAAGTCGTTCGTGGCCTGGGTCAGGCGTATGAAGACCAGGGGCGCCCGGATCAGGTACCACGGCAGGCACAGGCCTAGGCCGAGCGCGCCCGCCGCGAGCGCCTTGCGCCGGTCGGCGGGCCGGCGCAGCGCGGCGAGGCCCAGGACGAAGGCGGGAAGCACGTAGCTGAAGAAGCTCCACTTGTGCAGCATGCCGAGCCCGAACGCGGCGCCGAACCACAGCGACCCGTCGAGGCGGCGGAAGCCGTCCGCGCGCGCGAGCGCCCAGTAGGCCGCGGCCGCGACGGCGGTCAGCGGCAGATCGACGAGCTGCTCGCGGGCGAGATGCTGGACCACGGGAGCGCAGGCGAACGCGACGGCGGCGGCCGCGGCCGGCCCGTCGCGGCGCAGCTCGCGCGCGAGGCCCCAGATCACCGCGACCAGCAGCGCGAGGTAGCCCGCGTTGACCCACAGCGCGCTCCACGCCGGGCTCGACGCCATCGACCAGGGCGCCAGCAGCAGGTGATAGACGGGCGGAAACGGCGGGATCGCGGCGTTCGGCGTGTACGTCCAGATGTCGCCCCAGCGCCCGGCCGCGGCCGCGTCGAGGTAGCGGAGCGCGACGGTCAGGTGATTGGCCTGGTCCCAGGCCGGCGGCCTCGTCTCGTGCGCGATGAACCGCGAGACGTCCCAGGCCTGCCAGGCGGCGAAGGACCCGAGGAGGGCCACGACCGCGCGGGATTCGCGGGCCTTACCCATCAAGACGCTCCGGCGTAGAGCGCGGACAGGCTCCCGAGCATGCGCTCGAGAGAGAACTCGCGCCGGACGCGCTCCCGGCCCGCGGCGCCGAGCCGCAGGCGAAGCGGAGCGTCGTCGATGAGCTGCTGGCAGCGCTCGAGCAGCTCCACCTCGGTGCGCGCGAGGAAGCCGGTCTCGCCGTCGACGACGGCCGAGCGGTTGCCCGGATTGTCGGAAGCCACGACGGGCAGGCCCGCCGCCATCGCCTCGAGCACGGCGTTGGGCATCGCGTCCCAGCGCGAGTAATGCACGAACAAGTCGAGCGCCCGCAGGCGCTCGCGCGCCTCCGCGGCGCCGAGCCAGCCCGTGATCTCCGCGCGGCCCGCCAGATTCATGTTCTCGAGCAGGACGCGCGCGCGCCTCTCTTCCTCGCCGCCGCCGATCCAGACGCAGCGCAGGCCGTTGCGGGAATCCGTCAGGCGTTGGGCGAGGAGGAGCCACGCGTCGGGGTTGCGCGCGTAGGCCATGCGCCCGCAGGAGCCGACGACGACGCCATCGTGAGGCAGCGGCTCGGCGAAGCCGCCGAGGTACGCGTCGCACACCGTCTCGACGCGCGGCGCGCCGAGGGCGCGCGCCTGCTCGGCCTCCGCGGGCGAGCAGGCGACGACTGTGCCGATTCGCGAGGCCGCGGCCTCGAGCGCGCGGTAGAGCAGCCGCGACGCGGCCGGGCGGTCCTGCTGCAGAAAGCCGTAGCCGTGAGGCGTGTAGAACACCGCGGGCACGCCCGCGGCTCGCGCCGCGACTCGCGCCAGGACTCCGGCCTTCGAGGAGTGGGCGTGGACGACGTCGGGACGGCGCTCGGCGAACAGCTGGCGCAGGCGGCGGAACGCGGCGGCGTCTCGTCCGGGGGATATCTCGCGCGTCATCTCGGGAACGTGGTGCGCCTCTCGGGCGCCCGCGCATTTGGCTCGGTATTCTTCGGCGGATCCGCCGCGCGCCGCGTACGCGAGCGAGACGTGGAAGCGCGCGGGATCGAGGCCGTTGCAGATCGCGGCGACCTGCTCTCCGGTGCCGCCGGGACCGCCGCATTCGACGACCTGGACGACCTTGATCATGAACGCCTCCGACGAAGGATGGCCTCGGCCGCGAACGGGAGAATCGCCGGGAAATACTGGAGCTTGTGCCGCGAGGCCGAGCCCAGATCGAACTCGAGAAGGGCCGAGCCCGCGGTCATGGCGGCGAAGAACGCCGCCAGCAGGAGCGCGGCCGGGGCGCCCAAGGCCCGCGGCCCTCGGCTCAGCGCGGCGACGAAAGCCAGGAGCAGGATCACGTTCTCCGCGGCCGCCAGCATCCGGCCTATCCTGCCGTCCATCGGATACAGCCCGGGCAAGGGCATGAACAGTACGGCGAACGCCGCCTTCGGGAGGAAGAGAACGATGTCGCCCCAGCTCTTGAAGACGGCGTCTGGATAAATCTGCGTCGCGATCTCCCGGCCGCCCTTCTCCCGCGCGTAGCGGCGGTCGCTCTCCTGCCTGCCGCGCCGGAACTCGCTTATTTCCGCAGGAGAGAAGGACGGTTTCCGCGCCAGCCCGTTTTCGTCGCGCGCGACGCTCAGAAAGTTCGCTTCGGCGTTGTCCTTGGCGTATTCCACGGCCGGAATCGCGTGCCGCAGCACCGCCCGCGAGCAGGCCTTGTAGGCGAAGGGCGCGGCGAGCACGGCGGCGAGGAGCATGCGGGCGGACGACGACCGCCGGGCCTTGAGGGCCGCGGCGAAGAAGGCGGCAGCGCACAGCACGACGAGAACATAGGAGCGGAACAGCCCCGCGCCGACCGACAGCGCGACGAACCCGGCGGCCTTGGCCGCCCCCGTCCGCCCGTCATCCTCGCGGCTCAGCATGGACGCGGCCAGCGCGAGCGCCCCGAAGAGAAGAGCGAGGCTGGGAGACTCCTTGAAGTTCTGGGAGGTGTAGAAGACGTGGGAGGGCCATACCGCGACCGCGGCGGCGGCGGCCAGGCCCGCCGCGGGCGTCGTCGCCGCCGCCGCCGCGAAACCGATGAGCAGGACGCTCGCGGAGCCGATGAGTGCGTTGACGATCTTCGCCGCCAGCGGCCTCCGGCCGAAGGGGATGTAGACCGCGGCGATGAACGCCGCGTGGATGCGGTGCGGCGGCGCGTAGCGGCTCGCGTGGATGCGGCCCTCGCGCCAGCTGCCGGCCATCTCGGCTCCGAGGCTCTCGGCGAGGACGGCGTCGTGGTAGTAGTGGGACGGGAAGATCGGACTGAACTCCGTCAGGACCGCCGCGCCGACGCGCAGGCCGAGCGCCGCCGCTCCCACCAGCAGCCAACGGCGGCCCTCAGTCGGAGACACGGTAGCGCAGGAGGCACCAGAGATAGGAGAAGCCGTCCTTCCATGTGATCTTCTTGCCCTCCGCGTAGGTCCGGCCGGAGTACGAGATCGGCACCTCGTAGAGACGCAGACGCCGCTTGCAGATCTTGGCCGTGATCTCCGCCTCGATGCCGAAGCGTTCGCTGCGCAGGGGAATCTCTTTGAGGTGCGAGGCCACGAAGGCCTTGTAGCACGTGCCCATGTCGGTCAGGTTGATGTCGTAGAGCACGTTCGTGAGCAAAGTGAAGAGCAGGTTGCCGAAGTAGTGCCAGAACAGGAGAACGCGGTGCGGCCCGCCGAGAAATCTCGAGCCGTAAACGGCCTCGGCGCGGCCGTCGAGCAGCGGTCCGAGCATCATCGGGTAGTCGGCCGGATCGTACTCGAGATCGGCGTCCTGCACGATCACGAGATCGCCCGTCGCGCTCGCCAGCGCCGTGCGCAGCGCCGCGCCCTTGCCGCGATTGCGCTCGTGGAGCACGACCTTCGCGCGCTCGCCGAGCCCGGCGAGCAGGTCCCGGGTGCCGTCGGTCGAGCCGTCGTCGACGATCACGATTTCCTTGGCCACGGGCAAGGAGACGGCCTCGACGCGGCGCACGAGCTCGAGGACCGTGGCCTTCTCGTTGTAGACCGGGATCAGGATCGAAAGGGTTTTGGCCACCGCGGTGATTATAGGATTTCCGGCGCGGAGCGGTCGCCCGCCCCGACGAGCCAGACGAGAATGAAGAAGGTCGCTACCTGCTCGGTCTGCCAGGCGACCTCGGTCAGGTTCATCACGAGGAAGGCGGCCGTCGCCGCGACGGCCCACAGGCCCCAGGCGTCGCGGCGCTCGCGCGCGGCGCGCAGCGCCCCGAGGGCGAAGGCGCCGAGGCAGGCCAGCAGCAGCAGCAGGCCGGGGACGCCGCGCTCGGCCAGCTGATGGAGGTACAGGTTGTGCGCGCTTCCCCACGTGTCCTGGCCGTCGAGCTTCCCGGGGTGGTGACGGCGGAAGGCGTCCTTGTAGCCGCCGGGGCCCACGCCGGTCAGCGGGCGCTCGCGCGCGGCGTCGAGCGCGACTCCCCACAGCACGAAGCGCGAGCGGTGCGAGCTCGTCTCGGCGTCCCGGGAGAAAAGGGTCCTCAACGTGCGGCCGCCGCGGGGCAGGGATGCCTCCCACACCGCGAAGGCTCCGCCGATGAGCAGCAGGGCGGCCAGCGCGTGGCGCCGCCACCGCGGCTCGAGGACGCAGGCCGCGGCGAACGCCGGAAGCAGCGCGAGGATGGCGGCCCGCGTCTGCGCGGCGACGAGCGCGGCGGCGACGAGGGCGAGCAGGCCGGCCGCGGCCCGGCGGCGGCGCGCCGAAGCCGACGCCGGAGCGCGGGAGAGCCAGGCGGCGGCGCCGATGAGCCCGAGCGCGAGGACCTCTCCGTAGGAGACGGGATGCAGGAAGCCGTGCGCGCGCAGCTCTCCGCCGGTCGCCCACGCGCGGACCCACTGCCAGACGCCGACGGCCGCGTGGAGGCCGAGGCCCACGCCGAGCGGCGCGCCGAGCACGGGCTCCTCGACGAGCGCCAGGGCGGATGCGATCGCGAGGAACGCCCACAGCTTGTGCAGGTCCCGCGGCCACAGCTTCAGGCTCTGCGCGGGGTCGAGCCCGGCGGCGCAGGAAACCAGCGCCCACGCCGCGCACGCGGCCAGCGCGAGGAAGGCCGGCGTCCGGGCCGCGGCCGCCAGCGCCTTCGAAGCCGCCGCGCGGTCCGGGCCCGCGAGCGCGGCCAGCAGGCAGGCGGTGGCGGCGGCGAGCGCGGCGTTGGCCCCCGCGATCGACAGCGGCAGAGCGAACGCCAGCGCGGAGAGCGACAGCGACAGAGCGCGGCGCGCGGTCATCGGCGCCTCTCCGCGAGGCGGGCGACGAGGAAGAACGCGGTGCCGGTCGTGAACGCCGCGGCCAGGGCGAGCGCGGCGCCGCCGACGCCGCGTTCCGGTATCAGCCACGCGGCGAAGGAGGCGTTGACGATGCCGGTGAGAAGGCCTCCGGCCACCGAGATGCGCAGGCCCGAGAAATCGCGCGCCGAGTAGAGCGCGGACAGCGTGCCGTGCACGAGGACCAGCACGGCCGTCCCGGTGAACGCGAGCATCCAGTCCCAGCGCATCGGGTAGCGACGGCCGAAGACGGCGAGCGCGGCCGCCAGGCCGGCGAGGAAGAGGATCCAGGATCCGGCGAGCGCGGGCGCCGCCCAGCGGCGCACGAGCTCCCACGTCTCGCGCTGGCCGCGCTCGTCGCTCGCCATCGGGACGATGACCGACTGAAGCATGTAGAGGAAGGCGAGCGCGACCTGGACGGTCGCGGTGAAGTAGGCGCTGAAAAGCCCCACTTCCTCGGCGCTGCGGCTGTGGTGCAGCGCGAAGCGCGCCGGCGCGAGCACGCATGCCAGCGCGAGCAGGTTCAGCGCGGCGACCGCCGCATAGCGCCAGACCTCGTGCACGATGCGCGGCTCGAAAGCGGCCACGAGGTAGCGCCGCTGGCACCAGAGCGCGTACGCGGCGCCGAGGATGAAGCCGGTGCTCAGCGCGGCGACGAGCGCCCGGTGGTCGGCGCCGAGGAGCGCTCCGGCGACGAGCAAGGTCAGCGGCACGGAGAGGCCGTACGCCGCCTCGACGAGGCCGCGGTGCGCGAAGCGGTGCAGCCCCAACAGTGGGCTCGCGACGACGACGTAGACCGCGTTGGCCGTCGCCAGCACGAGCGAGGGCATGAACAGGACGTCCGGCACGTTCAGCGCCAGGCTCAGCGCGCGATGCGCGACGCCCATCATGGGCAGGCACAGCGTCGTCCACGCCGCGAAGGCGATGAGCGCGGTCGAGACGAAGCGCGCGCGGCGGCGCTCGTCGGTCTCTCCGGCGAGGAGCTTGCCCATGGCCGTCGGAAAGCCGAGCATCGGCGCGATCTGCAGGTACGCGGAGGCGGCGAGCACGAGGTTGGCCCTTCCGTACTCCTCGGGGCCGAGCCACCGTCCGGCGGCGATCTGCGTCAGCAATGTCGAGGCCTTCGCGAGGCCGTAGAGCAGGCCGATCCAGCCGAGCCCCCGCAAGAACGCGGGTACCTTCGCGTCCGACGGGCCGGGCGAGGGCGCGCGGCGCGCGGAGGCGGCGCGCGCGAGCAGGGCGCCGGGGTCGGAGGAGCCCTCGGCGTCGAGCGTCAGCGCCGGGCGCAGGTGCTCGAGGAACGCCGCGGCGTGCGGCGAGTGGCCGGCCAGGATCGCGGCGCAGCCGTCCTCGAGTCCCCGGTCGTGCAGCAGATCGGCCAGGCGCGGCGCGAGCAAAGTCGCGTTGGCCTCGCGCCAGAGGCGGCGCGTCGCGGGCAGGAACAACGACGGCACGACCTCGACTCCGGGCGGGATGTCGGCCGCCTCGCGCGCGGGCGAGCCGAACAGCGCGCGCCGGGCGCGGCCGAGAAGGCCTCGCTCGGCCGCGAGCTCGACGAAGAACACCCGCCTGCCGGTGGCGGCCCACGCCTCGGCCTCGGCGCGCCGCGCGGCGGGCGCGCGCGCCCAAGGAGACGCCGACAGGATGACCGCGTCGCGTCCGGGCTTCGGGGCCACAGCGCGCCGCCTCTTGCAGGCCGACAGAGCCTCCGCGAACCGGCCGAACTCGGCCGCGGCGGAGTGCCGGCGAGCGTGCGCGATGCGCGCTCGCCGCAGTTCGGGCGTTTCGGTGCGCGGCAGGCCGCGCGCGATGCGCACCCAATCCTCCGGGGTCTCGCCCACGTAGATCAGCCCCTCGAGAGCCTTCAGGGACGGCAGCGGAGACGCGATGACGGGCCGGCCGGTGGCGAGGCATTCGTAGATCTTCGCGGGGATCACTCCGAGAAGGAAGGGGTTGATGCGGTAGGGCAGCAGGATGCCCTCGTAGGGCGCGAGGCTCGCGGCGAGCTCCTCGCGGGCGACGGCCGCGTGCCGCGCGACGGCCGGCGCGAGCTCGGGGGCGCCCGGCTTGGTGAAGCCGCGCACGGCCGCCTTGAAGCCCGCGCCGACGAGCGCGTCGACGAAGCGCTCGTCGAGGTCGGGACTCCACGTCCCGTAGTAGACGAAGTCGTCCCACGTCCCGCGCGGCTCCGGCAGGCCGAAGAACTCCTCGGGCACTCCCTGGTGGATCTTCTCGACGCGGGGGTGCTCGGCCTTTTCTGCTCGAAGAGGAAGTCGGAGTCGCAGACGACCTGGTCGGCCAGCGACAGCAGCTCCCGCTCGAGGCGCGCGAAGTCCGCAGGCGCCGAAGGATGCCCGCGGAAGTTCGAGGCGCAGTCGTAGAGCACGACGCCCGGCTTGAGCGTGCGCACGAGCTCGACCGTCGTCGCGGTGGGGACGTAGACGACGCAGGCCGCTCCCGGCCGAAGCCCCGCGGCGGCGAGCTCGCGGCGCAGGGCGGGCAGGAAGAAGCGCGCGTTGAGAAAGCGGAACAGGCCCCACGTCGGGGGCAGTACGCGCGGCGACAGCACGCGAACGCGCGCCGGCACGCGGTTGCTGCCGGCCGCCGCGGCGGGAGAAACCAGGTTGCGGGCCCGGCGCCACAGGCGCGGGAGGTCCTTCCACGCGGGATTGCGAAAGCCGGTGTTCTCGACGAAGTAGACGTCGCGCCCCTCGGCGGCGAAGGCGGCGGCGAATATCTGATGGCGCTGCCAGGCCGTGTCCCAATCGATGCTGCTCAGGACGACGACGGGCTCGAGCTCTTTCAAGAACGACCATCATACAAAGTGTTAAAGTCGGCCCGATGCTCCGTCCCGGACCCATGCTGGCGGCGGCCGCCCTTCTCTGCGGCGGGCTGCGCGACCCCCGGCTCTTCGCCCTCGGCGGCGCCGCGGCCTGGCTGCTCGTGCTCCGGGCGGGAACTCCGCTCGGACCGGCTCGCGCGTGGCTCCCTTGGCTCGGGTGGGCGGGGCTGTCTGCCCTGCTCTGCGCCCAGCCGCTCGCGGCGCTTCCTTCGCTTTCGCGCTGGGCGGCGGCGCTGGCCTTCGCCTCGCTCGCGGCCGCGTGGAGCGCCGAGGAGCGCGCGCAGTGGCTCCGGGCGCTCGGCGTCTGCGCGGTGATCCTGCTCGGCGCCGCGCTGTGGACCGGGCGGCACGAGTCGTGGACGTACGGTCCCACGATGACGGGCCTCCTTCCGCCTTATTACAACTACACGGCCTTCGTCCTCGCGGGCTGCGCCGCCGGCGGCGCGGCGCTGGCCATGCATCCGCGCTCGGGCCGCGGGATGATCGCGGCGGGCGCCGCGGCCGCGGCTCTCGGGCTCGTATTCGCCTTGATCGCGCATTCGCGCGGGGCCTTGCTCGGCATCGCGGCCGGCGGCGCCGTCTGGACGATCCGCCGCTGGGGCGCGCGAGGGGCGGCGGCCGTCCTCGTCGCGGGCGGGCTGGCGGCGGCCTTCGTGGGACCGGTCCTCCTCGACAAATCCGGGCGGCGCTTCGGCGAGGCGCGTCCTCTGATCTGGCGCGCGGCGGCCGAGATCGCTTCTGAAAGACCGTGGCTCGGCGAGGGGCCGGGCTCGTTCTCCGTCGGCTTCCGGCGGCATCCGGTCGAGGCCTCGGGCGGCGCGGCGCGCTGGGGGCTCTACACCGAATACGCGCACTCCGAGCCGCTGCAGGCCGCGGCCGAGACGGGCTGGGCGGGCCTCGGGCTGTGGCTGCTCGGGCTTTTCGCGGGGCTTTCCGGGCTGGCGCGGCGCGCGAGCGCGGAGCCCGCGCGCGAGGCCGCGGCGGCGGGCGCGGCCGCGATGCTCGTCCAGGTGCTTCTCGACAACATGCTCCAGATCCCGGGGCTCGCCTTCCTGTTCCTCGGCGCCGCGGCCGTCGCCGACGATCGGCCTGTCCGCGCGGTCCGCTGGCCCGCGTGGGCGGCGTTCGCCGGCTGCGTCCTGGCTTTGACCGCCTGGATGCCGCGGACCTTGGGGGCCGGGTCGCCGGAGCGCGCGGCGGCGCTGTTTCCCGCCGAGGCGGAGCGGCACGAGGAGCGCGCGTATGCGCTCGAGGCGGCGGGCCGGCCGGCCGAGGCGGCCTGGGCGCGGGCGGCCGAGCTCTCGCCGTTCAACGGGATCTACCCTTTCCGTCTGGCCCGGCTCGCGGCCGCGCGGGGCGATTGGGCGGCGGCCGAGGAGCGGGCGCGCCGGGCCGTGATCAACGAGCCCGGCTTCGTCGCCGCTCACTTACTGCGCGCCGAGGCGTTGGCGCGGCTCAAGCGGCCAGTCGAAGCGCTGTCGGCGCTCGCCTCCGCCCGCGCGGCGACGGCGCGCATGCCGGGGCTCAAGGACAAGGTGACGGCTCACTACGACGAGGGAATCTTCTCGTTCGAGCCCGAAGCCTTCGATCGCGTCGAAAAGCTGCTGCGCGCGCGCTAGCGCCGGTCGGGCTTGGGCGCGGGCGCCAGCTTCGGCATCGGCTCGGGGCGCGGCGAGTCGCGCACGCCCTGCTTCTTGAGCCAGTACTCCATCTTCGGGACCTGCCACTGGTAGTCGACGGGCCCGCCGCCGGCCTGCTTGAGCGGAAGGATCTTCGAGCCGAGCCAGGAGAGGTCGGGCGAGTCGGCGTCGAGCGCCTCGAGCACGCGCGGGCGCAGGACGGCGGCGCCCCAGTCGGGGAACCACGGCGTGCCGGCCTCGGGGAGGCACTCGGCGTAGGGCGTGAGCCGGCCGGACTTGTCCTCGCGGAAGGCGCGGCGCGGGTTCCAACGGTCGTACGGCGAGACCGTCGCGGCCGAGTCGAGCGAGGCGTCGTCGAGCAGCGCCTGGACGCCCGCGTCGATCAAGGGCGTGCTGACGGCTCCGGTGTTCGCGAAGAGCAGGACCAACAGCTCGAGCTCGCCCTTCTCGTCCTTGAGGTCCTCGACGATCTGGCGGTAGCCGATGCGCACGCGCGTCGAGTCCGTGGGCTTGGAGCCGTCGGCGCGGTGAGGCGGCGGGTCGAGCGTGATCGCGCCGAGCTGCGCCGCCGTGCGGCGCACGGGATCGGAGTTCGTCTGCGCGTACAGGCGCCGCGCGTGCTCGGAGCCCTTGGCGGCGAGCAGCGGGTAGGCCGCCAGCGGGCGGCCGAGCACCTCGGCGCCGTTGCCGGGGAAGTCGATGCTGTCGTCGGGATCGACGAGGAGCGCGCAGATCAAGCTTTCACCTCGAGTGTTTCGATGGCCTCGAGCGTCGCGGCGGCCGTCGCGTCCCAGGAATGGCGCTCGACCGTGCGCACGCCCTCGGCGATCAGGCGCAGCGACAGTCCCGGCGTCGTGTTCAGCGTGATGATGTGCTCGGCCAGGCCCGCGGCGTCGCCGGGCGCGTAGAGCATCCCGTTCTCGCCGTCGCGGATGAGCTCCGGCAGGGCGCCCGCGCGCGCGCCGAGCACGGGGCAGCCCTCGGAGAGCGCGTGCAAAGCCAGCGACGGGAAGCCCTGGCGGCCGGACGGCTCGACGAAGGCCTTCGCGGAGCGGAAGTACTCCATCTTCTTGGGGTGCGGCAGGTCCCCGAGGAAGGTGACGCGCTCGCCGAGGAGCAGCGCCTGGGCCTTTTCCTTGAGAGCGGGCAGAGCCGGGCCGCCGCCGATCACCGTGACGTGGACGTCCATGCGCAGGCGGGCGACGGCCGACAGGACGGTCTCAAACCCCGGCAGCGAGCCCTCGTCGATCACGCCGGCCGTCACGAGCGTGAAGCCGCGGGCGCGCGAGGAGCGGACGGTGACGAGCGCGATCTGCTGGGCGAAGATCTGGTCGTACGCGTACGGGATCACGCGCACGCGTGATTCGGCGACGCCCCAGCCCGCGGCGATGCCGGCGAGGTGGCGGCTCGGCACGATGAGCAGGTTCGCCGCGCAGGCCAGGCGCTTGACGTCGGACAAGGAGTCGGGCGAGGCGCCCGCGTACGACTCGATGAGGCGCAGGGCCGCGGGCTTGCCGGCCGCGCGCGCGGCGATGAGAGCCGCCGGCTGCAGGCTGTTGACGACGACGGCGTCGACGTCGGAGGCGAAGCCCTGCGAGACGAGCAGCTCGGCCGCCGCGTCGGGCGGGCCGTTGGGCACCATCTGCATGCGCGCCTCGTGGCCGCGCGCCGGCGCGCGCTTGACGATCTCCCGGCAGAAGGCGTCCTCGCCGTTGGGAGAGGTCGCGTCGGGAATCAGGAGCAGGCGCACGTCAGCTCCGCGCGGCGGCGGCCGCCGACTCGCGCAGGATCGAGGGGGGAGCTGCCCCATCGAGTGCTCGTAGCGCTGCGCGGGACGGCCGGCGTTGAAGGGGATGTTCAAAGTCGAGCGGACCTCGCGCTCGACCTGGTCGCGCAGCGACACCAGCTTCGCCGCGCTCAGCTCGTCGGTGTAGACGTAGGCCTTGTAGCCGCCGTCGGGGTCGCCCTTGTAGTAGTCGGCGACCTGCGTGTAGTCGACCTCGTAGCCGTAGAGGCGGTCGCCGGTGGCCTCGTAGGTGTAGACCCAGACGTTCTTCATCGTCGGGTGCTGGACGGCGCGGTCGTAGTAGGGAGTGCCGGGGTAGGTCGTGATGATGGTGACGTCGAAGTCGTCGGGCTTGCTCTCGAGAAGCCAGTCGCGCGTCTCCATGATCGTCTTCTCGGATTCGCCGGGGTGACCGATGGACATCAGGGCCTTCACCTTCAGGCCGTGGCGCTTGGCGATCTCCACGCAGCGCGTGTTCTCCTCGCGCGTCGCCTTCTTGTTGATGTTCTGGAGGATGCGCGGCGAACCGGACTCGAAGCCGGTCAGAATCCAACGGAAGCCGGCGCGGTACATCGCCTCGGCCTGTTCGTCCGTGAACAGCTGCGACTTGATGAATCCGCGCAGGCGCCACTCGACGCCCCGCTTCTTCTGCTCGGCCGCGATCGCGTTCATGAGCTCGACCATCTTCGGGTTGACGTTGAGCTCGTCGTCGTAGAGCATGAAGCCGTTGGTCCCGTACTTGTCGTGAAGGTGCGCGATCTCCTTGACGACGTTCTCCGTCGAACGCGTGCGCACGCGGCGCAGCATCGGAGACTCGCGGCCGCCGCAGAAGCCGCACGCGAACGGGCAGCCGAGCTGGGCGATCAGGCTCATCGCCGGCACGCCGTCGATCGTGTACTTGTAGCTCGGCGCGTCGACGAGGTGCCGGGCGGGGAACGGCAGCTCGTTGAGCATCTTGTTCGTCAGGAAGAGGTGGGATTTCGGGTCGTCGCCGTCGACGACCTTCGGCGCGCCGGGCTTGATCGCCTCGAACACGGCCTCCTCGCCGTCGCCCGGGACGAGCACGTCGTAGGTCTCCAGCATCTTCTGCATCGCCGTGACCGCGCGGCCCGGCGTCTTGCGCGCGAGCTCGCCTTTGTAGGCGGCGTTGATCAAAGTGATGTGCGGCCCGCCGAGGATCACGCGGGCGTCGGGGCGCGCCTGGCGCAGGGCCTGGGTCACGCGGTAGGCGGCCGGCATCTGCGGCGTCGTCGCGGTCAGGCCGAACACCTCGGCCTTGCTGCCGCGGGCGTGGAGCTTGACGACCTCCTCGTAGTTGTCGATGCCGGAGAGGTCCAGCATTTCCACCTGGTGCCCCGCGTTCTCCAAAACGGCGGCCACCCGCAGGATGCCGAGCGTCATGAAAACGCGCTCGTCGAGCAGGAATATAGAAGGAGGGGTGATCAGGCAGACCCGCATCGGCTCCAGTGTAACAGGGGCTTGCGAGGGCGTCAATGTCGTCACGGTTACAGGGTTCCTCAGTCTTTAAAGTGCTTTTCCGCGCATTCGGGGCAGACGCCGTGGGAGAACTGGGCGGGCGTCTTGTCGGAGACGTAGTCCTCGAGGCCCTGGTACTTCCCGCGCTCGTCGCGGATGCGCCGGCAATAGGCGCACATCGGCAGGATGCCCTCGAGCGTGCGCACGCGCTCGGTCAGCTGGACGATGCGCTCGGCCACGCGCAAGCGAATGCGCAGCGCGTCGACGTCGAGGGGCTTGGTCAGGAAGTCGTCGACGCCCTCGGCCATCGCCTCCTCGTAATGGCCGGCGCCGAGCATCTTGCCCGTGAGCAGGATGAAGTACGCGTAAGGCTCGCCCTTGCGCGCCCGTACGCGTCGGCACAGCTCGAGTCCGTCGCAGTCGGGCATGACCCAGTCGCTGACGATGATGCGCGCCCCGATGCGGCCGAGCGCGTCCCACGCGGCGGCGCCGTCGGCGGCCTCGACGGCCTCGTAGCCGAGCTTGGCGAGCGCGCCCTTGAGCACGCTGCGGCTGGTGCGGTCGTCCTCGGCGATCAAGACCTTCATGCGCCCCACTTTAGCAAAAGCAGGAATTCATGGTTGCCCTTGGGCCCCGTGACCGGGCATTCGAGGATCGCCGCCTCGACGAGCCCGAGGGCTCTCGCGGCCGCGCGGACCTTGTCGACGGCCTGCAGCCGGACGGCGGGATCCTTGACGACGCCCTTGGGCGCGAGCTTGGGCCCGACCTCGAACTGCGGCTTCACGAGGACGATCAAATCGGCGGGTACGGCCAGGCACGGAAGGACGAACGGCAGAACCTGAGTCGAGGAAATGAACGAGACGTCCATCACCGCCAACGACGGCCGGGGGCGAACCACTCGGGCTTCAAGAGACGCGCGTGGGTGTTTTCACGGCTGACGACGCGGGGGTCGTTCTTCAGTTTGTCCGCGAGCTGGGCGGTGCCGACGTCGATCGCGTAGACTTTCGCGGCGCCCTCCTGAAGCAGGCAGTCGGTGAAGCCGCCGGTGGAGGAGCCCACGTCGAGGCAGATGCGGCCTTCGGGGCGGATTTGGAACGCGTCGACGGCGGATTTCAACTTCAAGCCGCCGCGAGAGACGTAAGGGCACGGGTCGCTCTTGAGCGCGAGCTCGGCGTCCTCGGCGGTCATGTCGCCGGCCTTGCCCGCGGGCTTTCCGTCGACGAGAACGAGGCCGGCCATCAGGGCGGCCTGCGCCTTCGTCCGCGTCTCGAAGAGTCCGCGCTCGACGAGCAGGAGGTCCAGCCGCGCGCGTTTGGCCATGGCGTGCGCGTATGATAGTATTTGCCCGCCATGACGCGCTCCCTGGCGCTCGCCCTTCTCCTCTCGCTGCCCGCCGCGGCGGCCGAGCAGGGCTTCAACGGCGACTGGTCCACCACCTACGGCCCGATGACGCTCGCCGAATCCTCCGGGGCGGCCCGGGGAACCTACATCAGCGAAGGCCAGGTCTGCACTCTCGAAGGCAAGGTCAAGGACGGCGTCTTCGAGTTCTCCTACAAGGAGCCCGACGGCGGCGGCACGGGCCGCTTCACCTTGAGCCCCGGCGGCCTGGGCTTCGGCGGGACGCTCGTCGCCGACGGCACCACGGCGGCGCTGCCCTGGAACGGGACGAGGCTGTGGAAGCCTCAGGCCGGCGGCGGCTTCGAGGGCCTCTGGGAGACGACCTTCGGCCGGCTGCGGCTGATCCGCGAGGGCGCCGGGTGGTCGGGCTGGTACTCGTACGCGGGCGGCTCGCTCGAGGGGCGCGAGGAGGACGGCGTCCTCAAGTTCCGCTACGAGGACGTCAAGAAGGGCGAGGGCGAGTTCCGCCTCGGCCGCGGCGGGCGCTCGTTCACGGGCCGCTGGCGCGCCGCCGGCGACGAGAAGTGGTCGGATTGGAACGGCCTGCGCGCGGATCCGTCGCCGAACCGGCGCTGGCTCGTCGTGCTCGAGTCGCGCTGGGAGTCGAGCCTCGACGCCGACGAGTACACCTACGGCGAGATGCTGAAATCCTTCTTCAGCCGCGACTCCCGCGTCGTCGTGCGCCAGCGCTTCTACACCGACCGGGCCTCTCTCGCGAAGTGGGTGCGCGAGGCCTCCCTGCTCGCCGAGCCCGTCGTTCTCTACTTCTCCGGCCACGGAGGGCCCGACGGCCTCGTCACCGAGGACGGCCCCGCCGGCGTCGCGACCCTGGCCGGGCCGATGGCGGGCGGCGACTACGCGCTCGTTCACTTCGGCTCCTGCGACGTGATGAAGGGCCCCGTGCCGGCGGCACTGCAGAAGGTCGTGCCCGGCCGCCCGTTCCCCGTGTCCGGCTTCGCCCAGCCCGTCGACTGGGCCGCGAGCGCCGTCACCGACTTCATGTACCTCGACCTGATCCTCTCGCGCGGCCTCCCGCCGGAGAAGGCCGCCGCCGAGCTCGTCCGCTTGATGCCGTTCGCGGCGCGCAAGAGCGCGGCGACGTCCTACGACGGCGTCAGCTTCCGCTTCCTGCCCGCGAGGAAGGCTCCATGACGACCCGCGCGCTCGACTGCCGCGGCACGGCCGCGCGCTACTTCGACTGGGTCGCGCGCGAGGTCGCGGGGATGCGCAAGAAGCCGCGCCTGGCCACCGTATTGTTCCGTCCGAAGCAGAACCCCGCGTCGCTGCAGTACCGCGACCTCATGCTGCGCGACGCCGCGCGCCTCGGCGTGCCCGTCGACGGCCACGAGGCCGAGGACGAGGAGTCCCTGCTGGCACTCGTGCGCCGCCTCAACGCCGACCGCTCGACGTCGGGGCTCATGCTGTTCTACCCGCTCGCGTGCGCGCTCAAGGACGAGGACGTCATGGACCTCGTCTCGGCCGCGAAGGACGTCGAGGGCCTGAACTCCACGAACCTCGGCTACCTGATCAAGTACAAGCGTTTCGTCGACGAGGCGCGCGGGATCAAGTGCGTCGTCCCCGCGACCGCCAAGGCCGTCGTGAAGACCCTGCAGGCCTACCCCGAGATCCCGCTCGAGGGCGCGTTCGCCGTCGTGGTCAACAACTCGATGCGCGTCGGCAAGCCGTTGGGCCTCATGCTCGAGAACCTCGGCGCGACCGTCGTGAAGTGCTACGACAAGACCCCGAAGGCCCTGCTCGAGGAGCAGGTGCGCCGCGCCGATCTCGTCGTCACCGCGGTGCCCGATCCGTCCTTCAAGCTCGACGCCTCGTGGATCAAGCCGGGCGCGGCCGTCGTCGACGTCTCCTACCAGGGAAACGTCGACGCGAAGGCGCTCGAGGGGCGCGCGTCCTTCCTGACGGCGCCCGACAACCGCATCGGCGCGATGACGCGCGCGATGACCTTCGTGAACCTCGTCTACTGCGCGCGCAACGTCCCCGCGAGGAGGCCGCGTGCCGGTTCCGTGGGCTGACCTCGGCCTCGTCTACTGCGCGGCCGTGTGGGGCGCGACCTTCTACATGGTCAAAGACGCCCTCAACGGCGTCGATGCCGTGGCGATGGTCGCGCACAGATTTCTTCTTTCGGCCTTGCTCCTGGCACCGTGGGCGCTCGTCCGACCTTCGAGGGGGCGTCATTTAAAGGAGGCGGCGATTCTCGCCGTCCTGCTGTTCCTGCTTTATGCCACCCAGACCGTCGGGTTGGCCTACACGTCGGCCTCCAACTCCGGGTTCATCACCGGCCTCTTCGTGATTTTCGTTCCCGTGTTCATGTTGATGTTCTTCAAGCAGGCCCCTACGCTCGTCCAGTGGATTTCTTCAGGATTGGCCCTGATCGGGCTGTGGATGCTGACCGGGGGAATCTCCTCCGTTAATTTCGGGGATCTCATCACGCTCGTCGCGGCGGCCACCTATGCCGGTCATCTGCTGGCCACCGACAAGTACGTCCGCGCCGACGCCGACGCGGTGGTCCTCGCGTTCCATCAATTCTGGATGACGGGCGCGATGGCGCTCGTCTACTGCCTCGCCTCCGGCCGTTCCCTGGCCGTCGAGGGCGACAAGGCCGGCGGCACGATCGCCTTCCTCGCCGCGGTTCCCACGCTCTCCGCCTTCTTCATCCAGATGTGGGCGCAGAAGTTCACTCAGCCCGTGAAGGTGAGCCTCATCTTCTCGCTCGAGCCCGTCTTCGCCGCGCTGTTCGCCTGGACTTTGGGCGGAGAGCGGTTCGTGCCCGGGCGCGCGGCGGGGGAGGCCTCATCGTCGCGGCGATGATGGCCGGAGAGTTGTCCAAGCTCGACCTGCTGAAGGGACGACGAAAGGAAGTCCTTCCGAGCTAGCGTCGCTTCGTTCCGAAGTCCTTGAGGAAGAACTCGAACTTCTCGAGGTCGTAGGACTGCCCCTTCTCGAGGGCCGAGGTGTCCTGCGACTGAAGGAGCGACCCGTTCTCGTCGAGCACGTAAAGGTGGGGGAAGCCCGCGGGCGCGGGCCACGACGAGATCGCCCGCGGCAGAGGCTTGCCGGGCTCCACCGCCACGAGCACCGTCACGAACTTCTCGTCGCGCAGGGCGGCGAGCTTCGGGTTCGCGTCGTAGAAGGCGTGCATCGTATGGCACCACGGGCACCAGTTGCCGCCGGCCTCGACGAGGACGCGCTTGTTCTCGGCCTTCGCGCGGGCGACCGCGGCCTGGATGTCGACGCCGGCGTCGCGGGAGGGATCGTACGGGCCTTTGTGCTCCTTCTTGCCGCACGCCGAAAGCGCGAGTGCGGCGGCCAGCGCGAAATGTCTCATAACCCCAAGGCCTCCAGGCGCTTCTTGAGATCCTTGGCGCCTCGGTAGCGGATCGCGTGCAGGCCGGCCGCTCTCGCCCCCGCGCAGTTCTCTTCGAGGTCGTCGATGAACACGGTCTCCTCCGGCGCGGTGCCGGAGAGCTTGAGCGCGGCCTCGTAGATCTCGCGCTGCGGCTTGCGCAGCTTGTGCTCGTGGGACAGGATCGAGCCCTTCACGAGCCCGGGGAACACGTAGCGCGCCTTGATGTGCTCGATGTGCAGCGCGTTGGTGTTCGACAGCAGATAGGTGGGCACGCGGGCCGAGAGGCTCTTCAGGATCGCGAACGACCCGCGGTCGAGCGTGAACTGGTCGCACCACAGCGTCCGGAAGTCCTCGAAGCCGCCCTTGTAGCCGAGGTCGTCGACGAAGAGCCTGTGGATCTGCTCGCCGGTCACCTCGCCGCGCTCGATGCGGTCGACGATGTTCTCCTTCCAGATGTGCCGCGCGACCTTGACGGGGTGGCGGCCGACGGCCCACGCGAACTTGCGCAGGATGCGCTTGCTCGAGAACTTGAGCAGCACGTTGCCGATGTCGAAGAAGACGGCCTTGATCGCCATGTCGAAACGGATTATAGCGGTTCCGAGGAGGCGGCGGCTCCTTCGCTGAGTTATCCACAAAAGTTCAACGTTGAACTCGATGGAACTTTTCGGGGTCCTCGATCGTCTGTAGAGTGCATGAACCCATCCGAAACGATCCATCACGAGCTTCTGGCCTCTCTCACCGACGAACAGGTCCTCTCCCTCATGGACCGGTTCGCGGAGGCGGAGAGAGCCGCGACGGTCGACGTCTTGATGTGCCTCGCGGAGGTCGACCGCCGCGCCCTTGCAGGAGCGCGGTCGTGCTCGGACCTGTTCGACTACTGCGTCCGCCATCTCCGGATGTCGCGCGGCTCGGCCTACCGCAGAATTCACGCCGCACGGGCCGCAAGGCGTCACCCCGAGCTTTACGCGTATATCCGCGACGGCGAGCTGTCCTTGTGCGTCGTCGCCATGGTCGTTCGCGAGCTCGGCGTCGACGCTCTGGAGTCGATGCGGGCATGCCGCGGCAAGTCGGCCCGCGATGCAGAGGCGTGGCTGGCCGCGCGCAAGCCGCCCGCGCCCGCCTCGCCGGATAGGATCGTCATCCGCGCGCCGATTCTGCCGACGCCGAATTCCGCCGCCGCGGCGGCTCCTGGCATGGCGATGCCCGCGTCGCCGCCTCCTCCGCCGGCTTACGAGTACTCGTTCGCGGCGACCCCGGAGCTGCACCGGGCCATCGAAAAGCTGAAAGACATTCTCTGGAATCGGTATCCGTTCGGCGCCCTGGATGTGTTTCTCAAAATCGCCGTCAACGAGTATGTGGAGAAGCACGATCCGGCCAAGACTCTTCCGATGCCGGCGCGTGAAAGCCCCGCGACGGCGGCACGCGTGACGCGGCGCGTTCCCGCCGGGGTCAGGCGAGCCGTCTGGGCCAGAGACGGAGGGCGGTGCGCTCATCTCGACGAACGTGGGGTCCGCTGTCAGGCCCGGCGAGGCCTCGAACTCGACCACGTGATCCCATACTCCGCCGGAGGCAGGTCCGACGACGCCTCCAACGTACGCCTGCTGTGCCGGGAGCACAACCAGTTGGCGCGCCGTAGGACTCTCGGGGAGGGAGGGCTCTTCGGCGAAGCGGGCTAGTGCTTGCCTTTGACGAACGGCATGACGACCTCGAAGGCGATGAGCAGGATGACGATCCATTCGAGGAACTCGAGGCGCGCGGAGGAAAGCGCGGACTCCATCTTCTCGTAGATGCTCTCGAGCGTGTTCAGCTTGCGCTGGATGCTCTTGTCCCACGAGGACAGATGAAAGCGCTTGGCCGCCTGCTGGTAGAGGCGCGCCAGGTACTGGTCGCCGAGCAGCTTGATCGAGTTGTTGATCGTCTCGAAGAGCAGCGCGCTCTCGACCTGCAGCTGGCCGATTTCGCGCAGCTCGTTGTCGGCCTTCGTGAACAGGGAGACGGGGCCGCGCGGGGCGCGCTCGAGGGCGGTGTAGTAGCGGTCGAGCGCGGAGTCGAGCTGGTTGTCGAGGTGGCGCAGCTCGAGGAGCTGCAAGGTCGCGTATTCCAGGACCGCGCGAGTGTCGTCGGCCGCGGAATCGAAGACGATCGCGGCGACCCAGTCGACCAAGGTCAGGTCCTCGGAGCCGTAGGAGACCTGGACGCTGAGAGCGTCCTGGACCTCCTGCTCGGAGCGAAGGTCCTCGTCGGCGCGCAGCACCTGCGCGACGAGCGTCGGCGCCTCCGCGAGCAGGCGCGCGTGCGCGCCATGGTCGTCGAACGCCCGGATCTGGAAGACGACGTAGTCTTCGTAGAACGTCGAGATCTTGGGCTTGCTGACGGCCGGCGCGATCGTCTTGAGCAGCTCCTCGACGAGGCGGCGGCTGTCCTTCAGCAAGGTCTCGTTGTCGTAGAGCAGCTCGGAGAGGCGCGCGAGCGAGGAGAACGGGCCCGTCAGCGGGATCTGGTAGGTCACGGCCACGGCGCCGAAGTCGAAGACGACGGTCTCGACGGCCGGCAAGGTCTTCCAGTCCCCGATCGACTGCGGGGCCGTCGTCTGCGTCACGCGCAGCGGATAGGGCTCGAACTCGAAGTACTTGGGCGCGCGGCGCTGGTGGCGGATCGGCGCGCGCTCCGTCGAGGCGCTGACGCTCTTCTCGGCGGCGTCGAGGCCGATCGAGAGCCCGACGTCGTAGGCGAACTGGACGTAGGCGACGCCGTCCTTGACGATCGGGTTGTAGCCCTTCATCGCGGCGGCCTCAGCGGGAAGTCGTCGGGGACGGGCGCCTCGAAGGAGAGCGCGCGGCCGTCGTCCGGATGCGTCAGCGAGAGCTTCCACGCGTGCAGGAGCTGCCGGTCGGCGCCGAGCGCGTCGAGGTCGGCGCGCGAGACCTCCTTGCGCACCGCCTTCATGTAGGCCTCGCCCTCGCCGACGTAGAGCTTGTCGCCGACGAGCGGATGGCCGACGTGGGCCAGGTGTGCGCGGATCTGGTGCAGGCGGCCCGTGCGCGGCGAGCACGAGACGAGCGACAGGCGCCCGTCGGTCGCCAGCCGCCGGAACGCGGTGACCGCGCTCTGCGCGCCCTCGCCGCCGACGGCGCGGCGCACGCGGATCGCCTTGCCCTCCGCGCCGAGCGGCGCGTCGACGACCTTCTCCTCCCAGGCGACGGACCCGAACACGACGGCCAGGTACTCCTTGCGCACGCCGCGCCCGACGAACTGCTCGTAGAGCGAGCGCGCCGCGTCGGCGTCGAGCGCCAGGACCATCGCGCCGCTCGTCTCGCGGTCGAGCCGGTGCGCGAGGTAGACCTTGCGGCCGAGCTGCTTGGAAAGCAGGTGGGTGACCGTGTTGTGCAGGACCTTGTCGGTCGGGTGGCTCAAAGTCCCGCCGGGCTTGGAGATGACGACGAGGCGCTCGTCCTGATAGAGCACGGGCATCGTCTCATGGGGGACGGGCGGCTCCTGCTGCCGCCGGTAGCGGATCATCACGGTCTCGCCGGCGGCGACGCGCGCCGCGGCCTTGACGGGCTTTCCGGGCCGGGTGACGAGGCCGTCGTCGATGAGCTTCTGCACGGCCGCGCGCGAGTACTTCTTGCCCAGGCGCTCCGCGAGGTAGGCGTCGAGCCGTCGCCCCTCGTGCTCCTTGAGCACGCGGAAGGGAACGTCGATCCACTCCGCCGGCGCGGCCGTCGTCATGGCCCCCAGTATAACACCTGGGCCGGGAGGCGACAAGCTCGGAAAAGACAGTCATTTTATAGACTTTTTGTATAATGGACGCGTGAAGTGCCCCAACTGCGCGGCCGAGGCCGCCGACGGCTCCGCCGAATGCGCCTCCTGCGGCGTGATCTTCGCCAAGCTCAAGGCGAAGAAGGAGCGCGTCGTGCTCGAGGCCAAGGCCGGCGAGGCCCTGGCCTCGACCGCTCCGGAAGAAAAGGCCCCCGAGTTCAACCCGTGGAAGATCCGCGCGGTGGCGGCCGCCGTCGTCCTCGCATGGCTCGTCGGCTTCGGGGTGTACTACCGCCGCGCCGTCTCCGAGGCTCTCGCGCGCCGGCGCCTCGAGGTCAAGGAGCGGCCCGCCGTCATGGTGCGCGACCCCGCCACCGGCGAGCTCAAGCAGGTCCCCGTCGTGACGACCCCTCGACGGGCCGCCGCCCCCGTCCGACGACTAGTTTGGTATAATCTCCCGTCGGAGAACGCCGTCCCTCCCTCCTCGCCATGCGCACGAAAACCCTCAAGAAGAACAAGGTGTCCGTCGTCACGCTCGGCTGCTCGAAGAACCTCTTCGATTCCGAGGTGCTGATGGGACAGCTGCGCGCCAACAAGATGGAGGTCGACCACGACCAGGACGACAGCGACGCCGCGATCGTCGTCATCAACACCTGCGGCTTCATCGACAACGCCAAGCAGGAGTCGATCGACACGATCCTCGACTACGCGCAGGCCAAGAAGCGCGGCGAGGTGGAAAAACTCTTCGTCACGGGCTGCCTCTCGGAGCGCTATAAAGAGGACCTCGAGCGCGACATCCCGGAGGTCGACGCCTACTTCGGCACCCGCGACCTGCCGCGGCTCGTGAAGGCGCTCGGCGCCGACTACAAGCACGAACTCGTCGGCGAGCGGCTCATCACCACGCCGCGCCACTACGCCTACTTCAAGATCTCCGAGGGCTGCGACCGTCCGTGCTCGTTCTGCGCGATCCCGCTCATGCGCGGCAAGCACGTGTCGACTCCGATCGAGGACCTCGTCGCCGAGGCCAAGCGGCTCGCGGCGGCCGGAACCCGGGAACTCCTTCTCATCGCCCAGGATTCAACCTACTACGGACTCGATCTGTACGGCAAACGGCGCCTGGCCGACCTGCTGAAGGCCTTGTCGGACGTCGAGGGCATCGGCTGGATTCGTCTCCATTACGCCTTTCCCGCGGGATTCCCGGAAGACGTGTTGGACGTGATGGCGTCGCGACCCAACATAGCCAAATATCTCGACATGCCTCTTCAGCACGTCTCCGACCGCATGCTCGCCTCGATGCGCCGCGGCACGACGAAGGCCAACACGGCCGCGCTCATCGACAAGATCCGGACCAAGATCCCGGGCGTCGCCTTGCGCACGACCTTGATCGCCGGCTACCCCGGAGAGACCAAGGCCGACCATGAGGAGATGATCGAGTGGGTCAAGGCGGTGAAGTTCGACCGCCTCGGCGTGTTCCAGTACTCGCACGAGGAGAACACGCACGCCTTCACGTTGAAGGACGACGTCTCCGCCAAGGAGAAGAAGCGCCGCGCCGAGGCCGTCATGGCCGCGCAGCAGCCGATTTCGCTCGCGCTCAACAACGCCGTGATCGGCAAGACCGTGAAGGTCCTCGTCGACCGCGTCGAGGGCAAGCACTTCATCGGGCGCACCGAAAAGGACTCGCCCGAAGTCGACAACGAGGTGTTGATCCCGGCGGCGAAGGATTACTTGCGCGTCGGGGACTTCGCGCAGGTCAAAATCACCGCCGCCGAGGAATACGACCTCGTCGGCGAGCTCGCCGGCAAGTAAGGCCGAGGGCGAGTAGCGGTCAGGCCGCGTCGGCGTCGAACGGCTTCTTCACGAGCTTGCCGTTCTCCTTCGAGAGGGCCTCGACCTTGGTCTTGACCTCCTCGAGGCGCTTCGACAGCTCCTTCGACAGCGTCACGCCCTTCTCGAAGAGGGCCAGGGACTCGTCGAGCCCCTTGTCTCCGGCCTCGAGCTCGCGCACGAGCTCCTCGAGATCCTCGAGCGACTTTTCGAACGCCGGCTGCTTCGCGTCTTTGGCCACTAGGACACCTCGCAATTGATCTCGCCTTCCGACAGCCGCACCGTCACGGCGTCGCCCGTCTTGACCTGCTTCGCGCTCGTCAGGACCCGGCCCTTGCTCGTGGCGATCGCGTAGCCGCGCGCGAGCACGGCGAGCGGGCTGATCGCGTCGAGGCGTCCGGCCGCGGCGCCGAGGCGCAGGCTCAGCGTCTGCAGGCGGCGCTTGAGCGCCTCCGGCAGGCGCCCGGCCAGGTCGCCGACGCGCATCACGCGCTGCTCCCACATCCGGCGCGGGTCGAGCAGGAACGGGTGCGCCGCGGCGTAGGCCAGCCGCTTGGCGAGGCCGTCGAGCTCGCCGCGGACGGCCTGCTCGGCGGCGTCCGCGAGCTCCACGATGCGGTCCATGACGGCCGATTTTTCCATCACGGCCATCTCCGCGGCGGCCGAGGGCGTCGGCGCGCGCAGGTCGGCGACGAAGTCGGCGATCGTCGTGTCGGTCTCGTGGCCGACGCAGGAGATCACGGGAATCGAGGACGCCGCGATCGCGCGCGCGACGGGCTCCTCGTTGAACGCCCACAGATCCTCGATCGAGCCGCCGCCGCGCCCGACGAGGAGGACGTCGGTGTCGGGGGCCAGCTCGTTGAAGCCGGCGATCGCGCCGGCGATGTCGGCCGCCGCGCCGGGGCCCTGCACCTTCACGGGCCAGACGCGGATGTCGAGGCCCGGCCAGCGGCGCGAGAGCACGTGGATCACGTCGCGCACCGCCGCTCCTTGTCCCGAGGTCACGACGCCGACCGACTTGGGATAAGGGGGAAGAGGCTTCTTGCGCTCCTGGTCGAAGAGGCCCTCGGCCTTGAGCTTGGCCTTCAGCTGCTCGAGTGCCAGCTGCAGGGCGCCGACGGAGCGCGGCTCGGCGGCGGAGATCACGAACTGCAGCTCTCCGCGCGCTTCGTAGGAGGTCACGCGCCCCCGCGCGAGGATTTTCAGGCCGTCGGCGAACTTGAACTTCACCCCGAACGACGAGCCCTTGAAGAGCACGGCGCGCACCTGCGCCTTCTCATCCTTGAGGCTCAGGTAGGTGTGTCCCGAGGGGTAGGCCTTGCAGTTGGAGATCTCGCCCTCGACCCACAGCTCCGAGAACGAGGATTCCAGAAGATCGTGGACTTCGGAGTTCAGCTCCGAGATCGTCAGGACGCGGCGCGCGGTCTCCACCTTACTCCCCGCGCGGGTGGAGGTAGACCGACAGCGCGGTCCCGGCCAGGGCCCAGCCGAACAAGTGGAAGAACAGGCTCTGTCCGGCGGGCGCGCGAGGGCCCGCGAGCCACGCGATCGCCGCCGCGGTGAGGACGGCGCCGGTCTTCTCGACGACCGAGCGGGCGCCCAGCTGAAGGACGAGCAGGGCCGCGAACAGGCCGGCGAGCAGGCAGGCCGGCGTGCTGCGGTCGGAGAAGGGGGAGAGGACGAGCCCGCAGATCAGGGCTCCGACGAGAAGGCGGCTCATCGGGCGATTATAACACTTGCGAAACGGCCGAGGCCGGGCTACCCTGGGGCCATGCCCGAGGAGTGGGAGGACGAATCACCCGAGGTGGAAGCCCGCGATTGGGCGCCGGTCAAACGCGCGGCCGCGGCGGGCGTCGGACTGACCGTCGCCGTCGTCGCCTGGCTGATCTCCTCCCGTCCCGCCGACGAGCGGCCCTCGATGGCCGGCTTCAGCGTCGGCGCCGGCGGACCGGTCGCACCCGCGAGCAAGGCGCTGTTCGAGCGGCGAGACGGCACGGGCCTCGACCAGGTCTTCATCGGGGCGATGGGAGACGCGCCCTCTCCGCAGACGCTGGCCGGCGGGGCGGCCGCCGCCGCCCCCGCGTCCTCGGGTGTCGCGCACGCGGCCGAGCCGGCGCCCGTCGCCGCCCCGGCCGCCGCCCCCGCTCCCGCGGCCGCTCCGCCGACGCCGGGCTCGGATTCGCCGGACGACGCCAAGGAGCTCGCCGCCGCCGGCGTCCCCACGAGCGCGGGCGGGCTGACGGATCTCGGCGCCAGGCCGGGCCTGCTCTCGTCGCTCGCGGCGAAGATGCTCGACCACCCCAAGGTCCTGCGCGCCGTGTTCAACAACAAGCTCGTCGTCGACGCGTTCATGAGCCGCGACATCTCGCGCCGCAACTGCTCCAGCGGCTCGGAGCTGAAGAACTACCTGTCGGATCCGGGAAGCGCCGGCATGCGCACCGTGTTCCCCGTGCTCCAGCAGGCCTTGAGCAAGCCGTCGGCGGCGGGAGCGCTGGCCGGCACCGAAATGGGGGCGCGCCTCATGGACTGCCCGTCGGTCAAGCAGCTCACCGAGGATCCGACGGCGTTCGCGTCGATCGCCGCGACCAATCCTAAGGCGCTGTCGCTCGTCACCGATCCGCGCACGATGACGGCGCTCGCCGGCAATCCGCGCGCGCTGTCGATGCTGACGAGCGCGACGGCGTCCGTCGGCGGGAAACCCTAGGCGCCGGACAGCTTCGCGGCCAGCTCGTTGACGGCCTTGAGGTCGAGCTTCCCGGAGCCGAGCAGCGGGATCGCGTCGACCCTGTGGAACTCGGAGCGGCCCGGCAGCCACAGGTTCGGGACGCCGAGCTCCTTCATTCTGGTCAGCAGGTCGTCCACCTTGCCGTCCCAGCCGGCGTAGAGCACGACGAGCTTCTCGCCGCGCTTCTCGTCCTTGGCCCCGGTCACGACGAAGACCGTGTCGGTCAGGCCCGCGGCCTGCTGGAGCTTCTCCTCGACGGCGACGTGCGAGACCATTTCTCCGGCGAGCTTCGAGAAGCGCGACAGCCGCCCCGTGATCGTGATGAAGCCGTCGCGGTCGATCGTGCCCATGTCGCCGGTCACGTACCAGCCGTCCTTGAGCACCTCGGCGGTCTTGTCGGGCTGGCCGAGGTAGCCGCGCATGACGTGAGGGCCCTTCACCATGAGCATGCCGGGCTCGCCGTCCGGCACGGGCCGGCCGTCGGCGCCGACGGCCTTGACCGCCGTGCCCGGCATCGCGCGGCCGACCGAGCCGGGCTTCGAGCCTTTCTGGCGTCCGGCGTCGGGCGTGCCCGCGGAGGCGACGGGGAGAGCTCGGTCGCGCCGTAGCCCTCGTAAGGCCGCACGCCGAACTTCGCCTGGAATTCGTCGGCGACCGAGTCGCGCAGCTTCTCGGCGCCCGCGATCACGAGCCGCAGGTGGGCGAACGCCTCCTTCGGGATCTTCTGCGCGTAGCGCTGCAGGAACGCCGGAGTGCCGAGCAGCAAGGTCGGCCTGAACTTCGCGGCGAGCTTGCCGATCGCCTCGGCTTGCATCGGGTGCGTGTGGTAGGCCGCGGACATCCCGGAGACGAGCGGCATCCAGAGCGTCACGGTGAAGCCGAACGAGTGGAAGAACGGCAGGACGCCGAGGACCGCCTCGCGGTCGGAGTAGGGCAGCAGGTCGCGGACCATCTCGACGTTGGCCAGGACGTTCTTCTGAGTCAGCACGACGCCCTTCGGCAGGGCGCTCGAGCCGCTCGTGAAGAGGATCGTCGCGACGTCGTCGAGCGAGCGTGAGGCCTTCCGCAGGTAGATCGCCTCGATCCACGCGCGGGGCAGGACGCGCAGCGCGAGGTACGTCAGCGTCTTCTTCCAGGACGGAATGCGCGGGGCGAGGTCCTCGAGGAGGACGAGCTTGCGGCCCTTGGGCGGCTCGAAACCGCGGTCGGCCTTCAGCGCCTCGAGGAATTTGCGGGAGGTCACGATCGTGTCGGCCTCTGAGGTCTTCAGCGCGTGCTCGAGCGCGTCGGCGCTCGCCGTATAGTTGAGATTGACCGGGACGCGCCCGACGGAGGCGAGCCCGAGGTTGGCCAGGGCGCCGCCGGCCGACGGCGGCATGAGGACGGCCACGTTCTTCGCGGAGCCGGCCTCCGTCTCCAAGACCCGTCCCAGCAGCAGCGCGCCCGCCAGGGACTTGCCGTACGTCAGGTCGGCGCCCATCGAGTCGGCGATCGCCGGCTTCTTCCACGCCGTCTTCGCCGCGGCGACGAACTCGCGCGCGAGCGGCCTGCGCTTGACGCTCACGCGCCGGTCCATCGCCTCGGCGGCGAGCTCGGTCACGGCCAGGCGGGCCGCCTGCGTCTTGGCTTCCGCCAGGCGCGGCCCGAAGCGCACGGACACCGGCCGCCGGATCCGCTTGACGCGCTCCCACAGCGTCGGGCCTTTCTGCATCGAGAACACCGAGCCCCACAGGCCGTCGATGTGCGCGGGAATGACGGCGGCCGGAGCCCGGGAGACTATTCGCTCGAAGCCGTTTCGAAAGCCGATCATGTTGCCCGTCAGCGTGAGCTGGCCCTCGGGAAAGATCATCAGGCTCTGCCCGGCGCGGATCGCGCGGCGCGCGGTCTCGAGAGAGTCCTCGATCAGCGACGCCTTGTCCTTCGAGGAGACCGGGATCGCGCCGAGCGCGTGAAAGAAACGAGGCGCTTTTTCGTATATCGAGCGCTTGATCATGAAGCGCATCGGCCGGTTCGCCGCGAAGGAGATCATGATCCCGTCGACGTAGGAGACGTGGTTCGGGATCACGACGACGGGGCCGGCGGGCAGGTGCTCCGTGCCGGCCACATGCACGTTGTAGGCCAGGCGCACGAACGGGCGCACGATCATCGCGGCGAGCTTATAGTGGCGCACGAAGAACGGAACGTCCTCGGGCGGCTCGGCCGACGGCGGCTCGAAGGCCGGGGCGCCTTCTCCGGCGGAGGCCGGCTCGAGATCGGCGCCCGCGCCGAAGAGGCCGTGGACGGCTTCGTCGTCGTCCTCGGACCGCGAAACGGAGGCGTCGAACGGCGCGCCGACGGCGGCGCGCGCCTCGGCGGCGGGCGTTTTCGGTTCGGGCAGCGAGGCGGCGGCGGCGCGGACCGCGTCGAGCGCGAGGGGCGCGGGGGCGGAAAGGACCGGGGTCAGAGACGGGGCGAGCGGGGCGGGCGCGGAGAGAAGGGGGCCGTCAGAACGGGAGCCGTCAGTTGCGGCGCCGGAGCCGTGAGCCGGGGGCCGACTCGAAAACGGGAACTCGGGTCACCTGGGCGACGGTGGTAACCGGAATGGCGGCTAAAAGGAGAAATCGATGAACCATGGCGGTATTCTAGTCAGCCTCCTCGTCGAGAACCTAGGGCTGAAAGGCCTAAAATTCCAAGGTCTTAAGCCCCTTGGAGGAGCTGCGGCTCCATTCCATAATAGTGTTATGCGCCTCTTGGCGGCCCTGCTGCTCGCCGCGCCGCTGTCCGCCCAGGTCGTCTCGGTGAAGACGACGGTGCCTTCCGTTTCGGGGGCTCCGGGCGTTTCGCTTCAGGCTCCCGCCCTGTCCGCTCCTTCCTCGCTCGCGCCTTCGTTGTCGGCGAGCCTGACGCCCGCCCTCGTCCCGCCGGCGCCTGCTCCGGCGCTCGCCTTGCCCGCGCCGGTCATCCCTGTTTCCGCGACGCCCGCGGCGGCGCCCGTGTCCGCCCTGAAAACCGCGGTCGCGGGCTTCGGACACAAGCTCGTTCAGGCTCCCGCCGTGATCGCGCGGCTGTTCGACGGCGCGGCCTCCGCCGGAGAAGCGTCCGGGCCCGTGTCCGCGGCCGCCGAGCCGGTTCGTTCCCTCTCCTCGATCCGTCAGCTCAAGTTGGGCTCCTACAACGTCCTCAACCTCTTCCAAAACGTCGGCAAGCACGTCCCCGACGAGACGAATCCCGGCAAGCTCAAGAAGGTCTCCGACGCCGCTCCCAAGGAAGAGTGGTCGCTGCGCGCGCAGGGCCAGGTCATCCTGGAGAACGACCTCGACATCGTGACCCTGCAGGAAGTCGAGAACGCCGCCGCGCTCGAGGACTTCAACCGGAACTACCTCGACGGCAAATACAAGGTCTTCCTCATCGAGGGCAACGACGAGCGCGGCATCGACGTGGCCTTCCTCGTCAAAAAGACCTGCCGTTCATCGTCGAGCAACGCTCACACAAGGACGAGACCTGGGTCGACCCGGTCTTCGGCGGCGGGCCCACGAAGTTGTTCTCGCGCGACCTGACGTCGCTCGTCGTGCGCGCCGAGCCGGGCGGCAAGCCGTTGTTCGTGCTGTTCGGCACCCACTTCAAGTCCAAGCGCGACCGCGACGGCCGCGATCCCGAGTCCCGGATCATGCGCGGCGCGCAGGTGCGGCGCTCCGCCGAAATCATCGGCCGCTACCGCAAGGAGTTCGGCCGGGACGTGCCGGTCATGATCGCCGGCGATTTCAACGGAGTGGTCCCTGATGAACCGGAGTTCCGCCCGCTCTTCGAGGCCGCCGGCCTCATCGACGCTTTCGACGCCGCGCCCAATCCGCCCTCCGGCAAGGACCGCGTCACGCACACCTTCCATCCCCGCGGCGGCGCCACGCACCAGGGACAGATGGACGCGATCCTCGTCTCGAAAAGCCTGCGCGGCGCGGTGAAGGCCGCCGAGGTCTACCGCTACAAGGACGACCAGGGCCGGGCCAAGCCGATCCCGAGGACGTACGAGGAGCGCTCGCAGAACCCCTCCGACCACTTCCCGGTGATCCTGACGCTGGACTTCGCGCCGATCCGCGACCGCCGCTAGGGCGCGAGCGCCTTTCGGACCGCCGCCGCCGAGTCCTTGCCCCAGCGCGCCGCCATCCCGGCCAACTCGCCGTTGTAGTGCGTGGCGTCGCCGCCCTCCTTCGGATAGCGCAGGTAGGAGAAGGCGCGGCTGTCGATGAGGCGGCAGGCCGCCTTCGGGTCGGCCGACGTCGTGATTCCTTCGGCTTTGAGCCCGTCGTAGACGGCGTCCACGGCCTTGCGCGACGGGCGCCGCATGTCCGGCGGGCCGACCCAGAAGCAGGACGCGCCCGTTCGGCGCACGAGCTCGAGCGTCTTCGTCACGCTGTCGAGCGCCAGAGGCAGGTTCGAGCCGAGCGCGATCACCACGACGTCGGGGCTGTGGTCGGAGAGGATCTGGGCCAGCTCCGGGGTCTTCACCATCGTGACCTCGACCGTGCCGCCCTTGCCGTCTCCCTGCTTCTGCTTGAAGACGCGGGTGCCGAGCCACTTCGCGGGCGCCTTCTTGTCGAAGCCCCGGAACAGGAAGCCGCAGCCGTGAGCCGACTCCGACAGGAAGGACTGCGGCCGCGCCGAGCACACGCCGAAGGTGGCCACGCGCGACGCGGCGTTTAGCCGCAGGGCGTCGTCGAGGTTCTGGCCGAATGCCCCGACCGTGTGGGAGTCGCCGACGACGAGGATGTTCTCCGCCGAGGCGGGAGGGCCAGCGCCACCAGGAGAAGGAGCCGCATCCGTCTATTTCTTCGCGGGAGCCAGAGCTTCGGCGGCTTTGGCGGCCGCGGATGCGTCGATCTTGTCGATCGCGATGACGTTGACCCCGGCGTGCATGCGCGTGGTGTCCCACGGCGAATCGCCGTCGCTCGGGTCTGCCGTCTCGTGGGCCTTCTTTTCTGCGAAGGACTTGCACTTCTCGGCTGCCGCCTTGACCTCGCCGTGAGACGCAGAAGCCAGACGCGCTTCCTCCAGGATGGTCTTGAAGAGATCAGCCGATGCGGGATCCTTCAGCGAGGGCTTGGAGGCGAGCCTCGTCGCGGCGTTGACGCCGAGGGCGCCGGCGCGCTCGACGAGGTCTTGGATCACCATCAACTGGCCGTACGAAGACGTGCTGTTGCAGGAGAAGGAATAGGCCTTCTTCGCCAGGGCGTAAATCTCGTTGCCCGCGTAAAGATCGGCCAACGCCAGGGTGAGGGTCTTTCGCCCGGTTTCAGCCGGCGTGGCCGGCTTCGGGGTGTCTGCGGCGGAGGCGGAAACTGCGAGCAGGAGGAGGGGAAGGATCATGCCGCCAGAATACCAACTTTGTAGACGGTGATCGCCGCGTTTTTGCCCTTCATCTTCACTCCTTCGCACTTCTCGAGGCGCAGCGTCTTCATGATGCCTTCCGGCAAGCGGGCCAAGGTCTGGTCGCTGAGGAGGATCGTCGAGTCGAGGTCCTTGTTGAGGGACTCGATGCGCGAGGCGGTGTTGACCGTGTCGCCGATCACCGTATACTCGAGGCGTTTTTCTGTGCCGATGTTGCCGGCGACGAGGAGGCCGCTGTGCAGGCCGACCCCGAAGCGCGTCGGTTTACCGGAGCGACCGGCGTTGAACTCCGCGAGCGCGCGTTCCATCGCGAGGGCGGCTTCCACTCCGTCCTTCGCGTGGTCGAGGGAGCCGAACTGCGGGCAGAAGATGACCATGACCGCGTCGCCGATGAACTTGTTGATCACTCCGCGGTGCTCGGAGATCGGAAGCGTGACGGCCGAGAAGTAGGAGTTGAGGAACGTGACGAGCTCCTGCGGCGTCATGCGCTCGCTCATCGCGGTGAAGTCGCGGATGTCGGAGAAAAGGATCGTCGCCTCGATGCTCTCGCCGCCGAGGCGGTCGCGGCCGGACTCCATCAGGCGCTTGGCGATCTCGACGGAGACGTAGCGCCCGAAGGTGTCCTTGAGGCGCTCGCGCTCGGCGAGGCCGTCGACCATCTCGTTGAAGTGCGCCTTGAGCTGGCCGATCTCGTCGCCGCCGAGCACGATCGTGCGCTGCGTATAGTCGCCGGCGCGGACCGCCTTCATCTTCTCGATGAGCGCGGTCAGAGGCGCGGCGACGCCGCGGTAGAGCATCTCGCTGTAGCCGATCGCGTAGGCGAGGATGAAGACGATCATGATCAGGTTGTTGGAGACCGCGTTCTCGGGCTTCGGGAGGCGCAGGCTCACGGCGAGGATCGCGAGCGGAATCACGATGAGGTTGAGGACCATCAGGAACAGCCGCGCGCGCAGGCTGATCGCGATGCCGTCCTTCGCGGCGAACAGGCTCTCCTCGTCGTGGAAGCGCGCGGCGGCCTTCGTGAAGAACAGGGGCTCGAGGTACAGGACCGCGAAGTAGACCTTGTAGTACGTCGCGATGAGGCCCGGGCCGATCTGGCGCGCGAAGCAGGCGCGCCAGTCGACGGCCGTCTCCGGCTTGACGACGAGGAGCAGGAGGCCGAGGAGGAACTCGGCGGCGTAGAGGGCGGCGACGAAGCGGTACGTGCCGTTGAAGCGGCGGTAGGCGAGGTCGCGCAGGTCGGCGCGGCCGTCGCTGAGGAACTTGGAGACCGGGCGCAGCCAGAGCCAGATCGCGACCCAGAAGCCGAGCGTGACGGCCAGCAGCCAGCCCGCCTCGGCGCTGATCAGGACGTCGGGCGGCTCCGCGCCCGCGGCGTACATCGACTTCACGAACACCGGCACGAGCGCGTTCTCGACGGCCGCGCCGCCGAGGCCGGCGGCCACGACGGCGGAGAAAACCTGGCTGTACGTCCAGTGGCGGCCGAGAGGCTCGCGCTTCACTTGCGCAGGGACTTCAGGCGCTCGGCGATGCGCTTCTCGTCGCCCTCTTGGGTGGGTTCGTAGAAGCGGACGGGGTTGGGCATGTACTGCTGCTCGACGTAGTGGCCGGGAAAGTCGTGCGGGTACTTGTAGCCCTTGCCGTGACCGCGCTCCTCGGCGTCCATGTTCGCGTCGCGCAGAGGCAGCGGCACCTCGCGCGCGGGGCCGGCCTTCACTTCCTGCTGGGCGGCGTTGATCGCGTTGTAGGCGGCGTTGGACTTCGGCGCCGAGGCGATGAAGGTCACGGCCTGAGCGAGCGTGATGCGACCCTCGGGCATTCCGAGCACCTCGACGGCGCGGAAGGCGGCCTCGGCGACGAGCAAAGCGCGGAAGTCGGCGTTGCCGACGTCCTCGGAGGCGGCGATGAGCAGGCGGCGCGCGATGAAGCGCGCGTCCTCTCCGGCCTCGAGCATCTTGGCCATCCAATAGAGGGCCGCGTCGGGGTCGGTGCCCCGGATCGACTTGATGAAGGCCGAGATGTGGTCGTAGTGGTCGTCGGACTTCTTGTCGTAGCGGATCTGGCGCTTCTGGATGGACTCCTCGGCGATGTCGAGGCCGACGCGGCGCTCGCCGTCGGAGTTCGGGGCCGTGGTGAGCGCGGCGATCTCGACGGCGTTGAGCAGGCGGCGCGCGTCGCCGCCGGACTGGCGCACGAGGTGCGCCTTGGCCTCCGGCGTCATGACCACCTTCAGGCCCGCGACGCCGCGCTCGGCGTCGGAGAGCGCGTGCTCGAGGATCTTCGCGAGCTCGGCCTCGGGAATCGGGACGAACTCGAAGGCGGTCACGCGCGAGCGCAGGGCGGCGTTGACGTAGAAGCCCGGGTTCTCCGTCGTCATGCCGATGAGCAGGACGTCGCCGCGCTCGACGGAGGGAAGGAGGGCGTCCTGCTGCGTCTTGTTGAAATGGTGGATCTCGTCGACGAGCAGCAACGTTTTCCGTCCGAGGCTGTTCGAAGTATATTTGGCCTGTTCGACCGCCTTGCGGATGTCGGCCACTCCCGCCGTCACGGCGTTCAATTCCACGACGTCGGCGTTGGACTTCGACGCGATGTAGCGCGCCAGGCCCGTCTTGCCCACGCCCGGGGGCCGAAGAAGAGGGCCGACGCGAATTTGCCGCTCTCCACCAGGCGCCGCAGCAGCTTTCCAGGCGCCAGCAACGCTTGCTGGCCGGAAAATTCATCGAGAGAGCGCGGCGCCATGCGGGCGGCCAGCGGCTGGGCGGAGGCGCCCGCGGAGAACAGCTCGCTCATCTTAAGAGCCCGTGTCGGAGCCGGCCTGGAGCGACTCGCGCAGCGACTGGGAGAGGGCCTCGGCCTTGTTCTCGAGAAGGCGGCGCGTGAGGTCGTGCGCCTGGCGCTCCTTGTCGAGCTCCGCGGCGAAGGACAGCGCGACGAGCAGCGCGATCTTCGAGGTGTCGGCGACCTTGTTGTTCTGGGACTGGAGATCCACGACGCGCTCGCTGACCTTCTGCGCGAGCGCGTTGATCTCGATGGGGGTCAGGCCCTCCATGTCGACGACGAGGCGGCGCGTGCCGATCTGGATCTCGACCTTCTCGTTCAAGCGATCTTCTCCAGCTTCTCGCCGAGGCGCGAGAGGCGCGCGCGCAGGCGCTCATGGCGGGCCAAGGTCATGCGGGCTTCCTTGACCTCCTCGCGCAGCGACTTGCTCTCGGCCTCGAGCTTGCGCAGCGTCTCCTTGAGCTGGCGGTTCTCGGAGCCGAGCTTCTGCAGGGACTCGGAGGCCTGCTTGACGAGGGTCTCGAGCTGCTTGAGGCTCTGGAGCGAGGTCTGCACGTCAGCCTCGGAGCTTGGCGCCCAGTTCCTTGCCGAGGGCGGCGACGATCGTCTCGACGAACTTGGCGACCTCGGCGTCGGTCAGGGTGCGGTCGGGCAGGCCGAAGGTCAGGCGCACGGCGAGGCTGACCTTCCCCTCGGGCACGCCCTTGCCCTCGTACACGTCGAAGAGGAGAATGTCCTTGAGGGCCTCGACGCGGCAGCCGCGGACGGCGGCCTCGACGCGCGCGTAGGCGGCGCTCTTGTCGACGATCAGCGCCAAATCGCGGCGCGAGACGGGCAGAGAGGAGAACTCGCGGAAGCGCGCGGGGACGGCCTCGCGCGCGGCGAGGCGCTCGAGGTCGGCGTCGAAGACGACGGCGCCCTCGCGCTCGAGGTCGAACGCGCGGGCCACGCGCGGGTGCAGCCAGCCCACCGTGGCGGCGGGCGCGCCGCCGACGAGGGCGCGCGCCGCGTTGACGGGGTGGAAGAGAGGGTCCGACGGGGTCTTGCCCGCGGCCGGCTCGCCGAGCTTGGCCCAGGTCACGGGGCCGGCGGCGGCGAGGAGGTCCTCGACGACGGCCTTCGCGTCGTGGAAGGAGGCGCGAGGCGCGCGCGCGGGCTGCCAGCGCGCGTCCATCACGGGCCCGAGCAGGATGCCCGCGGCGCGCCAGGCCTCGTCGACCTCTTTTCCGCGCACCGCGTAGATCTTGCCGAGCTCGAAGAAGCGCACGGCGTCCGCGCCGCGGCTCAGGTTGTACTGCGCGTTCTTGAGCAGTCCCGGCAGCAGGGAGGAGCGCATGACCGCCCAGTCCTCGGAGAGCGGGTCGGCCACGCGCGGCTGCGCGTCGGCGGAGAGGCGGCAGGCGGCGAGCGCCTTCTCGGAGAGCAGGTCGTAGTTGTAGACCTCGGAGAGGCCCGAGGCCGCGAGCCTCGCGCGCGCGCGGCGGGACTCGGCTTCGACGGGCGTGACGCGCGCGGTCCGGGCGGCCATCGGCGCCATGCGGTACGGAATGTTTTCGTACCCGAGGAAACGGCCGACTTCTTCGGCCAAGTCGTTGGCCGTCTTGAGGTCGTGGCGCCAGCTCGGCGCGGAGAAGGCGAGCTCGTCGCCGTTCTCCTTGAGGTCGCCGATCGAGGCGAGAACCGTCTTCACGGCGTCGGCCGGGAAATCCGAGCCGAGAATCGCATTGAGCTTCGCCGCCGTCGCGCGGACCGGAGAGGCCGCCGGCGAGTGCTTGGCGGACTCGGAGGGCTTCGCCGCGCTTCCGCCGGCGAGCTGCAGGATCAACGCCGCCGCGCGGTCCGCGCCGGCGCGAGGCGCCGCGGGATCGCAGCCGCGCTCGTAGCGATACGAGGTGTCGGAGCGCAGGCGCGTCCTCTGGGAGGAGCGGCGGACCTCGACGGGGAGAAGTACGCGCCTTCGAGCAGGACCCGCGTCGTCGCCGCCGTCACCGACGAGTCTTCGCCGCCCATGACGCCCGCCAGGGCGACCGGCTTCTCCTGGTCGGCGATGACGAGCAGGCCCGCCGGAAGATCGTAAGTCTTATGGTCCAGGGCGCGGAACTTCTCGCCCGCTTTGGACCGGCGGACGATGATCTTCGATCCTCCGATTTTGTCGGCGTCGAAGGCGTGCAGCGGCTGGCCGACGTCATGGAGGATGTAATTGGTGATGTCGACGACGCTGTTGATCGGCCGCAGGCCGATCGCCTCGAGCTTGGTCTTGAGCCACGCCGGGGAGTCGCCGACCTTCACGCCCTCGATCAAGCGCGCGCCGTAGAACGGGCAGGCGTCGGCGTCCTCGACCGTCGTCGGAAAAGAGGCCTTCGCGGATTCCACCATCCCGCCGCCCAGCGGCTTGAGCGTGGTCCGGAAGTACGCGGCGAGCTCGCGCGCGAGGCCTCGGTGCGACAGGCAGTCGGGCCGGTTCGAGGTGATCTCGACCTCGAGGACGTCGTCGGCGGGGCCGAGCAGCGAGCCCACGTCGACGCCGAGCGCCGGGCCCTCGCCCATCACCCAGATGCCGTCGACGTCCTTGGGCAGGCCGAGCTCGGCGCGCGAGCAGATCATGCCCTGGCTCTCGACGCCGCGCAGCTTGCGGCCCTCGATCTTGAAGCCGCCGGGCAGGACGGCGCCGGGCCGCGCGTAGGCGATCGTCTGGCCGGCGTCGACGTTCGGCGCGCCGCAGACGACCGTGCGCTTGACCGTGCCGTCGTCGACGACGCAGACGGAGAGCTTGTCGGCGTTCGGGTGCTTCTCGCGCGAGACGACCTTGCCGACGACGACGCCGGTGAAGGTCGGTCCCAGGCGCGTGCGGCCCGCGACCTCGAAGCCGAGCTTCAGGAGGTGCGAAGACAGGTCGTCGACCGAGAGGTCGAGGACGATATGCTCCTTGAGCCAGTTATACGAGATCTTCATCGAATTGGTTGAGAAACCGCAGATCGTTGGTGTAGAAGTCGCGCAGGTCCCGCACCCCGTGCAGCAGCATCGCGACGCGCTCGACGCCGATCCCGAAGGCGAACCCCGACCACTTGCCCGCGTCGTAGCCGACGCCGGTCAGCACGGCGGGGTTGACCACGCCGGCGCCGAGGATCTCGATCCAGCCGGTGTGTTTGCACGCGGGGCAGCCGGAGCCCGGGCAGAAGAAGCACTTCACGTCGACCTCGGTCGAGGGCTCGGTGAACGGAAAGTAGGAGGGGCGGAAGCGGGTCTTCGTCGACGCGCCGAGCAGCTTCTGAAGAAACGTCTGAAGGTGCCCCTTAAGGTCGGCGAGCCCGATGTTCTCGTCGATGACGAGGCCCTCGACCTGGTGGAACACGGCCGAGTGCGTCGCGTCGATCTGCTCGTGGCGGAACACGCGGCCGGGGCAGGCGACGCGCAGGGGCGGGCGCTGGGACTCCATCGCGCGGATCTGCACGGTCGAGGTGTGCGTGCGCAGCAGCAACGGCAGGTCCTTCAGATAGAACGTGTCCTGGCTGTCGCGCGCCGGGTGGTCGGCCGGGATGTTGAGCGCGGAGAAGTTGTGGCGCTCGTCCTCGACGAACGGCCCCTCGGCCCAGGAGTAGCCCATGAGCTGGAAGATGCGCGCGATCTCGTGGAGCGTGGTCGTGAGGGGATGCAGGCGCCCGCGCGGGGCGCGCAGGCCGGGAAGCGTCAGGTCGATCGCGTCCTTCTCGAGCGCGGCGGCGTCGCCGGCGTCCTCGAGCTCGGCCTTGCGCGCCGCGATCGCGGCCTCGAAAGACTCTTTGAGCGCCTGGCCCTTGGGGCCGAGCTCGCGCTTGTCCTCGATCGAGAGGTCTTTCAGCGCCTTGAGCAGCGCCGTCAGCTCGCCGTTGCGCCCGGACAAACGAACGCGGACCTCGTCGAGCTTGACGAGGTCCGCGGTCTTCGGGACGCCGGCGTCCGTGATCGCCGCCTCGGCGCGCGCGTAAGCCTGCTCCCAGGCGGCGCGGCCGGTCGGCGTCATGGTTTGAAGGTTAAGCCCCTTTCGCGAGCGCGACGATCTTCTTGAAAGACGAACCGTCGCGGATCGCCATCTCGGAGAGCATCTTGCGGTTGAGCGTGACGCCGGCCTTCTTCAGACCGCCCATGAGGCGGCTGTAGGTCGTGTCGTTCTCGCGGCAGGCCGCGTTGATGCGCTCGATCCACAGGGAGCGGAAGTTGCCCTTCTTGTCCTTGCGGCCGATGTAAGACTCGGCGAGCGACTGCTCGACCTGCTGCTTGACCATCCGCCAGCGCGAGCGCTTGGCGGAGTAGTTGCCTTTGGCGAGCTTGAAAAACTTCTTCTTATGGGCGCGGGTGGTGACGCCGGATTTGATTCTCATGGTCGATTATCCTCAGCCGTACGGCAGGAACCGACGCATGGTCTTCGAGTCGGTGTTGTTGAGAACGGAGGAGCCGCGCAGGAAGCGGCGGCGCTTGCCGCCGAGCGGGGCCATCAGGTGGCGCTGGCCGGGGTGCTCGTGCTTGAACTTCCCGGCGGCGTTGGTGCGGAAGCGCTTCTTGGCGCCGGAGTGCGACTTCAGCTTGGGCATACGAACCTCTACTTTTTAATTTACGTCTTAATGCGGCTTAGGAATGAGCGTCATGACGAGGCGGTTGCGGTCAGGCATCGGCGCCTGCTCGACGGCCGCTTTCGCGACGAGCTTTTCCTGAATCGACATCAAAAGCTTGAATCCGAGATCCCGGTGCTGCATCTCGCGCCCGCGGAAGACCACCGTGATGCGCACCTTGTCGTGCGCGTCGATGAACTCCTCGATCTGCCGGACCTTCACGTCGAGGTCATGCTGACCGATGTTCGGGCGGAACCTCAGTTCCTTCAGGAGGCCGGCCTTCTGCTTCTTCCGGGACTCCCTTTCCTTCTTGTCCTGCTCGTATTTGTACTTCGAGTACGGCAAAATCTTGCACACCGGCGGCTGCGCCTGAGCCGCGACCTCGACGAGGTCCAATCCGCGCGTCCGGGCCAAGGCCAGGGCCTCGGCGATCGTCTTGACGCCCACCTGCGTCCCGTCCGCGTCGATCAACCGCACGGTGGGCGAGCGGATGAAGTTGTTGATGCGGGTGGTGTCCCGCGTGTCCTTGAAATTCCGGGCGTAGTTATTGATGAGGCTGGGTACTCCTGGTGTTGCGGATTGAGGGGTAATGGTAGCAATTCCCGTCGGGGGACGTCAATCACGTAAAGTTAAAGGGCCATGAGAGGCCCTCACCGGTTTCGAAGCTCTTAAACCGGCATTTTGGCCCGGAAAGCCTGCGCGCCGGCCTCGGGTCCGCCGGGGTGCATCAACAGCCGGCCTCCGACGAGCCAAATCGAGTCTTGGCCGAAGTCCTCGGTCATGGATCCGGTGTTGTCGAGGCTCATCCCGCCCCCTGGGGCGGGCCAGGAGGCGGCGAGCGAGCCCAGCGGGGCACGCGACCGGGTCGCGATCGCCCGGCACTCCTCGCGCGTGAACCCGAACCGGCCCCCGGCGTTGGGGAAAACCGTGATGTCGGCCCCGGCCAGGCGCATGAGCGTGCCCAAATACAAAGAATGCTCGATGCCGTGCGAGCGCTCGGCGTACAGAGACCCGGAATACGCCGGATGGGCCATGAACACGGCCTTGCGCTTCGACGCGAGCGAGCGCATCGTGTCGAGCCCGACGATGGCGGGGCAGATCAGCACGCCCTTGAGGCCCGCGCCGAGCACGACGCGCAGCCGATCCTCGAGCTCCTCCTGCGGTCCGGCGAGGTGCGGGAAGTACAGGCACTTGTCGCCGGTCGCGGCGACCGCCTCGGCGATGCGCGAAACGCGCGTCTCGAACGCGGCGAACGACGCGTCGACGAGATTCTGGTCGTCCTTGACGATGTCGCCGCCCCCGCGCGCGAACGCGGCGGCCGCGGCGGCGAATTCCTCGTCGGAGGAGCCCATCGGCTTGAGCGCGGTCGCCAGCAGCGGCCGACCCTGCACGCCGAGCAGCTCGCGCAGGCCGGCCACGCCGAAGTTCGGGCCCGGGAAAGACGCCAAGAATGAATCGGGGAACACGATGTCGACGAGGCGCACGCCGGGCCAGATCGAGGCGTTGCCGAAGGTCAGGTTCAGGAGCGTGCCGATCCGTCCGCCCGCGAGCGCGGCCGGGAAGTCGATCTCGACGCGGAACTTGCCGCCGGAGACGGGCGTGAGCGCGCCGACGCGGCCGACGACTTCCTCGCGGATCCTCGCCGGGAGGGGGAACTCGAGCGGAACCTCGACGGTCTCCTCGTAGGCGATCGCGCGCGCGGTCTTCTCCGCCTCGGCGGCGGGCCCGGGAACCTCGTAGACGGCGAACAGCCGGTCGCTCATGCGCAGATCATATCAACGAAGCGCGTCGAAGAGAACCTTCGCGAAGAGGCCCGCGCAGACGAGGACGACGACGGGCCGGATCAGCGCGGCGCCGCGCTTGACGCCGAGGGTCGCTCCGACGTAGTTGCCCGCGATCGAGAGCAAAGTCATCGACAGGCCGACCTTCCAATGGAGGCGGCCCGCCCACATGAACGCGGCGAGCGCGCCGACGTTGGACACCAGGTTCAGAATCTTGGCCCTCGCCGTGGCTCCGAGCAGGTCGTGCTTGCACCAGCGCGCGAACGCGATCGCGAAGAACGTGCCGGTGCCCGGGCCGAAGAACCCGTCGTACGCGCCGATCGGAACGGCGACGAGCACGCCGCGCCGCGTGCGCTCGGCCGCGGGGAGGCGGTGCGCCTCGTCGACGGCCCCGAAGTCCTTTTTAGACCAGACGAGCCAGGCCACGACCGGCAGCGCGGCGAGCAGCATCGGCCGGATCCACGACGGATCGACGAGCAAGGCGCCGCGCGCGCCGAGCCAGGAGCCGATCATCGACGCGATGATGACCGGCATGAAGTCGCGGATCGAGAACTTCAGCGCCCGGTGGTAGCGCGCCGTCGAGACCACGGTGCCGAGGCAGGACACGAGCTTGTTCGTGCCGAGGATGAGCGCGGGGTCGAGCCCGACCGCGAGATACGCGGGCAAGGTGATGAGGCCTCCGCCGCCGGCGAGCGCGTCGACCATGCCCGCGAGGAACACGCACGCGCCGAGGAACGCCGTCGCTTCGAGGCCGAAAGGCACGCGAGATTGTAGCTCTTTCCCTAATATAACGGAAAAACGAGGAATCGAAAAATAGCCCGTTAAAAATCTGATAAATACATAAATTTAAAAGACTATTTAGTATTGACATAAATCCTAATCCTGTTACACTCCCGGTATGCGGAACCCCTCGTCCCCTCTCCGCAGGGTACTCGCCGTCGTCCTGTCGGTGCTGATCCTTCCCTGGCAGCAGCCGGTCGCGGCTCTCGCTCAGCCCGCTCACGCCGAGCACGGCGTTTCGGCGCGCGAGCCGCTCAACGCGCTCGACCGCCGCCTCGAGGCGCAGATCGAGCGGATCAAGAGGGACTCCGCCGATCCGGCGGCCTCCGCCGACCTGCCCGCCAAGCTCGCCGAGGCCAAGGCCGCGTACAAGGCCGCCCAGGACGCATATGTCGAGGCGCTGAAGACGGCGTCCGACGCCGAGAAGCCCGCGCTGCGGGCGCTGACGACCCCGACGACGGGCCAGCTCATCGCCGACGCGCTCGTCGAGACCGACCTCGGCGGCATCCGGAAGGATCTCGACGCGCTCCTCGCCCAAAGGCGTCGCTCGGCCGAGCGCCCGCCGACATCAAGCCCGAGGAGTGGACCGCCGTCGAGAAGGCGGTGCCCGACTTCCGCGCCGCGATGGCCCCGCTGTCGGCGCGCGTCGAGAAGGCGCGCACCCAGCCGACGTACGCGGTGAAGGAGGTCGAGGAGGCGTACCGCCCTCTCGCCGTCGCGCTCGACAAGACGTTTCAGAACCTGCGCGCCGCCGGGTCGCGGCTCGACCTCGACGGCCTGCTCGCCGCCAAGCCGAAGACCGCGACCGGCGACGCGGCGGGCGCGCTGACGGCGGAGATCACGGCCGCCCTCGGGACGAAGGCCGACCCCGCGCGCCTGGCGGCGGTGAACTCCCGTCTGGCGGGCTACCTGCGCTCCGGAAATCCCGACGACCTGACGAGGGCGATGGGTGAGATGGACCTGCTCTTCGACGCGGCCGGGGTCAAAGACAAGAACCTGCGCGCCGATCTCTTCGACCGCGTCGGGCGCGAGGCGCAGAAGCTCGCGGCGCAGACGCCGGCGGCGGAGCGCCCTGCCGGCTCCGCGGGGACCGGGGCGGAGGCGGTGGTGACGTCGGGCGGCGTGAGGAAGGAGACCGACCTGCAGAGCATGCGCCGGCTCGACGCGGTGCGCCTGGACGTCGAGGATCCCGCGCAGGCGCCCGGGTTCGGCGCGACGCTCTCCGGCTGGGTGACGACCGTCGCGGGAAATCTCCGTTCGGCCGGCGGGACATGGGCGGACAAGGCGGCCGCGCTGCGCGGCCAGGCGACGAAGGAGGCCGACGCCGCCGCGGAGGCCGAGCGCATCCGCGCGGCCGCGGCGGCGGAGATTTCGGCGCGGAAGCGCGAGCAGTCGATCGCCGCGGCGCGCCTGCTCACCGAGAAGGCGCGCAGAGAGCGCTTCGCGCCGGACTCCGATCCCGAGAAGGGCTGGCCGGACCTCGACCCCTCCAAGCCCGGATCCGGCCGCGCCGGGCTGCGCATGCGCGAGACCTTCCTCTACCCCGAGCTCAACGACGCGGACCGCGCGGCCGCGTCGGCGGCGTGGGACGAGGCGCAGGCGGCGTGGTCCGGCTCGGTGGCCGCGATGTACGAGGCCGTCACGACCGAGGTGACGGCCGTCATACGCCACACGCGCGAGGCCGAGGGCAAGGCGGCGACGGAGGCGGCGAAGCGCTATCTGCGCGCCGTCGCGGCGCTGTTCGGCGAGGGCGGGGCCGGCGGAGGACAGTGGGAGAAGCTCGAGGCGTTCTGGTCGGCGTCCGGCGAGGCCGCGAGCCCCGAGGCGAAGGCGGCGCGGGGCAAGGCCGCCGAAGCGGTCGCGCTGCTGCGCGCGCTGATCGCCGCGCAGACGCCGCCGACGGCGATTTCCTCCGAGCTGCGCGCGAAGATGATCGACGCCGACGGGAAGATCCTGCCGTTCGGCCAGGCCGTCGTCGCGTCTCACGGCGCGAAGCTCGAGAAGGCCCGGAAGATGGGGCAGTTCCTCGCCTCGCTGTCGGAGACGCTCGCCGCCGGCAAGTCCGACGCGGAGACCGCGGCGGCGCTGAAGGCCGCCTTCGACGGCAACAGGGACCTGCTGAGCGGCGGCGAGGACATCGCGGTGCTGGCCGCGGGCCTGCTCGAGCCTCCGCCGCAGGGCGACCCGAAGGCGCTCGAGGCCTTCACGGCCAAGCGCCGCGCGCTGGCCTCCGCGGTGGACGTGCTGCGCTCCGCCGACGCCGGCGCCGACGCGCCGCTGGCGCGCGGCTTCGCTCAGTACAACGCCTTCCTGTACGCGCACCTGCTCGGCGTCCCGGCCGACGGCCCCGACGGGCTCGCGCTGGCCGAGCCCGGCCTCGCGGCCAAGAAGGACGCCTTCCTCGCCGCGTATCGCGACGGCTCCGGCGGCCTGAGCGACGAGCCGCCGAGGCTCGGACAGGTCTCGCTCGCGCGCCTGGCGCGGGAGATCGCCGAGAAGCTGCCGTCGCTCAAGGCCAAGCGCGACGCGGCGTCGGCGGGGGCGGAGTTCCTCGCCGCGCTCGACAAGCTTTCGCCGGAGCGGCGCGACGCCCTCATTGAGGAGCGCGACAAGCTCGCCAAGGACGCCGCGCTCGTCGCCGGCGTCGTCCGGCGCGCCGAGGCCATGCGCGCGACTGGCGAGCGCATCGCGGAACTGCTCCTGCGGCGCGACAAGGGCGAGAACGTCGCGGTCGCGCTCGCGGCGGCGGAAGCCGAGCAGAGGCGCCACTACGCCGGCGACGGCGGCCCCGACGCCGTCAGCGCCCTGGCGGCCTACCGTGTCGCGGGCGCGCCCGACGGCGACTGGGCGGGCATTCGCGCCGAGATCGACCGGGGCCTCGCGGCGAAGCGGGGGAGCTGCTCACGTTCGACCGGGCGCGCGCGCACGTCGAGGCGGCGCTGACGGGCATGACGTCGGAAACCGGGGACGGCCGCGCGATGGCCCTCGACGAGGTCCGCAAGCGCGCGCTGCGGCAGGGCGAGTGGGCGCTCGTGCGCGACGCGCGCGGCGTGATGGGCTCGCTCGCGTTCTATCAGGACCCCGCCAACGCCTCCCGGCTCAAGGCCGACAGCGCCGCCCTGCGCGACGAGTCCCTGCGGCGGCTGTACTACGGCGACTACCAGCCCGCCGCCGCCGTGCGCCTGCGCGAGAAGGCCGCGCGCGGCGAGCTCGACGCCGCGGGCATCGTCGAGGCGGTCTCGGGGCTCGTCGATCCGCGCCTCGTCAACAAGGCGTTCCTCGAGCGCGCGAAGAGCCTCGCCGGCAAGTCGCGCGCCGAGAAGGCCGCGCTCTCGTCGCACGACCAGGAGGTGCTCGCCGCCTGGGAGTCGTACCGCCGCCTGCTGCTCGACCTCGCGGGTTCCGAGGGCAAGCGCGTCGCCGCCGCGGCCGAGTGGGCGGACATGCTCGCCGACCGCGACCCCTCGCATTGGACCGACGCGGCGCTGACGCCGGAGCGGCGCCGCTTCCTCGCGGACGCCGTGGGCGCGACGCCGGAGAAATGGCGGGAGAATCTCGCCTTCCTCGCGACCGAACAGGGCCGCGCGTCCGACATGGCGCGCGCGTTCGACGAGCAGGTGAGCAAATGGCGGCAGTCGACGGCTTCCTCGGGCGCCTCGCTGTACGCGCGCGGCGCGGAGCTGACCGATCCCGCCGTGACCTTGGCCGCGCTGGCCGCGGCCGTCGCGGAGCTCAAGGGCCGCGACGCGTCCTGGAATCCCGGCTTCACGGTGCTCGACGAGGCGTGGGCGAAGGGCCTGCTCGCGCAGACCGACCCGCGCGCCGCGCTCTCGGCCTTCGCCGACGGGCTCGTCGACGGACAGCGCGAGCGGCTGTTCGACTCGACGTTCCGCCAGGACCAGGACTATCTCGAGAAGCACGCCGGCGAGAGGCTCGCGGCTTACGTCGAGGCCAACGGCCTGCGCGGCGCGACGACGGGGTCCGGCCAACAGGTCGCCGCGATCGCGGCGGCGTTCGCGCTGAAGAAGGAGAAGGAGGCCGCCTGGAACTCGCTCGACGACGCGACGAAGCAGGCGGGCGTCCTGCTGCACTCCGCGCGCGGCCAGCTCGCCGGGGAGCTCATGCGCGCGTGGGAGCGCAAGCGGCTGCCGGAGGTCGTCGCCGGCGGCGAGCGCGACCCCGACTTCGCCGCGTTCCTCAACGACGACCGCATCAAGTCGTTCAAGCGCGTGCGGACCGACCTGTCGGGCGCCGCCGTCTTCGACGCGGCCACCGGAGGAACGATCGCGGCCGCGGGCGCGGTCGTCGGCGTCGCGATGTCCCGCGTGGACGACGGCGTGCGCTCGCTGACCGTGCATGCCTCCGACGGCAAGGGCACGCTCGTGCACGCGGAGGCCGTCGAGGGCGGCTGGAAGACTTTGATGGCGGGCGACAAGACCTATTACCGCTCCGCCGACGGAGGGGTCTATCAGCGCTCGGCCGCCGGAGCGCTGGAGAAGGTCGCGGCTCCGGACGGCCTTCAAAACGTCTACCGCGCGACGCGCTACGAGGGCGTCGACGACCGGGGCCGCCCCAAGGTCGTGCAGAGCTCGAGCTACGCGATATCCGGCGGGCCGTCGCTGACGGGCGGCCGCGAGCTCAACCGCACCGTCATGCGGGCCGACGGCGGCATGACGACGTACGACTTCGTCGGCCACAGCCAGTTCGTCGCGAAAGCCGACGGCACCGCGGTTTCCTACTCGCTGCACACGGACAACTCGCGCCGCGCCGACAACCAGGCCGCGACGATCCTGCGCAAGGACAAGAACAGCGGCGAGTACGTCGTCGAGGCGCGCCGCTACCTGCGCGAGGTCTACGACGACCAGGGCAAAAGTCGCGGGGCGCATGCAGGCCGCCTACGAGCGCAACGAGGGCGGCGGCCTCTGGAGCGTTCGCGTCGGCGACGCGCGCGCCTCCGGCGCGTTGACGGCCAAGCAATTCGACGCCGACGCCGTCGTCGCGAGCGGGCGGGCCGCGAACTCGATGTATCTCGTCGCCCCCGACAAGCCGGTCAGCGAGGATCGCGCGCGCCTCCTCGCGGCGGCGACCGCCGCCAAGGTCGAGAAGCAGCTGCCGATGGGTCCGAACAACCGTTCGGTGACGAACCTGACGGGAGCGTTCATCGCCGACCAGCTGATCTCGCACTCCCAGTCTCTCGGCGCGATGCGGCGGCCCGGCGAGCGCGCCGAACTGAGCCTGTCGTTCGACGGCGCGGCGCGCGGCGGCCAGCCGCGCACGATGCAGGCCTCGATCACGACCTATATCCAGAACGCGGCGGGGCAGCTCGAGAAGCGTTCGCGCAACGTGCTCGCGCAGTACTCGACGCTCCAGGACGAGAACAAGAACGACCGCGGCGGCCTCGTCGTCTTCGACGGCGGCAAGATGAGCGGAATCTACGTGCCCGAAGGGCCCGGCGGCGCGCGCTTCCTGGCGGCCACGACCGCCACGCGCAGCCGCTCCGACACCTGGTACGGCGCGGTCGGCGCCGTCCTCGCGGGCGAGAAGAACTACGAGCAGACGGTGTTCGGCGGCGGGACGGGACCGGGCTTCAAGCTCAAGGAGGTCGACGTCACGCGGCCGCCGCGCGAGGTGGGACTCTCCGGCTACGGCGTGCTCGGCGTGCTCATGGGCGCGCCGATCGCCGACGCGATCGCGATCGGCGCGGAGGAGGTCGCTCTGTGGGCCGGCGCGAGCCCCGCACCGCCAAGATCATCGGCGCCGTCGCCGGCGCCGGAGCGGACATCGCGCTCGGCATCATCACGATGGGGCCGGCCGTCATGAAGCTCATCGAGGTCGCGGGCAAGTACGGAAAGCTCGTCAAGCTGGGCCTCGACGCTTATTTCGCGTACGAGGGCGTCGTGGGCGGAGTCCAGGCGTACAAGGCGTACAACAGCGCCAAGACCGACCAGGAGCTGGCCGACGCGGTGCGCGGCCTCATCGGCGCGGCGGTCAACTTCGGCATGATCGGCTACATGCACCTCAAGACGCGCCCGAAGTCTCACGTCGGCGAGACGGGGCGTGAGATCAAGACGCCGGCCGGCGAGGCGCCGGGCAAGCCGCCGGTCGAGCCGAGCCTGCGGGAGGCGGCCAACCAGAAGATTCCGGCCGCCGAAAAGGCGCCGCCGGCCGTGGAGAAAGCCCCGCCGGCCGTGGAGAAGGCGCCGCCGGCCGTGGAGAAAGCCCCGCCCGCCGTCGAGAAGGCGCCCCCGGCCGTGGAGCCGCCGCCGCGAGCGGAGCCGGCGCCGACCGGCGCGCCGCGCCCGGCCGACATCCCGCGCGTGCCGAGCCAGGGCGGCTCGCCCTTGGGCGGCCAGCCGCGCTCCATCGACACGGGGCGGGGGATCGCGAACAATCTGACGCAGGGCACGCGTATGGGAACGGGCGGCGACATCACGCCCGGCGGCACGAAGGCCAGCGCCAACGCGGCGCCGGCGGCCGAAGGGCCCGGTTCTCGCGTCGCCGCCTCGCCCGAGGGCAAGCCCGCCGGCTCCGCGCCGGCCGAGACGGCGAAGGCGCAGCCCGCCGCGCCCGCCGGAGAGCTCGCCGGGCCGAAGACGGCCCCGGCGCCGGCGGAGACCGTCGCGAAGGCGGTCGAGGCCAAGAGCGCCGCCGAAGCCAACGGCGGCCGGGCCGAGGCCGCCCAGCGCATCTCCGCGCGGCCGGGAGAGGTCGCGCCGCCTCCCGGCGCGCGCGCGCCGCTGCCCGAGGTCTCCGCCCGTCCCGCCGCCGAAGCGCCGCCGTCCCTCGAGGTCGCGCGCGCCCGCCCGGCGGGCGAGACCCCGCGCGGTCCGCGCGAGACGGGCCGCGAGACGGCGCGAGAGAACGGCCCCGAGCGCGTGATCGAGGGCGACGGCCCTCTGCCGGAGACGACGGCGCGCGCGGCCCGCGAGCCCGCGCGGACCTCCGACGCTTCGCTCGCGGAAGCGCGCCCGCTCGAGCGCATCGGCTCCGCGGCGGAGCCGGCGCGGCCCGTCGAAACCGCGGCGCGCGAGAGCGCGCGCCCCGCCGAGCGGATCTCGGAGGCCCGTCCCGCCGCCGAGCCCGTCGCGCGGAGCGAGGCGGCTAAGGTCGTCGAGCCGGCGCCGCAGGACGCCTCCCTCCTCCACGGGGAGCTTCCGCGCGCGCAGGCGGCTCCCGCCGCCAATCCCTCCGCGACCGTCGTCGCCAAGCCGGCCGCGTCGCCGGCCGGACTCGGGGCCATGGCGGAGGCCAATTTGTTCCGGGCGACCGATTTCCTCGGCCGCGGCTTCGAGTCCGTCGCCGCCAAGATCTACTCCGGCCCCAAGGCGCCGGCCCCGGGCGCTCCGCCGCCCTCGCTCACGGGCCGGGTGGTTTCGGCGATCGCGCGGGCGCCTCAGAAATTCCTCTCGAACGTCATCGCCGACGTCGGCGCCCAATTGCGCCGTCCGCCCAACGCGGCCGTCAACGCCGCGGAGGCGGGCTTCCGCAATTTCGGCGAGCGGCCGGAGTTCGGCCGCCTCGTCGAGACCCAGACCGGCTCGCGCCCCCGGCGGGCGCCGAGGTCACGGTCAAGGTCGGCGTCGACGCGGAAACCGGCGCGCTGCGCTTCGGCGGAGAGCCCGGCGCGACCGTCGAGGTTCGCGCGCGCGCGCGGGCCGACGGCAAGTTCGAACTGCTCGACGTCGGGGTCCCCGAGGGGCGCGTGAGCGCGCGCGCCGCCGAGCACCTCGACTGGGTCGCCGCGCGCGCCCTCGGCGCCGACGGGCCGCCGAAGGGCTTCGCGCGCGGCGCGCTCGACCGCATGGGCTTCGAGGCGCCCTCGCTGGCCAAGGACGCGGGCTTCCTCAAAGCCGCCGCCGACGTCCCGGGCGGGCGCGGGCTCGTCGAGGGGCCTACGATCCGCGCACGGGGAAGCTGACCTTCGGGGCGGCGCCTGAGGGCGCGGTGAAGGTTTCGCTCGAGATCCGACCCGGCGACGGCGGCCTCGAGATCTCCGGATTCCGCGCCGAGAACCCCGGCTCGGCGCGCGTTCAGGCCGCGGTCTCGCTCGAGATCGCGCGCCGGCTCGAGCCGAGCTACCGCGTCGACAAGACGCAGCGCTCGCTCGACGGCCTCGTCGACTCGCGCGCGAGCCGCCGCGCGCTCGACGCCACTCTCGATCCGATGACCGGCCGCGCGAAGCTCGAGGCGAGCTATGATCCGAAGACGGGCAAGGTCTACGCCGGCAAGGGCCGCGGCGTCGACGTCGAGCTGCGCTTCGGCCGGGACGAGTCCGGCGCGCTGCGTCTCGAGGGCGTCGACGCGCCCGGGCGCGCGGCGCCGCTGCCGGCGGCCCTCGAGCACAACCTGCGGGTCTTCGCCGGCCGCCGCACGGTCGAGCCGGCGTCGTCGCGCTTCCGCCGGGGCGAGACGGCGGAATCGCTCGACGCGACGCTGAAGCGCTCGCTCGAGGTGGCCGACGCGCGCGTGCGGGCGGAAACGCTGGTGCGCGACCGCGCGCTCAAGGCCGACCTGCGCGCCGCGCGCGCGGAGCGCAGGGCGGCGCTGGAAGCGAAGACGACCGGCGCCCTGCACTCCGAGCTCATGAACGCCGCGTCGAAGGCCGTCGAGGCCAAGCGCGCGGCGGAGTTCGCGCGCTCCGACGTCGCGGCCGCCGAGGCCCAGATCGCCGCGCTGTCGCGGACGGGGCGCAAGGCCCTGCCGAGGCTCGAAGAGACCTACCGCGAGCTCGCGCGCGCCTCGTCGGAGCGCGCGAAAGCCGTCGCGGCCGTCGACGGCGCCGCCGACCGCCCGGCGGCCGAGGCGGCCGCGCGCCGGGCGCTCGACGCGGAACTCAAGGCCGCCGAGGACTTCTCGGTCGCGCGCCGCGGTTCGACCGACGGCGCGATCGACGCGCTCGTCCGCCGGGAGAACGCGCGCTCGCGCCTCGAGGCGGCGGGCGCCGACGAGGCCGCGGCCCTGCGCGATCTCGATTCGGCCCTCGCGTCGGCGCGCGGCGCCGACGTGCCCGTCGACATCCGCCTCTCCCTCGCCGAGGGGCGGCTGGCCGGCGCGCGCGCGTCGTTCAAGGCCCAGCGCGCGCAGATCGAGTACCGTCGCGACGGCATCGCGCGCGCGATCGGCGCCGACGGCTCGGACCTGTCCCGCGCGCGCCTGCTGCTCGAAGTCGGGGCCGTCGGGCCCGCCGCGGGGCGCCTGAACGTCGGGCAGCAGCTCGGCCGCCAGCACTGCGCGCTCGCGACCGCGGCCGACATGTACGCGGCGAAGACCGGCGCGCCCATCGAGACGGCGATGAAGTTCGCCGAGGACGCGGTCACCGCGAAGTTCCAGGCCGAGGCGCGCGCGGAGCGCACGGGCTCCGGCGAGCCGCGCGCCGACTGGGAGGCCGCGGGACGCGAGCGCGCGCTCGCCTTCCTCTCCGACACGGGGATCAACGGGATGAACCGGCCGCAGATCGAATGGGTCATGAACGCGGTCGCCGAGGCCTCAGGCCTGCGCGCCGTCTCGCTCGGCGCCGGCGACTCTCCGTTCTCGCGGCTGGCCGCGGGCGAGCAGATCGGCGTCGTGCTCGCCGACGCCTCGGCCGGCGGCCACATGGTCAACCTGTCGAACTGGCGCAAGGCGAAGAATCCCCTCACCGGCCGGGAGGAGGCGTGGCTCGACGTGGCCGATCCCAACACGCGCGTGCTCGCGGGCGTCGGCCCCGACGGCGCGCTCGTCTACGAGGCGCGCACGTACTCGATGCGCGCCGCCGACCTCGTCCCGCAGATCCGCTCGCGCTTCGGCCGCGGCGACCTCTCCGCGGCCGCCTACGTCTTCGAGGGCGGCCCCGCGGGCGCCCGTTCGCCGCCGATGGACGCGGCCGCGCTCGCGCGCCGCATGGGCGCGACGGAGCGCGTCGGCGCGGGCGACCCGGTCCCCGGCGTGCGCAGGCCGGAGGGCTTCGACGCCCCCGCCAAGGTTCTCGATCCGGCGATGCTTCAGGACGGCGTCCACTCCGCGGAGATCATGGGCGTGGCGCGCGAGTACGGCCTCGTCTTCGAGCTCGGTCCGTCTTCGCTGTCGCGCCTGAAGCCCGGCGTCGACCACAACTTCGTGATCGTCGAAAACCCGAACGGCACGATCGAGATGACGGTCGGCCGCGTGGTCGGGGGCAACGCGAAGGAGGTCGGCGTCAAGCACGTGGCGCTCGCCGACGGCCGCCCGGTCCCGTTCGCGGGGACCATCCGCGTCGACGCCGCCACGGGCCGCCCGACGCTGGACTTCAACAGCGGGTCCTACTCTCGAGCGGGCCTCGACCCGCGCTGGAACCCGACGCCCGAGAACGCGCGCCCGCTCGCCGCCTACGCCGAGGCGATCCTCAAGCGCCCGGTCGACGTCGTCAATCACTTCGACGGCCGCCTCATCGAGTTCCGCGGGACGCCGCGCGAGGGCGTGGGCGCGGCCCGGACCGTCGACCTGGCGTCCAACCGCGCGATCCTCGGCGCGGGGCAGCGCGGCAGCCGGCGCTCCCTGCTCGACCCGCCCGGGGATTGGACGGCGGGCGACGCGGGCCGCCCGCGCGCGCAGATCGTGCGAGAACTCAGCACAGAGGGCTCGAGCGCGATCGTCTACGAGGGCCGTCTCGACGGCGGCCCCGTCGCGATCAAGACGTACACCGCTCCGCTGCGGGGACCCGCGGACTGGCCGAGAACGCTCGAGTACTTCCGCAACGAGGTGTCGAACTACCGCGTCCTCGAGAGCGCGCTGCCCAAGGGCCAGGTCGCCAAGCTCCACGGCGAGGTCGAGGTCGGCGGCAACCCGTCGTTCGCGACCGAGATGATCCGGGGCAAGGACCACTTCGCGCTGACGGCCGCCGAGGCGCGGAACATCCGTCCCGAGGCCATCGAGCAGGCCGCCGACGCGGTCAACCGCCTCGGCCGCCGCGGCGTCGGCGGCACCGACTCGCCCCAGCCGATGATCTTGACGGCCGACCAGGTCATCAACGGCGTCCAGCGCCGCGCCGGCGACGTGGTGTTCATGGACGCGGGAGCGTTGTCGAAGGATCAGTCGAAATGGATGAAGCCGTCGGCGCTCGCCGAGGACGTCGCGATGGCGCGCGAGCTCGGCCGCCGCGCCGGGCCCGAGTTCGCGGCGATGAAGGTCGAGCAGCTGTACGCCGCGCTGCCCAAGGACGTCGTCGCGCAGGCGCGCGCCGTCGCCAAGGCCGAGGCCGAGCTCGCCGAGGCCGGCTCCGCGGCGCGGCTGCGCGCCGGGGAAGGCGTCGGCGCCGCGCCGGAGCCGCCGAAGCTGATCGCCCGGACGGGCGCGTCGCGCGGCGAGGGCTGGACCGTCGACGGGCGCCCGGCGACGCGCCTCTCCGGCGGCGGCTTCAAGGAGGTCCTGATCCATCCGTCGAACGAGCAGCTCGTGATCAAGCTGTTCTCGGAGCTCGGCGCCAAGGACACGGCCTCGAGCCTGTCGGAGAAGCGCGCGGAGCTGCGCAACCTCGAGCCGCTGCTCGAGGTCGGGCGCGCGCCCAAGGTCGTCGACCAGGGCGCGGTGAAGTTCCAGGCGCCGGGCCGCGGGGAGCAGACGACGGGCTTCGTCGTCCAGGAGCGCGTCGCCGGGCGCGAGCTCGGCGACATGCTGCGCGACCCGGACCCCGCGGTGCGCTCGCGCGCGCTCGCCGAGACGCGCGCTCTCTTCGAGGACCTGATCGCCGGGCGCATCAAGCTCGAGGACCGCGTGAAGATGAGCGAGAACCTCTCGATCGGCCGCGCGGCGGGCGCGGGCCCCGAGAAGGCCTGGGTGCTCGACGCCGGCGAGGTCTCGCGCGTCGCCAAGCCCGGCCTCGTCGATCGCGCCCTCGGCCGCCCGGATCCGCTGCGCACCTACTACGAGTCGGTGCTGGCCGACCTCGCCAAGCTCTCGCGGCGCGCCGAGCCCGTGATCGCGCGCGGCCGCGCCGAGCGCGTCGGCGCGGCGCCGGACCCGGTCCGCTACGAGAAGTACTTCTCCGCGGCCGAGATCCGCGCCGCGCACCCGGAGCCCGCCTCGGGCGGCGTCTACCACGACTGGCAGCACACGGTGAAGGTCGCCGACATGGCCGGGGAGTTCGCCAAGGCGCGCGGCCTCGGCGCGGCCGACGCGAAGTTCGTCTCCGAGGTCGCCCTGCTCCACGACTTCGATCCGTCCCGCGCGGGCGGCATGCCCGCGCGCGTGCCGGCCACGATCGAGGCGCTGCGCGCCGACTTCGCGGGGACGCGCTCGCTCAACGGCGAGACGGGCCGCTCGGTGCTCAAGGAGCGCTTCGGGTGGAGCGAGTCCCAGCTCAAGATGGCCGAGGCGATGATCCAGCGCACCGAGTTCCCGTTCGCCGAGAAGCACCCGAGCCCGGCGTACGCCGAGAAGAGCCCGCTCGCGCGCTACACCGAGATGCTCGAGGGCCTGTCGCCGGGCGACCGCCGCTTCGTGCTGCGCGAGGCGGCCCTCCTGTCGGAGTACGCCGACAAGTCGAGCTGGTACGCGACCGAGGGCTTCCGCGGAGCGCACAAGGTCGTCGAAGGGCTCGTCAACGAGATCAACACGGCGACCGGCGGCAAGGCTCAGATGAACGTCCAGAAGCTCGGCACCGCCGACTTCCTCGGCGTCATCGGCGAGCCGGCCTCCTTCTCCCACGACATGGCGCTGGCGCGGCGCTTCGGCGTCAAGCTCAAGCTGCCGGGCCGCGCGGAGGCGTTCGCGAAGCTTCCGGAGGTCTACGGCCGCACGTTCGAGTCGAATCTGCGCGGCTTCCGCGAGCTCGACGCGGCCTTGAAGGCCGGCGACGCCGACCCCGTCGCGCGAGGCGAGGCCGCCGCGGACGTCGCCTTCGCCGCCGCGCCGCGCCGCGAGGGCGTCGGGGCCCGCCCGGCCCTTCCCGCCGAGACGGAGGCCGCCGCCCGCCGCCGCTTCGAGCAGAACTTCGCGCGCACGCCGGACTTCCCGAACTCGCCGGTCTTCGTCCAGAACTCGCGCGCCGCCAACGATCTCTTCAACCGCTGGCTCGAGGGCCGCGAGGGGAACATGCCGCTCAAGCAGGCGATGGAGTCGATGCACCATCTCTACGCCGGCAAAGGCGAGATCGGCAAGGGCCAGGGCGGTCAGTACGCTCCGGAGGGCGCGCCGAGCAACGGGCGCGCGCAGGTCACCCGCGACTACGTGAAGCGCTTCGGCCTCGAGGCCAACAAGGACGGCCATGTCCCGCTGCCCGGCATCCCGGAGAACATGCAGCCGCTGTTCCTCGGCAGCCGCTACTTCTATCCCGACTCCTCGATCCCGGGCATGCGCGAGACCTACTACAAGGCCCTCGAGGGGCAGCTCGGCCGGTACTCCGAGCTCGTCGTCCGTCTCGAAGCGCTGAAGGCCGCCGATCCCGCCGGCTACAAGTCGCGCCCGGAGTACGAGGCGCTGCTGACCCAGAGCCTCGACGCCGTGGCCGACTTCGGCCGCGTCGCGGCGGCGTTCCGCCAGTTCAAGAACGGCAACTGGGGGCTGTACGGACCGATGATGAACTCGATGGTCGCCCGCCTCGGGTTCGAGATACGCAGCCCCGGCTACCTCGACATCCTGCTGCAGGGCGCGACGGAGTCCTCCTTCAAGCCGTTCTTCCAGAAGGCGATCCGCGAGGGCCGCGAGTTCCACACGGCGGACCGCTTCGACCCGACGACGAACAAGATCCGGGAGCCGCTCGCCCAGCCGGCCCCGCTGCCCGAGGTCGCCGCGGTCGCGGCCCGTCCCGAGGCGGCGCCGCGCGCCGCGCCCGAAGCCCGCAACGGCCCGCTGGCGGCGGGCTCGCCGGTCGACGTTCCCTATAAAGGCCCGATCACTCTGCGCATCGGCGGCGAGAACGGCAAGGTCCTCGAGGTGCTCTCGCGCGCCGACCTGGCCCGGCGCCTGCCGGGCGTCGCGGCGACGATCGGCGATCCGCGCGTCACGCACGTGCTCGTCGACCCGCAAAACCCCGCCCAGCTCAAGGGTCTGCGCCTCAACGACACGTTCGAGCTCGGGCGCTCGGCCCCGGGACGATTCGAGCTCGCCCAGCAGGTCTCCGGCCGCCATTTGAAGGTCACGGTGGTCTCCGACGGCGGCAGCCCGGCGATCCGCGTCGAGGACGTCGGCTCGCGCAACGGCACCGTGCTCGTGTCCGGTGGCGCGCCCGAGGCTCCGTTGGCGCGCCCCGTCCTGGCCCCGCGCGAGGGGGCGTCGTCGTGCAGTTCGGCGGCAAGACGCTCGAGGTCCTCTCGCGCGCCGAACTCAAGTCCCGCTTCCCGCAGCTCGAGCAGGACCTCATGCCCGCGATCTCCCACGTCGTGCTCGATCCGGCCAACCCGTCCCAGTTCAAGGCGCTGCGCCAGGGCGTCGAGGTCGTGCTCGGCGCCGAGGCGCCCGGCCGCTTCCAGTTCGGCCCCGGCGTCGCGCCGAAGCACGCGCGGCTGACTTTGCGCGAGAGCGGCGTCCACATCGAGGACCTCGGCGGCGGCCTGCGCGTCTCCCGGGCCGACGCCGGCCCCGCGCCGCGCGCCGAGAGCGTCGGAGCGGGCTTCTTCGGCCTGTTCGGCGGCAAGCCCGCCGCGTCGGCCGGCGAGCGGCAAGCGGCGGCGTCCGCCGCGCGCACGCCCGCGCTCGTGGAGCTCGGCGGCAAGCCGCTGCCCGCGCTTCCCGAAGGCCTGCGCCTGACGGGCGCGGCGCCCGGCAGGGCCGGCCAGTACGCCGGGGAGGCGGGCGGCGCCGCGGTGCGCGTCGAGATCGGCGCGTCGCCGAACGCCGGCCGCGCCGCCGCGGCGATGCGCGAGGTTCGGCTGCCTGCGAACGTCACCGTGGCCCGGCCTCTCTACGAGGGGGCGATCGATCCCGTCGCTCTCGACCGGCAGGCTGGCGGGAGGTCTTCGGGAGTCGCGCTCGATTTCGGCCAGATCAAGGGGCGGCGGCTGAGGGACGCCTGGTCGCGGTGTACGAGGCGCTGCCCGAGGGGTTCGTTCCTCTCTCGCAGCTGCGCGGCGGCGAGAAAATCGCGCAGGCCGACTGGCAGTCCTACAACGACGCGGTCACCGCGCTCGGCCGGGCGGGTCTCGGCGGCGTCGAGGCGTACGTCCGGGTCGGGAAGGGAGGGCGCGCGGAGTTCGTGCTCACGCCGTCGTTGAAGACGACCCTGCGCGGAGACATCGACGCGCTCTCGTCCCATTGGCAGTCGCTGAAGGGCCCCGAGGGCCTCGAGACTCGCATGATCGCCTCCGGCGTCCTCGAGCGCCCCGCCCGCCTGCCCGATCCGCGCCAGGCCGCGATGGCGCGCAACCAGGTTCCCATGGCGCAAAAGCTCGCCGAGGAGCTCAGCGCGGCGATGGCCGCCGGCGACGGCGTCCGCCCGCCGCCCGCGGAGCGCGCGCGCAGCCGCCGCTTCACCGACCTCGGCGAGGCCGCGGCCTACCTCGGCGCGCGCGACGGAGTGCACCTTCTCGCCAAGACCTCGGAGGGCCTGGCCGGCGACGCCGTGCGCGTCGAGATCGGCGGCGCGGACTGGTACCTCAAGCGCGTCTCGAAGAAGCTCAACGAGTCCATCGACGACAGCCTGCGCGCGCTGAAGCCCGAGGAGCGCGCCGGCAACGAGCTCGCGATCCGGGAGATCGTCCGTCAGGCATTCCCGGAGACGTTTCACGTCGCGCCCGAGGCGCTGACGATCGAGCACCGCGGCGAGATCTGGGTGCTGACGAAAGGCGCTCCGGCCGCGCCCGACCCCGCGCGCATCGCCAAGCTCACGCCCGAGCAGCGAGCCGACTACGCGCTGCTGCGCCTGGTCCTCAACGCCAAGGACATCAACCGCGGCAACATCCTCTTCCCGAAGGGCGAGGGCAAGCCGACCTTGATCGACTTCGAGGCCGCGCGGCCCGAGGTCCTCGACGCCGCGAAGGTCGCGCGCGAAGCCGACAACGAGATCTTCGTGAAGGGCTTCCCGCTCGTCTCGCTCGAGGGCAACAACCCCGCCGTCTACAAGGCGCGCGCCGACCTGCTGCGCGCGCGCGCCGCCGACCCGGAGTTCCGCGCCCGCCTCGAGTCGATCCTGGTCGATGCCGGCTGGGCCGCCGAACGCCGCGCGAAGTTCCACGAGGCCTTCGAGGCGAACCTGCGCAACTTCGAGGCGAACGTGGCGCCGTACCTCGCGATCGCGCAGAAGACGATCGCCAAGCGCCGCGCCGAGGGGTCGGCGCCGCCGACGACCGCGTCCTGCCGGACTTCCTGAAGGGCGAGCCCGCGCCCGCCGCGCTGCGCGAGTTCGGCCGCGGGGCCGCCTCGCACTACCGCGACGAGTGGTCGCTGTCGAACCCGAACGTGCGCCGTCGCGACGGCATCAAGGGCGCCCACGAGGAGGCTCTGTTCCGCAAGGCCCTCGCCGAGGCGCACGGCGTCGTCACGCTCGAGAAGCCGGTCCCCGGCTTCCCCGGGATGAAGTACGTCCAGTACCGCCTGTATCAGGGCCGCCATACGGGCGGCTTCACCAACGAGCTGCAGGCCGGCGTCTTCGAGAAGACCGTCGTCGACGGAGCGATCTGGTCCGAGTCCCATCTGGCCGAGCTCGGCGGCCGGCTCTTCGGCAAGGTCGGCCGCGACGGCCAGCACCGCGCCCAGTTCGAGGGCGTCACCTTCATCGGCTGGATACGCAACGGCGAGCTCACCTCGTTCGGCGTCGACTCCTGGGCCGGGCAGCCTCCGCTGTACGCTCCGTCGGACGTCCCCGCCGCGCGCGTTCCCGTCCCGAAGAAAGCCCCTTAAAAATATAAGCTAGCGGCGTGGAGCCCATCCGAGTCGGAGAGTTCGCCTTCACGGTCCAGGCAGGAAACCCGCCCAACTGCGTCGCGCTGGAGAAGCGCTGGGAGCCGCTGGCCGCGGCGTTCACGGCCGCCGGCGGCGGCCTCGAGGAGATGATCGCGCGCAGGTCGGGGATGAACAAGGAGGGCGCCGTGGGCTTCTACTGGGGCGACCCCTCGAGGCCGGCGACGAGCTTCGCCCCGACCAGGTCCGCGCGCACTACCTCGGCGACGAGGTCGTCGTCGACGAGAAGTTCTTCGCCGAGGCGGCCGCGGCGTGGCTGAAGGCCCTGCGCGCGGAGCTGGCAAAGCCGCGGCGATGAGCCTGCTCGGGCGGCGCCTGCAGGGCAAGCTGACGATGCTGCCGAGCTTCGCGGCCGCGATGGCGTTCTACTTCCTCGTCTCGCTCGTGCCGTTCCTGATCGTCGTCTCGCGCGGCGTCGCGGCGGTTTTCCACGCCAACCTGGCGCCCGAGCTGCTCTCCTTTCTGCGCGACGTGCTCCCGCCCGAGAGCTCTCTGAGCCCAGACCAGCTCGCCGCCTCGGTCGCCGACTCCGGCCGGGGCCTGGCCACCGCCTCCGCCGTCGCCGCGGTGTGGACGGCCTCCTCCGGACTCAACGAACTGACGCGGGCCGTCCACTTCCTCTTCTCCGACCCCGAGCGTCCGCACCCCGGCGGCTGGAGCCGCCGCGGCAAGGCGTTCGTCGTCCTCGCGATCTGGGCCGTGGCGATCGGCCTCGGCGCGGTGGCGTTCGTGATCCTTCCGCTCGCGCAGGGCGAGCTCGTGCGGCTCGGGGCGGGACGGCTGCTGCCGCGCGCGTTCGCCTCCGTCGTGCGCTACCCGGCCGCGTTCGCCGCGATGTTCGCCGCTTTCTCCTGCACCTACGTCTTCGTCCCGAAGACGAGCCCGTCGTGGCGCGCGGCCTTCCAGGGCGCGGCGGTCGCGGCGCTCGCGTGCTCCGGGGTGTCCCTGCTCTTCTCCTACCTGCTGCCGAAGGTCTGGCACGTGAGCATGTTCAACGGCGCGATGAGCTCGATGCTCGCGGCGCTGGTGTGGACCTACGGCTGCGCGTGGGGCGTCCTGCTCGGCGCCGTCTGGACCGTCCGCGCCGACGAGGCGTAGCCGAGCGCCCACAGCGCGGCGGCGGCGGCCAGGCCGGGATACATCGGCTCGACGCCCAGCGGGGTCTCGCCGCGCGCGCGGCCGAGGGCGACCCACGACAGCGAGACGAGCCACCCCGACGCCGACGAGGCGAGCGCCCACCGCCCCGGCACGCGCAGCGCCGGCGAGTACGCGCCGAGCATCGGCAGCAAAAGGCCCGGGATCGTCGCCGAGCCGACGGCGTACCACAGCCCGACGACCGACGGCACGAGATGCGACAGAAGAAGCGACAGCGCCATCGTCGCGACGATCCCCGCGCGCAGGCGCTGCCGCCCGAGGCACGCCGCGGCGAGCAGGGACGTTCCCTGCAGCGCGGCGAACAAGGACGCGCTGACGCCGGCGAAGAACAGCCCGCGCGCGACGGGGGAAGCACCGCGTCGGCGAGCAGCGGGAACGCCAAGGTCGCGTCCTTGAGCCCGGGCAGCGCCGCCCGCGCGTACAGCCCGGCCGTCGTCGTCATCAGATCGAAGACGGCCCAGCAGGCGATCGAGGCGAGGATGCCGCGCCGCGCGACGGCCGGCGTCTCGGCGGCGGCGCACCTCTGGTGAAACGCCGGGTCGACGATCGTCCACACCGCGATCAGCCACCAGCCGATCAGCTTCGCGGGGCTCAAGCCGCCCGTCGCGCTCAGGTGCCCGAGCGGGAGCTTGGCGGCCATCGCGGCGGGACTGCCGACGGCGCGCCAGGCGAAGGGGATGATCAGGGCGAAGCCCAGGAACATGACGATGAACTGGAGCCGGTTGGCGGCGGCGTCGGAACGGAGACCTCCTCGCCAAATCAAAGACAACGACAACACGGCCGCGAGGACCGACGCGACGGACGGGGAGAAGCCCGTCAGATGGCCGAGGAGAGCGCCGGCCATGAGCAGTTCGTCGGCGGGGGAGGCGAGAATGAAAACCAGCACGGCGCCGAGCATGGCCATCTTTTTCCGTACGCATCGGCCAAATGATCGGGAATCGTCAGCCCCGGAGCGGAGCGGACCTTTCCCGCGAGGAAGAACGCGTAAAGGCCCGCGAATACGTAGTACGGCAATGCCATCACGACCCAGTTGGAGATTCCGCTGGTCCACGTGAATTCCCCGATGCCGAGGACTCCGCCGTAGAACGTGGGCACGAGGCTCATCACGAAGACGGGAAACGTGAGGGCGCGTCCGGCGAGAATCCAGCCTTCGGCGCTTTCCTCGCCGCGTGCCCGCATCCCGAGCGCCAGGCAGGCGAGGAGGAAGACGGCGACGATGGCGGCGTCGATCAATGCCGCGTGCTGATCTTGCGCCGCGCGGCGGCGCGCTTGAGGCCGAGGGCGACGAGCGTCTCGACGAGCTTCGGAGTCGGGACGCCGGACTCGCGCCACAGCCGCGGGTACATGCTCGCGGGCGTGAAGCCGGGCAAGGTGTTGGGCTCGTTGAAGTACACGGCGCCGGTCGCCTTGTGCACGAAGAAGTCCGCGCGCGCCAGCCCGTAAAGGTCGAGGGCGCGGAACGCGGCGAGCGCCACCTCGCGCACGCGCGTCGAGACGCTCGCGGGCAGCGGCGCCGGCACCATGAAGCTCGCGCCGTCGGGATCGAGGTACTTCGCCTTGTAATCGTAGAACTCGGCGTTGGGCTTGATCTCGGCGCACACCGACGCGCGCAGCGACAGTTTGCCGCGCGGCGCCCACGGGTCGCCGAGCACGGCCGTCTCGATCTCGCGCACGGGCAGGCCCTTCTCGACGAGGGCCTTGTCGTCGTAGCGCAGCGCCTCGCGCAGCGCGGCGCCGATGCCGGCGGCGGATTTCACCTTCACGACGCCGACCGACGAGCCCATGCGCGCCGGCTTGACGAACACGGGATAGCCGAGCCTCTTCGCGGCGGCCGCGGCCTCCGCCGGTGTGCGCGCGACGGCCCACGGAACCTGCGGGATTCCGGCGGAGGCGCAGACGCGCTTGGTCGCTTCCTTGTCCATCCCGGCGGCCGAGCCGAGCACGCCGCAGCCCACGTAGGCGCAGCCGGTCAGCTCGAGCAGGCCCTGGATCGTGCCGTCCTCTCCCATCGGGCCGTGCAGGACGGGAAACACGCAGTCCCTGCGCCACTCGAGCGAGGTCAGGAGCTTCCACGGGTCCACGTTGCGCGCGCCCGCGCGCAGGCGGACCAGGGACGCGCCGCCGCGGTGAAGGTCGGCGGGCTTCTCCTTCAACAGCTTGGCGGGAGCGACCTCGGCCCACTCGTTGTTCTCGTCGATGTGGACGAGGCGGACCTTGAACTTCTTCGTCGACAGGTTGGCGACGACGCATTGCGCCGACACGAGAGAGACCAGCCTCTCGGCGGACTTGCCGCCGCACAGCACGAGAACCGTCGGCTTCATTTGGCGGGGAGGCCAGGGCCTTGGCGACCTTGCCGAGCAGGGCCGGGAAGCTCAGCGGCTTGAGGATGTAGTCGTCGGCGCCCGCGTTGAAGGCCTCGTCGATCTCCTTCGTCACGCTCGACGCCGTGCACATCAGCACCTTGATGCCCTTCGTCTTCGGGTTCTGCCGGATCAGCTGGACGACCTCGATGCCGGTCATGCCGGGCATGTTGCGGTCGACGATCGCGAGGTCGACGGTCTTCTTGCGGAGGATCTCGAAGGCGGCGGTCCCGCCGTCGGCCAGCTCGAACTCGTGGCCTTGCGAGAGCAGGACTTCCTTGATCAAGTCGCGGATGAACTCCTCGTCGTCCACGATCAGAACGCGCGCCATGTCCGCATTATAGCGGGGGCGGGGGGCGCGCCAGGGGGTCTTAAAGAAGCGTGCGTCACTGTGTCCGGGCACGCCGCCGCACGGCGCAAAGGTCGTCCGGACGTACCTTCGTCAGCGGTCGCTGCGCGCTTCCTTCGGAGTAAACCAGCTCACGATCAGGCCGGCGACGGCGCCGGCCGCGGCGCCGAGCACGGCGCCGGGAGGGCCCGCGACGCTTCCGATCACCGCGCCGCCTCCGCTCCAGACGCCGACTTGAAGGACGGGCCCTTCGCCGAGGACGCGTCCGAGTCCGATCGAGCGCCGCGCGACGGTGGAGTCCTTCGGCTTGTCGTAGCCGAGCCGCCATTGGATCGGCTCAGAGGGGGCCGCGACGGGAGAGGTGGAGACCGAGATGTCCGAGGCGGCCGCGGAACAGGAGATCAGCAACGCGGCCAGGAGACGCACTAGGCGGCGGGAGCGCCGAGGAGGGACAGAACCTTCTTCACGAAGGCGTTCTTCTCGAAGGGCTTGAGCATGACCTCGTCGGCGCCGGCTTCCTTCGCGCGCGCGAGCGCGTCGGAGTAGCCGGTCAGCACCATGACGGGCGGGCGCTTCTCGGCGGGCAGGCGCTTCAGGCGCGAGAGCACCTCGAAGCCGTCCATGCCCGGCATCATGACGTCGAGGATGACGAGGCTCGGCAGGTCCTCCTCGATCTTTTCGAGCGCCTCGAAGCCGGAGTGGGCCGTCGTGATGAAGAGGTTTCGCGAGACGCTGGCGAGGAACAGCATGAGGACCTCGACGAGGTCGGGGTTGTCCTCGACGATGAGCACGCGCTTCTTGCGCACGGTCTCGGAGCCGTCGACGACGGCGGGCGGGGCGTCCGGCGCGGAGACCGGGAGCTCGAGGCGGGCCGTCGTGCCGCGGCCGGCGCCCTCGCTCTCGAGCCAGATGCGGCCGCCGAGCGCCTCGACGATCTGCTTGGAGAGGGAAGGCCGAGCCCGAGGCCGGGGTACTCGCGCGTCGGGCCTTGGTTCGCGGCGGAAAAAGTGTCGAAGACGTGCGGCAGGAGCTCGGGCGCCACGCCGGGGCCGGCGTCGACGACGGAGAGCTTGACCTTGGTCTTCTCGAGGGACAGGGAGACCTTGAGCGCGCCCTCGACCGGGCTGAACTTGACGGCGTTCGAGAGCAGGTTGTCGATGACGTCGCCGAGCTTCTCCTCGTCGGCCATCACCCAGACCTCGGACGTCAGCGGCTCGACGGAGAGCTTGAGCTTGCGGCGGCGCAGCTCGCGGCCGGCCTTCTCGACCTGCGCGGCGACGAGCTTGCCGAGTTCGATCGGCTTGAGCAGCATCTGCTTGCGGCCCTCGTGCACCTCGCGGATGCGCAGGATGTTGTTGAGGGTCGCCATGAGGCCCTCGGCGCGATCGATCATCGAGCCGAGCGCCTTCTGCTGGGCGTCGTTGAGCGGCCCCATGCTGCCGTCGCGCATCGTGTTCGCGTAGCCGATGACGACCGTCAAAGGGGTGCGGAGCTCGTGCGAGACGTTGGCGATGAACTCGTTCTTCATCTGGTTGACCTGGCGCAGCTCCATGTTCTGGTTGACCAGGTCGCGGATTTCGATGACCCGTCTCAGGAGCTGTCCCAGGTCGGTCTGGCGCAGGTCCTTCTGGGTGATGTAGTCCATCGCCCCCTTCTTCATGGCGGCCACGGCCACCTGCTCGTTGCCGGCGGCGGTCGTCATGACGACCGCCGTCTTGGGGTGGTGCTGGCGGATCTTCTCGAGGATGTCGAGGCCGTTGGTGGGGGGAGGCGGTAGTCGAGGAAAACGAGGTCGAAGGGGTTTTCCTTGAGCTTGTGGAGGGCCTCGTCGCCGTCGGTGGCCGTCGCCAGCTTGAGCGTGACGCCGGGAACGCGCTCCAGCTCTCCTTTAGGATCGCCCGGGCGTCCTGCTCGTCGTCGACGACGAGAACGGAGAACGCCGTTTCGGTGGTGGTCGGCACGGGACGAATTGTAGCAGACGAATCCGGCCCCGTCCACCCCGGGGTCGGGGGGCCCGCCCTTCCTTGATAAGCGGGAGGGGGAAAAGGTAAAATGGCCCTTCGATGCCCCCCAAACCGCCGTCCATCCCGCCCTCAGCAAGGTGCTCTTAGACGAGGCGACCCTCCGGGCCCGCATCCTGGAGCTCGGCGCCGAGATCACCCGCGACTACAAGGGCAAAAAGCTTCTCGTGGTCGGGGTGCTCAAGGGCTCGACGATCTTCATGGCGGACCTCGTCCGGTCTCTTGGGCCGGAGCTCGACGTCCAGCTCGACTTCGTGGCCGTCTCCTCCTACGCCGGCAAGGCCTCGACGGGGACGGTTCGGACCCTGCTCGACCTCCGGGAGAGCCCCGAGGGCAAGGACCTCCTGCTCGTCGAGGACATCGTGGACACGGGCCTGACCCTGACGTCGCTGACCGAGACCCTGCGCGCCCACCGTCCGGCGTCTCTCGAGGTCTGCACCCTTCTGGACAAGCCGGAATGCCGCAAGACGCCCTTTCAGCCCAAGTACACGGGATTCAAGATCCCGAACGAATTCGTCGTCGGCTTCGGCCTGGACTACGACGAGCGGTACCGCCAGCTTCCGTGCGTCGGAGTACTGAGGACCTGATGGACAACAAGAATTTGAAGCAGCTCGCGATCTGGTTGCTCGGCTTTCTGCTCCTGCTGACCCTCTTCAACGGGATCAAGACGACCCCGCTCGAGGAGGAGATCCCGTACTCCGCCTTCAAGTCCCGCCTCCGCGAGGGCCAGGTCGTGAAGGTCTCCGTGCGCCCCGACATGATCAGCGGCGAGTACCGCGACGCGGCGGGCAAGACGAAGGCCTTCCGGACTTTGCCCCTGCCCGACTCGAACCTCGTCGGAGACCTCGAGAAGCACAAGGTCCTCGACTTCAAGGGCGAGCGCGACCACAGCGGCGTCTACGCGTTCGCGCTGAACCTCGGCGGCATCCTGCTGTTCTTCTTCCTGTGGTGGTTCTTCGTGATCCGCCAGGTCCAGGTCGGCGGAAAGCAGGCCCTGTCCTTCGGCCGCTCCAAGGCCAAGCTCGTCGACGAGAAGAAGAAAAGACGACCTTCGCCGACGTCGCCGGCTGCGAGGAGTCCAAAGAAGAGCTTCGTGAGGTCGTGGACTTCCTGAAGACCCCCGAGAAGTTCCAGAAGCTCGGCGGCAAGATGCCGCGCGGCGTCCTGCTCTTCGGGCCTCCCGGCACGGGCAAGACCTTGCTCGCGCGCGCCGTCGCCGGCGAGGCGGGCGTGCCGTTCTTCTCCGCGTCCGCGTCGGAGTTCGTCGAGATGTTCGTCGGCGTCGGCGCCAGCCGCGTGCGCGACCTCTTCGAGCAGGCCAAGAAGGCCGCGCCGGCCGTGATCTTCATCGACGAGCTCGACGCCGTCGGCCGCGCCCGCTTCGCGGGCATCGGCGGCGGCCACGACGAGCGCGAGCAGACGCTCAACCAGCTCCTCGTCGAGCTCGACGGCTTCGAGCAGAACCAGGGCATCATCCTGATCGCCGCCACGAACCGCCCCGACGTCATCGACCCGGCCCTCCTGCGCCCCGGCCGCTTCGACCGGCAGGTCGGCGTGCCCGCCCCCGACCTCAAGGGCCGCGAGGCGATCCTCAAGGTCCACGCCCAGAACGTGAAGACGAACGTCGACGCCGACCTTCTCGTCATCGCGCGGCGCACGCCGGGCTTCACGGGCGCGGACCTCGCCAACGTCGTCAACGAGGCGGCGCTGCTCGCCGCCCGCAAGAACAAGGAGTCCGTCGGACTCCACGACCTCGAGGAGGCGATCGAGCGCGTGATGGCGGGCCCGCAGAAGCGCTCGAACATCATGTCGGACCGGGAAAAGAAGATCGTTTCTTATCACGAGTGCGGCCACACGCTCGTCGCGAAGATGCTCCCCGGCACCGACCCCGTGCACAAGGTCTCGATCCTCTCGCGCGGCTTCGCCCTCGGCTACACGCTCCAGCTCCCGCTCGAGGACAAGTACCTCACGTCGCGCGTCGACATCACCAACCGCCTCGCGATCCTGCTCGGCGGCCGCGCCGCCGAGGAGCTCGCCTTCAACGAGGTGACGACGGGCGCCTCCGACGACCTCTCCAAGGCGACCGCCTACGCGACCAAGATGGTCACCGAATTCGGCATGAGCGAGGCCGTCGGCCCGCTGTCCCTCAAGAAGGCCGACTCCGAGATGTTCATGGGCCGCGACCTCAACAAGGGCGGCGCATTTTCAGAACGCACCATGCAGCTCGTCGACGAAGAGGTCAAGCGCCTCGTGATGGACGCGCAGAAAAAGGCGCGAGAAATCCTCGCGGCCAACAAGAAGGCTCTCGATCAGCTCGCGCAGTCGCTGTTCGACCGCGAAGTGCTGAGCGGCGACGACGTCGACACGATTCTCGCCGCGGCCCGCGCGTAAAGGATGATTGAGCTCATGACGAAGCCCGACTCGGTCACGCGCCCGAAGGGCGCGCAAAGGCCGTTGATCATGGGCATCGTGAATTGCACGCCTGACTCGTTCCACGAAGGCAGTCGCGCCACGACGGCCGAGCAGGCCGTCGAGCTCGCGCTCAAGCTCGTCAGCGAAGGGGCCGACATACTCGACATCGGCGGTCAGTCCACGAGGCCGGGTTCGGATTCCATTCCGTTCGACGTTGAAAAAGAAAGAGTTATTCCGGTGATCCGTTCGCTCGCGAAGCGAGCGGGCTCCGTGAAAATATCCGTCGATACGGATAAGGCTCGTATCGCGGAAGAGGCTCTCGACGCGGGAGCCACGATCATCAACGACGTTACCGCGATGCGCGCGGATAAGGGTATGGTCAAAGCGGCGCTGCGCGCCGAAAAATCGTGCTCATGCACATGCTCGGCACCCCCGGCACGATGCAGGCCAACCCGTCCTACAAGGATTGTTTTCAGGAGGTCTTCCGGTTCCTGGAAGACACTCTCAATTCGTTCGTCGCGGCCGGAGGCCGCAGGGACCAGGTTTGGGTCGACCCGGGCATCGGCTTCGGCAAGACGTTGGACCACAATTTGACCCTCATCCGCCGCGCCGGCGAGTTCTCCGCGATCGCCCCCGTCGTCCTCGGCGTCTCTCGCAAGTCCATGTTCGGCAAGATCACGCCGGACAACGGCCCCCAGGACAGATTGGCCGGCTCGCTGGCCGTGGCGGCTTACGCCGCCATGAGCGGAAATGTTTCCGTTCTGCGCGTCCACGACGTGCTCGAGACGAAGAAAACCCTGGACACCCTCATGGCCCTCGAGAGGAACCCGTGATAGAAGGGCTTCTTTTCGGCACCGACGGAGTCCGCGGCATTCCCGGCAAGGGCGCCTTGGCTCCGGAAGCCGTGCGGGCACTGGCCTATCACGCGGCCAAGGTCCTCCTCGAACGCCAAAACATCAAATTAAACGGCCACGCTCCGATGATCGCCGTCGGCCGCGACACGCGCGGCTCCGGCCCCGCCCTCCTCAAGTCGCTCGTCTCCGGGTTCTCCGCCGCCGGCGTGCGCGTGCTCGACCTCGGCGTGATCCCGACGCCCGGCGTCTCCTACCTCGGCCCCCGGCTCGGCTGCTTCGCGGGCGCGGTGATCTCGGCCTCGCACAACCCGGCCGAGTACAACGGCATCAAGTTCTTCGACGGCGCCGGCTTCAAGATGGCGCCCGACCTCGAGCTCGACGTCGAGCGGCGCATCAACCGGCAGCGCCAGGCCCCGCCCGCGCTGCCGAAGCCGCCCTTCGCCGCGACCGACCGCGCGTCGATCTACCGGGACTTTCTCAAGAGCGCCTTCCCGTCGACGCTCGACCTCACGGGCACGCGCATCGTCGTCGACTGCGCCAACGGCGCCGCGTCGGCGTTCGCGCCGGCCCTGCTCGAGGGCCTCGGCGCTACGGTCTTCGTCATCGGCGCCAAGCCCAACGGCCGCAACATCAACGACGGGTGCGGCGCCACGCACACCGAGGCGCTCAGCCGCGAGGTGCGCCGCCGCAAGGCCGACGCCGGCCTCGCGCTCGACGGCGACGCCGACCGCGCGATCGTCGTCGACGAGCGCGGTCGCCAGCTCGACGGCGACGCGCTGATCGCCGCCGCCGCCGCGCGCCTGCTGCGCCGCGGCGCGCTCAAGGGCGGCAAGGTCGCGGTGACGGTCATGTCGAACTTCGGCCTCCTCTCCTACCTGCGCGGCCTCGGCGTGTCGGCCGTCACGACTCCCGTCGGCGACCGGCACGTCACCGACGCGATCGAGAAGGAAGGCCTCTCGCTCGGCGGCGAGAACTCCGGCCACGTCGTGTTCCGGGACTTCGCCCCGACGGGCGACGGCATGCTGACGGGCCTGCAGACGCTCGCGGCCTGGCGGGAGTCGCGCCGGCCGATGAGCGCTCTCGGACGGCTGTACAAGCCGACGCCGCAGACCCTGACGGCGCTGCGCGTGCGCAGCAAGCCCGCGATCTCGCTGATGGACGAGACCTCCGCCGCGATCGCCGCGGCGTCGAAGAAGCTCGCCGGGCGCGGGCGCGTGTTCGTGCGCTACTCGGGCACCGAGCCCGTGCTGCGCGTGCTCGTCGAGGGCCCGAGCGTCGCGGAGAACAGGAAGCTCGCGGCGGGAATCGCGAAAGTTTATCAGGCTGAGACCGGTACGGAACAGGAGAAACGCGGATGAAGACGGAGACGAAGCTCAAGTTGGGCGTGAACATCGACCACATCGCCACTTTGCGCCAGGCTCGCCTGGACATCGATCCCGATCCCGTGCAGGCCGCGCAGGTCGCGCGCCAGTCCGGCGCGGACATCATCGTCTGCCATCTGCGCCGCGACCGCCGCCACATCCAGGACGCCGACCTCGCGAAGCTCTGCCGCCTCAAGGGCGAGACGCACGTCGAGCTCTGCGACGACCCCAAGATCGTCGCCGCCGTGCTCAAGGCGCGCCCGACGTCGGTGTGCCTGGTCCCCGAGCGTCCCGGCGAGGTCTCCACGGAGGGCGGCCTGGATCTCATGCGCAACGGCAAGTCGCTCGCCAAGACGATCACGAAGCTCAAGAAGGCCGGCGTCGAGGTCAGCCTCTTCGTCGCCCCCGAGGCCCCGGCCGTGCGCGCCGCGCGCAACATCGGCGCCGACATCGTCGAGCTCGACACGAGCGACTACTCGAAGTCCCGTTCGAAGGCGGGGCAGAAGCTCGAGCTCGAGCGCCTCGAGCTCGCCGCGTACATGGCCTGGGAGATGGGCATCGTCGTCCACGCCGGCCACGGCCTCGACTACCACAACGTCGCGCCCGTCGCGCGCGTGCCGCACATGTCCGCTCTCAACATCGGCTTCTCGATCGTCGCGCGGTCGGTGTTCGTCGGCCTGAAGACGGCCGTCGCCGAGATGCGGAGGGCCATCGATTAATGTGCGGAATCGTCGGGTACGTCGGCCCTAAGCAGGCGGTCCCGCTCCTGATGGACGGGCTTAAAAGCTCGAGTACCGCGGCTACGACTCCTCCGGCCTGGCCTCGATCGTCGACGGCGTCATCGAGCGCCGCCGCGCGCAGGGCAAGCTGACGAACCTCGACAAGGTCCTCAAGGACAACCCGCTCTCGGGCTCCGTCGCGCTCGGCCACACGCGCTGGGCCACGCACGGCAAGCCCTCCGAGGCGAACTCGCACCCGCACACGGACCCGACCGGCACCGTCGCGGTCATCCACAACGGCATCATCGAGAATTATCTCGAGCTCAAGGACCGGCTCACGGCCGCCGGAGCCAAGTTCGAGAGCGAGACCGACACCGAGGTGCTCGCGCACCTCGTGGCCGAAAAGATCACGCTGCTTCAGCCGCCGGGCAAGGCGCCCACGCCCGACCTCAACGAGCCGCTGCTCTTCGAGGCGGTGCGCCGCGCCCTCGCCGACGTCCGCGGCGCCTACGCGATCGCGGTCCTTTGGTCCAAGGCGCCCGGCGTCATCGTCGCGGCCAAGACGGCGTCCCCGCTGATCATCGGCCTCGGCGACGGCGAGACCTTCCTCGGCTCCGACGTGCCCGCGTTCCTCGCGCACACCCGCCGCGCCGTGTTCCTCGAGGACGGCGAGATGGCCGTCCTCAAGAAGGACGGCGCCACGTTCTTCAATCTCGCGGGGAAGAAGCTCGAGAAGGTTCCGGTCAACATCACGTGGGACCGCACGATGGCGGAGAAGTCCGGCTACCGCCACTTCATGCTCAAGGAGATCCACGACCAGCCCTCCTCCTGCGAGGACACGATGCGCGGCCGCTTCTTCCCGCTCAAGGGCGTCCTCGAGCGCGAGTGCGGCATGAACGCCGACATGTTGAAAAAATCCGTTCCGTTCAGATGATCGCCTGCGGGACGGCCTATCATTCCTGCCTGGTCGGCCAGTACTGGTTCGAACAGCTCATCGGCGTCCCGACGCGCGTCGAGACGGCCTCCGAATTCCGTTATCGCGAAACGACCGTCGGTCCCGACGATCTGGTCATCGCCGTTTCCCAGTCCGGAGAAACGGCCGACACGCTGGCCGCCGTCAAGATCGCGAAAGAAAAGGGCGCCAAGGTCCTCGCGATCTGCAACACGGTCGGCTCCGCGCTCACTCGTTCCGCGGATTGGACGATGTACACGCACTGCGGCCCCGAGCTCGGCGTCGCCTCGACGAAGGCCTTCATCGGCCAGCTCACGTCGCTGGCCGTCGTCACGCTCCACGCCGCGATCGGCCGCGGCAAGATGACCGAGGCCGAGGGCCGCGCGTTCGTCGACGAGCTCGTGAAGGTTCCCGGCTGGATCCGCTCCGCGATCAAGCTCGACAAGGAGGTCCTCGCCGTCGCGAAGAAGTTCGCGAAGAAGGAGCACTTCCTCTTCATCGGCCGCAACGTCAACTACCCGATCGCCCTCGAGGCCGCGCTGAAGCTCAAGGAGATCTCCTACATCCACGCCGAGGGCTACGCCGCCGGCGAGCTCAAGCACGGGCCCATCGCGCTCATCGACACCGAGATGCCCGTCGTCGTCATCGCGACCCAGTCCAAGCTCCTCGAGAAGACGATCTCCTCCCTCGAGGAAGTGAAGGCGCGCGGCGCGCAGGTGATCGTGCTCGCGACCGAGGGCGTCGGCGAGTTCAAGGACTGCGAGGCGGTGCTGCGCCTGCCGCCCGTCCCCGAGCTCCTCTCGCCCATCGTCAACATAGTCCCTCTTCAGCTGCTGGCCTATCACGTGGCGGACCTGCGGGGTTGCGATGTCGATCAGCCGAGAAATCTGGCGAAGAGCGTCACCGTCGAATAGGCGCCGGTTCGCCGCCGCGCGGCGCTTCGCGCCGCTCGCGCTCGGCGCCGGCCTCTTCGGCGCGTTCCTGGTCACGGTGCCGTGGGGCGACGCCCTGGCGAACATGGAGAACCGCCGCGCCGAGCGCGCCCAGCTGGCGCCCCTGCTCGCCGAGGCGCGGACCGAGAGCCTGACCTTTCCGCAGGTCGTCGTCTCGAACCCCGCCCACCTCAACAAGGTCGTGTACTGGGACGTGACCGTCCAGTCCTCGACCGCCTCCTACGCCGACGGCCGCCAGTCCTGGCCGATCGTCTGGACCAATCCCGGGCGCGTCTCCTCCGAACTGTCGTGGCATCAGACGGCCGTGCTCGCGCGCGTCGCGAGCGTCAGGGACGACGTCGTCTGGCTCGAGTACCTGGGGAGGCCCTGATGGAGCTCGGCGTCGACCTCGTCGAGATCGGGCGGATCAAGGCGCTCGCGCGCCGCAACCCCAAGTTCCTGACGCGCGTGTTCTCGGCGGCGGAGATCGAGTACTGCAAGGCCAAGAAGAACCCTTGGCCGCACTTCGCGGTGCGCTTCGCCGCCAAGGAGGCCGTCTACAAGGCGCTCGGCAAGGCCGAGGTCCCGCTGACCGCGATCTCGGTCCATCGCGGCAAGGACGGCCGGCCGGCCGTCCGCATCAACGGGCGCGCGATGCCCAAGCTGAAGCTCGCGCTCTCGCACGGCCGCGACCACGCCGTGGCTTTCGCCACCAAGCTGTGATCGAGACGCGGACCTTCGAGTCCGGCGCGCCCGGGCCGCGCGTCCTCCTGCTCGGCGGCGTCCACGGCGACGAGACGCCGGGACCGCTGGGCCTCGAGGCGCTCGCCGCCGATCTGGCCGCCGGGAAGATCAAGCTGTTCAAGGGCGCGGTGACGATCGCCGCGCGCGTCAACGCGGCCGCGCTCGCGCAGGGCAAGCACCACCTCGACGAGAACCTCAACCGGATCATGGGCCGGCCGCCCAAGCCCGGCTCGCGCGAGGGGCGCTCGCGACCGAACTCGCCTCGCTCATCGAGACACATGACGCGGTGCTCGACCTGCACGCCACACAGGAGCCCTCGCGCCCGTTCGTCTTCCTCGACGACGAGCGCCCCGTCTGCCGCGCCTGGGCCGAGGTCCTCGGCGTCGACTACCTGCTCACCGGCTGGCCCGCGCTGTACGCGGAGAAGGGGACTTTGACGACGACGGAGTACGCGACGTCGCAGGGCAAGCTCGCGCTCACCGTCGAGGTGAGCCACGACCGCGACCCCGGCGGCCCCGCGCTCGCGAAGGCGATCGCCCACAACGCGCTGGCGAGGCTCGGCGTCGCGGCGGGAGGCCTGGCCGTGCGCCCGCCGAAGGCGCTCAAGCTGTCGGCCGACATCCGCAAGAAGGGCCCGGGCTCGTACGCCAAGCCCTGGAAGGGCTTCGACCGCGTCGCCAAGGGCGAACTCCTGGTCCGCTACGAGGACGGCACCGACGTCCGCGCGTCGGAGGACTCCTACGTGATCATGCCCCACGCCGAGGCGGCCGTGGGTGAAGAATGGCTGTACCTCGCGACTTAGCGGGATTATAATAGCCGCATGTCCAAGGGACTGATTCTCGCCGTCTTTCTGATCGGATCGTCCGTCTCCGCCTTCGCGCAGGGGGCGCGCCGTCAGCTGCGGGTGCTACTGCGGCAAAACCACGTTGCCCCCGTGCAGCGACCAGGCCTGCATCGACATCTGCGGCGGCGGGGTCTACGCCACCACCGGCACGAGCGAACCGCCGATGGCCGGCGTGAAGGCCGGGAAGTGGAGCAAGCATTTCGTCGGCAAGTACAAAGAAAACATCGACAACTGCGGGTCCAAGCCCTTGTGCATGGGCTTGAGCACCGTGGTCTACGGCATCACGGTGCCGATCGGCCTCGTCGTCGACCTTCCGGTGGTCCTCGTGAAGGGCATCGGCGCCGGCTTCTACTACGCCGGCAAGGGCATCGCCTACCCCTTCCGCAAGCGCCCGAAGCCGTACAAGCCCGTCGTCGAGATCGCGGCGCCGCCGCCTCCCGCCCAGCCGGCCGCCGACTGCTCCGCGCTCGCCGCCGAGCACGACGCGCTGACGGGGAGCTCAAGACCGACGCCGAGGCCTTCAACGCGGCGATCGTGAAGACCCAGCTCGATCAGGGCGTCGACGCGGCCAAGGACGCCGCCAAGTCCGCTTCGCAGGCCGCGGAGAAGGCCGGGCAGGCCGCGGACGCGAAGTCCATGGCCGACTGGCTGAAAGGCCTCAACGCCGAAATCACGGCCTGCGCCGAGGCGAAGTCCGGGACGGACGCGTTCCTCGCGTGCATCGACGTCGCCTACAAGGCGTACGACGAGACGCTCGGCAAGCTCGCGGAGGCCTCGCGCGTCGAGGCGGCGAGGAGCGCGCTGAAGGAGTACGTCGGCGGCGTGATCAGGAAGGCCGAGCCCTTCATCAAGAAGTCCGCGGCCTGCCAGGCGCGCTAAGGCGCGCGGGCGACGCGGACGCGCTTGGCCGTGCGCGCGATCTTGATCACGACCTGCGGGCAGGTCACGACGCCGCGGGCGACGGAGACGGTTCCCTTCGGCGGCTTGTCGGCGCGGTAGAAGACCACGAGCTCGGTCGCCGAGTCCTTGACCGAGACGACGACGGGATCCTTGCGCGAAGAACCGCCCTCGCCGAGGAAGATTCCCACGATCTCGTGCTTGTTGAAATCGATCGCCGGCGGCGCGGGCATCGGGACGGCGTGGCCGCAGGCCTTCACCTCGTCGGCGCTCCACAGCGCGTTCCACCTGCTCGCGGCCTTGATGTTGACCGCTCCGGCCTTCGCGCGCTGCAGCGGCATCTTCACGACCTCGTACGGCACGTCGGCGGCTAGAGCGGTCTGCGCGAAAAGCAGGAGGGCGAGCGGGATCTTCATGCCCCGAGTATATCCAAATCGTTCACTGCTGATAATCACTGTTTCCTGGAAACAGTCTAAGGCCGTTTCGAGGGAAGATTCTTCGACTCCGTCCTCGGCGAGACGGGCCGGGCCTCGCTCGGCTCCTGGCGGCGGAGCGGCGTGGGCTCGGCCGGCGCGGCGCGCCGCTTCTCGGAGGCGGCGTCCCGCAGAGCCTTCTCCTCTCGATGCGCGTCCTCGCGGATCTTGAGCTCGGCGGCCTCCTTCTCGCGGCGCTCCTTGAGCGCGTACCAGACGCGGCCGGCCATGTAGGCGGTCAAAGTGGCTCCGAAGAACACGAGCAAGATCCACGACGCGCCGGCGAGCGCGCCGCCGACCGAGCGCATGACCATCATGAGTCCGGTGCCCTCGACGGGGGCGTGACGAGCGGACCGTTGCGGTCGATGAAGGCGCCTCCGGGCCCCGTGGGCATGCCGCCCGCGAAGGAGGCGACGAACAGGGCGAACTTCACGAACTGCGTCCAGGAGGGCGCGACCTCCTCGGGGATCAGCTTATAAAGGACGCGGTCGATGGCGCGCGAGAATGCCGCCGTCACGACGGCGGCGACCGTCAATGCCGCCGCGTAAGACCAGACCAAGGAACCGGTGTCCATAGCGCCTCCTGGCGTCGGACCCATTATGGCCCTTGGAGCGCAAACGAGGCCCAAAACGGGGTCAAATCGCGGCCAAATCGAGGGGTGGGGGCGTTGATTTAAAGCTTTTCCCCTGTTAATCTATGCGGGACATGGCGCGCACTCTCGTGCTCAACCGGTCCTTCCGGGCGGTCGCCGTCGCCGATTGGCGACGGGCGGTCACCTTGGTTTATATGGGCCTGGCCGAGGCGCTCGACGAGGACCTGACGCCGTACGATTTTCAGGCCTGGATCGCGGCGTCCTCGAACTGGGCGCAGGTACCGGGCGGATTCGTGTCCTCGCCGACCACGCGCTTCGCGGTGCCCGAGGTGATCCGTCTGGTGCGCTACGACCGCATCCCGCATCGCGAGGTCGCGTTCACCCGGCACAACGTCTTCGCGCGCGACCGCTACCGCTGCTCGTACTGCGGCAAGCGCAAGCCGAGCGACGAGCTCGACCTCGACCACGTGATCCCGCGCTCGCGCGAGGGGTCCAACGAGTGGACGAACGTCGTGACGTCGTGCCGGCCGTGCAACCTGAAGAAGGCCGACCGTCTTCCCGACGAGGCCGGCATGCCGTTGAAGGCGCCTCCCGTCAAGCCGCGCTGGACCTTGATGGGCAGCCTCGTGCCGCACCCGCGCGCCCACATCCCCGAGAGCTGGAAGAAGCTCCTGTCCGCCGAGACGCGGTGAGCGTCAAGCCTCTCGGAAAGGCGGAGCTGCGCGCGGCGCTCGTCGCGCGCGAGGCCGGGGACCACAAGGGCACCTTCGGCCACGTGCTCGTCGTCGCCGGCTCGCGCGGGATGGCCGGCGCGGCGATCCTGGCGGCGCGCGGCGCCCTGCGCTCCGGCGCGGGGCTCGTGACCGTCGCGGCCCCGTCGGGCGTCGCTCCCGTCGTGGCGGGCGCCGTGCCCGCGGCGCTGACGCTGGCGCTTCCCGAAAACTCCGCGGGCGCGTTCCGCCCCGACGGCATCGAGCGCGTCAAGGAGTTCGCCAAGGAGCGGCGCGTGACCGCGATCGCGATCGGACCCGGCGTCACGACGCACGCCGACGCGGCGAAGTTCGTCCTGCTCGCTCTGTCGAACATCCCCGCGCCCGCGGTCGTCGACGCCGACGCATTGAACATCCTCGCGCAGCAGGAGATCGACGGGATCGGGCAGATGATCAAGTCCCGCCGCCAGCCCTGCGTGTTCACGCCGCACCCGGCGGAGGCCGCGCGCCTCTTGGGAATGAAGAAGGCGGAGGTGGAGTCGCAGAGGCAGAAGTGCGCGGAGAAGCTCGCGCGCAGCCTCGGCGGCATCGCGCTGCTCAAGGGAAGCAAGACCTTGATCTCGACGGGCGCGCGCACGGTCTCGAACCCGACGGGCGGGCCGGGTCTCGCCAAAGGCGGGACCGGCGACGTGCTGACCGGGCTCATCGCCGGGCTGTGGGCGCAGGCGCTCGCCTCCGGGCGCGCCTCCGGGGACGTGCCGTTCCAGGCCGCGGCGCTCGGCGCCTGGCTGCACGGCGCGGCCGGCGACGCCGCGGAGAAAGAGCTCACGGCCTGGGCGATGACGGCCGCCGACCTGCCCGACTATCTGCCGCACGCCTTCAAAGCTCTGTGCGCTTGAAGCTGGCGTCGGAGAAGGAGACGATCGCGCTCGGCGTGCGGATCGGCAAGGCTCTGAAGCCCGGCGCCGTCGTCCTGTTGCACGGCGAGCTCGGCGCCGGAAAGACGACCTTCGCGCGCGGCCTCGCGCGCGGCGCCGGCTGCCGCGGCCGCGTCTCCAGCCCGACCTTCGCGCTCGCGCACCTCTACCGCGGCAAGCGCCTCGACGTCCATCACCTCGATCTCTATCGCCTGAAGGCGGGAGAGGACGGCGAGCTCGGCCTCGACGAGCTGCTGGCCGACCCGCGCGGCGCCGTCGTCGTGGAGTGGCCGGACGCCGCGCGCTCGTCGTGGCCGAAGGACCGGCTCGAGCTCACGCTCGCGCACGCGCCGCCCGGACGGACGGCCGCGCTGAAGGCGACGGGCCCGGCGTCCCGTAAAATCCTAGAATCGTTGCCATGAACATCCTGGCCGTCGACGCCACCGGCGACGTCCTGTCCGTCGCGGTCGGGACCTTCGTCCTCTCGCAATCCTCGAAGAAGCACGACGAGGCGCTGCTGCCGCTCGTCGAGCGGATTCTCAAGAAGGCCAAGTTGGACTGGAAGGACCTCGACGCCGTCGCCGCCGCCTCCGGTCCCGGGCGCTTCACCGGCATCCGGGTCGGGCTGTCCTTCGCCGCGGCCGCGGGCTTCCAGCTCGGCGTGCCGGCGATCGCGGTCAGCCGGCTCGCCGCGGCGGCCGGACGCGCGAAGGGTCCGCGCGCGCTCGCGGCGATGCCCGGCTGGAAGGACGAGGTGTACTCCCAGGAATTCGTCCGCGGCAAGGCGAAGGGCAAGGCCGCGTGGACGGCGCCGGACGCCTGGCCGGCCCTGCGCGCCGCCGCCGAGAGGCGCGGCCTCGAGGTCGTCTACGCCGACACGGGCGCCGCCGACCTGCTCGGCCCTGCGCGCGCCGCGCTCGAGTCCGGGAAGCTGCCGCCGTTCGAGCCGTTCTATCTCAAGCCCGCCGGCTATGAAAAGCCCCGCGGTTAGGCGCGCGACGGCCGCCGACGTCGACGCGGTCGGCGCGCTCGCCGCCTCCCGCCCGTTCACCGCGAAGTGGTCGCGCGCCGACCTGCTCGCCGAGCTCGCGCGCGCCGAGTCGCTGTTCCTCGTCGCCGAGGGAGGACGGGGCTACGCGCTGGCGCGCGTCGGCCACGGCGAGGCGCGCCTGCTCGATTTCGCCTCGGCCGCGGACGGCGAGGGCGCCGGGCGCGCGCTGTGGGCGGCGCTCGTCGCCGCCGCGAAGGAGGAGGGCGCCGAGCGCGTGACGCTCGAGTGCTCGTCGGCGAACGCGCGCGCGCTCGCGTTCTACGCGGCCGCCGGCGCCGAGGTTGTGGGCCGCCGGAAAAAGTTCTACGATGACGGCTCCGACGCCGTCCTGCTCGACCTCGTGATCCCTTGACCCCCGTCCTCCTCGCCCTCCTGCTCGCCCTGCCCGCGGCCGCGTCCCCGTCGTCGGGCGGCGCCGGCCCCGCGGGCGCCCAGCAGGAATACCTGCGCGGGACTTTGCTCGAGCGCCGGGGCGCCTACGCCGAGGCGCTCGCCGCCTACGAGAAGGCCCTCGAGCTCGATCCCGGCTCGGCGTTCCTCGCCGGCGAGGCGGCCGACCTCGCGCTCGAGCTCGAGGACTGGAGCCGCGCGGAGAGGTGGGCCCGCCGCCGCCTCGAGCTCGCGCCGAAAGACGGCAAGTCGCAGATGATCCTCGCGCGCGTGTTCTGGTCGCGCGGCCAGGAGAAGGAGGCCGTCGAGGCCTTCGAGGGCGCGCTGAAGCTCGACCCCGCGTCGATCGACGCGATCATGGCGCTGACCGAGCTCATCGCGCCGAAGGAGCCGAAGCGCGCGCGCGCGCTGCTCGAACGCTTCCTCTCCGGAAACCCCGAGCACGCGTCGCAGGTCCTGCACGAGCTCGCGAAGCTCGACGCGCAGGAGCGGCGCTACCCCGCGGCGATCGAGAAGCTCAAGCGGGCGATCTCCTCGACGAGGCCGAGTCGGACCCGGTGCGCCTGAGCCTCGGGCAGATCTACGAGATCTCGCGCGACACGCCGGCGGCCATCGTCGAGTACCGCAAGGTCCTGCTGTCGATTCCCGACGACTGGGAGCTGTGGGCGCACGTCGCCGAGCTCGAGGCCGCGCGCGGCGACCTCGAGGAGGCGCGCGCGGAGTTCCTGCGTCTGAAGGCCCGCCGGCCCGACGATCCCGCCGCCGCCGCGTGGCTCGCCTCCGACGCCGAACGCCGCGGCGACTTCAAGGAGGCCGCGGCTTCCCTGCGCGACAGCTCGGCGCTCAAGGACGACCCGACCTTGCATCTGCGACTCGGCTACTACCAGCTCCAGTCCGGCGGCGTGAAGGAGGCGATGAAGACGCTCCAGGAGGCCCGCGCGCGCTGGCCGAAGGACGACCGCGTCGCCTACTACCTCGCGCTCGGCCACGACGACCTGGGCGAGCGCTCGGCGGCCGTCGCGCTGCTGCGCGAGGTGCTCGCCGTCAAGCCCGAGGACCGCGACGCGCGCTGGCAGCTCGCGACGATCCTCGAGAAGATGGACAGGATCGGCGAGGCCGAGCCCGAGTTCCGCAAGCTCCTCGACGGCAAGCCCGACGACGGTCCCGCGCTGAACTACCTCGGCTATTCGCTCGCCGACCGCGGACTCAAGCTCGCCGAGGCCGAGGAGCTGATCCGCCGCGCGCTGGTACTCGAGCCGACGAACGCCGCGTACCGCGACTCCCTCGGCTGGGCTTTGTTCAAGCAGGGGCGCAGCACGGAAGCCGTCTCGGAGCTCGAGGCCGCCGCGCGCGCGATCGGCGACGACGAGACCGTCTGGGAGCATCTCGCCGCCGCCGCGGAGGCCCTCGGCCGAAAGGGCGACGCGTGGCTCGCGTGGCGCCTCGCGCAGAGCCTCGGGTCCGAGAAAGCCGGCCCCCGCGCCGAGGCGCTCCAAAAGGGCTGGACCGACGAGGAGCTTGGCGAGCTGTGGCGGCGACACCTCGCGGCGGTCCAGGGGGCGTCAAGAAGCTCAGCGGCCTGTGCGAGCTCAAGGGACGCATCGCGGGGCACGCGGTCTCGCGCCAGGCGCTGTTCACCTTCAAGGCGCCGCGGCAGGCGTCTTTCGAGCTGCTCGGTCCGATGTTCTCGACCGCGTGGCGGGCGCGCCTCGACGAGCGCGGGTTCACGATGGACCAGTTCCCCGTCGAAGGCGTCGACCAGGGCCGCGTCGAGGCCGCCGCGCACGGCGCCTTCTCCGCGATCGCGGCCGCGCTGTCCGGCGAGGCGTTCAGTCCCGGCCCGGCCCGCATGGAGCGCGGCTGGGGCCGCACGAGCCTCATGCGCCCCGCCTGGCGCGTCGATCTCGACGACGCGCTCGCGCGCTCGATCTCCCCGGCCGACAACGGCGTCGCGGTCGCGCTTTCCGACTTCCTGCGCTCCCGCGAGCGCCAGGTCCCGCGTCTTCTGGAGACGAAGGGCCGCTTTTGGGAGCTCGCGATCTCCTGCCCCGAGCCGAAGGCGGAGTTTTTTCCGTGAGCATCAAGCAGCAGTGCCCGGCCAAGGTGAACCTCTTCCTCGAGGTGACGGGCAAGAAGCCGAACGGCTACCACACGCTCTCGACTTTGTTCGCCAAAATCAACCTCTACGACGTCCTGGAGCTCGAGGTCGTCAACGGCAACAAACCGACCTTGGAGATCATCGACGAGCTCGGCACCGAGCCCCTGTCGGCGGGGCCCGACAACCTGATCCTGCGCGCGGCCCGCGCCTTCTACCATGATTTCCACGTCGGGGTAGGGGTCAAGATCATCCTGACCAAGCGCATCCCGATGGGGGCGGGCCTGGGCGGCGGGTCCTCGGACGCCGCCGGCACTTTGCTCGGATTAGCCAGGCTTTTAAAGATTAATTTGACGGCCGCCAAGAAGAAGAAACTGCACGATATCGGGGTCAAGCTCGGCGCCGACGTGCCTTTTTTCCTGAAAGACGCCAATTTCTGCCGGGCGACCGGCATCGGCGACCGCCTGCGCCCGGTCAAGATCGCCAAGTCCCTGCCCTTCATGGTTTTGGCCTGGCCCGGCTTCCCGTCCCCGACGGGGCCCGTCTACACCGCTTTGCCCCCGCGCCGCCGGGCGGACGTGTTGAAAAACCTCTCTCAACTTGATAAACTGGTCCGCAGCCTGAAAAGAGGCCGCCCCGTCGAGGAATGGGGCGGTTTTCTGTTCAACCGCCTGGAGCAGGCGGACCTGCCAGTTTTGAAGGAAGTAGCTCAAGCCCGGCGCATTATGGAAGCGACGGGGGCGAGAGGCGTGCGCATGTCGGGCTCGGGTTCCTCGGTGTTCGGCTTCGTCGGTTCGCACGCCGAGGGTGAGCGGGTAGTCAGAAGGCTCCGGGCGTATCCCTGGAAGGTTTATCTGACGAGCTGTCACGGCTGAACATCTTGGAGATCACCGAAATCCGCGTCCACCTGCGCAAAGAGGACAAGCTCAAGGCGTTCGCGACCGTCACGTTCGACCACTGCTTCGTGGTGCGGAACATGAAGGTGATCGAGAGCGACAAGGGCCTGATCCTGTGCATGCCGTCCCGGAAGATGCCCGACGGCACCTTCAAAGACGTCGCGCATCCGATCACCGTCGATTTTCGTTCGCAACTGGAGAGCAAAGTGTTCGCCTGCTATCAGCGGGAGGTTCTCCAGGCCGCTGCAGGGAACGGCGCAGACTCCCGGGTGGTGTAATGGTAACACAGCGGACTTTGAATCCGTTATTCCTGGTTCGAATCCAGGCCTGGGAAAACGTTTTAGAGGGATAAGACGAACATGAGCGCGAACAAGAAGGGACAAGGACAGCTGGCCGTGCTGATTCTGGCCGCGGGCCAAGGCACGCGCATGGAGTCGTCCATCCCCAAGGTCCTTCATCACGTCGGCGGCCGCCCGATGCTCTTCTACGTCCTGCGCATCGCCAACGCGCTCAAGCCCGGCGCGATCGGCGTCGTCGTCGGCCACGAGGCCGACCAGGTCAAGGTCGCCGCCTCCGACATGCTCAAGTCGATCGGCGTCGCCCGCCCGCTGTCGGTCATCCACCAGAAGAAGCAGATGGGCTCCGGCAACGCCGTTCTCGAGGCGCTGCCGTTCCTGAAGAAGTTCAAGACCGCGATGGTCATGTGCGGCGACACGCCCCTGCTGACCTACGAGTCGATCTACAATCTTTTCCTCACCCACGAGCAGCTCAAGGGCCAGGCGACCTTGCTGACGGCGCGCCTGCAGAACCCGAAGGGCTACGGCCGCATCGTCCGCGGCGCGCTCGGCGAGGTCCAGCGCATCGTCGAGGAAAGCGTCGCCTCCCCGAAGGAGCTCGCGGTCACCGAGGTCAACTCCGGCGCGTACTGCTTCGAGGTCGAGGCGCTCGTCAACGGCCTCAAGGACATTCAGGCCAAGGGTCCCAAGAAGGAGCACTTCCTGACCGACGTGATGGAGGCGATCCGCGCCAAGGGCGGGCGCATCCACGCGTACACGTCCTCGAACGCCGAAGAGATCCAGGGCGTGAACAACCGCGCCCAGCTCTCCACCGCCGAGCGCGTGCTCAACAAGCGCATGCTCGAGCGCCTGATGATCTCCGGCGTCACGATCCGCGACCCGCAGTCCACCCACGTCGACGCGGACGTCGAGATCGGCCAGGACACCGTGATCTACCCGGGCACGATCCTGCGCGGCCACACGAAGATCGGCCGCATGTGCCGCGTCGGCCCGTACACGCACATCGAGGACACGATCATCGGCAACGAGTGCGAGGTCCGCTTCTCGTACGTCTCGCAGTCGCGCCTCCTCGAGAAGACGACCGTCGGCCCGTTCGCCCACATCCGCCCCGAGTCCACGATCGGCCCGCGCGCGCGCATCGGCAACTTCACCGAGGTCAAGGCGTCGAAGATCGGCTTCGGCTCGAAGGTCAACCATCTCTCCTACATCGGCGACGCCGACATCGCCGAGGACGTCAACATCGGCGCGGGCACGATCACCTGCAACTACGACGGCAAGGAGAAGCACAAGACGACGATCGGCGCGAAGGCCTTCATCGGGTCCAACGTGAACCTGATCGCGCCGGTGAAGGTCGGCCGCGGGGCGAAGGTCGCCGCCGGCTCGACCGTGACCGAGGACGTGCCTGAGGAGGCGCTCGCCATCGCGCGGGCGCGCCAGGTGAACAAGACCTGATCATGGCCAAGACCCTCGAGCGCCCGGAGCCCCGCATGCCCTCCCACAAATTCGTCGAGAAGCCCCTCCCGATGGAGGGCGTCAAGACCCTGCGCGGCCTCAAAGTGTTCGCGGGCAACGCGAACCGCCCGCTGGCCGAGGACATCGCCAAGTACCTCGGCGTGCCCCTCGGCAAGACGCACGTCGGCCGCTTCGCCGACGGCGAGATCAACGTTCAGATCGAGGAGAACGTCCGCGGCGCCGACTGCTACGTGATCCAGCCCACGTGCCGCCCGACCAACGAAAACCTGATGGAGCTGCTCATCATGGTCGACGCGCTGCGCCGCGCGTCCGCGGGCCGCATCACGGCCGTCATGCCCTACTACGGCTACGCGCGCGCCGACCGCAAGACCGCGCCGCGCATGCCGATCACGTCCAAGCTCGTCGCCAACCTCATCGTCGAGGCCGGCGCGCAGCGCGTGATCACGATGGACCTGCACGCCGCCCAGATCCAGGGCTTCTTCGACATCCCCGTCGACCACCTCTACGCCGCGCCGATCATCATCGAGTACGTGAAGAAGAAGGCGCTCAAGAACCTCGTCGTCGTGTCGCCCGACGTCGGCGGCGTCGAGCGCGCGCGCGCGTTCGCCAAGCGCCTCAACGCCCAGCTCTGCATCATCGACAAGCGCCGCCCGCGCCCCAACGAGGCGTCGGTCTACAACATCATCGGCGACGTCAAGGGCAAGAACTGCTTCATTCTCGACGACATGGTGGACACCGGCGGCACGCTGTGCAAGGTCGCCGACAAGATCCGCGAGAACGGCGCGCTGAAGGTCTACGCGGCCTGCGTCCACGGCGTGCTGAGCGGCGCCGCGCACGATTTGATCGCAAAATCGTCTCTTGAAGAGATGATCCTCACCGATTCGATCCCGGTCCATGCGCTGGCCGGGGGAAGCTGACGGTCCTTTCGATCGCGCCCCTCATGGGCGAGGCGATCGCGCGTAACCATCAGGGCAAGAGCATCAGCGCTTTGTTCGTTTAAGACACAGGAGAGTACAGAGTCATGGAGATCACGTTGAACGTCGAAGTCCGCGCCGAGAAGGGCACCAAGAAGGCCCTCTCGACCCTGCGCGCCGAGTACCGCATCCCGGCCGTCGTGTACGGCGGAGAGAAGGCGCCGATCACGGTCGCGCTGTCGGAGAAGGAGCTCATGGCCGGCCGCAAGAAGGGCGGCGCCAACGCGATCTTCCGCCTGAAGCACGCGAAGGGCGAGGAGACGGTCATCGTCAAGGAGCTGCAGCGCCACCCGGTCACCGACCGGCCGGTGCACGCCGACTTCCAGCGCATCTCGCTGACGAAGAAGATCGAGGCGAAGGTGCCGCTCAACCTCGTCGGCGAGTCCATCGGCGTCAAGACCAACGGCGGCATGCTCTCGATCGACATGCGCGAGCTGCGCATCAAGGCGCTGCCGACGGCGATCCCGCAGCACATCGACGTCGAGATCTCGACGCTCGACCTGCATCAGATCATCCACGTCTCGGACCTGAAGCTCCCGGAAGGCGTCGAGGTCATCGACGCCGCCGACGCGGCGGTCGTGCGCTGCGTCGTCGCCAAGGAGATCGAGGTGGCCGCGCCGGTCGCCGCGGTTCCCGCCGAGGGCGCCGCCGCCGTCGCCGAGCCCGAGAGCTCGTCGACCAAGGGCAAGAAGGACGAGGAAGGGAAGGTCATCGCCAAGCCCGGCGCCGCTCCGGCCGCCGACGCGAAGGCCGCTCCCGCCAAGAAGGAAGGGAAGTAAGCTTTACCCTCGGTGGCGCTCAAGCTCGTCGTCGGCCTCGGAAACCCGGGCCCGGAATACGAGCGGACGCGCCACAACGTGGGCTTCCGCCTCGCCGACCGCATGGTCGGCGAGGCGGATTCTTTTCGTGGAAGGACTTCAAAGGCTTGGGCGTCGCCGCCAAGGTCGGCGGCCTCTGGATCGCGAAGCCGATGACCTACATGAACCTCTCCGGCGAGTTCGTCAGGCAGTTCGCGGCCTACCACAACGTCGCGAAGGACGAGCTTCTCGTCGTCTACGACGAGCTCGCCCTGCCGCTCGGCAAGATCCGCCTGCGCAAGAAGGGCTCGGCGGGCGGGCAGAACGGCATGAAGTCGATCATCCAGCACTTCGGCGGCGACGACGTCGCGCGCCTGCGCGTGGGCATCGGGCCGCAGCCGGAGCGCATGGACGCCTCGGCCTTCGTGCTCGGCCGCTTCACGACGGCGCAGGAGCAGGAGCTCGAGCTCGCGCTCGACGCCGCGCGGGACGCCGTCGAGCTCGCCGTCTCGGCCGGGATCGACGCGGCCATGAACAAGTATAATCCGGACCCCGCATGAGCCCGCTGCTGAAGATCGTCGTCGGCCTCGTCTCCGGCCTTCTCGGCCTCGGCTACCTCTATCGCCCCGACCTCATCGAGCGCATGAACGCCGTCCTGCGCGACTACCTCCTCAACGACGCGTACATCGCCCTCGAGCGGAAGAAGTGGGGGATGTTCTTCCTGCTCACGTCGTTCCTCTTCCTCTACATGGGCTGGTCTGGACTCGGGAGATAGATATGAAAATGATTCTCGCCGTCGCCGCGCTGCTCATCTCGGGCATCGTAATCGCAGCCGACGTTCCGGATCCGCATAAGCATGTCGTCAAGAATTCTCCGGCGTCGGCCGTGATTTCCGCAGCGGCGGCAAAACTCCGATTTTCCGCCAAGAACTCGATCGAGGCGGCCGGCGCTGACGCGATCGAATACTACGACGTCGAGGGTGGCGTTCCCAAGCTTGATCCCTTGAAACCGACGATCATCGGGCGAGTCGTCGTCAAAGTCCCCGGGATCTATCTCAAGGACAGCAAGGACAAGATGCCCGTCGGTGAATACCTGCACTGGATCGCCAAGGTGGACGGCGCATGGATCGGCGGCTTCGCGCCCAGGAACGGGGACAAGGGCGCAACGGCGGATGTCCGTTTCGCCGTCATGTCCGACGCTCCGCACAAGCATCTGCAGGTCTACACCCACAGCCCGGAGGGAGCAAAGGCTTGGTCGGATTACGCGCAAAAAACCGCCTTGCCCGGCACCCCTCCGACTCCGGTGCCTCCGCCGAATTTGCCAAAACCGCCGGAGACTCCCCAGAAGCCGCCCGAGCCGGCACCCGAACCGCCTCAACCGCCGACGGAGTGGAGGTGCGTCGAAGTGTGGAAATGGGTGGAAGCCCCGGATGGAACCCATTCGTGCACGGTTACCGGCTGGGTGCGCGTTCCCGCGCGTTAAATTCCGTGGAAGGGATGAGGCACGAAATTCGCGCCAGGCAGGCGCGCGGCTTCTTCAGCCGTCAGCGGAACGCCGGGGCGAAACCCGGTGATCAGTTCATACCTGTCGCCGCGACGAATCGTTTCATGAACGGAGCGAGATCGAATGGCCGCGGAGGCTTCGGTCAGGGTAGCGGCCGCTTCGGCGAGTGTGCGTTCGTCGGCGCCCCGGGGCACGGAGACTTTACCCGCGTGTTTTCCATCGACGAAAACATTCACGATTTCCATTTCGGGCCTCATCAAATCAGGATATCCCCGGCATTGGTGATTGTCAAGTGACGGACGAAGATTTGGTCCTAGAGGCCGTTTCTTGGATGAAGGCCCAATCGGCGGCCACCCAGGCCGAGGTTTTCCTTGAACGGGGAGAAGATCGGGGCTTGTCACGGCGCGAGGGCGTACGCGACGGCATCGAGGCGTCGGAAACCTCCGGCGCGGGCGCGCGCGTGTGCCGCGACGGACGCGTCGGCTTCGCCTCGGTCGGGGGCGCCGACCTCGCCTCGATCAAAGAGCTCTACGTCCGCGCGCTCGAGCAGCTCCCGCACGTCGCCGCCGATCCGCGCCGGGCGCTTCCCGGCCCGCGGCCGGCGCCCGCCGACGCCGGGCTCGGCGCGACCTTGTGGGACGATTCGCTGTTCTCGCAGCCCTGGGAGCGCGTCGAGGAGAGGCTCGCGGAGGCCGAGGCCGCCGCCCGCGCCGAGAGCCGGGTCACGGGCGTCCTGCGCGCGGAGTACGGGGAATCCCGCGGCGCCGTCGTCGTCGCCGGCACGAGCGGCCTCTTCGCCTCCGAGCGCGGCGGCTCCGCGAGCGTCTCGCTCGTCGCCGCCGCCGCGGCCGGGGCCGAGACCTTGATCGGAGAGAGCTATCGCGCCGAGCGCCGCGCCGCGGACCTCGACTTCGCCGCCGCGGGCCGCGAGGCCGGTCGCCGCGCCGCGTCTTTGCTCGGCGCGCGCCGCGCGAAGGCAGGACGGCGCGCCGTGCTCTTCGAGCCCTGGGTCGGCGTCGAGTTCCTGGAACTGCTCGCCGGCCTCCTGTCGGCCGACGAGGTCCAGGGAGGACGCTCCTTGCTGGCCGGCAAGCTCGCTACCGCCGTCGCCTCGCCGCTCGCCACCCTGCGCGACGATCCGCGCCGCCCCGGCGGCCTCGGCTCGTCGCTGTTCGACGACGAGGGCCTGCCCACTCGCGACAAGGCGATGATCGAGAAGGGCGTCCTGCGCGAGTATTTCCACGACGCCGCGACCGCCGCGCGCGCCGGCGCCGAGCCCAACGGCTGCGCCTGGCGCGGCTCCTACTCCGGCCTGCCGGGCCCCGGCTCGTCGAACTTCTTCCTCGCTCCGGGGCCGCTCTCTCGCGACGCGCTGATCGAAGGCACCGCCTCCGGCCTGCTCGTCGCCGAGGTGCTCGGCATGCACATGGTCGACCCCGTCTCCGGCGCCTTCTCCGTCGGCGTCTCCGGGCTCGCCATCGAGAAGGGCCGCCTCGCCGGCCCCGTCAAAGGCGCGATGATGTCGGGCACCTTGCTCGACCTCCTCGCCCGCATCGACGGCGTCGCCTCCGACCTGACCTTCCAAGGCTCCCTCGGCGCCCCCACCTTCCGCGTCTCCTCCCTCGACATCGCCTAAGTGCCGGGCTTTAAGACGGTGTCAGGCCTTGCACTGTTGCAAAGTTCGCGAAATGGCCCCGTAACCGGGCGCCGGTACCCTTTAGTCGATGGATAAGGCCCGGCGCACGCACGCCCGCTTTCCCTGTAACCTCAAGGTCGAGGTGTTCAGCGGCCCCGTGGGCGGCGTGCGCATCGGCGAGGGTCTGCTGATGGATGTCAGCGTCAGCGGCGGCCTCCTCAAGCTCAAGGGCATGCTCAAGGTCGGCGCGACCTACCGCCTCCACCTCGAGTGGAAGGAGGGAAAGCTCGATCTGCCCGGGCGCGTCGCGCGGCTCGCGGGACGCGTGGATGCGACGACCGGTTTCTATGGGCTGGCGTTCAACCTGACCTACGACCAGGAAAAAGCGCTGATGCGTCTGGTCGATCTCGTCCGCCGCGGCGATCCCGGGCCCGGCGAGGACCGTTTCGGCCGGGCTATGCGCGACTATTGGGCCTGACTTTGCAACAGTGCAAGGCCTGACACCGTACCGGACACCGTACCGCTAGCTGGAGCTGGAGGTGTAGCGGGCGACGGAGTCGCGCCAGAACCAGTAGGACAGGGGCAGGGCGACCGCGGTCAGGGCGAAGGCGTAGGCGATCCAGCCGAAGGACAGGCGTCCGAGAAGGGCCTTGGCGGGAAAGGTCGTCATGACCGCGATCGGGATGCCGAGCGTCAGCGCCCAGCGCACGGCCGGCGCGTAGACGTCGACGGGGAACTTGCCCATGAACATCACGTCGCGGTAGATCCAGATCGCGCTCTCGAGCTCCTGGGTGCGCACGGCGAGCGCCGCGACGAGGACGTGGATCGCGAAGATCAGGGCGACGCCGTTGGCCATGAGCAGGGCGTAGGCCGCGTAGCCTTCCCAGCCGATGGGCGGCAGGCGCGCGAAGGTCATGCCGGTCATGACGATGACGGGGATGATCGTGATGATGTCCAGGAAATCGACGCTCGAGCAGGTCATCCGGAACAGGGGCGAGCAGGGCTGCACGAGGTAGAAGTCGAAGTCGCCCTCGCTGACCGTGCGCCGCGCGCCGTAGACGCCGCGGAAGAGGATCTGCGCGGTCATGTCGACGAGGTTGTAGGTCATGAAGAACAGCGCGGTCTCGACGAGGTTGTAGCCGGCGACGGTCTCGACGTGGTTGAAGACCGCGGCCATGAACGCGAAGAAGAACATCAGGCGCATCATCTTGCCGAGCAGGAAGCCGAAGGACCCGAGGCGGTAGGTGAGCTGCGCCTGCATCGCCATCGAGGCGGTGCGCAGCCAGATGCGCCAATACTTCGAGAGGGCGGCCCGCATCAGCCTCCCTCCGCCGCGTACGAGCGCACGCCTCGCCGCCAGACGGCCATCGCGCAGAGGTACACGGCCGCGAGCCACATCGCCTCGCGACCGAGCAAGGACAGCGCCTCGGAGGTCGGGACCTTCTCGAGGAACACTCGCACGGGGAAATAGATCATGTACGGGAACGGCGTCGCCTCGAGCGCGCGGCGCAGCCCCTCGGGCAGCACGTCGAGCGGGAAGAAGGCCCCGGCCGCGAACTGGAGGAACAGCTCGAAGCAGAACAGCGGCCCGCCGGACTCCGAGGTCCAGAACGCGAGCGAGCTGATCATGAACTCGAGGAAGAAGAACAGGAGCGACGACATCAGCACGGCCGCGCCGAAGAGCAGCCAGGTCGCGGGGTCGCTCGGCAGGAACAGGCCGCCGCGCACGAGCAGCGCGAGCAGGCCGACCTCGATGAAGGACGCGCAGACGTGGACGGTCTTCTGCGCGAGGTCGAGGGCGAGCGCGTAGCCGTGGTAGCTGAGCGGCCGGACGAGGTAGGAGGAGATCTTGCCGCTCGAGATCTCGCCGACGAGCTGCCAGCCGCGTCCGGTGAAGACGAACGAGCGCAGGACGTTGAGCGCGAGCACGTAGGTCAGCATCTCCTCGCGCGTGTAGCCGAGGAAGGTCGCCTTGTCGCCGATGAGCGCGGTCCAGAACGAGTACAGACTCACGACGATCGCGAAGCCGCCGACGCGGTCCATCAGCAAGGTCGACCGCCTCTGCAGGGTCTCCTGCAGCGCGATCTGATAGGCGACCCAGTAAGTCCTCATTCGTGGGTAAACAGCCGCCGCACGATGTCGTCGATCGCGACCTCCTCGACGTTGAGGTCGGCGACGGGATAGGTGCGCAGGAGCGCCGCGGCGCTGGCGGCCATTCTCTCGCGCGGGACTTCCAGCGTCGCCGTGCGGTCTTCATATTTCACGACCGTTCCCAGCGACTTGAGGTCGGCCGCGTCGACGTCGGCGGTGAAGCGCGCGCGCATGATCTTGTGGCCCGCGTAGCGCTCGACGAGGCGGTCGAGCGCGCCGTCGTAGAGCAGGCGGCCCTTCTCGATGACGATGACGCGGCGGCACAGCTCGACGACGTCGGTCATGTTGTGGCTCGTGAGCATGATCGTCGAGCCGGAGCGCTTGTTGTAGGCCTTGATGAACTCGCGCACGTTCTTCTGCATGACGACGTCCAGGCCGATCGTGGGTTCATCGAGCAATAGGAGTCTCGGCCGATGCAGGAGCGCGGCGGCGAGCTCGCAGCGCATGCGCTGGCCCAGCGAGAGCTTCTTGACGGGGACCGACAGGTGCTCGCCGAGCTCGAGCAGCTCGACGAGCTCGTCGAGGTGACGGCGGAAGTCGGCCTCCGACAGCCCGTAGATGGCCTGGTTGAGCTTAAAGGTCTCGTAGGCGGGGATCTCCCACCAGAGCTGGGAGCGCTGGCCCATCACGAGCGAGATCGAGCGCTGGAAGTCCGGCCGCCGCTCCCACGGCGTGAATCCGAGGGCCGTCGCCTCGCCGGAGGTGGGCGTCAGCAGGCCGGAGAGCATCTTGAGCGTGGTCGTCTTGCCGGCGCCGTTGGCGCCGAGGAAGCCGACGAGCTCGCCCTCCTCGATCGAGAAGGTCACGCCGTCGACGGCGCGCGTGTCCTTCCACTTCCGGTCGAACAGGGATTTGACGCCGCCCCACAGTCCCGGCTCCTTGACGGGGGAGCGGTAGTCTTTGGTGAGGCCCTTCGTCTCGATCGCGACGGGCATGGCGCTAGCCGCGCCGGCCCATCTCGCTCATGTACGAGAGAGTCTTCAGGCCGTCCATGCGGTCGAGGTACACGAGGCCGTTCAAGTGATCGGTCTCGTGCTGCACCACGCGGGCCGGGAATCCCTCGTAGATCTTCTTGAACGCCTTGCCGTCGAGGCCAAGCCCCGAGAGCTCGAGCTTCGAGTGGCGGCGCACCATGCCGCGCAGTTCCGGCACCGACAGGCAGCCCTCCCAGTCCTCTTCGGTTTCGTCGCCGATGAACTTGATGACGGGGTTGAAGACGACGGTGAGCGCGATGCCCTCGGGGTGGCGCTTGGTGTCCTTCGGCAGGCCCATGACGAAGACCGAGAGATCCTCTCCGACCTGGTTGCCGGCGATGCCGACGCCGTCGTACTCGTCCATCGTGACGGCCATGGTCTCGACGAGGCGCATGATCTCCTCGGAGCGGACCTCGTCGGCCTTCAGCTTGCGCAGGACTTTTCGGAGGACGGGGTTGCCGAGCTGGGTGACCTTCCGGACGCCGGGGGAGACGATGCGGGTGCTCATGAACCGCATTTTGCCATATCCGGGCCGACGCCGTCATCGCCGCGGCGCGCGTGTTCAACGTTGAACTTTTGTGGATAACTCGCCCCTCGCCCCCGCCGAAGACGCGAGTGATTTTGATACGCTGATGGCGGAATGAAGCAGCGCATCGTCGTCAAGCTCGGGTCCGGCGTGCTGTCGGGGGAGGCGAAGGCCTCTCCTCCGAGACGCTCGGCCGCATCGCCTCCGAGATCGCCTTCGCCCGCGCGCAGGGCCACGAGGCGATCGTCGTCTCGTCCGGCGCCATTCTCGCCGGCCGCGCGACGCTCAAGCTCGAGGCCAGGCCCAGCGTCCAGCTCAAGCAGGCGGCGGCCGCGGTCGGCCAGAGCCGTCTGATGCGCGCCTGGGAGCGCGCGTTCGAGCCGTCGAAGACCACCGTCGCGCAGGTGCTGCTGTCCGGAGACGACCTGCGGGACCGCGGCCGCTACCTGAACGCCCGCAACACGATGCTGACCCTCCTGCGTCTCGGCGTCGTGCCGGTCGTCAACGAGAACGACACGGTCGCCGTCGAGGAGATCAAGTTCGGAGACAACGACGGATTATCGTCTCTCGTGGCGGGACTCGTCGACGCCACCTTGCTCGTCCTGCTCACCGATCAGGACGGACTGTTCACCGACGATCCGCGCAAGGTTCCCGGCGCCGCCCTGATTGCCGAAGTCCGTTCCGGCAAGGCCGCGGCCCGCGTCGGCAAAGCCGGACCGAAGGGCACCGGCGGCATGGAGTCGAAGGTCCGGGCCGCGGCGCAGGCGGCCGAGGGCGGCATTTGCGCCGTCGTGGCCAACGGGACGAAGCCTGGCACGTTGACGGCCATCCTCGCCGGCGAGAGCGTCGGGACGCGCTTCGCGCCGGAGGACAAGCCTCTCGCCAAGCGCCGTCAGTGGCTCGCATTCGCGTCGAAGCCGAAAGGAACCGTATCGGTGGACGCGGGGGCTCGCGCCGCGCTCGCCGAGATGGGCAAGAGTCTCCTTCCGTCCGGCGTGAAGTCCGTCAGCGGCTCTTTCGAGGCGGGAGACGTGATCGGCGTCGCCGAGGGAGGCGCCGAGTTCGCGCGCGGGCTCGCGAACTACGGCTCGGCGGACCTTCAGAAGATCATGGGCCGCAAGACGGCCGAGATCGAGTCCATCCTGGGCTCCAAGCCCGCCGACGAGCTGATCCATCGCGACAATCTCGCGGTTCTCAAGCCATGAACGTCCGAAAGCTGGCCGAAGAGGCGAAAGCCGCGTCGCGGGTCCTCGCCAAGACGCCGACGTCCGTCAAGAACAAGGCCCTGCGCGCTATGGCCGCCGCCCTGCGGCGCTCCTCGAGAAAGGTGCTCGCCGCCAACGCGCGCGAGCTCGCGGCGGTGCGCGAGTCCGGGCGCCCGCCCGCCTTCATTGAGCGGATGACGCTGAGCCCGAATCGCGTCGAGGCGATCGCCGCCGCGCTCGAGCAGGTCGCGCGCCTGCCCGACCCGGTCGGGACGACGCGGAAGTTCGCGCGCCGGCCGAACGGCCTCGTCATCGACCGCATGCGCGTGCCGCTCGGCGTCGTGGCGATCATCTACGAGTCGCGGCCCGGCGTCACGGCCGACGCGGCGGGCCTCGCGCTCAAGTCCGGCAACGCCGCGATCCTGCGCGGCGGCAAGGAGACCGTGCGCACCAACGCCGCGATCGCGGACGCGCTGCGCGCGGGCCTGCGCAAGGCCGGCCTGCCGCCGGGTTCGGTCGGCTTCGTGAACGATCCCGACCGCGCGGCCGTGCGCGAACTCCTGACCCTCGACTCCTTGATCGACCTCGTGATCCCTCGCGGAGGCCCCGACCTGACCGTCGCGGTGCGGCGCGAGTCGATGATCCCGGTGCTCGCGCACGACAAGGGGCTCGTCCACGTCTACGTCGACGACAAGGCCGACCTCGCGATGGCGGAGAGGATCGCGCTCAACGCGAAGGCGGAGCGGCCGGGCGTGTGCAACGCGATGGAGACGCTTCTCGTCCACGAGAAGATCGCGGCGAGGTTCCTGCCGCGCATGGCCGCGATCTACGCGGAGAACGGCGTCGAGCTGCGCGGAGACGCGAAGACGCGGAGGATCCTGCCCGGGATCAAGGCCGCGACCGAAAAAGACTGGGACACGGAGTACTTGGCGCTGATCCTGTCGGTTAAAATCGTGAAGGATTTGGACGAGGCGCTCGGGCACATCGCGCGGCACGGCTCCGGCCTGGCCGAAGCCATCGTCACGAAGGACGCGGCGCGGGCGGCGAAGTTCCTGCGGGAAGCGGACGCGGGCGCGGTGTATCACAACGCGTCGACGCGGTTCACCGACGGCGGGGAGTTCGGGCTGGGAGCGGAGATGGGGATCAGCACGCAGAAGCTGCATGCGCGGGGGCCCGTCGCGCTCGAGGGTCTGACGTGCGAGAAGTTCGTGGTCCGCGGGCGCGGCCAGGTGCGACATGCAGGGTAAGAGGGCCATGATCACCGGCGGCGCCGGAGGTCTTGGCCTGGCGATCGCGCGTGCCCTCGTGAAAGAGCAGGTCCACGTGGCGCTGTGGGACTTGAACGGCGAACGGCTGGAGGCGGCGCTTTCCGCGCTTCGCGCGGAGAAGGTCATGGCCGAAGGGTGGGTGGTCGATGTGACGGACCCGACGGCGGTGCGGGAGGCCGCGGCCAAGGTGGGACCGGTCGACGTGCTTTTCAACAATGCGGGGGTCCACGCGCCTGGCGACTTTCTTGAGAACTCCGAATCGGACATCAGTCGCCAGATCGCTGTGAACCTCACTTCCTATATATATGTCGCGCGCGCCTTCCTTCCCGGAATGATCTCGCGCGGCTCGGGACATCTCGTGTGGACCGCTTCCGCCGCGGGACTTTTGGGAGTACCGGGCATGGCCGTCTACAGCGCCACCAAGCACGCGGTCGTCGGCTTGGCCGAGTCGATCCGAATGGAGTTGCGCCGCGCCGGGCACGGCGGCATCAAGACGACCATCGTCTGTCCGTCGTTCATCGACACCGGAATGTTTAATGGCTGCACGCCGCCCGCCATTGCGCCGTGGCTGAAGCCGGATGCGCTCGCGCGCGAGATCGTCTCGGCCGTGCGAGCGGACCGTCTGTATGTGCGCGAGCCCGCGATGGTGAAGCTCATCCCGCTGCTCAAGGCGCTGCCCTCCTCCGTCGGGGATTTGCTGTGCGCGCTGACCGGGATGGACCGCTCGCTGGGCGGCCCGCCCGTCGAAAAAAGACGCGTCCATAGGCCTTGACGCCCTCGGGTTCCGGGGCTAAAGTGAAGGTGATGGTCGAGAATCTCGAGCACCTGATCCGGCGGGCCTTCGTCGACCCGCGCAGCCCGCGCACGGCCCTGTTCAAGGAGCTGCTGCGCTCGGAGACCTATCTGCTCACGGTCGACGAGCCGCTCAAGGACGGAGAGATGAAGCGCGTCGCCGCGCCCGACTCGTCGTTCCCGGTCTGGGCGGACAAGGACCCGGAGCTCGGCGGCGTGTGGGTGCCGGTGTTCCCCGCGCGCGACCGCGTGCGCGACTTCGTCGCGGCGCGCAAGCTGAAGACTCCGCGCGGCAAGGAATTCCTGTGGATGGGCCACATGCCCGGCCAGGTGTTCGGCCTGCTGCGCGGCGTGCAGCGCTTCGCCGGCATCCGCCTTTTCCTCGATCCCGGCGTCTCGATCGCGGTGCCGTGGAATGAGGTGAGGGCCCTGTCGGAAGGCAAGATCGCCGACGAGGGTCCCAAGCGCTACGAGCTTCCCTTCGAGCGTCTCATCATCCCGGCGGGCGCGCGGCTGTCGTTCGGGCGGCTCAAGCCCCTGCCCGGCGAGGACAAGCCGCGCCTGCTCTTGATGCCCGAGGCGGGACGGTTCGCGCCCGAGGACCTGCGCCGCCTCGTGCGGCTGCCCCTCGGCGGCGGCCGCCACGCGTGGACGCCCTGCCGGCACTTTCTGCAGATCCTGCGCCGCGTCACGGCCGACGACGGCGGCGCCGACCGCTATCTCGAGGACCTGTTCGCGTCGTTGCTCGCCTTCGAGATGTACGGCGAGGCCGAGGCGCTGTGCGAGTGGTTCGAGCACCGCGGCCACGAGGCCTACGCCTGGGTCGGGCTGTCGGCGATCTACGGCCGCTGCGGCCGCATGGACGAATGCGCCGCGCTGTGCCGCCGCGCGGTGGCCAAGTACCCCGAGGAGCGCTCCTTCCACGTCAACGGAATCCGCGCCCTGACCGCCCTGGGCCGCACCGAGGAGGCCGCCCGTTGCGCGGCGGCCGCCACGGCCCGGTTCCCCGGCGACAAGGTCCTGGCCGATCTGTCGGCCCAATTGTCCGTTTCCGCGTAAAAGCGCGGTAAAGACCGTAAAAATCGGATTAAATCGGGCATTCCCTCTTGCGCCTCGTCGCCCTGGGGTCTACACTGAAGGCGGCGGAGGAGGAAGTATGAGCGAGCAGAACAAATCCAATCTCCAGGCGTTGGGCGCGGGCCTCGTGGGCTTCGCCGCGGTCGTCGCCATCGGCGGCGGCGCCTTGTTCGTCCACTCGAAGCTCCTGGGCGGCGCGTCGGCCTCGCGGCCCGCTCCCGCCGCGGCCCCGATCGATCTCGGCTCGTCCATGCCCCGGCCCTCGGCGCCCCTGTCGGAGCGCCGCGAGCAGTCTCCGGCTCCGCTCGTCGGCGGCGGCGAATCCATCGAGGCCGCCGCTCCCGCCGAGGCCCGCGCCGGCTCCGCCGACGCCGCGCAGTCCGCCCGCGCCGCCTCCGCCGCGCCCGCGCGCGCCGACGGCCGTCCCGCGCTGAAGGCCTCCGAGCACCTGACGGCCGAGGCTTCGACGTCGGCCGAGGCGAGGGTGGGCGAGAAGCCGAAAGACGCCGAGAAGGCGCCCGCCAAGCTCGCCAAGAAGCCCGCGGCCGCCGCTCCGTCGGGCGACGGGGCCTCGGGGGCGACGCGGCGGTCGCCTCGGTGACCTACGGCGTCAAGAGCCGCAGCGAACTGATGGGCCGCGCGGCGGGCCCGGTCTACAACTTCCAGGGCGCCGCGAAGGGGGCACGACCGCCGGCTCCGGCAAGGTCGCCGGCGACGTCGGCGCCTCGATCGCGGACATCAAGAAGCAGCTCGCCAACGCGAACCTGCCGCCCGAGCAGCGCGAGGCGCTGATGAAGCAGCTCGACGTCGCGGGCGCCGCGGGCGACGACGTCGAGGCCGCGCCGCGCTGACGCGCCTCTTCAGTAGGGGAACAGCGAGTCGAGGGGCTTTTCCTCGAATTCGCCGAGCGTCTTGAGCTCGTCGAGGCCGACGCGGTCGCGATGCCCGAGGATCCAGACCGTGAGCGGCTTCGTCTTGAAGCGCTCGGCGAAGGTCTGCAGTTCCGGCAGGGTGTACTTGAGCGCCCGCTCGAAGCGTTTGGGGCGCGGGTCTCCGGACAGGCCCTGGTCTTCCCAGCCGATCACGGCGCCCGGAATCGAGCGGAACGGCACCGGGCTCGTGCGGTAGGACTCCTCGATCGAGCGCGAGGTCTCGCGGAAGCGCTTCTCCGCGCCCGGGAAGTCCCGGAACAAGGACGTCATGAGCTTGACGGCCTCCGGCGTCTTGTCGGCCTGACAGCCGAGACGGCCCCAAAGCTGCGTGTCGTCGCCCTTCTCGGCGGACGTCGTGTGGCCGCCCGACGCGGAGTAGGCCAGCGAGCGCGCCTCGCGCACCTCCTGGAAGATCACGGCGCTCATGTCGCCGCCCATGTACTCGGCGTAATAGAGGTAGTCGATCACGTGCTCGGGGTCGAACGTCTCATCGGCGGCGAACAGTCCGACCTGCGCCTGGACCATGTCGCGGTGCGTGAACAGCACGCGCGACGTGGACGGGCGCAGGAGCTTCAGCGGGACGCGGGGCGCGACGGGCTTCAGGCGGCGGCCTGAGTCGAGCAGCTTGCCCACCTCGCGAGGCTCGCGGTTGCCGATGTAGGCGACGCGCGCCGGGTAATGAAGGAAGTCGCGGATCAAGCTCTTGAGGCGTCCCTCGTTGAGGGCCTTCAGCTCCGAGTTGCTCAGGCGCTTGAGGACGGCGCTGTCGCGGCCGCGCGTCGCGACCTGGCCGAGCGCTCCGTGCACGGCGCCCGGGTTCTTCTTCTCGTCCTCGCGCGCGCCGAGCTCGACCTCGATCATCTTGGCGAGCGTGCCGGCTTCGATGTTCGGCCAGTCGAAGCGTTGCGCCATCAGCTCGAGCGAGGGCCACATGTTGCGGTCGAGGCCGGAAAGGTGGATGCCCGACTCCTGCTCGCCGCACGAGTACGAGAGGCTCGTGCCGAGGGCGAAGAGCTTCTTCTTGAACTCGTCGGCGGAGTACGGCCCCGCTCCCGCGAGGTCGAGCAGGTCGAGCGCGGAGCACAGCTCGCGCTCCACGCGCGACCCGCGCTCGAAGAGGAACGACAGCGCGAACAGGTCGTTGTAGGGGTTCTTCGCCGAATACAGGCGGCCGCCGCCGATCGGCGTGATCTGGTAGTCCTTGCCGGCCGCGAGCCAGCGCGGGTCGAGCGGCGGAGCCGGGATCGCGAGGATCTCCTTCATGAAGGACGATTCGCGGGACGGATCGATCGCGATCTTCGTGAACGAGGGCTTGACGATCTTGGGGATCTCGGGCTTGGCGTCGCGGCGGTAGACGACGATCCGCTCGGCGCCGAGGTACTTGGAGGCGACGCGCACCACGTCGGCCTTCGTGATCTTGCGCATGCGGTCGAGGCGGCCGACCGAGCGCTCCCACGGCTCGAGCGAGACGAACGACGAGGCCATGAGCCCCGCGCGCGCGTCGTTGGACTCGAGGCGGCCCTTCTCGCCCATCTCGAAGTTGGTGATGACGGCCGCGACGTCGTCCTCGGTGAAGTCGCCGGCCTTGACGGCGTCGACGACCTCAAGAAGCAGCTTCTCGGCCTCCTCGGGCGTCTGCCCCTTCTTCGGCAGCGCCCACGCGTGCCAGGAGCCGGCGTCGTTGCGCATCGACGGGTAGGAGCCCGACGCCTTGACCTTCTGCGCCTGGTTGAGGCGCAGGTTCAGCAGGCCGGCGGCGGAGTTGTCGAGGATCATGTCCATGACCTCGAGCGCGTCGGCGTCGGCGTGTCCGCTGGGGACGGTCAGCCAGGCGAGCTCGACCTTCTGCTCGGCCTCGTACTTGACCTCGTACTTCTCGCCGGCCTTCGGGCGCGGCAGCTCCCACTTCGGCAGCTGCGTCAGCGGCCGCGGCGTCCACGCGCCGAAATGACGCTTGACGAGCTCGAGCGCCTTCGCGCGGTCGAAGTCGCCGGCCAGCACGATCGCCATGTTGTTGGGGGCGTACCACAGGTCGTAGAACGCGTACATCTTGGCCAGGGACGGGTTCTTCAGGTGCTCGACCGAGCCGAGCGTCGGCTGCTGGCCGTACGGGTGCTGCTTGTAGAGCCGGTTCTCGACCTCGTCGTGGAGGATGCGCTCGGCGTTGTCCATCGAGCGGTTCTTCTCCTCGTAGACGGTCTCGATCTCGCTCTGGAACAGGCGGAACACCGGGCTCTTGAACCGCTCGGCCTCGACGCGGGCCCAGGCCTCGAGGCGGTTGGCGGGGATGCTGACGACGTAGACGGTCTCCTCGTCGGAGGTGTAGGCGTTGAGGCCCTCGGCGCCGATCGAGCGGTAGAAGCGGTCGAACTCGTTGGGCACGGCGAACGCGGCGGCCTTGCCGTTCTCCGCGTCGATCTCCTTGTAGATCTTCGCGCGCGCGGCCTCGTCCTTCGTCTTGAAGAGATCCTCGTAGAGCGACCGGATCTTCTCGAGGTGGCCGCGCTCCTTCTCGTAGTCGAGCGTGCCGAGGCGGCCCGTGCCCTTGAACAGCATGTGCTCGAGGTAGTGCGCCATGCCGGTGCTGTCGGCGGGATCGTTCTTCGAGCCCGCGCGCACGGCGACGCGCACCGAGATCCGCGGCTCGCCCTTGTTCGGGCTCAGGTACACGGTCAGGCCGTTGCCCAGCCGGTGGATCGACACGCCCATCGCGTCGTCGGCCCGGGGCGTCTCCTGGACGGCGGGCACCGATGGAGCCGACCACGCCGGAGCCTTCGGCTTGGCCGAGGCGGGCGCGGCGAGGAGGACGGCGAGGGCGAGGGGCGCGAGGATCTTCATTTCTTCTCCTGGGCGGGGGCGGGCGCGGGCTTCTTCTTGGGCGGCTTGGGGGCTTCGGGGGAAGGCGGATCACGGGGCCGGCGGCGACGGCCGACCACGTGTAGTTGTTCTGGGCGTTCCAGAGGATCCAGCCGCGGACGCCGAGCTCCTCGGCGGCCATGATCTGCGCGCGCACGTAGGGGTCGGTGTAGCGCGGCTTGCCCAGCGAGAAATCCTGGAGGTACGGGCGCATCGGCGCGGTCCGGCCGCCGAGGCGCTGCAGGGCGTCGCGGATCCCATGATGGATCGTCTCGTACGGCGCGGCGTTCGGGTTGCGCAGGCCGTACTCGCCCTTCGCGTAGTGCGACGGGTACATCATCGGCGAGACGTAGTCGACGAGATCGGCCATCTGCTCGAGGCGCTGGCCGATGCCCATGCCGTTGTCGACGCTGGTCGTCATGCCGAACGTGTCGATCGACACCTTGACGCCGAGCGGCTTGAGCCGTCCGCCCGCGTAGATCAGGAATTCGCGCAGCGCGGCCGAGGCCGTCTCCGGCGTGTGGTCGGCGCGCGAATAGCGGCACTGGCGCGTCTTGCCGTCGGAAGGGAACCGGATGTAGTCGAACTGGATCTCGTCGAAGCCCGCGGCGGCCGCGCGCGAGGCGATGTCCACCGCGTACTCCCAGACCTCCTTCTTGTACGGGTCGACCCAGGCGGTGCCCTTGTCGTTGGTCCAGATGCGGCCGTCCGGGAAGTGGACCGCGAGGTCGGGGCGGGCGCGCGCGAGATGGTCGTCCTTGAAGATCGCCACGCGCGCGACCGTGTAGATGCCGAGGTCCTCGAAATCCTTGACGGCCCCCGGAAGATCGGGGATCGCGTTGACGAAAGCGCCCGTCTTCTCGGCGAGCGGCACTCCGCGCACGAACTGATGGCCGTCGTAGTCCTTGAGCGCGATGACGACGGCGTTGAAGCCCGCGGACTTCATCTGGCCGGCGAAGCGGCGGCGGGCCTTGGTCGAGCCCGCGGCCCAGCCGGTGAAATGGACTCCTTTAAAGGAGGCGACCGACGTATAGGGGCCGGTCGAGTAGGCGGGGGCGGGGTCTGAGAGCGGACGGGGGCGGCCGCGAGGGCGGCCAGGGCGAGGGCGCGAATCAACATCGGGAGACGCTACCAAATCGCGGGCGTCCGGGTCAGGGCCAACGCCGGGGCACGACGACGAAGTCCACGCGCGCCTTCGACGCGGACCGCTTGAGCGTCAGCGGGGCGGGGATGAGGTCGCCGTCGGTGAGGTTGCTCACGACCGCCCGCCGCTCATCCTCGTCGCGCTGCCGGTACGGCGGGTCGATGTCCACGACCTGGCCGGGACGGTGGTGCGCGGATTTGACGGAGACGGTCCAGGACCCCGCCTTCGCGATGTCCGCCTCGAAGGTGCCGTCCGAGGCGGAGACCGTGGCGACGGGCTCGCCGTCGTCGCGCGTGAAGACGATCTCGGCGCCGGCCACGGACTCCAGCGTCGACAGATCGTAGACGGTCCCGGACACGCGCCAATCCGTCTTCGCGGGCGGCGTCGTCTTCCGCGCGGGCGCGGGGCGGGCTCCTCCGCCGGCGCGGAGGAGCCGCGGCCGGCCTCTCCCGAGCCGGCGCCGGAGCCGACCGTCCGCTTCAGGTAATCCGGCACCGGCGGCGGCGACGCGAACGGCGACTTCGGATCGGTCTTCGGCAGATCGGCGGGATTGACCGGCGGCGGCTCGGTCGCGGCCGGCACCTTGGGCGCGTACGACTTGGCGTCGATGAACTTATCGTACTTCGCGGCGGCGTATTGCTTGCCCGCCTCGGCCGCGGCGAGGATGCGCACGCGGTTGTCCCAGGACAGCTTGGCCGTCAGCGCGATGACCGCGACGGCCCCGGCGATCTTGAACGGCAGCGCGCGGCGGCGCGCGCGCTCCTCGCGCAGGTACGCGTAGCCGCGCACGATCTCCTGCTTCGTGCGCGCGCGCATGCAGATCTGGCAGCCCGTCGCTTCGGGAGGCAGGGGCGTGCTGCACCCGGGACAGGGGAGGGACTCGTTCATGTCAGCGCGGGCGCTCCGGGAACACCACGAGGTCGAACTGGATGATGTTGTCGCTGCCGCCGAGGCGGACGAGAGACTCGGCGAGGTCGTGATCGGTGGTCTCCTCGACGAGAGCGCGCCGCCTCTTCGCCTTGCTCAGACGCAGCGGCGGGTCCGAGTCCTCGAGCGCGCCTTTCCGGTAGCCGGGCGCCTCGGCGGAGACGAGGATGACGTGCTGGGGGTTCTCGATCAGGTCGATCTGATAGTGCCCGCGCTGGTCGGTCTTGGTCGCCCACGTGAGGTTGCCGCCGCTGACCGAGAACTTGATCTGCGCTCCGGAAACAGGCCGGAGCGTTTCGATGTCGTAGACGACGCCGTACAATCGCCGCGTCGGGATCGCGTGTTCCTCGGTGGGGCGTTCCATGGGCTCGGCCCTCTCCGAGGACGCGGCCGGCGCGGCGGCGGGCGCCGCCGCGGCGAGTCCGGGAGACGCGATGCGGGGGCGGGCGGCGGCGGCGCGGCCGTGAACCCCGCGGGCTGGTAGACGTAAGCCGACGACGCGGTCGCGGCCGCCCCCGCGGCCGGCTTCTCGTCGGAGACATAGCGCATCTTGGGGGGAGCCTGGCCTTCTCCACCTCGTTCTGGAAGTCGTCCCAGGCCCGGCCCATGCGGCCGGCATTCAGCACCCCCAGGCCGGCCAGCACCGCCGCGGCGAGGTACAGCGGACGCCTCTTGAGGCTGCGCTCCTCCCGGCAGCGCGGGCACCCGGTTTCCTCGGTCGTGACGGGGAAATCGCAGATCGGGCAGGGGACGGTGACGACGTCGCTCACCCCTGCTTTATAACAGGAAGCACGAGGCCTGTCCAGGCAATCTTGACTGTTTTAGTCAGGAATGATATACTGGGTCCATGGCCAATCAGGACCTCAAGGACATCGCCGCCAAGGAGTACAAATACGGCTTCGAGTCCGACATCGAGGCCGACCAGGTCCCCCGCGGCCTCAACGAGGACATCGTCCGGCTGATCTCCAAGAAGAAGAACGAGCCCTCGTTCATGCTGGAGTGGCGGTTGCGGGCCTACAAGCACTGGCTGACGATGAAGGAGCCCTCCTGGGCCGAGGTCCATTACCCCAAGATCGACTTCAACAACGTCATCTACTACTCGGCGCCGAAGCAGAAAAAGAAGCTCGCCTCGATGGACGAGGTCGACCCGGAGATCCGCAAGACCTTCGAGAAGCTCGGCATCCCGCTCGAGGAGCAGAAGATGCTCTCGAACGTGGCCGTCGACGCGGTCTTCGACAGCGTCTCCGTCGCGACGACGTTCAAGAAGACCCTGGCCGAGGCCGGCGTGATCTTCGGCTCCTTCTCCGAGGCCGTGCACGAGCACCCGGCGCTCATCGAGAAGTACCTCGGCTCGGTCGTGCCCTACACCGACAACTTCTACGCGACGCTCAACTCCGCGGTGTTCTCCGACGGCTCGTTCTGCTACATCCCGAAGGGCGTGAAGTGCCCGATGGAGCTGTCGACCTATTTCCGCATCAACGCGAAGGAGACCGGGCAGTTCGAGCGGACCCTCATCGTCGCCGACGAGGGCGCCAGCGTCTCCTACCTCGAGGGCTGCACGGCCCCGATGCGCGACGAGAACCAGCTGCACGCCGCCGTCGTCGAGCTCGTCGCGATGGGCGACGCGTCGATCAAGTACTCGACGATCCAGAACTGGTACCCCGGCGACAAGAACGGCAAGGGCGGCATCTACAACTTCGTGACCAAGCGCGGCAAATGCGCGGGCGCGCGCGCGAAGATCTCCTGGACCCAGGTGGAAACCGGGTCGGCGATCACGTGGAAGTACCCGTCGTGCATCCTTCTCGGGGATGAATCCGTCGGGGAGTTCTACTCCGTGGCGTTGACGAACAATTATCAGCAGGCCGATACGGGAACCAAGATGATCCATATCGGCAAGAACACGAAATCGACGATCATTTCGAAGGGAATCTCGGCGGGTCATGGCCAGAACGCGTACCGGGGCCAGGTTAAGATCGCCAAGACGGCCGTCGGGGCGCGCAACTATTCGCAGTGCGATTCGCTGCTCCTCGGCGACAAGTGCGGAGCCCACACCTTCCCCTACATCGAAGTCGGCAACACCTCCGCGACTCTCGAGCACGAGGCCTCGACCTCCAAGATCGGAGAAGACCAGCTGTTCTATCTGCGCCAGCGCGGCCTCTCCACCGAGGACGCCGTGGGCATGATCGTCAACGGTTTCTGCAAGCAGGTCTTCAACGAGCTTCCGCTCGAGTTCGCGGTGGAAGCGCACAAGCTCATGAACATCTCCCTCGAAGGAAGCGTCGGCTAAAGGAACATATGCTCGAGATCAAGGATCTGCACGCGAAGGTCGGCGAGAAGGCCATCCTCAAAGGCCTCAGCCTCACGGTCAAGCCCGGCGAGGTTCACGCGATCATGGGCCCGAACGGGTCCGGCAAGTCGACCCTGTCCTACGTGCTGGCCGGCCGCCCCGGCTACACGGTCACCGGGGGCTCCGCGACGTACGAGGGCCAGGATCTCCTCGCGATGGACCCCGAGATCCGCGCCCGCGAAGGCGTTTTCCTCGCGTTCCAGTATCCCGTCGAGATCCCGGGCGTCACGAACAAGTACTTCCTCAAGGCCGCCTACAACGCTCAGCGCAAGCACCGCGGCGAGCCCGAGATGGACGCCGGCGCCTTCCTGAAGTTCATCAAAGAGAAAGCCAAATCCGTCGAGATGGACCCGGTCTTCCTGAACCGCTCGGTCAACGAGGGCTTCTCCGGCGGCGAGAAGAAGCGCAACGAGGTGCTGCAGCTCGCGACGCTCGAGCCCAAGCTCGCCATCCTCGACGAGACGGACTCCGGCCTCGACATCGACGCGCTCAAGATCGTCGCCTCCGGCGTCAACAAGATGCGCGGCCCGAAGCGCTCGTTCGTCGTCGTGACGCATTACCAGCGCCTGCTCGACTACATCGTCCCCGACTTCGTGCACGTGCTCTCCGGCGGCCGCATCATCAAGTCCGGCGGCAAGGACCTCGCGCTCGAGCTCGAGAAGAAGGGCTACGGCTGGATCGAGCAGGGAGCCGCCGCGTGATCAAGGAGGCCCTCGCCGCCCAGAAGGAAGGGTGGCGGTTCACGCCGTCCGAGGCCATCGCCGGCCCGCGCTTCGAGCCCGCCGGCCTGCCGGCCGCCCAGCCGCCGCTCGGCGGGCGCGTGCTGTGCCCCGTCGGCTTCCACCGCGCGGCGCTCGTCAACGGCCGCCTCGAGCCGAAGCACTCCATCCTCAGCCTGCCCAAGGGCGTGAGCGTCGAGGGTCTCGCCGAGGCCGGCGACCTCAAGGCCCTGCTCGGCGCCGCCGCGCCCGCCGACCTGCCGCTCGCCGCGCTGGCGTCGCAGAAGGCCCGGGACGGGTTCGTCGTCCGCGTCGGCCGAAACGTCCGCGTCGACAAGCCCATCCATCTCGTCCACCTCGCCGAGTCCTCGGCCAATCGCGCCGAGTCCGCTCATGCGCGCGTCCTCATCGTCCTGGAGCCCGGCGCCGCGGCCGAGATCGTCGAGGAGTACGCCTCTTTCGGCGACGCGCCGTTCTGGACGAACGTCCGCGCTCAGGTCGTCCTCGGCGAGGGCTCCGCGCTCAAGCACTATCGCGTCGTCCGCCAGGGGCGCAGGGGCGCCTGACCTCGGGCGTCGAGGTCTCGATCGGCTCCCGCGCGCGCTACGAGTCCCACGCGTTCAACCTCGGCGGGCTGTTCGCGCGCGAGGATCTGCGCGCGACGATGGCGGGCGAGGGCGCCGACGCCGCCTTTAATGGCCTGGCCCTCCTTTCCAATTCCGAATTCGCCGACCATCACACCGTCGTCGAGCACGCGACCGTCGGCGGCACGACGCGCCAGCTCTACAAGGCCGTCCTCGACGACAAGTCCCGCTTCGTCTTCGACGGCCTGATCCACGTGAAGCCGGGCGCGCAGAAGACCGACGCGCAGGTCTACAACAAGAATCTGCTGCTGTCCGAGGACGCGCGCGTCAACACCAATCCGGAGTTCAAGATCCACGCCGACGACGTGTCGTGCAAGCACGGCGGCGCGGTCGGGCAGATGTCGCAGGAAGCGCTGTTCTACCTGAGCTCGCGCGGCGTCGGCGAGGGCGACGCCCGCCGCCTGCTCGTCTACGCGTTCGGCTCGGAGATGATCGACCGCGTCGGCCTCGAGCCCCTGCGCCTGGCGCTGGCCGGCGCGCTGCACGGCCGCACGCCCGAGGCCGCGGAGGAAAAGGCATGAGCCGCTTCGACGCCGCGAAATACCGCGCCGACTTCCCGATCTTGAAGCGCCTCGTGCGCGGCAAGCCGCTCGCCTACCTCGACAACGCGGCCACCACGCAGAAGCCCCGCCAGGTCATCGAGTTCCTCACGCGCTTCTACGAGACGCACAACGCCAACGTCCACCGCGGCGTCCACACGCTCTCCGAGGAGTCGACGAACCTGGCCGAGGCCGCGCGCGGCAAGCTCGCCCTCTTCGTCGGCGCGCCGAAGCCCGAGACCTTGATCTTCACGCGCAACGCGACCGAGTCGCTGAACTTGATCGCGCACTCCTGGGCGCGCAAGTTCCTGAAGGCCGGCGATACCATCCTCTCGACCGAGATGGAGCACCACTCGAACATCGTCCCGTGGCAGATGCTCGCCGCCGAGCGCGGTATTAAACTCGAGTTCGTCCCGGTGGAGCTCGACGGCACCCTCGACCTCGCCAAGGTCAAGGCCGCGCTCGCCAAGGGGCCGAAGCTCTTCACCTTCACCGCCCTCTCCAACGCGATCGGCACGGTCAACCCCGTCCTGGAGCTGATCAAGCTCGGCAAGGCCGCGGGCGCGGTCGTCTCCGTCGACGCCTGCCAGTGGGCGCCGCACAAGCCGATGGACCTCAAGAGCTGGGGCGCGGACTTCGTCTCGTTCTCCGCGCACAAGATGCTCGGTCCGACCGGCGTCGGCGTGCTGTGGGGCCGCGAGGAGCTGCTCGACGCGATGGACCCGTTCCTCGGCGGCGGCGACATGATCTCGCGCGTGACGCTCGAGAAGTCGACCTGGAACGAGCTTCCGTACAAGTTCGAGGCCGGCACGCCGAACTTCGCCGACCAGGCCGCCTTCGCGCCCGCGCTCGACTACCTCTCGGACGTCGGGCTCGACGCGATCTCGGCCCACGAGCACGAGCTCGCCGAAAAGGCGCGCGCGATCCTCGAGGCCGAGGGCATGACGGTGCTCGGGCCCAAGGACCCGGCCAAGCGCTCCGGCGTCGTCTCGTTCAACGTTCCCGGCCTTCATCCGCACGACGTCGGCACGGCCTTCGACCTCGAGGGCGTCGCCGTGCGCGTCGGCCACCACTGCTGCCAACCGCTGATGCACCAGCTGCAGTGCGGCGGCACGGCGCGGGCCAGCTTCTATTTGTACAACGACCAGTCCGACGTGGATTCGTTCGCGCGCGCGCTCAAGCGCACGCTCGAGTTCTTCCGGGTGGGACCGAAGGCGGGGGTAAGCTGATGGAAGGCGACGCGGAACTGCAGGACCTCTATCGCGAGGTGCTGCTCGATTATTTCCGGTCCTCCACCCGCAAGGGCAAGGTGGACCCGGCGAATTTGCGCGCGCACGGCATCAACCCCGTCTGCGGAGACGAGCTCGAGATCACGGCGGAACTTCGCGACGGAAAAGTCGCGAAGCTGAGATACGCGGGGCACGGCTGCGTCATCTCGCAGGCCTCGGCCGCGATGATGGCCGAGGCGCTCGAGGGCGCCGAGATTCCGAAGGCGAAGTCGCTCGTCGCCGCGTTCAAGAAGCTCATGCTCGAGAACGGCGACGTGGCCGGGCTTCCCGAGGAGCTCGAGCCGCTCGCGTCGCTCGAGGGCGTGCGGAAATTTCCCCTGCGCGTGAAGTGCGCCACCCTCGGGTGGAACACCGTCATGCAGGGCTTCGAGGCGGCCAAATGACCAAGACCGTGGAAAAAGCCACTTTCAAACAGGTCGGCGCGGCGCTGCAGCCCGTGCAGGACCCGGAGATCCATCTCAGCATCGTCGACCTCGGCCTCGTCTACGGCGCCGAGTTCGGCGAGTCGGCGAAGGGCCCGTCGGTCAAGGTGAAGATGAGCCTGACCTCGCCCGCCTGCCCGTACGGGCCGATGCTCCTCGCCTCGGTCCACACCGCGCTCACGAAGCTGCCCGGCATCAAGGACGTCGACGTCGACCTCACCTTCGCGCCGGGCTGGGACCCGCGCACGATGGCCACCGAGGACGCGAAGGAGCAGCTGGGGCTGTACTGAGGATTCCATGAGGATCACGAGCTCGATCGAGTACGCGTCGCGCCTGATGGTGACCTTGGCCTCCGAGCACGGCAAGTCGCCGGTGCCCGCGGAGCGTCTGGCCGAGATCGACAACGTCCCGGCCGACTACGTGAGCCAGATCCTCGTGAAGCTTCGGCGCGCGGGGCTCGTCGCGAGCCACCGCGGCAGCGCCGGCGGCTACGCGCTCTCGCGCGCGCCTCAGGAGATCACGCTCGCGCAGGTGGTGCGCGCCGTCGACGGCGCCGTGTTCGAGGATGTCTGCGAGCGCTTCGACCGGGGCACGAAGGATTGCCGCCACCAGGGCGACTGCTCGATCTCGCCGGTGTGGACCCGCCTGGGCGGCCTCGTCAACGGATATCTGGAAAGCGTGACCCTGGCTTCGATCCTCGCGCAGAAGGGCGGGGCGTGCGGCGCCGAACCGGCCTGGCTCGAGAAGCTTTCTTCCCAAAAATAGGAGAACCCATATGACGACCTACGAGCGCGTCGAGAAGGTCCTCGACAAGATCCGTCCCTACATCCAGTCCGACGGCGGCGACATCGCCCTGGTCTCGGTCGACGAGGCCGCGGGGATCGTGAAGGTCACGCTGTCCGGCGCCTGCGGCACGTGCCCGAGCTCGACGGCCACCCTCAAAGGCGGCGTCGAGCGCATGGTCCGCCAGGAGATCCCCGAGATCAAGGAAGTCGTCGCGGTCTAGGGGTGGGCAAGAGAGTCGAGCTGCACTGCCACACGATCTTCTCCGACGGGACTTTGACCCCGGCGGAGCTCGTGTCGCGCGCCAAGAAGAGCGGCGTCGAGCTGCTGACTTTGACCGACCATGACAGCGTGTCGGGCGGCGCGGAGCTGTTCGCGGCCGGCCGCGAACACGGCCTCGACGTGAGGCTCGGCATCGAGATCAACTGCGCCGGCGAGGGCGCGGCCGACCGCGTCCACATCCTCGGGTACGGCATCGATCCGGAATCCCCCGGATTCCAGGAGCGCCTCGCCGAGTTCCGCGAGCGCCGGACGGTCCGCGCGTCGCGCATCGTCGACAACCTGCGCGGCCTCGGCTTCGGCATCGAGCTCGCGCAGGTGCGCGCGAACGCCCACGAGACGATCGGCCGCCCGCACGTCGCCGACGCGCTCAAGCGCCTGGGCGTCGTCAAGTCCCGCAAGGAGGCCTTCGACCGCTTCCTCGTGCGCGGAAAGCCGGGATTCGTCGAGTCGATGGGCCCGAGCCCCGCCGAGGCGATCGCGCTGATCCGCGACGCGGGCGGGACCGCCTGCCTCGCTCACCCGCAGACGGCCGGCAAGGAGCCGGAGCTCGAGCAGCTGCGCGCGCTCGGCCTGCAGGGCGTCGAGGTGAACTACGCGGGGCACTCGCCGTCCCAGGTGCGCGCGTACGGGAATTGGGCGGAGGCCAAGGGCCTGCTCGCCGTCGGGGGCTCCGACTTCCACGGCCCGGGCACGGGCCGCGAGGAGCGTCTCGGGGTCGACTACGGCGACGCCGAGGCCGGAGCCGTCGAGGAGGTCTTGTCCCGATGCTCGTGATCGCGCATCGCGGGGCCAGCGGCCACGCGCCCGAGAACACGATGGCCGCCTTCCTGCGCGCGCTCGCGATGGGCGCGCCGGCCATCGAGCTCGACGTCCACCAGACGCTCGACCACCAGCTCGTCGTCGCGCACGACGACGACCTCAAGCGCTGCGGCCGCGACCGGCGCCGCCTCAAGAACGTGCACTGGGAGGACGTCTCGACGCTCGACGTCGGCTCGTGGTTCGACAAGGACTTCGCCGGCGAGCGCCTGCCGCGCCTCGAGGACGTCTACGACATCCTGCCCAAGAACGTCGAGCTGCACGTCGAGATCAAGCGCGGCTCCTCCGTCTACCCCGGCATCGAGGAGCGCGTCGTCGACCTGATCCATAAGAGGAACGCCTCTGCGCGCACGCTCGTCTCGAGCTTCGACCACGCCGCGCTGTACTCGGTGCGCTCGCTCGACGAGAAGATCCGCCTCGGCTACCTGATGGGCCTGACGACCTTGCAGACCGCCCTGCGCGAGATGAAGGACATCGACGCCGAGAGCCTCAACATCAGCGCGCGCCAGGTGACCGCGCGGATCGTGAAGGCCGCGCACGAGCGCGGCCGCCGCGTGCTCGTCTACACCGTCAACACGCCGGCCGAGCGCGACAAGCTCGTCAAGCTCGGCGTCGACGGCATCTTCTGCAACTACCCGGAGCTCAATCTTTGGCGCTGAAGACCCTGTCGCCGTCACAGTCCGACATCGAGCAGGAGGCCGCGCGCCTCTCCGACAAGGGGCTCGGCGGCCTCGGCTACCGCGACGAGGAGCTCGAGCGCGCGGCCGCGCTGACCTGGCGCATCAACAGGCTCAAGATGGAGAAGAAGGCCGTCATCCCCGCCCACGTCTACCAGCGCCCCGAGATCCTCCTCGGCGTGGCGGACATGATCGGCGACTCCTACCGGCTCGCCAAGCTGGGCGCGGCCTCGGACGCCGAGATCATCGTGTTCTGCGGCGTGCGCTTCATGGCCGAGACCGCCAAGATCCTGTCGCCGGACAAGACGGTGCTGCTGCCCGCCCCGGAGGCCGGCTGCTCGCTGTCGGAGTCCATCACGGCCGCCGACGTCAGGGCGCTCAAGAAAAAGCACCCCGGCGCGCCCGTCGCGGTGTACATCAATACGAGCGTCGCCGTGAAGGCCGAGTGCGACGTCGTCGTGACCTCGGCCAACGCGCCGAAGATCATGCGCAGGCTCTACGAGACCCACGACAAGGTCATCTTCGCGCCCGACGCGATGATGGGCGCCAACCTCGCCAAGGAGCTCGGCAAGACCATCGGCAAGGACCTCATCGTCTGGAACGGGACGTGCATCGTCCACGACAACTTCGACGCGGCATCGGTCGAGTTCTACCGCAAGATGTACCCGGGCGTGAAGATCCTCGCCCACTTCGAGTGCACGCCGGCGCTGACGTCGGTCGTCGACTACATCGGCGGCACGGGGGACATGATGAAGTGGGTCGACGACCACAAGGCCCCGTCCTACATGCTGATCACCGAGTGCGGGCTGGGCGACCTCGCGCGCACCAAGTTCCCCGACAAGGCCTTCGTCCCGATGTGCCGGCTGTGCCCGCACATGAAGGCCGTCACGCTCGAGCGCGTGCTCTCCGCTCTGGAAAAGCCTTCGGCCGCCCAGACGATCGAAGTCCCGCCGTCCGTCGCCGCTCGCGCGCTCAAGCCCATCGAGCGGATGTTCGAGCTCGCCGAAGACCGGGCGGCCGCCTGATGAGCCCCTGGGTCGCCTGGTCGGCGGAGGCGTTCGCGCGCGCGAAGGATCAGAAGAAGCCGATCCTCGCCGCCGCGGGCCTCGTGCCGCCGGAGAGCCTGAAGGCCGCCTCCTCCGAGATCGAGAAGCGCTTCGTCGCGATCCTCGCCGATCCCGAGACGCGCCCGGACGCCGCCGCGCGGCTCGGGCGCGACGCCGTCGTCCTCGACGCCGACGGGGCGCGCCGCGCCGTCGTGTCGGGCTCCGCCGAGCTCGGGCGCCTGGCCGACCTGGCGTCCGCGCCGCTGGCCAAGCCCGAGGCCGGGCCCGCGTGGACGGGAGCGGTGCGCGAAGACGCGCCCGCGGCCGGCCCCGACGCGGCCGCGATCGCGGCGGTGTTCGCGCGAATCGAGCCCCTGCCCGCCGAGGCGCTGCTGCACGCCGCCGGCGAGCGCGGCGACGCCGCCGCGCGCGAGGCGGCGATCCGCGTCCTGGCCGCGGAGGCGGAGCCCCGGCGCTGTCGGCCCGCGCCCGGCGCGTCTCGCTCCTGTGGGACGCGCACGCGCTGACGGGCGACGCGGGCCTCAAGGCGAAGGCGGAGGAAGCCTCCGAGCGGCTCCTGCGCGCGCACTGGGATCCGCAGGCCGGCGCCTTCCGCCGCGCCGCGGCGCCGGCGCCCGCGGTGTTTCCGGCGGAGGGCAACGCGCTCGCGGCCTCCGCGCTGCTGCGCGCGCACGCGTTCGGCCACCCCGGCGCCGGCGACGCCGCGCTCAAGGCGCTGAGCTTCCTGCAGAATCGCCTGTACGATCCTCTGCTCGGCCTCGTGCACGCCGCCGGCGGCGACGGGGAGGGCGTGTGCGGCCTGCTCGGCGACGCGGCCGCCGCGGCGCTGGCTTTCACCGACGGCTTCCTGCTCACCGGGGTCAAGGCCCAGCGCGAATTCGCCGACGCCCTGCTGCGCTTCCTCTTCCAGGAACTCTGGGAGCGCGAGGCCGGCGGCTTCCTCGACCGCGTCGCGCGCGCCGGCGACCCGCTGATCCTGCGCGAGCCGCGCGTCGACCCCGCGCTCAACGCGCTGGCTCTCGAGCTCTGCCGCCGCCTCCACCATCTCAAGGGCAACCACAACTACAAGCGGTGGCTCGAGTGGGGCCTGCGCGGGGCGTGGCCCGCCGCCGGCGGCGACCCGGCGCGCGCCGCCGGGCTGGCGCGCGTCGCGGACCTGCACGCGCGCGGCCGCATGGATTTCGAGCTCGTGGGCCGGCCCGGCGAGGCGAAGGCCGACGCGCTGCTCGCGGCCGCGCACCGCCTGTACCTCCCGCGCAAGACGATCTCCTTCGTCGATCCCGACGACCAGGACTACATCCTCGCGCACAAGCTCGAGGCCGGCTCCTACCCGCGGCTCTTCGGCTGCGGCCCCGACCTGCGCCGCCTCGCGGACGCGGCCGAGCCCGAGGGCGTGCGCGCCGTCGCCGACGCCGTGCGGAGCGTCGCGTGAGCGAGCCGAAGCGCTTCGCCGAGGGCTTCTCCGAGGACAAGGACTGGCGCAAGGCCGCCGCCGACGCCGCGAAGGCCGCGCGCCAGCGCCTCGGCCCCGGTCCCTGCGACCTCGCCGTCGTCTTCGTCTCCGAGGCCTGGACGGGCTTCGACCCCTCCGAGCTCTCCTCGATCCTCGCCAAGAGCCTGGCGCCGCTGCGCGTGCTCGGCTGCAACGCGAGCGGCGCGATCGCCGGCCGAAAGGAGGTCGAGATGACGCCCGCGATCTCGATTCTCGCGATGCGCCTGCCCGGCGTGAAGGTCCACCCGTTCTCCTTCGCCCCGTCGGAGCTCGCGCGCCTCGAGGGGGAGCGCGCTCGTCGCCGCGCTCGACCTCTACCCGAACGAGCAGCCGAAGTTCCTGCTCCTCGGCGACCCCATGAGCGCCGACCCCGAGCGCGCGGCCGCCCTCTTCAGCGAGGGCTACCCCGGCGCGCCCGTCGTCGGCGGCATGGCCAGCGCCCCGCTGCTGCAGCGCCCGGCGTGGCTCCTGCTCGGCTCCCAGGTCCTGCGCCAGGGCGTGGCCGGCGTCGCGCTCGTCGGCCCCGTCGAAGTCTCGACCGTCGTCGCGCAGGGCTGCCGTCCGATCGGCGACCCGCTGATCGTGACGAAGGCCGAGGGCAACGTGCTGCGCGAGCTCGGCGGGCGCAGCCCGCTCGACGTCCTGCGCGAGACGCTGTCGAAGTGCACGCCCGAGGACCAGCGCCTGGCGCGCAGCTCGCTGTTCGCCGGCGTCGTCATGAACGAGAGCCGTTCGGAGTTCCGCCGGGGAGACTTCCTGATCCGCAACCTGCTCGGCTTCGACCAGGCGACGGGCGCGCTCGTGCTCGGCACGAACCTCCGCCGGGGGCAGACCCTTCAGTTCCAGCTGCGCGACGCGCAGACCTCGGACCAGGACTTCTCGCTGCTGCTCGGCAGCCTGCCGGAGACCGACGCGGCTCCGCGCGGAGCCTGCTGTTCGCCTGCTGCGGGCGCGGCAAGGGCCTCTACGGCGAATCCGATCACGACGCGACGCTCGTGCAGAGCCTGCGCGGGCCGGTGCCGCTCGCGGGCTTCTTCGCCAACGGCGAGTTCGGTCCCGTCGGCGGCCGCGTGTTCGTGCACGGCTACACGTCGAGCCTCGCGCTGTTTAAGTAGCTACGGCTCGCGGACGGCGTCGCGCAGCGCGGCGGTGAGGCGGGGGCGATGAGCTCCTGAGTTTCCGGCGTCGGCCAGACGACGCGGGCGGCCAGGTCGGCGTCGAAGGAGTAGGAAGCGTCGCGGGCGCCGTCGCGGAAGGTCACGCGATAGCCGTTCTCCGCCGTGCGCTCCACGCTCCACGCGGGACGCCCGCCCGGAAGGTCGAGCCCGCCGCCCAGGCGGTCGCCGAGCGTGCGCTCGTCGCCGGGCAAGGTCCACTCGTGGACGAGCAGCAGGGCCTCCTGCGAGCGGTCCTCGTCGGCGACGACGGGCGCGCCCTTGGCGACCGCCTTCTCGCCGAGAACGACGGCAGCCGGAGCGGGCCGCGCGAAGGCCGCGAGGTCGCGGGCCGACGCGGGCGCCGGGCGGCGCGCGCCGCCGAGCTCCATGACCGCGGCGAACGCGGCGATCGCCGCGTACGGAGCGGCGCGCGTCCAGAATGAGCCCGTCCGCGGGAGGGAGGCCTCCTTGAATCTCGCCGAGTCCGAGGGGGCCTCCTTCGCGGGGACGGGGATGGGCGCGGGCGCGGGCTTCGGCGCGAGCGAGGCCTTCAGCGCGGCGACCTGGACGCGCAGGCGGGCCAGAGCCTCCTCGCGCTCGAGCAGGCGGGCGCGGTAGGTCCCGGCGGATTCGCGCAGGCCTTCGGCGCGCTCGCGGAGGATCTCGTCGTGCAGGCGGCGCACCTGCAGCAGGTCTCGTTCGGTGTCGATCATCGGTGCGTTCTCAGTATAGCCCGGGGCCGATTACCGAGTTATTACGACGGGGGAAGGAGTCGGTAAAGCGGGTTGACAAGTCCCCGGGCTTCCTCAATACTAAGGCGGTTATGAGCGAAAACCCGCAGCCCGATCCCGAGAAGGCCAAGGCCGACGCCGCGCCGAAAACCTCGTCTTCGTTCTCCGGACCCGGAGGCCCGCGCGCCTCCGCGTACGTGCCGCTGCCGGGCGCCAAGCCGCGCCCGCGCCTCGGGCTGGCGCTCGCGGCGCTCGCCGCCGCCGGGGCGCTCGCCGGAGGCGTCGTCTGGTTCCGGGCGCCGTCGGCTCCGTCGCCGGTCCCGATCGTCGCGGAGAACCGGAAGGTCCTGTGGGTCGCCGAGGCCGACGTGAACGCCGCGGCCACCGAGCGCCTGCGCGCCTCCGCGCCGCCCGCCGCGGCGGTCCCGGACTCCGACCGGGCGCCGGCGGCGGGCTCGATGGGCTCCGGCGACCCCGAGGCGCCGCGCGGCCCCCGACGGCCGCCGTGCAGATCGCGGCGCCGGCGCCCCCGCCGGCCGTCGAGTCGCGCGCCGCCTCTCCGCTTCCCGTCGTCCCGCCCGAGCTCATGAACGCTCCGGCCTCGGCGCCGCAGTCGGCGCTCACCCCGCAGGGAATCGCGGCGGTGCGCGCGGACGGCTTCACCGTCTTCCAGATGCGCATGCTCGACAACGTCGACCAGGACGGCGACGTCGTGCAGGTGTCCGTCGACGGCGTGCCGATGTCGTTTTTGTCCCTGACGCACGCGGGCGCGACGCTCGAGATCCCTCTCAAGAAAGGCGAGTCCCACACGATCACGATCACCGCCGTGAAGGACGGCGTGGGCGGGATCACGCTCGGCATGAGCACGTCGGTCGGCGACCTCACGTCGCGCCGCCTGGCCGTGGGCGAAAGCGAAACCTGGACGATCGGATTCAAGTGAAATCAGGCTCGACGCATCCGCTGTTCATCATGATGGCCGTCGTCGCCCTCGGCGGGGCGCTGCTGACGGTGCATCAGCGCGCGCCCGAATTGCTCCCGTGGGTGTTCGCGGCCGCGGCCGCGGGGATGATCTGGCGTTTCTGGGCCGTGTCGAGGGACGACGCCGCCGCGCGCGGCGAGGGCCAGGTCGACCACGAGGCCCTGCGGCGCATGCGCCTGCGCGACTACGCGCCCTGGATCAAGGAGAACGTCCGCGGCCAGGACGCGGCCGTCGACCTCATCGTCCCGGCGATCCAGCGCGGGCTCGAGCTCGCGCGGCCGGGGCGCAGCCTCGGCTCGTTCCTGCTCGTCGGCCCCACGGGAACGGGCAAGACCTTCCTCGCGCAGATGACGGCGATGGCGCTCTGGCCGGAGAAGGAGCCCGTGATCCTGCGCATGAACCAGTACAAGGACCCGCAGGACCTGCAGGGCCTGCTCGGCGCGCTGGGCGGCGCCGACACGGGCTCGCTGACGGGCGCCGTGCTCGAGGACGCGATGCGCGTCGTGCTCCTCGATGAGATCGACAAGTGCCATCCCGACGTGCTGCACGGGCTCTTCGAGGCGCTCGACGGCGGCCGCGTGCGCGACCGCTCGACCTCGAAGCTCGTCGACTTCTCCGGCTGCGTCTTCTTCGCGACGTGCAACGCCGGCGCCGAGCGCCTTCGCGCGCTCAAGGCCGCCGACCCGAAGTCCTTCGCCGCGAAGTCCCGCGACGCGCTCGTGAAGGATTCCGGCTTCGAGAAGGCGTTCCTCGCGCGCTTCGGCGAGATCGTGCTCATGGACGCCCTCGCGCCGATCCACGTCGCCGAGATCGCCTGCCTGCAGATCGCCAAGCAGTGGCGCGAGCAGGGCATCGAGGTCGCCTACCTTTCGCCGGAGCTGCTCGCCCGCGCCGTCGCGCTGAACGCCGAGTTCGGCGAGTACGGCGTGCGCCAGCTCGCCCGCTGTCTGCGCCGGCTGATGGACCCTCTGCTCGAGGAGGCTCGGCAGAAAGGCACGAGCGAGGTCTCGCTCGGCTACGACCGCGCCACGCAGGCCGGGACCTTGCTGCTCGCGCGCGAGAGGCCCGCGTGAAGCGCGTCGCCGGCGACGGCTGGTTCCAGATGTTCGCGGCGATCGCGGGACTGGCCGCCGTCGTCTCCCTCGTCGGCTCGATCCAGGCGCGCCGCTCGCCCGGCCCCGCGCTCGCGCCGGCGGCGGCCCCGCGCCGGCGGCGGCGCCCGCGGCGGCCGAGCACTTCGCGCTCGGCGCCCCGGTCGCGGCCGCTCCCGCCGCCGCGCCGGCCCCGGCTCCCGGGCCGCTGCCGCTCGCTGTCGCCCCCGCCCCCGCTCCGGCGCCGGCCGCCGCGGCGACGCCGCCGGCCCCGCCTCAGATCACGTTGACCGGCGCGGGGGTCGGCAACAACCAGGGCATCCCGGCGGGCGGCGGCCCGGGGGCGTGGCCGGGTTCATCAACGGGCTCATCGGCCAGCAGGCTCTGCCGCCTCCGCCTCCGGCGATGCTCGTGCGCCCCGCGCGCCCGGGCGTCTACGTCGTCGACGCCGCCGGCGCGGGGACACGCGCAGCCTGCGCGACGCGGCGTTCAGCGCGTCCTCGGGCGACGAGATCCAGGTGCGCCCTGGAATCTATGAAGGCCCCGTCGAGGTCACGGACAAGAGCCTCCGCATCACGGGCCAGGGCTCCGACCCCGGGGCCGTCACCATCCGCCACTCGGGGCGCATGGCGGGGGTCGTCGTGCGCAACGGGAGCCTCGAGATGGAAAAGGTGCGCGTGATGTACGGCACCCCGAACGAATTCCCGATCCGCGAGCCGCACGGCGCGCTGTACGCGACGGGCTCGACGGTCCTGCTGCGGCGCGTCGAGCTCGGAACTCCCGGCTTCGGAGAGCCCGCGCTGATCGCCGAGCAGGGCGACAGGCCGTCCCGGCTGACGGTCGTCGATTCGGAGCTCATGGGCGGCCGCGCCACGGTCATCCTGCGCGGCCCGCTCAAGGCGCGCTTCACGCGCGCGAAGATCGCGGGGCGTCTGCCCGTCGCGGCCTGGCTCGAGGCGTCGGTCGAGCTGGCCGACTGCCGGTACGACGACGCTCCGCAGACGGAGATCAACGCCTACGAGGGCGCGACGGCGACGGTGACGGGTCCCCGGCGCCCGCGCGTCGTCGGCGTGCGAGGCAGCGAGTCGACGGCCGTCGAGGCCTATTTCGGCTCGTCGACGTCGCTCGTCCGGCGCGCGTTCTCGCGCGACATTTTCCGCCGCGGCCGCGCGCCCGGCACCCTTCCATGAGGAGAACACGGTGAGCGATCTTTCGAAGATGACGGACTGGAGCAAGCTCCAGGGCATGCTCAAGGAGACGGACGCCGAGAGCAAGCGCTTCACGGTCGACGAGAACAAGCTCGTCGAGCACCTGAAGTCGCGCGTGAAGGGGCAGGACGAGATCATCGCCGACGTCGCGCGGCTGATCCGCCTGTCCTGGATGAAGGACAAGCGCACGCGTCCCGTGTGCAACCTGCTCTTCCTCGGGCCCACGGGCACGGGCAAGACCGAGCTCGCGAAGGCGATCTGCGAGTACCTGTTCGGCGACGAGGGCTCGCTGCTGCGCTTCGACTGCTCCGAGCTCGCCAGCGCGGAGATGGGCAAGGCGCGCCTGACGGGCGCCTCCGCGGGCTACGTCGGCGCCGACCAGGGCGGCCAGCTCACGCGCCCGATGTTCGCCAATCCCAAGCGCGTGGTCCTCTTCGACGAGATCGAGAAGGCGCATCCGATCGTCTTCGACCTCCTGCTGCAGCTCATGGGCGAGGGCCGTCTGACGGAGCAGGGCAGCGGCAAGACCGCGGACTTCACCCAGGCCGTCGTCGTCATGACGAGCAACGCGCTCGCCGAGTCGATGGGCAAGGCCGTCGCGGGGCTGACGGACTACCCGCGGATCATGAACGCGATCAAGACCGTGCTTTCCGAAAGCGGGACCTTCCGCCCGGAGCTGCTCGGGCGCGTCGACAAGGTCTACCTCTTCAACCCGCTGGCCGGCATGCAGATCGCCGAGATCGCGCTGCTGAAGATCGCCAAGCTCGGCCAGGAGTATGGGGTTGAAACGCGCTTCGTGGCGCCGGAGCTCCTGATCCAGGCGCTCGAGGCCAACATCCGCGTCAGCAAGTTCGGCATACGCGAGCTCGAGCGCATCCTGTTCGACCGCTACGCCAACCACTTCGTCGAGGCGCGCGCCGCCAAGGCGAAGGCGGTTTCCTTCGAGGTCGCCGAAAGCGGCGAGATCGTCTGCCGCCGCGAGCAGCCGCCTGCCTAGGAAATAGTGTCAGTCCTCCCGTTGTTGCATTATTCGCAAAGGGAAATCCCAATTCGAATAATGCAACAACGGGAGGACTGACACTACTTCGACACGAAGATCAGGTTGTCCCAGCCGCGGATCGCGTCGAGGAAGGCGGGGAGGGACTCCGGGGCGAGCGGGGCGGTCCCGCCGTCCTCGTCGAGCGAGCGGACCTCGTAGCCCCAGTCGAGCAGCAGCCGCGCGGCGGGCAAGGTGAAGCGGCGCCCGCCCTCGCCGGCCCAGGCCTCCATCGCGATCGCCGGGCGCGCGGAGCGCAGCGTCTTCTCCGCGCCGGCCAGCAGTCGCTTCTCGCCGCCCTCCACGTCGATCTTCATGACGGTCGGCGGCTTCTCGGCCTTCGCGTAGTCGTCGAGAGTGATCGTGCGCACCTCGGTCCGCCCGGGCCCGCGGGTCGGGTCGAAGTCGGTGACCTCCTTCTCGAGCGTGTTGAACGCGTCGCCGAGGCGGTGCTTGTACAAAGTCGCCGTGCCGGTCGCATCCCACAGCGCCGCGTCGACGAGCCGCGCCGCCAGGCGCGGAGAGTTTCGCGCCAGCCACTCGTGCACCTCGGGCAGCGGCTCGAAGGCGTGGAGCTGGCCCTCCTCGCCGAGCAGCTCGGAGGCGAGCATCGTGTAGAAGCCGTAGTTGGCTCCCACGTCGTAGAAAACGTCGCCGCTCTTCAGGTTGCGGATGAACCAGCGCACGAGCTTGTACTCCGGGCCTCCAGGGCCGCCCGCGAGGTAGAACGTCGTGAAGTCCGCGTCGTCGGACCACGGCAAGGTCTGCCGCCGTCCCCAGAACAGGGGAACTCGACCGTCTCCGGCGCGAGGCCCGCGCGCGCCGCGGCCCAGGTCAGGTAGCGCCCGCCGAAGAGGCGCAGCTTCTCGAGCTTGCGCGACACGGCCCCGCCCTCGCTCGCCTCGACGAGCCGGCAGCGCCGCGGCAGGTCGGCGCACTGCGCGAGGAGGCGGCCGCGCTTTTCGGCGAGGGGATCGGACACGCGTCGATTCTAGTAAGATAGCGCCCGGTCGGAAACAGCCCGGGGCTTGACATTATTGACCGATCAGTCTATAATGACCGAATGGCCCGGCCCCGCTCGTTCGACGTCGACGCGATCCTCGACAAGACCGTGGAGGTGTTCCGCTCCAGGGGCTTCGAGGGGGCGTCCGTCACCGATCTCGAGAAGGCGACCGGCCTGCGCCGCGCGAGCCTGTACGGAGCCTTCGGCGACAAGCGCGCGCTCTACCTCGCGGCGCTGAGACGCTACGACTCGACGCGCGCCGCGCGTCTGATGACCGAGATCTCCGCCGCCCCGACCGGGCGCAAGGCGCTCGAGCGCATGTTCGATCTGATCGTCGACGAGGCGGTCTCCGATCCCTGCGGCTGCCTGATGTCGAACGCCGCGAGCGAGAACTCGGCCCGGGACGCGAAGGTCTCGGTGTGCGTCGAGGCTGCCCGCCGCCGAATCGAGGGCGGGCTGCACGCCGCGCTCCTGCGCGGCCGCGCCGACGGAACGGTCAAGGCGCCGGGAGACCCCGCGCGCTGGCGCGCTTCCTTTATGCCGCGCTGCTGGGGCTGCGCGCTCTGGCCAAGGCCGGCGCCCCCGAGTCCGACCTTCGCGGCGTCGCGGAAACGGCGTTGAAAACCTTGGGGTGACATTTTTCGGCCTGATTATTGACTCATCATTCAAGAACGAGGAGACGACCATGAGCAGGAGACTCGAAGGGAAGACGGCGGTGGTGACCGGAGGCGCGCGCGGCATCGGCGCGGCGATCGCGGAGCGGCTGGCCGCGGACGGCGCGGCGGTGGCGGTGAGCTACTCGCGCTCGGCCGAGGAGGCCGACGCGCTCGTCGCGCGCATCAAGAAGGCAGGCGGCAGGGCGTCGGCGCACAAGGCGGACGCGTCCGATCCGGCGCAGGCCAAGGCCTTTGTCGCCGCCGCGCTCAAGGAGCACGGGCGCGTCGACATCGTCGTCAACAACGCCGGCTGGGGGAGTTCGTTCCCCTCGAGGCCGTCGATGAGAAGCACGTGAAGTCGCAGTTCGACCTCAACGTCAACGGGCCGATCTTCACGACGCAGGCCGCGCTGCCGTACCTCAAGGACGGCGGCCGCGTGATCAACGTCAGCTCGGTCGCGGCCACGGGCGCGATGGCCGGCGCCGGCGTCTACTCCGCGACGAAGGCGGCGCTCGACGCCCTGACGCGGATTTGGGCCGCCGAGCTCGGCCCGCGGGGCGTCACCGTCAACGGCGTCGCCCCCGGACCCGTCGAGACCGACCTCATGAGGTCGGTCGTCAATCCCGAGTTCAAGAAGAGCATGATCGAGCGCACGCCGCTCGGGCGCATCGGCCTGCCGGCGGACGTGGCCGACCTGGTCGCCTTCCTCGCCTCGGGCGACGGGCGCTGGGTGTCGGGCGAGACGATCCGCGTCGCCGGCGGAATGACGAGATAAAGGAGGCCGTATGGAAACCAGAGAGAACGACGGGGCGCTGCTGGACGCGTACAGCCGGACCGTGGCCGACGTGGCGGCGCGGGTGAGCCCCGCCGTGGTCAAGATCGAGGCGCGGAAAGGCTCGCGCGGCGGGGCGGGCTCGGGCTTCGTCTTCACCGCGAACGGCTACATCCTCACGAACAGCCACGTCGTGCACGGCGCCTCCGCGCTCGACGTCGTGCTCCACGACGGGCGCCGCTTCCAGGGCGAGATCGTCGGCGACGACCCGGCGACCGACCTCGCGGTCGTGCGCGTGCAGGCCGACGGCCTGCCCGTGCTCGAGCTCGGCGAGTCGAAGTCGCTGCGGCCCGGGCAGGTGGCGATCGCGATCGGCAGCCCGTACGGCTTCTCTTACTCGGTGACGGCCGGCGTCGTCTCCGCGCTCGGCCGCTCGCTGCGCTCGGAGTCGGGACGCATGATGGACGGCATCGTGCAGACCGACGCGGCGCTCAATCCGGGAAATTCCGGCGGGCCGCTCGTCGACTCGGGCGGGCGCGTGATCGGCGTCAACTCGGCGGTGATCCTGCCCGCTCAGGGCCTGTGCTTCGCGATTCCGGTCGACACCGCCAAGCACGTCGCCGGCCGGCTCATCGAGCACGGGCGCATCCGCCGCGGCTTCCTCGGCCTCGGCGGCCAGGACGTGAAGGTTCCGCGCGGGCTGGCCAAGCGGCTCGGCGTCGCGGCGGAGTCCGGCGTGCTCGTCATCGCCGTCGAGCCGGGCGGCCCCGCCGCCGACGCGGGCGTCGAGGAGGGGGACCTCATCGTCGGCTTCGACGGGCGCCCCGCCGCCGGCGTCGACGACCTGCACAAGGCTCTCGGCGAGGAGTCGATCGGCCGCTCTTTGCGCATGACCGTCGTCCGGGAAAGGGGCCCCGAAGACATTTCCGTCGTTCCCCGCGAGAACCGCAATTGATAAATTTAACTGATTCGCAAGGAGGCACAGTGCTCGAACTGACCGACGCGACGTTCAAGAAGCAGGCCCTGGAGTCCGACAAGCCCGTGCTCGTCGACCTCTGGGCGCCGTGGTGCGGGCCGTGCCGGATGCTCGGCCCGATCGTCGAGGAGCTCGCCGGCGAGTACCAGGGCAAGGCCGTCGTGGCCAAGCTCAACACCGACGAGAACTCGGAGACGATGACGGCCTATCGCGTCTCGGCGATTCCGACGCTCCTGTTCTTCAAGCAGGGCAAGCTCGTCGAGCAGGTCGTCGGCGTCCAGTCGAAGGCGGCCATCAAGGCCAAGCTCGACGCTCTGCTCTAGAGCAGCAGCTTAAGCACGGCGAGCTGTCCCAGCGCGGCCAGCAGGCAGGCGATCTTCAGGATCGCCTGCTTGCGCGCGGCCATGTGCGCGTGGTCGAGGATCCGCCCGACGAGATCCTCGTAGTACGGCGTCGCGGTGATGCCGCCGCCGAGGTACTTGTCGAACCGGAAGATCAGCTCGCCGTGCGAGTACTTCACGAGATCCTCGGGCAGGAGCAGGTTGTCGTCGACGCGCGGCTTGCGCCGCGCCTCCTCGAGATAGGCCAAGGTCTTCGGCAGGCGCCGCACCGGCAGGAAGGCCGTCGCGGCGGCGACCAGCACGGCCGCGAGCGGGACCGCGAGCCACAGCGTCGGCCTCAGGAGTCCGATCTCGAGGGCGGCCAGCGCCGCCAGCGCTCCGAGCCGGAAGTCCGCCCCGTCGGTCGAGTTGCGCAGGCTTTCGTAGATCAGCCAGAGCCGCCGCTCGGGCTCGGGCGAGAGATGGGCGGAGACGGACATGCGCCGAGTGTAGCGGGAAATGCCGCCCCGCGCAATGTTATCATCGCCCCATGAGCAACGCCCGATTCAACGTCCCGAAGCCCGTCAACGAGCCCATCCTGAACTACGCCCCCGGCAGCCCGGAGCGGCAGAAGTTCTTCGCGCGCCTGAACCAGATGAAGTCAAAGGTCGTCGACATCCCGATGTTCATCGGCGGCCAGGAAGTGCGCACCGGCAAGAAGCACGACGTGCGCTCCCCGTACGACCACAACCAGCTCCTCGCGAAGTACCACGACGGCTCGCCCGCCGACATGAAGAAGGCGATCGCCGCCGCGCTCAAGGCCCGCAAGGACTGGGCCGCGATGCCCTTCGAGGCCCGCGCCGGCATCTTCCTCAAGGCCGCCGACCTCCTCGCCAACGACTGGCGCTGGACGCTCAACGCCGCGACCATGCTCAACCAATCGAAGAACCTCTTCCAGGCCGAGATCGACGCCGCCTGCGAGCTCATCGACTTCCTGCGCTTCAACGCCTACTACGCCGAGTTCATCTACGCCCAGCAGGTCGACAGCTCGAAGGGCCTCTGGAACCGCCTCGAGTACCGCCCGCTCGAGGGCTTCGTCTACGCGGTCACGCCGTTCAACTTCACGGCCATCGCGGGCAACATCCCGGCGGCCCCCGCCCTCATGGGCAACGTCGTCGTCTGGAAGCCGTCGACGCACGCGATGTACAGCGCGTACTGGGTCATGAAGCTGTTCGAAGAGGCCGGCCTGCCGCCGGGCGTCATCAACATGGTCTCGGGCGACCCGAAGGCCGTCTCGGACGTGGCCCTCTCGCATCCCGACCTCGCCGGCGTGCACTTCACCGGCTCGACGTCGGTGTTCAAGGGCATGTGGACGACGGTCGGCCAGAATATCAACCTCTATAAAAATTATCCCAGGCTCGTCGGCGAAACGGGCGGCAAGGACTTCGTGCTCGCGCACGAGTCGGCCGATCCCGAGGCCGTCGCGACCGCGCTCGTGCGCGGCGCCTTCGAGTACCAGGGGCAGAAGTGCTCCGCCGCCTCGCGCGCCTACGTCCCGGCGGGCCAGTGGCCGAAGATCAAGAAGCTCATGAAGGACATGCTCGCCACCATCGAGGTCGGCACCCCCGAGGATCCGGGCAAGTTCGTCAACGCCGTGATCAACCGCCAGTCCTTCGACCGCATCAAGGCCTACATCGCGGCCGCGAAGAAGAACAAGGCCAACAAGATCGTCGCCGGCGGGATCTGCGACGACAGCGTCGGCTTCTTCGTCCACCCGACGATCATCGAGACGACGGACCCCAAGAGCACGACGATGTGCGAGGAGATCTTCGGACCGGTGCTCACCGTCTACGTCTACCAGGAAAAGAAGTGGAAGGACACGCTCAAGCTCGTCGACGAGAGCACGCCCTACGCGCTGACCGGCTCGGTGTTCGCGCGCGACCGCCGCGTGCTCGTCGAGGCGGAGAAGGCGCTCGTCCACGCGGCGGGCAACTTCTACCTCAACGACAAGCCGACCGGCGCCGTCGTCGGCCAGCAGCCGTTTGGAGGCGCGCGCGCTTCGGGCACCAATGATAAGGCCGGGTCTTATCTCAATCTCCTGCGCTGGGTTTCCCCGCGCACGATCAAGGAGACCTTCGACCCGCCGCGCGACTACCGCTACCCGTTCCTCCAGCGCGACCCCGTCGCTTGACGCGAAAAAATTGCTAGCCTCGCGAGCATGAGACGACTTCTCCTGCTCGCCGCGCTGCTGCCCCTGCCGGCCGCCGCCCAGACGGTGCGGACTTCGTTCAAGCCCTTCGCGATCTCGGCCGCGACGCCCTGCCCGCGGGTCAATCCCTCCCACGTCGACAACACGCAGGGCTACGCCGACGGGCTGCGCTCCGGCAACTGCTTCGTTTCAATTGGGCCGATGACGACTCATAATCTGATCTACCGCGCGTACACGATCTTCGGCGACGGGCTGCTCATGGTGTTCTCGTCCTACGGCGACGGCGAGGACAGCAACCCGAACCTGACCTCGGCGCGCGAGTTCCGCTTTTTCCCGCGCCGGGCGACCCCCGCGCTCCACATGAGCGCCTCGGCCGGGACGGTGTCGATCACGATGGCCGACGGCGGGGCGCTGCACATCGATCCCGCGACGGCGCAGATCCGGTCTTTGGATCGGGGAGCGTGACGGTGTCCCCGCGCGTCGACCCCGCGGAGCGCGGCGGCGTGGAGATCTCGAGCTACGCCGGCCTCATGCTCGACGGCGGGTTCCGCATGGGCGAGAGCCCGTCCGGCCGTCCGGAGGCCGACGCGATCTTCCGCGACGCCCAGGGCCACACGTGCACCGTGAAGAACAAGGAGCTGTTCACGTACGCCAACGGCGACCACGACTTCAAGTTCACCGACGCCCAGCTGAAGGCGTGGCTCGCGACGCGCTGCCCGGCCGTCAACCCCGGCTACTGACGGCGAAAGGCCCACCCCCGCGCGGGACCTAGGGCCCTGGGGAGCGTCCCCGCCCGGGGGTACCCTGTGGCATGAGAAAACTCGCGGCGCTGTTCATGGCCCTGGCGGTGTCGGCCTCGGCGCAGACCAAGGTCGGCGTGACGGTCCAGCCGGGCCTCGGCGGTACGCCCCTGGCGCCCGTTCCCGGCGTCGCCCTCTCGCCCGCGGCGCTGACGCCCGGCCTGCTCCCCGCGGCCTCGCTGACTCCGACGCTCGGGATGGTCGCCCCCGCGCCCGCTCTCGCCGCCTCGATCGTCCCGGCCGCGTCCAAGGCCGTGCCCGAGGCCGCCAAGGCCGTCGTCCCGGGCGCCCGCGCCTCCGTGCCCGCCGCCCTGACGCCCGCCGCCCTGGCCGCGATCACGCCGGCGGCGTCGAACCCCGAGAAGCCCGGCTCCCAGGAGAACGTCGCCGCCGCCAACGCCCTGTTCGACGGCGCGTCCGCGCGCCCGGCGGCCTCGATCTCGGACGACGGCTCCGGCGTCGTCGGCGGCCCGCAGTCCGACCGCTCGCGCGCCTCCGGCCTCAGCCCGCCGGCCGACGCCGAGATCGCGGCGGCCTGGAAGGAGGCCCGCCCGAAGTCGAAGGCGATCGACACGTTCGGCGCCGCGCAGTTCGTCGCCGCGGCCTCCGAAGCGGTCCAGAAGTACACCTTCATGGGAGAGCACTTCCTGCAGCAGATGAGCCCGCGCGGCGAGAGCATGCTCGACTTCCGCGGCCGCGCGATCTACCGCGCCGCCTCCGACTTCATCGGCGCGCACGACGACCGGGACAACCCGGCGTCGGTCAAGTTCATGAAGCTGCTCGGCCGCTGGATGGCCTTCCACGACTCGGCGCGCGAGGCGCAGGGCGCGCTGCAGATGAAGCTGGCCGCGGCCGCCGGCATGCGCATGCGCGGCCACAAGGCGCACCTGACGCCGAGCCCGATCGAGGGCGGCGAGTACTGGGACATGGCGGCGGGCATGAACGCGCTCGGCTTCATCCACCGCGAGCTCGATCCCAGGACGAACTACTCGTTCTTCGACTACTCGCCGTACGTCGCGTCCTACCTGGCCGCGGCCGCCGAGATCGCCGGCAAGCCGAACGCGAAGGTCGTCGAGGGCGACATCGGCGCGCTGAAGAAGCCCGCGAAGCCCGTCGCGGTGCTGCGCACGAAGAACGCGGTGCACTACGTGCCCGGCTTCGCCGCGAAGCTCGAGGAGATGGCGGACTGGATCGCTCCCGGCGGCCAGCTCGTGATCCAGAACGATCCGAACCCCGGGCAGCGCGCGCTGATCCGCGAGGGCCACGGCGCGCTGATCCAGCGCCTCGTCTCCGAGGGTTGGAAGATGGAGTACGGCTTCTCGGGACGTCCGGGCTCCTTCTCCGAGTACGGGCTCGACACCTTGATCCTCACGCGGCCGAAGTCGGCGGCGACCGCGAAGATCGACCCGTCGTCCGCGTGGCGGGCCTACAACCAGGCAGTCGCGAAGGTCGACAGCGAACCCGACATGAACTCGCTGTTCGCGATGCTGTTCGGCGGACGCTGAGCTAGGCGGCCGGCAGCTCGAGCCAGAACGTCGAGCCCTTGCCCGGCTCGGAGTCGACGCCCACGCGCCCGCCCATGCGCTCGACGGTCTTGCGCACGATCGCCAGGCCGATGCCGTTGCCCGGATATTTATCTCCGGAGTGCAGCCGGAGAAACGGCCTGAAGATCTTGTCCTGGTATTCGCCCGCGATCCCGATGCCGCGGTCGCGCACCGACAGGCGCACGACGCCGGCGTGCTTCTCGGAGTAGACTTCGATGTCGGGGGCGGACCCCGGGGCGACGAACTTCAGCGCGTTGGCCACCAGGTTCGAGATCGCCAGCGCGAGCATCGGCTCGCTCGCGGCCACGGAGCCGAGCGGCTTGCGCGCGCGGGCCGCGGCGAAGCGCGGGTTCTGCCCGACGAGGTCGTCCCACAGCGCGTCGAGCGCGACGGCGGCGCGCGCCGGTTCCTCCTTCGAAAGACGCCCGAGCACGAGCAGGTCCTCGATGAGCAGCTCCATGCGGCGGGCCGAGTCGTCGATCTTGGCGAGCGAGGCGTTCTCCTCGGCGTCGAGGCGGCCCTGCAGCGAGTTCGACAGGCGCTCGGAGTGGCGGCGCAGGATCGCGAGCGGCGCGCGCAGGTCGTGCGACGCGGCGTACGAGAACGCCTCGAGGTCCTCGAGCGCGCGGCGTTCGGTGACGTCCTGCGCGGTGCCGAAGAGGTGGAGCGGGCGGCCGGTGGCGGGGTCGCAGACGACGTCGGCGTGCTCGAGTATCCAGCGCTCGGCGCCGTCGCGGCGCTTGATGCGGTGCTCGATGACGTACGGCTTGCGCGTGCGCAGCGCCTCGGCGACGGCGGCGGCGATCGCGGGGCGGTCGTCGGGGTGCACGGCCTCGAAGAACAGCGCGTTGGTGACGGGAACGGAGCGCGGCTCGTAGCCGAAGATGAGGAACAGGCCGTCCGACCACTCGAGGGCGTTCGAGTCGATGTCGGCGCGGGTCAGGTCGAGGCGCCAGCAGCCGATCGACGCCATCCTCTGGACGCGCGCGAAAGCCTCGTCGAGGTGCCGGTCGAACCCGGCGTCCGGCTTCATCGAGCTCATGGGGCGATTCTACCACGCTTTTGATAGACTGGCGTCCCATGGCCACGAGCCTTCTCGCCCTGCTCGACGACGTCGCGACCGTCCTCGACGACGTCGCCGCCCTGGCGAAGGTCGCGGCGAAGAAGACCTCGGGCGTCCTCGGCGACGATCTCGCGCTCAACGCGAACCAGGTCGCGGGAGTGCGCGCCGAGCGCGAGCTGCCCGTCGTCTGGGCGGTGGCCAAGGGCTCGGTGCTCAACAAGGCGATCCTCGTGCCGTCCGCGCTGGCCGTCAGCGCCGCGGCGCCGTGGGCCGTGACGCCGCTGCTCGTGGCCGGCGGCGTCTACCTGTGCTACGAGGGCTTCGAGAAGCTCGCCCATCGCTTTCTCCACAGCGCGGAGGAAGAGCGCGCGAAGCATGCCGCCCTCGTGAAGGCCGTGGCCGATCCGGCCGTCGACCTCGTGGCCTTCGAGAAGGAGAAGATCGCGGGCGCCATCCGCACCGACTTCATCCTGTCGGCGGAGATCATCGTGATCACGCTCGGGGCGGCGGCGGGCGCGTCCTTCGTCGTGCGCGCGGGCACGCTGTGCGCCGTCGCCGCGGCGATGACCGTTTTCGTCTACGGCTTCGTCGCGGCGATCGTTCGCCTCGACGACGCGGGCCGCGCTCTCGCCGTGCGCGGCGGCGCGACGGCGAGGATCGGGGAGTACCTGCTGCTTCTGTCGCCGATGATGATGCGCAGCCTCTCCGTGCTCGGCACCGCGGCGATGTTCATGGTCGGCGGCGGGATTCTTCTGCACGCGCTGCCGGTCCCGCACCTGCATCCCGCGGCGCAGCCGTTCGCCGACGCCGCGGCGGGAGTCGCCGCCGGCGCGCTGGCGCTCGCGCTCGTCAGCGGCGCGAAGAAAGCCGCGCGGCGCTGAGGACGGCGCACGCGGTCGTGACCGGGCCGACGCCGCCCGGCACGGGGGTCAGCGCCCCGGCGCGCCTCTCGGCGCCCGGCGCCGCGTCGCCCTTGAGCCGGCCGCGCACGACGGTGACGCCGGCGTCGAGGACGACGGCCCCGCGCTTGATCCACGACGGCTTGACGAGACCGGGTCGTCCCGCGGCCAGCACGAGGACGTCCGCCTCGCGGCACAGCGCGGCGAGGCCCTTCGTGCGCGAGTGCGCGAGCGTGACCGTCATGTCGAGCGTCGTGAGCAGGTGCGCGGCGGGACGGCCGACGGTGGCGGAGCGGCCCACGACGACGGCGCGGCGTCCGGCGAGCGGGACGCGCGCGGCGAGCGCCAGCCGCGCGAGCGCCAGCGCGGTGCACGGAGCGGCGAGCGTCGAGGCTTCCTTCCAGGTCTTGGCGAGGAACAAGCGGCCGTAGGCGGCATCCGTGACGCCCTCGACGTCCTTGGAGGCGGGGATCGCGGCGGCGAGATCGGCGGCGGAGAGCCCGCGCGGGTACGGCGTCTCGACGAGGACCGCGTCGGCGCTCGCGCACACGTCGGCGAGCAGTCCCAAAGTCTTGGCGCGGGGCCCCGGCGAGAGGCGGTGCACGACGGCCTCGACGCCGGCGGCCTCGCAGGCCTTGAGCTTGGCCTTGAGGTAGCTGCCGGCCTCGGCCCCGCCGGCGGCGACGATCGCCAGGCGCGGGCGGCGGCCGGCGCGGCGCGCGGCGAGCCGCGCCTCGGCGAGAATCTTCGCGGCGAGCGCGCGGCCGTCGAGCAGGCGCGCGCTCACGCGGCGAGCCTCCGCTCGAGCTTGGCGATCACGGCGGCCAAGGTCTCGAGCGTGGGGGCCGGCACGCGGCGGCGGCGCGCGGCGTCGAGCAGAGGGCCGAGGATGGCCTTGGCCTCGGTGCGGCGGCCGGCCGCCAGGTCCTGCAGCATCGAGTTGCGCTGCTTCGGCGCGTTGCGGCAGGAGAGCATGAGCTTCTCGGCCATGTCGGGGTAGTCGAGCGTGTGCCCGGAGGCGGCGGCCGCGGACGTGGCTTCCTCCAGGGCGCGCAGGGACAGCTCGCGCAGGGCGGGGTCGGCCTCGAGGCGCCCGCTCTCGACCGCGCACGCCGCGCCGAGAGGATTGACCGCCGCGTTGAAGGCGGCCTTGGTCCAGAGCATGCCCTCCTCCGAGTCCTTGAGGTGGACGCGGAAGCCCGCGCCGGTCAGCAGGGCGCGCGCGGCCTCGAGCGCCGCCTCGTTGCCCTTGCGCCGCGCGAGCAGGACGTCCTCGCCGCCGTTGAGCTTGAGCTCGCCCGCGCCGGTCCGGTCGGCCGCGAAATAGCAGACGCCGATGACGGTCCGCTTGGGACCGAAGGCGCGGCGAAACACTTTTTCGTGGCCGATGCCGTTTTGAAGGGCGACGACCGCCGTGGCCGGCCCGATCCAGCGGCGGGCCGCCAGCGCGGCGCGGCGGGCGTCCCCGGACTTCACGCAGAACAGGGCGGCGGACGCCGGCGACTTCAGCGAACGCGCCGGGACGAGGCCTTTGACGGTCTCCCGGCGGCCGTCGGGGTGGGTCGCGGCGAAGCCGGAGCGGGCCAGCGCGCGCTCGGCGGCGGCATTCCGGCCGAGGATGGCCACCGCGGTTCCCGTGCGGCGCAGTCCGGCGGCCAACGACAGGCCGATCGCGCCGGGGCCGACGACGAGGACGGGCGCGCTCACGATCTTGGGGCCAGGCCCCAAGTTATCGAAGTTTCGCACGGGGGATTAGACCAAAAAATGACCCCCGGCGCTTTCGCGCCGGGGGCCACACTTCGGCGATGACGTCTCGCTTACGCGTTCACCATCTTCGCGCGGGAGATGTCGCCCTTCTTGTCGAGGAAGTACAGGAAGCCGGACTGCTTCTTCACGCCGGCCTTCGCGACCTTCTCCGGCTTGCCGCCCTTCTTGCCGCCGCGGGCCATCTTGGCGCGGGAGACGTCGCCCTGCTTGTCGATGTAGTAAAGGAAACCCTGAACGCGCTCAACGCCGACCTTCTGAACCTTCTCAGCCATTTTCGTGACCTCCGAACAGATGCCGGGATCGATACCCCTGGATCCCTGGGGGTGCGTCGGGAGCGAATTTAGCATTATCCCCGTCGGAGATGCAAGGATTTCTCGACGGGGGCTCGACGAGGAAATGACAAGCCCCGCCGGAGGATTCTCCGACGGGGCTCTCGACGGGAAAAACGCCTATTTCCCGGGCTTGTCGAAGAGGGCGATCTGCGTCTCCTGCGGCATGATGAGGCGTTCCTTCAGCCACTGGTCGACGAGGTCCTTGGAAAAGCGGTACTGGCGGCCGATGCGCGAGGCGGGGATGCGCTTCTGGCGGATGAGGCCGTAGATCTTGGAGCGGCCCATGCTGAGGTAGAGGGCGAGCGTCTTGATGTCCATGACGTCGGGGACGGGCCCGCTCATTCCCTTCTTGGCCTGCCGGCGCTTCTTTTTCATGGAATCGAGTGGTGATAGTTGCCGTTTAGAATCGTCGAACACTCTAAGTGTATGATCGCTGTCATCTTTTGTCAAGTATTCCTCAATAGCGCGCGTTGACGGCCCCCGTTTTTTGGTCTATCCTCCCCGCGTGCCCTCCTCAGCCGACGGCGTCCTCGACCGCGAGCTCGACGGAAACTCGCGCGCGGCCGACGCGCTGCGCGGCCTGGTGATCGCCGGGATCGTGTACTCGGCCGAGGGCCGGCTGTCGTCGCTCGCCGACCTCCTGCGCCTGGCCCGGCGCGAGCGGGGCGGATCGTCTGGACGCGCGGCGCCCGGCGCCGCCCGCGGCGCGACCCGACCGGAGCCGCCCGCGCCTTCCTGCGCGCGCTCACGGCCATCAAGCCGCGCAGCACGCAGGAGGGGCTCACCGGCCTCCAGGCCCTGCGCCGCGGCATGACGCGCGCCGCCGCGCTCGACCCGCAGTCGGCGTGGGCCCAGGTGGGGCTGGGCCTGAGCTTCCACCTCCGCCGCGACTTCCTCGAGGCCGCCGCGCGCTACGCGCGGGCCGGCGAACTGCGCCCGCAGTGGGCCTGGCCCGTCCTGCTGCGCGGCGACGCGCTGCAGTTCGGCGGCAAGATGGAGGAGGGGCTCGCGGAGTTCGCGCGCGCGGCGCGCCTGCCCGGCGGAGGCGCCTGGGCGGGCCTGCTGGCCTCCCGCGCGGAGCGCTGGCGGCCCGAGGGCCGCGCGCGCATGATCGCCGACCTCGACCGCGCGGCGCGGGGCCTGCCGGACTGGGGCCCGCTTCTCGCGTGGCGGGCGCAGGCCCACCGGATGACGGGCAGCCCCGCGAAGGCGCGCCGCGACTTCGCGCGGGCCGCCGCGCTCGACCCGCTCTACGACCGGACCTTCGCGTGGCGCGGGGACTGGCTCACGGACCTCGGACGCTTCGCCGAGGCGCTCCCCGATCTGGACCGCGCGTGCCGCCTCAACCCGTACTACGACATCCCGCTGTTCGCGCGGGCGCACGCGCGCTTGAAGCTCGGCCGCGGGCGCGAGGCGCTGGCCGATCTGACGCGCGCCCTCGACATGCAGGTGCGCGTCGACCTCGAGGAGGACTCGCACCATTTCCGCAGCGGGCGCCTGGCGTGGAAGCGCGCGCTCGGCGACCTGGCCGAGCTCGAGCGGCTGTTCCCGCGCAGCGCCGCGGCCGCCCGCCACCGCGGCCGGCTGCTGCTGCAGGCCGGCGACCTCGCGGGCGCCGTCGAGCGGCTCGACCGCGCCGTCGCGCTCGGCGCGGGGCGTGGGCGCTCGCGTGGCGCTCTCAGGTCCGCTCCGAACTCGGCGACGAGAAGGGCGCGTTCGCGGACGCCGCCGCCGCCGCGCGCGTCAACCCGCTCGTGTTCGCCGGCCACGCCGCGCACGCCGCGGCGCTGGCGCGACGCCGCGACTGGGCCGGCGCCGCCGCGGCGCTCGCGCGCGCGTACGAGATCTATCCGCAGGAGGGCTGGATCGGCGCGTGGATCGGACGCCTGCTCTGCCGCCTCGGGAAGTGGAAGGAAGCGGCGCCGTGGGTGCGCCTGGCGCGCAACTACCGGTACGACGCGTGGATCGCCGACCTCGAGCGCCGGGGGCCGGCGCCGAGGCCGGCCCGTGGGACGAGGCCGCGCTCGCGTGGGAGGACGCCGCCGGCGCGGTCGCGGCCTACGAGGCGCAGGACGACGTCGCGCTGCGCGTGGAACTCGAGTTCAACCCGCTCGACGCCAACGCCGAGGCGGCCCGCGCCCTGCGCGCCGCGCGCGCGGGGACCTCGCCGCGGCCGCGGCGCTGGGCCGCCGCGTCGAGGGACTGGCGCCGGCTCATCCCGCGCTCGCCGATTTGCGGCGCGCGCTCGCGGCGCGCTAGTCCTCGTCTTCCTGCTTGGGCGGGACGCCGCACACCGCGTCGGGCGCGAAGTGCTCGCGGTACGCCTGCGCCTCGCTGCGGTCGCGGTTGATCGACTTCTGGTAGGCCTTCAGGCAGGCCGCGGGGCAGCAGCCCTTGACCTGCTTCTTGTCGCAGTTCGGCGCCGCGCGCACGCAGCCGCCGAAGGAGTCTCCGCCCTCGACGCAGGCCTCGAGCGCTTCGAGGCAGTCCCGGTACTTCGGCGAATAGTACGAGGACTTCGCCTTCGCGGGCTTCGGCTTCGGGGCCTCCTCGGCGGGGGCGCCTCGGCGGGCGCTTCCTCCGAGGGAGGCGCCTCGGCCGGCGCGCTCTCGGCGTCGGGGGCGGCGCGGCCTTCGCCTTGGCGGGCTTGCCCTTCGCCTTTCCGCGCGAGGGGACCTTCGCGCAGGCGGGCTTGATCCCGAGATCGCAGGCGCGCTTGTAGTCCTCGCCGGCGAACACCTGCTCGCCTTGCATCTCGTAGGCGCGCGCGCGGTCGGCGTACGCCTGGCCGAACGCGATGTCGAGCTCGACGGCCTTGTAGAAGTCGCTGATCGCGGGCGAGATTTTTCGGCCTTGAGCTGGAGCAGTCCTCGCCGGTGGAAGCCCTTCGCGTTCTTCTTGTCGATCGCGAGGCAGGCGCTCAGGTCGCTGAGCGCGCCGGCGTCGTCGCCGTCTTTCTCGCGCAGTAGCGAGCGCGCGCACAACGCCTTGCCCTTCGCGGCGAGCCCGTCGGAGTCCTTCCACAGCGAGAGCGCGTTGCCGTACGACGCGACGGCGGCCTTCGAGTCCTTCTCGCGCTCCTCGCGGGCGGCGCGGGCGGCCCAGGACTTGAACGACTCGGCGCGCGCGGGCTCCGCCGCGGCCAGACCGAGCAGAACGACGAAGACCAGTCTCGCGCTCATCGCTTATTAGTAGGAAGGGTAACACCGTGAAAAGGGCGCGTCAAGCCGTCCGCCGTAAAAAGGCTTGTCATCGTCGGGAGGGTTTTGCTATAGTGTGTCCACACCATGCAGATTTACGAGACGGTCCTCATCCTGAAGCCGGTCCTCGCCGACCCCGAGGTCGCCGAGTTCGTCGAGAAGACGAAGGTCATGATCACCGGTGAAGCCGGCGAGATGGTCAATCACGAGATCTGGGGCCGCCGCAAGCTCACCCACATCATCGGCAAGGCCCGCGAGGGCATCTACGTGTACCTCAAGTACAAGGGCAACCCCGGCCTGCTCAAGAAGATGGCGCACAATTTCTCCGTCTCCGACACCGTCATCCGCGAGATGACCGTCGCGGTCCAGGACCGCAAGATGAAGGAGAAGAAGCCGAAGAAGATCAAGCCCGCCGTCGCCCCGGCCGCGGCCCAGGCGTAACATGGCCGAGCTGCGCCTCCCCGAGCAGAACACCGTTCTTTTGACGGGGCGCCTCACGCGCGATCCTGAGCTCAAGTACACCGCCTCCGGCACCGCGATGTGCCGTTTCGGCCTCGCGGTCAACCGCCGCTACAAGGACCCGAAGTCCGGCGAGTGGAAGGACGACACCACGTTCGTCAACTGCGTGATCTGGCGCGAAGCCGGCGAGCGCGTCGGCAAGGTCGTCAAGAAGGGCAGCCCCGTGCACGTCGAGGGCCGCCTGCGCAGCTACGATTATCAGGACAAGGAAGGCAACAAGCGCTCCGGCATCGAAGTCGAGGCGCGTCGCGTCCAAATTCTTGAGAAGGCCTCGTCCGCCGGCGGTTCCGCCGGGGCCGGGGAGCCGGAGCCGTCTTCCGGCGCAGAGATCGAGGAGGTACCGTTCTGATGTCCGCCGAGCCCACCGCCGCTTCCGAGGCCGCTCCCGCCGCCTCTTCGTCCGCCCCTTCCGCCGCCGGCGCCGTCGCCCGACGAGCGCTCCCGGCGGCCGCCGCGCCCCGTACCCCGTGCGCCGCAAGGTCTGCCGCTTCTGCGCCGAGAAGGTCCGCGACATCGACTTCAAGCAGATCCAGATCCTGCGCACGTTCACGACCGACACGGGCAAGATCCTGTCCGCCCGCATCACGGGCAACTGCGCGTCGCACCAGCGCCAGCTCACCCGCTGCATCAAGCGCGCCCGCAACCTCGCGCTTCTGCCGTACGTCTCCCGCTAAGAGAGACCTCGAAACCGAAGTAGGAGTCCCGTCATGAAAGTCATTCTCCGCAGCACCGTCGACAATCTCGGCCGCGCCGGCGACGTCAAGGACGTCAAGACCGGCTACGCCCGCAATTTCCTGCTCCCGCGCAAGCTCGCGGAGATGGCCACCGAGGCCGCCCTGAAGTACTGGGAGAAGGGCAAGGAGAAGCGCGCCTCCGTCGTCGCCGGCGAAGTCAAGGCCGCCAAGGAGCTCGCGGAGAAGCTCGCGGGCGTCAACCTCTCGTTCTCGGTCCCCGCGTCCGACGAAGGCAAGCTGTTCGGCTCGATCGGCAAGGGCGACCTGCTCAAGAGCCTGAAGGCCGCCGGCTTCGACGCCCCCAAGAACTCGATCAATCTCGACACCGCGATCAAGACCACCGGCGAGCACGAGGTTTCCCTCAAGCTCGCGCCCGAGGTCACCGCGAAGGTCAAGGTTACCGTCACCGCCCGCGAGTAAAGACCGGGTAGCGCGATGGCGCAGCAGAACCCGGCCACCCCGCCGCAGGCCCTCGAGGCCGAAATGGCCGTCTTGGGCTCGATGCTCATCGAGCGCGAGGCCGCCGAGAAGGCCCTCGACCTCCTCCACGAGACGGACTTCTACCTCGATCCGCACAAGCGGATCTACCGCTCGATCCACGCGCTCTTCGGCGCCGGCCAGGCGATCGACGTGGTCACCGTCTCCGAGGAGCTGCGCAAGAAGTCCGAGCTCGACTCGGTCGGCGGCGGCGCCTACCTCGCCGAGCTGATCCACAAGGTCACGACGGCCGCGCACGTCGATTACTACGCGCGCCTCGTCAAGGAGAAGGCGATCCTGCGCGACCTCATCGCCGCCGCGACGGGCGTGGTGACGGCCTGCTACACGATGGAGAAGGAGCCCAAGCAGATCCTCGACGAGGCGCAGGGCGCCATCCTCAAGGTCTCCGAGCGGCAGACCCTCCAGGGCGTCGTCGAGATGAAGGACCTCGTGCACGAGGTCGTCGACCAGATCGAGAAGGCGCACCACAGCAAGCAGGAGGTCACGGGCATCCCGACGGGCCTGCGCGGGTTCGACAAGATGACGACGGGCTTCCAGAAGTCCGACCTCATCCTCATCGCCGCGCGCCCCTCGCAGGGAAAGACCGCGATCGCGCTGAACATGGTGGCGCACGCCGTCCTCGAGAAGAACCTCCCGATTCTTTTCTTTTCGCTCGAGATGAACCGCCACGCGATCATGCAGCGCTTCATCGCGTCCGAGGCGAAGGTCAACCTCAAGGACATCCGCACCGGCTACTTCAAGCGCGACCGCTGGCAGGACCTGACGGGAGCGGCCGCGCGCTTCGCCGAGGCGCCGCTGTTCATCAACGACAACCCCGGCATGACCGTCTTCAACGTCCGCGCGATCGCGCGCCAGCTCGGCACGCGCCTGCGCCAGGAGAAGAAGGAGCTCGGGATGGTCGTCATCGACTACCTCCAGCTGCTGCGCTCGGGCGCCAGCCGCACCGAGAACCGCCAGCAGGAGGTCTCCGAGATCTCCCGCGGCTTGAAGCAGCTCGCGCGCGAGCTCAACGTCCCCGTGATCGCGCTGTCCCAGCTCTCGCGCGCCAGCGAGGACAAGACGCGCCTCGACAACAAGCCCAAGCTCTCCGACCTCCGCGAGTCCGGCTCGCTCGAGCAGGACGCCGACCTCGTGGCGATGATCCACCGCGAGGGCTACTACAAGCCCAACGATCCCACGCTCGAGAACAAGGCCGAGATCATCATCGCCAAGCAGCGCCAGGGCCCCACGGGCTCGGTGCCGCTGACCTTCCTGCGCTCGATCACGCGCTTCGTCGACGAGACGAACGCGGAGGAGCCGGTCGCCTTCGAGGAACCCCAGCAGCAGTTTTCCTGATGAGACGATTCTTCCGCCCGACATGGGCTGAAATCGACCTCGACGCGCTCGTCGGCAACCTCCGCCTCCTGCGCCGCCGCCTGGGCGCCCGCCCGAAGCTCATGTTCGTCGTCAAGGCCAACGCCTACGGCCACGACGCCGTCCTGTGCGCGCTGGCCGCGCAGAAGGCGCGCGCCGCCGACTGGCTCGGCGTGTCCTCCGTCGAGGAGGGCGTCGCGCTGCGCGACGCCGGCGTCAAGCTGCCCGTCCTCGTCCTCGGCTCGCTGTATCCGTTCGAGAGCGTGCTCGCCGCCGCCGCGCACGGGCTCACGCCGGCCGTCGCCTCGCTCGAGTCCGCCCGCCGCGTCGCGGAGGCCGCCGCGCGCGTGCGCCGGCGCATCGACGTCCACGTCAAGGTCGACACCGGCATGGGCCGCATCGGCGTGCGCCCGGAGGCCGCGGCCGCCCTCGTCGCCGATCTCTCCGCGATGCGGGGAATCCGGGTCCAAGGGTTGTATACTCACATGGCGAAGGCGGAGGACGACCGGAGCTTCACGCGGCGTCAGCTTTCGGCCTTCGGACAGGTATTGAAAGCCTTGGACAAGCAAGGACTGCGGCCTCCCTCGTGCACGCCGCGAACTCGGCCGCCGCCCTGCGGCACCCCGAGTCGCGCTTCGACCTCGTCCGCCCGGGCCTGGCCGCCTACGGCCTCATGGACGGCTTCGCGCCGGTCCTCTCGCTCAAGAGCAAGCTCGTCTACGTGAAGACGGTCGCCAAGGGCGCGACGGTCAGCTACGGGGCGTCCTGGAGGGCGCGGCGCGTGTCGCGCATCGCCACCTTGCCGGTCGGCTACGGCGACGGCTACCCGCGCGCGCTGTCGAACGGCGCGCCCGTGCTCGTCGGCGGGGCCCGCTGTCCCGTCGTCGGGCGCGTCACGATGGACCAGGTCATGGTCGACGTGACGGACGCGCCGTCGGCCCGCGTCGGCGACGACGCCGTGCTGATCGGCAGCCAGGGGCCGGCTCCGTGCCTGCCGCCGAGCTCGCGCGCCTTTGCCGCACGATCCCGTACGAGACCGTCACCGCCCTCTCGAGCCGCGTGCCGAGAGTCGGGGTGCGCTCGTGATCGGGCCCTCCGTCGGCGGCTTCGGACGCGTCGTCCTCGACACCGCCGAGGAGACGGGCCAGTTCACCTTCCTCGTGCGCTCCACGTTCGGCTGGATGATGAACGCGCGCATCGAGTGGCGCCAGACCTTGATCCAGATGGTCCGCGTCGGCGTCGAGTCCCTCCCGGTGACCTCGATGACGGCGTTCTTCACGGGCATGGTGCTCGCGCTGCAGACGGGCGCCTCGTCGAAGCACTTCTTCAACGAGCCGCTGTTCGTCGGCACCGTCGTCGCGTTCTCGCTGGTCATGGAGCTGGCGCCCGTCATGACGGCGATCGTCGTCTCCGGCCGCGCGGGCGCCGCGATCGCCGCGGAGCTCGGCACGATGAAGGTCACCGAGCAGATCGACGCGCTGTACACCTTGGGAACGGACCCCATCCGCTACCTCGTGATCCCGCGCTTCCTCGCGTTCATGATGGTGCTGCCGCTGCTGACCGTCGTCTCGGACTTCACGGGCATCATCGGCGGGTACCTCGTCGCCCACGCGAAGTACCAGATCCCCGCGACGGTCTACTGGCACGACATCATCAACAACATGGAAGTGCGCCACTTCGTGCACGGCTTCCTGAAGACCTTCGTCTTCGCCGCGGTCGTGTCCCTCGTCAGCTGCTTCAAGGGCGTGACGACGCGCGGCGGCGCCGAGGGCGTGGGCAAGTCGACGACCTCGGCCGTCGTCATCAGCATGACGCTCGTGCTGATCCTCGACTATTTCGCGACCGCGGTCTTGAACGCGTTCGGGATCACCTGAGATGATCGACGCCGAGGGAGTGGTCAAGAGGTTCGGCCCGCGCACCATCCTGCGCGGCATCGACCTGCGCGTCGAGACGGGCGAGACGCTCGTCATCATCGGCGGCTCCGGCTGCGGCAAGTCGACCTTCCTGAAGTGCGCGATCGGCCTTCACCACCCCGACGAGGGGAAGATCGTCGTCGACGGCGTCGACGTCGCCGACCTCAAGACCGAGCGGGAGATCGCCGAGTACCGCCGCAAGTTCGGCTACCTTTTCCAGGAGGGCGCGCTGTTCGACTCCCTGACCGTCTGGGAGAACATCACCTTCGGCCTGCGCTACCTGACGGACATTCCGGCCGGCAAGTACCGGAAGATCGCCTCCGACTGCCTGGCCCTCGTCGGCCTCAAGGACGTCGAGGATTTCAAGCCCTCCGAGCTGTCGGGCGGCATGAAGAAGCGCGTCGCGCTCGCGCGGGCCATCGCGGCCCAGCCGTCGTACATTTTGTATGATGAGCCCACGACGGGCCTGGATCCGATCATGACGGACGTGATCGCGGACCTCATCCTGGACCTTCAGAAGCAGCTCAAGGTGACCGCGATCATGGTCACGCACGACATGAAGTGCGCGTACAAGGTCGCCAGCCGCATCGCGATGTTCCACGAGGGCAAGGTCCTGCAGGTCGCCCATCCTGAGATCATCAAGATCAGCGACAATCCGTACGTCCGTCAATTCGTGGACGGCCTCAGCCAGGGGCCGATCAAGATGAAGCTCAAGGAATTCGAGGCGGAGCCGCATCCCGCCGACAAGAAAGCGTGATGTCGCTCGAAACGAAAGTCGGAGCGTTCGTCCTGGGAGGGCTCACTCTCCTCGCGACCGCCATCTTCCTCCTCGGCGACGTCACCTTCGAGAAGCGGTACACGCTCTACGCCCAGTTTTCCGACGTCGCGAACCTCTCCAAGGACGCCCCCGTCAAGCTCTCCGGCGTCGAGGTCGGCCAGGTCCGCGCGATCGAGCTCGTCGACGGCGGCGCCCGCGTGGTCCTGTCGATCCGCAAGGGCGTCGACATCTACTCCGACGCGGCGTTCCTGATCGGCTCGACGGGCATCATCGGCTCGAAGTACCTGCAGGTCGACCAGGGCCGGCGCGCCGCGGGGTCATCCCCGAGAACTCGACCGTCCGCGGCGAGGACCCCGTCTCCATCGAGAAGTCGCTGACGAAGGCGCTCGCCAAGCTCGAGAATCTGCTCGACGGCTTCACCAAGGAAGGCCCGCGCGGCAAGCTCGCCGACAACCTCACCGAGACCGTGGCCAACGTGCGCGACATGACGGCCAACCTCAACGACCTCATCGAGACCACGAAGCCGAAGCTGACGAAGGCCCTCAACCGCAGCGACGACATCACCGACAAGCTCGACGCCCTGCTCGCCAAGTCCAACGTGATGATGGCCAGCATCAACACCAGCTCCGGCACGATCGGCGCGCTCCTCAACGACACCAAGATCAAGGACGACATCAAGGAGTCCGTCTCCACCCTCCACGACACCCTCACCCGCATCAACCAGTTCAAGGTCTACTGGAACTACGACTGGCGCTACGAGCACGCGGTGCGCACGTCGCGCGTCGACATCGGCCTGAAGATTTCTCCGAGGGAGGGACGCTACTATTATGTCGGCGGCTCGAACCTCGCGAACATCAACGACGAGAGGCGCGGCACGAAGACCGACTACGCGCGCCCGAACCAGATCGACGCGCTGCTCGGCTGGGACAAGGATTGGTGGGACTTCGGCGTCGGCGTGATCCGCTCCGGCGGCGGCGCGCGCGTGACGGTCACCCCGTTCCACAAGGACCCGATCCTGGGCCGCGTCTCGCTCGTCGCGCAGGGACACGACTTCGGCCGCAACCGCACGATCGAGGGCCGCAAGTTCACCAAGCCCGCCTACGACCTCGGCGCCTCGGTCAAGGTCCAGAAGCACGTCAAGCTCGGCGCCCGCGTCGAGGACATCGCCGAGGTCCCGCGCTACCAGAGCTGGATCAACGTGATGTTCGAGGACACGGACATCGCCTACCTGTTCGGCCTCGCCACGTTCGGCGCCGCGGGCACGAAGGGCCGCTCGAAGAGCAAGTAGCCGCTTCACGCGTCCGCAACAATACCGTTGCGCGGCGGCATTGGGAACCGCCGGGAATACCTGCCATAACCAGGCATGCCCCGGGTTCTGCTCGCCTTAGCGCTGTTTCTTGCCGCCGCCGCTCCCGCGCGCGCCTGGGAGGCCAAGGCCAAGAACGTCGACGCGCGGCTGAAGGCGCACCCGCACCCGATGAGCGCCCCGCAGGCGCGCAAGCCCGGCTGGGCGCGCAAGATCAAGGACCCCGCCGCGAAGGTCCACTGGACCGAGCGCTGGAAGGGCCGCGACTACGTGTTCGGCGTCGGCCTCGTCCGCGGCGTGGAGAACTCCGCGCTGCGCGTCGCGGCGGCCGAGGACCGCGCGCGGGCGTCGCTGGCCGACGCTCTGGCCGCGCCCGTCGAGACGCGGGAGGGCGCCGCGCCCATCCCGGAGAAGCGCGTCGAGGGGATCCTGCTCGGCAGCCGGATCCTCGACTGGTACGCCGATGCCGACGGCGCGATGTACGCCCTGGCCGTCGTGCTGCCCTAGCTAGGGACCGGAGCGCTCGACGCCGTCGTCCTCGACCCGGTCGTCGACGGTCCAGCCGAGGAGCTTCGCCAGCCGCGCCGCGAAGGCGCGCGCCGCGTCGCGGTCCGAGGCGATCGTGAAGCCGAGCCCCGGCGCGCCCGCGACGTCGAGGTCGTAGTGCCGCGTCGACGGGGTGGATTTCCCCGACGCGCTCGAGCCGCGCTCGCGGCGGAAGGTCAGGAGGATGGTGCCGGACGCGGGCAGGGACACGGTCTTCTCGGCGCGCAGCGGCCCCAGGGAGGCCGTCAGCCGCGCGGTGCGCGCGCCCGCGTCGAACGTCTTGGACTGGGATCCGAAGGCCATCACGACGGCCGCCGCGCCGAAGACCGGCCCGAGCAGGCCCCACGGCCACAGCACCGCGACCGGGTGGATGACGCGGTTCTTCCATGCCGCCCACGCGCAGGCGAGGCAGGCGACGACGAGCGCGGCGGCCAGCACGCCGCGGCCGGACGTCATCTGCGTCGCGACGGCAAGCACGCCCGGCGCCGGCTCCGTCACGGCGGAGAGCGAGAGGTCGAGAGGGGACTCGAGGGCGTAGGTCCGCAGGGACATGCGCCAATCCTACTTAAATGGAACGCGTCCGCCATATCGAACGCTTGTACGAAACCGAAAAATCGGCTATACTGCGGCCATGGCCAGACTCAAAACCGTCTATCGCTGCCAAGCCTGCGGGCACTCCGCGTCCAAGCCGATGGGGCAATGCCCCGGCTGCTCGGAGTGGAACTCCATGGCCGAGGAGGTCGTCGAGGCGGCGCGCGCGGGCGCGCTCGCCGAGTCCGTGGCCTCCTCCGTCGGCCAGCTGACCTCGTTCTCGTCGGCCGTGACGCGGCTGACCGACGCCAAGGAAACGCCGGAAAAGCGCACGCCCGTCGGGATCGCCGAGCTCGACCGCCTGTTCGGCGGCGGCGTGGTGCCCGGCCAGGTGATCCTGCTCGCCGGCCCGCCCGGCATCGGCAAGTCGACCTTGATGCTTCAGGCCGCGGCCAAGCTCGCGGAGAAGGGCGCCTTCCTGTACGCCTCCGGCGAGGAAAGCCTGCGCCAGGTCTCAAGCCGCGCCAAGCGTCTCGGCATCTCGTCGGAGTCCCTCTATCTCGTGTCCGAGTCGTCGCTCGCGAAGATCCTCTCCGCGATGGAGCAGGTCAAGCCGTGGGCGATGGTCCTCGACTCGATCCAGACCGTGACGCACCCGGGGCTCGCGTCCTCGCCCGGCTCGGTCGGCCAGGTGCGCGAGTGCGCCGCCGAGCTCGTCCGCGCCGCCAAGGCGCGCGACACCGTCGTCTTCCTGCTCGGCCACGTCACGAAGGACGGCTCGCTCGCCGGCCCGAAGGTCCTCGAGCACCTCGTCGACACCGTGCTGTACTTCGACACCGAGAATCACGATCTGCTCAGGGTTCTCCGCGCCCAGAAGAACCGCTTCGGCCCGACCGACGAGCTCGGCCTCTTCGAGATGGGCGAGGGGGCTTGAAGGAGGTCAAGGACGCGACCTCGTTCTTCGCCTCGGAGCTCGGCCGCACCGCCGCGCCGGGCCGCGCCGTGTCCGTCGCTCTCGAGGGCTCGCGCCCCGTGCTCGTCGAGACGCAAGCGCTCGTGGTTCCCACGAAGTATCCTCTTCCCCGGCGCATGGCCACCGGCCTCGATTTGAACCGCGTCCTGGTCCTCTTGGCCGCGATGGAGCGCCACGTCGGCCTGCGCCTCGAGGACCGCGACTGCTTCGTGAGCCTGGCGGGCGGCCTGCGCCTCAAGGACCCCGCGCTCGATCTCGCCGCCTGCCTCGCCGTCGCCGGTTCCTGGCGCGAGAAGGCGGTGCCCTCCGATATGATCCTGCTCGGCGAAGTCTCCTTGCTCGGCGAGATCGGCCGCGTGCCGCAGCTCGAGCTGCGCTTGCGCGAGGCGGCGAAGGCCGGCTTTAAGAGAGCGCTGGTTCCCTCGAGAGCCGCGAAGGACCTCCCCAAGACGCTCGGCATCGCCTTCACCGGCGTCGCCGACCTCCGCGAAGCCGCGCAATCCGCCTTCGGCCTCGAGTAGTCTCCGCTCCGCCTCGTGCGGGCGCGGCGGCGGAATCGATGGTCCCCCGGGGGCGGGGATTGACCCCGCCCTAACGAATTCGTCCGCGGCGAAAACGGCCTCCTAGCCGCGGCGAATCCTAGCCCGGGGGACCATCGATTCCGCCGCCTCACCACGCCGAAGCCGGATCGTAACGCGGCGAAGCCGCGAGCTCCTTCGTCGTCCATGCGGCCGTTCAAATCATCCCGGTGAGGCCGGAGGATCGAATGATCCGCGGGCTAGGATTCGCCGCGACTAGGATTCGTTATTCGTCGCGGACGAATCCGTTAGGACGCGGTCAATCCGCGTCCCCCGCGGATCGTTCGATCCTCCGGCCGCGCCCGGATGGTTTACCCCGCCGTATTTCGTAGAATAGGGGCTCATTCCGCCGCAATACCCTCCGTCGGAGGCATACCTATGTATACATGGCTGTTTCGTCTGGGCGTCGTCATCATCTGTCCCGTCATCGTCTACTTCGGCAAGATCTCCCCGAACCCCGCCGGCATCGGCATCGGCGTCGCCGTCGGCCTCGCGATCGTCGGCGTCGAGTACCTGATCGCCGAGCTGAACCTCCTCACGATCATGGCCGGCGTGCTCGGCACCGCGGTCGGCATCATCGTCGCGCGCCTGCTCGACTACATGGTGTTCCAGATCGGCAACGAGGAGATCTACAAGACCTGGGACAAGTTCGCGCTGTTGCGCTTCTTCGCGTTCGGCGTGCTGGGCCTCGTCATCGCGATCCGCAAGTTCCCGGAGCTCGACGATCTCGACAAGGACCTGCTCAAGATGGGCAAGAAGCGCGGCTCCGACCTCAAGATCCTCGACGGCAACGCGATCATCGACGGCCGCGTCGCCGAGGTCGTCGAGACCCACTTCCTCTCGGGCACCATCGTGGTCCCCCGCTTCGTGCTGACCGACCTGCACCGCCTCGCCGACTCCGAGGACCCGATGAAGCGCGCGCGCGGCCGCCGCGGCCTCGACATCCTTGCGCGTCTGCAGGAAGGACGCGTGGTGCCGGTCCGCATCCTCGACAAGGACATTCCCGAGATTCAGGAAGTGGAAGGCAAGGTGGTCAAGCTCGCGCGCGAGATGGGCGCGAAGATCGTCACGACCGACTTCAACGTCAACAAGGTCGCCACCCTCGAGGGCGTGACCGTGCTCAACGTCAACGACCTGTCCTCGGCGCTCAAGACCGTCGTCCTCCCCGGCGAGGCGATGAGCGTCTTCGTCATGAAGGACGGCAAGGAGCGCGAGCAGGGCGTCGGCTATCTCGACGACGGGACGATGGTCGTCGTCGAGGACGGGCGGCGCCAGGTCGGCAAGCGCGTCGAGGCGACGGTGACCTCGATCCACCAGACCTCCAACGGGCGCATGATCTTCGCGAAGGCCAAGCCCGCGGAGCGCCAGCCCGCGGCGTGAGAGCCGCGGCGATCGTCGTCTCCGGCGGGTCGGGCTCGCGCATGGGCCGGCCGAAGCAGTTTCTGCCGCTCGGCGGCTCGACCGTCGCCGAGCTGTCGCTCGCGTGCTTCCTTGGCATGCCTGAAATCGAATCCGTCGTTCTCGTGCTGGGCGACGAGGCGTATGATGCTCACGCAAAGCGTTTGGCCCACCCGAAAGTCGTCGTTGTACGCGCCGGCCAAACGCGCATGGGGAGCGTGCGCAACGGCTTCGCGGCCCTTCCGAAGGGCGTCGAGGTCGTCGCCGTCCACGACGGCGCCCGCTCGCTGATCACAGCCGAGATCGTGCGCGCCACGCTCGCCGAGGCGGCGAAGTCCGGCGCGGCCGTCGCGGCCGTCCCGGTCAAGGACACCTTGAAGGTCGTCGAGAAAGGGGCCAAGACCGTGTCCGGCACGCCCGACCGCGCGACGTTCTGGGCCGCGCAGACGCCTCAGACCTACACGTACTCGGTCCTCAAGACGGCGCTCGAGACATTCGCGTCGGACGCCGACGCGACCGACGAAAGCCAGCTCGTCGAGCGCTGCGGCCAGAAGGTCGCGGTCGTCGAGTCGAGCTACGAGAACTTCAAGATCACCACTCCGGAGGACCTGACGATGGCAACGGCGATCCTCGAGGCGCGCGGCGGCGGCCGGCGCGAGAGCCGGACGGGCTTCGGCTACGACATCCACAAGCTGGTGCCTGGACGGGACCTGATCTTGGCCGGCGTGAAGCTGCCCCATACGAAGGGCCTGTTGGGGCATTCCGACGGAGACGCCGTCCTTCACGCGTGCTGCGACGCCGTTCTCGGCGCGCTCGGTCTCGGCGAGATCGGCATCGCGTTTCCGCCCGGCGATCCGAAGTTCAAGGGCCTGAACTCGAAGGAGATCGTGGCCAACACGCTGGGCAAGGTCGCCGCCTTCGGCGGCGAGATCATTCATCTCGACGCCACGCTCATCGCCGAGGAGCCGAAGCTCAAGCCGCACTACGAGGCGATGAAGAAGTCGCTGGCCGCCGTGTTCGGGCTTCCCGAGTCCCGCGTCAGCCTCAAGGCCAAGAGCAACGAGGGCCTCGACGCGATCGGCCGCGGCGAGGCGATCGCCTGCCACGCGGTCGCCACAGTCCTGGCGCGCTGAGCGACCCGTGCATCCGTACCTGATGATCGCGGCCTCCAACGTGCTCGGAGGCTCCACGTACGCGGTCACGACGGCCGCCCTGCGCGGCTTCCCCGAGAAGGACCTGCTCGTGGTGCGCATGGCCGTGTGCGCGGGCCTGTTCGTCCCGCTGGCCTGGCGCGGGCGCCTGCGCCTCTTGCAGGCGACGAGGGGGACTGGGCGCGCATGCTCGCGGTGGGGCTCTTCGGCTACGCGCTGCCGCTGGCGCTGGGCACCTACGGGGTCAAGATGTCGTCGTCGACGAGCGCGTCGCTGCTCGTCGGCATGGAGCCCGTCGCGATCGTGCTGCTCTCGGCCGTCTTCCTCCGCGAGGCGCTCACGCCGCTGAAGATCGCCTCGCTCGTGTTCGGTCTGACCGGCGCGATGCTGATCGCCTTCCAGGGGCCGCCGACGCTCGGCGGCGCGTTCACGGCGCGGCTGAAGGGCGACCTGATCCTCGCGTTCCACGGCGTCTGCTGGGCGCTCTACAGCGTGCTCGGCAAGTCGGCGCTCAAGCGCGTCGAGCCGCTCGACTTCACCGCGGCGACCTCGATCATCGGCTTCTTCGGCGTCGCGGCCTGGGCTCTGCCCGGCGCGTCGCCCGCCTCCTGGGGCGCCGTGCCAGCCGCGTCGTGGGCCGCGGCCGTCTATCTCGCGGCGATGGGCGGCTTCCTCGCCGTCATCCTGTGGAACGCGGCGCTCGTGAAGGTCGAGGCCTCGAAGGTCGCGAACTTCATCTTCCTCCAGCCCGTCGTCGGCGTGCTGCTGGGCGTCTTCCTGCAGGGGGACAAGTTCACGGGCTGGAGCATGGCCGGCGGCGCGCTCGTGCTCGGCGGCATGTGGGCCGCCAGCCGGGACTGAGACAAATTCTCGTCATTTCCGCGAAGAAATCTCGAAAATTCACGGGTATACTTCCTCTCGCATGACGCCGCGTCCGCGGAAGGCTTCCGCCGTGCCCGCCGGCCTCCTCCGGGAGGTCCGCGCGTCCGCCTTGCGCGGCGAGCCCCTGCTCGCGGCGTTCGACTTCGACGGGGTCCTCTCGCCGATCCGCCGGTTTCCCGGCCAGGCGCGCATGTCGGACCGGACGCGCTCCCTGCTCAAGCGCCTCGGCGAGGCCAAGCGCACGAGGACCTTGATCGTCAGCGGCCGCGCGCTGCGATTCCTTCGCCGCGCCGCCGCGGGCACCGGGGCCGCGCTCGCCGGCGACCACGGCCTCGAGTTCGAGGGCATGGGGCCGCCGTGGAAGCACCCGGCCCTCGACGAGCTCGCGCGGCACGCCCGCGCCCTCGCGCGCGCGGCCCGCAAGGCGACGAAGCGTCTCAAGGGCGTCGCCGTCGAGCTCAAGACGGCGACCGTCTCGGTGCATTGGCGCCGGGCCCCGTCGGTGCGGCGCGACCCCGAGCCCTTGCGCGCGCTGCTCGAGTCCCTGGCCCCGCCCGGCTGGCGCGTGGCGCCGGGCCTCATGCTCTGGGAACTGCGTCCCCTCGTCGCCTGGGGCAAGGGCCACCTCATCGAGTACGCGCAGGCCGGCCTCGGGGCGCGCATCCTTTTCGTCGGGGACGACCACACCGACGAGGAGGGCTTCCGCCGCCTCGGCCGCGAGGCCTGGTGCGTGAGGGTCGGGCCGGGCGAGACGTCGGCGCGCTGGCGCCTGCACGGCGTCGAGGCCGTCGACGAGCTGCTCACGGCGGCGCTGGAGGCGCGGCTTCAGGTGGAGGCGGCGCCCGCAGGGCGCGCGCGGGAAAGATCGTCGACGAGGCGCGCGCCCCAGCGGTAGATGTTGTGCTCGCGGACGGCCTCGCGCATCGACTCCCAGCGGCGGCGGCGCTCCTCGGGCTCCATCTCGATCGCCTGGCGCAGCGCGGCCGCGACCCGCTCGACGTCGTAGGGATTGACGATCAGGGCGTCCCGCAGTTCGCGCGATGCGCCCGTGAAGCGGCTCAGGATCAGCGTTCCGGGCTCCTCACGGTCGGAGGCGACGTACTCCTTGGCCACGAGGTTCATGCCGTCGTGCAGCGAGGTGACGACGCACGCGTCGGCGACGCGGTACCAGCGCGCGACCTCGGTCCGCTCGTGGTGTCCGACCGCGAGCACGATCGGGCGCCAGCCGCGGGTATCCTTGGTGTCGAAGCGGGCGTTGATCCGCAGCGCCTCGCGCTTGACCTCCTCGACGAAATCCCGGTACCGCGGGATCGTCGTGCGGCTGGGAGCGCCGAGCTCGACGAAGACGAATCGGCCGACGTACGCCGGATTGTCCTCGAGGAAGCGCTCGACGGCGAGGAAGCGCTCCAGGATGCCCTTCGTGTAGTCGAGGCGGTCGACGCCGAGGACGAGGAGCGTTCCCCGCGCGCCGATCGAGCGCAACAGTTCCTCCTTCGACGGCGGCGGGCCCGCGTTCTCTTCCAGAGCCACGCTGATCGGGTACGGCTTGACGAGCGTCGCGTGCCCGCCGCGGCGCACGGCGAAGCGCTCCCAGTCGATGCGGCACTCGAGCGCGCGGTCGACGGTCTCGAGGAAGTTGTTGCAGTGATACTGGATGTGGAAGCCGACCACGTCGGCGCCCAGCATCCCGTCTAGGATCTCGCGCTGCCATGGGCAGATGCCGAACGCCTCGGGGTTGGGCCACGGGATGTGCCAGAACAGCGACACGCGCGCGTCCGGACGCGCTTCCTTTATCATGCGAGGGAGCAGCGCGAAATGGTAGTCCTGGATGAGGACGCAGGGCTCCTCGACTCCCTCGATCTCGGTGAGGACCGCGTCGGCGAACAGGCGATTGACCGCGTGATACTGCTTCCAGTCCTGCTCGCGGAACTGCGGGCGGGCGTGGGCGATGTGGCACAGCGGCCAGAGGCCCTCGTTGGCGAAGCCGTAGTAATAGCCCTCCTCCTGCTCACGCGTCAGCCACACGCGCCGCAGAGAGTAGCGCGGCTCCTCGGGCGGCACGCGCACGCGGTCGGAGGAGTCGACGGTCTCCCGATCGGCGTCGCCGGCGCCATGCGCGACCCAGGTGCCGCCGCAGGCCTTGAGTATGGGCTCCACGCCCGCGACGAGTCCGCTCGCGGGGCGTAGCACCGTCACGGCGCCGTCCTTGCGCACGTGCAGGTACGGCTCGCGGTTGGCGACGACGATCATCGGCTTGCCGCGCAGTCTGTCCTTCGTGTGCTCCTTCAGCCGCTCCGGCGTCCACAGCGCGTGCCCCGCGTGGCGCAGGCGCGCCTCTTCTTCGGCGGCGGCGCGCGCCGTCTCGAGGCTGCGCGCGAGCTTCGTCGCCTCCCGCGCGAGCGGTCCGAGCACGCTGCCCTGGGGCGGGGCGGGACCGGGATCCTCGCCTGCGCGCAGCAGCCTCATCCACTCGACGGTGCGCTCGATGGGGGCCAAAACGTCCAGGTGAACGATCCACAGCGTGATCGCGCTCATGAGCAGCACCTGGGTCAGGAGCCTCATGAAGCCGCGCCGCCACACCTCGCGGACGCCCGCTTCGACGTGCGCCGCGCCGTGGAACACGGCGATGAAGCCCGGCGATTCTTCGAGCGGCGCCGTGCATCTGTGAAGCGAGCCGTCGTCGAGCAGGCCGCAGTCGAAAGGACGGCCCTCGCGGGGCGGCGGAGCCGTGGGCGGCAGCCCGGAAGTCGCCGCGACGGCGGTGCCGTCGGGGCGGTGCAGGGAGACGCCGCGCAGGCGCTCTCGTCCCCCGAAGCGCCCCGCGATGCGCTCGAGAGCCTTCGCGTCGGCGCGCTTGGCCAGCGGTTCGGCCGCCTCACGCAGGCCTTCGGCGAGCAGCGAGCCGCGGTGATCGAGCTCATCGATCAGCCGGGCGCGTTCGGCGCGGGCCGAGAAGAAGGTCCAGCCGGCGGAGACCGCGGCGGCGGCGAGGACGATGGAGACGACGAGCCTAAAAGTGACGCGCATGGTCGGCGGATGGCGGCCCGACCATCCATATCCTCCGGGCGCGCGCCCGGACCCTTGTTCCGTCGACATAGGATACATGAAGCGGAATCTATAGTAAAATAGATGGAAGAAAATAGTTCAATTTAAATAATTAATATGCCGACAGACCTCAACTACCATCACCTTTATTATTTCTGGGTCTGCGCGCGCGCCGGACGCGTGACCGCGGCCGCCCAGGAGCTCCACCTCTCGCAGTCGGCGCTGAGCCTCCAGCTCAAGAGCCTCGAGCGCTCGCTCGGGCGCGCGCTGCTCGACCGCACGCGCTCGGGCCTGGAGCTGACGGCCGGGGGACGCGTCGTCTTCGAGCACTGCGAGAAGATCTTCGCGCACGGAGCGGCGCTGTCGGCCGCGCTGCGCGCCGGCGCCGGGGCCCGACCGACCGAGGTCCGCCTCGGGGTGTCCTCCGCGCTCGGCAGCGAGGCGGCCCTGACCTTCATCGACCGCCTGACCGCGATCCCGAACGCCGCCGTGACCGTCTACGTCGGCCCGCGCGACGACATCCGCGAGCGCCTCGCGCGCCGCCGCCTCGACGTCGCGGTCCTCGGCGTCGACCTGACCGCCCAGCTCGGCGCGGGCTTCCGGGCGCGACGGGTGGGCACTCTGCCCATCCAGTTCGTCGCCGCGCCCGCGCTCGCCGAGTCGCTCGGCGGCTTTCCGCGCTCCGGCCAGGAGGCGCCGATGCTGTTCCGCACCCAGGACTACGCCCCGCGCCGGGAGGTCGAGCGCTGGCTGCGCGAGCGCGGCGTCAAGCCCGTCACGGTCGCGGAGAGCGAGGACACCGACCTCCTGCAGACGCTCGCGCGCCGCGGGCGCGGCGTGGCCGCCCTGCACAAGACCGCGGCGGCGCGCGACCTCGCGAGCGGTGCCCTCGTGCGCGTGGGGCCGGCGAGCACCGGGCTCCAGCACGAGGTGTGGGTGATCACCCCGTCGGCCGAGTCCGTCGATCCCGTGCTGCGCGCGGCCGCGGCGGCGGCGCTGCGTCCGTGAGTCATCCGGAGTTCACGGCGCGTCAACGCCCTGTAAACCCCCGCTATTTCCTAGAATAGCGCCGATGGGCCTCCGCCTCTACAACAGCCTCACGCGCTCGAAGGACGAGCTCATTCCCGCGGCTCCGCCGGCCGTCTCCCTCTACACGTGCGGGCCGACCGTGTACAACTACCAGCACGTCGGCAACTACCGCACCTACATCTTCGAGGACCTGCTCGTGCGCACGCTGAAGCTCCTGGGTTACGCCCCGAAGCGCGTCCTCAACATCACGGACGTCGGCCACCTGACGAGCCAGGGCGACGAGGGCGAGGACAAGATGGAGGTCGGCGCCGCGCGCGAGGGCAAGACCGCCTGGGACGTCGCCAAGTTCTACACGGACGCCTTCCTCGCCGACTGGAAGAAGCTCGGACTGCTCGACGCCGACGAGATGCCCCGCGCGACCGGCTACATCAAGGAGCAGATCGCGATGGTCGCGGAGCTCGACAAGAAGGGCTTCGTCTACAAGACCTCGGACGGCCTGTACTTCGACACGTCGAAGTTCCCCAGGTACGGCGAGATGATGACCAAGGAGCATCTCGAGGGACTGAAGTCCGGCGCGCGCGTCGAGGCCAATCCCGAGAAGCGCCACAACACCGATTTCGCGCTGTGGAAGTTCTCGCCCGCCGGGGCCAAGCGACAGATGGAGTGGGACTCGCCGTGGGGCAAGGGCTTCCCCGGCTGGCACATCGAGTGCTCCGCGATGGCGCGGAAGATCCTGGGCGACTCGATCGACATCCACTGCGGCGGCATCGACCACGTGCCCGTCCACCACACCAACGAGATCGCGCAGTCCGAGGGCGCGACGGGCAAGCCGTTCTCCAGGTTCTGGCTGCACGGCGAGTTCCTGCTGATGAACAACGCCAAGATGGCCAAGTCCGCGGGCGGCTTCGTCAAGCTCGCCGACCTCGAGGAGAAGGGCTTCTCGCCGCTCGACTACAAGTACATGTGCTACACGGCGCACTACCGCAAGCAGCTCGATTTCACGTGGGAGTCGCTCGAGTCCGCGAAGACCGCGCGCCGGCGCCTGCGGGACGCGGCGCAGGCGTTGCCGGCCGCGACGAAGGCCGACGCCGCGGCCTCCGCGCGCCTGCGCGAGGCGCTCGCCGACGACCTCAACGCGCCCGGGGCGCTCGCCGCCGTCTGGGACGCGCTGAAGTCCTCGTGCGAGCCCGGCGCCAAGCGCGCGTTCCTCGACGAGGCGGAGTCGGCGCTCGCGCTCGGGCTCTTCGCCGCGGAGACCGAGGCCGCCGTGCCCGCCGAGGTCGCCGCGCTCGTCGCCAGCCGCGCCGAGGCCAAGGCCAAGAAGGATTTCGCGGAATCCGACCGCATCCGCAAGCGGATCGAAGACATGGGCTGGCTCGTCAAGGACGGCAAAGACGGATCCAAGGCGGTCAAAAAGTGAACAAGAAATTCGGCCGCCGTCCCGATCGCGACAACCGCCCGCACGGCAAGCCCGGCGACAAGCAGGGCGGCAAGCCCGGCGGCGGCTCCAACCAGGGCAAATGGAACCGCGACAAGTTCTTCGAGAAGAAGCGGCGCCTCGAGCGCGAGCGCCGCGTGCCCGGCGGCGAGGAGTCCGACAAGCCGCGCAACGCGGAGACGCGCTGGGTCGGCGGGTTCGACGCGGCCGCGGCCGCGCTGTCGAAGTCGCCCTACGACTGCCGCGAGATGTGGATCGAGCACGAGCTCTCGAACCCGAACGTCGGGTCGCTGATCTCCCAGGCGAAGTCGCTCAACGTCCCCGTCCGCTACATGTCGCGCCCGGAGCTCGACCGCGCGGTCAGCGGCGGCAAGCACGGCGGCATCGCGCTGCGCCAGACCTTCGATCCCTCGGCCACGTTCTCCGAGTGGATCACCGGCCTCGACGCCGAGCGCAAGAAGGGGCTCGTCGTCGTCGTGCTCGACCAGATCCAGGACCCGCACAACCTCGGCGCGATCGCGCGCTCGGCGCTTCAGCTCTTCGCGCGCTGCGTCGTGATCCCCGAGCGCCGCTCGGCGCCGGTGACGCCGGCGGTGATCCAGGCCTCCGCGGGCGCCGCGCTCAAGATCCCGATCCACCGCGTCGTCAACATCGCGCAGACGCTCGAGCTGTGCAAGAAGAGCGGCTTCTGGGTGTACGGGGCCGACGCGGCGGGCAAGAACGCGTGGGACACGACGGTCAACACCCCGTGCGTGCTCGTGATCGGGTCCGAGGGCTACGGGATGCGCCCGCTCGTGCGGGCGTCGTGCGACGAACTCATGCGCGTTCCGCAGGTCGAGCACGGCGTCGGCAGCCTCAACGCCTCGTGCGCGGCCACGGCGCTGCTGTACGAGGTCGCTCGGCAGTCCCGCAAGACCGCCCCCTGATGGGCCACGGACACGACCACGGCGACGCCGCCGGGGAGGCCGAGCGCCCGCTCTACGGCGCGATCGCGCTGACGGGCGTCATCTTCTTCGTCGAGGTCGCGGGCGGCTGGTGGACGGGCAGCCTCGCGCTGATCGCCGACGCGGCGCACATGGCCGTCGACCTGCTCGGGCTGGGCCTGACGCTCGTCGCGGCGATGCTCGCCCGCCTGCCCGCCGACCCCAAGCGCACGTACGGCTACCGGCGCGTCGAGGTTCTCGCCGCGCTCGGCAACGCGATCGCGCTCATGGTCGCCACGGGCTTCCTGATGCGCGAGGCGTGGGCCCGCTTCACGTTCCCGAGCCCGATCGCGGCCAAGCCGATGATCGCCGTCGCCCTCGTCGGCCTCGTGTGCAACCTGGTCTCGGCCGCGATGCTCTGGCGCGCGAGCCGCACGAACATCAACATGCGCGGCGCGCTGCTGCACGTGCTCTCCGACGGCGCGGGCTCGCTCGGCGCCGTGATCGCGGGCGTCGTCGTCTGGAAGACGCGCTGGTACCAGGCCGACGCGGTCGTGACCGTGCTCATCTGCGCCGGCATCGTGATGACGGCGTTCTGGCTGCTGCGCGACTCCGTGCACATCCTGCTCGAGGGCGCGCCCGAGCACCTCGACCTCGACGAGATCAAGTCCGCGCTCGCGGGCATGGAGGGTGCGCGACGTCCACGACCTGCATCTCTGGTCGCTGACCCAGGGGCAGGACGCGATGAGCGGCCACCTCGTCATCGACGCCGGCCGCGATCACGCCGACACGCTCAAGCGCGGCAAGGCGCTGCTGGCCGACCGCTTCTCCATCACCCACGTCACGCTCCAGATCGAGGACCATGAGAACTAACGCCCTGCTGCTCGTCCTGCTCCTGCCCGCCGCGGCCGCGGGCGCCCCGCCGCGCCTGGGCGTCGTGGTCGCCGTCGACCAGATGCGCCCCGAGTACCTCGACCGCTCGGACCTGCCCGACGGCGGCTTCCGCCGCCTGCGGCGCGAGGGCGCGCGCTTCCCGTACGCGAGCCACCTCCACATCCCGACCGAGACCGGTCCCGGCCACGCCGCGCTGTCGACCGGGAGGACGCCCGCGACCCACGGCATCATCGGCAACGACTGGTACGACCGGCGCCTGGGCCGCGACGTCTACTGCTTCGCCGACTCGGTCTACGGCCTCGGGCCGGAGAACATGCGGGGCCCGACGCTCGCCGACGCCTTGAAGGCGGCTCGTCCCGGCGCGCGCGTCTTCGCCGTCTCCGAGAAGGACCGCTCCGCGATCGCCTTCGGCGGACGCCGCGGCGACGTCGTGCTGTGGTACGACCGCTCCAAGGGCGAGTTCGCGACCTCCGGCTACTACCGCCGTCCGTCCTGGCTCGGCGCCTTCAACGCCTCGCTGAGGAGGAAGGCCGTCGTGGCCTACGACGCGGAGAAGAAGAAGACGCCCAAGGACGCGATGGCGAGCCCCGCCTACGACCGGGCCCTCGAGCTGCTCGTCGACGAGCTCGTCGCGCAGGAGCGCGTCGGGCGCGGCGCGTCGACCGATCTGGTCATGATCAGCTACTCCGGCACCGACCTCGTCGGCCACCGCTGGGGCCTCGAGACGCCGCAGATGGACGCCCAGCTCGCCTCCCTCGACGCGATCCTGGGCCGGCTGCTGAAGAGGATCGAGAAGGCCTCGGGAGGCTCGGTCGCGCTGGCGCTGAGTGGCGATCACGGCGCGATTCACGCGCCCGAGGACGCGTCGGGCAAGGCGAGCGGCGTGCGGCGCTTCGATTGGATGAAATTCGGGGAGTCGATGGAGAAGGCCCTGCAGGCCCGGTGGCCGTCGGACAAGCCGTGGATCGTCTCGAACCAGGTCCCGCTGGTTTATCTCAATCGCGAGGCCGCGGCGGCGCGCGGCCTCGAGCGCGGCGAGTTCTTCAAGAAGGCGGCCGAGACCCTCGCCCGTGTCGACGGCGTCGCCGGCGCCTACGTCGCCGGCGAGAAGGGCGGCCCGTTCGACTCCCAGCTCGCGCTGTCCTACGACCCGGGCCGTTCCGGCGACGTGTACGTGATGGTCGCCGAGAACGTGCTGCTCCACGACATGGCGCCCGGCACGAGCCACGGCTCGCCGTGGCCTTACGACGCGCGCGTGCCCTTGCTCTTCTGGGGGCGCGGCGTGAAGCCGGGCTCTCCGGACGTCCCCGCCGCCACGACCGACCTGGCGCCGACGATGGCGCGCCTGCTCGGCTTCGATTATCCGGCGTCCGACGGCGGCGCGGTCCGCCTCGAGGCTCTCGCCGAGGAAGCCGCGAGGTGATCCGTACCGCGCTGATCCTGCTGAACGGGGAGCTGCGCGGCCCGCGCGAGGTCCGCGCCGCGGCGCGCGCGTCCGACGCCGTGATCTGCGCCGACGGCGGCGCGCGGCACGCGGCCCGCCTCGGCGTCGAGCCGGACTACGTCGTCGGCGACATGGACTCCGCTCCGCGCCGCCCGCGCGCCTGGAGAAAGGCCGCCTACGTCGTCGACTCGGGCACGGAGCGCTCCGACCTCGACAAGGCCCTCGCCTTCGCGCGCGGACTCGGGGTCCGCGAGGCCTTCGTCGCCGGCGTCCTCGGCGGCGGCCTCGACCACGAACTCGTCAACCTGGCCGCGCTCGAGGAAGGCGCGCGCGGCCTCGCGCTGACCGTCATCGACGGAGGGCGCGCGCGCCTGCTCGGCCCCGGGCGCCACCGCCTCCTTTATAAGCGCGGCGCGAGGTTCTCCCTGCTCGCGGCCCCGCGCGCGCGGCTGACATTGACGGGCGCCCGCTTCGCGCTCCGCGACGAGCCGCTCGCGCGCGGCAGCCGCGGACTCGGCAACTCGGCGGCGGGACGCGTCGTTCTGACGGTGTCGTCCGGCCGCGTCTGGGCGATTGACGCGGGCGGTTTCCGGGGCTAAACTCCGTTCGTGCGCCGGATTCTTCTTCTCTCCGTCCTCCTGGCCGCCGGCCTCGCCGTCCGCGCGGCGGCGCGCGCCGGAGACGGACAAAACTACTCCGGGGGCGGCGGCTCCTACTCGCCCGGCGGCTACTCGAGCTATTCGAGCTCTCCCTATTCCGGCCCGTACCGCCGCTACCGTCCCGGGCTGCTCGACGCGTACGTCCTGTGGGTCGTCACCAACCCGCTCCAGGGTATTCCGGTGACCTTGTTCCTGCTCTACGTCGTCGTCAGCTGCCTGAAGTTCAAGCACGCCGCGCCGCCGTCGGCCGACATCGTGACCCGCCAGCCCTACATCGAGAGCGAGGCGGAGCTCGAGCGCCTTCGCGTCCGCGATCCCTCCTTCGACGTGCGGACGTTCCTCGCGCGCTGCGACGCGGCGTTCCTGAAGGTTCAGGAGGCCTGGAGCGCCGGCGACATGGCGCCGGCGCGGGCGTTTCTCTCGGACGGCGTGGCCGAGCGGTTCGGCCGCCAGCTCGCGTCCCTGAAGAAGCGCGGCCTGCGCAACGTTCTGACCGAGGTGGAGATCGAGTCGTCGCGCCTCGTCCACGCGTTCAGCGGCACGCACTTCGACGCGCTGAGCGTCGCCTTCACGGTCCGGGCTCGCGACGAGACGCTCGACGGGTCGGGACGCCGGATCAAGGGCTCGTCGGGCCGCCTGCCCTTCCAGGAGGTCTGGACCTTCCTGCGCCGCCCCGGAGCGCGCACGCTCGGGCGCGCGGGCACGCTCGAGGGGCGTGCCCGAGCTGCGGCGCGCCCGTGTCGATCGTCGACGCGGCGCGCTGCGAGACCTGCGAGACCTGGGTCAATTCCGCCGACCACGACTGGGTCCTCACCGAGATCACGCAGGCCTGCGAGTGGGCGCCGCCGAACCACGAGGCACGCGTCGCCGGCTGGGCGGAGGCGTCGGCCGCGGACCCGCACATGAGCGTCGAGGCGCTCGAGGACCGCGTGTCCGTGCTGTTCTGGCGCCGAGTCGACCCTTACCTCGACGACGCGGCCGTCGGAGTCGTCGACCTCGGGGTCATGGAGCGCGACAAGGACTGGAGCCGGGCGCACGTGCGAGTGCGCTGGTCGGCCTCCGGGTTCGCGCGCACCGAGGTCTTCATCATGAAGCGCGCGGCTTCCGCGGTCACCGACGCCCGCCAGGGCCTGCGCACCGCCCGCTGCCCCGCCTGCGGCGCGCCGCCCGCGATAGCCGAGCCGGCCGCCTGCGCGTATTGCGGCGCCCCGGCCGACGACGGCCGTCGCGACTGGGTGCTCGACCGCGTGGTCTCCTTCGAGGCCTGGCGGCGGCCGCCGGCCCTCTCGGCGCCGGCGCCCGTCGCCGCGGCCGCGTGGAAGCCGCTGAGCCCGATGGCCGCGTTCGAGGCGATGGCGGCCGTCATGGTCTCCGACGGCGAAGTGAGCCTCGGCGAGCGCGCGGCCCTCGACGCCTTCGCCCGCGCGCGCGGCCTGCCGGCCGAGAGGACGGTCGAAGTGCTCGCCGCCGCCAGGGCCGGCGCGCTCGACGTCCCCGCGGCGGAGAACGGAGAGCAGGCGGCCGCGATCATCCGCTCGATGGCGCGCATCGGGCTGGCCGACGGCGTCGTCAACCAGCGCGAGCGCGGCGTCCTCGTCGCGTACGCCGCCCGCTACGGCCTCACTCCCGACGACGTCTCCGCGATCGTGCAGGCGGAGCGCGGCGCGATGTCCGCCTGATCTGCGAAGTATTGACAGGGGGGTGGGGGGGCTATAGTAGGGATTCCGGAGGTTACAACCAAAACATGGCCATAATCGATCGAGTCAAGTACGACGGTCCCGGCAACGTCCTCGTGTGGCGCTATCCTCCGGACGACCTCAGCTGGGGCACCCAGGTCATCGTCAATCAATCTCAGGAAGTCGTCTTCTTCAAGGGCGGAGCGGCGTTCGACGTCCTCGGACCCGGCACCCACACGCTGCGCACGGCGAACATCCCGCTTCTGCGCGGAATCATCAAGGCGCCGTTCGGCGGCGAGACGCCGTTCGCGGCCGAGGTGTACTACGTCAACAAGGCCGTCAACCTCGACGTGAAGTGGGGCACGAACAGCCCGATCCCCGTGCTCGACCCGAAGTTCAACGTGTTCCTTCCGGTGCGCGCGTTCGGGCAGTTCGGGATCCAGGTCGCGGACTCGCGCGCGTTCGTGACCCAGCTGTCGGCGACGAATCCGACGTTCACGACCGACCAGCTGTCGAACTATTTCCGCGGCGCGCTGCTCACGAAGGCCAAGGATTACATCGCCGAGACGATCGTCAAGCAGAAGATCAACCTGCTCGAGATCGCCGCCCACCTCGAGGAGATGTCCGGCGCGATCCAGGGCAAGCTGGCCCAGGACTTCTCGACCTACGGCGTGAAGCTCGTCAACTTCTACCTGAACTCCGTCGACGTGCCCGAGGACGACGACACCGTCGTCAAACTGAAGAAGGCGCTGTCCGAAAAGGCGGAGCTCGACATCCTGGGCGACAAGTACGCCCAGAAGCGCAGCTTCGACGTCATGGACAAGGCGGCCGCCAACGAGGGCGGCGTCGCCGGCGCGGGCATGACCGCGGGCATGGGCTTGGGCGCCGGGCTCGGCATGGGCCAGATGATGGGCAACGCCATGCAGAACGCCACGACGGGCGGCGGCGCGGCCGGCTCCCCGGCCGGCGCGAAGTTCTGCGCCCAGTGCGGCAAGGGCCTCGCCGCGGGCGCTAAGTTCTGCGCGGAGTGCGGCGGGAAAGTCGGCTAGTCTCGACGCTTCCCAAGTTCTTGCGTTATCCCCAAAAGTTCAACGTTGAACTCTTGGGGATAACTTTTTGGATGACGCTCGCGACGAGACGGAGAGTCAGGGCCGGACGGGGGAAGGACGAACGCCGCGCCCTTCCAGGGCACGACGGTCTCGCGGAGGCCGTTTGCGGTGACCTCGACGCGCAGGGTGTGCGCGAATTTTTCTTCGGGTAGCCCGGAGGGAGCGGATAGAGCGGCGACCCGCCGCCGCCGGAGATCACGTAGCGCACGCCCTTCCAGTCGGCGGCCCAGAACGCGTGGATGTGGCCCATGTACACGGCCTTGACCCCGTTGGCCTCGACGAGGCGCTCGAACTCGGAAGCGCCGCCCTCGAAGTAGTTCGTGAAGAAGTCGCGGAAGTAGCCGCCCTTGTCCTCGCGCGGCTCCTCGAGGGCCCCGACTTCCTTCAGCGGCTCGATCGACTTGATGTAGGCGGGCGGGACGTGCGTGAAGATCACCTTCGGGCCGGGGACCGCCAGGACGGCGGCCAGCCACGTCAGCTGGGCCGGCGTCAGGCCTCGGCCGCGGTCGGACGTGTCGAGCGAGACGAAGCGCCAGCCCGCGCGGTCGAAGAACCAGTCGCGCTCGCCGAAGACGGCGTCGTAGAGCCCCTTGTCGGCGTCGCCGTTCGGGCGCGAGCGGTCGTGATTGCCGATCGTGTGCAGCAGCGGCCGCGTCGCGCCGTTCTCGACGACGGCGACGTGCGCGCGGTACTCCTCGACGGTTCCCTCGCTGACGAAGTCGCCGAGCTGCAGCACGAAGTCGACGCCGGAGGCCTGCAGCGCCCGCCACTGGTCGGGGAAGGCGTCGGCGCCGGGGAGAACACGCGCTCCCACCAGAAGCGGCCGCGCTCGGCGTCGCCGAGCACGCCGAAGGAGAACGTCTCGCCCGCGGCGCGGGCGCGAGGCGCGCGAGCATGGCGGCGTTGCCGACGCGGGCGCGCGCGGCGATGAGGTCGGGGGTCGGGACCTCGGGCTTCTTCTTGTCGTCGGCGATGACGGCGGCGGGAGCCTTCGGCGCCGAGGACCGGACCGGCGAGGGGCCGGCGCCGTCGAACCAGGAGCCGGCGCTCGCGGAGACGGCGGCCGCCAGGAGCAGGAGCCTCATCGCTTGAAGAGCTTGTCCAGGCGCAGCGGCTGGCCGCCGCCGATTGCCTTGCTCACGGCGTCCTTCAGCTGCTTGTCGAGCGCGGCCTTCTGCGCGTCGAGCGGGCCGAGGAGCTTGCCCGTCAGCGCGTCGGCGGACGCCTTGGCGTCCTTGTCCTTGCCCCCATAGAGGGACGCGAGCTTCTGCTCGAGGACCTTCTTCTGCGCCTCGATCTGGCCGGCGACGGCCTTGCGCATCGCCGCGGCGACGGCCTCGCCGATGTTGGAGGTGAAGCCGAGTTTGAGGTCGTCCTCGGTCCCGGAGATCGCGATGCGGACATGGAAGCCGGTCAGCTCCTTGAGCGCGTCGGAGACGAGCGGCCCCGCGATTCCGGGCAGCGCGACCTTCGGCTCGATGCGCACGCCGGACGCCTCGACGAACACCTCGCCCTTCCACTCCTCGCCGGCCGAGGCGATCGTGCCCCGCAGCTTGGCCGTGCCGGCCGACAGGCTGCCGCCGACCTCGCCGTCGCCGAGCGCGGTCCCCGCGAGCGAGAAGCCGTCGCCGGAGAAGTCGAGCGTCATGCCGACGGGATCCTTCTGCTGGTCGAGACGGCCGGAGAGCGCCACCGACGGACCCGAGAACGACTTGCCGGCCAGCGTCAAGGTCGCGGGCTTGCCGTAGAGCTTGGGGTTCGAGGTGACGCCGCTGAGCAGGCCCTTGAGGTCGAGCGAGCCGCCCATGACGCCGTCGAGCGTGCCGGAGAGCTTCGCGCCCTCGAGGAGGTATTGAGGATAGGAGTGCTCCCGCGGAAACTCGACGTCGACGCCGGCGCGGCGGACGGCGGGCGGCGGCGCGGCGGCCTTGCGCGCGGCGGCGCGCTCCTTCGCGTACTTGAGCCACTTGAGCGCGGTCGTGAGCTTCGCGGCCGTCTGCGCGCCGAGCAGGCGCTTGGCCAGGTCCTGGCTGTCGAGCGTCGGCAGGCCCGCGGCCGCGAGCAGGCCGTTGAGGTCCTTCTTGCGCAGCTCGGCGGCTTCCTTCACGAGCGCCTGCGCCTCGGCGACGTCCTTCTGCGCCTGCGCGCGCTGCTCGTCGACCCGGGCGATGAGCGCCTTCAGGCGCTTCTGCGCGTCGGTCGCGGCCTGGATCTTCCTGAGAGGGTCTCCGCCGCCGCCGAGCGCCTTCATCTGGTCGGCGATCTCGCGGGCCTCCTTCTCGATCGCCTTGGCCTCGTCGCCCTTCGACTTCCAGCGCTGTTCGATCTCCGCCGTCTTCGCCTTGGCCTCGTCGAACTTCTTGAGGCCCTGGAGCTTGGCCGCGTCCACCTCGCCGGCGGCGTTGGATTTCACCTCGATCGCCGCGCTCTTGGCGGGCGCGATCTGCCGGGAGATCGCCTGCGAGAGCTTGGAGGGCGGCGGCTGGCGGCCGAGGGCGCCGCTCGAGCGGCGCGGCGTGCCGAAGCGCATGCCCTCGAGCGCGGCCTCGCGCACGACGCCCTTGCCGCGGACGAGCGCCGAGGTGTCGAGCGTGAAGCCGGCGCGCGCGAGCTCGATCACGTTCTCCATCGGCTCCTCGCGGTTCGCGACGGCGATGTCCGTGATCTCGAGCGTGCCTTTGAGCCACTTCGAGCGCAGGGAGCCGATCTCGACCTTCGCGCCCGCGGCGGCCTGGCCGCCGGCGATGAGCCCCGCCTTGAGCATCGGGTCGAAGAAGAAGAACACGAAGGCCCAGGCGAGCAGGAAGGCGCCGAGCACGGCCAGCACGGGTCCCTTCTTGATCCAGCTCACCGCGTCCACTCCGCGTACATCTGGTACCAGCGCATGCCCTTGAGCGCCTGCACGAGCTTCAGCCGCTCGACCTTCTCCGCGAGGTTGGCCGCGTACCAGGCCACGAAGCGAAGCGACGCGAAGTAGAGCGGGATGAACAGGACGAGGCCGAAGACGAGGTTGCCGAGCACGACCGTGTTGTTGAAGCGCGTCAGCGGCACGACCGGCATGTCGTAGAGCGCGGTCCAGAGCCCGTTGAGCGCGGGCGCCTTGAGCAGGGACATCCCCACGCGGTGGGCGGGCGCGTCGAACCCCCAGCCGAGGGGAGTGAAGATCGCCGCGGACATGAGCGCCATGCCCTTGTTCAGGCGCAGCGCGAAAAACAGGAGGAAGAACACCAGCGCGAACAGGTTGCCCTTCGGGACGAGCCCGAGCATCGCGCCGAGCGCGAAGCCCGCGGCGAGGTGGCGCGGGTCGGCGCCGCCGTGGAGGGCCGCGAAGAGGTCCTTCGCGAGTCGCAGGGGATTCACGCGACTATCTTAGCGAAATCGCGGGGCGCGGCGCGTCAGGATTTCTTGACGGGCACGTACATCGTCAGGCAGCCGCGCTTGCCCAGCGCGCGCAGGTACGAGATCCGGCGCGTCGTGCAGGAGAAGTGGCAGACGCGCAGCTCTCCTTCCTGCGTCGTCAGCCGGCGCAGGCTCGAGTTCTTGGCGCGCAGCTCCTCGTACGTCGCCTCGCTGAGCGCGATCTCGGCGTGGCCGGCGCCCTCGTCGGCGAACCCGCAGCCGCGCCCGTAGATGATCGCGGTGCCGTCGGGAATCGTGTCCGCGTCGTCGGAGACGTTCGCGACGTCGGCCTGGCGGTAGCCCATGCGCTCGAGGATCTTGGGGTTCTTCTTGACGTCCTGGCTGAACATCGCGGCGGCGGCCGGGCGCAGGCCGACGAGGCCCGTGCTCTGCGGGTTCGGCGCGTCGATGATCCCGGCGTCGATCATCGCCTGCTTGAAGTACCGGTAGCAGACGGCGCCCTGCTTCTTGATGTAGGAGAGCGTTCCTTCATAGGCCTCGCGCGCGACCTGCTTGCCCTTCTCCCAGTCGATGTACGACGTCAGGGTCGCCCACGCGATGGCGCCCGCCGAGGCGCCGGGCAGCGGGGCCGACGCCGCGGGCGACGGGGTGTCCTTGACGTTCATGACGATGGGCTGCGCGCGCGGCGGGATCTTGGTCCAATCGGTCTGCGTCTCGGACGCGGCGGCCGGGTCGGCGGCGACGAGGTCCACGTTCTCGCCGCGGGCCTCGATGGCCTTCGGCCCGCCGCCGACGAAGCTCGCGTCGCCGTTGAGCCCCATCTTCAGGTACTCGTTCGTCGCGGCCATCGACTTGGCCACGCGCGCCTTCTTTTCCGCGGAGATGCCGGGGTTGCGCGTCACGTCCGCGGCCAGCGCGGCGCGGGCGGCCAGCTCGCGGCGCGAGGCGCCCGCGGCGCGCGGCGGCCGCACGAGGGCGCCGTAACGCTCGATCGCGCCCTCGGGAGGCGCGCCGAGCCGGCGCGCGACGGACCGCACGAAGGTCTGATGCGTCTCGAGGTCGTCGCCGGGCTCGCGGCCGCCCTGGACGTAGAGCGCCTGGTCGTAAAGCTCGACGAGGGGCTTGGGCTGGCCCTCGGCCTTGAGCTCCGCGAGGGAGCTTCCGGCCTCGAAGGCCGCGGCGACCTTCTCCTTGAAGCCCGTCTGGGCGTGCGCGCTCGCGACGAGGACGGCGAGGACGGCGGCGAGGGGGAGCGCCATGCCTTAAGCGTAGAGGCGCGGCCTCGACCTGTCAAGGGACCCGCCGCCGCCCATTTCCCCTTGACATCGAACGCCCGTTCGATTATCCTACAGGCCATGGACAAGAACGGACTGACGCCGCGCCAGCAGCAGATCCTCGACCTCCTCGGCCGCTTCACCACGGACCACGGCTACCCGCCCACCGTGCGCGAGCTCTGCCGCCTCGCGGGCGTAAGCTCGCCCGACACGATCCAGTATCACCTCGACAAGCTGCGCGAGCGGGGCCTGCTGGAAGAGGCCAAGGGCCGCTCGCGCGCCGCCCAGGTCACCGCGATGGAGCGCGTCGCGATGGTCCCGCTGCTCGGCCTCGTGCCCGCGGGCCCGACGGCCGGCGCCTACGCGGAGCCGATGGGCCACGTGCCCGTCGTCGCCGACCGACAGGACCCCGCCCAGCTGTTCGCGCTGAAGGTCAAGGGCGACTCCATGCAGGCGACCTTGCACGAGGGCGACACCGTCGTCGTGCGCTGGCAGGAGACGGCCTCCTCCAACGACGTCGTCGTCGTCCGCTACGAGGACGGCGAGTCGACGGTCAAGCGGCTGAAGGTCAAGCCCGCCGGCCTCGTGCTGATCCCCGACAACCCGAAGTACGACCCCTTCCCGATCGGCGAGGGGCGCATCGCGGGCAAGGTCATCTCCCTCATCCGCAAGCTCTGACCGTGGAGATGTGCCTGCGCTGCGGCGCGGAGTTCGGCTGCGGCGCGAAGGGCCCGGGGCCTTGCTGGTGCGCGGACCTTCCGGCTGTCATGCCGCTGTCCGACGCCGGCTGCCTGTGCCCCGCCTGCCTGAGGGCCGAGATCGCGCGCCGCGTGGGGACTGCCTCGGCTGCGCGCACGCCAAGACGCTCAAGACGAAGTCGGGATCGGCGATCTTCCTGTGCGGGCGCGCCGAGACGGAGCCCGCCTACGAGAAGTACCCGGCGCTGCCGCTGCGCGGCTGCCCGGGCCGGGCCTAGGGCCTTTCAGCGGTTAGCGTCGGCCGCGCGGCAGAGCTCGTCGAAGATCGACGAGGCGCCCATGTACTTCTCCTCGATGCGGGCGCGCACCGCGTCACGCACGTCCGGGGGCGCCACCTTCGTCGCCTCGGCGACGCCGCCCATCACCCAGGACATCAGCTCCTCGGGTCCGGCGCGCATCATGAGGCTCATGTTGGGCAGGGCGTCGAGCAGCCCGATCGCCGCGTCGGGCAGGTTCTGGCCCGCGAGCAGGACGGCCTGCATCGAGCCGCGCACGGCGGCGACGATCGCGTCCTTCGGCTGGGGGTTCTCGATCGCGGCCGCGGAGATTCGCTGGCACATGACGGGCACGGTCTTCGACGCCCCGGCCATCGGGTCGGCCTTGATGGCGGCGGCGACGGCGTCCTTCGCGTGCGCTTCGATCAGGCCGAGGTCGGGCATGGCCTCATGATATCCGCGCCGGCGCGGCCCGTCAAGCGGGCTTGAGCCCGAAGACCAGTCTCGCGGGCGCGCGGCCCGACGTGCGGACGGCCAGGATCCCGACGACGAGCGCGTCGACGGGGCCGGGAGCGAGGAGTGCCTGCGTCTTCAAAATCTTCTCGAGGCCGCGGTCGAGGAGATAGAACGCGCCGTCGGTCTTGGCCGGGTCGCTCTTGAGCCGATGAAGACCGGCGGCGATCTGGATCAGCCCCTGCAGGAGGATCTTCTCGTCGCCGGACGCCTTCATCCAGAACGCCTCGAGCTCCTCGTGGGCCTCGAAGTACTCGCCCTTCGCGCCGAGCTCGTCGGCGCGCGCGAGCGCCGCGGCGAGGCTCACCGCTCTCGCGGCGGCAGCTTCTTGACCAGCAGGTAGAGCCTGCCGTCGGCCCACTGCCCGCGCGCGGTGGCGGACGCCTGCGGTCCGTGGCCCGCGTAGATGTCGACGCGGCCGGGGCTCTTGATCGCCCCGCCCGTGTCGAGTCCGAACGCGAACCGCGCGTTCTCCGACGAGCCGAGGATGCGCCCGTCCTTGTCGGCCTGCGGCGAGGTCGTCGTGAAGAAGTACAACCCGCCGAGCGGCATGAACGCGGGGTCGATCGCGATCGACCGCGCCGGCACGAGCGACTGCTCGGTCGCGCCGAAGGGCTCGCCGTCCTCGGGCAGGGGCGCCAGCTCGAAGAACACGTAGCGCGGGTTCTGGGCGAGGATCCAGCTCTCGGCGTCCGGGTTGTCGCGCAGGTACTGGCGCAGCTTGTCGTGCGTGATCTCGTCGCGCGAAAAGACGCCGGCCTTCACGAGCGTCAGCCCGACGGAGTTGTAGGAACGGTTGTTGGTGGCCGCGTACTTCGCGAGGACCTCCTTGCCGTTCGGCCACTTGAGGATCGCCGAGCCCTGGATGTGCAGGTCGAGCGCGTCGAAGCGGTCCTTGAGCCAGGCGATCTCGAGCCCCTTGCCGGCGAGCGCCTTGCGGCGGTCGATCTCCTCGCGCGTGTAGTAGGGCACGACGCGGCCGTCCTTCGTCAGCCGGGCGAGGATCACGTTCTCGCCGTTGGCCTTGCCGAAGGACGCGAGGTCGATCTCGACCATGTCCTTCGGGCGCCGGTAGAGCGGGTACGGGTAGGCCGGCGTCTTGACCGGGCTGGCCCTGAGCATCGGCTGATAATAGGAGGAGAACACGACGCGGCCGGCGCCGTCGAGGCCGGAGGACTGGAACACGTCGAAATTCTCGCGCACCTTGGCCTCGAACTCGCCGGTGGTCTTGGCCTTGAGCGCGATGTCGATCATCGTCCGGGCCGAGTCGATGAGCAAAGCGGGGGAGTAGTTGCGGTCGGCGACGCGGACGGTCTTCGACGCGGGCAGCGACTCGAGATACTTGATCGCCTTGCGCCCGGCCTTGACCAGGCCGGCCTTGTTCTTGAAGGACTCTTCGAAGCGGGGGTACTGCTCGGGGGCGAGCAGCTTGACCGCGGGGACGTACGCCGCCGTCGACGACGCGGGCGGCTGGGCGGAGGCGGTCAGGGCCGTCGAAGCGAGCAGGAGCGCGCGAAGCATGGCGCGCATTCTATCAAAGGCCCGTGCGGTGGTGTGTCCGGACACACCTTGCGGTCAGCTCTGAGGCTTGAAGCTGCGGACGACGGCTTCGAAGACGGGCAGCGACTTCTGATAGGTCGTCGTCGAGGCCGAGTGCTTGATCGCGTAGAAGCCGTCTTTCGCGGCGACCAACGCGTAGTCCCAGCGGTCGTTGGGCGGATTCTTCGTCCGCGCCGGATGGGGCTTCCGTTCGATGTGGAGGCGGTAGACGGTGTTGCCGTTGATGATCTCCTTCGTCACCTCCGGCGGCTTGCCGTCCTGGGAGATCTGCCAGAAGGTCTGCGAGTACTTCTCGGCGTCGGTGTGCTCCGCGCCGCTCTCGGGAAATTTCAGGATGGAGATGTGGGACAGCTGGGTCTTTTCGCCGATCTGCTCGGCCGGGTCGCTCGGGCCCATCATGGCAATTCCTTCCCGGGGATCGAGATATTTCGGAGCGCGGACGCGCCAATTGGCGGGCACGCGGCAGGAGAATTTCGCTTCCGGAAAGTCGAGATCGATCATCGGCGCGCCGCCGGCGACCTCTCGGACGGGCATGGGATCGCCCTCCGCCTGCTGAGCGGGGCGTTTGCAGGCGGACAGCGCGACGAGAACGGCGAGAATATACCGGGGGTTCATCGGGATTCGCGGGCCTTCTTTATCTCTTCGAGCAGCTTCTTTTCGCCCGCCGCTTTCGCGTATCGTTCCGCTTGATCCAGCCATGCGGCGCGGTCGGTGGCGCGTTCGGCGGCCAAGGCCTGAACAAGATAGTAAGTTCCCAAGGCCTTATATGATTCGGGCTTGGCCGTCCCGAGCTCGCCGTCGAGCGTTTTCATTCTGGCGGCGTGCGCGGTCTCGACTTCGCCGAGAGACTTCTGGGCCCGAGTCAGGGCCTGCAGGTCGAGCGCCTTGGCGCGCTGCTCTTCGCTCGTCACGACGGCTCGTCCTTTGACGCGCGCGATGCGTCCCGCGACGAACGAGTTCAGCGGCTGGAATTGCAGCGCGCGAGTGGGCGAATCGCTCTCGAGCCGTTCAAACAGAGCGGTCTTCCACGGCTTCAGCCCGTGGCCCATCAAGACGTAGTCCTTCAATTCGTCGTCCATCCTCACCGAGGCCGGATCGTTCTTCAGCTTCGAGTGGAGGTAGAGATTCTTAGTCTTCCACGCCTCTTCCTCGTATTCGAGCGGCTGCGAGTCCGGGAGGTTTCCGCGCGCCATCTCGCGGAACACCGTGTCGCGCCGGTCCTGCCACGCGTGGGTGAGTTCGTGCACGATGACGACGTCGTGGGCCTTCACCACGGTCGCGATGGCCTCCGGGTGCTTGTCGAGGTACGCGAGAAGGTCCGCCCGGCCGGACAGGGACCGGCGGAGGGCGGAGCGCTCGCGAGGCGGCACCGTCTCGACCACGGCGTCGAGGACGGCCGAGCGGTCGAGAACGACGGCGCGGCGGCGGAAATCGTATTGGGCGACGACGCCCGGCTGCTGGTCTTCGATGAGGAAGGAGGGGAGCGCGGGCTTGTTGTCGGGCCCGTTGAGCCGGGCCAGGACCGTCTTGCCGACCGGATCCCGGCCGATCGCGGCGGCGGCCGCCGCGCGGAGCTTCTCGCCGGCGCTCTGCTCCGCGGCGGTGTAATAAGGGAGGTTCACGCGCGGTCCGAGCGGCACCGCCGCGACCGGCTGCGCCGCGTCCGCGCGTTCGGCCATGGTCCGGACGCCGTCGAAGTAGGCGGCGACCTTGTCGAGCTCGGTATTGGCCATCGCACGAACCTTGGCGGCGTCGGCCTTCGGGTCGAGCGCCATCGCGGCCAGCCCGGGGGGAGCTCGGTGGCGAGAGCCTTCAGCCGCTGAGCATCGCCGGGCTCGGGCTTGCGATTCGGGTCGAACAGCAGATTGACCGTCTCCAACGCCGCCCGCTGCGCGTCCAGGACGAGTTCGAGCACCGCCTTTTCCAGGACCGCCTTGGTCACCGGGGCCTTCGTCTTCGGATCGAGGGCCGCTCCGCCGTCCTCGAGCCGCCAGCCCTTGGCGAGCAGCGCGGCCTTGACCCGTTCGTCCGCCGCGTCCCGCCGCCAGTCGGCGGGGGCGTCCTGGGAGACCGGGGCGGAGGGGCCGGCTCCGGGCACGGCGCGGGCGCCGGGGGCGAGGGACAGAAGGACGACGAGGGCGAGAGGGGATCGCATCGTCCCCGTAAGCGTAAAGAGTTCGGCGATTTCCGTCAAGGGCCCCGACGGGGAAATCCGGACTCTCGACGAGGATGTGACGGAAAAACTTGATTTTCTCGACGAGAAATGCTATACTAATGTGCTGTTATCGCAACTCATCGGTAAAAGATAACACTGGATGGACTAACGGCCGGACCACGAGGTACCTATGCACCTGAAATCGATCGACATCGTCGGCTACAAGTCCTTCGCGGACAAGACCCACGTCGACCTCGAGCCCGGCATCACGGGCGTGATCGGACCCAACGGGTGCGGCAAGTCCAACGTGATGGAGTCGGTCCGCTGGTGCTTGGGCGAGATGTCGTGGAAGTCGCTGCGCGCCGGCTCGATGACCGACGTGATCTTCTCGGGCACGACCAAGCGCTCGCCCCAGTCCCTCTCCGAAGTGACTTTGACGTTCGACAACGCCTCCTCCTTGCTCCCCGTCGAGTACTCCGAGGTCACCGTGACCCGGCGTCTGTTCCGCTCCGGCGAGTCCCAGTATTTCCTCAATAAGACCCAGTGCCGCCTGCGCGACGTGCGCGAGATGTTCCTCGACACCGGCCTCGGCGGCGACGGCTACGCGATCATCGACCAGGGCGGCGTCGACAGCATGATCCGCTCCAAGCCCGAGGAGCGCCGCGCGTTCTTCGAAGAGGCCGCGGGCGTCGCGAAGTACAACGCCAAGCGCGAGGAAGCCCTGCGCAAGCTCGACCGCGTCGACATGGACTTGGGCCGCCTTCAGGACTCCGTCGCGCTGATCGAGGAGCAGGTCAAGAAGCTCGACAGCGACGCCCGCCGCGCCAAGCTCTACGCGAAGTATAAAGAGGAACTGACGGCGATGGAGGCCGCGCACATCATCGAGCAGTCCGCCTCGATCGAGGCCGAGCTCGCGCTGATGCAGGAGCGCATCGGGCCCGTCGAGCAGATATTAGGCGAGAGGCGTTCTCAAATTGGTGCCGAGGGCGCCAATCACGCCGCGCTCAACCTCGAGAAGACCGGCGAGCAGAACCGCCTCATCGAGGCCAACCAGAAGGTCGCCGAGGTCAAGACCTCGATCGGCCGGCTCGAGGAGCGCCTGCAGTCCTCCGCGGCCTCCGTCGCGTCGATGGAAGCCCGCGTCGAGGCCTGCCGCGTCGAGGCCGACGCCGACCGCGCGCGCGCCGCGTCGATCGATCCCGAGATCGCGTCGGTCGCCGCGTCGATCGCCGCCGCCGAGGCGTCGCTCGCCGAGGCGAAGAACAAGGCCGAGATGGCCGCCGAGGAACTCAAGGCCATCGAGGCGCGCGTCTCCGAGGCGCAGTCCGCCAAGGACGCGCTTGCCCGCGAGGCGCAGGCCAAGCAGCAGGAGGCCTATGAGCTCGGCCGCGGCCTCTCCGGCGCCGAGTCCGAGTTCTCCCGCGCCGAAGTCCGCGCGCGCGCCGCGCTCAAGAGCCTCGAGCGCGACCAGACGTCCGCCGCCGAGGCGGCCGGGCGCCTCGCCGAGGCGAAGGCCGAGGCCGTGCTCGCGGAGACGGCGTTCGAGGCCGCGAAGACGGCCGCCGAGGCCGCCGAGACGCGCTCCGAGGAGCTCCGCTCCGCGGCGTCGCGCCTCTCGGAGGAGACCGTCACGCTGCACTCCGCGCTCGCGCAGACGAAGGCGCGCGCCGAGTCGCTCGAGAGCCAAGGGGGCCAGAACCCGTACTGGGTCGGCGCCCAGGCCGTGCTCGGGGCGAACATCCCCGGCGTCGTCGGCATGGTGCGCGGCCTCTTCCGCGCCGACGAGTCGATCAAGCCCGAGCTCGAGGACCTGCTCGGCGAGCGCCTGTTCGCGGTCGTCGTCGAGGACTCGACGGCGGCGCGCTCCGGCGTCGAGCTGCTGCAGGCCTCCGGCGCGGGCCGGGCGCGGTTCCTCGTGCTGTCCTCTCTTCCTGAATACTCCGACAAGCAGTACCCCGCAGAGGCCAAGCCGGTCCTGTCGCGGCTGACCTACGACCCGCGCCACGAGAAGGCCCTGCGCCACCTCTTCGCCGAGGCCTACGAGCTCGGCGGCAAGCTGTTCGGCGACCATTGGGTCTTCGGCGGCGCCGCGGCCAAGGACGGCCCTCAGCCCACCCTCGCCGACCTGGGCGAGATCAAGGAAAAGCTCGGCACGCTCGAGCTGCGCGGAACCTCGCTCGCCGAGGAGCGCGCCGCCAACGAAGCCGCTTTGACCGAGGCCCTGCAGGCCGCCCGCCTCATGGCCCAGGCCCTCTCTCAGGAGAGCGGTCGCCGCCACGGGCTCGAGGCCCGCGTCAACCAGCTCGAGCAGTCGCTGGCCAACCACTCCCGCAACGTCGAGCTGTCGACGGACGAGGCTGCCCGCGCGCTCGCGGACGCGTCTCTCGCCAAGGAGTCGATCCGCGAGCGCCGCGAGAACAAGGCCGCCGCGGAGGCCCGCGTGGCCGAGGCGCGCGTCGCCGAGACCGCCGCCGCCGAGGCGCTGGCCGCCGCGCGCGAGGAGCTGTCGGGCAAGCGCGCCGCGTTCCAGGGCCAGGACGAGCGCCGCCGCGGCGCCGAGCAGGAGCTGTCCGCCTACACGTCGAGCCGCAAGCGCCTCGACGACGAGAAGGCGACCCTCGAGGCCGCGATCGCGCGCCTCGCGTCCGAGGCCGGGGAGCTCGCGGCCCGCAAGGCCGAGTCGCTCGAAGCCCAGGAGCGCATGCGCGCCGAGATCGCCGCGCTCGGCGAGTCTCTCGCCGCCAGCGAGAACGAGGCGAAGGGCGTCTTCGACCGCCTCCAGGATCTCCAGAACAAGATCGACTCGATGGGCGAGCGCATCAAGGTCCTCCAGGCCGAGCACGACCAGGCCCAGGCCGACCTGCACCAGCACGAGGTGCACGCCTCCGCGCTCAAGTCCAAGAGCGACCTCCTCAAGACCCGTCTCTGGGACGAGTGGCAGATGACGGCCGAGGAAGCCCGCAACAAGTACAAGGACGTCGTCGCCGACGTCGAGAAGATCGAGACCCTGCGCAAGCGCATCGCGAACATGGGCAACATCAACATGGCCGCGCCCGAGGAGTACTCGGCGCTCGCCGAGAAGCAGCGCTTCCTGATCGACCAGATCAACGACCTGCTCAAGGCCAAGGACGACCTCAAGGCCGCGATCGTCAAGATCAACAACGCGACGCGCGAGAACTTCCGCCAGACCTTCACCGAGGTGCGCGAGCACTTCCGCCGCCTCTACGGCGTCCTCTTCGAGGGCGGCGAGGCCGACCTCATCCTGACCGACCCCGAGAACATTCTCGAGACCGGCGTCGACATCCTGGCCCAGCCCCCGGGCAAGAAGCTGCAGTCGATCATGCTGCTCTCCGGCGGCGAGAAGACCCTGACCGCGATCGCGCTGCTGTTCGCGTTCTTCATGGTCAAGCCCTCGCCGTTCTGCATGCTCGACGAGGCCGACGCGGCCCTCGACGACGCCAACATCGAGCGGTTCGTCTCCTTGCTCCGCGAGTTCCAGAACAAGACCCAGTTCCTCATCGTGTCGCACAACAAGCGCACGATGGAGGCCGCCGACGTCATCTACGGAGTCACGATGGAGGAGAAGGGCGTTTCCCAGCTCGTCTCCGTCGACTTCCGCAAGAAGGTCGGCGGCACGGAGCGCGAGGCGACCAAGTCCAAGGTGGTCCAGCAGGGGCCGTTCGCCGAACCCAGCTCCGAAGCCTAGCCGACGGGCCCCGAGTCTGGTATAACCAAGACTTGATCTACGGGGTCATCTCCGACGTCCATTCCAACTACGAGGCGCTGTCCGCCGTCCTGGACTACCTCGAGGACCTCGGCGTCGGCGGCTGGATCTGCTGCGGCGACCTCGTCGGCTACGGTCCGGATCCCGACGCCTGCCTCGATCGCATCCGGGCGCTGCCGAACCTGTCGATCATCTGCGGCAACCACGACCTCGCGGTCGTCGAGCGCCTCGAGCTCGACTGGTTCAACCAATACGCGCGCGCTGCGGTGATGTGGACGCGCGAGCACCTGTCCCCGTCGAACCGCGCCTACCTCGAGGGCCTGACGGCCCGCATCGAGACGCCGAACTTCACGCTCGCGCACGGCACGCCGCGCAACCCGCCCGAGGAGTACCTGCTGAGCCCGCTGCAATTCCGCGACAACGTCGCCCTCGTCAACAAGTGGCCGTTGTTCGTCGGGCACAGCCACATGCCGCTGCTGTTCCGGTTCGTCGAAGGCTCCCCGGACCAGGTCGACACGCATTTCCTGGAGGACAAGGAGGAGTCGCTGCCGCGCCTGCACGGCGGCGTGATGGGGCCGGTGGCTCTCAACCCGGGCTCGGTCGGCCAGCCGCGCGACCAGGACAACCGCGCCTCGTGCGGCCTCTACGACTCCGAGAAGGGGACGTTCCGCGTCTTCCGCGTGCCCTACGACATCTCCGGCGTGCAGGCGAAGATCCGCGCCGCGGGCCTGCCGGAGTACCTGGCCCTGCGCCTTGCCTACGGTCAGTAGGCGGACGCGCGTGGGGAGGTCGCGGTGAATCGATTCGCGTTTGCCATGACTGCTATTCTTCTGTCGACCTGTTGCTATGCCGAACAGCGCCCCTACGAAAAATCAGACTTCTCTGAATTAATTCGGCGGGCGCGGAATTTCGATAGAGACGCCATCGCCGAACTGGCGCAAAGGGGCGAGAAGGCAGCTATTATTCCCTTACGGGAAATCGTCGATGAAAACATTCCCGATCAGCCGTCAATTAGTTCTAGTCCCGTTCTGGGTCGGGACCGGCACCGTCCCGGTTGTTGTGGAAAATTGAAAAGCGTAACCTCTGGTTGAAGAAGTCAAACAACCGCGCCAGTTATCAGCTGGCGACCAGGAGGTTACGCTCACATGAAGTCTATCAAGGCCGTACCCGTTCGTACAACAGCCGTGGCGTTGCCGTTTTCGCTGGACGTCCTCAGTGATGCTGCCCGTGATCACATCCGTCAGGCCCTCGGACGAGTTGCCCAAGAAGAACTGACCGCCTTCCTCGGCGCCGGCGTCTACGCGAGGACCGAGACGCGCCGGGGCTACCGCAACGGCACCAAGACCAGAACGCTGAGCACGTCGTTTGGCCCCACGGAGCTCGTCGTGCCGCGCGCGCTCGTCTTCGACGGAGAACGGAGCCGGGAATGGCAATCGCAGATCGTCCCGCGCTACGCCAGGCGCACGCGGGAGGTGGACGCGGCGCTGCTGGGCCTCTACTTCGGCGGCGTCAACACGCGACGAGTAAAGCAGGCCATCCGGCCGCTGCTCAAGAACTCGCCGCTGTCGAAGTCGTCGATCTCGCGCGTGATCGTGCAACTCCAGGCGTACTTTGAGAACTGGAGCAAGCGGGATCTGTCCGGCGAGGATATCCGCTACGTGTACCTGGACGCGACCTTCATGCCAGTCAGATGCGGCGGCAAGGCCGAGAGGCTCCCGATCATGGTCGCCATCGGCGTGCGCTCGACGGGCGAGAAGGTCCTTCTGAGCTTGGCGGTGATGGGCGTTGAGAGCACGGCGGCCTGGAGCGGGTTTGTGACGAATCTAGCCGACCGCGGGCTCAAGCGCATCGAGCTGGCCATTGTGGACGGCAACAAAGGGCTGACGCGGGCGCTTCTCGAATTGTGGCCGAACCTGCCGATCCAGCGCTGCACCGTGCACAAGCTCTGGAACCTGCTCGGGCACGCGCCGAAGTCGCTGCAAGGCGAGGTGAAGGCCGACTACGACGCGATCATCAACGCCGACGACATCGAGACGGCGAAAGCGGCGTACGCCGCGTTCATGCGTAAATGGAGCAGGAAGGCCGAGAGCGTGGCGAGATCGCTCGAGGACGCGGGGATGGACCTACTGAGCTTCATGAGCTTCCCGAAGGAGCAGTGGCGCTCGCTGAAGACCACGAACATCGTCGAGCGTCTCAACCTCGAGTTCCGTCGCCGCACGAAGACTCAAGGCGTGTTTCCAACCCAGTCTTCGATCTTGGTGCTGTTGTTTGGGTTGGTCGCCTCGGGGATGGTCCGGATGCGCAAGATCGGCGGCTACGAGACGATGACGACAGGCGGCAAGACCGTCGAGCATGCGGATCTCAAGGCGTTGGCAGTGGCGTGAGATGAAAAAAGAGAAACGAATCGAGTAGAATCAGGAACTCAACCAAAGGCTACGACAATTTCCACAGCTTTCGGGACGCCGCCGTCGGGACCGCATTAATAATATTGTTGCAACAGATCGCCGCGAGGATGCTCGCCGCGCAAAAAAGAAGCGCGAATCGCTCTCGTTCGGCTGGGCGATCGAGGACCGTTGGCTGAAATGGTCGCGGCCCTCGAATCTGAGGATCAGCAGTTGGTCGCTGCCAATATCATTTCGATTGGTCGCACGAGAGATAGGCGATCGGTCAAGCACGTCATGCGATTTCTGATGAAGAACGGCGACGAAGAACTCCGGCGCCCGCCTAACCCCGCCACCATGCCGCATCGCGATACCGCATATCAGGCCCTGACCTACATGTTGCCGAGTATCTTCAAGGATATTAAGGCCGAGGCCGGAAGAACAAAGGAAGATCCGATGGATGTGTGGAAGAATTGGTGGCGAAAGCATGGCAATGAATACGGCCGGTGAGACCGCAATCAAAATGAATTTGGAATGAACCCATTTTAAGCAAGGCTAATCGTCGTGTTATTCCGCTACTCATCGGAGGTGCCGTTCTCCTCGGATTTTCGCTTCGATTCGCTGCGGCGAATCACCCGCACATAGGTCAATGGGATGAGGCTTATCACTCCCTCGTCGCGAAGAATCTGGCGGCCCATCCACTCGAGCCGCGTCTCTACGAGGAGAAGGTCCTGCCGTCCGACGACAAGCAGTGGACGCGAGCCGGGGTCTGGCTGCATAAGCCGCCATTGCCGTTGTGGTTCATGGCAGCCGGGTTCAAGACGTTCGGGCCGCATGAAAGGTCATTTAGAATCCCGAGTATTCTTCTCGATACGTTGAGCATACTGCTCATTTTTCTTCTGGGCCGTGAGTTTTTCGGTGATGAGAACGACACGGCTGGTATCATGGCCGCTTATCTTTACGCTCTCAATCCGTTGATGATTCGTTTGGTCTCGGGCACGGTCCCCGATGATTCCGTGCACGTCATCAATACGTTCTTCATTACCCTCTCCGCTTATCTTTTCGCCGTTTGTGCCCGCGTAAATCGCCGTTCATGGGCCGTCGCGGGCGGTGTCAGCGTCGGTCTCGGCACCCTCTGCCTCTCCGGCATCGGATTGCTGGGCTTCGCGGCCGCGATCCCGCTCCTTTATAGGTCGAAGGCGAAGCGCCTCTGGCCCTACGCCCTCGGCGCCTTCCTGCTCGCGGCCCTGCCGTGGCCGCTGTACGCGTCGTCGCGCTGGCCGGAGCTCTACCGCCACGAGTCCGCGCTCCAGTTCGATCACCTGCTCCACGCGCTCGAGGGGCACGCCCACGCGTGGTGGTGGTACCTGAAGCTGCTGCCCGTGCACTTCGCCGTCGTGGGGACGGGCTGGCTCGTCTGGCCCGCGCTCGCGGCGGTTCTCGCCTACGCGCTCAAGAAGCGTTCTCCGGGCGTCCAGGCGCTCCTGCTGTGGGTCGGCCTGCCGTATGTCTTCTTCTCGCTGATCGCGACCAAGCTGTACTCGTATCCCTGCGCGTCCGTCGCCGCGGTGTGCCTGCTCGCGGGCCTGGCCGGCGCCGCCGCCTGGAGGCGGGGGCCGCTCGCGCGCGGGGCCGTTGCGCTGGCTCTCCTGGCTCTCGCCGTGCCGCGCCTGCGCGCGGACTACTCCGCGCCCGTTTGGAGCACGACGTACGACTACGCGGCCCTCCGCGCGGTCTCGCTCAAAATCGGCGCGGAACCGGGGAAGAAGGTCGTGCTCAACGTGAAGGACCACAAGTCGGCCCAGGTCATGTACTACTCCGGCGTGCCCGCCTATCCCGACGCGCCCACGCCGGCGCTCGTGAAGGACCTGCGCGCGCGCGGCTACCGCGTGTTCGTGTTTCTCGAGGAGGGCGAGCGCGTCGCAGCGCCCGGCGCCCTGCTCGTTCCGCTGCCCGCGCCGCTCGCCGGCCCCGTCCTCCACCCCTACGAAGCCTGACAACGGGAGGGGGTAAAAAAATCACCCGCGCGGTACGTTTCGCGCTTGCAATCCAAAATCGCTTGTCTTAGAATCCCGCACCGGCTGAAAGGCCGGAGGCAAAGATTTAATGCCTGACACCACCGGAGGATTCATGACTCGCGTGATCACCGCCGCCGCTCTCGTCCTGGCCCTCGCCGCTCCGCGCGCCGTCGCCGGACCCGAGGCCGCCGCCGCCGGCGCCGAACGCGCCCTCCAGGTCGCCTTCGCCCAGCCGCTGCCGCAGCCCGCGGGCAAGAACTGGCGGACGTACCTGCCCGTCGCCCAGGCCGGCGCGCAGATGAGCTGGTTCAGCCTCTCGGTCCTGGCCCAGCTCGGCGCCGAGGCCCCCGGGGCCTCCGCCCAGGTCGGCGACCTCGACCTCGCGACGCTCCTTAATAAGCAGCTCAAGAGCCCGCTCAAGTACAGCCTCGGCGGCAAGGACGTCTGGGTCAGCGGCGCCTTCGACCGCTCGGAAAACGCCTACGTGTCGATCCTCGTCGACGGCTCCGAGCCGGTGTTCTTCAACGTGAAGGGCCTCCTCGACAAGGAAGAGTCCGTGAGAGCGGGGGCGAACACCTACAAGCTCTACCTGGCCCCGAACGTGATCAACCAGATGAAGAGCGAGATCATCCTCGAGAACGCGGCCGACGAGGACGACAAGACCCGCATCACCCTCAAGAAGATGCTCGACGCCGTCAGCGCCAGCGGCGCGGCGGTCACGATCGGCGGCCTGCCCTACAAGGTGTTCTACACCGACGACGTCAAGAACGGCCGCGTCGACAAGACCAAGAAGACCTTCACCTTCATCCTGACGGAGAACGGCCAGTTCCACGTGTTCATGATCCCGGCCGACCTCGTCCCCGGCGACAGGATCGCCGTGTTCAAGATGTTCCGGGACGCGCGCGTCGGGCTCATGCAGAAGGACGGCAAGCTCAAGATTCACGAGAATCCCTGATCCCAGGGGCGGCTCGGGGGCGGCGGGTCCGAGAGGGCCCGCCGCCCTTTTTATCGTCTCAGCGTGCCAGGCTTTTAGTAATTAACGCCATTTCCCTATAGTGGGCCATTTGCCTTTTCGGGCTTGGGACCTCGGGCCCATGCCCCCTGTCGGGGCGACTGCTACCATCGGAAGATGAAGAAAAACCCTTCCGCCAACGGCCGGAAGCACGGGACCCGCTCCAAGCCCGCCAACCCGGACCGCCTTAAGACGACGTTGACCTTCGAGGCCGGCGCTCAGGTCTACCACTGGTTCACGGACCGCGGGCGCTCGCGGGCGGTCATCAAGCATTGAAGGCGAAGGCCGCCCTCTGGGCGGCTCTCGTTCTCGCCTCGGGGGCGGCGCCGGCGCGCGCGGCCAATCCGAGCCTGTCGGAAGACTTCCGTTCGATGACGCAGTGGCTCAGCCACGAGATGGCGCAGGGCCTGGCCTTCAACGCGGGCTCGAACTTCGACCCGCCGCGCGAGGTGCAGGGCTGGGCGCTCCAGCCCGACATCTCGCTGGGCATCGGCCGCATTCCGTTCAACAAGAAATCGTTCCCGTCGCTGACGGTTCCCGCGCTTGAAGAGAAAGGCGGCTCCAACATCTTCCCGAACCAGGTGCTGTTCCCGAACCTCGCCCTGCACTTGCGCATGGGCCTGCCGGGGCGGCGCGACGCCTATTTGCGCTTCGCCAACGCGACGACGCCTCCCGGCTACAAGATCTCCCCGACCATGACCGCCCAGGTACAGACGAACTCCTACGGCTTCGGCGTGCGCCAGCACTTCGACCTCTGGGAGGAAGATCTCCCGAAAGTCACGATCGGCGGCCACTATAATCATTTGCGCGGCCGCACGCGCCTCAACGGCACGTTCAACGTCGATATCGACAGCAATTTCAGGGCCGACAGCGAGCTCAAGGGCGAGATCGACTGGAACATCAACAGCTTCGGCCTGACGGCCATCGCGCACAAGAACTTCGACCGGTGGACCCCGTTTTTCGGCATCGGGTACAACTACGCGACGGGCTCGGTGCGCTCGAGGCTCGACCTGAAGTCGCGCACCTTCCTGATCGCCGACGTGCTGGGGGAAAGCAGCGAGCGCCCCGAGCAAAGCCAGGGACGCTGGATCACGGGCGTGCAGTACGCGAAGCCGACGTGGAGCTTCTTCGTCAACGCGGAGGTCAAGGCGCTGGGGCAGCTCCAGTACCGGAGCTGGATCGCTCAGGCCGGCTTCGCTTTGCCCTACGAATTGTTCCGCGGTCCGAAGATCATCTACAAGAAGCGGGTGACCCAGACCTCCTCCGACAATATCCGTTCATATGATCGTGAGCCGGAGCCCCAGCCGGAGACTCGAAAAACGCCGAAGGCGAAAAAACCATCATCGAAGATCGTCCCGAACCCCCGGTGAAGCGCCGCCCCTTGGAGCCGAAAGAGCCCGAGACGACTCAGCCTGAAATGATCTTCTTGCAGTGAAGAAAGAAATTAAATCGCCGTTCCTCAGGACCACGTCCGCCGCGCTCTGCGCGGCGTTGACGCTGTCGTCCTGGGGCCCCGGCGTCTCGGCCGCGGTGGCCCAGACCGTTTCTCGATCCGTTCCCTCCGTTAATTTGCCGTCGGGGTCCGTCGGACTGGGCGCCAACCTCGGATCCCCTTCCGTTCATTCGTTGCCGTTGGCGTCGCCGTTGAATCCGTCGTTGTCGTTAACCCCGTCCGCCCTCGCGACGCCGCTGCCCGTCATCTCGGCAGCGCCGTCCCTCATCCCGGCCCAATTGACGGCGCCGGCCGCCGCGAAAGCGGCGGCCGCTCCCGCGAAGGCCCTGCCGTTGGCCGCCGTTCCCTCGGCCCTCGAAGCCGTCAAGCCCGCCGCGTCGGGCGAAACCTTCGGCCAGGCCGCCGCCCAGGACTTCTCCGCCCGCATCACGGGCGAGACCCTCATCAAAGGCCGCGGGGATGCGTCCGCTCCCGTCGTCGCCGGGGCGCTCTCGGCCCTGACGCCGCGCCTCGCCTCCCCGTCCGCCGCCGACCAGCGCGACGTCGCGCCCGCGCGTACTCCGATCCCTTCCGTCCTGACCAAGCCCGAAGGCCAGCGCCGCGGCGCCTTCTTCCCGCTCTGGCTCGCCGGCTTCTCCGGCCTGGTCTGGGGCGTCGTCGAAGCCGCCCGCTGGGGCGCCCACGCCTTCACCGCCGCCAACGCCGAGCCCTCGACCGGCGCCACCGCTCTGGCCGCCGTCGCGATCGGCGCGATGGCGCTCACGGGCGCCTTCGTCCTCCACACCCTCGTCGAATCCGTCGTCTTCCTCGCCGCGATCCGCCGCGGACGAGACGTCTCCGACTCGCGCCTGCGCGACTTCCTGCGCGCCGAGGTTCTCGAGGGCCGGCTCGACGGCAATGCCGCCGCGCTCGTGCGCGCCTACCGCCCGGACAGCAAGTACAAGGACTTCACGTTCGCCTTCGCCTCGCGCGGCCACATCTGGGTCCGCCCCGAGCTCGTCGCGACGCCGTGGCTGATGCGCGTCGTGCTCCTGCACGAGCTCCATCACATGCGCTCCTCGGCCCCGCGGGGACCCCGAAGGGCGCCGTCCGCGGGCTGCTCTCGCACCTCGCCTCCGAGATCGGCGCGCGCGTCGCGGAATTCCGAGGGACGGGCCAGCTCAAGAACATCAAGGTCACCGGCCTGCAGCGCGCGCTCACCCAGACGCGCACGTCCCTGCGGCTCTCGCGCCCGTACGAGGTCCTCGTCCTCAACCCCGACTCGAAGGAGCTGCGCGACCCCGCGCTCTACGCCGGGCTCTCCGACGGCGCGGCGCGCGTGACGGCCGTCGACGACGAGACGCCGCAGAAGGTCCTCGCCGCCGGGGACTCGAGCTACCGCGCGATCGTGCTCGGCCGCGCCTCGAAGGCTCTGCCCGCGCTCGACAGCAAGGACCACGTCAAGCTCCAGTCGGTGCTCACCCAGCTCGACACGCTCCACGTGCTCGCCACGCGCCTCGTCGCGCGCCCCGGCGCCTTCGAGGGGACCAACGAGATCGGCGCCTGGACCGACCTCGTCGGCCGCGCGCAGCGCCTGCGCGAGAGCGGCTCCCGCCGCGCCGCCGCGACGTTCGAGACCGAGGTCCGCAAGCTGTGGCGCACGATCGCCTCGCAACGCCTGAAGGGCGTCGCCGTGTCCGAGCTGATGGACGGTCTCTACGGGCGCCTGCGCGACCGCGGCTTCGCGTTCCTGTCCTTCGGCCCCGACGACGCCGGCGTCGTCTCGTGGGAGAAGCTCCTGCGATATTGGGAATCGTCCGACGGCGGCCAATTCAAAGTCACTCGGGTGGACCTGGAGGACGGAGGGCATCTTCTCATCCTGAGGAAGGTGGAGGCCCGGGTCGGCCTGTGGCTGCGGCCGATCCAGGGCGGCCACATCGCGACGTCGGTCCCGAACGCGTCGTTCACCGAGGAGGGGCGCGCGACGGGGCGCAAGTCGCTCGAGGTCGCCGGCTTCGGCAAGCAGCTCGAGCTCTTCGACAAGATGGACGTCGCCGTCCGGCACGTGTTCGGCGCCGACGTCGGCCGCCAGGAGATCTACATCACGGTCCCGCGCCGCAACAAGACCGCGATCATGAAGTACGTGAGCTCGAGCGCCGAGGTGCTCGACTCGCAGTCGAATTTCCAGACGCACCTGATGGACTCCGCCGACCTGCAGAACGTCAAGCCGGTGTGGAAGGCGGGCGTGACCGGCGCGGCGGGCTCGATCCTGTGGATCGACACCGGCGCCGACACGACGCACTCCGACTTCGACGGGCGTCTGGACACCGTCGACATGGTCGACGAGGGCCCGGAGGACTGGCTCGGCCACGGCACCCACGTCGCGGGCATCTCGATCTCGGGCAACGAGGGCTTCCTCGGGATGGCGCCGAAGGCCAAGGGCACGATGGCGAAGGTGTTCTCGCGCGACCAGCCGGGCGCCTCCGACGGCGAGATCATGGGCTCGGCCGCGATCGCCCAGAAGAAAGGCATGGACGTCATCAGCCTGAGCCTCGGCTCGCGCGGCTCCTCGGCCGACAACCTGGCCGAGTTCTTCTCGCAGTTGACGAAGCAGAAGAACGTCGCCGGCGAGTACCCGATTGTGACGGCCAGCGCCGGCAACTCGGGCCCGTTCGACCGCACGCTCTCCCAGCCGGCCGCCGGCGTCGAGGTCATCGCGGTGGCCGCCGCGGCCAAGAGCAAGGACGACGGCGTCCCCGAGATCTCGTTCTACAGCTCCGTCGGCCCCGACGTCGACCGCCGCTACGCGATCAAGCGCTTCCGGTTCAAGCCCGAGATCACGGCCGTCGGCGGAGACGTGACGACCTCGCCGGGCTCGAGCAACGTGTACAAGGACGGCGTCTACTCCGCGAAGTCGAAGGACTCCGCGCGTTCGGCCTCCGATCTCGAGGACGGAAAGCACACGGGCATGTCCGGCACCTCGATGTCGAACCCGTCGCTGGCCGGCGTCGCCCTGCTCGTCAAGCTCGCGATGCGCGCCTCCGGCGCGATCAGCCCGTTCGTCGCGGACAACATGGCCTTCGCCGTGAAGGCCGTGCTCATGCGCACGGCGCGCGACATGGGCGTGCCGGTCTGGTTCCAGGGCGCGGGCTTCGTCGACGCGTGGGCGGCCGTCTCGCTCGCGGCCGCGTCGGGCACGCGCGCGCTGGGCGCCGGCGCGCTCTCGCTTTGGCGCCGGCTCACGGGCGCCCCGGCGGCGCCGGCGGCCGGCGCGTGGGCGTGGCTCGAGCGCCTCAAGGCCGTGCAGGACGCCGAGGATCGGGTCTTCCGGGAGGCCGAGCTCGCGAAGAGCGAGGCCCAGCGCCAGAACGAGGAGGAGGGTCCCGACGAGTCGTCCGAGGAGCCCGTCGACCGCGCCGCGCTCGGCAGCGCCGTGCAGGCCGAGGCGCAGAAGCGCTTCAACGCCGCGCGCGAGGCCGAGGTCCCGGCCCTGGTCGCCGCGCTCAAGGACGAGGTGTGGCTGATCCGCCTGCGCGCGGCGGCCGCGCTGATGAACATGCGCTCCGCCGCGGCGGAGGCGGCGCTCGCCGAGGCGGGCCTCAACGATCCCGATCCTCGCGTGCGCCAGACGGCCTTCCTCGCGCTGGCCGAGATTCCCTCGCACTCGGTCGACGCGCTGCTGCGCAAGGCGGCGGCCAACGAGTCGTGGGACGTCGGCGCTTACGCGGCCTACGCGCTGGCGCGCCGCGGCGACCGCGCCGCCATCGCGCGCGCCGTCAAGGAGCTCGGCAACGCCGACAAGCGCGCGCGCTTCACCGCGACCTGGCTGCTGGGCCAGATCGGAGCGCACGCGACGCCGGCCGAGGCCGAAGGCCTCTCGGCCCGCGTGCGCGACCGCGGCGAGCGCGGCAACATCCGCCACCTCGCGTCGGCGGCGCTCTCGAACCTGGCCGACGCGGCGCCGGAGGCGATCAGCGACCGCGTCGTGACCGACCTGCTCGACGCGGCGGGCGTCGACAACCTCGCGCTGACGCGCACGATCGCGAAGGTCTTCCCGATCGCGGTGCGCAGCAAGGCCTTCGTCGCGCGCCTGCGCTCCGAGCCCCTGAAGCCGATCGTGACGGCCTTCGTCGTGAAGAACCGCGACGCGATCACCAAGCCCGGCGCGCTGAGCGAGCTCGTCCAGCTGCTCGCCCGCGCCGCGGGCGTGCCGCTCGACGCGCCGACCGCGCCGGCCGACCCGTCGGGCTCCGGCGTGGCCGGCGTCGACGAGGCGATGGGGCCCGTCGACCTGTTCGCGGTGCCGCCGCCCGGCGTCGAGTCGCTCGACGCGGAGACCTCCACGCGCTTCGAGACGTCGACGCGCTCGGCGCTGAAGGTCTCGAAGGCCCTGTGGCTGTCGGTGCCGGAGCACAAGCTCTACGCGCTGACGATCGCCCTCGAGCACCGCGGCTGGCTCGTGCGGCGCTCGCTGCCCTACTATCCGCTCACCGACGCGCCCGCCGAGGGCCCGGGCCTGACGCTCGACCTGGGCGACGGCGAGAAGCTCCCCGAGCTCGCGGCGGGAGCCGACCTCTCGCTCGTGCGCGTGCGCGCCGGCGCCGGCGTCTCCGAGGTCCGCGTGATGGCGGCGCTCGAAAAGGTGGCGGAGGCGGCCAAGACGCGCGGCCCCGTCCTGATCTCGCTCACGCTCGCCGCGCCGACGACCAAGCGTACGCCGCTGACGATGCTCATCGACCGCCTGATCGCCTCGGGCGTCGGCGTCGTCGTGGGCGCGGGCAACGCCGGCCCGAAAAACGGCACGGTCGCGGCACCCGGCGACTCGTCCTTGGCCGTCGTCGTGGCCGCCGCGAGCCCCGACGGCCTGCAGTTCTATTCGAGCCGCGGCACGCCCGAGGCGCCGCGCGTGACCTGGACCGATCTCGTCGACGACCTCAAGCCCGGAGAGGCGCTCGCGGCCGCCGCCGCCGCGGCCGCGACGGCCGTGTCCGGCGAGGCCGCCGCGCCGAGGAAGACGCTCGGCACCGCCGCCGCCGCCGAACGCACGGCCGCGAAGCTCGCCGTGCTGTCCGCCGCGCTCGCCGAGGGCATGAAGGCCGCGGGCCGCCCGCTCCCGGACGGCTGGTTCCTGTATCTCTCCGCGCTCGCGAAGCGCTCGGCCGTGCCGATGCCGTCCTACGGCGAGCACGAGGTCGGCGCCGGCCTGTTCCGCACCGTCGACGGCGCCCTCGAGGCGTTGAAGGCGCGCCTGCACGACCTCGACGCCATCGAGCGCGAGGCCAAGGTCCTGGCCGACGCCGCGCGCGAGCGCACGACGCCGAAGCCTCCGTCGCCCCCGGCGCGCGTCGGGCTCGCGCGCCGCGTCCTGCGCGCGGTTCTCGGCGTCTTCGTCGCGTCCTCCCCGGCGCACGCCCCGGCCAAGGCCCTGACGGACAGGATTCGTCCCGCGCCGTCGATCGGCGAGCGGCCCTCGCCCGCGTCGTTCGACGCCTCCACGTGGTGGCGCGACGCGTCGGCGACGCGCACGGCCGTCACCGTGCCGCTGTCCTCCCTGCGGCCTAAAAAAAGCCCTTGATGCCGGAGTAGGCAAGTACGCCGACCTCGGCCGCTTCTACCGCGAGGAGTTGGCGCCCGAGGGCGTCGACGCGGTCCTGCTCCTGCCGCACTTCGCGACGCTCGACGAAAGCCCCTACGCGCCCGTCAGCCTGAACGCGCTCAACGAGGACCAGATCGACTGGACCGCGGTCGACGAGGTGCGCGCCGACCCGGCCCTCATGGGGCGCCTGTCCGCCCCGTCGCAGAGCGTCGACCACGCGGCGCTGCGCGCGCGCGAGGGCGCCGTCGCGCGCGAGGCCTACTCGCGCTTCCTGAAGTCGGGCGGCGCCCGCGCGGAGGCGTTCGCCGCGTTCGAGGCCGCCAACGCCGCCTGGCTCGGCGAGTACGCCGAGTTCATGGCGCTCTCGTCGTTGATCGGCAAGCCCGTCCTCGAGTGGACGGGGCGCGAGGTCAAGGACGCGCGCGCCGACCCGTCCTTCGCCGAGCGCGCGGCCGTTCGTCGCTGGTCGCAGTGGCACGCGAGCGTCCAGCTCAAGGCCGCGCTCGACGAGGTCCACGCCGCCGGCGGCAAGGTCCTCTTCGACATCCCGATGTTCCGCGCCAAGAACTCCGTCGACGCCTGGAAGCGCCCGCGCCTCTTCGCCGACCTGCGCACGCGCAACCCGGGCATCATCAACGCCTGGATCCACGAGGACTGGAAGGACCTGGCGCTGTGGCGCTGGTCGGAGCTGCGCAAGGACGGCTACGCGGCCGCGCTCGAGCCGTACCGCCGCTGGCTCGACTTCGGCTTCGACGGCGCGCGCGTCGACGCGCTGCACTTCGCCTGGCGCTTCGGCAACGGCCAGCTCGCCAGCGGCGACGAGCCCGGAGAGGAGTACGCCGCGGCGCTCGCCAAGGTGCTCTCCGAGCGCGGCGCGTTCCCGCTCGCCGAGGCTTTCGAGGGCAAGGACGCCGACGCCCGGCGCCTGGGCTTCGTCACCGTCGGCGGCGACTGGAAGAAGGTCAGCTCGCACGACGACCCGCGCAGCCCGGACTTCCTCGGACGCTACTTCGCGGCCCGGCGCGAGCCGTCTTCTGGCGCTTCGGCCAAGTTCGTCGCCTACACGCTCGGCGACGAGTGGCGCGACCCGTTCCCCGTCAAGGAGATGAGCGGCGGCGTCTCGCGCTGGCGCTGGCGCATCCCGCTGCCGACCGACGCCGACTACGCCAATCGCGCGCGCTCCGACGCGCGCCCTCAGCTGCGCGCGCTCAAGGCGATGCGCGACGGCGACGTCTGGACGGCGGAGGCCTCGCTGAAGACGGCGTTCGCGGCGGCGGCCGACACCTTCGTCAAGCGCGACGGCAAGTCCGTCCAGATCTGGGCGGCGGCGATGGATTGGTTCCTCGAAGAGTGGGGCCGCGATACCTTCATCTCCTTGCCCGGTTTGCTGCTCTCCACCGGCCGTTTCCAAGACGCGAAAGCCGTCCTGCGTCGCTTCGCCGCGTTCGAGAAGGGCGGGCTTATCCCGAACCGCATCGCCGGCGACCACTCCGAGTACAACACCGCCGATGGTCCGATGTGGTACGTCCAGGCCCTGAAGTCGTACGCCGAGGCCTCAGGCGACTGGGCCTTCGCCGACGAGATGGCCCCCGTCGTGCGCCGCATCATGGCCGCGTACGAGACCGGCGCCTCCTACGAGCGCTACGGCCGCGAGAACCGCATCTTCATGGACTCCGACGGGCTCATCGTCACGCCCGCGCAGGCCACCTGGATGGACGCCGACCCCGAGGGCCGCGACAAGCCGGTGACGCCGAGAAACGGCAAGGCCGTCGAGCTCAACGCGCTGTGGTACGCGAACCTGCGCTTCCTGGCCGCGGTCGAGGCGCGCGCGGGGAACGCGCAGACGGCGGCGTCCCGCCACGCGCTCGCCGACCGCGTGAAGACGTCCTTCAACGAGAAGTTCTATTTCCGCACCGAGGACAACCGCCGCGCGTGGGGCGGGACCGGCGGCGCCCTGCGCGACGTCGTCGGGGGCGACGCGCACGGCGGCGCGATCCGTCCCAACATGCTCTTCGCCGTCTCCAGAGGCGGCGATCTCCTGAGCGCCGAGCGCCGCGCCGAGGTCGTGCTCGCGGCGACGCGCGACCTGCTGACGCGCATGGGTCCGCGCACGCTGTCGCCGCGCGACAGCCATTACCGCGCGACCTACGACACGTCGAAGCCGCCGCTCGAGAAGGACCAGGCGTATCACCAGGGCACGGTGTGGCCGTGGCTGATGGGCGCCTACGCGGAGGCGCTCGCGCAGGTGCGCCGCGACATGGGCTGGGACCTCGAGCGGATCGCGGCCGAGACCCGCGCCGTGATCACGCCCTTGGCCGAGGCGCTCGTCTCGCGCGCCGAGGGCTCTTTGCCCGAGGTGTACGACGGCGGCGAGCACGACCCCGCGCTGCGCGCCTTCTCGCTCGACGATCCCGCGGGGCTCGCGCCGCTGCTGCGCCGCCCCGGCCCCGCGCAGAACCCCGGCGGCACGCGCTCGCAGGCGTGGAGCGTCGGCGAGGTTCTGCGGACCTTGTTCGGTCAGCGCCGCTCGAAGTAGAGCGTCGCGCCGTCCTCGTGCTCCTCGCGGCGCAGGAACGCGAAGCCCGCCTTCTCGAGCACCTTCACGGAGCGCGCGTTGTCGGGGTGGACGGTCGCCAGCAGACGCTTCGTCTCCGTGAGCCCGTGGCGGACGAGCGCGCCCACGAGCTCGGTCCCGAGGCCGCGACCCTGCGCCTCGCGCGCGAGGAAGTAGACGAGCTCGAGGCCTTCCTCGCCGGCGCGCGGCTTGAGCTCGGCGTGGCCGACGGGGCGGCCGCCTTCCTCGACGAGCCAGATCGCGAAGCGTCCCTCGCGGTAGATGGGAGCGATCTTGTCGAACAGCGCGGAGGCGCGCTCCGGGGAGAGGTGCCCGCCCGCCGCGTGCTTGAACACCTCGGCGTCGCCGAGGAAGGCGACGGAAAACGCGCGGTCGCCCTCCGCGTAGGGACGCAGGCGAAGGCGGGGCGTCTCGAGGACCGGCGTGTCCAGGCTAGAACCCGGCGAACAGGGCGGCGGCGTTCGGCGGCGTCGACGCGGGCGGCGGCTGGCTCGGGTCGCGTTTCGGGTCCGGGAACGGGTAGCGCAGCGGGTACGGATGGGGGAACCGGTACGGGTACGGCAGATTCCAGGACGAGTGCACGTCCTCGCGCGTCGCGAGCTTGAGCGCGCCGTTCGGCGAGCACAGCAGGTCGGGATTGTCGGTGACGCCCTTCGACGCCTTCAGGCAGTCGACGGGCGAGGCGTCCTTGGCGCCCGAGCACAGCAGCGCGGGGAAGCGCGTCAGCGGCTTGGCGGCCTTGAAGCACTCGACGGGCGCGGCGGACTCCGCGCCCGAGCACAGCAGCGCCGGGTAGTCGGTCACGCCCTGCGCCGCCTTGTAGCAGTCGGCGGGGGCGTCGCTCTCGGCGCCCGAGCACAAAAGCGCCGCGGCGCGCGTCAGGCTCTCGGCCTTCTTGAAGCAGGACAGCGGGGCGTTCGACTTGGCGCCGGAGCACAGCAGCGCCGGATACCCGGTGACGGCCTGCGCGGCGTTGAAGCAGGAGACCGGCGCGTCGGACTCGGCGCCCGCGCACAGCAAAGCGGGGAAGTTGGTCAGCTTCTCGGACGCCTTCCAGCAGGCGACCGGCGCGTCGGACTTCGCGCCCGAGCACAGCAGGGCCGGGTACTCGGTCGTCGTCAGGCGCTTGGCCTCGGGGAAGCACGCGGCGGGCGCGGCGTCGGCGGCGCCCGCGCACAGCAGCGGCGGATAGCTCGTCAGCGGCTTGGCCGCCGCGTAGCAGTCGATCGGGCCGGGCGCGGCGCTCGCGGCGAACGGCGTCAAAGTCAGAACGAGGACCAAGGTCTTCATCTGTTTCCTCCGCGCGTCTGCGTCTCGCCGAGTATACAGATTTCGACGAATCGAGCGATCTGAATTCGGACGCTTTTCATTGACTAATTTACATCTCGCGCGAGATGTGAATAGTGCTTTAAAAATAAAGCTAATTTTTAATGTTAAAATGGCGCCATGCGATTCGTTCTCGTGCTCGCTCTCGCGGCCGCGTCCTCCGCGGCCGCCTCCGAGCCTTCGCGTCTTTTCGACGCGCACGGCTGCCGCTCCTGCCACACGATCGGCGAGCGCGGGGAAATTCCGGGCCCGACCTGACTTTGGTCGGCCATCGCCGCCCGAAGGCGTGGCTCGACAAGTGGCTCGCGAGCCCGCGCGCCTACAAGCACGACACGAAGATGCCGGAGCAGGGCCTTCACGCCTCCGACCGCGCCGCGCTCGCGGATTTCCTGTCCGCGCAGAAGGGGCAGGCGTGGGGAAGCGTCCGTCCGTGGAAGAACGGGCGTGAGATCTACGTGAAGGCGGGCTGCGTCGCCTGCCACGGTCCCGCCGGAATCGGCGGGCATCCGAACCCGGGCGGACGCGGCGGCATGATTCCCGCTCTCGGCCCGCTGATGTCGACCTATAAGAAGGACGAGCTCATCAGCAAGCTCAAACGCGGAGCGACGGCCGACCCCGAGCCGGGCATGACGGCCGACGTCGATATGCCGGGCTGGGCCGGCGTCCTGTCGGACTCGGAGCTCGACGCGCTCTCCGAGTATCTTCTCACCCTCTCCAAGCCCGGCCCCAAAGACGGCGACCCCAAGGATGACTTCTAAATGAGCGACCTTCACGAGTGGCTGAGCCTCCTGCTGCGCTGGATGCACGCGATCACCGGGATCATGTGGATCGGCCAGACCTACCTGTTCAACTGGATGGAGAAGGCCTTCGAGCCGCCGCGCGACGCCGCGGCGAAGCCGAACATCTCCGGCGAGCTGTGGATGGTGCACGGCGGCGGCTTCTACCTCGTCGAGAAGCAGAAGTGGCCGGAGATCATGCCGCGCGTCCTGCACTGGTTCAAATGGGAGGCGATGCTGACCTGGCTGTCCGGCTTTTTGCTGCTGTCCCTCATGTACTGGATGGGCGCGCCCTTGCTCGACTACGGCTCCGAGCTGCCGCGGTGGAAGGGAGTCCTCGTCTCGGCCGGCGCTCTCGTGAGCGCGGTCGCCGGGTACCGGCTGATCTCGAAGTCGCCGCTGGGCCGCTCCGAGGCCGCGGTCGGCGTCGCCTGGTACCTGTTCCTCGTCGCCGCGGGCGCGGTCCTGCTCCGCTGCCTCAGCGACCGCGCCGCCTATCTGCACGTCGGCGCGATGATGGGCACGGTCATGATGACCAACGTCTGGATGACGATCATCCCGAACCAGAAGAAGATCATGGCGATCTCCGAGGCCAACGGCGAGCCGCGCCCGGAGCTGGCGCTCGAGGCCAAGCGCTGCTCGAAGCACAACACCTTGATGTCGATGCCGCTGCTGTTCCTGATGCTCTCCAACCACTACCCGTCGATCACCTTCGGCGGGCCGCACGCGCTGCTCCTGCTCGCCGTCCTGCTGCCGCTCGGCGCCTACGCCGCGCACCTCATCCGCGAGCACGCCTAAAGAAGGCCTTGCGCGGGACCGGCGCGCCCTCTATCCTTAGGGGGCCCGCCAGGAGAACCCCGCCCATGAATTTCGTCCGCCCCGCCCTCGCCGCCCTGCTGATCGCCGCGCCGCTCAACGCCCAGGTCGCCGTGCCGCTCGCGGAGACCCTCAAGACGTCGAAGGGCTCCAAGGCCAGGAAGCTCGCCGAGCCCGCGAAGCCCGTCTCGGTCGACCCCGCCGCCGGCACGGCCGTCGCCGCGGCGTCCGCGCCCGCCGCGCCCGCGGGCGAGGCCGCGCCGTCGGTCGTCGTGACCGGAGGCGGCTCGAGCCCCATGCTCCCGGCGATCCCCGGCGCCCCGACCGAGGAGCGTCTCCAGCTCGACAAGATCACGACGATCAACGGCATCAAGCAGCAGGAGTACGTCGGCCGCGTACGCTCGCTGACCGAGGAGCGCGACGAGATGGTGATCAGGAACACGCTGCTGGCCGAGAAGCTCCGCGCCGAGCTCGCGCCGCTCGAGCACGAGCAGAAGAAGCTGCAGATCAAGGGGCAGATGGAGGACGAGCGCGCCGCCCAGGCCGTCGCGTCCCTGCGCTGGCAGCGCGACAAGGCGCGCCTCGAGAACGAGCTCTCGCGCGAGAAGGTCGTCGCGGAGACGATCCGCTTCGACGCCGACAAGCTCAAGAAGGACGTCGCCGTCGCCGAGCTCGACTTCCAGAGCCGCAAGCTGCGCCAGGAAAGCGAGCTCGCCGACCACAAGACGGTCGCGATCAAGGCCGACCTCGAGCTGCGCGGCAAGAAGGACGAGTGGAAGAAGGCCGCCGACCGCGAGCCCGAGTACCTCAAGGAGCCGTTCAAGAACGGCGTGCTGACGATCACCGACCGCCGCATCCCGCTCGAGGGGCCGATCGTCTACGGCGCGGCGGACTTCATCACCGAGCGCATCCACTACTTCAACAACAAGTCCGAGGAGTACCCGATCTTCCTCGTCATCGACCGCAGTCCCGGCGGGTCGGTCATGGAGGGCTACCGCATCCTCAAGGCGATGCAGGCCAGCAAGGCGCCCGTGCACGTCGTCGTGAAGTCCTACGCGGCGAGCATGGCCGCGACGATCGCGACGCTCGCGCCGCGCTCCTACGCGTATCCGAACGCCGTCATCCTCCACCACCAGATCTGGAGCGTGGTGTTCGGCAATCCGACCCAGCAGAAGCAGCAGCTCGACGTCGTCAAGGAGTGGGACCGCCGCCTGCGCGACCCGATCGCGCGGAAGATGGGCACGAGCATGGAGAAGTTCACCGCGCGCATGTACGAGCGCAACGTCGACGGAGACTGGGAGGAGTTCGCGGACGAGGCCGTCCGGCTCAAGTGGATCGACCATATCGTCCACGAGATCAAGGAGACCGGCATGCTCAAGGAGCCGGGCTCCAAGGACGACGAGAAGCCCAAGCTCGCCTTCGGCCTGGCCGAGGAGTCCGACGCGAAGGGCGAGCGCTACGTGCGCCTGCCGAAGCTCCAGCACTCCGACGCCTACTTCCTGTACAGCCGCGACGGTTACTACAGGTAGTGGACCTGCCTTCCCAGCTCGCCGGCGGCGGCCTGCCGGTGATCACGGTCGGCGCGTCGACGGTCTGGAAGACGGCCGGGAGCGCGGCGATGGGCCTGGCGGGGATGCTGTTCCTCGGCTACGGACGCAAGGCCGGGGACCTCAACAAGATCGCGATCGGCGCCGCGCTGACCTTCGCCAGCATCCTGCTGTTCTAGCGGGCCGCGGCTACGGCTCGAGGTAGGTGAGCAGGCGCTTGCGCCAGCCCGGAAGCCAGCGCGCCTCGTCGCGGGCGGGCGGGCTGTTGGCGACCCGGCGCGTGAGCGCGGCGTCGGCGGACTTGGCGAACGCCTCGACGGACTTCTGCCCGGCGGGCGCGTCGGCCATGCCCTGCAGGACTTGGAGCAGGCCCCAACCCTCCCCGGCGTAGCGCTCGCTGGGATTGACGCCCTCGCCCTTGAAGTTCACGTAGTCCATCAGCGCGTAGACGCCGTTGGCGACGGAGGCGACGCGGTCGAAGCGGGCCTGAAGCGCCGGGCGCTCGGAGGCGGGCGCGGCGGCGAGAATCTTCGGCAGGGCCGCCTCGACGCGGTCGGCGGCGTAGCGCGCCTGGACGCCGATCGAGGTCTCGAGCAGGCCGCGCAGCTCCGTCATGCGCGGGCCCCGGAAGTCGGCGAAGAACGCGTCGCGGTCGGGCCACGGGCAGGGCGGGCGGCCCTGGAGCCAGGCCGGCAAGGTCCGGCCGGAGGCGGCGAGCGCGTCGAGCAGGCCGGGGAAGCTCTCGGTGAAGGGGCCCGCCTGGCCCGCCTTGTACCAGATGAAGTGGCCGATGCCGAGCGAGGCGAAGTCCTCGCCCTTGTTCCAGTGCGTGAGGCCGTCGATCGAGCCGCGGCTCTCGTTGTGCCAGATCTTGCGGCCGACGGCCTCGGCCTCGGCGTCGGTCAGGCGGATCCCGGCGGCGTGCGCGCACGCGGAGCCGGACAGCAGGACGGCGCAAAGAAGGGCTCGGTTCATGAGCCCATTCTAGCACGGCGCCGCGTCAGCGCGTCGTTCCGTGGCGCGAGGTCCAGGACGGCCCCAAACGAGGAGGGATCGTCCAGTGAAGCTCGGGGAAGCCGACGATCGTCAAAGGGCGGCCGCCGCGAAGAGGGCTCGTCCGGCGGGACACGGGACGCGTCTTCTTGTTTTTCTTCATGGAGAAAGAATAGCTCCGCCGGGGCCCCCGGCGCCGTGGCGGGGAGGTGACGATTTCGGGACGTTCCCTCAATCACGACGCCGCCGGCGAATGATACGCTGTGTCATGGACGCCCAACCTCTGATGCGCCTGGGCCTCGCGCTCGCGATCGGCCTGCTCGTCGGGCTCGAGCGCGGCTTCAACGAGCGCCGCCGCGCCGACGGGGCGCGCGTCGCGGGGCTGCGCACGTTCGCGATCATCGGCCTGCTCGGCGGCGCGTGGGGGCAGCTCGCCGGTCCCTACGGCGGGCCCGTCCTCGTCGGGGCGTTCTTCTCGCTGTCGCTGCTGCTCGCGATCGCCTACCGCGCGTCGGCCGAGAAGCGGGGCCAATTCGGGCTCACGACGGAGATCGCCGCGCTCGCGACGTTCGCCTTCGGCGCGCTCGCGGCGCGCGGCTTCGAGAAGGAGGCGGCGGCCGGCGCCGTCGTCATGACCGCGCTGCTCGGCTTCAAGCCCGTCCTGCACGGCTGGCTCGACCGCCTCGGCCGGCCGGAGCTCGAGGCGGCGCTGAAGTTCCTGATCCTGTCGGTCGCGGTCCTGCCGAACCTGCCCGACCAGGGCTACGGCCCCTACGAGGCGCTCAACCCGTACTCGATCTGGTGGATGATCGTTTTCATCGCGGGCATCTCCTTCGCCGGGTACGCGTCGGTCAAGCTCCTCGGGGAGAAGGCGGGCATCGCGGCGACGAGCCTGCTCGGAGGCCTGATCTCGTCGACGGCGGTGACCCTGTCGATGGCGCGGCTCGACAAGCGCCAGCCCGCCTCGCTGCGCCTGCACGCGGCGGGGATCGTGCTGGCCTCGACGGTGATGTTCCCGCGCCTGATCGTCGAGGTCTCGGCCGTGAACGCCTCTCTTCTTCGTCTCGTGGCCGCGCCGCTGGGCGTCGCCGGCGCCGTCGGCCTGCTCGGAGCGTGGCTGCTGCTGCGCGGCGCCGACGCCAAGGCGCCCGCCGACAGCCCGGTGTTCCGCAACCCTCTCGAGCTCGGGCCGGCGCTGTTCTTCGGCGGCCTGCTCGCCGCGGTCGGCCTCGCGAGCGCCGCCTTGAGCGCCCGCTTCGGCTCGAGCGGCGTCTACGCCACCGCGCTGACGGCGGGGCTCATGGACGTCGACGCGGTGACGCTGACGCTCGGACGCCAGGCCAAAAACGGGCTCGACCCGGCCGTCGCGGCCAACGGCATCCTGCTCGCCGCGGCGGTCAACACCGTCGCCAAGACCGTGCTGGCCGCGGTCGTCGCGCGTCCGCGCCTCGGGCTCGCGGCGGCGGCCGTCCTGTCCTGCTCGCTCGTGACGGGCGCGGCGGCGTTGGCCTTGGCGCGCTAGGCGGCGGCGCGTTTGGCGTCGACGGCCTCGTGGAAGCGCCACGCCGCGGCGAACGCGCCGGCCGTGAGGAAATGCCAGACGGCGTGGCCCTGGAGCAGGCTGTCGGGGCGGCAGAAGGCGTCGGTGTGGTCGAGGTGCCAGCACGCGTAGGCGGCGGCGAGAAGGCCCTGCATGAGCCAGAAAGAGCCGTACGACGGGGCGTCGCGGCGGACGGCGATCAGGCGCAGCTCGAGCGCGGCGAGCGCGAGCGTCTCGACGAGGACGATCGTCTGGATGCCCCAGCCGGCGGCCCGGAAGACGGCGAGCCCCGCGAGGCTCGCCGCGACGAAGCCGCCCCAGAAGCGCGCGGCGCCGGGCTCGTCGAGACGGCCGTCGCGCAGCAGCGCGCGCGAAATCGCCCAGCCAAGCAGCACGAACATCCCGGCGTAATCGAGGACCTGGCCGGCGAACGTGTAGCTCATGTGGAACACGAACGAGGTGGCCCCGACGAAGATCGACACGGGCCCGAGCCCGCCGGCCGCGAGCGCTCCCCGGCGCGAGGCCCGGCGCATGATCCAAAGCCCGACCGCGACGTAGGCCAGGTTCGACCAGGTGTTGGCGGGGGCCGCGATCCAGCCCGCGACGTTGGCCTCGCAGTGCTTGATGTCGGGCAGAGCCCAGCCGCTCCACGGCGAGCCGGCAGGGGCGGGGGGACGGCGCGCGGGTCCATGCCGTACTCTAACAAACGCCGGCCCGGCCCGCCTTAACCTACGTTTATTAAGGTAGGCCGAGGGTCCCTTTTCTCCTAGGCCTCCTGCCGCCCCCATTTTGCCCCCGGCGGCCCACAGGGTTTTCGGCGGACCTTGATAGGATAAGGGCATGAAGACCACCTTCCTCGCCGTGGCCGCCCTCCTGCTCTCCGTCGCCGCCTCCGCCCAGGTCGCCGCGAAGTGGGACAAGATCGAGGGTCACCGCAGCAAGATCAAGGCTCTTCGCACCGTCGCCGTCGCCGACTCCGCCGAGTGGGAGAAGGTCTGGCGCGAGCACGACCAGAACACCCCCGTCCCGGCCGTGGACTGGGCCAACGAGAGCGTCGTGGCCGTGTTCCTCGGCGAGACGCAGAACGCGGGCGTGAAGGTGCAGATCGTCGTCCAGAACGACTCGATCGACGCGAACCGCCTCAACGTCTTCTATAAGGAAGTCCGCCCCGCGACGAAGCCCTTCGCCGCGGCCGTCGTCTGCCAGCCTTACGCCATCGTCAAGGTCCGCAAGGCCGCCGTCGTCGCGTTCGAGTCGGACGGCCGCGTGTCGACCCCCGTCGAGAAGGCCAAGGTCCCCGCCAACCCGCGCGACACGACGCAGGTCCGCGTCCTGCTCGAGTCGCTCGGCGGCCCGTCCTTCGACGGCCGCTGATCTAGGCCCTAGGCCCCCCGTCGAGCAGGGTCCACCGACCCCTCGACAATCCCGCGTTCCGGGCCTATACTCCCACTGTGAAGCGACCCCTCGCCTCCGCCCTCGCATTCCTCATTGTCGCCCTGTCCCCGGGGGCGCCCGCCTATCAGGCGTTCGCGCAGACCGTCGGGCGGACGGGCTCGGCGACGGGCTCCGTCGGCGACGCGGCCAACTCGGTCAACTCGGGCAACGGCGCCTCCGGCCTCTCGGCGCCGCTGGCGATCCCGGTCCAGTCGCTCGGCCTCAACGGCGCGCTCAACCCGGCCGCCGCCGCGCCGTCGTTGATCGCCCCGGCCAACGCCGTCGCGGCCGCGCTCACGCCCGCTCCCGTCCTGGCCGCTCCCGCGATCGCCGCGGCCGTCAATCCCGCGGTCCCCGCCGCGCTGACGCCCGCTCGCGTCGCCGCGTCCGTCGACGGCAAGCCGGCCAAGGCCGTCGTGCCCGCCGCGCTGCAGCCCGCGTCGAAGAACGGGAAGGCCTCGGCCGCGCTTCCCGCCGCGTCGAGGCAGGCCGCTGAGCTGACGGAGCGCGTCGCGCCCGTTCTCGAGGGCGTCAAGAACGGCGACGCCTCCGGCGCCCTGAACACGGCTTTCGAGAACGGCTCGGCCAAGGCCGGCCTCGGGACCGTGGCCGCGGGCAACGGGATGGGGGCCCTGCGCTCCGGGCTCAAGCGCGCGGCCGCCTCGACCCCCGAGCAGAAGGCCGGAGAAGTCCCGGCCGCGGCGGCTCCCGCCGCGAAGAAGGCGGGGTTCTTCCGTTCGCTGCGAGAGAAGTTCGACCTCTCCGAGTTCGACAAGAGCGAGAAGTCCTACATCCTCGGCCAGGCCGTGTTCCTGCTCGCGATCTCGGTGTACCTGGCGTCTTTGCCCTTCCTCGTGAAGGCGCTCACGGGCGACGCGTCCGCGACCGGCGTCGCCCGCATGGTGCACTTCTGGTCGTTCGCCGGCGCCTCGCTGTTCGCCGGGGCGATCGTCGGCAAGAGCCCGATGAAGCGCATCCTCGTCGGCGCGGCGGTCGGGCGCGCCATGCTCTTCGGCTCGATCGGCATGCTGGCGGTGGCCGGGGCGCTGCCGTGGACCGCCTTCCTCGTGCTCGTCGGCGCGAACGCGCTCCTCGTCGCGCACAACCACCTCGTCGACATCGACACGGGCGGCGCGGCCAAGATCTTCAAGGGGGCCGACAAGGCCTCGACCGACCGCAAGATCGAGAAGGCCGGCTACGTCTACGACTTCATCTACTACGGGATGATGCTCGTCATCCCCACGCTGATCGGCAAGCCGATGGACCTGCTCGCGGAGGCTTACGGCGCGAAGGTCGGCGCCGGAGCGGGCTTCGCGCTGTTCGCGGCGCTGATGGCCGTCGTTTCCTATATATACGCCAAGCGCGTCGTCACGATCGGCGACATGGTCGCCGCGCCGCTGGCCGGCGTGCGCGACGCGGCGCGCCGCGCCGTCGACTCGGTCAAGTCCTTCGCCCGCGTGCTCTGGGACGTCCCGCGCCGCAATTGGCGGACGGCGAAGATCATCTGGCAGAACAAGGCCATCACGGCGCGCTCGGCGATGGCGACGCTCGAGAACTTCGTCGAGGACGCGCTGTTCGCCGTCGTCCTGCCGACCTTCGCCTTCGACATCCTCAAGGTCGGCGCGACCGGCAACGGCCTGCTGCTCTCCGCGATCACGGCCGGCGGCCTCGTCGCCTCCGTGTTCCTGATGAAGCGCGTGCAGGACCTCCAGAAGAAGCACGGCACCTACAAGGTCCTGGTCGGCCTGACGGCGGTCGCGTCGCTGGCCTTCCTCCCGTCGATCGGCCTGTGGATCGTCCCGTCCTTGGCGCTCGCGATCCCGTCCGTGTTCCTGATGAAGCTCATGCTGCAGCCGCTGCGCTCGCGCATGCGCGCGCTGCTGCAGACCGAGATCAAGAACGATCCCAAGGCGGCGCCGCACGCCGACGACATCTACAGCCTGATGACCTTCGTCGAGGTGATGGCGGCCGGCGCCGGCGGCCTGGCCTTCGCGTGGCTGTTCCACAACTCGATGCCCGGCTCGGCGATCGCGCTGGCCTTCGGGGCGATGGCCCCGATGAAGATCATCTCCTTGGTGCTCCTGGGAATGGGCTTCGTCTACATGGGCGGCCTGCGCTGGGTGCGCTCGCAGCTCAAGAAGGCGCCGCCGACGCTCACGCGCTTCCAGTCGCCGGAGGGCAACGAGGCGAAGATGCTGGCGCGCCTGGAGCAGAGCCTCAAGATGAGCGGCCTGCCTCCGTACAAGACGGAGACGCGCAAGAACGGACCCGGCGCCGACGACCGCCCCACCGTCGCGATCCTGGCCCCGTCCTCGACGCACAAGGTCGCCATCGACTGGGAGGGGGCCGCCAGTCGCCGGGCGACGTCCATCTCGTGCTCGACTCGTCCTGGCTCGTCCAGGAGAACTACTGGGACGGCTCGACGAAGCTCCTCGTCGAGAAGGGCGTCGTGTTCGATCCCGAAGGGCGCGCGACCGTGGTTTCCTACGAGACGCCGCGCCGGGTCCATTACTTCGCCAATTTCTTCACGATCGGAGCCAACAACCGCGACGACGGCGTTCCTTTCGAAAGGAACCTCGAGGTCGCGCAGAGCAACTCCCTGCTGCTGGAAAAGAAGACCAACGACAAGCTGATCACGCGCCGGCTCATGTCCGCGCTCGGCATCGAGGTTCCGGAGACGCTCGCCCAGCTCATGCCGAAGCACGAGCTGCGCTCGTCGAAGGGCACGACCGGCGAGGGCCGCGCGCGCCTGACGATCGACGATCTGCCCAAAGCCGAGGAGCGCGAGTCCCGCCGCATCAGCTCCGCGGTCGACGCGTTCATCAACGGCGTGAAGTTCCCGGAGGTCGAGGTGTCCCCGGGAGTCATGGCGGAAAAGGCCCCGGAGTTCCGCATCAGCGCGACGGGCCCGTTCGCGGGCGTCGACGCCGCGGTCGTGACGAACCGCTCGTTCCCCGTCTTCAGCAAGGTCTTCGGCTTCGCCGCCGATCCCAAGGCCACGGCCGAGACCGAGATCGTCATCGAGGCGGTCGGCGCGGTCGGCTCGCCGGCGCCGCTGCGGATCAAGCTCGGCCGCGTGCCGTGGCTCGGCGGCAAGAACACGCCGATGCGCCGCCGGCTCGACTCCTTCCTCGACGGCTTCGACCGCAAGGAAGTGGTCGTGAAGCCCTCCGGCCCCGCCTTCCACTCGGGCTACGGCGTGCGCTTCTTCCGCAAGGAGCTGCGCGCCGAGATCTACGGCCACGCCCTCGCGCTGGCCGGGAACCCTTTCATGACGCAGGACGGCGTCGTCCTCGCCGACTCGCGCGTCGAGTCGGCCGAGCTCTACCGCGGCGGACGCAAGATGGAGACGACGCTGCGCGTGCTCGCCTCGCGCACCCCGTGGGACGGCTACGCGGGCTCCGACGTCTTCGCCCGCGTCGGGCCCTACGGGTCCCCGACGACCGCCGAGGCCCTCGACCCCCGCGACAACGCGACGGTCGAGCCGTGGCAGGACCTGCTCACCGAGTGGCGCAAGGCCGGCTGGCTCGACGCCGCGTCGGAGCGCGCGCTCGACGCCGAGGTCCGCGCGCTCGGCGCGAAGGCCCTCGAGGCGATCGACGGCAACGAGAAGAAGCTCAAGTCCGAAAAGAGGGCGCGCGGCGCGCCCGGACCGACCTGATCGGCCTCGACGTCATGATCGAGAAGCGCGTCTCGGCCGACGGCAAGGTCAAGCTCGTGCCCGTCGTCATCGAGGTCAACGACCACGACTCCGGCGGCCAGTACAACCTCGATCAGATGCATCCCGAGCGCAAGGGCTTCCATTCCGAGCTCTACGTCGCGACGATGCTCCAGCGCGCCCGCCGCGACGCTCTCGAGGGCAAGCGCATCCTTCTCGTCGGCTCCGGCTACGCCGGCAAGCGCCCGATCTTCGTGCGCGCCAAGGAGCTCGGCGTGAAGGTCGTGCTGGCCGGCCCCAAGGACGCCTTCGTCAAGAGCCTCATCAAGGACGGCCTCGTCGACGAGTTCATCGAGGCCGACAACACGAAGGTCCCCGAGGCCCGCGCGGCGATCGCCGACAAGCTCCTGCGCTCGGCCCGCAAGAACGGGAAGCTCGACGGCATCACGACGTTCTGGGAGGACGACGTCGAGCTGACGGCGCTCCTCTCGCAGGACCTGAAGCTGCCTTACCACACTCCCGTCGCGGCGCGCACCGCGCGCAGCAAGTTCCAGACCCAGGTCAAGCTCAAGGCCGAGGACGTCCTCGCCGCCCGCCACGAGATCCTCGACAACCTCTCGAAGTCCGAAAACCCCGCCGCCCGCGCCGCCGCCCTCGAGACCTTCCGCGCCGCGGCCCTGCGCGTCGGCTTCCCAGCGGTGCTCAAGCCCGAGTCCGGCGCCGCCGCGATCGGCACCGAGAAGGTGAACTCCGTCGAGGAGGCCGTGAGCGCCTACCAGCGCATCAGCGCCCTCGTCAATCCCGCCACCGATCCGATCTTCGCGCTGAATTCGAACCTGATCCTCATGCAGTACCTCGACGGCCACGAGTACGACGTCGACCTCGTCATGGTGGCGGGCGAGCCCGTGTTCTCGTCGATCACCGACAACAAGCCGACGCGCGAGCCCTCGTTCCTGGCGACCGGCTCGCGCCTGCCGAGCACCTTGCCGGCGGCCCAGCAGAAGGCGGCCGTCGACCAGGCGATCGCCTCGGCCAAGGCCCTGGGCCTGACCGACGGCGTCCTCCACATGGAGGGCAAGGTCACCAGCGAAGGTCCTCGTCTCATCGAGGCGAACGCGCGCATGGGCGGCACCTACGTCCACGAGTGGGTCAAGGCGGTCTGGGGCGTCGACCTGGCCGAGGAGGGCCTGATGGCGGCGGCCGGCATCGGCGGCAAGCCGTACAAGCCCAAGCAGCCTCTCGTCCATCTCGACGGCGACTTCTTCAACGCCGACAAGCCCGGCACGATCAAGGCGATCGTGATCCCCGAGGACGTCAAGACGATGCCCGGCTTCGTGCGCATCCGCGAGGCCAAGCACGTCGGCGACAAGATCACTCTCGAGGAGAACGGCGGCTTCGCCCGCGTGCTCATGATCGAGGCGGGCGGCAAGGACGCCGCCGAGGCCGCCCGCAACCTCGCGGCCATCAAGGCCAAGATCCGCGTCGTCATCGAGTAGCGCGGACCCCGGGTCCTGCGGGCCGCCGATCCTAGGCCCTTTCCCTCCGGCGATAAGGGCCCTTCGGGCCTAGGGGGTAACCGCGGGCGTTGCTAGACTCGGGCCATGATACGCCGAGACTCCGCCGCCGCCGCGCTGCTGTCGCTGCTCCTCGCCTCGTCGACGACCGCCCAGACGATCGGCACCGTCGTCGCGCCGCGCCTCCCGGGCGGTGCACCCGCGCTCGTGGTCCCCGGCGCGCCCGTCCTCGGCGGCGGCCTCGCCGCCCCGACGCTCGCCCCGCTCTCGCTGACTCCGACGCTGGCCGCCGCCGCCGCGACGCCGATCCCGGTCCGGTCGATCGTTCCCGTCGCGCTGACGCCCGCCGCCGCCGCGCCGACCGCGGCTCAAGCGCTCGGCAACGCGAAGGCGCTGACGGCGAACCTCGCCGCGGCCTCCGCGCAGGGCAAGGACGAGGCGCCGGCGCTGTCGGCCGCCTTCGACGGGCGCACGCCGGCCGCCTCGGTGTCCGAGGGCGTTCCGTCCGCTCCCGACAATTTCATCCTCGAGGCGCGCCGCCGCTTCTCCGCGCTCAAGAGCGCCGAGGACTCGGCCGCGCGCGCGGTCCTGCCCGAGGGGACGATCCCCACCGACGAGGACATGCACGGCCGCATGGACCGAATCCCTTCGACGAACCCCGAGCGCATGAAGTTCATGGTCGAGCTCTTCAAGCTCGGCGGCGCGACCGACGCCGACATCGTCCTGCAGGACGCGGGCCGCGGCCGCAACAACGTGATCGTGACCAAGAAGGGGAAGACCGACCGCGTGATCGTGGTCGGCGCCCACTACGACAAGGTCCACGAGGGCCTGGGCAAGATCGACAACGGCACGGGCTCGACCATGGTCGCCAATCTCTATCAGGCGCTCCACGGCGTCGAGACCGACGCGACGATCGTCTTCATCGCCTTCGCGCGCGAAGAAGAAGGCTTGATCGGCGCGCAGACCTATATGCGCTCGCTCGACAAGGCCAAGCGGGCCAAGATCGACGCGATGATCAATCTCGACACGCTCGCGGTCGACGGCACTTTCTCCTGGAAGAACAACAGCACGCGCGCCGTGCTCGACCGCTTGCAGCAGGTCTCCCGCGAGAGCGGCCACGCGCTGAAGGAGGACTACCTCAACGGCGGCGACGCCGACTCCTCCGTGTTCCGCAGCGCGGGCATTCCCGCGGTCACGCTCTACGGCGCGTCGCAGGACGTGATCTTCGACATCATCCACTCCGAGAACGACAACATGTCGTCGTTCAGCCTCGCCCACTACAAGAACGCCTACCTGCTCGCGCTCGAGGCGATCAAGTCTCTCGACCGCAATCCTCTCGGCCCCGTCGGGCGGAGAGACATCTGATGAAAGCCGGGGCCCAGGATTTCTTGGGACCATTGCCTTTTCGTTTTCGGGCCCTTCGACCCGACGTGATTCGAAAACGACGTGATACCATGGCCGCACGGACGGACATTCGAACGATGCACGGGGATATCGTGAAGAGAATGAACGCGAAGAAGTCGCTGTCCATCTTTTGCTGTTTGGCGCTCATGAGCGCCAATGCCGCGCCGGCTTTCGCGCAGGTCGCGCGAGCGCCGATCGGCGGCACGGGCGTCCATATGCCCGCGGGCGGGGTTCTTACCTCGCCTTCCCCGATCGGAATGAACCCCGCCCTGACCGGCGGGGTTTCCTCTATACAGGGAAGCCTGACGCCTAATCTCGCCGCTCCCTCCGTGATGGCCCCCGCCGTCGCGGCGCCCGCGCTCGCCGTGCCCGCCGCCCTGGCCCCCGTCCAGGCGCTGCCCGCCGCGGTCAAGCCGGAAGCCGCGCCCGCGCTCGCGATCGAATCCGCCAAGACGCTCGCCGCCGCCTCGACCCCCGAGAAGCCCGGCGACGGCGACGCCGCCAAGAACGCCGGCGACAAGGCCTTCGACGGCTCCGCCGCCGCCGGCGACGTCGAGGGCGCCGCGACGCCGGTCGTCGACTCCAACGGGCAGTCGCTCTCGAAGCTGTACCCGCGCGTCGTCTTCATCCAGGATGTTTTTCAAGGCGCCGCGTCGGAGAATACGGTTTCCTACATAAACAAACTTGTCGAAGCGGGTGCGCACGTCGTGTTCCTGACCTGGCGTCCGACGAAGGGCGCGGGCTCGGCCGAGGAAGTCCTCATGTCGCGCGTCAAGCAGTCGCGCAACAACCCCGTCGTCGTCGTCTCCTACAACGGCGGCAAGATCTCCCTGCACGGCCGCGCGGCCAACCCGAAGCCGCTGATCGAGTCCGTCGGCGCCTTCCCGGCGGACGCGCTCGCCAAGATCAAGAAGATCGGCGGCGCCTCCGTCGCGGCGTCTCCCGCGGACAACGAGGCGTTCTCGGTCACCGTCGCGCTCGACGCCTCGGTCGCGCCGAAGTCGGCGATCTCGGCGCTCAACCGCAAGCTCAAGGCCGCGGGCCTCGACTACAAGGCCGAGCAGCACCCCACCGAGGCGGGCTCGGCGATCATCCACTCGATGCCGCTGCGCTTCTCCCTGCCGCGCGTCATGCAGGCGCTCGACACTCAGTTCGCCGGCGAGAAGCTCTCCTCGGCGACCGACAAGTTCCTGATCCTCGCGGACTCGGTGAAGTCCCCGAAGTTCTCGACCTCCTTCCCTAAGAACGCCGAGATCCAGGTCGTCCAGAACGGCGCCTCGCTCGAGCACGTGATCGGCGCGGTGCTCGGCGAGCGCACGCTCGAGCCCGTGTCCCTCAAGCTCGGCAAGCTGCGCCAGTTCATCGAGTACTGGGAGCCGTCCCACCGCCGCGTGCAGTCCGTCGACTCCGAGTCGGGCTCCGGTTCCGGCGGCGGCTTCGGCGGCGGCTCGCGCTCCCGCGGCGGCGACCGCGAGACGAACAAGAACTTCGCGATGTACGTCGGCACCATCATGTACAGCCTGATGGCCCAGATGTACGACGACGTGTTCCGCGGCCAGCATCAGCTCGTGAAGCTCACGGTCCTGCAGGCCCGCCTGCGCGACATGTGGTACAACCCGCTCAAGCACGGCATCTACGTCAACAAGGGCCTCGCGATGGCGATGCGCACCCCGGCGTGGAAGGCGATGAGCCGCGGCTACCTCGAGTACGCGAACTCCTACCTGACGAACTACTACTTCCGCGAGTTCGGGGACTATTCCCGCGCGGCGCGCAACGTCCAGGAGAACTACGTCGGCCTCTCGACCGACCGCAAGTCTCTGATCACGCTCGACTTCGTGTCGGCGGCGACCGGCAAGCTCTACAAGATCCACACGCGCATCCCGCGCGTCATGCGCTACGAGACGGCGTCGGGGCTGAACCTGACGGCCTACGCGTACCGCACGGGCAAGGAGACGCCGGACGACGGCGAGGAGTTCCTGGCCCGCATGCTCGCGATGGCCATGCTCAAGGGCCACGCGCGCAAGGGCGCCGACGGCAAGTGGCACCACGGCTCGCCCGACGGCAAGATCATCACCAACCTCAACGTCCAGCTCGAGTACCGCACGAGCGCCCGCCTGCACGTCTTCGACACCGAGGACTTCCTGCGCCTCGAGGAGGGCAAGGAGATCAACGGCCCGATCGTCCAGGAGATGATCTCCGCGATCGAGCGCGAGGAAGCCGACGCCGCCTACCAGGAGTACTACAAGGAGCAGGAGCAGCAGGCCTCCAAGGAGGACCTCAAGAAGCCCCGCGCCAAGAAGAAGGCGGTCACGGCCAAGACGGCGAAGCCCGCGGCGAAGAAGCCGACGCGCCCCAAGCCGAACACCCGGACGACGCGGAAGGGGAAGTAAGATGAAGCGCGCGGCCACCGTGCTCAGGGTCCTCCTGGCGGCGGCGCTGATGGCGCCCTCGCCGGCGTTCGCGCAGACGCGGATCGCCGTCACGGGCAACGCCCCCGTCCTTCCGGGCGTGGCTCCGGCGCTGGGCTCCGGCCTGGCGATCCCCGGCATCACCGGCGCGCCGTCGCTCGCCGTGCCGTCCCTTAATACGTCGGTCGTTCCGTCCATCCAGGCCCTCACGCCGTCGGCCGTTCCCGTCGCCGGCGCCGTCCCCGTGAAGGCGGTTCCCGCCGCTCTCGTCCCGACCGCCCTCCCGGCGGCCGCCAAGGCGGCCGCCCCCGTCGTCCCGAATGCCGTCGCGGTTCCCTCCGCGATCTCGGCCCTGACGGACATGCCCGCCACGCTCGAGGGAGCGCCCGCCGCCGGCGAGCGCTTCGACGGCGCCAATAAGAAGAAGCCCGCCGCGGCCCGCACGCCCGAGGAGCCCGTCGAGCCCGAGACCGTCACCAGCGAGATCTCCGACAAGGAGGTCGTCGAGGACCTCGCGATCTGGTTCACGCGCAAGGACAAGGTCGCGATCAAGAAGAGCCAGCTCAGCGCGCTGATCCGCCCGATCTACGGCGAGCCGTCGCGCCGCTACTGGGAGAAGTTCGCCGAGGGCAAGGACATCCTCGTCAAGGTCGCCGGCCAGGGCATGTTCATGTCTCCCGTCGTCTTCGCGAAGACCGTCGCGATCAACAAGATGACGCGCAAGGACTTCGAGGGCGCCTACACGAAGGCCCAGATGCGCGGCAAGTCCCTCGCCGACCTGCGCAAGAAGCTCATCGTCGAGCTCAACGAGCGAAACGACCGCACGATGCGCGGCCAGTCCGGCGTCGTCACGCCGATGTCCGAGGTCCGCGTGGTGCGCGTGATGCCCTACGGCGAGGCCAAGCAGCTTCCGATCAACAAGGACGAGGAAGTCTATGCTCCCGCCGCCCGGACGCCGTACGAGCTGCCCGCGTCCCTGAAGGGCCTCAACCACATGTCGCCGAAGCTCGTCGTGCTCGACATGCGCCTCTTCGAGAACGGCGTGCCCTACCCTCTGATCGAGGACATGACCAAGCTGATGAAGGCCGGCATGTACTTCGCGCTGCTGTCCGACAAGACCGCCGACGCCGTCGAGGAGCAGCTGACCCGCGGACTCTCCATGAAGCAGAAGGAGATGATCTCGCGCTACAAGATGGTCATGCTCACCGACGACGGCAACGGCCTGTCCGCCTTCGACGGAGCCTTCGCGCGCTACCTGCCGTCGATCCGCTTCACCGGCCAGGAGCAGGAGCTGATGGGCTTCGCCGCCCGCCAGCACGGCCTCGCCTACGAGACCGGCGGCCGCGGGACGACGTTCACGGCCCGCGCCAAGAAGGGAGCCCTGACGGCGGCCGACCGCGACGCGCTCGTCGCGACGATGCGCAAGCTCGGCGTGCCCGTCGACGGCTGGAGCGTGTCCGTCGTCGACGGCAAGGTGACGGTCCGCCCGCAGAGCCTCGCCAAGGCCGTCCCGTACATGCTCGAGAAGCTGCGCGAGCACGAGGGCCTCTACGTCAACCCCAGCGACATCATGACGATCTCCTCCGACGCGGAGCTGCGCGCCGCGCTGAAGGGCTCGATCGAGACCGCGGCGCTCCTGCCGCAGACGGGCGCCGAGCTCGCCGACGCGTCGCTCGCGGCCCTGCTCGGGCCGTACCGCGAGAACCGCCCGGGCGACCTCGCGGCCTCCGCCTCCAAGATCACGAGCTTCATGCACGACCCGAACCGCACCGGGTACGGCGGCAGCCGCGGCAACATCTACATGATGATGGGCCACGTGATGCACTCGGCCTTCAACTGGGCGGTCTGGAAGTACCGCAACGAGGGCGTGTTCCCGTCGGCCGAGGACACGATCGTCGAGGCCAAGAAGATCTGGGACCGCGAGGAGGCCGAGCGCGAGGGCAACGCTCTCGACCGCCCCGGCGAGCAGATCGCGGGCTTCTACGAGGTCATGCAGGGCCGCCTCAAGACGATGCACGCCGTCGCGGCCGACATGCTCAAGGTCTACCCGATCGCCGTCGGCACCGAGCTGACGAACATGCTGGTGTTCGACAACTACAAGAAGGGCGTTCCGGACAACCGCGACATCCTGCGCCTGATCTTCGACTTCGTCGTCGCCCGCGAGACGCCGGAAGGCCTCGAGGTCGTCATCGTCGACTTCAAGACCGGCCAGACGCCGACTTTGCAGAACCTGGAGAAGGACGTCCAGGTCCAGCTCTACGACACCGCGGTGCGAAAGATGTGGCCGCAGCTCTCGCTGCCGTACGGCGGCACGGGCAAGGCGCGCAAGGTCGCGGACTACAAGATCCGCTTCATCTACCCGTCGGCCGGCTACCAGCCGATGCTCAACGAGTGGACGCGCATCAAGTTCGAGCGCTTCCTGCGCAACGTGATGAACCGCATCCGCCGCCACAACGCCCCGCCGGCCCCGGCGGACGCGAAGAAGCCGGCCAAGAAGCGCAAGCCCGCGAAGAAAGCTTAGTCCGGACCGACCGTCGGCGAGGGGCCCATTCTCAATGGGCCCCTTGCCTTTTCTATAGGGACCCGAGGGCCCAACCCGCGGCGGACGCACCCAGGTATCATCTATATAGATGAAGAACCCGACCCGCTCCCTCGCCTCCTTCCTCGCCTTCCTGATCGCCGCCTTCACGCCGGGCCTGGCCCCTTACGAGGCCGTCGCCCAGGTCGTCGGCGGCTCGGCTCGCGCGGGAGCCACGGGCGTCTCGGTCGTGCCCCAGACGGGAATCGGCGCCGTGTTCGCTCCGCTGTCCCCCGCGGCGCTCACCCCCGGCCTCTCCGGCTCGCTGACTCCCTCGCTATTGGCGCCGTCGATCGCGGCTCCGTCGATCGTGACTCCCGGCGTCGCCGCCGCCCTGATCCCCGCTCTTCCCGCGCCCGCGATCGGCCTGGCGCCCGCGCAGGCCGCTCAGGCCCGCGCGATCGCGTCGGCTGCCGTCCCCGCGGCCGCCTCCGCCGAGACCGGCGCGCGCGGCGAAGTCGTCCCCGCGGCGACCCCCGTCCAGGCCCGCGAGCAGCTCGCGCTCGCCGGAACCCGCCTCGAGGCCGCCTCGGCCGACTCCGAGAAGACCGGCCTGCTCGAGTCCTTCTTCACCGGCGCGCGCAAAGCCTTCGGCACGCTCACCGGCTCCAACGCCGCCACCGGCGCGGTCGCGGCCGCGTCGCGCGACGCGGCCGTCCCGCAGGCGCTCACGCCGGTCGCGGCCGTCGCCTCGGCTCCGGAAAAGGCCTCGGTCCCGACGCCGATCGCCCTTGAAGGCCGCGGCCTCCAGCCCGGCGAGAAGTTCCTGGCCGCCTCGGCGGCCGACAAGTCGGCCGTTCCGGCGCCGGCCGCCGCCCCTCAGGACCCGTCCATCGGTCCCAAGGCCGTGAAGTGGATGATGATTCAGGACGCGATCAGCATGTCGGTGTTCATCATGACCTCGATCGCCTACCCGATGGTCGTCATCCCGGCCGTCGGCGGCGTCACGTACGGCGTGCTCATGGCCCTCGGGCCGCTGGCCGCGATCGCCCTCGGGCCGTTGTCGGGCATGATCGCCACGCGCTACGGCCCGCGCGAGGGTCTGGCGGTCCTCTCCGCCTTGCGCGCCGTGCTGACGGTCGCCCTGCCCGTCATGGCGCTGACCGGCATGATCAGCTTCTGGCCGCTCTTGATCGCGTCGATCGCCAACGGCTGGCAGTTCTCCTTGTTGATGACGTCCCGCTCCGCCTACACGCGCCGCTTCGCCGTCACCGACCCGAAGCGCTCCACCGAGTGGATGCACATCGGCAACCTGACCGCGATCGGCTTCTCGGTGTACTTCGTCCTGCAGGTGGTTCTCGGCTCCATCGGCCAGATCGGCGGCCTCATCGACGCGATGGACCCGATGATGCCCTTCTGGATCTCGGCCGCCGTCAACGTCGGCCTGATCTTCCTGAACCTCTTCAAGATCCCCAAGATCGACAACCTGGTCTCCGCCTCGGCGAACGCCGTCAAGAAGGCGGCCGAGCCCCTGCTCAAGCGCGCCCTCGACTTCGGCCGCAAGTTTTGGAAGGAGATCGCGCTCCTCGGCGCCTCGGTCGCCGTGTACGGCTGGGGTCTGCCGTTGGCCCTGCCGCTGATCGGCACCGGCCTCGGTTCGCCGCTGTGGATCGCGGGCGCCCTCATGTTCTGGATCTCGCGCACCGACACGTTCAAGAACGTGATGGCCACGCCGAAGATCCGCAACGCGCTGCTGCTCTCGGCGCTCGCCGCCGGCCTCATCTACCCGTTCCAGAACCTCGCGCTGCCGCTGATCGCGGCCACGCTCGGCGCGAAGGCGCTGATTTACGGCCAGCTTCTCGGCGCGCTGTTCTTCGGCCAGCTGATCTCCAACGCCAGCATGGCGCGCCTGCCGCAGATCAAGGTGTTCGGCCGCTCGATGGGCGCGGAGCGCCTGCTGCAGGCCGGGGTGCTCGCCTTGGGCGCGATCTGGGTCGGGGCGCGCCTGTTCCCCGGCAACTTCCTCGCCGCGGCGGCCGCCGTCGCGATCGGCGCCGGCCTCATCTCGGTGACGTCTCGCCTGACGAACCGCGGCTGGATCAAGTTCTACGGCATCGGCCTGCTCTCGGCGCTCGGCGTGGCCCTGTCGTGGGGCTTCTACCCCGGGATCTTCGCCTCCGTGATGCTGCTCGGGCTCTTCGTCGGCCCGTTCGTCTCCGCGATCAACGCCTACATCAGCACGAACTCCGACCCGAAGACCGTCTCCCAGACCTTCGGCGTGAGCTCGTCCCTGTTCAACGCGATGACCTCCTTCGGCTACGGCGCGATGGCGGCGACCGTGGCGGCGCAGGGCAACCCCGCCTCCGCCTTCCCCGGCGCGCTGACGCCGATCATCGCGGTCTACCTCCTCGCGGGCATCGCGTTCTTCTTCGCTCCGCGGTTCCTGCCCGGCCTGCCGGAGAAGAGCTTCCGCTCCGCCGAGCCGAAGGCCGAAGAGCCGAAGAAACCGGCCGCGTAAAAAAACGGGTATAATCCGCCGCATGCCCGCGCTCAAGGTCGCGTCCGTGTCGTTTACCGCGCCCGCGGACCCTTCCTCCGGCGACTGCGAGCTGACGGTCGCCTTCGAGGGCGGCGGCGGCTCCACCTTCAAGGCCGCCACGTTCGACCGCGCCGAGGCCTGGATGACCGAGGCCAAGAGCAAGGCCTGGTGGTCCGATCCCGTCCTCTTCGTCGACCGCCTCGATCAGAAGACCGTGCGCGCCGCCGTCGACGCGATGGCCGCCGAGATGGGCGGTTACTGGCTGCGCTACTACCACCGGAGGAAGGGATGAGCCCCGCGTCCTCCGCCGTCGGCCACATCGAGCTCGCGCACCTGACCGACGCGAAGACGCTCGAGCACTGCGCCGGCGTCATCGAGGTCTATCTCAAGGACGGCCGGCAGTTCACCTTGCTCGCCGCGACGCCTTCCTGGTTCAAGGCCGAGCTCGCGCGGCTCGGGCTCAAATTCTATTACGGACCCGCCGTGCTGTTCCTGAAGAAGCTCGACGCGGCCGCGGCGCGCAAGGCCGCGAAGGACATGATGGACGAGGACGAGCAGCTGCTCGTCCGCTACGACACGCCGCGCCGCACCTTGCCCGACATCCTGGCCGCCTTCGCCGCCGCCCACCCGGCCTAAGGCCCATCGCGCGCAGGGCCGCATGTCGGGGGAAATGGGCCCTTGGGCCCCTCTCGCTTCCGACGGGGAGTTGATAACATCCGGCCATGAAACGAATTCTCTCGGCCGGCGTCTCGCTGTCGCTCATCCTCGTCTCGGCGCCGCATCAGGCCTGGGCGCAGGTGTCCTCGGCGATCGGAGCGAACGCCGCCGGAGTCCCCGGCGCCGCCGCGGGAGCGGCCCGGACCTCCGCCGCGCAGCTGTCGCTGCCCTCGATGACTCTCGCCGCTCCGTCCGCGCTGAACAGCGTCCTCGGCGCGCCGATGGCCTCGGCCCCGACGCCGCTGCTTCGCGCCCCGATGTCCGCCGTCGCTCCGTCCGCCGTGAACGCGCTCGCGATCGCGCGGCCCCTCGCCGCGGAGATTCCCGCGGCCCTCGCGCCTCTGCCGCTCGCCGCGTCCGTTTCCGATAAGCCGGCCAACCCCGGCGTCGCCGCGACGCCCGAGAGCCTCTCCGCCGCGAAGCGCGACGTCGCCGCGATCGCCGGCGCCGCCGAGCAGGGGCCCGCCGCCTCGGCCCGCAGCGGCGCGGCCCGCATGATGGACCGCCTTCTCGGCCTCGAGGAGGCCGGCGACCGAGAGCCCGCCGTCGAGGGCCTGCCGCCCGCCGGAATCCTGTCCGCCGGCCTCGAGCCGGCCTCCGCGGGCCGCTCCTCGTCCTTGCGCGACGAGCCGCCGTCGCCGAACCGGCCGAACGACCACGGCCCGCGCTACGGGAAGGTCGCCGGGTTCCTCAGGGGCGTCGCGACCTTCGCCGCCGGCGCCGGCCTGACGATCGGCCTGCAGGCCGCGGCCGTCGCGCTGCTGCCCGCGATCTTCGGAGTCGTGCCCGTCGCGGCCGTCTGGGCCGTGAGCTCCGGCGTTCTGCTGTTTCCGCTGGCCCTCTACGCCCGCTATCGCCTCGCCAAGCGCGACTCGCCGCGCCTCAACAAGGTCAAGACGATCCTCGACTTCGCGCTCGGCGCCTTCGCCGGCGCCGTCTTCATCGCGATCCCGAGCCTCGGCATGGTGCTGACCACGGCCGGGATCATCTCCGCCGCGGCGCCGCTGGCCGCCGTCGCGGGCGGCCGCTTCCTCGGCGGCTCGACGCTCGCCGACACCGTGCTGACGTGGGCCGTGCTCGGGCTCGTGCCCGGCGTGCTCGGCGTCGCCTCCGCGGCCGGCGCGATCGGCCTGGCGCCGATCATCGGCCTGATGGCCCTGCCCGTCATGACGACCATCGCCTTCTTCCTCGGCCGCCTGATCCACTCGGCCGAGACGGGCGCTCCGTTCGCCGTCCCGGGCTCGATGCAGCGCATCCGCTTCCCGTCCTTCCAGTGGGTCATGATCGGCGTCGTGTTCGCGCTGCTGACGGGCTACTCCGCCGTCCACACGAACATCGCCTTCCTCGTCTGGACCGTGCTCGGCGGCCGCTCCGGCAACGCCGTGACGAACTTCCGCGTGAACTCGATCATGAGCTTCCTTAAGAAGCTCATGAGCATCGTGACGTTCAACCGTCTCTACTTCGGCCTCCTCGCCTACGTCGCGTTCACGGGCTTCGCGAGCCCGCTGACCTTCCTCGTCATCGCGTTCGCGGGCGAGCGCGCGTCGGTCTGGACCGACAAGCTCCTCGGCAAGATCCTGCCGAAATCCGGCCCGGCCCTCTCCACGAAGGAGAAGCCCGTCGCCGACCCCAACGCCCTGGCCGAGGCCGAGCCGAAGTGGCCGGCGTTCCACTACCGCCTGAAGGTCGCCGTCATGCTCGGCACGATGGCCGCGGCCGGCGTGCTGCTCTCGTTCACCGTCTTCGGGATCACGAGCCTGCTGACCAACCTCGCGATCGCGTCGGTCATGGCGTTCGTGCCGTTCTTCTTCGCCAAGAAGATCATCAAGCTCGTCATGAAGGCCCAGCCGACGACGCGCGAGCAGGACCCGGAGTTCTTTGAGATCATGGACGGCCTGCGCGACAAGATCAACGCCGGCCGCCGCGCGAGGGGAAGAAGGAGATCCCGATGCCCGAGATGGTCATCGACCCCATGGACGCCCCGAACGCCTACGCGACGGGCCGCAGCCCGTTCGCGGCGATGGTCGGCGTCACGCGCGGCATCAAGTCGATGACGCTCGAGCCCGAGATCGTGCGCGACGGCGTCGTGCGCCTGATCGCCTCGGCCGACGCGGGCACGAAGGAGTTCAAGGTCTTCCGCAAGGCGATCCGCGGCTCGGTCACGGGCGTCGCGGCCGACGCGACGCCGGCCCAGGTCGCGGCGGCCGTGCTCGGCGCGCCGCGCCCGGAGCTCAAGGCGCTCGGCGCGCGCATGCTGCGCGGCGTGCTGGCTCACGAGTTCTCGCACGTGATGGACCGCCACATGCTGACGGGCTCGATCGGCGGCGCCATCGCCTCCGGCGTCGCGTTCGCCTCGTACGGCGTGATGTGGGGCGTCGGCCACGCGAAGGTCGCGCTGCAGAAGCTGCTCGGCCTTTCGCCGAAGCAGGCGCCGGCGGAGCAGTCCGAGCGCCGTCCCGAGCAGGGCGGCGGGGCGCGCCCCGAGGCCCTCGATCCCATCTCGGCGGGAGTCGTGATCAAGTCCCTGCCCGCGCTGCTGCGCCTCTTCGCCGCGCTGTGGGCGCCCGTCGTGCTCCAGGTCCTGCAGATGGCGACCTCGCGCGAGAACGAGGGGATGGCCGACGAAGACGGAGCCTTGCTGAGCGAGGACCCGGAGTCGCTCGCGCTCGCGCTCGGCCTGCTGACGACGTGGCGGCCGCGTCAGGGCTTCATGCTCCCGGGCGCGACGATCCCGCGCGCGGCGTCGATGCAGCACGTGATGATCGTCAACCCGCTCGAGCAGCTCGAGCAGGCGGGCGCCCTGCCTCAGACCTCCGCGTCCGGCGGCCCGACGCGCGCCGACGACCTGATCTTCGAGCTGTTCATCACGCACCCGAACACGGGCGTGCGCATCCGCAAGCTGCACGACATGTCGGAGGCCATGAAGAACCGCCCCGGCGGCGACCCGCCGGCGGGCGGCGGAGGAGGAGGGGACCGCCGCGGCTCTCCTTCGTCGAGCCGCGCCGCGCCGGACCCGCCTCCGAGAAACTCGGGGGCGGTCTTCTTCGGGGCGCATGGGCGAAGCTGAAGGCTTCCCTGCGCGTGCTCCCCGACGAGGGCCGCAACCGCCAGTTCTGGATCTTCACCTTCGGCCAGGCGCTGGTCATGCTCGGCGTCAACTTCCACTACACGGCCCTGCCCAAGCTCGTCGCGCCGACCAAGGAGGACGCCGCGAAGATGGGCTACAACCGCGCGATCAACTGGGGCGCCCAGGCGGCCGCGAGCCTGATCACCGGTCCGATCGTCGACCGCTCGTCGACGCAGAGCGTGATCATCTGGACCAACGTCGGGCGTACCGTGCTGATGCTGCTCGTTCCCGTCCTGTTCTTCCAGGGCATGCTCTCCTTCGCCGTCTTCGCGGCCGTCATCGGTGTGGCCGGCTTCCTCCAGCTGATGGGCATGACCGCCAACGCGGTCGCCATGAACCGAATCTTGGCCGACGACGTCGGCCACTACAACCGCGCCAACGCGGTCTCGACGATCGTCATGAACGTCGTCGGCGTCGTCGGTCCGCTGCTGGCCGGCGCGTTCATCGCGACGGTCTCCGCCCACTTCGGCCTGCTCAGCGGCAACGCGATGGCCTACGCGGTGTACGGCGTGCTGCTGCTCGCCTGCGCGGTCGGCTACGGCCTCTTCCTCAAGCTGCCGCGCGACGAGATGATGGCCGCACGCCGCGAGCTGGCCGAGGCGCTCAAACGCGACGGCGCCGGGCCGGTCCGCTTCGCCGGCGTGACGGGCGGCCGCGTCGACGGCAAGCCGGGCCTGTTCGTCGAGGTCGACGGCGATCCCGCCGTCGCGGTGGTCCCCGCCGAGTTCGGCGGCTTCGCGGTGAAGGCGGTGCCGCGACGGCGCGTGCTCAACGAGGTCGTCCAGGGCTTCAAGACGATCTGGTCGGACCGCTTCCTGCGCCTGTATCTCCTGTCGACGACCCTCTCGGTCATGTCGAGCGACGCGCTGATCTTCGCGGCGATGCCCCGCTTCCTCGAGGACGTTCTGCACACCGGCGCGGGCTCCTTCGGCCTGTTCCTTGCCGCGGCCTCGCTGGGTTCGGGCCTCGGCTCCGGCCTCATGGCCTTCCTGCGCGATCCCGAGCAGATGGCGCTCGCGCCGCAGTCCCGCGTGTTCCGGTCGTCGCTCGCCTCCGCGGAGCCGGCTCTCCCCGACGAGGCGCTCGACGCGGTCTCCGCCGCCCTGCGCGCTTCCGCGCCCGTCGTGCTCGCGCGCTACCGCGAGACGCCCGCGCCGCGCGCCGCCGAGGGCTTCGCCGCCGACCTCGTCGCGCAGGCCGCGAAGAACGTCGCCGCGGCTCTCGGCCGCTCCGAGGCCGACGCGCTCGCCCTGCTCGAGACGTCGGGCACGGCCGCCGAACTGCGCGCCTGGGCCGCGGCGCGCGGCGGCAAGTTCCTGGCCGTCGCCGTCAAGGACGCGGAGAAGGGAATGGACCGCCTCCAGCGTCAAGGCGTCTGGACGTCCTGGGTCCACGGCCTGTCCTGGCTCGTGTACGCCGCGCTGTTCTTGTCGGGCCACGTGTACCTGGCCGCGGGCCTGATGCTCCTGTCCGCGATCCTCGGCGCGCCCGCGATCGTCGCCTGGACGAGCCTGACGACGCGCGTCGTCGCCGGCCGCTACCACGAAAGCCAGGGCAAGATCTACTCGGCGATGTTCTTCTACCAGCTCATCTTCGCGATCGGCGGCGTGCTGTTCTACGGCAAGCTGATGGCGCTGCTGCCGACGGCGACCGTGCTCATGATCGCCGCCGGCGTCATGGTCGTCTGCGCGCTGATCGACTTCCTCGCGCCCTCCCTGATCTTCCCGCTCAACCGCGGGCAAAAAACCGCGAAATAACGCGGAATTCACGCGTTTTCTCGACGGGGACGCCAAAGGGGAAGAACGCGCGTGGGCCCTACGGACGGGCATAGGCCCACCGAAAAAGTCCTAGGACCTCTCGCCCGTTGGGACCAATGCCAGGCCCTCGTTGGGACCTTTGACTCGCCTTTGTTTCGGGAGCGGGGGCTATAATTCGGTCAGACGCAAACCAAGGAGACCTCTCTGATGATCCGCATGCGCGCCGCGATCGCCTCGACCCTGTCGCTCGCCCTGGTTCTTCTGTCCCCGGGCTCGAGCGCCTACCACGCCGCCGCCCAGACGATGAACGCCGCCGCCGGCGCGTCCTCGGTCTCCGGCGTTTCGGGCGCGGTCGGTGCGAATCTCGGCGTCAACGGCGGCGTCAACGCGATCCCCGCGCTCTCGGCCTCCGCGCTCTCGCTGACGCCCTCGCTCGCCGCTCCCTCGATCGCTCCGTCCGTGATGCCGTCGGCCGCGGCTAACGCCGCGGCGTCTCAGCTCATTCCCTCGGCCCTCAAGCCGACTGCCGCCGCGGCCTCCGTTGTCCCTGCGGCGCTGACGCCGGTGAAGGCCGCCGCGTCCAAGGCCGCCTCCCCGGTCCAGGCTGCCGCCGCCAAGACGGCCGCGGCCGAGACGCTCAAGACGACCCTCTCCGCTCCCTCGATCGAGTCCAAGGGAGCCGAGGCCCAGTCCGCCCAGGCGAACCTCGCCTTCGACGGCGCCGCGCTGAAGACGGGCCTCGGCGCCGCCGCGGTGAACGCGGGCTCCGGCGAGAAGGTCCAGGCCGCCGCGAACCTCCGCTCCTCTAAGAAGGACGGCAAGGACATGCCGGACTCCGGCGACTCCTACGACGGCGCCGGCAACCCCGCTCCGAAGGACGGCGGCATCGACGAGCTCGGCAACCCGCGCCGCACGGGCGGCGAGGGCGGTCCGGACGACAGCTCCGACCCCGACCAGGGCGGCCGCGGCGGCAACGGCGGGCTCTTCGGCCTGTTCGGCCTCGGCATGCTGGCCGGCGTGGCGCCCGTCGTCGCCGGCCTGACGCTCGGCGGCCTCGCGATGTTCCCGATGATCATCTTCTCGCTGATCCTCCACGAGATCGGCCACGCGCGCATGGCCGACAAGCTCGGCGACCCGACGTCCCGCCTGCAGAACCGCGCCAGCCTCAACCCGCTGCACTGGAAGACGCACATCGACCCGATCTGGACCCTGCTCGTTCCCGCGGCGACCTTCATGCTCGCGGGCTTCATCCTCGGCGGCGCCCGCCCCGTGCCCGTCGAGCCGCGCTACTTCAAGAACCCGGTCAAGGACATGGCGATCGTCGCCCTCGCGGGTCCGGCCGTCAACGTCGGCCTCGCCGTCGCGGGCGCCTTCGCGATCACGGGCGCGCTGGCCGCCGGCCTCGGCGCCGGCGTCGTCGCCGCGCTCGGCATGTTCGTCTTCCTCAACGTCATGCTCGCGATCATCAACTTCATCCCGATCCCCGGCTTCGACGGCAGCCACATGCTGCGCACGGTCCTGCCGCAGAAGGCCCGCGCCGTCATGGACGACGTGACGCAGCGCCTCGGCACGTTCGGCATGCTCGCGGCGCTGATGGTCGTGTTCTGGGTGTTCGGCCCGGCGATCGTCGGCTTCGTCTCCTCGATCGCGGGCTTCCTGATCGGCTCCGCGGCCGCGGTCACCGGCGTCAAGCTCGCGAGCGCCTACCTGCCCGCGCTCGCGGCGGCCGGCCTCATGCTCGGCCAGCTCGGCGCGGGCAAGTCCGCGGAGAAGGCGGAGGGCCGGCAGGCGGCGGCTTCCGCCCCGGCGCCCGGTCCCTCGGGCCCGAACGGCGGCGCGGCGTCCTCCTCCGGCGGGAACGGCCCCGTCGACTTCATCGTCATGTTCGGCGAGAAGAAGACGCGCCTGCACGACTCCCACATCTCCAGCGTCGACGTGAACCTGCCCTCCGGCGTCGAGCAGTACACGCGCCTGCAGCAGGCGATGCTCGCCCAGCTCGAGACGGCCGGGCTCGGCGCGGACGCGCTCGAGGCCTATAAGGGAACGCCGCTGGCGACCTACAAGCGCATCAACGCCGCGACGATCCGCGTCGACGGAGCCTCCGCCTCCGAGTTCACCCAGCGCATGACCGAGCTCGGCTTCACGGTCCACGCCAACGTCCAGCGCCGCATCATCACGCCCGTCCCCGTCACGCCCGAGGAGATGGATCCCGCGGCGCGCAACGCGGTCACGATGGACGAGAACGTCAAGATCGTGAAGATGGACGGCGTCCACGCCGCCGCCGAGAAGCTGTGGGGCAAGCCCGAGATGGGCTTCTGGTCCGGCCTCTGGGCGAAGATGACCAAGTCCGCGCCCGTCCAGCCCGCGTTCGGCGTCATCGACAGCGGCGCGGCGACCGAGCACCAGCTCCTCAAGCGCGTCAAGGAGGTCAAGAACATGACCTCCGGCGAGAACATCGACGACATCGGCCACGGCACGTGGGTGCACTCGACCGTTCTTCATATGGCCCCTTGGGCGAAGAACACGACGCATTACAAAACGTTCTTGAACGGCGGCGCGACGCTCGACGACATCCTGCGCTCCCTCACGCAGGCCGGCAACGACGGCAACCTCGTCATCTCCAACTCGTGGGGCGACGACTCCGGCGACCCGAACGGCCCGGACGCGCAGCTCGTCAAGAAGCTCGCGCAGGAAGGCCACATCATGGTCTTCGCCGCCGGCAACGCGGGCTCCCGCCCGAACACGATCGGCGCGCCCGCGATCGTGACCTACAAGGACCCGGCGACCGGCGCGATCCGCGTCATCGCGGTGGCGGCCGCCGGCCGCGACAAGAAGATCGCGAGCTTCTCCTCGCGCGGTCCCGGTTCGCCGAAGACCTCCCGCGATCCGAAGTACAAGGACCAGCGCCCCGACGCGACGGCCGTCGGCTACAACATCGAGGGCGCCTGGCCCGCCGCGCTCGGCGACGCCGACCGCGTCGACGGCGACAAGGGGCCGGTCAAGGCGATCTCGGGCACGTCGATGTCGACGCCCGGCTTCGCCGGCGCGCTGGCGATGCTCGCGATGCTCTTCGGCGTGACCGAGAAGGGCGAGAAGCTCGACGCGATCGTCGTCGCCGTCATGAACACTCTCGAGAAGACCGGCCAGGGCGTCAACAACGAAGGCCAGGGCTTCCTGAACGTCGACGCCGCCTACAAGGCGCTCGTCAAGCTCTGGGGCGAGCCGACCGGCGGCGCCGCCGACGTCTCCCGCTACCGCTCGCTCAAGAAGCGCCTGGGCGAGCTCGACAGCTTCATCGGCATGACGGGCTCGTGGAAGTACGGCGTCATGATCGACGGCGGCGAGTTCGCGCGCGCGGTCCAGGAGCGCAAGAGCGTCGCCGTCACCCTCACGGCCATGGAAAAGGCCGACAAGACTTTGGCTTATCGGGCCGCCGGCCCGATCAAGCGTCTCATGCTAAATGCGACCGGCGCCGCGCCCAAACCTTAACGGAGAACGTATGACCGCCTCACCGATGTTCATCATCGAAGACGACGACCACTTCCGCGAGACCTTCATCGACGTCATGTCGCTGAAGGGCGTGGAGGTCACGGGCGCTCGTACCGGCGACGAGGCCATCAAGGCCTTGAAGCAGACCAAGCCGTCCATCATCATCATGGACGTCCAGCTCCCCGACGTCCACGGCTTCGACCTGTGCCGCAAGGTCAAGCGCATCGACGCGCAGAAGGACACGCCCGTCATCTTCGTCTCCGCCTCGACCCAGTACGCCGACCCGCGCGACCGCGTGGAAGGCCTCATGGCCGGCGCGAAGCAGTTCCTCCCGAAGCCGATCTCGGTGGAGAAGCTGTGGGGCGAGATCGAGCTGGTCCTGGCCAACGAAACCAAGCACTAGGATATTGGGGCCAGGCCCCAAGTTTCCGAAGTTTCGTCATATAAAAGAGACCCTGGCGGGGATTCCCGCCGGGGTCTTTTCGTATAATAGGAGGGCTTTACCAGGAGACCCCCATGACCGCGACTTTGTCCGCCACGACGAATATCGAACAGCTGCTCGGAGCCGACGCGAAGCTCCTCGAGCATAAGTGCACGACCATCCCGAAGGAGTCGATCCACCTCCCCGGCCCCGACTCCGTCGACCGCCTCTTCGGCGGCTCCGACCGCCCGATCCCGGTCCTGCGCAACCTGCAGGCGCTGTACGGCCACGGCCGCCTCGGCGGCACGGGCTACGTCTCGATCCTGCCCGTCGACCAGGGCATCGAGCATTCGGCTGCCGCCTCATTTGCTCCTAACCCGATCTACTTCGACTCGGAGAACATCGTCAAGCTCGCGATCGAGGGCGGCGCCAACGGCGTGGCCTCGACGCTCGGCGTGCTGGGCTCGGTCGCCCGCAAGTACGCGCACAAGATCCCGTTCATCCTCAAGTTCAACCACAGCGAGCTGCTCAGCTACCCGAACAGCTTCGACCAGACGATGTACGGCTCGATGAAGCAGGCCCGCGACATGGGCTGCGCCGCCGTCGGCGCGACGGTGTATTTCGGCTCGGCCGAGTCCCGCCGCCAGATCTGGGAGGTCTCCCAGGCCTTCGACGCCGCGCATCAGCTCGGCATGGCGACGATCCTGTGGTGCTACGTGCGCAACAACGCCTTCAAGACCGCGGAGAAGGACTACCACGTCTCCGCCGACCTCACGGGCCAGGCCAACCACCTCGGCGTGACCATCCAGGCCGACATCATCAAGCAGAAGCTCCCGGAGAACAACGGCGGCTACAACGCGGTGAAGGGCCTCGGCAAGACGCACAAGGCCGTCTACGAGAAGCTCACGACGGACAACCCGATCGATCTCACCCGCTGGCAGGTCGCCAACTGCTACATGGGCCGCGCGGGCCTGATCAACTCGGGCGGCGCGTCCTCGGGCGCTTCCGACCTCGCGGAGGCCGTGAAGACGGCCGTCATCAACAAGCGCGCCGGCGGCATGGGCCTCATCTCCGGCCGCAAGGCGTTCCAGCGCCCGATGAAAGAGGGCGTGGGCATCCTGAACGCGATTCAGGACGTGTATCTCGACAAGCGGGTCACGATCGCTTAAGCCGCACGACCGGAGCGCCGGCGGGGACGCTCTCCCGCCGGCGCTTCTTTTTCCACCGGCGACTCGCCGCGCCTGTTTCCAGGAAACAGTGATTATCAGCAGTGAATCGAGCGCCGCGCGTTACTTCGCGCGCGCGACGCGGAAGGTCTCGAGGGCGGGCGCGGCCGTGTGGGGCTTGAGGCCGTACGTCCGGAGCCGGGCGAGCAGGCCCTCCTGCTCGAGCGTGCGGCCGGTGACGAACAGCGCGTCGCCGGTGGCGGCGATCAGGTCGAGCCGCGTCTCGAGGGAGCCCGGCGCGTCGAAGTAGCGCAGGTTCACCGTGCGCCGACCGGCGAAGTAGGGGACGTACACGCCGCCGCGGCCGTTGACGAGCACCCAGCCGTCGGGCGGCGTCGAGATCTTCGTCCATTCGGCTTCGACGAGGTCGGGGTTGTTCTCGAAGCGGGACGAGGGAAGAACGACGGTCGCGTAGTTGTAGGCGCCGGCGGCGAGGACCCACGCGGCGAGGAGCGCGGTCCGAGCCTTGGCCGAGAACCCTTGGAGCCCCATGGTCGCCAAGGCGACCAGCGCGATCAGGTCGGTGACCCGGTAGACGATCGTGTACGGCTCCCAGGCGATGAAGAGCAGGGCGTAGCCGGCGAGCCAGATCAGCCAGAAGAGAGATTCGCGCGTCTTCTCGGCGGCGCCGCGCAGCGCCGCCAGGACGGGAACCGCCGCGAGCACGACGCCCAACGACCAGGCGACGCCGGTCCGCCCCACGAACTCCGTAAAGATCCGGAACGTCATGCGCGACCACGCCCACAGCGAGTAGCCGAGCGGCGTCGAGTGCCAGTTGAAGCCCCGGTCGACGCCGAGGGCGGCGGAGCCGAGCAGCCAAAGCCGCAGCTCCTGTAGATTCGCGGGCTTCACGGCGAAGACGCCGGCCATGACGTAGGCCGCGGCCACGACGGACGCCATGGTCAGAGCGTACTCGCGAATGCCCTTCTTGCGGAGCAGCAGATAGGCGAAAGCGGGGAATGCCATCAGGTGCCCGACATGGCCGAGAACGGCGAGAGCGTGCCAAAGGCCGAGCCAAAACGGCTTCGGATGATCGGAGAGGGCCTCCCGGGCGCCGAGCACGATGAACAGCGCGCCGAGCATATAGACCTGCGCCTCGAGGCTCCAGAACCACCACGCGTGCGCGACGGCCAAGGCGGCCGCGCCGAGCACGGCCTCGCGCTCGCCGCGTCCCTGCCGCCGCAGGAGGTCGGCGAAGAAGGCCGCGCCGAAGGCGCCGAGGATCGAGTCGAGAGCCTGAAGCGTCAGGATGGCCTGGCCCTGATAGCCGAACAGCCGCCACAGCTTGTCGAAGGCCCACGCCACGACGCCGTAGCCGAGGTGGTTGCCGTGGACGAGGTGCTTGAAGTCGGAGAGCTCGACCGCGATGGCGCAGGCCACGCCGTCGAAGTTGTAGAAGAGGGAGCGCGTCGAGAGGTTCAGGAGCAGGACGCCCGCGAACACGGCCCAAAAGGCGCGGTCACCCGTCCAGGCGGCCTTTCGTTGGACCATATTCCCGCCATATTATCTAAAATGCCGCGATGAGCGCGCGCCTCGAGGGGATGGTCGTCGTCGTCACCGGCGGCGGCTCCGGCATCGGCCTGGCCGCCGCGAAGGCCTTCGCCGCCGAGGGCGCGAACGTCGCGATCTGCGGCCGCGACAAGGCCGCGCTCGACGCCGCCGCCAAGGAGACGGGCGCCTTCGCGCGCGCCTGCGACGTGACCGACCCCGCCGCCGTGGCCCGGTTCGTCGCCGACGTCATGGGCGAGTTCGGCCGCATCGACGTGCTGATCAACAACGCCGGCGCGCTCGGCCCGATCGGCCCGCTCGCCGACGCGACCCCCGAGGACTGGGAGGCGACGCTCAAGGCCAACGCGACGGGCCCGTTCCTGACGACGCGCGCCGTGCTCAAGGCCGCCGAGCCGTCCTGCGTCATCGGCATCTCGTCGGGCCAGGGACGCAAGGGCAGCGCCGGCTGGGGTCCGTACGCGGCGAGCAAGCACGCGCTCGAGGGCATGATCTCGGTGTGGGCCGACGAGTACAAGGGGAAGACGCGCTTCTTCTCCCTGAGCCCCGGCCCCGTCGCCACGCGCATGCGCGCGCTGGCCGCGCCGAAAGAGGACCCGAAGTCGATCAAGACGCCGAAGGCCGTCGCCGCCGCCTTGGTCGCGGTCGTGCTCGACGAAAAGCTCGAGAGCGGGACGCTCCTGCGCCTCGACCCGAAGGGAAAGCTCGAGTGCTAGAGAAGGCGGAGTACGCCGGGACGAGCCATCTCGTGGCGACCCGCTCTTTGGTCAAGTACAACAACTATGTGTTCCGACTGATTTGCCGAGGGCTGAACATGAACGGCGAATTGCTGGAATTCGGTCCGGGTCTCGGAGATTTCCTGGAACGGTTCAAAACGAAAGGGAAGCTCATAGACGCCGTTGAAAACGAACCCCAATTCCAGGAGACTCTACGGCCCCTGGCCCGTAAAGTGGTGTCTCGGCTCGACGAGCTTCCGGGTCTCTACGATGGAATCGTGAGTGTTAATGTCCTCGAGCACATCGAGGACGACCGGGCCATCCTGCGGGATCTGTACGCCAAATTGAAGCCGGGGGGATACTCAATCTGTACCTGCCGGCCGGGCAGATCCTGTACGGGCATCTCGACGCGCTGGTCCATCACTACCGGAGATACGACCGGAAGGACCTGGTGGAGAAAGTAAAGGCGGCCGGCTTTCACATAGACGAAGTTTTTAACGTCGACGCGTTGGGCTGGTTCGCCTTCGGGATCTACAAGATCACGAAGTACGGCGACGGCACGATCACGCCCGGCTCGATGACGTTCTACGACAACGTGGTGTTCCCGTTCGTGTACCTGCTCGACCCGCTGGTCGGCCGACGCTTCGGCCGTTCGATCTACCTGCGCGCCCGAAAACCCTAAAAAAGCTATTTTTTCATCATGATCTGCCGGATGTGCCGCAGCGAGAACCTCTACCAGTTCCTCGACCTGGGCTTCATGCCCCCGGCCGACGAGTTCCTGCGTCAGGAGCAGCTGCGCTACCCGCGCGCGTACTACCCGCTCGACGTGTGGATGTGCCGCGACTGCGGCCTCTCCCAACTGGGCTACGTGGTCTCGCCCGAGATCCTTTATCGGCACGATTACCCGTACGAGGCCTCGACGACGCGCACCGGCCGCGAGCACTTCGCCAAGTTCGCGGGCGAGGCGGTCAAGCGCTTCGGCCTCGGCGGCTCCGACCTCGTCATCGACGTCGGCAGCAACGTCGGCGTCCTGCTCTCCAATTTCAAGGCCAACGGCACGCGCATCCTGGGCATCGACCCGGCGGCCAACATCGTGCGCATCGCCGAGAAGAACGGCGTGCCGACCCTGAACGAGCTGTTCAGCGCCGACCTGGCGGCGAAGGTGAGGGCGAACACGGCAAAGCGGCCATGATCACGGCCTCGAATTGCTTCGCCCACATCAACGATCTCTATGACTTCGTGAAGGGCCTCGATGTCCTGCTCACGCCGGAAGGCGTTTCGTGATGGAAGCGCCCCATTTCCAGACCTTGATCGAGAACCTTGAGTACGACACGATCTACCACGAGCATCTCTCGTACCTCTCGCTCAAGCCGATGGTCCCTTTCTTCAAGAAGTTCGGCTTCGAGGTCTTCGACGTCCACAAGCAGAACATCCACGGCGGCTCCTTCCGGGTCTTCGTCGGACGGAAGGGGAAGCACAAAGTCGAGCCCGCCGTCGCGAAGACGCTGAAAGAAGAGGCCGCCTCGGGACTGCACTCCGAGAAGACTTTGCGCCAATTCGCCAAGAATGTGGAAAAAAACCGCGCCGAGCTCCTGTGGCTCCTCCGGGACCTCAAGCACAAAGGCAAATCGATCGTGGCCGTTTCCGCCCCGGCCAAAGGCATGACCCTTCTCAATTACGCGAAGATCGGCGGCGAGACGCTCGATTTCGTGACCGAGAAGTCGACGCTCAAGATCGGCCGCTTCACGCCCGGCTCCCACATTCCCGTCCTGCCGGACTCCGAGCTGCTCGCGAAGAAGCCCGACTACGCGCTGCTGCTCGCTTGGAACTTCGCGCCCGAGATCATGGCCAACTTGAAGGAGTACGTGAAGAAGGGCGGCCGCTTCATCATCCCGATCCCGAAGCCGCGGATCGTCTCCGCGTGAAGCTCTTCCGCCGCAAGCCGGCCTTCACGGACGCGCGCGGCGCCATCACGGACATACTCGACGGCGTGCCGCTCAACGCGGTGACGATCATCACGAACAAGAAGGGCGCCGTCCGCGCGAACCATTATCACAAGAAGACCGTGCAGTACACCTACGTGCTGAGCGGCCGCGTGAAGTACGTGTCGAAGGGCAAGGGGAGGGCCACGTCCGCGATCCTCCGGCCCGGCGACCTCGCCGTCAGCCCGCCGACGGAATGGCACGCGACCGAGGCGCTGACCGACGCGACCTTCCTCGCGCTCGCCCACGGCCTGCGCCACGGCCGCGACTACGAGAAGGACACCTTCCGGCTCGCCGAGCCGCTGATCAAGCCCAAGAAAGCCCGGAAATGACCCCGGAGCTGACGATCCTGACGTTGACGCTCAACGAGGAGGGCGCCCTCGGGGAGTTCCTCTCCTCGCTCGACGCCGCGATCCGGCCGTTCGAGCCGAACTACGAGGTGCTGATCGTCGACGGCGGCTCGACCGACAAGACCCTCGAGATCGCGGCCAAGTCCGGCGCGCGCGTCGTCAAGCAGAGCGCTCCCGGCTACGGCAACGCGTATCGGGAAGGACTCGCCCTCGCGAAGGGGAAGTACATCCTCGCGCTCGACGCCGACTCCTCGCACCCGAAGTACCTGTTCGGCAAGTTCTGGTCGGAGCGCGAGAACTACTCCGTGGTGATGGGCTCCCGCTACCTGCCCGGCGCGGGCGACACGCGCCCGTGGGGCCGGCGCCTGCTCTCGCAGGTCCTCAACGCGGTGTACCGCACCGTGCTCGTCTGCCCGCTCACCGACATCTCGGGCGGCTTTCGCCTCTATAAGACGAAGGACGTGCAGGCGATCAAGAGCGAGGGCCCGTACTACGACGTCGTGGCCGAGATCATCGTGCGGCTGTGGGGGGACGGCAAGAAGGTGCTGGAGCTTCCCTATCTATACGTCCCGCGCGAGCAGGGCGAGTCGAAGGCCCGCATCTTCAAGTTCGGCATGAGCTACCTGAAGACGCTCTACAGCCTGTGGCGAACGTACAAATAGAGCGGCGCGCCGCCGCCGCGCTGCTCGCCTTGGGCCTGGGGCTCGGCCTGTGGGGGATCCGCTGGGGCCTGCCCTCGCGCGAGCGCGCCGCGCGCGTGCTGCCGCCGGGCCTCGCCTCCGATTCCGCTTTTCAGCGGGAGCTCGCGGACAACTGGTCGAAGCTGCACGAGGACCTGGGGGCGAACCTGATGGTCAACCCGAAGTCCTTCGGGACCTTCGCCGGCGTCGTCGACGTCCCCGCGGGCTGGACGGTCCCGCCGAAGGAGCTGCTGAACTCCGCGCGCTCCTTCCTCGTGCGGTCCGGCCACGAGGACGAGCAGAGCATCCTGCTCGCGCTGTCGCGCATGCGCCCGCACCGCCTTCAGCTGCGGCCGCATCTCTTCACCTACGGGGCCCTGCACATCTACTCCGTCGGCGCGGCCCTCGCGGCCGGAGCGGCGGTCGGGCTCGTGCCGCTGAAGGGCTCGATTCTCTTCTATCTCGAGGACCCCGCGCGCATGGCCTCGCTGTACATGGCGGGCCGCCTGCTCACGGTCGCGGCCTACGTCCTCGGCGCGCTGCTCCTTCTGAGGCTCGGCCGCAAGGTCGGGACGGAGGCGGGCGTCCTCGGCGCGGCGATCTACCTGATGACGCCGGCGGCCGTCGTGCAGGCCCACGTGCTCAAGAACCACACGTTCTGGACCGTCTTCGCGCTGTGGACGCTGTGGCGCTCGATGCTCGTCCTCGAGACCGGACGGCGCCGGGACTACGCCGCGGCCGGCGCGGCCGCGGGGCTGGCGACGGCGTCCTTCCTCGGCGCATGGCCGGCCTGCCTCGTCGTCGCGGCCGCGGGCGCCCTGCGCCTGCTCGGTCTGCACGCGCCGCAGGGGCGCCCGTGCCGCCCCGCCCCGGAGCTCGTCGGCCTCGCGGTGGCCGGCGCGTGGGCGGCGGGGGCCTTCCTCGTCGTGAGCCCGTACTGGGTGCTCGATTATCCCGAGGCGATGGCCGAGATGAAGGTGCTCAGCGGCTTCGGCGGCCTTCACCCGTCGCATGTCGGCGTGTTCCTCGCCAACGCGCTGCGCCGCGGCGTCACCGAGCCCGTGCTGATCCTGATGCTCGGCGGCGCGGCCTTCGCGCTCGCCCGCGGCCGGCGCGAGCCCGCGCTGCTGCTGTGCGCGCTCGCCTTCCTGATCGGCCTGTTCGCGATGGCGACCGTCGGAGGCGTCGTCTCGACGCGCCAGGTGCGCTACTTCACGGGCTGGGTCGCCGTCGGCGGCCTGCTGGCCGGCCGCCTGCTCGCGGAGTTCCGCGCGATGAAGGGCGCCGCGGGCCGGTTCGGGACCGCCGCGGCCGCGGTCATCCTGCTCGGCCTGCTCGCGCAGGGCTTGGCCTACGCGGGCAACTTCGCCGCCGGCGCCGGCGAGCGCTCGACCCACCTCCAGGCCGGCGCCTGGATCGACGCCAACGTCCCCGCGGGCGAGACGCTCGGCCTGCTGCGCTACCCGCAGCCCTCGAATTCCCCGTACTTCCGCTGGAACCGCCTCGCGCTGCGCTTCCTCGATCCGAAGGCCGTCGCCGCGATTCCGGAGAAGGCCTGGCCGAAATGGCTCGCGCTGACCATCCCCGACTACGACGACCGCCCGCTGCTCGGGGACGCGCTCTCGCGCTACGAGCTCGCGGCCTCCTTCCCGCGCGCCTGCTTCATCCCGTGGATCGAGATCGATCCGACGTCGACGACGGCGAACCCGCAGATCGAGATATATCGCAAAAGGGCCATGCGATGAGCCGCCGCGAATTGTTGCTCGGGCTCGCCGTCGCGTTCGTCCTGCGGCTCGGCTTCACGATTCACGCGTACCACAAAGACGTTCAGCCGACGCCGACGGGCGTCTACGAGTACGAGCCGATCGCGAGAGGCCTGCTCGCCTCCGGCGTCTACAGCGACCCGCCCGGCGGCGTGCCCACCGCACGAAGAGAACCCGGCTATATTCTGTTCGTCGCGCTCGTCTACAAGGCCTTCGCCCCGCACCGGATGTACGTCTTTCTCACGCAGGTCGTCCTCTCGACGTTGACCGCGTGGATTCTCTTCGGGTTGGCCATGAGGATGTTCTCGCCGTTCGTCGCCCGCTTCTCGTTCTGGGCCTGCGTGTTCTATCCCTACTTCATCTACTACGCGGGCTACTTCTTCCGAGAGGACTGGATAGCCTTTCTTCTCGCCTCGATGCTCTACGTCCTGGTCCGCTGGCCGTCCGCGCTCGCGACGCTCGGCGCGGGCTTCCTGGCCGGGTGGCTGACCCTCTCGAACGGCGCCTGGGCGCTCGGCTGCGGCTGGGCGGTCCTCGCTCTCTGGGCGACGACGCGCCGTTTCGCGCGCGCCGCGGCCTTCGCGGTTCCGCTCGTCCTCATGGTCGGCGTCTGGGGCCTGCGCAACTGGCGGACCTTCGGCGAGGTGATCCCGTTCTCCTCGGTCGTGGGCGGCGAGATCTACATCGGCATGACGATTCCCTACGACCTTCTCGGCACCGAGGAGCAGACGCGCCGCCTCTCCGCCGACGCGCGATTCCAGGAGATATCGAAGCTCGACGAGATCCCGCGCCACAAGGCCTTCATGGCCGCCGCGAAGGATTACTTCTTCGCCCACCCGGCGCGCTTCGTCGCGACCATGGTCGAGCACTCCGTGAAGCTGTGGCGCCTCCTGCCGCGCAACCGCGCCTACACGCACAGCTACCGCGTCGTCGCGCTGACCGCGCTCGGCTCCGACGGCTGGCTGATTCCCCTGGCCCTCTTCGGGCTGTGGGCGGCCCGCCGCAACCGCTGGGCGGCGTGGTACTTCCTGCCGATGATCCTGCTCGTGACCGGCGGCTTCTCGATCTCGCAGGCCCCGATCCGCTACCGCGTGCCGCTGATGATCCTCGTCCTCCCGCTGGCCGGAGCCGGCGCCGAGGAGCTCGCGCGCCGCGTCCGTCCGCGCCTCCGCTAGAGCGGCTCCAAACCGGTTACATTTCGTCCATGGGCCGCCCACCCGCGCCGCGGTAAACTGGCCGCATGAGCGAGAAGACGATCCGCGGGCTGCTGATCGAGGACGACCCCGACGACGCGCTGCTGTTCATGAATCACATGAAGGTCTCGCGCGGCCCCGGTAGCTACTCCTTCGAGCACGCGACGACGCTCACCCAGGGCCTCGACGTCCTCTCGAGGGGCGGCATCGACGTCGTCCTGCTCGACGTGATGCTGCCCGACAGCCGCGGCCTCGAGACGGTGCAGAAGCTGCGCGCCTGGTACCCCGACGTGCCCGTCGTCGTGCTCACGGGCCTGTCGGACGAGAACGTCGGCATCGAGGCCCTGCGCGTCGGCGCGCAGGACTACCAGGTCAAGGGGCACGTCGACGGGCGGGCGCTCAAGCGCACGATCGGCTACGCCGTCGAGCGCCACCGCATGCTGACGGACCTGCGGCGCGTCGACCAGCTGAAGGCGGAGATCCGCGAGCAGCGCGCGATGGACCAGCTCAAGGACGACCTCATGAGCACGGTGTCCCACGAGATGCGCAACCCGCTGACGGTCATCAAGGTCGTGGCGAGCGGGCTCAAGGAGACGCTCAAAGGCGTCCTGACGAAGCAGCAGGCGGACATGCTGTCGATGCAGTACCGGAACATCCTGCGGCTCGAGAAGATCATCGGCCGCATCCTCGACCTCTCGCGCCTGGAGTCGGGCAAGGCGACGATCACGCGCCAGGCGGTGGACGTCCCGCAGCTCGTCACCGACATCGTGCAGGGCTTCGTGATGATGGACAAGAACCCGCGCGTGAAGATCGTCGAGGAGGTCTCCCCGGGCCTGCCGCGCGTCGACGCGGACCCCGACCTCTTCGTGCAGGTGCTCAACAATCTCATCGACAACGGCACCCGTTTCGCGCACTCGCGCGTGGCCGTGCGCGCGGAGCCCGATCCCGGCGACGGCCCGCCCCCGCCGGCGCGCCCGGCCGGCGGCGGCGTCGCGGTGTCGGCCGCGACGGGCTTCGTGCGCTTCAGCGTGTCCGACGACGGCGAGGGCATCCCGCAGGAGCGGATCCCCGACCTGTTCAACAAATTCGTGCAGGTCAACCGCAGCGCCAAGGGCGAGGGCTACAAGGGGACGGGCCTGGGCCTGGCCATCTGCAAGGAGATCGTCGAGCGCCACGGCGGGCGCATCTGGGTCGAGAGCGCCGAGGGGCTCGGCTCCGCGTTCCGTTTCACGCTGCCGGTCCACGCGGGAGCCTGACGTGGCCGACGACGCCCGCCTTCTCGAGGAGCTGCGCTTCAAGTCGAGCCTGCTCGACGCGCTCAACGAGGCGTCGATCAACGGCGTGCTCGTCGTCGACGCCGGCGGGCGGATCCTGAGCGTCAACAAGCGCTTCATCGAGATGTGGGGACTGGCGCCCGAGGCGCTCGCGTCGGGCTGCGACGAGACCGCCCTCGAAGCGGTGCTCGGCAAGATCGTCGACGCGAAAGGCTTCCTCGAGCGCGTGCGCCACCTGTACGGCCATCCCGACGAGACGAGCAGCGACGAGATCCTGCTGCGCGACGGGCGGGTGTTCTGGCGCTGGTCGGCCCCGGTGCTCGGCAAGGACGGGCGCCGCTACGGCCGCGTCTGGCACTTCCGCGACAACACCGAACTCGTGCGCGCGGAGACCATGCGCGCGGAGCTCAAGCAGAAGCGCGAGCTCTCCGCGCTGAAGGACCAGTTCGTCGGCACCGTCTCGCACGAGCTGCGCACGCCGCTGGCGATCGTGATGACGGCCGTCGACTCGCTGCGAAAGGGACTCGCCGGGCCGCTCGGCCCGCGCCAGCAGGAGGTCGCCGACGTCTGCCACCGCAACCTCCAGCGGCTCAACAAGATGATCAACAACCTGCTCGACATCTCGCGGCTGGAGTCCGGGGCGGCGAAGGCGCGCCTGGAGCGCGTCGACCTCGAGACGCTCGCGCGCGACGTCGAGGCAAACTTCCGGATGATGGGCCGCGGCCGCGACGTCGCGCTGCGCGTCGAGATCCGCGGTCCGCTGCCCGCCGTGCGCGCCGACCCCGAGCTCATCGCCCAGGTCTTCGACATCCTGCTCGACAACGCCGAGCGCTACGCGACGCGCGGGATCGTCCTGCGGCTCGGCGCCGAGAGCGGGCGCGCCGGCGGACACGAGGCGGCGGGCGTGCGCGCCGCCGTCTGCGACGACGGCCCGGGCGTGCCGCCCGACCGTGTCGGCCTGCTGTTCAACAAGTTCACGCAGGTGGCGCGCGCCGTGGGCGGGGGCGGATATAAAGGAACAGGGCTCGGACTGGCGATCTGCAAGGAAATCCTCGGGCTCCACGGCTCGACGATCGGAGTGGAGACTCTGCCCGACGGCGGGGCGTGCTTCTCCTTTTCCTTCCCGCCTGGATCGAGGGCGCGCCGTCCAAGCGCGCCGGAGGACGCAAGGGGGTGACCAGCAATGGCTGAGCGCAAGAAGCTTCTCATCGTCGACGACGAGGAGGACCTGCTGTTCATGGTCTCCTTCGCCGCGGAGGCGACCGGCCGCTTCGAGGTCGAGACCGCGCGCGACGGCGAGGAAGGGCTGGCCAAGGCCAGGACGTTCCGTCCGGACGCGGTGATCCTCGACGGCATCATGCCCCGCATGGACGGCTACGAACTGTGCCGCCGGCTCCGGGAAGACCCCAAGACGCGCCGCGCGGCCGTCGTCATGCTCTCCGCGGGCGACCCCGGGCGCTCGGAGGCCTCGGCCCGGGAGGCGGGCGCGGACCGGTTCATGCGCAAGCCCTACGAGCAGGCCGAACTCATGCGCGTGGTGCTTTCCGCCGTCGGAGGAGCGCCCGCGAGACGCGCTTGACACTCCTCGACGGGCCTGCTATCATGGGAAAGACGACGGCGTTCCCCCTAGGAGACCTTCCCCCGATGGCCGAGATCCAGCTCACCGACGACAGCTTCGACAAGGAAGTCCTCGAGTCCGCCCAGCCCGTGCTGGTCGACTTCTGGGCGCCCTGGTGCGGGCCGTGCCGGATGCTGACTCCCATCATCGAGGAGATCGCCAAGGAGTACGCCGGAAAGGTGAAGGTCGGCAAGCTGAACACCGACGAGCACCCCAACGCCCCGGGCCGCTTCCGCATCTCGGCGATCCCGACGATCCTGTTCTTCAAGGGCGGAAAGATGGTCGAGCAGCGCGTCGGCGTGCAGTCCAAGGCCGACATCAAGAAGCTGCTCGACGGTCTTCTCGCCTAACCGCCGTCCCTTAAAGCCGCCTCGCCGTGCCTGACCGGTCCCCGGTCTTGATGAAACCCCGCCTCTACCTGGTCGACGCCCATGCGTACCTGCATAGGGCCTATCACGCGCTGCCGCCCCTGACGAACTCCAAGGGCGAGCCGGTGGGCGCCCTGTACGGCTTCGCGCGCGTGCTCACCCAGATCATGCGCCGCGACAAGCCCGAGGGCATCGCGGTCTGCTTCGACGTGCCCGGCCCGACCTTCCGCGACAAGATGTACGGGGACTACAAGGCGACCCGCAAGGAGATCGACCCCGACCTCATCGTCCAGCTCGGCCGCGCGCGGCCGCTCGCGGAGGCGATGGGCTTCTGCTGCATCGAGAAGCAGGGCTACGAGGCCGACGACGTCATGGCGACGATGGCCGCGCGCGCCGTCGACGAGGGCTGGGACGCCGTTCTGGTGACGGGCGACAAGGACGCGCTCCAGCTCGTGCGCCCCGGCGTGCGCGTGTTCAACGCGTCGAAGGACGCCTTCATGGACGAGGCCCAGATCGTCGAGAAGTTCGGCATCGGCCCCGGCCTCGTGCGCGACTACCTCGCGATCGTCGGCGACTCCTCCGACAACGTCCCGGGGCTCAAGGGCGTGGGCCCCGTCGGCGCGGTCAAGCTGCTGAAGGCGTACGGCTCCTTCAAGGGCGCCATCGCCGCCGCCAAGAAGGGCGACAAGGCGCTGACGCCGAAGCTCCTGCAGGCCCTGCTCGACGGCGAGAAGGCCGCCGACCTCTCCCTCGACCTGATCAAGCTCGATGAGAAGGTCCCGCTCGACGAGACGGTCGCCCACTGCAAGACCGCCAAGCCCGACCCGGTCAAGCTCGGCGAGGGCCTCGAGAAGTTCGAGTTCCGCTCGCTCGCGAAGGATCTGGGTGCCCCGATGCCCGCGGCGAAGGCCGGAGACGCTCCCGCCCCGTCGGTGAAGACCGCGGCCCCGGGCGGCGCTCCGGACCTGCTCGTGCCCGAGAAGGTCGAGCTCAAGGCTCTCAAGGAGCTGGCCAAGGCGGACGCGGTGCTCGTCGGCGCGATCCCGGACTCCGCCGGCGAGGGAGAACTGCTGTCGGTCTCCAGGGTCCGCGCGCTCGTCGGCCTCGAGACGGGCAAGGTCGCGGTCGTCGAGGAACAGGGCCTGTCGGACAAGGGCCTGCGCGCCGCGCTCGGCGGCAAGGCCCTCAAGGTCGGCTGGGACCTCAAGAGCGCGCGCCGCGTCCTCAAGTCCGCGGGCGTGGACCTCGCCGGCCCCGACTTCGACGCGAAGCTCGCCGCCTACTGCCTCGACCCCGGCGCCGCCAAGGACCCCAAGGGCGCCGATCCCGAGCAGGAGCTGCTCGCGCGCGCCTCGATGTCGGGCGGACGCAAGTCGATGACGACGCGCATGCGCGGCGTGAAGGTCCTCGAGCTCTTCGAGAAAGTCGAGATGCCGCTGTCCTCCGTGCTCGCCGCCATGGAGGACGCGGGCATCATGGTCGACGAGAAGTATCTCAAGAGCCTGTCGGTCGAGTTCCTGGCCGCGCTCAAGGGCCTGCAGAAGCAGATCGACGAGCTCGCCGGCGCCCCGCTCAACGCGCAGTCGCCCAAGCAGCTCGGCGAGGTGCTCTTCGACAAGCTGGCGCTGCCCGTCCTGCACAAGACCGCCAAGGGCGGCCGCTCCACCGACGAGGAGACGCTCCAGGCGCTCGCCGCCCAGCACGCGCTGCCCGGCAAGATTCTCGAGTACCGCGAGATCGCCAAGCTCGAGTCGACCTACGTGCGCGCGCTCCTCGAAAAGACCGACCACAAGACCGGCCGCGTCCACACCACGTTCGATCAAACCGGCTCCGTGACCGGACGGCTCTCCAGCCTGGACCCGAACCTTCAAAATATCCCCATACGCACCGAGGCCGGCCGCCGCATCCGCGGCGCCTTCGTCGCGCCCAAGGGCCGGGCTCTCGTCTCCGCCGACTACTCGCAGATCGACCTGCGCGTGCTGGCGCACGAGTCCGGCGACAAGACCTTGATGGAATCGTTCGCGAACGGCGAGGACATCCACGAGCGCACCGCCGCCGAAATCTTCCACGTCGACGCCAAGCAGGTCACGACCGACCAGCGCCGCGCCGCCAAGGCGATCAATTTCGGAATCGTTTATGGCCAAACGGCGTTCGGACTTTCGAATCAGTTGGGGATATCCCAACAGGAAGCCGCAATTTACATCAAGAAATATCTGCAGAGGTATCCGGGAGTGTCGGCCTGGGTGGAGAAGAACCTCCACGAGGCCAAAGAGAACATGTCCGTGCGCACCTTGCTCGGCCGCGTGCGCTGGCTCCCGGAACTGACCGCCAAGAACGCCTCCGTCCGCCAGTTCACCGAGCGCGCCGCGCGCAACACCCCGATCCAGGGCGGCTCGGCCGACATCATCAAGCTCGCGATGCTCGACGTCGCCCGCGAACTCGCCAAGGGCAAGTTCGACGCGACGATGCTCCTGCAGGTCCACGACGAGCTCGTCTTCGAGGTGGCCAAGGACGAGGTGCCGGCCTTCGCGAAATGGGTCAAGTCCGTCATGGAGAAGACCTACGAGCTGCGCGTGCCGCTCGTCGCCGAGGTCAAGGCCGGCCCGAACTGGAACGACATGGAGAAGATCAAGTGACCCGAGTCTTCCGCCACGACCCCGTCGACTTCCGCAGCCTGCCGCCGGGAATCCGCGCCCTGATGATCGCCAACGTCGTCGGCTTCGTCGTCGGCCTCGTCATCCCCGACCTGCACCGGATGTTCGGGCTCGTGCCCGCCTCGGTCCTCGGCCAGCGCTGGCTGTGGCAGCCGTTCACCTACCTCTTCCTGCACGGCAACATCTGGCACCTCGTCTTCAATCTCTTCGCGCTGTGGATGTTCGGCATGCCCGTCGAGTCCCAGTGGGGGAGAAGGACTTCCTCAAATACTACTTCCTGTGCGGCCTCGGCGCCGCCGCCGCGCACCTCGCCCTGGCCCCGCACTCGACGATCCCCGTCATCGGCGCCTCGGGCTCGGTGTACGGCCTGCTCGTCGCCTTCGCGATGCTCTATCCGGACGCCGTCGTCTACCTCTACTTCCTGATCCCGATCAAGGCCGCGCACATGGCGCTGCTCTTCGGCGCCATCGAGTTCTTCGCCGGCGCCACGGGCTCGACGCCCGGCGTCGCGCGCTTCGCCCACCTCGGCGGCATGCTGACGGGCTGGTTCTACATCCGCTGGTGGTGGGTCGTGAAGGTCCAGGCGAAGGGCCTCTGGCGCCGCTCCACGAGCGCCGAGCCCGACGACGCCGAGCCCGCCGCCCGGCCGGCGCCGCGCCGCACGCCCAAGGCCGCCGTCAAGGCGGCGCCCGCGCCCGACGCCGAGATGGCCGAGGTCGACCGCATCCTCGACAAGATCCTCTCCCAAGGCCTCGAGTCCCTGACCGACGAGGAGCGCGGGATCATGCACCGCTACTCGGAGAAGAACAAGCCCTCTTGAAACCCAAGCGCCTCGTCGTGGGCCTGACCGGCGGCATCGGCAGCGGCAAATCCACCGCGCTGGCCGCCTTCGAGCGCCTCGGCGCGGCCACGATCAGCCTCGACCAGCTCGCCAAGGAGCAGGCCAAGCCCGGGCGCGACGGCTATAAGGCCATCGTGCGGAAGTTCGGGAAGGGCATCCTCAACAACGACGGCACGATCGATCGGGCCGTCCTGGGAAAGCTGGTGTTTTCGAATCCGGCCAAGCGGCGAGAGCTCGAGAAGGCCACGCATCCGACGATCTTGAAAGAGATGAAGGACCTGATCGGTAAGATGAACGGAGTGGTGATCGTCGATGTGCCGCTCCTGTTCGAGAAGAACCTCCAGAAGAGCTTTGACGCATGCATATGCATTTCGGCCATGCCGAGGACCCAGCTCACGAGAATCATGCGTCGGGACGGACTGAACGAAAAAGACGCCAAGCTTCGGATCAAGGCGCAGTTGAGCATGGCCGAGAAGATGAAGAGATCCGATGTAACGATCTCCAACGACTCCGACTTGAAGAGCCTCAACGACAAAGTTCAATCGTATTACGCCGGTTTGGACCTGATTTGCCGAGGAACTAATTAACATGGAAACGCCGACCAAGACTCCGCCCGAGAACAAGCCCAGCGCCGCCGTCCCCGTTCCGACGGCCGCCGCCGCGGCCGCGCTCAAGCCGCTCGAGACCGCCGAGCTCGCCAAGAAGACGATCGCCCAGCTCAACGCGATCGCCGCCGAGCTCAAGCTCGAGGGCTTCAGCGGCCTGCGCAAGCAGGAGCTCATCTCCAAGATCGTCGAGGGCCAGCTCAAGGCCAACGGCATGATCTACGACGAGGGCGTCCTCGAGATCCTGCCCGACGGCTTCGGCTTCCTGCGCTCCTCGGAGTATTCCTATCTGCCGGGCCCGGACGACATCTACATGTCGCCCTCCCAGATCAAGAAATTCGGCCTCCGCCGCTGCGACACCGTCGCCGGCTTCGTGCGCCCGCCCAAGGACGGGGAACGGTTCTACGCCCTCCTGCAGGTCAAGAAGATCAACGGCGTCGACGCCGAGCTCGTGAAGGACCGCCCGCTCTTCGACAACCTGACCCCGCTGCACCCCGACGCCAAGTACACCCTCGAGACGACCCGGGAAGAGGTCACGACGCGCCTGCTCGACCTCATCTGCCCGATCGGCAAGGGCCAGCGCGGCCTGATCGTCGCTCCTCCGAAGACCGGCAAGACCGTCATCCTCTCCAAGATCGCCAACGCGATCGCCAAGAACCACCCCGGGACCGTCATCCTCGTCCTGCTCATCGATGAGCGTCCCGAAGAGGTGACCGAGTGCCAGCGCACGATCAAGGGCGAGGTCATCGCCTCCACCTTCGACGAGCCCGCCGAGCGCCACGTCCAGGTCAGCGAGATGGTCCTGGAGAAAGCGAAGCGCCAGGTCGAACTCGGCAAGGACGTCGTCATCCTGCTCGACTCGATCACGCGCCTGGCCCGCGCCTACAACACCTGCACGCCGTCCTCCGGCCGCGTCCTCTCCGGCGGCCTCGAGGCGACGTCGCTCCAGCGCCCGAAGCGCTTCCTGGGCGCGGCCCGCAACGTCGAAGAAGGCGGCTCCTTGACCATCCTCGCCACCGCCCTCATCGAGACCGGTTCGCGCATGGACGAGGTCATCTTCGAGGAGTTCAAGGGCACCGGCAACTCCGAGGCCTACCTCGACCGCAAGCTCGCCGACCGCCGCATGTTCCCGGCCATCGAGATCAACCGCACCGGCACCCGCAAGGAAGAGCTGCTCCTCTCCGAAGACGAGCTCAACAAGATCTGGATCCTGCGCAAGGTGCTGGCGCCGCTGGCCTCCGTCGAGGCCATGGACCTCCTGCGCGAGAAGCTCCTGTCGACCAAGTCGAACAAGGAGTTCATGAAATCCATGGAGCTGTCCAACATGGCGGGCTGATGAAGGCCGTCCTTCTCCTGCCGTTCCTCGCGTTTTCCTCCCGCGCCGCGGTGATCGTCGCGGGCTCGGAGTCGAGCGCGTTCAACCGGTTCTCGGTGCTGACGGCCCCCGGCCCCGAGGAGCCGATTCCCGCGGTGCTGGCCAAATCCCGCCGCCTGCTCTACGGCGAGCACAAGATCCAGAGGGGGAGGGCTGGGTCGGCAACATCGCCAAGAGCTACGGCGCCACCCTGACCGCCCTGCAGGCGACGAACAACAACGAGTTCGTCCTGACCTACCCGGGCATGCGCATGACCGTGCTCAACCGCGACGGCCTCCTCTACGAAGTCCGCAAGGACGGCGAGACGCTCGACGCGATCGTCGCCAAGTTCAAGGCCGGGACCGAGGAGCGCGCCCGCTTCAAGGAGGTCGTCGTCCGCGCCAACAACTTCCGGGCATCGCTCTCCTCGAAACCTTCGAGTTCGAGCGCGGCCAGAAGATCCTCATCCCCGGCATCAAGATCAACTTCGACACCTACCGCTACCCCTTCGAGTCCCAGTCCGTGCGCATCTCCTCTCGCTTCGGCTCGCGCTACCACCCGGTCCTCAAGCGCCGCCGCATGCACGACGGCCTCGACATCCCCAAGCCCTACGGCACGCCGATCTTCCCGGCCCGCTCCGGCCGCGTGGTGGAGGCCGGCTGGCACGACGGCTACGGCCAGCTCGTCGTCATCAAGCACAACAACGGCGAGACGACCCGCTACGGCCACATGTCGAAGACCATGGTCAAAGTCGGCGACCTGGTCCAGCGCGGCAAGACGATGATCGGCCGCGTCGGCTCGACCGGCATCTCGACGGGCCCGCACCTCCACTTCGAGGTGCGCGACAGGAACGGCAAGGCCGTCAATCCTCAGCAGAAAATAGGAAAGCGATGAAACTTTTCGTCCGCGAGACGGGAAACCCGAAGGGCCCCGTAGTCGTCCTGCTCCACGCGTTCCCGATGTCGGGCGCCATGTGGGAGCCCCAGGTCAAGGCGCTCGAGGACTACCGCGTCCTGATCCCGGACCTGCGCGGCTTCGGCGGCACCAAGCTCGAGGCGCCGTGGCTCATCGAGCACGCCGCCGCCGACGTCCTCGAGTCCTTCTCGGGCAAGGCCGCCTTCGTCGGCCTCTCGATGGGCGGCTACGTGGCCCTCCAGATCGCCGCGACGGCTCCGGACCGCGTCACCGGCCTCGTCCTCTGCGACACGCGCGCCGAGGCCGACGCCAACGAGAACAAGGCGAAAAGAGCCGCGGCCATCGACTTCGTCCGCAACAGCGGCGTCGAGGCATTCCTCGGCCCGTTCCTCAAGGACGCCGTCCACAACCAGGCCGCGACCGCGTCGCTCAAGGCCGTCGCCATGAAGTCCTCGCCGGACGCCGTCATGGCGGCCCTCTCCGCCCTGGCCGCGCGCCCCGACGCGACGCCTCACCTCGGCAAGATCATGGCGCGCACCGCCATCTTCGTCGGCTCCTACGACAAGATCACGCCGCTGCCTCTCTCCGAGGCCATGAAGAACCGCATCGCGGGCGCCGAGCTCCACCTGATCCCCGACGCCGGCCACTTCTCCAACGCCGAGAACCCCGCCGTCTTCAACGACCGGCTCGTCTCCTTCCTCAAGCGCCTGTAGCAGCTTCGTTGCATTAGACATGACCATGACCCCTCCGATCGCCCCGCCCCGCGCGCACGCCGCGGGCCTCTTGCTCGCGCTGACGACCATCATGCTGGGGTTCGCCCTCGGCGGCGCCTTCGGCGCCTTCGAGCCGCCCATCAAGAAGCGCCTGGCCGACTCCGGCGACGCGGCCCTCGAGACCGTCTACAAAGGCGACGCCGCGGCCAAGGACGCCGTCGTCAAGAAATCCTGGGAGTACCTCCAGCGCGCCCACCTGCACGGCGGCGCCATCGGCACGGCCGCCGTCGCGTCGATCCTGGCTCTCCTCCTTCTCTGCCCCGCCGGCCCCGTCGAGAAGGCCAGCGCCGTCGCCTTCGGCGCGGGGGCCTCCTCTACTCCCTCTTCTGGCTCCTGGCCGGCTTCACCGCCCCTGGCATGGGCAGCACGGGCGCCGCCAAGGAGTCCCTGTCGTTCATCGCGATCCCCGGCGCCGGGCTGTGCATCCTCGGCCTGCTCGGCACGATCGTCTCCGTCGCCCGGGCGAGCCGCTCCCGCTAGGGAACAAAACCGCCCTCTCAGTCGTATGTATAGAGATGGGCGACGACCTGGCACGATACATCCACGTTCTGCGAGGGCATCGGGTGATGCTCGGCGGCGATTTGGCGCGCCTATACTGCGTGGAGCTGCGGGCGCTCATTCAGGCCGTAAAGCGAAATAGAAGCCGCTTTCCGACCGACTTCTGCTTCCAACTCGATCGCTCGGAATACGAAATCTTGAAATCACAGATTGTGATTTCAAGTTGGGGCGGCTCCCGCAGCGCGCCGTACGCCTTCACGGAGCAGGGCGTGGCCATGCTGTCCAGCGTCCTACGCAGCAGGCGGGCCATTGCGGCTAATATCGCAATCATGCGCGCCTTCGTCGCGGTGCGCGCGCTCGCGTCTCAGAACCGCGGAATCCTGAAGAAGCTCGCCGCCCTCGAGTCGCGGGTGGACCGTCACGACGCCGATATCGGATCCCTGATCGACGCCATTCGCGAGCGCCTCGAACCGGACGATCCTCCGCGCCGCCGCATCGGGTTCAATTCATCCGAATGAGCGACCCCATTCAAGCGCGTCGAACCTCCGACGGCCGCGTCCTGCTTCGCGTTCCCTATTCCACCGACAATCTGAATGCCGTCCGGACCTTGGCCGGACGCCGGTGGATCGCCGAGCTCAAGAGTTGGTCCGTTCAGGATGCTCCCGATCTGCCCGCCCACCTCGCCGCGGCATTCGCCGGACGTCGGGTCATCTGGGAAGTCGAGCCGGAGTCTCCGCTGCTTCCCGGCGTCCCGGGACCGGACGGATTACTGCGGCGCGCCTCCGACGCGATGCGCGCGCGGCATCTCAGCCCGCGCACGATCGACGCCTATCTCCACTGGACCCGTCGCTTCGCGACGTTCGCCGCTCGCGACCCATCAACTTGGAACGAGCAGCTCCTCGGCTCCTTTCTGACCCGCCTGGCGACGGAGGGCAAGGTCAGCGCCTCGACCCAGAACCAGGCTCTCAACGCACTGCTCTTCGTCTTCAAGGAAGCGCTCGGCCGGGAAGCCGGCCGGCTTGATTCGGTCGTGCGCGCAAAGAGGCCCGAAAGGTTGCCCGTCGTCCTAAGTCGGGAAGAAGTGCGTCTGATCCTCTCGCAAATGGGCGGCGTTCCGCGTCTGATGGCGACGTTGCTCTATGGGGCCGGGCTGCGGTTGATGGAGTGCTGCCAGCTCCGCGTTAAAGACTTGGATTTCGGCCTTGGCGAGGTCGTCGTCCGTTCGGGCAAGGGAGGAAAGGATCGCCGCGTGATGCTTCCTTCCAGCGCGCGCGAGGCGCTGAAGGCGCACCTGAGCGCCGTGAAAGTCCTGCACACGGAAGATCTCGCGCGCGGCCTCGGCACGGTCGAGCTTCCGGGGGCCTTGGCGCGCAAGTACCCGAACGCCGAAAGAGAATGGGGCTGGCAGTGGGCCTTCCCGGCCGATCGTCACTATGTCGCCGTCGAATCCGGTGTTCGCCGGCGGCATCATCTGCACGAGACCGTCCTTCAGAAGGCGTTCCGAGAGGCGCGGTTCAAGTCCGGAATCGCCAAGCCTGCCGGATGCCACACGTTGAGACATTCATTCGCAACCCATCTTCTTGAGGACGGTTACGACATTCGGACGATTCAAGAATTGCTCGGCCATGCCGACGTTTCGACGACGATGATTTATACCCACGTCTTGAACCGAGGGGGAGGGGGTTCGTAGTCCGGCTGATGCGCTTTGAGCGACGAAGAACTATACGGCCCGTCACTTCCGCATTTCTCGCCCCGAATATCGCATCCCGGGCCTGGTAAATCCCAGGTATTCGCTCCATAATTACGAATTATCCAAGAACACGTGCCGTACTATACAGCCCTGTCTAATAGACGTTAGGGCTCAGCAACGACAACGTATAAGCGTAAGGACTGACGGAGGACCGCGTGAACGACGAGATACATAAGCTCGGGGAGGAGATTAAGAAGGAGCTGACCAAGTTATTTATGGGGCGCGCATTTGAACCCATCCGGGAGCTCATTCGTCAGCGGTCTGAAGCCTTTAGGAAAGAGAAGATTCAGTTCCACATAAATTTAGACGCGGTGGTTACTTCAACCAAAGAGCCCGAAACCGCCACTCTCACCAAATTCCCTTTGGCTCGTTTGGTCACCGGCACGACTTATCCCTCGGATGTTCGTGAGGATCCCGAGGAAGAGAAGACCCTAAAGAAGTGGGAGCAAGGATGGTCGGCGGCCAGATATTCGATCAGTTTTTCGGAAATGCCCTCGTATGCAAAGAAAAACGTCGAGGTTTGCGCTCACTGCAACGGCGCGGGAATCAAAATAAAGCCATGAACGCGGAAGCAACTCTCTTCGCCCTAACCAATGGCTTCAGCCGCCCGCAACCTCGTGTGGGTGGACAGTTGAGAGTTGCGGCGGCTGAGCCTCGGCGTTAGACAGCCATAAGGGAGAAACGGACATTGACGGCGTTTAGGCACTCAGCGATGTTTCTTGTATCGGCCAGCCTAATAGCGTGCGGCCCCGTGCGGGCAACTCGGCACATTCCCGAGATTCCATTTGGGGAACATGGGATCGCGCTCGGGATGACAGCGCAGGAGGCAAAGGCACTAGACCCTAAGGCGCGGGTCAAGCGTCTGGCTCCGCGAGCAGAAATCATTACCATCAATACGCCGCCCAAAAAAGCAGCGGATGGGGCTCTAACTTACATTGGCTCTGGAATATTTTTGGATGGGAAGCTGACGTTCATCACATTGTCCCTTTCGTGGATTGGCGCTTTACCCAATTATGTCCTTGGGCAAAACAATTTTGAACTACTTCAGAAGGAACTTCGAGGAGAGATGGAGGGGCTGTACGGTGTGGCAAGTGCAGGACCAGTTCAAACTGTGTTGGGCCTGAATCAGGCTCAGACATATTCCTGGTCCGGTGAAAAGTTTAAGTCTGACCTCATTTTGCCGGTGCGCACATCAGGGAAGAACGACGATCTTGTCGCCATAGTTACATTGACGCAAGGATTGGACGCGCAAAGCGCACTTGAAATGAGAGTAATTCAACGATTAATGCAAAAGCCTTTTGAAGAATGAGAATGGAAACGGGATTGCTGTCTAACCATCGGATTCTGCCGACCGCGGCCTCGTTTGGTTGGACTCATATAGCCGCGGCGGCAGATCCACTGCGTTATGCGCCCTAGAGAGTAGAAGGTGCTTTTCAGATGAATCCACTCATCTCTTTAGACGAATCGACCAAATTGGTGGCTGACATTTATTCAGTCATCAAAGGTGCGGCAACTCGTCGGGATGGCATAGCCAGGGCGGCCAGGGATCTCTCTGATTTGGAATCCAAGCATGGTTTAAAAATACTCTCGAATCAATCGGTAGATAAGTTCTCGCACAATAACGAGGAGTGCGCTGATATCGCCCGGCGAGAGTTTTATCCATTTCTCAAAGAATCGTCATTCATAGTGGGTGGACTTGAGCTGGGCCAACAACTAGCAGTTCGCTTCCGCAACGGAGAACTATGTCGCTGGACTGCTCGCGGCTGGGGCGAATTGATGGCCGGTTTCGCAAACGAGACAGGCTGGAAGGTTCAGGAAATGCGAGCGTGGGTCCGCGGAGTTAACCCGGGAAAAGCGGATTCCGAGCTTAGGCTTGATTGGCATTACGTGGATTTTTACATGCGCATCGAGGAAATCATTGCGCATCATCGCGAGTGGCACGATTTGATTGGAGAAACATTACGGAAGAAATGGTCGGACGGCGCATAACATCGGGTAGAGCGGCCGGCCGCCTCGTGCGGGTGGAATCCCGGATGAGCGGCCGCCGCTCACCCATGCGTTAGGCACACGAGTACTCTCAATTGATCGAAAAGCCAAAGTTTACGCCGGAACAATTGCGACGACTGTGGTCGCAGATGCCGATAACCGATCTCCTGCCCTGGAGCTCAGGTGATGATGGCCATATCGAGAATTTCCTCGAAAGGACGTGCGAAGAGATTTCGGAGAGTACTGGAACCCTAATGCGCGTAGAATCTGGGCACTACGGGTGCGGTTACGCCTCATTTGTCGATGCTTGGTTCTACAAGAAGGCACCGGAGTTCGCATTCCCAAAGGTGTGGGCAGGCAAGCCTGTTTCCGGGATGGATGATGTTTACTTCGGGCTAACAGTATTCCTTAGCCGTCTTTCACCGTACTTCGTTTTGATGGAAGTTGGAAAAGCCCTAGCGGAAGTGGCCCCATGGGAGCACTCTGGCACCGTCCCGGTTGTTGTGGAAAATTGAAAAGCGTAACCTCTGGTTGAAGAAGTCAAACAACCGCGCCAGTTATCAGCTGGCGACCAGGAGGTTACGCTCACATGAAGTCTATCAAGGCCGTACCCGTTCGTACAACAGCCGTGGCGTTGCCGTTTTCGCTGGACGTCCTCAGTGATGCTGCCCGTGATCACATCCGTCAGGCCCTCGGACGAGTTGCCCAAGAAGAACTGACCGCCTTCCTCGGCGCCGGCGTCTACGCGAGGACCGAGACGCGCCGGGGCTACCGCAACGGCACCAAGACCAGAACGCTGAGCACGTCGTTTGGCCCCACGGAGCTCGTCGTGCCGCGCGCGCTCGTCTTCGACGGAGAACGGAGCCGGGAATGGCAATCGCAGATCGTCCCGCGCTACGCCAGGCGCACGCGGGAGGTGGACGCGGCGCTGCTGGGCCTCTACTTCGGCGGCGTCAACACGCGACGAGTAAAGCAGGCCATCCGGCCGCTGCTCAAGAACTCGCCGCTGTCGAAGTCGTCGATCTCGCGCGTGATCGTGCAACTCCAGGCGTACTTTGAGAACTGGAGCAAGCGGGATCTGTCCGGCGAGGATATCCGCTACGTGTACCTGGACGCGACCTTCATGCCAGTCAGATGCGGCGGCAAGGCCGAGAGGCTCCCGATCATGGTCGCCATCGGCGTGCGCTCGACGGGCGAGAAGGTCCTTCTGAGCTTGGCGGTGATGGGCGTTGAGAGCACGGCGGCCTGGAGCGGGTTTGTGACGAATCTAGCCGACCGCGGGCTCAAGCGCATCGAGCTGGCCATTGTGGACGGCAACAAAGGGCTGACGCGGGCGCTTCTCGAATTGTGGCCGAACCTGCCGATCCAGCGCTGCACCGTGCACAAGCTCTGGAACCTGCTCGGGCACGCGCCGAAGTCGCTGCAAGGCGAGGTGAAGGCCGACTACGACGCGATCATCAACGCCGACGACATCGAGACGGCGAAAGCGGCGTACGCCGCGTTCATGCGTAAATGGAGCAGGAAGGCCGAGAGCGTGGCGAGATCGCTCGAGGACGCGGGGATGGACCTACTGAGCTTCATGAGCTTCCCGAAGGAGCAGTGGCGCTCGCTGAAGACCACGAACATCGTCGAGCGTCTCAACCTCGAGTTCCGTCGCCGCACGAAGACTCAAGGCGTGTTTCCAACCCAGTCTTCGATCTTGGTGCTGTTGTTTGGGTTGGTCGCCTCGGGGATGGTCCGGATGCGCAAGATCGGCGGCTACGAGACGATGACGACAGGCGGCAAGACCGTCGAGCATGCGGATCTCAAGGCGTTGGCAGTGGCGTGAGATGAAAAAGAGAAACGAATCGAGTAGAATCAGGAACTCAACCAAAGGCTACGACAATTTCCACAGCTTTCGGGACGCCGCCAAATTACACGTCCGGAGATAGCACTGCTCTCTGCCGGCGTGCAATCATTACTCGAGGCCCGTGGATTTAAACGTCTGAATCGAAACGACCTGACAGGACCTCTGCCGGAAGATCTCGAGCTGTCGACAAATTTGAGCTCCAAGCCGTACACGGTCTTTGACGCACTGTTTTATTGGAATGATTAACGCCGAATCTGGAGCGCTAAACACGGTGCCTAACCATTCGCTTCTGCCGCCCGCCGCCTCGTTTGGATGGACAGTTGAAGCGGCGGCGGCAGAGCGTCTGCGTTAGGCGACCTCTACGGAGGAACAATTGACGGCATGGTGCGCACAATGACTTCAACGACGTTTCCGAATAGGCCGACTTCAACCGTCGGAGCGATCGCGCTTTTAGCTTGCGCAATTCTCCTGCCATCCACAGCCCTGGCCAAAGTAGCGCATAACGCCGACCCTTTTGAAATTCCAGCCGCAACTCAGGATGAAGTTCTCTTCTTCAATTCGTCAAATGGATTCGTAATTCAAATCAGCTCCAACGGGAGGACAATGGCCGCCATTCGTCGGCGGGATAGGCCTGAGTATTCACAAATATTTCAGCTCAGGATCTCTGAAATGAAGGAGCTGCTTACGCTGATTAAGTCGGTTGAATCAGCACCGTTCAATCCAAATACGCCTCCTGTTATGGATTGCCCGGATGAGCGGCTCCGTATCGCTATAAATCGCGAGCGAAGGGTAACATCCATCTATTGCCGCTCCGAATTTCAGCCGCTTACGTCTTTCCTGTATAAGATTTTCAATCAAACTGAGCACCTCTGGCGAATCGAACATAAGAGGGAGATTTATGAAGTGGCATCGGCACTCTCTCCTACCAGTGCGGGCTTCAGAGTTCTTCAGCCAGCAGTTCTCCTGGATCCGCTAAAAACGCTCGTCAGCTCGACTTCGGATTTCAGCAACCTACAATACGCTATGGACGCACTTTCGCATCTCATGAGGCCCAATGAGTGGTCTGATTTTCTGTCTACTGAGCTCGATGCGTCAAGCGAGGCCAAGCGCGTTCGGCTGCTCTACGTCGTATCATCGGTTCATTTTCGAATCGAAGGCGGATACATGGAAGCTCGTGCGCCAGTATTTCTAAAGCAACTTCAGAAGGAATACTTGAATTGGCCGACATTCACGCATGAAAAGGTTGACGCGTACGGCGCAATGGTTTCCGTTCTATGCCAGCAGCATTACGCACCGGCTGTGCCCACACTGATTCAGGCACTTGCCGACATGAAAGACTATAACGCGCCGCCGGGTGCCTGGGGTTATGCTCATATGCAGGAACCAATTATTTCCCCGCTCGAAGATCTCCTGACACACGCCAAACCGCAGACACGCACGATGGCTGCATATCTTCTGGGTAGAATCGTGGGAATAAATCCAATGCTCGTTAAGATTGAGGACCAAGAGAGGATGCTCAAGCAGTTGCGTGCAGGCCCGATTTCGAAATTGAAGAAGTTGGCTAAAACAGATTCTGTTCCCCAAGTACGCGAAGTGGCGCAGAGGGCGGCAGAAGACATCGAAAGGGGTTGGGTGAGGTAATGGGGCGTCGCCTAACTATTGGCTTCAGCCGCCCGCAACCTCGTTTGGGTCGACAGCTAAGAGTTGCGGCGGCTGAGCCTCGGCGTTAGCTGGCCACCATGGAGCATATTGCGCATTAACGGCTTGGACGGAAATAGAGGAAACGAATGGCTGATTTGATGAACGCTCCCCTGATGACAAAGAGGGCAATCCGAATAGTGGCGGGCGCACTCATCCTCTTTGCGCTAGCACTCTCAGCGGTCTACCTTAAATCCCTCTCGCTCGAACGAGAGGAAGATCTCCGTATCGAGTTGGATGCAATGGAAAACGGAAAAATTGATGATCGCGCATATCAGAAAAATCTAAAGAATGGAACGGCTCCTATGGGCGCCTTCAAGTATCGTAGTCAGAAAGAGCCGGATGGGGCGAAACGGCCGTAAGCACTTCGGATCGAAATTCACTGCAAAGCTATGCCAGCTAACCATTCGCTTCTGCCGCCCGCCGCCTCGTTTGGGTGGATAGTTGAAGCGGCGTCGGCAGAGCGTCTGCGTTAGACATCCATGCCATGAAAGGGTTTAAGAGACTCAAATGAACATCCAACTGATGGCACTCTTCATGGGATTAACTCTAAACGCAAGCGCTGCGGACAAACTGCTCGCGCGGGACCCGACGCAGGAGCCTCGCGCGGTCATTGAAGAAAGACCGGAAATTTCAACTGCTGCACCGAACGGATGGCACAAAGAAGATCTCGAAGTATTCACCGCATTCTTGCCGCCGGGAATGAAATACAGGGAAGGCCGCGGCATGGATTCTTTTACGGGACTTTTAAAAGCAAGAAACTGACGTTGATCTTTAATTACAGCACCCACCCAGAAACGACCGAGTCATATTTCAAGATGCGCAACAGCGGAGTGCTCCGGCGCTTCTTGATCGCCGGAGCGCCAGTTGACTTCATCTGTTCAACGTCAGCTTAAACGGGACACTTTGCTGTTAAAAGTTACTGACATCTAGTTCTGGTGCCGTCCTTCCGTGGAGCCGTGATAAAATGGAGTATCACCATGGAAGAAGCCACGATGACGAAGGAAGTCCCGACGCAGTCGGCCGAGAAGTTCATCGCTGACGTGCGCCGCAAGACGCGCCGGAAGTTCTCATCCGAAGAGAAAATCCGCATCGTGCTGGAAGGCATGAAGCGCGAGATGTCGGTGACCGAGCTGTGTCGGCGGGAAAGTATTCCGACGCCGGTGTACTACAGCTGGGTCAAGGACTTCATGGAGGCGGGCAAGTCGCGGCTCAAACGCGATTTGATGCGCGACGCGAGCAAGGGCGAGGTCAAGGACCTGCGGTCTGAGAACGAGCGCCTGAAGATCCTGCTGGCCGACAAAGAGCTGGCGATCTCGCTGCTTAAAAAAGCCTCTAGAACGCCGCCGGACGCTTCAGATGAAGCCGATCCAGCGAGCAGCCCTTATTGAGGGCATGGAATCACGCGGGCCAGGCCGCCGCAAGCGGCTGAGGGACGTTTCTGTCCCATCCTCGACCTACTATGCGTGGAAGGCACGCTACGAGGCCGAGGGCACGCATGGGCTTGAGCATCGCGGTCGTGGGCGGCGCGCGTGGAACGCGCTGACGGATCGGGAAGAGGCGATAGTGCTCCGGGTGGCCCACGACCGCCCGGAGCTGTCGCCGCGGCTTCTGTCGGTCCATCTTGTCGACGAGGAAGATGAATCAATCTCGGAGTCGACGGTGTTCCGAATCCTGAAGAAGTACAACCTGATCGTGCCTCGCCCGTTGGACCAGCGGCCGGCGGCCAAGCAGTGGAGCCACAAGACGACGCGGTGCGACGAGATTTACCAGTGCGACGCGACGATGTTCATTATCCCGGGCTGGGGCCGCTACAAAGCGATCCCGGTGATCGATGATTTTTCACGAAAGCTGCTGGCACTGCCGCTCAAGCCCGACGAGACGTCGTTCTCGATCGCGGACGCAATGGAAGAAGCCCTTGAAAACGCCCGGCGCGAGGGTCATAATCCCCGGACGAAGCCGAAGATGCTCAGCGACAACGGGCCAGGGTTCATCGGTGAGATCCTGGCAAATTACTTAAAGGCCAGAGGCATCGGGCACATCTTCGGGGCGCCGTATCACCCGCAGACGCAGGGCAAGGTCGAGAGACTCAACCGAAAGATCAAAGAGGCGATGTGCCTGGAGATCAGCTGCTCGCCGGATGAGCTTCAGCGAAAGCTACGCGAGTTCATGCGGGTCTACAACGCGACGCCCCACAGTTCGATTTTCAACGTGAGTCCGAATCAGATGTACGCCGGGAGGCTGAAGAAAATCCTGAAACGACGCGCGGCGATCAAGCGCAAGACGCTGAATCGCCGCAGGTTGGAGAACCTCGGAGGGATGGCCTAAGTGTCAGTAAGCATGTGTCCAAGATTGGCTGAACCGCTACATCCAGAGCTTGTGCACGGTGCAGCGCTGGATCGGCAGGTTCGGCCACAATTCGAGAAGCGCCCGCGTCAGCCCTTTGTTGCCGTCCACAATGGCCAGCTCGATGCGCTTGAGCCCGCGGTCGGCTAGATTCGTCACAAACCCGCTCCAGGCCGCCGTGCTCTCAACGCCCATCACCGCCAAGCTCAGAAGGACCTTCTCGCCCGTCGAGCGCACGCCGATGGCGACCATGATCGGGAGCCTCTCGGCCTTGCCGCCGCATCTGACTGGCATGAAGGTCGCGTCCAGGTACACGTAGCGGATATCCTCGCCGGACAGATCCCGCTTGCTCCAGTTCTCAAAGTACGCCTGGAGTTGCACGATCACGCGCGAGATCGACGACTTCGACAGCGGCGAGTTCTTGAGCAGCGGCCGGATGGCCTGCTTTACTCGTCGCGTGTTGACGCCGCCGAAGTAGAGGCCCAGCAGCGCCGCGTCCACCTCCCGCGTGCGCCTGGCGTAGCGCGGGACGATCTGCGATTGCCATTCCCGGCTCCGTTCTCCGTCGAAGACGAGCGCGCGCGGCACGACGAGCTCCGTGGGGCCAAACGACGTGCTCAGCGTTCTGGTCTTGGTGCCGTTGCGGTAGCCCCGGCGCGTCTCGGTCCTCGCGTAGACGCCGGCGCCGAGGAAGGCGGTCAGTTCTTCTTGGGCAACTCGTCCGAGGGCCTGACGGATGTGATCACGGGCAGCATCACTGAGGACGTCCAGCGAAAACGGCAACGCCACGGCTGTTGTACGAACGGGTACGGCCTTGATAGACTTCATGTGAGCGTAACCTCCTGGTCGCCAGCTGATAACTGGCGCGGTTGTTTGACTTCTTCAACCAGAGGTTACGCTTTTCAATTTTCCACAACAACCGGGACGGTGCCCCGCACATGCGCGCCGTTAGACCGATATTCGAGCAGAACGAATGGCAAAATCAAACGGTTCGACCAGAAAGCTCTCAGTAAAAGATATCTGCGCGATTGTTTTCTTTGGTGCCATCGCGATCTGTCTACTTCCGGTTCTGATTCCCGTCGCTCTGGCGTACTTCTGCTATTGCGGAATTCGGGACCATGTTTACTACTTGCTGAATCGCGGGAAAATCATTTTTGTAGTGGACGGAAGACATGGCTGGCGTGAGGTAATTCTGAATAATGCCATTCCTGCTCTCCCCGCCGGCATCGATCCTATTTGGTATCAGTCTCGCGTTCTTGGCGGCATTCAGTCACTCGTAGTCGCAGGAAAACAGATTCAACGTCCATTTCTAGGCTTGGTTACGGTTTGGGGAATAAAGAAGATCTCGGTACACGACAAACTGCTTCGCTTCAAAACGTACGGGAAACGTGATCCAAATATTGGAAAAGAAATTCGTTCAATCATCGAAAACGCGGTTCAAGAGCTTGGAAGAACAACAAGCCCCACGGTCTAACCATCGGATTCTGCCGACCGCGGCCTCGTTTGGTTGGACTCATATAGCCGCGGCGGCAGATCCTCTGCGTTCGGCAGAAGAAGCTCAGTTAACGGCAACGGCTTTAAGGTTTTGAACTCGGTCCTGGACCGAGTTGAACGGAAGCACTCGCGGAGGCACCGGTTTCGAAATGAGCACTGGAGCGATTAGGCCTCATTGGCGGCCAAGGACGGAAAACGGCGGCGTTGGCACCTGTCCTCTGCCGAACCATTGGCTTGTGCGGCCAGCGGCCTCGTTTGGTTGGACTGTTGAAGCCGCTGCCGCACAGCCTCTGCGTTAGATGGCGCACTTGAGCACGAAATTGAAACGCACTGATTACTACCCGATCTTGTGGATAGCGGCATTTCCGGTGGGAGTTCTCCTTGTTATTTTTGTCTTGAAGGGACCGACGTCGTTCATGGCCGAAAAGGCTCGCACAAACAGAAGGGCGTTTTGTCAGCACCTGAATTCAGGCGACAAAGACGCGGCACTTAACTTAATTCCGGAAAGCGTATCGGGGCGCGAGAAACTTGGAAATTTTTTGAATGAAAACTGGCCAATAGCTCGGTGCGTTGAAATAATGCCGAGGGACGCCGACGGAAGCCCTGGGCCGGGCGATTGCAATAAGTGGCGACATACGCTCTGGCTAAAAGCGGCGAACTCAGCAGAGCGCGGACTAACTGTTTACTATTCATGCAACTCATTCACGGAATATTCTCAGATGCGTTCCATTAGTCTTTCGGTTCAATCCGGCGCAAACTTTGACGCAAAGCCCTACGGGGAATAGAAAATGCTCCGCCCATCTAACCATCGGATTCTGCCGACCGCGGCCTCGTTTGGATGGACTCAAATAGCCGCGGCGGCAGATCCTCAGCGTTCGGCGGACAAGCAGCAAACGACATGAAGATAATTCGAATAATCTCCGGAGTCGTTTTGTGCCTCATTTCAGCACCACTCGTTGTGGTTTACTTCATTGGCTTTTTAGATCCAGTAGGAGCGAAAGGCAGCGACGACAATGACCCTTTTGGAACGCCGCCATCACGGATTTCGATGGCACTGATGACGGCAGGCTCTGCTGCAGTTGGCGTTGGCGGACTTTGGCTCATCTTTAAACGGCCGAAGAACGCTCAATGAATAACGGGAAACGGAAGAGTGGCGTAAGCACTACCGTGAGCTTGAACGGCTTTGAATGCGCGCACAATTTTGAACACAAACGAGGATGGCCGCCGAACCATTGGCTTGACCAGACGGCGGCCTCGTTTGGTTGGACAGTTGAAGCCGCCGCTGGTCAGCCTCTGCGTTCGACCGCAGAGGAACGGCAAGTAACTGATGGTTGGGTGGCATGAGTCGTTTTGGCCAGCAAAGAGGAACGAATGTTGGATTACGAAAGATTGATTGAAATCGCACGGAAGCACCTCGTGCATGTGCCCGCAAACGCCATTGAAGCCGCCAAATTCAAAAAGGTCAGCATACGCACGGCTGTCACTGTTATTCTGGAAAATGAAGAGAAAAAGACGCGGTATGAAATTACGCTAAACCCCGAAACTGGAGAATTCCTTTTCAGCAATTATCATTCACCAAATACGGACGGGTAGCCGTGGCGCACGGCAGAAAACGGCGAACGAACATGAAAACGAACAGCGGAGCGGGCACCAGTTCTCGGTCGAACCATTGGATTGACGAGACGGCGGCTCGGTGAGGAATTTACTCATAGCCGCCGCTCGTCATCCTCGGCGTTAGACGAATACGATGGGAACAACACGAAACAGCTTGAGACGGATCGCGGCACTAATCGGACCGGTATGGGCGATTGGCATATCGGCATATATCCTCTTTGCACCAATGATCCGCACCTCGAGCACTTCGAGGACGCTCAACCGTGAAGGAGCAACTGAGCAGAGCTCACCTATTCACTCAACATCTTCTTGGTTCAAATCATATGGTCTTTCAGCACTGAAACCACTTCTTTTCCCAGTCGGGCTGTCGCTACTCCCCTTTTAGGGGCGAGCGTGAAGAGTCGGCGAATCATTGGAGTAATTTCCGTGCTGTCACTCGGAGCATTCTGTGTCCTGGCAATCTTTTCTATTGGCTCTTTTTATTTTCCCAGCGTAGTCGCGTTATTATTAGCTCTCGTTTTGGATATTAACGGAAACGGGACGGATATTACGTCGAAAGAGGCACACTCGTGATTGCCCTATCGTCTAACCATCGGATTCTGCCGCCCGCGGCCTCGTTTGGTTGGACTCATATAGCCGCGGCGGCAGATCCTCAGCGTTAGGGCAACGCGAGCAAAACGGATGAAACAGAATGAGTGAGCAGACTCACGGAGGTCTAACGAACAGACTTGGCCTCTATTTGGGCCTTTCTGGTCTTTGGCTCTTGCTCGCCTTTATTTTAAATCCCGTTGACGCAATCACTCAAACGACGATAGGAAAACTGTGCACGGCCGCAATTGGGCCATTCTTCGGGAAAATCACGACGCCGGAAACATGGAAGCCGTCACTCTACAGCGAATTTATTGGGTTTCTTAATCCTGGCACTGTTATCGGCTTAATCGTCGGATACAAAGATATTGAAAACGTCAAACAGCTGCACCGGTCATTGCTTCCCGGATTGCTGCTTCTTGGACCCGTTGCTCTGATTGTTCTCGTTCCGCAAGGAGTTTGGCTTTCACTTCCCTTGGGATCCTTTATTCTTGTCACATTGCCGTATTCGTTCCTTGCTGGAGCCGTCGGATGGATGTACAAGCGGAAAAAGTTCTCTGCCCTAACCAATGGCTTGACCGGCCGGCGGCTCGGGTGAGGAATATCTTAATAGCCGCCGCCGGTCAGCCTCTGCGTTAGGCCACTCTTTGAACCACAACATGATGCTTCGCTCATTCAGAAATACAACCTTACTCTTGCTCGCCGCCTTGGCGCGCGCGGGAGCGTCGCCAATCTCCGACAATATCGAGCGAGTGCTTTCATCCCCACCGAATGAGCGTCGGGAATCCTGGCGCACCTTGCGTTGTGCTTGCCGACAGCCGGAGAACCTGGACGATGTAGTCGGGGCCCTCAGCGGCAAGAATAAGGACGCCGCTATGGCCTGTCTTATGGCAGTTAAGGGGCCCGTAAATGGACCGATTGGAAAGCCTCTCCTCCGATTGGTCGCCAAAGAAGATGACGCAAAGATTTTGAAAACGGCCCTCCAGAAGCTTGTCGAATTAAAAGTCGACGGGGCAGCTGAAGCTATCCTTCGTCGGATTAAAAAAGAGCGCCGGATCAAGATTCAGGACACTCCCAAATTCGGCAAGGGTCCGGATCCTAGAGCTCTTCTATGGCAAGCCACCAAAGGTCGCCACATAGAGCGCGTTCAGGTTCTGGGAAGGTCTCTCTTAGGGCTTGATTGCTCAGCGACTACAGTAGATTTGTTGCTTGATCGCGACGAACTGCTTTGTCTTGGGCCCGGTTCGACATTTGCCCGTTGCGCTCTACCCGCCGTTAATGGGGCAGCCGGAATCGCTTCGCGAGAAGTCGGACTGCGGCGTACTGGCGCATTGGAAGTCATCCGATATAGCACTTGTTTCTCTGGCGAGTCTTGGCAGCCCTGCAGTGACATCTCCGATGAACTGTATTCAGCAGTGAAGAAGCTGCTTTCTAGTACAGATCCAGACATTCGAATGGCTGCATACGAAGCAATTTCCAGAATTAGAACCCCGGAGAATAAAACCCTCATTCGTTCACTTCTAGCCGACCCTGATCAACGGATCAGCAAGGCAGCTTATCGAACATTGACCTTAGAATACCCTGAAGAGTATAGGGACGACATCCTAAACTCCATTTGGGGGCGAGGTCCGATTAAGCAACTGGATGCCCTGTATCTAATCGCACGTGGACGCTTACCCGGGATTGAGGAAGAGCTTGAACGATTTATCCGGGAGGAGGAGACGAATAAGCCGAATGACTCGAGCTATAGAATGCTCGCTGCTCAAGGTATCTGGTGGTCAACAGGAAAGAAGGTCGAATTTAAACGGTTCAATAACAATTACCCTTCATATCCTTGGGAGGAGAAAGCATCCAGTGATTTCTATAGCCACACGGTAAAGTTTAAATCTGAGCTTGTGGACAGCATTTGGGGCGCGGCCCGCTGTCCGCTGAAAATGCACTGGGGGTCGTCGCAGCAGGAAATGCTCCAGGCATTGAAGAAGAATTGGAACGATTCATTCTAAGTGACGAGCAGAAGAATCCCAACGAGTCCCGACTGCGCGAATCGGCCGCCCGAGGAATTTGGAAGACCACCGGAAGAATAGTGGCGTACAAAAAGGGTGCCCGCACAAATGAGATGTATCCATGGGAAGATGAGTGCAAAGTAAGCAATTTGAAAGAGTAAGGCGCGTGAGAATTTCAAAACGGCAGGGATGGCCTAACTAATGGATAGAGCGGCCGGCGGCTCGGTGAGGAATATCTTGATAGCCGCCGCCGCTCATCCTCGGCGTTAGACGGCCATAGCGATGGATAAAAACTTGCGGATACTTGTTGTTGTCCTTTCAACACTGATTCCGGCGATAGCGAACGCGGAGCCTGTGGAGATGACACCTGCGCTGCGAAAACTCTTCAAACCCTCCGGGCAGAGCATTTGTGAGATCGGGCTAAAGGCCTCTGGAAAACTGTTGAGGTTTGAGAATAAGACTAAGCGGACGCTTATGGAACTAATTCATCTCAGCAGTACATCAATCAGAATTGAAGATAAGACCCCTGACTGGAAAACGGAATCGGCGGCGGCCGACCGCGTGGCGGAAGTGCTTCAGTCGCAGCCTGGAGAAATAAGCTCTCTTCCGTTGTGGGCAGAGGGTATTGCCCTTGGGACTCAAACAGTTACTGCAAAGCTCGGCAAGAACGGCGAGACGATTCAAATTTCCAGCTATCACGTGTGCGTAAAAGATGCCTCAGGAAAGTTGTGGTTTTTCAGAACGGTGCCCGTCGACGGATGGAAAAAATAACATTTGCAGGCACAGAATTGCCGTCTAACCATCGGCTTGTGCCGCCGGCGGCCTCGTTTGGTTGGACAGTTGTAGCCGCCGCGGCACAGCCTCAGCGTTAGGGTGCCCCACAGTGAAATGAAAACGAACAAAACGGACGGAGTGAGAACTTACGAATGGCTCTGGAGAGGCTCACTCGATGATGTAAAGAACGGGATGATGGCGTTCTTGATTGCCCCGCTCTTTGCTCTTATAGCGGTTGCCCCGATGATGGCAATCGCCCTTTCCCGCGGAAACTCACCGCTGATGGGAATTCTCATTTTCTGTGGATTTACGCTCCTCGTATCTTACGGCGTCACATTATTCATCGGCTTACCCTGGTATTTCTTTCTAGCTTGGTTTGATAGAGCTGGCTTGTTGCCAGTGATGGCGGCCAGCGCTGTTCCTTTGATCTGGATTTTTTATCAATCACTTTCACGCCCGCACTCCGACTCAACATATCTCTATCTGATGTTCGGATCTGCTGGACTAATTGTTTCGGGCGCCTATTGGAAAATGGCAAGAACATGATTAGCACCGTGCACCCTAACCATCGGATTCTGCTGACCGCCGCCTCGTTTGGTTGGACAGTTGAAGCGGCGGCAGCAGATCCTCAGCGTTAGACCGAAGCAGGAACGAACTAAGAATCAGATTCAGCTAATGGACCCCACAAACCTATGGCCTTGATATTCGAAGGATCCACGTGCTCGGTATGCGATCAATTGCTGGATCTCGCTGGGCCAATAGTCGCCTGGGGGCATTTCGTTTCTGAAAAATCGGATCCTCTTTGGCGCTACTCTGATAGCGCGATGCACAAGAACTGCTTTTTGTCGTGGCCGAAGCGGGAAGAGTTTCGGGCCCGCCAGAATTTGGATTACAAACGCAGAGTCAACTCAGACCAGACCATCTTTCAAATGCAAGAGGACGGAACGGTGCTGAGGGTTCCAGTCTCGCCACCAGTGGACACGGAAATCTGGCTTGCGCAGATGTACTACGCATCAATACTTGCGCACCTCTCACTGGTTGCAACCGCAAAAGCAATCGAGGGCAAGGACGAAATTATCCTGGAAGACCTTGAGCCCCAGGTTTCCGCGCATGACTTCCTAGAGATTCTTCTCTTCGTCAGTTACTGCAACGGCATGTTTAGCCGAATCGGCCTAACTCGTGGGAGGAATTTCGTCCTCGATTCCATGTACCTACTCATAGGAGATTTTGTGTCGCAGATTCATGGTGTCGAGGCAGCAGTTCAATATGAAAAGATTCGCTCCGCTCGCATCACCCGTTATATGAACCAAGTCAACAATCTCCGGCATGGGGCATCTCCGAAACTTGGCGTACTTCTTGCGTCCTTGCTCAGCTCTTTCGAGCGGGAAGTCCTCAAGCGCCCGATGCCCGCACTCGCACCTGCAATACTAGGGCTGCTGACTGCTGATGAGGCCGCGGTAAAGCGTAATCCTGGAAGCCTAGACGCGATGAAGGTTGATCTCGGACGCAATAACGATCTGAAGAGCATCTCAAAATTGCGGGAGCAATTCGAATTAGCCGAACGGAATCCTCCGCATTTCAACAAAATGCACGCGCTCATGACTCACTATTTGGATTAACGGCATTGAATGAGAACTGAAGCTTTAATGACGGCAAGGGCAAACGGAGTTGCGGGCACCTGTCCTCGGTCTAACCATTGGGTGCTGCCGACCGCCGCCTCGTTTGGGTGGATAGTTGAAGCGGCGGCGGCAGACCCCCTGCGTTAGGTCGCCAATAGACAAATGAAGATTCGAACGGCAAAACGGAAAGATGCAGTCACTCTGGCCCGTGCCGAAGCGGAAACGGCGCGATCTCCTGGCCTGCTCGTTCAGAAGCCAGGTGAAATTCCCACGGAAGCATTCGCGACAAAGATCGAGAGCTTAAAGAAGCGCGGAAGGTACGTCGTGGCTGAGGAGAACGGGAAAGCAATCGGGCACGCGTTTTTGGATCCGATGGGGCTCACTGCCAATCGTCACGTTTTCCATCTGAACATTGTCGTTCATCCGGAATTCAAGGGGCGTGGAATCGGCACTGCGCTTATGTCTGATCTTATCTCGTGGGCTCAAACTGGCGCAAAGGTGGGCAAAATAGAATTGCTGGTTCGCTCAACCAATACGCGCGCAATCGCTCTGTACCGTCGATTTGGCTTTACACAGGAAGGCAGGCTGGTGGGACGAGTAAAGCTTCCCAATGGAAAGCTAATAGACGACTTGGTAATGGGATGGTTTCCAAAGCGTGCGAGGCGACCTAACTAATGGATAGAGCGGCCGGCGGCTCGGTGAGGAATATCTTAATAGCCGCCGCCGCTCATCCTCGGCGTTAGGTGTCGAAAGTGAACAAATGATTTTTCAATGCTCGCAATGCAAGGTGGCGATCTCCAACGACATCCAGGAACTGGAGAATCAGGCGTTGGTCTGTGAAGAGGACCAAAAGGATTTAATTCCCGTTGGTGCCTACTCTTTGAGCAAAACATTCATGACCTCGGGGCACACATATGTATTTTCACCAGATGAGGTGATTCTAAATCTAGCCGATCTGAAGAATACGGTGCCCGGAGGCACTCGAAACGGATGTTGCGGAACCGATGGGTTGGATGGGATAAATGTCTTCTGCTCAAATGGGCATCCTTTGGGGACTGAAATGTCAGACTGCTGGATGGCCAAATGTATTCACTTGCCACTAATGAATCTGCACTGTCTCGACACCTAACCAATGGATAGAGCGGCCGGCGGCTCGGTGAGGAATATCTTAATAGCCGGCGCCGCTCATCCTCGGCGTTAGCGGGCCTTAGAATGAAAAGAGCTCTCTGGATGTTAGCCGGCGCAGTAGCACTAGGCAGTGTTCCGCTGTTGAGAATCAAATTGTCTGGTCAGTGGGATTCATTTGCCCATGACGCGTTTTGTTATGTGGCGGCAGCAGCAGACGGTGTCTGCATGGGATTCGATCGAGCGAGGGCACCTCAGGTAGCCGGGGCTGTGGGGCCGTTGGCACTCCTGGGCCTTGGCCTAGGGCTCGCGGTAGATTTGGTGTTGAAACGGCGTCGGGCACAGCAGGCAGGGATTAAAGGATGAAACGGATAACGGAGGGCGGGCACCTTCGACGCCCGCTAACATTGGATAGAGCGGCCGGCGCCTCGGTGAGGAATGTCTTGATAGGCGCCGCCGCTCATCCTCGGCGTTCGGCAAAAGAAGCCCCGCTAACGGCCAAGGGCAAGGAAAACTGAGCCGCGCAACGATTCGGAGAAACGAATGAGGTTTTTCAAGATGGCCGCGTTCCTTCTCGTAATCCTGTTTTCTACTGGTTGTGGGACGCTCGTTACGAAAGGGGCGGGGCAATGGGGCGAAGAATACTCCGGAGCCAGATGCAGTATTTTGGTCGGCAACGACTTCATGAAGGAGAGCCACCCTGCGGCGCGCGTTATCGGGTTACCCTTCTACATCGACGCCGTTGTCTCGGCTGCAATTGACACCGTGCTGCTACCGTTTGACCTCTTTCAAAGCCCAGCACGACCCAAGGGCCAGGGATGCTATAAGGGCGTCCACTTCTGAGTCCCCAATTGATTTTCCAACGGTTTCGAAATGAGAATTGAAGCGATTTGCCCTCATTGTCGGTCATGCACGACAAACGGCGGCATAGGCGCCTGTCCTCTGCCGAACCATTGGCTTGTGCGGCCAGCGGCCTCGTTTGGTTGGATTGTTGAAGCCGCTGCCGCACAGCCTCTGCGTTAGCTGGCTATGCGAGAGACCTGAAATCATGCACCAAAGAACAATTGCGGAAGTTCTAATCGCAGCCAGTTTGGTGGGTCTCCCGTGCGCAACATTGGCGTCGGCAATCTCGACAGGGCCAGCGAGTCATCTAGTTTTCTCCATTCCGGATGGCGAGGCACCACAGTATTTGGTTGAAATCAGCTCAAATCTGGCTTGGCCATTTCACAATCCTGATTTCAAATTATCAGCGCAGATCATTTCGATATATCGGGCGCCGCACAAGCCCAATGATCAGCCGCTCTTCCGGCGAGGAGACCTTCCAGAGTTGAAATTTGAGAGCGCTCGGCTTCGGGCGGATATTGTTGGCACCCCTGGACTGTGGATTGTATACCAACATAGGGATCGAATCGGACAACCTTTTAGATCCATCCGAAAGGGACAATTGCTTGTCTTAGCGAACAATCTGCTCGAACCAGTATGGGAGATTGACCTTGGTCGGACGTACAAGGAGCCGGCCATCAATTGCTCGTCAACAGCAGCTTTCAAATCTGTCGGACGCAAGATTGACGTTGTCTGGAAGGCTTCGGGGGTTAAGTGGAGCTCTGCAACACAAAGCACGGCGCCGTTCTCAAACTCGGCTGACCTGCAGTTTGAATTGCGCGGCAAGAAGGTTGAACCAGTCTATCCAATTCCCGGAATCGTCACAGCCCGCACAGTTCCGGAGATTAAAAAGCCCTAGAGACCTTAATCCCTGCTGTCAGTCGAACTCCATGCGATCGGGACGACATCTGGCGCCTACACGCACCTGCGGTAGTACAGATCTTCAAGAATCTTGGCCATGACATTGATATTGGAGGCGAGGGAGAATTCGGAACGTACATGGTCTACCTGAGCCAATTCACGATTCCGGAGGAATCCCTGAAGAAACTGTCGAAACACTTCGGCGGGGCGACAACTCGGGAGCAATTCCTCGCGGCACTCCTCGCCAAAAACCCTTTAAACCCCATACCTTGGGATCGCAACCGCTGGTTGGCGCCTGACCCTGCGGAGCGCGACCAAAATATTCGCTATCGCTTATTTAAGGATTTGGAGCGAAAGCGCAAGTTTCTGGGGATGAAACGGGAAGAACTTCTTGAATTGTTGGGGCCCGCCGATACAAAAGATGACCTCGGCGTAAGCTATCGGTTGGGACTTCAACCAGGCTTTATTCGGTTAGACGACATGAGTCTTCACTTCGCCATTCACGATGGGACTGTGATTGGATTTTCATTTCGGAAGGGCGGTTAAAATGATGGGGCGACCACCAGCTAACCATTCGATTCTGCTGACCGCCGCCTCGTTTGGTTGGACAGTTGAAGCGGCGGCAGCAGATCGTCTGCGTTAGACCGATGAACAAGAAACGCCATCTGCTGGCACTCGCAATAGTTCTTCTCTGCACCAAGCACTGCTTGGCCGCTCCCACACCGCTTGAGGATGCGTGCGCGGCGCTGAATATTGGCCAGCGCGTGAAAACAGAATCTATTATTTATGCGCACCCGGAGCTCGTTAATGAAGGATGTTGGAAGCAACCATTCCTGATTATGGAAGCCCGTGCCGGCAATAACGAGTTTGTAGATTTCGCTCTGAAAAATGGCGCGAATCTTTTGATTCGCGGCTCCGGCGGTCAGACGGTGCTGCATGACTTGCTCTGGACAAAGGAGCATCGCATGCTGCCGATGATTAAACGCTGGCCACTAAACGCCGACACGGTCAATGCGGAGGATGACTGGGGAAGGACTCCGCTCCATTATGCTGTCCCCAAGTTCAATTTCGAAGTGCAACACTTGACGGTCAAGGCGTCCGCTATGATGAGGCGAGATGCCGAAAACCTACAAGCACCTGACGGAAGACGAACGAGACCGGTTGTCGTTGTTCAAAGCTCATGGGAAATCATTGCGTGAGATAGCAGGGCTGATCGGTCGTGACGTAAGCACCGTATCGCGGGAGTTGAAGCGTAACGCGCCGCCAATTCGCCAGGGCTACTACCTTCCGCACAGAGCTCAGGAGCGCGCTGATGTCCGTAAGGCCGTGGCGCACGAGCGTGAGCGCCTGCGCAAGCCAGGATTGAGGGCCTATGCGGGCCGCATGCTTCGCCGCGGGTGGTCGCCTGAGCGCATTGCGGGGCGTTGGAATACGTTCAGCGCCGAGCCGATCAGCCACGAGGCGATCTACCAGTGGGTCTATATCGGGGCCCGAGAACTGATCCCCTTTCTGGTTCGAGCGCGTCGAAAGCGCCTTCGACGCGGCCACAGCAGCAAGCATAAATCGTCGCATATCCCGTCGAGAACGCCGATTTCTCAGCGGCCGGCGATTATTGAGCGTCGCGAACAGCCTGGACACTGGGAGGGTGACACGATCGTCAGCCGTAAAAGCCGACCGGCCCTTCAGATCCTGGTGGAGCGCAAGACCCGCTACACGCGCCTACGCAAGCTCCCAGCGAAGGACGCGACGTCGATGCGCAGGGCCACCAACCGCGCGCTCGCGCGCTACCCGAAGCATCTGCGTCGCAGCATCACCTACGACAACGGCAGCGAGAACGTCCAGCACCTCCAGGTCAACAAGCGGCTTGGCACCGTGTCGTACTTCTGCGAGCCTATGCATAGTTGGGAAAAGGGTTCCGTCGAGAACGCCGCCGGACTCGTGCGCCGACACTGGCCCAAGAAGACCGACTTTAGTATGGTGTCGTTCGAACAAGTCAAAAAACGGAGCGTTGGCTTAACGGCTTACCCAGGAAGTGCCTGAAATTTAAAACTGCGGCGGAAGCCTTCCGTCAAAGTGTTGCACTTGCCGGTTGAACGCGGGGTCGCATCCACGGTGGACAGCGAAGAAGTAATGGAGCTGCTTCTTAAAAATGGCGCAAAACCTGATGTGAAGGGAAAAACCGGGAATACGCCGCTCGCGGAAGCCGTTGCTCAAGGAAGCATGAAGAAAGCGGAATTGCTTCTTCGGTTTAAAGCGGATGTGAACGCATATGAAGGTGCCGCGCTTTATGCCGCGATGGGAACGAAGAACTTCCCCATGTTGAAATTCCTTAAGAAACAGGGAGCCGATCTAAACATAAAGCCGCGGTTTTGGCTGGCTCCGCTCATTTGGGCTGTCTCGGCTCCGCACTACATCGACAGCCGTCCGTCTGATGCTGAGCGGGCAAAGTCCGATGAATACTATTTGCCTGTCGTGAAGTGGTTGCTGGAGAATGGGGCCGATAAAAATGTGAAGGATGACCGAGACAGGTCGGCATTGCAAGTTGCCACATCGCCCGGCATCCCAAGATTGCACAACTTCTTCGGGAGCACGGATTACGTGATTAAAGGCTGACGGTCTAACCATTCGCTTGTGCCGACCGCGGCCTCGTTTGGTTGGACTCATATAGCCGCGGCGGCACAGCGTCTGCGTTAGGGGCACGATCGGATACAGTGTGAACAGAAATATGGATTCAGCAACTTCCCGCAAGAGAACCATTATCGTCTATGTGGTTTCAGTCCTTGCATTTGTCATTGCTTGGGCACCGCTTGCGCTGATTCATGGCGGAAAGCCAATGGGTGCACTAATCGATGGGATACTTCAATTTGGTAGCTACCTTTTAGGGGGCGGATGGCACTGGAATACCGGCGTGACGAAAGCATCATGGATGGACGTGCTAATTGCCGTCCTGTTTAATCCCATGTTTCTATCCGGCTTTGTTATTGGAATCTCCATCGTCGACAACTGGATCGCGACACTAAAGGGGCTGATTCCAATTTGCGTGGGCAGCTTCATTGTCTTCCTTGTTTTTCTCGGCCTGTCGTTTTCAGATAGAAGCTCCGGAAACGACATGAAGGGATTTTGGATCGTTGTGCCGATGGCAACCTTGCTTCTGTGGCCGTTTGCATGGTTCGGGGCAATAGCGGGATGGAAACTTGGGCGGCTACGCAATAATCTCACTGGACGGGGCGGCCCCTAACCATTCGATTCTGCTGACCGCCGCCTCGTTTGGTTGGACTGTTGAAGCGGCGGCAGCAGATCGTCTGCGTTAGGCGCCTGAAACAGAATGAAACATAAGTGGTTCGATCCAAGACCGCTAACCAGGGCCAACGCCTGCTTCTGGGCATTTTTATTTTCAGTCATCATTACGTCCGTCGTAGCCGTTAAGCACGCTGCGTACGCGGAAGCACTTGCCCCTGGCGTCAGCGGCATTGGGGAAGGAATTCTGATCTCTTATATGTTGATGTGGCCCGGCGTGGCCATCTTCCTGATGCTCTTGGCTGATGGGATGTGTGAGGAACAGCGATTTTCAAAGCGCCTCTTTGCAAGGAGCGTACTCGGAGGCATTTTGCCGGTCCTAATCAATTACGGATTCGTACTTCTGGTGAGCAAGTTGTCGTATCCATGGAATTCGTATGTTGCCGTAAGCGCCATCCCCACGGCAGTGATCGTTCCCATGGTAGTGTTTGCACTCGCAATCACAGAGCGCTGGCCCTTTTCTTTTTGCCTCGAGTAAGACAGGCGGCGTCCCGAAAGCTGTGGAAATTGTCGTAGCCTTTGGTTGAGTTCCTGATTCTACTCGATTCGTTTCTCTTTTTCATCTCACGCCACTGCCAACGCCTTGAGATCCGCATGCTCGACGGTCTTGCCGCCTGTCGTCATCGTCTCGTAGCCGCCGATCTTGCGCATCCGGACCATCCCCGAGGCGACCAACCCAAACAACAGCACCAAGATCGAAGACTGGGTTGGAAACACGCCTTGAGTCTTCGTGCGGCGACGGAACTCGAGGTTGAGACGCTCGACGATGTTCGTGGTCTTCAGCGAGCGCCACTGCTCCTTCGGGAAGCTCATGAAGCTCAGTAGGTCCATCCCCGCGTCCTCGAGCGATCTCGCCACGCTCTCGGCCTTCCTGCTCCATTTACGCATGAACGCGGCGTACGCCGCTTTCGCCGTCTCGATGTCGTCGGCGTTGATGATCGCGTCGTAGTCGGCCTTCACCTCGCCTTGCAGCGACTTCGGCGCGTGCCCGAGCAGGTTCCAGAGCTTGTGCACGGTGCAGCGCTGGATCGGCAGGTTCGGCCACAATTCGAGAAGCGCCCGCGTCAGCCCTTTGTTGCCGTCCACAATGGCCAGCTCGATGCGCTTGAGCCCGCGGTCGGCTAGATTCGTCACAAACCCGCTCCAGGCCGCCGTGCTCTCAACGCCCATCACCGCCAAGCTCAGAAGGACCTTCTCGCCCGTCGAGCGCACGCCGATGGCGACCATGATCGGGAGCCTCTCGGCCTTGCCGCCGCATCTGACTGGCATGAAGGTCGCGTCCAGGTACACGTAGCGGATATCCTCGCCGGACAGATCCCGCTTGCTCCAGTTCTCAAAGTACGCCTGGAGTTGCACGATCACGCGCGAGATCGACGACTTCGACAGCGGCGAGTTCTTGAGCAGCGGCCGGATGGCCTGCTTTACTCGTCGCGTGTTGACGCCGCCGAAGTAGAGGCCCAGCAGCGCCGCGTCCACCTCCCGCGTGCGCCTGGCGTAGCGCGGGACGATCTGCGATTGCCATTCCCGGCTCCGTTCTCCGTCGAAGACGAGCGCGCGCGGCACGACGAGCTCCGTGGGGCCAAACGACGTGCTCAGCGTTCTGGTCTTGGTGCCGTTGCGGTAGCCCCGGCGCGTCTCGGTCCTCGCGTAGACGCCGGCGCCGAGGAAGGCGGTCAGTTCTTCTTGGGCAACTCGTCCGAGGGCCTGACGGATGTGATCACGGGCAGCATCACTGAGGACGTCCAGCGAAAACGGCAACGCCACGGCTGTTGTACGAACGGGTACGGCCTTGATAGACTTCATGTGAGCGTAACCTCCTGGTCGCCAGCTGATAACTGGCGCGGTTGTTTGACTTCTTCAACCAGAGGTTACGCTTTTCAATTTTCCACAACAACCGGGACGGTGCCTTCCAAAGGACCTTGCAGAGCACTTGATAAAGGAATTCCCAAAGCCGCTCACCGCTCTCTGGTCTGATTGCTACGGATTGGAATATGAGCCGACACTCCTGGACAATGATTTTCTTGAGATCGAGGAGGAAATGAATGCCGGGGAGACGCACAGAGATTTCAGGGTCAAAACCAAGCTTGGAGAAGTGCTTTTAGGTCCTCTAGCTGTGCGCCATTATTTCACTTCGAAATTCGCAACATTGACGTGTGCCATCCATTTTTTTGAAGGTGCAGAGAATTCAGCTGGCTAACCATTGGCTTGACCAGCCGGCGGCCTCGTTTGGTTGGACTGTTGAAGCCGCCGCTGGTCAGCCCCTGCGTTAGATGGCCTGTGAGAAGGTAAAACAGATGACAGAAATGAAAAGCACTTCCATTCGCCGGGCACTGGCTGTCAGTCTTTTTTGCGTAAGCGTTGGAACCGCGCATGCTGGCAGCCCAGTTGCGGGCATGCAGGCGTTTAAATTGAACGGGAGTTCCGTGTGGATCCCCGCTCCAGCTCAGAGCTTGCTTGCGTACTCCGAGGCGGTACACCGAAATACGGGACAGGCCGTTAGCTACATTGCTGGATACACACGCAACTCCGACCAGGATTTGGGTAGGCCGCCGTCAATACTGGTGACGACTTCTGAAGGCAGGTTCTCGCTAGAACAAGTCGCCCAATTAATAAAAATCAGCGAAAAGGAATTTCAGGCAGGATTTGAAAAGAAAGCTGCCGATAAAGGAGTAAAACTGCCTCCGATTCAGGCGGGGCCGATGGTCTTTGACCCAGCTCGGCGAATAATTTGGCAAGAATCCACCGCAAATCCGCCGAGTGGAACGTTGCACGTCATGACAGCGATGATGCTGACGAACGAAGGGACGTTGGACTTTACTCTGTACGTTTCACCCTCAGAGCGTGCTCTTCGCATAGGGGAGTTCAAGGCGTTCATGAAGCAAGTTGAGATTGATTCCCGAATCGCTTACGCGACAACCACAAACGAAGCCGTTGCTGCTGCATTTTCGGAAAGCGATGCAAGTCGGGAGCGCCGACACGGAAGAACTTTGGGGAAATTCGTACTCCTGTTGCTTGCGGGTGGCTTGTATTTGGCCTACAAGGCAGCAGCATTTGGAATTCGGAAACTTCGCGCAAGCTAACGATTCGCCATCTAACTAATGGATAGAGCGGCCGGCGCCTCGGTGAGGAAAAGCTTTATAGGCGCCGCCGCTCATCCCCTGCGTTAGGCCCCCATTTATGAAAGCAACGATAAAGTCGACATTCAGTCGGGAGAGTAAGCTCTGGCATGAGGCTGTGACTGAGAACAATCTCCGCATCAATTTTATTTGTCCGGAAACGCCATTAAAGCCTGGTGATGTGATCGGTATTATCGGCGACATTGTGGACCGAGAACAGCTTGCCACCGTTTACAGCAACAGCGGTTCGGTCCTGATCACCATTGATGGTCGATTTACGAAGGATCTAGCTCTTTTGGAGAAGGCTGACCCCGCCCCGATTTCCCAAGATAGGCTCAAGGGCGGGGCAGCCACCTTCGATGAAGGAACACTCCGACTTCTTGCAGAGAAGCTCATGTTTGACATTCCGACGGAAGGAGTAAAGGCGGAAGGATTTAAGCCAGTTCGTGCGCAAGAAGCGATTTCATTCACCTTTGCCAAGGCGGGTGAAGGTCGCTTCCAGGTTATTTTGGATAGGAAAACGGGTGAACGAATTTCCGTGTCTTGGTCACCCGAACAACCGAAAAGGGCGGGGCCTAACTAATGGATAGAGCGGCCGGCGGCACGGTGAGGAATATCTTATTAGCCGCCGCCGCTCATCCTCGGCGTTAGACGTCCCCAAGATAAATGAGAATTTTCGAAGCGCTACTTCTGATAACGATTACCTCAACATTCTCCGGCTGCGCTGGGACCCTATATAACAGGGCTGCCGCGATCAGCAACCCCGTTGAAAAGCCGGCGGTAGTAGACCGGAATTTCGCGCGTATCACACAATCCACCGCGTATGACTTCAGCTCAAATTGGAAAACCTTTATTTTCCAATTAACGCCAGTCGGGATATTCGCGCCCCTGTTCGGGTACCCAGCCAAAACGGTCACATATGCAGGCGTGCTAGCGATTAGGCCGTCATCGCAAGCTGCATCGACGAGGGTTGCGCCGAACCGCGAACTGGCTACTGGAACATTGCCTGAGGGTGGCTCGTGGAATACGACCTTGAATTTCAATGAAGGCTCGCATGCAGAGCTGAAGGCAACCGGTAGGACGGTAGAGTTTTTACCCGAAAAAGTGGATATTTCGATGCGTTGCAAGAATGGGGCGTGCAGTATCACCGCCAGTCCTCCCATCATCACCGATGATGGCTCTATTCCCCTGCAGTCAACCGAAATCGTAGATCGAAAGCGGCTGGAGGAGATTCGTGTTGCAGAACAGAAGGCCAAGCTAGCCGCAGAGGAAGCTAGGCGGCGCGCCGTGGCGGCGGCGAAGCAACGCGAGGCCGCAGCCCTCCAGTGGGAACGAAATCTCCCCTCACTTCAAGCACAGAAGTGTCCCACACTCACGGTCGAACTGCAGGCTCTGAATGCCGCTGCAAATGAGGCTGCTCGTCAGATCGGACCGGAAAAGGCGGCAAGCCGGATTGCGGCCACATTTTCTGAGTGGAAGCTATATCGCTGTGATTTCTGGATCATGAGACAATCTCGATAGGTGAGTTCCGCGCGAATTCACGGTTGATGCCCATCTACATAAAAGTCGTTGAGAGTGCTGGCATGAGCATCATCATTTGTTCCCACTACTATGGAACCAAACGATTTTCGTCACAAGTACGTGGAGAGCGCATAATTCTTCGTAAAAATGAGCTGAAGATAAGCAAGAATCCGTTCGTTGAATTCCCGGACGTATCGAAAACAACGAATCCGAATCTAATGTTAATTCATTTCGGGAAAGGAAATTTGAAAGCCCACATTTGTTTACGCTGTCGATCTGATATTCGGCCTTAATCGTAATGTCAGCACAGAGGGGACGTCTAACTAATGGATAGAGCGGCCGGCGGCTCGGTGAGGAATATCTTGATAGCCGCCGCCGCTCATCCTCAGCGTTAGGCCGAACATGAATCAACTAAAGAAAATCAGATTGCCAGTAGTAGCCGCAGGTGTTATCACGGACATATTCTTGTCCGTACAATTCGCACCAATAGAGGGGATTATTTATCCAGAATCGGCCCTGTACCCGTTCACCAGCACATCGCTACTCTTATCATTCGTCGTTGGATTGCCCCCGTATTATTCGCAGGAATACTGGTTGCCCGATTGGAGAGAATCGATTGGAAGCTGAATTGTGCAGTACTCGGAGCCCTCTTAACGCTATTGCCAATCTGGATGCATGCCATTTTCCCTGCTTGGTATATCGTTGCTAACTGTCTGCTGCTGATCCCCGTTGCCGTCGCTGGTGGCATCCTTGGAAGCTCGCCTTATCTCCAGGCCCGGTTCTCGGCTGAGCTGATACTGCTTTTCTACAGCTGGATCGCCGGGTTCTACCTCATGCGTCCATTTACCTCAACACTACTATTTGCAATTAGAAACACACTCGCCCACGCCTCTCAACATATTGCGGGGATCATCGCTTGGCCTCTAATTATTTCGCCACTCCCATTCCTCGTTGCTTTTTTGTTCGCGTGGCTTGCTGGCGGTTCTTGGACTAAACGAGCCGTCCAGACGTGGGCTGTTGTTATGATTGCATCATTGCCTAAAGGCGCCTCCGGCGGTGCCACCTTGGTGAGTTTTTTCGCATACGCGCTGTTTTCCTTGTTTCTACCGGGAGTCATGCATCTCGCCGCAGCTCTGTTCGGTTCCTGGTTGGCGTGTCGCGGCTTTACACGAAAATATTTAGAGCCGGCGCGTAACGCGTTTCTTCAATCTGCACTCTTGCCACGATAATGAATAAAGCCACTATTCGGCCTAACCATCGGATTCTGCCGACCGCGGCCCCGTTTGGTTGGACTCATATAGCCGCGGCGGCAGATCCTCAGCGTTAGATGGCCAAACGAATATGATTGGAACTCTTCTTCTGCTAATCGCAAGCACCGCGCAAGCTTTTGAATTTTCAGTCGTCTCGGCATGCAGTGAGGCTGAGTTTGCTAGCGGCAAACCATACCCCTGGTGTATTGAGGGCCATTTACCAGTGAATGAGAAGGTTTCCTTTCTTCAACGCAAGGACTGCCATGCTAAAACAGGAGGATTTCGCACAATCGAAGGCGCCGTTGAGGATGCACCGGGAACCACGCTTGAGGACTTTCATTGCGCTGCGGCTGAGGGAGGCGACGAAGTAGTACTTGGTATAGACGTGAAGGAGTATCGGAAGCTAGCTGTCTCACCGTTGCCGGAGAAGAGAATTCCAAAGGGTCTCGACGCCAGGATTCGCAGGAGCGTTGAATTCCGCAGATTGGTCACCGAGCATGAGCCCGCGTATGATTTCAGTGAAACCCTGAAACTCTCTTTGCACGAAGTTGCACAAAGCACTCGCACCACCAAAACGTACGTGGCGACATATAAAAGTGATGCCATCGAAGACCAGTTTGTATTTTTAGTCAACGACGGGAGAATTGACGCGATCACCAAGGATGAGCCGGGGTGCGTTGGACCGCCCGAGGCATTTCGTTTAAATGGTGCCGACTTTCTGAGATTTAATGTTTGCGCATGTGGCACGGATGGCTGTGAGCGGAACTATGTTCAGATCTCGAAAAAGTGAGCCATCTAACCATTCGATTCTGCTGACCGCCGCCTCGTTTGGTTGGACAGTTGAAGCGGCGGCAGCAGATCGTCTGCGTTAGGCATCCTAAATGAATTTGGCAATCACCTTAGTCGCGTTAGCAGCCCAGATAGCCCTTGCGGATGAATCTGAACCAGCCGCAGGTCCTCAACCTCGAGGCGTTCAGATTGGGGCCGCGGCGCCGGTTCGAAGCACCGATGCATTCCATCCCCGGCCCCTGTTGGACAATAGATTTAGCATCCATCTACGCGACGGGTCTCTCGAAGAGTTCTTCGTGGAAGTGAGCAGCAAAACGAAGCTCGAATTTATTCTTGTACAGGGAATCGGGGATTGCAGGGTCGGGGCATACCTAAATGATGCATCTGTTCGCGAAGCTCTGTATGCCGTGCTTGTTGGAGCCAAAATTACCTATCAGCAGTTGGGTCGGAGCAACAGCTACACAATCGTTCCTCGCCTTGGCGACCGGCCAGTGTGTCCGCCGAAACCGAAAGAAATGGCCAAGGGCAAGTGCATCGCAGGAAGCACTCCAATCTCGATTGAGTGCAAGGATGGGCGATTGTCGGAATTCGCGGAATACCTTCATAATCAATCGGGCGTGGGCCTCGTGATTTGGAACGAAGCGTTGGAGTTCCCGGTTAATGTTAACCTGTCAAATGCCAGCTTAAAGAAGGCTATCAAGAAGATTCGGAATCACAAGGCGCTGGACGTACAGCAGATTGGCACTAAAGATATCTTCACATTCGCACTGAAGCCGACGGAAGCATCCGCAGATCAGAAATTAATTCAGCTCTCGACTCGTGTAATCTCCATTACTCCAAAGGGCGCTCAAGAGTATTTTTCTCCCGGGAAAAGAAAAGAGCCAGAAGCAAATCCAACGTTCAAACAAGGGATGCCTAACTAATGGATAGAGCGGCCGGCGGCTCGGGCGGGAATTTCTTAATAGCCGCCGCCGCTCATCCTCGGCGTTAGGTCTACGGAAGGCATGAACGAATGAACAGATCACAAATGATAATGACGGCCGCAGCTTGTACGGCAATGGTGCTTTCCGGCTGCGCTGCCGTCCCCCATGGAAATCCATTCACGAGTGATCTTGATGCATTACGGAAGGAACACACTCGAGTGACCGCCATTCCTCAATGGAAGTGGGTCTTGCGAAATTCAGTTGAAGATCGCGGCCGGCGAACGGGCAAGGCGACTTACCTTGACTTCATCTCTCAGCGCATTGCATCAATTGAAAAGGAGCAGACGGCGCAAGAGGATCAGCGCAAACAGCGCGAGATCGAGCAAAAAGAATTGGAAGAACGGATGAAGAGCGCGGAAGCCGAACGCCTTAGAAAACAATCGCCCGAATATGCGGCCAAGTGTCGAGCGGCAAAGAATAACACCAACGTCCGAAAATGCCCCCTTATCGCCGCATACTTTACTGACAACCTTAATATAAGCCAGGGACAGAAACCCGATCCGTGTTGCATATACTCCTTATGGCAGATGGAGCCGATTCAGAGACTTCCTACTGGGTATCTGCTCAGTTATAAAATAATCTTCGCGGAAGACGCATCGCGTTGGGGCAATTCGCCGCTCTTTCTTCGCACTTCCAAAGAGTTTCAGAGAGGACAGATGTTTGGGCGAGAGGCGGGAGCGCATTTCGTAGGGAATTACGATTACACGGGAATTGACGGGTTCAATAAATCTGTGAGCGCGTTCGAATTGGTCGATTTCCAATGAAGACAATGTATGCCGACCCCGGCGCCCCTCGACCTAACCAATGGATAGAGCGGCCGGCGGCTCAGTGAGGAATATCTTAATAGCCGCCGCCGCTCATCCTCGGCGTTAGACAGAACTTGTAGCGGTTCAGCCAATCTTGGACACATGCTTACTGACACTTAGGCCATCCCTCCGAGGTTCTCCAACCTGCGGCGATTCAGCGTCTTGCGCTTGATCGCCGCGCGTCGTTTCAGGATTTTCTTCAGCCTCCCGGCGTACATCTGATTCGGACTCACGTTGAAAATCGAACTGTGGGGCGTCGCGTTGTAGACCCGCATGAACTCGCGTAGCTTTCGCTGAAGCTCATCCGGCGAGCAGCTGATCTCCAGGCACATCGCCTCTTTGATCTTTCGGTTGAGTCTCTCGACCTTGCCCTGCGTCTGCGGGTGATACGGCGCCCCGAAGATGTGCCCGATGCCTCTGGCCTTTAAGTAATTTGCCAGGATCTCACCGATGAACCCTGGCCCGTTGTCGCTGAGCATCTTCGGCTTCGTCCGGGGATTATGACCCTCGCGCCGGGCGTTTTCAAGGGCTTCTTCCATTGCGTCCGCGATCGAGAACGACGTCTCGTCGGGCTTGAGCGGCAGTGCCAGCAGCTTTCGTGAAAAATCATCGATCACCGGGATCGCTTTGTAGCGGCCCCAGCCCGGGATAATGAACATCGTCGCGTCGCACTGGTAAATCTCGTCGCACCGCGTCGTCTTGTGGCTCCACTGCTTGGCCGCCGGCCGCTGGTCCAACGGGCGAGGCACGATCAGGTTGTACTTCTTCAGGATTCGGAACACCGTCGACTCCGAGATTGATTCATCTTCCTCGTCGACAAGATGGACCGACAGAAGCCGCGGCGACAGCTCCGGGCGGTCGTGGGCCACCCGGAGCACTATCGCCTCTTCCCGATCCGTCAGCGCGTTCCACGCGCGCCGCCCACGACCGCGATGCTCAAGCCCATGCGTGCCCTCGGCCTCGTAGCGTGCCTTCCACGCATAGTAGGTCGAGGATGGGACAGAAACGTCCCTCAGCCGCTTGCGGCGGCCTGGCCCGCGTGATTCCATGCCCTCAATAAGGGCTGCTCGCTGGATCGGCTTCATCTGAAGCGTCCGGCGGCGTTCTAGAGGCTTTTTTAAGCAGCGAGATCGCCAGCTCTTTGTCGGCCAGCAGGATCTTCAGGCGCTCGTTCTCAGACCGCAGGTCCTTGACCTCGCCCTTGCTCGCGTCGCGCATCAAATCGCGTTTGAGCCGCGACTTGCCCGCCTCCATGAAGTCCTTGACCCAGCTGTAGTACACCGGCGTCGGAATACTTTCCCGCCGACACAGCTCGGTCACCGACATCTCGCGCTTCATGCCTTCCAGCACGATGCGGATTTTCTCTTCGGATGAGAACTTCCGGCGCGTCTTGCGGCGCACGTCAGCGATGAACTTCTCGGCCGACTGCGTCGGGACTTCCTTCGTCATCGTGGCTTCTTCCATGGTGATACTCCATTTTATCACGGCTCCACGGAAGGACGGCACCAGAACTAGATGTCAGTAACTTTTAACAGCAAAGTGTCCCGTTTAAGCTGACGTTGAACAGCCAATGGATGGAGCGGCCGGCGGCTCGGTGAGGAATATTTTGGTAGCCGCCGCCTGTCAGCGTCTGCGTTATCGATCGAAATGAGCAACGACGACCTCAGCTGGGAAACTCCCTCGGATCCGAACCCCGCCGATCTGGCCGTGGTCGACGGGGGCCTCGGGACCTTCAACTCCGAGGCCGCGGACACCACGGCGATAAAGAAGCTCGCGTGCTTCGTGCGGTCCGGGGCGGGCCACGTCCTCGGCGGCGCGGTCGGCCGCACGTGGGGCGAAGCCGTGGAACTTCAGCAGCTCTGGGTCACCAAAGACCTGCGCGGCAAAGGCCTGGGCGCCAAGCTCGTCGCCCTCTTCGAGGCCGAGGCGCGGCGCCGCGGCTGCCGCCTCGTCTATCTCGATACGTTTACCTTCCAGGCGCCCGAGTTCTACGCGAAGCTGGGCTACGAGACGGCGTGCCGCTTCGACGGGTTTCCCGGAGGCGTCTCCAAGCTCGTCATGCGCAAGCCGCTGGCCTGACGGCTCAGCCGCCCAGGCGCCGCGTGAAGCTGCCCGTGTCGGTCCCGAACAGGACCTGATCGGGGTCGATGCGCAGGACGACGGCGCCGTCGATCTTCTCGCCGACCTGGACGATCACGCCGTTGACGATGGCCTTGCGGGGGCGTCGTCGGCGATGATCAGGCCCTGGAGGCGGATGGCGACGGCCGGCTCCGCGGGCCGGACGGGCTCGGGCGCCGGCGGAGCGGAGAAATTCACGGCGACCAGGCGCTTCGGCGTCGTGGCCGGCGGGGCGTGGCGGTTGAGCTCGCGCGTCCATTGGACGCATACCACGGCGGGGACGGCGAGGACCGCGGCGAGCACGGTCCACGCGGCGCCCTTGTCTCGGCGAACTCGGGTTTTCATCCTGACTGCGGTGAGTATGACGGTCTTCGGTTGCCGAAATATTTCCGCGGGCGCCGTCGTTTGCTAGTGTTTCCCATCCCCGTTCCGCTCCAGGAGAATCGACCTTGAAGATCACGCTCTTGCTCGCCGCCCTGCTCGCGCTCGTTCCCGCTCATGCCTTCGCGGAGGAGGGAGAACTCTGGGAGGTCAGCACGAAGATGGAGATGCCGGACATGCCCGAGGGCATGCCGGCCGGCATGGGGCCCATGGGCGGGCGCACGATGAAGATGTGCCGCGGCAACGACCCGAAGGATACGTTCAAGGACGACAAGGAGATGAAGGACTGCGAGATGAAGGACATCAAGCAGACCGACACGACCGTCTCGATGTCCATGGTCTGCAAGAAGGGGCGCACGGCCAAGATGGAGATCGTCTACAACAAGGCCCGCACCGAGTATAAGGGGACGATGCGCGTCAAAGACGGCGGCGACGAGATGACGATGCGCATGACGGGCAAGAAGCTCGGGCCGTGCGACGCCGGCAAGGCGCGCGCCGAGACGGACGCCATGATCTCCAAGCACAAGGCCGCGGCCGCGGACGCCGAGGCCCAGTACAACGCGATGGTCAAGAAGTCGGAGAAGGACCAGGTGAAGACCTGCGCGAAGGCGCTCGACACGATGAACCCCGACGACTTCGGGTTCCACGGCTACTGCCGGAACAACAAGAAGGACAAGAACTGCAAGTCGCTGCTGGCCGACTACCAGAAGGGGCAGCCCGTCGTCGCCGAAGAGTGCTCGAAGAAGGCCGACCTGTTCTGCGAGAACTTCGGGACGACGGCCGGGTTTCTCAAGGTGGGCAGCGCGTCGCGGCGCGAGACGGCCGGGCGCATGTGCGGCGAGGATGCCGACGACCTGAAGAAGAAGCTGTGCAAGACCGCGGAGAAGACCGAGGACTACGAGTTCATCGGCGCGCTCTGCCCGAAGCAGGCGAAGCCGCTCGCCAAGAAGCACTGCGCGGGCCGCAGCTACACGGTGAAGGAAGGCGACCCGCGCCGCGTCGAGAAGAAGTGGTTCAAGTTCTGCAAGGCCGTCGCGAGCGCGGCGCTCGAGGGCGACGAGGAGCTGTCCGAGGCCCTGACGCCCGAGCGTGCGACGAAGGCCGCGAAGGATGAGGCGAAGGACGAGGCCAAGAAGGCCGCGAAGGGCGCCGCCGTCGACGCGCTCAAGGGCCTGTTCGGCCGCTAGGGATGAGGATGGGCCGCGGCGCGCTGGCCCTTCTGCTGGCGGGCGCCGCCGCGGCCGCCCCGAACCCGTTTCCCGCGGCGGGGGCGGCGTACGTCGTCGAGCGGGACGGGAAGCTCCTGTGGGCGGGCGGGGCGGACAAGCGCCTGCCGCCGGCGAGCCTGGCCAAGATGATGACGGCGCTGCTCGTCATCGAGGACGGCGGCCTGGCCGAGACGGTCACGGTGAGCCGCGCGGCCGCGCGCGAGACGGGGACCCGGCTCGGGCTCAAGGAAGGGGAGCGGTTCAAGAGGGGCGCTCTCCTGACGGCGACGATCGTTCGTTCGGCCAACGACGCGTGCCGCGCGTTGGCCGGGAACGACGAGAGAGTATTCGCGCGCCGCATGAATGAACGAGCGAAGGGACTTGGCATGGCCGATTCGTTTTTTAGCAATCCATGCGGGCACGATGCTCCCGGGCAGTACACGACGGCCTCCGACCTCGCGCGGCTGGCGAATGCCGTCGCCGCCCGGCCCGAGTACATGGCGGCGGCGCGGCTCGAGCGCGCGACGATCGTCTCCGACGGCGGGCGCAAGCTCTCGTTCGACAACACGAACGCGCTGATCGGGCGGTATGAAGGTGCGATCGGCCTCAAGACCGGCACGACGCCCGGCGCGGGCACGTGCCTGGCGGCGCTGGCCGAGCGCGGCGGGACGCGCGTGCTGCTGATCGTCCTGCGCGCGAAAGACCGCTGGTGGGGCGGCGACGCGCTGCTCGACCGGGCCTTCGCCGCGGACGCGCCGTGACCGGGCGGTCGCGCGCGGGCGCCGCGGCGCTGGCCGCGGCCGCCGTCCACGTCCCCTCGATGTGGGGCGTCTTCCAGTTCGACGACTACAACGTCATCGTCAATGAGGGCTTCGCCGCGACGATGGGAAGCGGCGTGCGGCCGCTGCTCAAGGCGAGCTACGCCTTGAACTGGTCGCTGTCTCACGGGCCCGCGGGGTTTCACGCGTTCAACATCGCGGTGCACGCGCTCAACGCCGCGCTCGTCTACGCGCTCGGAGCCGAGCTGTGCCGGCGCTGGAAGGCCGGCGAGGACGCCGCCCTCGCGGCCGCTTTGCTGTTCGCGCTGCACCCGGCGCAGACCGAGGCGGTGACGTACATCTGCGGGCGCTCGTCGTCGCTGATGGCGAGCTTCTACCTCGGGGCGGCGCTTCTGTACATGCGCGCAGCCCCGGGGCTCGCCGCGGCGGCGCTGTTCGTCCTGTCGCTGCTCGTCAAGGAGTCGGCGATCACGCTGCCGGCGGCGTTGATCCTGCTCGACGGGCGCCTGGCCTGGCGGCGCCAGGCGCCCGTGTGGCTGGCCGCGGGCGCGGGCCTGCTCGTCATGCTCGCGAGCGCGCGCTATCGGGATTTGCTGGGCTACGGCTTCACGCAGAGGGGCTTCCTGGACAACGTCCTCACGCAGGTCAACGGCGTCTGGTACCTGCTCGCGCGCCTGACGACGCTGCGGGGCTACAACATCGACCCCGGCCTGCCGGAGCTCTCCGCGTGGACGCCGGCGCTCGCCGCGCAGACGGCCGGGCTGGCGGCGCTGCTCGCGTTCGGGGCCTGGAGCCTGCGCCGCCGGCCCGCGCTCGGCTTCGGCATTCTCTGGTTCTTCCTGCAGCTCGCGCCGACGAACTCCTTCGTGCCGCGCCTCGATCCCGCGAACGACCGGCAGCTGTATCTCGCCTGCTGGGGGCCGTTCCTGGCGCTGGCCGCGACGGTCCGCGCGCGCTCCGCGCTCGCGGTTCTTCTGGTCTTGTTCGCGGGCGCGAGCGTGTCCCGCCAGCTCGACTACCGCTCCGAGGTCCGGCTGTGGGAGGCGAGCGTGCGCGAGGCGCCGGACAACGCGCGCGCGCGCAACAACCTGGGGCTGGCCTACCAGGAGGCCGGGCGCCGCGAGGACGCCCGCGCGCAGTACCGGGCCGCGCTGCGCCTGAAGCCGGACTACACGCGGGCCGGCGTCAACCTGAGGCTGCTCGAGTGGGAGGCGCCTGCGCGCCCGGGCACAGCGGCGCCGGGGCCCGCGCCCCGTTGACAATCCGGGCCATCCGCTTATACTCAGGAGGAAGGCCCCTCGATGAAGCCCCTCGCCCTCGCCGTCCTGCTCGCCTTGCCGGCCTCCGCCGAGCCCTCGAAGGGCAACTGCAATCCCTGGGCCGGGTCCGCCCAGGTCTGGACGCACTACGACGAGCAGAGCGGCACGATCAAGCCGCAGACCCTGCGCCAGTGCGGCGGCGCGCCGCGCGGAGCGCTCGCCTACGCGAAGCGCTGCATGGCCCAGTTCGGCAATAAGCTCGCGAGCCGGAGGCACGTCGTCATCGGCGACTTCTCGACCTCGCAGGACTTCGTGCGCTTGTGGGTGCTCGAGTGGGACCAGAACGACCCCGAAAACTCGATCCCGCTGCTGCGCGGCGGGCTGGCTCACGGCGCGGGCAACGGGCAGGACGTGCGCACCGGCGTGCCGGAGATCGCGCTCGACATGAACGACTCGGCGGCGACGCCGGGCGGCTGCATGCGGATCTTCGGCACGGGCAATCCGGGGACGATGCGCACCGCGGGCCAGACGCTCAAGGCCTACAAGCTCGACGGGCTCGAGGTCCAGAACGCCTGCGCGTGGCAGCGCGGGCTTCATTTCCACGAGGGCTACCGGCAGAACGGCGTGGACAAGGTCATGACGCGCCGCATCGAGAACGTCGGCCCGAAGGACACGGGCGCCGGGGACTTCGGCCGCGTGGAGATGGGGAGCAACCTGGGCACCGCGGCGACGCCCGGCTGCGTGACGCTCAGCAGCCCGGATTTCGACAGCATCCAGGCCTCCGGCATCGTGCCGCCGCCGGGCGGGGACTGGAAGACCGGGACGCAGCCTCGGGAAAAGGAGGGGATTCTGTTCGTCTCCTGGTTCTGGGGCGACACCGACGGCCCGCCGATCGCCTCGCGCTTCCAGGCGGCGCCGCGGGCCTGCCTGAGCAAGACGACCGGAATCGTCAGCGACGCGATCCCGCGCGAGGACGGCTACCGCAAGGCCCTGCAGGAGCGCCAGGCGCGCTCGGCGCGGACGATCGAGGACCTGCTCGGCGCGGCGCCGGCGGGGCCGGCGCAGACGCCGTCGGGCGGCTCGGCCCCGACTCCGTCGAACCGCTGACCGTGGCCGAGGAAAGGCTGACGCTCGCCGATCTCGGCTTCGAGTTCGGCCCCGATCCGCTAAGCGACGCGGCGCTGGTCGCCAAGTTCCAGGAGTTCACCGGGCGGCCCGGCTTCGCGTGGGCGATGGTCGTCTTCGGCGTCGTCGCCGCGTACTGGGTTTGGACGCTCCTGCGCGCGGCCAAGGAGCGCCGCGACGCGGTCGACATCGTCGAGGGGCGCGAGGCGCAGACCGTGCTGCGGCGCGGGACCGCGCTCGCCGAGCTGCGCAAGCGCGACCCGGGGTTCGACGAGGCCGCGTTCCTCGAGCACGCGGCGGCCATCTTCCTGAAGGTGCAGGCCGCCTGGAGCAACCACTCCCTCCCGTCGGCGCGGCCGTTCGTGTCGGACGGCTTCCACGAGCGCCTGCGCGACGAGATCGCGCGCCAGCAGTCGGCCGGCGTGCGCCACGCCCTCTCCGAGCTCGAGCTGCGCGAGACGGAGTTCCTCGGCTGCGCCGCGGGCCATCACTACGACGCGGTCGCGGTGCGGTTCAAGGTGTCGGCCGTGCGCTCGCGCCACGACGGCAAGACGGGCGCCAAGCTCGACGGCGGCCACGAGACGTACGAGGAAGTGTGGACCTTCGTGCGCCGCCTGGCCGCGACGACCGGCAAGGCGCCGGGCGCCTTCGAGGGAAGTGCCCGAGCTGCGGCGCGGCGCTCGTCGTCACCGACGCGGCGCGCTGCGAGGCGTGCAAGACCTGGGTCAACTCCGGCGCCTACGACTGGATCGCGGTGAAGTCGACCGTGCCGTGGGAGTGGCGCTTCCCGGACCCGCGGCGCGAGGTCACCGGCTGGGCGGAGCTGCGCGAGCGCGACCCCGAGCTGAGCCTGACCCTGCTCGAGGACCGGGCGGCCGTCGTGTTCTGGCGCTGGGTCGCGGCGCTGCGCGCGAAGGACCCGTCGGGCCTGCGCGGCCTGGCGGCCGCGGAGTTCCCGGCCTCGCTGCGCTACGACGACGCGCCGCCGGCGGCGCAGCTCGGAGCCGTGGAGACGATCGCCTTCAAGCCCGGCCAGGACTACGACGAGGTCCACGTCCAGGTCCGCTGGGAAAGCGGGCGCCGGCGCACGGACTACCTGATCTTCCAGCGCCGCGCGGGCGTGGAGACGAAGTGGAAGGCGGGCCTCAGCGCGACGCGCTGCCAGGCCTGCGGCGCGCCGGCCGAGGAGGCGGCCGACACGGTGTGCGGCTACTGCCGCGAGCCGGTCGGCTGGGTGCTCGCGCGCGTCGCGCCCTTCGGGGAGTGGAAGCGCCCCGACGAGGAGGCCGGCACGCACGTCCTGCCGGGCACGGAGTTCGGCGACGCCGGCCCCGCGCTCGACGCGCTCTCGGCGCTGGCCGTGCTGGCCTTCGCCGACCGCGCGATCCACGACCGCGAGCGCGCCTACCTCCGGGCCGTCGCCCACCGGCGCGGCGTGCCGGAGGAGAAGGTCGACGAGGTGATCGAGGCCGCGCGGAAGGGCGCGCTCGAATTCGACCCGGGCTCCGACACGGGCATGCTGCGCGGGCTCGTGCGCGCGGCGCTCGCCGACGGGTTCGTCGAGGAGGGCGAGCGCGTCCTGCTCTCGCGCGCCGCGCTGCGCAGCGGCGTCCACGAGCTCGAGCTGCGCGAGATGATCCGCGCGGAGCGCGAGGCGATGGCCGCGAAAGGCCGCGAACTGGTGCGCCGACTGCGCTGACGGGCGCGTTGCGCCGCGCGGCGCGCGTTGTTATACTCCGGGCATGCGCGGGACGCGCGCCCTCCTCGTCGTCGCCACCGGAATCCTCCTGGCCGCTCCCGCCGCGCGCGCCGGCGATTGCGGCGGATACTTCGATGGCCCTCTCGGGCGCTACGAGGTGCCGTGCCCCGGACCGATCCACGGCCCGTCGGACCGGGACGAGCGCCGGAGCTCCGCCGCGCCGAGGGAGGACCGCGGCGCGGTCTCCGACGCGGATATGGGCGGCGCGATCGCCGATCTCTTCGGCGTCTTCACGACGCCGCTCGACGCGCTGTGGAGCCTCCTCGAATCCGCCCGCGACGCGCTGAAAGGGCCCGCGCCGAGCGGCTGCGGCGGCGTCTCGAGGCGGAGGATCTCGCGCGCCGCGTCGGCGAGCTGAGGGCCGAGTCCCGGAGCGCCAAGGACGAAACCGATTTCCGGGTCGCGGGCACGATGCTTCTGGCCCAGGCGTCGTTCGAGAAGCCGGACGAGGCTCGCGCGGCGCGCAAGGCCGCCGCGCGCGAGAGCGAGCGCGCGCGCCGGGCCGCCGAGCCGCGGCTCGACGCCGCGAAGAAGCGCCTCTGGGTCGACGAGGGCGGCAAGTTCGACGCGGCGATCGACGCGGCGTGGGCCGCGGCCGAGGCGGCCCTAAAGCCGATCCTCGACCGCTGCGTCTTCAAGGCGATCCTCGCCCAGGAGACGGCTTTCGGCACGAATCCCGTCTATCGCCGCCAGGCCGAGAAGAAGAAAGCGTCCGGCATCGTCGGCCTTTGGCAGATCGGAGACGCCACCTGGAAGGAGGTGGAACCGGACATGACGGGGCGTTTCGGAAACGTCGTGATGGACCGCTACGATGCCGATCACTCCGCCTTCGGCGCGGCGCTCTATCTGGAGCGGCTCAAGACCGACTACGTGGAAGGCCTCCTGGCCGGCGCCCCGGTGGCCGACGAAGAGAAGAGAAAGTTCATCCTGGCCAGTTACAACATGGGCTTCGGCCGGTTCCGGGCCGTTTGGAGGCAGGCGAAAGCCGACCTCGGCCGCGCGCCGACGACGTGGGCCGAGCTCGGGGAGACGAGCCGAACCCGACGACCGCCTCGCCTCTCGGCAAGGTGCTGTGGGGAAAGACGAAGAAGGGCCGCAAGCGGGACGGGCAGCATGAGGCGCGGAGCAAGGCGTATAAGAAGTTCCAGGCCGATTTCCGCGAGCGCGCGCAGTACCCTGGTAAAGTCCTGGATTGGAGCCGGTATTGTCTGGAGGGACGATGAAATCCGCGATGCTCGCTGTCTTGATCTCCCTGGGCGCGGCGGCCGCCGCGGCCGCCGGGCCGCGCCACGGCTCGGCGCATTTTTTCCGCACATCCGATTACCTCGACATCGACCGGTGGGAGGAGGCCTGGCTCAACGCGCGCATGCGCTTCGTCGACGCCGAGAACGGCTGGATCGTCACCGACGGGCCGGTTTTCCGCAGCGCCGACGGCGGCGCGAGCTGGACGCCTCTCGAGGGCTGGACGCCGCTCTCCGCCGACGCCGTCTGGTTTCTCGACGCCGGGCGCGGCTGGCTGCTCGACGCGACGGGCCCGCTTCTGACGACGACGGACGGCGGCCGCAGCTGGACGCGCGTCTCGCCTCCGTCCGGCGAGTGGAAGAAGCCGGGCTTCCGCCATCCTCCGGATCTTTTCCGGTTCAAGGACGCGCAGAACGGATGGGGCTGGGACGCGCCCGATCTCCTGCGCACCCGCGACGGCGGACGCACGTGGCGCAAGACGTCGGCGCTTCCCCGAGGCGAGGAGGTCACGGACATCTGCTTCGGCCCCGGCGGAGAGGTCTACGCGGCGGGGCTGTTGACCGTCGGCGGAGGTTCGAGCGCCGACGGTATGTTCGTGCGCCGCGTGTCGACCGGATCCGCGCCGATCGTCCTGCGAAATCCGCTGCGCGAGACGGTGGACGCCGGATTCGGGGCGGAGTGTTTCTTCAAGGCCGGAAAGCTGTGGGCGACGGCGCCGGAAGGCAGCGCGTATTCGTCGAAGGACGCGGGAGGCCTTTGGGAAAACCTCTATCTGCTCAGCAAGGGGCTGCTTCGGGTCCAGGACGGCGGCGAGCAATGGGTTCTCGGGGACGCGCTCTATTTCATGGCTCCGTACTCGATCGGCGGCGACCGCATCGGCTCGATCTCGGACGACGGCGCCGCGGCGCTGTCGTTCACGACTCAAGGCGGCAGGCCGAAGGCCCTGTTTCTCAACGGGAGATCCCTGATCACTTATGACCTGGACTAAGCTGCTCCTGGCGCTGGCGCTACTTGCGCCGGCGGCGGGGCGGCCGGCGCGCCGGCGACGAGCGAGGGCGTTCTCGCGGGAATCCGCCTGCAGGCTGCCGCGCGCTGCGCGGTCGCCGGCTGCGTGGTCAACACCGACCTGCACGAGTTGCAGAAGCTGTTCTGGGAAGGCGACGCCCGCCGGAGATACCGGGAGATCGTCTTCGAGGCCGACCGCATCGCTCTGATCTCTCATCCGGAGGTCTACGACCCGGACATAATGAGGAAACGGTTCGCCGTACTGCTGCCGCTAGGCCTGATGTCGCCCGACCCGGAGGCGGTGATCCAGCGGATCCTGGCGCTGAGTTCCCGCCTGCGGGAGGAGGAGTGGGTCCGCGCCGTCGCGTCGCGGCTTGCGGGCTTCTGGGTCGGACCCGCGGACTCGGCGGCCGCCCGCGAGCTCGCCGCGCTCAAGAAGCAACTCGGCTACGAGCACTGGGACGACGCCGACTGGGCGGCTCTCGGGCCGGCCGCCGCGCGCGTCGTGCGGGTGCCGGAGGAAGCGGCGTCGATCTCCGACGCCGCCGCGCGGCTCGGCGCGGACGGAGGGATCATCCGCGTCGGTCCGGGAGTTTACGAGGGCTCGCTCCGGCTTTCCGGCTTTTCGAAGCTGGTGTTGTGGGGGAGCGGAGCGGGCGTCACGGTCATCCGCGGGAGCGTGCTCATCGAGAGAACCAAGGGCTTCGTCGCGCGCGACCTCACCGTCGACGCCTCGCCGCGGGCGGGCGAGACGCTGGGCGAGCGCTATGCGGTCGCCCTCGATTCCGTCGACGGGGCCACGCTCAAGCACCTGGACATCTCCGGGGCGGAGGAGACGGGGTTGTGGTCGTTACGCTCGAGCGGCGTCCTCGTTTGGGACTGTATTTTCGAGCGCAATCACGACGACCTGGTCAGCGAGGGCATGGGCGTCGACGTCCAGGATTCGGTCATCGCTCAACCGCCGCCGGCGCCCTCCGAGTGATTTGGTAGAATTGGCGCATGAAATCCCTCAAGCATCTCGCTGAACCCTCGTACGCCGCGCTGCGGATCGTCTCCGGTCTGCTGTTCGCCTTCCACGGCGCGCAGAAGATCCTGGGCATCTACGCCCCGCCGCAGATGCCGCCGCTCGTGTTCGGCTCGCAGATGTGGCTCGGGGGATGATCGAGCTGGTCGGCGGCGTCATGATCCTGGTCGGCTGGCAGACGCGTTGGGCGGCCTTCATCAGCTCCGGCACGATGGCGGTCGCGTATGCGCAATTCCATTGGAAATTCCAGTGGAACTCGAACTTCTGGCCCTCCAACAACCAGGGCGAGCTGGCCGCGCTCTACGCGTTCGTCTTCCTGTATATGGCGTGCCACGGCAATGGCATCTGGGCCGTGGGCAAGAAAGACTGACGTCGATTTGAGACGAGAGTTTGGTATAATAGCTACATCATGAAGAAGAACCTGCACCCGCTCTATCGCACCGTCGTTTTCCAGGACGTCTCCGCCAACAAGGGCTTCCTGACCCGCTCGGCCGTCGTCGCCAAGGACACGGTCGTTTGGGAGGACGGCAAGACCTACCCGATGGTCAAGCTCGACATCTCGGCTCTCTCTCACCCCTTTTACACGGGCCAGCAGAAGGTTCTCGACACGGCCGGCCGCATCGACCGCTTCAAGAAGCGCTTCGTCGCCTCCGAGGGCAAGACCGTCGAGCGCAAGGTCGCGAAGACCCAGTCCAAGCGCCTCGTCCACGTCGGCCATACGGCCAAGCGCGAGAAGGTTCTCTCGACCGCCGTGAAGACGGAAGACGCGAAGAAGCCGGCCGGCCCCAAGAAGGACAAGCCCGCGAAGAAGGACTAGCGGTCTCGCTCCGATAAGGGCCCCGGCCGAAAGGCCGGGGCCCTCTCTTTATACCTGACCCATGGATCCCAAAATAGCGAAGCTCGACGCCGAGTATCGCGAGCTCGAAGGCAAGCTCGCGAGCGGCGGCCTGTCGTCGGCCGAGCTCAAGGAGCTCGCGGTCAAGCACAGCCAGCTCGGGCCCCTGATGGCGAAGGTCCGCGAGCTCATGCGCGTCGACGCCGAGCTCGAGGGATTGGCCGCGATGGAGAGCGATCCCGAGATGAAGGCGATGGCCGACGAGGAGCGCCCCGCGCTCGTCGCCCGCCGCGACGCGCTCTCCTCGGAGATCGCCGTCGAGCTGCTGCCCAAGGACCCCAACGATTCCAAGAACTGCTACCTCGAGATCCGCGCCGGCGCGGGCGGCGACGAGGCGGGCCTCTTCGCCGGCGAGCTGCTGCGCGCCTACATGCGCTTCTGCGAGACGAAGGGCTGGAAGATCGAGACGCAGGACCTCTCGTCGGCCGGCAAGGGCGTCAAGCAGGCGGTCATCCTCGTCTCCGGCAAGGACGTGTATTCCTGGCTGCGCTACGAGGGCGGCGTGCACCGCGTCCAGCGCGTCCCGGCCACCGAGGCCGCGGGCCGCATCCACACCTCGACCGTCACCGTCGCGGTGATGCCCGAGGCCGAGGAGACGGCCGAGATCGTCATCCGCCCCGACGAGCTCAAGGTCGACACCTACCGCGCCGGCGGGGCCGGCGGCCAGAACGTCAACAAGGTCGAGACGGCGGTGCGCATCACGCACATCCCGTCGGGCATCGTCGTCGAGTGCCAGGAGGAGCGCAGCCAGGGCCGCAATCGCGACAAGGCGATGCGCCGCCTGTACTCGATGCTCGCCAACGCCGAGCGCGAGAAGGCCGCGGCGTCGAACGCGTCGGCGCGCAAGTCCCAGGTCGGCACCGGCGACCGCTCGGAGAAGATCCGCACCTACAATTTCCCGCAGTCGCGCGTGACCGACCACCGCCTCGAGCGGTCGTGGCACAACCTCTCCGACATCATGGAAGGCTCGCTCGGCCCCGTGTTCGACGCGCTGCGCGACGAGCAGCGGCGCCTGCTCATGGCGGAATCCTCGTGAGCGCGGGCACCGTCGGCGAGTGGCTCGCCAAGGCCGAGAAATATCTCGACGAGCGCGGCGTGCCCGAGGCTCGCGCCTCCGCCGAGTTCCTCATGGCCGAGATGTTCGGCGTCTCGCGGCCCGCGGCCCTGCTCCAGAGCGCGCGCGGCCTGACGGTCAAGGAGACGCATCAGTACTGGGACTGGATCAAGTGGCGCGGCAAGCGCCTGCCGGTCGCCTACATCCTCGGCCACCAGCCCTTCCTCGGCATCAAGATCGAGGTCACGCGCGACTCGCTCGTGCCGCGCCCGGAGACCGAGGAGCTGGTCCTCGAGTGCGAGCGGCTGCTGAAAAAAGTGGCGACGCCCAAGATCCTCGAGATCGGCACGGGCACGGGCTGCATCGCCATCGCCTTGGCCCAGCTCCTGCCGTCGGCAACGATCTTCGCGACCGACCTCTCCAAGGCCGCGCTCGACCTCGCCCAGAAAAACGCGATCGCTCAGCACGTCGGGAATAGGATTCGTTTCGTCAGAGAAGACTTGTTCTCCGACAAGCAGGGGCTGCGCGGCTGGGCCGACCTGCTCGTCTCGAACCCGCCCTACATTCCGACGAAGGACCTCGACGGCCTCGACCCCGAGGTCCAGCGCGAGCCGCGCCTGGCGCTCGACGGCGGCAAGGACGGCCTCGACGCCGTCCGCGCGATCGCCGCGATGGCGCCCAAGATGCTCAAGCCGGGCGGCGCCCTCGCGATGGAAATCGGTTCCAAGCAGGGGCCCGCCGTCGCCAAGCTCTACGCCTCGCTCGGCTTCAAGGACATCGTGATCAAGAAGGACCTCCAAGGCCTCGAGCGCTTCGCGTTCGGCCTCCTGCCCGCCTGAGCGGAGGGGAATACTCTCCCGGGGACCCGCTGCTCTTTAATGCGCAGCGGACTCGAATAAGCCGTTTATATTTCTCCATTTTCGATCGATTGCGCTTTAAAGAGCAGAAGGTATTTCGGAGAAAGTCCCCTGCCGGCTTCTGGGTAGTGGAGGCGAGGCGTCCCGGAGTGCTTTAATACCCTCCCGGCCGGAAAACCATGGATAAATTGATCATCGAAGGCGGCAAGCCGCTCAACGGCACCATCAAGGTCAGCGGGGCCAAGAACGCCGCGCTCCCGATCCTGATCGCCACGCTCCTGACCGACGAGGCGTGCGTGATCGAGAACGTTCCGGCGACGCTGCGCGACCTGCGCACGACGTTCCGCCTGCTCGAGAGCCTCGGCAAGAAGGTGAAGGTCGCCGGCTCGACGGTCACGGTGACGGCGACGGGCTCGCTCAAGACCCAGGCGCCCTATGACATCGTCAAGCAGATGCGCGCCTCGGTGCTCGCCGCGGGCCCGCTGCTCGCGCGCTTCGGCCTCGTGCGCGTGCCGATTCCCGGAGGGTGCGCCATCGGTCTCCGACCGATCGACATCCACCTCAAGGGCTTCGAGGCCATGGGCGCGCGGCGCATCGCCGATCAGGGCGACATCATCATGTCGGCGCCGAGCCTCAAAGCGACGACGATCAAGCTGCGCTTCCCGTCGGTCGGCGCGACGCAGAATCTCATGATGGCGGCGGCCGTCCTCGAGGGCAAGACCACGATCACGAACGCCGCGAGAGAACCCGAGATGGAAGACCTCGGCATTTTCCTCGAACGGCTTGGGGCGAAAATTCGGGGCGCCGGAACGGCAACCGTCGTGATCGACGGGAAGCCGAAGCTTGGGGAGCGCGCCATCGGGTCATCCCGGATCGTATCGAGGCCGGGACGTTCCTGCTCGCGGCGGCCGCCGCGCGGGGCAAGGTGCGCCTGCAGGGCGCGGAGGCCTCGCACCTGACCGCCGTGCTCGCCGCGCTCAAGCGCGCGGGCGCGAAGATCAAGACGGGCAAGGGCTGGATCGAGCTCGTCATGGAGCGCCGTCCGAAGGCCGTCTCGATCGTGACCAAGCCGCACCCCGGCTTCCCGACCGACCTGCAGGCGCCGTGGATGGCGCTGATGACCTTGTGCACGGGCTTCGCCAAGGTGACGGAGACCGTCTTCGAGAACCGCTTCCTGCACGCCGCCGAGCTCGGGCGCATGGGCGCGCAGATCGCGGTGTCGGGGCGCACGGCCGTCGTCGCGGGCCAGGAGCGCCTGTCGGGCGCGCCGATCATGGCCTCCGACATCCGCGCCGGCGCGTCCTTGCTCGTCGCGGGCGTCGCCGCGAAGGGCCGCACGACGATCGCGCGCGTCTACCACATCGACCGCGGCTACGAGGACGTCGAGCGCAAGCTCGCCGGGGCCGGGGCCCGCGTCGAGCGGGTGAAATGACCTTCGCGCGGGCGCTGGCCGTCCTCGAGGAGCGCCAGGAGGCGCGCGTCGAGCTCGGCCTCGACCGCGTCCGCGCGCACCTCGCGCGCCTGGGCGACCCGCACCTGAAGGTCCCCGCGTTCCACGTCGCCGGCACCAACGGCAAGGGCTCGACGTGCGCGATGCTCGCCGCCGTGCTGACGGCCGCCGGCTACAAGACGGGGCTCTACACCTCGCCGCACCTGCTCGGCGTGCGCGAGCGGATCACCGTCGACGGAAAGAAGGTCTCCGAGAAGAGCTTCGCGCGCGCGATGGCCCGCGCCCTCGCGGCGGACCCGAAGAAGCGCCTGACCTACTTCGAGCTGCTGACCTCGATCGCGTTCCAGACCTTCGCGGAGGCGCGCTGCGACGTGATGGTGCTCGAGACCGGGCTCGGCGGCCTGCTCGACGCGACGAACGTCGTGCCGGCGCCGCTGGCCGCGATCGTGACCTCGGTCGACTTCGACCACCAGGCCTACCTGGGCCGCACCCTCGCGGCGATCGCGCGGCAGAAGGCCGGCATCTTCAAGGCGGGCCGCCCCGCCGTGCGGCCGCCGCTGCCCGCGCTCGCGCGCGCCGCCGCGCGCGGCGTGCCCGTCGTCGTGCGCCGCCCGTGGGCGAGCGTCAAGACCGACTGGGCGCGCGGCCGCCAGGTCCTGCGCGCCCCGAACGGCCGCGCCTACACGCTGTCCTTGCTCGGCTCCCGGCAGGGCTGGAACGCGGCGCTCGCGCGCGCGGCCGTCGACGCCTCGGGCCTGCCCGTGCCGGAGGCCGCGTGGGCGAAGGGCCTCGCGCGCGTCGCCTGGCCGGGCCGCTTCGAGGCGATCAAGCTGGGGAAGAAGACGCTCGTCGTCGACGGCGGCCACAACCCGGAGGCCGCGCGCGCGCTGGCCGCGACTTGGCGCGCCTCGCCGCACTCGAAGAGGCCGGCTCGCTTCATACTCGGCCTCATGAAGGACAAGGACGCGCGCGGCGTGCTCGGGCCGCTGGCGCCGTTCCTGAAGGACGTCGTCGTCGTGCGGCCGCCGAGTCCGCGCGCGCTGGATCCCATGGCGCTCGCCGACCATGTCCGCCGGGCCGCGCCGAAGGCGCGCGTGACCGTCGAGCGCGACCCGGGCGCGGCGATCTCCGCCTGGCGGCGCGACCCGCGCGCGCCGGCGACGGCGGTGTGCGCCGGCTCGCTGTACCTCGCGGGGGCCGCGCTGCGCGCGGCGGGGCGGCGATGAAGAACCGCTCGGCCGGCATCGACGTCGGGGGGACGTTCGCCAAGATCGGCCTCGTCTCGCCCGACGGGACGGTCCTCGAGGCGATCCAGATCCCGACCTTGCCCGAGAAGGGCCCGGCGGACTTCGTGCGGCGCGCCGAGGGCGTGCTGCGCAACTGGTCGTTCTCGTCGATCGGCCTCGGTCTGGCCGGCGGCGTCGACTCGAGGACGGGGACCCTGCAGTTCGTGCCGAACCTCAAGGGCTGGACCGGCTTCTCCTTCAAGCGCGCCTTCGAGCGCGCGTACGCCGTGCCCGTCGCCGTCGACAACGACGCGAACGTCGCCGTTTGGGGCGGCTACGCCGTCGCGCTCAAGAAGCGTCCGCGCCACGTCGTGGGCCTGACGCTCGGCACCGGCGTCGGCGGCGGCCTCATCGTCGACGGGCGCCTGCACGTGGGGGCGACCGGCTCCGCGGGGAGTTCGGCCACCTGACGCTCGAGCTGAAGGGGCCGCTGTGCGCGTGCGGCCGGCGCGGCTGCCTCGAGGCCTACGCGGGCACCGCGGGCATCCTGCGCGCGGCCCGGCGCCTCATGAAGAAGATCCCGTCGCCGCTCACGCCCAAGGCCGTCGCCGACGCGGCGCTCGCGGGAGACCGCGGCGCCAAGGCGGTCTGGGCCGAGACCGGCGAGCGCCTCGGCCAGGGCCTGGCCAGCCTCGTGCTCGCGCTGAACCCCGACGCGGTCCTGATTCTCGGCGGCGTCGCACGCGCGGGCCGGCTGATCCTCGATCCCGTCCGGCGCGTGCTCGCCGAGCAGCCGTTTCGCGAGCCGTTCAAGGCGCTCGAGCTCTCGGCCCCCGCCGACCGCGACTGGGGCGTCGTGGGAGCGGCCCTGCTGTCGCGGGAGAGCCGTTGATCCGGGCGGCCCTCCTCGCGCTCCTGCTGGCCGGGTCCGCGCGCGCCGAGGACTACGTCCTGCCCGCCCCGCCGCCCGGCCCGCGCCTCGACTACAAGGCCGACCAGGTCGAGTTCGACGCCGACCGCCAGCTGCTTCATCTCTACGGCAACGTCGTGCTCGACGAGTCGACGTGGACGGTGAAGGGCAAGGAGCTCTGGATCGACACCGAGCGCCGTCGCGGGCGCTCCGCGGGGCCGCTGCTCGTCGAGGACGGCATCTCCGCGGTCTACGGCGAGTCCGGCGAGTTCGACTTCGCGGGCCACACGGGCCGCCTCGAGCGCACGAGCGCGGGGCACGCCGACTGGCGCATCCGCGCCGACTCGGTGGACGTCGGCCAGAACCGCCGGCTCGACTACCGCGGCGCCGACTTCACGAGCTGCGCGCGCAAGCCGCCTCACTACCACTTCCGCGCCTCCCGCATCACGGTCAAGCCCAAGCAGAGCATGATCGCGCGCAACGTGCTGTTCTACCTCGGAAACGTCCCCGTCTTCTATCTGCCCGTGCTGTACAAGTCGCTGTCGCCGCGGCACTGGCTGCGCTGGAAGAGCCAGCCGGGCTTCGACCAGCGCAACGGCCCGTTCCTGAAGAACACGCTGACGACCGAGCACGGCGAGCACGTCTACAGCAAGGTCTACGCCGACTACTACCTGAAGCAGGGCTTCGGATACGGCGGCGAGCTGCACCGGCGCGAGGGCGAGGAGTCGCGCGGCGCTCTGTTCGGCTACACGATCAAGGAAACGTCGACGAACGACCGCCGCTGGGCGGTGCTCGGCCAGCAGTATCAGGCGCTGACCTCGTCGGCGTCCTTCCAGGGCCGCCTGCAGGTGCAGTCCGATTCCGACTTCAACAACAACTACTCGCGCTCGAGCACGTTCCGCGTGACGCCCGAGCTCGTCAACAGCGGCGCGCTGACGCACCGCTTCGCGCAGGCGACCGCGCGGCTGTCGTACTCGCGCGTCGACACGGCCACCCTCGACCGCCGCGACTTCGACAAGGCGTCCGAGAGCTATCCGCGCCTGGACGTGATCAGCCAGCCGCTGCGCTTCGGCCGCCTGCCCTGGCTGAACACGCTCGACGGCTTCGCCGACAACACGTATCTGAAGGGCCGCCCGTTCATCGAGAAGACCGTCGGCGCCGGCTGGGAGGGCACGCGCACGTTCAACCTCGTGCGCGGCGTCAGCTTCGCGCCGAAGCTCGCCTTCCGCGAGCAGTACTACAACCGGTTCGACCTGGCCTCCGTGTCCGGCTCGACGGTCTCGATCCTCGACGCCGTCATCGCGCGGCCCTCGGCGGCCGGCACGCTGCGCTTCGACACGCCGATCGGAGGCGTGGACGTGACCCAGAGCTACCGGGAGCGCCTGCAGTCCGGGTCGTTCCGCCAGGACCGCGGCGCGGTCGACAAGGGCGTCGAGGAGAACCTGCTGACGGTCTCCGACGTGTTCATCCCGGCGCCCCGCGTGTACACGCGCGTGTCGACGGGCTACGACTTCCGCACCTTCCGCGACCGCACCGTGGGCTTCCGCCGGCGCGTCCAGCCGATCACGGCCGACCTGAGCTGGCAGCCGCGCGAGCGGCTGAGCTTCACGGCCCGCGACCACTACTCGCTCGACGACGGCAACCAGGCCGCGATCCTCGACGCGCGCTGGGGCGACGAGGAGGGCGCGGCGGTCGGCGGAGGCTTCGCGTGGAACGCCGCCGACTCGCGCAAATACGTCGCGAGCTTCGACTTCGCGGTCGCGCCGTCCTCGCCGACCTGGCGGCTGGCCTTCGGCATCCGCGGCCAGGCCGAGAGCTCGCGCGGCGTCGGCGGCCTGCACGGCTGGCGCGTCTTCGAGAAGGAATTCTCCTGGACCAAACGCTGGCACGACTTCTACACCAAGGTCGCCGGGCGCTTCCGGCCCGGCGGCGTCGGCGAGGCGTCGATCCGCGTCGACCTCAAGTTCGGCGCGTTCGACCCCAAGAACGCCCCGCGCAAGGACTGGGAGACCGAGCTGTTCCCCGACCGCGCGGGCGCCGCCACGCAGGACGACCTGCGCCCATGAGCGGCGGCGCTCTCGTCGTCTTCGGACCCGAGGCGCTGCGCACGCTCGAGGACCTGCGCGCCCAGGGCCTGCTCGAGGGGCGGCTGGCGGTCTGCTCGGTGCGCGCCGCCGATCTGGCCCTTCCCGCCGCGGAGCTTCCCTGGGCGATCGTGATGTTCGATCACGACCACCGCGGCGGCGGCTTCTGGGATAAAGTCTCCTTCCATGTCCCCGGCGAGCCCGCCCCCGGCGTCTCCGTGGCCGCCGTGGAAACCACCGGCGGCGCCCTGCTGACCCTCGAGTGGCTCGAGCCGGTCTCCGCCGCCCAGATCAAGCGCGCCGCCTTGGCCGCGGAGAAAGCCTACTTCGGCTAGATGGTGTCAGACCTCCCACTTTCCCACTTTTCCCGGGGCACCGATACCGAGAGAAAAGTGGGAAAGTGGGAGGTCTGACACCAAAAGAGGGGCTCCCCGCCGAGGGGAGCCCCAGAAGTCGTCACGCGTCGGGTCCGGCCTTCCGTCCGTTCAGTCGATAGCGCCTCCTGTCCGTCCTTCCGAGGATACCAGGGGCGGGCGCGGGCGGCCACCAAACATACGCCAAACTCGTTTTTGCTAAGATGGTCGCTCTCCCCATGAAAGTCCTCGTCACCGGCGGCCTCGGCTTCATCGGTTCGAACTTCATCCGGCACCTCGTGTCGGCGCGTCCGGGTTGGACGATCGTCAACCTCGACAAGCAGACCTACGCGGGCAACCCGAAGAACCTGGCGGGCCTCAAGGTCAAGACGGTCAAGAAGGACATCTGCGACCCGAAGGCCGTCGACGCCGCGATGAAGGGCGCCGACTACGTCGTCCACTTCGCCGCCGAGACCCACGTCGACCGCTCGATCCTCGACGCCTCCGCGTTCATCCAGACCAACGTCATCGGCACCCAGGTCCTGCTCGACGCCGCCCTGCGCCACGGGGTCAAGCGCTTCCTGCACGTCTCGACCGACGAGGTGTACGGCTCGGTCGCGACGGGGCACTCCGTCGAGACCGACAAGTTGGAGCCGAACAGCCCGTACGCCGCGTCGAAGGCGGCCTCGGACCTGCTCGTGCGCTCTTACTTCGTGACGCACAAGGCGCCGGTGCTCACCACGCGCGCGTCGAACAACTACGGCCCGTACCAGTACCCCGAGAAGGCCCTGCCCCTCATGATCACGAACTTCATGGAGGACAAGCCCTTCCCGATGTACGGCGACGGCCGCCAGGTGCGCGACTGGCTGCACGCCGTCGACCACGCGCGCGCGATCCTGCTGGTCTTGGAAAAGGGTTCGCTCGGCGAGATCTACAACGTCGGCGGCTCCTTCGACTGCGAAAACCGCGAGCTGATCTCCAAGGTCCTCTCGCTGATGGGCAAGCCGTCGACCTTGATCACGCCCGTCGAGGACCGCAAGGGCCACGACCGCCGCTACGCGCTCGACTGCTCGAAGCTGCTCAAGCTGGGCTTCAAGCACGCCTACGATTTCGAAAAAGGCCTCGCCGAGACCATCGAGTGGTACCGCAAGAACGAGGCCTGGTGGCGTCCGCTCAAGGTCGCCGGCGGCTACCGCACGTACCTGAAGAAGGCCTACAAGAAATGAGCAAGAAAGCGGTCCTGCGCAACGGCCACCGCCCCGCCGCCGCCGTCTCGTGGAGCCACGCGGGCGGAGGCTGGATCGAAATCGTGGTCGGCTCGATGTTCTCCGGCAAGACGCAGGAGCTCATCCGCCGCCTGCGCCTGGCGTCGATCGCGCGCCAGAAGGTCCAGGTGTTCAACTCCGCGCTCGACGTGCGCTACGCGAAGGACCATATCGTCTCTCACGACCTGGCCAAGACCCCGTCGATCGCGGTCTCCAAGGCGAAAGACATCCTGACCAGGATCGACGCCGACACCCAGGTCGTCGGCATCGACGAAGTCCAGTTCTTCGACGCCGAGATCGTGAACGTCTGCGAGCGCCTCGCCGACGAGGGCCGCCGCGTGATCGTGGCCGGCCTCGACCAGGACTTCCGCGGCGAGCCGTTCGAGACGACGGCGCGCCTGATGGCGCTGTCAGAGTTCGTGACCAAGAATCTCGCGATCTGCATGCTCTGCGGGAACCCCGCGAACAGGTCGCAGCGCCTGTCCGGCGGCAAGAAGGTCGTGGAAGTCGGGGCCTCCGACAAGTACGAGGCCCGCTGCCGCCGCTGCTTCAAACGATCCTAAGGAGAACCGCCATGGCCGACCGCCCCTATAAGACCGACAATCCCGTCGTCGAGATCCAGTCCACGCTCGGCAAGATCGCCGTCGAGCTCTTCCCGAAGGAGGCGCCGGACACGGTGGCCAACTTCCTCAAGCTCGTCGACAAGAAGTACTACGACGGCGTGCTGTTCCACCGCGTGATCCCCGGCTTCATGGTCCAGACCGGCGACCCGACGGGCACGGGCCGCGGCGGCCCCGGCTGGACGATTCTCGACGAGTTCTCGCCCAAGCTTCGCCACAACAAGGCGGGCGTGCTGTCGATGGCCAACGCCGGCCCGGACACGGGCGGCTCCCAGTTCTTCATCACGCTCGCCGCGACCCCGCACCTCGACGACCGCCACGCGATTTTCGGCGCGGTCATCGAGGGCCAGGACGTCGTCAAGAAGATCGGCGACTCGCCGCGCGACCGCATGGACCGGCCCGACGAGCCGCGTAAGATGGAGACGGTCCGCCTCGTCCAGCCGCTCAAGAAGTAGCGGGGGCCGTAACCGCGACGGCCTGGACAAGCCCCGGGCTTCCCCTTATAATCCCGGGGCATGCCCGAGCTGTCCATCGCCATCCCCGGCCAGACGCCGCGCAGGGTGCCTTTGCTGGGCCCCTACACGATCGGCCGGGGCAGCGCCAGCGACCTCATCCTCAAGGACTCCCGGGTCTCCCGCGCGCACGCGCTGCTGCGTCCGCTCGGGCGCGGCAACTACTTCCTGCTCGACCTCGGCAGCGCCAACGGCACCTTCCTCAACGGCCGCATCGTCACGGCGCCCGTCCAGCTCGCCGACGGCGACTCGATCGTCATCGCGGACGCGACGCTGAAGTTCGACGCGCCCGACATGCGGCCGATCACCGCGCCCGCCGACCACGACACGACGATGGAGACCGCGGTCAACGTGTCGACCGAGGCGGTCTCGATCCTCGTCGTGGACGTGCGCGACTTCACCAAGCTCTCGGAGTCGATGCCGCCCAAGGAGCTGCCCGGCTTCATCGGCGCGTGGTTCCGCGACGCGTCGGCCGTCATCGAGAGCCACGGCGGCGTCATCGACAAGTTCATCGGCGACGCGGTGATGGCCTACTGGCTCGGGGGCGGGGCGGCCGGCGGCCCCAATCTCGCGCTCGGCCCGCTCGAGAGCGCGGTCGAGCTCGTCGAGACGGCGCGCCTGTACCACGGCCAGCTTCACGCGCGCCACCCGGACCTCACGTTCGCCGTCGGCTGCGGCATCCACATGGGCGAGGCGATGTTCGGAAACATCGGCTCGTCGGCCCGCAGGGACTTCACGGCGATCGGCGACTGCGTCAACATCGCCTTCCGGCTGGAGTCGCTGTGCAAGGAGCTCCAGCGCCCGATCGTCGTCAGCGACGAGATCCGCGCGGCGGCCGCCGCCGCCTACGCGTTCGAGGACATGGGCATGCGGACCTTGAAGGGCAAGGCCGCCGACGTGCGCGTCTTCTCCGCCTCGCGAAATCCATGAGGGCCTTGCTGTTGGCGGCCGTCTGCGCCGTCCCCGCAGGCGCTTGGAGCTTCGCGGCGCGCAGCGCCGAGGCGATCTACGAAGTCGACTCGACGGGCAACCCGACGGTGGACAACGAGCTCGCCGAGCGCGCGGCGGCCGCCTTGAAGCGCCGTCTGGCCGCTCACGGCCTCTCCGGCGGCGTCGAGCGCCGCGCCGGGCTGCGCGTCGCGGTGACGATCTCCTCGCGCAGCGACGACCCCGAGGTGCTGCTGCGCCGCTGATCAAACCGTCGCGCCTCGAGTTCCGTCTCGTGCGCGACGACCGCAAAAAGCCGGGTCCCGGTGACGCCGTCGGCGAGGAATACCATCTCGATGCGCGGACGGGAGCGCTCTCGAAGACGCTCGTCGTCCAGCAGGGCCAGGCGTCGCTCACCGGCGCCGACCTCGAGTCGGCGTCGCAGGGCGCCGACCAGAACGGCGAGCCTCTGGTCGCTCTCAAATTCACCGAGGCGGGCGCCAAGAGGCTGGCGGCGGTCACGGGCGCCTCCGTCGGGCGCAGGCTGGCCGTGCTCGTCGACGGTCGCGTGCTGTCGATGCCCGTCATCCGCGAGTCCATTCAAGGAGGCACGCTGTCGCTGAGCGGGGTCTCTCGCCCGACGAGATTCGCGACTACTCGAGGGCCCTGTCGGGCGGGCCGCTGCCGGAGCGCCTGAGTCTGGCGCGGCTGCTCGTCGACGGCAAGCCGGTCGCGCTGCCCGCCGCGGCCGTCGCGAAGACGGCGGCGTCGTCTCCGGCGGCGGCGCCCGCGCCGGAGAAAAAGCCGGTCGTCTCCGACGTCGACGCCGCGCCGCCGGCGCTGGCCCGCGCGCGCGAGGGCGGAGTGGCGATCGTCGTCGGCGTCGAGAGGACGCGCCAGGGCCTGCCCCGCGCCGATTACGCCGCTCGCGACGCCAAGGTCTTCGCGGACTACCTCGTCGAGACGCTGGGCTACCCGAAGAACAACGTCGCCCTGCTTCTCGACGAGCGCGCCGCGAAGAGCGACCTCGACAAATACGTCGAGGATTGGCTGCCGCGCAAGGCCGGCCGCGACTCCACCGTCGTCGTCTTCTTCTCGGGCCACGGCGCCCCCGACCCGGTCAAAGGCACCACCTATCTGGTGCCTTACGACGGAGACCCGGCGTTCCTGGACAAGACCGCCTACCCGCTCAAGCGGCTCTACGAGCAGCTCGGCCGCCTCAAGGCCCGGCGCTCGATCGTCCTGCTCGACGCCTGTTTCTCGGGCGCCGGTCCGCGCTCGGCGCTCGCCAAGGGAGCGCGTCCGCTCGTGGCCCGTCAAACGCCGGTCGAGCCGCCCGCGAACCTCGCGGTGCTGTCCGCGGCGGCCTCCAACCAGATCGGCGGCGCGTTCGACGCGCAGGGCCACGGGCTGTTCACCTACTTCGTGCTGAAGTCCCTGCGCGACGCGGCGGCCAAGGGCCGGGCGCCGACGATGCAGGAGCTTTTCGACGACGTCTCGACGAACGTCGAGGCCGAGGCGCGCCGGCTGACGGGCAACGAGCAGACGCCTCAGCTTCAGGCCGCGCCCGAGGCGCGGGCCTCCTCGCTTTAAGCCGTCAGGCTTTTCAGGCCGGCTTCCAGAACCGCGAACGCCTCCGCCAGCTGCTCGTCGGTGATGACGAGGGGAAAAGCAGGCGCACGCAGTTCCCGTACGAGCCCGCGGTCAGGATCACGACGCCGCGCTCCCAGCAGAACTTGACGAGCGCCCTCGCCGCGTCGGGGTGGGCGTCCGTCGTGCCCGGCTTGACGAGCTCGAAGGCCCGCATCGGCCCGAGGCCGCGCACGTCGCCGACGACGGGATACGCCTGCTTCCAGCCCTCGAGACGGGCGCTCACGGAGTCGCCGAGCGCCTTCGCCCGCTTGAGCAGGGTCCCGTCCTCGAAGAGGTCGAGGACCGCGAGCGCCGAGGCGCAGGCGACGGGGTTGCCGCCGAACGTGCCGCCGATGCCGCCCTCGGCGGGCGCGTCCATGATCTCGGCCCGCCCCGTCACCGCCGAGATCGGCATGCCGCCGCCGAGGCCCTTGGCCGAGAGGAGCAGGTCGGGCACGAGACCGAGCTGCTCCGAGGCGAACAAGGTCCCGGTGCGGCCGAAGCCGCTTTGGATTTCGTCCGCGATGAGGACGACCTTGTGCGTCGCGCACCACGCGGCGACCTTCGCGAGCCACTCCTTGGGCGCCGGGAGGAAGCCGCCCTCGCCCTGCACGGGCTCGAGGATGACCGCGGCGAGCGTCTTGGGGTCGGCCGCCTTCTCGAACGCGGCGTACGCCGCGTCGGCGCTCACGCCGTGATAAGGATAAGGGAAGGGCGCGCGGTGAACGTCGGAGTTGAACGGGGCGAAGCCCGCTTTGTACGGCTTCTCTTTGTACGTCAGCGTCATGGCCATGAAGGTGCGGCCGTGGAAAGCATGCTCGAACGCGAGAACGCCCGGGCGCCCGGTGTAGGCGCGCGCGATCTTCACCGCGTTCTCCACCGCCTCGGCGCCGCTGTTGGCGAGAAAGGACTTTTGGCGAATGTTCCCGGGGTCTTGGCGTTGAGGCGCTCGCACAGGGCGACGTAGCCCTCGTACGGCGTCGTGTTGAATGATCCATGCAAGAGCCTCTCGGCCTGAGCGGAGATGGCCGACACGAGTTCTTTAGGCGTGTGGCCCGTATTCACGACGCCGATGCCGGAGGCAAGATCGATAAACGTGTTGCCGTCGACATCCGTGATCAAGGCGCCATGAGCATGGTCGACGAAGATGGGTGTCCCGTGGAACGGGCCCCGGGCGACGGCCGTTTTCCGGCGGGCCATGAGCGACTGACTCTTCGGGCCGGGAACGGACGTTGCGAGGACGATGCTCTTAGTACCAGCCAAGAGGGGCTTCATCGAGATTGATGTTGATCTGCTTGGTTTCGAGGTAGGCCTGGATCCCGTACAGCCCGAGCTCCCGCCCGTTGCCGCTCTGCTTGTAGCCGCCCCACGGCATCTCGTTGAAGGTCGGATGATACGTGTTGAGCCAGGTGATGCCCGCGCGCAGCTCCTTGAGGACGCGGATGCCGCGGTTGACGTTGAGCGTCCACACGCCGGCGGCCAGGCCGTAGTCGCTGTCGTTGGCTATGCGGACCGCCTCGTTCTCATCCTTGAACGGGATGACGGTCATCACCGGTCCGAAAATCTCCTCGCGCGCGATGCGCATCGACGGAGTCGCGTCGTCAAAGATGGTCGGCTCGACGAAATTGCCGGCCTCGAGACCCTTGGGGCGGCCGCCGCCGCAGACGAGCTTTGCCTCCTTCTTGCCGATCGCGATGTAGGCCTCGACCTTCTCGCGGTGCGCCGCGGAGACGAGCGGGCCCATCTTGACGCCGGGCGTCAGGCCGTGGCCGAGCTTGATCTTGGGGATCTTGGCCAGCATCGCGGCGACGAACTTCTTGTGAATGCTCTTCTCGACGAGCAGGCGAGAGCCGGCGGAGCACACCTCGCCCTGGTTGGCGAAGGCCGCGAACAGCGCGCCGTCGACGGCGGACTCGAAGTCGGCGTCGGCGAACACGATGTTCGGGTTCTTGCCGCCGAGCTCGAGCGTCGTCTTCTTGAGGTTGCCCGTCGCGGCGATCGCGATCTTGCGGCCCGTGACCGTGCCGCCCGTGAAGGCGATCTTGTCGACGAGCGGCGACTCGGCGAGCTCCTCGCCGGCGTCTTTGCCCGGGCCCGTCACGATGTTGACGACGCCGGCGGGAAGCCCCGCCTCGAGGATCAGCTTCGCGAGCTCGAGCGCGGTCAGCGGCGTCAGCTCGGACGGCTTGAGAACGACCGTGCACCCCGCCGCCAGCGCCGGCGCGAGCTTCCATGCGGCCATGAGGAGCGGGTAGTTCCACGGGATGATCTGGCCGCAGACGCCGACCGGCTCGCGGACCACGAAGGAGAGGGAATTGGCCGGCACCGACATCGTCTCGCCGTGCAGCTTGGTGGCCAGGCCCCCGTAGAACTCGAAGCAGTTCGCCGCGTCGGCGACGTCGTACTCGGCCTCGGCGAGCGGCTTGCCCATGTTGCGGACCTCGAGCTCGGCCAGCGCCTTGGCGTTGGCGCGGATGAGGTCTCCGATCTTGAACAGGAACTTGCCGCGGTCCTGCGCGGTGGTCTTGCGCCAGGGGCCCTCGTCGAACGCCTTGCGCGCGGCGAGGATCGCCTTTTGACCTCGTCGCGCCCGCACTCCGGCACCTTGCCGAGGAGCTCGCCGCTGCCGGGGTCGGTGATGTCGCGCGTCGCGGCCGCGGAGACGAGCTTGCCGTCGACGAGCATCTGATAGGTCTTGGCGGAGGGCTTGACCGCGGTTTTCATGGACTTTCTCCTAAAGGTGGTACTTGGGGCCCTTGAAGCGGGCGCGCGACCAGCCGAACCAGATCACGAGCAGGACGGCGACGGCCTTCCACATCATGGCTCCGGCCTGCTGGTTGGGGGGAGGACGAAGAGCACGGAGATGAAGGCGATCCAGAGGACGGCGACGACGGCGACCGGCGTGCTGAATTTCCCGAGATGCCACGGGCCGATCTCTCCGCCATGGCCGGTCGCGCGGGCATACAGACGCGCGACGATGGGCAGGCCGTAGGAGACGTAAAGGCAGATCACCGCGATGGACAGCACCGCGCTGTAGTCCTTGACCGAGATCGCGAGCAGGAGGGCGAAGGCGAACAGGCCCCAGATCGCGTTGGCGGGGGTCTGAAACCGCTTGCTGACCGCGGCCCAGACCTTGTGCGCGGGCAGGCCGCCGTCGCGCGAGAAGGCGAACACCATCCGCGAGGCCGAGGTCATGGCGCCCAGTCCGCACAGCCACATCGCCCCGCAGATCAGCCACACGAGCAGAGAGCCGAGGCCCGGGCCCAGGCGCAGCTTCATCACCTCGATCAAGGCGCTGTCGCCGAAGGCGGTCGCCTGCGCGAGATCGGGGATCGAGAGCGTGATCGCGGCCAGCATCAGGAAGCCGAAGACGACGGAGACGACGACCGCGATGAAGATGCCCCAGGGCGCGTTGCGGCGCGGATCGTGGGTCTCCTCGGAGACGTGGGCGGAGGCGTCGTAGCCGGTCAAGGTCCACTGAGCGAGCAGCAGGCCGACGATGAAGCTGTACGACGGCTTGAAGCCGTCCGCGGCGTTGAAGGTGAAGAGAAAGCTCACCGGCTGGGCGAAGCCGCGCATGCCGAGAACGACGAGGAGGAACAGCACGACCGCCATGTGGTACCAGGCGGAGAAGTCGTTGAGCCAGGACACGATCCGGATGCCGAGGTGGTTGAGCAGAGCGTGGGAGAACATCAGCGCGGTGAAGACCTTGATCGTCATGGACGGCGACGGCGTCAGGCCCGTCAGGCCGATGACGAAGTTCGCCAGGCCCCAGTCGATGCCCGCCAGGATGGCGAACTGCCCGATGGTGTTGAAGCAGGCGGTGAACCAGCCCATCGCGCGGCCGCCGAGGAAGCTCGACCAGTGGTACAGCGCGCCGGCGGTCGGGTAGGCGGAGGCGAGCTCGGCCATGGACAGCGCGACCATCATCGTGAAAATCGAAACCAGGAGCCAACCGAAGCTCATCTGGGCGGGGCCGCCGTGCTGGAGGCCGTAGCCGTACAGCTGGGTGGCGCCGGTCAGAATCGAGATGACCGAGAAGCTGATGGCGAAGTTGGAGAAGCCGCCCATGTCGCGCAGAAGCTCCTGCGCGTACCCCATCTTCTGCAGGTCTTTGGCGTCCTGCTCCTGCTGCGACTTCGATCTATGGTCCAATGGCGCCCCTTGTCATCCCGCTAAGAAGCATTTTAGCAGATGTTATACTGGCCGGGTGGAAGGAGCCCGAAGCCCTCAATACGATCCCGCGGAAGCCCGTTTCGCGGCCGGCGCCGCCGCGGCGCTCCTCCTGCTCTCCGGGGTGATCTCGCTGCCGACCTTGCGCTTCCGCCTCTACGCCGAGGTCTACGAGTACCTTCCTTATCAGGTCATGCTCTTGCGCTACGCCGTGTCCTGCGCGATCCGCGCGGCGGCGATCGCGGCGGGCTTGGGGCTTCTCGCGCGCCGGGAGTGGGCGCGCCGGCTCGCGATAGGCCTCGAGCTGTTCACCTTGGCCACGCTGTGGTGGAAGCACCCGGCCGCGGGCATCGCGAGGGCCACGGTGGACGCGGCGCGCGAGTTCCCGCCCGGCTTTCTCGACGACTTCCGCTGGTTCCTGTACGCCCTCGACGGCCTGCTCGCCGTCGCGGTGCTCTACGCGCTGACGCGGCCGAAGGTCAGGGAACGATTCGCGCGGTCTTGATGTAGTCGAGACGCGGGAAGTTCGCCTTCAGGTAGGCGTTGCCCTGGTTCTGGATCGCGCCCTGATCCGGAGCCTCGCCGTACTCGAGGTTCAGCGAGCCGACCACGGGCGTCCCGTCGACGACGCGGCCGAACGGCGTGAAGCCCTGGCCGTCGAGGAACGAGTTGTCGCCGAAGTTGATGAAGAACTGCGTCGAGCGGCTGTTGGGCATGCCGGTCTTGGCGAAGGTCACGTAGCCGGGCTTGTTGGACTGGCCGGCCTGCGGGTCGTCCATGATATTGGCCGAGCGCCACTTCGCCATCACGTTCGGGTCGCCGTGGATGCCGATCTGGGCCATGAAGCCGTTGACGATGCGGAAGAACGCGGTCTCGTCGTAAAAGCCGATCTTCACGAGGTTGTAGAACCGGTCGGCGCCGTTCGGCGACCACGCGCGGGTGACCTCGATGGTCATGTCGCCCTTCGTCGTGACGAGCTTCACCTTGAACTTCTCCGGCGCCTTCTCGTTGGCCGTTTCCGGCGAGAGCAGGGCGGGGTTCGCGGCGGCGGCGGGCATCGCGCCGGCGGGCGCGGCGGCGGGCGCCGGGGCGGCCGACTCCGCGGGGAGTCGGGCGCGTTCTTGTCGCAGGCGGACAGGGCCAGGGCGGCGGAGGCGGCGAGGACGGCGAAAAGGTTCTTGTTCATGGACGCCGATCCTAACAGATTCGGCTACAATACGTCCATGACCGTCTCCGAGTACGCGGCGTTTCGCCGCGAGAAGACGCCCCACCTCCTGCTGGACGTCCGGCAGCCCGAGGAATACGAGACCGCGCGCCTGGAGGGGGCCGTGCTGATCCCGCTGGGCGAGCTTCCGGGGCGCCTCGCGGAGCTGCCCAAGGACCGCCCGCTGGTCGTGATGTGCCATCACGGCATGCGCTCGGCCCACGCGGTCCATCATCTCCGGCAGGCGGGCTTCGACGCCGTCAACCTGACCGGCGGCATCGACGCCTGGTCCCGTGAGATAGACGGAAAAGTGCCGCTTTATTAAGCGTTTTCCCGATATGAACGATAGGTAAACAAAAGACCTAGGGGTCTTGAGAATGCCCCTCTCCGGGGCTACTCTACGAAGGCTTGAAGGCCTTCTCTCTCGACGACCGCACCACCGCCTTCGCCTTCCGGGGCGTGCTGTTCCTCTCGATGCTCCTGATGCTGGTCCACAGCCAGCGTCAGGAGAAGGTCCTCGAGCTCGCCCCGTTCGTGCTCGCCGCCTTCCACCTCTTCACGAGCTTCGTCCTGTGGAAGAGCGACGACCGGCGCCTGGCCACGCCGAACGCCCAGTCGGCGGCCTTCCTGTGGGACATCCTCGTGGTCGGCAGCCTCATGTACTTCAGCGAGGGCTTCGACGACGAGCTCTACCTGATGTTCTTCCTCATCATGTTCATGTCGGCGCTGATGACGAAGGTCTGGCACAGCTTCCTGATCGGCACGGTCGCGAGCCTGCTTTACGCCGCGATGTGGAACAAGGGCCACGTCGCCGTCGACATGCCGACGACGAACCTGCTCCTGCGCTTCGCGTTCTTCCATGTGATGGCGTTCTTCACGGCCGTCATGGCCGAGCGCGTGCGCAGCCGCGAGGAGCGCATCAACAATCTCGAGATCCGCCTCGCGCTCGAGAAGCTCGCCAACGGCGGCTGGGGCATCCGCTACGAGGACGACATCGACCCCGAGGTCGCGCGCTCCGTGCGCGCCGTCAACTCGGTCATGGACAACCTCGCCCAGGCCCTCGAGCGCGTGATGAAGCAGAACGAGGACCTGCGCGACGTCGCCGCCCAGGCGCTGGCCCAGCTCGCCCACGAGAAGGAACGGCTCGAGGCGCAGTCCGAAAAGAAGCATAATCAGGCCCGGTGACCGACCGGCCCGTCTCGACTCGCCCGACCTTCTTCCACCCCGCCAGCGGCGCGGCCATCCTGGCCGTCGACTGGGCGTGCTTCGGCCTCGAGTGGTCGCTGGGCCCGGCGTCGGTCGTGGTGATGTCCTTCGCGGCGTTCGCGATCGTCTACTCCGCTATCCTGACGATCCAGAGCCGCCTGCGCGGCGATCCGCCGCGGCTGGCGCGCGCGAAAGCCTTCGCCGGGGCGCTGGCGGCGGCGATCCCCTTCCCGATCACCGGGACGATTGCCGGCGGGCTGATCCTCGTGCTCTCGGGCCTGGGAACGCCGAAGCGCTAGACGGCCGTCGCGATCGCGGCGGCCTCGGAGGCCGCGCCGTCGAGCCAGCGGAACTTCCAGGTCAGGTCGAAGCCGCGCTTGCGCGCCTCGTCGATGAACGGCTCCGGCGGCACGCCGAGCTCGACGGGATAGGCGCCGGGCTTGATGCGCCCGCGCCCGTCGGCGGCCATCTGGGCCACGATGGACGCGGGAAACCCCGTCGTGCGCATCATGGCCGTCATGCCGTTGGCCTTGTCGCCGCGGTCGACGAGCGAGTGGACGATCTCGGCCGGCCGTCCGTCCTTTATTCCGCGCACGGTGTTGTGGATCACGACCATGTCCTCGTCGCCGGGGCGGTGGAAGTGCTCGCGGAACAGCTTCGCGGCGAGCTCGCGCGGCGCGACCTTGACTCCCTTGCGCACCTCGCGCGGCTTGTCGTCGAAGAAGCCCATGGCGGTCATCGCGTTGATGACCGCGATATGGCCGGGGTAGCGGATGAGCTTGTTGTCCATCGTCTGGACCTTGCCGGCGTAGGTCTCGGCGAGCGTGGAGAGCCCGCCGGCCGCGTGCGCGGCCTCGCAGCGCCCGATCGACGGCACGTCGATGAGCTCGGTCTCCGAGAGGCCGGGGATCGAGACGACCTTGCCCTTGCGCAGCGCGGTGGCGGGCGCGACGTACTCGTTGATGAGGCCGTGCTCGGAGAACGTGAGCATGTAGTTCATCGGCGCGACCGGCTTCTGCGGCAGGCCGCCGTCGCGGATCAAGACCTCGTCGGCGCGGTCGAGCATCGACATCGCGTGGACGGCGAGCGTCGAGATCATGCCCGGGCCGAGGCCGTTGTCGGGAAGGATCGACACGCCGGCCTTCACCGCGAGCGGGTGCAGCGCGATCTCCTTCTTGACGATGTCGGTGTTGCCGCCGAGGTCGACGTAGTGCACGCGCGCGGCGATCGCGGCCTTGGCGAGCGGGAGATTGAGGAAGTAGGGCACGCAGGAGACGAGCGCGCTGTAGCCCTTGAGGGCCTTCTGGACGGCGGCGGGCTTGGAGGCGTCGAGCCTCTTGAACTTGGCGCGGCCGTTCGAGACCTTGGCCAGGAACTTCTTGGCCGACGCGAGGTTCGCGGCGGACATGTCGCACAGCGCGACCTCCGTCACCGCGGGGTTGCGGAGCATGTCGTAGGCGCAGGCGCGCCCCTGGAAGCCGGAGCCGAGGATCAGGAATCTCATGCCCGTATTTTAGCAAGCCTGTAAGCTTCCTCGACCGGCGAGCGTATCGACGGCATGACGGCCTCGACCGCGGCGAAAGTCCTGCTCCTGCTCATGTCGCCGCTGCTGGTCCCCGTGGCGGCGGCGGTGCTCGTCGAGCCGCATCTCTACCGCGGGTCGGCGGCCGAGCCGCCGTCGTGGAACGCAAAGGCCGACCGGGCGAAAATCGTGGCGGAGGCGCGCAAACTGGTCGGCGTGCTCTACGATCCGGTCCAGGGCATGTACGGCGACGCCGGGGGACGGATCGGCCTCATCGTCTGCATGGATGTCCCGCGCCTGGCCTACCGCAACGCGGGCACGTCGCTGCGCCGGCTCCTCGAAGCCGACTACCGGAAGCACCCGGAGCACTACGGCCCGTTGGACGGCGGCCCCGGGGATCCTTACTTCGACCGCCGGGCGCGCAACCTGTACTTGTACTGCAAGCACAACGGCTGCCTCGACATGAAGGGTCCGCCGAAGCCCGGCGACGTCGTGTTCCTGAGCCGCGGGGAGAAGGGCTGGATCTCTCACATCGCCCTCGTCAGCGAGGTCTCCGAAGCGGGCTACAAGGTCGTCGAGGCCTCGCGCGACGACTGGTATCTGACGCGCGAGCACGACGCGAAAGTCCTGTTCGAGCGGGGCTGGACCTTTCGGGGTTTCGGCAAGCCGCTGAAGTAGAAAAGTTATCCCCAAGGCTCTCGCGCGAGAGCCTTGGGGATAAGTCCGTCGGCCCGGGGGCTAGTCGGGCTTAGCCGGAGGATTGATCGCGGCGCGGACGCCGCGGTAGAGGCCGATCAGGAAGGCGATGCCGGCGGCGTTCATGACGAGCACGCCCGCGAGCCACAGAAGCTGCGCCAGGCGAGCGACGAAGAACGCGCCCATCGCCTTCGCCGTCGGGCGCCCGGTGACGGCCGTCTTGTCGTTCATCGCGGGCTTGAGGCCGGCGACCATCCGGTCGAAGACGGACTTGGAGCCCTCCGCCGCGGAGGTCCAGCCCGTCAGCAGGCCGTCGGCGAAGCGAGCCTTCTTGGTATCGGGCGCCGCCTTTTCGAACGCCGCCGCCGCGAAGGCGAACGGCGAGCGCAGCAGGCCGGAGACGAGGCCGAGCGCGATCGAAACGGTCCACTCGGCGAGCTGGATCAAGCCGACCGGCACCCAGATGACCGACAGCCACACGCCGTTCCAGTACGTCTTCTTGAGCCAGTGGTTCGCGTGAGACTTCAGGTTCGAGCGGAACTCGGTGTCCTCGTGCCAGAAGCCGGCGACGTCGGAGTAGGACTCGATGGACTCGGCGAAGGACCTGAAGACGCCGCGCACGCCGCGCCACACCCACTCCGGCAGGTGCATCAGGAGGAACGGGCTCGTCGCGGCCGCGAGGCCGAGCGTGCCCCAGCCGATCCAGCCGCCGAGGAAGCCGGCCCACACCGCGCCGATCGCCGCCGCGGCGCCGAGCGCGCCGAAGAACGCGCCGAGCTCGGCCTCGTCGAAGTTGCCGCCCTCTTTCTGCGTCTTCTTGACCCACTGCTGGAAGCCCCAGCCGCCCAGCATCGCGAGCAGGCCGACCAAAATCGCGTTGCCGTTGAGCAGGAACACGAGGCCGTTGTAGAACATCGCGCGGCCGGCCAGCGACTTGGCCCACATCGGCGCCTTGCCCATGAAGGGCATCGCCGCGAGCGGCAGGACGAGCGCGAAGTAGAGCGAGATTTGAATGAAGGAGGCTCCGGCGAGAATCGGCAGGCCGAAGAAGTACGCCGGCACGAGCGCCAGCGCGACGGCGATCAGCTTCGGCGCGATCGGCGCCTTGGCCGGCGTTCCGGGCTCCGACGGCTCCGAGGGCTCGGCGGGCTTCTCCGAGGGCGAGTCGTCGCGCGTGACCCTGAGGGAGGAAGGGCTGTGGCGCTTCTCGTCGTAGTCCTTGAGGCGGGAGAAGCCGAGGATCAGGCCGCCGACGGCGAGCAGCGGCGTCGCGATCGCGGTATAAAGGAGCCAGCCGAGCTGCAGCAGGCGCAGGCCGACGGAGCCCATGGCGCTGACGAGGAACTTCGGCGAGTTCGCGACGGGGATCAGCTTCGCCGCGAGAGGATTGTAGCGGGTGACTTTCCCGTTCTGGACGTTGTCGAAGACCAGGCGCGCGGCCTCGGCCAGGTACACGTCGGCCTTGGAGCCCGGCCGCAGCTTGTGGACCGCGCCCCACGCGAAGTTGACCGGCGCGGAGACCGCGCCGACGTACAGGCCGCCCAGGCCCGAGAGCGCGTACATGACGGCCTCGGCGAGCATGATCGGCGTCCACATCACGGCGAGCCAGACGCCGTTCCACTTCGAGGCGTTCCAATGTCGCTTGGAGAAGTTCTGCAGGCGGTCGAGCAGGACGGTGTCGCGGTGGATCGAGGTCAGCACGCGCGAGAGGCCCTTGGCGCCGAGCCACAGGCCCTCGAACACGTTGCCGACGCCCTTGCCCACCCAGCCCGGCAGGTGGAACCACAGCGCGGCCGAGAGCGGATATGAAATCCAGAGAAGGCCCGAGCCCAGCCAGCCGAGCGGCGTCGAAGCCGCGAGGGCCACGCCCGTCATCGCGGCCAGGCCGCCGAAGAACGCGGACAAGGTCTCGATCGAGCCGTAGGAGCCGTAGCGGCCCTCGGACTTGCCGAGGCCGTAGCGCGTCAGGCCCCAGCCGCCGACGAGCGCCAGCGCGCCGGTCCAGGCGAGCGCGGGGGCGACGGCGACGCCGAGGCCGAAGGACAGCGACAGCGAGACGCCGGCGACCGCGACGCCGAGGGCGGCGAGCGTCAGGCCGGGAGCGGCTCTCAGGATCTTGGGGGAGGATTCTCCGAGAAACGGCATGACGGCGAGCGTGAAGCTCGACGCGATGACGAGGCCGCCGACGAGGTACGCGGAGGCCGACAGCAGCGGCAGGCCGAGCAGGATGGCGGGCGCCAGCGCCAGGCCGGCGGAGAGCAGGCGCGGCCAGAACGGACCGTTGTTCGACGGCCCGCGCGACGAGGGGCCGTTGGCGGAGGGCGGGGCCGGGACGCCGTCCTCGCTCGACGAGGCGGCGGCCTCGCGGATCGAGTCGCCGGCGGGGCGCGCGAGCTGATGCGAGGCCTCGCCGAAGCGGCCCATCTCGCCGGCGGAGGCAGCGGCGAGCGACTCGCCGCGGCGCAGCGCCGCGAAGCCCGTCAGCGCGGCCTCGAGCTCGCGGCCGACGCCGGCGGCGGAGGAGGGGAGGCGTCCTTGATCGCGCCGGCGGCCTCGAGCGAGGTCGAGACCTCCTTGGAGGCCGCGGCGACGTTGGTCTTCGCCAGGGCCGCGGGGATCGGAGCGGCGGCGACGGTCGGAACGGCCGCGACCGACGCGGCGGCGGAAACTTTCGCCGCGGAGACGGGAGCGAGGGCCATGGGCGCCGGCGCGGACGGGGCGCCGAGGCTCGGGGTGAGGCCGAGCAAGGACGGGGTCAGCGCCGGGGCGAAGGAGGCGGCGCCGCCGAAGCCCATCGCGGGCACGGCCGCGGGGGCCGCGCTTCCCGCGTTCGCCGCGCTCGCGCGCACGGTCTGCGCGGCGGCGTACGGAGCCAGGCCGGGGCAGGCGGCGACGAGGGAGAGGGAAACGGCGGACGCGACGGCGCGGCGCAAGGAGATCAGGTTCATGACCCGATCTTACGAAAGCGCTAGCGGCGCCCTGAAGGGCCGATGGTCCCGTTTTTCGACGACAATGGGCCTACCGGCTTTCGCGCGCGCTCGATGTGGGCGGCGACGGCGCCGAGGTGGGCGCGCACCGACGGCGCGGGCCGGCGGGCGAGCCCTCGCGCACGAGCTCGTCGGCGCGCGCGTCCATCCCCCAGTTGAAGTAGTCGATCGCGAGCACGGCGCTCGCGGCGGCGTCGGGACGCGCCGCGTGCGAGGCGAGGTCGATCGTGAAGTCCGAGCCCCAATCGGCCTGGCGGGCGGCGGCGAGCGGGAGCAGCCACGCGGCCAGCGCGGCCGCGGGCGCCCAGGCCCAGCGCCGCGGCAGGCGCGCGGCCGCGTGCGCCGCGAGCAGGGCCAGGCCGGCCAGCGCGCTGTAGAGGTACCGGTCGTTGGCCAAGGTCGCGACCGGGATGACGAGGTTCGAGGTCGGCAGGAGGAAGGCGCAGAACCAGCCGAGCCCGGCGAGCCAGGCGCGGCGGCGGACGGCGCCCCAGGCCAGGGCGCCGGCGACGGCGGCGAGCGCCACGCCGCCCCATAGAGCCGGCCCGCGGTCCGGCGGGACGGGAAGCGTGTAGTAGAGCGAGAGACGCTCGGGGCAGAGAAGGGAGCGGACCTGCGTGAACAGTCCGGTCAGCGCGAAGAACGCGTGCGAGGCGAGCGTCCCGCCGAAGAGCCCGCTGTCGGTCGTGCGGACGAGGACGACGGAGCGCGTCGCGGCGACCGCCGCGGCCAGCGCGAAGTACGGCCACAGGTCCCGCGCCATGACGCGAAGGCTCTTCTTCGTCAGGGCCCGGTCCCAGGCGGCCAGCGCGAGCGGCAAGGCGAGCGCGCTCTCCTTGAAAAGGGCTCCCGCCGCGAACAGCCCGAGCGAGAGGCCGCGCCGTCCGCGCGTGCGCGCGAGCAGCGCCAGCAGGCAGAAGAAGGTCGACCACACCGACGGGCGCGCGCCGCTGACGTAGGCGACGCTCTCGGCTTGGACCGGGTGCAGCGCGAAGAGGACCGCGCCCGCGGCGGCGGCGGGCAGGCTGCCCGTCAGCTCCCAGGCCAGCAGGAGGACGAGCGCGGCGTTGGCGGCGTGTCCCGCGGCGTCGGCGAGGTGGAAGAAGAAGGGGTTCAGCCCGACGGCGCGCGCCTGCGCCGCGTAGGAGAGCGTCGCCAGCGGGCGGTAGGCGACGGTCAACTCCTTGTCGCGGCTGTTCGAGGCCTTGCGCCAGAAGAACTCGTGCCAGCGCGACGGGTCGTGGACCGCGGGGTTGGCGACGAAGTTGCTTTCGTCGTCCTTGAGGAAGGAGCCCGACAGCGACGGCGTCCACGCGGCGAAGGCCGCGGCCGCGGCGAGCACGAGGACCAGGCGGCGCCGGGGATTCACCGCGAAATGGTAGCTTTTTCCCCGATGAAGACCGCCTGGGCGCTCGGGGCCCTCCTTCTCGCGGTGCTCGCCGCCTTCGGCCCGATCCTCGGGCACGGCTTCGTCTTCGACGACTTCGCGCTGATCGTCGAGAACGCCGGCGTGCACGGCCTCGACCGCGCGCGGCTGGCCTGGATGTTCGCCACGACCTGGCTGACGACGTACATGCCGCTCGGCTGGGCGTCGTTCGCGGCGGTCCACGCGGCCGCGGGCCTCTCCCCGGCGGCCTACCACGCCGCGAACCTCGGGGCGCACTGGCTCGTCTGCGCCGCGCTGTTCGCCGCCGCGCGGCGCCTGCTGCGCGCGGGCGGGCACCCGCGGCCCGAGGAGTCGGCCTTCCTCGCGGCGCTGCTGTTCGCGGTCCATCCGTTCCAGGCGAACACGGTGGCCTGGGCCATCGAGCTGCCGGACATGCTCTCGACCTTGTTCTTCCTGCTCGCGATCTTCGTCTATCTCGGCGGGACCTCCCGCGCGCGCGTCGCGGGCGTGTTCGCGCTGTACCTCGTCTCGCTGCTGTTCCGCTGGAAGAGCCTGAGCCTGCCCGCCGTGCTCGTGGGCCTCGACTACTGGCCCCTCGGGCGCCTGCGCGCGCGCCCCGGCGACCCCTTCGACCGCGCGCGCGTCTGGGTCTGGGCGGAGAAGGCCCCGTTCGCCGTCCTCGCCGTGGCGGCCGCCTCGTTGACCATGCTCGCCAAGAGCCGCGAGGCGTACGCGGCCGCGTTCGAGCCCGGCGCGGCCGCCCGCGCGCTGTGGCTGTACGCGGGACTGCTGTTCTCGCCCGGCGGGTACCGCGCGGCCTACGGCCTGCACGGCGCCGGAGCGGGAGCCTGGCTGGCGCTCGCCGGCGCGGGAGCGCTGACGGCCTGGCTGTGGGCGCGCCGGCGCGAGCGCCCGTGGGCGCTGCTCGCCTGGACGGCCTACGCCGCCGCCGTCCTGCCCCCGGCGCTGTCGTCGCAGAACGGCGCGGTGTACGTCTACCTCGCCTACGGCTACCTCGGCGTTCTCGGGCTCTTCGTTCTCGCGGGTTCGGCCGCGCGCACGCCGCGCGCCTGGGCCGCCGTCTCGGCGCTGTCTCTCGGATTGATAATCCTGTCCCGGAGAGAGATCCGGCATTGGAGCGGGCAGGTCGCGTTCTGGTCGGCGGCCGTCGAGCGCGACCCGGGCTTCAGCCCCGCGCGCGGCGAGCTCGGCGCCGCGCTGCTCGCCGAGGGCCGCGCCGCCGAGGCGCTGCCCCACCTCGAGGCGCGCCTGGCCGACGCCCCGTCCGACGCGCTCGCGGCCGCGCGCAAGAAGAAGCCGCCCGGGCGGTCGCCCGGGCGGCTTCGTTCAAGCGCTGACGGCGCGCGTTAAGGCAGGAGGTCGGTGATGCAGTTCGCCTGGCTGCAGCCGAGCGTGCCGGCCGGGCCGATGTAGGTCACGACGTACGCGCCGTACGTCGTCGGCAGCGGCGCGATGCGCGTCAGCGTCGCCGTGTAGGTGGCCGTGCCGCCGGTCAGCGCCGGGGCGCCGAAGGCCTTGCCGGCCGCGCAGGTCACGTCGAGGTCGGCGACGACCGCGGTGTAGGTGTTCGACTTGAGCTTGTAGCGCTCCTGGGCGCCCTTGAGGACGGAGAAGCAGGACGTGGCCTCGGAGAACCGGCCCTTCTCGACGACCTTGAAGTACTGCGGAACCGCGATCGCCGCCAGGATACCGATGATGAGGACGACGACCAGCAGCTCGATCAAAGTGAAGCCCGCGTTACGGCGCTTGTTCGTGTTCATGGTTCTCCTGGAGTTTCCGGCCATGTTGAGTGTAGCAGAACTTTTTTGAATTGCTCGCGACATTTAGGCGGCGACGTCAAAATGAATGCCGCCATTTAAAAATAAACCCGGGAGCGGCGGAGGCCGCTCCCGGGTTGTTCGGGCGGTCCCCGTTTACGGCAGGAGGTCCGTGATGCAGTTCGCCTGGCTGCAGCCGAGCGTGCCGGCCGGGCCGATGTAGGTGACCACGTACGCGCCGTACGTCGTGGGCAGGGGCGCGATGCGCGTCAGCGTGGCCGTGAAGGTGGCCGTGCCGCCGGTCAGCGCCGGGGCGCCGAAGGCCTTGCCCGTCGCGCAGGTCACGTCGAGGTCGCCGACGACCGCGGTGTAGGTGTTGTTCTTCAGGAGGTAGCGCTCCTGGGCGCCCTTGATGACCGAGAAGCACGACGTGGCCTCGGAGAACCGGCCCTTCTCGACGACCTTGAAGTACTGCGGAACCGCGATCGCGGCCAAGATACCGATGATGAGGACGACGACCAGCAGCTCGATGAGGTGAAGCCCGACTGCCCTCTGCGATTCGCGTTCAGTTTCATTCTATTCTCCTCCGAAAACGTGTACTGCGTATGACGCCAGTGTAGCACTTGCGCCCCGGCCGCGCTTGGGTTAAATGTGGGCGATTTGTGAATTCCGTCAGGGAAGCAGGTCGGTCGTGCAGTTGGCCTGGCTGCAGGTCAGGTTGCCGCCGGGCGAGATGAAGGTGACGGTGTAGGCGCCGTAGGTGGTCGGCAGCGGGGCGATGCGCGTGAGGGTCGCCGTGAAGGCGCCCGAGCCGCCCGTCAGCGCCACCGCGCCGAACGCCTTGCCGGCCGCGCAGTTGACGTCGAGATCGGCCGCGGCGCCCGTGTAGGTGTTGTTCTTGAGGTTGTAGCGCTCCTGCGCGCCCTTGATGACCGAGAAGCACGACGTGGCCTCGGAGAAGCGCCCCTTTTCGACGACCTTGAAGTACTGAGGGACCGCGATCGCGGCCAGGATGCCGATGATGAGGACGACGACCAGCAGCTCGATCAGCGTGAAGCCGGCGCGGGAAACGGGTTGTCGGCGCATGGCGAAAGTGTAACAGAAACGCGTGAACTTCGCCCGTATTGTTTGTGGTCAATTTGTGAATTGGCTATGATCGGGCCATGCCGCGCGTGCTGATCGTCGAGGACGATCCCAAGATCGTCGAGGCCATCGAGAAGACCCTGTCCCTCGGGACGGGCTTCACCTCGCGGCACGTGTCCGACCCGTCGAAGGCCCTCGGCGAGGCCGTGGACTCCAAGCCCGACCTGATCCTGCTCGACGTGCGCCTGCCGGGCGGGGACGGCCGCGTCGTCCTGAAGTCCCTGCGCGCCAACGCCGCGACCGGCGGCATCCCCGTCATCATGCTGACGGGCATGTCGAGCGAGGGAGACAAGGTGCTCGCGCTGAACCTCGGCGCCGACGACTACGTCGTCAAGCCGTTCGGCGCGATGGAGCTGCTCGCGCGCATCCAGGCCGTCCTGCGCCGCTACGGCCCCGGCCCGGGCGCCGGCCGCGCCGTGGAGGCGGGCGGGCTGCGCATGGACGCCGAGGCCCGCGTCGCCGAGATCGACGGCACGCCTCTCAAGCTGCAGGCGCGCGAGTTCGAGGTGCTGTTCCTCCTGCTCAGCCACGCGGGCAAGGCGCTGACGCGGCAATTCCTCATCGAGAACACCTCCTCGTACGGCGGCTCCGTCGAGACGCGCAGCCTCGACACGCACATCAAGAACCTGCGCAAGAAGCTCGGAAGGCGCGGCGACCTCGTCGAGACCGTGCCGAAGATCGGCTACCGCCTTGCCCCTAAGCGACGGGCCGTCTACTTCGCGTTCCAAGGCCTGTTCATGGCCGTGCTGCTGCTGCTCTTCCTTTATCAAGAGCGCGATCACGAGGGCTGGCAGGGCCGGTTCGCCCTTCTCTTGACCGCGCTGACGGTCTCGATGGCGACGCTGCGCTTCGTCTCGGAGAACGCGCTCTCGCGCTGGTGGCTGCAGGCCGGCTTGTTCCTCGGGGACGCCGCGCTGGCGACCGTGGTGCTGGTCTGGATCCAGCCGCGCTCGGAGCTGTACCTGATCTACCTGATCGTCGTGCTCGGCCTCGGCGCTGTCGCGCAGCCCGAAGCAGAGCCTGTTCGTCGCGGCCGTCGTCGTCCTGCTGTACGCGATCGCCCTGCACCGCGCGCACCTGCTCACGGACTACGGCTCGCAGTACTGGCTGAGGACGATGTTCCTCGCCACCGCCTCGGCGCTGCTGATGCTCCTCGGCCTCGACGCGAAAGCCGCCCAGGAAGAGGAGAAGAAGCGCTACGACGAGCGCCTGATCCAGGTGGAGCGCCTCGCGACCTTGGGCCAGGTCGCCGCCGAAGTCGCGCACCGCATCAAGGGGCCGCTGACGACGATCGCCGTCAACGCCGAGGTCGCCGCGCACCGGCACGCCTCCGACAAGAAGCTCCTCAAGGAGCTCGAGCAGATCGGCGAGGAGGTCCAGCGCTGCAAGGAGATCCTCAAAAACCTGCTCGACCTGGGCCGCATCGAGGAGATGGACACCGAGTCCCTCGACCTGCGCGTCCCCGCCGAGCGGGCCCTCGCCCGCGTCGCCGCGCAGGCCGAGGGCCGGGGCGTGCGCCTGCAGTCCGCGGGCCTGGGCGCTCCGATGCCCGCCCGCGGCGACGAGTCGCTGATCCAGGAGGCGCTCGTGGCGCTCCTGCAGAACGGAGTCGAGGCCTCGCCGCGCGGCGGCAGGGTCCGGCTCGACGCGGCCACGCGGGCCGGCATGCACCGGCTGACCGTCGCCGACGACGGGGCCGGCGTCGCGCGCGAGGAGCAGGAGAGGATCTTTCAGCCCTTCTTCACGACGAAGAAGGACGGCTCCGGGCTCGGGCTCTCCGCGGCGCTGCGCATCGCGCAGAAGCACGGCGGCACCGTCGAGCTCGAGAGCCCCGCCGGCGGCGGGGCGCGCTTCACGCTGTCGCTGCCGGCGCGCTGATTACTTCGGGACCGGCGACCAGTGGGGCGTGACGCTCGCGCCCGGGACGTCGGCCATGAGGCGCGGCGCCGACCCGTCGTTGTCCATCACCCACACCTGCGAGCGCTTGCCGCGCGTCGAGGAGAACGCCAGGAAGCGCCCGTCCGGCGACCACGCGGGGTCCTCGTTGCTGCCCTCGCCGTGCGTGAGCTGGCGCACCTGGCCGCCCGTCACGTCGACGAGGAAGATGTCCATCTTGTCCTTGTTGTGCGCGCGGCCGGAGAACGCGATCCACTCGCCCGTCGGCGACCACGCGGGCGCGTCGCACCAGTTCAGGCTCGTCAGGCGCGTGATCTTCTTCGTCGGGATGTCGAGCACGTGGATCTGGGGATTGCCGGAGCGGTCGGAGACGAAGGCGACCTGTCGCGCGTCGGGGGAGAACGTCGGCGTGCTGTCGGCGCCGAAGTGGCTCGTCAGGCGCTCGGCTTCGCCGCCGGCGACGTCTTTGACGAAGAGGTTCGGGCTCTTGCCGCGCGAGAGCGTCATCAAGAGGCGCGTGCCGTCGGGCGAGAAGCCGCCCGCGATGTTGAGGCCCTGAGCCTCGGAGAACACCTTCGCGTGGCCCGTCTCGAGGTCGAGCAGCCAGAGGTCGGGGTTGCCGTCCTTGTAGCTCGTGTAGGCCAGGCGCCGCCCGTCGGGCGAGAAGCGGGGCAGGAGCGAGATCGAGCGGTCGTTGGTCAGCCGCTTGACGTTCTCGCCGTCGTAGTCCATGACCCAGATTTCCTTGTGGCCGGTGCGGTTGTTGGCGAAAGCGATGCGCGTGCGCGCGATGCCGTCGCGGCCCGTCGCGGCCTTGACCACGTCGTCGGCCATGCGGTGCGCCAGCGCGCGCAGCCACTGCGCGTCCTGGCGGTAGAAGCGCTCGAAGACCGTCTCCTTGCCGCCCTCGGCGTTGGCGAGCTTGAGGCGCACGGAAATCTTGTCGGCGTTCTTCGAGAGCTTGGCGAGGACGCGCCACGTCGCGCCCTGGACGGGCTCAGCCAGGACGAGTTCGTCCTTCACGTCGAAGCGGCGCGAGAGCATGAGGTCCTGGCGCACGATCTCGCGCAGCTCGCGGGCGAGCAGCGCGTCGGCTTCCACCGACGGATCCTCGGCCTCGAAAGGCGGCAGGGCCAGGCCCGGGGCCGGCGCCCCTCCGACGCCCGTCAGCGCGAGCTTGACCTCGGTCTGCGCCGCGGCCGGCGCGGCGAGCAGCAGGACCAGCGCGAGCGCCCTCATTTCTTCGGCTTGCCGAGGCGCTTGAGCGCGGCCGCCGCTTCCTTGGCCTCGGGGCTCTTCGGGAAGTCGGCCTGGACCGACTCGAGGTAGGCGCGGGCCTCGTCGCCGCCCTTCTTAAGATTGATGAGAGCCAGCGCGTAGTGCAGGCGGGCGCCGGGCGTCTGTCCGCTCTTCGGGTACTTGTCGAGCACGACGGCGAACTGGCGGCCGGCCTGCTCCCACTTCTTGAGCCCGAAGTAGGCGAGGCCGAGGTCGTAGGTCGCGACGTCGGTCAGCTCGCCCTTCGGGTAGTCGCGCAGGTACGCCTCGAAGCCCTTCGCGGCCTGGGCGAAGTCCTTGGACTCGAGGCGGCGCTCGGCCGTGACGAAGGCGTCGGTCGGGCCGGAGGCGTTCTTCGCGGCCTCGAGCGCGGCCTTCTGGTCGTCGGAGCTCTTCTTCTGCGCGTCGGTCAGGCTCTGTCCGAGCGCGGCGACCTTGCCGGAGAGCTGGGAGCCGAGGTCGTCGAGCTTGGCCGAGAGCTTCGTCATGTCGCCCTGCGAGTCCTTCACCGTCTCGGTGTAGGCCGTGAGCTCCTCGCGCAGCTGCTTGATCGAGACCGACAGGTCGGCCTGGTTGGCCTGCATCGAGGCGACGGACTTCTTGAGCTCCTCGACCTGCTCCTTGACGTCGTCGGACTGCTGGGAGAGGTCGAGGACGTCCTTCTGCGTGGCGACGCAGGAGGACAGCGCCAAAGCGCAGGCCGCGAGGGCCGCGGAACGCCGGAGGCTCACTTGGACGCCGTCGACTTGACGCGCACGCCGGTGACGGCGCGGCGGTTTTTAGACCAGCAGTCCTCGGTTGAGTCGGAGCAGGAGGGCATCTCCTTCCCGTACGAGATCGTCGCGATGCGCCGGCCGTCGACGCCGAGGCGCATGTAGTAGTCGCGCACTTCCTTCGCGCGCTTCTGGCCGAGGGCCAGGTTGTAGGCGACGGTGCCGCGCTCGTCGCAGTGGCCGGCGACGAGGAACTCGGCGCCCTTCTTGCCCTTCATGACGGCGGCGTTGGCCTTGAGCGTGTCGAGCGCGTCGGCGGAGAGCTGGGCGCTGTCGTAGTCGAAGGCGACGGGCTTGATGTCGAGGTCGGCCTCGAAGCCGGACCCCGTCTTGATGCCGGCCTCGGTCACCTCGGCGCCCGGGGGAAGCGGAGCGAGGTCCGTGCCGTCGCCGGCGCCCGCGCCGGCCTTGCCGCCCTTGGAGGCGGAGCCCTTCTTTCCGCCGGGCGTGGTGCAGGCCGCGAGCGCGAAGACGGCGAGCGCCATGAAGATTATCTTTCTCATGCTTTTATCATACAAAAACAGGACGCCCCCGTTATTGAGCGCCTGAGACGGTCTTGTGAAGGACCTCGCCCTTGGGCCCGACGTCGTAGTAGATCGGCCGGCACGTGGCGATCTCGACCTTCATGATCCCTTCCGGGCTCAATTTCTCCAGATCCATGATGATCGCGCGCAGCGAGTTGCCGTGCGCGGACACGAGGACGTTCTGCCCGGCCGTCACCGCGGGCAGGATGAACTTGTTGAAGTAGGGCAAGGTCCGGTCGGCGGTGTCCTTGAGGCTCTCGCCGTTCGGCGGCTTGACGTCGAAGGAGCGGCGCCAGATGTGGACCTGCTGCTCGCCGAATTTCTTGATCGTCTCCGCCTTGTCGAGGCCCTGCAGGTCGCCGTAATGGCGCTCGTTGAGCGCGGCGTCCTTCTTTATGGGAAGGTCCTTGCGGCCGAGCTCGCCCAGGATCACCTCGAGGGTCTGGTTCGCGCGCTTGAGCTCGGACACGAAGGCGAGGTCGAACTTGATCCCCGACTCCTTCAGTTCCTTCCCGGCGCGATGCGCTTCCTTGTCGCCGAGCTCGGTGATCGGAACGTCCACCCAGCCGGTGAAGCGGTTCTCCAGATTCCACTGCGATTGTCCGTGACGGACGAGGACGAGCTTGGCCATGTCGGTTCTACTCCTTCGGTTTTTCCGCGAGCATCTCGCGGATCGCGCGGCGAAAGTCCTCGAGCGGCACCGGCTTCGGCAGGAAGCGGGAGCCCGTCGAATCCGAGATCTCCGCCATGATCTGGGCGGGATCGGCCTCGCCGCTCATGAACAGGATCGGGGTGGTCTTCGTGGCGTTGTTGCGCCGGAACGACTCGAAGAGATGGGAGCCCGTGTCGCCGGGCATATGGTAGTCGAGGATCATCAGGTCCGGCTTGACCTTGCGCGCGGTCTGCATGCCCTCCGCCGGATTGACGGCCGAGAAGACCTCGTGGCCCTCGACCTTGAGGATCTCGGTCAGGATCTCGATGATCGAGAGATCGTCGTCGACGATAAGCACCCGCGCCATGGCCGGATGATACCTATTTATTAGGAAAAGCGCGGCGCGTCGATGCGGGCGAGGCTCTCAAGCTTGTGATGGCGCTCGTCGAGCCCGATGTTGCGGAAGAGGTCGGCCAGGCTCGCGAAGCGGCCGTAGTCCTTCTCGAACTCGCTCTTAAACGGCCGCGACTCGAGCTCCGGGTGGTCGCGCACGAACTCCATGTACTCGTGCTCGGCGTGGTCCTCGAAGTCGGCGTTGAGCGCGTAGCTGTGGCTCGGATTGATCGCGTACAGAAGCCAGCTCACGTGGTAGTAGGCGAACGCGGCGATCTGCGGGGCGAGCCGGTATAAGAAAAAGCTCTCTTTGACCCCGTCCTTGTGGAGCAGCTCCTCGAGGATCAGCAGGTGCCACTGCTCGTTGTCCTGCTGCGCGCGCGACTCCTTCACGAACTCGAAGACGCGGCGCGCGAAGCCGGGCTGGGCGTAGGTGTGGGTCATCGCGATGTAGGCGACGTGCTCCCACGCCTGGTAGGGCACGCGCGCGATCACCTCGAGCACGGTGAATTTCTTCAGCGTGCGCTTGCGGCCGTAGACGAGGTCCATGCCCAGGAAAAGCAGGCGCGCGAGCAGGCCGTAGGGTCGCCGGGGCGACGACAAGGTCGCTCGCTGCTCCGCTTTCAGGTCGACCGGGGCGCTCATGCGCCCATTATAGCCCGGGAACTAAGCTTTCGGCTTGCCGTCCGCGTCAAAAACCTTGACCGTGCCGTACGGCGCGAGCTGCGGCTTGAGCAAAGCCGCGTCGCCGACGATCACCACCTTGAGCTGCGAGGGGTTCAGCCACTTGGCGGCCGCGGCCTGAATCTGCGCGGCGGTGAGCGCGTCGATGCGCTGCGGGTAGTCGTTGAGCGTCGAGGCCGGCAGGCCCATCGTCTCGATCGCGGCCTGGCGGGCGGCCAGGCTCTGCACGGTGCGGTTGCGCTGGAGGTAGAGGCCCTTGAGCGACACCTTCACCGCGGCGAGCTCCTCGGCGGGGACCGGCGTCGAGCGGATCAGGGCGATCTCCTTCAATATCTCGCCCATCGCGTCGCCGCACTTGTCGGCCTGGACCTTGGTCTCGATCTCGGTCATGCCGCCGTCCTTCCACGCCGACATCCCGGCGCGCGCGCCGTACGCCCAGCGGTTGCGCTCGCGGATGTTCTGCTCGAGGCGCCCGACGAGCGGGCCGCCGAGCACGTTGACGGCGACCGACAGCGCGTCGTAGTCGGCCGCCAGGCGCGGCGCGGTGAGCACGCCGAGCATCATCTGCGCCTGCGTTCCGGGCAGGTCCACGAGCTCGATGACGAGGCCCGTCGGGGCGGCGGCCACGGTCTGCGCCGGGCCGAGGACCGGCGTCGGGGCGGCCGGAGCCGGGACGGAGGAGGGCGACCACGTCCCGAAGTGCGCCCCCGCGAGCGCCTTGAGCTCGTCCATCGTGACGTCGCCGGCGACGGACAGCACGGCGCCGTTCGGCACCATCGACGCGCGGTGGCGCGCGGCGACGTCTTCGGCGGTGATCGCGTTGATCGCCTCGGGCGTGGCCGGGCGGCCGCGCGGGGTGTCGCCGAAGAGGGCGGAGGACAGGCGCTCGCTCGCGATGGACTCGGGATTTCCTTTCTCCATTTCGAGGCCCGACAGCGAGCGCTGGCGCAGGCGCTCGAGCGCCGCGGCGCTCTCGGCCGACGGCGTCAGGTGCGAGGGCTCGCGCACGACCTTGCTCGCGAGCTCCAGCGCGCGGCCGAGGTTCTCCTTGAGCGTGACGATCGTGACCGTGGTGGACTCGGAGCCCGCGGACACCGACAGGCTGGAGCCGATGTCGTCGATCGCGTCGGCCAAGTCGGCGGCGGTGGGCAGGCCGGGCACGCCCTCCTTGGCCATCGCGGCGACGAAGGACGTCAGGCCTTCCTTGCCCTTCGGGTCGGCGTCGGAGCCGGCGGCGGGGATGACGAGCGTCACCGCGACGAGCGGCAGGCGGTGCGACTCGATCAACGAGAGGCCGAGGCCGTTGGCGAGCACGGCCTTCGCCGCGGGGGCGATGGACGAGGACGCGGTCGCGCCGATCGGCGCGGGCGTCGCGCGGTCCTTGTCCGAGGCGCGCTTGGGCTCCTTCTGGGCGGAGGCGGGAGCGGCGAGCAGGGCGGCGAGAAGGAGATGTCTCACGGGTTCCTCGGGGCGGCGGGAGCGGGGGCGATCTTGACGACGGACGAATTCGACGGCGTCAGGCGCGCGGCGGCGCGCTTGACCGCGTCGGCGTCGACGGCCTGGATGCGGGCGGCCTCGCCGCCGATGAAGAGCTCCGGATCGCCTCCGACGGCCTCGCCTTCGGCGAGGCTCTGCGCGACGCCCTCGACGTTCTGCAGCGCGTCGTACATCGAGGTGCGCAGCTTGGCCTTCACGCGCGCAAGCTCCTGCGCGCTCGGGCCGCCGGCGGCGATGCGCGCGATCTCGGCGTGGATCGCGGCCTCGAGCTCGGCCATCGTGACGCCGGGCGCGGGGACGGCCTGAATGAGAAGCAGGTCGCTTTCATACAGCCCGATCACGCCGCCCTCGGCCATCACCGCGAGCGGCCGGGCGCCTTCCTTGAGCGCCTTGGCCAGGCGCGCGCCGCGGCCCTCGGAGAGGATCGACGCGAGCACCGAGGCCTCGTCGGCTCCGGGCTTGCCGCGGCCGGGGATCGGGAAGCCGATGACGAGCATGGGCATCTGCGCCTTCGGGTCGGGCGTGGTCATCTCGCGGCGGCCGCCGAGCGACGCGACGGCGGGCGGGTTCAGCGGCGCCGGCGCGGGGCCGGCCGGGATGCCCTCGAACCAGAACTTGGCGCGCTCGAGCGCCTTCGCTTCGTCGATCGCGCCGGCGATCGCGAGGACGGCGTTGTTCGGCAGGTAGTACGTCTTGTGGAACTTGGCCACGTCCTGCAGCGAGGCGGCCTCGAGGTCCCGCATCGAGCCGATGATCGGCCAGTTGTACGGGTGCGGGGCGGGGAAGGTCTGGCCGACGACGTCCTCGAACACCGAGGAGTACGGGGCGCCCTCGCGCTCGCGCTTCTCGTTCTGTACGATTCCGCGCTGTTTATCCAAAGATTCCTGGCTCATGCACGCCTGCAGGAAGCCCATGCGGTCGGACTCCAGGCGCAGCATCTCGTCGAGGCCGCCGGCGGGGACGACGGAGTAGTAGTTCGTCTTGTCGTAGGACGTGAACGCGTTGGCCAGGCCGCCGAGCTTCTTGAAGACGGTATCGAAGTACTCGCCCTGCTTGGTGTTCTTCGTGCACTCGAACATGTAGTGCTCGAAGAGGTGGGCGAAGCCCGTGCGGCCCGCCTCCTCGTTCTTCGAGCCGACCTTGTACCAGATGTTGACGGCCACGAGGGGCGCCGAGGCGTCCTTATAAAGGAGGACGGTCAGGCCGTTCGACAGCACGTGGCGGGAATAGGTGAGGGCGCGGGCCGAGGGGGCGGCGAGCAGGAGCGCGACGAGCAGGAGGGATCGTTTCATTCGTCCCCTATTCTACGAGGGACGCGCGCGGGGGCGTACGGGACCTATGGGTAAAGACCCGGCCGGGAAAAGGCCTAGATCTTGGTCTGCGGCTTGACGGAGTAGGCGCGCGCGAGGTCGGTGCCGCGGCGGCGCACGCCGGACTTGCCGGACTTCATCTTGAACATCGCGGCGTCGGCGGCCTTGACGAGCTCGGTGACGTCGCCGTTCTCCGGGAGGCGCGCCACGCCCCAGCTCGCGGTGACGCCTTCCTTGGCGAGCGGCTCGGCGGCCTTGACCACGCGGCGCGCGACGACGGCCGCGCGCGGCGCGGTCGTTCCCGGCAGGAGGAGCACGAACTCGTCGCCGCCGTAGCGGAACGCGAGGTCGACCTCGCGGCGCACGGAATCGCTGATGGCCGCGGAGAACGCCTGCAAGATCTTGTCGCCCTCGAGATGGCCGCGCTTGTCGTTGACCTGCTTGAAGCCGTCGAGGTCGAAGACGACCATCGAGAGCGCCTCTCCCTGGCGGCGCGCGCGGGCGGCTTCTTCGCGCAGGCGATCATGAAAGTGGCGCTGATTGTAGAGGCCCGTCAAATCGTCGGTCCGCGTCAATTCCCTGAGTCGCCGTTCGAGCTCGACGCGGTCGGAGATGTCCTTGGCGATGCCGAGCGTGCCGATGACGCGGCCGCGGGAGTCCTTTAAGAAAGAAAGAGACAGGCTCACGTGCAGGACGCGGCCGCCGGAGGCCTTCATCCGGGTCTCGTGGTTGTGGAGGATGCCGTCCGGCGAGGCCCGGAGCAGCTTCATGAGGCGCTCGGCCTCGGCCCGGCCCTCGACGTAGAAATCGTGCGCCGGCTGGCCGGCCGCCTGGGCGGAGGTCATGCCCAGCATCATCTCCGCGCCCGGCGAGAAGTAGATCACGCGGCCGGTGACGTCGGTCGTGCAGATCAGATCGGCGGAGGAGGCCACGATGGCCTCGAAGTACTCCTTGACTCTGATGAAGTCGGTCGAGAGGGCGATCAGCGGGCCTTGGGCTCGCTGAATGGAGTGGGGCATACGCGTAAGATAACAGGCTGGGGGTTCGTCGACAGGGGCCTACGCCCCGGGGGCGAGTAGGTCCAAGGACCCATGCGCGCTTACGATACTTACTAAGGGTAGAAGCGGTCTATCGCAGTCAGGAGCTGCGTCTTCGAAGAGACGAAAGGCTGAATCGCCTGTCCGGAGATCAGCCGCACCAGGTCGGTCAGCTGCTTGCTGGGCTCGGCCATCGCCACGGCCAATGTCTCCCCGTCGAGGAACAGCGGCATGACGAGGTTGTCCCGCGCGAAGTTCTCCGGAATGATCGACTCCAGATGCTGGCCGTCCTGCATCTTGAGGATCCTGTTGGCGAAGCAGGCGTACGGAATCCCGAGCTTCTTGGCGACGTCCTTGGCGATCTCCTCTTCGTCCATGGGCTAATGATAGCCCCGGATCGCGGGGTTCGCTAGCCTTTCTTGCGGCGCTCGAGCGCGGCGAAGGTCCGCTCGATCTTGGCCTTCAGCGCGTCGAGGTCGATCGGCTTGACCATGTAGTCGACGGCGCCGAAGAGCAGGGCGTCGTTGAGCGTGCCGGCGTCGGCCAGGCCGGAGACGACGATGATCGGAATGTCCGAGGTCTTCGCGTCGGCGCGCAGCTCGCGCGTGAAGGAGATGCCGTCCTGGTCGGGCATCATGATGTCCATGAGCACGATGTCCGGGCGGCGCTTGTCGATCGCCTCGCGGGCCTTCGCCGCGCTCGGGGAGCACTCGACGTCGTAGCCGGAGAGGCGCAGGGCCTGGCTGTAGAACTCGCAGACGGAGGCGTCGTCGTCGACGGCGAGAACGCGTTTTTTATCGCTCATTTGCGTGCCCCAGTATAGCCGCCTTCCGTCCACCTGTCCAGGCTGAGAGCCGAAGGGGCCTTCCAGGCGAGGAAGCACAGGGCCAGCAGGAACGAGTCGAAGAGCATGGCCTGGACGGGCGTGAAGTGGATCGCGTCGCCGAAGCAGCCGCAGTTCGGGAGCTGGATGCCCTTGGCCTTGACGGTGATGAGCGCGAACAGGAAGCCGCAGAACAGCGCGCCCGCGGCGGCCGCGGCCAGGCGCAGGCGCAGGCCGAGGATGAGCGCCCAGCCGATCAGCAGCTCGGCCCAGGGAAGGAGGGCCGCGGCGCTGAGCACCATGTCGCGCGGCAGGAGGTCGTAGGAGCCGATGATGATCGCGAACTCCTCGGCGGGGCCGGCGGCCTTCGTGGCGCCCGCGTAGACCAGGACGGCGCCGACGAGCGCGCGCGCGGCGACGCCGAGGGGGCGGGAATCTTGGGAGCGCTCATTTCTTCAGCTCCTTGTCGACGAACGGCGTGCCGCGCTCGGCGAGCTGCATCGCGCCGACGAAGCGCTTGCCGTTGATGAAGAACGTCGGGGTCGAGCCGACCCAGCCGTTCATGCCGTCCTTCTGGTCGGCGTTCACGGCCTCGTTGACGGCCGGGTCCTTGCGGCAGGCGTTCCAGGCCTTCTCGTCGAGCTTGAGCTTCTTGGCGTAGGAGGACAGCTTCTCCTCGGACTTTTCCGTCGTCCACTCGTGCTGATTGTCGTAGAGCTCGTGGTGGTACTCCCAGAACTTGCCCTGGGCGCCCGCGCACTCGGCGGCGATCGCGCCGGGGCGCGCGTAGCGGTGCATGCGCTCGAGCGGGAAGTGCTTGAAGACGAGGCGCACCTTTCCTTCATAGAGCTTGAGGAGGGAGCGCATCGGCGGCTCGGCCACGCGGCAGGCGGGGCACTCGAAGTCGGAGAACTCGACGATCGTCACCTTGGCGTCCGCGGGGCCCTGCACGCGGAAGGCGGGCGCGTCGGGGAGAAGCCCTTGCGGGCGCCGCGCGCGACGCGGTAGGAGACGCCGCAGGCGGCGAGGACGAGGAAGGTCGAGACGACCAGGCGGGTCATGCGGTCCACGCGTTAAGCATAGAAAATATTGCGGCCTCCCCGCCGTTTGGGCGGGGAGGCCGCTTTATTGAAGAGTTCGGATCAGTTCAGCGAACGAGCGCCGGCGCGGTCGGAAGCCCCGCGCCCTGTCCGATGTCCGGCACGTTCGGCAGCTTCGCCGACGCGGCCGTCAGGGCCGCGCGCGCCTGCTCCGGCGTCGCGCCCTTGTGGGTCGCGACGTAGAGCGCGGCGAGGCCCGCCACGTGCGGGGTGGCCATCGACGTGCCCGAGAGGGTGTCGTAGCCGCCGCCCATGTAGGTCGACTTGACGTTGACGCCGGGGGCGATGACCGCCACCGACGGCCCGCGGCTCGAGAAGCCCGCGAGCTTGTCCGCGGAGTCCGACGCCGCGACGGCGATCGCGCCCGGGTACGCGGCCGGGAAGCCGACCGAGCCGCCGGAGTTGCCGGCCGCCGCGATCAGGATCACGCCCGCCTTGCGCATCACCTCGACGGCGTCCGCGAGCGCCGGATTGCCGCGGCCCGCGCCGAGGCTCATGCTCGCGATCTCCATCTTGTTCTCGACGGCCCAGAGCATGCCGGCGATGACGTCGTCGAACGTGCCCGAGCCGCCCTCGTCGAGCACCTTCACGCCGTACAGGTCGATCTCCGGCGCGACGCCGACGACGCCCGCGGCGTCGTCCTTCGCGGCGATCGTGCCCGCGCAGTGCGTGCCGTGGCCGTTGTCGTCGTTGAACGTCGTCGAAGTCGAGATCGCGTTCCAGCCTCCTTTAAGGATGCCGGACAGCTCCGGGTGGGTCATGTCGATGCCCGTGTCGATGACGGCGAGCTTGACGCCCTGGCCCCTCGTCGTCGCCCAGGCCGCCGGCGCCTGGACGCGCTTGATGCCCCACGGCGTCTCCTGCCCGGGAGCCGACGGCTCGGGCTCGGACGGGGCTTCCTGCTTGGCCCGCGCCTTGAGGGCCTCGATGTTCTTGAGAATTCCGGCCGCGGACGGCGCCGCGAAGTCCACGCCCCGGGCGTCGGCGGCCTGGAGCCAGTTGATCTTGGGATCCGGGTCGACGCGCTTGACCTCGGCCAGCGCGCGCAGGCGTCCCTCGGCGACGCTGAGCTGGCCCAGCTCGACGACCACCGCGTTGATCAGCGGCAGCTCGCGGACGACCCGGCCTCCGGCGGCCTGCGCCAGCGCGACGCGCTGCGCCTTGGCGACCGACGGCTGGAACACGACGATGCGGCGCTCGGCGTAGGCCGAGGTGGAAACGGCCAGGAGCGACAGGGCCAGGAGCCCCGCCTTCGTGAAGACTCGAACCATGGTAATGCCTCCGTGCGGCTGCGCCGCGACCCCTCGCGGCGTCCGACGGTTTTCATATAGCATATTTCCTAGGACGCAAGGCCTATAGGCGTCTAGGTCTTATGGGGAAGTTATCCCCGCCTGGGGATAACCTGTGGACGGCCCGTCGGAGGAAGGGGTCAGACCTTACACGTTTCACTTTCCCAGTCTGGCGAACCCAGGAGAAAGTGAAACGTGTAAGGTCTGACCCTTTTCTTATTTGGAGGTGGCGACGAAGACGCCGTCCCAGTCGGGCGGCGGGGGGACTCGCGGAAGGCCGCGATGCGCTCCTGGTAGAGGTGGTAGAGCTTCTCGGCGCGCCACTCGGCGCCGAGCGTTCCGGCCTCGCTCATGAGCTTCTCGGCCGCGTCGAACTTCGCGGCGCGGTAGGCGGCGAGGAACTCCTTGTGCTTGGCCTCGAAGGCGAGGAAGGCGGCGTCCCGGGCGAGCTCGGGGAGCCGAGCAGCGAGTAGATGTTGACGGGCTTGGTCTTGCCCTTGACCTTGATGAGGTCGAGCTCGATCGCGGCGAAGTCGGGGGCGCGCTCGCGCGTGACGGGACCGATGACGACCTTCGCGCCGTAGGTCTTGGACTGGCCCTCGAGTCGGGAGGCCAAGTTCACGTCGTCGCCGAGCACGGTGTAGTCGACGCGCAAGGTCGAGCCCATGTTGCCGACCACGCACGGCCCCGTGTTGAGGCCGGTGCCGATCTCGATCTTCGGCAGCGTGATGCCCTTCGCCTTGGCTTCTTCCTGCCACGCCGCGTTGAGCTCGGCGAGGCGCTCGTGCATCTTGAGCGCGGCCTCGCACGCGCGGCGCGCGTGGTCCGGGACGTCGAGCGGCGCGTTCCAGAAGGCCATGATGCAGTCGCCCATGTACTTGTCGATCGTCCCGTCGTGCTGGAGGATGATCTCGGTCATGGGCGTCAGGAAGTTGTTGATGAAGACGGTGAGGCCGTGCGGGTCGAATTTCTCGGAGATCGTCGTGAACCCGCGGATGTCGCAGAAGTGGAAGGTCATCTCCCGCGTCTCGCCGCCGAGTTGCACGCCTTCGGGGTTGTGCGCGAGCTTCTCGACGACCTTCGGCGACAGGTAGCGGCCGAACGTCGCCGTGATCCGGCGCTTGTCTCCCTCGGTGCGCACGAAGGTGACGGCCGACCAGGTCGCGTAGACGGTCAGCAGGCCGAGCGAGGGGAACAGCGGGTCGAAGAGGCGCTGCATCGCCGTGAACTCGTACCATGAGAGGCCGACCGTCGCCGCGACCGCGCCGATCGCGACGGGCGCGGAGTACATCGCGCCCGCGCGCTCGAGCAGGAACAGCAGCAGCAGGCCGAGCGCCAGCATCCACACGATCTCGACGCCCTGCGCCCAGTCCGGGCGCTCGAGGTAGGACTCGGTCAGAATCTGCTCGGCGACGTTGGCGTGGACCTCGACGCCGGGCGCGGCCGGGTTGAGAGGGGTCGCGCGCAGGTCCTTGAGGCCGGTGGCGCTCGTGCCGACGAAGCAGATCGTGCCCTCGACGAGGGCGCGGTCGAAGCCCTTCTCGAAGATCTTCCACGCCGGGATCGTGCGGCCGGGGGCCCTCTTGGTGTAATAGACCCAGATGGAGCTGTCCCAGTCGGTGTGGACCACGCTTTGCCCCACCTTGACGGCGACGACGTCTCGCTGCTGCTCGCGCAGCGCGACCTCGCCGCTGCCGCCGGCGAGCTTGACCATGACGTTGTTGACGCCCTGCGCCAGCCGCAGGGCCTCGAGGGACAGCGAGGGCTTGACCTGGCCGGCCCGCGTGAAGAGCAGCGGCGTCGAGCGGATGACCTGGTCGAGTTCGGGGACGAAGCCGACGTTGCCGAGGCCCGCGGCCGCCTCCTCGAGGACCGCGAGGTTCGAGACGGCGCCCGCGTAGTCGGGCAGGCGCGGCTTGGCGTCGGGATCGGAGGCCGATATCGCGAATTCCGACTTTTTCGGCGGCACGACGGAATTGCGGTCTCCGGTCAGAGCGAAGCCGAGGACGACGTTGCCCTGCCTGATCGTTCGCGCGAGCAGGGCGTCGTGGTCGGGGAGCTTCGCGACGCGCTCCTTGAGCGCGGCGAACTCCGGCGTCGCGGGCCAGGTCGAGGCGATGCGGGCGGGGAGGTGCGGTCGGGCTCGGAGAAGAACACGTCGTAGGCCGTGACGGCGGCGCCGAGTTCCTGCAGCCGCTCCTCGAGGCGCGCGACCTGGGTGCGCGGCCACGGCCACTGCCCGAGCTTGGAGAGGGACTCGTCGTCGAGGTCGATGACGCGCACGCCGGCGTCGGTCCACTCGCGCGGACGCTGCTGCTGGAACACGTCGAAGCAGCGGTGCTGGACCCAGCTCACCCAACCGAAGTTGGACCCCTGCAGCGCGGCGACGCAGGCCAGCGCCGCCGTCGGCAGCACCCAGCTCGTGCGCCGCAGCAGCCCCGCGGACTTTTCCTTGATCGTCGCCACGGGCCGATTGTAGGAAAAATGACGCCCCCGCGACGGAGATGTGTTAAAATCTCGCCCATGAAATTCCTGCTCGCATTCCTTATTATGGCCGCGCCGGCCGCCGCCCAGAACAATCCCAACGTCGACCGCGAGAGCCAGGACGCCTCGCGCCGCGGGGCCGCGGAAAAGAAGGCCGCGGAGGCCGCCGCGGCCGCCTCCGCCGCCGCCCCGGCCGGCGACGAGATCACCTTCGAGAAGATCCTCGCCGCGCCCGGCGACCTCGATCTCAACGAGCGCTTCGCGCGCCAGCAGATCTCGCAGGGCGACCTGCGCGGAGCCGCCTCGACGCTCGAGCGCATCCTGATCCTCGCTCCGGGCCGCGACCGCACGCGCCTGCTCTACGCCGCCGTGCTCTTCCGCCTCGACGCGCTGCAGGACGCCGAGCGCGAGCTGCGCATCGTGCTCGGGCGCCTGGCGCCCGCCGACGTGATCGAAGAGGCCAAGGCCTACCTGCGCCTCGTCGAGGGACGCCGGCGCAAGACGCACTTCGAGGCGCGTCTCGGCCTCGGCTACGGCTACGACGACAACCGCAACTCGGCCTCCGACACCGACCGCAATCTCTTCTTCGGCACCCCGGTCCTGCTCAACCCCGACTCGCGCCGCCAGGACGACACGAACGTGACGTTTTCGGGTTCGATGGGCGCGCTGCGCGAGTTCGGCGGCGCCAAGCCGCAGAAGGCCTTCGTGAACCTCGGCTACTACCGCGGCGAGCAGACGCGCATCAACACGCTCGACCTCCAGGCCTACAGCCTGGCCGGCGGCTTCGCGCTGCGCTGGCGCGGCTGGGAACTGACGCCGACGGCGGGCTTCGACCACGTCCTGCTGTCTCAGAGCACCTTCCTGCGCGACATCTGGCAGGGCGCCCGTTTTTCGCGCAAGATCCGTCCGCGCCTCGAGGCGTACGCCGACTTCCGCCATGAGGACCAGGGCTTCGTGCGCACGCGCCAGGTGACCAACGCCGAGGACCGCACGGGCGGCCAGTGGGACTACGGCGTCGGCGCGAACTGGGTCGCCACTCCGAAGGACCGCTTCGGCGCGCGGCTCGGTCACCGGCGCAAGTACGCGAAGGCCGTCGCCTTCGCCTACCGCCGCGAGTCGATCGCCCTCGACTACACGCGCCTGTTCGGCCGCGGCGTCTTCTTCGCGGCCGGGCTGACCGCGCAGTTCGACCGCTACGACCGTCCCGACCTCACGCTGAGCACTCTGGGCCGCAACGACGACGCCGTCATCACGAACCTCCTGCTCGGGACCCCGCTCAAGAACTTCTGGGCCCCGCTCGACGGCTTCACCGGCACGGTCGGCTGGGAGCGCTTCGCCCAGGACTCGAACCTGATCAACTACAAGTACTCCAACAACCGCGTCTCCGCGATGATCTCGTACAAGTGGGGCATCTGATCATGAGAAAGCTCCTCGCCCTCCTGCTGTGCGCCTCCTCCCCGGCGCAGGCCGCGACCGTCAACATCGGCGTGGCCTCGGCCGTGCGCGGGGCGGTCAAGGCCGTCGCGCCCGGCGCGGCGGGCCGCGTCGTCGAGACGGGCAAGCCCGTGTACTCGCACGACAAGGTCACGACGGGGCCCGAGGGCAAGCTGCAGATCCTGCTGCTCGACCAGACGAGCTTCACGATCGGGCCGAACAGCGAGATGGAGCTCGACGAGTTCGTCTTCGACCCGGCGACGAACGCCGGCAAAGTCTCGGCGAAGATCGCCAAGGGCGCGTTCCGCTTCGTGACGGGCAAGGTCGCGCGGCGCGATCCGTCGGCGATGCAGGTGGCGACGCCGGTCGGCACGATCGGCATCCGCGGCACCATGACGGCCGGGACGGTTTCAGAGACCGAGGGCACGTTCGTCCTGCTCGGCCCCGGGCCGGAGAACAACGCCGACGAGAAGGCGGGCGGCATCACGGTCAAGAACGACAAGGGCTCGACCGACGTGGACACGGACGGCTGGGGCGTGACGGTGAAGGCCGGCGAGGCGCCGAGCGACCCGTTCCAGATCCCGCCGGGCGCCCTCGAGGGGATCCTCAACGGCGTCGGCTCGGCGCCGAAGGGGACGCGGCCGCCGACCAGGCCGCCGGAGGGGACTCCGCGGACTCCTCGTCCGGTCAGGGCGCGGCCGAGGGCAAGCAGAACGCCGTGGACGCCTTCGCGGCGATCGACGCGTCCCAGGCCGAGACGAGCCAGTTCGCCGCTCAGCAGTTCGCCGCGCCCAAGGCGACGACCTGGGCGGACGTCATCGGCATTCAGGGCGGCACCGGCAAGTACTCGGGCTCCGGCTCTTACTACAACTGCACGGGCGGCACCTGCCAGTCGACCCCGCTCGGCACGTTGACCTGGGCGATCGACATCAACTTCGCGGCGAAGACGCTCGGCGGCGGCTCCTCGAGCATCTCGCTGACCTCTCCGGCCTCGGTCAGCGGCAGCTTCACGACGCAGAGCTACGCGAGCCTCACCGGCGACGCCGTCCTCGACTACGGGGGCGCGGGCGCCATCAGCTCGGCCAACGGAAACTGGACCGGAACGACGATCAAGCTGCTGACCTCGGGCGGCCAGACGGCCGGCGCGGCCAGCCTCGACGTGCGCGTCTTCAACACGTCGGTGGGCTCGAACCCGACGTACGGCGGCGTGACGGCGGGGCCGCTCCAGTAGCATGCGGCGGCTCGCGGCGGCGTTGCTGATCCTCGCTCAGGCGGCGGGCGCGCAGACGGGCATCGGCGTGGCCTCGGCCGTGCGCGGGGCGGTCAAGGCCGTCGCGCCCGGCGCGGCGGGCCGCGTCGTCGAGACGGGCAAGCCCGTGTACGCGCGCGACAAGGTCACGACGGGGCCCGAGGGCAAGCTGCAGATCCTGCTGCTCGACCAGACGAGCTTCACGATCGGGCCGAACAGCGAGATGGAGCTCGACGAGTTCGTCTTCGACCCGGCGACGAACGCCGGCAAGGTCTCGGCGAAGATCGCCAAGGGCGCGTTCCGCTTCGTGACGGGCAAGGTCGCGCGGCGCGATCCGTCGGCGATGCAGGTGGCGACGCCGGTGGGCACGATCGGCATCCGCGGCACCATGACGGCCGGGACGGTTTCAGAGACCGAGGGCACGTTCGTCCTGCTCGGCCCCGGGCCGGAGAACAACGCCGACGAGAAGGCCGGCGGCATCACGGTCAAGAACGACAAGGGCTCCTCCGAGGTGGACACCGACGGCTGGGGCGTGACGGTGAAGGCCGGCGAGGCGCCGAGCGACCCGTTCCAGGTCCCGCCGGGCGCCCTCGAGGGGATCCTCAACGGCGTCGGCTCGGCCCCTTCGGCCGGCGCCGCCGCCGACCAGACGGCGGGCGGCGACCCGGCGGACTCCTCGTCCGGACAGAGCACGGCCGAAGGCACGCGCAACGCGGCCGACGCTTTCGCGGCGATCGACGCGTCCCAGCCCGAGACGAGCCAGTTCGCCTCGCAGCAGTTCTCCGCGCCGCACGCGACCACGTGGGCCGACGTCATCGCGGTGCCGTCGGGCACGGGCCAATACACGGGCAGCGGAGTTTTCTACAACTGCACGGGGGCACGTGCGGTACCTCCGCGCTCGGCACGACGACGTTCTCGCTGCTCGTGGATTTCGGCGCCAAAACGCTCGGCGGAGGCGGCTCCCAGTCCCAGATCTCGCTGACCTCGCCCGCGGGCGTCACGCACAACGTCAACTCCTTCAGCTACGCCGGCTTCTCCGGCGACGCCTCCGTCAACCTCGCGCCGCACATGGCCGGTTCGAACTGGACGGGGACGACGCTCAAGCTCTCCACGGTCGGCGGCGTGACGGCCGGCGCGGCGTCGATCGACGTGCGCTGGGACACCGGCTTCGGAACGAAGTACGGCGGCCCCGTCAGCGGGACTTTGGGGTCCGCGCCCTAGCGGCGCGGACGGCCTCGAGGTTCGCGCGCGCCGCGGCGTCGCGCGGCGCCAGCTCCACGGCCCGGCGCAGGCGCGCCTCCGCCTCCGGCAGCCGCCCGAGCCGCGCGAGCGCGGCGCCCGCGTTGATCCACGCGGGCGCCAGCCCCGGGTCGAGCCGCGCGGCCTCGTCGAAGCTCGCGAGCGCCTCGATGTCGCGCCCGAGCGCGGCCAGCGCGTTGCCGCGGTTGTGCCGCGGCGCGGGCCATTCCGGGGCGAGCTCCGCGGCGCGCGCGAGCGCCGCCTCGGCGCGCGCGTTCTCCCCGGCGGCCGAGAGCGCGACGCCGAGGTTGTTGAGGATCTTCGGGTCGTCGAAGTCCAGTCGGGCGGCCTGCTCGAGCCGCTTGAGGCCCTCGCCCCGGCGGCCGGAGCCCTGGAGCGCGGACGCGAGGTTGAAGTGCGCCGTCGCCAGGCGCGGATTGGCGGCGACCGCGGCGCGCAGCAGCCTCTCGGCCTCCTTCCAGTCGCGACGGCCGAGGGCGTCGGCGCCGAGGTTGTTGAGCTGCTCGGCCAAGGTCGGGTCGATCGCGACGGCGGCGCGCTCCTCGTCGAGCGCCTTGTCGATCATATTCGCGCGCCGGTAATACGACGCGAGGTTGACGCGGGGCAGGATCGAGTTCGGGTCGACGGCGAGCGCGCGCCGCCACAGCGCCTCGGTGCCGCTCCACCACGTCGACGCGCGCGCCGTCAGCGCCGCGCTGCCGAGCAGCAAAAGGAGGGCGACGGCCGCCGCGGCGGGCGCCGCCGCGCGGCTCGGCGCGCGGAGAGCAGGGCCGCGCCCGCGAGCGCGGCCAGCGCCATGCCGGGCAGGTAGGAATAGCGCTCGGCGACGAGGTGGTGCCCGAAGCGCACGAGCCCCGCCATCGGCGCGAGCGCGAGCGCGTATTGCAGGAGGGCGGCCGGCACCGCCGGCGCCCTGCGGCGCGCGGCCCAGGCGGCGGCGGCCGCCGCCGCGCAGGCGAGGCCCGCGCCCCAGGCCTGCGGGAAGCCGAGGCCGAAGCCGCGCGGCACCGCGTGGTAGGGCGAAAGCCCCGACGGCCAGACGGTCTTGAGCGCGTACCAGGCCGTCGAGTACAGGCTCAGCGCCAGCCGCTCGCCGGCGCCGACCTCCGCGCCGCGCAGCATGCCCGTGTCGAGCTGGCCGGCGAGTCCCGCGAGGCCGGCCGCCGCGGAGATCGCCAGATACGGCAGCTTGTCGAGGAGGGTCCTTCGCTTCAGTATCCAGCGATCGAGCAGGATCAAGGTCAGCGGCAAGGTGATCACGCTCGCCTTGGAGAGCACGGCGAGGCAGTAGCAGGCGAGCGGGGAAGAGGACGCGCCGGCTCGCGGACGTAGAGGCGCAGCGCCGCGAGGTAGAAGAAGCCGGAGAGCACGTCGCGGCGCTCGGTCAGCCACACGACGGACTCGGCGCGCAGCGGGTGGACGGCCCAGAGAAGGGCGGCGAAGGCCGCGGCGAGCGCGCGCTCGCGCGCGGAGGCATCGGGCGCGGCGCGGCGCATGAGGTCCTCGAGCAGGCCGAAGAGCAGGACGCAGGAGCCGCCGTGCAGCGCGAGGTTCGTCGCGCGCATCGCCGCGGGATTCTCGCCCCACAGCGTGAAGTCGAGCGCGTAGCTGAGCCAGGACAGCGGCTGGTACGGGCCCCCGAAGAGGGTCGTCAGCATCCAGCGCACGTTGGCGGCCGTGAATCCGCGCCAGTGCGGGTTCGTCGCGAGGTTCAGCCCGTCGTCCCACTCGAGGAACGGGGCCGTCAGCGCGGGGAGAAAGGGGCTGACCGCGGCCGCGAACAGGGCGGCGAGCAGGAGGGGCGGGAACGCGCGCTCACGCGCGTATTCTACTTAAAAAGATTTAGACCGAAGGGCCTAGACAGCGAATAGGTCTTTTAGTAAGATCGCGTCAGACGCTCCTGGAGGTTTACACCGAGATGAAAACGCTGCTCGCCCTGTCCGCGCTCCTGCTCGCCGCGCCCGCGCTCGCCGAGACGCCCGCCGTGAATTTCGATCAGGGAATCGACGCCTCCGCGATCCTCGCGGGCGCGAAGGCCGCCGCGAAGAAGGACGCGACCGTCGTCTCGGCGATGTACCCGGGCGGCCGGCGCACGCTGCCGGACTGCGTGTCCGTCTCTTTCGGGGCCAACGACCCGGCGGCCTCCCCGACGTTCGAGCTGCGGAGCACCGAGTACGTCGAGGAGTGCTACCAGACCGGCGATCCCCGCCACGGCGGCGGCCGCCAGTGCTACGAGCGCCCGGGCCGGACCTATCACGAGCGCGCGTCGGTGACGATCCGCGACCGCCAGCCGCTGCTGCCCTGGGAGCGCGACACGTTCCGCGTCTGCCTCGACGGCCCGTGGCTCTCGATCAGCGAGATCGAAACCGCGTACGACTACCGCCTGATCTCCGGCGGAAACTACAACGGCGCCTACGTCGTGGCTCCGGGCAAGAAGGTCGCGCAGCGCCCCGACCCCGTCGGCGTCCTCGGCGAGCTCGACTCGGCGATGGCCTTCACGCTCAAGGATCGCTGGGCCTCGTACTACGCCGGCGAGCGCATCGAGATCAAGTGGACGCTCAAGAAGGACGTCCCGAACTGGTTCGATCCGGTGATCGGCGAGGGCTCGTTCTCCGCCGACGCGGCGCCGTCCTACGCGGCGGACCTCTCGAAGGCGGGCAAGCTCGAGAGCGGCAAGAGCTACTACGTCGAGTACTCGATCCGCCGCCTCGGCAAGGTCTCCAAGGACACCTGGACGAAGACGCTCGAGACCCCCAAGGTCTCGCGCGCGTCTCTCGACCTCGCCCTGAGATAGGACCGTTATCGGGTGTCAGGCCTAACGATTAACGATTCTCCCCGGGCGACTGTCTGAGGAGAATCGTTAATCGTTAGGCCTGACACCCTTTAACGATTCCAGGTTGGCGCGGGCCTCGACGTTCGCGGGGTCGGCCAGGAGCGCGGCGCGGTAGAGGCCGGCGGCCTCGCTCAGACGGCCGCGGCGCGCGAGGATGTTCCCGAGGTTCACGTGCGCGCCCGCCAGGCGCGGGTCGACGGCGACCGCGCGGCGGTAGTGGCGCTCGGCGCGCGCCGGCTCCGAGGCCAGGAGCAGGTTGCCCCAGTTGAGGTGCGCGCGCGCCCGCGTCGCGGGATCGCGCAGGGCCTCGCGGTAATGCGCGGCCGCCTCGGCGGGGCGCCCGGAGCGGGCGAGCAGGAGGCCCAGGTTGTTGTGCGCGCGGCCGAGCGACGGCGAGAGCGCGAGCGCCTCGGCGTAGCGCGCGGCCGCCTCGGCTCCGCGCCCGCGCGCGGCGAGCGCGTCGCCGAGGTCGACGCGCCACTGCGCGCGCTCCGGCGCGGCCCCGCAGGCCGCGGCGAGCAGAGCGACGTCGCCGAGCGAGCGCCCGAGCAGGGCGGAGAGCTCGGGGAGGGCGCGTTCGTCAGCCCGCGGCGCCAGACCGCGCGCGCCTCGGCCTCGCGCCCGAGCTCGCGCAGCGCGAGGCCCAGGTTCTCGTAGACGATGGACTGGCGCGGCTCGAGCGCCGCGGCCTTCTCGAGCAGCGGCAGGGCCTGCGCGCTGCGCCCGTCGGCGACGAGGTAGGCGCCGAGGTTGGCGAGCGGCACGCCGCCGGGAGCGCGCTCGGCCGCCGTCGTCCAGAGGGTCCGCGAGTCGCGCCAGACCCCGCATTGCGCCCACGACGCGGCGCCGAGCGCGGCGAGCCAGACGAGAGCGCCCGCCGTCGCCGCGCGTCCGCGCCCCGCGAACGCCGCGCCGAAGAGCAGGGCGAAGCCGAGGGCGGGCAGGTAGCTGAAGCGGTCGGCGGCGGCGTAGAGCAGGCCCTGCTGGACGACGCCGGACATCGGCGCCAGCATGACGGCGTACGAGACCGCGACCGCGGCCAACGCGGGACGCCGGCGGCGCAGGCGCCAGCACGCCGCGCCGCACGCGGCGAGGAGGGCCGCGCGCGCGAGCAGCGGCCAGGACCACGTTCCGAACCAGTCGAGCGGAGGGCGGTAGGGGAGAGCCCCGCGGGCCACAGCGAGGCCAGCGGGTAATAGGCGAGGCCGTAGATCACGCGCGAGACGCGCCACAAGGGGCCGAGCGCCTCGATGTCGTAGGCGAGGCCCACGCCGCGCGCCAGAAGATAGGTCGCCGCGACGCTCGCCGCGCTCAGGACGAAGAACGGCGCCAGGCCGAGAAGCGTCTTGCGCGGCGGGACGCCGCGCGCGCGCCAGGCCTCGACGACGAGGAGGGCGAACGGCAAGGTCGAGCCCATCGGCTTGGCGGCGAGAGACGCCGCGAAGGCCGCGAGGGCCAGCCGCGGGCGGCCGCGCAGCCAGCCGAGCGCCGCGAGGAGGAAGAACAGCCCCGAGAGCAGGCCTTTGCGCTCGGTGGCCCAGGCCACCGACTCGACGCGCAGGGGATGCACCGCGAAGAACAGGGCGGCCAGCAGCGCCGCGCCCGTCCGGCCGCCGAGCAGCTCCTCGGCGACGTGGTAGAAGACGACGGCCGCCGCCGCGTGAAGGAGGAGGCTCGTCAGGTGGAACATGCCCGGGTCGAGGCCCCAGAGCGAGTAGTCGAGCTGGAAGCTCAGCCAGGTCAGCGGCTGCCAGAACCCCCGCGCACGGACGTGAAGGCCCACCGGACGTTGTCCGCGGTCAGGCCGCGGACGCCGGGGTTGTCGGTCAGGTAGAGGCCGTCGTCCCAGGACACGAAGCCGTTGAGCAGGGCGGGCAGGAACGCCGCCGTCGCGGCGGCCGCGACGGCGGCCGGCGCCGTCCAGGACGGAAGGCGCTTCACGCGCGCGCCTCCACGTGCTCGTCGCCGGCGTTGACCGCCCAGAGCGCGGCCTTGCTCCCGCCGCGAACCAGGTGCTCCACGGCGGCCATCGCGGAGAGCATCGAGTGATCCTGGTTGTTGTAGCGGTGCATCCCGTTGCGGCCGATCAAAATGAGATTGGGGACGCCGTCCACGAACTCGCGCACCGCGGCGAAGCGCTCGTAGCCGCCCCAGTACGCCGGATACGCCTTCGGCACGCGCAGGACTTTCGCGGCGCGCACCGGAGCGTCCGCGGCGAGCAGGCCGAGCGTCCGCAGTTCGCCCGCGCCGAGCGCGGCGAGCTCCTCGTCGCTGCGGTTCCAGAGCGCGTCGCCCTCGGCGCAGAAGTACTCGAGGCCGAGCCAGATTTTCGACGGGTCGGCGATCATGCCCTCGCTCCAGTTGTTGTAGACCTGGATGCGCCCGAGCCGCACCTCCGGGGAGTGCACGTAGATCCAGTTGTCGGGCACGGGGCCGCCGGCGAGTTCGTCGACGAGCAGGCCGACGGTCAGGAAGTCGCGGTACTCCAGGGCCGCCGCGGCCTCGCGCGCCGGCGCCGGGACGGGGCCCGTCATCCCGGCGAGAAGGTCGCGCACGGGCATCGTCGACACGAACACGTCGCACGGCACGCGCTCGCCGGCCTGGACGGCCGTCACGCGGGCCCCGTCGTATTCGACGCGCGTCACGCGGACCCCGAGGCGGATCTCGCCGCCGGCCGCCTCCACGCGGCGGGCGGCCTCCTCCCACAACTGGCCGGGCCCCCGGCGCGGATACAGGAACCGCTCGGCGCGCGCGGGCCGCAGCGCGCTGAGCACGGACAGCGCCTTCACGCGCTGGGCGCCCCACTGCGCGCCGATCGCGGCGCAGGGGCGGCCCCACACCTTCTCCGTGTAGCTCTTGAAGAACGTCTCGTAAAGGCGGCGTCCGAAGCGCGCGACGAAGAACTCCTCGAGGCTGCGCGGCGCGCCCGCGGGACGAGCTTGGCCGCGAGCCAGCTCGCGGCGAAGGCGAGCAGGCGCCGCGGCCCCAGCGCGCGCAGGGTCCCCGGGCTCAGGGCCAGCGGGTAGTCGTAGAACGCCCCGTCGTAGAGGATCCGCGACACGCGCGGCCGCACGAGGAAGGCCTTCTCGGCTCCCGGCTCGGCGCGCCGGTAGCGCGAGGAGTCGAGGCGCAGGCTCGAGCTCTGGTACGCGATCTCGACGTCGCCCGAGAGGTCGAAGGGCAGCATGTCCGCCCACCAGGCGAGCACGCGGTCCGACGCCGAGAAGAAGCGGTGCCCGCCGAGATCGAGACGTCGCCCGCCGTCCTCGACCGTGCAGGCCAGCCCGCCCACGCGCGGCTCCGGCTCGAGGATCAGCACGCGGTGCGTCCCGGCCTTGAGCAGCTCGAGCGCGAAGGTCAATCCCGCGGGCCCGGCGCCGGCGACGACCGCGAGCGGCTTAGGCACGGCGGAACAGCCCCCATTGCGACAGCAGCCAGAAGCGCTCCACGCGCACGGGCTCGAGGGCGGTCACGGCGGCGAAATCGACGAGGTGGTCGTGGGGGCTCGTCCGCCGCTGGCTGAGGCCGGCGGCCTCGAGCGCCGCGCAGGCGCGGTCCCAGCGCGGCGCGGGCGACGTCGCGAACAGCCGTCCGCCCGGCTTGAGCAGGTCGCGGATCGCCTCCCAGGCGTCGACGTGCTCGAGCACCTCGAAGGCCAGGATCAGGTCGAAGGACGCCGCGGGCACGCCGAGGTCGCGCCAGCGCCGCACGTCGCCGACCCAGTCCGCGGGGCCGCGCAGGTCGAGCGTGCGGTAGTTCGGGTGGGAGAGCTCCCGGGCGAAGCGCCCGTCGCCCGCGCCGATCTCGAGCACCGCGTCGCCCGGGCGGACGAGCTCCCTGGCTCGCTCGAGCTTGCGCCGCCGGGCGTAGTCGCTGAGGATCGCCATGCCCTATTATAAACAAGAAGCCCCGGCCGGGCGGCCGAGGCTTCGATTCCCCTGGTGAGGGAGAGCGTTAGAGCGGCAGGAAGACGTTCGACGCGTACGCGACGACCATGACCTGGACCGGGCCCTTGCCCGCGTTGACGGTCACGAAGCCGTTGTAGGCCTCGACCTCGGAGCCGGAGGCGGCGGTCTTCAGCGTGACGACCAGGCCCTCGGCGGCGCGCAGCTCCTTGATCTTCAGCGACTCGTCGCGGGTCAGGCACTTGCCGTACACCTTCACGAAGTCCTCGCCGCTGCGGATGTCGCGGACGACGGTCAGCAGCAGGCAGCCGTCGATGGCCTTCTGCAGGACGCTCGCCGAGGCGGCGGGCGCGGTCTCGTTCTTCGTCATGACCCTGGTCATGTGGCCGAGGATGCGGCCCTCGCGGCGGGAGAGGGAGGCGACGAGGTCGCGGTGGCCCTTCGAGCCGGCCGTCAGGTCGGTCTTGATCAGCAGGCCGGACTGGCCGGGCTTGCCGCTCTGCGGGGCCGAGAGCATTCCCGGCTCGGCGGCGGCCTTGGCGGCGTAGAGCTTGGCGACGCCCTCGACGCAGGGCTTGATCATGTCCGCGGCCTCGTCGAGCGCGATCGGCCGGATCGTCTTGATGTCGAGCACGCCGCACGCGGGAACCTCGGCGAACGCGTCGGCGGCGACGAACGGGCGGAGGGAATCCTCGATCTGCGTCTCGAACGACTGCGCGGACGCGAAGGAGGCGGTGGCGGCGGTCACGAGAACCAGGAGGAGTTTGATCATGAGCCTATGATGCCCGAAAGGCCCATGAACCGCGTAGGACTTTAGTCAATAAGAGCGGTTGATCCCGGTCAATCACCGGTACGACACATCCGCGTCGTATTACTAAAATTTCACGGCGGGAGCCTTCGCGGCCTCGGGGAGGCGGCGAAGTACGGGCGCTCCTTGAAGCCGCCGAAGCGCGCGACGAGCGACCCCGGGAAGCGCTTGATCGCGACGTTGTAGTCCTGCGCGGAATTGTTGAAGTCCATGCGCGCGACGGCGACGCGGTTCTCGGTGCCCTCGAGCTGGACCGAGAGGTCGCGAAACGCCTGCGTGGAGCGCAGCTCCGGGTATTTCTCGACGACGACCATCAGGCGCGACAGCGCCGACGACAGTCCGCCCTGCGCCTCCTCGAACTTCTTGAACGCCGCCGGATCCTCGAGCACGCCCTTGCCGACCGTCACCTGCCCGACCTTCGCGCGCGCCTCGACGACGGCGGTCAAGGTGTCCTTCTCGAACTTGGAGGAGCCCTTCACCGTCTCGACGAGGTTGGGCACGAGGTCCGCGCGGCGCTGGTACTGGTTCTCGACCTGGGACCAGGCCGTCGCGACGGCCTCGGACTTGCCGACGATCGAGTTGTAGGCGCCCACGGCCCAGAGGCCGAGGACGAGGACGGCGAGGGCGACGGCGCCGAGAACGGCTCCAAGGATCTTCATGGGCCGACTATATCAAATCTCCCTCATTTCCAGCCCGAGCAGCGCTTCGACGTCCATTGATAGAGCCCCGGCGCGTCGAGCTCGGCCTGGGCGGCGCGGAGGTCTTCCTTGTATAGAGCGACGGCGGGCATGACCGCGCGGCGCAGCTTCGCGTCGAGCTCCGTCTCCGCCTCGGCCTTGCCCGCGGAGGCGGCGGGGTTGCCCTTGGCGGGCAGCCAGGCGGCGGCGGCCAGCGCCTCGCTCACGCCGCGCGCGCCGGCGGCCAGGCGCTCGGCGTGGACGCGCTCGTGCTCGCGCTCGTGGGCCAGGATCGCCTCGTACTCGCACGAGCCGTCGGCGTAGTCGGAGGGCACGAAGATCTCGACCGAGCGCGGCGTGAGGTCGACGACGGCCTCCTCGAACCACGCGCAGGCGCCCCCGCGCGTCTCCTCGACGCGCAGGCGGGAGCGGAAGCGGACCTGATGGTCGACCTTCGTCAGCCCCTGCGGGCGCTCCGACGCGTTCCCGGCCTCGCGTCCCAGCGCGGCCAGGCCGAGGTCGCGCCGCAGCACCGCCGCGGGAGCCTCCGCGTGGACGCGGAACGACGCGGAGCGGTCGAAGCCCGGGTCCTGGACGCAGCCGGCGGGAGACTCCGGCGCCTTGCGGCAGGATGCCAGGGCGAGCAGCAGCGCCGCGGCGAGGCGCATCGCCTCAGTATTCGACGCGGTGAAGCTCGAAGTTCTTGCCGCCGAGCGTGATCGAGCGGCCGTACTTGCGCTTGATGCGCGCGGGCAGGAGCTTCTCGACTTCGCCCGTGACGAGGATCTCGTCGGCGGAGGCGACGTCCTCTCCGATCTTGGCGGCGACGTTGACCTTCGCTCCGAACACGCCGTCCTTCAGGCGCAGGAGCTTGCCGTGATGAAAGCCCATGCACAGCTGGAACTGGTCGCGGTCTTCCTTGTCCGCGTTGAACTTCCGCAGCAGCCGCTGCATCGCGATCGCGGCGTCGACGCCCGCGGCCGGCTCGTCGAAGATCGCGAGCAGGTTGTCGGCGCCCATCGAGATCGTCGTGCCGCCGTGCCTGCGCACCAGCGGCTCGACGCGGTCGTAGACGTCGGTCATCACCGCGAGGAAGTGCAGGATGCCGTACTCGTGCGTCTTGCGCGTGAAGCCGGAGGAGTCGCACATCATGATCGTCGCCTCGCGCACGCACAGCGCCTCGAGCTCCGCGTCGAGCGCGTCGGCGTTCTTCTTCGTGCGGGTGCGCAGCTTGGCGAAGAGCTGCTCGGTCGTCGGCAGTCCGCGGAGGGAGGGGGCTCGCTTCATGGACCGATTCTACCATGTCGCGATTGACGGCGATCAATGGGCCTTCCTGGGACCTTCGGCCGGCGAGCGCGGGCCGGAGGGCCCTGTCGCCCGCGGCCTCCAAACGGTAAAATGATCGTGCCGGTTACCAGGAGAAACCCTTTGAAATACGCCCTCGCCGTCCTGCTCCTCTCCGTCCCCGCCCTCGCGCAGAACCGCGCCGCCGAGATCGACTTCGAGAACGCGCTCCATGAGGCGCAGGAAGCCGCGAAGGTCGCCACCGAGAAGCGCGCCGCCATCGAGCGCACGCTCGTCGCGATGAACGACGGGATCGAGGCCGGCGGCGTGGTCGTCTCCTACCTGCGCGACCACGGCATCGAGGTCGTCCCCGCCGTGCAGCCCGAGGCCGTCAAGACCGTCGTCGTGGCCGGCAAGAAGGTCATCCGCCTCTCCGTCGACCTTCCCGCCTACCCGCGCGTCTACGGACCGCTCATCGCCAAGGAAGTCGCGTCGATGATCTACGCCGACATGCCCGCCTGCTCCGAGCGTTCCTACATGCGCCGCGCCGTGGCCGCGCGCGTCTGGACCGAGCTCGGCGGCGAGTTCTCCAAGCTTCCCGTCGTCGAGCCGCTGACCGGCGACCGCGTCGCCGCCGTCAGCGACGAGATCGCCCCGTGGGGCGACGCCAACGGCGCCGAGATGGCGCTCTACAAGATCGGCGAGGCCGAGAAGCTCCAGTCGATCCCCGAGCTGCAGGACGCCGCGAAGGACGCGGCCGCCAAGGCGGCGCTCGACGCGGCCAACGCGCGCTTCGTCGCCTTCCTGATCGACGAGAAGCTCGCCCGCCGCGCCGCCGGCCTCCGCTGATCTCTCCCGTCTAACTCGGACGCGAACGCGGCTGCGCCGTCCGCTCGTGCGGGCGCGGGCGGATCGACGATACCCCTCCGGTACGCTCGGTTCGACCTCGCTCTTGAAGCCCGCGACTCCACGGAACCCGTCGCGGGCTTCAAGGCCCTGCGGGGTATCGTCGATCCGCCCCTACCACTCCCCGGCAGGCGGCGGAAACATCGTCGCGCAGCGACCTTGAAGTCCGCGACAGGCGCCGTGGAGTCGCGGACTTCAAGAGCGAGGTCAATCCGAGCGTTCGCGAAGCGACGATGTTTCCGCCGCGCGCCCGCGTGAGCGGAAGCTAGGCGGAATGATAGACTGTCCGCCGTGAAGCGGGTGAAGAAGAAGAAGCTGCGGCGGGGCTTGCCGGTCAGCGTGTTCACGCTCGACAACGGCCTGACCGTCGTCGCCCAGGAGGACCGCTCCGCGCCGCTGGCCGCGGTCTCGATCACCTACCGGGTCGGCTCGCTCGACGAGGAGAAGGGCCGCGCCGGCTTCGCGCATCTCTTCGAGCACCTGATGTTCCAGGGCACGAAGAACCTGGCCCCGAACGAGGTCTCGCGGCTCGTCGAGTCGCACGGCGGCGTCGACAACGCCTACACGATGAAGACGAACACGACCTACCACGAGGTCGTGCCGTCGAACGCGCTCGAGTCCGTGCTCTGGGCGGAGGCCGACCGCATGCGCGGCCTGCTGATCTCCCCGCGCGAGCTCGCCGTGGAGAAACAGGTCGTGCTCGAGGAGCTGCGGCAGACCTACTTGAACCAGCCGTACCGCCGGGCGACCGACGCGCTGATGAGCGGGCTGTCGTTCTCCCGCTGGGAGACCGCGCACCCGACGATCGGCGACGCCGAGGACATCCGCGCGGCGACTCTGGAGGACGTGCGGTCCTTTTATGACCGCCACTACGCCCCGAACAACGCGACCTTGGCCGTCGTCGGCGACGCCTCGCCCGCCGAGGTCCGCGCGCTGGCCAAGAAGCTGTTCGGCCCGATCCCGCGGCGCCCCCGGGCGAAGGCCCTCGAGCTCGACGAGCCGCGCCTCAAGGGAGAGCGCGCCGAGACCGTCGGCGACCATCTCGCGAAGACGCCCCTGACCGTCGTCGGCTGGCACGCCCCCGAGCGCGGAAGCCGCGACTGGTGGGCGCTGACCGTGCTCATGACGATCCTGGGCGGCGGCGAGGACAGCCCGCTGCACGAGGCCCTGGTCAAGGACGCGCGCCTCGCGGTCTCGGCCGGCGGCCACATCCCGTACTGGTCGAGCCACGTCGCCGCGCGCGGGCCGGACATGCTCGCGTTCTTCGTCTCGGGCCGCGTCGGCGCCAAGCGCGAGGCCGTGACCGCGAAGCTCGACGAGGTGCTCGCCCGCTTCTACGCGACGGGCCCCACCGAGGAGGAGCTCGCGCGCGCCAAGACGCAGATCGAGCGCTCCTGGCTCGAGGGCCAGCAGTCCCTGGCCGACCGCGCGCAGACCCTGAGCTCCTACGTCGCGCTCGTCGGCGAGCCCGACGGCTTCTGGAAGGACCTCGACGCGATCCTCAAGACGACGCGCGCGGGCTGCGTGCGCGCCGCGCGCCGCTGGATGAAGGCGCGCGGCCGCGTCGTCCTGCACGTCGAGCCGGGCGGCAAGGCCGAGACGGCCGCCGAGCCGCCCGCGCCGGAGCATCCGCCGGAGGCCCCGCGCGGCCCGGGCATGAGCCCGCCCGCGCCCGGCGCCCCGCGCCCGGCGCGCGCTCCCGAGATCGAGAAGCGCTCCCTGCCCAACGGCCTGACGGTCTGGCTCGCGCGCGACAAGCGCCTGCCGCTCGTCGAGGCGCGGCTGGCGGTGCGCGCCGGGCGGGTGCACGAGGCCGCCGGCCAGGAGGCGCTCGCCCAAGCCTCCGAGGAGCTGCTGCTCAAGGGCCGTCCGGGCGAGGACGCCGCCGCCGTCGCGCGCGCGTTCACCTCGCTCGGGTGGTCGGTCGGCGCGACGTGCGAGTCCGAGTGGCTCAAGCTCGCGGCCTCGGGCCTGGCGCGCAACCTCGATCCGTTCCTGGACCAGTTCGCGAAGACTTTGCTGACGGCGAGCTATCCCGAGGACGAGGTCGAGCTCTGGCGCGAGAACGCGCTCGAGGACCTGATCTCGCGGCGCGCCCAGCCGCACTTCCTGTCCGAGGAGCGCCTGCGCGCCGAGCTGTTCCCCGGGCACCCGTACGGGCGCGGCGCCGCCGACGAGACGCGCATCGGGGCGGTGACCTCCAAGCGCATGCTCGCCTTTCACCGGGAGCGCCTGCTTCCCCAAGGCGGCCACCTCGTGCTCGCCGGCGACTTCGACCCCGACGCGGCGATGAAGTCGCTCGAGCGCGCGCTCGGCGCCTGGGCGCCGGGCGCGGCCGCCTCCGAGGCGCCGCCTTTGCCCGACCCGGGCCGCGCGCGCACGATCGTCGTCGGGCGCCCCGGCTCGGCGCAGGCGAGCCTGATCATGGCGCTGACCTCCGCCATCGGGCCGCGCGACCCCGACTACATGTCGCTCGCGCTGGCCAACCACGTGCTCGGCGGCACCGCCAACTCGCGCCTGTTCGAGAACCTGCGCACGCGCCACGGCTACACCTACGGCGCGTACTCCTCGCTCGAGCTGTACGGCCGCGGCGCCGTGTGGTCGGCCTCGGCCGACTGCCGCACCGAGGTCGCGCGCCCCGCGCTCGAGGAGATGCTCAAGGAGGTGCGCGGGCTCGCGGAGAAGGAGATCCCGGCGGCCGCGCTCGACAACAGCCGCCGCCACCTGCGCGGGTTGTTCCTCATGCGCCTGTCCTCGCTCGACCGCGTGACGGGCTACATCTCGTCGGTCGCCGAGAGCGGCCGCGACCCGCGCGAGACGATCTCCCAGTACGAGGCGCGCCTGGCCGAGGTCACGCCGGCGTCCGCGCTCGCGGCCGTGCGCAAGCGCCTCGACCTCGGCCGCCTCGTCACCGTCGCCGTCGGCGACGAAGCCGCGCTCACCTCCGCCCTGCGCGACCTCTAGTCCGCGGCTTTCCGCTCATGCGGGCGAGGGCGGATCGACGATACCCCTCCGGTACGCTCGGATTGACCTCGCTCTTGAAGCCCGCGACTCCACGGAACCCGTCGCGGGCTTCAAGGCCCTGCGGGGTATCGTCGATCCGCCCTTACCCCTCAGCGGTCGCGGCGGAAACATCGCCGCGCAGCGACCTTGAAGTCCGCGACGGGTTCCAATAGTCGCGGACTTCAAGAGCGAGGTCAATCCGAGCGTTCGCGTAGCGGCGATGTTTCCGCCGCGCGCCCGCGTCAGCGGTAAGCGGGAGGAAAGGAGGGAGGGAGGACTACGGCGCTTGGCACCAGAGGCCGTCCTCGAGCTTCCAGGTCTGGAGGACGTCGCGGCCCTTGTCGCCGGCGCCGGACTTCCAGCGCGCCTTGACGAGGGCGGCGCCGTCGCCGAGTTTGGAGGAGAGGATTTTCGCCGTCGTCTCGAGGCGGCCGGCCCCGGCTTCCTTCTTCTTGGCCGTCACGTAGAAGCCGCGGCGGCCCCGGATCGGCGCGGCCTCGCGGGCGTCCTTGCACAGGCAGGTGTCGTAGTGGTCGCCGAAGGCGCCCTGCGACAGGAGCTGCGCGCAGAAGTCGAACTGCTCGTGGACCTGCACGAGGGCGAGCTGGTCGCCTTCGGCGGACTCGGCCGGCTTCGCGGGCTCGTTCTCGATGCCGGGCGGCGGCGCGGCGCGGCCGGGCTCGTCGAGGCCGGCGATCGCGGGCTCGTCGGAGGCGGCGGCGGCGGACGGCTCTTCGAGCGGAGGGCGCGCGGCGGCGCGGTCGCTCGTCGTCGCGGGCCGGTCGAGGCCGGGGAGGGAGAAGCGCCCGGCCGGACGCTGGCCGATCACGGGGGCGGAGGCCTCGCCGGGCTGGGCGAGCGCCTCGGCGGCCTGCGACGGCGCCTCGGAGGCGGCCTCGCCGGGCTGGGTCGCGTCGGTGAGCAGGGCCTCGAGCAGCGGATCCTTCTCCGCGGCGGGCTTCGGGCGGCGCTTGGGCGCGGGCTTGGGCGTCTCCGCGACGCGGCTCTCGATGATCGTCTCGTCGCCGGCGGCCTCGGCTTGCGGCTCCGGCTTCGGCGCGCGAACGGGGCGCGGCTTGCGCGCGCGCTTCGGGAAGCCGGCGGTCTTGGGCGAGATCGGCTTCGGGGCGCCGAGCCGGGGGACCGGCACGGGCTTGAGAGCGGGCGGGGCGGCCTTCGCGACGCGAGGAGCGCGGGGCGCGCGGGGCGCCTTCGGCGCGGCGACGAGCGGCGGCGGCGACGGCGGCGGCGCGGAATTGAACACGACGGGCGAGGGCGGGGCGGGCTCGGCCGGCTCCGGCATGGACGGGGCCGACGGCGTCAGCTCGGCGACGGAGTCCGGCGCGGGGCCGGACGTCGGCCCGAGGAGCATGTAGGCGGCGCCCGCGGCGATGACCGCGGCGCTGGCGAAGGCGGCGATCACGGGCGCGCGTTTCCACGCGGGGACCGGCTTGGCCTCGGCGGCGGGCTCGGGCGCGAGCGCGGGAGCCGGCGCCGGCGACGGCGCGGAGACAGAGGGGACATCGTCGGATTCGGCGAGGCGGCCCATCTTCCCGGGCTGCAGGGGGCGCTTGGGCCCGGCCGACGCGGGCTCGGGGAACGACGTCATCGGATCGAAGCCCGAGAAAGGGTCCGGGGAGGAAAACGGCGCGGGTTCCGCGGGCGACGGAGGCAGGACCTCGAACACGGGGACCGCGGCGGCCGGCGGCGGCGCGGCCGCGCGCGCAGGCTCCGGCGTCGTCCCGTCCATGCGGGCACCGCAGGAGTTGCAGAACACGGCCTCCTCGAGATTCTTGTGCGCGCACTTGGGGCAGGCGACCGTTTTCGGCGCCGGCGGCGCCGGCGGCGGCGGGACCGGCGCGGGCATCGGGGCGGGCGCCGGCGGCGCCGCGGGCACGGGCATGGGCGGCAGAGGCGCCGCGGCCGCGGGCGCGCTCGGCAAGGCGAACGGAGCGGGGACGGGCGGGCTCGGCGGAAGCACCGGCATCGGCGCGAGCGAGGGCATGGGCGGCAAGGCGGGCGAAGCCGGCAAGGAGGGCGCCGCGGCCGCGGCGACCGGAGCCTCGAGAAGCGCTTTCTTGAACGGCGCGTAGGCGATCGCGGGCTTCCAGTCCGCGGTGTCGTTGGAGCCCACGGGGCAGACGAGGTGTCCCCGTCGAAGCCCGGAAGCTTTACGAGTTCATCGATCCCCGAAGGGCCGTGAGTGGTCGTGCCGTCATGAGCGAAGAAGCGCACCGGTAGAAATGTAAATAATCGATGTTACGATGTCATTTCCTATTATAGGATCGATGCCGGAAAAGAACCCCAAAGTCGCCCTGGTCACCTGCGCCGCGATTCCCGCGCTCACCGACGACGATCGGCCGCTTTTGGGGAGCTTTGGGCGCTCGGAATCGAGGCCGAAGCCGTGGTCTGGGACGACCCCTCCGCGGACTGGAAAAAGTACGACGCGGCGGTGATCAGGTCCGCCTGGGACTACCACCTGAGCCCGGCCTCCTTCGCGTCTTGGCTCGCGCGCGTGGAGGCCGCGGGCCTGCCGCTGTGGAATCCGCCGGCGGTCGTGCGCGCGAACTGGGACAAGACCTACCTGCGCGCGCTCGAGGGCGCGGGCGTCGGCACGGCGCCGACCATCTGGGTCGAGAAGGGCTCCTCCGTCTCGCTCGACTCCCTTCTGGCGGAGCGCGGCTGGACCGAGGCGGTCGTCAAGCCCGTGGTCTCCGCCGGCGCGTTCCGGACGTCGCGCGCGCGCCGCGGCGACCCGCAGGGGAGAAGGCGCTGCGCGAGGTGCTCGCGCACTCCGGCGCGATGATCCAGCCCTACCTCGCGGAGATCGCCGCCGAGGGCGAGTGGTCCTTCGTCTTCCTGGGCGGGAAGTTCTCGCACGCCGTGCTCAAGACTCCGAAAGGCGGGGACTTCCGCGTCCAGGAGGAGCACGGCGGCCGCACGACGGCGGCCGTCGCTCCGGCGGCGCTGATCGCGCAGGCTCGCGAGGCGGCGCGGCTGTCGCCCGGCCCGCAGCTCTACGCGCGCGTCGACGGCGTGCGCCGCGGAAGCGAGCTCGTCGTCGTCGAGGTGGAGCTCATCGAGCCCTCGCTGTACCTCCAGTTCGCCCCCGGCGCCGCGAAGGCGCTCGCCGCGGCGGTCAAGGAGCGGCTTTCGGAGGGTCGGCCTTCTCCCACTCGGTCATCGTCCAGCGCCGGCCCCGCTTGACGAGGACGTCGCGCTCCGTGCCGCCGAAGCTCCCGCGCCCGTCCTTCGTCTCGACGCGGTAGGTCAGCAGGACCACGGCGTTCTCGCGACCGAGGCGCTCGTACTCGATCCTCTCGACCTTGAAGCGCGCGCCGCCGTGCTCGCCGAAGAACTTGCGCGCCCAGGCGAGGATGCCCTCGCGCGTCATCGGCTTGTTGATCGCCGCGTCGAAGAGCAGGGCGAGGGCCTCGGCGTTGCCGGCGGCGAAGGTCTGCGCGACCTCGTCGTAGTAGGCGCGCACGTCGGCGCGCGCGCGCAGCTCGTCGTCCCCGACCTTTCTCCCGAAGCTCACATACGCGCATCCGGCGAAGAGCAAAATGGCCATGAGGGGAGCCGCTCGCATGGACGTAGGGTAGCCCGTAAGGCCCGTCATTTCAAGCCGTGGGCCCATTGTCGCCCTCCATAAGGCCCTATGGCCCAGGAACGGCGCCGTTTCCGTTGCTACCCTTCCATTATGAACCGAGCCACCCGCCTTGTCGCGCTGCTGCTCGCCGTCGCCGCTCCGCTCTCGGCCCAGAACGTCTCGGTTCCGCGCGTCACGTTGACCCCGTCCCTCGGGGGCTCTCCGGCGGCTCCCGGCTTCGCGCCGAGCCTCGGCGGCTCGGTCCTCGCTCCGTCGATCGGCGCCCCGCTCGCGCTCACCCCGACTCTCTCCATCGCCGCCGCCCCTCGATCATCCCGCTGCCCGCCGCGATCAGCGCGATCGCGCCGGCCGCCCACAAGCCCGTCGCCTCGATTGCCGCCGCGAACGCCGTTCCCGGCTCTCCCGCGTCGCGCGTCGCACCCGCGCTCGAGGCGCTCGAGCTCGGCGCCGCCGCCAAGAACCACGACCGCGGCGGCCGCGGCCGCGACTGGAAGGACCAGCTTTTCGACGGCACGCGCGGCCGCGACGCCGCGCGCGAGCCCGCGCATCCGGCGGAGCGCTCGGGCCCCAAGGGCTTCATCAAGAACTCCGACGGCGTCTGGGTCGGCGGCCGCGTCGCCGAGCAGGCGCTGTGGATCAACAAGATGGCCGCCGAGCTCTCTCCGATCATCGACCTGGCCGACGTCCTCGACGTGATGGACGACGCCTACGACGAGGCGCGCGTGAAGCTCAAGAGCGTCGAGGCCGCGACCGCGAACCGCTCTCTCGACGAGTCGAGCGTCCACCTCGAGGGCACCCGCAACTGGGTCGACGCGATCCTGACCGACGGCGAGGGACGCTCGATCGCCGTGCACACGCATCGCGTGTACTTCCACCCCGGCCGCGGCAACGCGGACTCCGAGATCTCCGAGGGCATCCGCCGCGTCGGCAAGTACCTCGACAAGGCGAAGGAGGACTTCGCCGAGGGCGGGCTGGCCGAGCAGGAGCTCGACCGCAAGTTCCACCAGGTGGAGCTCGCGTTCGACACGCGCGGCTACAAGGAGATCGAGGCGTACATCGCCGAGCGCGCCAAGGAGTTCGGCCCTAGATGGGTGTTCCGCTACATCACCGAGCCTAAGGTCGAGTCCAAGGACCTGCGCCGCGAGTACAACCGCCTCGTCGAGAAGTACGGCCGGGAGGACCTCGAGCAGACCGACGGCCTCATGGGCATCCTCGACGGCGTGACCTACAGCCGCGAGGTCGGCGTGGGCCACGAGCTCAACTCCCACAAGAAGCGCCTGCAGATGGGCCTGAAGGTCACGCAGGCCGGCCGCGACTTCTTCGGCAAGACGGTTCTGCCGGACGGCCGCATCGTCGAGACCTACAAGACCGAGTTCGACGCCGTGACCGAGGCCCGCGGCCCGAAGGGCGAGCGCGAGGTCACGCTGTGGGAGGACAAGTCGACGCGCGTGTGGATGCCGCTCGACAAGACGATGGAGGAGACGTTCCTCTACAAGCTTCGCATCTACCGCGAGAACCGCGCGCTCATCGAGGAGAGCCTCGGCGCGCCGCTGAAGGTCGCCTTCTCCGTCGACGTCGGCGGCGCCAACCGCCGCGCCGCCAAGCAGGGCTTCCTCGTGTGGAAGGACCCGCGCCAGGCGGAGCTGCTCGAGCACCTCAAGGCGATCGGCCCGGCGCTCAGCGCGGAGTTCGGCTTCCCCGTCTCCTTCATCTTCGTCAACAGCCACCCCGGCGAGAGCCCGGACCTGTTCAACCAGGAGGCCGTCAGCGAGGCCGACTGGATGGCGATGAACGGCGGCGGCAAGAAGGGCGGCGGGCGCAAGCACGGACGCGGCGGCCGTCGCTAGTCCCTTAATCCATCCTTGACGGGGATTTGGTGGCCCGGACCGGGCCTGCGGCCTATAATGCGGGTATGAAACCCTGCATCTACATGGTCGACGACGAGCCCGACTTCCAGACCATCGTCCACTCGTGGCTGGAGCCCAAGTACGGCCACGTGGCGCTCAAGGACGGCGACGAGCTCATCGGCGCGCTGATGTCGGGCAAGCCCGACCTCGTCATCCTCGACCTGCACCTGCCGGGGGCCGACGGCTTCGAGCTGTGCAAGCGCATCCGCTCGGAACCCAAGCTCGAGCGCGTGCCCGTCCTGTTCCTGACGGCCTCGCACGAGTACGCCGACTACAAGCGCAACATGGGCGCCGGCGGCAGCGGGTTCATCACCAAGCCCGTCGGCAAGCGCCAGCTGCTGCTCGCCGTCGAGGAGCTCCTGGGCGAGGCGAAGGCCGTGCCCGCGGAGACCGGCGGAGGCGACTAGCCGCCCGTCTGGACGCGCCAGAGCGCGGCGTAGGCGCCGCCGCGCGCGACGAGCTCGGGATGCGTCCCGCTCTCCGCCACGGCCCCATTCTCCAGAACGAAGATCCGGTCCGCCTTGACGATCGTCGACAGGCGGTGCGCGACCATGATCGTCGTGCGTCCGACCACGATGCGCTCGAGGGAGCGCTGGATCGCGGCCTCCGTCTCGTTGTCGACGGCCGACGTCGCCTCGTCGAGGACGAGCACGGGCGGATCCTTGAGCACCGCGCGCGCGATCGAGAGCCTCTGCCGCTGGCCGCCCGACAGCTTCTGGCCGCGCTCGCCGATCAAGGTGTCGTAGCCCTCCGGCAGGTTCCTCAGAAACGAGTCGGCCTCCGCGGCGCGCGCCGCCTCGGCGACGGCCTCGGGCCCCTTGGACGGGTCGCCGTAGGCGATGTTCTCGCGCGCGCTGCCGTGGAAAAGAAACGCGTCCTGCGCGACGTAGCCGATCGCCCGCCGCAGGTCGCGCGGGTCGAGCTCGCGCACGTCCCGCCCGTCGAGCAGGACGCGGCCCGACGACGGGTCGTAGAAGCGCAACAGGAGCTTGGTCAGCGTCGACTTGCCGGAGCCGGTCGCGCCGACGAACGCCGCCGTCGTGCCCGCGGGGATCGTCAAGGTCACGTCGCGCAGGGCGGGCTCGCGCCCGGGGTAGGCGAAGGTCACGCCCTCGAGGCGCAGCTCGCCGCGCACCCGGCCGCGCGGCAGCGGGGCCCCGGCGCGGGCGAGCGAGGCCGGCGTCTCGAGCAGGTCGAGCACGCGCGCGGCGCTGGCCATCGCGCGCTGATAAAGGTCGACGGTCTCCGCGAGCCCCGTCAGCGGCCACAGCAGCCGCTGCGTCAGGAACACGAGCACGGAGAAGGACCCGACGCCGAGCGTCCCGGCCAGCGCCATCTTCCCGCCCACGACCAAGGTCGCCAGGAAGCCGCCCAGGATCGCCATGCGGATGATCGGGATGAACGCGGCGCTGACCTTGATCGCCTTCGCGTTGGCCCGCGTGTAGGCGAGGCTCTCAGCGCGGATCGCCTCGGCCTCGCGGTCCTCGGCGACGTAGCTCTTGATCGTGGCGATGCCGGAAAGATTATTGGAGAGCCTCGAGGAAATGGCCGAAGCCTGCTCCCGGACGCCGGCATAGAGCGGCTCCAACCGGAACTGGTAGAAGAACGCCCCCGCGAGAATGAACGGAATGGGCAGCATGGCCAGCACGGCGACGGAAGGGGATATGTAGAAGAACACGGCACCGACGAGCAGCACGGTGGAAAAGACCTGAATCAACATGTTCGCGCCGCCGTTCAGGAACCGCTCGAGTTGATTCACATCGTCGTTCAACGTCGCGACGAGCGCTCCGGTACTCCGATCCTCGAAAAAGCCATGTCGAGACTCTGAACCCTCCGGTAGGCGTCCAGTCTCAGCTCGTGCTGGATCGTCTGCGCCAGCCCGCGCCACTGCACCTCGTAGGCGAACTCGAACGCCGACTCCAGCACCCAGATCGCGAGCGTGAGCCCCGCGAGCACGTAGAGGCCCGTGACGGGCGAGACGGGACCGAGGAAGCCCAGCAGCGGGACCGGCGCGCCGGTGACGAGGTCGACGGCCACGCCGATGAGGATCTCCGGCGCGATGTCGAAGACCTTGTTCAGGAAGGAGCACGCCGACGCCGACGCGATCGTGCCCCGGTGCCCGGACGCGTAGCGCAGCAGGCGGGACAGGGGCGAGGGCTTCACGCCCCCATTCTACGAAAAGCCGCTCAGTACTTCTCGCCGGCCAGGCTCATGCCGAACAGCGCGCAGCGCCGCGCGCGCAGGTACCGCAGGCCCGCGCGGTCGGCCGCGATCTCGAGCTCCTCGGCCGTGAACGCGCCTCGACCGGGGTACGCCGCCGACTTGCGCAGGTCGGAGAACACGAGGCCCTTGATGGCGATCTTGTCGCACAGGCTCAGCGTGTCCTCGAGGCGCTCCGGCGGCACGCGCCGCAGGCACAGCGAGCCCATCACGTAATGGAACTTCCGCCCCGAGTCCGCGACCTCGTTGAGGCTCGCGCGCTCGACCTCGAGCGACGGCTCCTCCTCGGCCGCGGCCTCGAAGGTCTCGTCGGCGCCGAGTTCGGTGATCTTGAGGTGGAAGCGCCGCTGCCGCGCCCACTGCAGGATGCGCAGGGGCAGGGCGGGGAGCCCGTGCCGACGTCGAGGATCGTCACCGTGCGCTTCTTGTCCCAGGCGCGGCTCCAGACCTCCAGGCGCTCGCGCGTGGCCATCTCGCTGATCCGGGTTTCGAAGGCGGGGAGAAAGTTCATGACGAGAACATAGCAGGCGGATCGGTTTTCGTTTTGGATTCGGGGCAAACATCCGGTAACGGATTTGCGTATGATCTCCGCATGCCCTTCATCAACGTGAAAATGACCCCCGGCCCGACGGCGGAGCAGAAGGCACGCTTCATCGCCGAGGTGACCAAGCTCGCCGCCGAGGTCCTCGGCAAGAACCCCGCGACGACGCACGTCGTTATGGAGGAGGTCCCGGCCGACAGCTGGGGCATCTCCGGCGAGACGGTCGCCGCCCGCAAGAAGCGCGGCGCCTAGCGCGCCGCGAGCGCCGACACCCGCGAGCGGTAGAACAGCAGGACCTTGCGCACGTAGTCGCGCGTCTGCGCGTACAGCGGGCGGTGCTTGAGAAAGCGAGGCCCGGCGTTGTAGGCGGCGATCACGCGCTGCACGAGCCACGCCGGCGCCTTCGCGTACGGCACGCCCTCGAGGTGGTAGCGCTTCCACGCGCGCGCGAACAGGTACGTGAGATAGCGCGTGCCCGCGCGCACGTTCTCCTCGGGATCGAACAGCGAGGTCCGGGGCACGCCCATGTACTCCGCCGTCGCCGGCATCACCTGCATGAGGCCGAGCGCGCCCGCGGGGCTGACCGCGCGCGCCGTGAACTCGCTCTCCGCGGCGACGATCGACTTCACGAGCCGCGGGTCGAGGCCGGCCTCCTCCGCGTACCGTCCGATCAGCGAGTCGTAGCCCTCCGACTCCTTCTTCAGCACGACGCGCCGGAACGCGCGCTCGAACGGCATCGGCGGCACCGCCGGGATGTCGAGCACGAACGGGAAGGGCTTGGACAGCTTCTCCTCGGGCCGGGTCCGGACGCGGGGCGGCGCCTCCGCGCGCGGAGGCTGGGCCAGCGACAGGCCCGCGCGCGAGGCCGCGGCGTCGAAGTACCGGCCGAACTCATAGCCCGCGGCGGGCAGGAAGGCGACCGTGTTCAGCGCGAGCAGGGGCTGGGGGCGGCGCGCTCGGCGCCGAACACCAAGGTGGGAATGAGGAAGACCAGCGGCGGCAGAAGGTAGAACCAAGGACTCATGGGTATGCGGCTCCAGAAACGCCGCGCGTGAGCGCGGCGAGAGATCCTCGGCGGACGGAGAGATTAATTCATCGGGGGTCCCGGAGTCCAAAGGTCTTTGGCCCCGGTCGCGTCCTGGGCACTATGGGGTAAAACGGCTCAGGAGCTTCGCTTCTCGAGCGCCGTGATGCGCGTTTCGTGGTCATCGAGGCGCGCCCGGCTCTTGGCCGCGCGATAGTCCTCGTCGACGAGCCGCCCGGCGAAGGCGTCCATGCGGTGGTGGAATTCGTCCTTGGTCACCAGCTTCTCGCGGATGTGGGTGCGGATCTCGGACAGTTCCTCCGAGTGCTTCACCAGGAGAGCGCGGATGGGAAGAAGCATCGCTTCGATGTCGTTCTTCGTCGCGAAGTCGCGCAGCGCGTCGCGTAGAAATCCCTCGGTGACCGGCCGCTGTTCGTTCGGATTCATCTCGTCCATTATAGTCGGGCCTCCGTCGGCGGGCAAGGGTCCGAGGACCCACGTCGGCGCCGCTTCCGGTGAAGCAGGACATTGAGCTTCGCCTCGATGCGCTGCAGGGCGGCTAGGATCATCAGCGCGTCCAAGCCGCCGCCCACGATTCCCGCCTTGCCCATCTGCCACGTCGGTTTGTCTTTCATCACTCTACAGACGATCGAACCCCCTGAAAAGTTCCATCGCCCGTCACTTCGCCGTCGTAGCGGCGGCACTCCCGTCCTTGTTAGACTTCGGACATGACCACCGACTCCCTGACGGCCGACGCGCCCAAGACCGACGCCGCCAGGCGCGTCATCCTCGCCTCCTCGCTCGGGACCGTGTTCGAGTGGTACGACTTCTACTTATACGGGAGCTTGGCCGTCTTCTTCGGCGGGCTCTTCTTCCCTCCCGGCAACGAAACGGCCTCCTTCCTCGCGAGCCTCGCCACCTTCGGCGCCGGCTTCGCGGTGCGCCCGTTCGGCGCGCTCGTCTTCGGGCGTCTCGGCGACCTCGCGGGGCGCAAGCACACCTTCCTGCTCACCATCCTCATCATGGGCTTCTCGACGATCGGCGTGGGCCTGCTGCCCACCTACGCGACCGCCGGCATGGCGGCTCCCGTCCTGCTCGTCTTCCTGCGCCTGCTGCAGGGCCTCGCCCTCGGCGGCGAGTACGGCGGCGCCGCGACCTACGTCGCCGAGCACGCCCCCGACCAGCACCGCGGCCGCGACACGAGTTGGATCCAGACGACGGCGACCCTCGGCTTCTTCCTGTCGCTCGCGGTCATCCTCGCGACGCGCACGGCTCTCGGTGAGGAAGCCTTCAAGTCCTGGGGCTGGCGCGTGCCCTTCCTCGTCTCGGCGCTCCTCCTCGCGGTCTCGGTGTACATCCGCTTCAAGCTCGAGGAGTCGCCCGTCTTCCTCGCGATGAAGTCCCACGGCAAAGGCTCGAAGGCGCCGCTGCGCGAGACCTTCGCCGAGCCCGCCAACCGCCGCCTCCTGCTCCTCGCCCTGTTTGGCGCCGCGGCGAGCCAGGGCGTCGTGTGGTACGCGGGCCAGTTCTACGCGCTTTTCTTTCTGCAGAACGTGCTCAAGGTCGACTTCCGCACCGCCTACATCCTGATCGCGACGGCGCTGCTGCTCGGCACTCCCTTCTTCATCGTCTTCGGCACGCTGTCCGACCGCATCGGCCGCCGTTCCATCATGATGACGGGCTGCATCCTCTCCGCGCTCACCTTGATCCCGATCTTCAAGGGGCTCACGCACTTCGCCAACCCGAAGCTCGAGGCGGCCGCCGCCGCCTCGCCCGTCATCCTGCGCGGCCCGCGCACCGGCGAGGGCCTCGTCGCGCGCGAGTACCTCGCCAAGCGCGGCATCCCCTACGTCTCGCAGGACGGGGCGCTGGTCTCCGCGAAGATCGGGTCCGTCGAGCTCCCGGGTTACGACGCCGCGGCCTACGCGGCCACGTTGGCCGCCGCCGGCTACCCGGAGGCCGCCGACCCGGCGCTGATCAACAAGCCGATGGTCGTGCTCCTCCTCTTCATCCTCCTTCTCTACGTCGCGATGGTCTACGGGCCGATCGCGGCGTTCCTCGTCGAGCTGTTCCCGGCCCGCATCCGCTACACCTCGATGTCCTTCCCGTACCACATCGGCAACGGCTGGTTCGGCGGCTTCCTGCCGCTCATCGCCTCATGGGTCGTGGTGCGCACGGGCGACATCTACGCGGGCCTGTGGTACCCGATCGGCATCGCGGCGATGACCGCCGCGGTCTCCGCCCTGTACCTGCGCGAGACCAAGCAGCACAAGATCGCCGACTAGGGCGTCTTCGACGCCCGGGCGAGCGCCCAGACGAGCACGAGCAGGCCGAGCGCCAGGGCGCCGCCGCCACGGACAGCCACAGCGCGCTCGCGATATGCGCCCCGGCGAGCAGCTTGCCGAACCACCACAGCCCGAGGATGATCGTCAGCGACGAGGCGCACTCGAGCACCGAGGTCGCGTCGTCGACGGCGCCGTTGGGCGCGCGCGATTGGAAGAAGCTCTCGAGCTTGAGCTTCGCCACGATCTGGGGATCCCGAAGATCATCAGCGCCAGCGCGGGCACGGTGAGCGTTCCCCATGAGAAGGGCAAAGCCAGCACGCCGAAGGCGGCCAGCGAGACCGCGGTCCACGCCGTCCACCGCAGCATCGACGCGCGCATCCTCGCCGCGTCGCGCTCTTTGCGCTGCTGGCGCACCATGAGCAGCGCGCCCGCGATCGAGCCGAAGCTGTAGAGCCCCGTGATCATGCCCGCGTAGGCCGTCGCCTTGGCCGCCTCCCCGGCGATCTGAAGCCCGATCGCGGGGGCCACGAACCAGTAGATGATCGGCGTCGGCGCGTACACGAGCGAATAAGCCAGGAGGCTCGTCAGCAGAGGCTTGGACTTCCACACGATGGCGATGCCCGCGCCCAGGTGCCTCAGGTAGCCCTTCACCGTGCCTTCCTGGGGGCCCGGCAGCTCCGCGACCGAGGCGCCCGCGATCTTCCGCGGCAGGTTCAAAGTCGTCGCCACGAGCGTCATCGCGACGGCCATCGCGACCGGGAACGCGAGCAAGGCCGGCAGGAAGCCGAAGCTCGCCACCGCGAAGCCCGTCGCGATCGGCACGACGGTCGCCACGCCCTCGATCGCCGTCTGCCGCCACGCCTTGAACTTCTCGAGCTTCGCCTGGTCCTGGTTCACCATGACCGCGGGGATGCTCTTCTCGAGCGTGTACGAGACGCCGTAGAAGACGTTGTCGATCGCGAGCAGGATCGTGAAGCCCAGCAGCCCGATCGACCCCGTCGCGAGCAGGCCCGCGATCAGACCGCTCGTGATCACGCGCGACGCCGTCGCCGTCACGTAGCCGCGCTTGAGGCCCAGCTTGCGGGAGACGATCGGCGCCAGCACCGTGCCGACCGCGTCGGCCGCGTACGCCGCGATGCCCATGTCGGCGGCGACGGACACGTCGCCGAATATCTTCGCGATCAGCGGGGGAGCCCCGCGGTCTGCGCCTCGATGCCGATCTGGGCCAGCACGAGAGCCACGAGAAAGAACACGAGCGAGCGCGAGAACGCGGGCCCGCGCCGGGGCGCCGGCGGCTCCGAGGCGTTCGGCGCGTCCTTGGCCTTGGCCGGCTGGAGTGCCGCCGGCACGTCGCGGTGCGAGCCGTCGGCGACGGGCAGATCCAGGACCTCGGGCTTCTTCTCGTCGAAGGCGGCGCGCAGCTCGGCGGCCCTCAGGGAGAAATCGTCCGGCTCCACCGACATCGGGGCGCCGCGTGACGTCCCCGGCACGAGAACTCTTCGCGCGAAGAGTTCGACCGGCTGAACGGCCGCCGCCTGAACTCGCGCCGGCGCGAGTTGGGCCGCGACGGGGGCGGCCAAGACGGGAGCCAAAGTCGGCGCCAGGATCGCCGTCGTGAGATGCGAGGGCGGCGTGATCCGGGGAATAGGCGACGTCCCCGGGAGGGATAGGCCGCGCAGCGGCGCCGAGACGGCGCGGCGCGAGCCGACCTGGGCCTGGGCCGCGGGGGCGAACGCGAGGACGAGCGACAAGACGAGCCGGACGATCACGGCTCGATAATAGGAAAGGCCCCGGCCGCCCTATAGAGTCGAAGGTCCTCTTTTCAGGGGGCAATGGTCCTATCAGCGCCCGACGAGCTCGGGCCCGCTCCTTCGGTTCGGCCAGAAGAAGATCGCCCCGCCGCCGAGCGCGAGCGCCGCGCCCAGCGCGCACAGGATCATCAGCAGCGGCGAGGCCTGCGGGTGCCGGGGCTGGGGAACCTCGGGCTGGCGCGCGTTCGCGGGATCCTCGAACAGATGCTGCAGAAAGTCGTCGTCCATCCCCTGCGCCTGGCGCAGGGCGCCCTCGTAGGCGGGATCGGCCTGCGCCGCCTGCTCGAGAGCCGTCACCATCCCCTTCTTGTCGCCGGCGCCGGCCAGCGCGAAGGCCTTGTTGAAGTAGGCCAGGCCGTCCTTCGGGTCCGCCGCGATCGCGCGCTCCGCCGAGCCGAGCGCCGCCCCGTAGTCGCCGGTGCGGTTGGCCATCGTCGAGTGCCAGCCGCGCGCCGACGCGTTCGACGGATCGAGCGCCACGGCCAGGCCGAGCTCGCGCGCCGACTCGCGCGGGTTCTGCCCCGCGCGCTCGACGGCGCGCACGCTGAGGTCCGCCGACAGCAGCCGTCCGACGGCGGGCGTGGCCGTCGGCGCCAGGCGCCCGCTCGCGGGCACGTCGTCGGTCACGATGACGTCGGCGGGCAACGCGTCCGAGCGTCCGTCTCCGCCGAGCGCCGCGGTCGCGGCGCTGAACGCCGCCAGGCCGGCGCCGGAGGGCTTCGAGCTCAGGCTCAGGATCGCCTGCGCCTGCCGATTCGACGGATCGAGCACGAGCGCGGCCTGCGCGTCGGCCACCGCGGCCGCCTTGTCGCCGGCCTCGTACCGGGCGCCGGCCCTCAGGACGAGCGCGTCGGCGTTGGCCGGATTGGCCGCGAGCGCCAGGTCGGCTTCCTTGACCGCCGTCTTCACGTCTCCCTTCTCGAGGGCCTCGTCGCCGGCGTCGACGTGCGTGTACGAGTTATCGATGTGGTCGCTGAAGAACACGGCCGAGCTCCCGGCGTAGTCCTTGCCGTCGCGCCTCTTGAGCGCGCGCACCTCGCGCACGGCCGTCTGGAAGGCGCGATAAAAGCGGGGGACTTCCGGGACGCATGGACGCGGAACTCCTCCTTCAGCTCCCGGGCGCGCTCCACTTCCTGCGCCAGCTTCTCCTTCGACACGCTGGGGTTCTTGCTGTCGCGCGTCTTCCGCGTCCAGGCGGCCTGATACCTCAAAAGTCCTGGAACACGCCGCGCGTGACGGGAACGGGACGGCCGAGCTCCGCGGGGAAGGCGTTCTCCAGGTTCTTGATGTAGAGCTCGGCGACGGCCGGGTCTTCGTTGCGCTTCACGAAGTAGCCGCGCAGCTCCTGGAGGCCGCGCTTGTACTCGGGGACCGTCAGCAGGTAGTCCTGGTCGGCGGCCTTCAGGGGACACGCCAACAACAGCAGCAGAAAAGCGAAGCGCATGGCGCTAGTTTAAGCGCCATGCGCGGTACGGTCAAGCCCCCACCTCTAGAAAGCTTTGACGGTCTTGAGCCCCAGGTTCCCGCGCTTGGCGCTCAGCCACACGTTCATGTAGGTGCCCGCCGTCCCGTCGGTCCTCAAGAAAGAGGCGCCGGGCTGCAGAAGCAGGTCGTTGTCGCTCCCGTCGAAGTCGACGGCGCGCTGCACCGGCGCGCGCGACAGCGCGATCGCGGCGACGCCGGCCTGCGCCAGCGTGATCGGCTCCTTATTCATCCCGCCGACCTTCATCTTCAGCCCGTACGCCTTCTCGAGCGCCAGCAGCGCCTTCGCGTCCAGGATCTCGGTGTCGAGAACCTCCTTCGGGAGAACCTTCTCGTTGACGGCCTTCACCACGAGGCCGCGCAGGGCCTCGAAACCGTTGGCAAACCCGGTGGGCCGGCCGATGCCCGCGAGGTCGGTGCGGTCGCCGAACAGCTCGCCGCCGTTCTTGCCGGACTTGCCCGTTCCTTTCGCATTGAAGACCAGCACGCCGACCCCGTCCTCGAGGTCGTTCATCCACTGCGTCTTCTCCTCGGTGCCGTGGCCATAGAGGTCAAAGAGCACTTTCTTCGGAGACGTCTTGATGCCGGTTCCTTTGAGATCGAAGACGAGCGGGTCGTAGGGCACCACCTTCTTCGTGCCGTCGGCGTAGGTGACCTCGGCCATCGGCATGCCGTCCTTGCCGGTCACGTCTTTGGCCGAGACGATGTTCCCCTTCGAGCCGGCGACCATCGCTTTGAGCTCGGATTTTCGAATCACACCGATGAGCTTGGCGAAGTCGTCCCGGCCCTTCGGCGACTTCTGGTAGGCGGCCCAGGCTTCCGCCGCCTCCGAGTGATCGACGCTGGGGGGATGAACGTCTCGATGGCCGCCGGGTCCGGACCCTGAAGGGGGCTCGGCCCACCGGCGCATGGCCGGCGCGGCGACGCCGGCGGCGACGATGCCGCGTCTCGCGGTGGGGCCGAACGTGGGGCGGTAGCCGCCGTTGGGCGCGTTCGCGGGAGCGCTCCCGGCGGCGGGGGCGTTGTTCTTCGCGTAAGCCTCCTTCTGAGCGGCGATGCGCTCCGTGTCCTGGCGGTCGAACTCGGCGCGCTTGGCGGCCCGCTTCTCCTCCTCGAGGCGCTCCGCCTCAGCGGCCGCCGCCGCAGCGGCGACGCGGGCCTCTTCCTCGACCTGCATGCGCTGGGCGAAGGCGGGGATCTCGTCCTCGAACATGCGGGACTCGTTCTTGTCGACGGTCAGGGAGAAGACGAACTGCTTCTTGGGGGGATTATTAGGGTACCAGGCGGTGAGGCGGCGCTCGATGCTCAGGCCGTCGCCCTGGATCGAGAGGCGGCGGGGCCAGTTCCAGTTCTGGACGATGTTGGTCGTGGCCCACGCGGGTTTGGCGATGGTCTCGCCGCCTTCGCGTTCGACGGCCTGCGCGCGGGGGCGGCGACGGATTGGATGGCGGTCGCTTGGGTGACGGCAACTGCGGCGGCGACGGGGGCCTGGACCGGAGCGGCGAGGGTGGGGGCGGCGATGACTTGGTGGGATTCCGCGTTGGCGGGGGCCGGGACGCGGTGAGCGGGAGCGAGGACCCAGGCGAGGCCGAAGGCGGCGGCGCCGACGCCGGCGGCGGGGACGCTCCACTTGGGGAGCTTGGTTCCGGGGCGGGAGGGGCGGGGGACGTAGGCGGCGCGGGGGACTCGTTCATGGGTGTGAGTATGGCCCATGAGTGCGGGAAAGTGATTTCGGGGGACTAAAAGTTCAGTAAATAAGCCCTAAGAATCCTTGGGAGAAGGCGGCCCGATTATCTGTAGGTTCGGGATGTGAGTAAAATCTTTCACATTGTTTGTCACCAGCGGAAGATCGTATCTGAGGGCTGCGGCGGCAATCCAAAGATCGTTGTCCTGGCGAACCAAACCGCGGTTCTTAAGCCCTGCCGTGATATCCGGGCACCGTCCCGGTTGTTGTGGAAAATTGAAAAGCGTAACCTCTGGTTGAAGAAGTCAAACAACCGCGCCAGTTATCAGCTGGCGACCAGGAGGTTACGCTCACATGAAGTCTATCAAGGCCGTACCCGTTCGTACAACAGCCGTGGCGTTGCCGTTTTCGCTGGACGTCCTCAGTGATGCTGCCCGTGATCACATCCGTCAGGCCCTCGGACGAGTTGCCCAAGAAGAACTGACCGCCTTCCTCGGCGCCGGCGTCTACGCGAGGACCGAGACGCGCCGGGGCTACCGCAACGGCACCAAGACCAGAACGCTGAGCACGTCGTTTGGCCCCACGGAGCTCGTCGTGCCGCGCGCGCTCGTCTTCGACGGAGAACGGAGCCGGGAATGGCAATCGCAGATCGTCCCGCGCTACGCCAGGCGCACGCGGGAGGTGGACGCGGCGCTGCTGGGCCTCTACTTCGGCGGCGTCAACACGCGACGAGTAAAGCAGGCCATCCGGCCGCTGCTCAAGAACTCGCCGCTGTCGAAGTCGTCGATCTCGCGCGTGATCGTGCAACTCCAGGCGTACTTTGAGAACTGGAGCAAGCGGGATCTGTCCGGCGAGGATATCCGCTACGTGTACCTGGACGCGACCTTCATGCCAGTCAGATGCGGCGGCAAGGCCGAGAGGCTCCCGATCATGGTCGCCATCGGCGTGCGCTCGACGGGCGAGAAGGTCCTTCTGAGCTTGGCGGTGATGGGCGTTGAGAGCACGGCGGCCTGGAGCGGGTTTGTGACGAATCTAGCCGACCGCGGGCTCAAGCGCATCGAGCTGGCCATTGTGGACGGCAACAAAGGGCTGACGCGGGCGCTTCTCGAATTGTGGCCGAACCTGCCGATCCAGCGCTGCACCGTGCACAAGCTCTGGAACCTGCTCGGGCACGCGCCGAAGTCGCTGCAAGGCGAGGTGAAGGCCGACTACGACGCGATCATCAACGCCGACGACATCGAGACGGCGAAAGCGGCGTACGCCGCGTTCATGCGTAAATGGAGCAGGAAGGCCGAGAGCGTGGCGAGATCGCTCGAGGACGCGGGGATGGACCTACTGAGCTTCATGAGCTTCCCGAAGGAGCAGTGGCGCTCGCTGAAGACCACGAACATCGTCGAGCGTCTCAACCTCGAGTTCCGTCGCCGCACGAAGACTCAAGGCGTGTTTCCAACCCAGTCTTCGATCTTGGTGCTGTTGTTTGGGTTGGTCGCCTCGGGGATGGTCCGGATGCGCAAGATCGGCGGCTACGAGACGATGACGACAGGCGGCAAGACCGTCGAGCATGCGGATCTCAAGGCGTTGGCAGTGGCGTGAGATGAAAAAAGAGAAACGAATCGAGTAGAATCAGGAACTCAACCAAAGGCTACGACAATTTCCACAGCTTTCGGGACGCCGCCCGATATCCGCCCAAATCTCTGAAGTTTCCATGTCGGGGTAGAGTATCGTTAAGAGGGAAAACTTATCTCGCCAGAAAGCGATTGTGCGTGCGGGATCGGGCGCGACTCGGCTAAGCAAGAGGAGTTCCGCGGCTGTTACGGTGGAAATCGCTACGATCTTTCCTTCGACCATCGGACGAAATAGGCGCGCCCACTTATTCCCATCGCTCCTCGTGAGGTAGAGCGCAACGTTTGTGTCGATGAGAACTTTATCAGGCAATTAGCTATCCAGATTTCTAGGCTTTCTAAGCATGCGGAGGTCTCTGAGAATAACATCGGGATCGCGTGTATCCGGAGAACCAGAAAAAAGAGCGGAAATATTCTTCAGGGGAGTCGCATTGACAAAGGGATCCGTGCCCGTAATTCCCTGGTCCAGAACTAGTTGGGATTCAGCAATGAGGTCTGATTCGAGTGACTCAACGATTTCCAAGTGCTGAGCCCTAACGCGGCCGACCTTGCCAGCGCGATCACGTTCACCAATTCCGATAACTTTGACCTGCTTTCGCGCGCCTGACAGTATTACGTCTTCGAGGACGCTCTCGAAAGAAATTCGGATTACATTGCCAAGAGGCTCATGAATTTCAGCCGTCTTGTCTTTGAAATCTACCTCAAGCAGGAATCCGTAGATAATTAGTTCTTCGGGTGACGCCGTCTCAATGCGTTTTTCAATGCGCGTGCGCAATTTTGATGTATATCGAACCTTGCGTTGGCCGCGCTTCGTGCCTGCATACTTGAATTCGATCTCATTGACGCCGTGATTTAAAATTCGACCAACTTCGAGCATTGGATCGGTTACGGATGGATCGAAATCCTTCGGCCACCCATCCGAATTCTTGTCAATCATCGACATCCCATCGAGTAGCGACTCAATGGCGTTTACGCCGATGTCGCCAAATAGGTGGGGCTGAGTCTGGGGCTTGGGAAGCCCAAATTGGACCTCAAGGCTTCCGGCCTTGATAGCAACGATATCGAGACTGCAGGACGATTCAATATCTTTCGCTATGCGGCCCTGGCGCTTGCCCTCTTGCCCCGCGATTCGTTGGCCCAGTCGCTTGACGACCAATTGAATGTTGTGAATTAGCCGTTCGAAATCATCGACGGATAGCCGATGATTTTCGACTGCAGGTCCGATGAGGCGCACGTCAAGTGTTCGGGGGGCACGAAGGTTGCTCTCTCTAGTGAAGTCTAACAGAGGTTTCCGCATTCCTCAACACAAAAAACCCCCCAGTGGGCAGTTTGCCCACTGGGGGGAGTGGCTTCTAGTAGCGGTAGTTGTCGGCCTTGAACGGCCCGCTCGGATTGATGCCGAGATACTCGGCCTGCTCCTTCGTGAGCTTGGTCAGCTTCGCGCCGAGCTTCCCGAGGTGGAGCATCGCGACCTTCTCGTCGAGCTCCTTGGGCAGCAGGTACACCTTCTTCTCGTACTTCTTGGTGCCCTTGTTGTTCCAGATCTCGAGCTGCGCCATCACCTGGTTGGTGAAGGAGCAGGACATCACGAAGGACGGGTGCCCCGTCGCGCAGCCGAGGTTGACGAGCCGGCCTTCGGCCAACACCGTGACCACCTTGCCGTTCGGCCAGACGAACTGGTCGACCTGGGGCTTGATGTTGACCTTCTTGAGCTTCTTGTCGTTGGCCATCGACGCGATGTCGATCTCCAAATCAAAATGCCCGATGTTGCAGACGATGGCCTGGGACTTCATCGCGTCGAGGTGCTTGCGCAGGATGACGTCCTTGCAGCCCGTGGCGGTGACGAAGATGTCGCCGATGGAGGCGGCCTCGTCCATGGTCACGACCTCGTAGCCTTCCATGCAGGCCTGGAGGGCGTTGATCGGGTCGATCTCGGTGATGAGCACGCGCGCGCCCTGGCCGCGGAGGGACTGTGCCGAGCCCTTGCCCACGTCGCCGTAGCCGGCGACGACGGCGATCTTGCCCGCGACCATGACGTCGGTGGCGCGCTTGATGCCGTCGATGAGGGACTCACGGCAGCCGTACAGGTTGTCGAACTTGGACTTGGTGCACGAGTCGTTGATGTTGATGGCGGGCGTGAGTAGCGTGCCCTTTTTCATGCGCTCGTACAGGCGGTGAACGCCGGTCGTCGTCTCTTCAGAGAGACCATAAATCTTCTTGGCCATCTCGGGGTACTTGTCGAAGACCATGTTGGTGAGGTCGCCGCCGTCGTCGAGGATCATGTTGAGGGGCTCGCCGGAGGGGAACTTGAGCGTCTGCTCGATGCACCAGTTGAACTCGTCCTCGTTCATGCCCTTCCACGCGAAGACCGCGGCCTTCCCGGCCTTGGCGATCGCGGCGGCGGCGTGGTCCTGGGTGGAGAAGATGTTGCACGAGGACCAGCGAACCTCGGCTCCGAGCTCCAAGAGAGTCTCGATGAGCACGGCCGTCTGGATCGTCATGTGCAGGCAGCCGGCGATGCGGGCGCCCTTCAACGGAAGCTTGCCCTTGTACTCGGCGCGCAGAGCCATGAGGCCCGGCATCTCGGACTCGGCGATGGTGATTTCCTTGCGGCCCCAGTCGGCGAGCGTGATGTCTTTGACCTTGTAGTCGTTTTTCATGGCGGTGGCGGTGGGCATTCGGGTCTCCTTGTTCAAATTGTGAACGGACTAAATTATACCAAATCCTCGACGGAAGGCTAGTGCCCGAGCATCATCTCGTCGACGGCCTTCTTGGCGGCCTCGGCGTCGACGCCGTAGACGCGGCGGTAGAGGGCGATGGCCTCGTGGAAGCGGTTGTTGGAGACGAGCTGGCGGATGGCGGCGCGGCCCTGCTCGGAGCGGCCCTTGGGGATCTGGCCGTGCTGCTCGGTTCGCCGGTGCTGGGTCTGCTGCTGATTGGCCTGGCGGTTGGCCTCCTCGGCGGCCTCTTTGATGGCGCCGAGGACCTGGCCGAAGCCCTCCGGGAGGTTGAGGGAGGAGGATTTGCGGAGGGCGGCCATGGGGTTGACGGTCACGATCTCGGTGGCGCGCTTGTAGGCGATGATGACGACGGCGGCGAGAAGGCCGAGGATTATGAACATCGGCCCGTATTATAAAGGATTAGTCGGCGAGGTGCAGGATTTCGTCGACGCGCTCGCTGGCCTGGGGCATGTTGTAGCGCATCCAGAAGTAGATGTCCTCGGCCTGGGGGCGGGGCGGCCGGGCTTCTCGGCGCCGAGGATCTCGCGGATCATCGTGACGTGGGCCTTGGAGAGGACGCGCTCGAGCGTCTCGGAGAGGATCTGGCGGCGTGCGTGGGAGTATTCGAAAGTCATCATGGAGCGAGTGTAGCGCAGGGGCGACGGCTTCTCCTATGTGCCCGGTCATGAACGGCGGTTACCCGCGCTCAATAGGTCGAAGGAACCGGGGGCGGGGGTCCTATGGAACTTTTGAGGGGGTGCGCTCGTCTGGACGGCGGGCCGTTGGGCTCTTGCGGGCCCAGGGAGGCGGTGGGTACAATGTCCGAGATGCAACACCTCGAAGGCGGCCGCGCCTAAATGCCCCAGTTCGACTTCTTGAACCAGGCGTACTTCGGAAACACGCTCACGGCGTACCTGCTGTCGGCCGCGACCTTCCTCGGCGTCCTGTGGGGGTTTCTGCTCGGGCGACGGCTGCTGATCGGGCGGCTGCGGGCGCTGGCCCAGTTGACGGCGACCGACATCGACGACGTCGCCGTCGATATCCTCGAGAAGATCAAGGCGCCCGAGTGCTACATCGTCGCGTTCTACTTCGCGACCCGGCCGCTGGACTTCCATTATAGGATCGACCGCGGCCTGCACATGGTCGTGGTGGTGATGGTCGCCTACCGGATCGTCACGATGATCCAGGCCGCCGTCGGGTACGGCGTCAAGAAGATGATTCTGGCGGACGGAGCCGACGCGGCGCACCGGGACACGGCGCAGACGGTGACCTTGGCGGCGCAGGGCTTCATCTGGGTCGGGGCGGCGCTGTTCGTGCTGAGCAATTTCGGGTTCAACGTGACGTCGATGGTCGCCGGCCTCGGCATCGGCGGCATCGCGGTCGCGCTCGCGGCGCAGGCCGTGCTCGGGGACCTGTTCTCGGCCGTGGCCATCTATCTCGACAAGCCGTTCGTCGTCGGCGACGGGATCAAGGTGGGAGACGTGGCCGGCACGGTGGAGCACGTGGGCGTGAAGACGACGCGCGTGCGCTCCGTGAACGGGGAAATGCTCGTGTTCCCGAACGGCCAGCTGACCTCGACGCGCATCCAGAACTTCGGCGACCTCTCGGAGCGGCGCTCGTTCCACGCGTTCTCCGTGCCCGCGTCGACGCCGCCCTCGCTCTTGAAGAAGATCCCGGGCCACGCGCGCGCCGCCGTCGGCAAGGCGAAGGACGCCCGGCTCGACCGCGCCCACCTGGCGGGGGTGAAGGAAGGAAATCTCGAGTTCGAGCTGTCGTTCTACGTGCGCGGCACGGACTACAACGCCTTCATGGACGCGCAGGAGACCGTGCTGCTCGATCTCCTGGAGAGCCTGCGCATCGAGGGCGTGACGCTGGCGGGACCGGCGCGGCGCATGACGGCCTCGCCCAATTGAGCGGGCGCCTGCCCTCGATCTACGCCGATCCGGCGCTGTACGACCTGATCCACGCCGACGGGACCGACGACGAGGTCTGGTTTCTCGATACGATCGCGAAGGATCACGGCTGCGGGATCAAGACCGCGCTCGAGCCGGCGTGCGGCACCGGGCGCTACCTCGCGGGGCTCTTGAGGCGCGGGTACACGGTGGAGGGCTACGACGCGGCCGGCGGCATGCTCGACTTCGCGCGCAAGCGGTTGAAAGGATGGGGCAAGCGCGCCCGGGTCTTCCGCGGCGAGATGTCGACGTACCGGCCGAAGGGCCGCTACGGCCTGATCTTGAATCTGCTGTCGACGTTCCGCCACCTGATGACGGACAAGGAGGCGCTCGCGCACCTGAAGCTGATGGCGGGCGCGCTCGAGCCGGGCGGGATCTTCGTGCTGGGGCTCGACCTCTCGATCTACGGGGAGGACGTGCCCGACGAGGAGGTCTGGGACTGCCGGCAGGGCGGGCGGAGGGCCAAGCACGTCGTGATGAGCATCCCGCCGGAGCCGGGAACGCGGCGCGAGAAGATCATCAACTTCGTGACGGAGAAGAAGAGGCTGCTCGAGTCGTCTTACGACCTGCGGAGCTACAGCGCGGCGGAGATCGAGGAGCTGATCGGCCGGGCGGGGCTGCGAGTGGAGGCCGTCTACGGCTACGACGGCAAGCCCGCCGTCCTCCACGGCCCCGAGCGGGCGCTGTGGCTCGTGCTGAAGAAATAGGGGTCAGACCTTACACGTTTCACTTTTCCGGACGTTCGAATCCGGGGAAAAGTGAAACGTGTAAGGTCTGACCCTTTTAGCTGAAGTTCAGCAGGAGGGGCTCGCCGGGCAGGACGCCCAGCGTCTTGTCGCCCTTGCGGACTGCGAAGGACTTCCCGGCGCGGACGAGGCGGTCGCCCCGGGCGAGCAGCGCGGACGGCGCGGCCTCGAGCAGGGACTTGGGCGCCTCGACGCCGGCGTAGGAGAAGGCGGGGCCGCCGCGGCGGGTGAGCACGGCGAAGCGGTCCCAGTCCCAGAAGAGGACAGGGCGCGCCAGCGCGAAGCGCAGGGAGCCGGCGAGCGCGGGGGCCACTTTTTTCATCGTCTTCCAGATGCGCTCGGCCTTGCGGCGGCTTTCCGGGCATCTGAAAGAACAGGGGTGCCACAAAATCGCGTTGAGCAGGTCGAGGTCGACGCCGGGGTTCGCGGCGAGAAGGGCCTGGCGGCGCGCGCCGTCTTGGACCGCGAGAGCTCGTGAATAGAAGTAGAAGACGTCGTTGAGCAGGAACGGGAGACGGCCCGCGCCCTTCGTGCGGCGCGCGATCGCGCGGACGATGTCGGTTCCTGACGTGTCGTCGGTGTGCTTCTCGTAGGCGCGCATGCAGCAGGCCGGGTAGCCGAGCAGGCGGCCGGGGTTGACGTCCTCGCGGCCCCAGAGCTCCGCGGTCTTTCTGAGATTCTTCTCGGACGCGCCGAGCAGGACCTGGAGGCGGGCCTCGCCGCCGGCGGTGCGCGCGAAGACGAGGAGCTTCACGCGCAGGCGGCGGGCGACCTCGGTGAGAGCGGGAAGGTCGGACTCGCGCGCGTGGACGTGGGTGACGGGCTTGACCCCGGCGAGCATGGCGACGAGCTCGACGGCGAGGTTGCCCAGGCGCGGGACGCGCAGCGGCCCGTCTGGGAGGCGGAGGACGACGTCCTCGCGCGCGGCGGCGCCGAAGGAGGCGGGGTCGAGCGGCGCGACGTCCTTGGACGCGGCGCGGCGGGCGCGGGTCTTCTCGCGCGGGGCGCCGTCGCTCTGTCCGGATTCGAGCTCGGCCAGCCGGCGTTCGGCTTCCGCGTGTCCGGGATTCGCCCTGAGCGCGGCCCGCAGGACCTCGCCGGCCTCGAGCAGGCGGCCTTGGCGGTGGAGCAGGTCGGCCAGGACCAGGCGCGCGGGGACGAGACGCGGGTGCTCCTCGGCGAGGGCGACGAGGACCTTCGCGGCCTCGACGGTCTCGCCCAGGGCCAGGTGCGCGTGGGCGCGCAGCAGACGCGCGTCGGGGCCGCCGGCGCCGAGAGTCGCGGCCTTTTGAAGTCCGCGAGGGCGCCGCGCGCGTCGCCGGCGTTGAAACGCTCGACGCCGCGCGCGACGAGCGCCTTGCCGGTCACCGCGCCTCGGCGGCGCGGCGCTTGAGCAGGGCGAGCACGCGCTTCGAGAAGGCTTTGTAGGAGGCCCGGCCCGACGGGGTCCGCACGAGGTCGATATCGCGCTCGATCGCGCGCGCCAGGTCCGCGGCGGCCTTGCCTTTCCGCCGGGCCTGGTCGTCGAGGTCCTCCTCGAGCTGCTCCTCGATCTCGTCGAAGTCCTGCTCCCCGAGGAAGACCGTGCCGGGGACGGCCGCCTGGATCAAGGCGATGAAGGGCTTGGGCCCCTTCTTGAGGGCCTCCCAGGACTGGCGGGCGAAGGTGTTCTCCGGCGGCTCGAGGCCGAGCTCGGCCAGCATGTCCAAGTCCTGCAGGTGCGCCTCGATTTCCATTTCGAGCGCGTTCGAGGGGACGCCCTGCCCGTGCTGGACCACGTGGGTCAGCTCGTGGACGAGCGTGCCCGCGAGGTCGGTCTCGCGGCCGGGGCGGAACAGACGCTCGTGCAGGTGCATGCGTCCGGCGACGTAGTCGTACTCGCCGAAGTTGCGGCCGAGCGATTCGACGAGCACGGGCAGGTCCATCTTCCGGGAGGCGAGCAGGCGCTCGGCCTCGTCGAGCGCCTTGCGCCCGGCGCGGGTGGCGCGGGCGACGTCGAGCGCGCGCTCGAGCGCGGCCTGGTGCCTGGGGTCGGCGAGGGCCAGCCACGGCGCGGAGGGGGCGGGATCGAGGGGGCCGTCGTCGAGGCCGGCGGCCAAGGGACGGGCGGCGACGACCTCCTGGTACGGCTGGGAGGGCATTCCGTCCCAGAACAGATTGAGAGCCGGAGCCGGGAGAGACGGAGTAAGGGCCGAGGGCGTAAGCAACGACGGCAACGGAAGGGGGCCCGCGGGAAGCACGGATGTCAGGTGAGGCGTGGGAGCCGAGAGGGCGGAGGGAGAAACGCGTGGAACGGCGATGACGCCCGCGTTTCCGCTGACGGCGAACGTCAACGACAGAAAAAGAGCTTTGATCAAAATGATTTGAATTCGACGACGACCATTTTCTCGTTCACGACGCCGTTGATCGTGCGTCCATCGGCCTCGCCGAACCCTTCGACCGAGTCGCCGACCGTCTCGGCCCATTCTTTGTACGAATTGCCGGGCCAGGCGAGGATCTCGACGCGCTCGGGGCGGTCGAACTGATCCTGCAGGTCCTTTCTGAGCTGCTGAGCGGAGCGCTCGTTTTCTTTGATGATGACGATGCGCGCGCGCGGCATGCGCCGCGTGACCTTGGTGAGCTTGTTCATGGTCACCGAGCCGCACTCGATCCAGAGGGTCGCCTCGCCGGCGGCGTCGGTCGCGAGCAGGTCGGGGAGGAACTCGAAACCGGAGAGGGCGGGCGTCTTCGTCGTGGCGTCGAGCGTCGGCTCGTCGTTCCAGAAGAGGATGAAGGCGGCGAGGCGGTGGGCGAGGTGGTCGTCGGGCTCGCTCGGGCCCGACATTAGGAATGGCCTGCGCTCGGTTCCATTAAACGTCAGGTCGGCCTTGAGCTTCACGCGGCGCTCCGGAACGGGCGCGCGAGCAGGCGCCAGAAGCCCAGGGCATTGCCGTCGCGCGCGCCGGCGAGGCCGAGCGTCATCGACTCGTGCGGCTCGGCGGGCTGGGCGCGGTAGCTGCGGAACAGGCGGTCCCACCACGGCAGGAAGAAGCCGAAGTTGGAGTCGGTCTCCTCGCGGCTCGGGCTGTGATGGACGCGGTGCATGTCGGGCGTCACGACGAGCAGGCGCAGGAAGCGGTCGCCGGGCAGCGCCGTGTTCGAGTGGTTGAAGATCGAGGCGGAGACGAGGATCAGCTCGAAGACGGCGACGGCGGCGAAGTGCGCGCCGAGCAGGACGACGACGGCCAGCTTGTATAAAGTGGAGAGGACGAGCTCCCCGGGATGGAAGCGGACCCCGGAGGAGGCGTCGAGGTCGAGGTCGCTGTGGTGCACGGCGTGCAGGCGCCACAGCGCGGGCGACCAATGGAACGCGCGGTGCTGGAGATAGATCGCCAGGTCGAGGGCGACGAGCGCCAGGACGAACTTGAGCGGGTACGGGAGCATGGTCTGGTGCAGAAGACCGACGCCGGCGGCCTCGGCGCGGCTCGCGGCGCCGACGAGGGCGAAGGGGATCAGGAGGTGCACGGCCCAGCCCGCGGCCACGAGCCCCAGGTTCGCCTTCCAGCGGCGCGCCGGATCGTCGACGCGGGCGCGGCGCGGCAGCGCGCGCTCCGCGAGGCCCCAGACGAGCAGGGAGAGGGCGAAGGCCGCGAAGCGCAGGCTCATCGCTTTCTCCGGTGGAGCGCGCAGCCCGCGAGCCAGCGCCCGTCGCCGCGGACGTAGTGCTCCTTCTTCCAGACGGGCAGGGAGCGCTTGATCTCCTCGATGACGAAGCGGCACGCGTCGTAGGCCTCGGCGCGGTGCGCGGAGCCGGCCGCGATCGCGACGCTGAGCTCGCCCACGCGCAGGCGCCCGACGCGGTGCGAGACGGCCACGCGCGCGGGCCACTTCTTCTCGGCCCGCGCGGCGATGCGCGCGAGCTCCTTTTCCGCGAGCGGGAGGAAGCAGTCGTAGGAAACCGCCTTCACGCGGCGCCCGGCGTGCACGGCGCGCACGGCCCCCGCGAAGGACGCGACGGCCCCGTGGCGCGGCGAGGACACCGCGCGCGCGAGCGCGGCGGGGTCGAGGCGGGACTTCGTGACCGTCGTCAGCCGCCGCATACCGGGGAGGACGGCGAGCCGTCCGGCGGGCAGGCGCTCGCCGGGGGCGAGCACCTCGTCGGCGCCGGCCAGCACGCAGGACGCGAGGAGGCCGGACTGGGGGCCGAAGGCGGACTTGAGCGCGGACAGCGCGTGCCGGGCGGTGGCGTTCGGGGGAAGCTCGAGCGTGAGGACGGGGCCGAGGCCGGCGTCCTTCAAGCGTCCGTACAGCTCGACTTTACGCTTCATAGATATCAATGGATTGATCGGCCATGACCTCCGTGCCCGCTTCGGGGAGCACGGCCCAGCAATCCGATGCCAGCATCGAATGAATGAGAAAGGACGCCTGACCGGGGAGAACCTCGACCTGGCCATTCCCGGTGCGCCGGGCTTTGAAAAAGCAACGCAGATTCTCCGGCTTGGCCGTCTTTTTCGCTAAACGCAAACGGAATGGGATTTCCTCCGACTGGCCCATGATATGACGCACAAACGGTCGGACGAAAAATCTCATGCCGACGACGGTCGAGACCGGATTCCCGGGCAAACCGAAAATCCAAGGGCCCTTGCGGAACTCCGTGAACAGCACGGGGCGGCCGGGCTTGATGGCCACCTTATGAAAGACGTGTTCCGCGCCCATGTCCGTGAGGATTCTGGGAATGAAGTCCGCGTCGCCCATCGAGACGGCGCCCGTCGTCAAGATGATGTCGGCGCCGCGGTCCGCGGCGAGCTCGAGCCGCGCGCGGAATTGATTCTCGTCGTCGGCCACGACGCCGTGCGTCTCGAAGTCCCAGCCCAGGCGCGCGCACTCGGCGGCGATGAAGGCCGACGAAGCGTCGCGGATCTGGCCGGGGGCGAGGGCCTTGTCCGCGGGGGCGAGCTCGCGGCCCGTGGCGATCAAGGCCAGGCGCGGGCGGCGGCGGACCTCGACCTCGCGGGCGCCGACGGCGGCCAGCGCCATCAGGTGCTTGGGCTCGAGCATGACGCCGGCGGGGACGGCCTCGGCGCCGGCGGCGAAATCGTCGCCGCGGGAACGGACGAAGTCGCCCTCGTGGACGGCCGAGGAGATCTCGACGGCGCGGCCGCCGTCGACGTCGCGGGCGTTCTCGACGGGAACGACGCTGTCGCAGCCGGCGGGCATCGGAGCGCCGGTCATGATGCGCCAGGCGCCGGCCTCGGCCTGGCATTTGGGAGCATCGCCGGCAAGTATGGTTCCGAGGACGGGAATCGTGACCGGTGAAGAAACCGCGCCGGAGGCGCGGGCAGAGGCTAACGCATAGCCGTCCATCGAGGAGTTGTCGAATGGAGGTATGGCATCTTGGCCATGCACGGCGCTGGCCGTAATCCGTCCCAAAGCCGTTTCTGTCTTGATCGTCTCGGAGGGAAGAAGAGCGCGCGTCTGGGCGGCTTCGCGCATCAGCTCGAGAGCCTTTGCGTACGAGATCATTTAGTGCTTTCCGCCTCTCGCGATATGCAGGGCGTGAGGCACGAGGTCCTCGAGGACGCTCAGCCCGTCGCGCACGCCTCCGGTGCTTCCCGGCAAGCAGACGATAAGGCATTTCCCGGAAAGCCCCGCGACGGAGCGGGAGAGGGGGACGTAATCGGGCCCAACGCTCTCAGCGATTCCCCGATTCCCGGTATCACGCGGTCGCAGACCGCGAGAACCGCTTCGGGCGTCACGTCCCTAGGGGAAAGGCCGGTGCCGCCGGTCAACACAATCAGGTCCACGCCGCGCGAAGCGCGGCGTAGAATCGAGACGATGGCGTGCTGATCGTCGGGCACGACATGGCGCTCTTTAATCGTGAGCCCAATCCGTTCAAGGCCGAAGGCCAGGGCCGGTCCGGAAGTGTCCTTGTATTTTTTGGCGTGGACGCGGTCGCTGACGGTCACGACGGCCGCCGTGCCGATGCGGGTGACCTTCCGTTTCGTCGTCGTCGCCGCCGAAGGCGGCGTGCCGTTTTTCTCCTTGGGATGCTTCCAGAATCCTTTCTTGCCGCCCTCTTTGTACTGCAGGCGAACGTCGGTGATCTCAAGAGCGGGGTCGACCGGCTTGATCAGGTCGTAGAGGCACAGCAAGGCGGCCATGCAGCCGGTGAGGGCTTCCATCTCGACGCCCGTCTTGGCGGATAGCGAGCACGTGCAAGTGACGCTCGCGGCGCTTCGCGCCGCGTCCAACGTAATGGTCACCGAAACCTGGTCGAGGGACAACGGATGACACAACGGAAGGATGTCCGGAGTCTTCTTGGCGGCCATGATGCCGGCGGCTTCGGCTAACGCCAGCGCGTCTCCCTTCGGGAGACGCGCGTTTTGAGCAAGGTGAAGGCGCGCCGGCTCATGAATAGAGTTCCGATCGCCGCTGCGCGGCGATCGGTGATCTTTTAGGGCCCACGTCGGCCATGTTTAGAGACATCTAATCTAGCCGCCCATCATGGCGAAATGTTTCGTGTTCCCGATCTTCCCCTCGGGAAGATAATGAGAAACCTCTTTCAGACCCAGCAAATCCTTGACCTTGTCCTGCATGGCGCCGAGTTGTGAATCCTCTTGGAGCAAATCCCTGAGCGAGTGATCCTTCTCGGAGAACAAACAGAGGCGCAGCTTCCCGCGGCTGGTGACCCGCAGCCGGTTGCACGAGCTGCAGAAGTCCTTCGCGTACGGCGCGATCACGCCGACCGAGCCCTTATGGCCGTCCTTCATGAAATTGCGCGCGGGGCCGTCGCCTTCCTTTCGCGCGCGCTCGCGCCAGCCGTTCTCCTGGAGCCACGTGATGAGCGCTTCCGCCTTCAAGTGGCGCTCGGCGAAGAAGTCGGCGTTGTCCGCCGCGGGCATGAGCTCGATGAAGCGCACGCTCAGCGGCCGCGTCTTCGTCAGCCCGACGAAGTCGCCGAACTCCGTGTCGTTGAGGCCCTTCATCAGGACCGCGTTGACCTTGGTCTCGAAGCCGAGTTCGAGCGAGCGCTCCACGCCGGCCATCACGTTGTCGAGCGAGTCCGAACCCGTGAGTCCGGCGAAGCGGGATCTGTCGAGGCTGTCGATGCTGACGTTCACCGCGGACACGCCCGCGCTCTTGAGCGCCGGCGCGAGGGAGGCGAGGTTCCAGCCGTTGGTCGAGAGCGCCACCTTGCGGATGCCCGGCGTGGCCGCGGTCGCCGCCGCGATCTCGACGATGTCGCGCCGCACGGTCGGCTCGCCGCCGGTCAGGCGGACCTTCCAGAAGCCGAGGCCGGCGAATCCTTTCACGAGGCGCCCGATCTCGGCGGTGCTCAGCGGCGCGTCGGCCTCGGTCTTCTTGTAGCCGTTCGGGAGGCAGTACGCGCAGCGGAAATTGCAGGCGTCCTCGACGGACAGGCGCAGATAATGGAAGGAACGGCCGAAGCCGTCGACGAGGGTCACGGGTTGATTATACCGTTACTTGAACAGTCTGCTGCCGGCGAGGTCGCCGCCGATGATGCCGATCCCGGCGCCGATCACCGCGCCGACCGGGCCGCCGACCAGGAAGCCGAGAATGCCGCCGATGAGCGCGCCGATGGCGCTCGGGAGGTAGTGGCGCGGCTGCATCGGGCCCTTGCCGGTCTTCATCTTCTTGATGTCGGAGAGGAAGTCGTCCTCGGGTTCGGCCGGCGAGGGAACGTCGCCGACGATGTTCGGGCGCTCGGCGCCGAGGCCGGAGGAGGGCGAGAGCGTCGGAGCGCGGCGCGCGCCGCCGGCGTCGGCGACCACGCCGTCGGTCGCGGGCACGGAACCGCCGCCGTCGAAGCCGATGCCGCCGCGCTCGGCCGCCTCGGCCGTGCGGCGGGCCTGCTCGAGGGCGGAGGAGGTGGACACGTCGACGGTCTCCGGCGCGCGGCGCTCGACGACCGGGGGCGTGCGGACGCCGCCGGCGGCGGTGCGCGTCGAGGTCGCGGGCGGGTCGCGGCGGACGACCGGCTCGGTGACGACGGCCGGCGGCAGTTCCTTCGGCTTGCGCAGTTCGGCCAGCGCGGCCGCGGCCGCGGGGCGGCGGCCTTCGCGGAGCGGGCGATCGGCTCGGGCAGATAGGTGGACAGGTCCTCGCGGTACTTGTCGAAGATCCCGGCGACGACCTTCTTCGTGTACCAGGTCAGCTTGCCGCCGTTTTCCTTCAGGGCGGAGTCGACGGCCTCGAGATATTCGATGAGGCTGTTGCGGTCGGCCTCCTTCATCGTCTTGAGGCGGCGCGAGAGATAGGCCTTGGTCTTCGGCGTCATCAGCGCCCCGTAGTTGCGGTAGGTGCCCTCGACGTCCGGGGTCGCGATGCGAGCGTCGGCCTCGGCGTAGGCGACGATGCGCCCGCGCCACTTGTCGAGCACGAGCTTCATGACCTTGGCGTCCCCGGCGGCGACCTTCACGTCGGCGTTGAAGTCGGCGGAGGCCGCGGCGTCCGTGAGGACGGCGGCCAGCATGGCCTTCTCGTCGTCGCGCAGATGGGCCTCGACCGCGGCCACCGCGGCCGGATCGCCGGCGGCCGTCGCCGGAACGGCGGCGCCGAGGGCGAGAAGTCCCGCGAGAACGGCTCTACGGATCATGGAGCCAGTATATATAGGGAGGCCGGTCCCAAACAGGGGATTTGGGCCCAGGGCCGCCGGGGCCGATCGGCCCAGCGAATTAGTATCATTCCGGCGATGAAACGGGCGATTCTTCCGATTTTAGCGGCGCTTTTCCTGGGCGCCTGCGGAGGCGGCCGCGAGGTCCGCAAAGGCCCTCCGCCCCCGTCGCCGCTGTGCAAGGCGATCATCCGCACGGCCAAGACCTGGCTGCCGGAAGAGGAGAAGAACCGGCCGACGCCCAAGGATTGCTCGGACTACGTGGGAAAGGTCTTCGCCGAGAATGGGATCAAGCTGCCGCGCACCTCCGAGGCGATGTCGATCGAGGGCGAGGACGTCGGCTCGGCCCGCCAGCTGCGCATGGGCGACCTCGTCTTCTTCGCGGGCAGGAACGGCGGCCGCAAGATCGGCCACGTCGGCATCTACGTCAACAACGGGATATTCATCCACCAGGCCAACCCCGGCGAGGGCGTGCGCCAGGAAAGCCTGCACAGCGACTACTGGCGCAAGCGCTGGCTGCGCGCGCGCCGGATCGCGGACTAGCGGCCGGTTTTCAGGTCTTTCGGGCCGACGTACAGGGACTGCGGGCGGATCAGCTTGTCCTGCGCGTGCTGTTCCATCACGTGTCCGCACCAGCCGGCCACGCGGCCGCAGGCGAACATCGAGACGAACTGGTCGGGCTGCAGGCCGATCGACTGGAGGACGAGCGCGGTGTAGAACTCGACGTTCGTCTTCAGGTTGCGCCCGGGCTTGAGCTCCTCGAGCACCTTGATCGCCGTCTTCTCGACGGAGCGGGCGAGCGTGTAGAGTTTCGTGTTCTGCAGGTGGGCGCCGGCCATCTCGGAGGCGGTCTTGGCGAGCACCTCGGCGCGCGGATCGCGGACCTTGTAGACGCGGTGGCCGAAGCCCATGATGCGGCGGCCTTCCTTGATCTCCTTGCGCAGCCACGGCTCGGCCTTCGCCGCGGTCTTGATGTCGACGAGCATGTCGAGGACGGGGCCGGGCGCGCCGCCGTGCAGCGGGCCCTTGAGCGCGCCGACGGCGCCGGTGACGGCGGAGACCATGTCGGAGCGCGTCGACGCGATCACGCGGGCCGTGAACGTCGAGGCGTTCATGCCGTGGTCTGAAACCGTGACCCAGTACGTCTCGAGGGCCTTCGCGGCCATGGGATCGGGCTCGGTGCCGAAGGTCATGTACAGGAAGTTCGCGGCTAAGGAGAGGTCGGCCCTCGGGGGAATCGGCTCGAGGCCCTGGCGCAGGCGCGAGTGCGCGGCGATCACGGTCGGGAAGCGGGAGAGCAGTCTCTTCGCGAGCGCCAAGTCGCCGGCGGGAGAGATGTCGTTCGGGTTCGACACGTCGAGCGACAGCGTCGAGCAGGCCATGCGCAGCGCGTCGATCGGCGGGGCGTTGCGGGCCGTCTTGATGATCTCGATCGTCTCGGGGCGCAGCGCGCGGTAGGTCGCGAGGTCCTTCTGGATGCCGTCGGCCTCTTCCTTCGACGGGAGATGGCCGCTCCAAAGAAGCATCGCCGCTTCTTCGATCGAGACCTTGCCCGCGAACTCCTCGATCGGGTAGCCGCAGATGATCAGGACTCCGTTCTGTCCGTCGACCATCGAGAGCTTCGTGTCGGTCGCGACGACGCCTTCGAGACCGGCCTTGACGGTCGAGGCGGCGGGAACGGCGGGAGTGGGGGCGGCCATGTTCGAGTCCTCCGAGGAGTTCAGCGTCTCGTCGATGATACCTCTCTCCCGTCGGAAACGTCAACACGTGTCTGGCACTCCGGTGCCACACTTGAAGTCAGTGCCTGGCCCGTACATTCGGTACATTCCGGGAGAATTTACGGAATGTACGGGCCAGGCACTAAAATGTCAGGCGCCTTCGGGCCAGACGCGTTCGAGCTCGTCGTCGTCGAAACCGAAGTGGTGCGCGAGTTCGTGGCGCAGCGTGAGGCGGATTTCTTTCTGGAGCTCTTCGATGCTGCCGACGGAGTCCTCGAGGTTCCACTGATAGAGGTAGACCTTCGCGGGAAGCTGGCCGTGGGCGCCGCCGCTCAAGAAGTCCTCGCGCTCGGGGCCGGCGTAGAGGCCGAGCAGGTCGACGATGTCGTCCTCGGTCGCGTCCTCGACGTCGTCGGCTTCCTCGCCGGGCTCGTCTTTGACTTCGATCGTGACGTTGACCAGCAGCGCGCGCAGTTCCTCGGGGATCCGCGCGAGCTCGGCCTCCGCCATCATCCGGAACTTCGCCGGCGAAACTCGAACTTCCTTCAAAAGTGGGAAAGTGGGAGGCCTGACACCTAAGCGATGGCGCCGGCCTTCTTCAGGAGGTCGAGGCAGGCGGCGTTGGCCTGGGCGGCGACCCGCTTCTCGTCGATGTTGACGAGCTTGCCGTCCTCGACGACGACGTGGCCGTTGACGATCGTCCACTTCGCGCGGTGCGCGGCGCCGCAGAAGAGCAAGGAGGCGACGGGGTCGCCGGCCGAGCCGGCGAAGTCGAGGCCGGAGACGTCGAAGATCGCGAGGTCGGCGGCCTTGCCGGCGGCGATCATCCCGATGTCGTCGCGGCCGACGACGGCGGCGCCGCCGCGGGTCGCCATGCGCAGGGCCTCGCGCGCGGGCATCGAGGCCACGCCGGACTTCACGCGGTGCACGAGCATCGCCTGGCGCGCCTCGCCGAGCATGTCGGAGGTGTCGTTGGAAGCGGAACCGTCGACGGCGAGGCCGACGGCGACGCCCGCGTCGAGATATTTCCGGACCGGAGGAACGCCGGAGCCGAGTCGCAGGTTCGAGGACGGGCAGTGCGCGATGCCGACTTTCGCCTTGGCCAGACGCTTGATCTCGTCGTCGTCGACATGGACCATGTGCGCGAGCCAGACGTTGGAATCGATCCAGCCGAGATCCTCGAGGAAGTCGATGGGCCGCTTGCCGTACTTCTCGAGGCAGTACGCCTCCTCGTCGAGCGTCTCGCAGAGGTGGGTGTGCATGCGCACGCCCCACTTCTTCGCCTGCGCCGCCGTTTCCTTCATGAGGTTCTGGGACACCGAGAACGGCGCGCACGGGGCGAGGCCGATCTGGATCATCGCGTACGGGCCCTTGTCGTGGTGTTCCTTGATGAGGCGCTCGCCGTCGCGCAGGATTTCGTCCTCGTCCTGCGTGCAGTCGTCGGGCGGCAGGCCGCCCTTGGACGAGCCGACCGACATGGAGCCGCGCGTGGGAGCGAAGCGAATGCCGAGCGAGCGGGCGGCCTCGATCTGGGCGTCGACGAGACCGGTCAGCCCGCGCGGGTAGAGGTAGGTGTGGTCGGTCGAGGTCGTGCAGCCCGTGAGAAGCAGTTCGCCCAAGCCGACCTGGGCGCCGAGCGCCGCGTACTCGGGCGTCAGGTGGCGCCAGACGCCGTAGTGATAGACGAGCCAGTCGAAGAGCTTGGCGTCCTGGGCCGCGGGGTCGCGCGCGTGAGCGTCTGGCAGAGGTGGTGGTGCGTGTTGACCATGCCCGGGATGACGACGCAGCCCGAGGCGTCGAGGACCTTGGCGTCGTCCGGGGCCTCGAGGTTCTTGCCGACCGCGAGGATGACGCGGCCCTTGATGAGGACGTCGGCGCCGGACAATTCGGTGCCCGCGTCGTCCATCGTGGCCACGCGCAGGGCGTTCTTGATGAGGAGGGGAGGCCGCACGACGGGAGTCTAGCAATTAAGTAGAATTCGGGTCATGGAGCCGACCGAGCGATATCGCGAGGAAGTGTCGCTTCCGAAGTTCGATGGAAAGCGACCGATTCGCCTCTCGGAGCTCGCGGGAGACCTGCCGCGCCCCGGCGTGCTGTGCACGCTCGCGAAGGTCGTCGGCTCCGCCCCGCAGGCTCCCGGCGCCAAGATGCACGTCTGGGCCGGCGGCTTTTCGGGCACGATCGGGGGCGGGAAGTTCGAGGCCGAGGTGCTGGCCGAGGCGCGCCGCCTGCTGGAGACCGGCCGCGGCGAGGCCTTCCTGAAGGAGTATACGCTGTGCCGCGAGATGGGCCAGTGCTGCGGCGGCAAAGTGACCGTGTTCTTCGAGCCGCTCGCGCGCCGCAAGGCCGTGCACGTGTTCGGCGCGGGCCACGTCTCGCGCGCGCTGGCCTCCGTGCTCGACGGGCTCGACCTCGAAGTGGCGGTCTACGACGCGCGGGCCGAGTGGGCGGACCCGGCGGCGTTCCCGAAGAACACGCGCCTGCTCAAGGCGCAGCCGCTGCCGCTCGCGCTCGCCGCGGGCTACGGGCCCCAGGACGCGGCGCTCGTGATGACCTACGACCACGACCTCGATCTCGCGCTCGTCGACGCCCTGCTCGACAAGCCGCTCGGCTACCTCGGCGTGATCGGGTCGCTTCACAAGTCCCGCGTCTTCCGCGCGCGCCTGCCGGCCGTCCGCCGGCCGCTGTGGGACGAGCGCGTGCGCTGCCCGATCGGAAAGAAAATCCCGTCGAAGAACCCGAAGGCGATCGCCGTCGCGATGGCCGCCGAGCTTCTGGAGAAGTGGGCGTATAGGAAAACGGCCGACCGAGCGATAAGCGAGGAAGTGTCCCTTCCGAAATCCGTTAGGAGAGGGATGTGACGCCGCGCGTTCTGCTGCTCGCCGCCGGCCACGGCCGCCGCGCCGGCGGGCCGAAGGCCTGGCAGGAGCGCGGCGGCAAGCCGATGCTCGCCGCCCAGCTCGAGTTCCTGCTGACGATGCTGCCCCCGTCCAAGATCACGGTGTCGATTCAGGAGCCGTGGCTCGAGCGCTGCCTGGCGCTCTCGCCCGACGTCCGCTGGGTGCCCGTGAACCCCGACGCGAGCCCGCTCGCGTCCTTGATCGCGCTGATCCGCGCGGGACGCGTCGAGCGCAGCTTCGTCTACCACGTCGACATGCCTATTTTCGACGCGGCGGTGTTCGGCAAGCTCGCGGAACTGCAGTGCGACGCCGTGCCCTCGTTCAAGAACAAGCGCGGGCACCCGGTCCTGCTGACGGTGCCGACCTTGCTCGACATCCTGCGCCTCAACCCGGCCGCCGACCGGCTCGACGAGTATCTGGGGCGCCGGGGGATCGAGGATGTGCCCGTCGAGAGCGATTTGATCTTGAAGAACGAGAACGAGCCGATCGAGGTCAATCGGCCATGATCGACCTCGCGATCAAGGGCACGAGGATTTACGCTCCGGAAGGGCCGCGCGAAGGAGCCGTGCTCATCAAAGACGGCAAGATCGAGGGGATCGTCAACGGAAGCGAAATCCCGTCGGGAACGGCCATACGAGAGGCCGGCGACATGGCCATCATTCCTTCGCTTGTCGATTGCCACGTCCACGTGAATGAGCCTGGTAGAACTGAGTGGGAAGGATATCTCACGGCGACCAAGGCCGCCGCGGCCGGCGGGGTCGGCACGATCGTCGACATGCCGCTCAACTGCTCGCCGGTGACGACGACGCGGCGCGCTCTGAAGCTGAAGCTCGACGCCGTCAAAGGCAAGCTCGCCGTCGACGCCGCGTTCTGGGGCGGCATCGTCCCGGGAAATCTCGCGGAGCTCGAACCGATGGCCGAGGACGGGGTCGTGGGCTTCAAGGCGTTCCTGACGCACAGCGGCCTCGACGAGTTCCCGAACGCGACGCGCGCGGACCTCGAGGCGGCGATGCCGGTGCTCGCGCGGCTGGGCCTGCCGCTGATCGTCCACGCCGAGCTCGACCCGGCGTCCGAGCCGGGCGCCGACAAGAGGAAGTTTTCTTCGTATCTGGCCTCGCGCCCGCCGTCGATGGAGGTCCGCGCGATCCGGCTCCTGATCGAGCTGTGCCGCAAGTACCGCTGCCGCACGCACGTCGTGCACCTCTCCGCGGCCGACGCCTTGGCCGACGTCGAGCGCGCGAAGGAAGAAGGGCTTCCCTTCACGGCCGAGACCTGCCCGCACTATCTCACCTTCGCCGACGACGGGATCCCCGACGGCGCGACGCAGTTCAAGTGCGCGCCGCCGATCCGCTCCGCCGAGAACCGCGAGCTGCTGTGGCGCGCGCTCGGCCGAGGCGTCATCGACTTCGTCGTGTCCGATCACAGCCCCTGCGCGCCCGAGCTCAAGAAGTTCGGCGAGGGCGACTTCATGGCGGCGTGGGGGGCATCGCGGGCCTGCAGTTCACCTTGCCGGCGACCTGGAGCGGCGCCAAGCGGCGCGGCTTCCAGCTCGAGGACGTCGTGCGCTGGACCTCGGAGATGACGGCGGCCTTCGCCGGTCTCGGGAACAAGGGCCGTCTGGAAAAAGGGCGCGACGCCGACGTCGTCCTGCTCGACGACGCCGCGCTCGTCGACATCGACCCCGGGACCGTGCTGCACCGGCACAAGGTCACCGCGTACGCGGGCCTGCGCCTGCAGGGCGCCGTGGCCGCGCACTGGCAGCGCGGCCGTCTGATCTACGAGGCGGGGGCGTTCCCGGGCGGACGCGCGGGCCGGGCCCTGCTGAAAAGGAGCGAGTCATGGACTTCACCCAGCTGATCGATCTGGCGTCCGCCCGCGTCGGCGGCAAGGCGCTGCGCACGAACGACGACTTCTTCGCGCCGATGGGAAACCTCGTCAAGCCCGAGGCCCCCGTCTGGATCGCGGACAAGTACACGGCCAAGGGCAAGTGGATGGACGGCTGGGAGTCCCGCCGCCGCCGCACGCCGGGCTACGACTGGTGCGAGCTCAAGCTCGGCCTGCGCGGCGTGATCAAGGGCGTCAACGTGCAGACCTCGTTCTTCACCGGCAACTATCCGTCGCACGCGAGCCTCGACGCGAAGGACGGCAAGGACGCGTGGGTGGAGATCCTGCCGAAGACGGCGCTCAAGGGCAATTCCGACAATCTGCTGCCCGTGAAGTCCGACCGCGCCTGGGACCACGTGCGCCTGAACATCTTCCCCGACGGCGGCGTCGCGCGTCTGCGCGTGTACGGCGAGGTGACCCCGGACTGGACGAAGGTCCCGAAAAAGGCCTTGGTCGACCTCGTCTCCGTCGAGTACGGCGGCCTTCCCTTGCTGGCGAGCGACGTCCACTATTCCCATCCCCAGAATCTCATCATGCCCGGACGCTCGAAGAACATGGGCGACGGGTGGGAAACCAAGCGCCGCCGCGGCCCCGGCCACGACTGGGCGATCCTCAAGCTCGGCGCTCCCGGGCAGCTGCGCAAGATCGAGGTGGACACCAATTTCTTCAAGGGAAATTATCCGGACTCATGCATGCTCGAGGGCGTGCACAAGCCCGGCGCGACCGGCGCGGAGCTCGCCGACGAGTTCACGTCCTGGACTCCGATTCTTCCTCAAACGAAGCTGTCCGCCCACAAGCGGCACTTCTTCTCGAAGGAGCTCGCCGCGCACGGTCCCGTCACGCACGTGCGCCTGAGCATGTTCCCGGACGGCGGCATTTCTCGTCTGCGCCTGCTCGGAGTGCGGGCGTGATCGCGCTCGCGTTCGCCCTGCTGGCCGCTCCTGCGTCCGCCGCCGAGCTTCCGCGCGCCTGCATCAAGTGGAGCCGCGAAATCCCCGAGGCGAAGGCCGCGGGCGTGAGCCGCTTCTCCTCGGTGGAGCGCGTGGAAGGCGCGGGCCCGTTCCCGAACTGCGACATCGTCGCCGAGACCGAGTCCTTCGGGGTGGGGTGGCTCATGCGCGCGTACATGAAGGAAGCCGTGTTCTCCCCGTGCGGCAAGCGCCTGGGAAAGTTCTCCTTCAGCTACAAGGGCGACGCCTGGCAGGAGAAGGTCGTGACCGGCCTCGCGGACTTCATCGCGAAGAATCCGGAAGCGCTTGCCGCCGCGAAGGAGTGCCCGGCCCCGCCGCCGGCCCCCGCCGCGCCCGCGCCCGTCGAGGTCTCGACCGCGACGTTGACGCCGTCCTTGCCCGTCGAGCCGGTCGTCCCGTCCACGGAGACGCCGAAGGCTCCATGACGCTCGCCGAGCTCAACGCCCTGACCGACGCCCGCGCGCGCGAGGAGCTGCTGCGCTGCTGCGGGTGCGAGCGCTGGGCGGCCGACGTCGCCGCGGGGCGTCCCTACGAGAGCAAGGAGGCCTTGCTCGAGGCCGCGGACGCCGCCTGGGACAACGCCGACCGCTCCGAGCTGCTCGAGGCCTTCGCCCATCATCCGCGCATCGGCGGCAAGGACGCTCTGCGCGCCAAGTTCGCCGCGACGAGCGCCTGGGCCCGGGGCGAGCAGTCGGGAGCCGCGTCGGCCGACGAGGCGACGCTCGACGCGCTCGCCGCGGGCAACGCCGAGTACGAAGCGAAGTTCGGCCACATTTTCATCGTCTGCGCGACGGGCAAGTCCGCCGCTCAGATGCTGGATATGCTCAAGGCGCGCCTGCCCGCTTCCTCGGAGGCCGAGCTGCGGACGGCCGCGGGCGAGCAGGCGAAGATCACCAAAATCCGACTGGAGAAACTCCTCTCATGAGCTCGATCACGACCCACGTCCTCGACACCGCGATCGGCCGCCCCGCCTCGGGCGTGCCGCTGATCCTCGCCAAGGGCTCCGGAGGCGGCTGGACCACGATCGGCCGCGGCACGACCGACCTCGACGGGCGCTGCAAGTCGCTGCTCAAGGAGGGCGGCCTGAAAAAGGGGACCTACCGCCTCACTTTCGGCACGGCGGCCTACTTCAAGCGCACGCGACAGGCCGCGTTTTACCCGTCGGTGTCGGTGGTCTTCACCGTGCGCGACTCGCGGCATCACCACGTCCCCCTGCTGATCTCGCCGTGGGGCTACTCCACGTACCGGGGCAGCTGAGCCTCCGGGCGCCGTGAACATCCTCGGCCTCTCCTGCTTCTACCACGACAGCGCCGCGGCGCTCGTGCGCGACGGCGTCATCGTCGCGGCCGCGCAGGAGGAGCGCTTCACCCGCCGCCGCCACGACGAACGCTTCCCCGTCTCGGCGGTCCGCTTCTGCCTCGAGCGAAGCGGGATTTCGATGGAGCAGGTCGACCTCGTCGTCTTCTACGACAAGCCGCTGCTTAAATTCGAGCGCCTTCTTCATTCCTATCTTTCCGCCGCGCCGTACGGCCTGCGCTCCTTCGCCGCCGCGATTCCCGCCTGGATGAAGGACAAGCTGTGGATGAAGGAGCTGATCCGCGAGTCTCTCGACTATAGAGGCGAGATTCTGTTCACGGAGCATCACGAGTCGCACGCCGCCTCCGCCTTCTATCCGTCTCCGTTCAAGGAGGCCGCCGTGCTCACGATGGACGGCGTCGGCGAGTGGGCGACGGCGAGCGTCGGCCGGGGGGACGGCCATCGGCTCGACCTCCTCTCCGAGCTCAAGTTCCCGCACTCGCTCGGCCTCCTGTACTCCGCGTTCACGCACTACTGCGGCTTCCGCGTGAACTCCGGCGAGTATAAGCTCATGGGCCTGGCGCCTCTCGGCGAGCCGCGCTACGAGTCCGTGATCCGCGACACGCTGCTCGACCTGAAGGAGGACGGCTCGTTCCGCCTCGACCTGTCGTACTTCGACTTCGTCGCGGGCCTGACGATGACGAACGCGAAGTTCGACGCTTTGTTCGCCGGGCCGGCGCGCGCGCCCGAGGCCCCGCTCGAGCGGCGCCACAAGGACCTCGCCGCCTCCGTGCAGGCCGTCTGCGAGGAGGTCATGCTCCGCATGGCTCGCCGCGCGCGCGCGAAGACCGGCTCCTCGAACCTCTGCCTCGCGGGCGGCGTCGCGCTCAACTGCGTCGGCAACGGGCGCATCGTGCGCGAGGGCGTCTTCGACAACGTCTGGATCCAACCGGCGGCCGGCGACGCCGGCGGCGCGCTCGGCGCCGCGTTGTTCGCCTGGCACGCCGTGCTCGGCAAGCCGCGCGATCCCGGCCCGCGCGACGGCCAGCAGGGAAGCCTGCTCGGCCCGGACTACTCCGACGAGGCGATCGAGGCCGCGCTGAAGGCCAAGGGCGCGGCGTACCGCCGCCTCGAGCCGGCCGCGCTCCACAAAGAAGTCGCCGGCCTGCTGGCCCAGGGCAAGGTGGTCGGCTGGTTCCAGGGACGCATGGAATACGGGCCGCGCGCGCTCGGCGCGCGCAGCATCCTGGCCGACGCGCGCGACGCGGAGATGCGCTCGACGCTCAACCTCAAGATCAAGGGCCGCGAGTCCTTCCGGCCCTTCGCGCCCGCCGTCTTGGCCGAGAAGGCCGCCGAGTGGTTCGACCTCGGCGTCGCGAGCCCGTACATGATGCTGACGGCCCCGGCCCGCAACCGGAGCGCCCTGCCCGCGACGACCCACGTCGACGGCTCGGCTCGCGTGCAGACCGTCGCGCGCGAGGACAACGCGCCTTTCTACGACCTGCTCGCGGCCTTCGAGACGGAGACCGGCTGCCCCGCGCTCGCCAACACGTCCTTCAACGTGCGCGGCGAGCCGATCGTGTGCCGGCCCGAGGAGGCCTGGGCCTGCTTCCGCCGCACCGGGATGGACAGTCTGGCGATCGGCTCGTTCCTGCTCTTCAAGGACGACCAGCCGCCGCTCACGGGGGACGAACAGTGGACGACCTTCGCTCCCGACTGAACCCGCTCCCGCCGGAGGAGCGCGAGCGGCGGGCCTTGCGCGGGTTCGGGACCGGCCTCGGCTTGATCCTCTTCTTTTCGCCTGGCGCGGCCATCACCCGCGGGCGCTGCTCTCGCTCGGCGCGGCGAGCCTGTGCTTCGCCGCGGCCGCCCCGCTGATCTTCCGCCCGCTGTTCGCGGTCTGGATGCCCGTCGCGCGCGTCCTGGGCGTGATCAACCTGTGGGTGATCTGCGGTATCCTCTACTACGCGGTGTTCACGCCCTACGCGTGGATCCTGAAGCTGGCCGGCTGGAAGGCGTTGCCGCTCGGCGCCGACCCGGCCGCGGAGACGTACTGGGAAGAGAAGCCGGCGCGGGACCCGGCCGAGTCGGCCCGGAGGCTGTTCTGATGGAGACGCTGAAGCAGATCGCCGTCTTCATGAAGCGGCGCAAGGCCCTGATCATCGCGCCGCTCGTCGTGGCGCTGCTTCTTCTCGGGCTGCTGTTTTACATCGCGGCCACTCCGGCCGCGGCGCCCTTCATCTACACCCTGTTCTAGGGCTTCTTGGAGCGCTCGAGGAGAGCGCGGGCCGCGGCCACGACCTCGCGGCCGGTCGCGTACATGACGCCGGCGAAGCCCGTCATGCCGAGCGCGAAGAAGAACCAGCCGTAGGCCGTCGGGCCGAGCGCGACGGCCAGGCCCGTCATCAGCGCCTGCAGCACGAAGCCGCGGCCCATCAACGCGGGCCCCCGGCGACGGATTTCTCGAGGCGGAACATCGCGGTGTACAGCGCGGTCGCGGCTCCGGTGAGCATGATCGCCCACGTGGCGACCGTCAGCATCGGCAAAGCGGGCAGGAAGGCGATCGCCCCGACGGAGAGGCCGAAGGCCGCCGCCACGGCGGGAAAGGCGCCGATGATGCGGTCGGCCGGCGTCGTGGCCGGGTCCATGAACTTGGCGGCGAAGGCGGTCTGGGCGAGCGCGGCCGTCGCGACCGCGGCGGTGAGCGGCGCCAGGGCGGTGGCGCCCGCGCCGAGGAAGGCGAGCTTGGTCAGGTCGAGCACGACGTACGCGGCGGCGCCGGCGATGGCGCCCGCGCTCAGCGAGCCCGACAGCGCCTGGCCCGCGTTGGCGGGCGAGCCGTCCTTCGAGCGCGCCTGCCACAGGCCGAACAGCGCGCCGAGCACGGCGGCGATCATGACGGAGAGCGGGCCGTAGTTGCCGACGAGGGCCATCGCGCCGGGCTCGACCGAGGCCTGCGGAGCGGCGGCCAAGGCGATGCCGGGGTGGGCGATCCAGACCGCGGCGCCGAGGGCCGCTTTCTTGAGGAACGAGCCGCGGCGCGCGGGAGCGGCCGCGACGACGGCGTCGTCCGACGGCGCGCGCGCGACGGCGCCGTCGAACAGCGCGTCGTTGCGCGACGCGGGCGTCGAGTTCTTGTTCTCGCCGACCGAGGCGGCCTGAGAGAGGACGTTCAAAGCGAGCGGCGCCTCGTTTGCGACGGCCTTCGCCTGGACGGCGTCGGGCCGGGCCGCGGCGATCGCGGCCGCGGGCTTGATCGCGGCGAGCGCCTGCGGCCGGAGCGCGGCGACGGGCGCGGCGATGATCGACGGCGCGGAGATCGAGGGAGCGGACAGCGACGGCGAAAGGCCGAGGCCGGACAGCGACGGCGTCAGCGCGGCGCCGCCGGGAGCGGCCGAGAAGGGCAGGATGGGCGTCACCGGGCTCGCCGGGGAGCCGGTCTGCACGCGGACGTTCTGGGCGGACGCGAGGCCGGCGGACAGGGCGCAGGCCAGGACGAGAATCTTCCTCATACAGCGATGATAGCCCCGGAGGCGGCCCGAGGGGCAGGTGCTTTCGGCCCCCAGGCCGGCGGCAATGGTCCTAGTACTTCAGGGGTCCGGCGCCGCGTGCCCACGTGCCCGGGCGCGATTTCAGAAACGCGCCGGTCTGGGCGTCGACGAGGTATTCGCGCACGTTCCGGTGCTCCCGGGGATCCACGGAGACGACCCAGAACACCTTGCGGCGAAGGAGCTTGTCTTTCCAGTCGGGCTCGGTGCCGGTCTCGGCGTAGACCAGGCGCATCAGGTAGGTGGTCGTGGTTCCCAGGCCGAGGCCGTTGGCGCCGGCGACGGCGAGCGCCTTTGCCGTGTCGACGCTGAAGTCCGCGATGCAGGTCGCAGGGACGCGCTCTCCGCGGGTCGGATCGTCGCCGGGATAGTTGTCGTCGAAATGCCCGTAGAGCGGGGCCATGCAGATCGGTCCGGAGCCGATCGGCTGGTTGACCATGACGATGATGCGCCGGGGCTTGTCCGGGGAGTAGAAGAGGTAGGAGAATTCGTTGAAGGAACCCGGATGGCAGCGCGGGTCCTCCTTGACGGCGCCTTTGTTGGGATCGACGTAGATGTTGACCCAGGCCTTGATGCCGGCGAGGCACGCGCGCTCGTGCTTGAGCTGGACGTGCTTGAGGGCTCCCAGGAGCGGGCCCGTCGCGCCGCCGGTGCCGGCCGGATCGAGCGTGCCGGACTCGCCCGTCCCCGCGGTGCCGGCCGCGAGCGGAAGCGCGAGCGCCAGCAGCAGCGCGCGCCCGAGGCTCATTATCTGCGCCGCCCCTCCAAAATCTTGAGGAAGGAGCGCGAGGCGAACTCCTCGGGCGTGAGGCCCGTCGCGGAGGCCTCGGCCTCGGTGATCGCGCCGCAGTTGCGCGCGCGCAGGAAGTAGTTGAGGAGGCCCTGGCCCGTCGCGGCGTCGTCGAACACGTCGTCGACGAGGGTCGCCTGAGCGGCCTTCTCGATGAAGTTCTTCAGGCGCGCCGTCGCCGGGGCGAGGCCCCCGAGGAAGAACGCGTAGACGGCGCCGTAGCGCGTCGGCAGCTGGGCGGGATGGAGGTCCCAGCCCTGGTAGAAGCCGCCGACGAGGGAGTGCATCGCGTGGTCGTAGTGCAGCTTCCACGCGCGGCGCACGGCCTCGAGGTTCTCGCGGTCCTCCTCGGCGGAGAGGAAGCCGCCGGCCGGAGCGCGATTCGGGCCGACGGGCATCACGTTCGTCGCGCCGTCGGACATGTTCACGCCCGTGCCGGCCAAGGTCACCTGCATCACCTGCTTGGCGAAGTCGCAGGACGGATGGTCCATGCGCTGGTGCGCGGCGGTGATGTTGCAGGAAGCCGTGTAGTCGTAGGTGCCGAAGTGGGCGCTCGTGCAGCGGCCGTTGAGCGCGTCGACCATCGCGCGCAGGGGCGCGGAGCCGTCGAAGCCGATGATCGACTGGGGAGTCTCGACCATGAGCTCGACCTTCAAGGTGCCGGGGCGCAATTTCTTTTCTTCTCGAACGCGTCGAGAATCTTGGTCAGCGCGGAGGCTTGTCCGACGTGGACGATTTTGGGGAGGGTGATGACGAAATTATCGGGGAGTCGTCCCTTGGTGGAACGGATCAACGTCGTCAAGAAAATATCGAGGGTCCGGGCCGATCGCATGGCCAATTCATTGGAGAACGTCTTGATCCGGATGCCGATGAACGGCGGAAGGGTCCCGTCATGGAAACCCTTGGCGACTTCCTCCGCGGCCGAAACGGCATGGGAATCCTCTTCGGAATCGGGCCGATTTCCATACCCATCCTCGAAATCGATCCGGAAGTCTTCAACGGCTTCTCTTTTCAACTTCTCGACGACGCGGTCGTAGACCTTCATGCCGAGAATCTCGTCCATGGCGAGGGCTCTCGAGAACGTGATCGCGTCCGGCGCGTAGCGCGACAGCGCGCGCAGCGACAGCTCGCCGAGCTTCCTGGCGAGATCGGACTTGAAGAGGTGGGCGCCGCCGTACACGGTGTGCACGGGCTGGCGGGCGAAGGAGTCGCCGGGGAAGCGCTTCATGTGCGCGGCGTTCTGCTTCGTGAGCGCGGAGAGCGCGGACTTCAGGGACTTGGAGTCGAGGGTGGGCTGGGGCTTCATTTCACTTCTCCCTTGAGGAATGCGACGAGCAGGTTGCGGGAGACCACGAGGCGATACTCCCGGGTGGACCTGATATCGTCGATCGGAGAGACGTCGCCGGCCAGCAGGTCCGCGGCCGCCCTAATCGTCTCGTCCGTCAGCCGCTTGCCCTTGAGATAGGCTTCGGCCGCTTTGAGTCGTTTCACCGTGGGCGCCATCGACCCGAAGGCCAAGCGCGCCTCATGGACGATTTTCTTTTTATCCGTCCAGATGATCCCCGCGAACATGGTCTTCGAGATCGCCTGCGCCATGCGCGTGCCGACCTTGCGGAAGGCGCCGCGCGCGCCGGGCTTGGGGAAGGGGAGGAAGATCGACTCGATCAGCTCGCCGGGCGCGAGGTGGGTCTTCTTGACCCCCTTGAAGATCTCGAGCAGCGGCACCTCGCGGCGGCCGGCGGGGCCGAGCACGCGCACGACGGCCTCGTAGACGGAGAGGGGCGGGAAGGTGTCGCCGGCGGGGAGGCGTTGGCGATGTTGCCGCCGAGCGTGCCGCGGTTCTGGATCTGCGCGGCGCCGACGGTGGCGCAGGCGGCGGCGAGCAGCGGGAAGCGCCTGGCGACGACGGGATGCGTCTGGATCGCGGAGTGGGTGACGAGACTGCCGATTTCGACGCCGGAAGCCGAAGCCTTGATCTTCTTCCACTCGGAGACGCGCGAAAGGTCGAGGATCGTCCGGTTGTTGAGCACGCCGACGTTCCAACCGACCATGAGGTCGGTGCCGCCGGCGAGCGGGAGCGCGGCGGGCGCCTTCGCGTAGGCCGCGACGGCCTCGGCCGCGCCGCGCGGCGAGAGCACGGTCATCGACTTCGCGTCGCCTCTCACTTCTTCTTCCCCTTGGCGGCGGCGACGACGGACTTCACGATGTCCTGGTAGCCCGTGCAGCGGCACAGGTTGCCGGCGAGCGCGGTGCGCACGGACTTGTCGTCGCATTTGCCGCCGCCCTTGAGGTGCGCGTGCGCCGTCATCAGCATGCCCGGCGTGCAGATGCCGCACTGCGCGCCGCCGCAGGCGAGGAAACCGGCCTGGAGCTTGGAGAGTTTCTCGGGCGTCCCGAGCGACTCGATGGTCTCGACCTTCTTTCCCTCGGTCTGGCACACGGGGATCAGGCACGAGTTCACGGGCTCGCCGTCGACGAGGACGGTGCAGGCGCCGCACTCGCCCTCGCCGCAGCCTTCCTTCGTGCCGGTCAGCGCGAAGTCCTCGCGCAGGGCGTCGATGAGGCGCTTGAACGGCGCCCCGGCGAAGGACTTCTTCTTGCCGTTGACGGTGAGCTTGATCATGCGAGGGCCTTGGCGATGCGCTCCGGAGTGTGCGGCAAGGTCGGGATCAGGCGGCCGGTCGCGTGCTTGACCGCGGCGGCGACGGCGGCGCCCGGGATGTCCATCGGCAACTCGCCGACGCCCTTCGCGCCGAACGGCCCGCGCGAGTACGGCTTCTCGACGAGGATCACCTGGAACGGCGGGGTGTCGAGCGCGGTCGGGATCACGTAGTTCGTCAGCTGGTTGTTGATCATGACGCCGTCTTTGTAGATCGGCTCCTCGAGCACGGCCCAGCCGAGGCCCTGGGTCGAGCCGCCGATGATCTGGCCCTCGGCGAGCAGGGGGTTGATCGCCTTGCCGATGTCCTGGGCGGTCGTGACCTTGTTCAGCTTGATCTCGTAGGTGTTCTTGTCGATCTCGAGGTCGACGACGATCGCCGCGTAGGAGTAGACGCCGTAGGCGTCCCCTTATAGGTGGCGTCGTCCCACGTCACCTCCGGCGGCTTCTCGAACTGGACCTCGAAGCGGCGCGCGGGGAGGCGGCGCACAGCACGCGCGCGGCCTTCTTGAGATCGGCCGGCGTCTTCGGGACCTTGCCGTACTCGGCCTCGAAGGCGCGCTTGAGGTCGCGCGTCGCGCGCGCGACCAGGCCGCCGACGACCATGCAGGTCCGCGACGCGACTGTGGGCCCCGAGTCGGGGACCTTGTGCGTGTCCGGCGTCTCGACGGAGAACCAGGAGGCCGGCACGCCGAGCGCGTCGGAGGCGACCTGCGCGAACATGGTGTTCGTGCCCTGGCCGATCTCGGTCGAGGCCGCCAGGACGATCAATTGTCCGTCGCGCGTCAGCGCCACGCCGGCGCGGCTGGCCAAATACACTTCGCCGGAGCCGGTAAAACCGGCGCCGTGATGGCAGGCCGCGAGCCCGATGCCTTTCCAAGTCTTGTTCTTGGAGTTCTTGTTCCAGCGGTCGTATTCCTTCCGCTTCGAAACGTAGCCGGAGGCTTTGACCGTCTTCTCGAGGCACTCCTCGGCGCCGACGGACTCGAGCAGGACCTGGCCGGTGGCCGTGTGGGAGCCCAGCTTGAAAATGTTCTTGCGCCGCAAGGTGAGCGAGTCGATCTTCAACGCGTCGGCGATCTTCTCCCAGTGCAGCTCCGCGGCGAACAAGGTCTGCGGCGCGCCGAAGCCGCGGAACGCGCCGTTGGGCGGCGTGTGCGTCATGACGACCTGCGACCGCACGCGCACGTTCGGGCACTCGTAGGCGCCGGCCGCGTGCAGGGTCCCGCGCGAGAGCACGACCGCGGAGAGCGTCGCGTACGCGCCGCCGTCCATGGTCACGTCGATGTCCTGCGCGACGAGGCGGCCGTCCCTGGTCAGGCCCGTGCGGTGGCGCACGACGGCGGGATGGCGCTTGGTCGTCGCCGCCATGTCCTCGTGCCGGTCGTACACGATCTTCACGGGGCGCTTGGCCTTCAGCGAGAGCAGGGCCGCGTGGCCGCAGATCATGGAGGGGTACTCCTCCTTGCCGCCGAAGCCGCCGCCCGTGACGGTCTGGATGACGCGGATCTTGGACTCGTCGCGGTTGAAGATCTTCTTCATCGCCTTGAGCACGTAGTACGGGCACTGGAGGGAGCCGGTCACGACGAGGATCCCGTCCTCCTCGTACGCGGCGACGGCGTTGTTCTCGATGTAGGCCTGCTCCTGCGACGGCGTGCGGTACTCGCCCTCGACGATCACGTCGGCGGCCGCGAAGCCGGCCTCGAGGTCGCCGCGCTCGATCAGGAATTTCTTGAAGGCCTTCTCCGACTTCTCCATGTCGAACACGGCGGGAAGCGCCTCGTACTCGATCTTCACGCGCTTGGCCGCCTCGTAGGCGGTCGCGCGGTCGGGGTGCGCGATCAGGACGATCGCCTCCTCGCGGTGCCGCACGATGCCGTCGGCGAGCAAGGGCTGGTCGGGCTCGATGAGCGTGACGACGTTTACGCCCGGAATGTCCTTGGCGGTCACGATCACGCACTGATCCCACGGGAACGCGGGGTCGTAGGAGATCGACTTGATCCTGCCGTGGGGGACCGTCGACCGGACGGTGACGCCGTGCCAGCAGCCGGGAATGTCGAGGTCGTCGAGATACTGCGCGCGCCCCGTCAGCTTGGCGGGCCCGTCCCGGCGAGGCTCGTTCTTCCCGACGCTCATGACGCCAATCTTAGCAAAAGACCTATTTACAACACTGGTGCCAGACGTTGCGGTTGCAAATTCCGCGAAAGTGCAACTTCAACGCCTGGCACCGTTGTTGCAGATTACTTCGTGCCGTGGAGGTCCGACATGTGGTCGAAGTAGGCCATGAGGTCGGAGAGCTCCTTGGGCTCGAGCTCGCCGAAGTCGGGCATCTTGGTGTGGCGGAAGGCGGAGGCCTGCTTGATGAACTTCTTGAGGAACGACCGGCGCTGATAGCGCGTGATGCCGCGCGGCGCGTTGAGGTCGGGACCGACGGTGCCGCCGTGGCCGCTCATCGAGTGGCACGAAATGCACGAGCGCTTGAACACCGCCCAGCCCCGCGCGGGGGCCGAGTCCGGCCCGGCGCCTTTCGGCAGCGCGTTGGGGTACTCGTCCTCGAGAATCGCCATCTTGACCCCAACCACCGCCCAAGGCCACGGGTACCCGCTCTTGGGCTTCTGCTCCGGCCCCGTCCAGACGAGATAATAAGGAGCGGGAGTCATTCCCTTGTTCGGAATCGCCTCCCAGCCGGCGGCGTCGAGATCCTCGAACGCGATCATTCCGCCGCTCTGCATCAAGACCGACACCTTGGCGTGGGAGCGGTAGCCGTCCAACGCGTCGAAGAACAGCTCGCCCAGCGCGTTCTCGCTCCACGCGCCGCCGAAGGCGGCGGTGAGCAGGTCCTTCACCGGCACGGCTCGGTACTTCTTCGGTTTCTTGAACGCCGGATCGAAAATCTCGATCGTGCGCGCGTTCGGCCTTTTGGCCATGTCGGACGCGGCGACGCGCAACACTTCCTTATCGCCCAACGTGAAGATCAGCGGCGTCGCGTCGTTCGCCGCCCGAAGGGCGGCGGGCGAGACGAGCCAAAGTAAAAGGAGGAATTTCGTCATGCGGCATTGTACAAAACGGGGCCGTCTGGCCCCCAAAATGTGCCCGTTCGGCTCATGCCGCGCAGCGGCAGCATCCTTATAATGGGTTCATGAAGACGTTGTCGTTCACGCTCGCCGTTTCCCTCATGCTTTCCGTGCTCCCCGCGGAGGCCGTCGCACAGGTCGCGCGGAGCGCGACCAGCTCTGTGCATTCCGTGCCCGCCATCGGATCGCCGCTGAGGACGTCCGCCCCCGCTCCTCTCCTGAATTCCGTGCTTCCCGCGGGCACTCTCGGCGTTGCCGTTGATAATCCGTCGCCGTTGTCGTTGTCCGCCCCGGCTCCGATCCTCATTCCGTCCGCCGTTCCGTCGGCGTTAAACGTCGCCGCCGCCGTTCCGGCGGCGGCAAAGCCGTCCAATATTCCCCAAGCCGCCGTCCCCGCGGCCCTCAAGCCGTTGCCGTTCAGCGAATCATCGGTTCCCACATCAGACGCGCCGCAGGCGCGAGCTCTGCCGGACGCCTCGGCCCTCTTCGACGGCTCCCGCGCGGCTCCCTCAATAGCGGATAAGGACGGCGACAACCCGACGCCCGTCCGCATCCCGCGACTGCACCCCGTCGGCCAACGCTTCACGAGCCGCCTCGCGCGCTGGACCGGCGCCGCCGCCGTCTACTCCCTCTACCGCGACGGCGTCCTCGTCCAGCGCTACGTCGCGCGCCTCACCGACCGCGGCTCACCTCCCGCCCGCCGCGCCGCCGCCGCCCGCCTGCTGGGTTCGCTCGGCCGCGTCGAGACGATTCCGACTCTCGGCTGGGCCCACGAAAACGATCCGTCCCCGCGCGTGCGCCGCGCCGCCCTCGCGTCGCTGCTCCACGTCGCCCGCGCCGCCGAGCCGAAGCTCGTCCGCACGCTCGCCACGAGCCCCCGCTCCGGCTCCCGCCAAGCCGCCGCGACGACCCTCTCCTGGCTCGTCTCGCGCGCCGGCTTCCCGAGGCCGTCGAAGCCCTCGGCGCGGCCGCGACCATGGACCCCTCGGAGGACGTCCGCCTCGCCGCGATCTCCGCTCTCTCGAACGCGGTGAACCCGAAGGCGCAGGCGGCCCTGCAGTGGGCGCTCGCCTCGGAGCGCCGGCCGCACATGCGCTCCTCTCTCGAACTGGCCCTCTCCGCGTCCAAGCGCCGCCACGCCGGCCTCGGCCTGCACCGCGCTCCGTCGTCGGAGGACCTCGTCCAGACGCAAAGCCCCCTGCGCGAGATCGCCCTCAAGCGCGCGCTCGCCGTGTCCGCGGTCTTCGTCGTCGTCGAGTTCGTCGGCGCGTGGATGACCGGCAGCGTCGCGCTGAAGGCGGACGCGATGCACCTCGCCGCCGACCAGATGATCAGCGCGGCCGCGCTGATCTCTCTCTGGGTCGCCCGGCGCCCGCCCAACTCCCGCAAGTCCTACGGCTACCTGAAGGTCGAGCCGGTCGTCGCCTTGATCGGGGCGGGCGCGATCGCCCTCATGGGCTTCGAGATGGGATCGGAAGCGTGGCAGCGCCTGTTCAACCCCGGGGCGGCGGCGACGTGGAGCGTCGCGCTGTTCGCGCTGTCGAGCCTGGCCGCGAACTTGGTCTCGGCGGCTCTCCTGTGGCGCTACAAGGACGACGGCCTGAGCATGAAGAGCGCGTTCCTGCACGCGGCCACCGACGCGGTCGGCTCGGTCGGCGTGATCCTCTCCGCCGCCGCCGCGATCCTGCTCGGCTGGCTATGGGTGGAGCCGGTCGCCGTCGCGTTCATTCTCGTGATGCTCGCGAGGGTGGCCTGGGAGCTCGGCAAGCCGGCCTGGAACACCTTGATCGACGCGGTGCCCGACGGCGTCGATCTCGACAAGATCGAGGCCGACCTGCTCGCCATCCCCGGCGCGGCCTCGGTGCGCGACCTGCACGTCTGGGCGCTGAACTCCCGCATGAACTCGCTGACGGCGATCGTCTACATCCGCGAGGGCGCCGACCACGAGGCGGTCCTCGCGACCGCGAAGGCCGTCCTGAAGGAGAAGCACGGGATCGGCCACCTGACCGTCCAGGTCGAGACGATCAAAGCCGACTAGCCGGCGTCCGAGTCGGTGTCAGGCCTTGCACTCTTGCAAAGTGCAGGAGTTTTGCAAGAGTGCAAGGCCTGACACCAAGACGGTGATCAGGGCTTGAGGGCGACGACGGGGAAGAACAGGCCGCGGCGCTGGCGCGTCCACCAGGCGCCGCCCTCCGGAGCGAAGCGGGTCTCCCAGCGGACGGCGCGCACGTAGGCGGGCTTGGCGCCGCCGAGCGGCGAGGGCCGAGGAGGCGCTCGACGGTCCCGCGCCCCTCGAGCAGGCGGAACGCGAGGTTGCCGATCCAGGGGCTGTCGGTCGGCGTGCCGAGCGCGGCGAACCACATCTGCCAGTCGAGCCGCGGCATGTGAAGCCCCGCCCACGGCGGCGCGCGGCGCTCGTCGCCGGGCTTCCAGCGGAACGGCCACTCGCGCCACTCGCGCCCGTCGGCGGAGACCTCGAGCGCGACCTCGTCGCGGGCCTTAGTCATCACCGCGAACAGCCCGTAGCGGTTGAACGAGCGCAGCGGCGAGACGGCGCCGATGAGCCGGCGCGCGGGCTCCGGAGGCATGAAGGAGAACAGCGCCGCCGTCTCGAAGAGAGCGATCGTCAGCGTCAACGCGGCCAGCGCCCCGGCGAGGCGCGAGCGGACGCGCGAGGGCTCCGCCGGCGCCGCGCCCTCGCCGCGAAGGAACCGGTCGTCGAGGCACGCGACGCACAGCGCGAGGGTGAGCAGGTTGAAGAAGCCGTAGTTGCCCGTCAGCGAGATCACGAGCATCAGGAACGCGACGGCGCCCGCGCCGAGCGCGCGCGCCCGCCGCGGCAGGAGGATCAAGGCCGGCGCGGCGAGTTCGATGAGGAACATCAAGACGCAGGAGGCTTTGTGAAACCACAGCGGCGCGCGGTCGAACCACCAGGCGGCCGGCGTGGGCAGGGGCTGGCTCCAGTAGTGGAAAGTCAGCGCGGTGAGGCCGCGCCACGACTCGTCGCCGGAGAGCAGCTTCACCAGCGCCGACTGCAGCATGAGCTTGACGAGCAGCAGGCGCAGCAGCCACAGCGCGCCGCGAGAGGCGCCGCCGCCGCGCCGCCACGCGGGCAGAAGGATGGAAATGAGCCCGGCCTCGAGGAGGAGGGCGTCCCACTGGAAGCTCAGGAAGTCGCCGCCGACCGCGCACAGCGAGAGGTACAGCGTCCAGCACGCGAGCGCGCACGGGCCCGCCGCGACCCCCGCGACGAGCCCGAGCGAGAGCGCCGCGCCGAGCCAGCACGCGCCGGACAGCGCCGCGTCCGAGGCCCCGGCCCAGAACACGGTCGGAAACAGCCAGAAGCGCGAGGGCCCGAGCTGGGCGCGCGCCGCGTCGAGCAGCCCCGCGGCGGGGAGCAGCCCGTCGGAGCCGACGAGGCCGCGCACCTGGACTCCGAGCGAGACGAAGGCCGCGAGATAACAGACGCCGAGAGCCGACATGAACAGGCGCGACGTCCGCTCGACCGGCGGGACGACGGGGGACTCGCCGTAGAACAGGCGGGTCAGCCGCGAGAACAGCGGGCGCCGCGCGGCGACGAAGCGGTAGACGGCCTCGGCGACGGACGGTACGCCGGGCAGCGCGTAGAGCCTCGGCAGCCACGACAGCCCGTCGCCGTAGGACAACGCGCGCAGCGCGGCTTCGGCGGCGCGCGTGGTCCGCGACGGCTCGAAGAAGTGGACCGCCTCGGCGAAGGCTTCACGCGCAACCTCGGGGTGCCGCGCGGCGGCGGATTGATAGGGGGCGAACTCGACGCGGCCGGCGGTCGCGCTCTTCCAGCGCTCGATCCACAGCCGGCAGAAGCCGCACTCGCCGTCGTAGACCAGGACCGGGCGCTTCATGCGCCCATCATACGAGTTTTCAGCGCGGACGCCGGCGCTGGCGCCAGAACTTGCGGTGCGGGCGGCCCGCGATCGGGGCCGACGGGGGACGCGGGCCGGGACCGTTCTGCTCCTGGCGCGGCGGGCGGGGGCCCGTGTGGTGCTGGCCGTGCGAGGAGGCCGGCGCGGCGCGGTAGTCGAAGCCCTCGAGCATGCGGCGCTCGATCGGCTTGCCGAGCTTGCGCTCGATCGTCCTGATCATGCCCTCGTCGGCGGACGTCACGAGCGTGTAGGCGTCGCCGGTCTTCGCCGCGCGGCCCGTGCGGCCGATGCGGTGCACGTAGGCCTCGGGGGTGTCGGTGATGTCGTAGTTGATCACGTGCGTGATCTGCGAGACGTCGATGCCGCGCGCGGCGATGTCGGTCGCGACCAGGACGTGGACCTTGCCCGCGCGGAACGAGTCGAGGGCCTCCTTGCGCTTGTTCTGCGAGAGGTTGCCCTGCAGCGACGTCGACGAATGGCCGGCGGCCTTCACGCGCTCGGCGATCTTCTTGGCGCGGTGCTTGGTGCGCGTGAAGACGAGCACGGACTCGCTGTCGATCTTCTGGAGCAGCGCCAGCAGCAGCGGGGTCTTCAGGTGCTCGACGACGGGATAGAGGCCGTGCGTGACGGTCGTCAGCGCCTCGGTGTGCTTGACCTGCACCACGACGGGGTTCGTCAGGCAGTCGTTGGCGAGATGGCGGATCGTGTCGGGCATCGTGGCCGAGAACAGCATCGTCTGCCGCGCCTTCGGGAGGCGCCCGAGGATCGTGCGGATCGAGGGGAGGAAGCCCATGTCGAACATCTGGTCGGCCTCGTCGAGCACCAGGACTTCGACGCCGGAGGAATTGAAGTGTCCCTGCTTCATGTGGTCGATCAGCCGTCCCGGGCAGGCGACGACGATCTCGCAGCGCCCGCGCAGGTCCTGGATCTGCCGGTCCATGCCGACGCCGCCGTAGACGGTCGCCGCGCGCAGGCCCGTGCCGCGGCCGAGTTCGTCGAACGTCTCCTTGATCTGCTCGGCGAGCTCGCGCGTCGGCGCGACGACGAGCGCGCGCACGCGGCCGCGCGTCCCGGCGCCGAGGCGGTTGAGGATCGGCAGCGCGAACGCGGCGGTCTTGCCGGTGCCCGTCTGCGCGAGGCCGAGCACGTCCTTGCCCGCGAGCGCGTGCGGGATCGCCTGCTCCTGGATCGGCGTGGGCGTCGTGAAGCCGCGCGCCTTCAAGGCGGCGTTGAGATGGGGGTGAAGGTTGAACGAGTCGAAGCTCATGGTCTCCCGGAAATGCGAAGGGCCGCCCTGGGGCGGCCTCGAGCTATTATACCAGGGCGGCGGGGCTCCCCGACGCGCCGCGCGGATTCGTAATAGTTAGGAAATCCCTTTTCCGCGTCCTCCTTCCATAATAAGGGCATGATCGCCACCACGCTCGTCGTCCCCGCCTCACCTGCGCGCGAGATCCGCGCGTGCGGCATTCCGGCCGCCGGCTCGCTGCTGCCGCTCGTCGCGCTGGCCGCGACCGTCGCGATCTATCAGCTCGGCGGCCTCGCCGGCCTGGCCGCGCTCGCTCGCGGCTCCCGCCTGGCGCAGACCACGGTCGATTACCCGATCGCTTCGCACCGTTCCTGACGTTCCCGTCGGACCGATAAAAAACCGGCCGCTCTTTCGAGCGCCGGTTTTTTAATTGAAATCTGGCGGGCTCGACGGCTCACTAAACGAACACCCGAAAAGCCCTTCTAGCGGCATTATATCGAAGTTTTGCCGCACAGTGACCCTTTCTCCCATCATCTGGGATGCTTTTAAGGTCTCAATCCGGATCGGCCGCGATGGTCGACGCTTGCTTGAGCAGGCCGGGGAACCTGCCGATACCCGTGACCTTCCGCTGTTCCTGAGCAGCCGGCCGCAGTGGCTGCAGGCCCCGCCCGAGCGAGGCTCAGGGCTAGTCGTGGCTGTCCTCCAGGGCGCGGAAGCCGTGCGTGGGGGTGTCCGTCATGGGGCCTAACGCGACGGCGGCTGTTGCCGGGCGAGCGGACGAGAAGGAACTGACCGCTATCGACCAGGTGATCGAGGAGATGCGGCCCAGGCTGAACGCATCCTACTTCTCGACCACGAGGCAGGTGGCGCTGCGGCTGAAGAGGTTCCTCAGCGAGAACAGCCTTACCTTGGCCGAAATGATCGAACGGAATCTGGGGCAGCAGATCGCGGGCCCGGAGGGCGGCTCCCCGCAGGCGCGCGACCTGAACAAGAACTGCCTCCGCGGCGTGCTCGAGGTCCTCTGCGCCAAGGGACTGATCGCCTTGGCCTTCGACAAGTGCATCTTCCCGGCCCCCGAGGACATGAGCCCCCATCGTGACCCGCGCGGGATGCTCGGCTACGCCGAGGCGGTGACCAGCCTCTACCCGAAGTGGCTGATCCCCGAGCGGTTCCAGCGCGCCATCGACGCGAACGCCGCCATGCCGAAGGCCGTCCGCGAGGAGTTCCGGGTCTTCGCCCGCGAGTTGGGTGATGACCTAAACGAAGCCAGCCTCCGAACCTACTGGGGGAACGTCACGGTCCTCGTCGCCTCGACCGGCATCCAATCGTTGGACGACCTCGGCGGCGAGCGTGGTGTCCCCTTGCTGCAGAAGGCGATCATCGAGCGGGGCTTCAAGGAGAAGACCTCGACCTTGGTCCATTGGCGCAGGATCTTGGACAGCATCCTTGGCCCCCGGTCACCGTTCGCGCTGAACGACGATCGCGGCGTCCCGTTGATCAAGGCGCCCAAGGCCGATCGAAAACCGGTCATCGCCGAGGGCCGGTCGTTCCACAAGAACCACAAGAAGCACAAGGTGATCAACGGCATCATCACGGAATGCCGAATCCGACCCGCCGACCTGAGGCGGCTCGTCCATTACGAGAGCAAAGCGCTTAAGGAATGGAAGTCAGCAAAGACGGACCTGCTGCCGGAGCTGTTCCGCGCTGCCCAGGAGGACGTGCTCGTAAAGTTCTGGTGCATCATCAAGGACAGGCCGGTTGAGGCCTGGAGCCGGAACGTCACCGACTGGAAGCTCTATCTGCCGCAGGCCGACAATCCAGACAGCCAGTTGTTCAACGGCGACGGCGTGATCCTGAACAACTATAGAGAGTCCGTCCGCAAGGCGCGACCGGACAAGCCGTTCCCGAAGTGGCTCGGGAGGCGGCTGGAGGAGCTGTGGAGGGTCCGGCGCGCCTACTTCGCGACCAAGGGCGACTGCGACAACGTCCCGTCCAAGGATGTGGGCCTCCTGCGTGTCGGCGTGCCGCTGTGGGTCGACCCGCGGACCGGCGCCCGCGTCACCGACCAGGCGCTTCGAGCCATGCTCCGCCGCGGGCTCATTCGCTCGGGCATGGACGAGGTCTTGGCCGAAAGCGTCAGCGGCTACTGGTTCCGAAAGGGCGTCATCTCCGCCGAGTGGGCCCAGGGAAAGCTGGACGAGCACCTCGAGAAGACCGGCGGCCACAAGCCGAAGACCGCCCACCGGTATTACATCACGGAGGACTTGGCACCCCTGGTCGTGCACGAGCGCGAGACCTACTGGCGATTTCTCGGGATCAACCAGGCCGCGATCGAGGCGGGCGGTGCCGCAGACGCCGCGCAGTCGCCTGCTCAGGTTAAGCAGGCCGCGCTTAAACTATTGGAGCGTCTGAAGGAGCAGGTGCCCGCTCTCCAGGAGGTCTCGGAGGGCCAACTTGAGCGCCTGGCGTCGTCCGTCGCGTTCGACCGCGATGGTCGCCTGAGCGAGAAAGAGGCTGCCGTGATATTGTCCGCGTCCAAGTCCACGGTGCGCCGCTGGGTGGAATTGGGACTCATCGAGAAATACCGCGAGGGCGGGCGGGTGTTCTTCTTGAAGGCGCAGCTGCAGTCATTCCTCGACGCCTACGCGTTCGTCTCCGAGGCCGCGAGGACGATCGGCTGCTCGACTGGCTACGTCCGCCGCCTGTGCCGCTTGGGACGCATAGAAGGATCACAGCGCGTGGGGGCGAAGAGCTTCCTCGTGCCGCGCAGAGAAATCACGAGACTCATGAGAAGGAGGAAGTCATGCAAGGCAGAGTGAAAAGTATTGATAAGCAGGGCGTCGGATGGATCACGGCTGACGATGGCTCCGGCGACTACTTCTTCCACCTTATGGTGGTCAATCGGGAGTCGGAGCCCATCGGGGTCGGAGACCCCGTAGTCTTCGAGAGAAAGCCTGGGAAGAAGGGAAACTTCGCCGTGAATATTTGGAAGCTCGAGAACCCCGGACTCTGGCAGGTTGTGCGCGATCAGACCTATGAGCAACGGATTCCCGATCTGAATGATCCTGCTGATCCGCAGTGGCCTCTCTCCTCAACTTCGCCCGCTTGGGACGAGATTCGTGAGAGACGCCGGGCCAGCGCGGGCGATCCGCAGCCCGACGCGATGAGTCCCCTTAAAGGCTACAGCACCACGCCGCAGGACGCGTCTGGGCTTATCCCGCCAGCCAACTCCAAGTCAGACGACCTGGGACAGGGGTTCAGCCCCCAGGAGTTCGACCATTCCAGGACCTCGCCCGACCAGCACTGGTCGGGGAACAATGAGCTTGTGACTCAGGAGCCTGCTCCTTCGCCGCAGCCTTTGGTTGGGCCGATACAGTATGCCTGGATGAGGCGGAGAAAGCGCCAATTATGAAGTTGGGAACTGCGCATGTGATGAAAATTCCTAGAATAAGCTGAGGAAATGTGGACAAAGAGCTCTTTGCTGAAACGCGCGGCTTGCTTCAGGAGATGCTGGGGCCGCGTGCTGAATTTCATCCCCACCAGTTCGAGGCGATCGAGCATCTCGTAGCCCGCGAGCAGCGGGTTTTGCTCGTCCAACGGACGGGGTGGGGCAAGAGCTTCGTCTACTTCATCGCCACGGCCGCGTTGCGCCGTCGCCGCCGCGGCCCTACGCTCCTCATTAGCCCGCTACTCTCACTGATGCGCAATCAGATTGAGACGGCGCGAAAGGCGGGGGTGCGTGCTTATACGATCAACTGCACGAACCGAGAAGATTGGGATGACGTTGAGAAGCAGCTCAAGGAAGACGCCTGCGACTTGCTGCTGGTGTCGCCCGAGCGGCTCGGCAACTCCGGTTTCCAGGAGCTTAAGCTTGATGAACGGATCGGGATGCTGGTGATCGATGAAGCGCACTGCGTCTCTGATTGGGGGCATGACTTCCGGCCTGACTACCGGCGCATTGTGCGGTGGGCGGACCGCTTAAAACCGGACGTTCCTGTCCTTGCCACGACCGCCACCGCGAATACCCGCGTAGTTGACGACGTGCGCACCCAGCTTGGCGCCGATCCCGTGGTTATTCGCGGCCCCCTCGCGCGCGAGTCCCTGCGGTTGTTTGTGATGCCGGAAAGCGAACAGGCGCAGCGGTTGGCCTGGCTGGCAAAAAATGTCCCGCAGATCCCTGGGCATGGAATTATTTACTGCCTGACTGTGCGCGACGCGGAAAAGGTCGCGGCCTGGCTCACCAGCAAGGGCGTGGCGGCCTCCGCCTACCATGCGGACCTTCCGGACGAGGAGCGGCAGCGCCTCGAGCAGGCGTTGCTCGCCAACGAGGTCAAGGCGTTAGTCGCCACGGTCGCGTTGGGCATGGGCTTTGACAAGCCTGATCTTGGCTTTGTGATCCATTTCCAACGGCCGGGTTCGATCGTCGCGTATTACCAGCAGATCGGCCGCGCCGGGAGGCGTCTCGATGACGCCATCGTGCTTCTCATGGCCGGCCCGGAAGATCGCGAGATCAATCGCTACTTCATCGACAATGCGTTCCCGGCGGCGGAGATCATGCAGGAAGTGTTGGCCAAGTTGGCCGGGGCTAGCAGGAGAAAGGACGAGCTTCTTCAACTCGTCAACGTGCGGCCCAAGACCTTGGACCAGGCGCTTAAGATTTTAGAGGTGGAGGGCGCGATCAGCATCACAGGTAGACCGCAGCAGCATAGCGTCCTGCGTGCCGATTGGACCTGCGACCAGGATCGTATCGAAGCCGTCCAGGGACGGCGGCGCCAGGAGCTAGAGCAGATCGAGGTTCGATATTGGGCTCATCGGGGCTGTTTGATGCAGTTCCTGATCCAGGCGCTGGACGATCCGGCCGCCGCGCTCTGCGGGCGCTGCCAGAACTGCACGGGGAAGGCCTTGGATCTAAAAGTCCCCGCTGAACTCGTGGCCGAGGCCCAGGCTTTTCTAGGAGCGCAGAAGATTGCGATCAAGCCCCGCAAGAGGTGGCCGGCGGGTGTGGGCGAGTCGACCGTGATTGAAAAGGAGTTCTGCAATCAAGTGGGGCGTGCGCTCTGCTACTACGCTGACGAGGGGCTTGGGAAGCAGGTTCAGGTCGGGAAGTATCGTGACAATCGGTTCGACGACCGCTTGGTGAAGTCAGCCGCGAGGCTAATCACGGAGAGCTGGCACCCTAAGATCGCTTGGGTCACGGCCATACCCTCAAAGCGGCATCCGACGCTGGTCCCTGATTTTGCCGAACGGTTAGCAAAGGAGTTGCAGGTTCCCTTCAAGCAGGTGCTCGCGCGTGTGGCCGACGCGCCGGAGCAGAAGACCATGGAGAACTCCTACATGCAGGCCAATAACGTCTTAGGGTCCGTGGAGCTTAAGGGCGAACTGTTGCCGGGGCCGGTGCTTCTCGTAGACGATATGATCGACTCGGGATGGACCTTTGCCGCCGCAGGCTATGTGCTGCTCTCGAAGGGCGTGCCGGCCGTGCACCCCTTCGCCCTGGCCATGACGAGGGCGGGAGGATAGATGAACGATCTAACAAGTGAGAAGCGGGCGCTGTTACTGTTGTGCACGCGTCTGGCGCTTCCGACTGATGGGAAGCCGTATACGGCGAAGGAGTTCAGCACGCTGGTGGACAGCATCGGTGGTGACCTGCACAGGTTCGGGAAGTTGATCAACGCCTCGGCGGATGCGATCAAGTCTGCGCTGAACGTGCCTGTGGAGGATGCGTCGCGGATGCAGGTGCTTCTCAGTGGAGAACGTCTGATCGACGGAGAGGTGGAACGCCTGGGGTCGAGCAAAATTTGGGCTTTGACCCGCGAGGACGAGGGTTATCCTCAGCGCTACATCGACAGACTCGGCAAGACCGCTCCTTGGGTTCTCTTTGGGGCAGGCGATGTTTCCATTCTCTCTCGGCGCGGAATGGCCGTTGTCGGGTCGAGAAACGTCGATTACCACGGTAGCGAGTTCTCTCGCTTTCTAGGCGCCGCGGCGGCGAAATGCGACCTGGTGCTGTGCTCGGGCGCGGCTCGTGGAGTAGATCAGCTCTCGATGCGCGCGGCTATCGAGCAACGCGGCAAGGTGTCGGGGGTGCTCGCCGACAGCCTGGAAAAGACCGTGCGTTCGACTGATACGCAGGGACTCCTTGAAGATGGGCGCCTCGTTCTTATTACTCCGTTCTCGCCGAATGCACCCTTCAGCGTGGGCACGGCGATGGGCCGCAACAAGCTGATCTATGCGCTGGCGGACTACGGAGTCGTGGTCCAGAGCGACGTGGAGACCGGGGGACATGGTCCGGGGCGACGGAAGCGCTGCGTGAGAACTGGGCGTCCGTGTTCATCGCGCAGTATGCGCAGCAGCCGGAGGGCAACCGGCAGCTGATCTCGCGCGGGGGATTCCCATCCCGGCGCCATTTGATGGAGGGCCGGAATCCTTAGGGCGCTGGTTGGAAGGCCACGCCAAGCGCGGTGGACCTCAGCCGGAGCTGTTTTGACCGATGGAAGACTGCATCTTTTGTCCGAATCCGTTCGACCCTAATACGACCTCTCCAGAGCATTTGATTTTGGACGCGTTCGGAGGGCGCCGAACATCAAATAGGATTGTTTGCAGCACCTGCAACAACCGCCTTAGTAACGTTGCCGACAGGGATCTCGCCGAAACCTTCGCCCTTGTTCGAAATTACGCCGGTTTGAAAAGCGGTAGCGGGGATTCTCCCCGACGATTACATTGACCTTCTCGGATGGCACACAGATGGACATGCTGCCTGGCGGCAGACCTCAAGCGCGAAAGGTTGTCTACCTCCGAACAGAGGGGGATGGTAAGCGCGAGGTGAAAATCGGCGTTCCAACTCTCGAGAAGCTCGCGAAGCAGATCGGCAACTTCTCTAAGGGCTCGGGTCTGACACGCGAAGAGTTCCTTGAAAAACTGCGCGGGGTCCAGGCAACCGTGCGCTCGGAATTCGTTACGGAGACCGCCAACGCGCAATTCAGTTTGGGAAGCCCAGCTCAAGAAAGGTCAGTTATAAAAACCGCGCTTGAACTGTGGGCGCTACGGGTGGGCAAGAAGGAGGTTCTGGCGGAGCCTTTTAAGCAGGCTAGAGAGTTCGTCAATTCCGGTATGCACGCGAGCTGGTTCGCGTTGTTCGCTGGAGCGGATCCGGACTGGCAGCTCCCCAGTGAGTATTCAGCCAATGAATTCTCGCATGTGATGCTGCTTTGGAGTGACTCCAACGGACGCGTTGTTGGGCATTATCAATTATTCGGGCACATTCATGTCGCCATCCGACTTTGTGTCTCCGGCGCGACTCCTAACGCCTTCTGCGGTATAGCGCAAAACCCGCTGACCACGGTCTCAACCTATTTCGATACGCCGCCTGGTCCCCTCCGCGCTCCAGCAACCCTTGATTCACTCGTCGTTGATCTGCCCAAGATGCGCGAACGAGTCATTAAACTCCTCACGCGCGCCAAGGAGCGCTCAGTCGAATTGTGGCAAGAGGAAATGATCGGCAAGGCAACGGCGCAGTCGCTCGCTGGGACCGGAGTTGTTCAGCCTGAACAGATTGCCGATCTGTCGAGCAGCATCGCTGAGGAGGTCGTCAAGCTTGTCTTCCGGCTCCCAGGCGAAACTAAGCTAGCCGGGGACGAACTGGTTAAGCGGCTGCTGGAGCTTGAGAAGAAGGCTCAAGATGCGTAGTCAGAATCGGAACGCGTGCATATGCAAAAGCGGAACCTGATGTGGCAAAAAGCTCGGAGGACTGTGTCCTGGGCTTGATGTGCTAAACAGACCTCATGAAGTTCGGCTAGGACCAAAGTTGCACTCTCTCGAGGAGAGATTACAGTGGGAGTCGTCTATTGGTTCAATTTCGGAACCGGTGCGCGAGCGAATGCGGAACTATCCAATCCAGCTCAACCTGCGCAGGTCGCTCTCTAGCCAGCGGTAGGCCAGCTCTGTTGCTGAGCGCACCTGAAAGACCTCCAGGCCTCCGTGATGGTAGGTATAGCTATACCATTCGGCAATTTCGGGCCGTAGAGCATGGACCTTCGGAACAATTCCCTTCAGCGTCTCCCCATGAGCGATGGCTGGGTTTTGATTTGCAGGAGCTAGCTGGAATTCGGCCTTAGATTTGGAACCCTTGGGCAAAGGCTCGAGGTGCCAGGCTGCATGAGGCTCCTCATGTTCCATCGCGACATACCCGACGACCTTCACTGGAAGGAGGGCCGCGAGCTCCATTCTGGGCGCCAGCTGAGGAAACCAGCGCTGAATCAGCAACTCGTATCCGTTGAGGGCGCCCTCAAACACTGCATTTGCTCGAGCCACAACTTGCTGATCGGTATACCCGCTCCAAATCCAACGTCCCCCATTTCGGTTAGGAGACGGCCAAACAGGTTGAAAGTCGGTCTTCCCTTCGTGGCGTAAGCGCGCGATCTCTCCACGCATTTCGTCTAGATCAATACGGTGTCCGTTCAATATGAGTTTTGGCCCGTGCGTTCCGAATAGTGTAATTCGTTCCTCAACCTTGGTGAGGGGCACGGGCTGATAATGCAACGATCCCTTGCCTGCGAGAACGAGAACCAATTCCCAAATCTTTTCGTGGTGCAGAGGCCCTTCAGAAATGGGCAACGCGGCTTTCCTTACGAACTCGGCGAGATTCTCGCGCAGCTTTTCAAGAGCCCATCGCCACGCCCAGCTGGGTTGTCGGCCGGGCCGCGCGCCCCTGTAAAAGTGCCAGCCAGGCGCGCCTGGACCGAACGGGCGTGCAGCAGCCGGTAGTTCAACCACATCGGGGATGGCTTCTGTTCCGAAATACCATCCCGCATCTAACCAAGCGTCGTTGATAGCTACGCCGATCGGAGGGAGGCTTCCATCTTGACGAAGGGGTGCAATAAGAGACTTTAGGGGGCCGATGCCATCGACCCAGGCCTGCATTGCTTCTCGAATTCGCCGCCCACTTTCTTGGAATGGCGGAGGCTTTACGTCAGTCTCCATCCCCGACCGAGCCAATGCCTCATCGGCTACCATCGCCGCTACACTGGGATGCAGTTTTGCCAGGGGCTTAAGGATCGAGCTTGCCTGTTCGTGATCAGCCAGGCCGAGCGCGATAACGAGAGGGTAATACCAGGACTCCAAGAGCTTCCGATCGGAAGTGATCTGCTCTATAGGCACTTTCTTATTGAGAATGGCTTTCGCGGCAAACCATTGGGTAACGATCGGGAGCGGGAAGGAAATCAAATTGCCATCAGAGACAACTAGCCTAGAGTTCAATAGGTCCTGGAGCGGGCCGATTGCGGATACTTCGGCTGCCGGTATCGGCGAGTTTGTCCTGCTGGTGCTGAGCACTGCGATGGACTGGAGGGCTTCATCTATCTTGCCAGATGTCTCCTTGTGACCGCCAAGAGAAGCGCGAATCATCCAATCCAGAAGCTCCGCAATGGACTTCGGAGAATGACTGTGCGGTTCCTGCAGATGTATTCCCATGAGCACCGCAAAAAGGGGCCGGTTGATTGCAGAGCGAATGGAATCCGGCCAGGATGCGCGTTCACCACCCGTAACAGGGCGACCAATGATCCTTTCAATGATTTGATCTACGGAATCTTCCGACAGCGGCTCGATGCGTATCAACTCATCCGCGGCCAAAGGGAATCCAATCGGTCGAGTAGTAACGACGATCCTCGTGTTTGGCCATGTATTAGCCAAAAGACGAGCTTCGGCGAGTAGTTCCAACACGGAATCAACGCCCACTTCATCCGCGCCGTCGATCACGATCGTCGCGCCTTGAGTGCGAGGATCGCCAATCTCAGAGCATATTGCCGCCGATTTCTCTTGCAGGTGGCCTATTGCCTCGCGTGCTCGTAGGAAGACGGGGAGCGGTGCGCTGATCGACTCGATGCCCTCTCGAAGAGAGCGCTGAAGAATTCGTTCCGCAACGAGAGATTTGCCGGACCCGAATTCTCCTGCAATGACGCAAACTGGCTCTTTCAGAGGCGTGCCAAGGGTGCTGGTAGGGTCGCCTATTGCTTGATCGTCGGCTAGTGAGGCAGCATCCAGGTGGGATAACCCAGTGGCCTGCCAGCGAGCAATACAACGAGCGCGCGAGGCTCGCGCGAGTTCCTCAAGGTGGGCAATTCGTCCCATCCCCGGGCGCTTTCGGATAGCGCGCACAAACTCGTCCCCCGGGTTAGATCGATTAGCTCCGGGAGTTGTTCCTTCGAGGCGACTTCAACCCACTTTACGTGCGCGGAAACCTCTTTGACTAAGTCCTCCGTGGCGGCGTCTCGCGAAGTCGCGGGGAGCTTGAATGCCCAGAGTCTGAGCCCACTGGAGATTGCCTCGCGGATTTCATTCCGGACAGGCACAGTAGTTGAATTCCCAACAAGCCAGATAACAATGTCCGCCTCTCTAACCTTCGAGAGGTAGGAGTTAACAGTTGAGTCTGAACTGGCGGGGGTATACTCAAAGGCCCAACGGTGCAGGTATGGGACTCGATCTAAGGATTTCGCAGTCGCTTCACGGGCCCATTTGAGATCGTCATTCATCACGCTGGAGATGAAGACGACGAGCGGCTGTTCTCCTGCGATGACCGCGGGATTCAGATTTGGGGAGGGCCGTCGCAGCAGCGAGCCCAGTTTGTGGGAAACCTTGCCGAACCAGTTCATCCGAATTGGGCGCCGAACGGCCCAGCGTCCTTGTTCGTTATTCGGGATCTAATATGGCGCAGGATAGCGGTGGGCTGTGCCCCGGCACCGGCCAACTGAAGCAGCTTAAGGAGGTCCTTCTGGGTTAGAAGCGAAATTCCATCATGAGCGGCCGTCTCAATTTCAGATTGAGATACCTCATCGAGAGCTGTGGCCAGGACAGGAATAACTTCGAGTCCAAGATCTTTGACAGTCTCCTCCATCCGGCGGCAGCGGGTAACCAACTTCGGCATCTTGCCGAGAGTCTGCGGATGTGAAATTGTGCACTCGATGCCAAGAATGACCGCTGCCTCCTTCAGGTATGCAATGAGGTCCACGGCCTCTTCCTCCACTGGAGGAAATGGGCATACAGCTGAGTGTGGAATCCGCAGAATCCGAACAGCCAGGAGACCGCTTGCTCAAAGTGCTCATCACGTCTCTTACCCTGGCCAGCCAGACATTTCAGAAGCTGCTGGTTGTCGCGGTCGAGCAACTCATGTAGACGCATCCCGGGATTCCCAGAATCAGACTGAAGGGCGATCACTGACTTCTGGCCGATAAATATGCCGGAGTAATTCAGAAAGAGAAGGGCCTTTGTCGTCCCTGGCGCCGCGGACTGGTCTATGCTTGCCTGCCACTGATCCCCGACTTTCTTCCAGGTCTTAGGTGCAATTGGGACTGTTGACCGACGAATAACTCGGTCCGGCGCGCTTTCAATCAAGCCAACGGAGACCTTCTGGAGGTCGGCTCTCTTGGGCATTGAAACCTTAGCCTTCAGCTTCCCATCGTGGATACTGGCCTCGCCGAAGTGAATCGGAATCTCGGCTCGGATCGAGACGATGATCAGGTTTTGGTCCCTTTGGCTGCGGGGAATTCCAAGGAAGCTCTCGAGGACATCCTGCATGTTCTCAAAGGGAACATGCAGCGCTCGGAGCTGTAATGCGAGGGCTGAGTCCGTCACGCTCTCATACGCTGAGCTGCTCCCTGAGTTGAAGTCGTGGACGCGAACGGTAGGTAGCCTGGAGGTGGAATACGGAGATCCCTCCGGACGATCAAATGCCTGGTGGAGCGAGCTCCACTTGTCCCATTTGCTGCCGGTGTGGCTTTCGAGCAGAAGTTTGCGCCCCTCAACCTGGATGCTTCCGGTTGCAAACTCATCGACAAGAGACTCGAGGTGAGCAATATCGAACGCTTGCCAAGCAGTGCGTAGAGGTCCCACGTCCGGCCGGACTGCGGGAGGGCGGAGAAGCTTCGGTGCCAATGACTCAAGAGTGATTGAGATCGAAAGAATGCGGTCCTCACCGTCGAGGTGGGACCAGGTAGCGCGAACCAAGACACTTTGCCACAGATGGCGGAAAGGACCAATGGTCTCGAGGAACCACTTCAACTTCTTGATGGCGTATTCTTGCATTAGAGGTTGAGTTGGTCGATCTTCGCCAGAAAATCGGCGGGAGGAAGAGCGTTAACGCCGCATTGGCTGGCGATCGAAAGCATCTTGTTGTCAGTTGTGATAAGAGGGACGTTGTTAAGCTTCGCGACTGCCAAGAAAATATGATCGGCGGCCTTGATGTAGGGAATAGGGGCCATCGAATACTTTTGGATGAACGGCTTGTCGATATGCAGAAGCTCCAGGAGGTAGTTCATCTTCCCGGCAATTGTAGGTCCGGAGAAGCTTTTGTCGAGGCTGCTTAGCCGCTGCAGAGTGCATTGAACTTCAAACCAGCCATGCGCCGGCATCGTGATTACGATTTGGCGCTTTGCAAGCTCATCGAAAAGCTGAATAGCGGTCGCACGATGCTGAGATCGCTTGTCGAAGGAGGCGATGAATACGCATGAATCCACGAGCAACTTCATTGTTGCACCCTAGGCCCGGCCTCGCGTCGCTTCTGAGCGAGCACCTGGCGGAAAACCCGAAGAAGTCGCGAATTTATAGCTGCTCGCTGCCGCTGTTCGCGAATTTCGTCAGCAATAGGGCTGCTGGCCGGATAGGATTCCCAGACTTCATACATGAAGCGATGGATATCGGACGTGCTAATCAAGTCATAGAGCATCTCATCGGCTGATGTTCCAAGACGCATGTCGTTCAGGCGCCGGTGATTGAAATCGCTTGCCCATCCGAAGAGTTCCGTGAATAGCTGGTCTTCCCGAGGAAGGCCAATTACAGAATTCCGGTCAACGCCCTCGGGGAGCACAACGTCCTTGAGGTATTTCTGGGCATAGGAATCTTCGAACTCGTAAATCTTCAATCCTGCATGAACCCAGACAGTCTCGAGGCCATGCTTACGGGCAAGAATGCCGAGGTAGCAGACCCCCAGCATGAGACGCGGTTCATCAAAGCCATAGCTCTTGCTCTTTTTCTTGAGACAAGAGTGGGCTATCGATGAGATGGCATTGATGCAATCCTTGATCGTGTCAACATCTCGCCCATTTGAGAAGAGCAGGATTCCAGTTCGTAAAACACTCTCCGACAATTCTCTATCGAGGACGTTGCTCTGGATCGAGTCGGCATGATGGTAAAACCATTCGGGAAGATGAACATTCCACCGTAGCCTTCTTAAAAGGTCAGCGTGGACATCCGCGAAATCTGGCTTGGCCAGGAGATGTAGGATGATCTGATTGCTTGCGAATAGTAATCGGCCAATTGGTCCAATAGCCGGGCTATCGCAGCTGCGGAGTTGTTCGCTTAAGAGTCTGAGGCTCCCGTTCATTTCGTCGAACAAATCGACGATCCCTCGGCGGTAGCGGGCTTGCTGTCCGGCTTCAGTTAGCTCGTCGTGCCTGCGCACGATTGCAGCAAGAATTGCAGGAAGGCCATCATAGGGTCTAGAGAGCAAGAGATGATCTGAGAAATCGTTCGCGACTAGACCCGATTTGATCGCTTGATGATAAAGTGCCGTTGTGCCCGTGATATTCCTGAACGCTTCCTTAAGCTCATGCTTTAGGGGTTCATAGCCCGAGGCGAATGCCTGAGAGATGATGCCGAGCCAGGCGTCGAAGGAATTTTGGGTTATGTAGGTCGCCCCGTTTAGGATTCCAATCCGTGCGACGTGACCAAGGTCCTTCTGAACGGCGCTAAGGATGTAATTTAAATTGTGCTGCACTGCCCAATGAGCCATCCGTCCCAGGACTCGGGACCCCTGGAAAACGACCTCGAGATCCTTCTTCCGCACAGCAGCGTCTAGATATTGCCTATGGTAGCCCTGGATGTCTGAGAATATAGGGTTCTCATTTCGCTGGGCACCGAGGAAACGAATTGAACGGGCCTTGTCTGCTAGAGCTTCGTATACATAGACGAGATGCGCGGCGATGGCGCTCTGACCGCTGGTCATAAAGCTTTCGCCGGCGGCATTCATCCGTTCAAAAGTCCGCCGAAGTAGATTGCTGCTGTCGCTCTCGAAGGCGAAGGGGATATCGGTCGGCAAAATTAATGAAGACCCCTTGCGGGCTTCGAGATAGGCGCCCAAAAGACGCGTAATGCAGTCAAATCCTCTCTTGGCTGCGAACGAGTCCTGCCTTGATGCCAAGCGAAGCGAAATATCCGAAAGCACCTCTAATCGCCTATCGAATGCCCCTAGAGCAGATCGGAGTCCCAGGTTGTAGACACGCGCAAGTGCGGCCTCATCAGGCAGTTCCGCTTGCTCAAGTTTTACAAGACGGGATGCATCGATGGCGGCTCGGTGTATCCGCTGTAGGAACTCCGCTGTTTGAGCCTCCATGAATTGAAGTGCGTGTAGGGGGCTTGTTCGTTGCCGGACACTTTCATACTGCCAGTCGACTAGAACGAAAATGATTGCAATTGCTAACAGGAGAACCAGGAGCGCTAGTGAGGGGTGGTCTCGGCCGAGGGTCGAGGGTCCATCGATAGCAACGGCGCCGACGAAAAGTGCAAGAACTGAGCCCGCGACGAACCAATATGTGAGCTTGTCCTTCCAGCCATATGCGTAGCGTTCAAAAACTCGGATGAGAATAGGTCCGCAGAGTTTTGAAGGGAAAATGTTGATAGAGAAAATACGATCGCAATTATGCCTCCAGCCATCGCGCCGGCTGTGAGGAAAATTGTCATCCAGCTTGAGCTGGATACTGATGGCGGTATTGCTCTAGGGAGGAGGTAAGCGGCGGCAATGCAAGCTAGAAGGGCGACGCCGCGCAGTATCCAATTCGAACCTTCTTGGATATTTTGCTTCTTTCGCCGGACCCAGGCGGAAGCGAACCAGAAATATATTCGGCCTTTCTTGGTTAGGTGTTGCCCATAGCTCTTTACTCGGTTGAGCTGTTTCCTAAGACCCTGAATCAGGCGACCTCCAGACAAAGTCCCAATCGGTCTCAAGATTACCAGCCCGGGTCTCGCCGCCAATAGCCCGGTTAAGGCGACTGCGAATCTTGCGACCGAGGCGCTGTTGCCCCAGAGCGGACACGAGTTTCTTTAAAAGCTCTTCCCGGGGAACTCGAGCACCTTTGGGGACAAGGTTCCGGAGGGCTTCGCGAATATCTTCTTGCGGGATGTCGTCGATCTTGCGGCCATCAGTTTCGGGCTCATCGATCTCGAGAGGCAGCTCGTCTTCTTGGGCCGGTTTGGGTGCTGCAGGCGGCTCGGGGTGCCGCTGCCTGCCCCAGGCGGTGCCGGGGGCTTGCTTCTTCCAGGAGGAGGAGCGCCGTTGCTTGGCAGGCACCTCCTCGTAGACGTAGGCTGGGTCTGAGGCCCATAGCTGGCGAATCTCTTCCGCAGCACGGTTCAGGCGGTCGGTCAATTCTTGGTTGCCAGCCTGGGCTTGCTGCTGATCGTTGGACGCCCCCAATTTTTCAATGCCGAGCGCGTTGAGCTTGTCCAGGATGCGCTGAATTTCTTGGTCGGGCCGGCGGAAGAACCGAGTGCCTCTGATCCGGATGAACTTCCAGCCGAGGCGCTCGAGAACCGACTGGCGAGCCATGTCTTCATGGAGATTCTCCATGGTGTGGTATTTGTCGCCGTCGCATTCAACAGCCAGGCGGGCCGCATTGCCCTCAACGACCATGTCGATCCGGTAGTAGCCCACCCGCCACTGCGTCTTGACGCGATAGCCTGCGTCTACGAGCCTGGCAAGGACTTGGCGCTCAAATTCAGAGTCCGTTCGGGCCTCTTCCTTTTGAAGCAAACGGACGGTCGCCATCGGGTCCTGTGCATGCTGGATCAGACGGCGCCGAAGGTCGCCGGGCTGGAGATCTCGCTCCGCGTTGAGGGAGTGCACGATCCACATCTGGTCGCGGGCACGGCTGGCGGCCACGTTGAAGCGCTTTCTGAACAGGGGTTGATCCCGGAAGGGGTGGGGCGTTCCCTGCGGCGAATCCACGAGGGTGAGGAACATCACATCGCGCTCGTCACCTTGGAAGTGCGCTGCATTGCCGCACACTGATGCGGCGCTCCTCGAAGATGGCGGGCGCCAAATGCCTGCGGAGCATGCTCTCGATGTCGCGTGCCTGCTCGTCGCCGAGCAGCGAGATGGCTCCGAAGGTCTTGCCCCGGTATTCGGGCTGCTTAATCGCCGCTGCAATTAGCGACGCAACTGCGAGAGATTCGTTGTGATTTACGTTGTTCTGATCGCACTGCCCATCGACTCGGTGCTCGAGGATGTGGGGCTTGAGGGGGACGGTGGAGGAGTCCCGGAGGGGTCTAATCTGGCCGTGGTAGCAGAGGTGATTGCTGAACTGAATGATCTCTTCGACGCAGCGGAAGTGCTCGCGAAGGCAGAGCTGACCGCCGAAGGCGGTCTTCGCCAGATCGTAGACTGACAGCTTGCCGTCGTATAGATTCGCGTTCGGCACTTCTCCCAGGTGCTCGTCGATCAAGTGCTGAACTTCGTCCAGCTTCTGGCCGACGGCCTCGGGGCTGACCTGCTCATGGTCGCCGACGATGACGACTTGATCGGCCATATAAAGCGCTATTAGGCCCATGACATCGAGCTGGCTCGCTTCATCGACCACGACCACGTCGAAGCGCGTTTTGCGGGGTCAAAATTCTCGACTACTCGAGAAAGGGGCATGATCCAAACGGGAACGGCTGAGCGGCAATCTCCCATCAGCTTGCGAGCTTCGACCTCAAGTCGCGGCGCGCGGCGGCCGGTGCCTCGCCCGATGCGGCGGATCGTCTCGACCCACCCAGTGAGGGCTTGGCGCTGGGTATGGGAGGTCTTATCGACCTGCGCTGCCCAGGCCCGTTTGTCGATCAGCTCGGCCGTAGTCGTCTGGAGCGTCCCCGTTAGGGTTTCGAGGCGGGCCTGCAGCTCTTCGGCAGAAACGCTATTCCGCAGTTCAATCTCATCGTGGAGCTGCCGCCAAAGCCATGCTTGCTGAATGCCATCGGGAACAATGCTCCCGTCATGGGGCTTGCGCCGATGCTCGATAGCCGCCGCCCATCCAGGTGCTGAGGCGGCGAGCTTGGACAGCAATTCCTTGCGGCGGGCCAACAGCTTGCGCTTGTTCAGGAGGACGCTCAAGCCGTCGAAGGCGATGGAATATTTGTCGGCGTCGAGCGTCTCCACGGCGGTGTGCAGACCTGCAACATGCTCGGAGCGGGCCTTCCGCGGGGCGCTCTTGAGGCGAGTGGTCAGCGAGTCGATAAAGGTCTTCGCTTCCTCCCACCGTATCTTGCTGGCCCGAGCGGTGAGGATCGGCGGGAGGTTCTGCGTGGCAGCTGTGCGAATACGAAGGATTGGCCCCGTCGCGGACGTGATAGGCGGGATGCCCTCGATTATCTGCTCCATCAGCAGGCCGATCTCATCCAGTTCGGTCTGGATCGGCTGCCACTTGTCGCTGTGCCAATTGAGCAGGCGAATCAGTTCGGCACGGAACTGCTCAAGCACCGCTTCGGGATTGACGCCCAGATCTTCTTTGCTTACGCCGCCCGACGTGGACACCATGCGTTCCCATCTTGTGATGACACGATTGCGAGAGACGGTGAGGCGAACATGGGCATGGAGCGCCGTAAAATGTTCCTTCTTGGCCGGTGTGGAGCCCTCAACGGCGCAAGCCGCGATTAGCTTCTTCCACGCCGGCTTCGTCAGCAAGCTCCAGAAGGAGAGGCTGCCGCCTGTAGCAAAGTGCTGTTGTATCTCAACCAGACGACTTTCGGCTTCGTCCAGCGTGACGGCCGCAGCGATGGAGGGGTTGTGGCGGAGAATCAGTTCCTTGGTTTCGCCGGCGAGCTTGGTCAGCGCGTCAATTTCTGCGACAAGATTGTCCCAGGGCTCTCGGTGTGGACCACCTTTGAGTCCTGCCATGATCGCTTCTGCCGACCAGTGCGGATCGGGAGGGATCAGCTGCGCGGCCTCTCGAGTCGTCTCGAGGAGGGTTTCCAGTCGCTCGGGAGTCAGGGCGACCGTGTGGAAGGGCTCCGTCGCAGAAGATTCGAAAGGCGCCTTGCACTTGGCGTTGCCGCAGCGCAGCTTCGCAAGAAATTCCTTTCGATCAGCGCCCTGCGGGACCCGGCCCCTGTTTCGCTTGTTGCATTTAACGCAGAGAATCGCGATTTCAGGCGCCTGATCTTTCCAAAAGCGGATGCCGTGGTCTCGATCCAGCTGGGACAGTTGCTGATAGTTTTCAGCCGCGCGCCTGAATTGAGCGGGATGGGGAAGGTCATCCAGCTCCGGCAGTTCGAGGCCAAGTTCGTTCTCGTCGTGGGCAGTCACTGCCTCGTTGCTTCGATAAAGCTCGTGGAGTTCGGTTTCGCTAAGCGGGATAGGAGCGCCGAGCACCACCGGCGCGGGAATCCAGGAGTCGTCGTTCTGGCGAGAGGTAACGAGTCGTGCGGCTGCGCTGGGCGTGAGGGCCTGGCCTGCCACCACGATGTCGCGGTATTCGCCATTCCTGGCGCCGATGAGATCGCGACGCGTCTGCTCGATCTCCCCAGCAGGTTTGCCCGGGCTTTCGTCAGCGTCTCGGCGCGCCGCTGGAGGTCCTTTGTATCTGAAGAGGTCAGCCGTTCAACGATCTTCGAAACAGAGCCCTCGAGCTGCTTGCGACTGTCCAGGTCGCTCTCCAGAACGCTGACGCACAAGGGCTGGAGTGACTCGACGACCTTCTCGCGAAGGACGCGAAGCGCCTTTGAGGTATGACTGGTGACGAGGACACTCTTACCCTGAGCAAGAAGATGTCCCAGGAGATTGGCGATTGTATGCGTCTTCCCGGTGCCAGGAGGTCCTTGGACAACGACGGACCCATGCTGTTCAAGGCGCTGGGCGAGCTTCAATTGTTCGGGATTCGCCGGCTTCGAGAGCAGGATGTCGACGTCCTCGTTGCCCATCGGGGCAGTGGGCTCCACGTAGTCCTCGGGGTCTATATCCCCGACGCTTGGGCGGGTCTCGATGCCGACGATATTCATCAGCGACGGGGAGAACTCGTCGCGCTTCTGGATGTCCTCGAGGATGGCTTCGATGGCCGTCGTAAAACCCAGGGAGCGTGAGCGGAGGAAGATGTAGGGATTTCGGCTGATCCGGGGATGATCGGTCTCTATGCGTAAAGGGAGCGAATCGGCATACTGCCCTTGAGCGTTCAGCAGTTGGGCGAATTTGCGGAGGAACCCGCTGGTGAGTCCCGCGCCCATGGGGTGGTAGCCGCGTTTTTCAACTTCCTCGCGGCACTTTCCAAGGAGCTTGCCGTCGACATCATTCATCGAGCGGAAAAGCGCCGAATAGATCTCGGTCGGAGTGCCCGTCTCAACGAACTTGAATTCAGGCGCATCGGCGTCAAACTGCAGTTGGATTCTCTTGAGCAGGATGGGATGAAGGACCCCGCCTTCGGGCCGGCGCCACGACAGGATGCCGTCGCCTAGTATCAGCTCGAAGCGCTCGCCTTCGCGCTCGATCTGCCCATGAAGCTCGTAGAGCCGCTCGAAGAGAGCCATGGCGGCTCGCGCTGGGCGCTCGTTGATGACCCACTGGGCTCGGACCGCCTCCCATTCTTTAAGCGAGTTGACGCGCGCCGGATCAGCGTCAAACCTAACGATAACCGTTTGTCCCTCGGGAGTGGTTTCATTGCGCGACTCCCGGCAGGTGACGACGCCGTCGAGCTGCTCCCAGCCGAGGTTAAGCCACTCCTTGACGTTGTCGGGGGAGTCGGGGCGTTCGTCAGTTCGGGACGGCTGACTCTGAGAACGAAGTCGTTGACGACTTCGGCGGCCTCGGGAGGCTTCTTGTCTTCCTGCTCGGCATCATCATCGACATCGAGAATTGCCGCGCGCTCGATCGAGGGGTGATCGGGGAGGTCCTGGAACGAGAGAGCCCAGGGCTGATCTCCAATGAGTTTTGTCGGCTGGTTCCGGAGCTGGTTGAGGCTATCCAGGAAGCCGAAGAGTTGGCCAAGCCGCTTTTTGCTGGGAGACTGCATTTAGAAAATCACCATGAATGCTATTTTGAGCCGCGCTCCTCGAACGACTGATAGCGCTTTTCGTCCGCCTTCGTCACTGAAGGAGGGATTTGCCGGCTTGCCTCCATCAGAATTTCAGATGAGATCGGCGCGCCGCGCCCAAGAGCAAGGCGGGCTGCTTCGTCCACCAAGAACTTGATGTCGCTAGCCGAATAGCCTTCGAGAGTCAGTGAGACCGATCCGGCCGCGAGAGATTTGTCGAGCGGCCTGCTATCTAGGTGAAGACGAAGCATTTCGGTCCGAGCTTCGGCATCAGGAGGGCCAACATAGATAAGTTTGTCGAGGCGGCCCGTGCGTCGAATCGCTGGGTCGATCTTATTCGGCTCGTTTGTCGCCGCTATCACGAAGATCTTTCGATCCGCGCAGGAGTTCAGCTGTGCTAAAAACTCATTGACCTCCTCTGACTTATACTGCTGGTGGCCACCGAGGTCTGAGCGGGAGGGCACCAGGGCCTCAAATTCATCGATAAAGACGATGGCAGGCGCGCGCTCTGCCGCAGTGTCGAACACCTCGCGGATGCGCATGACCGTCTCATGGATGTGGATTCCGGCGACTTGCGAGGGGATGACCTCCGCGAAGTAGTATCCGAGTTCCTCCGCGAGCTGGCGTGCGATATAGGTTTTCCCGCAGCCAGGCGGCCCATACAGCAATACGCCGTTGGGGATTGTGAGGCCGTAACGTCGAAACGGCTCAGGATCGCGAAGCGGCTTCACGATGTCACGCTCAAGAAGAGCCTTCAAGGTGTGCATCCCTGCGACCTTGGCCAGACCCTTCGCGGACTTGCCGCTGGCGGCGCGACTCTTCTTCTTTGGAACGTGAGGTTGCCCCTCGGTGTTCTGAGAGAGGGCCTGCCTGAGTTCTTCGATGGAAACAATGCGATCGGGGCTCTTAGCGGTGGTCAGGCACCTGCCGATCACGGAGGAAAGGCGCGTTCCGGCCGTCTTGCACCAGCGGCTGAGAGGCTTGGGCTCCTGAGCTGAAATGGAAACATCGATTCCTGCAGCAAGCCAATAGAAAACCGAGGCCAGCTGTCGGACGTGGCCGTCTTCCTGCTCGGGTGATTGGGTGGAAGCGAAAACGGACGTAATTTGTGTCTTTGCTCCGGCGAAAGATTTCCAGAGCAACGATGGCAGAAGGTTCGGAAGCATGTCGGCATCAGCCGCGCGCTCTGAGAGACTTGTGAGCGCGCCCAGGACGGCAAACAACTCCTGTTCTTCAACAACTTCGTCCTTTCGTGCGCCAAGCCACTCCCCGGTGACCTTGATGACGGCTTCCAGTCTCTTGGCTCCTGTGGAACCCTTGCGGAAGGCGCTCTTGACCTCGAGCGCCGGGGCAAGATCCGCCCACCACTGGGTAAGTTGCCGGCTAAGCGCGGCCTCCTTGTCTCCCGTGCCCTGGAGAGCGACAAGGAGGAGGCTGCCCTGCTCGGTCTGGTCCAGAAGATAGACTTCGCACAGGGCGTCAGTATGAAGCGCCTTCGTGATCGCCGGGAAGTCTGGGATAGCCGTTCCCGCCGGCAGGCTAGGTTTGCGCGCGAGTGGTTTCATGGCTAGTATTTGCTCAGCCCAGAGCGTAGAGCCTTCTCCTGCTCCGCCTGCGCCTGCGTAGGAGTCTGGAGCTTCCAGAGCTGCCGAACGCTTTCTCTGAGGCCATCACCGTCGCCTTGTTTTACGGCCGCGTTTCCCTGCGCGATCCAGCGCTTCGCCTCAGCTTCGTTCAAGTAGCTGCAACCCGGCTCCTGCATCGATTCAAAGACTTCCTTCCAAAACCAGTCCTGCTTAAAGAGGACCCGCAGGCGAAGAGCGACGAGCGCGCTGTTGATCTTCTCAAGGCCACGATCATCGTCCTTTTGGAGGGCGCGCTCGAGATCCCGCTTCAAGATTTCGAGTTCCTTCTTTTCAAGGGCTGATCCATACCGGCCGATAACATCGGTAGTGCCGGCTGCGTTGGACTCCAGCTCGTTGGTAAGCGCAGCCTTCTCGTGTTCAACTCCCGCGCCTCGTTCGAGTTCGGCGATCTTAATGCGGATTCTTCGGGAGTGTTCGACGACCCGTTTGTCCTTGTCTGGATCGCTCGTGCCCGAGGTCTCGGCCTCGGGGTCTGCTCCCGGGAGAGGCTGTCGATCTCCTTGCGAAGCTCTTGAACTCCTTCCTTGCCATCCCCATCGCCTATACGCTTTTCGATTTCTTCCAGGCGCTGATTGTGGGTCTCCACCTCCGAGCTGACGGCGCGGGCCAGGTGGGAGTAGTCCTGCTCGTCTCGCTGCGGAACATAGACATGATCCGCGAAGTGCTTGTTTAGATGGGGGACGAAGGCCTCGACAGTGATGTGCCGTGACGCATCGATATTGATCGAGAGTTCAATTTCAGAGCCTTCGGGAATCGCGCGCTGAATGTCGTCCGAAGCGATGAGCATTTTGCCCACCCAGACGTTCGCTTCGGGATCGGAAAGCTCCTCGCCCTCCCAGAGCTTGATAACCAGGACAGTTCCAGGTTCGTTTGGATTCAGCGTGTGGCTAGCCCGATACTTCTTCACCTGCTGGTTGGGGAGCGGGGTGCTCCGGGCAAATACGGGCTCGAGCATGGGTTTGCCGTTGGCGCCCGCGACTTCGACCGAAATAGTATGGGGGAGCGGAGGCGCTGACACCACGAGGCCTTGTCGGATGCTGAATTCCCCAGGTTCAATTTCAAGGAGCTGGCCATTCTTGTCGCGCGCGTAGAGCCAAAAACGTGAAACCTTGTCTTCCTGTAGTCCGGCGTTAACCTCAAAAAGATCATCCGCCAAGGGCACCCAGCCGCTCGTCCAGAAGCCATCCTCTGAGTCGATCTTGATCTCATGGGCGTGAACGCCATCGCCATGATCAACTCGCCCTGAGACAGGACACTGTAGAGACGAACTCACCGGGTCGAAAGCCAGCTGGGCGGAAAGCTTCCCGGTCGCTGCCGGAGCCGGGGCGTTTGAGGTTCGTTCGACAGATGCGGCGAACAGAGCCGCGCCGCGAGCAACTACCGTCATAGGATCGAGGGAGAAATCCACGTTCTTGCTGACCTGCTCTGTTAGAGCTGCCCGGATCAGGGGGCTCTGCGTCGGGCCGCCTACCAGCAGGATTCGATCCAGGTCCGCAGCCGCCATCCGGGCGCCTGCAATTGCTTCTTTCGTGAGGCGGAGACATTCTTCGACAACGGGCTGCATCGTGCGCTCAAGTTGCGCGCGTGAAAGTTGGACCTCCCCTTCCAGGGACTCTCCCGCGGTATCTTCCCCAAGATCGATCAGGCTAACCACTACCTTGGGCGCCGTGCTGAGTTCGATCTTCGCTTCCTCTGCTTTGGCGATCAGACGACGGAGGAGGCGTTTGTGCTCGGGGCTTCCCGGCTCAGGGAGTGCGAAGTCCTTGGCCAACGCAGGCAGCAAGAACTCCTCCGCGATCCGGCGGTCGATGTCCTTGCCGCCCAGAAGATTGTTGCCGCGGTGTTCCAGGACGGCCAACCGGCCATTTCGCGTAGAAATGATCGCCACGTCGAGCGTTCCGCCGCCAAGGTCGAAGACGAGCCAGCGCTGGTCCTTGGCTCCCGGAGCAATGCCATACGCGATTGCGGCGGCGATCGGCTCTTGCAGGAGCGGGCTCTCCTCGAGCCCGGCTAGGCGTGCAGCTCGGGCAGTGGCTTCGCATTGAAGAGCGCCAAACGCGGCAGGCACCGTGACGGCTGCAGCCCTGATCTCCTCGCCCGAGTGTCGTTGGGCGTTCTCGCACAGAGACTTCAAGACCTCGGCCGAAAGCTCCTCGGCGGACAGCGTCCGAGCGGCCACAGGGAAATTCGCTGTGTTCTTTTGGCCCATCCAGCGCTTAAATTCGATGGCGACGTTATCCGGATCGACTGAGAGAGCTGCGTAGGCACGCTGCCCAACGATCAGCCGTCCCGACTTCAGGAGGCGGACGGCAGACGGGGTGACGTTCATCTGCTCGTTGTTGGGGTAAACCCGAATATCCGTGCCCTCGCAACGAGCGATGCATGAGTTGGTGGTGCCGAGGTCGATGCCGTATTTGATGAAGTTGCTCATGACTTAGAGTCCTCGCTGCTTGTCGCCTTCGGCGCGCCTTGGCCGCGGCGGACTACAATTTTGGCGTGACGGACCACGTTCTTGCGCCACAGAATGATGGGGGACAGGACTTCATCAACGACAATTTCGCCGTTCGGCAGATTCGGATCGTCGATTGTATCCGGCACCTCAACGGGCAGCCCGGCTTCATAGGGCCTGCCGGTGATGTCGAGGATGGAAATCTCACGATCAGCAAAAAACGATTCTAAACGCCTGACTGTCTGTCTGGGCGTCGCCTTGGTCCGATCGTTCTCGGAGCCCAATAGCCAGCGGCTGAGTCGCCAGTGGTCAATCGCCAAGTCGATCAACGCTTGCAGCGGGGTCTCGATGGTCGCGGCGTCTGCCATGTTTATCTCTTGTATTCCCGAATCAGACCGTTCGTCTTGTCGACTAGTGGATCGTATTCCGCGAAAATCTTCTTGTAGCTTGCTCCTTCGGCCTTCAGCTGGCCAACCAGAGCGTTGTGATCGTCAATCGCCTTCTGATAGGCATCTTGATCGACGTAGTTCCCGAGCTTGGCATCAGACTCGTAATCCTCAATTTGTTTTTTGAGCGGCATGATTTCGCCTTTGAGTCGCTCGATCTCCGCGCCCCCGATCTTGAGCTGACCTTCGAGTTCCTGGATGCGGCGCTTATTGCTCTCGATATCCGTTCGGAGGGAAGATCTGCTGCGCTGAGAAGATGAGTAGCTGGAACTCGAAGACGTGCTACCTGAGTAACTGGAGCTGCTTGAGCCTTGATTCACTGCGAAGAAGAACCAGAGACAGAGAGCGATTGAAATCCCAAGGTGCACTTTGTCGAAAGTCCTGAGAGGGGCTTTGTGCAGGAACAGGTAGCGCTTATCTCCCGTGTAGATGACTCGATACCGAGCGATTGGAATGACCGGGATTGCGAGAACAACGAAATAATACGTCGTCAGGTAGGAATTTCCTGTGTAACCCGATTTGGGATCAATTGGTTCTGGGTCCGTGTTGCCATAGAGCGTGAACCCTATCCCGTTGATCGTGCGCAGCTCCGGCGCCGATTTTATTGGGTCTATCCGTTCCCATTCACGCTTCCGAGCAGCAGGCTTGTCGTTGGCGGCGCTGGACCGCCCGGAGGGGGCCTTCGGTGATTCCTTTTTGGACTTCGAGCGAGGAAACTTCTCGAGAGAATCCGCAATTTTGCGGGCTGTTGCGGATTTTGGCGGCACGAGGGCGAGTCCTTCACCGAGAGTGGCTTCCGCGATCTTGAACTCGTTAGCCCAAGTCAAATCGATCCCTATGCTATGCAGGCACATCGCAGCTGTGTCCCGTGCCCTGCGGCCTTCGGGAGAGTCGGCGCCGACTGTTTTGAGCAATTGCTCTAGAGAGGGTTTTATTTCAGTGTCGAAGCGACCGAGGGCTGCTTCGCAGGCCTTCCGGTTCGCCGACACGCCGTCATCCTCTCGGCGAATGCTGTCTCGGCATTTCACTCGAACCGCCATGCAAAGCGCCTCGAATTTATCCTCTGGGGTGTCGCCAAGAGGCTTAGATCCCTTCGGAAACCGCTGACTTTGAGCGGCCTCGGCGACGTCGGATAGTTGCTCCTCGATCTTCTCGCTAACTATCGAGTCCTCGGGGGCCAATTCTTTAGCTCGGTTTAGGAGCTTCTCGCTAGTGATGAATTCGTTGGCCCAAGTGTAGTCGATCGCGATGCTCATCAAAAGCGACGCAGCAGCTTCTCGCGAGCGACGGCTAATGTCACTGGTGGCACCGGCTAAGCTCGTCAGCTTGAACAGTTCGGGCTGAAGCTCCGCATCAAACTTCGCTAACGCCGCGGCGCAGGCTGCCCTATTGCCGTCCACGCCGGCTTCATCCCGTTCAATCTTATCGCCACATTCGCGGCGGAGGGCCGTGCACCTCGACGAGAAGCTGTCTTCTCGTGAGCCGAAGGTCTCGTTCTCGACCTTGGTCACCAGGTCTGTCGGCAGATCAGAGGCGCGGAGTGCTTTTACAGCGCGCTGAAAGCGATCATCCTGCCCTTGTGCTACGGCTTCACGAGCCATCCCTGCCACGATGTCGGCGACTTGGGCGAGAATCTTGCCGCGGACTTGTTCGATCTCATCGGCAGTCGCGGCAGGCTCGAACCCGCCGCCCATCTCTGATTCCAGGACAGCACCCCAATAATCTTCGTCATCAGCGAGGCGTTTCCAGGCTTCGAAGGCCTTAGCCCAGCGCTGAGGATCTCGAAAATCGGGGTCATTGTGAATTGCTGCTAGAAGGCATAAGAGGGCGTGATCATGGACGCTCTCCATGGCTCCGCCGGCCAAAGTGTTCTCTAGGGCCTGATCGAGCAAGTCCTTGCCAAGCGACGCCGGAGGAATATCGCCATCGAACCAGAAGATGCGTTCGTTCAAGCGGCCCAGCGGATTGCTTGTGAGGTTCCCGAGGGCTTCGCGAACGCTCGGCTCCGTGCGATCGAGGGGGCCCAGCCAGGGAGATCCCAGGCTGTCGGCTTAAGGGCCTTAAGTTTTAGCGCTCGACGCAGTGCTCCCTCGGCCTTTTGGATTGAATCCAACTGGGAAATCCCAGGCAAGCCGAGTAGGCGGAATGCGTTTTTGAAAAACGTGGCGTCACGGTATTCATTTAACGAGTTAATAAATAGCTTCAATTGTCACGCAATTTCTATATTTTTGGAATGTATATCATACCTCTTTGGGGTAGGGGTTCCCAGAAGCCCCCTCTGAGGGGATCGGAGCGCCCCTTGACAGAAACTAAAAGCACTGGTAGACTATTCGGTAGATACTGAAATACCGTATGACTCGAACCAAGAACCGGGCAGGATTTTCGATTGAGCACGTCGCCGAGGCCGCCATTAAGGCGGATGAGGCGGAGGAAGCTGTGGCCCGCGAGCAGGCGAAGTCCATGAGCTTGGGCTCCGGCGCCGCGCACGACTTCTTCTTGACCGGCAAGTGGGTCGATCGTGTGATGCCACTTCTTCGTGGGGTGGCGGACAGCACGAGGCTGCGGCTCATCGCGCTGCTGGCGAAGAAGGAGCCGATGGATGTCGGGCAACTCGCGCAGGCTCTGGGCGTAAGATCGAGCACGATTTCACAGCACTTGACCATCTTGCGGGAAGCCAAAGTGATCGTGACCGAGAAGAACGGCATTCATACGAATTGCTACTTGAATCGGAAGTTCGTGGGATGGCGGCTGCAGCAACTCAAGGAGATATTGCATCGAGAGTAGGCGCTTTTTTTAGGGCTTATCGGTAGGTATATACGAATATGACGAAACAAAGCAACGAGAAGAAGACCTTGGAGGTCCTGGAGGCTCTCGCCAGCCCTGTGCGGCTGCAGATTGTCGCCATCTTGAAGGCTACTCCGGTCGGCTCTATGGGATTGAACACCATCGTCGACGGACTCTCGGCGTTTCGCAAGATGTCGAAGTCGCACATCTGCGAGCAACTGCAAATTCTTGAGAAGGCTGGGCTCGTTCAGAAGCGGCGGATCGGGCAGTTCGTCTGGTATTCGCTCCAGGGCGATCGACTTAAAGACGCTGGTGAGACGATCGAGGCGTTGATGCAGATGGTCGTAGGAAAAGACAAGAAGACCAAGTAGTCGGCGCGCTGGGCATCTAGGGCTGCATCGTGGGGCGCGAGGGGGATAGTATGACGCCGTCTAACGATAGAAAGGATGCTCAGGCGCCTGCGGTGATTCCATGCGCGATGGAATTACTTTCGGAGAGGCTGTTCCCCGATGGGATTGTGGCTGGCCAGCAACTGCTGCTGTCCGGCGAACCTGGCGTCAGCAAGTCGACGTTACTTCTGCAGGCGCTGAATGGATTCGCTGAGGCGGGAGTCCCCTGCGCGTATATCACCAGCGAGCAGAAGCGGCCTGAACTCCAGAGGCGCCTGCAGGCGGTGGGAACTGAGAAAGGAATTCCGCTGGTCAAAATCCACGAGGCGGACAGTCTCGAAACGCTCAGCAACCTTATCTCGCGGCCCAGTGTATCGTTCCCGCATCGGGTTCTGGTCGTCGACTCGCTTCAGGGGCTTGGAATTGGCCCCTCGGCGCAGGGGGAATGGGAGAAGCTCTTCGGGCTGATGCAGTTTCTTCGAATTCAGAATATCGCGACGTTCTACGTCGCTCACGTCCGCAAGGACCTCCAGATCGCCGGACCAAAGAAGCTCGAGCACGAGGTGGACGCGGTCTTCAGTATAAGGCGGGCATTCGCCTATCGCCTACTGCACGTCTCGAAGAACCGCTTCGGCCCATCCTCGGCCGAGCCTGTCGTCTGCACTGTCGACCGCATTGGGCGGCTTTTCCTCGCCCAGCGCAACGAGGACGTGGTCGTGGCCAAGACCGCGGCGTTTGACTCGCACGGGATTGCCGAGATCGAGGCGAAGGTGGAGTTCAACATCAACTGCCGATCCCGGCGGCCGGCGCTGAACGGGTTGGCAAAACACGGATATCAGAAGATCACGAGCATTCTTAGGGGCATGAGCGTGGATGTCGGAGGCTTCGGCAGTTTGGTGACCTGCAGCTTGCCGGGTTCTCGGAAGTATCTGCCGGAGCACGACTTGGCGATAGCCATGGCGTTCCTTAGCTCCTATCTGCAGCTGCCTCTTCGGGACGATCCGATCCTGTGCGGAGAGCTTGGTCTCGACGGCGAGCTACGGTCGCTCCATCCGAGCCTGTTGCAGCGGTTGGCCGCTCTCATCGACCAGGACTTTTTCTACATGCGGAGCCGCACGATCGTCATGGACGCGGCCTCCGCGCTGGTTTTTAAAGGGATGCTCGACAAGATCGGCAAGGGACGCGATCTTGTTCTCGTGAAGGCGAACAGCTTGTCGGGCGTCGCGCACCACTATCTCCTCCACGATCCGGCGCCAGAGCCCACCTGTCTCGAGCAGGAGCAGGTATAAGGGTGCGTTATGAAGGCGCCAAAGGCATTGAAACTTTGGAATTTTCGTGCCACAATGCTGACAGGCGTTCGAGCGCGGCTCCCAGCTGCGCCTCTTGTCGGAAAATTGTCGGACTTTATAGCCGCTGATTCCTGCGGCTCTGGACACACCCCGTGCGCTGGCCTGTTCTGTCATGGGGAACCCTACTGCGTCCAGGAGAACCCATGTTCATCTATATGTCCGGCGTCGGCTTCATGGAGAAGAGCGAACTCGATTCGCTGCTTCGTGGAGTCAAGAAGGGCGGCCGGATTCAGCCGCCGCCTTACCACGAGTGCGACTTGCCGCAGGGCCATGTTAAACCTCTGCGAGAGGATGCCGAGGCCATGAGCCTCGAGTGCCTGAGCGAAGTGCTGCTGGAATTGCACCTGCGCCGACGCGCGTCCGATGGGCTTCAGCCATGCGTCGAGAAGGCGGAGAAGTTGGTCACGACGGCGCGGGAACTGCTCCGCGAGATTTCTGCTGAAAAGGAGAGCGTGTGATGATCAGAAACGTGGGCGTTTATATCCGAGTGTCGGGAAAGAAGCAGGCGAAGGTTAAGGAAGGCTCCCTGAAAAATCAGCGGCAATTCGTCGACAAGTTCCTTAAGGGGAAGAAGGAGGCGGAGGAAGTGTTGGACTCGCGGAACGAAGACGGTTCCACCAATACGTGGAACGTCGTCGACTACTACTTGGAGGAACCTAAGACGGCCGCCGAGGCCACGCGCCGATATGAATACCAGAGGCTGATCTCGGACCTGAAGCGGGGCCGGATCAACACCATCGTTTGCATGGGGCTTAGCCGCTTCTCAAGGTCGATCGAGGATTTCTTCGCCTTCGTGCGCATCCTCAAGGAAAAGAACGGCGCGATCATTTCTCTTCGCGAGAACATCGACACGACGAGCGCTCACGGCCGGCTGATCATGACGATCTTGATGGCGCTGAATCAATTCGAGATCGAGGTCGACTCCCAGCGAATGAAAGACAGCATCCAGGCGCGCTCGGAGAGAGGCTTGTGGGTGAGCAACCGTTTGTTCGGGTTCGATCTCAATCCGAAGCGCCCGGGATATCTGAGGGTCAATCCTCGGGAGGCTAAGATCGTCGTCTGGCTCTTCCGGCAGTTCTTGAAGCTCGGCTCCATCCAGGCCGTGAAGGCGGCGGCCAACGCGGCCGGGTTTAGGATGCAGGGATTCCGGTCCCGTCGCGGCGTGCGGCATACGGATAGACCCTTCACGTTCAGCACGGTGAAGCGCATCCTGACGAACCGCGCCTATATCGGTCAAGCCGAGATCAACAAGTGGAGCTTGGACCACAAGCCTAAGAAGGGAAAGCAACAGGGCGAGTATCGGATCGTGCCGGCCGTCTGGGATCGGATCGTGACCGACAAGCTCTTCAACGACGTGCAGAAGCTCATGGGCACGAACTTGAAGACGAGGCACAACGGCGTGAGGAAGCCGAGCCATGTTTACTTGTTCGGGGAGGGCTTGCTCCGCTGCGACCGCATCATCGATAAGAACAAGCCGGACGAGAAGTGCACGGGAGAGATGCGCGGCGTGTCCGGCACGAGTCGGAACAAGACTGTCCACTCGTATTACCAGTGCCGTAAGTGCCGCACCCGGATTCCGGCGCGGGCGGTGGAGGATCTGGTCAGATGGCGTCTTCAACACCTCCTGGGTGACGAGAGCAAGGTGGACAAGCTCGTCGCCATGGCCAACCTCAAGCTGCGAGAGGAGCTGCCTAAGATCGCCGAACAGCGAGAGTTGCAGGCCGCGGAACTCAAGCGCCTCACGGCCGAGGCGCACTCGGCCGCAGCCACGAAGGATGTCATGACCGGGGAGGCGCAGAAGTTTCTGCAGGAGCGCCTCGACGCGATCATCGGCCGACGGGGTCAGGTCCTTAAGAGCCTGGAGTCCTTAGACCGGATGTCGCAGGAGATGGATAAAAACATGATCCAAAAGACCGCCGTTAAGGACCTGCTGCGCGACTTCGGGCGCGTTTTCTCCGAGATGGCGCCCTACAAGAAGAGGGAGCTGGTCAAGAAGATGATCGGCCAGGTCCGGCTCTCGGAGCTGCGGATGGCCGTGGGGCTGGATAGTGACCCCTGCGCCGGTCTCCAGGGGCCGGAATTTGGCCCGGAAACAAGCGAACCCGCCTCCAGAATTGTTCTGGAGACGGGTTCGTCGAGTGTCAAAACTGGCGGGGCCGACGGGATTTGAACCCGCGATCTCCGCCTTGACAGGGCGGCGTGTTAGGCCAGCTACACCACGGCCCCGCAACACGCTGAGTATAGCAAATCCAGATTCCAAATTCGCCGCTTGACGAAAATCGAAAGGGACGTTACCCTCCTACCGCCTTCTCTTTAATATGGATCCTCTCGACCCGCTGAACCTTCCGCCCTCCGGCGATTTCTCCATCGAGCTGCCGTCCGAGCCCGAGGCCGTGTCGCCCGCGCCCGCCGCCGAGACGGCGGCGCCGGCCGCCGCGCCGGTGAAGACCGAGTTCGAGGCGTCGTGTCTCGAGGCCCTGTCGGCGTTCGGCAAGACCGTGACCCAGCTCGGCCTGTACGGCCCCGAGCACCCGTCCGTCCTCGAGACGATGCAGGGCGCGCAGGCCCTGATCGTCGCGGCGCTCAAGGGCGCGCCGCAGGGCGCGCTCGTCTACGCGAAGGATCAGGACAAGTGGATCGTCAACCGCCGCATCATCGGCACGGTCAAGCAGATCGGCGGCCCCGTCAGCGTCCTCATCGACCGCTACAAGCTTTCCAGCGTCACGTTCCGAGAAGGGCTTGAGATCCGGGAGATGATCGTCATCTGCCAGCTCGCGTCCCTTCCGTATGACCAGAAGGTCGACGCGAAGCAGTATCTCCACGACGCGGGCGTCAAGAACATCGTCCTCAGCGAGGCCGTCTACGCCGAGGTCGGCGCCGACGGCAAGCCCGCGGCCAAGGGCGACGGCAAGGGCGGGGACTCCCCGAGGCGGAGAAAGGCGAGTCCGTCCAGAAGCAGATCGAGGGCGAGAGCCTCGAGGCGTCGATCCAGCTCCTCATCAAGAAGGTCGCGCGCACTCCGGAGGAGGAGTTCGTCCTCTTCAAGCTGATCATGGAGAAGCTGCGCAAGGACATCGAGAAGAACGTCGAGAGCGCGACGCTCATCGTGCGCAAGGAAAAGGGCGTCGTCGAGTTCGAGCGCGCCCGCACGGAGAACATCCTCAGCAACGTCGGCGCCGGCGCGATCATCGTCGACGAGCAGGCCCGGATCATGATGATGAACCCGGCCGCCGAGGAGATCTACGGCTCCAAGCTCGCCGAGGTCGCCGGCAAGCCCGTCAACGCGAAGAGCGACGCGAAGATGGTCGTCGCGCTCGCCGCCGAGATCGAGGCCGCGATCGACAAGCCGCTCAGCAAGGACATCGAGGTCCGCGGCGCCGACAAGACCAAGATGCTGATCCGATCCTCGTGGGCCGTCGTCAAGAACGAGAGCGGCCGCGTCGTCGGCATGGTGCTCGCGCTGACGGACCTCGCCGCGCACAAAAAGTGGAGGCGATGCAGAACGAGTTCGTCGCCCACATGACGCACGAGCTGCGCTCGCCGCTGGCCTCGATCCAGGCCGGGCTCGAGCTGCTCCTGCGCGCGTTCAAGAACAAGCTCGACGAGCAGCAGATGGCGCTGTTCACGGCGTGCCTCGCGAACACCGCGCGGCTGTCCACCTTGGTCACCAACATCCTCGATTTCTCGAAGCTCGAGTCCGGCCAGATGAGCGTGTACCCGAAGGCCTGCGACCCGAACAAGCTCTGCTCCCAGGCCGTCGACGGCCTCAAGCCGTGGGCGACGAAGAAGCAGATCAACCTCGTCTTCACGCCGGATCCGAACCTGCCCGAGGTCCTCGCCGACGAGGGCAAGACCGTCCAGGTGCTCGTGAACCTGATCTCGAACTCCCTGAAGTTCACGCCGAAGCAGGGCACCGTCGCCGTCGGCGCCGCGATGCTGACCGGCGACGTGAGCTTCGTGACCTTCGCCGTGCGCGACAACGGGTGCGGCATCGCGCCGGAGAACCGCGAACGCGTCTTCGAGAAATTCCAGCAGGTCGCCTCGCCGCACAACGTCGGCGGCACGGGCCTCGGCCTGCCGATCGCCAAGTCGATGGTCGAGCTGCACGGCGGCCGCATGTGGCTCGAGAGCGAGGTCGGACGCGGCACCGCGTTCTACTTCACGATGCCGCTCAAGCGCGAGGAACTGGCCCCCGCCGCGGCGGCGCCCGCGCCCGCGGAGCGGCCCTGGTGGAAGCGCCTGTTCGGGCTCGATTGAGCTATCATAGGCGCATGCGGATCAGCGCCTTCCTCCTGGTTCTCGCCGTGCCCGCCTCCGCGCAGTTCTCCCCGTTCGAGGAGGAGTTCCGCCTGCTCCACGCGCGCTTCGAGACCGTGCGCGCCCTCGCCGTCAACGAGCGCACGCCCGACGAGGCGAAGGCCGCCGTGAAGGCTCGCCTCGCCGGCTCCGGAGTGCCCGACGCCTACGTCGACGCGGCGTTCGCCGACCCGCGCGGAAAAATATTTCCCGAAATCCCGCCGAAGTTCGGCACGCCCGCCGCTCCCGTCCCGCCGACGCCGTACGACGAGTACCGCCGCTGGTTCGTCACCGAGGCGAACCTCAAGGCCGGTGTCGAGTTCATCCGCGCCAACCGGCCGATTCTCCAGGCCGTGCAGGCGAAGTACGGCGTCGACTACGTCCTCTTGGTCGGACTGGTCAGCGTGGAAACGCGCTACGGCACGGCGGCCGGCAAGTATCCGATCTTCGACGCGCTGAACACGATCGTCCAGAAGGTGCCGCGCCGCTCCGATTGGGCCGCGCGGGAACTCGCGGAGTATCTGAAGATGACTCACGCTCAGGGCATGGACACGCGCTCGGTCCTGGGCTCGTACGCGGGCGCCTTCGGCTTCGTCCAGTTCATGCCGACGTCCTACGCCGCGAGCGCCGTCGACTTCGACGGCGACGGACAGCGGCGGCTCGACCAGTGGCCCGACGCGCTCGGCAGCGCGGCCAACTATTTGAAGAAGGCGGGCTACGACGCGTCGGCGCCGTTCACGGCCGGCTCGCGGATCGGGCGCTCGCTGTTCGCCTACAACCACTCCGACAACTACGTCCAGGTGATCCTGGACCTGCGCGAGGAGCTCCTCAAGCGCAATCCGTGACGGGCCGTTAGCTCAGCGGTAGAGCGACCCCTTTACACGGGGAAGGTCGGGGGTTCGATCCCCTCACGGCCCAAGTTTTTCAGCCGACGTCGGCCCAGACGACCTTGCAGGCCGGGCACGCGGCGCCGCCCTTGGTGTCGCGGTAGAGGACGTGGACGCCCTTCTCGGGGCACAGCCGGTCGGCGGGCTCGAGGGGCTCAAGCTCGACGCCGCAGTCCGCGCAGGTTCCCGACGGAAACGTCGTCGGCTGGCGGCACTCCGGGCAGAACGAGCGCCCGTCGACGGGCGCGGGCGCGGACTTGAGCGACGTGACGGCGAAGCCGCAGCCGCCGCACGCGGCGCCGAGGCGGATGCCGACGCGCTCGCAGTTGGGGCAGGGCAGCAGATCGGCGTCGTCCTCGTGCGGCGGCTGCGCGGCGTCCGCCGCGGGCTCGGAGCCGATCAAGCGCATGTGCGCCTCGATCAGCGCGAGCGCGTCGCCTTCGCGCTCGTCCTGCACGACGATCCGGATCTCGAAGGGGATGCCGGCGTCGGAGAGGCGCTCGGCGATGACGGGGGCCTCGTCGGGCTGCGAGGTGCGGAAGACGACGCGGCCGTCGTCGGCGCTCACTCGCCCTCGGGGCGCTTGGGAGCGGGCAGGGTCTTGCGCAGCTCCTCGAGGCGGGCCTTCGTCTGGGAGGCCTGCTCCTCGACGGAGCCGAGAAACTTCTTCGCGTAGTGGCCCTGGATGTCGTCGGCCTTGTAGTAGGGGATCTCGAACTTCAGGCTCTCGGCGGTCTGGTTGAGGCCGGCGAGGAGGCGTTCGAGATATTCGGCGAGCTTGGCGGGATCGGTCGGCTCCATATGGGGATAGTATTACTTAGATCCGAGCTTGTACGCGATGCCGCGCATCTCGTACTTCGCGCCGAGGTTGGCGAGCTTCTCGGCGCGGCGCAAAGTGCGCTGGAGGACGGCGACCTTCAAGGTGCGGTCGAGGCGGACCGAGATCAGGGCCTCGGACTTGTCGAAGTTGACGGAGGCGGACTCGATCTCCGGGAGCCTGGCCCACTCCGCGGCGATCGCGCGGCCGCAGACGGTGCAGATGAGGCCGTTGAGCTTGACCGTGTAGCGGCCGGGGGGAGCTCCGTGAACTCGCGCGAGGTCGGCGGCGGCGCGGACGGGGCGGCGGAGGCGCCGAGGGACAGGGCCGCGAGCAGGAGCGCGATTCTCATTCCTCAATAGCATAACAGCGGACGCCCGATCTGTCCATATTTTGTTACGATGGGCGCGCGTGAACCTCTTCGGCAGGGCGTCCTGGATCATGTTCGCCGCCGGCGCGATTCCCACCGGAGTGGCCGGGTGGTGGATCGGCGCGCGGCACGAGTCCCTGCCGCCCGCGGCCTACGCCGTCGCGGCCGCCGCGATCGCGGCGTCCCTGACCGCCTCCTACCTCGCGTGGCGCTGGTTCGTCGCGCCGCTGCGCGAGCTCGAGAAGGGACTCGAGCGCTGGACGCGCGGCGACCTGTCGACGCCGCTCGACGAGGGCCGCCTGCCGGGCTGGACGGCGCTCGGCGCGCAGTTCACGCGCGCGCAGGAGGACATGCGGCGCGCCCTCGACGAGGCGAACGCGGGGCTGGCGCGCGAGCGCGCCCGGCTCGAGACGCTCGTCGAGCGGATTCCCGACGCGCTCGTCATCACGAACCTGCGCGGCGAGGTGACCTTCCTCAACGCGGCCGCGCTGCCGTTGTTCGCGGCGGGGCGCGACGACGTGATGCGCGGAGGCCGGGGGCTGCTGCAGCCGCGCGACCCCCAGAAATGGCGCCTGCGCGTGCAGGACGTGCTGAAGGCTCACACGAGCGGCGGCGTCATGGAGGTGCCCAATCCGGCCGGCGGGCCCCCGTCCAGCTTCCGCACGACGGTGACGATGTTCACCGACCCCGCGACGGGCGACTTCGGCGTGCTGATCATGCTTCGCGACCAGACGTCGGAGAAGCGCATCGAGGCGCTCAAGGAGGAGTTCTTCCAGGCCGCCGCTCACGACCTGCGCGCGCCGCTGTTCGCGGTGCAGGGCTACCTCCGGCTCCTCAAGAAGTCGATCGAGCCCGACGAGCGCCAGAAAGGCTGGCTCGAGGCGATCGACCAGTCGTGCGAGCGCCTGACCGCGCTCGTCAAGGACGCGCTCGACTCCGCGCGCATCGACCACGGCAACTTCAAGCTCGTGCCGGGCTCCGTCGAGCCCGCGGCGGTGCTGCGCCGGGCGGAGCGCCTGTTCCGGCCGATGGCCGACGAGAAGGGCGTCATCCTCGAGACGCGTCTGTCGACGTCGGCGCCCGCCTCGTTCGAGGGCGACGAGCGCCTCGTCGAGCGCCTCGTGCACAACCTCGTGGCCAACGCGCTCAAGTTCACGCCGAAGGGCGGGCGGGTGCTCGTCGAGGCCGAGGCCGGCGGAGCCGACCGCGTCGAGCTCGTCGTCACCGACACGGGCCCCGGCGTCCCCGAGGCGCAGCGCGCCGTCATCTTCGAGAAGTTCCGCCAGCTCGACGCCGCGCCGAAGTCCGGCTTCGGCCTCGGGCTGTCCATCTGCGCCAAGATCGTCAAGCTGCACAAGGGCGAGATCTGGGTCCAGCCGGCCAAGACCGGCGGCGCCCAGTTCGTCGTGCGCCTGCCCCTGATTCAGATACCCAAGGAGAGGATCAAGACATGACCACCCGCGCCGCCTACTACCCCGTGCTCGCCGACCGCGTGCTGCCGTCGACGGGCCTCGCCCAGGACGCCGCCTGCGTCGTCGTCGCCAGCCTGTTCATCGCCGTCTGCGCGCAGCTCGAGATCCGGCTGCCGTTCACTCCCGTGCCGCTGTCGGGCCAGACGCTCGGCGTGCTGTACGCCGGCGTCCTGCTCGGCTCGCGCCGCGGCGCGGCCGCGGCGGCGCTGTACCTCGCCGAGGGCGCCTCGGGCCTGCCCGTGTTCTCCGGCGGCGCCGCGGGCTTCGTCCATCTCCTGGGCCCGACGGGCGGCTACCTGGCCGGCTTCGTCGCCGGCGCCTACGCGACCGGCCTGCTGGCGGAGAGGGGCTGGGACCGCACGCCCGCCAAGGCGTTCTTCGCGATGCTCGCCGGGTCCGCGCCCATCTTCGCTCTGGGCCTGCTCGGCCTCTCGCGCTTCGTGCCCTCGGAGACCTTGCTGGCCCAGGGCCTGTGGCCCTTCATCCCGGGAGACCTTCTCAAGTCCGCGGCGTCCGCCGGCCTCCTTCCGCTCGGCTGGAAGGTCACGGGCGGCAAGGCCGGCCGCTGAGACCGGATCGGGGTTGACAGCCTCCGGGGAGCCTCTTATACTTTGCGCGGTTCGCGAATTCCGGCACGAAACCCTCGCTATTAATGAAGAATAAAGGCCGCGCGCTCGACGTCGTCATGGGGCTCGTCCTGACCGCCCTGACGGCGGGCAGCTACGTGATGGGCGAGCCGTTCCTGAAGTCCATCGAGTACAAGGCCTACGACCTGCGCGCCAAGCTGCGCCAGGATCTCAAGCCGCCGCCGGAGATCGTGCTCGTCGCCATCGACGACGACTCGATCGCGCAGATGGGGCGCTGGCCGTGGCCGCGCTCGCGCATGGCGGCCGCCGTCGAGAAGATCCACGCCGCGGGCCCGAAGGTCATCGGCCTGAACATCCTGTACTCCGAGGCCGAGCAGAACCAGGGCCTCATCGAGGTCAAGCGCCTCGAGGAGAAGTTCAAGGAGCTGCTCGCGGCGAAGAAGGTCTCGCAGAAGGGCGTCGACTTCGCGCTCGAGTTCTCGTCGTCGGCCGTCGCGATGGACTCGGACACGAAGCTGCTCGCCTCGCTGCAGGCCGCCGGCGACGTCGTGCTGCCGCTGTTCTTCCCCGAGGGGACCGTCGGCGGCAAGGCCGACGCGGTGCCCGCCGCCGTCTCGAGCGGCACGATCTCCGCCGCGGCGGACCCGAACGCGATCGAGGCCCCGAAGATCGCCTACCCGATCGAGCCGTTCGCGCAGGCGGCCCTCGGCCTCGGCCACGTGAACCTCTACGTCGAGACCGACGGCGTGCTGCGACGCGAGGCGCCGATGGTGCGCTACGGCGACGCCTGGTATCCCTCCTTCGCGACGCGCCTGACGATGGCCTACCTCGGCCTCAAGCCCGAGGACGTGACGTTCGAGCCCGGCTCGGCGCTGACGCTCGGCAAGCTGCGCGTGCCGCTCGACAAGGAGAGCCGCATGGCCGTGCTGTTCAACGGCCCGCAGGAAACCATCCGCGTGGCGCCCTTCGCCAACGTCATGTCCGACAAGGTCGGGCCCGAGTTCTTCAAGGACAAGATCGTCATCCTCGGCCTGACGGCGTCGGGCCTCTCGACGCAGTGGAACACGCCCGTCGCGCAGGGCTTCTCCTCGCTCGAGGTCGCGCCGAACGTCATCGAAAACATCCTGCATTCGAAGTTCCTCACGCGCCCGGAGTGGGCGGAGAAGGCCGAACTCGGCCTGATCGCCTTCATGGGCCTGTTCGTCATGCTGATCCTGCCGCGCCTGAAGGCGCTGTGGGGGCTCGTCGTCAGCGTCATCCTGGCCGCCGGCCTCTTCGGCGCCGGCGTGCACTTCTTCATGAGCGGCCAGTGGCTGCAGGTCGCCTACCCGACGGTCCTCCTGCTCGCGGGCTACCTCGTGATCATCTCGAAGAGCTTCCTTGTCACCGAGAAGGGCAAGGAGCTCGTCGAGGCCTCCGCGATCGAGACGAACAAGATGCTCGGCCTCTCGTTCCAGGGCCAGGGCATGCTCGACATCGCGTTCGAGAAGTTCCGCCTGTGCCCGCTCGACGAGAACATGAAGGACACGCTCTACAACCTCTCGCTCGACTTCGAGCGCAAGCGCCAGTTCGCAAAGGCCGGCGCGGTCCTCGAGCACATCGCGGCCAAGGATCCCAAGTACAAGGACGTCGTCGAGAAGGCCAAGAAGCTGAAGGAGGCCTCCGAGGGCGCGGTGTTCGGCGGCGTCGGGACCACGAAGAAGGAGGGCACCGTCATGCTCTCCGGCGGCACGACCAAGCCCACGCTCGGCCGCTACGAGATCGAGAAGGAACTCGGCCGCGGCGCCATGGGCGTCGTCTACCTCGGCAAGGACCCCAAGATCAACCGCATGGTCGCGATCAAGACGATGATGCTCGAGGAAGGCTCCGACGGGGAAAGCACGAAGGCCGTCAAGGAACGGTTCTTCCGCGAGGCGGAATCCGCCGGCACGCTCAATCACCCCAACATCGTCCGCATCTTCGACGCCGGCGACGAGAACGACGTCGCCTACATCGCGATGGAGCTGCTCGACGGACACGACCTGGTCAAGTACGGCTCTAAAGACGCGCTGCTCCCCGTGGAGAAGGCCGTCGAGTACGTCGCGATCGTCGCCGACGCCCTCGACTACGCGCACGCGCAGGGCATCGTCCACCGCGACATCAAGCCCGCCAACATCATGCTGCTCAAGGACGGCTCGATCCGCGTCGCCGACTTCGGCATCGCGCGCATCACGGCCTCCTCGAAGACGGCGACCGGCACGGTCATGGGCACGCCGTCCTACATGAGCCCCGAGCAGGTCGCCGGCAAGAAGGTCGACGGCCGCTCCGATCTGTTCTCGCTCGCGGTCGCGCTCTTCGAGCTCACGACGGGCGAGAAGCCGTTCAAGGGCGGCGACGGCATCGGGACCTTGCTGTTCCAGATCGCCAACGACCCGCACCCCGACGTCACGTCGATCAACCCGGCGCTTCCCGCGGGCCTGCGCGGATTCATAGACAGGGCCCTCGCTAAAAACCCCGACGAGCGCTTCCAGCGCGGCTCCGAGTTCGCCGCGGCGCTGCGCGCCGCGCTCAAGGGCGGCGCGGCCGCCCCGGCGCCTGCCCCGAAGCCTGAACCGAAGCCCGAACCCAGGCCCGAGCCCAAGCCGGAGCCGGCGCTCGACAAGACGGTGACCTCCGAGATCAAGCCGGTCGAGCGGCCGCTCGCCGAGAAGACCTCGCCCGTCGTCCCGAAGGCGGAGAAGACGGGGCCGATCATTCCGATCTCGGCTCCCCGCCGAAGCCGGCGCCGGCTTCCGACAAGACCGTGCGCATCGGGCCCGAGATCACGATCCCCGGCATCAACGACAAGCCGAAGCCCGCCGCCGCGACGCCGCCGCCCGCTCCCGTCGAGAAGACGCAGCCCGCGATGCCGATGCCGGCGAGCCCCTCGGACTTCACGCCCGCCCCGTCTTCCGATTTCGCCACGCTCAAGATCGAGAAGCCGCAGCTCGGCGGGGCCGGCGCGGCCGTGCCCCCGCCGCCGGCCCGCGAGGGCCTGGGCGGCGCCGTGCCTCCGCCTCCGCCGCGCGAGGGAGGCCTGGGCGGCGCCGTGCCTCCGCCTCCGCCGCGCGAGGGCGGCCTCGGCGGCGCCGTGCCTCTGCCTCCCCCGCGCGAGGGGGACTTGGCGGCGCCGTGCCTCCGCCTCCGCCTCGCCCCGCCGAGGACGGCACGATCCGCCTCGAGCCGAAGCCGAATCCCGACGCGACGATCCGCATCAAGCCGAACACGCAGGAGCCCATATGAAGACCAAGGACCGGGTCGAGGTCGCCGGCGCGACGGATCCGGGCTGCGTCCGCAAGAACAACGAGGACAATTTCGCCGTCGAGCCCGACCTGGGCCTGCTCGTCGTCGCCGACGGCATGGGCGGCCACAACAGCGGCGAGGTCGCCAGCGACATCTCCTGCAAGACGATCGTCGAGTACGCCCGCAAGATGCTCGGCGGCGCCCAGAACATGGTCCCCGAGGGCGGCACCGCGGGCCTCTCGCCGCGCGGCCGCCAGCTCGAGTTCTTCGTCAAGACCGCCAACTCCATGATCTACGAGAAGGGCCGCGCCTTCCCCAAGGACGCCGGCATGGGCACGACCGTCGTCGCCGCGATCGTCGACGCCAAGTCCCTGACCGTCGCGCACGTCGGCGACAGCCGCCTCTACCTCTGGCGCCGCGGCGAGCTGACCCAGCTCACCGAGGACCACTCGCTCGTCGGCGAGCAGGTCAAGCGCGGGCAGATCACCGCCGACGAGGCCGCCCGCTCGAGCCTGCAGAACATCCTGACACGCGCCCTCGGCGCCGAGAAGGACGTGCAGGTCGACGTCGGCGAGCACCCGCTGCTGCCCGGCGACCTCGTCCTGCTCGCCACCGACGGCCTCTCGAAGATGGTCGTCGACGCCGATGTCGCCGCCGTCATCGCCGCCGAGCAGGACCCGCAGAAGATCGTCGACGTGCTGATCGCCAAGTCGCGCGCCGCCGGCGGGGTGGACAACATCTCGATCGTGGCCGCGAAGGTTCCCGCCGCGGGCGGGGGCGGCGGCGTGAAGGATTTGGTGTCGCGCCTGTTCGGGCGCTGAGATTAGGATCAAAGGGAGACTTCGATGCCGAAGCTGCTGCTGAAGTTCAACGCGGCCGTCATTAAGGAAGTGGCGTTCGACAAGCCCTCCTTGACCGTCGGCCGCAAGGACGACAACGACATCGTCATCGACAACCCGGCGATCTCCGGGCACCACTGCCGCCTCACGCTCGAGGGCGGGGGCTACTACATCGAGGACCTCGAGTCCACGAACGGCACCTTCGTCAACGAGAAGAAGATCAAGAAGTCCGGCCTGCACCACAACGACGTCGTCGGCCTCGCCAAGCACGCCCTCGTCTTCCTCAACGAGGCCGAGCTCGCCGCCGCCGGCGGCGGACCGGACGCCGGCTCCGACAAGACCATGGTCCTCACGCCCCAGAAGCAGGCCGAGCTCATCGCCGCCTCCGCGGCCGCCGCCAAACCCGCGGGCCCGGAGAAGATCGGCTGGCTGCGCGTCCTGAAGGGCGCCGCCGACGGCACCTCCGAGTTCGAGCTCAAGGGCATGTCCACCTACATCGGCAAGTCCGACCGCGTGCAGATCCAGATCAAGGGCTCCGGCCTCTTCGGCTCCGCTCCCGAGGTCGCGGCCTCCGTCCACCGCAAGCCCGAGGGCTTCGTCCTCGTCGCCGTGACCGAGGGCTATCCCGTCGTCAACGGGGCCAAGGTCTCGGGCTCGGTCGTCCTCAGGGAAGGCGACATGATCGACTGCGGCGCGACGACGATGGTCTTCGAGCTGCGCTGATCCGAGGGGGCGGGCTATGAAGAGGACGAGGGCGGTTCTCGCGCTCCTCCTCGCGGCGTCGCTCCCCGTCCGCGCCGAGACGACCTCCGACCCGCTCTGGACCCTCCTGACGTCGGCCGTGCTGCCCGCGGACGAAGCGGCGGCCAAAACCGAGGGGAGGGCGACGCCAACGGCCTCGCGGGGCTCCAGGCCGATCTCCAACTCCTCTCCGAGGGCCTCGAGTCCTTCCGCGACGAGTCGCAGGTCAAAGAGTCGCTCGTGCGCCTCGAGCCGCGCATCGCTCCTGCGATCCGCCCCTTCTTCCGCGACCGCTCGACGAGCCTGCGCACCTTGTACCGCACCTTGGCCGTCGTGGACTACACCTGGGCCAAGCGCTTCCCCGAGCCGCCGTGCGACGCGGACAAGGAGCGCGCGGAGCTGCTCTCCGCGAGCGACGGCCTCTTCCGGAACGCCGATGGGACCGCGGCGCCGTGGCTCGTCAGCTTGCTGGGGCCCGGCGTCTCCAAGAAATCCGCCGAGGCGGCGCTCGATCAGGCCTCCTCCTCCAAGAAGCTCGACGAGGGCGCCTACGCCCGCCGCCGCGCGCAAGTCCGCCGGCTGACGCTGGCGCTCGCGTCCGACAAGGCCGTCGGCGCCGCGCGCTCGAAGCTGTACTGCGCGCGAGCCGACGCTTTCGAGGACCTCGCCGCCTCGCACGGCGCGGGGACCGTCGTCCTCGCGTCCCGCGCCGACGGCGCCGACGCGACGGCCGCCGTCTACTTCGTCGAGGGCTCGCGCCGCGCGGCGGCGACGCTTGTCCGCGTCGGCGGGAAGCTGGTCCTTCTCACCGACGCGCGCGCCGTCGAGGGGATGCGCCGAAGCTCCATTCTCGGAACAAAGAGATTCCGACCACGGTCCTGCGCCGCGACGCGACGCTGGGCTTGGCCATCCTCTCTTTCACCGGCGACGACAAGACGCCGGCGCTCGTCCTCGCAAAGACGAATCCCGCGAAGAACGAGCTCGTCTCCGCCGTCGGCCACGACCTCGTCGCGGGACGCTGGACGAAGACCGAGGGCCTCGTCGTGAAGTCGGGCGCGGTCTCCTTCCAGACAGACGCCGCGATCTCGGCCGAGTTCACGGGAGGGCCGGTGCTCGACGGCTCGGGCGCGCTCGCGGGCGTCCTCGTCTCGCGGCCGGCCGATACCGACGAGGGCTTCTGGCCCGTCGCGGTTCCGGCGACGACGGTGGCGCGCTGGCTCGACGGAGAGGTCGAACTGACGGCGGCGCCGGAGATGATTGAGACGGCGGGCACCGCGTCGGTCCTCACCAAGGCCGGGCCGAGCGGCCTCACGGAGGCGAGCGGCCTCATGCAGGGGAACGCCGACCATAATTGGTACATCAAGCCTCTTCCGCCGCCTCCACCGACTCCTCCGGGAGTGTGCGTGGCCCGCTGCGGCGGCCCGAGCGCACGTCCCTCGCCGAGCTATTCCAGCGGCTCTTCCTCCTACTCCTCCAACAACGGGAGCGCGGAACTTGGCCAGGCGCTTGGCCAACTCGGGGCGCAACTCCTCATTAAAGGCATCTCGGAGCTCTTTCGCGGGATTGGCAAACTGTTCTCCAAGAAATCGAAGTCGAGCGCGGCGGACCTGCTCATCGACAATCGGCCTAGTTCCCGCGCGGCCCAGGCGCCTCAACCTCCGCCAGATCCGCTCAAGCCTTCTTCCTTATCATTGACCGTGTCGCGGTCGTCGCTCGCTCAGGGCGAGGAACTCGAGACTGTCGCGACGGTCGGCTTCACCGGCACGGAGGGGAGCAAGGCGGGGCACTTGGTCTCGTTCACGGTCAAGCCGGCGGGGAAGCTGACGTGCCCGCCGGGAACCACGGACGCGGGCGGAATCGCGAGCGTGAAGTGCGTTGCGATCCTCGTCGAGGGCGACCGCACGTTCGATTCGCTCGAGGACGAGGCGCGACGGCGCCGGGGACAGAAGACGCCGGGGCGGGTGAAGCGGACTCCGGCGAAGAGCGATCCGATCGCCACGCTCAAGGAACGAGCCGAAGGATCGCAGGACAAGCTCGTCATCGAGGAAGAGAAGCGGCCGATGACGGGGACGGACACGCCCGGCCTGGACAAAACTATCGATACCGGGGACCCCGAACCGTACGTGATCAAAGGGGATCGTGTGACGCTCAGCGCGTCTTTGCTTGGCATGATGGAAAAGCTCTTGGTGGACGTCATGGATCGTCCGTGCGACGGCGTCAAAGAGTTGAGAGGCGCGCCCGGTGAATTGCAATGTCGTCCGAATCTCGGGGAGAACGGGCGGCCGCTGCCGGAGGGCACGTGGCATTCTGAAGCTCCGGAACCCACTAAGCCGGAGACGGGAGAGAAGGTTCCTCCCAAGACCGTCGCCGATCTTGAGAATTTTCAGCCTTTTATCACGGATCACGGTCTTGTCCATATTTTGGACGGGGATGACAACGGCGGAGGTCACCGCGCGGGCGCAGGGAAGGGGAAATCCGAATTTCCTGAAGGATGGGATGGCTCGAAGATTAAGGAAAATATCCAGAGTGTTCTTGCTGATCCCGGATCAAAGGTGACTCAGGAAAAAGGCCGGCGTATCGGCGTTGAGGGCATTCGCGACGGTGTTTCAATAAAAGTTATTGTCGAGGGACCGAAGGACCCGAACTACGGCGAAGTTGTCACCGCATATCCAAAAAACAGAAATGACCAACGACGAAATACGAACAATTCATCAGGAAACCGAGAATGTCTTCCAAGGGATACGGGCTCTTCTGGACGAAAATGCCACGAAATCCTACGCCGAGTATCTTAGTGTCGGCGAGCCGGGGTTGGTCGTGCATGGGCTTCTATATGACATCGAGATGGAAGGGCTGGCGATTCCACAGAACCAGAAGGAACGACTCTACGCCTTGGCTCGACGAATGAAGTTCGACATCGAAAAGCTGCGTGCAAAGTGGCAGAAAGGGTGAAGAAATTCCAACTTCGCGCCGATGATATTAATTGTTACTGATAACAGCGTCGAGCTCCATGTTGAAGGACTCGTCGCCCAGTCCGTCGAAATCAAGAATATTGTCGTTGATTACAACCTCCTCGGCGATCCAGTCGCCATCGAAGCTTTTGATTTCAAGAGGTGCCCATTTTCATCGGATGAGGTTGTCGATGCCAGCGGTGTTCGCCTTTCCTTTGATGCAAGCGTAAACGCGGCGTGGATAGTGCTTAGAAAGGAGCGTTCGTCGAGCGACCAGGAAGAACTCGATGCCGAATTCGGATTTGATTCGACGGGGAGAATGGCGTACGTCAAATTTGACTATGAAAAGGGCCGGGCCGCTGCGGCGCACCGGAAAGCGTCTCAGCATTAGGACCCTGAATTTCCGACGACAAGATGACCTTTAAAGAGCACAAGGAAATATCAGTTTCCCGATATCTGACTTATTTTCGAAAGGGACAGGATTCATTGTCCGGCGAAGTTCCCTTGGAGAAATTCGACCTGGGGCCTATCAGGAATAAACTGGAACTACCCGCGGAGGATCCCCTCTATGAGGTCTATCCAGTGGATCAATCATTTCTTGAACTCCTGAGCCCTTCTGTGCCCCATGATTTTAAATTCGACGAATACGATTATTTTCTTGAATGCAGCAGCGTGAAGTAGATGAATAGGCGCCACTAGAAATCCATGAACAGTGGAATCAAGACGCTGGAAAGTCTCCTCGGGGAAAATGCGCCCGGTGCCACTTTCCATGACTCGGGCCTCCTGTCTTTAAGCATCGATTACGATAAAAATATCCTCATCGCCGATTTTGATTTGTGCGCAGGCGATCCTGATGGCAAGGATAGAAACGAGCGCGAGCGGTATGTCCCGGGCCGCTTGAGAATTGAAGGGCTCGACTTCTGGTTCATGGAGCCGCCGTCGGCTCCGGCCGATCGGTGGCATGCCTGCCCTTGGCTCACGGCTGATGGACCGCTTAGCGAATGCACCACGCCGGGAGCTAAATTGTTGATGCCTCGGGCGGAAGGAAAAGGGTTTGCCTGGTATTTCTACTTCAGCGATTTGAATACCTTCGCCTACGTCGCTGGAGATCGAGTCAGTTTCGAATGGCGCTAAACCGACAATAACGCCTCCCCGTAAGGCCCCCACTTGGCAGGGCCTCTTGTCGCCCCCGAATTGCCCCGTCGGTCCCTCCTGAAAAAGCCGTCCTGGCGCTATTCTGTCGTCATGAAGCGCCTGCTTCTCGCCGCCATCCTGGTCCTGCCGCTCTCGGCCCGCGCCGAGGCGACCGACGCCTACGGGACCTTGCTCGCGATGGGCGAGTCGGCCAAGACCGACCGCGGCCCCGCCGCCGAGGAGTCGGCCCTGCCGCCCGATCAGGGCCGCGACCGCAGGAACGAGGAAAAGGGCGCCGCCCCCGACGACGAGGCCGACGCGCTGAACCCCGAGGCGGCCCCCGTCGCCGCCCGTCAGGCGCCCGCCGTCTCGACGTCGGCCGCCCCGGCGCCCGCCAAGGACGACGAGCGCCCGGCCGTGACGGCGCCCGCCCAGACCCAGCCGCGCGTCTGGACACGCGTGTTCGCCTCGCTCCTGCCGCCGATGCGCCCCGCGTCCGGCATCCCGACCTTCGAGATCGCCGCCTCGACCGCTCCCGCGCGGCCCCGCATCGTCGCCGTCCGGCCCGTGACCCCGGCCTCCCAGGCCGGCGCCGCGCAGGGCCTGCTCGAGGTGGTCGCCATGGCGACCGCTCCGTCGGACTCCCGCTAACTTTCGTCGCTTCCCGGGGACTCCAAAACCGTTGATCTAGGTCAATACTCGTGGCCCGTTTCCGGGGCTATAATCGTCTGATGAGCGACACCACGACCTCGCCGAAATCCGCCCCGCTTCCCGTCGAAGAGATCGAATCCGCCGTGATCCGTTTCGCCGGCGACTCCGGCGACGGCATCCAGCTGACCGGCATGCAGTTCACGACGACGACCGCCTTCGCCGGCAACGACCTCGCGACCTTCCCCGACTATCCCGCCGAGATCCGCGCCCCCGTGGGCACGACCGCCGGCGTGTCCGGCTTCCAGATCCAGTTCTCGTCGCGCCAGGTGCTGACTCCCGGCGACGCGCCCGACGTGTTCGTGGCGATGAACCCGGCCGCGCTCAAGGCCAACCTTCACGACATCAAGAAGGGCGGGATGATCATCGTCAATAAGGACACCTTCAACGCGGCCAACCTGAAGAAGGCCGGCTACCCCGACGGGAAGAACCCGCTCGAGGACGGCTCGCTCTCGGAGTTCCGGGTGATCCCCGTGGAGCTCGGGCGCCTGACGCGCAACGCGCTCGACGGCATGGGCCTGACGGCGACGGAGACCGAGCGCTGCAAGAACTTCTTCGCGCTCGGCATGATGTACTGGCTCTACGACCGCCCGATGGCGGCGACGCTGAAGTGGATCGAGACGAAGTTCAAGAAGAACCCGAAGTACGTCGAGGCCAACCACAAGGCGCTTCACGCCGGCAACGCGTACGCCGAGACGGCCGAGATCTTCGGCCACCACTTCCGGGTCAACAAGGCGCCGATCAAGCCCGGCGTGTATCGCAATATCACGGGCAACGAGGCCACCGCGCTCGGCTTCATCGCCGCGTCCAGCGTCTGCGGCCGCCCGCTGTGGTACGGGTCCTACCCGATCACGCCCGCGTCCGACGTTCTTCACGAGCTCTCGAAGAACAAGAACTTCGGCGTGAAGACCTTCCAGGCCGAGGACGAGATCGCGGCGATCGGTTCCGCCATCGGCGCGGCCTTCGCGGGCCACCTGGCGCTGACCGGCACGTCCGGCCCCGGCGTCGCGCTCAAGGCGGAGGCGATCGGTCTCGCCGTGATGACCGAGCTGCCGCTGGTGATCCTCAACGTGCAGCGCGGCGGCCCGTCGACGGGCCTGCCGACGAAGACGGAGCAGGCGGACCTGTTCCAGGCGATGTACGGCCGCAACGGCGAGTGCCCCGCGATCGTCGTCGCGGCGGCGACGCCCGGCGACTGCTTCACGATGGCCTACGAGGCCTCGCGCCTGGCGGTCAAGTACATGACGCCCGTGTTCCTGCTGACGGACGGCTACCTCGCCAACGGCTCCGAGCCGTGGCTGATCCCGGACGCGTCCAAGCTCGCGAAGTTCGACGCGCCGGCGCTGCCGCCGGTGTCGGAGTTCAAGCTGTACAAGCGCGATCCCGAGACGATGGCCCGCCCGTGGGCGGCGCCCGGGACGGCCGGCTACGAGCACCGCTTGGGCGGCATCGAGAAGCAGGACGTGACCGGGAACATCTCGTACGATCCCGACAACCACGAGCGCATGGTGCGCCTGCGCGCCGCCAAGGTCAACAAGGCGGCGCAGGACATCCCGCCGCTCGAGATCCTCGGCGAGAAGAAGGGCAAGGTCCTGGTCATCGGCTGGGGCGGAACGTACGGCGCCATCACGGCCGGCGTGCAGAACCTGCAGAAGGCGGGCAAGAGCGTCTCGGCGGTGCACCTGCGCCACTTGAACCCGCTTCCGCCGGACCTCGGCGACATCATGGCGAACTTCGAGCACGTCGTGGTCCCGGAGCTCAACATGGGGCAGCTGCTCAAGATCATCCGCGCGAAGTACCTGGTCCCGGCGACGGGGCTCAACAAGATCAAGGGCCAGCCGTTCAAGGTGACCGAGATCGAGGCCGGCGTCGACGCGATCCTCAACGGGGGCAAATAACATGGCCGACAACAAGGACGAGATGGAAATCCTTCCCGCGGCCGGTCCGATCGTGCAGACGGCCAAGGACTTCAAGTCCGACCAGATGGTGCGCTGGTGCCCCGGTTGCGGCGACTTCGCGATCCTCGCGACCGTGCAGAAGATCATGCCGACGCTCGGCATCCCGCGCGAGAAGATCGCGTTCGTCTCCGGCATCGGCTGCTCCTCGCGCTTCCCGTACTACATGAACACCTACGGGTTCCATTCGATCCACGGCCGCGCGCCGACGGTGGCGACGGGCCTGAAGTGCGCGAACCCCGACATGCAGGTCTGGGTCGTCACCGGCGACGGCGACGGCCTGAGCATCGGCGGCAACCACCTCATCCACGCCCTGCGCCGCAACGTCGACCTCAAGATTCTCCTGTTCAACAACAGGATTTACGGCCTGACGAAGGGCCAGTACTCGCCGACCTCCGAGATCGGCAAGAAGACGAAGTCCTCGCCGATGGGCACGATCGACGCGCCGCTCAACCCGATCGCTCTCGCCCTGGCCTCCGAGGCCAGCTTCGTCGCCCGCGCCGTCGACACCGACCTGCCCTTCCTGGGCGAGGTGCTGACCCGCGCCGCCAAGCACAAGGGCTCGGTGTTCATCGAGATCTTCCAGAACTGCATCGTCTTCAACGACGGCGCGTTCGAGTCGGTCGTCGCGAAGGACGTCCGCGAGGACCGCATGATGAAGGTCGCGCACGGCAAGCCGATGATCTTCGGCGCGAAGAAGGACAAAGGCATCGTGCTCAACGGCCTCGAGCCCGAGGTCGTCACCTTCGACCCGGCGAACCCTCCCAAGAACCTGCTCATCCACGACGAGAAGGCCCCGAGCGCCACGCTCGCGAACTTCCTCGCGCACATGGGCGAGCCGGTGCCCCAGGGCGTGTTCCGCGCCGTCGAGCGCCCGATGCTCCACGAGATGATGGACGCGCAGATCGATCAGGCCAAGACGGCCAAGCCCGCCGACCTGCAGAAGCTCCTGACCGGTCCCGAGACCTGGACCGTCGCCGCTTAAGAAAAGGAATATCCCCTCATGAAACTCCTCGAGCACGAAGGCAAAGAGATCCTCAAGGCCCGCGGCGTCGCGGTCCCTCCCGCGGGCGGCGTCATCACGAAGACGGCCCAGTTGGGCGCCGCGATGAAGCGCGCCGGCAAGGCCCCGTGGGTCATCAAGGCGCAGGTGCTCGCGGGCGGCCGCGGCAAGGCCGGCGGCATCAAGCTCGCCAAGACGCCGAAGGAGGCCAAGGAGATCGCGGCCAAGATGATCGGCATGAACCTGGTCACGCACCAGACCCACGGCCAGGCGATCAAGGTCAAGGAAGTCTTCGTCGAGGGCGGCGTCAAGATCGAGCGCGAGATGTATTTCTCCGTCGTCATGGACCGCAAGAACGCGGGCCCCGTGATCATCGCCTCCGCGCAGGGCGGCATGGAGATCGAGACGCTCGCCGAGGAGCACCCCGAGCAGATCATCCGCATGCCCGTCGACCCGAACGTCGGCCTGCGCGACTTCGCGGCGCGCCGCCTGGCGTTCCAGCTCGACATCCCGGCGACGCACACCGGAGAGTTCGTCAAGACGACGAAGGCGCTCGTGAAGGCCTTCATCGACCTCGACTGCTCGATGCTCGAGATCAACCCGCTCATCCTCACGCCGAAGGGCGTCGCGGCGCTCGACTGCAAGATGACGACCGACGACAACGCCTCCTACCGCCACGCCGAGCTCGCCAAGTACAAGGACCACGAGGCGACCGCGCTCGAGAACGAGGCGAAGAAGTCCGACATCTCCTACGTCGGCCTCGACGGCACGATCGGCTGCATGGTCAACGGCGCCGGCCTGGCGATGGGCACGATGGACACCATCGCGCTCGCGGGCGGCAGCCCGGCGAACTTCCTCGACGTCGGCGGCGGGGCCAACGAGGAGCGCGTGACCAAGGCGCTCAACATCATCCTGAAGGACAAGAAGGTCAAGGCGATCCTCATCAACATCTTCGGCGGCATCGTGAAGTGCGACATGATCGCGGCCGGCGTCGTCGCGGCGCTCAAGAAGATCAAGCTCAAGGTGCCCCTCGTCGTGCGCCTGCAGGGCACGAACGTCGAGGCCGGCAAGGCGATCCTGAAGAACTCCGGCCTGCCGATCATCGCGGCCGACGGCCTGTGGGAAGCGGCTCAGAAGGCGGTCGCGGCCGCCAAGGGGAACTAGACCATGTCCATCATTCTCGACAAAGACTCGAAGATCCTCGTCCAGGGCTTCACCGGCTCGCAGGGCACCTTCCACTCGAAGCAGTGCATCGACTACGGCACGCAGATCGTCGCCGGCGTCACCCCCGGCCGCGGCGGGCAGACCCACCTCGACCGCCCCGTCTTCAATACCGTCCACGACGCGGTCCGCAACACGGGCGCGTTCGTCTCCATGATCCTCGTGCCGGCGCCGTTCGCCGCCGACTCGATCATGGAGGCCGTCGACGGCGGCTGCTCGGTCGTCATCTGCATCACCGAGGGCATTCCCGTCCTCGACATGGCCAAGGTCAAGCGCTACATCCAGCAGATCGAGCGCTCCGGCCGCGAGATCACCTTGATCGGTCCGAACTGCCCCGGCGTCATCACGCCCGGCCAGTGCAAGCTCGGCATCATGCCCGGCTTCATCCACAAGCCCGGCCGCATCGGCGTCGTGTCGCGCTCCGGCACGCTCACCTACGAGGCCGTCGACCAGCTGACCAAGCTCGGCCTCGGCCAGTCCACCGTCGTCGGCATCGGCGGCGACCCGATCAACGGCTCCAGCCACGCCGACATCCTCGCGAAGTTCGAGGAAGACGAGGGCACCGACGCCGTCGTCATGATCGGCGAGATCGGCGGCTCCGGCGAGGAAGAGGCGGCGCGCTTCTTCAAGGACAAGATGTCCAAGCCCGTGTTCGGCTTCATCGCCGGCAAGTCCGCCCCGGAGGGCCGCCGCATGGGCCACGCGGGCGCGATCGTCGAGGGCGGGGCCGGCACGCACGCCTCCAAGATCCAGGCGATGCGCGAGGCGGGCATCACCGTCGTCGAGAACCTCTCCGAGATCGGCGAGACCGTCGCGAAGTCGTTCAAGCCGCTCGCGGCCTGAAGACCCGCTGCGCCTGGGCCGGGACGGACCCTCTCTACTGCGATTATCATGATCGCGAGTGGGGCGTGCCCGTCCACGACGACAGGACTTTCTTCGAGTTCCTGATCCTCGAGGGGGCGCAAGCCGGCTTGTCGTGGATCACGATCCTGCGCCGGCGCGAAGGCTACCGGAAAGCCTACGACGGCTTCGACCCGCGAAAGGTCGCGCGATATGACAGGGCTCGGCATGCGGCCCAATTGCGCGATCCCGGCATCATCCGCAACCGCGCCAAGATCGCGGCCGCGACCGAGAACGCGAAGGCCTTCCTCGCGATCCAGAAGGAGTTCGGGTCTTTCGATAAATACGTCTGGGCCTTCACCGGCGGAAAGACGATTGTGAGGAAGAAGGGCGCGCCTTACCGCGCGACGTCGCCGGAGTCCGACGCGCTCTCGAAGGACCTCAAGAAGCGCGGGTTCAACTTCGTCGGTTCGACGATCATGTACGCGTTCCTGCAGGCGTGCGGGCTCGTCGACGACCACGACGAGGCGTGCTGGCGCCGGAAGCGCTGAGCTAGAGCCAGCCCCGGCTCTCGGCGAACTTGCCGCCCCAGAAGCCGGCGAAGAAGCCGTAGGCGGCGCCGACCGCCGCGCAGATCAGCAGCGGAAAGGCGACGGGAGCCGCGGCGACGCCGATCGCCGCGCCGACGGCGGCCGCGCCGAGGCCTATGTTGAGGGGCTTCTTGTACCACGGGCGGTCGTCGGGGCACGGGGGCAGTCCGGCTTCGGCACTTCGGCCTTCTCGGGCGCTTTGACCGCAGCGGTGGGAACGACTCCGGACAAGGTGGGGAGTTGCTCCGGCGTGCGCCGGCCGGCAATGGCCCCGCTTTCCTCGCCGGCGTAGCCGCCGTCGTAGGACGTCGCGCCGGCTCGGTGATCCGCGGCGGCGCCGCGCAACTGGGCGACCGCCTCGCCGCCTGCGAAGGCGGGCGCGGCGAGAACGGCGAGCGCGAGTGCGGCGAGGACATTCTTCATGCCCCCAGTATGCCCGCGTGGCCGGCCGGGGGCCTGGGGTAGAGGGCCCGTGTCGCGCTGGGCCCTAAGTCCCGCCGCGACGTCCCGCTATTCGGCGGGCGCCGGAGGCAGGTCGCCCGGCGGAGGGGAGGAGGAGCGGGGATCTTCACCGGCGTCGTCGACGCCGCCGGGACGGCGACGGCGGGGGCATGAGCCTCGGCGTTGAGCGGCTTGCCGTCCTCGTCGAACAGCGCGAAGGTGCCGTCGGCGAACTCGACCATGATCGAGGTCCCCGCGCCGGCTTTGGAGAAACGCACCTTCGACGCTCCGCGGCCGAGCAGGCGCAGGTAGGCGGGCGCGGGCCCGGTCTTGTCGTAAAGGATCGCCTGGCGGTCCTCGCCGACGACCTCGACGAGGCGGCGGCCGCTCGGGCTCGTCCACGGACCCGGGTCGCCGGACGGCGTCGCGGCGGGCGAGGCCTCGACGGCGACTGGCGGCGGCGGGGCGCCTTGGACGTAGACGACGGCCGCGCCGCCGGGGCCGGCGTGCCACCAATGTCCGCCGTGCCACCAGGCCCAGCGTCCGTACGGCTCGTCGTACCACCACGTGTAGCCGTTGTAGGGCCGCGTCCAGTACCAGCGCGAGCCTCCGTAGTAGCCGTGCCAATTCGCGCCGCCGCCGTGCCAGCGGCGGTACCGGTTGCCGGAGCGGTAGGACGAATGCGGAACGTCGTAGCGGTGGATGCCGACTCGTCCCGGCGCGGCCGACGGCGCGTGGGAGCCGGACGGGCCGGACCAGGACGAGCCGGAGGGCTCGCGCCGCTGGATGCCGACGCGCCCGGGGCCCGAATGCGCGGGCGCGGCGGGCGCCGGCGCGGAGGTCCGGTCCTCGCTCCGCTCCTCGCGGCGGCCGCCGCCGTCGTCGCGGCGCGGGCCGATGCCGACGGCGCCGAGCAGCGGCGCGAGCGAGGTCAGGGCGAGAAGGCGGAAGGTGATCCTCACCATCGCCAGCTCCACCGCGCCGCGAACGTGAACACGCGCAGCGCCCCGTCGACGCCGGTCAGGCCGAGGTCGCGGCCGGCGGGCGTCGCCTCGAAGCGGCGGCGCTGCAGCCAGGTGTAGCCCGCCTCGAGGCCGAACAGCGCGGGGCCCATCAGTTCCCAGCCGAAGTCGACTCCCGCGCGCGCGGTGCCCGCGAGCGCCCACGCGCCGTCGTCGATCAGGCGGCGGGCCTCGTCGGTGTTCGTGTCGGTCCAGGCGAAGCCCGGGCGCGGGGCGGAGTCGACGCGGGTCCACGAGCGCGAGACGCCGGCTCCGCCGAGCACGTAGGGCCGCGCGTTGCCGCGCTCCGTCAGGTACCAGCGCGCCACGCCCATGAACAGGAAGTTGTCGCCGCTGACGGAGGAGTTCGCGAGCGGAAGGAGGCCGGGAGAGTTCGTCGCGCCGCGGTGGAAGTACTCGAGGTCCGCGCCGAGGGCGAGCTTGCCGTCGAGCTCGCGCAGCCAGCGCGCGCCGAGCAGCGGGCCGATGTCGCCGTCGTTGGCCGTGCCGCCGCCGACCGCGCCGAAGCCCACGTCGTCGAGCGGCGCGCCCAGGCCGAAGGCGAGGGAGAATACGTTCTTGTCCGGCGGCCCGGAAGTCGAGGAGGCGGCCGAGGCGGGCGGGGCCGCCGGGGCGGGCGCAGCGGGCGCCTCGTACTCGATTCCGCGCACGAGGGCCGCGTCGACGCGGCGCACGCCGGCGGCGGTCTCGACGACGACCTCGGTCTCCCCGGCGGAGATGACCCGGCCCTCGAGCCGGCCGCCGTCCTTGAGCAGGACGGTCGCCGCGCCGGCGGGGAGGCGAGCAGGACGGCGAGGAGGAAGGCGCTTCTCACGCCCTCAGTCTAGCGCCGGAGGCGGCGGCGTCCCATCACGGCGCCGTCACGCTTCGATGTCGGTTTTTCGGCGCTGGAGGAGGACGAGGACGCCCGCGGCGATGAGCGCGAAGGCCGCGCCGAGGCGGGGGACAGCGGCTCCCCGAACAGCCAGAACGCGCCGAGCGCCGCGAGCACCGGCTCGACGAGCTTGGCGCAGGAAAGCGTCAGGACTCCGTACTCGTTGAGCAGGTAGCTGAACAGGCCGTGGCCGCCGAGGCTCACGGCGAAGGCCAGGCCCGCGAGGGCCGCCCACGTCGCCGGCGGGTAGCCCGTCATGGGCGAGCCGCGCGCGGCGCCGAGCAGGAGGAAGAACGCGGCGGTCGCGCCGTAGGCGCCAAGGAGGAAGCTTACGTTGTCGAGGCCGCGGCGCACGCCGCGCCCGGCGAGCACCCAGCCCGAGAACGTGATCGCCGAGACGAGCGCCGAGAGGTCGCCGGCCAGGCCGGAGCCGCCGAGGCGCGCCGAGCCGCCGAAGAGCACGAGCATTCCGGCGCCCGCGAGCGCCAGGCCGCCCAGCTCCCGGCGGCCGAGACGTTCGCCGAACAGCAGCCAGGCGCCGACGCCCGTCCACAGCGGATGCGTCGAGAACGCGAGCATGAGGTTGGCGACCGTCGTGTGGCGGACGGCCCAGGTGAAGGTCCAGAGGTGGAGGAAGAAGCAGGCCGCGGCCAGGGCCGTCGCGCGGGCCTTGGCCGGCGTCCACGCGGCGCGGCGGCGCCACGCGAAGGGGGCCAGCGCCGCGCAGGCCAGCGCGAGGCGCCAGAAGCCGATCGCCTCGATGGGCGCGGCGGCGAAGCGGATGAACAGCGCGGGCAGGGAGAGGCAGAGGACGGCGGCCGCGAGGAGGAGGTGGCGCACGCCGGGCTACTTCTTGGCCTTGTTCTTCTGGATGAGCTTCTGGACTTCGGGGTTGTTGATGCCGCCGGGGATGTTCTTGAGCATGTCGGCCATGTCCTGGCCGCCCTTGCCCGACTGCGGGTCGGCCACGCCCGCCATCCCCGCCATCCCGCCCGGCTTCGGCGAGCCCCCGAGCCCTTGAAGTTGGAGCCGGCCATGCTCTTCGTGCCCGAGAGGCGCGGCATGACGAAGGCCTTCTTTCCGCCCTTGCCGGCGGCCTTCACCGGCTCCGGCTCGGGCTCCGGCGCGGAGGCCGCGGCGGGGGTCGGCGTCGAGGCTTTCGGCGGCTCGGCCGCCTTATCCTTGTCCTGGAAGTAGGCGTTCGAGCCGCCCTTGACGAAATCGAGCGACGAGCCCGACGGAGCCTCGGTCGTCCCGCCGCCGACCGGCAGGGAGGAAGCGGAAGCGGCGACGGCCGGGTTGATCGTGACGGTCTGGGTGACGACGACCTTGGCGTCGCCGCCCTCGCGGCGGTCGAAGACGGAGGACGCCTGCCCCGGGGCGCGAGCGGCCTTGCTCTCGTTGACCTTGATGTAGACGACGCCGGCTAAAGGAAGGAGGAGGGAGGCGGCGCCGCCCGCCAGAAGCAGGTAGGTGCGCTTCTTGCGGCTTTCCTGGACCTCCTCGTCCGGAGCGCTCATGTTCCCGGAGTGTATCAGGACGGGTTCGGGTTGTCCAGACCCGAGGCCTTGACAATCGACACAATTCCGTTACACTGGTCGGGTAGCATCCTGTTTCGCGCTTCCGGACTCGTTTTTGGATCGGGGGTTGGTTGATCCAGCGGGGGTCCGGGCCGTCGGGCGCCCAACAGGCGATAACGGCAAACCCGCCGCAAGGCGGGGGCGCAAAGCCATGACTCCCCGATGGTTGGGGAGCGTCAGGCTACCGAATAGTCATGCCCGCTAAAATTGCGAGGGGCTCGTCCCCTGTGCGCTGCGCGCGCGCGTTGGTGCCCGTTGAGGCCATGGCGCGCGCGTGCGCTCTTATCGCGCTTCTCGCCTCCGCGGCGGGCGCCCAAACCGGCAGCGGCGGCCAACCCGGCGCGTTCCTGACTTACGGCGTCGGCGGCCGCGCGCTCGCGATGGGCGGCGCCTACTACGCGATCTCCGACGACGCCTCCGCCGCCTACTGGAACCCCGCCGGCCTCTCCCAGGTTCAGCGCAAAGAGGTCACCACGATGCAGGCGACCCTCTTCCAGCAGACCAAGCTCACCTACTTCAGCTTCGCATACCCGACCAAGGGCGGCTCCACCTTCGCGCTGCACATGACCCAGCTCGCGAACACCGGCTTCGAGCAGGTCGACGTGGTCCTCAACCCGGCGACCAACGAGCCGGCGTCGATCACCGCCGGCGGCTCGTTCGCCGACCAGCAGCAGGCGATGGGCTTCGCCTGGGGCAAGAACGTGACGGAGACCGTCAGCTTCGGCATGGGCCTCAAGCAGGTCACGCGCAAGCTCGGCGGCTCGTCGGACAACTTCAAGACGCTCGACATCGGCGCGATGAAGCAGATGGGCAGCGCCTACCGCCTGGGCCTCGGCATGCAGAACGTCTTCGCGATGCGCACCGGCGACACCGACGACAAGCTGCCCGTCGTCATCAAGCTCGGCAACTCCCTGCGCCTGTTCAAGGAGCGCCTGACGCTCGCCGCCGACATCAACAAGGTCCTCAACGGCAGCACCGACCTGCGCTTCGGCGGCGAGTACTGGGTGTCGCGCTGGTTCGCGTTCCGCTTCGGCCTGCTGGGGCTGCCGCAGATCCAGGAGACCGACTTCGGCTTCGGCCTCAACTTCAAGAGCTTCTCGCTCGACGTCGCGCAGGGCATCCACGACCTCGGCTCCTCGACGCGCTTCTCGGTCAGCTTCCGCTTCGGCCAGTCGCGCACGGACCGCTCCACGACCCAGGTCAAGAACTTCATCAAGCAGGCGATGGAGGCCTTCCAGGAAGGCAACTTCGCGCTCGCCGCCCAGCGCTTCAACCAGGCGCAGGACGCCGCGCCCGGCAACAAGCAGGTCGCGCAGATGATCGCGCGCCTCGGCAACGTGACGAACTTCGTCCCGCAGGCCACCGGCGGCGAGGAGTACGTGACCTTCATCCGCCGCGGCGCGATCGCCTACGTCGACGGCCGCGACCTCAAGGTCTCCGTCAACGCGCTGCGCTACGCTTTCAATAAGAACCCCCGGGATGAAAAGCTCCTCGGCCTGCTGAACATGGTCGAACGCGAAGCCGGCGTCCAGGACGCGACCCGCCGCCTCGAGGGCCCGGAGCAGTTCACGTTCATCGACCAGAAGGTCTTCGACGCCCGCCAGTCCATCTACGACGGCAAGTACGACGCCGCCGTGCGCCGCTCGCAGGACGTCCTCGACCTCGAGCCCAACAACGTGACGGCGCTCGAGATCATGGGCTCGGCCTTCTTCCTGATGGACCAGAAGGACAAGGCCGTCGCGGTGTGGCGCCGCGTGCTGGAGATCGACCCGAACAACCGCAGCGTCCGGGAATTCCTCCAGTCCATACGGCAGTAAAAAGATGCGTATTTTCCGCCTTGAATCCGTAACACCGCCCCCTACACTTCTATAGGAATGCGCGCGCCCGTCTTCGCCGTCCTCGTTCTGTCGTCCGTCCTGGCCGCCGGCCGGGCCGCGGCGGGCGTCGTCGCTCCCAGTCTGACCTTGCTCGAGCAGCAGAACCACATCAAGGCCGACTCCGAACTCAAGATCGCGCGCGACGTGCTCGACCCGATCCTCGGCAAGGGCAAGGCGTCGCCGTTCGTCGACGTGGAGATGGAGATCAAGCTCGAGAGCGAGGAGTCCCAGCGCTCCGGCATGGGCGTGGCCGAAAAGTACAAGGAGAAGGCGCCGGGCCCCAAGGGCGGCATGCAGACGACCTTCGTGCTGCCCGGCATCCCGAAGCCGAAGACGATCACCCAGGGCCCGGAGACGCCGGACCGGCCCGAGCAGAGCCAGGCCCAGCAGGCCCAGCAGATGAAGGGCGTGCAGGAGGAGCGGTTCTCGCTCAAGCCCGTGTTCAAGCGCTTCCAGGTCACCGTCATCCACGACGACCTCGTGCTCGATCCGGTCAAGGACAAGAAGCGGCTCGACCTCGTGCGCGAGCGCATCGTCGACGCGATGGCGCAGTACAAGCTCGCTCCCGATCAGGTCGCGTTCCGGCCGACGAAGTTCGACAAGCCGCCGCTCGTGGACTGGAAGGAGGACTTCAAGAAGCCCTCCGTCTACCTGCCGCTGCTTTATGCTCTGCTTCTGCTGCTGTTCCTGTCCTTCCTGTTCGGGCCGCTCGCGCGCTTCTTCCGCCAGTACGTCTCCGCTCTGCGCGAGGCGAAGAAGGGCGAGTACGAGGTCCTCAACAAGTCGCCCGAGGACGAGGGCAAGGACGGCGAGGACGAGGGAGACGACACGCTGGAGGAGCTTTCCAAAGGAGAGCTCGACATCATGCTGGGGCGCAAGCCGCCGGAGCCGCCGATCGTTCCGACGGAGGAGGACGAGGATGCCATGAAGAAATTCGAGCCTTTCACCTACATCACGGAGGAGAACTTCAAGCGTCTGGCGAACCTCTTCCTCGTCCGCCAGGACGAGCCGTGGCTCGTCGCCGTCGTGCTGAGCTACCTGAAGCCGGAGATCGCGCGCGCGACGCTGACGTCCCTGCCCGTCGAGCTGCAGGCCAAGATCGCCATCGAGGCGCTGAAGATCCGCCAGGTCACGCGCGAGCAGCTGATGGCCATCGACGCCGACATCAAGGAGTCCGTCGATTTCGTCGTCGGCGGCATGGAGCGCCTCACGCAGATGCTCGACGAGGCCGACACGCTCACGCGCGCCAACATCCTCGAGTACCTCAAGAACGAGAAGCCCGACGTCTACGCGCGCGTGCGGAAGTTCATCCTGACGTTCGAGGACGCCGTCACGTTCCCCGACCGCGACATGCAGACGATCGTGCGCGAGCTCAAGACCGAGTCGATGGCCAAGGCCCTCCAGGGCGCGGCGCCCGACGTCGTCAACAAGTTTCTCTCGAACATGTCGGCCGGCGCGGCGTCTTTGCTCAAGGAGTCGATCGAGTACGCGTCGGGGCTCACGCCCGCGCAGATCGAGGAGGAGCGCTCGAAGATCATGGACGTCGTGAAGGTGCTCGAGAAGGAGGGCAAGGTCAACGTCCGGCAGAGCCGCGGCGACGCCTTCTCCGGCTTCCACGAGGAGGTCGCCAGCGAGCGCGGCGAGAAGTACGCCCCGCGCACGCGCGCGGCCGAGCAGGCCGTCGCCAATCTCATCAACGCGGGGGCGGCCAGGCCGGCGCGATGCCCGCGCCGACCGGCGCCGGCGCGCCGGCTCTTCCCGCGCCTCCCGCGCCCCAGCCGGCGCAGGCGGAGGCGGCCAAGCCCTATTTCGCGGCCGGCCAGCAGTACCACGACGCCGGACGTTTTCAAGAGGCGGCGCAGTATCTCGAGTACGCTTTGTCGCTGGACGGGGGAACTGGCAGGGCCGCCAGTACCTCGCGAACTGCTACGTTCAGCTCGGCCGGCAGGACGACGCGGTCGCGCAATTCGAGCAGGTCCTGCTGTCGAACCCCGATCCGGGTCTTCGGCAGTGGGTGGACGGCATGAAGGCCCGCGCGTGACGAGCATCATAAGGAGAGAACATCATGGCCGCTGACGACAAGTTCCCGCCGCCGCCTCCGCTCCCTCCGGGCCGCGGAGGCGCGCCCGTGCCGCCGCCGCTGCCGCCCTCGGCCGGCAAGCCTCCCATGCCTCCGCCGCTGCCCGGAATGGCCGGCAAGGCCCCTCTCTGCCGCCGCTGCCCTCGTTCGGCGCGCCGGCCCTCTCGGCGCCGCCCGCGCCGCCGTCGTTCGGCGCCCCGCCCGCCGCCGCGCCGGACCGCTCGAAGGAACGCGAGGAGAAGATCGAGCGCATGAAGGCCGACTTCGAGACCAAGCTCGAGCAGCTCGAGAAGAAGGTCTCCGAGGAGCGCGAGAAGTCCCTGCTCGCCCAGATGCGCAGCCGCGAGGACGACGTCACGGCCGCGAAGGTCGAGGTGTCCCTCAAGGAGCTCCAGGACCGCCTGCGCCGCGACCGCGCCGACCAGGAGGCCGCCGACGTCAAGCTCAAGCTCGAGCGCAAGGCGCAGGAGCTCGAGGCGCGCCTGGCCCAGGAGCGCGAGACGTGGGTCACGACGCTCAAGAGCCAGCTCGCCGCGCGCGAGTCCCAGGACAAGGAGGTCGAGACTCACTTCGCGATGCGCCTGCAGGAGATGGAGCGGCGCTGGCTCGAGGAGAAGGCGCAGTGGCAGAAGGCCGCGCTCGCCAAGGACGACGAGGTGCGGACGCTTCGCGCGCTGGCCGAGAAGCTGCGCGGCGCCGACGCCGAGCTCACGAAGGCCGTCGCCGAGCGCAAGATTCTCGATGAGCGGCTGACCGAGGTCCTGCAGGAGAGGGCGGAGGCGGTCGCGCGCCTGCAGTCCGCGTCGGACCGCGAGAAGGAGTCGATCCAGCTGCGCGCCGACCTCACGCTGACGCGGCAGCAGGCCGCGCTGGTTCAGGAACGCCTCGAGCGCGACCTGGCCGCCCTGCGGCACAGCTCGCGCGAGCGCGAGGAGCGCCTGATGTCCGACCAGGAGCGCCTCCAGCGCGACCTCGCGTCGATCAAGCAGCGCCTCGAGGGCGAGCACGAGGCCAACCTGCGCCGCGCCCAGGCCGAGCACGGAGCCGAGCTCGTCAAGCATCGGGACGCCGCGGAGAAGGCGACGTCCGAACTGACGCGCCTGCGCGCCGTCGCGAGCGCTCTCGAGCGGCAGGGCGCCGCCGCGCGCGCCCAGCTCGACGAGATGCGGCGTCAGGCCGTTTCATGGGAGAAGACCCAGGAACGCTACAAGGCCGAGTTCGTGGTCCTCCAGCGCAAGTGGGTCGAGCGCGAGAAGGAGGTGCGCGCCGAGGCGACGCAGTCCTCGCTGCAGATGGTCGAGGCCGAAAAGACGCGCCTGCGCGTCCAGGCCCAGGACGAGCTGAACCAGCGCGCCGCCAAGATCGCCGACCAGCTCCGCCAGGAGGCGGAGCACGACGCGAAGCGCCTCGAGTCCAAGCTGCGCGCCGAGCTCGAGCAGGAGCTCGCCGAGCGCCGCCACGCGATGCAGGCGGAGGCCGACGCGCGCGCGCTGCAGGCGGAGCAGGAACTCCAGCGCCTGCGCCGCGAGCTGCAGCAGAAGGACGCGTCGTGGGGCGAGCGCCTGCTCGCCAAGGAGTCCGAGGTCATCGCGCAGCGGTCCCGCGCCGACGACCTCGCGGGCAAGCTGTCCCGCGAGGAGGACGCCCGCACGAACGCCCTGCGCGACCGCCTCGAGCTCGAGAAGCAGCTCGAGGGGCTGCGCGAGCAGTCCGGCGCCCAGCAGGCGTCGATCCGCGCGTTCCAGGACCGCGTCGCGGCGGCGGAAGCCGACAAGGCGAAGCTCGAGGCCGAGAAGACCGAGCTCGAGCGGCTGTCGACCGCGCAGGCCGCCCAGGTCTCCGGCACGCAGGAGGCGCTCGAGTCGGCGCGCCTTCAGCTGGCCCGCGAGACGCAGTCGGGCAAGATCCTGCAGAACGCGCGCGAGCAGGCCGAGAAGGCGCTCGCGGCCTCGCGCGCGGAGCTGAGCCGCGCGCTCGCGGCGCAGAAGGCCGAGCACGAGACGGCGCTGCGCGCCGAGCGCGCCCGCGCCGACGACGCGGCGGCGCACGCCGAGCGCAGGATCGCGGAGTCGGCGGCCGCGGCCCGCGCCGAGGCGGAGGCGGCGATGCAGGCGGCCCGCGAGGAGGCCGCGGCGGCGCGCGCGGAAGCCCAGGAGCTCATCGCCGCGGAGCGGGCGCGCCTCGGCGCGGACGCGATGCGCGCGCAGGAGTCGGCGGCCGACGCGGAGCGGCGCGCCGCGGAGCTGCAGGCCGGGCTCGACGCGGCCCGCGGCGAGGCCGCGGACCTCGGCGCGAAGCTCGAGGAGTGCCGCAAGCAGTCGTGGGCGGACAAGCTCTTCAAAAGGATCAGGGAGGCGGCGGTGATAACCCTGCATAAGCTCAACGGAACGGCGGTCGTCGTCAACGCCGAGCTCATCGAGACGATGGAGACCGGCCACGAGACCTTGCTGCTGCTCGCCACGGGCAACAAGATCGCCGTCCGCGAGACGGCTGACGAGGTCGTCGCGAAAGTGGTGGAATACCGCAAGGCCGTCAACACGTCGGGCAAGCCCGTCAACCCGATCGGCTGCTACGAAAGGCAGAAGAGCTAAGGAGCCGAACCCCTCATGGACATCGCGACGATAGCCGGCATATTCACGTTCTTCGGCCTGACCGTCTTCATGATCTTTCACAGCGAAGGCGTGGCCGGCTTCAAGCCGTTCATGAACATGGAGGCCGTGTTCATCGTCATGGGCGGCACGTTCTGCGCCACGCTCGTCAATTACCCGCTCGCCCAGGTCATCGGCGTGGGCAAGATCATCAAGAAGACCCTGCTGTCGCACGCCGACGACGACACCTCCGAGATCGTCGTGACCTTCGTGAACCTCTCGCAGAAGGCCAAGAAGGAGGGCTTTCTCGCGCTGCAGAACGACCTCAAGGGGATCAAGAACGACTTCCTGCGCCGCGGCGTCCAGCTCGTCGTCGACGGCGCGGACCACGAGTTCATCCGGAACATGCTGGAGACCGAGATCGGCTTCATCCGCGAGCGGCACAAGGGCGGCGCCGAGATCCTGAACGCGCTCGGCACCTACTCGCCGGCCTTCGGCATCATCGGCACCGTGCTCGGCATGATCATGATGCTGTCCTCGATCGACGACGTCGCCCAGGTCCCTCGCCGCATGGCGCTGGCCCTCTCGGCCGCCTTCTACGGCCTCGGCTCCGGCTACCTGATCTTCCTGCCGATGGGCGGCAAGCTGCGCGCCCGCTCCGAGGAGGAGCTGCTGATCAAGGAGATCATCATCCGCGGCGTGCTGCTCCTGCAGAGCGGCGCGACGCCGTCCGTCGTCGAGGCCAACCTCAAGGCGTACCTGCCGCCGTCGAAGCGGCTGATCGTCAAGGGGCCGCCGGCCCCGGGAGCCCGGGCGCGCCGGCCGCCGCCGCCTAAGGAAAACCCATGCCGATGCGCGCGCCGAAGGGCTTCATCGACGAGAGCGACCCCAAGGTCGCGAAAGTCGGCCATCCCGCGCCCGCCTGGGTCGTCTGTTACGCCGACCTGATGACCGAGCTCGTGTGCTTCTTCGTCATCCTGTACGCGCTCTCCGCCGCGCTGAACAAGGACGTTCAGAAGGCCAACGAGCAGATCAAGGAGATGATGGACAAGGGGCAGATGAAGGGCGAGGTCAAGATCGACAAGGAGGGCCTCAAGATCTCGATCGAGGAGCAGGGCGGCGTCTCGTTCTTCGGCTCCGGCGCGGCCGAGCCGACGCCCGAGATCGACGACAAGCTCGCGCTGCTGACGCCGGCGCTCGCCAAGCTCGCGACCGAGCACGAGATTCTCGTCGAGGGCCACACCGACGGCCAGAACATCCACAACGACTATTTCGACTCGAACTGGGAGCTGTCGACCGCTCGCGCGACGAGCGTCGCCCGCCTGCTCATCGAGAAGTACGGCATGCCGGCCAAGAATCTGGGCGCCGTCGGCTACGGCGGCAACCGCCCCGTCGCCGACAACGCGACGCCCGAGGGTCGCGCGAAGAACCGCCGCGTCGTCATCTTCGTGAAGAGCCAGTCGATCAAGAAGACCGACAAGGACGGCAAGGCGCTCCCGCCCGAGCCGGCGGCCGCCGCCCCGCGCCCGCCGCGCCGCCCGCGGCGCCTCTCGAGAATCCGGATTCTCCGTCGGCGGCTCCTCCCACGACCGGGGGGAACGAATGATAGAATATCGCATGCGCCGCCTCGTTCCCCTGGCTTTCCTGGCGATCTTCGCCGCCTGCGGCCCCTCGAACAAGAACGTCGTCGTCGAGGACTTCGCCGAGGGCCGCATCGTCGACCTGTCGATCACCGAGAAGCTCACCGGCACCTCGGAGTTCCTGCTGTTCTCCACGCCGAAGAAGACCCAGTTCCTCGACGGCTACATTCAGGGCGTGATCACCGACTACCAGGACAACCCCGTGCAGGGCGTGGTCGTGCGCGCGGTGGCCAGCGGCGAGAACACGCTCGAGGAGGGCGAGGCGCGCCCGTCGGGCTTCGCGACCTCGTCCTTCGATCCCGGCGTCTCCGACACGAACGGCTTCTACCGCATCCGCTTCTCCCTGCCGATCCTCTCCAAGAAGGTCGACATCCGCGGCCGCATGCTCTACAACCCCGGCTGGGAGCAGGAGCGCGACAACCTCGGCAAGGCCTACGAGCCGCAGACCAAGCAGAGCCAGTTCCGCCTTTACTACGACCGCAAGAACGGCCGCATCATCTTCTCCGAGGGCGTGCGCAAGACCGTCGTGTCGCCCGTGACGTCGAAGGGCGCCGCGAAGGCCGCGCCCCTGCCCGGAGCGGAGCCGCCCAAGCCCGTCGAGAAGCCGAAGCCGGCCGGAGAGGCCGCCGGCGGCGACGACCTCTTCAAGGGCTTCGGCTTCGGACAGTGACGGCCTACCTCGACCACAACGCGACGACGCCCGTCCGCCCGGAGGTGGTCGACGCGATGCTCCCGTGGCTGCGCGAGGGCTACGGCAACCCGAACTCGACCTACTCGCTCGGCCAGCGCGCGCGCGCGGCCGTCGAGAAGGCCCGCGAGCAGGTCGCCGCGGTATTGGGCGCCGCCGACGCGTCTGAGATCGTCTTCACCTCCTGCGGCTCGGAGTCCGACGCGCTCGCCATCGCGGGCGGCGCCTGGCAGGCCTTCGACGAGACCAAGGGGCGCGGCGCAAGGTCGTGACCACCAGGATCGAGCACGACGCGATCCGGGTCCTGGCCGGGCAGCTGCGCCGGCGCGGCCTCGAGGTCGCCGAGGCGGGCTGCGGCGCCGACGGCGCCGCCGACGCCGCGGCCGTGAAGTCGCTCATCGACGGCGCGACGTCGGTCGTCAGCGTCATGCACGCCAACAACGAGACGGGCGTCCTGCAGCCCTGCGCGGAGGTCTTCGCCGCGGCGCGCGCGGCCGGGGCGCTGGCGCACTGCGACGCGGTGCAGTCGCTGGGCAAGCTCAAGCTCGACGCGAAGGCGCTCGGGGCCGACCTCGTCGCCGTGTCCGGCCACAAGGTCAACGCCCCGAAGGGCGTCGGAGCCCTCTACGTGCGCCGCGGCGTCCGGCTCTCGCCGCTCGTCACCGGCCACCAGGAAAAGAACCGCCGCGGGGGCACGGAGAACGTCGCCTCGATCGTCGGCTTCGGCCTCGCCTGCGAGCTCGCCGCGCGCGAGCTGTCCTCCGCGCACGCCCACGCGCTCGCGCTGCGCGGCAAGATCGAGGCCGGCGTGCTGCGTCTTCCGGGCGTCCGCCTCAACGGCGCGGGCGCCGCGCGCCTGCCGAACACCTCGCACTTCAGCTTCGACGGCCTCGACGGGCATCACCTCGTCGTGGCCCTCGACCTCGAGGGCGTCTGCGTCTCGAGCGGGCCGGCGTGCTCCTCGGGCGCGTCGACCCCGTCGCACGTCCTGACGGCGATGGGCGTGCCGCCCGAGGTCGCGACCGGCTCCCTGCGCGTCTCGACGGGCTGGGGCAGCACGGACGCCGACGCGGACCGGCTCCTCAAAATTCTGCCGGCCATCGTGCAGAAGCTGCGCGCCGCCGCCAAGGTGGCCGCGTGAGCCGGCGCGTCCTCGTCGCGATGTCCGGCGGCGTCGACTCCTCGGTCGCGGCGGCGCTCGTCCACGAGCGCGGCGACGAGGCCGTGGGCGTCACGATGAAGCTGCTCGCGCGCGCGGAGACGGGCTTCGGCTGCTGCGGCTCGCCGGCGGACGTCGACGACGCCAAGCGCGTGGCGGAGAAGCTCGGGATCAAGCATTACGTGTCGGATATGGCCGAGGTGTTCGCCGACAAGGTGATCCGGCCGTACCTGGACGCGTATCTCGGGGGCACGACGCCGAATCCGTGCGTCGAGTGCAACCGCTCGCTGAAGTTCGGGCACCTGCTCGCGCTGGCCGAGGCGTGGGGGTGCGAGGCGGTGGCGACGGGGCATTACGCGCGGGTGAAGGACGGGAAGCTGATGCGGTCGCTGGATCCGAAGAAGGATCAGAGCTATTTTCTGTACTCGCTCGAGGAGAAGGCGCTGAGGAAGGCGGATTTTCCGGTGGGCTCCTTGTCGAAGGACGAGGTCCGCGCGAAGGCGAGGGAGCTCGGGCTGAGGACGGCGGACAAGCCGGAGAGCATGGAGACGTGCTTCGTGCCGAACCGGGACGTGAAGGGGTTCGTGGCGGCGCACGCGGAGGCGAACGCCCCGGGCATCGCGCCGGGGCCGATCCGCGACGTGAACGGCAAGGAGCTGGGCCGTCACACGGGTCTGGCGTCCTATACCGTCGGGCAGCGCGCGGGGTTGGCGGGCATCAAAGAAGCGGCGTACGTCGTGCGCCTGGAGCCTGAGGAAAACGCTTTGATCGTCGGCGGTGCCCCCGCCATCATGAGCGGGGCCATTCAGGTGGGACGAATAAACTTCAACGGCGAACGGAATGGGCGGGCCTTCCGGGCGTCGGTACGGATTCGGCATCGGCATGAGCCCGCGCCCGCCGAGATTGTGTGGACTCCGAATGGCGCGAACGTCAATTTTGACTCGCCTCAACGAGCCCCGGCGCCGGGACAGGCCGCGGTGTTTTACGACAACGATTTCGTTCTCGGCGGCGGTACCATCTTGAGAGGTGAGCCATGAAATTCGCCATCTTATTCTTCGTCACTTTTTTCGCCGGCTGCGCCGGCGTTTTCGGCGGCAAGGACGAAGCGACCGCCGATTTCGAGAAGGAGACTTCCGCCAATGAGGCGCGCGTCAAGGAGGACCGCGTGCGGTCTTCCTTGGCCCAGCTCGAAGCGCGCATGGCCGACTACACCAAAGCCGAGAAGAAGATTCCCGAGAAGCTCGAGAAGCTGGTTCCGAAATATCTCGCCGAAATCCCGGCTCTCGACCTGCCCGTGTGCGGCCGCGAGTCGAGCCGGGTGGAGACGTACCGGGCCGACATCCTGCGCGACGGTCAGGTCGACGGGTCGCGCATCCGGGGAACGGGACGCTGGGGCTACGTGTTCAACGACCACCAGATCGTGATCTTCGTCGACTGCCTCAAGCCCTCGCTGCGCGGCGTGCCCTGGTACCAGGAGCGCGGCGTCTACTGACGGTAGCGGCGCGCGAACTCGGCCTCGTCGCCGATGGGCGAGAGGCCGCCGGCGCGGCGCAGCAGGTGCTCCGCCATCCCCGCGCCGAGGTAGGACAGCGCGTGCAGCTCGCGCAGCAGCGGCTTGGTCCGCAGAAAGCGCTTGAGCGCCGGGTCGGGGTGGGGAAATCCGGGATGTCCGTCACCGGCCGGCCGTCGAGCGTGCTCAGGTGGGTGCGGCACTCCGCCGACACGCCGAGCTTGCGGCAGGCGAGGTCCACGGCGGCCTCGGCCATCACGCGGTAGTCCGACATCTTGCCGCCGCCGATCGTCAGGAACCCGGGCAGGCCGTCGCGCGTCTCGTGGTCGAAGACCTCGAAGTCGCGCGAGAGCAGCTTTTCCGCGCCGGGCTGGCCCAGGATCGGGCGCGAGCCGACGATCGTTGCGTCATGATTGATCGGCCATGATCTGAAGTAGCGTTTCACGGATCGCGAAAGATAGCCGACCTCGTCGTCCGTCGTGCGCGTCTGGTCCGGATCCGAGGGCCCGGGAAGGTCCGTGGGCCCGACCCAGGTCCCCAACGGCGAGGGGACGACGAAGACGTACCGCGACCGGTCCTCCGCTTCCAGCAGGAGCCCGACCGGCGTCAGCGCCTTGTCCTTGTAGATGAGGTGCGTTCCTTTCATCAGCCGCAGCGGCATGCGCGCGCCCGCGAGGCTCGTGACCTTGTCGATCCAGGGCCCCGCCGCGTTGACCGTGATCCGGCCGCGCAGCTCGCGGCCGCCGGCCGTCACGCCGGCCACGCGCGCGCCGTCCTTGAGCACGGCGGTCACCGGCGAGTCGAGCAGGACCTCGACGCCGGCGGCGCGGGCCGACTCGAGCGTGCGGCGCGCCAGCGCCTCGGCGTCGACCCACCACTCGTCGAAGACGAGCGCGCCCAGCAGGCCCTCGGGCGAGAGGCCCGGGACGACCTTGAGCGCGGCCTCCGCCGTCAGGCGCAGGTGGGGCTTGCCGTACTTCATCGGCTGGAACAGGTCGTACTGCGCGAACAAGGTCTCGACGGTCTCGAGTCCCCGCGTGTGTCCTTTATACACCGGCCAGAGGATGGGCAGACGGGTGAGCAGGTCCCCGGCGGTGCGCACGATGTGGCCGGCGTCCCAGCACGAGGAGTGGGTGGTCAGGCGGTCGTAGAGGAGATAGCGCACGCCCCCGTGGATCAGGTGCGTCGAAGCGGCGGTCGTGCCTTGGCCCGGCTTGCCGCGCTCGGCCAAGGCGACCTTCAGGCCGCGCAGCGCCGCGTCGCGGGCCACGCCCGCGCCCGTCACGCCGCCGCCGACGACGACCAGGTCGTAGGTCACGCCGGCTATCGTATCAAAGCCGGACGGGACGGGCTATTGGACGCAGCCGCGGTTCGGGTCATAGCCGAAGCCGCGATGCCGGCAGGCCGGTCCGGGCCCGCCGGGGTTGAGGTAGAGCGTTCCCCCGTTGGCGGCCTCCATCACGATCGGGCAGCCGAAGCCCTCGGCCTGGCCGCCCGTGCAGCCGTTGCCGACCGGGGCGATGTTCAGGTAGTACACGGTGTCGTTGTCCAGCTCGCAGAGGCCGTTCTTGGCGCGGTCCTTCGCCGGCGTCCCGAAGGCCAGGTTCCACTGCATGTTGCAGGGCATCTGGCAGGTGACGTACGCGGCGTTGGTCATGCCGCCGGTGCAGGCCGGCGAGGCCCCGGTGAGCGAGCCCTTGGTCTTCGAGATCGCGGCCTTGTAGTTGTACTTCCCGCCGCCGGTCAGGTCGCCGTTGGTCCCTCCGATCATCATGGGGAAGACGGCGCGCCCCGGTCCCTTGTGCTTCATCCGGATCGCCCACTTCTGGCCGCCGCCGAGCTTGATGACGGGCCGGTCGCCTCCGCTGCCCCGTATCTGCGCGATCGTGGGAAGCAGGCCGATGTCGATCTCCTGGAACGCGCCGTCGCCGGCCGGAGCCGCCGGAGCGGCGCCCGCGAGGTCGCGCGTGAACTCGCGGGCGGGGCGGGAGTCCGCCGCGCCTTGGCTGATGCCCGCGGGGGCGTTGTCGGTCGCGATGACTCCGCCTCCGCCGCCGGAGGACGCGCCGGACGCCGGGTTCGGGGTGTTGCGCCGCGTCGCGGGCGTGGAGAAGGGCTGGCGCCCGGGGCGCGTCGTCGCGGGTTCCGGAGCGGAGATCTCCGCCGCGCCGTCGTCGGGCTTCTGCTCCTCTCCCTCCTCGTCGTTGGCGCGCAGGGGGCGGCCAAGAGGGCGGCGCAAACGGCCAGAAGCAGGGATCGTTTCATGGCCCCAGTATAGCCCCCGCCGGGCCGGGCCGCAAGAAGGCCGAAATGATAGAATCGACCCCCGTATATGGCCCGTTCCCGCTTCTACGCGTTGGCCGCCTCCGCCTTCCTGCTCGTCGGAGCGGGCGGCTTCGGCCTGCGCCAGTTGCTCGTCGGCATCCCGCCGATCCACACGCTCGAGGACTACACGCCGTCCTTGACGACGCGCGTCCACGACTCCAAGGGAACCGTCGTCGCCGAACTCTCGATCGAGAAGCGCGCGCTGCTGCCGCTCTCGAAGATCCCGGTCGATCTGCAGAACGCCGTCATCGCCGTCGAGGACGACGCCTTCTTCAAGCACTGGGGCATCTCGCCCAAGGGCATCATCCGCTCGTCGGTGCGCAACCTGATCGCCCGCCGCGTCGTCCAAGGCGCCTCGACGATCACCCAGCAGCTCGCCAAGCAGATCTTCCTCAAGCCCGAGCGCAAGCTCTCGCGCAAGGTCCGCGAGGTTCTGCTCGCGCTCCAGATCGAGCGCAACTTCTCGAAGCCCGAGATCCTCCAGCTGTACCTGAACCAGGTGTACTTCGGCGAGGGCGCCTACGGCGCGCAGGCCGCGGCGCGCAATTACTTCGGCAAGGAGGTCGGCGAGATGACCTTGGCCGACTGCGCCCTGCTCGCCGGCCTCATCCGCGCCCCGCGGGCGAACTCGCCTTTCTTCAAGCCCGAGAACGCGCGCAAGCGCCGCGCCGTCGTGCTCTCGCGCATGCTCGACGAGAAGCTGATCACCAAGGCCGAGGCCGAGGCCGCCGCCGCCCAGCCGATCCCGCTCGAAAAGCCCGTCGGCTTCGACTCCCAGGCCCCGTACTTCGTCGAGCACGTGCGGCGCAAGCTCGAGCAGAAGTACGGCACCGCCGCCGTCTGGCGCGGCGGCATGAAGGTCTACACGACCCTCGACCTCGAGATGCAGAAGAAGGCCGAAGAAGTCATGGAGAAGGCCCTCACCGAGTTCGACGTGAAGGCCCAGGCCGAGCACGAGAAGAAGCTCAAGGAGTACCAGCGCCTCGAGGCCGCGGGCGAGCCGCTGCCCGTCGACTTCTCGACGGCTCCTCTCGCCAAGATCCAGGGCGCCTTCGTCGCCATCGACATCAAGACCGGCGCCGTGCGCGCGATGATCGGCGGGCGCGACTCCCACTTCAACCGCGTGACGCAGGCCAAGCGCCAGCCGGGCTCCACGTTCAAGCCGTTCGTCTGGGCCGCCGCGCTCGGCTCCGGCATGACCGCGGCCTCGATGGTCGACGACACGCCGCTGGCCTTCTATTTCGACGGCCGCGACTGGCGCCTGCTGGAAGGCGCGACCGACCAGTACTCGATCAACCTCGCGACCCAGCCGTTCGCCGCCTCTCCCGATTTCAAGATCTGGGTGCCCAACAACTACGACGGCAAGTTCATGGGCCGCGTCACCCTGCGCAAGGCCCTCGCCAACTCGCGCAACATCTCGGCGATCAACCTCATCACCCAGGTCGGCCCGCCGCTCGTCGTCGAGCTGGCCAAGCGCGCCGGCATCCGCTCCGAGCTCGAGCCCGCGCCCGCGCTGGGCCTCGGCGCCTCCGTCGTCACCCCGCTCGAGATGACGTCGGCGTTCGGCACCTTCGCCAACGGCGGCATCTCGGTGACCCCGTACACGCTCGAGCGCGCCGAGGACGCCACCGGCAAGATCCTCGAGGGCCACGTCCCCTCCGACAAGGAGGCCATGACGCCGCAGCTCGCCTACCTCGTCACGAACCTCATGAAGGGCGTCGTCCAGGCCGGCACCGGCTCCTACGCGCGGCGCCTGAACCGCCCGCTCGCGGGCAAGACCGGCACCTCGAACGACAACCGCGACCTCTGGTTCATCGGCATGACGCCCGACCTCGTCGCCGGCGCCTGGATGGGCTACGACGACTTCACCTCCCTCGGCCGCAAGGATTGGACCGGCGGCTCGACCGTCGTGCCGTGGTGGACGGCGATCATGGAAGAAGTCCTCAAGGACTACCCGAAGCGCGACTTCCCGGCGCCGTCTGGCATAGTCTTTGCCACCGTGGATCGCGACCAGGGACTGCTCTATCAGCCCGCCTGTCCCAAGGACCGCAAGCTGCTCGAGGCCTTCGCCGCCGGCACCGCGCCGACCGAGTACTGCGACCCGAACCGCCAGGCCGCCGCCGTCATCGAGGTCTCGACCGCCGCGCTCGCTCCGACCGCTCTCCCCGACGGCGGCTACGGCATCAGCACGGCGACCTTGATCGTTCCCGGGGAAGCCCCGCCGCCGCTGCCCACCGACAGCGAGCTCGAGGCCTTCCCGGCCCCCGACGACGACGCCGAGTAGCTAGAGCGGCGCCAGGGCGCGCGCCGCGCGCCGGTCGAACTCCGCGAGCAGCGCCGTCTTGCGCGCCTGCGGCAGGAAAGAGAGTCCACTCCGGCGCGCGCGACCTTCACGAGCTCCCGCGGCGCGAAGGCGAGCTCCTTCCACAGCAGCCGGTATTCGTGGACGAGGTCGATGCCGAAGACTCCGGGATCGTCGGTCGAGAGGCTCACTTTCACGTCCGCGTCGAACCAGGCGCGCACCGGGTGATCCTTGTAGGACTTCACCGCGCCGGTGAGCACGTTCGAGGTCAGGTTCGCCTCGATCGTCACTCCCTGGCGCTTGGCCTCGGCCACGAGCTCGGGCCTGTTCCGGAACTGGACGCCGTGGCCGATGCGGTTGACGCCCAATTCGAGCGCGTCCTCCAGCTCGCGCCCGCGCGGCGCCTCGCCGGCGTGCGCGGTGAGGCCGAGGCCGGCGGCACGTCCGGCGCCCAGCCACTTCGAGTACGACGACAACGCTTCGTCGCCGGCGCCGACGTCGGCCACGTCCAGGCCGACGACGCCTCGCCCCGCGAAGTCGATGGCGAGCGCGCACATCAGCTCGTTCTTCTCGCGCGAGATCACCGAGAACGGGCGCAGCAGGCAGATGATGAGGCCGAAGTCTACGCCGAAATCCTTCCGGCCATGCTCGGCGCCGCGCAGAACGGCTTTAAGGACCTCACGCGCTGAAAAATTCTCCGTTTCCTGCAACACAGGCGCGAAGCGCAACTCGTGATACATGATCCCTTGCCGTTGGGCTTCACGCGCCGCCTCGTACGCCGCCAACTCGACGGCCGGCGCCGATTTCAGCAGGGGATAGAACGCGTCGAACGCCGCCAGCACCTCGGCCAGGGCCTCGCGCGGCTTGGAGACGACCACCCGCCGTTTGATCTCGTCCAGCGAGAGTCCTTTCAAAGGGGACCCGTCGACGCGCTCCGCGAGCCTCTGGACCGTCAGCGGCGAGAGGGCGCCGTCGAGATGCAGATGATTCTCGACCTTGGGCAGCGCGAGAAGGAAGGCCTCGACGGCCTCGTCCCGGACGACGCTCACACGTAGAAGCGCGGCGCGCGGCAGGCGGTCCTTCTGATCGGCAGCTCGACGGCGTCGCCGGGCTTGAGGCCAGGCAGGCCCGTGGCGTCGACGAGCGTGTGCGTGATGCCGACGCGGCCCACGAACGGCAGGTTCACGCCGTCCTTCTTTCCCCAGAACGACTGCGAGGCGCCGAGACCGATGAGCCGCTCGGCCGGGGCCATCGTCAGCCCGTCGGCGTACCCCACCGGCAGGTTGGCGACGAGCATGCGCTTGGGCACGAGATACTCGCTCGCGTAGCCGATGCTCGAGCCCTTCGTCGCTTCTTTGACGGAGAGGACCCGCGCGTAGAACTTCCACGGCATCTTGATCGCGCTCGGACGGATCTTCGAGCGATTGATGCCGTAGAGCAGGTTGCCGATGCACGGCTGGTTGAAGCGCCGGTGCGGGAAGTCCATGAACACGGTCGAGTTCGCGGCGCGCAGGCGCAGCGTGGGGTACTTCCGCTGATAAGGGGCCGCGAGCCTCGTGAAGTGGCCGAGCTTCTCCTCGGCCTCGACAGCGTTCTTGCCGGGCATGTACGCGAGATGGGCCGACAGGCCGTCGAGCGTCAGGTTCTTCAACTTCTCGACCTGCGCGACGAGAGCCGGCAGCTCCTTCGGGTTCACGCCCCAGCGCGCCAGGCCGTAGTCGAGGTCGATCTGGACGTCGAACTTGCCGGCCTTGTTCAGGGCCTTCGCCTGCTCGAGCGAGTCGATGACGGGAATGACCTTGAGCTTCGCCGCGAGCTTCGATTCCTCGGGCAGGAACGGCACGAGCATCTGGATCGGCGCCTTGATGCCGGCCTGGCGAAGCGCTTGGGCCTCGCACAGGTCTCTGACGCCGAGACGCTCGGCCCCGGCCTTGAGCGCGACCTTGGACACTTCGACCATCCCGTGCCCGTACGCGTCGGCCTTCACCGCCGCGACGAATCCGGCGCCCTTCGGCAACTGGGACTTCACCCAGGCGGCGTTGCCGGCGATCGCTTTGAGGTCGATCTCGACCCATTTCATGAAGGAGGGGAGGACATCGGGACTATCTTAATAAATCGCGGCGGCCGATCGGCCGCCTGACCTGTTTCCGGGGAGAGTTGGTGTCAGGCCTTGCACTCTTGCAATCCTGGATATACCGCCGAGTCGCAGTCTATCACCATTCTTCATAGACCTGGAAATTTCCAGGAATTAGCTCAATAATCCGGGATAAGTCTAGCAGCACGCCAAATTAAGCCGACCAGTCTAATCACAAGTTAAATCTCGAAGCGAACTGTAGCCAGCTACAGTTGAACGCCGAAGAAATACTCCAGAATGAAACTCCCCGACAACCCCATCATCGAGACAAAGCGCCTCCTCATGCGGGATCTCAAAAGGAGGATCTGCCCGCCCTGCACGCCGTCAACGGCGACGCCGAGGTCGTGCGCTACACGCCGCACAAGCCCTGGCAGACGCCCGCCGACGGCGAGGCCTGGTTCCTGCGCATGCGCGGCTTCCGCGAGACGGGCGCCGGGCTCCAGCTCGCGATCGTCGACAAGGCGAGCGGAAAGGCGATCGGGCTCATGCTCGTGTTCAACTTCAACGAGGGGACGGGAAGCGGCGAGGTCGGCTACACGCTCGCGCGCGAGCACTGGGGCAAGGGGCTCGCGAAGGAGGCCCTCAAACCCTTCATCGAGTTCTGCTTCAAGGAGCTCGGGCTCAAGCGCCTCGACGCCCAGATCGACCCGCGCAACGTCGCTTCGGGAAAGGTGCTCGAGCGCCTGGGCTTCAAGCACGAGGGCCATCAGCGGCGCAACCACTTCGCGAAGGACGAGATCTCCGACACCGGCCTGTACGGCTTGCTCGTCGACGACCCGCGGCCCTAGCTGCCGCCGCGGTTCTTGGACTTGTACGCTTCCTTGCGCTTCTTCCAGTAGTCGTTCTTCGGCCCGCGCTTCTCGCCGCCCGGGTGGGGCGGACGCGACGGCGACGGCATGATCGCGACGGGCTTCGGGTCTTCGAAGATCTCCGGCGCCGTCATCACGATGAAGCGGCCGAGGATCTCGCGCAGGTCCATTTCTTCCGTGGCGGAGCGCCACTCGTCGCCGAGCAGGTCCATCGCGCGCTGGTGGTGGGTCTGGGACAGGAATTTCTTCAGCACGCGCGCGACCTTCTTCTTGCCGAGCTCGGCCCGCGTCGGCAGACGCCCTCGGTGATCTTGCTCTTCGTCATGCGCATCATGAGCTCGAGCTGGCGCCGGTTCGACGGCGTGACGAGGCTGATCGCGGTGCCGGCCTGTCCGCTGCGGGCCGTGCGGCCGATGCGGTGGACGTACACTTCGATCTCGCGCGGGATCGAGTAGTTGATGACGTGCGTGAGTTCTTTCACGTCCAACCCGCGCGAGGCGACGTCGGTGCAGACGAGGATCGTCACCTTGCGCTCGCGGAAGGCGCGCATCGTGCGCTCGCGGTCGATCTGCGTCTTGTCTCCGTGCAATGAATCGACGCGGTACCCGCGGCCGGCCAGGTACTCGTTGAGGTCCATGACGAGGGCCTTGGTCTGGCAGAAGACGAGGCCGTAGAAGTCCTCGGCGGCCTCGATCAAGGTGCAGACCATCTCGGGCTTGTCGGACTCGCGCGCGGGAAACCAGATCTGGTCGACGGTGGCGGAGAAGACCTCGGTGCGGTTGACCTGCGCCTGCTTCGGGTTGCGCAGGTAGGTGTCGGCCACGCGCCGCACTTCTTTGCTCATCGTCGCCGAGAACAGCCAGATGTTGCCGGTCGAGCGCGGGGTCGCCTGCAGGATCTTTTCCAGATCTTCCTTGAAGCCCATCGAGATCATCTCGTCGGCCTCGTCGAGCACGACGGTCTTGACCCCCTGGAGCGACAGCGCGCCGCGCGCGATGAGGTCGATGAGGCGGCCCGGGGTGCCGACGACGATCGACGGATGGCGCTTGAGACCCTCGAACTGCTCGCCGTAGCCGGTGCCGCCGTAGATGGCGAGCGTTTTGACGTTCTTGTGCTTGCCGAAGAGCTTGAGCTGGCCCGCGACCTGGAGAGCCAGCTCGCGGGTCGGGCAGAGGACGAGGCCCTGCACGTTCTTGCTCGCCGGGTCGACCTGCTCGACGAGAGGGAGGCCGAAGGCCGCGGTCTTGCCGGTGCCCGTCGCGGCCTGGCCGATGAAGTCGGTCGGGTCGGCGAGGAGGACGGGCAGCGCCTGGGCCTGGATCGGCGTCGGCGTCGTGAAGTTGAGGTCGCGCACGGCGCGGGCCACCGGCTCGCTGAGCATCAGGTCGTCGAAGGATTTCACGACACTATCTTACTAGAATGGAGCCCATGACCACCGAACTCAACGAGATCGAGGCGCGCGTGCTGGGGTCGCTCATCGAGAAGTCGCTGACGACGCCCGAGCTGTACCCACTCACGCTGAATTCGCTCGTGGCGGCCTGCAACCAGAAGACGAGCCGCGAGCCGGTGATGGCGCTCGAGGAGTCCGTCGTCGGCCAGGGCCTGCACTCGCTCATCGAGAAGAACCTGGCGGGGCGCCTGCACGAGCCCGGCGCGCGCGTGCCGAAGTTCATGCACCACGCCGAGATGCTGATCTCGGGGGCCAAGGATTCCCACATCGCCGTGCTGGGCCTGCTGTTCTTGAGAGGTCCGCAGACGTCGGGCGAGCTCAAGACGCGCTCGGAGCGCATGGCCAAGTTCGCGAGCCCGGCCGAGGTGGAAAGCCTGCTCCAGGAGCTGGCCAACGGCGCCGAGCCGGTGGTCGCGAAGCTGCCGAAGGGCCCGGGCCAGAAAGAAGCGCGCTGGCGTCAGCTGTTCACCGGCGGCCCCGCGCCCGTCGCCGCCGCGACGCCGCTGACGGGGTCCCCGGTGACGGGGCCGACCGTGCTCGAGCGCATCGCCGAACTCGAGCGCCGCGTCGCCGCGCTCGAGGCGGCCGCCGCCGTGAAGTGAAGGTCCGGTACACCGTCGCGCTGCCGCTGGCGTTCGCGCTCGGCGCGTTGTGGCTGCCTTACTTGCGGGGGAATCCGAAGTCGTTCACCTACGACTTGATGTGCGCCGCGTCCGGGTCCGACACCGGCTTCTGCGACGAGGCGCGTCCCGGAATGGCGGCGGGCATCGTCGGAAGCGCCGTGCTCGCGGGGCTCGCGATGGGCGTCATGCTCGACCGCGCGCGCTGACTGTTTCCAGGAAACAGTGATTATCAGTAGTAAATAGTAGAATCGCCGCGTGGCGACACTCAAAATGGGAACGCGCGGCTCCGCGCTGGCGCTGGCCCAGTCGGGCCAGGCGGCGCGCGCGCTCGAGAAGCTCAATCCCGGGCTCACGGTGGAGACCGTCGTCATCAAGACGACGGGCGACCTGTTCGGGGCCCCGCCGCCCGCCCAGGCCAAGCTGCTGCCGCAGGGCGCGAAGGGCCTGTGGGTGAAGGAACTGGAGGAGGCTTTGCTCGACGGGCGCGTCGACTTCGCCGCGCACAGCGCGAAGGATCTGCCGGCGACCTTGCTCGGCGGCCTGTCGATCGGGGCGTATCCCGAACGCGAGGACCCGCGCGACTGCATCGTGGGGAAGAGCTGGAAAGATCTGGTCCCCGGTTCGCGGGTGGCCACTTCGTCCCTGAGGCGCTCGTTGATGGTGTCCTCCGCCGTCCCGGGCGCGGTTCTCGTTCCATTAAGGGGCAATCTTGATACCCGGCTGAAGAAGTTGGCCGACGGCGAGTTCGACGCGATGATCTGCGCCGTCGCGGGCCTGCGCCGCCTCGGCCGCGCCGACGCGGCGACCGAGGCGATCGATCCCAAGATCATGCTCCCGTCGCCCGCGCAGGGCGCGCTCGCCCTCGAGATCCGCTCGGACCGCGCGGACATCGCGAAGATTCTGGAGCCGCTCGATCACTTCGCCACGCGCGTCTGCGTGGAGTTCGAGCGCGCCTTCCTCGCCGCGGTCGAAGGCGGCTGCGGCTCGCCCGTCGGGGCGTACGCGCGCCTGCAGTCCGGCGGCGTCGTCATGGAAGGCTACTACGCGCGCGAGGGCGAAAAAAGGGCAAGCGCGTCGCCGGCCATTGCGAGGACCCCTCCAAGCGCGAGACCTTCGTCGCCGACCTCGCCGCCCAAGCGACGTCGGCATGAGCCGCCTCGCCGGGGCGCCCGGGTCGGGCGCCCGCGCCTACCTCGCGCGCAAGATTCTGACGGGCGATCCTCCGCCCGGCGTCGAGGCTCCCGCCGGCCCGCTCGTGCTCGTCCTGCCGGACTCCGACGCGGTCGAGGACGTCGCCGACGCGGTCAAGGCTTTGGCGCCGCTGTTCGGGGGCGCGCGGAGACCGTCGCCGTGTTCGGCGAGGACTCGCGCGAGCGCCTGGCCTCGCTCGAGCTGCTGCGCACGGGCGCGCGCCTGGCGTTGGCGACTCCGGAGGGGCTCGCCGCGCGCGCGCCGGCCAAGGGTGAGTTCGCCTCGCGCACCGTGCGCTTCCGCGCCGGCGACCAGGGCAACCGCGAGCACGCGATCGAGTCGCTGCTCAAGGCCGGCTACCAGCGCGTCGAGTTCGTGGAAAGCCCCGGCGAGTTCGCGGTGCGCGGCGCCGTGCTCGACTTCCACGCGCTCGAGCCCGCCGTCGCCTACCGCGTGCTCTACGACGAGGACCGCGTCGCGTCGATCCGGCCGTTCGACCCGATCTCGCAGGAGCCGTCGGCGGTGCAGGCGCAGGCCGTCGCGACCCCGGCCGACAAGGCCGAAGGCGAGGAGGCTCCGGCCGGAAAGGTCGCCGACTGGCTCACGGAGGGCGCGCTCTGGCTGATCGGGGAGGGCGTCGTCGGGGAAGCGCCCGCCGGCGCGGCGTTCCACGCGCTGTCGCGCGCTCCCGCCTCGGAGGCGGGAGACGTCGAGTTCGGCGCGCGCCAGGCCGGGCCCTACGGCGGGGAGGCCAAGAACGCCTGGGCGGAGATGAGGAAGGACCACGAGCAGGGGCGCAAGGTGGTCCTGTTCAGCCTGAATCACGGCGAGGACGCGCGCCTTCAGGAGATCCTCGGCGAGGAGCTGCCCGGCGTCCCGATCCAGTTCCTCATTGGCCCTCTGAGGGAAGGCTTCCGCCACGCCCGCTCCGAGCTGTCCGTCTACGCGACCTCGCAGATCTTCGAGCGCGACTGGCGCGGCGTCGGGCGCTGGAAGCGCTTCGCCGCGAAGGGCGCGGAGCGCGCGCGCTGGCGCGAGCTCAAGCAGGGGATTTCGTGGTGCACCAGGACCACGGCGTCGCGCGCTACCTGGGCCTCGAGCCGATCAGCGTGCCGGGCCACGGCCCGCAGGACTGCGTGAAGCTCGAGTATAGAGGATCGGATCGCCTCTTCGTGCCGCTGACCGAGTTCGACCGCGTCCAGAAGTACGCGGGGGCGGAGGGCAAGCGCCCGCGCCTCTCCTCGCTCGACACGCGGACCTGGGAGGAGGTCAAGAAGCAGGTGGCCGAGGGCGTGCGCGACCTCGCCGAGGAGCTGCTCAAGCTCCAGGCCAAGCGCGCCGCCAAGCCCGGCCACGAGTTCCCGTCCGAGAACCAGATGGAGCGCGAGTTCGCCGACGGCTTCCCGTACGAGCCCACCGAGGACCAGGCGCGCGCCATCAAAGAGACCCTGGAAGACATGATGACGCCGCGGCCGATGGACCGCCTCGTCGTCGGCGACGTCGGCTTCGGCAAGACCGAGGTCGCGATGCGCGCGGCGTTCAAGTGCGCGATGGGTCTCAAGCAATGCGCCGTTCTCGCTCCAACGACCGTGCTCGCCGACCAGCACTTCCGCACGTTCTCGCGCCGCATGGCCGGCTACCCCGTGAGGCTGGCGCTGATGACGCGCTTCCAGACGAAGGGGGAACAAAAGAAGATCCTGGATGATCTCTATAAAGGGAAGGTCGACGTCGTGATCGGCACCTCGCGCCTGTTGCAGAAGGACGTGAAGTTCCACGACATCGGCCTCATCGTCATCGACGAGGAGCACCGCTTCGGCGTCGGCGACAAGGAGAAGCTCAAGAAGATCCGCGCGACCGTCGACGTGCTCGCGCTCTCGGCCACGCCGATTCCGCGCTCCCTGCACCAGTCGATGACCGGCCTGCGCCAGATCTCGCTGATCCAGAGCGCGCCCTCCGGACGCCAGCCGATCGTCACGCGCGTGGGCCCCTGGGACGAGCGGGTGATCTCGACGGCGATCGCCGAGGAGCTCGCGCGCGGCGGGCAGGTGTACTACGTGCACAACCGCGTGCGCAGCATGGCCGACACGCTCGAGCAGATCAAGGTCCTGTCGGGCGGGGCGCGCGTCTCGATGGTCCACGGCCAGATGAAGGGGCCGGAGATCGAGAAGGCGATGTGGGACCTGGCCCAGCGCAAGAGCGACGTGCTCGTCGCCTCGACGATCATCGAGTCCGGCCTCGACATCCCGAGCGTGAACACCATGCTCGTCGAGGACGCCCAGGACTTCGGCCTAGCGCAGCTCTACCAGCTGCGCGGCCGCATCGGCCGCGAGAAGAGCCGAGCGTACTGCTACCTGTTCCACCCGCCGGAGAAGGAGATGAAGGAGCTCGCCGAGGACGCGGTCAAGCGCCTCGACGCGCTCAAGGAGTTCGGAGCCCTGGGGGCGGGTATCAAACTGGCCCTCCGTGATTTGGAAATTCGCGGGGCCGGCGACCTGCTCGGCGCCAAGCAGCACGGCTTCATGAACGCCGTCGGCGCCGACTACTACGCGCAGCTGCTCGAAAGCGAGGTGTCGCGCCTGCGCGGCAAGCGCGTGGCCGACGACGACCGGCCCGTCGAGGTGGACCTGCGCCTGCCGGCCTACATCCCGCAGGCCTACCTTCCCGGCGAGATCGAGCGCCTGAAGATCTACAAGCGCGCCCTGCGCGCCACGCCCGAGGAGACCGTCGAGATCCTGGGCGAGCTCGAGCGGCTGTCGGGGCCGCCGCCGCAGCCGGTCAAGAACCTGTTCGCGCTGCTGAACCTGCGCGCCGAGGCGCGGCGCTCGCGCGTGGCCGAGATCGTCGAGAAGGACGGGGCCGTCGAGCTGCGCTGGCGCGCCGACGCGCCGCCGCGCCCCGAGGACCCGGCGCGCTGGCTCAAGGCGTACGGCAAGCGCGTGTCCTTCGTCCCGTCCTCCGAGGGCGACGCCGTGCGCCTGGAGCTCGCGGGAGAGACGGCCATCGACGCCGTGCGCGCCTTCCTGAAGGCCTAGATTACCTTCTTGACAACCCGGGCTTCCGGGGTCATACTGGCGCGAGTCCCGGAGGTCCCCTCATGAAAGCCCTCTTCGCCGTCTCCCTCGCCGCCCTGCTCGCCGTTCCCGCCGCCGCCCAGGAGAAGGACGGCCTGCGCGAACTCAAGGAGAAGTACAAGCGCGAGGCCGCCGAGCGCCGGGCCGCTTTGGCGGCCGGAGGGGCGGCGGCCGCGCCCGCCGGGGTGCCGGAGCCGGCCGCAGCGTCCACCCGTCCCGCTCCCGGCGTCGGACGCGCCCCCGCCGACCTCAAGCCCGCGCTGTTCGCCCGTTACGCGAAAGGCCCGGGAGGGTATTCGCTCGAGCATCTGACGGAGAATCTGAACAACACCGCGCGGAACATCAGCGAGTTGATCGGCTACATCCGTCCCTGGCGCGAAGGCGCCAGGCCGCCGGAGGGCGAGGATCTCGCGTGGGCGGCGAAGGCGCTCGCGCGCGAGTCGGCGGCGCTGCCGGAACTGATCGCCGACGGCGAGGTCGCGCTCGCGGGCGGCATCCCGCGCGGCCCGCGGGCCCCCGACGGCAGCCTGCCGCGGCTTCTCATGTATGTGGCGCAGCCGGTGCTCGTCGCCAAGGACCCGACCGACATCCAGAAGAGCATGACCGTCGGCGCCGTCCGGGCCAACGTCGCGGGGTTCACCGGCTCGCTGATCCAGTTGCGCGCGGAGAATCCGCCGCAGGCGGAGACAGAGGCGAACACCGAGACCTGGCTTCAGAACGCGAAGAAGCTGCGTTCCGAACTCGACAAGTAGCAGGGAGAACCTCATGAAGATTCTGATCGCCGCACTCGCGCTCGGGCTGCTGTCCGCGAGCGCCCGGGCGCAGACCGAGGCCGAGGTCCTGCGCTCGAGCTCCCAGCTCAAGGAGAAGTTCAAGGGCCAGCGCGCGGCCCAGGGCGGAGGCGCGACGGAGACCGCGCCCGTGCCGGGCCCGGCCAATCCCGGGGAGGTGAGATCTCGATCGCCGACCTCGAGGCTCTGCTCCTCAAGTCGCCGGAGTGCCGCAGGAACCCCGACGACGTGAAAGACCTGGCGAAGGACCTCAAGGGCAAGTACGGAATCATCGCCTGCGACAGCCCGATCGACGGGCTTCAGCAGGTCATCCTCGTGCCGAGGTCGAAGGAGTATCCGGCTCAGCAGCTCAAGTACGGGAACACCCAGGCGGGGGGCGGACGTACAAGCTTCTGCGCGCCCGTTTCTTCGATCACTTCCTGGTCCTCCAGTTCGACCGGCAGGTCCAGTACCTCGACCTGCTGAAGTCGGACGCCAACGGCGGAGGCTTCCCGCTGGCGGGCTTCGTCGCGGACCGCAACGCGCGGTCCGAGGACGACGGCGTCTTCGCCGACGCACTCAAGAATTACATGGAGATCGCCCCGTCCTCTCCCGACGCGAAGGCGGCCGACAAGGTCCCGGCGATCGCCAAGGCGGAGGTCGGCGACAAGCCGCGGCGCCTCAGCGCCAGCGTCGCCCAGGGCGGCCTCATCGTCACCGTCACCAGCGGGGGCGAGACGTGGATGATCTGGCCCGACGTGAGGCGTCCCAAGCCCTAGGGGACGCCCTGCGGCCGTAAATGATAAGATGGGCCCGTGACCCGGGCCCTTCTTATTTTCTGCGTCGCCTTCCTTCTTAGCGCCTGCCGCGGCGAGAAGGACCCCGTCATCGCGCGCGTGGGCAAGCTCAAGATCACGCAGAGCGAGTTCCAGCGCAAGCTGTCCGAGGTGTCGGCCGGCTACCAGGACTACGTGCTCTCGCCGAGCGGCCGGCGCCAGTTCCTCGACGTCCTCATCCGCGAGAAGCTCGTGCTCGCGGCGGCCCAGCAGAGCGACGTCCCGCGCTCCGGCGACTTCCGCGCGCAGCTCGAGAAACTGCGCCGCGAGGAGGAGGACCGCGTGCGCGAGGGCGGAGACTACCTGCTGACCTCGATGTGGATCGACGACCTGCGCCGGCGCGGCGAGCTCAAGGTCGACGAGAGCGACGTGCGCGACTACCTTCTCAAGCATCCGGTCGAAGTCGAGATGCGCCACGTTCTGCTCGGCACGCCCGAGGCGGCCGCCGAGGTCGCCAAGAAGCTGCGCGCGGGCGCCAACTTCGCCAAGGTCGCCAAGGAGCAGTCGCTCGACGCGGCGACGGCCGGCGACGGGGAAAGCTCGCCACGTCGCTGTACGGCGAGGTCATTCCCGAGCTCGAAGAGGTCGTCTTCCGCATGCGCGTCGGCGAGATCGGCGGCCCGCTCAAGAGCAAGTTCGGCTATCACGTCATGAAGAAGGACGGAGAGCGCAAGGTGACCCTCGAGGAAGGCCGCGCGCGCATCGCGCGCCTGCTCGAGAAGCAGAAGCTCGACGCGTACCTGCAGTCCGTCCAGAGCAAGTTCCCCGTGGAGGTCGTCGATGAACAGTTTAGGTAAGGCCCTCTCGCTCCTCGCCCTTCTGGCCGCTCCGGCCGCGGCGAAGCTGCTCGAGGACACGGTCGCCGTCGTCAACGGCCAGCCGATCCTGCTCTCCGAGTACCAGAAGGAGGCCGCGACGGCGATCGACTTTTGGGGCAAGACCAATCCCGCGGCGCTCGCCGACCCGGCGAACGTGCGCAAGCTGCGCGAGAGCACGCTCGAGCAGCTCATCGACCGCGAGCTCCTGATCCAGGAGGGCGCCAAGCTCAAGCTCAAGGTCCGCGAGCGCGAGATCGACAACGCCGTCGACGAGATCAAGGCCCGCTTCAAGAAGGACGAGCGCGGCCAGCCGATGTCCGAGGCGGACGCCGAGGCGGCCTTCCAGCAGCAGCTCAAGGGCGAGGGCCTCGACTGGCCGCGGTTCCGCGAGCGCCTCTCCCGGCAGATCATGGCGCGCAAGGTCCTCGACGACGCCGTGAAGTCGAAGATGGTCCCGCCGTCCGAGGACGAGGCGAAGGCCTACTTCGCGAAGATCGAGGCCTACATCGCGAGCAAGAGCACCGACGTCCCCAAGGGCATGGACGAGGAGGACGGCATGGCGCTGCGCGAGGTCGCCGGCCAGGTCAAGGCGCTCAGCTCCGAGCGCGTGCGCGTGCAGCGCGTCCTGATCCGCGTCTCCCCGGGCGCCTCCGAGAACGAGAAGAACCGCGCCAAGAAGACGGCCGAGGCCATCAAGAAGCGCCTCGACGACGGCGAGGATTTCGCGAAGGTCGCCAAGGAGGAGTCCGAGGACCCCGAGAGCGCGGCCCGCGGCGGCGACCTCGGCTACGTCCTGCGCGGCATCGCACCGCCCGAGCTCGAGAAGGCGGCGTTCTCGCTCGGCGTCGGCGACACGAGCGCCCCGATCTTCACCGACACCGGCTACAACGTCATCCGCGTGACGGAGAAGCGCGCGGCGGAGAAGCCGGACTACGAGAAGTTCAAGGACGAGCTCGCGAACTTCCTCGGAGGCGTTTCGTTCCAGAAGAAGATCGAGGAGTTCGTGAAGGGCCTCCGCGACAAGGCCACCATTGAGCGCAACCTCCCGGCGACGGCCGCTCCCTAAGACGCTCGCGTTCACCTGCGGCGATCCGGCGGGCGTCGGCCCGCGCGCCGCGCTCGCCTCGATCCGCGCCGGCGCTTTGCCCCGCGGCGTCAGCCCCCTGCTCGTCGGCGACGCGGCGGTCTGGCGCGCGGCCGGCCGGCGCCCGTCCGACGGCCCCGTTCTCGACACGCGCCTGGGCCTGCCCGTCCCGCGCTCCGGACGCCCGACCGCCGACGGCGGGCGCCTCTCGGCGGCGTCGTTCGAGGCGGCCCTGACCGCGGCCGCGCGCGGCTTGGCGGGCGGGATCGTCACGGCGCCGATCTCGAAGTCCTCGTGGGCGGAGGCCGGCTACCCGTGGCGCGACCACACCGAACGCCTCGCGGGCTTCGCGGGCCGCCCGGACGCACAGATGATCCTCGGCGTCCCGTCGCGCGGCCTGTGGTGCGCGATCGCCACGCGCCACATCCCCCTGAAGGACGTGCCCGGCGCCCTCGGCGCGCGGGAGATCGCCGCGTGCGCGCGCGACCTGCGCGAGGCGCTCGTCCTGCTGGGACGGCGCTCGCCCCGGCTGGCGCTGTGCGGCCTCAACCCGCACGCCGGCGAGGGGGGCTGATCGGCTCCGAGGAGTCGCGGCTCTTGGCGCCGCTGGCCCGGCGGCTGGGGCTCGACGGCCCCCTGCCGGCCGACTCGGCCTGGCGCCTGCACGCCGAAGGGGAGTACGACGGCCTCGTCTGCCTCTACCACGACCAGGCGCTGATCCCGCTCAAGGCGCTGGGCGGCCTGGCGGGAGTCAACTGGACGTCGGGCTTGCCGTTCGTCCGCACGTCGCCCGCGCACGGGACCGCCTACGACGCGGCGGCCGCGGGTCGTATCGACTCCGCGGCCGCGTACGAGGCTGCGCGCCTGGCGGCGCGCCTTCTTCTAAAGGACTAGGCGCTCGCCCTCCAGGGCTTCTTGAGCTCGGCGAGGATGTAGGACACCTCCCCGGGCGTCAGCAGGGACGTGTCGTAGAGTTCCGCGGGCGGGAACTTCGTGCGCGGGTTCTGGCGGAACTGCTGCACGAAGTTGCGCGTCGCCACGAAGCGGCGCAGGCCGTCCTCGTCGCGCTTGGCGGCCAGCGAGTCGAGCGTCTTGACCACGCCGGTCTTCGTGGTGACCGAGTCGGCCTGGACGGCCTGGATCTCGGCCGACTGCGGGTCGAGCCCGATCTCCTTCAGAAAGGTTTCCGTGGCGGGGTTCATGGCCGACGCCGAGGCGGCGGCGATCATGGCGAGAGCGACGAAAAGGAACTTTTTCATGGCACCTCCGACGACGCCGGCAGTATAACAGGGGTGTCTTGACATTTCAAGGGGTCAGGGCTACACTGCCGAAGATGCGACAAGCGGCCCTCATCGCCCTCGCCGTCCTGTTCGCCGCGCCCGCCGGCGCCGGAGACCAGGTCACTTCCGGCAAAGTGACGGGCAATTCGACGGTCGTCGGCGACGGCGGCGTCCTCAAGGGCACGGAGGGCGACCAGGACGCGGAGCTCCTCCTTATTCAGTACGGCGGCCAGATCGGCGAGATGGGCGAGACGTTCGCCGCCAACCGCAAGAAGTATCAGGAGAACCCGAACCTGCTGGCCAACCTCGCCCGCGAGAAGCTCCCGCCCGAGGCGTTCACCAACCCCGCTTTCGAGAAGGCCCTCGTCAACCAGTTCCTCAACCAGCTCATCGACCCCGCCAAGACGCCTCCGCCCTCGAACCCGACGCCCGCGGTCGTCAAGCCGGAGAACGGAGCGGTCGTCACGCCGGCCAGGCCGAGCTACGGCGAGGAGTACCTGCGCGGTATCCAGCGGGCCGATCCCGCCCAGAATTGGGTCAACGAGGAGGTCGGCAAGCGCGCGTTCCAGCGCAACGACTATCAGGCCTCCTTCCGCGACTACGGCCGCGCGCTCGACAGCGGCGACACGCGCCCGGAGGTGTACGTGGGCTACGGCGTCTCCGCCCTCCAGCTCAAGGACTACGCGATCGCCCAGCAGGCCGCCAAGATCGTGCTCAGCGCCAACCCGAAGGACGCCGACGCGCTCACGCTCTACTACGCGTCGAAGGGGCGCGTCCCCGCCGTGAACCTGCCCTCCGTGCTCGGCGGGGAGGCGCCGGCTTCGATCCCGCCGGCATCGCCGCCGCTCCGCCGCCCGCCGCGTCCGCCCCGGGCGGCTGGCGCGGGCCGTCGAAGTCGCCGGAGCAGTACGTCGCCGAGGCGCGCGCCCAGGCCGCGGCCGCCGGACCCGGCGCCGCCGCCCGCTCGGCCGCGATCACCAAGGACGCGGCCTCCGCGCTCAAGCAGAGCGACTTCCCGACCGCCCATCAGCTCGCGAGCCAGGCCATCGTCCTCAACACGAGCAACGCGCAGGCGCTCAACTACCGCGCGATCGCCTCGAACAGGATGCGCCGCTACAGCGACGCCGTCGTCGACGCGAGCGCCGCGCTCGCGCTCGTCCCCGGCAACGCCGCCGCCCTGCAGACGCGCTCGTGGGCGTTCTCGAAGCAGGGCAACTATCAGGAAGCCCTGCAGGACGCCGACGCCACGCTTTCGCGCGAGCCCTCGAACCCGTACGCCTACCAGAATCGGGCGATGGCGCTGGCGGGCATGAAGGACCGCACCGGGACGCTCGAGGCCCTGCGCCGCTCCGCCGAGCTCGACGCGCGCTTCCGCAACACCTACGAGCGGGCGCTGCAGTTGCCCGAGGACCAGGACCTGAGCCTGCTCTTCGACGACAACGCGTCCGCGGCCGCCGCCGCGGCGGCCGCCCCCGCCGAGCCCCAGGCTCCGCGCGGCCGGCGCTTCGCGCGCCTGGCGCTGCTCTCCGGAATGGGAGGCATCCTGATCGCGCTCGGCATCCTGCACGTCGTCTCCGCGAGCTGGCGCGAGAAGGTCGGCGGGACGATCCGCCGCGTGCTCGCCTCCTCCGACGCGGAGGGCACCGAGGCGGCCGTCGCGACGCCGCTGCCGCAGTCCCCGGGCGGCGCCTTCTGGCTTCAGTATCAGCTCGTCAAGGAGATCGGCCTCGGCGGCATGGGCGTCGTCTACGAGGCCACCGACCGCTCGCTCGAGCGCCGCGTCGCCGTCAAGAAGATGCGCGACGAGATCCGCGCCGACCCGCACGAGCGCCGCCGCTTCGTCAACGAGGCCAAGGTCGTCGCCGCGCTCCGCCACCCGAACATCGTCGACATCTACGCGATCGTCGAGGAAGGCGACGAGGTGTACCTCGTGTTCGAGTACGTCACGGGCCGCACCTTGGCCGACACGATCAAGGCCGACGGGCCGATGTCGCCGGAGGCCGCGCGCGGCGTCCTCGCCGCCGCGACGGGCGCGGTCGAACACGCGCACGCCGCGCAGGTCGTCCACCGCGACCTCAAGCCCTCGAACATCATGATCACCGAGGACGGGCGCGTGAAGGTCATGGACTTCGGCGTCGCGCGCCAGGCCAAGGACGCGATCACGAAGATGTCGATGACGAACACCGTCGTCGGCACGCCGCCGTACATGGCGCCCGAGCAGGAGCAGGGCACCGTGCGCCGCGAGTCCGACGTGTTCGCCCTCGGCGTCTGCCTCTACGAGATGCTCACCGGCCAGCTCCCGTTCCAGGGCGGGGGCGGCGATGCTGCTCAACAAGATCAACGGCAAGCACATTCCTCCGTCCCAGCGGAACCCGGCCCTGCCGGCCGGCCTCGACGAGGTTCTCGCCAAGGCGCTCGCCCCGGACCCCGACAAGCGCTACAGCACGCCCACCGCGCTCCTGCGCGCGCTCGACGGGGCCATCGCCGCCGGCTGACGCGTTTTACGGCCTTGTTTCGGGCCGTTAAAAGCTCGGTAAAACGCGCCGTCTCGCCTTGACAGCCCCGGGAGCCCCCTACACTCAAGGTATGACGAATATGCCCCCTCTCCGTCTCCTTCTCGTGTTTACGTTGCTTTCGATTCCAGCGACCTTGTGTGCGACGACGTTCTGCTCCAATGGCGTCGAGTACGAAGTCGTGAAAGACGGGCACGAGTCGGTCAACAAGCCGACGGGAAAGAAGTGCGGCTCAAACGGAGAGAGCTCGATGATGTCGGACCAGGAAAAGGCTGCCCTCGAGCAGGCCAAGTTGGCCACTCAACAGAGGCTTGGCATTAAGCCGGACATCTCCGGGAACTCCTCCGGAACCCTCGGCGAGGCGGGGGGGCAGGCGTCCACGCCGCCGGCGACCATTCGACTCAGTCAGACAGGAAAAAGAGCGTCGACATTAAACCCGTCGCCGACGGGAAGTCGGGCCACGGCGAGCACGTTCCGGTCACCGCGACGGCCGCCGACCCGGACGTCAAGCCGATCCCGGTCCAGCAGGTCATCGACGAGATCCTCCAGACCGCGAAGGCCGAGGCGCAGAAGAATCCGCGCATGAAGGACGTCATCATGGCCACCGCCAACGGCGTCGTCGAGAACCTGCAGCGCGGCGGCGTCACGGAGTTGCCTCCGGACAATGCGGGCACCTTCGCCAAGATGCTCGCCGTTCAGATAAAAGAGAGCCAGGAGCTTTGGCGCCTCAACCGCGACCTGCGCGAGGGGCGGATCAAGCCGGAGGAGTTCGAGGCGCGCAAGAAGGCCATCGAAGAGAAGGCCAAGACCGACATGCACACGATTCCGGGGCAGGTCGTCATGGACAACTTCCATCCCGAGTACGTCGAGGCGATGGCCGAGTGGCGCAAGAAGCGCGAGGACGCGCGGGACTGGAACAACGGCCTTCCCAACCGCGGCCACATCGGCGACATGATCCGCAACAATCCCAACAATCCGGCGAATCATTCCATCGACGCCGCCGCGAAGCTCGCCGACGGCGACGTCGCGGGCGGGCGCGCCGCTCTCGACAAGGCGATCTCCCTCGGCGGGACGGCCGACGCCTTCGGCATGCGCGGCGGGCTCAAGATGGCCGAGAGGGATTACGCGGGCGCCTACAAGGACGCGCTCGAGGCGCTCAAGCTCAAGCCCGGCGATCCCGTCTTGATGGGCCTGCTCAAGTCCGTCGAGGGCCGCGTCTCGCCCGCCGAGCGCGCGGCGATCGCCGCCGCCGTCGGCTCTTCCTCGTCAGGCGCCACGGCGGCGTACCGAAATTCTCCGGCCGCGGCGGCGTCGCGCGCCCCGTCCGGCCCGGCCGGCTTCGCGTCTTTCCCGGCCCTGTCGGCGCCGCGCGAGATCGAGGGGATGACGAGCCCCGCGGCGATCTCCGCCGGGCAGAAGCTCGCCGAGGCCCGCCGCGCCTGGGCGCTCGGAGACTTCGCGCAGGCGGTCGCGCTCGCGCGCCGCGCCCTCGAGCTCAATCCGTCCAGCGCCGACGCCCACTCGTTCCTCGCGGCGATCTACGCTCAGCGCGGAGACTTCCGCGCCTCGGCGGCGTCGGCGGCCGCGGGCCTGGCGCTCGCGCCGCGCGACGCCGGCCTGCTCAACACGAAGGCCTTCGCCGAGAACCGCCTCAAGTCGTGGCGCGACGCGCTCGCCTCCTCCAACGGCGCGATCGAGGCCGATCCGCGCGGCGCGTGGGGCTACGCCAACCGGGCGCACGCCTACGGCGGCCTCGGCGACAAGGATTCGATGATGTCCGACATCAAGCGCGCCGCCTCGATCGACGGAGCGTTCACCAAGGCGGCCGCCGACGCGGCCTCTCTGCAGCTGCCGTCGAACGCGGACGTCCTGTTCCTTTTCCCGGGTGAGGATCCCGGCCCCGCCGCCGCGCCCGCCGCGGCCGGCAAGAAGCGCAGCTTCGGCCTCGTTCTCGCCGCGGGGCTCGCGGGCGGGCTGCTGCTGGCTCTCGGCCTCCTGTCGACCGTGCTGGCCCCGGTGAAGGAGTCCGTCGTCTCCGCGTTCACGAAGGTCACGCGCACCGGCCCGGCCCTTCGTCCGCTCGACATTCCGACGTCCGAGCCGGCGTCCGTGTCCGGGGAGGTCGGCGGCCTCATCCGCGGCCAGTACGAGATCATCCGTCAGATCGGCGTCGGCGGCATGGGCATGGTCTATGAAGGGACCGACCGCTCGCTCGGCCGAAAGGTCGCGATCAAGAAGATGCGCGAGGAACTGCGCGTCAACGCGCGCGAGCGCGAGCGCTTCGTCATCGAGGCGAAGACGGTCGCCGCCCTGCGCCACCCGCACATCGTGGACATCTACGCGATCGCCGAGGACCAGGACGACGTGTACCTCGTCTTCGAGTACGTCGACGGCAAGACCGTCCACGACGTCGTCCAGGCGCAGGGGCGCCTGCGTCCGCAGGACGCGGCGCGCGTCGTGCGCGCGACGGCGGAGGCGCTCGCCTACGCGCACTCGCGCGGCGTCATCCACCGCGACGTCAAGCCGTCGAACGTCATGTTCACGCCGGAGGGGACGATCAAGGTCATGGACTTCGGCATCGCGCGCATGGCCAAGGACGCGCTGACGCGCTACTCGATCACCAACACCGTCGTCGGCACGCCGCCGTACATGGCGCCCGAGCAGGAGCAGGGGCACGTGCGCAAGGAAAGCGACGTCTACGCGCTGGCCGTGTGCGCCTACGAGATGCTGACCGGCAAGCTGCCTTTCGTGGGCATGGGCGCGGGGATGCTCATGAACAAGATCAACATGAGCTTCGTCCCTCCGTCGCGCGCGATCGGCGGCCTGGCTCCGGCGCTCGACGAGGTCTTCACGAAGGCGTTCCAGGCCGACCCCGACAACCGCTACCGGACGCCGCAGGAATTCTCGGCCGCGCTCGAGACCGCCCTCGGCGGCGCGCGCGCGAACGCGTGACATGGAGACCGTCATGAGAACCCCTCGTCTTTCGATCCTCGCCGGACTCCTTCTCTTCATGCCGGCCGCGGCAGGGGCCTGGCCCTGGAGCAAGCAGCTCACGAAGGAACAGGTCGTGAAGGAGGGGCTGGAGCGCTATCAGGAGGTTCACGACGACTTCGCGAAGAAGTACCCGAAGAATCCGGAGTGGCTCGTCCAGCTCAAGACGGCCCAAACCTACTTCAAAGAGCAGTCCGATGCGTACTTGAAGCAGGACCTTCCCTATCGACAAGAAGAGCTGTGGCGCCTGAAGAGGGTCATCAACGAGCAGATTCGCGGCGAGCAGAACGCCATCGAGATCTATCGCCAGGGACAGAGAAGAGGCGAGAAGGCCGAGGAGACCCAGCAGAAGGTCGAAGCGGCTCGGCAGGTGGCGGCGCTGAAGATACAGACCGCCGCGATGCCGGAAATGCCCAAAGACGCCTCCGCGGAGAAGCCCGGCGCCGAGATGGGCCATGGAGTCGCCTCGACGGCCGGAGACCTCCTCGCCTCGGGCAGCCGGAATCCGGACGGGCACGTAAGTCCCGTCGACCGCGTTTGGCGCGGAAGAGTCGAGGCCTCGAGCCTGGTCGTGAATCTCGGCTTGGCCTCCGTCGAGTGCGCGCAAAACGCGGAGAAATGCGTTCCGCCGAAGCCGCTGCCCCCGATCCCGCCGAATCCGCCCGTCGATCCCGCGCCGGTGAGCTCGCTGCCGGTGAATCCGACGAACCCGGTCGCGACGCCGGGGACGCCGCAGCCGGTTCAGCCGCTGCCGAACGCGCCCGGCGGACAGGAGCCCGCGATCCCGATCGTCCTGCCTCCGAATTGGCACCAGAACGCGGCGGATACGGCGACCGGGCCCGGGGCCACGAACGGGATGATCACCGGCGGCGCGCTGGCCGCGAAGCGCGGCGACTACTCCCTGGCCATGTCTCTCGCGAAGGCGGCGCTCAGCAGCAACCCCGGCAATCAAGACGCGCTCGCCTTGATGCACTCCGTGAAAGGCCGCGCGGACGCCATCGACGCCGGCGCCGCGGGCAGGGCGTCGGCGGCCGCCACGGCGGCGGCTCTCGCCGCGGGGGCGCGGGATCCCGGCGCGACCGGGGAACCGGCGCGGCGGGAACGGCCTCCGCCTCGGCCGCGGCGCCGCTCTTCGCGTCGGAAGCGCGCGCGCGGCGGCGGCGCAGCAGGCGATCGCCTCGGCGCAGAATTCTCTGAAGCTCGGCGATCCTCAGGGCGCCGTCGAATATCTCGATAAGGCTCTGGCCGACGACCCGAACAACGCGCTCACGCTCAACGCGCGCGCCGCGCTCCTCGCCCGGGTCGGACGCTGGGAGGACGCTTACCAGGCGACGATGTCCGCGCTCGCCGTCTCGCCTGAAAACCGCTCGCTCCTGAGGATCCGGGGCCAGGCGGAGAACCGGACGCGCCGCTACAAAGAGGCGCTGGCCACCTCCGAGAGCTTGGCCGCCGCGGACCCCAAGGATCCGTGGGCCTTCGCGATCCGCGGGCACGCGCTCGGCGGGCAGGGCAACCGCGAGGCGATGCTGACCGAGCTGCGCGCGGCCGCCGCGATCGATCCGAAGTTCCAGGCCGCGCTCGAGCAGGCGATGGAGCCGGCCGACGGAGACTTGATGTTCCTCTACCCCGGCGAAACGGCTCCGAAGGGCGCTCCCGCCGCGGGCGCCGCGGCCGCCGCGCCGTCGCGCGGCCGCAGCTTCAGCGTGGTCGTCGCCGCCGGCATCGCGGGCGGGCTGTTGCTCGCCCTCGGCCTGCTGTCGGTCGTGATGGCGCCGGTCAAGGAGGCCGTCGTCTCGGCCTTCACGAAGACCTCGCGCACGGGCCCGTCCATCGGCGCCGTGCCGACGGCGCAGCCGGCCTCCGTCGCCGGGGAGGTGGGCGGGCTCATCCGCGGGCAGTACGAGATCGTGCGCCAGATCGGCGCCGGCGGGATGGGCATGGTCTACGAGGGCAAGGACCGCTCGCTCGGCCGCCGCGTCGCCGTCAAGAAGATGCGCGAGGAGCTTCGCGCCAACCCGCGCGAGCGCGACCGCTTCATCATCGAGGCCAAGACCGTCGCCGCGCTGCGCCACCCGAACATCGTCGACATCTACGCGATCGCCGAGCAGGGCGACGACGTCTACCTCGTCTTCGAGTACGTCGACGGCAGGACCGTCCATGATCTGGTCCAGGCGGCCGGCCGCCTCGAGCCCGCGCAGGCGGTGTCCGTGACCCGCTCGATGGGCGAGGCGCTGACGTACGCGCACTCGCGCGGCGTCATCCACCGCGACATGAAGCCCTCGAACGTGATGCTCACCGGCTCGAACGAGGTCAAGGTCATGGACTTCGGCATCGCGCGCATGGCCAAGGACGCGATGACGCGCTACTCGATGACGAACACCGTCGTCGGCACGCCGCCCTACATGGCGCCCGAGCAGGAGCAGGGCGTGGTGCGCAAGGAGAGCGACGTCTACGCGCTGGCGATCTGCGCCTACGAGATGCTGACGGGCAAGCTGCCGTTCATCGGCCTGGGCGCGGGGATGCTCATGAACAAGATCAACATGAGCTACATCGCGCCGTCCCGCGCGATCGCGGGGCTGCCGGAGCCGCTCGACGAGGTCTTCGCGAAGGCCTTCCAGGCCGATCCCGACAACCGCCACCGCACGCCGCAGGAGTTCGTCTCGGCCCTCGCGGCCGCCGCCGGCGGCGCGCGCTCCCGGGCCTAGGTCCTTTAGCCCGATCGTTCTGGGTCCTCGGACCGTTCCTGGGCCGCGCCGGCCGGGGTATGCTGACCTCGATGGGACACCGCGCCGCCGTTTTCGCCGCGCTTCTGGCTCTGCTTCCGCGGACCGCGTCCGCGCACGGCGACGCCCATGAGGCGATCCGCGCCCGCCTGTCCGAGAGCGGCCTCGCGCTGGGCTTCCAGGATGGCCTGGCCGTCGCGCCGACGGCGCCGATCAAGCTCTCGACGGCCCCCGGCCTGATCCCGCAGGACGAGCAGGTCAATTTCGAGTACGCCGACATGGTCGACCGGATGGAGGGCTTGAGCCGCACGGTCATCGGACGCAAGAAGAAGAAGCGCCGCATCGAGACGGGCGTCACGCCCGCCGACCGCGTCGACCGCGGCGAGATCAAGTACGTCGTCCTGCACGCCTCCGGCGGAGCGACCGGCAAGCCCGGCGCCTGCGAGGGCTCCGTCCGCTGGCTGCTCAGCCAGAAGACGGCCGCCCACTTCATGGTCTGCCGCGACGGCCGCGTCATCCGCATGGTCAAGATCGAGAACATCGGCAACCACGTCAAGAACGGCGCGATCGACGCGGCCTCCGTCGGCATCGAGACCGAGACCGGGCAGCCGGACAACTCGAATCCCTTCATCGCCTCCGACTGGGACCCGGACGCGTACTGGCGCATGTACGCGTCGATCGCCTGGCTCGTCCGCGCGATCGCCAAGGAGACGAACCTTCCGCGCGACCGCGCCCACGTGATCACGCACGAGGAGGCCGACCGGGGCCTCGCGCGCGCGCACGTCGACCCGGGCCCGTTCTTCGACGCGGGCGGCTACCCCGTCTTCGACTCCCGCTTCCCCGGCCAGGCCGTCTCGCCGCGCGAGTTCCTGATGCGCCTGATCGCCGACGACCTGCCGCCCCAGATCTGGATGGTGACGGGCTCCGCCGCCGAGGTCGAGGTCAAGGACAAGGAAAACCTCGGCCTCGCCCACGTGAGAGTCTGGAAGCTCGACGCCGCGGGCAAGGCGAAGGATCTCAAGCAGGACTGGAAGGCCACACCCGGCTTCATGCCGCCGACGGCCCTGCGCGTGACGATCCCCGCCGAGCCGGGCGCCTACCGCGTCGTCGCGCGCGACCTCGTCGGAAACACGAGCGCCGGCCTCGTGAAGGTCCCGGAGCCCACCCTCGGCGGCGTGCAGCTGGCCGACGTGTCCTACACCGTCTCCGACGAGCCGCGGGCCCTGGCCGAATAGCCGTTCCGCTGTTATAGTTCACGGGAGATGAACAGAACGCTGGCACTCGCCGCCGTCCTGCTCGCCGCTCCGGCCTCCGCGGAGCAGGCCCTTCCGTCCTGCGCGGAGCTCGACAAGCTTTGGCCCTCCTACCGGGCGATCCTCAAGCCGACGTGGCCGCACGCGCCGCTCGCGTGCTCGAAGAGCGAGTCGTCCTTGAGCGCCGAGGAAATTCGCGACATCAACACGGCCCGCGCGGCCTACATCCTGTCTTCGACGAAGTGGACGCGCGGCGGCGCCTTGATGTTCAAGGAGCCGCTCGTGGCGGGGGAGGCCTGACGCCGCCGCCGAACATGCTGCGCTGGGTCGGGCGGCGCATGAAGGGGCTCGAGTACGATTTGAACGCGTCCTACGCGTACGCGGACCAGGCGAAAGGCGTCCTGCACCTGACGAAGGCCGACTTCAAGCTCGAGCTCGGCGCCGACCTCGCCGGACAGCTCATCCACGAGGCGCGCCACCTCGGCATTCCCGCTTACGGGCACGTCCCGTGCACGGTCCCCGGCGTCGGCTCCGACCCGAGCTGCGACCCGACGATCGCCGAGGATTTCGACGGGGGCGGCTCGCACGCGATCGCCGCGCTGTGGTTGTCCTGGATCGCCAACCGGTCGGAGTGGCCCTACTCCGCGCGCAAATCCGCGGAGAAGACGGTCGAGTGGGTGCTCAAGAACCGCATCAACGACACGTACAACGCCGACCGGTTCGCCTGCCGTTACCTCGGCCGCAACGTCTGGAACACGCGCGCCGCCTGCCGCTGACCCATTGACGATTTCCGTCGGCGGGGCTACACTTCCAAAAGTCACATGCGCCTGGCACCCCTCCTGCTGGTGGCGACGACCGCGTTCGGAGAGCCCGCTCCCGAACTGATAAGGCTGCAGGGCGTCCTCGAACAGGAGCAGAAAGCCGGAGCGGCGCAGCGGCCGGACTATCCGGCCTTCGTCGCGAAGTTCCGCCAGGACCTCGATGCGGCGTTGAAGGGCGCCCCTCAGACCGCCGAGAACGAATCGCTCCACGCCCTCGTCCTGTCTCGTTTGGACGCGACCGGCCGCGCCGAGGCGGTGATCTTGCTCTCCGGCATCGAGGTGCGATATCCCGACGACCCGACGCCGACGAAGGCGCGGGGGCGTGTCCATTTCGAGGCGCAGGAATTCAGGCTTTGTCAGACGGCGGCGGAATCGGTTCTCAAGAAAAACGCAGACCTCGGCGAGCCGTCGGACCAAGAAGCGGTTCGCCTCCTCCATTCTTGCAAGGGGCGTTCCTCCGCGGTTCCGGAACCGGATACCTCGAATACCTCGAATCAATCTCCTGAAACTAAAGGATCCGCGGGGAATACGCCGGGCCGACCTCCGATAGTTCTTAGCGCCGTGCAAGCTAGACGCCCGGTGAACGTTCCCGGAATCGATGCTGAAGCGTCCCGGAGCGCAGGACCTGGAATCGTCGACCGCGTAACGGCTTACGCAAAGGATAGTTCCGCTCGCGCGCAGGAAAGAGCGATTCAATTCTTTCGCGCACGCGGACTTCGCCCTGAAGAAGATGCCGCCGCCATCAAAGGCGCGAAGAACGGGGCGCTTGTGGGCACCGCCGTCGGCGTGGGAATTGGAGTAGTCTCGATGGGACCGTGCGCTCCGTGGACCGCTTATGGATTGCCTTACCCTGTTTGCGTCGGAGTGGCAGGAACAGTGGGGATTGCGATCTTTGCTCCGACGGCAGCATTTGTTGGAGGCGCCGGCATGGTCGGATACACACGAGCGACAAATTACGCCCTGCAGAGCGGCGGATTCAGCGCCGAACCTGAGAACCCGGAGTGAATATGGAATCCCAGAGCCGATCGGTCAGTGGGCGGGCGTTGAGGATACTGTCTTTCGCGATCTTAGGAGCCGCCGTCTTGTTGTTGGCGCCATATCTACTGTTGGCCGCCGCTAAGCGGGCCATATTCGGTCCGATTCCCGCCACTTTGTTCGCCAATCTCTGGGGCCTCGGGCACATTTCACTTGTAGGAACGTTTTTTTACTCGTCGGCTTGAGTGTTTGGGTCCGCAGCCAGGGAGACCAGGACGAATCGACGAGATTTGTTAAATACAGCTTGCTCCGCTTTGCTCCCGTTATGCTCGTCGGCATAGTTCAGCTGGTGTATACGGCCCACACCGGGGCCTTTCAGCTCACAGCCATTTTCGCGATCTCGGTCATTGCCTATGCTGTATGGCTACTCAAAAGAGATTCTTATCAGACTTCATCGGATTCTGAATAGACGTGCTCAGGACATCGAATGAGTTCCGAGGAATTCGACTCGGTTACGCGGCAGGCATTGCGGGCGGTTTCTTATTTCGTGATTCTCATTTCCGTTCTTATGCTGATTCCTTTTCCATTTTGGCTGATCCTACGAGCGAATATGAAGTCGCTGAACCGCGACGCGTTCGTTTCATCCGCGATGTTTCTCTTTTCGATCTCGATGACGGGACAACTGCTGATTTGGCTGGGTATGATCGTCGTGGGCGTGGCCGCATTGTGGACCTATAGGAAAACACAAAATCATGGGGCGCAAATCACCGTATTACGCCGAGGTTCATTGCGCCTCCTGCCCGTTCTTGTTTGGACAGTTTTGATCTTCATAAACCCCATTATATACCCCGACGCGAATTTCTTCGGCATACCGGCCCTGGGCGGGCTGATCTTGTTCGGTTATGGCTATTACCTCCTGACTTTGGACCGAACGCCCATGGCCGCTGAATAGGCCATCGTTCCGCGCCCTTGCCGACGGGGGCTCCCCCTGGTATACTGTCTGAGTCGGGGGTGACCTAGCTTCGACAAATGTCGTTGATCCGAAAGTCGCAGGCAGAGGTTGGTCAGGGCCTCTTCAAAACCGGACCAAACAACAACTGCCAACACTCAGTTGGCCTGGGCCACTGCCTAAACCGCAGTGAGCACACGCTGGTCCTTGACGCCTGCTAGAGGGTCGCCAGTGTAATGAGCAGGATGCGGTCCTTCCCTGTTATTCCGTGGGCGGGGGCCTAAGACCGAACGGGGTTAGCCTAAGGAGCACGCGTCCATCGGTTTTCCTTGGGCGAAATTGAGGATGGGCTAAGCCTGTAGTGACTTCGGCCGGCGCCGTTTGGACGCGGGTGCAAATCCCGCCACCTCCACCAATCTCCATCGCCGCCTCCTAATTAAGGAGGCGGCCTTGCGGGCGTCCCGGCGCCTGTTATACTCCGTCGGAAGCCGCGCACATGGCCGATTCACGCGCCGTCACCCTCCTCGGGTCTTACGGGCTCTTCTCGGGCCTCGTCCTCCTCGTCGTCGCGCGTCCCGAACTCGGGACCGCGGCGCTCCCCGCGTGCGGGCTGTGCCTGCTCTGGTCGGACCTGCGCAAGGACGGCGAGTCTCCCGTCGTGCTGACCTTCCTGGCGACCGTCGTCGGGGCGGTGCTCATGGCGCGGTCGGAGGCGGCGCGGCCGGCGCTCGCGGCGGGAGTCGCGAGCCTGTGGCTGCTGGCCGGGGCGCAGGCCGCGCACCGCGGGCGCCAGTTCCGCGACGAGCGCGAGATGCTGCTCGAGCAGATGAACCTGCAGGACCAGATCCGCGACGACGACCGCGACCTGAAGTACTACCGGTCGTACGAGGAGACCGTCGGCGTCGACACGCGCCTGCGCCGGGACCTCTCCGACGCGGCGAAGAGCCTGTCGGGCACGATGGACGGCCGCGAGGTGCAGGCCCGCCTCATCGCGATCCTGGCGGACCGCTTCCCCGCCGCGCGCGTGACCGTCACCGGCGCCGCCGCCGAGGACCCGCTGCTGCTCGCGGCCCAGCGCCGCCGAGGCCCCGTGCTCATCAAGGACGCGCGTCAGGAGCAGCAGGTCGTGCCCGGGGCGCGCTTCGTCTCCGGCGTGGCGATCCCGCTCAAGGTGATGCGCCAGGCGGCGGGCTTCGTCAAGCTCGAGAGCGACGAGGCGGGCGCGTTCGGTCCCGACGAGGTGCGCACGGCCGACCTGTTCGCGACGATGGCGTCGCTCTCGCTCGAGAACATCCGGCTCTACGAGAGCGTCCATCGCCAGGCGACGCACGATTCGCTCACACAGCTGCACAGCCACCGCGCGTTCCAGCAGCGCCTGCAGGAGGAGGTGCTGCGCGCCGGGCGCTCGCAGACGCCGCTGGCGCTGATCATGCTCGACGTCGACCACTTCAAGCGCTACAACGACAGCTTCGGCCACCAGGCCGGCGACCAGCTGCTGCGCACGCTCGCCGCGATCCTGGGTTCGTTCGCCCGGCCCGTCGACTTCGTCGCGCGCTACGGCGGCGAGGAGTTCGCGATCATCCTGCCGAACTTCGTGCGCACCGAGGCGGTCTCGCTCGCCGAGCGCGTGCGCGCGCGGGTCGCTCAGGAGCCGTTCACGTTCAACGGCGCGCCGACGCGCGCGACGATGAGCCTCGGCGTCGCGGCGTTCCCGACGGACGCGACGACGCCCTCGCAGCTCGTGCGCGTGGCCGACGAGCGGCTTTACCGCGCGAAGCATGGCGGGCGCAACCAGGTGGTCGGATGACCTGGGAGACCGCCGCCGCCGTCGCCGCGCTGCCGGCGCTCGCGCTGTGGGCCGCCTATCCGCGCCGCTCCGTCGCGGCCGGGATCATGTTCGGGCTGGCCCTCGCGGCCGGCGCGGCGCTCGTCGCGGCCGCCCCGGCGTCCGGACGGGCCGCCGCGGCGCTGACCGCGCTGTGGAGCGCCGGAGGGTGCGCGCTCGCCTGGCGCCTCGCGCGCCGCCGCGAGGAGGAGCACGCCGTCCTGCTCGAGCGGCTCTCCGGTGTGCGCGCCCAGCGCGAGCGCATGGCCGAGGAGCTGCGCGGCCTCAAGGCGCGGGGCATGAACGCCGAGCTCGCCCACCGCGAGGCCTCGGCGCTGTACGGCATGGTCAAGAGTCTCTCGGAGGCGCTGTCCTGGGACGACGCGCGTCCCCGCGTGGAGGCGGCGCTCGAGCAGTACTTCGGACCGCGCGTGGAGTACGCGCTGTACGTCGCCGGCCTGCGCGGCGAGGGGAGGTCCGGCCGCTCGCCGTGCGCGGCCTGCGGACGTCGCCCGGGGCGGCCTGGGCGACGCTCGAGCGGCTGCTGCAGGAGCAGGGCGCCGCGCCGCGCGCCTTCGAGCGCCCGGAGCGAGCCGTCGTCCTGCCGATCCGCGAGGGGGCCGAGGTGCTCGGCTACCTGTACTCGCGCGTGCCGGAGGGCGTCGCGCCGGACGCGTGGCTGGCCAAGACCCAGTCCTTCGTGTCCGAGCTCGGCGTCGCTTTCCGGCGGGTGAAGCTGTTCCAGGAAGTCGAGCGTCTCTCCGAGATCGACGGCCTGACCGGCGTCCGCCGCCGGGGCGCCTTCGACAAGAAGATCAGCGAGGAGCTCGTGCGCGCCAAGACGTTCAAGACGACGTTCGGCGTCATGCTGCTCGACATCGACCACTTCAAGAGCCTCAACGACCGCTTCGGCCACCCGTTCGGCGACCAGGTGCTCAAGCGCCTCGGCGCGGTGCTCAACGGCCTCGTCTACGACACGGACTTCGTCGCGCGCTACGGCGGCGAGGAGTTTGCTATCGTCCTGCCGCGCGCCGAGCCGGCGGGCGCGCTGCGCAAGGCGGAGGCCATCCGCGCCGCGATCGAGGCGGAACTGTTCTCCGTCGGCTTCGAGGAGCTGCGCGTGACGGTGTCGATCGGGATCTCTCATTTCCCGCGCGACGCGGGCACGCCGGAGGAACTGGTGGCCAGGGCCGACGCGGCCCTGTACGCCGCCAAGTCCGCGGGCCGCAACAGGGTCGTCGACAGCGACGCCCTGCGCCGTTCGAGTTAAGGAGCTTCATCATGGACCAGATTCCCGAGACGCCCGGCGGCGCGCCGCTCGAGCCGCACCAACTGAGCCCGCGGCGCGTCAAGCGGCGCCTCATCGCCGCGCTGATCGGCCTGCACGCGCTGTCCCTGCTCGCGGGCGTCGTCCTCATCGTCAAGACGCGCGGCGACGGGCCGAAGAAGGCCGGCTCGGGCGAGGCCGGCAAGAGCCTGCTCAACCTCAAGCCGAAGGACTCCGTCGGCTGGGTCTCGATCCGCGGCCCGATCATGTCGTCGGAGTCGGGCAAGCCGTGGGAGCGCGGCGCCGAGCAGTGGGCGCGCCGCATCGAGCAGCTCGCCGAGACGAAGGGCGTCAAGGCGATCGTGCTGGACATCAACTCGCCCGGCGGCAGCGTCGGCGCCGTCCAGGAAGTCTACATGCGCATCCAGCGAGTGAAGAAGGAGAAGAAGATCCCGTTCGTCGCGCTGTTCGGCGACGTTTCCGCCTCCGGGGGCTATTACCTGGGCGCGGCGTGCGACAAGATCGTCGCGCACCCGGGCACTTTGACCGGCTCGATCGGCGTGATCTTCAACGTCGGGAACATGGAAGGGCTCTTCGCCAAGGTCGGCTACAAGTCCGACCCGATCAAGTCCGGCAAGCACAAGGACATCGGGTCGCCGGCGCGCCCGATGACGGCCGAGGAGCGGCAGATTCTGCAGTCCCTGATCGACGACGCCTACGGGCAGTTCGTGCAGGCCGTCGCCGACGGCCGCAAGCTCAGCGTCGAGGAGGTCAAGCCGCTCGCCGATGGGCGCATCTACTCCGGCAACCAGGCGCTGCAGCTCAAGCTCGTCGACCAGCTCGGCGACTCGCTCGACGCGACGAAGCTCGCCGCGGAGCTCGGCGGCATCAAGGACGAGAAGCCGCGCGTGCGCCGCGACACGGAGAAGCTCAACGACATCTTCGAGCTGCTCGAGACGCGGGCGCGCCTGACGCTGGGCCTCGGCCCGGCCGGCGTGACCGTCGACGCGGCGAAGGCCATGCCGCGCGGCCTGCTGTACGCGTGGTCGGGAGGCTGGTAGCATGGACGCCGTCGAGCTGCTCTACGACTGGTTCGAGGACCGCGCGCACGCCTCCGCGCTGATCCGTCAGCGGCGGCCGGCGGCGCTGGGCCTGCTCGGCGTCCTTCTCGGCGCCACGAGCCTCTACGTCGCGCAGGCGCTGACGGGCGGAGGCCTGCTGCCGTTCGGGTGGCCGGCTTTCGCGCTCTCGCTCGTCTGGCACGCCGTGGTGACCTTCGTCGCGGCCGCGCTGCTTCACCTGATCCTCGATCTCGGCGGCGCGCGGGGCGACGCGCGCGCCCTGTTCGTTCACCTCGGCCTTTCGGAACTCGCGTGGCTCGCCGCGCCGCCCGTCGTCCTGCTCGCGCAGGCGGCGCTCTCCAAGCCCGGCTGGGTCGTGCGCCTGGCGTTCTTCCTGATCGGCCTTTGGTCGCTGTCCTTCAAGGCGCGGGGCATCCGCGACGAGTACGGAGTCGGCGGCGGGCGCGCGTGGCTGACTCTCGGCCTGCCCTACCTCGCCGCGGTCCTGCTCGCGCTGCTCGCCGCGTTTCTCGCGACGCTCGGCGTCGTGCTCGCCGCGCTGCGCAGCTGGGGCTGACGTGAAGGAGCCGATCCCCTCGACGTGGGAGGGGCTTCCGGTCGTGGGAGCCGCGTCGATGCGCGCGCTCGACGCGGCCGCGACGGCCCAGCACGGCATCCCCGCGCTCGAGCTCATGGAGAAGGCCGGCCGCGCGGTCGCGGCCGAGTGCGCGGCGTTCCTGGGCGCGCGCGGGATCGACTCCGCGAAGGCCAAGGTCGTCGTCTGCTGCGGGCGCGGCGCCAACGGCGGCGACGGGCTCGTCGCGGGGCGCGTCCTGCGCGAGGGCGGCGCGTCGGTGACCGCGTTCCTGTGCCCGCCCAAGACCGGAGCGCCTTATCCCGAGCTCGTGCGCGCGAACCTCGAGCGCGCGAAGGCGGCAGGCGTCGACGTGCGCGAGGCCGGCGCGGAGGCGGGACTCGCGGAGGCGCTCGCCGCGGCGGACCTGGCCCTCGACGCGCTGCTCGGCACGGGAGCGACGGGCAAGCCCGCCGGCGCGATCCACCACATGATCCGCGAGTTGACCAAGGCCAAGAAGCCCGTCGTCGCTATCGACATCCCGTCCGGACTGCACCCGGACACCGGCTATCACAGCGGCGTGTTCGTGACGGCCGAGCTGACCCTGGCCCTCGGCCTCGCCAAGAAGGGCCTGCTCGCCGCGCACGCCAAGCCGCAGGTGGGGACGCTGAAGGTCCTCGACGTCGGCTACCCGGCCGCGCTGCTCAAGGCCGCGCGATGAGGCGCCTCGCGCTGGCGGCCGCGCTCCTGGCCTCCGGGTGCGCCGCGCCCGAGGCCTGGCTCGTGATGGAGACGACGAAGGGGCGCATGGTCGCCCGCCTCGATCCCAAGGCGGCGCCGAAGACGGTCGCGCACCTGCGCGCGCTCGCCGCGGAGCCCAAGCCGTTCTACGACGGCCTCGTCTTCCACCGCGTCGCGCCGGGCTTCCTGATCCAGACAGGCGATCCGGGCGGCGACGGCAAGGGCGACCCGAAGCGCCCCGTCGCCGACGAGTTCGGCGGGAAGTTCGACCGGCCCGGCCTCCTCGGCATGGCGAGCTGGGGACCGGGAACGTCGCAGACCCAGTTCTTCGTGACGCTCGCGCCCGCGCCCGACCTCGACGGCCTGCACACGCGCTTCGGAGAGCTCGTCGAGGGGCTCGACGCCGCGAAGGCGATCGCCGCGGTGCCGCGGATCACGCGCGACGGGATCGACCGGCCGCTCGACCCCCGGTGCTGAAGTCGCTGCGCGTCGTTTCCGCGCGCCCTTAGCGCCCGGTCGCGGCGCGGACCTTCGCCGCGAGCCCCGACAGCCGTTCCTTGACGCCCGGCGCGCGCCGCTCGAGGCGCGGGAGGATCTCCCGGCGCACCCAGTTGCGCGTGAACTTCGGGTCGCGGTTGCTCGCGTCCTCGCGGGCGGTCAGCCCGTTGGCCTTCAGGTACAGCGCGACCTCCGCCCGCGTCAGGGGCAGCAGCGGGCGCACGAGCGAGACGCGCGGCGCGAGCGCCCGCCGCGGCGCGATTCCGCCGAGCCCCTCGAGGCTCGTGCCGCGCAGCAGGTGCAGAAGCACGGTTTCGGCCTGGTCGTCGAGCTGGTGTCCGGTCGCGACCGCGGCGAAGCGCCCGCGGCGCGCGCGGGCGAGCAAGGCCGCGTAGCGCGCCTTGCGTCCCGCTTCCTCGAGCCCGAGGCCGCGCGCTTTCGCGGCGGCCCGCACGGGCGCCTTCACGACGGAGGCGGGCAGGCCGAGCGCCTTGCCGAGCGCGAGCACGGAGCGAGCGTCGGCGTCGGCCGCGCGGCCGCGAAGGCCGTGGTGGACGTGCAGCAGCTCCACGCGCAGCCCCTTGCGCCGCGCCTGGAACGCGAGCCAGTGCGCGAGGCAGACCGAGTCCGGCCCGCCGGAGACGGCGGCCAGCACCGATGAGCCGCGCGGGAAGAAGCCCTGCTCGGACTCGAAGGCGACGAGCTTGGACCAGACGCGGGCGGCGAATTCGGAGCGCTTCAAGAATTCGATTATACTAGACTGAACCATGGCCGCGATCCGCGCCGCCGTCGAGGCGGACCTCCCGTCGATCACCGACATCTACAACCAGGACGTCCTGCGCGGGACGGGGACGTTCGACACCGAGCCCAAGACGCACGCGCAGCAGCTCGAGTGGTTCCGCAAGCACGACCCCGATCACCCGGTCTTCGTCTCCGAGGAAGGGGGAAGGTCGTCGGCTGGGCCTCGCTCTCCCCGTACTCCGACCGCTGCGCCTACGCGGCGACGTGCGAGATATCCGTCTACATCGACGAGAAGGCGCGCGGGCGCGGCCACGGCGGGGCCCTGCTGGACTCGATCCTCGCGGCCGGCAAGAAGGCCGGCCTGCGCCAGGTGATCGCGCGCATCAGCGAGGGCAACGAGGCCAGCGTCGCGCTGCACGTCAAGCGCGGCTTCTTCGAGGCCGGGCGCCTGCGCCAGGTCGGCGAGAAGTTCGGCCGGGTCCTCGACGTGTTCTTCCTTCAGAAGACTTTGGCGCTGCTGCTCCTGTTCGCCGCCGCGCCGGCACGCGCCGGCGTCGAGGAGGCCCTGCGCGAATCGGTCGTGCGCCTGACGGCCGGCGACGTCGCGGGCGCGCGGGCCAAGGCCGAGGAGGCCGCGGCCGCGGCGCCGCGCGACGCCCGCGCCCACGAGCAGCTCGGCTTGGCCGCCCTGGCCTCGCTCGACGCCGCCGAGGCCGAGCGCTCCGCCTCGCGGGCGCTGGCCCTCGGCGAAACGCCCGCTCGGCTCGTCCTGCGCGCCAACGCGCGCCTGGCCGCCGGCAAGCTCGACGGGGCGCGCGCCGACGCCGAGCGCGCGGCGGCGCTGGCGCCCGGCAGCGGCCGCGCGCGCCTCGTCCTGGCCCTCTCGCTCGAGTCGCGCGGCCGACGCGCCGACGCCGAGGCCGAGTACAAGCGCGCCGCCGAGCTCGACGCCTCCCTCGCCGCCGACGCCGAGGCGGGCCTGCGCCGTCTGGCGCCGCCTCCTCCTCCGCCCGTCGCCGCCGACAAGCTCGGGCCCATCCTCGTCATTCTCGCCGTCTCGGCCCTGTTCGGCTGGGTGTGGGGCAAAGCCTCGCGCGCCGACGAGGAACTCGAGCCCGAGGCCGCGCGCGCCCCGCTCCTGCCGGGAACCGGTCGCCTGACCCCGCGCGAGGCGCTCGCGGCGGCCGTCGCCGCGGCGAAGAGCGCTCCCGATCCTCTCGAGCTCGCCGAGGCGCTGTACGCCCGACTCACGGGGCGCCCCGCCTTCCCGCGCGGCACCGACCGCTCGATGGGCCGCTACCTGGCGCCGTCGACCCTCGCGAAGGGCGCTCCGGCGGGCCTGGACGCGTTCTTCGCCCGCGCGTTCGATCCCGATCCCGCGCGCCGCTTCCCCACCGCCGACGCCCTCGTCGGCGCCCTGCGCTCCCTCGTCGACCCTCCCGTCCTTTAGGGAAAAGGGGTCAGACCTTACACGTTTCACTTTCCCTCACGGCGAATCCTGAGGAAAGTGAAACGTGTAAGGTCTGACCCCTTTACCTTTTATTAGGGCTTGCTCGGAGGCGGGAACGGGCGGGACGGCATGGGGTGGGTCTTCCACTTCGAGCGGTCCATCGGCGTGCGCGTGAAGTAGTCGACGACGCCGCCCGCGGGATCGCGGCCCATCTCGCGGCTCGACGGCAGCTGCGGCAGGCGCACGAACAGGACGGCCTCGAGGTCTTCCTGGATGTCGCGCTCGAGCGGCGTGTACTCGCGGGAGTGAGGCTCGGCGCCGAAGGCGCCCGCCATCGTCAGCAGGTCGCCGCCGACCGAGGAGAACTGCGAGCGCGGGAAGTGGCGAGTCGGCTCGGCGCGCAGCGACTTGCGGATCTGCTCGCCGGCCTCCTTGTCGGAGGCGAGCGCCACCGCGCGCGAGATCAGCCACGCGACCGGCTTCGGCGTCTTCCCGGCTTCGGGGAACTTCCAGCCCTTCTCTCGGACGGGGTCGGAGATCAGCGCGGTGCAGTTCTTGTCGGTCCGGTCGTACTTGATCGCCTGCGAGTAGTACTTCTCGTACTGCTCCTTGAACGACTCCTGGAACAGCTTCGGCGCGCGGTCCGACTTCATGACCATGACGAGCACGTAGGAGGGGCGGTACCAGCTCTGGCCGCTGTTGAGGTCGGCCATGTACTTGTCCATCGGGGTCATCGCCGCGACGATCCCCTTCTCGCTGTACGTGTTCATGTCGTAGAAATTGTCGAAGAGCCAGTCGGCCATGGAGCCATCGGGGCCCATGCGGCCGGTGAAGAGGCTCGAGTGGCCGGCGAGCGCCTCGTCGTCGTCTCCCTGGGCGCCGTTGAGCATGAAGCCCATGACCGGCTTTCCTTCCCACGCGCGTCCGGCTCCCTCGCGCGCCCACAGGAGGGTGGTTTCGAACGGAGCCTTCGCGCCGCCCTTGTCGGCGGCGACGAGGGCGTCCACGTCGGCCGCGTTTTTGGCGTCGCCTTCCTTCATATTCGCGACGTCGACGCGCCAGTCCTCGGGCCAGATCGTGCGCGCGACCAAGGTCTTCACGCCGTCTTTCTCGATCATCTCGCCGCGCACGCGCACGGAGCGGCCGGAGAAGTAATCGACGCTCGAGGCGTCGTAGTAGGAGCGGTTCGGCTCGATCTTGGCGACGACGGCGAAGGGGACGATCGTCCCGTCCTTGAGCGTCGCCAGCTTGCCGTCGGCGGAGATCTTCACGCCCTCGTGCATCTCCTTCGAGCCGATCCAGATCAGGGCGGCGCGGCCGGACTTGGGGGTCGCGATGACCTCGTCCAGGAAGTACCACTTGCCCTCCTCGGGGGCTTTGCACACGAGGCAGCGGCCGGTCGTGAGCTCGAAGTCGTCCTCGGCGTAGGGTCCGAGCCAGCCCGAACCGGTGAAGCCGTTCGATTCCGCGGCCGGCTCGAGAGCGGGAGCGGGGGCCGGCGCGTTCGCCGCGGCCTTGATCAGCGCGGGCGGCGAGGGGCGCCAAGAGCCGGCGACTGGGGCGGCGGCGGCTCCGAAAATCCGGGCGCCGTCGAAGACGGCGTCGGGAGCGGCGGCGGCGGGTGCGGCGACGAGGAGGGCGGCGAGGAGCCTGAGCATTTAGTAATTATAAGATAGAATCCGCGAATGCCCGACATCGAAAAACTCGTCGCCGCGTTCGAGGACCCGACCGTCGTCGAGTTGATGGTCAATCCCGACGGCTCCGTATACGCCGAAACCGAGGGCAAGGGCGTCCAGCGCCTGCTCGTCGCGCCGACGCAGCAGGACGTGGCGGCGTTCCTCAACGGCGTGATCGGCACGGGCGAGAGCTTCGGCCAGGACCGGCCCTACGCCGACCTCTCCGCCGTCGACGGCTCCCGCGTGCACGTGATCGCGCCTCCGCTGGCGAAGGGCCTGACCGTCACCATCCGCAAGCGTCCCGCGCGGCGTCCCTCGCTTGAGGAGCTCGTGAACGCGGGAACTTTGTCCCAGAGCTGCGCCGATTTCCTCTCCTACCTCGTCGCCCAGAAGCAGAACGTCCTGATCGCCGGCGGTACGAGCTCGGGCAAGACCACCCTGCTCGCCGCGCTGGCCGCGACCGTCGAGCCCGAAGAGCGCGTCGTCGTGCTCGAGGACACCCCGGAGCTGGCGCTGCCGCAGAAGCACGTTCTGTACCTGCGTACCCGCATCCGCGACGCCGCGGGCCGCCCCGACGTCACCCTGCGCGACCTGGTGGTCAACACCTTGCGCATGCGCCCGGACCGCATCGTCGTCGGCGAGACGCGCGGGCCCGAGGCGTCCGACATGCTCCAGGCGATGAACGTCGGAGCCGACGGGATGCTCACCACGCTGCACGCGAACTCCGCGCGAGAGGCGTTGAGCCGGCTCGAGACCTTGGTGCTGCAGGCGGGCATGGACATGCCGCTCAAGGCGATCCGCTCCAACATCGCGACGGCGGTCGACTTCATCGTGTTCATGGCGCGCCTGGGCGACGGCTCGCGCAAGGTCATGCAGGTGTGCGAGCTCACGGGCATGGAGGTCGAGACGATTTCCATCTCGGATCTGTTCTCCTGCGAGGTGCGCAAGGGCAGCGCGGTCATGCGCGCGACGGGGTCCATGCCCCGCTTCTACGACCGCCTGCGCAAGCAGGGCGTCGAGCCGCCCATGGACTTCTTCCGCGGTAATTGATAAAAAATCGCCCATGGCCAAGAAAGTCCTCGTCATCGACGACGAACCCGAGATGCTCAGCCTCGTCAAATACACGCTCGAGCACGGCGGCTTCGAGGTCCACACCTGCGACAACGGCCGCCACGCCTGGGACGAGATCGCCAAGGTCAAGCCCGACGTGCTCGTCCTCGACGTGATGCTCCCCGGCATCGACGGCTACTCCCTGCAGCTCAAGATCGCGCAGGAGCCCACGACGAAGGACCTCCCGATCATCGTGCTCACGGCGCTCGAGCCCTCGAAGACCCTCTTCCAGAAGTTCCCGCAGGTCGTCGGCTTCATGACCAAGCCCTTCAAGACCGAGGAGCTCCTCAAGACCGTGCAGGACGCCTCGGCCAAGGTGGCGGGCTGATCCGCCATGGCTGAGGAACCCAGCTTCGACGCGATCGTCGTCGGCGCCGGACCCGCGGGCCTCGCGGCGGCGATCACGATGGCGCGCGCGGGCCTGAAGGTCGTCGTCCTCGAGCGCGGCGAGTACCCGGGCGCCAAGAACGTGCAGGGCGCGGTGCTGTACTCGAAGATGCTGCACGAGCTCGTCCCCGAGTTCTGGAAGGCCGCCGACGCCCCCGTGGAGCGCCCGATCGTCGAGCAGAAGACCTGCATCACGACCGAGGACAGCTACGTCACCGTCGGCTACAAGTCCCAGAAGTTCCTCGAGGGCATCCCGAACTGCTACTCGATCATCCGCGTCCACTTCGACCAGTGGTTCGCCAAGCAGGCCGAGGCGGCCGGCGCCGAGGTGTACTGCGGCATGATGGTCCGCGACGTGCTCAAGGACGCCACCGGCAAGGTCATCGGCATCAAGACCGCCGAGGGCGACGAGCTCACGGCCAACGTCGTCATCGCCTGCGACGGGGTCAATTCGATCATCGCTCAGAAGGCGGGCTTCATCGACGAGCTCAAGCCGTCGGAAGTCGCGCTCGGCTCCAAAGAGGTCATCGCTTTGCCGTCCTCCGTCATCGAGGACCGATTCCAGCTCAACCCCGGCGAAGGGGCGACGATGGAGATGTTCGGCTCGGTCTCGCTGGGTATGCTCGGGTACGCGTTCCTGTATACGAACAAGGAGTCGCTGGCGCTCGGCGTCGGCTGCAAGCTCACCGACTACCAGAAGAAGGGCCTGCGCCCCTCCGACCACCTCGAGTACGTGAAGTCGCATCCGCTCGTCAAGAAGCTGATCTCCGGCGGCAAGACGCTCGAGTACTCCTCGCACCTGATCCCCGAAGGCGGCTACAAGTCCATGCCGCCGCTGGCCAAGGCCGGCTTCCTCGTCGCGGGCGACGCCGCCCAGATGACGAACCCCGCCTACCGCGAGGGCAGCAACCTCGCGATGACGGCCGGCAAGCTGGCCGGCGAGACCGTGATCGAGGCCAAGAAGAAAGGGGACTACTCGGAAGCGACGCTCTCCCTCTACAAGAAGAAGCTCGAAGAAAGCTACGTCCTGCCCGACATGGAGGACATCCAGGACCTCGAGCACCACGTCGAGAACTCCCCGGGCTTCCTGGAGTTCTACCCGAAGCTCGCCTGCGAGCTCGCCCAGCTCCGCTTCTCCGCCGACGGCGTGCCCAAGCGCACCCATCTCAAGACGGCGATCGGGATGGTGGCCAAGCGCGGCTTCTTCCGCGTCGCGAAGGACCTCTTCCCTCTGCGCAAGGTGGCGATCTAAATGGACATCAAAGACATCAAGATCGAGACGACGGTCGAGGCGAAGCTCGGCCACATCGAGTGGAAGAAGGCCCCCGAGACGCACATCACGCTCAAGAACTCCGGCGCGGACTCGCCGTGCGTGACCTCCTGCAAGGACAAGCCGTGCACCACGGTCTGCCCGGCCAAGGTCTACGAGTGGGAGGCCGCCCACAACAAGGTCATCGTCAACTACGAGAACTGCATCGAGTGCGGCGCCTGCCGCATGCTCTGCCCCTTCGACAACATCGTCTGCGAGTGGCCGGGGGCGGCCAGGGCGTGAAGTACAAGTACGGCTGATCCAACCTAACTAAGCCTGGCGCGCGGACGGGCCCGGGGCTATACTGGGAACGAGGCGCCCCCTCATGTCCCGAGCGCTCAGAAACGCCGTGTTGGCCGTCCTTTTTCTCGTGTCCGCCTGCCTGGCGGGCGAGCCCGGCGCGCCGTTCGACGCCGCGGCCAAGGACGCCTTCGGTCCCGGACAGAGGAGGCCGTGCTCGCGCTCGACGGCGGCGCGCGCTACTCGATCCGCGGCGGCCGCCTGCACGACGCCTTCCTGCCGGGCGCTCCCGCGCTGACCAACGCGCAGGCGGCCGAGCTCTTCGCGCTGAGGTTCGCCCGCGGCCCCGCCGGTCCGGCGCCGGTCCGGGCCGGGGCGGCGCGTCCGTCCGCCGGAACCGTCGCCGCGATCCCGCGCGGGGGCGCCCGCCGTCAATTTCGACGGCGGCGAAGCGCGGCGCGACACCCTGACCGGGCCCGCCCCCGAGGCGGCCCGAGGGCTCGCCCTTTCCGATCCCGGCGTGCTCCAGGCCCGGTTCCTCTCCCGTCTCGTGATCCGGGGCCAGCCCGCCGACCGCGAGGTCGTCGCGGACGCGGTCGACGGAATCCTCAAGACCAAGCTCGGCCAGGAGCTCGCGCGGCAGTTCGTCCTCGAGGGCGCCAAGGCCGAGGTGGTCCTGGCGCCGCTGGACGGGGCGACGACCTCCTACAAGGACGGCGTCACGACGGTCTCGGGCACGCAGGGCAGCACGAGCGTCGACAAGGAGCCCCCGGTCGTCACGCTCAGCCGCGCGTACCTGCACGCCGAGCCGGGCTGGCGGCGCGTGTCGATGGCGGGCACGCTCGGCCACGAGCTGTTCGGGCACGCCTTCGAGCAGCAACGCGCGAAGAAGGCCGGAATTCACCGCGCCGCGGAGTATCACTATCGCGGCGACGAGTTCGGCTCGCGCCTGATCGACTGGACGATCCAGACCCAGCTCAACTGGACGAACGTCGACGGCGACCCGGGCGCCTACCTCGAGGACCCCGAAGGCTACGCGCGCAACCTGTGGGCGCACAGCGGCTACTACGTGCAGACCCTGAGCGCCGAGGAGATGCGCAACCCGATGGACACCCTCAAGGCGCGGCGTTCCGGCCTGACCGAGGCGTTGGCGAAGACCCGTGAGGGCATCAAGGACATGGAGGAATGGACGCCGATCATCGCGCACTTCAAGACGGTCCACAAGCTCGATCCCCGCCGGCTCGTCGACGCCGAGCAGGAGGTCCGCGAATACCTGGAATGGGCCCGCGGGCACATCGTGGACATCGGCGACTCCCGCAAGGCGCTCGAGGCCCGCATCTCATTCTGGGAGACCCCGGCCGGCGCGCGGGAACGAGACGCGATCGTCCGGGCCGCCGGCAGCTCCTACATCCGGGCCTTCGAGTCGCGCCTGAAGAAGCGCGCGCTCGACCTAAGCCGCCTGCGCTCGGCCGGCCGCGGCCCCGCCTCGGGCCCGGCGATGGTTCTGCCCGGGCTCGTGATCGCCGTCCCTAAGACGGGCGAGCTTCCGCCGGAGCCCGTGTCGCTGCGCGAACTCGGCGCGCTGTACCGCCAAGACAAGAAGGACAACCCGAAGCACTGGGAGACCAAGAAATGATCGCCATATTCGCGCTCGCGGCCGCTCTGGCCGGAAGCGCCGCCGCCGGGGAGCCCGTGAAGAACGCCAAGACCATCGCCCAGGACGTCGCCGCCGCCGTGCGCCACGCCGCTCCGAAAGGCTGGGAGCGCATGGCCTACGCGAACGGCTCCGATCCCGTGCTGCGTTATTCGAAGAACGCCGACGAGTTCATCATCAAGATCTACGGCGGGAAGGATTCCGCCTACGCGACAGCGGCCGAGTTCCCCGCGGGAACAGGCGGCGCCAAGCGGAGGGTCGCGGGGCGCGAGGTCGAGTTCTTCGAGCGGAGATTCCCGCTGGCCGCGCGGGATCCCCACGGCGCGTCCTCGCCGGCGTCGCCGGAGGGCACGGAGACGCTCGGCGTCCTGCCTCTGAAGGGAAAGCGCTTCGCCGTCGTGTCTTGGCGGCGCTCGAGCCCCGCGCCGGATCTCGAGGGCGCCGGCGAGAAGGCGTGGGGCGCCTTCCTCAAGTCGATCAAGCCCTAGTGATTGCCGTGGCGGCCGTCGTGTCGGCGGTCGATCCCTTCCTTCTTTGCCTTGTGATGCCCGTGGAAGTGGCGGCAGAGCAGGTAGATCGTGAGCGCGATCGCGGCGCCGACGAGGGCGAGGCAGACGACGGTGACGAGCGGGTGGTTCGACTTCGAGATGAAGGGGATCGTGAGCGCCGTCATGGCTAGAAGGAGTAGTTGATGTCCATGAAGACGGCGAGGCCTTCCTGGCCGACGCCGAAGTCGATCGAGCCGACGACCTGGGGCTTGGCGACGGCCCGCGTGCCGACGCCGAAGACGGGGCGCACGTACTTCGCCTGCGCCATGCCGGGCTCCGCGAACACGGTGCCGGCGCCGGCGAACGGCGCGAGCTGGAACTCGGTGGTGACGCCGGCCATCTTCGCCTCGAAGAGGTTGAAGCGCTGCTCGACGTTGACGAACGCCAGGCCGCGGTCGATGAAGCGGCCGTCGCCGTAGGAGCGCAGGCTGTACTTGCCGCCCAGGCGCGGCTGCAGCCAGAACGGCGCGGCGCCGCCCGTCATCTGCTCGAAGCGGGTCTGGATCGCGAACACGCGCGACGGCTCGCTCTTCCAGGGGATATAGACGCGGCCGTCGGCGCCCCACCGGTTGTAGTCGTACATCGACATGAGCCCTCGCACGGAGGACTCGCCGAAGAGCTGGAGGTACTCGCCCTTGCTCGTCGTGACACCGTGGTCGCGGCTGTCGTAGTCCAGGTTCGCGCGCCACTCCGTCGTCTGCTGCCGAGTGCCCGAGAACTGCCCGGGGTAAGTCGACTCGAAAGACTGCAAGTTGGGGATCGGCCCGTTGCCGAACTTCGAGGCCTGGAAGTGCGTGGAGGCGCGCGCGCGCCATTTCGAGCCGGGACGCAGCGGGTGGCCGACGCCCGCGCGGTACTGGAAGAACATTTCCTTGTAGTTCGACTCGCCGGAGCGCGGGGCGGCGGGGCCGAAGCCGAAGAAGCGCTGGCCGGCGTCGACGTTGTTCTGCACGCGTCCGAACACGTCGAAGTCGGAGCCGAGCAGGGAGCCGTCCTCGTACTGCGCGAGGATCTCGTTCTCGTACTTGCCCATCGAGGCGCGCGCGATCAGCGAGGCGTCGTCCTGCGGGTACCAGTAGTAGCGGTAGGTGGGCACGACGACGAAGTTCTTGTTGTAGGTGAGCGACGGCGCGTGGATCTGCTCGATGCGGTCGTCCTTCTCGCCCTGCAGAACCCAGATCGGCATGACGCCGATCGTGATGCCGCGGTTGGGGTCCGTGTCCATGATCGGCAGGCGGATCCACATGCCGCGTCGCAGCGGCTTGATCATCCAGCGAAGGATGAAGGGCGTGTCGTTCTTGTCGGGCGCCTTCTGCACGGACTCGGGGAAGTCGCGGCCCGGGATAGTCTCGGGGCCGTCGGAGTCGACGGCGGGAGACGGCGTGGCGGCGTTCTTGTCCATCCGCTTCTGCGCCGCGGGAGAGGTTCGGGGGCGCTTGGCGGGCGGCGCGGCCGCGTGGGACGCCGCCGCGAGCAGTAGCACGGCGAGAGCGGTTCGAATCACGGCGGCGAGTCTATCATTTCCAGGCTCCAGCGGGCCTGTTCGGCGAGCGACGGTTCCGTGCCATTCGCGTGTTCTTCGAGGATCGGCCGGTAGCGGGCGTCGCGGGAGTTCCCCATGGCCAGCAGGGCGTTGCGGGTGAGGCGCTTGCGCACGGCGCGCGCCACGGGAAGTCCCTTGAGGCGTGAGCGCAGGTTCGCCGACTTGGGCCCCGCGAGCTCGTCGAGAGGCAGGGACGGCGGCGCCTTCGGCGGAGGCAGGGCGCGGGCGGGAACCTCGAAGCGGTTCCAGGGACAGACCTCCTGGCACACGTCGCAGCCGTATACCCAGGATCCGATTCCCTCGCGAAACGGCTCGGGAATCGATCCTTTTGCTTCTATGGTGAAGTAGGCGATGCACTTCGAGGCGTCGAGGACGCGTTCTTTGGGGAACGCGTCGGTGGGGCACGCGTCGAGGCAGCGCGTGCAGGAGCCGCAGTGGTCGGGGCCGGCCGAGTCCGCCGGAAGCTCGACGGTCATGGCGAGCCCCGCGATGAGGAAGTAGGAGCCGATGTCGGCGGAGAGGAGCATCGCGTTCTTGCCCTGCCAGCCGAGGCCCGCGGCGGCGGCGTAGGAGCGCTCGAGGATCGGGCTCATGTCGCAGAAGGCGACCGCGTGCGAGCCGGGAACCTCGGACTTCAGCCAGTCGCGCACGCCGTTCATGCGCTCGCGCAGGATGTCGTGGTAGTCGGTCCGCCGGGCGTAGCGCGCGATGCGCCCCTCGCCCGGGACGGGGACGGCGCCGCCGGGCTCGCCGTAGGAGAAGCCGCACATGAGGATCGAGCGGGCCTCCTTCATCCAGACGCGGATGTCGCGGCGAGGTTCCTTGTTGTCGGCGAGGTAGGCCATGCCGCCGTTCATGCCGGCGGCGAGCCACTCATCGTAGGCGGGACCGCCGGAGGAGGGGCCGGCGGGGGTGATGCCGACGAGATCGGCGCCGGCCTCGCGCGCGCGGCGCTTGAGCGCCGCGGCGAGCTCGGCGGGGCTCAGGCGGTGCGCGCGACTTTGAGGATCTTGAAGGTGCGCGGGCCGTTGGGCAGCTGGATTTCGACGGTCGTCTTGGCCTTCTTGCCGAGCAGGCCGGAGCCGAGCGGAGACTGGACCGAGATCTTGCCCTCGTTCGGGTCGCTCTCGTCCTCGCCGACGAGGGTGTACTCGACGGTGTCCCCGTCGGAGTCCTCGAGCTCGACGGTCGTGCCGATGGCGACCGTGTCCTTGGGGATGTCCATCTCCTCGATGAGCTTGGCGCTGCCGAGCTTGTCCTGGATCTTGCCGATGCGGCCCATGACCTCGCCCATCTTCTCCTTGGCGGAGTGATACTCGGCGTTTTCCTTGAGGTCGCCCTTTTCCCGGGCCTCGCCGATGTCGAGCGAGAGCTGGGTCTTCTGCTTCATCAGGTCCTTGAGCTCCTGGGTCAGCTTGGCGTGTCCGGCGCGGGTGAGGTAGGTTTCGGCCATGACAAAGATTATAGGAAATCGCCCGCCCGCCGGGCGCGCGAAAGACGGGCGAGGCATGCCCGAAGCACCGACGGGACCGCGACGCGGCGGCCGGCGACTTCGCGCAGGGAAGTCGCGCGCTTGAGGGGAGGCGGGTTGTTGACGTTGACGCCGAAGCCGACGATGACCCAGTCCAGGGTCGTGCCCGTTCCCGAGGCCTCGCACAGGATGCCGCACAGCTTGCGCGCCTTGCCGTCCGCCCCGAGCGCGAGAACGTCGTTCGGGGGCTTCACCGTGGTCGCCGCGCCGAAGCCCCGCAGGGCCGCCGCGAGGGCCTCGCCGCAGGCCAGCGACAGTTCCGCCAGGCGCGCGGGCGCGAAGCGCGGGCGCAGGAGCCAGGAGGCGTAGAGGCCGCCCTTCGGAGAGCGCCAGCGCCGGCCCAGGCGTCCGCGGCCGCCCGTCTGGACATCCGCCCAGACGACGGTCCCGTCGGGGGCGCCCGCGGCGGCCAGGCGCCGCAGTTCATCCTGCGTCGAGGCGATCGTCCTGCGGCGGACTATCTTCAAGCGAGATCGAGGCCGAGATCGAGCGCGGGCGCGCTGTGCGTCAGGCGCCCGATCGAGATCCGGTCGGGGCCCAGGCGGGCCAAGGCCCGCACCTCCGACAAGCCGACGCCGCCGGAGACCTCGATCTTCACGCGCGCATCGAGGCTCCTGATCCTGCGTATCTCCCGGCGCAGGCGGGGGCCGCGCATGTTGTCGAGAAGGATCACGTCGGGCCGCAGCGACAGCGCGCGCGTCGCCTGAGCGGGCGAATCGCACTCGACGATCAGCGGCATGCGGGGAAACGCCCGGCGCAGGCGGGCGGCGCCGGCCGCGAGGTCCCCGCCGTAATGGTTGTCCTTGACCATCGCCGCGTCGTGGAGGCCGAGCCGGTGGTTGAGGCCGCCGCCGCAGGCGACCGCGTACTTGTCGAGGGCGCGCCAGCCGGGAAGGGTCTTGCGCGTGTCGAGGATCCGCGCGCGCGTGCCTTTGACGCGGTCGACGAAGGCGCGCGTGAGCGTCGCGACGCCGGACATGCGTTGGAGGAAGTTCAAGGCCGTGCGCTCGGCCGTCAGAATCCCGCGGCCGCCCGTCACCGCGAGCACCGCCTGTCCCGGGCGCACGCGCGCCCCGTCGCGGACGAGCAGGCGCACCCGGGCGCGCGGCTCGCAGGCCTTGAACGCCGCGGCGGCCACCGCCAGGCCGCAGACGACGCCCCGCTCGCGGCTGACGATCCGGGCCGAGAGGCGGGCGCCGGCCGGCACGAAGAAGCGAGTCGTCACGTCGCCGGCGCGGCCGAGGTCCTCGGCGAGCGCGGCGCGCAGCAACGGCCGCCAGTCGGAGGGGGTCACGGCCTCTTTCCCTTCTGAGCGTGGATCGTCGCGGGCAACGAGGCTCCGCCCGAGAGAGCGATCTGGATGCCGGCCTGGACGCCGAGCGTCGTCGTGATCACGTGCTCGCGCGGGACGAGGACGATGTCGCCGACGTAGACGTGATTCGTGGGAACGTAGACGCAGACGAGGTCCTTGCCGTCGAGCGACGTCTCGCTGGTGACGAAGCCGATGCTGTAGACGCCGGGGCGCGGGAACTCGACGACGACGACGCTCTTGAACGAGGTCTTGTTCGTCGGCGAGAAAGCCTCGGTCATCTGCTTGATCGCGCCGTAGACGCTCTTGAACACCGGAATGCGCGCGAGAACCTCCTGGGCGGCCTCGAGGAGACGTTCGCCGAGCACGTGCGAAGTCAGGGCGCCGACGGCGAGGATCAGGGCCAGCGCCGCGGCGAGCCCCAGCCCGGGCAGGTGCCAGCCGAGCGCGGCGTCGAGAACCGGGGCCAGGGAGCCGTCGACGAGGCTGACGAACCACCACACAACGGCCAGCGACAGGCCGATCGGGATGAGCGTGAAGAAGCCCGCGACGAAGTAGCGCTTGAGCGTTTTCATGAGAAGAACCGGGCGTGGAGGGCGCTTACGGCGCGTTCGACCTCGGCGTCGTCGACGACGAAGGCGATGTTGTTCTTCGAGGCGCCCTGCGAGATCATGCGCACGTTCACGTCCGCCTCGCGCGTCGCGGCGAACACCTCGGCGGCGACGCCGGACTCGGACTGGATGCCGTCGCCGACGGCGCAGACGACGGCCTTGCCCGTCTCGACCGAGGTCTCGAATTCGCCGGAGAGCTCGGCCACGGCGCGCTGGAGCTCCGGCCCGCCGGCCGTCGACGCGGAGACCGAGACCTCGGAGGTCGCGACCATGTCCACGTCGATGTCGTGGCGCGCGAGCGCCGCGAAGATGCGCGCGAGGAAGCCGGGGCCGGCGAGCATGCGCGGGCTCGAGATCGTGACGATCGACTGGCGCCGCTTGAACGCGATCGACTTCAGCTTCCGGGCCTTGCCTTGACCCTTGGGTTTGGCGACGATGAGGGTGCCCGGATGGTCGGGCTTGAACGTGTTGAGCACGCGCACCGGGATGTCCTTTCGCATCGCCGGGACGAGCGTGTGGGGATGCAGGACCTTGCCGCCGTAGTAGGCGAGCTCGCAGGCCTCGGCGAAGCTCAGCGTGCCGAGAGGCTGCGCGGACGGGACGATGCGCGGGTCGGCGGTCATGATCCCGTCGGTGTCGGACCAGATCTGGATCTCCTCGGCGCCGAGGGCGGCTCCGAGGATCGTCGCCGAGTAGTCGCTGCCGTTGCGGCCGAGCGTGGCGATCTCGCCGGAGGGCGTGCGGCCGACGAAGCCGGTGACGACGGCAAGCTCCGCGAAGGCGGAGAACGCCTTCTTGATCGCCGCGTCGGCCTCCGGAAGCGGGTTGGCGCCGCCGAACTTCTCGTCGACGAGAAGGCCCGCGTCGAAGGCGTCGACGGCGCGCGCCGGGATGCCGGCTTTCGCGAAGGCGGCGGCGACGAGGCGAACCGACAACCGCTCGCCGAAGCTCGCGAGCCGGTCGATCGTGCGGGGCGTGAGCTCCTTGAGCAGGCCGATCCCGCGCGCGAGCTCCCGCAGCTCGCCGAACAACGGGTCGAGGGGGCGAAGTCGACGTCGAGCTCTTTGGCCGCTTCCTCGTGCCGCTTCTTGATCGCGCCGATGCGCCCGTTCTCGCCCTTGAGCGCCTCGGGGCCGAGGGCCAGCAGGTCGTCGGTGACGCCGCGGAACGCGGAGACGACGAGGACGGGCCGGCGGTCGAGGCGCCCCTTGACGATGGCGGCGACGCGGGCGATCTTCTCGGCTCCGGCCACGCTGGAGCCCCCGAACTTCATCACGATCATGCCTTCATTCTACCTTTAACCGAGACTTGCGGCGATCTTGACCCGGAGTTGCGCGCCCTCGTACGGTTCGCGGCTATCCTGGCGGTGAAAGGGAGGAATCATGACGATCCGATACTCGAAGCCCTTCTCGATTCTCGAAGCCTCCGTCGAGGCGGCGGTGAAGCGCTCCGGCGGCGCCGCGCGGCCCGCCATCGACGGGGTCGCCGCGGTCGTCTACGACTCGCTCAAGGACGCCGGCAAGATGGGAAACGCCCTGCGCGACGCGATGGGCCTCATCACGGGCGCCGTCGTGCGCGGCGGCGCGGCCGATCTCGGCTACGTGGCGCGCGGTTTCGCGACGGGCGTGCTGCGGGCCAGCGGTTACCGCGCCGACCGGGCGAGGGAGCTCGTGACCGTGGCGGCGGGGTCGTTCCTGACCCACGCGCGCGTCGCCGGAGCCGACATGGCCGACGTCTCCCGCGGCTTCGTCGAGGGCGTGATCGTCTGGGCCGAGGAGGCCGGAGAGGACGCCGTCGGCGCCGCGTCGGCCGCCGCCCGCGCGGCGATCGCGGCGGCGGGGGCATCAGCTCGGCGGCGGCGCGGAAGGTCCACGACGCGGTCAAGGACGGGGTCGGCGGCGTCGAGGTCGTTCTCCTTTAGTATCATATCGCCCTTCCGCGGGAGAGGCGATGCAGAGATACAAGAAGGAGTGGGTCGTTTCGCTGGGGCTGCTCGTCGCCGCGGCCGTCGCCGGCCTGATCTGGGGAGTCTACCCGGCCGCCCCGTCTCCCGCCTCCAAACCCATCGTCCCGGGCGACGTCGCCTGGATGCTCACGGCGACCGCGCTCGTCCTCCTGATGACGCCGGGCCTGTCCTTCTTCTACGGAGGCATGGTCCAGCGCAAGAACGTGATCTCGACGATGCTGCAGAGCTTCATCGCGATGGGCGTCGTGAGCCTGCTGTGGGTGATCGTCGGCTTCAGCCTCTCCTTCGGCGAGTCTCTCGGCGGGTTCGTCGGCAGCCCGGCGACGTTCTTCATGTTCCGCGGCGTCGGCGGAGCGACCCACGCCGACCTCGCGCCGACGATACCGCTGGCGCTCTTCGCCCTCTTTCAGCTCAAATTCGCGATCATCACGCCCGCGCTGATCACCGGCTCCTTCGCCGAGCGCGTGCGCTTCATGAGCTACCTCATTTTCATCGTCCTGTTCACGATCTTCATCTACTGCCCTGTCGCGCACTGGACCTGGCACCCGAACGGCTTCCTGCGCCAGTGGGGCGTGCTCGACTTCGCCGGCGGCACCGTCGTGCACATGACGGCCGGCTTCGCCGCGCTCGCGGGCGCCGTCTACCTCGGCCCCCGCAAGGAGCACTCGCCGGGCTCGACGCACGTGCCCGCGAACATCCCGTTCGTGCTGCTCGGCACGGGCATGCTGTGGTTCGGCTGGTTCGGCTTCAACGCGGGCTCCGCGCTCGCGGCCAACGAGACGGCGGTTCTCGCGTTCATGACGACGAACACCGCGTCGGCCTCCGCGATGCTCGGCTGGGTCCTGTTCGACGCCGTGCGCGGACGGCGCCCGTCGGCGCTCGGCGCCTCCGTCGGCGCCGTCGTCGGGCTCGTCGCGATCACGCCCGCCGCGGGTTTCGTCAGCGTCGGGCAGAGCATCGCCTTCGGCCTGATCGCCAGCGTCGTCAGCAACCTCGCGGTCCACCGCAAGTCGCGCACGAAGCTCGACGACACGCTCGATGTGTTCCCGTGCCACGGCGTCGGCGGGATCGTCGGGATGATCCTGACGGGCGTGTTCGCCGACAAAGTCGGCCTGATCCACGGGGGAAGCGCGCTGTTCATCCGGCATCTGCTCGCGATCCTGCTCGTCGGCGCGTACTCCCTGCTCGGCTCGTGGCTCATCTACGCGCTGACGAACGCGATCATCACGATCCGCGTCCGGCCCGAACAGGAGCAGGCCGGCCTCGACCTCGCGCAGCACGCCGAGAGCTACGTGGCCTAGAGTCCAATAATACGTGTTGTAATATTTGCTGTTGACAAAAATCAGATAAGCTGATAAAACGTATCAGCTTTAGGACGCGCGGAGGAAACGTGATCGCCAAGCTTTTGATGCCGTGGCTGTTCGTGTCGCGCCGGCTCTGGACGCCGTTCGCGAAGGTCCGCCGGGACTAGCGCTTGCGGCGGGCGGACGGCTTGCTCGCCGACATCGACTTCAGCTCGTAGAGCTGGTCGCGCAGGACGACGGCCGCCTCGAAGTCGAGGGATTCGGCCGCCGCCTTCATCCGGGCCTCGACCTCTTCGATGATCGTCGGGAGGGACTTGGCCGAGAGGGGGTCTCCGCGTCGCGCAGCAGGCTGAGCCCCTCGCGCTTGGCCGTGCTTTGGAACTCCTCGAGCTCCTCGACGGCTTTGACGATCGTCTTCGGCGTGATCCCGTGCGCCTTGTTGTAGGCGAGCTGCTTGACCCGGCGGCGGTCCATTTCGCCCAGCGCCCGCTTCATCGAGCCCGTCACCGTGTCCGCGTAGAGAATCACCTGGCCGCCGACGTTGCGCGCCGCGCGGCCCGAGATCTGGATCAAGGTCGTCTCGCTGCGCAGGAAGCCCTCGTGGTCCGCTCCGAGTATGGCGACGAGGGAGACCTCGGGCAGGTCGAGGCCCTCGCGCAGAAGGTTGATGCCGACGAGCGCGTCGAAGACGCCGGCGCGCAGGTCCTGCAGGATCTGGATGCGCTCGAGCGAGTCGATGTCGGAGTGCAGGTAGCGGACCTTGATCCCCTTCGTCGTCAGAAAGGCGGAAAGGTCCTCGGCCGTGCGCTTGGTCAACGTCGTGATCAGCGCGCGTTCCTTCTTGGCCGCGCGATCCTTCAGGCGGACGATCAGGTCGTCGAGCTGCCCCTCTGACGGGAGCACGATCGTTTCCGGGTCGACGAGGCCGGTCGGCCGCACCACCATCTCGGCGATCTCGCCCCCGGACTTCTTGAGCTCGTAGGGGCCGGGCGTCGCGGAGACGTAGACGGTCTGGCCGGCGATCGCCTCGAACTCGGCGAACCTGAGGGGGCGGTTGTCGAGCGCCGAGGGCAGGCGCCAGCCGAAGTCGATCAAAGTCTGCTTGCGCGCGCGGTCGCCCTCGAACATCCCGCCGATCTGAGGGATCGCGACGTGCGACTCGTCGACGACGAGCAGATAGTCCTTCGGGAAGAAGTCGAGCAGGCACCAGGGGCGCTCGCCGGCCGGGCGCCCGCTCAGGTGCCGGGAGTAGTTCTCGATCCCGTGGCAGAAGCCCATCTCGGCGAGCATCTCGAGGTCGTAGCGCGCGCGTTGCTCGAGGCGCTGAGCCTCGACGAGCTTGCCGGCGGAGGTCAGGACCTTGAGGCGGTCGGCGAGCTCCAGCTGGATCGATTCGATAGCGCGCTCGCGCTCGGGGCCGTCGGTGACGAAGTGCTTGGCGGGATAGACCCACTCGCGCTGGAGCTCCTTGAGCTTCGCGCCGGTCAGCGGGTCGAACTCGTGGAGCGCGGCGACGCCTTCGTCGTCGAGAGTGACGCGCAGGGCGGTCTCCATGTACGCCGGAAAGATGTCGACGGTGGGGCCTTTGACCCTGAACTTCCCGCGGACGAACTCGGTCTCGTTGCGCTCATAGTGGACGTCGACGAGGCGCGCCGTCAGGTCGTCGCGCGTGACCTTCCAGCCGACCTCGACGGGCACGACGCGGTTGGCGTAGGCCGTAGGAGAGCCGATGTTGTAGATGCAGGAAACCGAGGCGACGACGAGGACGTCCTTGCGCGCGAGCAAAGACGACGTGCACTTCAGGCGCAGGCGGTCGATGCGGTCGTTGATCGAGGAGTCCTTCTCGATGTAGGTGTCGGTCGAAGGAACGTAGGCCTCGGGCTGGTAGTAGTCGTAGTACGAGATGAAGAACTCGACGGCGTTGTCGGGGAAGAACGACTTGAACTCGGCGTAGAGCTGGGCGGCGAGCACCTTGTTGGGCGAGAGCACGAGCGTCGGCCGGTTCAGGCGGGACACGAGGTTCGCGACGGCGAAGGTCTTGCCGGAACCCGTGACGCCGAGCAAAGTCTGGGCGGGGGCGCCCTCCTTTATCCGGCGCTCGAGCGCGTCGATCGCGGCGGGCTGGTCGCCCGCGGGCTTGAAGGAGGAGCGGAGCCGGAAGGCCATGCGGCTCAGCGGCCGCCGGCCGTGCCCCGGAACTTGACGAGAGTGCGCTCGGAGTCGAGGACGTTGGCTTCGAGCCGGAATTTCTCGGCGTCGCCGATCACGGCGAGGGTGTTGATGTCGGTGGTGGCCTTGAGCTCCTCGCGCAGCTTCTCCGCGTCCGGGGCGCCGGCGAGAAGGGTGTCGAGGTCGTTGGCGAAGGCGCCCTGCGCCTTGTGCCGAGACAGCTGGAGGTCGTAGAGGCGCATCAAGGCGTTGTGCGAGCGGTACCGGACCTCGGCCGCCGTCTTCTGCGGGACGAAATAGGTCTTCCAGACGAAGGCGCCGTAGGCGAGCGACAGCAGGGACACGGACAGCGCCGCGATCATGGCCGGCTTGGAGCTCATGACGCGCCGAAGCGCGCCGAGCGTGGATTCCTGTTTAGCGGGAGCTTCGTCCATGAGCCCGATCATTATGGAACGCGCGGCGGCGGCTGTCAAGGCTCGCTCCGGGCTTCCTTCTCGGCCTCCGCTCGTGAGCGCAGCGCGGTCTCGAGCAGGCGGCGCTCCTCCTCGATCTCCCGGACGGTGCGGAAGCCGAGACGCCGCAGGACCGGCAGCGGCGGGCACCAGCCGCTGACGGCGTGCTTGAACAGGAAGCCGGCGACGGCGCCGGCGACCGCGTAGAGGCGGCGGTCGACGAGTCGCCCGAGGGCGAGGGACGTCATCACCGCGATCGACGCGTTCGCCTCGAGCGCGCGCTCGATGTCCCATTCCTCGTCCAACTCCGACAGCCGCCGGCGAAGGTCCGCCTCCGGCGCCGCGGCGTAGCGCGAAACGCGCCGCCTCATCGCGAGGCGGATGCGCTCGTTGACGGCCTGGCTCGTGTTCCGTTCGACCCGGTTCGCCGTTCCGATGTCCATGGGGCCTCCCTGCGTCGCCCACAGGATACCCCGCGCGCCGCGCGCGCTCAACCGCGGGCGGGTGACGATTTTTTCAGGAATTCCCGTCGGGCTCGGTGAGGCGCCAGGCCCGCAGCACCTCGGCGACGCTCCAGGCCTGAGCGACGCAGCCGCGCGGACGGTAGGGGGCCTCGGCGTCGAAGATCTCGCTGATCGAACCGACGCAGGCGTCGTCGAGGTGGTCGAGGAGGCCGTCGAGGCAGGCGCGCGCGCCCGCCCGGTCGCCCGGACGGACCTTCAGGCGCGCGTCCACGTAGGGGCCGATGAGCCAGCCCCAGACCGTGCCCTGGTGGTAGGCGGCGTCGCGCGAGCGGAGGTCTCCGTCGTAGCGCGCCCGGTAGTTGGGCGAGCCGGGCGCCAGCGAGCGCAGCCCGACGGGCGTCAACAGGTCGCGCTCGACGGTCTCCAGCACGCGCGGCCAGCGCGCGGGGTCGAGCACCGGGTGAGTCAGCGAGATCGCGAGCAGCTGGTTGGGCCGCACGAGCGAGGCCTCCGCGGGGTCTCCGTCGACGAGGTCGAAGAGGCAGCCCGCGGACTCGTTCCAGAACCGCGCGTTGAAGGACGCGTGCGTCGCGGCGGCGAGCTCGCCGTAGCGCAGCGCGGCCGCCGGCCCGCGCAGGCGCGAGACCCAGCCCTCGAGCAGGCGCAGCGCGTTGTGCCAGAGCGCGTTGATCTCGACGGTCTTGCCGCGCCGGGGCGTGACGACCCAGCCCGCGACCTTGGCGTCCATCCACGTCAGCTGGTAGCCGTCCTCTCCCTGGGCGAGCAGCCCGTCGGCCGGGTCGACGCGGATGCCGAAGCGCGTGCCGGCCAGCTGGCGCGCGACGGAATCCTCGAGCCCGGGGACGAGCTCGGCGACCGTCGCCCAGTCGCCCGTCGCGTCGGCGTAGCGGCCGAGCGCGTGGAACAGCCACAGCGTGGCGTCGGCCGCGTGATAGAGGCCTTCCTGGTGGCCTTCGGGGAACAGGTTCGGGATCAGGCCGTCCTTCATGTGCCGCGCGAACATGCGCAGGATGCAGGCCGCCTCCGCGTGGCGGCCGGTGTGCAGGAGCAGACCCTCGAGGCTGATCATCGTGTCGCGGCCCCAGTCGGTGAACCAGTGGTAGCCCGCGATCACCGAGCGGATGTCGTCGCCCGCCGCGCGCGCGCGCGCCGCGTCGAGCACGCGCGTGTTCGGCGTCATGACGAACTGGTCGGCGGCGTGGACGAGCGCGGCCGCGCGTCCCTCGCGCAGCGACGCCGGAGCCGCGCGCAGCAGCGACGCGCGGCGCGCCTCCTCCACGGCGAAGGCGTCGCCCGGCCCCATCGCGGCGAAGGTCTCCCAGGGCTCGGTCGACGCGCCGAGCCCCGCCTCCTCGCCCGGGACGAGGTCGGCCCGCAGGTAGCCCGGGCTCCAGAGCGCTCCGGCCGCGTCGTAGCCGCGGTCGTGTTCGACGCGGTAGAAAATCTCGCGGCGGCTTCCGCCGTCGAGCAGGAACGCCGCGGCGCGGCCGAAGGCGAGCAGCTTCAGCGGCGGGGCGTCCGGCCGTCCGCGGATCTCGTGGCGCGGGCCCACGCTGCGGATGGAGTAGACGTCGACGAGCGGGCTCGCGACGCGCCCCTCGTGCTCCCGGAAGTGCACCGAGGGGCGGATGTGCAGGCGCGCGGGCGCGGGGGCGGCGAGGAGACGGTAGCGCATGAACACCGTGTTCTGCAGATGGGGGAGCACGAGGCTCTTCTCGAGGACGATCCCCTCGAGCTCCCACCGCCACACGGGAAGGCCGCCGTCGAGTCGGAAGCCCGCGAGGTGCGCGGCGCCGCCGGCCTCGACGCGCCCGGCCTCGATCTCGTCGCCGCCGCCGAGGCGCACGACCCGACCGTCGGCCAGGCGCAGCTCCTCGGCGACGTGGTTGAGCATCATGACCCGCCCGAGCGGCGCCGGCAGGGACGCCACGAGGTGCCCGTGGAAGCGGCGCGTGCACACGCCCGCGATCGTGCCCGCGGCGTAGCCGCCCAGGCCGTTCGTCACGAGCCACTCCCGCTCGAGCTGGCGGTCGATCGCCTCGGCGCTCACGCGGCGCTCCTCAGGAGCACGGCCGACGCGGCGGGCAGGCGCCAGCGGACGCCCGCGTCGACGACGGGGTAGAAGCCGGCCCCGCCGTACTCGACGGCCTCGCTCGTCCACAGAGTCTCCCACCGGGCGCCGGCCGGCGGCGCGAGGAGCGGCTCGACGGGGGCCGGCCCTTCGAGGCCGAGATTGACGAGCAACAGCCGGTCGCCGTCGTCGCCCTCTCCCGGGAAGCGCAGGACGAAGGCCTCGGGTCCGAGCACGGCGCCCGCGGGGCGGCGCTGGGCCCGGATCACCGGGTCCTCGCGGCGCAGGCGCAGAAGGTCCCGGTGAAGGGCCAGCGCCAGCGGAGCGCGGCCGTGGTCGAGGTCGCCCGCGTCGAGGCGGCAGCGCTCGAAAGTCGCCGGGTCTCCGGGCTCCGGGACGAAGGCCGCGGACTCCGGCGACGCGTAGCTGGGGAACTGCGTCAGGTACTCGCGGCGCCCGCGGCTGACGGCGGCCCCGAGTTCGCCGGAATGGTCGGCGAAATACTGGAACGGACGCGGCGAGCCGAACTCCTGGCCCTGGAACAGCAGCGGCGTCTGCGGGCCGAGCAGCAGCAGCGCCGTCAGCGCGCGGTGCCGGCCCGCGTGCGCGAGCAGGTGCAGCCGCCGCCCGTCCAGATTGTTCGCGACCTGGTCGTGATTCTCGAGATAGTGGACGAAGGCCGCGGGCGGCAGGTCGAGCGACGGCGTGCCTCGCGGCTTTTTCTGCCACTCGTAGTACTGCCCCTGGAACAGGAAGCCGCGCGCCGCCGCCGAGACGAACTCCTGGGGCGCGCCCAGATAGCCGCTGAAGTACGCCTCGCGCCGGCCGGTCAGCGCGACGCGCGCGGCGTGGTGGAAGTCGTCGTTCCAGACGGAGTCGAGCCCGAACCCACCCTCCGACGCGGGCCGCGCGAGACGGGCGTCCTGCCGCTCGTTCTCCGCGGTGATGACGATGCTCCGCGCGCCGGCCGCGGCGCGCGGCGCGCGCGAGTTCGGCGACCACGTGCTCCGGGAGTCGTCCTTGATCGACTGCGTCGCGTCGAGGCGCAGGCCGTCGAGATGATATTCCGAAATCCAGTAGGCGGCGTTGGCGACGAAGTACTCGCGCACCCCCGAGGAGCCGGGACCGTCGAAGTTCAGGGAGTCGCCCCACTCGGTCTTCTCGCGCGCGAAGTAGGAGGAGGAGAACTTCGACAGGTAGTTGCCGTCCGGACCGAGGTGGTTGTAGACGACGTCGAGGATCACCCCGAGGCCGGCCGCGTGCGCGCGATCCACGAAGGCGCGGAAGTCGTCGGGGCCGCCGTACAGCCGCGTCGGCGCGAAAAGGCCCACGCCGTCGTACCCCCAGCCGAACCGGCCGGGAAAGTCGGCGACGGGCATGACCTCGATCGTGGTGACGCCGAGGTCGGCGAGAGAGGCCAGGCGCGCGGCGGCCGCCTCCCAGGTTCCTTCCCGCGTGAACGTGCCCGCGTGCAGCTCGTAGAACACCTGCCCGGGGAGGGCGACGCCCTTCCAGCCGGAGTCCGTCCAGGCGAAGGCGGCGGGGTCGACGATGCGCGAGGCGCCGTGCGGGCCCTCGGGTTGGAAGCGCGAGGCGGGATCCGGGAAGGGTCCCTCGCCGTCGAGAAGGAATCGATAGTCCGTCCCGGGCGCCGCGTCCGCGACGAGGCCCGAGAAGTGCCCGCCGGCTTCGCGCTCGAGCTCGACGGCGCGCCCGGATTCGAAGAGGACGGCGGCGCGGCGGCGGGCGGGGGCCCAGACGCGGAAGTGCGTGCCGGCGCCGGCCGCGTATTCCGCGCCGACGGGGAAGCGGCGGCGGAGGCGGGCTTCAGTGGCCATCGGTCCCCAGGAGCAGCGCGCCGGGCAGGACGCCGAGCAGGTCGGGGGCGGACAGGAAGCGGCGTCCGCCGCGGGCCTCGACGCGGGCGCGCCGGTGCGTCAGGGCGTCCCGGAACGTCCGCGCCCGGCACGCCTTCGGCAGCGCGATCCGCGTGCCGTCCCAGGCGGCGGCGCCCGGCTCGCGCCGCGAGAAGAAGCGCGCCCCGGCGGCGACGAGCCAGCGGCCTTCGCGGGCGCGCGCGAAGGCGGCGGCCTCGCCGGCGCGAGGTCCCTCGGCGGTGAGGCCCTCGTAGGAGCCGCGAAGGAAGAGGTCCGGATCGCGGCGGCGTCGGAGCAGGCCCTCGCGCAGGACGTGCAGCTTGATCAGGCCGTCGTCGGCGCGCGCGAGCAGCCGCGCGGCGACGGCCGCGCGCGGCCGCGGCGAATCGAGCAGGCGGCTCAGCTCGCCCAGGGCGCGCGCGCGCCGGTCGAAGTCGACGGGCGCGCGGTTGTCTGGATCGGTGAGCCGGTAGTTCCAGAGCTCGTCGCCCTGGTAGACGTCGACGGGTCCCGGCGAGCCGAGCCGCAGGACGAGGGCCGACAGCGAGTTCAGCTTGCCGAGCGCGGAGACGCGGCGCTGGAACGGCGCGAACTCCGCGAGGAAGGCGTTGCCGGTGCCCCGCGCGAGGACGCCCTCCAGGAACTTGTCGACGGCGGCCTCGTACTCGCCGTCGGGATTGAGCCAGTCCGTGCGGCGCTTGGCCTCGCGCACCGACTTGCGCACGTAGGCCCGGACGCGCCCCGCGAAGGCCGCGAGCTCCGAATCGCGGTCGGGCCACGCGGCGAGCAGGGTCTGGTAGACGAAGTACTCCGTGTCGCGGTCGGGCTCGAGGACGCCGTCGAGCATCGTCTTGTGCCGCTCGTTGAGGATGGCCCAGCGCGACGCCGCCGAGCGCCACTCGGCGGGCAGCTCGCTGAGCGCGTGAAGGCGCAGGCGCGCGTCCTCGCTGCGCTTCGTGTCGTGCGTCGACGCGGCCGCGAGCGAGCCGGGCCAGCGCTCGGCGCGGGACGCGTTGAGGCGGTGGAACTCCGACGCGGACTCGCCGAAGCGCCCCGGGGAAGCGCCGACCTCGTTGAGCGAGACGAGGCGGTGGTCGATGTAGAACACCGTGTCCTCGATGCCCTTGGCCATGACGGGCGCGGTCAGCTGCTGGAAGCGCAGCACGAAGTCCCGCCACGCGCGGCGACGGGCGGGCGGCTCGCCGGATTCGACTTTGAGAAGCAGGACGGCCTCCAGGAAATCGAAGACGCCGTGCCCCAGCTCGGGCGCCGCCCGGCGCGCCTTCGCGATCGCGACTTCGATGTAGCGGCGGTCGGCCTCCGACGGCGCGCGTCCGCGCGGCGAGACGTAGGTGCGGTAGACGGGGAAGCACGCGATCGTCTCGCGCACGGCGGCCGTGAGGCTGCGGCGCGTCAGGTCGCGCCAGCGCCGGCTCGTCTCGGACAGCGCGTCGAGCCGGTGGCCGAGCGACTCGATCTCGCCGGCGAGGTAGGTCGCGAGGAACAGCCGCTTGGCGCGGTAGGAGAGCTCGGCGACGTCCTTGCCGCGCCCGATGAACCCCTCGTAGGCCGCCGACATCGCGCCGGCCGCCCCGCGGTCGACGTAGATGCCGCTCAGCGCGTTCATGAAGTCGTAGCCGACCGTGCCCGAGACGCGCCAGTCCTCGTGCAGCGCCTCCTTGCGGTCGAGGATCTTCTCGACGGCGACGAACAGAGGGCCCTCGCCGGGACGCGCGCGCGCCCAGGCGTCCTGCAGGCGCGCGAAGTAGGCGGGAGGGTCGTAGAGGCCGTCGGGATGGTCGACGCGCACTCCCTGGACCTTGCCCTCCTCGAGCAGCTTGAAGAGCAGGCGGTGTCCGGTCTCGAAGACGCCGGGGTCCTCGGCGCGCACGGCCGCGAGGTCGTTGAAGTTGAAGAAGCGGCGGTAGTTGATCTCGTCGGAGGCCGCGCGCCAGTGGCAGAGGCGGTAATGCTGGCGCTCGAGCAATCCCTCGAGCGCGTCGAACGATTCGGGGCGCCCGGGCCGCCCCTCGAACGCCTCGAGGCAGCGGGAGGCCAGGCGCCCCGCGGGAAGGCCGTCGCACTTCGCGCGAGAGAACAGCCACGGCAGGGACTCCGGCGCGACGGGGAAGCGGCGGTCGCGGTAGGAGACGTGGAAGCGTCCGGCCCCGAAGCCGAGGCGGATGAGGCCCGCCTCGAGCACCTCGCCGAAATGGCCCTCGAGCACGGGCAACAGGACCTTGCCCGCGAGCTCGGGCTTGGCCGGCGCCCAATCGACGTCGAACCACGACGCGAAGCGCGAGGCGGGGCCGCGCTCGAGCACGTCCCACCAGTACGGGTTGTCCGTCACGCCCATGTGGTTGGGGACGATGTCGGCGACGTGGCCCAGGCCCGCGGCGGCCAGCCGCGCGCACATGCGGTCGAACTCCGCCTCGCCGCCGAGTTCGGGGCTGAGGAGGCCGGGATCGGCGACCGCGTACGGGTTGCCGCCGGGCGAGGCGCGGAAGTAGGGGAGAAATACGCCGCGCCCAGGCCGAGCTCGCTCAGGTAGCCCGCGAGCTCGCCGGCGCGGCGGAAGCCGAACCCGGCCGACAGCTGGAGCCGGTACGTGGACGTCGGCATCCACCCCGCCGCGGCGTCCGCGCGCGAGGCGCGGCGGGGCTCCTGGGCGGCGGCGAGGCGGCTCAAGACGCGGCCTCCACGGACTCGACGAGCCGGAAGACGGCCACGCAGCGCGGCTCGAGGCGGTACGGCGCGTCCGCCGGGGCGCGCTCCGGACCCGCCTCCTCGCGCGCCGTGTCGAGGAGCAGTTCCCACTCGCCCGGCACGGCGGCCGGGCGCCGCGCGAACTCGACGGGCTCGGGCGAGACGTTGATGAGGATGAGCAAAGTGTCGCCGGTGGCGAGGACGCCCTCGTCGTCGACCTCGTCGATGCCTTCCTTGGCCAGCCGCACGCCGAGACCCCGGCCGGACGCGTCGTTCCACGCCGCCTCGTCGAGCTCCTCGCCGGAGGGGCCGAACCAGAGCACGTCTTTGACGCCGTGCAGGCCGCGCCCCGCGAAGAAGTCCCGCCGGCGCAGGACGGGCTGCGCGGCGCGCAGGGCCGTCAGGCGGCGCGCGAACGCGAGGAAGCGGCCGCCCGCCGCATCGAGGTCCCAATGCAGCCAGCTCAGCTCGTTGTCCTGGCAGTAGGCGTTGTTGTTTCCGTTCTGCGTGCCCGACAGCTCGTCGCCGCCGCGTATCATCGGCACGCCCTGCGACAACAGCAGGGTCGCGAGCAGGCTGCGCTTCTGCCGCTCGCGCAGGGCGAGGACCGCGGCGTCCTGCGTCGGGCCCTCGGCGCCGCAGTTCCAGCTGAGATTGTCGTCGGTGCCGTCGCGGTTGCCCTCGCCGTTGGCGTCGTTGCGCTTGGAGTGGTAGGCGACGAGGTCGGCGAGCGTGAAGCCGTCGTGGCACGTGATGAAGTTCACGCTCGCGTAGGGCTTGCGGCCGCTGCGGCCGTAGAGGTCGCTGCTGCCGGCCAGGCGCGTGGCGAACTCCGCCCGGCTCGGGTTGCGCCCGCACCAGGCCGCCCGCACCGCGTCGCGGTAACGCCCGTTCCACTCGGCCCAGCCGACGGGGAAGTTTCCGACCTGATAGCCGCCGGCGCCGAGATCCCAGGGCTCGGCGATGAGCTTCACGCGCGAGAGCACGGGGTCTTGATGGACGATGTCGAAGAACGCGCTCAGGTGGTCGACGTCGTAGAGCTCGCGCGCGAGCGTCGCCGCGAGGTCGAAGCGGAAGCCGTCGACGCGCAGCTCCGTCGTCCACCAGCGCAGGCTGTCCATGATGAACTGCAGCACGCGCGGCTCGCGCATGTTCAGCGAGTTGCCGCAGCCGGAGAAGTCCTCGTAGTAGCGCGCGTCCTTGGCGAGGCGGTAGTAAGCCTGATTGTCGATGCCTCGCAGCGAGAGGGTCGGGCCGAGCTGGCTGCCTTCCGCGGTGTGATTGTAGACGACGTCGAGGATGACCTCGATCCCCGCGGCGTGCAGAGCCTTGACCATGCCCTTGAACTCGCGCACGGCGTCTCCGGGAACGCTCGCGTAGGCCGCCTCCGGCGCCAAGTACCCGAGCGTGTTGTAGCCCCAGTAGTTGGTGAGCCCCTTCTCGGCGAGATGGCGGTCGCGCAGGAAGTGCTGCACCGGCAGAAGCTCGAGCGCGGTCACGCCGAGAGAGCGCAGGTGCTCGACGACGGCGGAGTGCGCGGCGCCGGCGTACGTGCCCCGCAGCTTCTCGGGGACGGCCGGATGCAGCTTGGTCAGCCCCTTCAAGTGCGCCTCGTAGATCACGGTGCGGTGCCAGGGCACGCGCGGCGGAGCGTCGCCGCCCCAATCGAAGGAGTCGTCGGTCACGGCCGCGAGCGGCGCGGCCGCGGCCGAGTCGCGCGGGTCGAGCGAGAGGTCGGCGGCCGGGTCTCCGACGCGGTAGCCGAACAGCGAGTCGTCCCAAGCCAGCTCGCGGCCGATCGCCTTCGCGTAGGGATCGAGCAGGAGCTTGCTCGGATTGAAGCGCGCGCCCGCCGCCGGCTCGTGGGGGCCGTGGACTCGGTAGCCGTAGAGCTGGCCGGGCTTGAGGCCGCGCCGGTAGCCGTGCCAGACCTCGTCGGTGCGCTCGGTGAGAGGAAAGCAGGAGGATTCCTTCGCGTCGCCCGGGGCGTCGAAAAGGCACACCTCGACGCGTTCCGCCCCGCGCGAGAACAGCGCGAAGTTGACGCCGGCGCCGTCGAACGACGCGCCGAGAGGGTATGGGCGGCCGGGGGCCGTCGCTTTGGCCACGTTCAGGGCTCGAGCTCGAGGGCGGTCTCCGCCTCGGCGCGGATTTCGGCGGCGCTTTCCGGCGGCCGCGAGACCTCCTCGAGCACGTCGGCCGCCTCGTCGGAGGCCTTGCGCGAGAGGTCCGCCAGCGCCACGATTCCCGCCAGCGCGCCCGCGTCGTCGGTCACGACGACGCGGCGGATCTGGTGGGCCGCCATGAGCTCGGCGGCGTCTTCGACGTCGTCCTCGGAGTGGCAGTGAACGACCTCTGGCGTCATCGCGTCGGCGACGACCGAGTCCGCGGGATTGAGGCCGGCGGCCACCGTGCGCACGACGATGTCGCGGTCGGTCAGCACGCCGACGACGCGGCCCGACGGGTCGACGATGGGCAGGCCGCCGACGTCGGCGTCGCTCATCAACTGGGCGGCCTGCTTCAGGGAGGCGCCCGGGTCGAGGCACTCCACGTCCTTCGTCATGAGCTCCTTGATCTTCATCGAGGTCATTATAGGCGCGCCGTCACGGGCTGGGCCATGGACGGCCCGTGACGGTTTTCCCGCCTCTCGGTGAGCTTTAATGCTTGCGCGCACGGCGCTTCTCCGCGACGGGGACCTCGAAGGTCTTCTGTGCCTTGCGCGACGGGCTCTCCTTCATGAGGCCGTACTTCGAGACCATCTCGGACTCGGGGCCCTCGGGCACGCCGCCGGCCATGAGCTCCTTCTTGCGGGCCATCATCTGCTCGCCGAGCGCGTCGAAGTCGATCTCGGTCTTCTTCGCCTGGGGAAAGAGCTCGCCCTCCTCCTCCTTGATGTGATGGCGGATGTTCTCGGCCAGGACCGTGAACTTGGCGTCGAAATTCTCCTCGTCGCCGCTCATGAGGCCGAGCTCGGCCACGAGGATCTTCGCCTCGTGGTGCTCCTCGTCGGCCTCGTCGAGCAGGCCGTCCTCGTCCTCCATCTTCTGGCGCAGGGCGGGGTAGAACATCTCCTCCTCGATCGCCGCGTGCACCTTGAGCTCGGCGCAGGCCTCCTCGGCGATGCTCTTCTTCTCCGAGGTCTCCTCGGCGTCCTCGAATCGATCGAAGAGCCCCTTGACCTTGACGTGGTCCTTCTTCAGCATCGAAATGGCGTCGGTCCCGGTTCTCGTCTTCGTGCGCAGCATAAAATGTCCTCCTGTGGTCCTCACAGGATAGCCGCGTCAGTCCTTGGTTCCCATGGAGGCATGAGAAAGAAAATGTTCCCACGCCATGTGGGCGGCGCCCGCGGCCGTCGCGTGTCCCTTGAGCGAGGCGGGGACGATCTTCACCGCCTCGCGCACGCTCTTGACCGTGTGGCGGCGGATGCCCTCGCCGATCTCCTTCAGGAACAGCGCCGGCATCGCCTCGACCATGCCGCCGCCGAGCACGACGAGCTCCGGATTCAGGAAGTCGACGAGGTTCGACAGGGCGATGCCCGCGGTGCGCGCGCGGCAGCGGATCATCGCCTCGATCTGCTTGTCGCCGCCATCGATCGACTGGGCGAGCGTGCCGCTGCGGATGCGCCCGGCGTCGGTCCCGGCGAGCTTGAACAAGGCGGGCGCCCACTGCTTCGCGGCGAACGAGGCGGCCTCTCCGGCGATCGCCGTGCGGCTGATCCAGTCGTCGAGGACGCCCTGCCGCTCGGAGCCGGCGAGCGGGCCCATCGGGGAGATCAGGTAGTGGCCGATCTCGCCGGCGTCGCCCGTCGCGCCGACGTGAAGCTTGCCGTCGATGATGACGGCTCCGCCGACGCCGGTGCCGATGAAGACGCCGATGACGTGCTTGTAGCCCCGGGCCGCGCCGAGCCGCTGCTCGCCGTACAGCCCCAGCTGGACGTCGTTGCCGACGAGGGCGGGCGCGCCGGAGAGCTTCGTCAGGCGCTTGCCGAGCTCGTAGCCGTCGAGGTCGGGCATATTGAGGAAGCGCTTGATGCGTCCCGTCTTCGGCTCGAGGCTGCACGCGCAGCCCGCGCCCACGGCGGCGACCACGCGCCCGCGCTTCTCCGCGGCGGCGGTCAGGCGCCCGACGACCTCGGCGAGCGATTTTGTGAACCGTTTTTCGCCCTTCTCGGGGCGGGTTTTCAGCTTGATCTCGTCGAGCACGCGGAACTTGTCGTCGTAGAGGGCGCCCAGGATCTTGGTGCCTCCGATGTCGACGCCGATCGTCGCGCGTTTTCGCATGGCCGAGTATAGGAGCGTGTCCGCGGTCCCTGCCATGGAGGGCGTGCGACGTTTTGGCGTTTGGTAGAATGCCGAGGTGAGACTCGCGGCGCTGGGCAAGCTGAAGGTGTCGGCGATCGCCCTGGGCACGATGAACTTCGGCGCCGACTGGCACGGAATCGGCGCGATCGACGACCGGGCGGCCTCCTCCCTGATCGACCTCGCGCTCGAACACGGGGTCAACCTCGTCGACACGGCCGACATCTACGGACGCGGCGCCTCCGAGGAGATGCTGGGCCGCGTTCTCAAGGGACGCCGCCAGAAGGTCCTGCTCGCGACGAAGGTGCTCGGCCGCATGGTTCCTGACGACCCGTCGACCGGAGGGCTCTCGGCGCGATGGATCGGAAAGGCGCTCGAGGGCAGCCTCAGGCGCCTGCGCACGGACCGCGTCGACCTCTACATGCCGCACGGCTGGGACCCCTCGGTCCCGCTCGAGGAGACGCTCGGCGCCCTGGAGAAGGCGGCGAAGGCGGGCAAGGTCCGCGTGATCGGCTGCTCGAATTTCTCGGGAGCGCAATTCGCGGCCGCGGGAGGCCGGTTCGCGTTCAACCAGGTCCAGTACAGTCTCGCCGCCCGCTTCATCGAGAGCGACCAGGATCCCGGGACGCCGCTGCTCGCCTGGAGTCCGCTCGGGGGCGGCCTACTGACCGGCAAGGGCGCCTCGGGCCGCCGGGCCTCCCCGGACGCCTTCCCTTATATCGCCCCGGAGCGCGGCGCCGCCGTCGTCGAGGTCCTGCGCCGCGTCGCCGCGCTCGAAGGGATCACGTGCGCCCAGGCGGCGCTGGGCTGGCTCGCCGGAAAGCCGTCCGTCGCGAGCGCCGTCGTCGGCGCGCGCTCGCCGGAGCAGCTCGCGGAGCTGCTCGACACGAAGACCCTCTCGCCGCGCGCGGCGGCCCTGCTCGACCGCGCCTCGGAGATATGTTCCCGGCCCTGAGGCACCGCAACTTCCGGCTGTTCTTCCTCGGGCAGTTCGTGTCGCTCGTGGGGTCCTGGATGCAGAACACGGCGCAGGCCTGGCTCGTCTACCGCCTCACCGGCGACCCGCTGATGCTCGGCCTGGTCGCCTTCGTCGGCCAATTTCCGGTGTTCGTCCTCGGCTTCTACGCGGGCTTCGCCGTCGACCACGCCGACCACCTGCGCCTGGTCAAGCGGACGCAGTTCCTCGCGATGGTCCAGGCGGCTCTGCTGGCGCTGCTGACCTGGGGGATCACATCCAGGTCTGGCACGTTTTCGCTCTCTCCCTGGGCCTCGGCGTCGTCAACGCCTTCGACATGCCGGCGCGGCAGGTGCTCATCGGCGAGCTCGTGCCGGCCGACCTGCGCCACAACGCGATCGCGCTGAACTCGACGGTCGTCAACGCCTCGCGCGTCGTCGGCCCGGCGCTCGCCGGCCTGGCGATCGCGTACTTCGGCGAGGCCGGCTGCTTCCTCATCAACGCGGCGAGCTACGTCGCGGTGCTGCTCGCGCTCAAGGCGATGCGCGAGGTGCGCCAGCCCCCGCCGCAGGAGCCGCGCGGCGGGCCGTGGCGCGAGATCGGCGACGGGCTGGCCTACGCGTTCGGCCACGAGCCGATCCGGCTCGTTCTCCTGGCGCTGATCGTCTACAGCGTCGCCGGACTTCCCGTTTACACGTTGCTGCCGGTGTTCGCCCGGGAGGTCCTCGGCTCGGGCGCGAAGGGGTACGGCGTGCTCTCCTCCTTCTCCGGCCTCGGCGCGACGATCGGCGCCCTGTATCTCGCGCGCCGAAGCACGGCGGCCGGCGTCGGCGCGGAGATCGTCTCGGGCACGGCGGGCATGGCCGTCGCTCTGGCCGGCATCGCCTGGTCCCGCGACTTCTACGTCTCGTGCGGCTTCATGACGCTCGCCGGCTGGTGCGCGATCCGCGTGCTGGCCGGGGCCAACACCGCCCTGCAGGAGCTGTCCGACGACCGTCACCGCGGACGCGTGATGAGCTTCTACTCGATGATCTTCATCGGCCTGTCGCCGTTCGGCAGCTTCGTCGCCGGAGGCGTCGCGGCGCGGATCGGGGTGCCCTGGACGACGGCGGGCATGGCCGCCTGCATGGCGCTCCTGGCGCTGGGTTACGGCAGAAGACTGAGGGCCATCTAGGCCCTTAGGCCCATGCGCTCCGACGGGCGCCCCGGTACACTATCGTCATGAGTTCGATGGAGCTTTACGTCAAGTTCATGTTCACCCTCGCGGTAGGCCTCGTGGGCGTGGGCATGGTGCTCAAAACCCTCCTCGAGACTCTCCTTCATGAGTGGGACGCGGTGAGGGAGGCGAATCTCGCGTGGGACTCCCTGTTCCGCGCGCGCCACCCCTACGCGGAGTCGGTCCGCGCCGAGGACATCCTCATGGAGCTCGAGGGCGGATCGAAGAACCACCCTCGCCGCGACGCCGACGTTCCGCGCGCCGGCCCCGTCGTCACCTACTACTAAGCTACACTGTCGAGCATGAGCCTCGAGACCCGCGCCTTCTCCTGGCGCGCCCAGCGCCGCCGCGCCGCCGCGCTCGAACTCTCGTCCGATCTGGCGGGCTGGCTGTTCGCCTTCGTCTGCGCGGCCGCGGCCGCCGACCAGTTGTTCGCGCTTCCGCGCGCGGTCCGCGCCGCCGCCTGGGCGCTCGCCTCCGCGGCGGCGGCGTGGCGCGCGCGGCGGAGCCTCTCGCGCGCGCCGTGGGACGCGCTCTTCGCCGACGCGGCGCGCGCCTGGCCCTCGACGCGGCCCCTGCTGGCCTCGGCGTGGGCGCTGCGCGGCGAGCCGGGCGGCCTCGGCGTCTCCGCGGAGCTGAGGCGGGCGCACCTCGAGCGCGCCGACGCGGCCGCCGCCGCCCTGCCCGACGAGCCGCTTTACGCGTGGACGCCGTCGCGCGCGGCGAAGGCGGGCGCCGCCGCGGCCGCGCTCTCGCTGGCGGCGGCGCTCGCCGCCGGCGCGAGAGGCGCGGCCTTCACGCGCGTGCTCGCGCCGTGGCGCGACGCGCCGCTCGACCGCCTCGTCGCGCTGCTGCCCGGCGACGCGACGGTCGACTGGGGGCTTCCGTGTCCGTCGCGGCGCGCCTGACGGCGGAAGGCCGCGACGCGGGGCTGCGCGGCGCGGATCTCACGCTCGAGACGCGCGGCGCCGACGGCGCGTGGCGCGCGGCCGAGTGGACGTCGGTGGACGCGGCGGGCGCCTCGTTCGAGACGGGCGCGATGGCGGGCGCGCTCGACTACCGCGCGCGCGGGCGCGGCCTGACGACCTCGGCGCGCCGGCTGACGGCCGTGGCGGCCCCGCGGTTCAAGTCCGCGACCGCCTCCGTCCACGGCGCGCGCGGCGGCCGGACCTTCGTTCTGGGCGAGGACTCTCCCGTCAAGGCGCGGCGCGGCGATTGGATCTCCGTGCGCGGCGAGCCCGACCGGCCGCTGGCCTCCGCGGCGCTGCGCCTCTCGAGCCTGCCGGCGCCCGTTCCGATGAAGGAGTCCGGCGGAGCCTGGACCGCGGGCTTCCTCGCGCAGGAGGACGCGTTCCTGTCCTTCGCGCTCGTTTTGCCCGACGGCCGCCGCGATCCCTCGCCGCCCGCGTTCGCCGTCGCCGTCGTCGGCGACGCCAAGCCCGTCGCCGAGCTGCTCTCGCCTCAGGTCCCTCTGCAGGCGGGGCCGCGGGAGTCGATCGCCATCGCCTGGTCGGCGCGCGACGACGGAGCCCTGACGAAGGTCGAACTCGTCGTGAAGGCCGGCGCGTCGACGACGCGGCGCGCGCTGCCGCTCGAGCGCGGCGCCGACGACGCCCTCGGCGACGCCGCTCTGCCGCTGCGAGCCTACGCGCCGGGGTCCACCGTGGAGTTCTGGCTCGAGGCGTTCGACGACGCGTCGCCCCCGCAGTCCGGCCGATCGGAGAAGGGCTCGGTCCAGGTCGTCGACTCCGACGCCGCGCACGCGGAGTCCGGCGCCGCGCGCGAGCGCGCGCTCGAGGCGCTCGACCGCGCGGCCGCCGCCGCGGAGGCCGCCGCGGCGGCGGCGGCGGCGGGCAAGCCCGAAGAGGCGCGCGAGGCCGCCCGGCCGCTCGCCGGCCGCTGGGCCGCCTCCGCGGGCGCGCTGATGGCCTGGAACGAGGCGATGCGCGACGACCCGCGCGCCAATCCCGGCCTCGCGGAGCAGGCCGCCGCGGCGGCCGAGAGCCTCGCGGCGGCGGGGATGGAGGGCCTGCCCAAGGCCGAGGCCGCGCTCAAGGAGGGCGACCTCGCGCGCGCGGCGAAAGAGCAGTCCGCGCTCGCCCAACAGGCGCGCGCCGCCTCCGCCGCGCTGCGCGAGGGCGCGAAGCTCCAGAACTCCCAGGACATGTCCGATCTCGCCTCCCGGGCGGAGAGGGAACTGCGGGAGTCCATGCCGGCCGACCTTCAGCAGGCCCTGGCCGGCGTCGAATCCGCGCTCGAAGAGCTCCGCAAGGCCGTCGACGCGCTGCCCGAGGCCGACGCCGAGACGAAGGCCGTGCGCGAACTGCCGCTCGACGGCGCGCGCGAGGCCGCCTCGGCGCTGCGCGAGGCCCTGAAATCGGGCGACGCGGCGGGCGCCGCGAAGGCGGCGCGCGACCTCGCCGAGAGGCTCTCGCGGGTCGCGAAAGGCCTGCGCGAGTCCGGCAAGCGAGCCTCCTCGGCGCAGGCGGGCAAGGCGCGCGAGAGCGCGACGAAGGTGGCCCAAGCCTGGCGCGAGGCGGTCGCGCGCCAGGAGAAGGCGGTCGAGGCCGCGCGCCGCCGCGAGAGCGCGCGCCTGTCGCGCACGGTGGCCGCGCAGAAGGACCTGCTGCGCCGCGCCCAGGACGCCGCGGAGTCGCTCCTCGCCTCGCGCCCCTCGGCGGAGGCCGAGCGCGAGGCTCGCGAGGCCTCCCGCGCGCTGAGCCTCGGCCGCGCCGACGAGGCGGTGCGCCGCCTGCGCGCCGCGGCCGGCCAGGAGCGCCTGGCCGCGGTCTCCGACCGGCCGCGCTCGGCCGCGCACGAGGCGGCCGCCAAGGCGCTCGACGCCGCGGCCGCGGCGCTCGAGCGCGGCGCGGAGGTTCCCGCCGCCGATCCCGCCGCCTCGCGCGAGGCCGCCGACGCGCAGGCGCTCGCGCGCTCCAAAACCCAGCTCCTGCGGCGCGAGGTGTCGGACGCGGCCGGCGTGCTCGGCTATCTCCCCGGCGGCCCGCTGCGGCGCGTCGACGACGCCCTCGGCGAGCAGGACGCCGGCGAGAAGGCGCTGCGCGCGGGCGACGCCGCGGAAGGACTGCGGCGCGGCGAGGCCGCGCTCGCGATCCTGCAGGACGGCGACAAGCAGTCCGGCGAGCAGGGGCAGTCCGGCTCCGGCATGGGCGAGGGCTCAGCCGCCCCTTCGAGTCACCCGGCGCCGTCATGCGCGGGGCGCTCCGCGCGGCTCGCGCGGGACCTCGACGGGGCGCGTGCGCCTGCCTTCGGCCGACGAGTACCGGCCGCCCAAGGAGCTGCGCGAGGAGCTCGAGCGCTCGCTGCGCGAGCCGCGTCCCGCGGCGCAGGACGGCGCGATCAAGGAGTACTTCCGCCGCCTCGCCCGTTAGCTATAATTCCGGCATGTCTTTCCAAGGAACCTTCGAGGCGGAGTGCCCGTCCTGCACGGACGGCTTCGCGGCGCCGATCTGGACCTTCGTCAACGGCGGCAAGGACGAGAACCTGCGCGACCAGGTGAAGGCGTCGGAGTGCAACCTCCTGCTCTGCCCGTCGTGCGGCGCCGCCTTCCTGCCCGAGGCCGCGTGGATCTACTACGAGCCGGAGGCGGAGATCCTCGCCTTCGTCTTTCCGCCGTCCTACAAGGCGGAGGAGGCGAAGTGGCGCGACAAGATGAAGGCCGACTTCGCGGCGATGCGGGAAGCCCTCGGCTCGAAGCTGCCGCTCGACCACGAACCCGAGGTCTTCTTCGGCCCCGACGGCCTCGCCCAGCTGCTCGAATTCGAGGACTGGCGCCGCGACGAGCGCGACGTCATGGAGTTTTTCGCCAAGGACCTCGGCCTCTCGGTCTACAAGGCGAGCCCCGCGTGGGCGCGGCAGAACGGCGCGCCGTCGCGCCTGCCCTACAAGGGCAAGGCCGCGACCCCCGAGACGATCGCGGCGGGCATCAAGACGATCCTCGCCGCCAACGACCGCCTGACGGCCTGGGCCGATTTCCTGCCCAAGCTCGAGAAGGGCGCCGCTCTGCCGCCCGCGGCCTCTCGTTGAGCCGCGTCGCGATCCCGGCCGAGGCGGCCAAGCTCCTCGCTCCGCTCGCCGACGAGGCCCGGATGCGCGGCACGCCGCTGTACGCCGTCGGCGGCCCCGTGCGCGACTGGCTGCTCAAGCGCCCCAACTTCGACGTCGACCTGACGGTGGCCGGCCCGCCCGATCCCGTCGCCGAGGCCGCCGCGCGCCTGCTCGGCGGGACGGTCGAGACCTTCGGGCGCTTCGGCACGCGCCGCGTCGTCTCGAAAGGGAAGTTCCGCGTCGACGTCGCGACGACGCGCGCCGAGTCCTACCCCGCGCCCGCCGCGCTCCCCGTCGTCGACGCGACCGGCGTGCCCATCGAGCGCGACCTGTTCCGCCGCGACTTCACCGTCAACGCGATGGCCGTGCGTCTCGACGGCGGCTCGCGCGAGCTCGTCGACCCGTACGGCGGCCTGCGCGACCTGAAGGCGAAGGTCGTGCGCGTCCTGCACCCCGCGAGCTTCCGCGACGACCCGACGCGCGTGTTCCGCGCCGCGCGCTTCATGGGCCGGCTCAAGTACGCGGCCGCTCCCGGCCTCGTCGACGCCGCGAAGGCGGCGCTCCCGCACGCGGCGGGCCTGTCGCCGCACCGCCTGCTCCACGAGCTCGACTGCCTGCTGGGCGAGAAGGACCCGGGACCGGCGTTCGACCTGCTGAAGAAATGGGGCTACCTGCGCCTGCTCGGATCGCCGGGCTGGACGGCCGGACTTCCCGTCGGCGTTGAAGAGCGCCTGGCGGCGCTGGCGTTGAGGGCGAAGGACGGGAAGGCGTTCGTCGACGCTTTCCCGCACGAGCACAAGCGCCGCGCGCGCCTGCACGCCGTCCTCGAGCTCGCTTTCTCCGACAAGGCGCCGCGCACGCCGCCCGAGCCCTCCGTCGCCGCCGCCGTGAAGCGCTTCGCGCCCAAGGCGAACCTCAAAGCCTGCTATCTCACCGGCGCCGATCTCATCGCGGCGGGCCTTCAGCCCGGACCCGCGTTCCATAAGCTTCTCGACGAGGCCGCGCGCCTTCAGCGCGCCGGCAAGCTCAGGACCCGCGCCGCCGCGCTGGCCTGGCTCGAGAATCACGCCGCGTAGCGGTCAGTACCAATGCCGCCGGATGCGGCGGCGGTCCTGCTCCTCGGTGAGAAGATCGCCGACCTCCTCGCAGGTTTCCTGCACGTCGATCCGGAGATAGTAGCCGAGCCCCTCGAACAGCTTCCGCCACGTCGACAGCCGCGCGTCGCGGCCGCGTTCTGCGCGCTGCACGACGCAATGGCGCACGCGCGCGCTGTCGGCCAGCTGCAGCTGCGAAATGCGCCGCTCTTTCCGCAGTTTTCGGAGTAGCTCCGCCAGAGGCTCCTTCTCTTCGCCGTAGAAATTCATCACTCTTCATACGATCGAGGGGCTGAAAAGTTCCGTCCCGGGGAGATATCGCCCGAATCACCTTCTGCTCTTTAATGCGCAATCGGCGTGAATCGGAAGCGTATATCGGCCCGTTCGCTCCGCGTTGCGCTTTAAAGAGCAGAAGGTAAATGGCGTCAAACTCCCCGGACGGTAAGGCGCGGACCATCGTTGAAGTAAGAGTCTCATGCTGACGCAAATCACTGTCCTCCTAGCGCTGATGAGCGTTCCGTCGGCCGCCGATTGCGGAGACCAGCGCTATTTCGGCGATCCGCGCGCCATTTCATCGAAGCAGCTGCGCCGGGCCGTCGGCACTCTGACCTTCACCGGCGAGCCGGTTTCATCGACGGAGACGCTCCATGTCTTTCTCGATCGGGGCGGCCTGCGTCCGGTCCTCATCGAGCCGGGCGACGCGACGCCGATCGCTTCCATGCCCACCTGCCGTTCGCGCGAAAGCTTCGATGGGATGATGTTCCCGGCGACCGCGATATCGAGCGGCGCGGTCCGGATCGTCGTCGATTGGAAGTCGGGCCGCGAGGTGTGGGTCGTCGGGCCGGCGGGAAAATTCACGGCCTATTTCCGCGACTTCAGAACCGCCTTCGATCCGCGCCTGGGACACTCCGCCGTCGACATCTTCTTCCGTCGCGACGTCGTGAAGGTGTACGCCTCTCCGCGGCTCGGCGCTAGATTCACCGAACTGAAGGCGCCTCCGTTCGGCGAACAGCCGGCGCAGCGTTCGGCCTACAAGGTGCTCGGCCGACGCGGAAAGTTCCTGCACATCGGCGAGGGGGCTGGGAGGGTGCGCCGCTGGCTCCGCTTGGTTGGATTCGGTGGCGGGACGACGATGGGGCGCTGGCGGTCTGGCCCGCTTACTACGACGATTGCTGAGGGCACCTTTTCCTTAATAAAAACCTGGAATTGCCCGTCGGGAAACGCTAAAATTCCGACGGAATGAAACGCGCCGACGTCGTCTTTTCCGGCATGCGTCCGACCGGGCGTCTCCACCTGGGAAATTACTGGGGGCGCTGAAGAATTGGGTCGCCCTCCAGTCCCAATACCCCTGCTTCTTCTCCGTCGTCGACTGGCACATGCTGACGACCGGCTACGACGATACCTCCAAACTCCAGGAGAACTCGCGCGAGATGGTCCTGGACTGGCTCGCCGCCGGCCTCGATCCGGCCAAGTGCGTGATCTTCAAGCAGTCCGACGTCCCGGAGCACGCCGAGCTCGCGCTGATGCTCGGCATGGTGACGCCGCTGTCCTGGCTCGAGAACAACCCGACCTGGAAGGAGCAGCTGCAGGAGCTCTCGACGACCAAGCGCGAGCTCGCCGCCGCCGGCGCGGAAAAGGTCGCGACCGTCGTCGCCGCGAAGGGCACGGACGCCGCGACGAAGGAGCTGCGCACGTTCGGCTTCCTCGGCTACCCCGTCCTTCAGGCCGCGGACATCCTGCTCTACGGCGGCACGAAGGTGCCCGTCGGCCAGGACCAGCTTCCGCACCTCGAGCTCTCGCGCGACATCGCGCGCAAGTTCAACCATCTCTTCGGCGACGTGCTTGCGGTGCCGCAGCATTTGCTCACTGAAACCCCCAAGATCCCCGGACTGGACAGCCGGAAGATGTCGAAGTCCTATGGGAACGCCGTCGACATCTACGAGACTGAAAAATCGCTCGAGAAGAAGATCAAGGGAGCCTACACCGACCCGAACCGCAAGTCTGCCACCGATCCCGGTCATCCGCTGCCGTGCCCCGAGAATCCTCCGGGCTGCTCGGTGTACGCCCTGCACAAGCTCTACGCCGACGAGGCCTTTTATCTTCGTCGCGGCGATGAATGCCGCGCGGGGGCGCTGGGGTGCGGCGATTGCAAGAAAGATCTGCTCCGTGAAATGTCCGCGCCCTTCGCGCGGTTCCGCGAGCGCCGCGAGTCCTATAATCACGGCCAAATCGACGCGATCCTCGCCGACGGCGCGAAGAAAGCGAGAGCCGCGGCCGGCAAAACGATGGAAGACGTCCGCCGCGCGATGAGGCTCCGCTAATGGAAAAGGCTTACCAGGTCTCGCTCGAGCTGTTCGAGGGCCCCCTCGACCTCCTGCTGTTCCTCGTCAAGAAGGACGACCTCGACATCCACAACATCCCGCTCTCGCACATCACGCGCGAGTACCTCGCCTACCTCGAGCTCATGAAGGACCTCGACCTCGACGTCGCGGGCGAGTTCCTCGTGATGGCCGCGACGCTCATGGCGCTGAAGTCGCGCTCGCTGCTGCCCTCCGAGCAGAACCCCGACGGCGACGAGGGCCCCGATCCGGCGGCCGAGCTCGCGCAGAAGCTGCTCGAGTACCAGAAGTTCAAGGAAGCCTCGAAGTTCCTGGCCAACCGCGCCGAGGAGATGGACGGCGTGTTCTACCGCGGCGCGCCGCACTTCGAGGAGGCCGACAAGTCGCCCAACGTCTCGATGTTCGACCTCATGGCGCACCTGCGCGTCATCCTCGAGGGCGCCGAGGACGACGACGCGAAGGCCGTCGAGGGCGAGGAGTTCCCGATCGAGGAGAAGATGGAGAAGATCCTCTTCCTCCTGTCGAGCCGCGCGATGATCCCGTGGGAGGAGCTCTTCGCCGACGAGCGCAAGCGCCGCGGCATCATCGCGTGCTTCCTCGCGATGCTCGAGCTGACGAAGCTCCAGAAGATCTTCATCCGCCAGGACGCCAATTTCGGGAAGATACGCATCTTCAAGAAGGACGAGAACGCCGTCGAGCCCGCGCCCGTCGTCGAAGACCCGCCCGCCTCTCAAGGAGAGACCGATGTCCAGCCCTGACGCCGAGAACCCCGAGCAGGCCCCCGAGCCCGTCGAAGAGGTTTCAGCCGAGTCCATCGCCGCCGTCGCCGAAGCGCCGGCCGCCGTGCCGGCCTCCGGGCCGACCCCCGCGACCGATCCCGCGTATCTTCGCCGCATTCTCGAGGCCCTCCTGTTCATCACCGACCGTCCCCTCGCCGCCGGCGAGCTGTGCAAGCTCGTCGGGATGCGCGACCAGGACAAGATCGTCGACGCCGTCGAGGAGCTGCGCCGCGATCTCGAGGAGCGCAACCACGGCTACCGCCTGATCGCCGTCGCCGAGGGCTGGCAGATGGCGACCCGCCCCGAGCTCGCGCCGTACATGCGCAAGCTCTTCTCCGACCGCGCGACGATGCGCCTGTCGACCGCCGCGCAGGAGACCCTCTCGATCATTTCATACAAGCAGCCCCTGACGCGCGCCGAGGTCGAGGAGATCCGCGGCGTCGAGGTCATCGCCGCGCTCGAGTCGCTCATCGAGAAGCGCCTGATCAAGGTCGTCGGCCGCAAGGAGACCGTCGGCCGCCCGCTCATGTACGGCACGACGATGGAGTTCCTCCGCCACTTCGGCCTGCGCAGCCTCGAGGATCTTCCGCCGATCGATTCCTTCTCGCCGGCCGACGCCGTTCCGGTCCCGTCGGCGATCGCGGCCGAGCCGACGATCGAGCCGACCCCGAGATTCCGGCCGTCGCCCCGGAGCGCGAGCCGGAACCCGAGCCCGAGGCCGAGCCCGAGGCCGAGCCCCAGGCCGAGCCCCAGGCCGAAAAGAAAGAGATCTGGCCGGAGTAAACCGGTGAAGATTCTCGTCGCCGCGAGCGAGGCGGTTCCCTTCTGCAAGACGGGGGGCTTGCCGACGTCGTCGGCGCGCTCACCCAGCGCCTCGGCGCCCTCGGCCACGACGTGTGCCTGTTCCTGCCGAAGTACCGCGCCGTGCGCGCGGCGTCGCTTGAAGGCGGCATCGCGCACCCGATCAAGGTGCCGCTCGGCGGCGGAATCGTCGAGGTCGGGCTGAGCTTCCTCCACCGCCGCGGCGTGTCGGTGTACTTCGTGGACTACCCGCTGTACTTCGACCGCGAGGGCCTCTACGGCAGCGCGGGCAAGGACCACGAGGACAACGACCGGCGCTTCGCGCTGTTCTCGCGCGCGGTGCTCGAGGGAGCGAAGGCGATCGGGTTCAAGCCGGACGTCGTGCATCTCCATGATTGGCAGACCGGCCTCGTCGCCGCGCACCTCAAGCGCCATTACAGGGACGACCCGCATTTCGCCGGCGCGGGCTGCGTGTTCACGATCCACAACATGGCCTATCAGGGCAACTTCCCGCGCGCGGCGCTCGAGGTCGCCGGCTTCGGCCCGCAGGACTGGTCCTCGGAAGGGCTCGAGTACTACGGCCAGGTGAGCTACCTCAAGGCCGGCCTCGTGCACGCCGACAAGCTCTCGACCGTGAGCCCGACGTACGCGCGCGAGATCCAGACCTCCCCGGACCGCGGCTTCGGACTCGAGGGCCTGCTGAGCCGGCGCTCCGGCGACCTGCTCGGCATCCTCAACGGCGTCGACCTCGAGGCGTGGGATCCCTCGCGCGACTCGGCGCTGCCGCGGCGCTTCTCCGTCGACGACGCGGCCGCTGGGAAGGCCGCGTGCAAGGAGGCGCTGCAGCGCGAGTGCGGCCTCGACGTGCGCGGCGACCGCCCGCTGATCGGCGTCGTCTCGCGCCTCGACTATCAGAAGGGGCTCGACATCGCGCTGGCCGCCCTCGAGCCGCGCCTCGACCGCGCGCAGCTCGTCATGCTCGGCACCGGCGACCCGTCTCTGACCGAGATGTTCGCCGCGCTCGAGCGCCGGCGCGCGGGGTCGGTGCACTTCCACCGCTCCTTCGACGAGTCGTTCGCGCACCGCATCTACGCGGCGTCCGACGTGTTCCTGATGCCGTCGCGCTTCGAGCCGTGCGGCCTCGGGCAGATGATCGCGATGCGCTACGGCACGGTGCCCGTCGCGTCGCGCACGGGCGGCCTCGTCGACACCGTCTTCGAGGCCGCGTCCGAGGGCCGCCCGGCGAACGGCTTCCTGTGCGAACCGGGCGACGGCGCCGGCCTCGCGGCCGCGCTCGACCGCGCGATCGCGGCGTACCGCACGCCCGACTGGGCCGCGCGCGCGCGCGCGGGCATGACGGCCGACTTCTCCTGGGACCGCTCCGTCGAGGAGTATCTCGGCCTCTTCAAGGGAGCTCTGCCCCGGTGAGTTCCGCGCGGACGAAGGCGCGGGCGGCTCTGCTGGCCGCGGCCGGTCTCGCCGTGCTGTGGGCGACGCGCGTCCCCGAGGAGCGCGCGGTGCTCCCCGCCGTGGAAGCCGACGCGTTCGCCGCGCTCGGCGGACGCTCCGCCGCGTCCACGCCGGAGCTGTGGGAGCGTCTCAAGGCCATGGGCGTGGCCGCCGTCGTCCTGCGCGAGGAGACCGCCGCCGAGCTCGCCGCGCGCGGCGAGGTGCTGCACTTCTCGCGGGCCGAGGTGGAGAAGTGGCGCGCGCTCGGGCTCGTCTCGCAGGGCGGGGGCCGAAGCCCGACTCTCTGTGGGCGCGCGACGCCAAGGCCCTGTCCCGCCTGTCCGGCGCGCTCGCCGCGCGCGGCATCGACGTATCGACGGCCCCGGCGGCCGCCGGCGGCCGCGCGCTCGAACTGCCGGGGGCGTGGACCTCGCGCGGGTTCCCGCCGGCTTCGACCCGGAGACGGTCGCGGTGGTCTCCGCCGCGGGCCTGATCCCCGTCGCGGCGTCCACCGCGCCTTACGCGACCGTGGCGGGCCAGCGGCTCTGGACGCGGACGCTTTCCGCCGCGGCGCCGCGGCCGCAGCTGAGGCGCGCGGCCGACGGGCGCGCGATGCGCCTGATCGTCCTGCGCCCGGCGCCGGGGGCCGGCCTCGAGGAAAGCGTCGAGGCCCTTCGCGGCGCGCTGAAGACGATCCGCTCGGCCGGCCATGCCGCCGTCCTGCCCGCCTCGACCCTCCCCGCCGCGACGTCCCGTTGGGAGCGGGCCGCCCGGCTCTTCCTCTTTTACGCGGCCGGGCTGCTGGGTCCGCTTCTCGCCGCGCGCGCCGGACTGTGGGCGGAGCGAGCCGCGCGGGCCCGAGTGACGGCGCTGGCGCCGATCGCCTCGCCGGCGCCGGAGGCCGCGGCCGGCATGGCCGTCGCTTGGGCCGCCGCCGCGGCCGCCGGGGCGCTCGCGGCGCTGGCCGCGCCGCCCTCGATGCGGGAAGAGGCCGGCCGCGCGTGGACTCTGTGGACGTTCGCCGCGCCGATGGCCGTCGGCGCCGCCGCGCTGTTCGGGTCCGAGGGGCCGGCCCTGCGCGCGCGCTGGCGCGCGCCGCTGCGCCTGCGCGACGTGTCCGGGGCGCTGCTGCTCGCCGCCGCGCTCGTCCTTCTGCTCGCGCCGCGAACGGCGCTCCGGGTCGCGGGCCTGTGGGAGTCGATCGACCGCCTCTCGGCCGCCGCCGACGCGCTGTGGTGGTGGCCGTGGCGCTGGCGCGAGATCCTCGTCGGCGCGCCGAGCCTGACCCTCGCCCTGATCCTCATCGGCCGCCGCGAGCAGGCGGCCAAGGACGGCTGCGCGACGTGCGTGCCGCGCCTGCTCGGCGACCCGCGCGGCTGGCTCATCGTGGGCCTGCTCGCCCCGGCCGGGACCGTCGCGGCGGTCGGTTCCGGCGCGGCGCCCGCGTGCGCCGCGGCGGCGCACGGCGCGGCCGCATTCGCCATGGGCGCGGCGCTCGGCTTCCTCCTCGCGGGCCTCAGGACCCGGATCGAAACATGGGTCCTTGGGCCTACGAGCACAGGTCTATTGACCTAGAATCCGCCCCGTGGTAGAATCGGGCCGTGATCAAAACGGCCCTGGTCCTCGTCGCGGCGCTGGCTCTTCCCTCGTCGGCGCAGTTCCGGAACAAAGCGTTCGGCGAAGGCGGCGGCTACAAGCACCCCGATCAGAACGTGGGAGGCTTTCTCGAAGAAGCTCCTCGCCAGGGGCCCGCGATCGCCAAGCCCCTGCCGGAGCCGATTTCCACGGCCAAGCCCGTCGGCGCGATCTCGCCGGCGCCCGCGATCCCGTCGCGCCCGCGCCCCATTCCTTTCTCGTCCGAGCTTCCGAAGGCCGACGCGCCGAGCCGGAACGAGTCCCCGCGGCCCGGGAACTCGGCCCGGGACTCGTCGGCCTTCGCGAGCCCGGCCAAGACCGCCCCCGCCGAGGACGACGACAGCGAAGGCGCGCGCCGCGACTACGAATCGAAAATTCTCGGGGCCCCGGCCGAGGCCGCCCGTCCGCGCCTGGGCGGCGCCGAGTTCCCGCCGGCGCCCGGCTCCGCGGAGCCGTCCCCGGTCCCGTCGGAGGAAGGTCTGCTGTTCGTCTCGCTCGAGCTCGACGCGAGCGAGGCCGGCTCCCTGCGCGACGCGGTCGCGGGACTCGGCATGTCCGCCGCCTTCCGCCCCGACGCGCGCTTCGCCCCGACGGCCGCCGACGGCGGCATGCGCATCAGCGGCTGGGTGCCCGCCTCGCGGCTCGGCGACGCGATCGCCAGCCCCGGCGTGCGCCGCGTCGCCGTCGAGCGCGGCTCGCGCCCGGCTCCCGACTCGCGCCTCTCCGGCTCCTTCCTCGTGACACTGCGGGTCGCCGACGCCGCGAAGCCCGAGGAATCCGTCGCCGAGGCCGTGCGCGGCCTGTCGGCCAAGACGGGCTTCAAGCTCGACCGGGTCTACGGCGTGGAGACGGCGCCCGGCGCCGCCCCGACGGCGCTCGTGTCCGGCACCTTCCCGCTTTCCTCCTTGTCCCGCGCCATGGGACTGCCCGAGGTCGTGCGGATCACGGCGGCCGAGGCCTCGCCGGCGACGGCGGCCGCACCCGCGGCGCCGCGAGCGGGGTTCCTTTCGTTCGTGATGAACCGCGCCCTGTGGCTCGTCCTGCTCACCCTCCTGCTCGCGCTGCCGACGATCGGCGAGATGGTGCGAAAGGGCCTGTCGGTCTTCGTCCCCTACCGCTGAACCCCCGCATTTCATAGAATCGCCCCCATGGGTGCCAAGGCTCGCTCGGCCTGGATTTTCGCTCTCGCGGCGGCCGCCGGCCTCGCCGGGGAGACCCTTCTGCTCGCCGAGAGCCACGTCTCGCGCCTCGAGGAATCCTTGCGCGACGACTTCCGCGTGGTGTTCTTCGCGCGGCCCAGCCTCGACGCCTCCCGCGCGAAGGTGCTCGAGGAGAAGCTGCGCGCCTTCCCCGAGGCCGCCGACGTGCGCTTCGTCCCCGCCGACGACGCGCTCGCCGCGCTCAAGCGGGAGGACCCGGAGCTCGCGGAATCCGTCGCCCTCGTCGGCGACAACCCTCTTCCCTCGGCCTTCGAGGTCCGGCCCGCCGCCGAGGCGTTCACGCGGCTCGGCGCCTGGCTCGACGAGGCGCGCGGGCTCGCGGAGTGGTCCGACGTGCGCTGGAAGCCGGGGCAGGTGCAGGCGATCCTGCGCCTGCGCTTCTACTCGCGCCTTCTGCGCGTGACGCTGAGCACCTTGCTCTGCCTCGGGGCGGGCCTCGCGCTCGCGGCGCTCGCGGGCGCGGCGAAGTCCGGCGCCGGGCGCCGGGGCCTCTCCGCGTGGGCCGGCCTCGGGGGCGCCGCGGGCCTGCTCGCGGCCGTCGCGATCGCGTGGCCGCTTCGCCGGGACGAGCTGCTCTGGGCGTGGCCGGCGACGGGGGCGCAGCTCGCCCTGATCGCGGGCTGCGCGACGATCGGCTGGTCCTTGTCGCTATGGCGCGCGGAATCCTGACGGCCGTCCTCCTCGCGCTGGCCGCCGCTCCGGCGGCGGCGCAGCTCGGCGCCAAACGCCGGGAGCTCTCGCGCGTCCAGGCCGAGCTCAAGCAGACGCTCCAGGAGCTCGAGGAGCTGCGAGGCGAGGAGCGCGAGCTCGGCGACGACGTGAAGGGGCTCGAGAGCCGCGACGCGCAGTCGCGCCGCCGCGTCGAGTCCCTGCAGTCCGACATCCGCCGCGCCGAGGCGCGCCGCGCGGACCTCAAGAGCCGCCTCGACGCCGCGCGCAGCGTCGCGGGTTTCTGGACGGCGGCGCTCGCCTCGGAGGCCGCGCGACACGCCGCGAGCGGCGCCGCCCGCGCCGACGCGTACGGCACGCGCGAGCTGTGGGCCGAGGAGTTTCGCCGCGCGGCGATCGTCGAGAAGGCGCGCCACGTGAAGGGCCTCCAGGGCTTCCGCCGCAAGACCGAGGAAGCCGAGGCCGAGACGGGGCGCCGCGCGCGGGACCTCGACGCGACCCGCCGCCGCGCCCAGAGCGAGCGGGAGGGGCGCCGCCGCGAGTACGAGGAAAAGAAAGCCGCGCTCGAGGTGACCCAGGTCAAGGTCGCGGCGGCCGCTCGCCGCGCCAAGGAGCTCGAGGAGTCGGCCAAGGCGATGGCCTCCCTGCTCGAGAAGCTCGGCAAGCAGGGAGCCCGGCGCAAGCCCGGCCCCGTCGCCAAGCTCGACCGCCCGGCGCACTCGCTCGCGTGGCCCGTCGAGGGTCGCGTCGCGCGTCCCTTCGGCCGCGAGCGCGACGCGCAGCTCGGCACGTGGACCGTGCGCCAGGGCGCGACGTTTTCGTGCGCGCCCGGCGCGCCCGTGACGGCGATCGCCCAGGGCTCGGTCATCTTCGCGGGACCCTTCAGGTCCTACGGCAAGGTCGTCATCGTCGACCACGGCGGCGGCTTCTTCAGCGTCTACGGCGAGCTCGGCGAGATCGAGAAGGACAAGGGCGCCGCGCTGCGCGCCGGCGAGCGCCTCGCCTCGGCCGGCGCGGACGGGAAGGTCTACCTCGAGATCCGGCGCGGCGCCGAGGCGCTCGATCCGGCGGACTGGCTGCAGAGAAAATAGGAGAACCGACATGAAGCTTTCGATCGCCGCCGCCCTCGTCCTGGCCCTCGCGGCCGCGGGGCCGGCGCGCGCGGCCGGAGCCGACAAGACCTACGAGCAGCTCAAGCTCCTCGTCGACGTGCTCGGCTACGTCCAGGACAACTACGTCGACGAGCCCGAGACGCAGAAGCTCATCTACGGCGCGGCCTCCGGGATGGTCCGCACGCTCGACCCGTACTCCCAGTTCATGGAGCCCGAGTACCACCGCGAGATGAAGACCGAGACCGAGGGACAGTTCGGCGGCGTCGGACTTCGCCTGACGATCAAGGACGACTGGCTGACCGTGCAGACGCCGATGCCGGGCTCGCCGGCCTACCGTCAGGGCGTCCTGCCCAACGACCGCATCGTGGAGATCGACGGGGCGCCGACGAAGGACATGACGATGTCCGACGCGCTGCGCACGCTGCGCGGCGCCCCGGGCTCGAAGGTCAAGCTCAAGGTGGAGCGCGGGCCCGAGGAGGGCGGCGAGGGGGAATGGAAGACGATCGCCGTCGAGATCACGCGCGAGCTCGTGAAGATCGAGTCGACGCTGTCGATGAAGCTCGACGGCGGCGTCGGCTACCTCCGCATCGCCGAGTTCAGCGCCAAGACCGCGGACGACGTCTCCGAGGCGCTGCGCAAGCTCAAGAAGGAGGGCATGACCAGCCTCGTCGTCGACCTGCGCAACGACCCCGGCGGCCTGCTGTCCGCGGCCGTCGAGGTCGCCTCGATGTTCCTCGGCGAGGGCAAGCTCGTCGTCTACACCCAGGGCCGCAAGGCCGACAGCCGCCAGGACTTCACGGCGGCCGCCAAGGCCCTGTACCCGACCTTGCCGCTCGTCGTGCTCATCAACGGCGGCTCGGCGTCCGCGTCGGAAATCGTCGCGGGGGCCTTCCAGGACCACAAGCGCGCGGTCGTCGTCGGCCAGCGCAGCTTCGGCAAGGCCAGCGTCCAGTCGCTGATCCCCCTGCCCGACGGCTCGGGCCTGCGCCTGACCGTCGCGCGGTACTACACGCCCGCCGGGCGGGCGATCCACCGCGACGAGAAGAACAAGACGGGCGGCATCGAGCCCGACATCGTCGTCCCCGTCACGCAGGACGCCGAGTCCAAGCTCTACGCGCAGTGGGAGATGGTCTACGCCAAGGACCGCAAGCCGCGCTCGGTCGTCAAGCCCGAGGAGATGGTCCGCGACGAGGCGCTCGACCGCGCGGTCGAGCTGCTGAAGGCGCGCGACGTGCTCGGCGCGCTGAAGCGGGAGGGCTGACCTGAGGATCCTGGGCGTCGAGACGTCCTGCGACGACACCTCGGCGGCGGTCGTCGAGGACGGGCGGCTGCTCTCGAACGTCGTGTCGTCCCAGACGGCCCTGCACGCGCCGTTCCGCGGCGTGGTGCCCGAGCTCGCGGCGCGGGCCCACCTCGACAACCTGATGCCCGCCGTCGCGCGGGCACTGAAGGAGGCGGGCAAGGGGCGCGTCGACGCCGTCGCCTACACGCGCGGCCCCGGCCTCATGGGCCCGCTGCTCGTCGGCAAGGTCGCGGGGCAGACCCTGGCGCGGCTGATGGGCGTCCCCGCGGTGGGCGTCAATCATCTCGAGGGCCACGTCCTCGCCGCCGAGCTCGAGCACACGCTGCGCTGGCCCGCGGTCGCGCTCGTCGTCTCCGGCGGCCACACGGACCTCGTGCTCGCCAAGGCGCCCGGCTCGTACAAGGTCCTCGGCCGAACGCTCGACGACGCGGCCGGCGAGGCCTACGACAAAGTCGCGCGCCTGCTCGGCCTCGGCTACCCCGGCGGCCCGGAGATCGACCGCCTCGCCGCGAAGGGGACCCCTCCGCGGTCGCCTTCCCGCGTCCGAATCTCCCCGGCACCTGGGACTTCTCGTTCTCGGGACTGAAGACCTCGGTCCTCTACCACCTGAAGGGCCGCAAGCCGAAGGGCCGCGAGCTCGCGGACGTGTGCGCGTCGTTCCAGGAGGCCGTCGCCGAGACGCTCGTCGACAAGGCGCTGCGCGCCGCGCGGAATTTCAAGGCGAAGGACCTCGTGCTCGGCGGCGGGGTGGCGGCCAACTCCCGCCTGCGCGCGCTGTTGGCGGAAAAAGGGGCGGCCGAAGGCTTCGGGGTCCGCCTTCCCGCGCGAATTCTCTGCACCGACAACGCGGCGATGATCGCGCACGCGGCCTGGCGCCGGCTGTCGGCGGGCAGGAGGGCGGGGGGCGCGTGCGACCCGGCGCTTCCGCTGAGAAGCTGGCGGTGACGGCCCTCGTCTTCTTCGCGGCGTTCGGCCTGTACCTCTCCGGGGCGTCGCCGTCGATCGCGCCCCGCGATTCGGCGGACATGGCCCTGGCCGCGCTGACCCTGTCGCCGGCCCATCCGCCGGGCTATCCGCTGTATTCGATCCTCGGGCACGCGTGGATCTCGGTCTTTCCGCTCGGCAACCCCGCCTACCGTCTCTCCGTGCTGTCCTGCCTGGCGGGCGCGGGCGCGGTCGCCCTGGTCTTCGCGGCCGTCCGCCGCCGCTCCGGCCTTCCGGCCGCGCTCGCGGCGGCCGCGATCCTCGCGCTTTGCGCGCCGCTGTGGAAGTTCTCGCTCCTGCAGGAGAAGTATTCTCTGCACGCGCTGTTCGTCGCGGCGCTGTATTTCCTCTCCGGAGGCGGCGACGCCTCCTTCCGGCTCTCTGCGTTCCTCTTCGGCCTCGGGCTCGTCAATCATCAGTCGCTGCTGTTCTTCCTTCCGGCGCTGCTCCTTCTGTGGCGGTCGCAGCTCCGCCGCTGGCCCGAATGGCTTCTCTGGACGGCCGTGGGTCTCACGCCGAACCTCTTCCTCTGGATACGGCTCGGCTCGCTGAGCGAGGCCGTCGCGGTCGCGCTGCGCGCCCAGTACGGGACCGGCACGCTGTCGGCCCAGCTCGCGCGTCCGTTCACCCCGGAAGGCGCGCTCGCGCTCGGCGCGTGGTCGTTGAAGGCCTGGGCGCTCGCCGTCGGAGTTCCGGTCGCCGCGGCGGCCGCGTACGGCGCCTATCGCGCGGATAAGAGCCGCGCGTCCGCCCTGCTGCTCGGCGCGCTGCTCTCGGGCCCGCTCTTCATCGTGATCTCGGGCTTCGATCCGTCGAACTGGGTGGCCCGGTCGGTGCTCGAGCCCGCGTTCATCGTTCCTTGCCTCGCGGCGGCGGTGCTCGCCGCGGAGTCCGCTCCCGTCGCGGCGCTCGCGCTCGCGGCGTCGTTCCTGCTGCCCCGCCTTCCGGTGCCGGACCGCCGCGACGACTTCCTCGCGCTCGACTATGCCCGCAACCTGCGGCGCGCGGTCCCGCCGGGAGGTGCGCTTCTGGCGGGGGGACACCGCGCTGTTCGGCGTGCGCTGGCTCGAGGCCGCCGCGCCGCGCTCCGCGCCCGTCGAGCTCGCGGGCGCGGGCCTCGTCGAGCCGCGCGCGTGGCTGGCCGCGCGCTCCGGCCGGGCGGACGTTTTCGTCTCCGGGCTCGCCCCGGGGACGCTTCCCGCGGCCGCGCTCGCGCCGGAAGGGCTCGTCCAGCGTGCCGGCGCGCCGCGTCATCCCGCGCCCGTCGTCCTGCGCCGCTCCGCGTCCTGGCGCCGCGACGAGAGCTACGCGCGCGACGCGAAGCTCTCCTACGCCTTCGCCGCCTGGTCGGCCGCCCGGCTCGTCGAGGCGCGCGGCGGCGTGCCGCCCGAGACGCTCGACCTGTCCGCGGCCGCGCTCGATCCCGAAGACTACCGCCTCGAGTAGCAACAACCCCGTAATCTAAGGAAGCGGCGAATCCTTTATAATCGGACCCTGTGCGTAAAAGGCTCGCGGCGCTGTTGACGCTCGCCCTCCTGACGCCCTCGAACGCCCTCGCGGCGTTCGAGGACGTCGGCTTCGGCCCGCGCGACGTCGCGATGGGCGGCGCGTTCTGCGCCGTCGGCGACGACCCGGGCGTCGTCGCGTACAACCCCGCGTCGCTCGGCCAGGCGACGGCCGTCGACACGGCCGCGGCCTACCTGCGCCAGTTCCACTCCCCGTCGGGCGAGTCCGACCGCGACGTCACGCGCGCGGCCGTCGTCGCGCCCGTCCGCCAGGAGATCTTCAACGGCGCCTTCTCGTTCGACGCGCGCTACGACCGGCGCACGCGCGTCGGCGGCGACCGCTCGTTCGGCGTCGCCTACGGCACGCGCGGCCTCAAGGAGACCGAAGGCGGAGGCGTCGACTTCGGCGGCGCGCTGCGCCTGCTGTCGACGGCGTTCGACTCCGGCGGCGGCTCCGGCAGCAAGCTCGCCCTCGATCTCGGCGTCCTGTACCGCTTCAAGGACCGATATTCGCTCGGGGCCTCCCTTCTGAACTTTGGAAGCCCCAAGTTCGGGCCCGACCGCGCGCCGCTGACGCTGAAGGTCGGCGCCGCCGAGCAGCTGCGCGGCGTGATCTTCGCGGCGGACTTCACGAAGCGCGAGAACTCCTCGGCCGGCAACGGCCAGCACACGATGGCCGTCGGCTTCGAGCGCTGGTGGGCGACGGCGCGCGCGGGCCAGTTCGCGCTCCGCTCGGGACTCTCGCTCGGCGAGGGCTCGCGCACCTGGAACTGGGGCCTCGGTTGGCGCGCGCAGGGCGCCCGGCTCGACTACTCGATGACGGTGCCGATGACGGGCGTCGCCCGCTTCGGCCACGGCCTGTCGTTGTCGGTCCGCTTCGGCCGCGCCGATCCCGAGGGCGAGTACGAGAAGCTCCTGACGCAGGAACTCAAGTACCGCCGCCAGCTCAACGAGGCGCTCGAGGCCAGCTCGATCAAGCAGTGGAAGCTGGCCGAGGAGCTCAACCGCCTGCGCGCGGAGATGACGTCACTGCGCGCCGAGGTCGAGAACAAGCGCGCCTCGGAGAGCGAGGCGCGACGCCGCTTGCAGGACCTCGAGGACCGCCAGAAGCGCGCCGCGGAGTCCTTCGAAAAGGCCAAGCTCGACCGCGCGAGCATGGCGCTGAAGACGAAGCAGTGGCTGTTCCAGGAGGATTGGCGCTCGTACCAGAAGGCCAAGCTCGCGGGCGCCGCGGACTCGGTCCTCCTCGAGCAGGTCGGCCGCCTGCTGCGCGAGTACCGCGATTCCGGCGTCGACCTCAGCGAGGCGAGCCAGGAGCTTCGCCGCCTCCAGCGCGCGAAGTAACAATTCCGAAAACCCCTCGCGCGCTATTCCCTTTATAATGGGCCTCGTGGGAAACCTGCCTCCCGAGGACCTCAACCGCGAGATCGAGCGCCTGTGGGCGCGGCTCGGCGGCGTCGCCGCCGACGCCGCCCCGCCCTCCTCTCCGCCGTCGGCATCCGCCGGCGCGGAGCTCGCGTGGGAGACCGCGTCGATGCTCAAGGTCCAGCAGCGCCGCCGCGAGGCCGCGATGGCCGAGGCGCTCGAGGCCAAGGAGCAGTCGCTCGCGCACTGGCGCCGGCGCGCGGAGGCGCTGCAGGCGGAAGTCGAGGACCTGCGCTCGCGCGTCACGGGCGGCGACGAACTCGTGCTCGCGCGCCTGCTCGACGCGCAGGGCAAGCTCGAGGCCGCCGCCGCCGCGCTCGACGCCGAGCGCGCGACGCACGCGGAGGAGCGCCGCTTCCTGCAGGCCGCGCTCGACGAAGCCCGCTCGCGCGTCGCCGCCGAGGCCGCGCGCGCGCGCGACGCCGAGGCGCGCTGGACGAAGCGCGAGACCCAGCACCTCATCGACCTCAAGGACGTCCAGACCTCCGCCGAGCGCCGCCAGAGGGAGGCCGCCGAGGCGGACGCTTCCGTCGCCGCGCTGAAGGGAAGCCTCGCGGAGGCCAAGAACGCCCTGGAGAAGACGCTCGCCGAGCTGCTGCTCGAGCGCCGCGAGCGCTCGCGCGTCGAGGAGGAGCGCGCCCGCGCCCTCAAGAAGACCGACGAGGTCCAGGCCCACTTCGACGAGCTGCAGAAGCTGTGGGAAGAGGAGCGCGCGCAGTGGCGCGAGCTCTGGGACCGCGAGCGCTCGACGTGGGAAGCCCAGCGCCAGGAACTCGCCCATTGGGAGGAGAGCCTGCGCCGGGAGCGCGAGGCGTGGCACGCGGAGCTGCAGGAAAAGGAGAAGACGCACCTCAGCTTCACCGACAGCCTCACCGGCAAATTGCGCGAGACGACGGCCGCCGCCGCCGACGTCGCCGAGCGTATGCGCCTCATCGAGTCGCGCGAGGAACGCGAGCGGGGCGCCCAGGCGAAGGCCGCCGTCGAGGCGGGAGCCACCGCGTCGAAGCGCTCGCGCCGCGCGCGGACCGCCGGGCTCGTCCTCGCCGCCGCCGCCGCCGTCGCCGCCGCCTTCCCGGCCGGGCGCTGGGCGATGGAATGGCGCTGGGAGCCGGAGGCGACCGCGCCCGCGCCGGGGCTCAACCCCACGGCGCTCGCCTACGACGGCCGCCTGCTCTGGGTCGCGGACTGGGGGGCGCCTGAGCGCCGTCGACCCGTCCGACCCGCGCCGCGCCGTGCGCGAGGCCGCGGCGCCCGCGGCCGGTCCGTACCGCCCGACGGCGCTGGCCTTCGGCGACGGCCGCGCGTGGACGCTCGACGCCGCGCGCGCCCGCCTCATCCGCGCCGCCGCGACGGATCCTTCCGCCCAGCTCGCCTCGATTCCGTCGCCCGGCCCCGCGCCGACGGCGCTCGCCTTCGACGGGACCTCGCTGTGGTCGTACGACGCCGCCAACCGCGCGCTGTACCGCCACGCGGCCGACGAGGCGACGAACAAGTCCTACCCCGTCGACGAGGACGTCGTTCCGAACGCGCTCGCCTGGATCGACGGCCGGCTGTGGCTGCACGACACGAAGTCGCGCCGCGTGATGCTCTTCGCGCTCGAGGCCGACCGGCTCGTGCTCAAGGAGTCGCATCCGTCGCCGGATCCCGCGACGATCGGCTTCGTCGTCGTCGCGGGCGAGGAGGGCCGCCGCGTGTGGGCGCTCGTCGGCCCTTCGGCGGAGCGCTCGCAAGCGGCGCTGCTGAAGCTCCGCCTCAAGCGGCGAATTCCCTTTGCCGTTTTTTAACATTCCTTTAATCTTCGGGTAACGACGTTCCTGTACACTGTTGGTCTGACGCGACGCGCCATCGAGCAACACACAACATGATCCGACACCGGCGTACTCAGGGATTCACGCGCTCTGCCGCGCTCGTTCTCGCGGCCTTGGGTTCCCTCCTCCCCGCCCGCGTCGCTCTCGCGCAGTCGGTCCAGGTCTTCATCAACACGGCGTACGTCTCCTCGGGCTCCCCGGGCGCGGGCTGCGGCATCACGATCGCGCCGCCGTTCCAGTTCGTCTGCCCGATGCAGACCGCGGGCCCGCCCTTCGGTCCCCTCGACGGCGACATCTCCAACGAGCCCCACATCGAGTTCGAGGCCGACGGCGACCTGCGCTGCAACGTCGGCCCGCCCCTGACCAACGCGGTCACCGTCAACGGCGTTCCCCTGCCGACGGGCACCGTCGGCTTCAATTTTGCAACGACAAGGTCTTCCTCTGCACCCAGGTCGGCGTCGCCAACGCCGCGGGCGGCGACGTCTACCTCGACGAGATCAGCTTCGAGCTGTTCAAGTTCCAGGACGGCTCCAACCCCCTGGACCCCGCGTCGACGCCTCCGCTGCGCACGTTCTTCATCGACGCGCCCGGCTCGGCGAGCACGGCCGACCCGACGGTTCCCAACGGCGGCGCGGACTCGGCGTGCGTCCTCTGGGACGGCTCGACGAACATCCAGGGCGAGTTCGGCAAGACGAACGGCCAGTACGGCTTCCGCGTGTCGGTCAAGACGAACCAGGTCGGCGCGAGCGGCAACATCTCGATCACCGCGACGCGCGCCTATCCTTCCGGAGCGGCGCTCGACAGCACCGGCGTCATTCCGCCGCCCTCGCAGAAGCCGATCGCCGTCGACGTGACGAACGTTCACGTGATCCGCTCGTCGCCGAGCGTCGTCGGCCAGATCACGGGCGTCGCCGCCCAGCCTTACAACTTCACGTATCGCCTGTCGAAGGACGCGACGATGTACGTCACGATCAACGAGGCTCTGCCTCCTTACATCCAGCTGCGCCGCGTGGTCCCGGGCCTTCCCAAGATCGGCGAGGGCACGCCTCAGGGCACCTTGCTCAACGGCGACTCCTGGGACGGCCGCGACGAGAACGGCAACGTCCTGCCGGCCGGCAACTATCTCGCCGTGTTCCAGGCCAACAGCGTCGACCAATACACCCGCTACACCGGCGTCGGCGCCAACAACTTCGGCGACATCTCGAACGCGACGACGCGCCAGGTCGCGATCGACCCGCTGCAGATCACCGACATCCGCGTGCAGCCCCTGACGGGCGGCTCCACCTCGCTGGCCGTCTGGTCCTACCTGCTCACCGAGGCGGCGACCGTCTACATCGACGTCTATCCTCCGGGCACCCAGTTCTGCCCCAACGCCGCCAACACGACGCTCAACGACGTCTCGAACTCGGCCGGCGATCCCGTCGGCATCGAGCCGCTGCTGCCGGCCAAGCAGTTCGGCGCGACCCTCGGCCCCTGCGGCGGGCCGAACGTGGCCCCGCTCAAGACGATCGTCGAGGTCAAGACGCTGCGCTCGCAGGTCATCAGCTTCTGGGACGGCCGCGACATGAACGGGGCGCTCGTCGAGGACGGCGACTACGTGTTCGTGATCTACGCCTCCCTGCCGTCGCAGCGCGGCTTCCCGTATCGCAGCAGCGGCTTCGACCGCCGCGTGTGGACGCAGATCGCGAAGATCGGCTTCGTGCCCGTGCTGCGCGGCCTCGTCGGCATCACGCAGGTCTCGCCCACGTCGACGGTCGTCGGCTCGAGCCCCGCGGTCGCCGGGATCAACCCCTATACCTTCCGCTACACGCTGACCCGCGACGCCCAGGTGACGATGAAGATCTTCAACGCCACCGGCAACACCTTGGTCAAGACGCTCGTCAATCAGGAGACGCGGGCGGGCTCGTTCACCAACCAGGAGACGTGGTTCGACGGCACCGACGACACGGGCCAGGTCGTCTCCTCGGGGACCTACCTCGTCCAGCTGACGGCGATCGATCCGGCGCTGCCGAACAAGGTCTCCACGACGACGGCCCTGTTCCCCGTGAACATGTTCCGGATCACGGACGTCGCGGTCACGCCTCTGCTTGCCGGCGCTTCCGACAACGTCGTCCTGAACTACCAGCTCTCGCAGCCGATGTTCGTCGCGTGGAACATCTACCCGGCCGGCTCCGTCATCGTGCAGAGCACGGCGACCTGGCCGCCCTGCGCGGCCGTCTCGCCGCCCGCGGCGTGCACGAGCGCCTCGGTCCTGACGCCGACCGGCGGCCAGGCTCCGCCCGTGGTCACCTTCCGCGGCCTGCGCCCCGGACGCCTGAAGATCTCCGAGTTCTGGGACGGGCGCGACGTCAACGGCCTGTTCGTTCCGGACGGGAACTACGTGTTCACCCTGACCGCGCAGTCGACGACGACGCCGAAGTACTTCGCGACGGACAAGATCTTCGGCAACATCACCGTCGCCCGCGGCTCGATCATCTTCACGACGTTCAACGTCCTGCCGGACTCTCCGCAGCTCTTCAACAGCTCGAACACGATCACGCTGCACCCGTTCACGATCAGCTACTCGCTGACGCGCCAGTCGTCGGTGACGATCCGGATCCTCAATACGAACATCCCGCCGGCGATCGTCCGCACGATCGTGGCGGGGTCCGTGCGGCCGGCGAACCTCCTCCAGACCGACGTCTGGGACGGCCGCAACGACTCCGGCAACTTCCCGCCGGCCGGCTTCTACCTGGTCCGCGCCGTGGCCGAGGACGTCGCCTCCGTGCTGTCCTCCGGCGCGACGGCTCAGCTCACGATCGCCTACGACCCTCTGCGCATCTACGACCTCGCGATCACGCCGCTGCGGCTGGACTCCGGGCCCGGGGTCCTGTCCTATCAGGTCTCCGAGACGATGAAGGTCGCGATCAAGATCTACAACGCGGGCACCGTCTTCGACCTCGCCGGAAATCCGACGCCGCCCGAGGCGCAGTCCCTGATCAAGCGCATCGTCGGAGTCCGCCCGGCGCGCACGCAGATCAACGATTCGTGGGACGGCACCGACTTCAAGTTCTCGCTCGTCAAGGACGGCTCCTATAAGTTCAAGATCGTGGGCTCGACCGACATGGCCGCCATCGACGACAACACGGGCAACGTGCTCAACCCGGCCGCGCTGTCGCTCGACCGCCTGATCGACGAGCTGCCGGTCGTGCGCAACGCCTCCTTGACGCCGAACGAGGACTTCATCAACAACACGTTCAACTACCCGAACCCCGTCACGGGCGAATCCACGACGTTCCAGATCTACGCGCCTTTCAAGGCGAAAGTGAAGATGAAGCTCCACACGATGTCGGGCGACCTCGTGCTCGACAAGAACTTCGGCGAGGTCCCGCCCGCCTTCCAGGCCGGCCCCGTCGTCTACGTGTGGCGCAAGCTCAACCAGTCCGGCAACAAGGTCGCGCGCGGCATGTACTTCGCCGTGATCCGGGTCGAGGAGACGGAAGGCGGCAAGAACGTCCTCCAAACGGTCAAAAAGGTGCTGATCCCGTGAGAACGCTCGCCCTCGCCGCCGTCCTCGCCGCCTCGGCCGCGGCCCCCGTCCGCGCCGCGGATTCGAACGCGGGCGTCAGCGGCGCCAACTTCCTGAAGATCGGCCAGGGCTCCGCCCGCGCGATGGCGCTCGGCGGCGCCTTCGTCGCGCTGGCCGAGGGCTCCGACGCGATGGCCTGGAATCCCGCCGGCCTGGCCGTCACGCAGCAGCGCGAGCTCGGCTTCTCCTACCTGCGCTACATCCAGGACGTCGACTCCCCGCTCTATCTCGGCTACGCGCACCCGATGGGCCGCACGACGTGGGGCGCCAACCTCTCCTACCTGAGCGTCAGCGGCTTCGACATCCGCGACGCCCAGGGCGTGCCCCAGCCCGAGACGACGGTCGGCGTGCGCGACGCCCAGGCGTCGATCGGCATCGCCCGCTCCTTCTGGTACGAGAAGCTCTTCCTCGGCTCCTCGCTGCGCGTCGTGCACGAGGACATCGCGGGCTCGGTGAAGAACACCGTCGTCGGCGACTTCGGCGCGATCCTGAAGCCGAACCCCACGCTCTCGCTCGGCTTCTCCGTGCAGAACTTCGGCACCGGCTCGGCGAACGTGGCCCGCATCACGCGAGGAGGCGCGGGCCTGCGGCTCGGCGACTTCGTGACGCTGGGCCTGGAGCTCAACAAGGCGACGGACGCGAGCGCGCGCATCGGCTTCGGCGGCGAGTTCCAGCTGCCCGAGGAGTACCTCGACGTCGGACAGCTCTCCTTCCGCATCGGCTACCGCAACGGCGACAGCTTCGGCCAGAGCTACGACGAGACTCTGAGGTCCCTGCGCCTGGACCGGGCGAGCAACCTCTCTTTCGGATTCGGGATGTACACGTCCCAGGCCTTCGGCTACGGCGTCTCGCTGGACTACGCGTTCGTCCCGATGGGCGCATTGGGCACGGTCGACCAGATCTCGATCAAGATGAAGTTTTAATGGTTTTTAATGACCGGCGTATTGACACGCTATAGGTCGGGTGTTACACTCAGAAAGGATGACGACGCGTTCTTTACACGGGATCGTAAGAGGAAGGAAGGGGCAAACCGCGATCGAATACCTTCTCACGACGCTGGCGCTTGTGACGGTGTTCGCCGGGATGTTCGGGTTCCTTCAAGGGCAGCTGAAAAGGCTGTTCACGATCGCCGGAGTCAAGATCCTGTCCACGTATCCGAAATGACGTCCGACGGAATTCCTGGAAGGGGAGAATACATGCTCAAGAAAATGTCTCAGGTGGGGACGTGGCTCAAGGCGAAGACGGCGAACCGCCGCGGCCAGAACACCGTCGAGTATCTGCTGATGCTCACGGTCGTCGTCGGCGTCGTGCTCGTCTCGGGCGCGATGCTCAAGAAGTTCATGCCGACGCTGTTCAACAACATCCAGCAGATGATCACCGGCGCCGCGGGCCAGATGGGCTCCGGCGGCGGGTCCTAAGGCTCGCACCCGGCTCGTCCCGGGCCGCCGCGAGGCGGCCCGGGACGGACGGGGAAGGGACGCAAGACGCAGGGAGGAGGCCGTGAAAAAGCCGGACGGAAAGGCCAGGTGGTCGTCGAGATGCTCCTGATCCTGCCCGTGTTCCTGACGATCGTGTTCACGATCATGGAAATCGGCTACGTGTCGTTCCAGCTGATCCTTTTGAATCACGCGACGTACGAAGTAGCCCGAATCGGCGGCATGACGATGAACACGGCGACCGGCGGGTGCGGCAAGATGAACGATTACATGAAGCAGATCATCCAATCCGCAACGGTCGGCTGCTCGACGGAGAAGACGCTGCAGGACCCGCAGGCTCAGCAGGACAATTTCGACTTGATCATCACCGGACAGAACGACATCAAGCTCATCTTCCCGATCAGCAGCGTGATTCTCGCGCAGCCGAAGGGAACGGGAATGCGCCATCTCGAAGCCGTGGTGCGGATGCCGATCGAAACGCCGCTTCGCAAATAACGGACACGACAACACCATGGAAAAGAAAGGCGTACTGATCCCGATGCTCCTGGCGATGGGAGCCGCCGTGTTCTACCTCATGGTGCTGAGCTCCAAGGAGAGCGCCTTGCGCGGGCAGTACGAGACCGCCAAGGTGCTGGCCTCCCGCGTCGACATCCCCGAGCGCACCGTCCTCAAGGAGGACATGGTGGAGATTCTCGAGGTCCCGCGCAAGTTCATGCAGCAGGACGCCTTCGAGATCAAGACGCAGGGCGACATGAAGCTCATCGTCAACCTGGTCACCCGCACCCGCGTCCCCAAGGGCAACCAGCTCACGCAGTCCTCCCTCATCTCGCTGTCTCCGGAGTCCGGCCTCTCCGTCAAGATCCCGCCCGGCTACCGCGGCGCGATCCTGCCGATCGACCAGGAGATGAAGATCCTGATCAAGCCCGGCGACCGGGTCGACGTGCTCGTCACCTTCGACGCCCTGATGAACGACGGCCGCAAGGAGAAGGTCACCGCGACCATCCTTCAGAACGTCCTCGTCATCGCGGTCGGCACGAACCTCGGCCAGGGCATGAACGCCAAGCAGTTCAAGAATTTGGGAGACAAGGAAGAGAAGTCGGCCGCGTTCTCGGAGAAGGCGTCGGTCAGCCTCGCGCTGAACCCGAACGAGGCGCAGTATCTCGCGCTGGCCATCAAGCAGGGCGACACGACGGTCATCATGCGCGGTCTGGGCGACGCCGAGATGCACCCGATGGAGATGGCCAGCTTCCGCAAGCTGTTCCGTTAGCAATCTCCTGGTAACAATTTAGGCGTATCCTAGACTCGACAACATGATTCGACAACTGTGGACGGCGACGGCCCTTCTGTGCGCGCTCGCGGCGACCGCCTCGGCGCAGCCCGAGGACTCGCTCATCGCCGTCTCCGCCGACATCGTCGAGATCTCGGGCTCCGTGCAGCGTGACATCGGTTTCGCGTGGACTCCGTTCCAGGCCGGCATCGGCTACGCCGAGAAGCAGATCGCCGGGCTCTACCACGTCGGCGACTTCGCCCGGCAGACGCAGCTCCAGACCCAGCTCAAGATGCTCGAGACCGAAGGGAAGGCGCAGCTCCTCTCGAACCCGAAGGTGGTGGTTCAGGCTCAGTCGCAGGCCAACTTCGTGGTCGGCGGCGAGGTGCCTTATCCGTCCGCCAACGGCAACGGCACGGTCACGGCCGACTTCAAGAAGTTCGGCGTCATCCTCAACATCGTCCCCGTCATCAACCCGAACAAGAAGGACACGATCCGCGCCGAGCTGCAGCTCGAGGTCTCGAACGTCGACTTCTCGAAGACGGTGCAGGTCGGAAACACGGCGGTGCCCTCGATCGTGACGCGCCAGATCCAGACGGCCGTCGAGATCAAGAGCGGCGAGACCCTCGTGATCGGCGGCCTGAAGTCGAGCGCGAAGAACGTTTCGAAGTCGAAGGTCCCGTTCCTGGGAAGCATCCCGGTCCTGGGCCTGCTGTTCACGACGACGACGGTCGTCGAGGAGCAGAAGTCGCTGTTCCTGTTCATCACGATGGAGATCGTCAAGTGACACCGAGGACGACGCATGGCTGACGAAGCGGCGGCCGCAGCAGCGCCCGCGCCCGCCCCGACCTCCATCAAGGAGCCGGGGCGCGTCGTCGTTTTCACCGGGCCCAAGGAGGGCGTCGGCAAGACGACCACGTGCCTGAATCTCGCGCTCGCGTGGGCCGGCAGCCAGAACCGCAAGGTCGTCATCGTGCACATGGACCCCATGTGCCGCAACGACCTCAGCTACGTGCTCGGCGTCAACCCGCCGACGCTGGCGTCGATGGTCCAGCTCGTCGGCGAGAACCCGACGGGCGGCCTGGGCCGCCTGCTCAAGGGCCGCATCCCGATCTCGCAGTGGGGCGTGGGCCTCCTGCCGCTGGCGGCCAACCGCGCGGAGTTCCAGAAGCTGTCGCCGAACATGGTCGTCAAGATCCTCGGCTCGCTGGCCGAGTCGTATGACCTGTTCCTGGACGTCGATCCCTTTTTCCCGATGCAGATCTTCTCGTTCGACCTGGCCGACCTGATCTACTGGGTCTGCCTGCCGCAGCGCTCCCACTTCGAGGCGACCTACTCGCTGTTCAACGAGATCAAGCAGCTCCATTTCGCGCTCGACAAGTTCGAGGTCATCGTCAACCAGGCCAATCTCCCCGGCGCGCTCGCGCCGAAGGAGGTCGACCGGTTCTTCAACGCGATCCAGAAGCGCGTCCTCGCCTACTGTCCGTGGGAGGACCTGATCCCGGAGTACGCGAACACCCAGAAGATCCTCGTCGTCGAGCAGCTGCAGAGCGACTGGGTCAAGTCGCTGCGCGTCCTGCTCGGGCGCCTGATGGAGACCAAGCCGACCGTCAAGCACTGGGAAACGTCGATGGACGCCGATGAGTTCGCGTCGGCCGCCGACATCCTCTGGAAGCCGTCCGGCTCCGCGGGCGGCGGAGGGGAGGAGGCGAGTCGGCGAAAGCCCCGGCGAAAGACGTCACGAAGTCCTCGGGCCCGGTCCCCGAGTTCTGGGACGAGCTCAAGGGCAAGATGCACAAGCTCGTCGTCGCCGCGATGGAGACCGAGCGCATCCGCATCTCCGAGGACCCGAACCAGAACGAGGAGAACCGGCAGAAGGTCTCCACGATCATCGAGAACCTGCTGCAGCGCGAGCAGTCGCTGGCGCTGTCGCGCACGCAGCGCGAGCAGTTCACCCTCGAGCTCGTCGACGAGATCCTCGGCCTGGGGCCGCTGCAGTCGCTGCTGCGCGACCCCGGCATCAACGAGATCATGGTCAACGCGTTCGACAAGATCTACATCGAGCAGAAGGGCCAGCTCGTGCTGCTGCCGCTGCGCTTCCGCAACGACGAGCAGGTCGTGCAGGTCATCAAGCGCATCGTGGCCCCCGTCGGCCGCCGCATCGACGAGTCCGTGCCTCTCGTCGACGCGCGCCTCAAGGACGGCTCGCGCGTCAACGCGATCATAGCACCCCTGGCCGTCTCCGGGCCGACGCTCACGATCCGCCGCTTCTCGGCCAAGCCCTTCACGCACACGCAGCTGATCGGCTTCGGCGCGTGCACGCCGACGTTCATCGAGTTCCTGCGGGCGGCCGTCATCGTCAAGAAGAACATGCTGATCGCCGGCGGCACCGGCACCGGAAAGACGACGTTCCTCAACATGCTCTCGAACTTCATCCCGGACGGCGAGCGCATCGTCACCGTCGAGGACACGGCCGAGCTGCGCCTGCTCGCCGACCACTGGATTCGCCTCGAGTCCCGCCCTCCCAACATCGAAGGCAAGGGCGAGATCACGATCCGCGACCTGATCAAGAACTGCCTCCGGATGCGCCCCGACCGCATCGTCGTCGGCGAGTGCCGCGGCGGCGAGTCCCTCGACATGCTCCAGGCGATGAACACGGGCCATGAAGGCTCGCTGGCCACGCTCCACGCGAACACGCCGACCGAGTCGATCTCGCGCCTGTCGGCGATGTGCCTGATGTCCGGCATCGACCTGCCGATGAACGTGCTCATCGACATGATCGCCAGCGCCGTCCACATCTTCATCCAGATCACGCGCTTCGCCGACGGCAAGCGCCGCGTCACCTACATCTCGGAGTGCACGGGCCGCGACGGCAACCGCGTCGTGACGAAGGACATCTTCCGCTTCATCCAGACGGGCATGGACGACAAGGGCGTCAGCTTCGGCTACTTCACGGCGATGGACTACGTCCCGCACTGCTTCGACGAGATCAAGCTCAAGGGCCTGCCCGTCCCGCCCGAGGCCTTCTGGAGCGAGCGCACGAAGAAGGCCAAGGGCCTGCCCAACGCGATCGACGAGCTGATCAAAGCCGGCATCCCCGTTCCCGACGACGCCGAGGCCGTCGCCACGGGCGGCCAGCACCACGGCGGGGGCGGCGGAGGGGGCACTGATGCGCCTTCTGCTCCTGGCTCTGGCGCTTCTTTCCTCGCTCCCCGCGGGCGCGCAGGTGTTCACCCGCGAGGAAACCGTCTTTCTCGTCGGCTCGGGCAAGAACCTCGCGCCCGGCCAGCCGAAGGTCGAGGGCGCGATCACGAAGACGCAGGTCTTCTATCACTATTTCAAGCGCGACCGCGACGCGAGCCTCAAGATCCCGAAGTGGGTCGACCAGACCCTCGAGGCGATGCTCAAGCGTCCCGTCTGGCAGGACCCCGACGAGGGAATCCTCAACGAGGCCCAGCTCTGGCAGGCGCCGGCGTCGGTGCTCTACGAGTTCTTCGAGCTGGTGAGAAAGAGCCTGCCTCCTTCCGACGGCGGACAGCTGATCCCGCCCGGCCAGCTCATCAAGGACTACGAGGACAAGCGCATCCGCTTCCAGATGTCGCTCGACCGGCTCGTGCGCGCGAAGCTCGGGGACTCGCTGGGCGGCCGCGGCCGCGCCGTCATCTCCCACTTCGAGCTCATCAACAAGCAGTACGACAGCGTCATGGACGGCCTCGTCAACGGCGACACGCAGCGCTACAAGGACGCGGTCATCGGCATCGCCGCGCTGATGAACGGCGCGTTCGAGACCCTGCAGTCCACGCCGCGCGGCTTCAAATTCCAGCAAGGCGACAGCAAGGGCACGCAGGCCGCGGCGATCGTGTTCAAGATGATCGGCATCGGCCTCATCATCGCCTGCTTCTGGACGGTCGGCTCCCTCAACGAGGCGAAGATCGGCGACGGCTGGGAGCGCTACAAGGCCAAGGCGAAGGAGTGGACGCACGAGTACGAGCGCCAGTTCCTGACGATCAAGATCCACTACCTCGTCGGCGGCCCGGCCGCGCTGGGCCTGCTGGTCGGCCTGCTCACGTTCGACCCGTTCGGCCTGCTGATCTTCACGGGCTTCGGCATCTACGCCGGCCTCACGATCCCCGGCTGGCTCCTGCGCAACATCCGCTTCCGCCGCGGCATGCAGTGCGAGGCGCAGCTGATGGACGCGATGATCCTCATGTCGAACGGCCTGAAGTCGGGCATCGACCTGATCGGCTGCCTCGAGATGGTGCAGCGCGACTGCCTTCCCCCGATCTCCGAGGAGTTCGGCCTCTGCATCAAGAACTACCAGCTCGGCACGGCGCTCGAGCGCGCGCTCGAGGGCGTCGAGGAGCGCGTGCAGAGCCGGCTGCTCTCCTACATGATCAAGGCCGTCGTCATCCAGCGCAGCGTCGGCGGCAACCTGACCAAGATCTTCGACCGCATCGTCGACAACATCCGCGAGGAGTCGAAGCTCGCCGAGAAGACGGCCGCGATGACCGCGCAGCAGCGCATCCAGGCGATCGTCGTCGGCGTGATGCCCTGGATCATGCTCATCATCATGTTCCTCTTCCAGCCCCAGCCGATGAAGGAGTACTACTTCAGCGGCATCGGGGTGGCGACCCTGCTCTTCTGCACCATCTGGATCGGCATCGGCATGAAGATCGTCAATAAACTGGGAGACATCAGCGTCTAGCCTATGCCGATCGATCCCATGATGCATTACCTGCTTCTGGCCGTCGGAGTCCTCGGCTCCGTCGCGTGCTACACCGCGGCCAGCCGCATGTTCGCGCCTCCCCCGAGGAGGCCGAGGGCGACCTCTCGAAGCTCGCCAAGAAGGACATCGGCACGAGCTCGGCGTTCTCGAGCCTGAACCCGAACGGCGGCCTCGTCGACAAGCTCGACCTCTTCCTCCTGAAGACCTTCAAGCTCGACGTCAAGATCGAGGAGATGCACATGATGATGGGCCGGCCGCTCAAGCCGACGCCCCTCGAGATGCTGCACCTCAAGGAGATGCTCGCCGGCGGCGCGATCGTCGGCCTCTTCCTCGCCCTCGGCTCCCCGATCGTCGCCATGTTCGGCATCATCGGCTTCTTCATTCCCGACTCGATGTTCCAGGGCAAGATCCGCCAGCGCCAGGCCGACATCATGCGCAACTTCCCGACCATGGTCGACCTCATGGCCCTGACCATCGAGGCCGGCCTCGACTACATGGCCGCCATCGAGCGCATCCTCAAGAACGTCAAGCAGAGCCAGCGCACGGAGCTCGAGAACGAGCTGCAGAAGATGATCAACGAGGTCCAGCTCGGCTACACGCGCCGCGACGCGCTCAAGCGTCTCGCGATGCGCACGGGTGTGGCCGAGATCCGCTCCTTCGTCGGCCTCATCATCCAGTCCGACGAGCTCGGAACCTCGCTCGTCGAGCTGCTGCGCAACTACGCCGCCGACATGCGCTTCCGCCGCCTGAACAAGGCCGAGAAGCTCGCGGCCCAGGCGGCCACCAAGATGCTGATCCCCCTGTTCATCTTCATCTTCCCGACCGTGTTCATCATGATGCTCGCGCCGATGATGAAGAGCCTCGTCCAGGGAGGCCTCGGCTTCTGATGCGCTCCCTGCTTCTCGCCGTCCTGCTCGTCCCGGTTCAGTCCCGCGCGGCCTCGGCCAAGAACGAGACCGAGGGCCTGTTCCTCGACATGTCGAAGCTCAACCTCGGCACGATCTCCTCCGAGGACGACAAGAAGAAGTACATCTACACGATCCAGCTCGAGAAGTCCCGCGTCACGCGCCGGACGCTCAAGAACGTCTACGAAAACGCCTTCGACCTCTATAAGCACGGTCAGTACGAGGCCGCCAACGACCTCACTCGCAAGATCCTCTCGATCGACCCCGGCTACTCCGACGCGTCCATCCTCAACCGCGCGACCGTCGACCTCAAGGGCTCGACGAAGCCTCGCGTCTCCGAGCGGCGCCTCATCGAGGAGCGCTTCGAGGAGGGCATGGCCCTGTACCGCCAAGGGCGTCTGGTGGAGGCCGCCGAACGCTGGGAGGAGTGCTCGAAGCTGGCCCCCGGCAACCTCAAATCCCATTACTGGCTCAAGAAGGCGCGCTCCGAGCTGGCCGAGGAGCACTACCGCAAGGGACGCCAGGCCTACCGCCAGCACCGCCTGCGCGAAGCGCTCGACCAGTGGTACGCCGCGCTCGTCCTCAACCCGCGCTATCCGCGCCTGACGCAGGAGCTCGCGAAGGTCGAGGCCGAATCCCGCGAGCAGGACGCCAACGAGAAGCTCCAGGCCGCGCTGAACCTCTACAGCCAGGGCCTGGTCCTCGAGTCCCTCAAGATGCTCGACGCCGTCCTCGAGTCCGGACCCGGCAACGTGAAGGCCCAGAAGCTGCAGGCCGAGATCCGGGCCGAGGTCGCCAACCAGCACGTCGCCGAGGGCCGCCGCTACTACGAGACGCGCCAGTACGACAAGGCCGTCTCCGAGTGGAAGCACGCCGTCGAGTACGGCTACGATCCGAAGGCCGCCGACCAGCTCGTCGCGCGCGCCAAAGAGCAGCAGCGCCGCGAGGCCGCCGCCCGCGCCCGCGCCGCCGAGGTGCAGAAGCAGCGCGAGGAAGACAGGAAGAAGCAGGCCGAGGAGGAGGCGAAGGCGGCCGAGGAAGCCAAGAAGAAGGAAGAGGAGGAGAAGGCCAAGAAGGAGGCGGAAGCCAAGGCCAATCCCGGCGGCCAGACCGGCGCCACGCCCGGCCAGACTCCCGGCGCGAGCACCGAGAGCAACAAGCAGGCCTCCCAGCAGGCCTACCTCGAGGGCGTCATCTACTACCAGAAGGGCGACTACGAGAAGGCGCGCGACAAGTGGCTGCACGCCAAGCAGCTCGACCCCAGCAACGCGGACGCCGTCTCCGGCCTCGAGAAGATCGAGAAGCTCTACGGGGCGGGCCAGTAAATGAAGCTCTCCGCCAAGTGGTTCATGTGGTTCACGGGCATCGGCGTCTACGTCATGTGCCTGGGCGGCATCTTCTACTACAACCTCTTCAAGTGGACGTTCGACGAGAAGCTCAAGCAGGAATCCATCGACATGGTCCGCCTGTACGCGCCGACCCTCATCGAGGGCCTCTCGCGCAACCAGGGCGTGATCTCGATGGCGGAGTTCGACACGATCTCGCGCTTCGCCAAGGACGACCGCATCGCCGCCCTGCTGTACCTCAACAAATACGGCGAGGTCCGCTGGTTCAAGGACCCGTCGATGATGACGAAGACCTTCGACGATTTCGTGAAGCAGGTCAGCCTCCCGACGGACGCCATCGAGCAGGCCTGGCTCGCGAAGACGCCGATCGTGCGCGCCGTGCCGAACATGCCGCTCTACGACATCGCGATCCCCCTCGCTCTGCGAGGGAAGTCTTAGGAATCCTCAACATGCAGATCAGCCGCGAGGGCGTGGTCAAGGTCATCAACAAGGCCATGCACAAATACGCCATCGGCGCCGTCGGCGTCTTGCTGCTGCTCGGCATCCCGCTGTACTTCTTCCTGCATCACTTCGTGCTCAACCCGATCCTGAACCTGCGCGACGCGATCGAATCGATCAGCTTCAAGAACCTCGAGCTCAAGTTCCCGGCGCGCAACGACGAGATCGGCGAGCTGGCCGGGGCGATCAACATCTTCCTGTCCAAGGTGAAGGCCGAGATCGCGAACTCGATGGTCAAGGAAAAACAGCGCGGCCTGGCCGAGGCGCGCTGGTGGGAGTCCATCCTCAAGGCCGTCGTCTCCAAGAGCCACCGCGCGATCGTCGTCGACGAGGACAACAGCGTCCTCTACACCAATTTCCCGATCACCGGCACCGTGACGACCGACGGCAAGCTGCACCTGCTCGACGTCATCGACAGCCAGCAGCAGGACGTGCTGCGCCTCGTCGGCGTCGCGCTCGACCGGCCCAACCAGGTCGTCGAGGCGGACACGATGTTCAAGTCCGAGCCCTGCCACGTGAAGGCGGTCCACCTCGAGGAGGAGGAGAGCTTCGCCGCACGCTCATCCTCTTCGAGACGAAGACCGTCGGCGCGCGCATCTAATGCGCCTCCTCGCGCTGCTTCTCGCCCTTCCGGCCGCCGCTGCCGCCGGCCAGCCCCGCGTCTACTGGAGCGGCGACCGCGCCGCCGTCGTCTCCGAGCGTCTCGTCGAGTACTACAAGCTCCCGGCCGGCGCGGCCGTCTCCGTCGAGGACGGGAAGGCCGTCTTCAAGAAGGGGAAGACGGTCCTTACGCTCGTCCCCGAGTCCAAGCGCCCGTTCGCCTCCGATCTCCTGCCGCCGGGACACAAAGACGGCAATCGCGGCGCCTTCATCCTGTGCGCGGGCGGCGGCGCCCACTTCTGCGGCGCGGTGACCGTCGCCGGAAAAGAGATCTTTCGTCTGAACTCGCGTCCCGCCTCCGGCGCGCTGCAGCCCGCCGGCCTTTCCGACGACGGCTCGGAAGCGCTCTTCGCCGCCGTGAAGACCGAGCCCAAACGGGAAGTGACGGAATGGCTGATCCGGACGAAGAAGGGCGCTCAGCGCTGGGCGATCGTCTCCGACCCGGAGGCCGAGCGCCTGCTCAAGCGCTTCCAGGGAACGAACGTCCTCCCCGCGCCCTGACGTCGCGCGGGCGTCAAGGGCTTGTCAAATCCTTACGCTTCTGTTATTCTTGGCGGGCCGCAGAAGCTATTAAGGAGATCGAATGAGCTATCGCGTGAAGAGAATCGATCCGTATTGGTTCAAGCACCCCGTCCTCCCGATCGCCGTTTTCCTCGGCGCCGCGATGGCTCTCGGCGCGGGCTTCGCGGGCAAGGGTCCCGTCGCGATCGCCGGCGCGATCGTCGCCGCTGGCGCCATCCTGATCTCCACTCGCCCCGCGATCACCGGCACGGTGATGCTCCTGGGCTTCCTCGGCGGGCTCGTCACGTTCGTGATCTCCCCGAACTCGCAGAACGCGGCGCTCTCCGCGGGCCAGAAGGCGATGTCGGTCGGCTTCTACACTCTGTTCTACGCGGTGCTCACCGAGGGCGCGCTGCTGCTGCTCGCCGTCGTGTACAACTTCTTCGCCGCGATCAGCTCCCTCGGCGGGCTCAGTCTCGAGCTCGAGGACGAGGGCGGCGAGCCGGAATAGCCGGCCGATGCGGACCAGCGTCGTCTACGGCTCGCGCGAGCCCAATCGCGCCGCCGTCATTCTCGAGGCCCTCCAGGCCGCGGGGATGACCGTCACCGTCGCGCAGAAGGCCAAGGAGGTCCAGGGCCTGCTCGCGCACCGCGGCTGCGACCTGCTGCTCCTCGGGCAGAAGCTCGTCGACGAGGACGGCGTCGAGCTCGTCAAGCAACTGCGCGCCAAGGGCCCCGCGAAGCAGATGCCGATCGTGGCGCTCGTCGAGCACGCCGACGCCCCGGCGGCCTCGTCCTCGCCCTCGAAGCACGCGTACGCGCTGTTCGGCCGGTCCGGCCCCGCCGCCCCCGCGGTCGGGACCTCGGCGAAAGACAAGGTCTCCCTGCGCCTGGCGTTCTTCCAGGCGGGCGCCGACGAATGCCTGTCTCTGAACTGGGACGCGGCCGAGTGCCTCGCGCGCATCAAGGCCGTGCTGCGCCGCACCCAGGTCAACGCCTCCGAAGAGATCATCAACATGGGGGAGATCGAGCTCAACCTCACGAGCTACACCCTCCACATCAACAAGAAGCGCGTGCCGCTGACCTCCAAGGAGCTCGACTTGCTGTACGTGTTCCTGAGCTCGGCCAACCGCGTGCTCTCCCGCCCGTATCTGATCGAGCGCGTCTGGGGCTACAACTATTTCGGCTCGCCGCGGACCGTCGACGTTCACGTGCGCCGGCTTCGCGAGAAGCTCGGCGTCGCGGCGAAGTACATCACGACCATCCCCTGCGTCGGCTACAAGCTGGTGCCGCCCGGCGGGGAGATGAGGAGATAACATGGCGAAGCTCCCGAAGCTGCTGATCATCGACGACGACGCCCACCTTCGCGAGAGCCTCGCCGAGGTCCTCGAGCTCGACGGGTTCGAGTGCCACCAGGCCGGCGCCGCCAAGGAAGGCATCGCCGCCGCGGCCAAGATCGAGCCGGACGCGGTGATCATGGACATCCAGCTGCCGGATTCCTCGGGCTTCCAGATCTGTCAGGAGCTGCGCAAGCGCTCCAAGACGACGATCCTGATCATGATGACCGGCCGCTTCCTCTCGTCGGAGGAGAAGAAGCAGGGCTTCGAGCTCGGCGCCGACGAATACATCACGAAGCCCTTCGACCTCGCGGAGCTGTCGGCCCGCATCAAGCAGCTGCTGTCGCGCAACTCGGCCAAGGGCTGAACGGCCCCGTTCCGCAACAAATTCGTGTTCCGGGATCGGCATAATTCCGGGACGGAACGATAATCCATGGCCTCCACCAGGAACCGCGGCAAGCTCGCCTACAAGATCCTCTTCTGGTTCCTGCTCATTTCCCTGGCGCCGATGATCTTCGTCGGCTGGCACCTCGTCGGGATCACCCAGCAGTCCCTGCGCAAGGAGACGCTGGCGATGCAGGAGTCGCTCGCGGTCGGCTTCTCCGACACCGTCTACAAGTACGTGACGACGTTCCGCAACGTGCTGACCGAGACGGCGGGGCTCGAGGACTTCGTCTCGATGAACCCCGCGCGGCAGACGCAGTACCTCAACCGCATCCTGCAGATCCACTTCGCGGTGCTCGAGCTCTCGGTCCTCAACGACAAGGGCGTCGAGTCGCTGCGCGTCGGCCGCTTCCTCGGTCCGAACCCCGACCTGCGGGACTTCCGAAGCGAGGAGCTCTACGCCCGCGCCCTCGGGCCGCAGGGGCAGTTCATCGGGCGCCTGGAGCGCTTCCAGGGTCTGTACCCGACCGTCACGATCTCCGTGCCGATCCTCGACCAGCGCGTGACGCCCGCCAGGGCGGTCGGCGTCGTCGTCGCGCGCGTCAGCCTCAACGGCCTCTCGACGATGCTGGCGATGGAGTTCCCGGCGTCCGGAAAATCGCAGGCCGCCGTCATGACGCGCGACGGCTTCCTGATCGCGCACTCCGATCCGCGCGAGATCTACCGCCCCGACGCGCGCATGCCCGCCGAGGTCGAGAAGGTCCTGACGACGCAGGACAACGCGAAGGGCGGCGGGGAGATCGCGATCGAGGGCGGCAAGCGCCTGCTCGGCGCGTTCGCGCTGATCGACAAGCTCGATTGGATCGTGTACGTGCAGCAGCCCGTCGAGGCCGCGTACCAGACGGCCGCCGACATGAAGACGCAGATCTTCCGCGTCCTGATCTGGGTCGTGCTCTTCACCGTCCTTCTGTCGCTCGCCGTCGCCGGCCATATCACGCAGCCGATCCGCATCCTGAAGGAGGCGGCCGACCGCCTCGGCAAGGGGCAGTTCGAGGACCTGCCCGAGGTCGTGACGACCAACGACGAGATCGGCGACCTCGCGCAGACCTTTCTCGGGATGTCGGAGTCTCTCAAGGAGAAGACGGGCGAGCTGATCCACGCGAAGCAGGAGCTCGAGAAGTTCACGAAGTTCCTCGAGAAGCGCGTGGACTCGCGCACCAGGGAGCTCAAGGCCGCGCAGGACGAGCTCATCAAGAAGGAGCGCCTCGCCGCCATCGGCCAGATGGCCTCCGTCGTCGGCCACGAGATCCGCAACCCGCTGGCCGTCATCAACAACTCGATCTACTTCATCAAGACGAAGCTCGGCACGGGCGGCGAGCCCGACGTGAAGATCACCAAGCACATCAAGATCATCGAGTCCGAGATCCAGCAGGCCAACGGCATCATCAACGAGATCCTGACCTACTCGCGCCAGCGCGAGCTGCAGCTCGAGCGCGTGAGGATCAACGACTGGCTCGAGGAGCTGCTGTCGGTGTACCCGTTCCCGCCGCACATCCAGGTCGACAAGCACTTCGACCCGGGAAATCCGGCCGTCGACCTCGACAAGACCGAGATGCAGCAGGCCGTGCGCAACCTCATCGGCAACGGCGTCGAGGTCATGCCCGCCCCGAAGGGGGAAGGTCACGATCCGCACGACGATCCCCGAGGCCGGCTGGGTGCGCATCGACATCGCCGACGCCGGCTCCGGCATCCCGCAGGACGTGCTCGACAAGATCTTCGCGCCGTTCTTCACGACGAAGGCGCGCGGCACGGGCCTCGGCCTGGCCGTCGTGCGCAAAGTCGTCGACCACCATAAAGGTAAAGTAGACGTGGAGAGCACCGTGGGCGTGGGCACGACGTTCAAGCTCTACATCCCGACGGCCGCCTAAGGAATCCATGAAAGGCAAGATCCTGATCGTCGACGACGACGCGAACATGCGCGAGAGCGTCAACGACAACCTCGAGGTCGAGGGCTACGAGACCGCGCAGGCGTCCAGCGCGGCCGAGGCCGTCGCCCAGGTCAAGAAGACGCAGTTCGACGTGATCCTGATGGACTACAACCTGACCGACGGCACCGGCATCGACGCGATCCAGCAGATCCGCAAGCTGAACACCGAGAGCCAGATCCTGATGATCACGGCGCACGCCTCGCTCGACACCGCGCTCAAGGCGATCCAGGAGTCCGTCGACGACTTCCTCACCAAGCCCGTCAACTTCGACCACCTCAAGCGCGCGATCGCCAAGTCGCTCGAGAAGATGCGCCTCAAGCAGGACCTCCAGAACGCGAACGAGAAGAACCTGCGGCTCTCGGCGATGAAGTCGAAGTTCATGTCGATGGCCTCGCACGACCTGTCCAACTCCCTGATGACCCTGCAGGTCTCCTTCGAGATGCTGGCCCAGTCGATCAAGCCCGACGAGGAGCAGCAGAAGAAGATGCGCTACATCTCGAACGGGATCGGCCAGATCTCGCGCCTGATCGAGGATCTCGTCGACTGGGCGTCGATCGAGTCCGGCAAATTCCGCCTCGAGACGATCCTCTTCGAGGCGGGTTCGCTCGTCGAGGAGACCGTGGTGGGCCCCCAGGCGCGGGCCGCGGCGCGCGGCCTGACGCTGAAGACCGCGCTGCAGCCCGGCCTGCCGACGATCGCCGCCGACAAGAAGCGCCTCTCCCAGGTCCTCAACAACCTGCTCGAGAACGCGATCCGCCACACCCCGAAGGGGGCTCGATCACCGTGACCGCTGAGCGCGACGGCGCCGGCGTGCGCTTCGCCGTGCGCGACACGGGCGACGGCATCGCCCCCGAGGAGGTCGGCAAGCTGTTCCAGAGCTTCTACCAGGGCGAGTCCGCCTCCGGCGGAGGCCGCCTCGGGCTCGGCCTGTCGATCTCCCGCGAGATCGTCGACAGCCACGGCGGGCGCATCTGGGTGGAGAGCGCCGGGGTGGGCAAAGGCGCGGCCTTCCTGTTCATGGTGCCCGCGGCGCCGCCCCGGCCAAGGCTTGACGGATCCGTGAATTCCCCGCATAATTGCCGCGTAAATTTCTGCTAGACTAAGCCGAAATACGAGGAGGATCGAAATGGCTTCGACGAAGGGTGCCCCGAAGAAAAAGGTCAAAGTGCTGATCGCCGACGACCAGACTTTATTCCGCGAGGGCATCAAGGACCTCCTCGAGAACGAGCGGATCATCGAAGTGGTGGGCGAGGCCGCCGACGGCCAGGAAGCCGTCCGCCTGGCCCGCAAGCTCAAACCCGACGTGATCCTGATGGACATCAAGCTGCCCCATCTCGACGGCGTGGCGGCCACGCGCCTCATCCGCAAGGAATGCCCGGCGACGAACGTCCTCATCCTTTCTTCCTACGAAGACGAGGCGCACGTCATGGAGTCGATCCAGGCCGGCGCGAACGGCTACCTCTCCAAGATGCTCCCGGCCGCCGAGCTCGTCAACGCGCTCAAGGCCTTCGCCAACGACGGCGTGATGATCCCGCAGCAGGTCATGGGCAAGCTCCTCCAGGGCCTGCGCCAGATGGCGACCGGCGACGGCAGCTCGCCCGTCGCGCTGACCAAGACCGAGATCCGAGTCCTCGTGTTCCTCGGCACCGGCATGTCGAACAAGGAGATCGCCGCGAAGATGGAGTGCTCGGTCAAGACCATCAAGAACCACCTCAACGCGATCTTCCAGAAGCTCGAGGTCAGCAACCGGACCGAGGCCGTCGTCAAAGGCATCGAGATGGGCCTGATCTCGCCCGAAGACCCCAACTGAGCCCGAACCGCAGGTGACGAGAGAGGAATTCTCCGCCCAGCTCGAACGCGGGGCCGCGCAGGCCTCGGCGCTTCCCGTCACCTCGGCCGTCCTCCGGTGGACGGCCGAGCAGCTCAAACGCGGGGAGCCGCCGTGGTGGAAGCTCATCGCGAAGGCCTGGGAGAAGCGGACCTTCGTCGCCTGGAGCGAGGCGTGGAGCCTGTACCTCGCCTGCCTCCACTATGAGGCGCTCAGCGACGCGGAATCCCCGCTCGTTCCTTATTTCCCGTCCTGCGGCGGCACCGCGGAGGCCGACCCGTCCGTCGCGCTCGCGCGCTTCCTCGCCGCGCCGCCGCCGACCTTCGCCGAGAACCTGAAGACCGCCCACCGCCGCACCTTCATCGCCGAGCGCTCGAAGGCGTGGCTCGCCCCCGCGGCCGGATTCTTCCAGCGCCGGGACCTGCCCTTCTATCTCGTCGAGGTCAACGCGGGCGCCGGCCTCAACCTCGCGGCCGACGTCGTCGCGCCGGCGCCCGGCTTCGACTCCGCCCTGATCTCCGCGCGCGTCGGCCTCGACCCTCGCCCGATGCAGACCGAGGACATCATGGACCGGCGCTGGCTGACGGCCGGCATCTTCCCCGACGACCTGCCCTCGATCGCGGCCCTCGACGCCGCGATCGACAAGATCGCCGAGCGCACGCGCGCCGAGGCCGCGTTCCTCCAGCTCGCTCCGTGCCCGCCGGAGAAGGCGGCGGCGTTCATCACGAAGAACATCCCGTCCGACGACGCCGACGTGGGCCTGCTCGTCTTCAACATGGGCGTCACCGTCCGGATGTCCGACCCGGACTACGCCGCCTACGCGGCGTCGATGGCCGCGATGCTCAAGCACTGGGGCGAGCGCGCCCTCTGGGTCGAGTTCGAGAGCGTCCGCGGCGAGACGTACTCCACCACCTTCCAGCTCCGCGCGCACCGCCTCCTCGGCGGCCAGCTGCGCTCCCTCGTCGTCGCCAGCGTGGACGTCGTCGGGGGGCTCAGAAGATCGACCCCGCCGCCGACGCCTTCCTGGGCCCCGAAGTCGCTCCCTCCGCCCCTTCCTCTAAGTAACCGTTTTTTAACCGTTTCGACCTTGAATTTAGACCTTCCGGGGCTATAATTCGGGCATGAGGCGCATCGCCCGTTCCCGGGCGGGGCAGATCGTCATTCCGGCGATGATCCTGTTCCCCACGCTGTTCCTGTTCGTCTATCTCATCTACGAGACGGCGAAGCTGTCCCGCGAGAAGATCAAGCATCAGTTCGCGATGGACGCCGCCGCCTTCGTCGAGGCGACGAACTACTCCGACTTCCTCAACCGCACGGCCTACGTCAACGGCGCCTTCCCGATGCGCATCTTCGAGCAGGGTTACGACGACTTCCCGTTCGAGTGCGAAGGCAAGGGCGACTGCAGCATGTTCAACCCGAAGATGTACTCCGAGGTGCTCTACGCCAACGGCATCTTTCCGCGCAGCAAGACCGGCCACAAGAACACCGACGAGTCCCACTGGAAGAACGCCGACTTCTGGGACATCGAATACGGCGGCGCCGGCGCCAACCGAAACTCCCCGAACCCGACCATCGCCGACCCCGTGGTCCTCTTCACCCACGAGAACGCCGACCAGTCCTACCACCCGTGGGACCTCGCGACCGAGGTCTACAAGCTCTGGTTCCAGGTCTTCTCCCTGCTCGGCTCCGTCGAGGACGCGCAGTACCAGGTCCTCAAGCGCCTGACGATGGGCTCGCCGCGCCACAGCTTCCTCCAGAAGTCCTACTGGCTGAACACGGGCGACCCCTACAGCTACGGCGAGGAGCTCGCCAACAACTTCGACGCCGCGCTGGGCACCTTCAAGACCGACGCCCACTGCGTGCGCAAGCTCATCTACCACGGCAACAAGTACACCGGCGGCTCCGGCCTCCAGCAGTACCACGTCGGCTCGACCGACCCGCCCATCGACCTGCCGAGCTCCGCGGGCTGCAGCGGCGGCGGCGTGTTCCAGATGCAGACCGTCGACCAGTCCTCCCTGAACGCGCTGAGCAAGCCCGGCGGCTCCCAGTACCCGGGCCTGTCGCTGACGCTCAAGTGGCAGCTGCCCGGCAAGAACTACTTCAATGTCGACTTCGCGAACATGCCTCAGCACTTCCCGAACTCCGCGCCCGAGCTGCACACGACGGTCTCCGTCGGCGCGACGAACCCGAACGCGAAGGTCTGGCCGAACCCGACCCCGAAGTTCCAGGTGAGACAGTTCCCGTGAGAAAGCTGGGCAAAAGGGGCCAGGCCACCACGGAGGTCGTGCTCCTGTTTCCGATCTTCATGTTCTTCCTCTTCGCGTTCGCGAAGGTCTTCGCGCTGCTCATCCTCATGCAGAAGCTCGAGATCGCGTCCTTCTACGCGGCGCGCCGCTGGCAGCTCGAGTCCCACCGCAACGCCATGTTCGAAGGCTGGGACGAGGGCACCCTGCGCCCGCACATCGAGGAGCGCGTGAAGGTCTATCTCGGCTACGGCACGCAGGCCGAGAAGTTCCTCGACCTCACCGAGTCCTGCCGCCAGACCGCCAACTGCCCCTCCAAGCCCGGCGTCACCGTGCAGCGCACCCAGGTCTGGAACGTCGTGACCGTGACCGCCTGCACGAAGCCCCTGCAGATGCCGTTCTACAAGACGACGGGCTTCGTCGTCTGCTCCACGAAGTACGTCCCGAACCGCGACCGCCCGATCGCCTTCGTCCTGCCCGGCATCGCGCCGTGAAAATCGGAACAATTGCTATGATCCCGGGGTCGCAGGATGACCGCGCCCCCACGGCGCGCAAGGAGACCTTCGAATGAATTGGGCTAAGTTCCGGCTGTGGTGGGAGTTCTACTGGGTCCAGGTCGTCCTCTGCGTCATCCTTCTCGCCGCCGTCCTCCTTCCGCTCTGGTACCTCACCCGCCTCGAGGAAAGCGTCGCCCGCTACATCATCGGGTTCAACGTGATCTCCCTGCCGTCCTCGATCATCAACTCGCTGATCTTCGTCTTTTTCCTTTATACCTTCCAGTACGGCGGGCTGGCCGACATCAGCAAGAAGAAGGTCGACCCGACCAAGATCAACGTCAAGTTCAGCGACGTCGTCGGCCTCGTCGAGCCCAAGCGCGAGGCCTGGGAAATGGTCCAGCTCATCAAGGACCGCGCCCTCCTGCGCAAGGTCGGCGGCAAGATCATCCGCGGCATGGTGCTCGCGGGCCCTCCCGGCTGCGGCAAGACTTTGCTCGCCAAGGCCATCGCGACCGAAGCCGGCGTGCCGTTCCTGACCGCCTCGGCCTCCGAGTTCATCGAGATCTTCGTCGGCACGGGCGCGGCCCGCGTGCGCAAGATGTTCCGCCGCGCCCGCCTCTACGCCCAGGCGCACGGCGTCTGCGTCCTCTTCATCGACGAGATCGAGGTCATCGGCCAGAAGCGCCGCTTCGGCGGCATGATGGACGGCGGCACCTCCGAGTCCAACTCAACCCTCAACCAGCTCCTCGTCGAGATGGACGGCCTCAACGAGACCGACGCCGACGTCGTCGTCATCGCGGCCACGAACGCGAGCCTCGACATCCTCGACCCCGCCCTCGTGCGCCCCGGCCGTCTCGACCGCACGATCCGCGTCGACCTGCCGAACCTCCGCGAGCGCCTCGAGACCTTCGAGTACTACGCCAAGAAGCTCAAGACCGACCCTTCGATCGACCTCGCGCGCCTGGCCCGCAAGACCGTCCAGTACTCCCCGGCCGACATCGAGAACGTCCTCAAGGAAGCCGCCCTCATCGCCACGCGCGAGCGCCGCGAGCTGATCACGTATAAAGACTGTGTGGCGGCTTTGGATCGCATCGAACTCGGCATCGCTCACCGCGTCAGCATGACCGCGCACGAGCGCGAGATGACCGCCTACCACGAGGCGGGCCACCTCGTCATGATGTACCTCGAGCACCCGACCCGCGACGTCTTCAAGGCCTCCATCATCGAGCGCGGCGGCGTCCTGGGCGTCGTGCACTCCGTGCCCCGCGGCGAGATCATCCTCGACGACTCCGCGTCCCTTTACGCGAACATCAAGGTCTCCCTCGGCGGCTACATGGCCGAGAAGATCAAGTACGGCGTCACGACCGAGGGCGTGGGCTCGGACTTCACGAACGCCATGCGCCACGCGCACATCATGGTCTGGGCGATCGGCATGGGCGAGAGCGGCTACGTCGGCAATTACATGACGATGCCGGCCGAGCACATCTCCGAAGACGTCAAGAAGTCCCTCAACGCCGACACCAACAACATCCTGCGCAAGGGCATGGCCGAGGTCGACAAGACCCTCAAGGCCGAGTGGAAGATCGTCGAGCGCTTCGCGACCGAGCTGCTCCGCCGCGAGGAGCTCGACTACGACGAGATCGTCTCGATCTTCAACGAATACGGCAAGCCGCCGCGCCCGCTGATCGAGTCCGTCTGACGCGAATTATTATAGTTTCGCGTTGACAGCGGGGCGTTCCGGGGTTATCCTCGGGACATGCTCCTCCGGGCGGGCCTTCTTCTCGCCTTCCTGTCGGTCGCGCAGGCTCAGGCGCCGCGCTCGGCGGTCTTAGCGGCACTCGCGCCGTCCGCTACGGACGTCGTTCCGATCGCTGAGTTGATCCGGGGTTTCGATCCAGCCGCTCGAACCCGAGCACTTGAGACGCTCGATAAGCTGGATCGGGCGTCACTTTTCGGACCCGATCTCGCCGAACTCAGCGAAGCCTATCGTCTTCTCGGTAGAATGGACCGTGTCGCGGAGACTGCGTCGCTGATCGCGCAGCGCGGCGGCGGGCCAGACGGTTCCGCGGGGGCGATTCTGGCTCTGGCGCAGTCCGGCGACTATGGAGCCGCGCAGAAGGCCGCCGAAGCTGCCCTCAAGAAAAATCCGAACGATACAAATCTGCTCGCCGCATATCATCAAGTAAAAAACCGGTCCAGCGGAAAGCCGCCCGCCGCGCCGGCTGCGGCCAAGGGCGTCGAGCTCCGGGAATCATCTGCGGCTAACGATCCCCGCCCCTACGTCCTGCGTGTGTCGATGCCGAAGTCCGATTCGAAAACCTCCGGTGTCGAGTCGTTGAGCCTGTCCGGGGAGACACGGAGGAGGAAGCGACCCTCTGGGACCGCCTCGCGGCTTTCGTGACACCGGACGACAAGCTGATCGAAGAGGATGTCTCGTTGATGCGGCGTAAGGCTCTGACATTCGACCTCCCTCCCGATATCAAGAGTCTGGCGACCACGAACCCGGAAGTCCCGAGGCAATTCGCGGCTTGGTTGAAGACGGCTCGGCCTGAAGACCTTCCGCCGATTGAATACGGAATTGTCGACCCTGGAGACTTCGCTGAATTTCATAGAGGGATCGGACGCGGCAAGATCGTCATGAGTCATCTCATCCGGGACGCCGAGCCCGAAGCCCGGGCAACCGCTCTCATGCATGAGGTCTTTCATTTCTGGGACATGAAAATCGCCAAGAATCCGTATCAGACGGAGTCGTATGGGCATACTTCGGCTGAGAATCGTGCGGATAGAGAGTACGATCCGTATTTGGTAACCGCGCATTTTTGGCAACATATCCGCCCGGAGAAGCGGATCAGCCCGCTTTCCTCCAGCCTCGATCGATTGCCCACCGAGGGCGACGAAGTTCGCCGTAAGGTCGACGCACTCATGCGACACAAGGAGAAGGCCGGCCGATGAGAATATTATCCGTCGTCATTCTCGCGACGATTATGGGCTGCTCGAAGAAGACGGCCTACGGCGATTTTACGGAAGCCACGGGACAATTCACCGCCCAACTGCCGAGCAATTGGCATAGAGACGGGCACGATGATTTGAGCAGGTCACCGATGGCGGTCATGACTTGGATAGCTGAAATCAGCGCCGAGAAGGAAGGGCAGCAGATCGGGGCGATGATTCACATCAATCGGTTCCGTCGAAAGGACGTTCCGCCGGCCTTTAAGAAAGCGACCTTAGATCCGACGGATGCGATGTTCGGCAAGGGCCCGCTGCCGCCGGGAGCTCCTGACAGAATCGCCGATCTGACCGTCGAGGGCTTTCCCGCGCGGCTGTATCGGCGGGACTTCGAGACCGTGTTGGGCGGCGGCATGCACAGCGTCAAGGGGCCGTTCAAGATGACCCTGGAGGATGTCGTCGTGCAGACTCCGGATTCCTACTATGTGCTCGAGTATAGAGCTACTGCGGAGCTGTTCGAAAAATACCACCCCGCGTTCCGCAGGTTGGTCGAGACGATCAAGCTTACGCCCGGCAGTAAGTGACCATTTAGCGCGAGCGCGCTAGATCTTGAAGGCCAGGACGTAGAACAACAGAAATCCCGCTACCGCGCCGCCCGTGGTCACCGCGTGGCCGAGCGTTTCCTTGCCCCAGCGACGACGCAGGTGGTCGCCCTTGCTCTTCGCAGCGTAGAACGTCAGCCCGCCGACGAGCGCGCCGAAGCAAAGCCCGCCGAGCCCGAAGTTCGCGCCGCCCAACGTGGGGGGGCCAACGGCTGAGCGACAGCGGAGGCGGCGAGCAGGAGGAGGGCGAGGGATTTCATCGGGATCAGAGAGCGGCGGTTGCCGTCTTGCCGACGGTCGGGGTGACGGAAGCGGAATCCTTCTTCGCGGGAGCCTTCATCTCCTTCTTGACCCATTTTTTCCAGTAGGCCATTTCCCCATCGAAATCTTTTTTGACTGCGGGAGACTCTATGTCCTGAACCGTGGTGACGCCAGAACCGCGAATGGCCGTATCTACCGTTCTCTTGCCGTGAATCTTAACGGCCTTCTCTAATTTGCCAAAGAGGTTGACCTTAAAATACGTCGAGCGAATTGAAGAGGTGGTCTGTTCCGAGCGTTTGATGAAAAGACACATCGGGGATTTCCGCTCTGCATCTGAAAACACGACGATACAGGTCTTCATCTCGCCGCTATTCCCATCTTTTCTGACGAGGATGTCCTGCTTCTTGATGTCCGACGCCGATTCGAGGCCGATCTGGGGCGCCAAATTTCCGCTGATGCTGCCGTCACTGCCGCGATCGAGGAGCATCTGAACTAGCCGCTCGAACTCGCCTTTGGAATTCTTGACGGATTTGGCAGGAGCCTTAGTCGGGTTAACGGTCGTTAAAGGTTCGGCGCGGGCATTGACAAGGAATAGGAGGGCCGCAATACTTAGACTCAGCGCCCGAACGACAACTTTTCGCCCTGTTGATCGAGTAGCTTCCATAATAATGACTTCTAGCTATTGTAACACGTCGGCGCCTATCGTCAAGACCCAAGACGGTCACTTTCTCCGTCGAGAAATTGTCCTTGCTCTCGTATTTTGTGTGCCGGTTTTCCTGCATGCGGAAACACCTCCTGCACAGAAAATGACCGCCGAGTTTGAGGTATTGGCGGACGGTGAGGAAGCCGTCTTTGCGGCGCAGGAGAATGATCGGGCCAGAGAAAGTGCGGGGAAGGACCGAGAAGCGCTCCTGAATCCCGCCATTACTAAAGAAGATGTCGCCAAAATTCGAGTTGCCCAGGAAGCCCGCGCCGAGCTGATCGAATCGAACGCCCGCAAGTTCCCCGAGAGCTTCCCCGTCCAGCAGACCGGTGCCGCCGCCGCGATCCAGGCCGGCGACTGGAAGCGAGGCGAGCAGTACGCGACCAAGGCTCTGAGCTTGGCCGAGGCCACCAAGGACCCTCAGAAGATCGGCGACGCCCTCCAGACCCGGGCCATCGGCGCCCTCCAGGCCGGCGACTTCGCGAAGGCCGAGGCGGACTCCAAGCGCCTGCTCGAGATGCGCCCGACGGACAAGAACGCCCGCATGCTCTACGAGTCGTCCAAAGGCCGCGCCAAGGGAGCCGCTCCCACGACGACCGCGGCGGCACCCGCCGGCGCCGTCGCTCCTTGGCCCGCCGACGTGCCGCGCCCGTCGCCCTATCAGGATCCGCGCGTGGTCGTCGCCGGCCGGCGCGCCCTCGACCGCCAGGCCGCGATCAAGCGCGTCGCCGAGGCGATGGAGCACTTCAACGCAGGCCGACACCGCGAGTCGATCGACTCGGCCGAGGCCGCGCAGCGCCACGATCCCACCTTCGCCGACGCGCACATGCAGAAGTCCCTCGCGTGGGCGACGCTCAACGACCTCGCGAAGGCGCTCCTCGAGGTGACGAAGGCCATCGGCCTCTGGACCTTGCAGGGCAAGGAGGAGCGGCTGCCCGGCGCGTACACGCAGCGCGCGCTCCTGCAGAACGAACTGAAGGACTACCCGACGGCGCTCGCCGACGCGGAGAAGGCGCTCGCGTACAACCCGGCATACGGCGCGGCGTACCTGCAGCGCGCGCGCGCCGGCGAGGGCATGGGCAAGGAGGTCGCGCGCGCGCTCGACGACTACAAGAAGGCCGCCGAGCTCGACCCGAATTTCACGGCGCAGTACGAGGCCGCCGTCGCGCGCCTGGCGATGGGCGGCTCTAAAGCCGCCAAGGCCCCCGAGACGCAGCAGCGCGACTGGCTCCGCGTCGCGCTCGCGGTCGCGTCGGCGTTCTTCGTGTTTTTCTCGGCATGGTGTGGCGCGTCTCGCGGCGCGGGCGGCCGGAGGCGAACATCGGCTTCGGCACGGAGCGAAAGGAGCTCGATTCTCAATACGACATCGTCTCGCCACTCGGCGAGGGCGGGATGGGCGCGGTGTACAAAGGGTGGGATAAGGTGCTCAAGCGCCCCGTCGCGATCAAGAAGCTGCGCTCCGAGTTGCAGGCCAACCCGCGCGAGCGCGAGCGCTTCCTGAAGGAGGCGGAGCTCGTCGCCTCGCTTCATCATCCGCACATCGTCGACATCTACACGATCATCAAGGACGCCGACACCTACCTCGTGTTCGAGTACGTGTCGGGGATGACGCTCCACGACGTGCTCAATGAGTGCCCCGGGAGGCGCATGCAGCCCAAGCGCGCCCTCGAGATCCTGCGTCAGATCGCGGAGGCCGTCGACCACGCGCACGGCCGGCACGTCATCCACCGGGATCTCAAGCCCTCGAACGTGATGCTGGCCGACGGCGGCTGGGTCAAGGTCATGGACTTCGGCATCGCGCGCCAGGTCATGGACTCGCTGCTCACGACGACGAACACGATCGTCGGCACGCCCGTCTACATGGCTCCGGAGCAGGCGATGGGCGCGGTGGTCAAGGAGTCCGACGTCTTCGCCCTGGGGATCACCTTGTACGAGCTGCTGACCGGGCAGTTGCCGTTCCGGGGCCCGGCGGAGATGAACGACAAGCTGGAAGGCCGCTTTACCCCAGTTTCGGCCGTCGTCCCCGATTTGGGCGCCCTGGACCTGGTTCTGAAGAAAGCCCTCTCACCGCGCGCCGAGGACCGCTACCGCCGCTGCGGCGACCTGTATCAGGCCGCCCTGCGCGCTTTGGACGGCTCCGTCACCCCCGCCACCCAGCGGTAAAAAGACGGTAAACGACCCCCTTTCCTTGACAAAAAATTGGGGGGGCCTATACTTCGAACAAGCCTATGAGCGTTACTTTGAGTCCCATGGCGCCGCGGTACGCGGTCTCCGGAGCGGACGATCCTTTTAAGAAGTACTGGTGGGCGATCCTCTTGGGGATCGGCTTCACCGCCATGTGGCTGATCATGCCCATGATGGGCGAAAAGGCCGTCGGCTCCACGTCGATCGACACGAGCAAGCCCAAGGTCGACGAGAACGTCGAGCAGAGCTTCGCCGACGGAGAGGTCGGCAACGGCCTCGACCTGTCGATGGCGGACGCGATCAAGAAGCGCAAGGACGACCCGGCGTTCACCTCTTCCTTGATGTTCCCGCCTCCCGAGGGCGGCGAGACGCCGGCCGACGGCGCGACCGCGGGTTCCGCCGCGAAGGGCGCCGCCGGCGCGGCGGGCTCCACCTCTTTGGCCGCGGCCCTCAAAGAAGTCGGCAAGTCGGACGGCGGCTGGGGCGAGAAGAAGGCCCAGCGCGGCTTCGACCAGCCGAAGCTGTCGGGCACCGGGATGTCCGGCCTCGGCTCGGCGTCGGGCGGCCGGGCGGGCTCGGCCGGGGGCGGCTCGAGCGCGTTCGGCTCGGCCAACGCCAACGTCGGTTTCGGCCGCGCGGGCGGCCTGTCGGGCAGCGTCAAGGACGAGGAGGCCCCGCTCGTGAAGGGCTCGATCGCGGCGCTGCAGGCGGCGGCCAGCCAGTCGGTGGCCGGCGCGAACAACTCGAGCAACGACGCGGCGCGCAACTCCCTCTCCCAGGCGTTCGACGGGGCGAAGGGCGGCTCCAAGATCGGCGGGCCCGGCGGCGGCCCCGGCGGCCGCTACGCCTCGCTCGACACGGCCCCGATCAACCTCAAGCTCGCCGACCCCAAGCTCAACGAGAAGAAGCTCGAGGCCCCGCCGATGACCGACCTCGGCGTCAGCAAGTCCAACGACGACGAGCAGATGGCCAAGCAGATGGCGATGCAGCTCGTCGGCGCCGTGGTCGGCGGCATGATCGGCGGCCCCGTCGGCGGGATCGTCACCAACGTTCTGATGCAGGCGGCGGAGCGCCAGATGGCGCAGCAGGAAAAAGTCCAGAAGATGGAAGAAGAGATGCTGCAGCGCCAGGAAATGCGCCGGCGCGGCCTGAATCCGGGCCCGTCGACGAGCAGCTAGGAATTTAGACCGGAGGAGTATTTATGGACCCTAAAACGCAGATGCCCCAGATCAAGGCCGAGGTCAACAAGGTTGACGACGGCAAGAAGAAGTCCTCCGGACTTCTCGGCCTCCTCGGAGGCGGAGGGGGCGGCGGAGCTGCGGGCGGGCTCGGCGGCTTGGGCGGCGCCGCGGGCGCCGCGGGCGGCGGCCTGGCCGGCGCGGGCGGGCTTCTCGCCACGAAGGCGGGCCTCATCGCCCTCATCGTGATCGGCTCCGCGGTGGCCGGCGGCATCGGCCTCGCGGGCTACAAGATCTTCGGCCCCGGCGACGCCGACAAGACGGGGGCAACCTCCAGCTCTTCGCGGCCAAGCCGGCGCAGACGGCGGACCCGAACGCGGTCGCGCCCGTCGCGGCGGACGGCTCCTCGGCGTCGTTGAATTACATGGCGCAGGCGGCGGCGAAGGATAAAGAAGCCGACGCCGCGGCCAACGCGGCCGCGGGCGGCGACGCCTCCGCCGCTCCGACCGACGCCACCGCCGCGAGCGCGGCCGAGTCCGCCGCGGCCGACGGCAAGGCGACGACTCCGATCAACGCGGGCGGCGGCGCGGGCGCCGTCGGCTCGATGAGCAAGGGCCTGGCGAACGTCAAGAAGCTCGGCGCGCTGTCGGGCGCCACGGGCGGCGGCGCGTCTTCCGCGAGCGCCAGCACCAAGGTCGGGCTCGGCGACGGTTTGAACGGCGGCGCGCGCGGCTCGTTGGGCGGCTCGTTCGGCCGCAGCGGTCCCGGCGCCAAGGGCATGGCCAGCAACGCCCGCGCCGCGCGGGGCGGCCGCGGCCGCTCCGGCATGGGCGACGCGCGCATGGCGATGAAGGACCAGGCGGGCGGGCGCGCGGGCTCGAGCTTCGCGGCCGGCCGGACCTACGACGGCTCCACGGCGGGCGGCGGCGGCGCGATCGGGCCGGACGGCGGCGCCATCGGCATGGGCGGCGTCGGCGACGGCGCGGCGGCGCAGCCGAAGAGCCTGAGCGCGAACAACGCTCCGAACGTGAACCAGCAGGAGCCTCCGATTCCCGTGGCGAAGAAGACGGTGTCGCCGTGGTCGGCGGCGATCGCGCGGGCGCAGATGCTCGTGATGCTTGCCGCTGCCTTGGCGTTCGCGGCGAGTAAGATTCCGAAGGGGCCCTACACGGTTCCGATCCTGTGGGCGATCGGCATCGCAATCACGCTTATCGGCGGTTACATTGGTGTGCTCGCTGGTCAGATCATGAGCGGCAAGCATAAGCAGAACATGCAGGCCGGCATTGTGGCGGCCGCGAGTGTAGGCGTCATTATGACAGGAATCGGAGTCATGATCGGAGCGGGCCAGTCAGAGAATTCCGCTGATGCGACGACAGCGGGTAAGGATGGTGCCACGGAAACCAAGGCTGAGGTCCCTGGTAAAAACGCCCTGAATTCCGACGCAGGCGGCGCAGGCCTCATGGCGAATCCGATGGTCATTATTGGCGGTGGTCTGGCGATCGTCGCGGGTCTTGGTCTGATGTTCGCGCCGAAACCGAAGCCGATCCAGTTGGAAGAGGGCGAAAAAAGCCTGATGTCCGACTCGAGCGCAGGAGCGATCCGACCCGTTACACGGTCTAATTGACGCGTTGATATCGCGGGGCCGCCGGATTTTCGGCGGCCCCGCTCTTTTTTAAAAATGAGTTATTATGTAGTCATGCGTCTGATTTCGGCTATATTCCTATCTTCTTTTTCGCAACGGTTGTCTGCGCCGAAACCACAGAATTAATGCAAGCCGCCAGCCAAGGGAATCTGTCGCGCGTGAAAGCTCTGGTTGAATCAGGTGGCGACATCAACGCGATAAACAGCAGAAAAGTCAGCGTTCTCTTTCACACCTTTTATAAAAAGAGAATCGAGGTCGCGAAATACTTGATTGATGTTGGAGCTCGGCCGCATGATGACATTGAGCGAGTCGAGATCGAGAAAATGTTGCGCGAGGCTGGAGAATTGGACGCCATCGCTGTCATGTCTGGGCGTAAGGGTACTGCGTCAGTCTCTAGTGCCGCGCCAAGCGCTCCCACGACTCTGAGCTCGGCCGATATCGACCGAATCGCAAAGGCGGTTCATGGCTCCAATCCCTCGGTCTTCCCGAAAAGCCCCTCAACTCTTTCGACGCTCGAACCAAAATTTTCGCAATCGCAGGCTGACGACGACTTCGCTGTTGTCATCGGCATCGAGAACTACGCTGATATCCCTGCCGCGCGCTTCGCCGAACGAGACGCAACAGGGTTCAAAGAGTTCATTCGAGCCTTGGGCGTGCCGGAGCGCAACATCATGACTTTGACCGGCACGCGCGCCACGCGCACGGGCCTCGTGAAGGCGTTCGAGGCTTGGCTCCCCAACAACGTTTCCGACAAGTCTCGTGTCTACGTCTACTACTCCGGCCACGGCGCGCCGGACGCCAAGACCAAGCAGGCGTATCTCGTGCCTTCGGATGGCGATCCTCAGTATCTCGCCGAGACCGGCTATCCGCTCGACCGGCTCTACGAGAAGCTCGGCAAGCTCAAGGCCAAGCAGGTGCTGGTCGCTCTTGATTCCTGCTTTTCCGGCGCGGGCGGGCGCTCGGTCTTGGCCAAGGGCACGCGGCCCCTGGTGGGCAAGATAGACCTGGCCCCGAACGCCGGATCCAAGGTGGCGGTCTTGTCGGCGTCCGGCGGCGACCAGATTTCCGGTTCGAACGAAGACGCCGGTTACGGCACGTTCACCTATAACCTGCTTACCGGGCTCAACGGCGCAGCTAAAAACGCCCAGGGCCAGGTGACCTTGCAGTCGCTGTACGATTACGTCAAGCCGAAGGTCCAGGACGAGGCGCGCCGCGCCAATCGCGAGCAGACTCCCCAGCTGCAAAGCGCCTCCCCGGACGAATTCATCCTTCGCGCTAAGTAAGTCCAGGTAATCGGCTAAGGCGGAGCCGCGGGAGGCCTTCTCGCGACGAAGGCGGGGCTCATCGCGCTCATCGTGATCGGCTCGGCGGTGGCCGGCGGCATCGGCCTCGCGGGCTACAAGATCTTCGGGCCCGGCGAAGCCGACAAGACGGGGGCAACCTCCAGCTCTTCGCGGCCAAGCCGGCGCAGACGGCGGACCCGAACGCGGTCGCGCCCGTCGCGGCGGACGGCTCCTCGGCGTCGTTGAATTACATGGCGCAGGCGGCGGCGAAGGATAAAGAAGCCGACGCCGCGGCCAACGCGGCCGCGGGCGGCGACGCCTCCGCCGCTCCGACCGACGCCACCGCCGCGAGCGCGGCCGAGTCCGCCGCGGCCGACGGCAAGGCGACGACTCCGATCAACGCGGGCGGCGGCGCGGGCGCCGTCGGCTCGATGAGCAAGGGCCTGGCGAACGTCAAGAAGCTCGGCGCGCTGTCGGGCGCCACGGGCGGCGGCGCGTCCTCGGCCAGCGCCAGCACGAAGGTCGGCCTCGGCGACGGTTTGGGCGGCGGCGCGCGCGGCTCGTTGGGCGGCTCGTTCGGCCGCAGCGGTCCCGGCGCCAAGGGCATGGCCAGCAACGCCCGCGCCGCGCGGGGCGGCCGCGGCCGCTCCGGCATGGGCGACGCGCGCATGGCGATGAAGGACCAGGCGGGCGGGCGCGCGGGCTCGAGCTTCGCGGCCGGCCGGACCTACGACGGCTCCACGGCGGGCGGCGGCGGCGCGATCGGGCCGGACGGCGGCGCCATCGGCATGGGCGGCGTCGGCGACGGCGCGGCGGCGCAGCCGAAGAGCCTGAGCGCGAACAACGCTCCGAACGTGAACCAGCAGGAGCCGCCGATTCCCGTGGCGAAGAAGACGGTGTCGCCGTGGTCGGCGGCGATCGCGCGGGCGCAGATGCTGACTATGTTGGCGCTCGCGTTGATTTTCGCTGCGAGTAAAATCCCCAGTGGGACGCCTTGGACGAAATTGGCCCTGATGATTCTCGGCGGAGTGATCATGGCGATCGGCGCTTACATCGGCGTGCTTGCCGGCCAGATCATGAGCGGCAAGCACAAGCAGATGAATCAGGGGATGGTTGTCGCGGCTACCAGCATCGGAGTCATCGCATCTGGCTTGGGCGTGATGTTGAGCGCTGGGAGCAAGACGACGAGCGCGGACGGAAAAACGACCGGCGCGACGAATAAGATCGGCGGAGAGAGCGGCATCTTCGGCGCCGGCGGTGCCGCGGGCGGTCTTATTCTCATTGGCGGCGGTGTGGCCGCGCTCGGGGCTATCAGCGCGATGTTCATGCCGAAGCCGAAGCCTATCGAACTCGAAGAGGGCGAGAAAAAGCCCGATGTACAGATCGAGCGGCGGGTGAACCCGACTCGCTATACTGTTTAAGCAGCTACGACAAAAAGGGCGGGGCACCGGATCACTCCGGTGCCCCGCTTCTTTTCATTTGAGGTAGAATTCATCTTATGATACTGCCTGGGTTAATTTTGAGCTTGATTTCCGCGGCATCGGTGTCGGGCTACGCGTCGACGCCGAAGTTGAGCCAGGCTGCGTATCTCGGTGATGCCGCTCGCGTAGATGAGTTGCTGTCAAAAGGCGTAGATATCAACGACGGGGAAATCAAAGTGCGGTGCCCTTCTGTTTCGTTCCCCTGCACGCCGCAGCTGCGGGAGGGCACGCGGGTCTCGTTGCGGATTTGCTCAAGCGCGGCGCTCGAGTTGATGATCCGGCTTCTCCAGGCAGTGCCATTTTTTGCGCGGCACGCTCTTTGAATCCGGCCGTCGTCCGCTTAATGATGAACGCCGGCGCAAAGTATGGCGACCAAGCCCTGGCGCTACTTCATAGGGCTGTTCCGAACGAGGAGAGCCGCGCGGCGATGATCGAGACGATTCAGAAGGCGACGGGAACGGATTCGGCGTCGACCTCGTCTGGCACGAAAGGCTCGTTGAGCGCCGCTGACATCGAACAGATCGCGAGAGCCGTGCAGGGCGTGTCCGCTCCGCGCAAGGTCGAAGCTACTGTTGAGCTCGCAGTCTTCGTACCAAAATTCATACAACCCCCTTCAACTGATGACTATGCGGTGATCGTTGGTATCGAGAACTACGCCGATGTGCCTGCGGCGAAATACGCCGAGCGAGATGCAGCCGCGGTAAAAAGCTTCGTTCAGGCTATGGGCGTGCCCGACCGCAACATTATGACTTTGACTGGCACGCGCGCCACGCGCACGGGCCTCGTGAAGGCGTTTGAAGCTTGGCTACCGAACAACGTGTCTGAAAACTCACGTGTCATCGTGTTCTACTCCGGTCACGGCGCTCCGGATGCGAAGACGAAGCAGGCTTATCTCGTGCCCTCGGATGGCGATCCGCAGTATCTCGCCGAGACGGGCTACCCGCTCGACCGTCTCTACGAGAAGCTCGGCAAGCTCAAGGCCAAGCAGGTGCTGGTCGCTCTTGATTCCTGCTTCTCCGGCGCGGGCGGGCGCTCGGTCTTGGCCAAGGGCACGCGGCCCCTGGTGGGCAAGATGGACCTGGCCCCGAACGCCGGATCCAAGGTAGCGGTCTTGTCGGCGTCCGGCGGCGACCAGATTTCCGGTTCGAACGAAGACGCCGGTTACGGCACGTTCACCTATAACCTGCTTACTGGGCTCAACGGCGCGGCTAAAAACGCCCAGGGCCAGGTGACCTTGCAGTCCCTGTACGACTACGTCAAGCCGAAGGTCCAGGACGAGGCGCGCCGCGCCAATCGCGAGCAGACTCCCCAGCTGCAAAGCGCCTCCCCGGACAGCTTCATCCTGCGCGCTAAATAGGCGCCGGTTCTCCACTGGCAAAGCCCTAAGCAGCGCGCTACACTTCGGGTATGCGGCGCTGCCTTGCGCGGGCGATTGTGATATGGGCCATCTGCGCGGCGCCCATCCTGGCCGCCGTTGAAGAGCCCGCCGGACCGGCGCCGCAGCTCGTCCATCTCGAGCAGACGCTGACGCGCAAGCAGGAGGCCCGGGACAAAGGCGAGCTCACGCCCGAGAAGTACGACGAATTCGTCTCGACCTTCCGCGCCGAGCTCGGCGCCGTGATGGCCCGCCTCTCGCAGACGCCCGACAACAAGGGCCTTCACGCTCAAATCCTCGCGCGCTTGGACGAGCAGGAGCGCGGCTGGGCGCTGGCGAGTTTGGAGTCGGCGCTGATAGAAACACCCGGGAACCCGGCCTTGCTCGTCTCGAAGGGGAGCATTCTCTACGAGCAGAAGGACTACCCCGCCGCCGCCGAGTCCGCTCGCCGGGCCTGGGAAGCGAGCGGCCGCACAGACAGGCGCGCCTGGGCGTTGCTCAAGATGTCGGAGGGGCGGACCGCGGGCCAAAAAGCGGCGAGCCCGCGCCGCGGCTGAAGCCGGCGGCCGACTTCGCGCGCCTCGAGTGGTCCATCCCGGAAAAGAGCGACATCAGCCCGAAGGCGCTGGGCTTCATCCGGCAGGCGATCGCGGCGCGGACGAAGGGCGACATGTCGGCGACGTGGATCCACGCGCAGGCCGCCATGAACGCCGATCCCGGCTCGACCAGCGTTCAAAAATTCTACGCGCTCGCCCAAGCCGACCGGGCGAAACACGCCGACACGGCCGGCTATATCCGCCAGGCGGTCGAAGCATTGGAAGCCGGTCGCGGCGGGGAAGCCGTCGCCTGGGCGCAGAAGGCGTACGACCGGAGCCCGAGCGACGACACGTACGGGATTCTTCAGGATGTGCGGCGCAGAAGCGCCGAGTTCGACGTTGAGCGCGCGGCGCCGCCCCGCGAGCGCCCGCGTCCCATGGTCGTTTCCCGCTGCTTCCCGCGTTGCTCATCACGAGCGCCGGGTTTGCCGCGCTCGGCGCCTACCAAGTCGCGAAATCCAAGGGCGCCCGAGTCTCGGACGACGGCGTTGACCCAAACCCGCATGTCTCGCCTGAGCAGGCGCGCCGCAACTACGTCAACTCGGCGGTTTTGATCGGAGCGCCCATCCTCGTCGCGGGGCTCGTTTATGGCGGGCCGATCGCTTGGAGCGCGGCGGCGCCTGCCGTCAGTTCCGCGCTTCGCGGCGGACAGGAGTCGTTACAACGGTTGGCTGCGTCCGAGGTGGGCGCGGTAAACCCGCATGGCGCGGTAGTTTGGAGCTACATCAGGCCGACTCAACCGAACTGGCCCGGTACGGAGATCCCTAAATCCTTCGAGGTTTCTGTCCGAGCCGGGCGTCTTTGGGTCAACCCGAATGCGACCGAACACATGTTCAATTTTCTTGGCAGAGTAAAGTCGCCGGAAAGCATGGTCTCACGCCCGCCGATCCAGAGTCAAATTTTACTGGAGAGCTTTCGGTCGGCGCTCGAGAAGGCCGCGTCTCAAGGTATACGTTACAATCAGCCCATGAGAATTGATAGCTGGGAATTAATCATTAGGCCGGGAGGCCAGACAGGCCCATTGCCGACTGTCGTTCATGCGCAGTATTATCATTAGCATGCTGAAAATCACCGGGCGACGAGATTCTCCTCAAGCCAGCGTCGAGATCGACGCGAGTATCCCGTTCATCCTGAGGCTGGGAGGTAACCCAGGGCCTGGCGAATCGCTGATCTGGAGCTGTCGCGAAGGGAATTTTTCTTTATTCGAATTATGGCTGGATGCCAATACAGGCGCGATCCATAGAGTGGCCCTTGTTTTGCTTAATATTCGTGGGCGAATTGCCGAATCGGACCAGGTTGACCACGGCCCGATGGCTCCCACGCCGGGGCGCGTGCCGGTCTGCGACATTTCCGGCTGGAGCGCCGTGAAGGTCGGAGACAACTATAACCCGCTCGAGTTTCAGCATAGATTCGACCTTCACTTGGGCAAGAACTTTGCCTCTGTCCGATTCCATGATGCGGGAGAGCCGCGAGAGTGGATCGTCAATCATCGATCTCGCTTCGGCATCAATTCAAACGATCAACTTTGCCGCATTGACCTTATCGGCCTCAAACCCGACGAGTTCCGCATCATGCGAAAAGCTCTCAACTACGAAGAGAAACCGGGTTAGGGGGCGAGCGGCCGCACGGACAGGCGGGCTTGGGCGCTGCTCAAGATGTCGGAGGGCCGGACCGCGGGCGTGAAAAATGCGGAAGCAGCTCCGAAGCTCAAGCCCGCCGCCGACTTCGCGCGGCTCGATTGGTCTATTCCGGAAAAGAACGACATCAGCCCGAAGGCGCTGGGCTTCATCCGGCAGGCGATCGCGGCGCGGACGAAGGCCGACATGTCGGCGACGTGGATCCACGCGCAGGCCGCCATGAACGCCGATCCCGGCTCGACCAGCGTTCAAAAATTCTACGCGCTCGCCCAAGCCGACCGGGCGAAACACGCCGACACGGCCGGCTATATCCGCCAGGCGGTCGAAGCATTGGAAGCCGGTCGCGGCGGGGAAGCCGTCGCCTGGGCGCAGAAGGCGTGCGACCGGAGCCCGAGCGACGACACCTACGGCATACTGCAAGACGTTCGGCGCAGAAGCGCGACACTGAATGAGAGTCGGGCCCGGGGCCGCAGGAGCCTGCGCGTGCGCCAGTCTCCGGTGGATCGCTTCCCATATTTCCGCTGGCAGGAGCTGGGGCGTTGGGCATCGCGGCATACGGGGTTTATCGAAGCAAGTCCTCGTATGAGTCAGACGACGGCTTGGATGAGAATAGCCGGCCGACCTACGGCCGCGGCCAACAGTTCGTCGCGGGGGCTGTCCTGGCGTCTTTGGGCGGCGCGTTGATCTATCTTGGGGGGATGGCTGCGTTGAGCGTCGCTCCGGCCATGATGCATCGGATGACGGCCGTTGGGAGCAACGGCATGAGGCTCATGGCTTCGGAGGCGGGCGCGGTGAACCCGGGCGCCGGAAAGGCGGCAAATGAAATCCCAAAAATGATGGCGCGAGTGATACCCTTTCCTGCCGGGAGCGAACTTCCGCCCATGATCGGTAAGCCCGGAAGCCTGAATGTTTTTGTGACGGCGGCCGACGATATCGCGGGGCTCAATGCACAGCAATTGCAGACACGTTTGGGAATCGAGCCTTCCGTCCAGTATTTGGTCATGCGCTTCCCCGCCCCGAGTATGGCGATAGCCACGCCCGTTAAGCATCCTGATCCTCAGTTTGTCGGCCGCGGATTGACCATCGGGAGGGCGTGGGAATTCGTTATACCCAATACCCCAATCCCTTCTAATACAACCATCGAGATAGTTAAAGGCACCGTCCCGGTTGTTGTGGAAAATTGAAAAGCGTAACCTCTGGTTGAAGAAGTCAAACAACCGCGCCAGTTATCAGCTGGCGACCAGGAGGTTACGCTCACATGAAGTCTATCAAGGCCGTACCCGTTCGTACAACAGCCGTGGCGTTGCCGTTTTCGCTGGACGTCCTCAGTGATGCTGCCCGTGATCACATCCGTCAGGCCCTCGGACGAGTTGCCCAAGAAGAACTGACCGCCTTCCTCGGCGCCGGCGTCTACGCGAGGACCGAGACGCGCCGGGGCTACCGCAACGGCACCAAGACCAGAACGCTGAGCACGTCGTTTGGCCCCACGGAGCTCGTCGTGCCGCGCGCGCTCGTCTTCGACGGAGAACGGAGCCGGGAATGGCAATCGCAGATCGTCCCGCGCTACGCCAGGCGCACGCGGGAGGTGGACGCGGCGCTGCTGGGCCTCTACTTCGGCGGCGTCAACACGCGACGAGTAAAGCAGGCCATCCGGCCGCTGCTCAAGAACTCGCCGCTGTCGAAGTCGTCGATCTCGCGCGTGATCGTGCAACTCCAGGCGTACTTTGAGAACTGGAGCAAGCGGGATCTGTCCGGCGAGGATATCCGCTACGTGTACCTGGACGCGACCTTCATGCCAGTCAGATGCGGCGGCAAGGCCGAGAGGCTCCCGATCATGGTCGCCATCGGCGTGCGCTCGACGGGCGAGAAGGTCCTTCTGAGCTTGGCGGTGATGGGCGTTGAGAGCACGGCGGCCTGGAGCGGGTTTGTGACGAATCTAGCCGACCGCGGGCTCAAGCGCATCGAGCTGGCCATTGTGGACGGCAACAAAGGGCTGACGCGGGCGCTTCTCGAATTGTGGCCGAACCTGCCGATCCAGCGCTGCACCGTGCACAAGCTCTGGAACCTGCTCGGGCACGCGCCGAAGTCGCTGCAAGGCGAGGTGAAGGCCGACTACGACGCGATCATCAACGCCGACGACATCGAGACGGCGAAAGCGGCGTACGCCGCGTTCATGCGTAAATGGAGCAGGAAGGCCGAGAGCGTGGCGAGATCGCTCGAGGACGCGGGGATGGACCTACTGAGCTTCATGAGCTTCCCGAAGGAGCAGTGGCGCTCGCTGAAGACCACGAACATCGTCGAGCGTCTCAACCTCGAGTTCCGTCGCCGCACGAAGACTCAAGGCGTGTTTCCAACCCAGTCTTCGATCTTGGTGCTGTTGTTTGGGTTGGTCGCCTCGGGGATGGTCCGGATGCGCAAGATCGGCGGCTACGAGACGATGACGACAGGCGGCAAGACCGTCGAGCATGCGGATCTCAAGGCGTTGGCAGTGGCGTGAGATGAAAAAAGAGAAACGAATCGAGTAGAATCAGGAACTCAACCAAAGGCTACGACAATTTCCACAGCTTTCGGGACGCCGCCTAGTTAAATGAAGAAACTGCAGGCGGAAGAAGTGGAGTTGGTCGGAGCGCGGCTCAGCGGCGACAAAATGAATGTTGACGCGAAGATCTGCGCGCGCATAGACTGGCTTCTCAATAATGCGCTTGAAATATTCGGGTACGGTGAAGAAAGCGGAGGATGGGACAAGCTTTACCGGGATCCGGCCGACGGCAGATTTTGGCTGCTGACCTATCCGTTCAGTGAAATGCATGGCGGCGGCCCGCCGACATTGCGGAACTTGGCGTTATCTGAAGATGACGCGCGTGCGCGATACTTGTCGCCCGAGGAATGGCACAAGCGCATGGAGACGTTCATGCGCGATCGCAATATCCGCTATATTTCGCCGGACGAAAACGAGCCCTGAGACATGAGCACGTCCTTTCCTGAGGAACCAGAGAATCTGTTGGAGCGAAGTTTTTTGAAGCGAGAGGCGACGTCTCCATGAAGCCTGAGTTCTATCGACGCCTGTGGGCTGCGCAGCTCCATGTCGTTTCTCTCCGCGACATGCCCGAGAAAAAGGCGGCAGTGATCCCGGCCGGTACGGAAGTTCAACTGCAATCTGTGGAAGTGGAAGGGCGCACGTATACGACGTTCTATACATCCGAGAGTCGGCTGCGCTTGGCTAATCCGGGACCCGTGACTTCGTTGGAACTTTCGGCCGCGGCTTTCTTCAACCTCACGAGGGGTTCTCGTCTGATTATGAATCCTGGACTTCCATTCTGCAAAGAATTCGATCCGGAGGAAATCGAAGCGCTGCTTGACGGAAGAGTGCTCGGCCGAATGGAATCGCACGAAGTTCAGCAAGATAGGGAAATCACTATCGGTCCGCCCGCCGCCCCTCCTGTGGAGGTAATCGGCGCGTTGTCGCGGTTGTTCCGGCGGTATCCGTCCGTGCGAAAGGCCTATTTTGCGCAGTATGTCGATCCGGCGCGTGATCCTGCTCCGGGGTTGATTATCTGCGTCGATATGGCGACTCCTGGTGATTGGGAAGCGGTCATGCGGGACGCGGGCGTTGCTCTCGCTTCCGTCGCACCCATGAATAAATTCGTCGATATTGTTTTGTTTGAGCCAGGGATTACGAGCGTGTCATCTTATTTTGCAGACCACGGAAAGCCGTTCTATGAACGAGTTTGATCCGGATATCGAGCATGAAAATCCCGCCGAATGCCATGATAGAAGCTGAAAATAAGCCTGCTGAAGATATTGGTTCCTGCGAATCGTGTTGTGCCGTTTTCCCTTATCGATTAATTCATAATGGCTTCAACGATTCGTCCTTCGCCTATTGCGACCGGTGTGGAATGCTGACTTTGCTTAGCCATTACAACGCCCCCGAAATTTGAAATTAGATTTCGGACCGGCCAGCGCTGAGATGGAAAATCGTTTGGAGCCATGCGCCTGCGGAGGCAAATTCAAGGCGAATGCTTCTCCTCGGTGTCCGGAGTGCGCCAAGGAATTGTCGCCTGTGCGGGCGGCCGAATGGATAGAGCGAGACGCACCTGGGAGCGCGGGGGGATGGCGTTGGGCCAGGTCCTGGCAAGGGATGTACGCCCTCATAATTAACGACAAGTTGGTGAGTGACAACTGGCGAGAGTGATTCGCCTCTGACGTTGTTAAGCCGAAGGATCAGTGAGAGGCGCGCCGCGTCAACCGCGAGTAGACCCCCTAGCTGCAGAGCGCATCGTCGGATGGCGTCATCTGCCCGCCATAGCCTCTCCAAATAAACGCGTTATATCGCGTTTCAGGGTTCCGGTAAAAATATAGTAACGGTACCCCATTTCCTTGACAAAAATTTTGGCCAGGGCTACACTGGCTCAGACGCAGAAGAACCGATTTTCACGGGCGAAGGCCCGTATCCGCAGGGAGCAAAGTATGGACACGAAGAAAGATTCGGCGGCCTCCGACGTCCCGACCTTCAAGGTCGCGCGCGTCGGCAATGACCGCAAGCGCAAAGGCGCGGGTTTTTCTTTCCTCCGCAGCGGCGGCTCGCGCGGCGGCTTTTCGGGCGCGACGGGCGGCTCGGGCTCCGGCGGCGGCCTCGGCGGTCTACTCGGCGGCGCCGGCGGCGGAGCGGGCGCTCAGGCGGGTTTCTTTGCCTCGAAGTTCGTCCAGGCGATGCTCAGCGTCATGCTCGCCGGCGGTATCGGTTCGGCCGCGATTTATATCGGAGCCATGAGCACTCAGACGGATGAGCCCGCGAAGAAGGCGGCCCCGTTCGTCGCGAAGGAGGATGTCAAGCTCGAGGGCGATATCACCAATTTGCCGGGCGACCCGAACGCGATCCCGAACTCTCTCGGCTACTTGTCCGGCAGCATGGATGGGTTGACGCCGGAAGAGCGCGCGAAGCGGGCGGCCGAGGAGGCCGCGCGCAAGGCGGCCGAGGAAGAGGCTGCGCGCAAGGCGGAGGAAGAGGCCGCTCGCACCGCCGCGAATCCGGCCGTGGACCCCAACGCGCTTCTCGCCTCGGCTCAGGCCGACGGTCAGAACAAGGGCGGCGGTCTCGGCCGCAAGTTCGGCAATCTCAGCTCCAGCTTCGGCGGCGGCTCGTCCTTGGCGGGCGGCGCCGGCATGGCGGGCGGCGTCGGCCGCAGCTTCGGGGCGGGCGGGGGCTCTATCAAGGGCGGCGCGCGCGGCTCGTTGAGCAAGGCCTCCACCACGGCCAAGCCGTCTTTTCCCGCGCCTCCAACGCGAGAGGGGCGGGCAGCAACGTGAAGGGCTTCGCGCGCCGGCAGCTCGCGAACGCCAACTCCCTGTCGCGCCGCGGCGCGACGGCGAGCAAAGGCGAGACGGCGTCGTATGACGCGGGATCGGCTTTCGACAATAATCAGGGCGCGGGCAACGTGATCAGCGGCCCCGGCATCGGCGCGGGCGGCGGGCCCAACAGCGGCGGCGCCGACGGGTCGGTCAATCCCGGCAGTCCGAGCGGCCCGACCGGCAATCCTCCCGTGACGGACTGCGGCGCCAACAACTACCAGACCGCGGATGGCGGCTGCGCCCCGATTCCGACGAAGAACATGAAGAAGGACACGAAGTGGGACTGGCTCTACCAGACCGCTTCGGCGCTCATGATGGCGCTGACTTTGCTCGCCGGAATCGCGCTGATGTCGAATGCGCTCAATGCGCTGTTCGCCACCGGTGAGGCCATCAAGGCGGCTGTCCGCGTCGCGATGGGAATCATCGGCGGAATCTTGATGGCGCTCGGCGCGATGATGATCGCGATGACGGGCGACAAGATCGCCGGCGGCATCGTCGCCGCCGTCGGCACGTGGACCCTCGCGATGGCGATTTGGACGCCGGAACTCACCACGGGGAGCGCGATGAAAGAAGTTGCCCTCAAGATTTTCGTTCCCACCATCGTCGGCGGGTTCGCGTCCGCTATGGCGAAGAAGCCGGCTGCGGCGGGGCAGTAAGGATTTTGGGAGACTAAAGACATGGCCAACAAAGACGACGTCAACCAGGTCAACAACGGCGCCCCCGCCGCCGATATCCCGAATTTGAAGGCGAAGGAGAAGGAGCGCAAGAAGGCGGGCGCCGCTTGGGGCGGCGCCAAGCCCGGCGGCGGCTCGTTCAGCGGTGCCACGGGCGGCACGGTCGCGCGGTCCGCGGCCAGCGCGGCGAGCGCGTCCGGCGGAGCGGCGGCGGGCGCGGCCGGCGCTGCGGCCGGAGGCTCGTTCTTCAGCGGCCTTTCTACCTTTATCGCGGGCCTCGCTTCGACTTTGATGGGCAAGGCGATCCTCGGCCTGGCGGCGCTGGCGTTCGTCGGCGGCATCGGCGCGATCGCGATGGGTCTGTTCAAGGGCGGCGGCGCGGACGGCACCGGCGGCATCGGCGACCTCGGCGCGCTGGCGTCCAGCATGAAGGTGCGCGCGGGCGGCCAGGACCGCACCGGCTATCTGGCGAGCAAGGGCGAGATCATGTTCGATCCCGCCAAGCCCGCGGCGGCGCCGGCGAAGACGGAAGAGGCGGCGCCCGCGGACGCTCCTCCGGCCGGCGACGCCGTGCCTCCGGAGGCGACCGCGGACGCGGCGCAGGGCTCCGACTGGAACCGCCCGGGCCTCGAGCATAATCTCAGCGGCGCGAAGCTCTCCTCGAGCTTCGGCGGCGGCAGCTTCGGTTCGAAGAACATCTTCGGCGGCGGCAGCGCGGCCAATAAGCTCGGCGAGGCGATGGGCCGCTTCAACATCAAGGGCGGCGAGAAGGGGAAGATCTCCAGGACGGCGTCGAGCCGCACCGGCCGCGCGATGGCCGGCTCTTCCCGCGGCGGCGCCAAGGCGAACAAGGCCTTCGGCCAGCTGAAGCTGGCGCGCGGCGCGTCGATGATCGGCGCCGGCTCCACGGGCGCCGAGGGCGCGTCGTCCAACGCGTCGCGGGCCTTCGACGGCGGCAACATCAACACCGCCGGCACGGAGGGCGGCCCCGGCACCGGCACCAGCCCGACGGGCACGCCCGACACCAGCGGCGGAGGCGGCGGCGGCGGCAGCGCGCCGGACATCACCGTTCCCGAGACTCCGATCGCCGCGATCAGCGATCAGACGGAGATGATGATGATGGCGATCAACGCGATCGCCAAGCTCGCGAAGCAGGCCGGCGAGATGAAGATGAAGGGCATGGCCTTGATCGCCGCCGGCGTGGTCCTCATCGCCATCGGCGCGATCATGTGGGGCCCGTGGGGCGCGGTCATCGCCGCGATCGGCGCGATGCTCGTCGGCATGGGCGTCATGATGGTCCAGATGTCCGAGAAGATGAAGAAGATGGCCGAGGACATGAGCGACCAGCTCAAGGCGCGCACGACCGACCAGAATCAGGCCGACATCAACCAGTACTGCATCGACCGCGCGTACGAGGGCACGCCGCCGTCGAACTGCAACCCGCCGGCCGATATCTCGAACCGCGAGGATCACACCGACCGCGACCGCATCATCCGCCACGATAACATGATCCGCGAGACGGGACGCATCGAGGGGCAGAACGGCAATCCGACGCCGTAGAGGAAGACCATGGCCACCTTCATCCAGAGGAATAAGAAGAAGAGCGCGTTGGCCGCGCTGCTGCTCTTCATCAAGACGCGCAAGACCGTGTCGGCGCTGCTGCTGCTGCTGGTCCTCGCGTCGTTCCTGTTCGTGTCTCCGTCGGGCATCATCCTGCACCTGCCGTTCGGGGCGCGGCTGGCGGCCGGCGTGGCGTGGATCGCGGGCAAGGCGGGAATGGACACCTCCAAGTGGGGCTTGGCCGGCGGCAAGCGGGACTACGGCGACCTCGTCGCGGCGTTCCGCGCGGCGAAGGAAGGCGGCGGCAAGGCCGGCTGGAGCGCGTTCATGCGCGGCGGCGCGGGCGGGGACCCGGGCGCCGGCGGCGCCGGAGGCTCGCTCAGCTTCGTGAAGGGCGACAAGAAGGATCTCGAGTCGAAGGCGGCGGCGGGCGAGAAGCTCGCCAAGCCCGGCAGCGTGCAGGGCGTGCTCAATCCCGACGACGCGAGCAATCGCGGCGAGGGGACGGCGGTGGCCCTCAACGAGGACGACCTGCAGGGCGAGCGCGCGGGCTTCGTGCGCAGCGCGTTCGGCTCCGGCTTCACCAACGGCTTTTCCGGCGGCAACAACGGCAGCGTGTCGGTGGGGAGCAGCTTCGGCTCGGGCAACGGGAACGGTTCCGGTTCCGGCGTCGGCGCGTACGCGGGAGCGGGCTTCTTCGGCGGCGGCAAGGGCAGCGCGGCCAGCGGCACGCTCGGCGACACGGTCAAGGGAGGCACGTCGGGCCTGCCCAGCCTCTCGGTGCCGAAGAGCAAGATCTCCGGCGCGGCCGGGCGCATCTCCGGCCCGCGCGTCTCCGCGGTGAAGGCGAGCATCTCGAAGGGCATGGTCGCGCAGAACGTGATCAGCGGACAGAAGGCGTTCGTCCAGCTCGCGGCCGGCAACGGCCGCGCGGTGCTCTCCGTCGGCAACAACTGCAACGCCGACAACGGCTGCCCGCCGGAGTTCGCGGCGACGAACACGGGCGTGATCTACGACGGCGGCAAGATCAACGGCGACACGACGGGCATCCTGACGACGAAGGACGAGCCGATCCCCGCGGTGCCGACCGACACCGACATCCCGTCCACCGTCGATCCGGAGAAGATGGCCGAGTGCGCCGAGGCGGTCAAGGTCTGCGAGACCGGGCGCCAGCCGCACTACAAGAGGATGTCGGAGTTGCAGCAGCAGCTCAACGACATCTTCAACCGGATGCCCGGCGACTGCAGCGACCCGTGCGAGTGCGGCCCGTGCGACCGCGACAAGCGCGATATCCGCCGGATCTGCGAGGGCCCGCTCAAGCAGGCCATCGAGAACGTCAACCAGCCTTGCTCGGTCCCGTCCTTCTGCGCGGAGCTCGGCATCGCTCCGCCCCCGCAGCCGGACATGGCCAGCCCGATGATCAACATGTGCAAGATGCAGACGGGCGAGTGCGGCCCCGACGGCTTCTTCGGCGCGGTGTTCTGCTTCCTCGGGTCTTGAGCGCGGCGGCGTGAGCGGCCTCGTCTCGGCGGTCCTGCTCTCGCTGGCCATCCCTCCGTACGGCCTGGGCTTCCTGGCCTGCGTCGCCTGGGCGCCGCTCGTCGCGGCCGCCGAAAGGTCGAAGGACCGGCGCGCGGCGCTCGTCCAGGGCGCCGTGTTCGGAGCGGTCTACGCGGCCTGGCTCTTCGGCTGGACGTCGCGGCTCGGCTGGCACGTGCTCGCCGGCGTCGTGCTGCTCGGCGCCCTGTACGGCGCGTACGTCGCCGAGGCCTGCCGCCGCGCGCGCGCGCTGCCGGAGCGGGCGCGTCCGTTCGTCCCCGCGGCCGCGTGGGTGCTGCCCATGCTCGTCGCCGACAACCCGCTGCGTCCCTTTTTCGGCTCGATCGTCCTGCTGACGGGGCTCCATGCGCCGCTGCCCGCGCCGTGGCTGCAGCCGGCGCGGCTCGTCGGAGAGACGGGGCTGCTGTTCCTCGTCCTGCTCGTCAACGGCCTGCTGGCGCGGGTCGTCGTCGAGAGACGGCGCGCGTGGCCCTATGCCGCCGCCGCGGCGGCGCTCGCGGCCGCGACGGGACTTTGGGGGCCGCGCGTCTGCGCGCGCTCGACGCGGCGCCGCGCCCGTCGGGCGGCTTCACGATCGCCTGCGCCCAGCACGACCTGCCGTTCCCGTGGGAGTGGCGGGCCTCGCACGGCACGGAGCTCTTCCGCGCCTACGAGTCGATGGCCCTCGAGGCCTCGGCCAAGGGCGCCGATCTCATCCTCTTCCCTCAATATCAGCTCCCCGAGGATGTCTACCGCGAGCCGGGCCGCTGGGGGACCTGGCGCGCAGGTCCAAGGCGTTCCTGGCGCTCGGGACCGACGCCCCCGTGACGCCGCTGGCCTACGGCAAGCAGGCCTGGGTCATGGGCCTCGTCTTCGCCCCCGACGGAACCCTTTACGACTCCCAGGCCGCTTTGCACCCCTCTCCGGTCGGCCGCCCCATGACGGTCGCCGGGACGGAGTCCCGCCCCATCCCCATCCCGGGCCTGGGCAAGGTCGCCCTGCTGCCGTGCTTCGACGACGTGTCCTCGCGGCCCTCTCGCCTGGCCGGCAAGGCGGGGGCCGACGTCCTCCTCTCCATCGCCAACGACGGCCTTTTCCGGGGCACGAACCACCCCGCCCTCCATATGATGCGCGCGCGCCTGCGGGCCGTGGAAACCGGGAAATACCTCGTCCGCTGCATCCCCAACGAGGGCTCCGCCGTCATCGACCCGGGGGGCGGATAAAGAGCGTCCTTCCCGAGGGAAAAGGGCTCCTTATTTCGACATGGTAAAAATTGGATTAAAGGATTGCGGTTCCATTGACAAGACCCGGGACCCCGCTTAAACTATCCCGACTGAGGAGAAACGACTATGGATCCCAAGATTCCCACTCTCAAAGACGCCCAGAAGCCGCAGGTGAAGGTCAAAGGCTTGGGCGCGGGCTTGACCCTCTTCGATCGCCTTAAGCAGTTCAAGAAGAAGGATCTCGCCTTCATCCTCGCCGGCCTGGGCACCCTCTTCATGGCCCCGCTGGCTGAGCACTTCATGATGGCCCCCGAGAACGGCTCCGAGACCATGTCTCCTGGTTTCCGCGGCGGCTCGTCGGGCTCCGGGATCTTCGGCTCGGGCTCGAGCCCGTACGAGAGCGGCAACAACGGCATCGCCCAGGGCGGAGCCATCGGCGGCGCCGGCGACATCATCACTCCTCTGAACGTGCGTGACCCCAGCGCCCTCGTGATGGGCCCCGGTTCTTCCCAGCAGCCTCCGGCGGGCTCCGTGGCTCCCGCGGCGGCCCCGGTCTCGGCGCCGACTTCCGCGTCGACCAACGACTATAAAGACGCCCTTGCCGGCGCCGCTTCGCGGGCCGCCTCGGCGGCCGTCAAGAAGTCTCCGCTCCCCGTTCCGAAGGTCGCTCTCGGCGGCTCCGGCCTGCGCGGCCTGGGCGTGGCCGGCGGCGGCTCCTCGGCGTCCGGCGGCCTCGGTCCCATCGGCGGGGCCGGCGGCGGCACGGCGGGCACGGGCGGCGGCGGCCTGAACCTCGTTCGCGCCACTCCCGGCTTCCGTAGCGCCGCGGGCGCTCGCGGTCCCGGCAACCCGACCGGCCTCGACGGCACGAAGAAGGCGGGCGCCGCCGCCGGCGACGCGTTCTCGCGCACGGGCTCGGCGCTGTCCGGCCTGAACGCGGCGGCCAGCGAGCAGATTCCCACCGGCGGGCAGGGCTTCGCCGGCGGCGGGCAGGGCGGCGCGGGCGCCAACGACAAGGGCCCCGGCGGCTCCGGCCCCGGCGGCTCGAAGAACGTCGGCGAGTCTTTGGCGTTCCTCGCGATGAAGCAGCGGCAGGAGGAGGCCCTCAAGCTCGAGTTCGAGAAGCGCCGCCTCAAGGACCCGGAGCTGCTCCTTTACGGCATCCGCAACGACTCGCTCAAGGCGATGGCGTCGGAGATGACGAAGTCGCTGACGAAGAGCATCCTGAGCTTCATGGATCCGTCGGCTGCGGCGAACGCGAACGCCGTTATTTCCTGCGTCGGCGGCTACCAGGGCATGTTGTCGGCGGCCCCGATGTGCAGCAACGACGGCAAGGGCGGCGATGCGGGCGGCTGCGTGCAGAAGACCAACTCCACGCCCCCGGTTATAAGTGGGTGTCCGGTCAGACTCAGACCGATTGCCGCGTGACCGGCGGCAAGGACGACTCCAAGGCGTCCGTGACGCAGACGGCTCCGTCCACGCCGATCGGTCCGATCACGGGCGGCTGGCCGACGGGCGACGGCAAGGCCGAGGCGGATAAGCTCGTCGATAATTGCAAGACCGTCGCCGCGAACGCGACGGACTTGGCTAAGAAGCCCGAGGCGGCGGCGAAGGCCCAGGCCGCCGGTTTGGAGGCGCTGAAGACCCAGATGGCGCTCCTCATCTCGGCGCGCGACGCGCTGTACGGCCAGGAGGCCGCGAGCACGGTCTGTGGCGCGGAGAACATCCGCGGCGACAAGTCGGCATTGAACATCCACAACGACATCCTGATCTCCTTGCTCGGCGACAAAGGAATCAAGGCGATGCAGGCCTCCGCCACCTCCGAGAAGGAGGATGTAAGGGAGCCGGCGACGACGGTAACCGACGCGGTGACGGCCATCGGCAAGGCGCGCGAGAAGGTGAACGCGGCGAAGGCGAAGCTGGCCGGGACCGAGGCGAAGATCACCGCCATCAGCTTCGGGCAGACGAAAACCGACGCGGATCCTTATCGCGACAGCGCTGCGAAGGCGGCGAAGTGGCTGGCCGGCGAGACCGCGCCGGACGGGTATATCGGGGTCATCAACAAGAGCATCGACGCGATCGAGAAGCAGCTTCCGCACGGCAAGTTCGCCGTGGTCGAGGCTCCTAAGACCGTCCCGCTCGTCGCCAAGATGAATAAGGACTACAACGTCATCGACAAGGCGGCGAAGGATATCCAGTTGACTCCGTCGGCCCAGACCGCGGCGTCCGCCAACCCCAATCCGGCGCCCGCCAACGGGAATCCCACGGCGGCTCCGGATGCTGCCCAGTTGGCCAAAGACGTCGAGGATAAGATCGGCGCGACTCCGAAGCCTTTCTCGGAGGCTACCGCTGCGATTAAGGCGGTGCAAGAAAACAAGGACCCGAAGCTTGCCGAAGGGCTCAAGAGCACGGCTCAGACCAAGTTCGACGCGGCGAACAAGGCCTGGTACGACGCTCAGACGAAGCAGGTGGGGGTTCTGAACACCTTCACGGACGGTCTTAAGGCGATCCAGAACCCGCCGAAATAGGTCTTTAGGCCCAGGCGAGAAAAGGACGCACGGAGCTACAATAAGATAGACGCATCGCCGGACCGGAGAAGCCATGAAACCCCTCTATTCCATCATGGCCGTCGTGGTGATCGCGTCCGCCGGGGCATTCCCCTGCGGACGCGCGCCTCTGACGGCGAGACCCATCCCGTCAACGCGATGGCTAAGATTCTGGCGGAAAATCCGACCGCCCGCCAGGATGCGGCCAAGCGGTTCGAGGAATTCCTCTTGAATGCCGGGCCCGATGGGAAATCTTTCGTCGGCGAAGGCGTCGACAAGGTCCGCTTAGGCGCCCTCGCCCGGAGCTGGGGCGAGAAGGACGGGTCCCCCGGCAGCGTCGCCAATTTGTACTTCGTTCTCGGTCCCGGCTTGACGCAGCCCGGCTGGGCCGCGAAGGAGGCGTTGCTAAAGTCCTCCTTCGTGACGCCCAACCGCTGGGAATCCAGGCTTCGAACCAAGTTGGTCCAGTGGACGGACGAGAAGGGCGCTCAGATCACGAAGACGAAGGAGGCTTCCGCCGCCACCGCGTTCTTCCTAAAGGCTGCCGAAGAGGCGACGACGGTTTATTCCGAGGCACGCAGCAGGAAGGAACTTGACGCCGACATCGAGCGTCGCGACGATCCTACCAACGTTCCCGACACGCGCAATCGTGCGGGCGGCGGGCGCACCTCTCTCGACGGAGCGTCGCGCCAATACACGCTCGACGACCTGTACCGGGACGGCGCCGCGTGGGGCGACGTGGCCGGTCCGAAAGACGCGAATTCCCGCAGAATCTCGATCAAGATTTTCTCAACGCGCGCCGATGACGGAACGATCTACAATGAAATCGGCATCTTCGACATCACCGACAACAACGACATCTTCGGACAGCGCTTCCCGCTCAATTCCAAAGACCAGTCGTTCGTTCTCGATGACCGCACCCCCGGCCACAAGAAGTACGAATTGTCCTTCGGCACGGCCGACGCGAATGGCAATCGCACGATCAAGTTCGGCCGTCCTGGTGGTGGGCCCGCCATTGAGACTTCGGTGGGGGCACTGCTGATGAAGCGCGCGGATCAGGCTGAAAGCATGGGCAACATCGTGCGCGTCGGAGACCAGGACTTCTACGCTTTGCCGCAGGGCGGCGCCCGCGGCGTGATCGGGTTGTTCCCGAAGGGGATGATTGACGATCGCGCCGGCACCAAAGACGCGCGGGATCTCGCCCCAACCCTTTACGCGGAAGTCGGCCTGCGCGGCCAGGACGGTCGCAATCAGAACGTTCCCGCCGGCCCGAAAGGCGGGCCGCATCTCGGAAAGGTCGGCGGTAGGGAGTACCACCTCGAATGGAACGCCGTGGCCAAAACCTGGGAAGTGAAGGAAGGCGCGGGCGATATGCCTGAGAAGCCGAAGCCTCCGACGACCGGCACGGGCGATCCGACCAGCCCCGGCGGCGGCACCACGACGCCCGGCGGCGGGACGACAACGCCCACCCCCGGCGGCGAGGGCAGCATCGCGATCGCCGATCTCGAGGCGCTCCTCCTCAAATCGCCGGAGTGCAAGAAGAACCCCGACGACACGAAGGATCTCGCGGCCAACCTCAAGGGCAAGTACGGGATCATCTCCTGCACGAGCGAGATCGAGGGCACCCAGCAGATCATCCTCGTCCCCAAGAGCGACGCGAACCCGAGCCAGCAGCTCAAGTACGGCAACAGCACGAGCGGCGGGCAGACCTACAAGCTGCTGCGGGCGCGCTTCGCCGACCACTACCTCGTGCTCGTGTTCGACAAGCAGGTGCAGTACCTCGACCTGCTCAAGCAGGCGGAGGGCGGCTTCGCGCTGGCGGGGTTCGTCGCCGACAAGAACGCGTCGAAGTTCCAGGACGTCGTGATCTTCGTCGACGCGCTCAAGCACTACATGGCCCTGACGGGCGCCGACACCGGCGCGCTCACGGCGGTCCCGGAGCGGCTGAGGGCGGCCGTGGGGAGCAAGGCCTACAGCCTGACGGGCGCCTACGCCAACGGCGCGCTGATCGTGACGGTGACCAGCGGCGGCGAGACGTTCTCGATCTGGCCGAAGGTGACGAAGCCCGGCGCGCCGGACGCGACGCCGAACCCGTACGAGAACATCAACGGCCCGGCGACGGCGATGGAGTCGAGCCAGGGCACGGTGTCCTCGGCCAACGAGCCCTTCCCGGCGACGCAGGACATGCCGGAGTCGCGCCAGATCAAGCAGGTCAAGGCGACGGCCGACATCGCGCTGTACGAGTCCGTGGACCTCGCGGGCCAGACCGAGCCCAAGAAGTACTACGTGATGTTCAAGTACAAGGCGCTCGACGGGGAGAAGGAGGCGGTGTTCCGCCAGAAGCAGTTCGAGGTCTTCAACTCGACGAGCCCCCTGCCGGAGAGCTACGAGATGCAGGGCCTCATCGGCGCGGGGGATCCCGTCGTCAAGAACCGCATGCAGGCGGGCTTCCGCTTCCTGACGGGGTCGACGAAGGGCAAGGGCGGCCTCGTCGTGGTCCAGAACAAGGCGCTGTCGGGGCCGAACCAGCAGGACGCCGCGGCGAACTGCGTGGGCCCGATCGTGTGGTGGGGCATGGACCGCGCGACGGCGCTCGAGGCCTGCCGGAAGGACAAGCTCTGATCTGAACGGCCCGGGACCTAGGGCCTGGAGGCCCTGGGTCCCGGGCCCTCTTTTTGGTGGGTCTTTAGGCCCTGACAGGGCCCCGGTCCTCTGCTACACTGGGACGACAGACGCGGTCCCCTCATGAAACCCCTCGCGCGCCGTGCCGTCGCTTCGCTTGCCTGCGCCGCCTTGATCATGGCGCAATGGCCCGCGTCGGCCCTCGCCGCCGCCCCCGAGCCCGATCCCGCCGCCGCGATGAAGCTGTTCAAGGAGCTCGGCATCTACAAGGACGACGCCGACCCGGTGAAGACCTACTTCGGCGACGGCAAGACGCTGACGCCGATCGGCAAGACGCTCTTCCTTTCGCTGCAGCACCGCTACAACAAGGCCGAGGAAGTCGAGTCGATGAAGCCGATCCTCGAGCGGCTGCGGGGGCTCGGGCCGTACAGCCAGGCGCGCCAGGACGGGGCCGCGCGCGCGATGAAGATCTTTCAGGACAAGTTCGGCTCGCTGGCCGACGCGCCGTCGGGCAGCGTGGAGGAGGCGTTCCGCACGGGCGCCATGCGCGAGGCGCTGATGACGGGCGCGTCGATCGCCGACCCGCCGAAGGGCGCCCAGTTCGCGCAGGTGGAGACGGCGGCCGGCTTCGAGTTCTGGGACAAGGACGGCCTCGCGTTCCGGATGACGAAGAACAAGGTCACGACCTACAACCGCGAGCTGCAGAAGACGCAGCGCGCGATGAACCAGAACCGGCCGCCCCAGGTGGAGATGATCCCGGAGACGGGACGCTACAGCTACCAGATGCTGCAGTACAGCTACTGGCGCCTGCGCAACCAGGAGGTCGCGTACGCCGACGCGGCGCGCACGGACCGCATGATCGCGATCGCGGAGCTGCTCGGCCTGCAGTTCCCGAACGACATGTGGTTCAACGAGAAGGGCCTCGAGGAGGACCTGATCCGCCGCGCGAAGGCGAAGACGTACAACCACCACGGGACCGTCTACAGCGTCTTCGACATCGTCGACGCCAAGTTCACGCAGCGCCAGGAGTACCTGAAGGGGCGCGCGCCGCGGTGCAGCGCTTCGAGACGGACATGAACCAGTTCAAGGGCTCGAACGCGATCACCGACGCGCAGGTGCAGACGATGTCGCTCAACGAGCAGAACGCGCTGCGCTGGCTGAGCCTGACCGTGCTCGAGACGCAGATGTTCCACGTGCGCAACCAGCGCGAGCGCGTCGACCCCACGTCGCCCGACGCCCAGGCGATCATGAAGATGATCGACGAGTCGAAGCTGACGGGCGACGAGAAGATGAACTACAAGGCGCAGGGCCGGCGCATGAAGGAGCGGCTCGACGAGCTCGGCCGCATCCTGTCGCGCACGCGAGAGGCGCTGAACAAGGCCGACTACGCGGGCAGCCTGGATTCGGTGCAGGCGGCGCTGGCGTCGACGCAGAAGGAGCTCGGGGACTTGTCGGTCGACTATTCGCTCTACCTCGAGGCGCCGTCGACGGCCTGGCTGGCCAAGCAGCAGGCCCAAGGCACCAGCGGCGGCCTGAACCCGTTCAAGCACCTGCACAACGGCGTGTCCTACCTGATCCGGGGCGGCTACGGCCTGACGCCGTGGGGCAAGGAGTACAAGACGAATATGCGGGCGATCGAGGGCGACGGCAAGACGGCCTCGATGAACGCGCAGTTCACGGAGATCTCGCGGCTGATCGCGTCGGGCCGCCGCGAGGACTGGGCGGAGGCGCGCCGCCGCGTCATCGCGATGAATCCCGGGGCCGCGGCCTACTCCGGCATGGCGTCGCCGACCGAGGACGCGGCCAAGCTGACGGACGCGCTCAAAATCAGCGCGTCGCTGCGGGCCAACCACGAGAAGATCACCGCCGTCACCGAGACGAACAAGACGCTCGACGCCGCGTCGACGTTCGTGACCTGGACGATCAGCATCGCGCTGCTGGCGCCCGTGGCGCGCGCGTCGCTGAACCTCGTGGGCAAGATGAGCAACGTCGGCGTGGGCTGGATGAACGCGGGCGAGGCGATGGGCGGCATGCGGGGCCTGGCCGTCCGGGCGGCCGGCCGCACGGCCTACGCGGTCGGCGAGATCGCCAAGCACACGGCGGCGCGCCTGGAGTCGCTCGAGCCCGACGCCGGGCGCATCCGCGCGTTCGCCGGCGAGCGCTGGATCGCGCAGTACGCCGCCGCCAGCGGCGCGCGCGCGATGAGCGTCGCGATCCGCCAGGGGACGTTCACGGCGATGTCGGCCGGCATCTCGGGCGTGTTCACGCTCGGCACGCACTTCTACGACGTCGCGACGCAGGGCGGCGTGCGAATCGGCGACTACCAGGCGATCAACCCCGGCCACTCGATGTTCAAGAACGACGCGGAGGGCGCCGGCAAGGCGTTCTGGACGGGCTTCAAGGGCGGCGCGTGGTGGGCCAACGAGTCCTTCCACCCGGCGCTCGGCTACATCGGCCTGCCCTCGACCGTGTTCGCCAACTCGCGCCTGGCGGGAGCGATGGAGACGATCGGCTCGCGCGGCGTCGTCGGCTCGCTGTCGACGGGGATCCGCTCGATCACCCCCGGCGGGCGGGCGGCGATGGAGGCCGGGGTCGCGCGCGGCCAGCTCGGCTTCCTCGAGAAGCTGTCGCAGGGGAGCTGGTACGCGGGCAAGCCGGCCGCGTTCACGCTGAGCATGGCGGACAACGTCGCGAAGTACGCGATCTTCAGCCAGGTCGCCGGCTACCTGGGCACGAAGTGGTCGTGGTACGTCGACACGAACGTCCCGGTCGCGCTGCCCTTCGTCGGCGTCGTCAACAATCCGGAGGAGGACGTCGAGCGCCGGATCAAGCGCGCGAACCAGACGGGCCACGCCTGGCTCGAGTCCCCGGCCTGGCTGCTGATCCCGACGCACGCGGCGCACGGCGCGCGCGACGCGGGCCCGTACATGAACGTGCGCGAGGGCATGAAGCAGTACGACATGAAGACCCCGGAGTTCCCGAACGGGCGCACGGCGCTGTACGCCAACGCCCCCGTCGACCACGCCTTGCCGCTCAAGCCCGTCAAGCCGCCGCTGGCGGCCCGCCTCTTCGAGGCGCGCGTGTTCGGCTCGAAGCCCGCGACCGAGTGGATCGTGACCAAGCAGGCCAAGGAGATGGGCCAGATGAAGGAGGTCACGCGCCTGGCGAAGGAGGGCGGGGAGATCAACCCGATCGAGCTCATGGCCGTGCGCGACCTGGTCGCCGGCAAGTCCGAGTTCCGCACGCTGAAGGTGACCGAAGAAGTCCAGAAGATCTCCTATGAGGTCGCGACCGAAGGCCTCGTCGCCCAGCCTGGGCGCGCGATGGAGGCGCTGACGATCGAGCCCGGCCGCTCGGTCAAGGGCTGGGGCAAGATCACCCCGAGCTGCAGATCGAGATGGCCAAGGCGCTGTACCGCGCGGAGCACAACCTCGGCAAGACGCTTCCGAAGGAGCTGAGCAACCGCGTCAACGAGCTGCTCAAGGACCACCTGCAGGCGAACCTCCCCATCGGCGCGGCGGGCAAGACGCTGCGCGCGGCCGTCGTCGCTCTGCCCCTCGAGTCGCCGGCGCTCGACATCGTCCAGCGCGAGTCGATCGAGATCGTGCTCGCCTCCGAGGTCAAGATCGAGAAGGGCGAGATGACCTATATCGACGTGACCAAGCGCCTGCAGGAGCTGGCCGAGACGCGCTTCCGGGAAGGCAAGCTCAATCAGCTCGAGTACAACGCGCTCAAGGCCCAGTACGACTACATGCTGACGGGCCACCAGCGCTTCAACAGCTTCAACAAGGTCGAGATCGTGCGCAAGCAGACCGACGTGGTCCTCGACGCTTTGATGGTCGAGTTCGAGGCGAACCCGCGCATGCGCGACGAGCTCGGCTCGATCCGCCGCGAGCTCAAGAAGTGGAGCGCCGGCCGCGACGGCCAGGCCGCCGACGGCGCCGCGGTCGCCAAAGACGTGCGCCTCGAGACCCTGGTCTCGCGCCTCTCCGAGGAGTACAAGGCGCGCTTCGACAAGCAGCCCGAGGCGTTCACCCCGTCGCAGCAGGCCGCGATCAACAAGGCGCTCGACGGGATCAAGGCCTCCCCGTGGGTCGTGCGCGACGCGAAGGGCAGCCCGATCCCCGGCTGGCGCCCGAAGCAGTACGTGCGCCTCATGCAGGCGTTCCTCGGCGAGGGCTCCCACGCCCGGCACGTCGAGTCCGCGGCCGGCGACATCTTCGCCTCGATGAAGGAGGCCTACGGCAAGGGCCCGAAGGCCGCGAAGCTCCTCGAGACCATCGAGGGACACACGACCGACTGGGTCGCCGAGGCCGGCAAGACGAAGGCGGAGAAGGTCTCGATGACGCCGCTGCTCGAGAAGATCGACCGCGCGATCACGTCCGCCGAGGGTCTGAGCCCGGCCGAGGCCGCCGGCTTCCGCGACCTCGCCGAGGCCGTGGGCAAGCTCGAGCGCGAGGGCTCCTACAAGGGCATCCTGACGACCGGCCGCAAAGGCGGCGACGTCGAGCTGTTCATCAAGGCGCCCACGAGCCTGGGCAAGACGTTGCTCGCCTACGAGGGCCTCCTGCCCTATCTCGAGGCCGAGGCCGCCGCCAGCGGACGCAAGGTCATGTTCCTGACGTTCAACACGAAGCTCCAGGCGCAGGCGGAGTTCGACTTCCTCGCGTTCAACAAGCTCGGCTCGGAGGTCAAGTTCGAGACCTACGAGGGCCTCAAGACGATGATCGCCGAAGGCAAGACGAAGGGCCGCAGCGTCGCCGAGGACTACCTGATGCTGCAGGACGAGATGGACGCCGCGGGCCAGCAGCCGGCGCTGACGATCGGCATGGTCACGGGCCGCGTCTCCCGCCTGAACTCGCAGACGACGGCGCTCAACGGCAGCAACAAGGGCCTGCAGCTGAGCATCGAGACGCTCAACTCCGTGCGCGTCGAAGGCGCCGAAGTGCAGGTCCAGCGCGTCAAGTCGATCTCGCAGGGCCTCTCGCCGGAGCACGTGCCGGGGGAGACGCTCGTGAAGATCCGCGGCGCCGCCGACGACGCGCTCGCCGCGATCGGCCAGCTCAAGCGCGCGAAGGGCCCCGAGGAGATCCGGCTTGCCGAGAAGGCGCTCTCCGACGCGGCCGACGTGCTGCGGCGCCAGGCCGCGGGCCTGCCGCAGGCCGAGGCCGAGGCCGCGAACACGATGGTCGCCGCTCTCAAGCGCATGAACGAGTCGCTCGACTCCCGCCCGTCCACGCACCCCGAGGTCCGCGAGCGCATCGCCGCGGAGATGAAGGACGCCTTCGTCAACCAGCACCGCCTGATGCTGCTGACCGAGACCGTCGAGGGGCTGGCGCGCCTGCCGGCCGAGGCGAAGAAGGCCCGCGTCGCCCTGGAGGCGAAGATCGAGCGTCTGCAGAAGGAGCTCGCCGAGGCCGAGCAGAGCTCCTCGGAGGCCGGCCGCCGCCGCACGACCTTGCTCGAGGAGCAGATCGAGATCGCCAAGACGGAGAAGGCTCTCGTCGAGCGCTTCGACGGCGTCGACGCCTCCGCGCGCCTCTTCACCGTGGACTCCCAGATCGCGGCGATCCGGGCCAACCAGGCCTCCGGCGTCCGCACCTCGGTCAACCCGAAGCTCGAGCGGCTCATGCGCGAGTCGATCGAGCTCGAGGCGGCGGGCACGCCCGCGTCGGGCGCCAAGCGCGCCGTCGTCGAGGCGCGCCTCGAGCAGCTGCTCAAGGAGCTCGGCCGCAAGGGCGGCTCGAACGAGCCCGGCGTCGTGCAGGCTTACCGCGCCGAGACCTCCGGCCTCGTCAAGATCGAGAAGGCGATCGGCGAGACGAAGGGCAGATCGAGCGCGCGGCCTCGCGCAAGGAACCGACCGCCGAGCTCGAGGCGAAACTTTCGACGCTCGAGGCCGACCGCTCCGCCGCCAGAGGCCGCATGCGCGAGGCGGAGTTCACGCTCGGCGCGGCGAAGACCTCCCCGAAGCTCGACGGCCTCCTCGCGGAGTCGCAGGCCCTCGAGGCCAAGCTGACGCCGGAGCGCCGGGCGGTGCACCGGACCTACCGCGAGACGCTCGAGAACGTCCACTCGCTCAGCGCCCGCATGGGGAGGCCGAGGCCTCCGCGCGCCCCGGCCTCGAGGCCGAGCGCGCGACGGCCCGCGCCAAGCTGCGCTCGCTCGAGCTCGAGACCTTCGCCAAGCCCGCCGAGGGCGACCTCGGCGCGATGACCCGCCGCCTCGAGATGCTCGAGGCGAAGGCCGAGAACATCCAGCGTCTCATCGAGCGCGGAGGCGACTCGCGCGCCTTGCGCTCGCTCGAGGCCGACCTCGCGGCGACGAACAAGGACATCAAGGCCGTGCGCCGCGACGCGCGCGGCGAGATCCTCAAGCGCTTCAACGAGACGGGCGAGCAGATCGCTCAGCTGGCCTCCGAGGGCAAGAAGGGCTGGGAGGCCAAGGCCGAGAAGCTGCTCGAGGCGCGGCGCTCCCTGCAGGAATCCTTCGCGGGCGACGAGAGCGCTCTGTACACGGTCTACCGCGAGATGAAGGAGAGCGTGCGCAAGATCGGCGAGAACCCGCGCCTCATCGAGGAGCCCTACATGGTCCCCGGCGGCGAGGGATTGGAGCCGACCGCGGTCATCAAGCGCGCGGAGTTCCTCATCCAGCGCGCCGGCGAGATCGAGGCAAAGACCCGCGACGGCGGGATGGGCCAGCTCGAGGCGCAGCTGATGCTCGCCCGGGAGAAGCTCAAGAGCCTGCAGGACAAGGGCGGCACGCCTGAGTTCTTCGAGGCCGCCGACGGCCTGCGCGTGCTGGAATCGAAGCTGCTGCGCCAGGACGCCAACCGCGAGGTCGAGCTCGCGCTCAAGCAGATCGACGGCGCCTCCTTCACCGGCTTCCTGCCGGGCCTGCCGCGCCTGCTCATCGAGACGATCACCGGCAGGGCGCCCTCCGGCCCCGTCGAAAAGATGGGCCTGACGCGGCTGCACGCGTCGAAGATGCTCCAGGCGCTGTACAAGGACCCGATGATGCCGCCGCACCAGCGCGACGCGCTGATGTGGTCCTACGTCCACTCGATGCTCTTCCCGAAGGGAATCGGTCACACGCAGCGCGGCACTTCCTACGTGCGCAACGAGCTCGTCAACATGATCCAGGGCTTCCACGACAGCCCCGCCGGCGTGCGCGTCGACAACAAGACGAAGCGCTTCAACGTCGTGCACAACGGCCAGTGGTTCGAGTCGATGGACAACGCGTCGCGCCGCTGGTGGGAGCTCGAGTACGGCACGGACCTGACCCTGCCGTACACGCACAACTCGATGTCGACGATCAAGGACGTGACGACGAACAAGAAGGCCTACTTCATCTCGCTGTCCGGCACGTCCGGCCGGATGTTCGAGGCGCATCTGCGCGCCAACAAGATCTCGGTCGTCGGCGAGGGCTCGGCGATGCCCAAGAACGTCGTGCTCGAGGTCGTCTCCACGCCGGCGGAGCGCCTGCTGCGCGTCACCGAGGCGCTCAAGAAGGTCGAGAGCCTGACGAAGGACCAGGTCGTCCTGCGCTCGACGGACGTGCCGCCGGACGCGGCGAAGGCGCAGTTCGAGGCGTTCGTGAAAGCCAAAGGTCTGAAGCTCTCGAATCCCCAGGTCGTCAAGATCAGCGAGATGCCCGAGGGGGCCGCGCGGACCTGGCTGCAGGGCATACGCGACACCCAGAAGAACACGGGCCTCATCGTGCTCAGCGTTTCGGACACGCGCGCGCTGCGCGCCGTCGAGAAGTCCCTCAAGAGGGCCGGAGTCCAGCAGGAGGAGATCGCCAAGGTCTTCGCCGACACCGAGTTCCTGCGCCTCAACACCCCGGAGGCCGACGTGCTGGCTCAGATGAACATCGAGGGGCTGAACACCGGAAAGGTCAAGGTTCTCATTCTCGACACGCGCGTCGGCGGCCGCGGCCTCGACCTCAACTTCAAGGGCGAGCGCAACTCCTCGCGTCCCGACGCGTTCCGGGGCTACTCGAACTTCGAGATGCTCGTCCTCGGGCCGGAGGAGATGTCCCAGGTGCACATGATCCAGGCGATGGGCCGCATCGACACGGGCCGTACGCTGTCGGGCGCTCCGCGTCGGTTCTCGCTGCTGATGGACGTCCAGACGGCGAAGATCGAGACGATCTTCCGCGAGATGTTCGAGCGCGATCCGTTCTTCATGGAGATGCGCAAGGACCCCGCCTACCAGGAGTATGCCCGCTCCAAGGGCCTGGGCATCGACTGGCACTCCGTCAACGAGTACATCCTCATGCGCTCCAAGGAAGTCGGCGGCGAGGGCGAGCTGCTCGCCCAGCGCGCCGAGCGCGCCGTCCGCGAGAACCTCTCCAAGCGCAACCTCGAGGTCGAAGAGAACCTCCTGCGCCAGTCGAACGTGCTGACCGACGCCCCGACGACCCCGGGCAAGCACCCCGCGCTCGAAAGAATCCGCTAGAATCCCGGGGATGCCCTCCTGGAACGAGGTCGAGGCGCGCCTGGCCAAGCTCGGCGTGCGCCCCGGCGACCTGCTCGAGACCTTCTCGCGCGCCGGCGGCGCCGGCGGCCAGAACGTCAACAAGGTCGAGACGGCCGTGCAGCTCACGCACGGGCCGTCCGGGATCTCGGTGCGCTGCACGGACGAGCGCTCGCAGGGGCAGAACCGCCTGATCGCCCGCGCGCGCCTGGCGGATCGCCTCGAGGGCCTGGCCCGCGAGCGCGCCGACCGCGCGCGGCACGACGCCGAGAAGGCGCGGCGCTCCAAGCGCGGCCGCTCCCGGAACTCGAAGAAAATCACCGTCGAGGCCAAGCGACGGCGCTCCTCGGTCAAGCAGGGGCGCGGCTCCTGGCGGGGTGACGAATGAGCCTCGACGAGGTCCGCTTCCTGCTCAGCGAGACCGATCCCGGCAAGCTCGGGCCGAGCGACGCGGAGATCGCCTTCGTCGGGCGGTCGAACTCCGGCAAGAGCACCATGCTCAACGCGCTGTGCCGCAAGGACCTCGCGCGCGCGTCGTCGACCCCCGGGCGCACGCGCACGATCAACGTCTACGAGGCCGCGCCCCGGCGCCGCCTCGTCGACCTGCCGGGCTACGGCTTCGCCTCGGGCCCCGAGGCCTCGCGCGCGAGTTGGGGGCCGATGATCGAGGGGTACCTCTCGGGCTCGACGTCGCTCAAGGCCGTGTTCGTCCTCGTCGACGCCGACCTGGGCCCGACGAAGCTCGACTTCGAGATGCTGCGCTGGCTGCAGGGCCACGAACTGCCGTGGCGCGTCGTCGCGACCAAGGCCGACCGCGTGAAGCCCTCGCGCGCCTTCGTGCGCCGCCGCGAGGTCGCCGAGGCCTGCGGCGTCTCCCCGGACGCGCTGGCCTGGGTGAGCTCGAAGACGGGCACGGGGATCGTTCCGCTGCGCCAGGACGCCGCTCGCCTGCTCGGCCTCGTGAGCGGGACGCGCTGAGAGGATAATCGACCTATGATCAAACGCCTGCTCGTTCTTCCGCTCGTCCTCGCCGCCGCGCGGCCGCCGCCGCGCCGGCTACTCCCGCCGATCCCCACCAGTGGCTCGAGGAGGTCGAGGGCAAGACCGCGATCGAATGGGTCAAGGAACGGAATAAGTCCTCGCTCGGGGAGCTCGAGGGCGACAAGCGGTTCGAGCCGCTGCGCCAGGAGATGCGAGCGATCCTCAACGCGCAGGACAAGATCGCCTGGCCGGCGTGGCGCGGGGGCATGATCTACAACTTCTGGCAGGACGCCGACCACGTGCGAGGCCTGTGGCGCCGCACGTCGCTCGCCGAGTACCGCAAGAAGGAGCCGCAGTGGGACGTCATCCTGGATTTCGACAAGCTCGGCAAGGACGAAGGCGAGTCGTGGGTCTATAAAGGAGCGTCTTGCCGCTCACCGCGCTACGACCGATGCCTCATAAATCTTTCACGAGGCGGCAAAGACGCGGTCGTCGTGCGCGAGTTCGACGCCTCGCGCTCGACCTGGGTCCCGGGCGGATTCGTCCTTCCGGAGGCCAAGCACCGCCTCGACTGGCTCACCGACGACGCTCTGCTCGTCGGCTCGGATTTCGGCCCCGGCTCCCTGACCAAGTCCGGCTACCCGCGCGTAATCAAGCGCTGGGCGCGCGGCTCGTCGCTCTCCTCGGCGCCCGTCGTCTTCGAGGCGCTGGAGTCCGACGTCATGGCCGTGCCGAGCGCCTTCGAGGACGAGGGCGGCCGCCTCGTCGTGATCTCGGTCAGCAAGACCTTCTTCGAAACCGAGTATCATCGCCTCGCCGCCGACGGCCGCTTCCGCCGCCTCGCCCTGCCGCTCGACTCGGAGATCGAGGACTGGGACGGCAAGGGCCGGCTCCTCGTCCGCCCGCTCAAGGATTGGGCCGTGCACGGCGACGTCTACAAATCCGGGACCGTCGTCACCGTCCCCGACGACGCCTACGACGAGAAGGATCTCGCCGGGAAGATCGAGCGCGTGTACGCGCCCGACGCGCGCTCGTCCCTCGCCTCGGCCTTCTATCATAAAGGAACTCTGTATCTTCTGATCCGGGAGAACGTCGTCACACGCCTGTACACGTCGGCGCGCACGGCAGGCGCGTGGACGCGGACCTTGGTGCCGCTTCCCGACCACGGGACCATCGGCGTCGCCGCCGCCGACCCGTTCCGGCCGGAGCTGTTCGTGACCTACACTTCCTTCCTCGTGCCCACGACCTTGTCCTTGATCCCGAAGGCGGGCGCGAAACCGGAGCCGTTGAAGAGCCTGCCGCCGCGCTTCGACGCCGCCGGGCTCGAGGCGACCCAGCTCGAGGCCAGGAGCGCCGACGGGACGATGGTCCCCTACTTCCTCGTGCGCCGCAAGGACGCTCCCGCGGACGGCTCGATGCCCACCTTGCTCTACGGCTACGGCGGGTTCGAGGCCGTCTACGGCCCGTTCTACCTCGAGACCGCGGGCAAGGCGTGGCTCGAGCGCGGCGGCTCCTACGCGCTGGCCAACATCCGCGGCGGCGGCGAGTTCGGCCCCGCCTGGCATCAGGCCGCCCTCAAGAAGAACCGGCCGCGCGCCTACGAGGATTTCGAGGCCGTCGCGCAGGACCTGATCGCGCGCAAGCTCACGAGCCCGCGGCGGCTCGGCATCATGGGCGGCAGCAACGGCGGCCTGCTCGTCGGCGCGGCGATGACGCGCAAGCCCGAGCTGTACCGCGCCGTCGTCTGCCAGGTGCCCCTGCTCGACATGATGCGCTACCACAAGCTCCTCGCCGGCCACAGCTGGATGGGGAGTACGGCGACCCCGAGGGCGAGGAACGCGACGCCATCCTCGGCTACTCGCCCTATCAGAATCTCAGGAAGGGCGCGGCCTACCCGCGCGCGTTCTTCGTGACCTCCACGAAGGACGATCGCGTCCACCCCGGGCACGCCCGCAAGATGGTCGCGCGCATGCGCGAACTCGGCTTCGACCCTCTCTACTACGAGAACATCGAGGGGGCACGGCGGCGCCGCGGACCTCGAGCAGCGCGCCAAGCGCACGGCCCTCGAGTACTCGTATCTGTACCGCAGTCTGATCGACTAGGCTATAATCTCGGTCCCGGATGGACCACCACGACGCGACTTTGCTCAAGGACATCGGTCTCGGCATCGTCTTCGCCGCGATCGCCTCGCACGCGGCGCGCCTGCTCAAGCAGCCCCTGATCCTGGGCTACGTCCTCGGCGGCGTCGCCCTGGGCGGCCAGCTCGGCTTCGGCCTGATCAAGGACCCGGCCAGCGTCCAGCTGATCTCCGAGATCGGCCTGATCTTCCTGCTGTTCATCATCGGCCTCGAGATCGACCTCCGCGAGCTCGCGAAGATGGGCCGCTCGATGCTGATCCTGGGCGTCGTCCAGTTCCTCGGCTGCGTCGCCTTGGGGTTGGCCTTCTTCAAGCCGTTCGGGTTCGCCGTCGGCGGGGGCGATTCGATCTCCTATACCTCGCGGTCGCGCTCGCGCTGAGCTCGACCTTGATCGTCGTGAAGCTGCTCGCCGACAAGTTCGAGACCACGACGGTGGCGGGGCGCCTGACGATCGGCATCCTCGTGTTCCAGGACCTCTGGGCGATCGCCTTCATGGCCTTCCAGCCGAACCTGCTCTCTCCGGAGATCGGCAGCATCCTGCGCTCGGTCGGGCAGGGAGCGGTGCTCGTCGCCGCGGCCTTCCTGATCAGCCGCCACGTCCTGTCCCGCCTCTACCACGCCGCGGGCAAGAACCCCGAACTCGTCCTGCTGACCTCGATCGCCTGGTGCTTCGCCGTCTGCGGGGCCGCGGAGAAGGCGGGCCTCTCGAAGGAGATGGGGGCGCTCATCGGCGGCATGAGCATCGCCGCGTTCCCCTATGGAATCGACGTGATCTCGAAGATCGGGGGCATCCGCGACTTCTTCGTGACCTTGTTCTTCGTCGCTCTCGGCCTTCAGGTCCCCAAGCCGACGCTCGGGGTGCTCGGGATGTCGGCCGTGATCGTCGCCTTCGTCTTCCTGACGCGCCTGGCGACGGTCGCCCTGACCACGCGGGCCGTCGGCATGGGCCTGCGCACGGGCCTCGTCACGGCCGCGAATCTGTCCCAGATCAGCGAGTTCTCGCTCGTGATCCTCGCGCTCGGCGCCGGCTACAAGCACATCGGGCCGGACCTGCAGGCGCTCGTGCTGACCTCGATGCTCCTGGCCTCCGTGGCCTCCACGTACCTCATCCTGTTCAACGACCGCGTCGCGCAGGGCGTCATGTCGCTGCTGCGCGCCGTCGGCCTGCGCGAGTTGTGCGAGGACGACGAGAAGCAGGCGGGGCACTCGCACGGCGGCCGCGACATCGTCCTGCTCGGCTGCTTCCGCGCCGGCGAGGTGCTCGTCGACCAGATCCACCGCAACGCGCCGGAGCTCAAGAAGCGCATCCTCGTCGTCGACTACAACCCGGCGATCCGCGCCGCCCTGGAAAAACGCGGGTTCCACTGGGCGTACGGCGACCTCGCCCATCCCGAGACGCTCAAGCACCTGCACGTCGAGGACGCCTCGGTCGTGGTGTGCTCCGTCCCCGACGTGTTCCTCAAGGGCACGAGCAACCTCAAGCTGCTGTCGCATCTCAAGCAGCTCGCGCCGCGCGCGCGCTGGATCATGACCTCCGACGACGCGAAGAGCGCCGAGAAGCTGCGCGCCTCGGGCGCGCACGACGCCGTGACCGCCGCGGAGCTGGCCGGGGCCCGGTTCTACGAGTTGCTGTGCGGCGCCTCGTCGGCCTGACCATACCTGGTCGTCACGCCGGACCTATCGGGAACCCGGTAAAAATTCGGCAATTTTCATTCATAAAATGGCCGAATTCGAATTTCCAACCTATACTTTCTCGGGTATCGCCCATGTATGTTCTCATCGCGTTGGCACTTCTTTTCTGCCCCCGTTCAGGGCGCGCGGACGTCGACGCCGTCCCGTCCGAGAATTTGGGGGCATCGGTTGCAGCGGATAAAGCCCATCCAGCTTTACTGCGTCTTGAGCAGGAACTCTCAAACGAACTTGCAGAGAAAAAGGCCGAACGGGTCACGCCGGAGCAGCACCAGGCTTGGAAAATCGAGTTTCTCGCGCGCCTGAACGCCGAGTTAGCCCGATTGCCCTCGTCGCCGGATAACACAGCGGTTTATGCCCGCATCTTGGCACAGCTCAGCGACGGTGAAGCGGCGCATGCAGTCCTGGATAAAGCCCTGAAGCTGAACCCGAATAGTCCGGTTTTGCTGACGGCGAAGGGGCAGGTCCTTTACGGCCAGAACGACTTCCCGGGCGCGGCCCATAACGCGCTGCAGGCCTGGGAGAATAGCGGACGCACCGACAAAAGCGCGAGGGCATTGTATGAGATGTCCAAGGGCCGCCGTGCACCCTCCGGAGCGGCTTCTGCCTCGCCGACTCTGTCGCCGCTGACGCACGGTCCGGCTGGAATGCCGGCGGAGGGCGCGAAAAAGCCGATAAATCCCGCCGTCGAAGGCGGCGCGTTTCCGATCACGACGCCGCTTCCGGGCCAGCCGCGAAAGCGACAGCGCTTGGTCGTTCCAGAGTCGGTTCTACGACATCAGAGCCGTATCGCGATCACCGGTACACGGATACTCCCAGTCTCGATTCCGCCCGCGGGCGTATTGTCTTATCTACCCGGGATACCGATCGCCGTCGCGCACGCCTCAGCCGGCTTCGGAGACACGATATCGCTTGGTGCAACGGGGGCTCTCAGGCGTTACGTGCCGCCGCTCGGGATGGAGCGGACGGTGGACACCGAGTCGGTCGCATATCGCGTGGGCGAAGGCATCGGACTCGCGACAAGCATCGCGCGTCTGGGCTATGCGGGAACGGCAAAAGCGCTTCCTCGCATTGCGCGTGGAGCTTCGGAGCTCGAAACCTGCAAGAGCGTTGTTGAAGGACGCAACACCTTGAAGCTGGTTTTTAGGGCGGGGGCGTTCCCGACATACCGCATGCGGACCTTCGAAGAAACCTTGGTTCACTATGCCGACAGGCCGCTATCCTACATCATCAATAAGGCAGCGACGACGGACAACCGGCTTAATCTCTTCGCGGGAATCGTCGTCTTGAAGACAACGGCGCAGCGGGTCTTGGAAAAGAAAAAGGGGCGCGTAAATGACGACGATTTTGGAGGACTGGGATTGGTCGGGCCGGCGCTATGTTCGCGATGAAGCCGACGGCTCTTTGGCGACGCTCGAGGGCAAGGCTGACGGGCCCGTTCGCGGCGTAGCAAAGGTGATCCGATTCGGCTGGCCGCTTGTCGGCAAGACACGCTTGGTCTGGGTGTGCGCAGCTAAAGGCGGCCTCCTTCTTGGGATCGACGGCGAATCCTATTTCTCCGGCGACGGCGTCATTTCGGTCTCCTGGAAAAGCTCGCTGCCGTTCGTCCGCCGTTTGACCATCCGGCATGGCGATGGAGAGGTCTTCAACGCGTGGACGTTAGACGCAGGGGTAGACGGAGACTTTGAGCACGACATGGAGGGGTCGTTCGGTTCGTTTCTTCAGCACGTGTTCTCGTCCAAGCATACGACGGAGAAGTTCGCGGCTGGGTGGGCGACGGGCATCCGTATGAAGGAGGCCTCTCATTGATTGCGAGCCCCTCTAAATGGATCATGACCTCCGACGACGCGAAGAACGCGGAGACGCTGCGCGCCTCGGGCGCGCACGACGCGGTGACCGCCGCGGAGCTCGCGGGAGCCCGGTTCTACGAGCTGCTGTGCGGCGCCTCTTCGGCCTGAAATAAATAGGGTCGTCATACGGGGTCACCCGCCGAAAAACTACTGATAATCACTGTTCCCGGGAAGAGTGATTATCAATAGTGACTTGTCCGCCCCGGTGCCAGTCGGAAACACCCGCAAAACTTTACGTTGCGCGCCCTTGCCGTCGTCTTCTGATCCGGCTATCCTACGGGCATGGCCCCTCGATTACTTGCACTGTGCGCGGTTTCGTTCCTTTTAGTCGCTAGCACCGCTCAGTCCGCGGATAAGAAGAAGCCCTCGTCAAAAAAAGCCACCTCTAAGCCGGTACGAACGTGGAAGGCCGTTGTCGATCATGCTTGGAAGATCGGCACTGAGTGGCCGCTTAAAGCTCCTTCGACTCGAACGCTTGGATTCGACGCGGATGAGATCAAGGCCAAGGGCGTAAGTCTGGATGACGACAAGTCTAAAGACGGAATGGAACACGCCTTTCGCGTCATTTATGAAATAGATGAGAAGGGGAATCCTCAGCCGAAAGAACTAAGCCTCGGCACAACTCTGGTTAAGGAGAAACCTGAAGGCAAAGAAATTGACGGCTACAAGATGTTGGTTTCTTTGGATGGAACGTTGATTCGTGGTATGCGTGCAAATGGATTGGTCGGTCATGTTCAGCAAATCGCGTTACCTTCTGATTCGCTGGAACTTAAGAAGGCATTTGAAGCGGAGAAGCGTTTCTATTTGAAGGAAGTCGACCTTGCCGCATTGACTCCATGAAACGAAGAGCATTGCTCGCCGTACTGATATTCCTGCCGCTTCTTGGCCAAGCAGGTCGCCGGAGCGAGGAGCTTCAAGATGAGGAGAATAAGGCGCTCGAGGCAGAGGAGCAAATTCGCACGAATCCGAACCTTACCTCCGAGCAGCGAGCCGAACAGCAACAGATCAAGGCCGGCGCCGTAGAGAAGATCGAAACGATCGGCAACTCGGAGGCGACCGATCCGCAGACCCAGATCGACGTCTCCAAGAGCCTGGTCACCGTTTCCGAGGCGCCTCGCGCCATCCCCTACGCCGAGCGCGGTCTCGCTCTCGCCGAAAAATCCAAGGACCCGAAGCTCGTGCGGGAAGCTCTTCTCGCCAGCGCCGACGTCTTCTACCGGACGGGGAATTACGACCTTTCCCGCCAACGCGCCGAGCGTATCCTGAGGGATAACCCCAAGGATAAGGACGCGATGATGCTGTACATGCAGGTCAAGGGCCGCGGGGCGGCCGCGGAGCGCGCGCCCGCTGCCGCCGGGAACCCTGCCGGCACAGCGGGAGGCGGTTCTCGTCCGGCGGAGAGCGCGGCGCCGTCGTCTTCCGCCGCTCCTCCTCGCGTCGCCATGACTAGCGCTTCGTCGCGAGAGGCACAGAGGCTCATCAATGAGGGCTGGGGAAAGATGAAGCTCGATGCGAGGGAAGCGCTGAAGTTCTTCGACCGGGCCGTCGCCGCCGATCCCGAGAGTTCGTCGGCGCGAGTGGAACGTGCGAAGGCGCGACTTGCCGCGGGGGACTCAGCGGGCTCATTTGCGGATGCGGACGCAGCAGTCGGGATGGACTCGCGCAATGCGGAAGCGTATGCGGCACGCGCCGAGGCCAGAAGGGCGTTGGGCCAGGCGGAAGCCGAACTTCTCGCGGACTACGAGGCTGCGGCCAAGCTCGACGGACGGTTCACTCAGGCCTTCCAAGATATCGTGGCGAAGCTTTCTCGCGGCTCTACGGCGACCGGACAGGCGCCCGCGTCCAATGCGAACACCGCGGGACGTTCGGCGCCGGACGCGCCGCGCGGGTTTCTCTCGAATCCGCTCAAAACGTGGGGTTTGCTCGCGCTTCTGAGCGCGTTGGCCGCCGTCGTCATCGGGCTGGTAGCCCCCATGCTTCTCAAGAAAAATCGCTCTGAGAACGCGGCGACTCCCACCCCGACCCATCGCCCCTGAAATGGCCGCGATTCTCGCGGCATGGATTCTCACGGTTTCGGCGCAAGCACAGGTAGCGCCGCCGGCGGCGAGTCTGCCGGAGGTTGCGCATTCCACCGGCACCGTCTTGGACTTCTCGATTCCTGCCGAGAAGCTCATAGCGGGCCTTAAGAAGGAACGTCGCCTCAACGACGGCGCGCCAATGTTCGATATGCGAGATCCCCGCCTCGGGCGTATCTATGAGGAGGTAATCAAGAAGTCCACGCCCATCGCGACCAGCCGCGACAGGACGAGCTGGGACGAAATCGAAGAAGCCGTGTCGGCGCATGTTCAGCGGCATGGCCACGGAGCGCTGATCGTCGTCTCGGGCGCGTCCGCTCACATCTACGGAGCCATCCCCCGTCTGGAGAAGTCCGCAAGCGTCCGCTACGTTTCAGCTACTCCGTTTAAGCTCTCCGTGGCCGACATTCATAATGATCCGGTCAGGTCCCACCGCACGGTGGCGGAGGCCCTGACCAACATCCGGGTTCAAATGGAACGGATCACAGGCGTCGTAAAGACTATAGGCTATGACGACGCGTCATCGTTCCTCGCCGATAGAGCGAAAGTGCGGGATTTCAGGAATCTCATCGTTGGAGTCGAGGAAACCGGGTTGCACGATCTCTACGATCGCGGCGCGATGGAAGACAAGGCCGCAGTTTACCGCCTGCTGCAGGCGTTCGTCGGACGCGCGAAGCCGACGAGCGTCTTATTCATAGAGGAGGATCTCGATGTCGCGCAAAAGCGAGCCGTGTACGCGCAGCCGGGGATGCAGGGATTCTTGGAGTCGGAGGAACGGGATAAAGGGAGCTCGGAATTCCGCGCCGGCCTTGGGACGCCTTCCTGATCGCGGCCAAGAGCAAGGGCATTCCCGTGGACTTCGGAGCATTCGGTCATCGAGATCGTGAGAGACGAGAGGCTCCGTTGTCTCCGCACTCTTCCCGGGAAGAGTGATTATGTCTTCAAAGCGATCGCGACTCGCGCCGGCGCGAGTCGAAACTTGCAACTTCGCAACGCCTGACACCATCCTAACCATTGAAAGCCTGGCACTCGGGGCGGTCGTTATGGTAGGATAGTCGCACTATGGGACGACCGAAGAGAATCCAGTACGCCGGGGCCTGCTACCTCGTCATTCTGCAGGGCAACAACCGCCAGGACCTGTTCCTGTCGAACCAGGACCGCCGCCAGTTCCTGACCTTGCTCAAGCAGTACAAGGAGCGCCACGGACTCGAGGTCTACGCCTACAGCCTCCTCGGCAACTCGGTCAACCTCCTCATCGAGACGGCCCAGCCGAATCTCTCCGCCGTCATGCAGGGCTTCAATACCCAGTACACCAAGTACTTCAACGCCGCCCACAACGCCGTCGGCCACGTGTTCCAGGGCCGCTACCGCGCCTACCTCGTCGACAAGGAGACTCACCTGGCCGAGATGACGCGCTACGTCCATCTGGCCTGCGTGCGCGACCACCTCAAGGACAAGCCCTGGCGCTACCAGTGGTCGTCCTGCGCGTCCTACGTCGAGGCCGAGCACAAGGAGCCGCTCGTGGACTCCGACCTCGTGCTGCGCAAGTTCGGCAACGGCCGCCTGAAGCAGTCCGTGCGCTACCTGCAGTACATCAAGGACCGCATGAAGACCGCCGGCGACCAGGTCCTGCCGGTCATGGGCGGCGTCGCCATCGGCGGCGAGGCCTTCCTGAACAAGCTCGAGGCGCACCGCGAGACGCCGTCGGCGCCCCGTCCCGTCCCCGTCGAGGCCGCGCGCAAGATCATCGCCGAGGTGGCGTCCCGCCACGGCCTGACCGAGGAGAAGATCCTTGGGCGCGTGCAGTGGCGCGAGGTTTCCGCGGTCCGCCGCGAGGCCATCCACCGCGTCTGGCGCGAGACCCGCATGGGCGTTTCCGAGTTGGCCCGTCTGTTCCAGCGCACTCCCAGCGCGATCAGCCAGCTCATCCGGTCCCTCGAGACCGGGACTCCGTCGATGAACTGACGGATATTGAGAAAACGCTGATTTTACTTTAATTCCTTAAAGCCTGGCACCCAGGGGTCCTTGGTCCCAAGGACCCCTGGGCCATTTAATAAGGGCTTTTTGGGCCTCCCAGGGGCTGACAAGAATCGGTAGGGGGTATATGCTATAGGAAGTGACCCCTCACTCCCTCGCCCGTCTGGGACGTCGAGTTCTGGCGGCCGTTTTATCGGCAGCCGTCGCCTCGTCAGGCACCGCTCCCATTTACGCGCAGGAGATCCGCGTCATCCGCGGCGGGGGCGAGGCGGCCCGCGCCGGCGAGGCCGGCGCCCTCAGCCTTCCCAACGTCCTGGCGCCTCTCTCTCCGTCGTCGCTGAACGCCTCGCTGACCCCGTCGCTGGCCCTGCCCTCCGCCGCTCCGTCGGCCGCGGCGTACGCCCCGGCGGCCCTCGGCGGCCACGCGCGGATGCTGCGCGCCGCCCCGGTCCCCACGCTCTCGCCCGCCCCCGCCGTCGCCGCGGCGCCGGCGCCCGTCGCGGCCGGCCCGTTCGCCGCGCTCAAGGCTCTCGTCGCCAGCCCCGTGCCGTCCGCCGCCGAGCGCCCCGCCGCGCCGGCCGCTGCGCGCACGCCCGCCGCGACGGAAGTCCCTGAAGCCCTCTCGGCCTCCGCGTCGCCCGCCGCGTCGCGCGAGCACGCCGACGCGCAGTTCCGCCGCCTGACCGGCGAGGCCGCCGCGCGCGGCGCCGCCGCCGCGCCGGAACCCGTCGTCGCCGAGGGCTTCAAGAAGAGCTGGAAGCGCCGCCTCGGCCTGACGGCGGCGACCGTCGTCGGGGGCGGCGCTCTGGCCGTCGCGAACACGGGCACCAAGGCCGCGGGAGTGATCCCCGCGGCCTCGGCCTCCGACGCCGTTTCCGCGCCGGCGCTCGGCGAGTTCCTCGGCCAGGCCGGGTACTACGCGGGCAACGTGCTCGCGTTCCTCTTCCCGATGGCCGAGATGCTCCGGTCGGTCCAGCAGGGCAAGGTCACCGCCCCGAAGTGGCGCGTCGGCGTGCTCGTCGCGGCGAGCCTGGCGCTCGGCGTCGTCAGCGCGCCGGTCGGCGGGCTCTGGTTCTGGGGCATCCAGAACATTTTCGGCGCGGCCGTGATCATGGCGTCCTGGCCGGCGGCGCGCTGGGGCAAGAAGGCCGCGGAGAAGTCCGAGGGCGGCGTCCTGCCGGCGCGCAAGGCCTGGGGCATCGCCGGCGCCGCCGTCGTCGTCTCGCTCGCGGCCGCGGCCGCCCTGTACTTCGCCGCCGCCGCCGCGGTCCCCGCGGCCCTGACCGCCGCGCTCGGCGCGGCCGGCGTCGCCGGCCTGCTGCTCGGCATCCAGTTCGTCACGGGAGGCGCGTACCTGCTGCTCTTCGCGCCCGACGTCTGGGCGATCATGCGCGGCCAGGCGCCGAAGGGCTTCACTCCGGGCTTCTCGATGATGTTCCTGCTCGCCTCGCTCGCGTTCGTGGTGTGGGCCGGCCAGCTGGCCTGGGTGGCGGCCCCGGGCTCGTCCCAGCAGGCCCAGTTCATCGTGTACACGGTGCTCAACGCGGTGTACGTCCTCGTCTCCGGCGCGAGCTGGTGGATCACGCGCAAGCCCGCGAAGTCCGAGACCGTCGCGCCGGCCCCGGCCGAGACCGCTCCCGAGCCCGAGGCCGTCGTCCCGCCGCCGGCCCGCGCGCCTCCCGCCTCCCGCTTCGCGTCGCTGGCCGAGGCGGAGTCCCGCGCGCACTCCTCGGCCCGCAAGCGCGCCGGCAACGTGCGACTGCTGCGCGTCGGCGTCGACCTGAAGTCCGCCGGCCCGCGCTGGGTGTTCGCGTTCCACGCCCCGGCCAAGGGCCAGATCCTGACCTACGGCCCCAAGGGCGTCGAGGCCCGCAAGACCACCGCCGCCGAGCGCCCGGCGATGCTGCACCCCGAGCAGCTGGCCGGCGTCGCTCTCGAGGCCCGCGTCGCCGCCTTGAAGGAGCGCGAGCCCGGCTTCGACGCGGTCCGCGCCGAGATCGTCGCGACCAAGGACGGCTACAAGGTCTACGGCTACGACAAGAAGGGCGCCTCGCGCGAGATGCCCCTGCCGGAAGCCCCGGCCGAGCCCGCCGCCGTCGCCGAGGCCCCGTCGCAGGCCGACTCGGACATGGTCCAGGAGTACGGCCCCGTCCACGACGAGTTCCCGGGCCTACCCGCGGGCATGGTCAAGGTCGGCAGCGAAGCGCCCGCCAAGATCGAGGCTCCCGTTCCTCCGGCCGTCTCTGCCGAGCCCAAGCTCCCGCGCTCTTGGCGCCGCTTCCCGGCCGAGGCCCGCGACATGGACTCCGCCGCCCTGCTCGCCGCCAAGGCCGACGCCCAGGCCCGCGCGCGCGCTGGCGCCCGACGCGCGGCTCGTCTCGGTGGCGATCAACCTCGAGGACCCGCGCTCGCATTGGATTTTCGTCTTCCGCTCCGACAAGCGCAACGCCGAGCTGACGGTCTGGACCAAGCGGATCAAGGTCCGCTCGCTCGGACCCCGCCCGACGAAGTCCCCGACGCTCTGGGACACGCGCCTCGGCGCGATGGGGGACCTCGGCCGGGCGTACGCCGAGCTCAAGAAGCGCAACCCGCGCTTCCGCCCCGTGCGCGTCGAGGTCGATCCGGCGTGGACCGGCCCGGCCTCCTACCGCTTCGTCGACGCCTTCGGCCGCACGGGCGACGAGCCCGCCCCGCTCCCTAATATCAAGGACGCCAAGCCCCCGAAGAGCCTGGAGAACCTCCCGGAGGACGCGCGCGGCGCGGACGGGAAGTCCCTGCTCGCGCTCAAGGCCGACGCGCAGGCGCGCGCGCGCGCTGGCGCCGGACGCGCGTCTGGTGAAAGTCGCGATCAACCTCGACGACCCGCGCTCGCACTGGATCTTCGTGTTCCGCTCCGACGCGCGCCGCGAGGAGCTGACGGTCTGGACCAAGCGCATCCAGACCAAGCGCCTGCGCCCCGGCACGCGCCGCCTCCCGACCTTGGCCGACACGCGCCTGGCGAAGGTGTCCTCGGTCGCCGAGGCGTACGCCGCGCTCAAGGCGGCCAAGCCCGGCCTCAAGCCGCTGCGCCTCGAGCTCGTCCCGACCTGGAAGGGGACGCGTCGTGGTCCTTTAAGGACGCGCGCGGCCGCGGCCACTCGGTCGCGGGAGTCGCGGAGCCGGCGGCGCCGGCGCCGGTCCCGGAGAAGCCCGACGACCGGGGCCCTCCGGCCGAGGAACCGACGCAGCCGACGCCTCCGGAAACGACGCAGCCCGCCCCTCCCGAGGCGACCACGCCGGCCCCTCCCGCCGACAATCCTCCCGCCGAGACGATTCCCGCCCCGACGCAGCCCCCGACGGGTCCGATCAAGCACATCCACGAGAACTTCTTCGGGTTCCGCTCGGTCAAGGGCGTCCGCCACGACCCGACGCTCAAGCCGCTGATCAAGATCGAGAGCCGCGAGCAGGTCATCGACCAGATCTCGCGCCAGTTCAACATCCCGCGCGCGCGCATCGCCGAGCTCGGCCGCAAGTACCGGCTCGACGAGAACAGCCCTCTCGAGTCGTGGATCGCGGTCTACGACCGCCTCCAGGCCGCCAACCGCGACCAGTTCAAGCGCCTCGACCACAAGAAGTACTCGGGCTGGGGAGCTTCCGCAACCTCGCGAACAAGGAGTACCCCAAGGGCTGGAAGGGCGTCCTGCTGCGCGTCTCCGAGCTGCACAAGCACTTCGTCGGCTTCACGGTGCGCCTGCCCTACCACCTCTTCGACATGTTCATCTTCGGGTACTTCCGCCAGGCCATCTCCTTCGAGTTCCGCCACTCCGGCGAGGACTTCATGGCGCTGTCGGGCCGGGAGAAGTTCGCCGAGATGTGGCTCGAGGCCTCGATGCGCAAGGACGCCTTCCAGGGCGCGGGCGCGCTCGCGGGGCTGAAGGCCAACAAGTATTACCGCGCCGCCGCGCGCTGGTTCATCCGCCCGCTCGCGGCGCCTTTCATGACCTTCCTGGCCCGCCGCTTGACGCTCGCGATCATGAGCGCGATCGCGATGGGCCTTCTCGGCGCGTTCGCGCCGGTGCTGCCGATGTCCTTCGCGCTCACCTCGATCCCGTACCTCGGCCCCGGGATCGTCGCCGTGCTCAACGGCCTGCCGGTGCTCGCGGGCGCGGTCCCTCTCTTCGGCGACGTGCTGGCCCCGGTCGTCGCGGCCGCCACGACGGCGCTGGCCAAGGACCTCGTCTTCGGCCCGCTGCTCAACACGCTGACGCTCTCGACTTTGCTGACCTTGCCGCGCGCCGTGCGCGAGCGCCTCGCCGTCCTCAAGGACAAGAACCCCCTGGGCACCACGCCCCTCGGCGAGGCGGCCCGCGAGGTGATGCTCGCGACCGTTTCCGGCGCGTTCTGGAAGTCCAACCTGAAGTCCTTCGTCGGCCTCGCCACGGTCGGCGCCGAGATCGAGGGCATCATGACGTACGCCGAGCAGCTCGACGGCTTCATCGATCCGGGCGTCAAGGCCGTCACCGGCCGCGAGCTGCACCTGTTCCACACCGTCGGCGCGGCCGTCGAGCGCGGCGAGGGCGAGAGCCCGATCCCGTTCGGCGGCGCGATCACGTGGGGCAACGTCCTGCTCTTCAAGCTGCAGGGACTGGCCGGCTTCAACATCTCCGACACGGTCATGAACGCGACGATCATGACGCGCTCGGCGGTGACGGGCGGCTCGGCGACCGACCTGCCGATGGCGATGCTGAGCGCCGAGGCCATCATCGGCGCCTCGAGCCAGCGCGAGCCGGGTCAGGCCGAGGCGCTGCCGTTCGACGCCGACCTCTGGAAGAAGCCGATGCCCGAGGTCATGGCCCGCATCAAGGAGCTCGCGGGGCGCGCCGGCGGCCTCGACGCCGAGATCAAGGCCGTCAAGGAGCACCGCGACAAGCTGCTCGCCGAGCTCGGCGACAAGAAGGCCAAGCTCGCCCGCCTCCAGGCGCTGAGCAACCCCGTCACCGACGCGGAGAAGGCCGAGCTTCAGCGCCTGCTGGCCGAGCTCGCGTCGAAGTCCGACGAGGTCGGCGCGCGCGACAAGCTGGCCGAGCGCCGCGACCTGCTGAACCCGCCGAGCGACCCGAACCTGCTGGCCGAGCTCGAGGCCCTGCAGAAGGAGTTCTCGGGCGTGACGCCGCCTCCGCCGCCGGACCGCAACGGCTACTGGGAGGACTTGGCCGCCCAGGACGCCGCCCTCAAGGCTCTCGGGACCCGCCTCAAGGACTGGGGCGAGGGCCGCTCGCAGGGCGCCGTTCCCGGCGGCCCCGCCGTGACCTTGCCCGCCGAGCAGCGCGACGCCATCGAGAAGCTCGTCTCCGAGATCGAGGCGCTGCGCGCCCAGGCGAAGGGCGAGATCGCCCAGCGCGACGCGACGTCGCAGCTGCTGTCCTCGTCGAACCGCGTGCGCAACGCCGCGCTGCGCGAGCGCCGCGACGGCAAGGACATGCTGCGCTTCCACACCGACATGGCCAAGCTCGCGAGCGTCATGGACCTCGCGCTCTCGATGAACGAGATCAACGCGGCGCAGACCGCGATCAAGCAGATGATGGACCTGCTCGAGGCCAAGCGCGCGAAGATCGAGGCGTCGCGCGCGCAGAACCAGCAGAACCAGGCCGGCGCCGGCGCCAACCAGGGCCAGGTCGACGCGTGGCGCGCCGAGCTCAACGAGACGATCCGCTCCGACGACGCGACGATGGCCGACATCCAGGACTCCCAGGCCAAGGCCGGCATGGTCGCCGCGCGGCTCGGGTCCTTCCAGACCGACATGCGCGCCTTCATCGACCGCGTCAACGCCGAGGACCGGGGCGCCAGCGCCGACGCCGCGACGGAGTATCAGCGCCGCATCGAGCTCCTCCCGCAGATCAAGGCGTGGCGCGAGAACGGCGGCAATCCGAACGACCCCGACGCGTTCTCGATGAAGAAGTTCAACGAGAACCTCGTGGAGGTCAACGACAACATCGCGAAGGCGCGCGAGGGTCTCTCGCGCATCGGGACGATGCCCGTCGAGTTCGCGGGCGTGCTCGTCGCCGAGGTGCCCGGCCCCTCGGTCAGCGTCACCAACCCGACGCGCGAGCAGATGCTCCAGATCCTGGCCGACCGCAAGGTCTACTGGCAGGAGAAGCGCGTCGACTTCGCGAAGTCCCTGGCCTCGGTCGACCGCATGCTCAGCGCGGGGAACACGGCGAGCGTGATCGACGAGTTCGGCGACCCGCACCCGGAGTCGCTCGTCGTCTGGCGCGCGCAGCAGCAGGGGAGATCTCGGCCGCGCAGTCCCAGACGCGCGCGTACCTCTCCCAACTCGACGCGCTGGCCGCCAACATCAACCGCGCGGCCGGCTCCTCCATCCCGATGCTGTCGGGCCTCGGCCTCAAGGAACTGCAGGACGCGATCAAGAATTACGGCGACAGCCTCAAGGCCGTCAAGTTCCCGGAGGGCGACTCGCTGGCCGGGCACGCGGCGATGATGGATCTCGTCTCGGCCGCGAAGCTGACCCCGATCACGGCTCGCGAGATCATCCGCTGGTCGAAGGCGGACGCGACGGTCGTCGCGATCGACGACGCGACGACGAACATCCTGCCGAAGGCCCGGACCGGCCTGAGCGGCGTCGTCTCGATGCTCGACGCGGTGCTCGCCGACGTGGACGTCGACGTCTCGTTCGTCAACGGCGGCGCCCCGGGCGGCCAGGCGCTCATCGACCGCAAGACCGCGCTGCTGCGCGACCGCCTGCTGCCCGGCCTCGAGGGCGCGCGCTCGATGCTCGTCGACACTCTGATCCCGTACCAGCAGAAGTCGATCGACGACGTCTCCGGCAACGGCGGGGATTTCTTCAAGCTCTACGACTCGAAGAAGACGGTCATCACGGAGTCCGTCAAGCTCTACAACAAGACCCTGCCGTGGGCGTTCGCGACGTTCGGCGCGAAGGACGGCGACGTCGCCGAGGCGCGCGCCAACATCGCCGAGTGGCGCCAGAAGCTGCAGAAGAATCTCGACGGCTACGACGACGCCGAGGGCCACCACAAGGGCATCAACGAGTTCCGCGTCGAGATGGCCAACCGCAAGGACCCGAACTTCACGGGCACCGAGGTGCTTTACGGCGAGACGCAGCCGTTCAGCCTGCCGAAGAAGATCGCGCAGTACAGGGCGGAGCGCGGCCAGCGCGCCGCGCAGATCAACCAGCAGGACGCGCAGATCAACGAGATCATCGGCAAGATCGAGACGATCTCCAAGGGCAAGTACGTGATGTCGAGCTACCGCCTGCCCGTGGGCGTCACCGACGACGCCGCCGGCGTCGCGCGCGTCCAGGCCGCCGTCGACGGGCGCGCGATCCAGAACCTCGTCGACCGCCTGAAGGCCGTCGCCGACGAGGCGCAGGCCGGCGCCGCCACGATCGACCTCGGCGGCAGCGGCGGCGACGGCACGGTCCCGTCCGGCGTCCAGCCCGCGATCACGATCTCCGAGAACCAGCAGATCTCCCTGCTCGCCCTCGAGGCCGCCAAGCGCCTCGTGCCGACGAGCCTCGCCCAGCCCGACAGCGCCCCGGCCGCGTACGCGATCGCGCGGTTCCTGTACTCCGACTCGGTCGTCGACGGCGCGACGGACGCGCTCAACACGCAGGTGCCGGCCGCCGACCGCTTCCTCGACCGCATCTCGGCCGTGCTCGGCGACGCGATCGCCGACATCCCGCGCGACGAGGCGTACGCCGCCTCGAACGGAACGAGCGAGTCGGCCGACCAGGTCTTCGCGCGCAAGGTCCGCGTGTTCTCCGCGCTCGACGCCGTCCTCGTCGAGGGACTCGAGTTCTTCCGCCTGAAGCAGACCTGGAACCGCGACTCCTTCGAGAGCATCGACCGCGTGGGCGACTACTACGGCTCGCTCGGCGAGATCTACGAGGGCGGTCAGACGGCCAACGACAACGAGATCACGGCGCTCAACACGATGCAGGAGGCCCTGCGCAAGACGATGTCGGACCTCGAGGAGAAGCGCGTCAAGATCGCCTCGTGGCTCAACCAGCTGAACCCGAAGGAGAAGAGCGCCCTCAACAACGTCAGCGAGGACATCTCGCGCATCATGGACAAGACGCGCTCGGTCCTCGAGGCGAACATCGACTTCCACCGCCTGCAGGACCAGCTCGGCCGCTCGCGCGAGATCCTCAAGTCCCAGTTCACGCAGATCGACGACAAGCAGGCGGAGCTGGCCGCCCTGCTCGCCAAGCCCGAGGTGCAGGACCAGCTGCCGGCGGGCCTCGTGCGCCGCATCGAGTCGCTGCGCATGGGCCGCGGCGGGTGGGCCAACGACGGCTCGAAGGCCGACCCCGCGTCGATCGTCGTGCGCAAGTCGGAGTACGGCGCGTTCGTCGACGCGCTGATGGGGATGATCACGCAGCAGACGCAGGGCTCGGCCGAGCAGCTGTCGGCGATCAAGGCCGACCTCCTGCAGAACCCGCAGGGGCTGTCTTCCTGATCCCGAACTCGAAGGTCCTCGAGTTCGGCGACACGGCCGACGGCTTCTACCTCGTCTACCAGTCCCAGTTCTCGGTTCCGCACGGCCTGAACACCTCGTCGTGGGTGACGCTCGGCAACGTCGGCCGCGTCTTCGGCAGCAACGTCAGCGTCTCCGGCTACCAGCTCGCGAGCCCGCCCAGCAAGGACGGCGAGAACGCGCCCTACGGCGACAAGGGCATCAACGTGCAGGTCGAGAGCCTCGAGGGAAGGAACTGGGTCAATTACCTGAACGTCTCCATGCACCGCTTCGCCTTCGACATCCCGGACGACAACACCGTCAAGACCGGGGCCGGCGAGAGCCGCATCATGATCTTCGACGACTACGCGATGATGCTCTTCGGCGACCGCCTTTACATCGGCCTGGCCGGCTTCGCCGACGGCGCGGTCCAGGACACGATGGACAAGCCGTACTACTACGGCGGCAACTTCAAGAGCTCGCTGAAGCTGACCGAGGTCATGAAGCTCAACGTCGAGCAGCGCGCGCTGTGGGCGAAGGACCCGCGCACGTTCCTGCAGAACGTCAACCTCGACTTTACGGGGTACGATCCCGATCTCAACAGAAACTTCGCGATCATGGCCGAGGGCGAGAAGAAGAACTACTTCCGCACGCAGGTCGGCCCGCAGTTCGACCTCAACCGCCTGATGAACCCCGAGGGCGGCGGCGACACGTTCACGCTCGACCTGTACTGGGCGAAGACCTCCGGCACCGACGACATCAACCAGCAGGTCGGCGGCGTGAGCGTGCTCAAGGGCTTCTCGATCAAGAACGACCAGGGCAAGACCTGGATGCGCATCGACAACCGGATCACCGGCGAGCTCGGCCAGAAGATGAACGAGATCGGCGACCGCGTCTCGGTCTCCTTCCCGGACCAGGGCCTCGTCGTCAGCGCCGAGGGCAAGATCATCGGCGGCGCGAAGACGTACTTCGGCGAAATCCAGAAGAAGATGGGCGATCACGCGAGCATCGGCCTCAGCTACGGTTCGCAGTACGTCGGGATGAACAACCGCCTGACGATCTCGATGAACACGTCGTTCACGCTCCAGGAGCTCTGGCAGGCGGTCAGCGACCGCTCGGCCGAGAACCTGCGCGGCGGCGAGGCGCTGAAGACCTACAACCGCGAGCTCGGCGACTTCTTCGCGGGCGACGAGGCGAAGTCCTCGCGCACGGCGATGGAGCTCCAGCGGGTCTTCGAGCAGGACGTCGCGCGCAAGCTGGTCACGCAGGACATCGGCGTGCTCACGCGCGAGATCCAGGAGCTGCGCAAGGCCGGCGCGTTCATGGAGAACTCGCGCGTGCGCGGCATGGTCGGCTTCGTGTCGAACTCGGTCTCCAACGACCTCGCCGAGCGCGCCGTCGGCGGCGGCTTCACGGTCGGCACCTACACCGAGATGTCCCTGACCAAGACGCAGAAGCAGCTCGTCGAGTCGAAGGCCCAGATCCTGTATCGCGAGGGCCTGCGCCTGCAGGACCGCATGCTGTCGCTGACGAAGGACTGGCAGGGCGCGGTCGTCGAAGTCGCCGAGGCGCAGTGGGAGCTCAAGCTCGCGGACTTCGCCGTCAAGAACGCGCCGTCGGAGATGTCGCGCGGCGAGGCCGAGGTCCGCCTGCGCGAGGCCGAGGCGCGGCTGCACCAGGCCGTCCTGCGCTACAACGCGCTGACCGGCCGCGACCCCGGCGCGCCGACGCCGTTCCAGGACCTGACCTCCGAGGACCTGCAGCGCACGCTGGGCAACATCCGCCGGCTCATCTCCTCTCCGGACCGCCTCGGCAAGATCCTCGGAAGCCTCGACGAGGAGGCCCTGAAGAAGTCGGTCGGCGAGAACCCGTTCAACCTCGTCGACTGGATCCCGTGGGTCGACCGCCTGACGGTCGGCTTCGGCGTCCAGTTCCAGGACATGATGGCCAACCAGGTGCTCACGGTCGGCGCCTCCGTGCGCCTGCCGATCTACGATCCGTCGTCCAAGCACGCCGACAAGGCCTACGCCCTCGAGTCCCAGGCCGTCCGCCACGAGATGGCCCAGGCCTACCGCGAGCGCACGCTGACGGGCCAGGCCGCCGCCGAGCAGGCGCGCATCTGGGACGCGGCCGCGCGCGCCGTCGAGCCCAACGGCCCCGCCTCCGCGCGCGCGCTCGCCGACGCGATCCGCCAGTACCGCAACGGCCTCATCGGCCCCGAGAAGCTTCGCGAGGCGTTCGCCGCGTGGAACTGGTACATGTCGACCTCGCTCGAGTCGATGGCGCGGGCCTCCCTGCTCAAGGCGCAGGCCGGCGTCGACGCCCCGTTCGAGCGCCCGACCGACCGCGACGGCGCGCCGATCCGCCTGAGCTCGATCGACGACGCGTTCGCCGCCGCTTCGGCCAGCTCGCACAACCTCGGCGAGATCGCCAAGCGCCAGGAGGCCGCCTACGAGATGGCGAAGGCCGCCGACCACCGCGTCCAGAAGGCCTGGCTCGACATCAACGTCGGCGTCGGCCTGACGGCGCAGGGCGTGGGCTGGATCCCGTCGATCGGCATCACGGGCATCCCGGTGACGCCGGTGCTCGGCTTCGAGCTCAAGAGCGAGGAGCTGCGCGAGCTTCAGGTCACCCAGCACGAGCGCCAGGCCGACTACTACGGCGCGCTCAAGAGCCGCGTCGAGGCCGGCCTCGCCGTCCAGTTCTACCAGAACATGGTCGCCCTGCGCTCGGCCGAGTCCCGCCTGGCCGTCTACGACGGCCGCCTGCTGCCGCGGCTGCAGTCCGAGGCCGCCTCCGGCGGCGCCGACGCGGTCCGCCGCTACGATTCCGCGAAGCTCGCGCGCGAGCAGGCCCGCCTCGACCTCGCCCGCTCGCGCGCGACGATCAACTTCCTGCTCGGCCGCCCGGCCGAGGCGAAGGTCGACGCCGCGATCGACGAGCGCGAGGCGCTCGTCGCGCTGTCGCGCCTGCTCGCGGCCAAGGACCCCGTGGGCTCGCAGCGCCGCATCCTCGAGTCGCGCGTCGCCACGGCCAAGGCCGTCGAGGAGATGGTCGACAAGAACCTCAAGGTCGAGATGTTGCAGCTCGAGCCCGTGAGCCTCGTCGTCCGCTCGCTCGGCCGCCTGATGGGCGCGCTGTCCGACAGCCCGATCTACAATCCCGAGATGGCGGCCGCGGCGCGCATCCAGACTTTGACCGAGGAGCGCGAGCGCGACGCCTACGACGGCCGCCGCGCCTCCGAGGCCGAGAGGCTGTCGCTGCAGCTCAACGCGTCGAAGGACGCGCTGCGCGCCGTGCGCGGCGACGACGCGGAGGCGCTGCTCGAGCGCAGCCGGCTTTCCTCGACGATCTTCTCGCTGCAGGCGGGCCTGCTCGCCCTCGGCGTCGACCCCGACTTGCGTCTCGGCGCGGCGTCGGCGGGCCTGCCGTCGAGCTGGGGGAGCTGACGCGGCGCCTCGCGGAGTCCGAGCAGAAGCTGACGACCGTCAAGCCCGAGGACCGCGTCGACATCATGAGCCCGGAGACGCTCAAGCACCGCTCGAACGCCTACGCGCGCTACTACTTCGCCAAGCAGACGCTCGGCCGCGAGCCGATCGACCGGAACTTCACCGAGGGCTGGATCGAGCTGCGCCTGAAGGATCCGGGCACGCCGCCCGAGGTGCTCCTCGCGCTCGCGAAGCTGCAGAACGACAAGGCCGACCGCCTCTACCGCGAGTCGCTCGTCGGCGCGGCCGCGCGCGCCGACATCCTCGCCGCGCAGTTCGAGGGCGACGCGCGCCTGCTGCGCTGGGTCGAGCGCAAGATCCGCGAGCGCGACGGCTCGACGCCGGCGTCGGAGCTCGACTCCGTGCGCCTGTCGATCCTCAACCGCCTCGCCGGCCAGCGCCAGGCCCTCGTCGCGCGCCTGGGCCTGCCGCCCGAGACGGAGCTGTCTCAGCTCGTCGCGCTCGTTCCCGAGGACGCCCAGCCGGCCGAGACCCTGCGCGAACTCGCGGGCAAGCTCATCGGCGACATCCGGACCCGCCAGATCGACGCGATCCGCCGCACGCTGTTCGACGGCGGCACGCCGGCCTCGTGGGGCAACGAGGACGGCATCATGCAGCAGATCCGCGCGAACACCATCGCCGAGCGCATGAGCTACCGCGGCTTCACGCCGGTGGCCACCTTCGGCATGTTCCGCGGCACGCCGATCTCCGGCGGCTTCATCGAGGCTCCGGACCCGCGCCAGATCGAGGCCGGCCTCGAGAAGGTCATGTCCGAAGTGCTGCGCAAGGAGATGCAGTCGACGGGCCGCCTGCAGGAGCTGACGACGCGCCTGCACGCGCTCATGCTGCGCGTCCAGGACGGCTCCAAGGGCCTCGAGGCGCGCCGCCGCCTCATCGAGGCCGCGGAGAACGACCTGCGGGCCCGCTCCGAGGTCTCCGGCCGCGGCTCCGCGGAGTACGCCGCGGCGCAGGCCGCGCTCGTGCGCGCGTGGGACGACTTCTCGCGCTCCATGACGGCGACGAAGGCCGACTTCATCACCCTCGTCACCGAGCTCGAGGCCTTGGGCGAGGGCGGCGCGGGCTCGCTGCGCCCCTTCATGGCGCCCGACCGCCCCGAGCGCCGCGCCGTGCGCGACACGAAGGCCGACCTGCTCGAATACTACGCCGACCGCTTCAAGGACCCGTCGTTCGAGTCCTCGCAGGACGCGCTGCTGGCCCGCATGGGGACGGCCGTCCCCGCCGAACTGCGCTCGCGCATCGCCCGCGCGGGCGCCGCCTACCGCGACGCCTTGCGCGACCGCGAGGCGGTGATGGCGGAGGACTACAATTCCTCCGAGCGGCTCGACCGCCTGACGAAGGTCGACGTCGAGGGCCGCCGCCTGAACCTGCGCGCGGAGATCGAGCTCGCCGTCCGCGGCATCGGCCTGCTCGACCCCGCGTCGAACCCCGTCGCCGCCGAGTTCCTGGCCTTCATGCGCAAGGACCTCGAGGACGCGTCGAAGGCCTTCGCGCTCGACCGCGGCGAGAAGCTCCGCGTGTCCCGCGCGCTCAACGAGACGTACTGGCGCGCGCGCCCGCCGACGGACGCCGAGGCGGCGACCTTCACGCGGCTCGAGCGGCTCGACGCGGAGCTCGAGGCCGCGCGCGACCGCCTGCTCGCGAGCTACCTCGCCGACAGCGAGGGGCCGACGCACTTCGTGCTCAAGGACCTCGAGCTCGACGCGTACCTGAAGGCGCAGGCCGCCTTCGACGCGGAGCTCGCGCGCGCGCTGAAGGCCAAGCCGTCCGAGGCGGCGCTCGGCGCGCTGCACGGCCTCTACGACCTGCGCGAGGTCCTCGACCGCTCGATCGCGCGCGCCAAGCACGGCCGCGGCATGGCCGCGCTCGACGCGCTGATCATGCTCGAGGCCTCGCGCCTGCGCGCCGCGCGCTGGACGCGCCAGGCGCCCGCGCGCGTCGACCCGATCGCCGAGGCGCTCTCCCGCCTGAAGGAGACGCGCGAGCGCTGGACCTCCGGCAAGATCGACGAGCTCGCCCCGCTGTACGCGGTCACCCGCCTCGACGGCGAGGGCCGCCGCACGTGGAGCGTCGACCAGTGGCTGACGGCCGACCAGGTCGCCGCGCTCGCCGTGGACCCGGCGGACCCCCGCGCCTCCGAGCCCGGCCGCATCGTGCGCCGCGACGGCAAGCTGTTCATCGACCGCGCGAAGACCGGCACCGGCCGCTACGAGGTGATCGGCGGGGCCGACGCCGCCGACGTCGCGCGCGAGGCCGCCTCGCGCGGCCTGGCCGACAACCGCGCCTCCGCCGACCTCCTCAAGAAGATGGAGACGTCGTCGTTCGTCGCGCAGGGCGCTCCGGGCGCCGAGGCGGCCGGCTGGGACTTCGCCTCCGTCTTCGGCCCCGGCGGCCTGCACTCGCAGGGCCGCGTGTTCTTCTTCGAGGCCCGCGCCGACGGCAAGCCCGCGCGCGCGCTGCACCCGTTGCGCGCGCTGGCGCGCCCGCCGGAGGAGGTCGTCATCAAGGTGTACGGCGGCGACAAGGAGCTGCGCCGCGACCGCTTCCCGACCCTGCGCAGCCTCGAGACCTCCGAGGAGAACGGCGCTTTCCGCACGATGCTCGTCTCGCCGCGCGGCGCCCAGGAGCTCGTCGAGAACGCCCGCCGCCTGCGCGACTCCGAGACGCGCCGCGGCTGGATCGAGGTCAAGCTCAACAGCTTCGGCTTCGCGCGCGACGAGAAGGGCCAGGTGGCGCAGCTCTACCGCACGAAGGACGACTTCGAGGCGCAGTGGAAGGCCTACGATCACGCGGCGCGCGACCTCGCCGCGGCGCGCAAGGACCTCGAGACCGCGAAGGCCGAGGAGGCCGCGCGCAAAGAGGAGTCGGACTCGGCGAAGGCCGGCGCCGACCGCCTGAGCCTGACCTACCAGGTCGCGCAGGCCCGCCTGCGCGAGGCGCTGCGCGCGGCGATGCTCGCCCAGGGCCTCGACGAGCGCGCGGCGTCGTTCAAGACCGAGCTCGACCGCCGCGTCGCCGAGCCGAAGTTCTCGAAGCTGCCGAAGATCAAGGACGACGCGCTGCGCGAGAGCGCCGAGCGCCTGCACGGCGCGTACCAGGACGAGATCAAGGCGATGGACGCGGCGTCGAAGGCGTTCACCGACGCGAACTCGAAGCACAAGCTGGCCGAGGCGCGCGCGATCAACGCCGCCAAGGCCGTCAAGGACGCCGAGACGACGCTCGCGCGCTCCGGCACGTGGACTCTCCATCGCACCTCCGACCTCGCTCTCGGCCTCGATTCCGAGGGCCGCCTGGTGTCGGTCTCGGCGTCCGGCGCGCGCGGCCCCGAGAAGACTCGCGACCTCGCGGTCGAGGTCGCCGGCGGCGGCCCCGCGGCCCGCACGCTGACGGGCGCCCTGCACGCCGCCGTCGTCGACCAGGACGGGCGCGTGCGCCGCGCCTACGAATCGGAGGACGCCGTCGACGCGGGCTTCCGGTCCTGGACGATGCGCTCCTACCGCGCCGGCGGCGACGTCGTCGGCGCCGACGGCGACGAGGCGCTGACGAAGGTCCGCTTCAGCCAGTACGAGGCCGACGTCGACGGCACGGCGCTGCCCGTCCTGCTCGGCGAGAACTACCTCATCGAGCGGCTCTCCGGCGCGCAGTCCGCGCTCTGGAAGTCCAAGCACTGGTCGTACCTGCCGTACAACTGGGGCAACATCCTGCTCGAGATCCCGCGGGGCGTCGCGGGCATCCCGGCGGAGTTCGCCGGCCGCGACCCGCGCCAGCACCACTACCTGGGCCGCGCGTACATGTACAAGACCGAGGGCGGCGCCACCGAGCATCACGGCTTCTTCCGCACGGCGCTCGGCGTCGTCGACGTGCTGAACCTCCTGCCCGACCAGGTGGACCGGTTCTACGACCCGAGCCAGTTCCCCGACGTCGTGCGCACGGGCAGCGCCCTGCGCCCCGGCGAGGGCCTCTGGGACAAGAATCTGCGCGCCGACCTGCGCGGCGACGACAAGAACATCCATCTCGGCCGCCAGGCGCTGCAGCGCCAGGTCGCGCACGCGGCCGAGGACCTCGAGGCCGCGCGCGTGCGCACGCTCTCGCGCTTCCACGGCGGCGTCGAGCAGCTGACGCTCGAGACGCGTCGCGGCCGCGCCGGCTGGTACCAGGAGTCGACGCGCACCGCGGACCTCGGTCCCGAGGCGATCAGCCGCCGCCTCGAGGACGGCACGCTCGCCGCCGACCCGAAGTCCGACGGACGCGGCGCCGAGGGGCGCGAAGGCGACGTCGTGACGTCGGCCACGCCGGGCCACCTGTTCGTCGACGCCGTCGAGCGGCGCGTGCGCGTGCGCCCCGGCGCCGACTCCTACGAGCTTCAGGCCCGCGCGCTCGACGGCTACGGCGACCGTGTCGCCTCCCGCGGACAGGGCCTCGGCGAGGAGAGCCGCCGCCTGCAGGGCGAGCTCGACCGCGCGCGCGAGGCCGTCGACGCCGCCCTCGGCGAGCGCGGGACCGCGCGCGCCGAGCAGGAGGCGCTGCGCGCGCGCTGGCACCGCCTCGCGCAGCGGGTCGGCGAGCAGCTCGAACTCGAGCGCCGCATCGGCGCGCTGAAGGCCGAGATCGCCGCGCTCGAGGCCCGCGTGGATTTCTGGAACCGCTACCTGCGCCTGCTCGAGGAGGCGCGCCGCGGCGGCTCGACGAACCCCGGCGACCCGAACAATCCGAACGATCCGACGAACCCGAACAACCCGCGCTCGCCGTGGGCGCCGAACCCGATGTTCTGGGTCTGGCTGCTGATGCTCGGCCTCATCGGCTCGATCGCCTCGGCGCTCTGGCACGCCCTGCGCCGCCGTCGCGCGGCCGCCCTGCGGCCGCTCTAAGCGCTAGCCGTAAAGCGTCTCCGTCACGAACTCCTCATCCTCGCGCTCGGCCAGCGACAGCCGCTCCGCGGCCGCCTCGTCGGCGTCCGTCCGGCGTCCGCGCGACCTCCACGCGGACTTGAGCGCCGCGGCCGCGGCGACGGCGAAAAGCGGGACCAGGGCTATCATAGGCGCACCTCCGTGCCCTCCCAGGGTAGCCCCGGAAAAAGCCGCTGGAAAGAGACGCTTTTGTCATCGTTTCCGGACGGATTTTGCTAGACTGCGCGCGTGAGGGCCCTTCTGGCTTTGCTCGCGTTCTGCGCGCCCGTCCGCGCCGGCGTCGTCGCTCCGATCGAGAGCGGCTTCGTCGCGCCGGCAGGCCCCTCCGCGCCCGTCGTCCCCGTCGGAGGGGACTCTCCGGCGGCGCGCTCGCGTCTCCGGGGCTCGCGGGTTCGCTCGACCTGCGCGGTCTCCTGCCGCTCCTGCCGTCGCCCGCGCCCGGCCTCACCGGGCCCGCCCTCGGCTTCGTCGGCGAGGTCCGCCCCGACGCCGCGCCGGCGCCGGCCCAGGCGCAGGCGGGGACGTCCGCGAAGGCCGCGCCCGCCGCGTCCCACCGCGCTCCCGCTTTCCGCGCGCCGTCGCTGCCCGGCGCCCCGAATCCGGGCGCCTCCGCGCCCGCGCTCTCCCGCGACCGCGACGACTCCGGTTCGCAGCTCGCGGCGGACGGTTCCTCCGCGCCGCGCGGCGCGGACGGCGAGCGCGCGCCGTCCGACGAGGCCGGCGCGATCGGGCGGGCCGCGCCCGAGGCCGCGGCCGGGTCCGGCCGCAGGCTCTTCGACCTCGGCTCCGAGCGTCCGGGCCTCGCGGACGGCGGCGCGCCCGCCTATGTCCCTGCGCCCGCCCGCGGCGGCTTCGCCGCCGGGGGCACTCGCCGTCGGAGTCCGCGCCGTGGACCGGCGGCTACGCGTTCCGCGCCGGCCCGACCGCCGCGGGCCGCGCGGCGCTCTCAGCCGCGACGCCGGCGCTGTCGCCGGCCTTCGCCGGCGGAGAGGTCGTGCGCGACGCGGTCGCCGCGCCCTTCGTTCCGGCCGCCTCCGGCGCGCGCGTGATCGCGTTCCGCTCCGCCTCGCCCAACGGCGAACTGCGTCCGGGCGCCGGCGCGGCGGCGCTCCCGGGCCCGTCGGCGCCCCGGCCGCTGGCGCTCGACCTCTCGGGCTCGGGGCTCGTCGTGCGCGTGCGCGCCGCGCTCGGGGCGGCCTTGCCGGCGGCCTCGGTCGCGGCCGAACGCCCGGTCCCTCCCGCGGCCGCCGCGCCGTCGACGGCCCTGCTCGAGCGCGGCGGCCTGCTCGAGGCCTTCTCGACCGCCCGCGCCGCCTCCGGCTCCGACCCCCTCGCCGGTCCCTCCGCCGCCGCCGCGCCCCCGCCGTCTCCGGGACGGGAGCGGACGCCGTCCCCCAGGCGCCCTCGCCCGCGCGCTCGGCGGTTCCCGCGTTCTGGTGGGGGCTGCTCGTCCTTCCGCTCCTCGCCCTCGCCTCGCGTTTCCTCTAAAAACGCTTTTAGGCGAGTATTGACAGCCCCCGGTTAACCGCCTACCCTTATAAGGAAGAACACTATGGGCTGGCTTCGATCCGGACTCTTCCGACGCGTGGCCACGGTCATGGGGGCGCTCGCCCTCGTGCCCGTCGTCTTCCTGTCCTGGAAGATTCTGCAGTCCAACAGCGCGGCCGTCCAGGGCGCCGTCCTCGAGCTGCACGTCAAGCTCGCCGAGAAGACGGCCGAGCAGGTCGAAGGCTGGGTCGACTCCGTCGACCAGCGCCTGAAGGTCGCCATCGTCGGCCTCAAGGCGCGCATGGATTGGAAGGACAAGCAGGACCTGACGCGCTCGCTCGTCGAGGCCGGCACGGGCGTGGCCTCGGTGACCTTGCTGCGGCCCGACGGCGGCGCGATCCTCGAGGCGTTCAGCCCGGAGATATCCGGCGGCAAGACGCTCGACCCGAAGGACGCCCGAGCCGCGCTCAAGCGCGCGCTCGCGCGCGGCGGCGCGGCCGAGATCCTGCGCGGCTCCGCGGGCCCGCTGCTGGTCCTGCACCGGCCGATCCAGGGCGGCGTCTACGCGCGCGTCGTCGTCCCGCTGCGCGAGCTCGCCGAGCGCATCGCCGCCGAGCGCGTCGGCGGCACGGGCTTCGCGGTCCTCGTCGACGAGCAGGGCCGTCCGCTCTCGGCGAGCTCGACGCCGCGCGGCGTGGACCTCGCCGACCTTCCGTCCTGGCCGATCACGAAGGCCGCGCTCGGCGCCGGCGGCAGCGTCGGCTCGAGCGAGTTCTCCGATCCGGCGGGCGTCGCGCGCGTCGGCGCGTACGCGCCCGTGCCCGTCCTGCGCGGCGCCGTGCTCGTTCTCCAGACGCGCGAGGAGGCCTATCTCGCGTCCTCCGAGGCCCGGCGCGCGGCCGCCGCGGCCGTGCTCGTGACGCTCGTCATCTCCGTTCTCGCGGCGTTCCTGCTCGCGCGCGCGCTGACGGCGCCCCTGCTCGCCCTGACGCGCGCCGCCGAGGCGGTCGCGCGCGGGGACTTCCTGGCGAACGTCGACATCAACACCGGCGACGAGCTGCAGGACCTCGCCGAGACGTTCAACACGATGACCGCGCGCCTGCGCTCCTACTCCGTCCTGCAGGTCGACCGCCTGATCGCCGAGCAGCGCAAGACCGAGGCGATCATGTTCTCGATCGCCGAGGGCATCGTCATGGCCGACCGCGAAGGGCGCGTGGCCCTCGTCAACCGCCAGGCGCGCGCGATGTTCGGCATCGAGGCCGACGCCGACATCGACGGCAAGCCGCTCGCCGAGGCCCTGCCGGCCGGCCCTCTGCACGCGGCGCTCGACGCCGCCGCGCGCGAGCCCGGCCGCGGCTTCAAGGAGGCGGAGCTCGTCGGGGAGCAGTCGCGGCGCGTCCTGCGCGTGACGGCGAGCTCGGTCGTGACCCCCGGACGCGGCGCGGAGCTCGGCGTCGTGTTCGCCCTGCGCGACGTGACTCTCGAACGCGAGCTCGAGAAGATGAAGGAGGACTTCCTTCACTACATCACGCACGACCTGCGCAACCCGCTCGGCTCGGCGATGGGCTTCCTCGACGTGCTCGCGAAGGGCACGGCGGGGGTCCTCAACCCCGACCAGCAGTCGATCGTCGCCTCGGTGCGCCGTTCGACGAGCCGCCTCATGGCGATGATCAACAACATCCTCGACATCGCTAAGATGGAGGCCGGCCGAGTGAAGCTCGCGCTGAAGACGGTCTCGCTGGCGGGAATCGCGGGCCGCTCGATCGCGATCCTCGAGCAGCTCGCGAAGGCCAAACGCATCTCGGTGCACCTCGTCGCCGTCGAGGAGTTCTCGACGGAGGGGACGCCGACATGCTCGAGCGCGTCTTCACGAACCTGCTCGGCAACGCGATCAAGTTCGCGCCGGACGGCGGGAACATCACGATCTCGATCGCCGACGCCGGCCATGAGCTGCAGTGCTGCGTCGAGGACGACGGCGACGGGATCCCGCCCGAGCACCTCAAGCGCGTCTTCGAGAAGTTCGAGCAGGTCCCGGGCCAGCGCCGCGGCGGAACGGGCCTCGGCCTGACGATCACGCGCTACTTCGTCGAGGCGCACCTCGGCCGCATCTGGGTCGAGTCGGAGCCGGGCTCGGGCGCGCGCTTCTACTTCACGATCCGAAAGGGGTTGACCGCCGCGCCCGACGGGACCGTCCTCTCAGCCGAGGCCGTGGGGTGAGGCTCGCGGCCGGCCTGCTCGTCCTGCTTCTCGGCGGCGCCGCGCCGGCCCGCGCGCAGGAGGACGCGTCGGCGTTCCAGGCCGTCGTCGTCAAGCCCGGCGACACGCTCTGGGCGATCGCCAACAAGTACCTCAAGGATCCGTCGAAGTGGGACGAGATCATCAAGCACAACCGCCTGCCGACGAAGGACCCGACCATCGCGCTTCCGGGTATGACCTTGCGCGTCCCGGTGCGCCTCATCAAATCGCAGCTGCGCGCCGCCCATCTCGTGTACGCGGTCAATCGCGTGCTCTACCGCCGCAAGGAGACGGCCGATTGGAAGTCGGGCAAGCTCGAGATGGAGCTGTTCCAGGGCGACTCGGTCCGCACGCTCGAGGAGTCGAAGGCGCGCGTGAAGCTCCTGGACCGCGAGTTGCTGAGCCTCGAGCAGAACTCGATGGCCGTCATCAAGCCCGCGGGCCGCGACGGAGACCTCGAGCTGAAGTCCGGTTCCGTGTTCGCCGGGCGCGCGCGCGTCGTCACGGCGACGGCGTCGGTCACGCCGCGTTCGCGGGACACGCGCTACGCCGCGAGCGTCGAGCCCGACCTGACGACGCGCGTCGAGGTGTACAAGGGCATGGCCGCCGTCGACGCGCAGGGCATCAGCGTCGACGTTCCGGCCGGCATGGGCACGCGCGTGCAGCCCGGCCTGGCGCCCGAGGTGCCGAAGGCGATCGCGGACCTGCCCGAGCTCGAGAACCGGGCGTTCGAGTACGCGTCGGCCGTCAAGGTGGGCGGCGGCGCCGCGCCGGAACCGCGCGGTCCCGCGGCCGCGCCCCCGGCCCCGGAGGCCGACGCCGACAGCCTGCGCGGCGACCTCCAATCCCTGCGCGTCGGTCTTCCCATCATGGGCTACCGCATCCAGGCGGCCGAGGACCGGGATTTCGCGAAGATCGTCTTCGAGAAGAAGTACGAGCCGGAAGACCGCCTGCGCCCCGGCGAGGAAGGCCTCAAGCCCGGCGCGTACTGGTGGCGCATCGCGATCATCGACCTTCTCGGCACCGAGGGGCGCTTCTCCGAGCCGCGCTACTACACGGTCGGCGTCAAGCGCGCGCCGTCGGCGGTCACGCTCGACCTCAAGAAGGCCGTCACCATCGCCTATCCCGCCGAGGACGCCACGATCGACGCCGACACGGTCAAGGTCTCCGGTGTGCTGCGCGACGACCGCCTCTCGGTCGAGGTCAACGGCAAGAAGACCCGCGCCGACGCCGACGGAAACTTCCTCGTCACCGTGCCCGTCAAGGAGGGAATGAACGAGATCGTGATCACCGTCCTCGACGGCAAGGGGAACTCCACCGACATCTCCCGCCGCGTCCACCGCCGCTAGAGACCGCTCCGTTAAAGGGTGTCAGGCCTCACGATTAACGATTCTCTAGGGAACAATTTGGGGGGCTCAGTCGTATATTAAGGGTGACTCGTCGATCGAGATTCCATCACCCGGGCGGCGTCTACCACGTCGTGTCGCGCGGCGTCGACCGCAAAGAGATATTACTCGACGCGCGCGACTACGAGCGATTCCGCGATTCGCTGAAAGACGCCGTCGCGAAGGCCGGAGCGGACCTGTTGGCGTACTGCCTCATGCCGAATCATTTCCATCTGGTAATCCGAGTCGGGACCAGGCCCCTCTCCGCGATCATGCAGAGCCTCCTCACTTCTTACGCGTGTTATTTCAATCTGCGTCACCAGAGAAGCGGGCATCTCTTCGAAGCCCGTTTCTACTCAGATTCCATCATCGAGGATCGCCAGCTATTCAATACGATCCGATATGTCCACCAGAATCCGGTGAAGGCAGGGCTCGTCCAGCGGGCGTGCGACTGGAAATGGTCGAGTTCGACGGGCCCTGAGGACGATCTCCCCTTGCCGGCCGATTTCAGCCCGTGGAGCTCGGAAGAGCCGGAGTGGGTCGAGAGCGAGCCGTTGAGTCTCGATGCGATCGCGGCGATCATCGAGGCGCGGCACAGGTTGTCCGTCGACGAGTTCAGGCGCATTCGCAAGACACAGCCGGTCATCGACGCTCGCCGCAGCATGGTGCTGGAAGCCATCCGCTACGGTCATCGGCGCGCGGACATCGCCGCTTGGCTCAATACGACCGTGATGAGCATTTCGAGATACGCCGGGAATCGTTAATCGTGAGGCCTGACACCCTTTAACTATTCTAGGCGGGCGGCGGGGACGCGGGGGTTCTGGCGGGACAGGATCGCCTTTTGCACGTCGGCGGGGACCAGCGCGCCGAGCAGGATCGTGCCGTCGGCGCCGACGAGGGAGGCGGTGGGGCGGCGGTTCGGGCGCGCGGGGTCCTCGGCCAAGGCGACGGCCGCCCAGCCCCAGCGCGCGGGATTGCCGCGCATCGCGGCGCGCGGCACCGCGACCTTGACCTCGCCCCGGTCGGCGGCCCACTTCGCCTCGTAGACGGCCGTCTCCTCGGGCTCGCCGCCGCCGCGCGCGCGGTAGAGGCGCGCCTCGCTTCCGGCGATCGACAGCGCGAGCTCCCACGCGTCGCGCGCGAAGACCACCGCGCCTCGGCCCTCCAGCAGGGGCACTCGTCCCGCGCCGAGCACTCGGTTGACATCGACATAGACCTCGTAAACGGGGCGCGGCGGCCCCGCGAAGGCCCGGCCGACCTTCAAGGTCACGGTCACGGCGGATTCGTTCCAGTCGGCGCGCAGCGAGCGCAGGCGCCACGGGTCGGCGGCGGCGCCGCCGTCGGCGAAGGCGACCGTCGAGCCGGCGACGGCGGGGAGAGCGCGACGGCTCCCGACGGCGCGCGGAATTCAATCCAGTCGGGACCCGCGGACGCCTTGACCCCGGTGGGGCCGTCGGAGGAGCCGCCGGGCGCGGACGCGCCGCCGTAAAGGCCTTCGGGCGCCGGCAGGCGCAGGCGCTTGTACACCGCGACGAGGGCGGACTTGAGTTCGGCCGGGACGCCCTCTTCTTCCGAAGGGCGGTAGTAGCGCGCGGCCTGGGCGCGGCGAAGCAGCGCGACCGCGGCCTCGAGCGTGTTGAGGTCCGCCGTGCCGGAGTTCTGGAACCTCTCGACGGCCTTCGCCGCGGCGCCGTAGGCGTCCCAGGCCTCCTTCGCGGTTCCCTCCGCCGGCGGCGCGGCGGACGAGGCGTCCCAGGCGGGCCAGGCCCCGGCCGCCGAGAGATCGGCCGGCGCGTCCTTCTTCGCGCGCGCGAGTTCGCCGGCGAGCGCCCAGCCGCCCTGGGGCTGCTCGAACGACGCGAAGTCGGCGGCGAACGTCGACGACGTCGAGACGCTCTCGTCGAAGATCTTCGCCGCGCCGGAGGGCACGAGAACCGACGGGCCCGCCGCCGACCAGGGCTCGTCCGGGGCGGCGTAGGGGCCGATGAGGATCCACTCGGCGCCCGCGGCGCCCAGCGCCGGGCCTATCTGCGCGTCGAGCGCCCCCGCTCCCGGGAGCAGGCCGGTCGGCTTGCGGCCGAGGCGCTTCTCGAGCCGCTCGACGGCGTTGGCCGCGCGCTCGAGCGCGTCCTGCGGCCGCGGCGCGACCGAATGCGCGGCGATCGCGGCCAGGATCGGGTCGCCGTCGATGCGCGCGGCGAGCTCGACGCGGCCTTTCTCGATCCACGGCCCGAGCGCGGCCTTGACGAGGGGCTGGCCATCGACGGGGAGACGCCGATCGTCAGCTTCAACTCCGAGCGCTCGCGCAGCAGGCCGTCGACCTCGCTCCACCGCTTGTAATTCGCGGGCGGAAGCCAGATCATCGCCTGCTCCGCGCCGGCGGGAGCGGCCAGCAGCGCCAGCAGGGCCAAGGCCTTCATTTGACGGTCCTCACCGACACCCGCCGGCCCTCGGGGCCGTCCGCCGTGTCGGCCTTCTCGTCGACTTTGGGGTCGCCGTCGACGAGGAACAGATACTTGTGCCGGCCCTCGACGACGGGCAGCGAGAGCGTCCAGACGCCGTCGCCGCCGCGCGTCATCCTGAGCAGTCCCGGCTTCCAGGCGTTGAAGTCTCCGACGAGCTCGACCGACTTGGCCTTCGGCGCGCGGTGGCGGAACTCGACGGCGACGAGCGGGGCGTCGCGGCGGCCGTCGCGGGGGTGAAGCTCGTCGTCGTGGGCCGCAGCGGCGCGGGCTGCCAGCCGGACAGGAAGGAGCGGTACTCGCCGAGCGCGGAAATCCACTCGATCGACGGCACGCTGATCAGGGCGAGGACCGCCGCGACCGTCGCCCAGAACGTCCATTTGCTGCGCCACTGCACGCGCGGATTCTATCATTTGAACCCTCTGCGTTCGGTCATTTGACCTTCATCACTTTTCGGGTATAATCCGGGAATGGACACCAAATCCGCCCCCAAGCCCGTCGTCGCGAAGCACCCGGAGGTCGTCGAAGCCATGCACGAGAATCCCTGGCATCAAGCGATGGAGCAGCTGGACCGCGCCGGCAAGGCGATGAAGCTCGAGCCCTTCGCGCTCGAGCGCCTGCGCCACTGCAAGCGCATCCTCACGGTGTCCGTGCCCGTCAAGATGGACGACGGCTCGGTGAAGGTCTTCGAGGGCTACCGCATCCAGCACAACATGGACCGCGGCCCGGCCAAGGGCGGCATCCGCTACCACCCGTCGGTCTCCCTCGACGAGGTCAAAGCGCTCTCCTTCTGGATGACGATGAAGTGCGCGGTCGTGAACCTTCCCTACGGCGGCGCCAAGGGCGGCATCATCTGCGACCCGAAGAAGATGTCCCGCGGCGAGCTCGAGCGCATGACGCGCCGCTACACCGCGGAGATCTCGATCATCATCGGGCCGGACAAGGACATCCCCGCTCCCGACGTGAACACCAACGCCGAGGTCATGGCGTGGATCATGGACACCTACTCGATGACGATCGGCTACTCCTGCCCCGGCGTCGTCACCGGCAAGCCGATCGAGATCGGCGGCTCGCTCGGCCGCAACGAGGCGACCGGCCGCGGCGTCTTCTACGTCACGCGGGAACTCGCCCAGCGCGAGGGCTTCGACCTGCGCAAGGCGACCGTCGTCGTCCAGGGCTTCGGCAACGTCGGCAGCAACGCCGCCAATATCTTCGTGGAGCACGGCACCAAGGTCGTCGGCATCTCCGACGTCGGCGGCGGCCTCTACGACCCGAAGGGACTCGATCTCCACGACATCATGGAGTACCGCAAGACGCACGACTCGATCGCCGGCTACCCGAAGGCCGAGAAGGTCGACGTCGACAAGGTCATCGAGCTGCCCTGCGACATCCTGATCCCGGCGGCCATGGAAGGCACGATCACGAAGCATAACGCCGACAAGATCAAGGCCAAGTACGTCATCGAGGGCGCCAACGGCCCGACGACCAACGACGCCGACAAGATCCTCTTCGCCAAGGGCATCACGGTCGTGCCCGACATCCTGGCCAACGCCGGCGGCGTGACGGTCTCCTACTTCGAGTGGGTCCAGGACATGCAGGCCTACTTCTGGAGCGAGAAGGACATCAACGCCCGCCTGCAGGACATCATCGTCGGGGCGTTCACCGAGGTCTACGATCTCTCCAAGAAGGAGAAGATCGACATGCGCATGGGCGCCTTCATGGTCGGCCTGCGCCGCCTCGGCAAGGCCGCGACGATCCGCGGCATGTTCCCGTAGGGTGAAGGTACTCGTCGCTCCGAACGCCTTCAAGGGTTCGCTGTCGTGCGCGGACGCCGCTCGGGCCATGGCCCGCGGCGTCCGCTCCGCTTTGAGGGGCGCGCGCGTGACCGCGATACCGGTCGCCGACGGCGGCGACGGCCTGATCGACGCGCTGCGCGCGGCGCAAGGCGGGGCGCTCGTCTCCGCGCCGGCCCACGGTCCTCTGGGCGAAAGGCGCCGGGCGTCCTACCTCTGGATCTCTGGAAAGAGGACGGCGGTCATCGAAATGGCCCGAGCCTCCGGGTTGGCCCTCGTCGCGCCGGCGCGCCGCCGCGTGATGGCGGCGACCACGCGCGGCACCGGCGACCTCATGCGCGACGCGGTCCGGCGCGGGGCGCGGACGATCATCGTCGGAATGGGAGGCTCGGCCTCGAACGACGGCGGCGCCGGCATGGCGCGCGCCCTCGGCGCCCGCCTGCTCGACTGCGACGGCCGCGAGCTGCCCGACGGCGCCGCTGACCTGCCGCGCCTGTGCTCGGTGGACGCGCGCGCGGTCCGGACTCTGCTGTCCGGCGTGAAGGTGATCGCGCTCTCCGACGTGACGAACCCGCTGCTCGGCCCCAAGGGCTCGGCGCGCGTGTTCGGCCCGCAGAAAGGGGCCTCGCCCGCTCAGGTGCGCGCCCTCGACCGGGCGCTGGCCGTCTGGGCGCGTGCGCTGCACCGTGACCTCGGCGTCTCGGTGGCCGCCGTTCCCGGCGCGGGAGCCGCCGGGGGCTCGGCGCGGGTCTGCTCGCCTTCGCCCGGGCCGAGATCGTTCCCGGCGCGGACTGGATCATCGACCGGACGGGCGCGGGCAGGGCGCTCAAGAGCGCCGACCTCGTCGTCACCGGCGAGGGCCGCCTCGACCGCACGAGCCTGTACGGTAAGGCGCCTGTCGCTCTCGCGCGGCGCGCGAACCGGTGCGTCGCCGTCGCGGGGCTGGTACAGAAAGGCGCGCGCTTCCCGTTCGAGAAAGTGGTTTCCTTTTCCGATGCGGGAGCGACGAGCGAGGCGGACGCGATGAAGAACGCGGCGAAGTGGGCGCGCAAGGCGGCGGCGCTGGCGGTGTCAAGCCTCGCGCTCGTCGCGGTATTGGCCAATTTAGCCGCGGCCGCCGACTTCGATGAGTTGTATTTCCACCGCAATGAAGGCGACAACCTACAGAAAAATATTCAAGAGCTTTCGCTGAGCGTCAGGAGCGGAGGCATGGGCGGCGGAAGCACGGATGCCGGCGCATTGTGGAGGCTTTGTCGCGCTAAGGTGCGTCGCGGCGAATCTCTGAAAAAGAAATCGGAGAGACTCGCAGAGTACGAATCGGCCAAGCTCGACTGCGAATCGTCTTTGGCGGTATCGACTGGAACCGCTGATGCGCATTTCTGGCACGGCGTCGCGCTCGGCCGCTGGGCCGAGACGAAGGGCATGATGAAGGCTCTCTTCGCGATCAAGACGATCAAGAAGGACATGGCCGCCACGTTGGCGCTTGATCCATCGCACGGCGGCGCCCACAATGTCCTCGCCGAAATCCTGTGGCAGTTGCCGGGCTTCGCAGGCGGGGACAAGAAGAAGGCGCTCGCCGAGTTCGAGACGGCGCTCAAGCTCTCGCCGCGCTACACCGCCAACCATCAGCCGCTCGCCGAGGCCTACCTGCACTTCGGCCGCAAGGAGGACGCGATCAAGGTCCTCAAGCTGGTCGAAGCGATAAAAGATCCCGCCGACCCCGCCGAATATCCCGACAACCTCGCCGACGCGAAGAAGCTTCTCGAGAAGCTCGAAAAGTAAAAGCCGGGCGCGACTTCTTCCGTTCCGCCTTCTGCTCTTTAAAGCGCCATCGTCCTCCAACGGAGGGATATAGCGCGGCTATTCGGGGAAGTTGCGCTTTAAAGAGCAGAGGGGGCGAGGGTGTTATTCCCGCCGGGCGGCGCGCCGGGGAGGCGCTAGCGCGAGAGGTAGGCGAGAGGCAGCGGCTCCGCCTTGCCGCCGGACCACTTCACGCCGCGCTTGAGCTTGAGCGGGACGCTCTTGCCGCGCACGACCGAGACGTCCACGTCGGAGCCCGGAGCTCCATAGAGGCGGTCGATCGCCTCGGCGAAGTCCATCTTCTCCGTGGAGCGGCCGCCGATCGAGTCGAGGCGCTCGCCGGGCTTGAGCCCCGCGGCGTCGCCGGAGCGGCCGGGGATCGCGTGCGTGATCTCGAACATGCGCCGGCCGGAGTCCTCGACGGTCTTGACCCACAGGCCGGGGCCGCCGCGCCAGAAGGAGGGCGCCTCGTCGACGACGAGAGGCTCGAGCAGGCGCACGCGCAGGCGCGCGTCGGCGTCGAGCACGGGCTCGGGGGCGCGGCGCTTCGCGTCGGGCAACGGGGCGGCCGCGACCAAGGTTCCGCCCCCGGTCACGCGGGCGAAGCGCTGGTCGCCGGAGACGGCCGTCGCGGCGCCGAGCGTGGGGTAGCTGCCGCCGCCGGCGAGGTCCAGGGCGTAGAAGGCGAGTCGCACCTGGCGCGCCTGGCCGTCGTCCTCGGCGGAGACGACGCGCGCGCGCAGCTTGGAGCCGGGCGGCACCGCGAGGAAGTCGAGGGTCGCGTCGACGGTCAGGCCCGTGGCCGCCTCGACGACGAGCTCGTCGCCCTTCTTGAGGCCGGCGGGCAGGCCCTTCGGGAAGCGCGTCCACAGGCCCTGGTCGGTCCTCACCGCGACGGTCAGCGGGCCGACGGCGCCGACCACGGCCTTGCCGTCGGCGGCCGACTGCTTCGAGCGGCCGGCGGCCAGCGCGCGCTCGTGCGGGGACAGATCCTTGTCGCCGCGCGTGTAGGCCTTGGCGGGCTCGATCGAGCCCGTCTCGACGGAGCGGACTTCGAGGCCGCGCCGCGCGACGAGGCCCAGGCGGGTGCCCGGCGTCCAGCCGCGCAGGGCCGCGGCGAGCTTGGCCGGGTCGGCGAGCGGGCCGTCGGCGCGCAGTAGGCGGTCGCCGGCCTTGAGCCCGGCCGAGTCGGCGCGCGAGCCGGGGCGCACGGCGGCCACGAGCAGGGCGTCGTCCTGCGCCGTCACGGCGGCGCCGAGGCCGAACAGCGAGACCTCGTCGAGCGTCTCGGACGCGGCCGCCGCCGGCGCGGCCGCGGGCTTGGCCTTCGCCGGAGCGGCCTGGCGGGCGGGGCGTTTGGCGGCGGGCCGCGGCGCGGCGCCGGCGGCGGATGCCAGGAGGGCGAGCGTCAGCGCGAGCGTCACTGGGAGCCCCCTTCGCCTTGCGCGCAGGACGCTTGGCGGGCTGCTTCTTCGCCGGAGCGGCGGCCTTGGGCGCCTCGGCGGGAGCGGCGGCCGCTTCGGAGGCGGCCCGCTCGACGGACGTGGCGGCCTCGATGCGCTTGGCGCGCTCGGCCCGGATATCGGCGACGACGGAGTACAGCGCCCCGTCGGAGGGCAGGCGGTTCTCGGCGTCGGCCGGCGCGGACAGCGCCTTCGAGGCGGCGGCGGCGAGCGCGTCGGCGCGCTTGGATTCCGCGCCGAAGCACCCGGCCTTCTCCTTCAGGTCCCCGAGGCGCGAGCGCACGGGGCGCACGGCCGCGAGGCGGCGGGCGGGATCGGTCTCGGCTTCGGCGCGCGCGAGTTGGGCGGCGAGCGTCGCGCGCCAGGCGATCAGGCGCGCGGCCTCGGCGGCTTCGGCCTTCGCCTTGGCTTCCTCTTCGGCGGCCTTGCCGCAGCGGGCGCCCGGATCGGCGTCGAGCGCGGCGAGGGCCTCGGACCAACGGCCGAGGGCGCCCTCGAGGTCGCACGACTTGCGCTTGGAGCGCGCGTCCGCGGAGGCGCGCAGGAACCAGTTCTGGTCGGCGGCGCGCTTCTGGATCGTCGCGCGCAGGGAATGGAGCTCGGGCAGGGACGCGTCGCAGCCGGGCGGCAGCTTGCGCGCGAGCTTGAGCGCCTCGTCGACGCGCGCGGTCTCGTAGCGGCACAGCTGGGGCGCGGAGTCGGCGCGGGCGGCGGCGAGCGCCTCCTCGAGCTTCAGCGCGGCGTCTCCGTCGGCCTTGGCGGCCTTCGCGGCGGCGCGCGCGCGCGTCCCGAGGTCCTTGTACTGCGGCTTGACCTTGGCGGGCTCGGCGACGAGCGCCTCGAGCGCGGCGTAGGCGGACTCGGCGTCCTTGAGGCGGCAGGAGGCGCGCAGGCCGGCGGCCTCGGATTCCTTGAGGAGGGCGAGCTCGAAGTCGCGGGCGACCGGGGCCTCGACGCGCTCGGCGAGCGCGTTGGAGCCGGCGCCCGAGACGAAGGAGCGCAGCGCGAACGGGCGCGTCTCCGCGATCCGCACGGTGCGGGCGTAGGGGTAGGGCCCGCCGTTGCGGCGCGAGTGGGACTTGGTCTCGACGGCGGAGAAGCCGCGGTCGGTCTCGACGACCGTCGTCTCCTCGATGTCGGCGGAGGCGCCTTCCTTGAGCCCGTCGACCCAATAGGCGCCGGAGGCGGTCGCGTCGTCGCCGAGCTCGTATTGGGCCAGACGCGTCGGCTCCTGGAGATGGAAGCCGGCCGAGAGCAGCTTCGGCCCGCTCGCGGCGGAGACGCGCGTCGAGGCGGCCTCGAGGGCGGCCGGCAGGCCGGGTCGGGATGCCAGGGCCTTGGCGGCGCCGCGAAGGTCCTCGAGCTCTTTTCTCACGGATGCCTTGCCGAGCAGATCCGCGGCGGCGGCGCGGGCCTTGGCGGCGGCCCAGCGGCGGCGCTCGTTGATGAGCGTGCGGCGCAGCTGCGCGCGCAGCTCCTCGGAGAGGACTCCCTTCTCGGCGTCGGACGCGATGAGGCCTTCCACGGCGGCGGCGCCGCGCGCGGACGCCTCCGCCGCGAGCGCGGCGGAGGCGTCCTTGTCGGTGCGCGGAGCGGCGAGCAGCTCGTCGAACAGCGGTTTGACCAGCGAGGACGGGTTCTCGAGCGCGTCGGCGTGGCGGCGAGCGGCGAGGTCCTTGCCCCACGGCGTGTCGAAGATGTTGGGCTTGCCGGCCGGGCCCGTCAGCGCGGCGCCCGAGGACTCGAGCGCCCAGGTTTCCTCGTGCGCGGCCTGAAGGGCGGCGGCGAGCCCGGCGAGCGAGGACGTCAGCAGGCCGTCGGCGGGCAGCGACCGGCAGGCCTTGAAGCCCGTCTCGGCGCGCTTGGGCGGAGCTTCCTTGCCGAGGGAGTCGGCCGCGGCCGCGAGCGCGAGGCAGGAGGACGCCGCGCGGTCGAGCGCGTCGAGCGCCTTCCAGTGCACGGCCGCCAGGCGCCGCGCGCCGGGCTTGCCCTGCAGGACGATGACGCCGCGCTCGGCCAAGGTCTCGACGCCGGGCGCGCCGAAGGTCTCGAGCAGCAAGGTGAGCGCGGGGCCCGAGGAAGGGGCGGCGGCAGCGGCGGGAGCGGCGTGGGCGGAGGGAGCGAGGAGAGCCGCGAGGAGCGCGGCCTTCATCAGAGGTGGTACTTCGCGCACGCCTGGCGCAGATGATCCAGCGCCTTCGCGACCTCGGGGGTGGACTTCGCGCTCTCGAGGAGCGCCGTCGCCTCGGCGATGTGGGCGCGGTCGGCTTCGACCATCTTGCGCAGCTCGTCCTGCATGAGCTGGAACTCGCGCGCGAGGTCCTGGTGCGCGTCGGTCGTGCGCACCCGCACCGGCACCGCCAGGTTGCCGTGGCGCACGCGCGCGATGCCGGCCGACAGCACGCGCAGGGGGCCGGCGAAACGGTGCGACCAGAACAAGGTGACGAGACCGCCGGCGAGCAGGGAGATCGCCGAGGCGAGCAGCAGCGGGGCGCGCAGCGCGGACTTGATCCACTCCAGGGAGTGGAAGATCTGCCGCGAGGAGATCGAGGTCTCCTGGACCCCGCGGAACACGCTGAACGTCGTCAGCAGCAGGCTCGCCGCGATGAGGAGGATCACGAAGCCGACCATCTGGAGCTGCAGCGGGGCGTCGACCCAGTACTGAGCCCTCTTATAGGGAGGCTTCACGTGGGCGGCGGGCTTGTCGTGTCCGTGGCCTTTCTGCGTCATGAGGTCGTTATCGTAACTTATTTAGAGAGGGACGTTGTCAATGAGCCGGGTCTTTCCGAGGTAGGCGGCGACGAGCAGCCGGCCCTCGAAGACGGCGGCGTACTGGACCTTGAGGGGGACTTCGCCAGCGACGCGCGGACCGCGGCGGCGACCGTCTCCGGCCGGGAATGGGGACGGCGGTGCTCCTGGCGCCCCGCCTCGAGCGCCCGCCGCAGGGCGGGCGCGGCGGCGCGCTGGTCCGCGCTCAGGTAGGCGTTGCGGCTCGACAGCGCGAGCCCGTCGCCCTCGCGCACGGTCGGCACGCGCACGATCTCGACGGGAACGTCGAGGTCTCTCACCATCGTCTCGAGCACGCGCACCTGCTGCCAGTCCTTCTCGCCGAAGTAGGCGCGGTCGGGCCGGACGCGGTTGAAGAGCTTGAGCACGACCGTCGCGACGCCGCGGAAGTGGCCGGGGCGGTACTTGCCGCAGTACAGGTCGGAAAGCCCCTCGACTTCGACGTGAGTCGTGAAGCCCTTCGGGTACATCTCGTCGGCCGACGGGGCGTAGACGGCGGCGGCGCCGGCCGCGGAGACGAGCCGCCGGTCGGCGGGCAGGGCGCGGGGGTAGCGGCCGTAGTCCTCGTTCGGGCCGAACTGCTTCGGGTTGACGAAGACGGACACCACGACGCGGTCGTTCTCGCGCGCGGCGCGGCGCACGAGCTCGGCGTGGCCCGCGTGCAGCGCTCCCATCGTGGGGACGAAGCCGACCGACAGGCCCTTCCGGCGCCAGCCGGCGACCAGCGCGGCGAGCGCTCCCTTCGTGCGCACGAGCGCGGCGGCCTTCACGCCAGCCCCCGAGCGAAGAAGCCGATGAGCCGCGTGTCGTACTCCAGCCCCGCGGCCTCGCGGCACTTCGCGTGCCAGGCGCCCGGCACCATCCACAGCTGCTTCGGCTCTCCCGCGGCCGCGTAGACTTTCTTGACGTCCTCGGGGGTCATGAGCCGGTCGAGCTCCCCGCCGATGACCAGCAGAGGGCGCGGCGCGACCTTCGGCGCGGCCTCGACGGGGTTGAACCGGTCGACCATGGGGTCGGCGACGCGGCGGCGCAGGATCACGGTGGTCAGCCAGACCAGGGGCCAGTACGGGATGCGCATGTTGTTCCAGGCCCAGCGCGTGATCACGGTCCGGTAGTCGGAGAACGGGCTCTCGACGGCGGCGCAGCGCAGGTCGGGGTGCTTCGGCAGCGACGCCACCGTCACGGCCGCGCCCATGGACAGCCCGAACACGCCGGCCGAGCGCGCCAGCGCCGGACGCTCGCGGCGCAGCCACTCCATGGCCGCGTCGAAGTCGATCGTCTCCATGCCGCCGATCGTCGTGATCTCGCCTTCGCTTTCCCCGTGCGAGCGGAAGTCGAAGTAGAACAGATTGAAGCCCGCCTCGCTGAGGAACCAGGTCTGCTTGAGCAGTTCGCCCTTGTTGTCTCCCCAGCCGTGGCACATCAGGATCGTGCGGTCGCCTCCCGTGGCCGACGGGATCAGCCAGCCGCGCAGCTGGAGGCCGTCGCGCGTCTTGAAGGCGACCTTTTCGTAGCGCAGGCCGAACTGCTCGGGGAAAATCCACATCGGGGACATCGCCGGCGGATGCAGGATGATCCCGGCGCCCCACCAGCACAGCGCGTAGACGCCCGCGGCGAGGACGAGGACGGCGGCGACCCAGATCATTTCTCGGAGGAGAACGAGTGCTCGGGGCCGGGGAAGGAGCCCTCGCGCACCTCGCGGCAGTACTCGCCGACGGCCTTGAGCGCGCGCTCGCGCAGGTCGGCGTAGCGCTTGACGAATTTCGTCGGCCCGGACTCCGAGAGGCCGAGCATGTCGTCGCTGACGAGGACTTGGCCGTCGCAGTGCGGGCCGGCGCCGATGCCGATCGTCGGGATCTGCAGGCGCTTGGTGACCTCCTTGGCGAGGTCGGCGGGGACGCACTCGAGGACGACCGCGCAGCAGCCGGCGGCCTCGAGGATGCGCGCGTCGGTGACGATGCGCTCGGCGTCCTCGGGGCGGCGGCCCTGGACCTTGTAGCCGCCGAAGCGGTTGACCGACTGCGGCGTCAGGCCGAGGTGGCCGAAAACGGGGACGTTGATGCGGATGAGCTCCTTGATCGTCGGCGCGACTTCCTTGCCGCCCTCGACCTTGACCGCGTGCGCGCCGCCTTCCTTCATCAGGCGGCCGGCGGAGCGGACGGCGTCCTTCGGGTCGACCTCGTAGCTGAGGTAGGGCATGTCCGCGACGAGGAGCGCGCGCGAGCTGCCCCGCTTGACGGCCTTCGTGTGGTGGAGCATCTCGTCGACCGTGACGGGCAAGGTGCTCTCGTAGCCGAGCTTGGTCATGCCGACCGAGTCGCCGACGAGGAGCACGTCGACGCCGGCCTCCTCGGCCAGACGGGCGGTCGGAAAGTCGTAGGCGGTCAGCATCGCGATCTTGACGCCCTTGCGCTTCATGTCGAGCAGGGTCGCGACGGTGACGGGCTTGGGAGGAGCGGGCGTCTTGGTCTTATCGGCCATGACGCCAGAGTCTAACAATTCCCGGCGGGGGGTTCATAGCCGCGAGGATGGGGCGCCAGGAGGGAGCGACGTCGGCCAGCGGGGCCGCGGCGAAAGGCCGCCGCGCCATGAGCGGGTGAGGAACCGTCAGCCAGGGCGTGCGCGTCCGCTCGCGGCCGAGCGAGACGACGTCGACGTCGAGGACGCGGGCCGTCCAGCGCGCGCCCGGGCGGCGCCCGGCGGCGGCCTCGAGGCGCTTGGCCTCGATGAGCAGGCCCATCGCGGTGCGGGAGGTCACGGCGCGCACGGCCAGGTTCAGGTACGGCTTGGAGCTGGGCCCGACGGGCGCGGTCTCGTACAAGCGGGACGTCTTCAGAACGCGGACGCCCTCGAGGCGGCGCAGCGCGGAAACGGCCTTCGCGAGGGCCGCGTCGCGGCGCCCGAGGTTGGCGCCGAGGAGGAAGAGCGCCGGCCTCACTTCTTGCGGGCCGCGCGGCGCAGCGCCAGGGCGGCGGCGGCCAGGATCAGCCCCGCCGCGAAATTGCCCAGGCGCCCTTCGCCCGTCCCGAAGCCGCCCTCGTAGACCATCAAGGTCCACAGGAGCCAGAACAGCGCGCCCGCGGCGGCCTGGCACGCGACGAACACCGTCGCCAGGTGGACGGGATCGTAGCGCGGGGCGTCCGCCGGTTCCTCTTCGAACAGCGCGGTCCAGGACCGCCAGAGCGAGGCCGGCGTCACCGCAGGCCCATGAGGTCGAGCATGTCGTAGAGGCCGGGGCGCTTCTTGGCGACCCAGAGCGCCGCCTCGAGCGCGCCGAGCGCGAACGCGTCGCGCGACTCGGCGGCGTGCGTGAGCGTGAGCCGCTCGTAGGGGCCGGCCAAAGTCAGCTCGTGGTCGCCGACGACGCCGCCGACGCGCAGAGAAGACGTCGGCACGGCGGCGTCGGAGCGGCGCCCCTCGGCCACGGCCTGCGCGAGGCGCAGCGCGGTTCCGGAGGGGGCGTCCTTCTTTCCTTTATGATGGGTCTCGACGATCGCGGCGTCGTAGTCCGGCAGGCGGCGCGCCGCCTCGGAGGCCAGGTGCAGGAGCAAGGTCACGCCCCGCGAGAAGTTCGGGGCCATGAAGACCGCGGTCTTGCGCGCGGCGGCCGCGACCTGGGCGCGCTGGACGTCGGTCAGCCCCGTGGTGCCGATCACGAGCGGCACCTTCGCGCGGCCGCAGGCGGCGGCGAAGCGCACGGAGGCCTCCGGGGCGGTGAAGTCGACGACCGCGCCGCAGGCGCCGACCTCGTCCTCGAACGCGGCGGCCTGCGCGCGGCCGACGCGGGCGAGAAGGTGGAAGCGCGCGTCGACGGCCGCCAGCGCGGCGACGCGCGAGCCGGTCCGGCCCGAGGCGCCGCAGACGGCGATCTTCAGCGGAGGCATGGGCCGATTATAAGATAATCGGGCCCGGCGAGCGCAGGGCCGTCGTGACGAGCGCGAACTCCCGCTCCAGCTCCTCGAGCGCCTCCGGAGCGACGGTCCCTTCGGCCTCCGCGCGGGCGCACAGCGCCGCGAGGCGGCGCGCGCCGAGCGCGGCGCTCGCGCTCTTGAGCGTATGCGCCGCGCGCCGCAGCTCGACGGCGGAGGCGGCGGAGCGGATCGTCGCGAGCAGGCGCGACGCGTCGGCGAGATAGTCCTCGCGCCAGGCGGGAGCGGCCTCTCGCGCGAGTGCCGCGGCGCGCTCGAGCGTTTCCGGGTCCACGGGCGCCGCCCAGCGGGACACGACCGCGGAGAGGCGCTCGAGCGTCACGGGCTTGGCGAGATAGTCGTCCATGCCGGCGACCCGGCAGCGTTCGCGGTCGGCCGGCAGGGCGTGCGCCGTCAGCGCGACGACGGGCGTGCGCGGCCCGCCGGCCTCGCGCTCGCGCAGGCGCAGGGTGGCGGTGTAGCCGTCCATGACCGGCATCGAGCAGTCCATGAGGACGAGGTCGTACGGCGTCCGCGCGAGGGCGTCGAGCGCCTCGCGGCCGTTCTCCGCGGAGTCGGCCTTGGCGCCGAGCAGCGCGAGCATCTCGAGCGTGATGCGCAGGTTGACGGCGTTGTCGTCGACGACGAGGAGCCGCCGCGTGGACAGGTCCGGCGCCGCCGGGCGACGGGCGGCCGCGTCGGCCGCCGCCTTGTCGGACAGCGGGAGCTCGACCTCGAACCAGAACGTCGACCCGCGCCCGGGCGCGCTGTCGAGCCCGATGTCGCCGCTCATCATCTCGACGAGCCGGCGGCAGATCGCCAGGCCGAGGCCCGTCCCGCCGTAGCGCCGCGTCGTCGACGGGTCGGCCTGGCTGAACGGAGTGAACAGGCGCTCCTGCGACTCCTCGGGAATGCCGATGCCCGTGTCGGTCACGGCCACCCGCACGCGGACGACGTCGCCGCCCGCGGGCCGCGCGCCCGCCTCGAGCCGGATCGTGCCCTTCTCCGTGAACTTGATCGCGTTCGCGAGCAGGTTCGACACGATCTGGCGCAGGCGCAGGGAGTCGGCCAGCACGCTCGACGGCAAGGACTCGCCCGCCGCGATCTCGAGCGCCAGCCCCTTGCGCGCGGCGACCTCGCGGAAGAACGCGGCCGAGTCTTCGAGCGTGCGGCGCAGATCGGTCGGCTGGGGATCGAGCGACATGCGCCCGGCCTCCATCTTCGCGACGTCGAGCAGGTCGTCGATGATCGCGCTGAGCACCTGCACGGCGTCGTGCGCCAGCCGCACGCGGGAGGCGGTCGGCTCGGCCAGGATTTCGCGCGACATGATCTCGCACATGCCGTTGATCGCATTGAGCGGCGTGCGCAGCTCGTGGCTGACGTTCGCGAGGAACTCCGACTTCGCCTTCGCCGAAGCAAGGGCGGCGTCGCGGGCGGCGCGCAGCTCGCCCTCGAGCAGGCGCGGCTCGGTCACGTCCTCGGAGAGCCCGGCGAGGCGGTACGGCCGCCCGGCGGCGTCCAGGACGGGGAACATGCGGTCGCGCACCCAGCGCGTCGAGCCGTCGGGGCGGATGATCCTGTACGTGTGATCCAGCGGGCCGACGCGCTGCGCGGTCGCCTTGAGCACGCGCTCCCGGTCCTCGGGGTGGAGGGACTCCGTCCACGCTTTCGCGACCTCCGGGAGCGGCGGCAGGGTCCGCCCCCAGACCTGCTCCCAGGCGGCCTTGTTCATGTAGATGACGACGTCGCCCTCGGCGAGCCAGAACACCTCGCGGATGTTCTCGGTGACCTGGCGGAAGCGCTCCTCGCTCTCGCGCAGCACCTCCTCGGCGCGTTTGCGCGCGTCGATGTCCGCGTGAGACCCCGACATGCGCAGGATCCGCCCGTCGGCCCCTCGCAGGACGGTCCCTCGCGCGAGGATCCAGCGGTAGGTACCGTCCTTCTGCTTGAGGCGGTGCTCGACCTCATAGGCCGGGATGGCCCCGTCGTGGTAGTCCTTCACCGCCTTCTGCGCGCGCTCGGCGTCATCGGGGTGCAGGAGATTCACCCAGGTCGTGAAGTCGTTGGGCAGGTCGCCGTCGGCCCAGCCGAGCATCGTCTTCCAGCGGGGCGAGAAGTACACCTTGTTCGTGACGACGTCCCAATCCCAGAGCCCGTCGGTCGAGCCTTCGACGGCGCGCACGTAATGCTCGTGCGAGAGGCGCAGCTCCTCGGCCACGCGTTCGCGCTCGCGATCGAGGCGCCGCACCCGCGCGCCGGCCCACAGCACGGCGCCCATCATCAGGATCGAGTTGACGACGCTCGCGGCGACCGCGACGGTCTCCACGCTCGCCGCGCCCCGGCGCAGCGCGAGAACGCCCGCTCCGGCGAGCGTCAGCGGCACGAGCGCGGCGAAGGCCAGCAGCCGGCGGACGAGGACGTCTCCGAGGTTGGCGGACAGCAAAAATTGGCGCCCCCAAGGGGCGGCGCGTGCAGCGCACGCGCCTTTCTTTAGATTCGATTCCCCTTGGGGGCGCGGAACCTAATGAACGCAAGCACCGAGAAAGTGGTGCCCCCAAGGGGAATCGAACCCCTGTTTCAGCCTTGAAAGGGCCGCGTCCTAACCGTTAGACGATGGAGGCAAATGCGAAATCTGAGCCGTGAGCCGGGTGGGGATCGAACCCACGACCACATGCTTAAAAGGCACGTGCTCTACCACTGAGCTACCGGCTCGCGACGCCCTATCTTACCAAACGGGCGCTATTCTTTGCTCTTTTCGTCGCGGCGGCCGAGCTGCTCGAGCGTGCGGCGCCAGACCTTGTAGAGGTCGGTGGCCTTGCGCCGGCCGGGGGGAGCATCTGGTCGAGCGTCTGCCACCAGAAGCCGCCGCACAAAGAGCGCGGCATCGCGCAGGAGGCCGTCGCGTAGAGGATCGCGATGTCCTTGCGCGCGCCGTCGACGTCGTCGGGCGCCAGCCACCAGTAGCCCTTGAGCTCTTCTTTCTCGACGTAGCCGAGGCTGGAGATCATGAGCTTCTGCGCGGGCAGCGCTTCGCCGACGGCGTCGAAGGCGCGCTCGAGTCCCATGCCCATCGGGTTGTCCTCGGGCTGGACGCTGAGGCCGACGACGTCGAGGTCGCGGCCGAAGCCGCGCTTGACCTGGACCGGCAGCCAGCCCGAGAGCGCGTGCGCGGCGTCGGGCGCCGTCTCCTCCCACGCGTACAGCGTCGCGACGGTCTCGAGCGCGGGGTCGATCTCCTTGACCTTCGCGGCGCCGGAGGAGTAGATGCGGTGGACCTGGTCCGGAGTGAACGGCGCGCTCGCGCCGCCGAGCCAGTCGCCGTTGAGCTCCGCTCCGACCTCCCAGCTCGAGATCTTGCCGCGGTAGTGGAGCACGAGGTTTTTCGTCCGCTCCGCGTACAGCTCGGGCGTCAGCGTCTTCGGCCACTGCGTCGAATCGAGCACGCAGCCCATGACCTGGACCTTGTTGCGCGCGAGCTCCTCGACGACGCCGTCGTACTCGTTGAACGAGCGCAGGGAGGAATAGAGGAAGTCGGGGCCGTTGGCCCGGAACACGAGGCGCACCCACTCGGCGCCGGAGCGGCGCACGGCCTCGGCGATCCAATCGAGATCGTCGAGGCGCTTGAGCATGCTCTCGTCGAGCGTCAGGCCGAATCGGAGGCCGGGCGCGCGGCGCTCGTCGAGCGCGTGCTGCAGTCCGTGCTCGAAAAGCGCCTTCTCCCACGCGAGCGAGGTCGCGTGCAGGGCGGACTTGTACGCCTTCACGCGCGCGGGCGTCTCCTTCTCGCCGGCGGCCGCGGCCATCCCGTCCTTGGCCTCGTCGGCGAGCGCCTTGGCCTTCTTGCCGGGCTTGTACAGGGGCTGCCAGTCGCTGATGCGGCGCTTCCACATGTCTTTGAAGAGGCGGTACTGCGTCGCCGCGATCTCCTCGTCGAGGAAGACGACCTCGCCGTCGCCGAAGCCGGCCCCGCCCTTGTCGGCTCCGACGGCGTTGTAGCCGTCCTCCTCGACCGGCCAGACGAGTTCGAGGCGCACGCGGTCCGCCTTCTCCCACGAGCCGAGGACCAGCTTGCCCTCCTGGGAGATCTTCAGGCGCTGCCGCGGGGACTTGCCGTCGACGGGCACCGCCCACACCGGCAGTTTCGCGAGGTCCGGCTCCTTCTCGTCGGCGCGCGCCAGGCGGCGCGCGAGGCCCGCGGCGTCCAGCGGCCCGCCGCGGTCGTCGAACGCGAACAGCTTCACCGACGCCGCGTCCGCGGGCGCGGCCAGCAGGACGGCGAGCGCGGCGGCGATCACAGGCCGCGCCGCCGCCACGCTTGGCGCACGTCGGCGAGATGGCCGGCGCCGAAGTAGACGAGGTACGCGGACAGCCCCGCGAGCAGGCGCGCGCGCGAGCCCATGTCGCCGGTCAGCAGCTGTATCGCCGTCAGCGCCGCCGCCACGGCCGCGACCCACCGCAGCTGCACCGGAAAGACGAACATCACGAGGACCTCGCGCTCGGGCGCGAGGCGCGCGAACGCGAGGAAGCTCGCGAGGTGCACGGGGCCGTTGTCGCCGGCGACGCCCGTCGCGAGCGCGGCGAGCGTCGACATCGCCGCGCCGATCGCGACGAACACGGTGAGCTTGAACTCGCCCCACGCCGCCTCGAGCGCGCTGAGGCACGCAAAGATCATCGCGAGCCAGAGCAGCATCCAGAGCAGGCCCGCGGTCGGGGGGACGATAAGGAAGGTGGCGACGCGCCAAACCTGGCCGGCGGCGAGCGCCTCGGGATCGAGCGCGAGCCGCGCGATGAAGGCCTGGCCCTTCGCCGCCGCGAGCAAAGCGGCGAGCGCCGTCATTCCCGTCAGCAGCCCGGGAAGGCCGGGTACGGCGAGGAATCCGAAGCGCCTCTCGAGGCGGTCGACCCAGGCTCCGTCCATGCGCGCGAGGATAGCAAAATGGCGTTACAGGATGGTGTCAGACCTCCCACTTTCCCACTTTTATGGCGAACCGGCTGATCGCGCTGCGGGTGGACCCGAGCCAGTCGGCGATGCGGCATTGGCTGTATCCCGCTCGGATTGATTCTTCGACGAATCGTTGTCTTGCCGCGATCAGCGCCCGCGGAAAAATGTGTGCTTTGAGTGCGGACGAATCGAACCCTGTTTCGGCGCGAATCGAGTCGGCGATCGAATCGAGGCTGACAATCCCTTTTTCGGCGCGGAGGATGACCTCGATCTCGCGTGTACCTTCTTTCGGCCAGGGTTCGAAATCCGAAAGGTCGTCGGCTATGGGCTCGGTGCCCGTGAAGCTCGACCATCGCCATTCCCAAGGGAATTCGACTAGGCCCGCCCTGACAGGGTTCATATGGATATAGGGGATTAGCCGCGTGAAATATCGATCATCCAGGCAATTGAACGCCTTGAAGCGTCCTTGAAATAGGTGCCCTTCCCGTTTATGGCGGTGATTGAACCAAGAGCTATAGTGACCCTCGAGCCGTTGCATGAATGAGGACAAGGCTACGGCCCCGACGCGGATCGCGAGATGAAAGTGATTGTTCATCAGGCAATAGGCCAGCACTTCCGCCCCAACGCTCACTTCGAGGCCGCGCATCCGTTGGAGGAAATCGAGCCGGTCCCGATCGTCAAGGAATACGTCCCGTTTGTCGACCCCGCGCGCCATCGCGTGATAGACCGCCCCGGCGAAATGAAATCGTTGTCGTCGTCCCATGGTATACATACGATTGAGGGTCCGCATTTGTTCCATGAAAAGTGGGAATGTGGGAGGTCTGACACCAATATGGTTGAATCGGGCATGAGCTGGATCGATGAACTCGACCGCGCGGGGTTGGCGCCGCTGCGCGACGAGCCTCTCGCGAAGCACACGAGCTTCAAGATCGGGGGCCCGTCGGACGCCTTCGTCACGGCGAGAAATCGCGCCGAAGCCTCGACGGCGCTGAGGGTCGCCCGCGCGGCGAACGTTCCCGTGCTCTTCCTCGGCTGGGGCTCGAACCTGCTCGTGCGCGACAAGGGCGTGCGCGGCCTGACGCTCGCGCTCGGCGGCGAATTCGAGCGCGTGGAATTTCCCGGGCCGGAGCTCGTGCGCGCGGGAGCGGCGGCGCGCGTGCCGCAGCTCGTGGTCGCGTGCGCGGAGCGCGGGCTCGCGGGACTCGAGCCGATCGTCGGCGTTCCCGGCTGCGTGGGCGGCGCGCTCGTGATGAACGCGGGCACGCGCGACGGCGAGATCGGGCCGTTCGTGGAGGAGGTCGAGACCCTCGATTCCGCGGGCGCGGCGAGGACGCTCAAGCGCTCCGAGCTGCGCTTCGAATATCGTTCCAGTAATCTCGGGAATTCGCTCGTTTTGTCGTCGCTTCTGCGGTTGAAGCCGGGGGTCAAAGCTGATATAATGGCCGTCGTCGCGCGGTACCAGTCGATCCGCAAAAAGACCCAGCCGATCCATACCTATAACGTGGGCTCCACTTTTAAAAATCCCCCGGCCGTTTCGCCGCGCAGATGATCGAGCAGCTGGGCTTGAAAGGCCATGCCGTGGGCGGAGCGCGCGTCTCCCCGATGCACGCCAATTTCATCGAGAACTTCGCCGGGGCCAAGGCCTCCGATGTCCTCGCTCTCGTCGACCTCATCTCGGAGCGGGTCCGCGAAGCCAGCGGCGTGAAGCTCGAGCTCGAGATGAGGATCGTCGGTGAGTAGCGCGGGCCGCCGCCGCTTCCGAGTCGTCGCCCGCCCCAAGGAGCGAGCCCGCCGCGTCCGGTCCGTCGCCGCGCTCGCCGCCGTCGCCGCGCTCGGAGGCGTCGCGTTCGTCACCGTGCGCGAGCTGGCCGCGGACTTCCGCCTTCCCGCCGCCGCGCGCGCGTCCGCCGCGCCCGCCGAGGACGCGCCCGTCCGCGTCGACGGCCCGGAGCCGCTGCGCGGGCTCGCGCAGGCCGCGGCCGACGCCGCGCCCGGCGGCGCCGGCGAGAAGGCGCAGGCGCTGAAGGCGAAGTTCCCGATGATCGCCGACGTGCGCGTCGCGCGCGCGTGGACGGAGAAGACGGCGACGCTCTCGCTCGTGACGCGGCGCGCGATCGCGCCGGCGACGCGCCGCGGCAAGCCCGCCGGCTTCCTCGGCGACGACGGGACCGTCTTCGCCGCGCCCGAGGGCGCGTTCATGCTGACGGGCGCGACCGTCGAGGTCGCCGACGCGCCGGCCGGCGAGCTCGCCGCGCTCGCGCGCGAGTGGCCCGCGCTGACGGCCGCCGGCGCCCTGCCGTCGCCGCTGGCGGAGATGTCCTTCCGCGGCAAGGACGACGGCTGGCAGGCCCGGCTCGAGGACGGGGCCGACGTGACGTGGGGCCGCCTCGAGTGGACCCGCGAGAAGCTCGCGCGCCTGTCGGAGGCCGTCGCCGACGCGCGCGCGCGGGAACCCGGCACGTTTTCCGCCGACCTGCGCTGGTTCGAGGACGGCAAGGTCCTGCTGAAGCCGTCGCAGCCGAAGATCGCCGCCCATGGAGCTTTGAGATGATCAAGAGGCAGCCGAAGCAGGACCTCGTCGCCGGACTCGACGTGGGCAGCGGCCGCATCACGTGCCTGATCGGCACGCCCGACGCGGCGACGGGCTCGGTCAAGGTCCTCGGCGGCGCCAGCGTCGCCTGCCGGGGCGTCAAGGGCGGCGTGGTCATCAACATCCTCGAGGCCGCCGCCGCCGCGACGCGCGCCGTGGAGGAGGCGGAGGCCGCCGTCGGCGCCACCGTATCCCAGGTCTGGCTGGGCGTGAGGGGCAGTCATCTTCAGTCGTTCAACAACCGCGGCGCGTTCAACATCGCGCGCACCGACCGCGAGATCACCGCCGCCGACGTCGACTCGGTCGTCGGCAGCGCGAAGGCTATTCCGCTGTCGTCGGACCGCGAGATCCTGCACGTCGTTCCGCAGGGCTTCTCGCTCGACCGCCAGCGCGGCGTCCCGCACCCCGTCGGCATGGAGGCCTCGCTCCTCGAGGTCGACGTGCACATCGTGACCGCGTCGAGCGCGCACCTCAACAACATCATGAAGATGGTCGGCCAGGCCGGCTTCCAGGTCGTCGAGCCCGTGTACGGCCTGCTCGCCGCCGGCGAGCTGCTCGTGACGCCCGAGGAGAAGGAGCTCGGCTCCGTCCTCATCGACCTCGGCGGCCAGTCGCTGTCGATCGGCGTCTACTGCGAGGGCGCGATCAAGTACTCGAAGGAGATTCCGATCGGCTCCGACTTCATCACGCGCGATCTCGCGGTCGGCCTGAAGACCTCGATCGCGACCGCCGACCGCATCAAGATCGAGCACGGCATCGCGCATCCCTCGTTGTTGAACGGGGACGCCGACGTGGATTGCCATGGGATCGACGGACGCACCCCCTGCGCATCAAGACGAGCACGATGATGGGCATCATCCTGCCGCGCGTCGAGGAGATCTTCTCCGTCGTCGCCGAGGACCTGCAGAACTCCTCCTACGCCGACGTCGTCGCCCCCGGCGGCGCGATCCTCACCGGCGGCGGCTCGCTCATGCGCGGCACCGCCGAGGCGGCCCACCAGATTCTCGGGGTTCCGGTGCGCCACGGCACGCCGCACCCGGAGGTCGTCCACGCCGACGAGAAGTGGCTCTCGCCCGTGTACTCGACGGCGCTCGGCCTGCTGCTTTACGGCGGCGTCCACCGCATCGGCGCGACCGAGCGCTCGGTGAAGGGCCGGCAGAAGCCCGTGTGGATGCGCAAGATCTCGGCGGTCCTTCAGGAGCTTTTCTGAGAATCCAGCTCGCGGAAGACTTCGACGAGAAGCGCACCGTCATCAAGGTGGTGGGCGTCGGCGGCGCCGGCTGCAACGCCATCAACCGGATGGTCGAGGCCGGCCTCGCCGGCACCGAGCTCATCGCCGCGAACTCCGACGCGCAGGTCCTGCGCAAGTGCCAGGCGCACGTCAACATCCAGCTCGGCGAGCAGAGCACCCGCGGCCTCGGCGTCGGCGGCGACTCCTCGAAGGGGCGGCAGGCCGCGCTCGAGAGCGAGGGCCAGCTGCGCGAGGTGCTGCAGGGCGCGGACATGGTCTTCGTGACCACCGGCATGGGCGGCGGCACCGGCACCGGCGGCGGTCCGGTGGTGGCCCGCCTGGCCAAAGAACTCGGCGCGCTGACGGTCGGCATCGTCACGCGCCCCTTCGAATTCGAGGGTCTCAGGAGGGCGTCCATCGCGGAGCAGGGCATCCAGGAGATGCGGCAGTCGGTCGACACGCTCCTCGTCATCCCGAACCAGCGCCTCTTCGACGTCATCGACCCCGACACCAACCACGACCAGGCCTTCCGCGTCGCCGACGACGTCCTGCGCAAGTCGGTGCAGTCGATCTCGGACCTCATCACGGTCCCCGGCCTCATCAACCTCGACATGAACGACCTTCGCGCGGTCATGAAAGACGCGGGCGAGGCGCTGATCGGCATCGGAGAAGCCTCCGGTCCCGGCCGCGCGATGAGCGCCGCGCGCGAGGCGATGAGCTCTCCGCTGCTCGAGAACGTCGTCATCGACGGCGCGAAGGGCCTCATCGTCAACATCGCCGGGCGCCAGGCGACGCTGAAGACCTCCGAGATCGAGGAGATCGTGGCCACGATCCAGGGAACCGCGAGCCCCGAGGTCAACTTCAAGATGGGCAACGTGTACAACGAGTCGCTCGGCGACTCGATCCGCGTCACGGTCATCGCGACCGGCTTCCCCTCGAAGCGCTCGCGCATGGCCTTCCGCCCCGCGGGCGGCCGCCAGCTTCCGGGCGCGCGCCCCGCTCCGCTCTCCGAGGAGCCGTCGGACGCGCAGCTGCTCAAGAGTCTCAATGAGACGGACCGCTGGACCAAGCCCGCCTACCTCCGCATGAAAGTGAGGAAGCTGAGATGACCCTTCAAGAGCTGCTCCAGGTTCTCGTCAACAAGCACGGCTCCGACCTCCACGTGCGCGCGGGCGGTCCCGCCTACATCCGCGTCGACGGCGAGTTGGCGCCCGTCTCGCCCGACGTCATCCCCGCCGAGCAGGTCGACCAGATGCTGCGCCAGGTCGCGCCGCCTCGCGCGCTGAAGATCTACGACGAGAAGGGCGAGTGCGACTTCTCGTTCCAGGCCGGGGAGGTCGCGCGCTTTCGCGTCAACGCGTTCAAGCAGCGCCAGCGCCTGTGCCTCGCGATCCGCTTCATCACGACGCAGATCCCGACGCTGACCGACCTGAGACTTCCGGTCGCGACGCTCAAGAAGATCTCCGAGAACAGCCGCGGCCTCGTCCTCGTCACGGGCATCACCGGCGCGGGCAAGTCCTCGACGCTCGCCGCGATGATCGACTACATCAACGAGAGCCGCGCCGAGCACATCGTCACGATCGAGGACCCGATCGAGTTCGTCCACAAGGACAAGAAGGCGATCGTCAGCCAGCGCGAGATCGGCGAGGACACGCAGACCTACTCCGAGGGCCTGCGCATGGCGATGCGCCAGGACCCCGACGTGGTGCTCATCGGCGAGATGCGCGACCTCGAGACGACGCAGGCGGCGCTCTCCGCCGCTCTGACGGGCCACCTCGTCTTCGGCACGCTCCACACGACCGACGCGATCCAGACCATCGGCCGCATCGTCGACCTGTTCCCGCCGCACCAGCAGCCGCTGATCCGCATCCAGCTCGCGGAGTCGCTGCGCGCGATCGTCTCGCAGCGCCTGCTGCCGTCGACGAAAGGGGAAGAGTCCCCGCCGTGGAGATCCTCATCAACACGCCTCACGTCCGCAAGCAGATCGAGGACAACAAGTCCGTGGAGATCATCCAGGCCCTGCAGAAGGGCCAGTTCTACGGCATGCTCACGTTCAACCAGTCGCTCGTCAAGCTGTTCAAGGACGGTCTCGCGTCCGAGGCCGAGGTCCTGTCCGCCGCGTCGAGCCCGGACGACCTGAAGCTCGCGCTTCGAGGCATCGAGCAGGAAATCAAGCCGGCTTAAGAGAGAGGTTCTCACCATGTTCGCGGAAGGCTACATCGGCATCGCCGGGACGATCGGAGTCGGAAAATCCACTTTGACGCAGGACCTCGCGCGCGCGCTCAACTTCGAGCCCATCCTCGAAGAGGTCGACGGCAACCCGTACCTCGAGCATTTCTACGGCGACATGAAGGCCTACGGCACGATGATGCAGGTCTGGCTGCTCAACCACCGCTTCCGCCAGCACCGCGAGTTCGTCACGCGCATCTCGCTCGGCAAGATCCGGGGCGTGGTGCAGGACCGCACGATCTGGGAGGACACCATTTTCGCCCGGATGCTCAACGAGCATCCCGACAAGATCATCACCGACCTCGACTACAACACCTACCTCGACCTCTTCGACAACATGGTCCTGCGCGAGCTCGTGTTCCCGCAGATCATGATCTACCTCGACTGCAATCCCGAGACCGCCTACAAGCGCATCAACTCGCGCGGCCGCGTGATGGAGCAGACGATCCCGCTCGAGTACCTGCGCATGCTCAAGAAGAACTACGACCAGTTCATCGAGGAGATGGAGCAGGCCGGCGTGCGCGTGCTGCGCATCAAGTGGGAGAGCTTCCAGCCGACCTCCGAGGTCGTGCGCCTGGTGCACGAGTACTCGCTCAAGCCCTCGAGCTTCACGAAGTGGGTGCGCCCGCTGCGCAAGACGCCGAAGATGGACCCCAAGCCGCTGGCCCCGAACCATGCCTCCGTCTGAGACCGCGATGACCCCGGCCGCCGGCGCTTGGCTCGAGTGGGAAGGCTTCCTGCTCGAGCCGCGCCTGTCGGCCGCGGGCTTGAGCCACGGCTTCACGACGCGCCGGCTGGGGAACATGAAGGACTCCGGCAAGCGCGCCGCGGCGGCCGCCCTGCTCGGCCTGCCGGACCCGATCACTCTGAAGCAGGTCCACGGCACGACGATCCACGCGGCCGCGCACTCCGCGCTCGGCCTCGAGGGCGACGGCTGGACGCTCGGCCCCGGCGACGAGGGCCTGTGCGTCGGCGTCTACGTCGCCGACTGCATGCCCCTTTATCTCTGGTCCGACGACGGCAAGTACGCGGGCGTGTTCCACGCCGGCTGGCGCGGCATGGCGAAGGGCATGCCCACGAAGGCCGTGGAGGCCCTCGTCGCGAGAGGCGCGAAGGCCTCGAGGCTGCAAGCGGCATTCGGACCGCATATCAGCGTCAACGTCTACAAAGTAGGGAACGAAGTGGAGAGTGCCTTCCCGGCATCTTCATTCGCGGACGGCAACGACGGAAAATACTTGAATCTCGACGCGGACGCCCGCCGCCAGCTCGAGGAGGCCGGCATCCCGGCGCGCATGATCGGCCCCGCCGCGCCGTGCACTTTGTCGAATCCCGATTCCTACCATTCGTTCCGCCGCGACAAGCAGGACGCGCGCATGCTCGCCCTTCTCTCGCTCGACCGGAGGGCCGCGTGATCGCGCCCCGCCGCGTCCTGCGCGACGTGTTCCCGTACCAGCCCGGCAAGTCGATCGCCTCGGTCCAGCGCGAGCTCGGCCTGAAGTCCGTGGTCAAGCTCGCCTCGAACGAGAACCCGCTCGGCCCGTCGCCGAAGGCGATGGCCGCGTACCGCAAGGCCGAGAAGCTCAACGGCCTCTACCCCGAGGGCACGAGCCCCGAGCTGCGCGCCGCGCTCGCGCGCTTCCATCAAGTCGAGCCGGAGTCGGTCATCGTCGGCAACGGCTCCGACGAGATCATCCGCCTGCTGTGCGAGGCCTTCCTCGACCCCGAGGACGAGGTCGTCGTCTCCCAGCACGGCTTCATCCGCTTCAAGCAGCAGGCCTCGATGATGGGAGCTCGCGTCATCGAGGTGCCGATGACGGACTGGACGCACGACCTCCCGCTGATGGCCAAGGCCACGAGCCCGCGCACGAAGCTCGTCTTCGTCGCGAATCCGAACAACCCGACCGGCACGTACAACACTCAGGAAGAGGTGGCGCAGCTGCTCGCCGCCGCGCCGAAGACCGCGCTCGTCGTCCTCGACGAGGCCTACTTCCAGTACGCGGCCGCGATCCCCGGCTACCCGAAGAGCCTGCCGGAGCTCGTGCGCGAGCACGACAACCTCGTCGTCATGCGCACGTTCTCGAAGGCGTACGGCCTGGCGGGCCTGCGCGTCGGCTACGGCGTCGCCGACCCGGAGCTCACGGGCTGGCTCGATCGCATCCGCATGCCCTTCAACGTGAACCTGCCCGCGCAGTACGCCTGCCTCGAGGCGCTCAAGGACGGCGCCTTCGTCAAGCGCGCCGTCGCGGTCAACGACGCGCAGCGGGCGTCGGTCGCGCGCGGCCTCGGCGACATGGGCTTCGGCGTCGGCGAGTCGGCCACGAATTTCGTGTTCGCGCGCTCCCCGATCCCGGGCCGCGAGCTGTTCAAGGCGCTGCTGCGCCAGGGCGTCATCGTGCGGCCGCTCGACGAGTACGGCCTGCCGCACCACATCCGCGTCTCGATCGGCACGTCCGCGCAGAACAAGGCGCTGTTCGCCGCGCTCAAGAAGGTCCTCGCCGGCCGGAAGGTCGAAGCGTGACCAAGAGAAAGGGCCTCGTCATCGCGATGGACGGCCCCGCCGGCGTGGGCAAGTCCACGGTGGGCGGCCTCGTCGCCAAGTCGCTCGGCTACAAGTTCATCAACACCGGCGAGATGTACCGCGCTCTGACCTGGAAGGGCCTCGAGGTCGGCGTGGACCTCGAGGACCAGGCCGCCGTCGTCGAGCTCGCGAAGAAGATCGACTGGGAGTTCAAGCCGATCGAGGAAGGCGGCTCGACGCTGAAGACCTTCATCGACGGCGTCGCCGTCACCTCCCAGATCCGCGAGGAGAAGGTCAGCATCAACTCCTCGCTCGTCGCCGCGAACCCCGGCGTGCGCAAGTTCCTCTCCAAGCTCCAGCGCGAGCTCGGCGAGGGCGGCTCGATCGTGATGGAGGGCCGCGACATCACGACGAACGTCTTCCCCGACGCCGACGTGAAGATCTATCTGGACGCCAGCCCCGAGGAGCGCGCCGACCGCCGCTACCGCCAGCTCAAGGCCGCGGGCCAGGAGGCCGACCGCGACAAGATTTTGGCGGCCATCCTGAAACGCGATCTGAATGATCTCAAGCGCGAGATCAATCCGCTCAAGCAGGCCGAGGACGCCTTCGTCATCGACTCGACGAAGCTCACCTTGCACGAGGTCGCCGACAAGATCCTGCGCCGCATCCGCAAGGGCGCCAAGACGCCGAGCCATGCGAGATGAATCCCGCCGACGCCAACTTTCCGTTGCGGATCCGGTCCGAGGCCGTGGTGCGCGGGCTGCTCTCCGCCGTCTGGGGGCTCAAGGTGACGGGCCTCGAGAACGTGCCGCTCGACGGACCGCTGATCCTCGCGTCCAATCATGCGAGCAACCTGGACGGGCCGATGATGGCCGTCTCGGTGGCGTCCCGGCGGCGCCCGTTCGGGGTCGGAAAGAAGGAACTGTTCGACATTCCCGTGCTCGGCTGGTGGCTTCGGGCGACGGGCAACTTCCCGCTCGATCGCCAGGGCGACGCGCGGGGGCCCTGAAGACGGGGCTCGACGTGCTCGAGAAGGGAGGGTGCCTGTACCTCGCTCCGGAGGGCACGCGGGTCAAGCCCGGGGAGACGCGCGCGCCGAAGCCCGGCGTGGCGTTTCTTTCGTTCCGCGCGAAGGCGCCGGTCGTCCCGCTACGGCTGGTGGGGACGGCCGAATTTCCGGCGCGCTTCCCGCTCGAGACGCGCATCGGGACGCCGATCGCTCCTCCGGAGTCGGAGGATCGGGCCGCCGGTTTGGCGTACGCGAAGACGGTGATGGAAAGAATTTACGCGCTTTGACGATAAATTGAGGAGAAAGGAATCATGAATCAGAACACGAAGCTGAACGAGAAAGCCTGGGAAGCCGCGGAACCCGAAGAGGGCGATACCGCCGCCGAGACCGGGGGGAAACGATGGAGTCCCTGCTCGCCCAGCAGTCCGCCACGGTGGAGAAGCTCGCGGACAAGAAGGTGGCCTGGGTGAAGGTCATCACGGTCACGAAGGACGCCGTCCTCGTCGACGTCGGCGAGAAGAACGAGGGCTCGATCCCGCTCGTCGAATTCGTCGAGGACCTCGTCGCGCCGAAGGCCCCGCTCCCGCGGCGGGCCAGCGCGTGCCCGTCATCAAGGCGGGCGGCCGCGACAAGGCCGGCCACGTCGTGCTTTCGCACCTCAAGGCGAAGACCGAGCTCGGCTGGGAGATGGCGATCAAGGCCCACGCCGAGAAGCAGCGCGTGCGCGGCATCGTGAAGTCCTCCGTCAAGGGCGGCTTCATCGTCGACGTCCAGGGCGTGCAGGCGTTCCTGCCCGCCTCGCTCGCGGACCTGCGCCCCGTGCGCCAGCCCGAGAAGATGATCGGCACCGGCGTGCGCTGCCTCGTCATCGAGGTCAACCAGAGCAAGCGCCAGCTCGTGCTCTCGCGCAAGGCCGTCCTCGAGGAGGAGGCCGGCAAGCGCAAGACGAAGATCATGGACGAGCTGCGCGGAGGCGAGGTCCGCATCGGCCGCATCGTGCGCGTCTCGGCCGAAGGGCTCCTGGTGGACATCGGCGGCGTCGAGGGCACCGTCCGCCCCGCCGACCAGGCCTGGGGCACCGCCAAGCCGACGTTCGAGCGCGGCCAGAAGCTCAAGGTCAAGGTCCTCTCCAAGCCCGAGAAGGCCGGCGACCCCGTGTGGCTCGGCATCAAGCAGCTCCAGTCGAACCCGGCCGACGCGCTGCGCAAGAAGTACGCGCCGAAGTCGACCGTCACGGGCAAGATCACCGAGGTCGGCGCGCACGGCGTGCGCTTCCAGATCGACCCGCGCACGATCGCGTTCGCTCCCGCCGCGGAGTGCGACGCCGACGTCATCTACAACCTCGGCGACTCCGCCACGGGGATCGTGACGGGCGTCGATTCGACGGCCTTCGAGGTTCGCGTGTCGCTCGCGCGCTTCAACGAGATCAAGGACCGCAAGCGCGTGGCGCAGTACATGAAGGCTCCGCCGCCGCTCACGCTCGGCCAGATCCTGTCGCCGGAGGACGAGGGCTGATGACGGCTCGCGCGCCCGAAGAAGTCCGCCTGAAGCCGGTCCGGGGCCGCTGGGCCTGGGGCGGCGATTGGCTCAGCGCCCAGAACGTGACGGTCGCCGCCGCCGTGGCGATGACCGCCTTGTTCGGGATGCTGTACTTCGCGCTGCGCGAGAAGCCGATGCCCCGGCGCCGGGCGGACTTCCCGGCGCCTCCGCAGGTCGCGACGCAGATCGCGGCGGCGCAGGAGCGACTCAAGGCCGACCCCGAGGACATCGCCGCGCTCGTCGAGCTCGGCACGCTCAAGTTCGAGAAGGGCAAGGAGGCGTACGTCGAGGCGATCGGCGACCTCGAGGAGGCGCGCGACTTGGGCGCCCTCGACCCGCGCGTGTTCTACTGCCTGGGCATCATGTACCAGGAGACGGGCCTGTATCCGTTCGCGCTGACCGAGTACAAGCGCTTCCTGCGCCACTACCCCGAGGACAAGGAAGTGCGCATGCTGACGGCCAAGCTCTACTACCGCATGGGCCTGTTCCCCGAGGCCGTCGGGCAGTACGAGCGCCTGAAGTTCTCCGACCCGTCGGACCCGCTCATCGAGGAGAACCTCGGCCTGAGCCTGTGGGGCGCCAAGTCGATCGACCGCGCGTCGGCCTCCTTCGCCCAGCTCAAGGCCGTCGGCGGCGACTTCGCCCGCCGCGCCGAGTTCTACCTCGGGCAGATCGCCCTCGAGGCCGGCAAGTTCCAGGAAGCCTACGACCACTTCGTCGCCGTCGGCACCGAAGTCCTGCCCGGCCTCGAGCCGCAGCGCGCGCCGACCGGCCTCGCGATGGCCGCGCAGAAGCTCGGCAAGTGGGAGGAGGCGCGCGTCGCGTGGGAGACCGCGCTGCGCGCCGCGCCCGGCGACGCGAAGGCCACCGCCGCCCTCAAGGAGGCGACGCGCCGCGCCGCCGCCCTGAAGAAGACGGCCGACGCCGCCGCCGAGAAGGCCCGCCGCGACGCGGAGAGGGCCGCGAAAGCCGCGGCGGCCAAGAAGTGAGCCTCGCGGCGCTGGCGCGCCGCTGGGGCACGCCGCTGTACGTGTACTCGGCCGACGAGATCCGCGCGCGCTACCGAGCCCTGCGCGGCTCGTTCTCGCGCGGCGTGCTCGTCTGCTACGCGCTCAAAGCCAACTCCTCGAAGGCCGTGGCGCGCACCCTCGCGGACTGCGGCGCGGGCGCGGACATCGTCTCCGGCGGCGAGCTCTCGCGCGCGCTCGCCGCGGGATTCGTTCCCAAGAAAATAGTTTTCTCAGGCGTCGGAAAGACCGAGGAGGAGATGGCCCTCGGCCTGCGCGCCGGCGTGAAGGCCTTCAACGTCGAGTCCGCCGAAGAGCTGGAAGCGTTGGCGCGCGTCTCGGGACGTTTAAAGAAGAAGGCGCGGGTCTCCATCCGCCTCAACCCCGATATAAATGCCCGGACCCATCCGCATATAACCACGGGACGCGCCGAGAACAAGTTCGGCGTGGAGACCGGAGAAGCCGTCGCGTTGTACCGCAAAGCGGCCAAGGATCGCCGCCTGCGCGTCGCCGGGGTGCAGTGCCACATCGGCTCCCAGATCACCGACATCGCCCCGTATAAGCGCGCCGCGCGGGCCGTGGCGGCCCTCTCGGCCCGCCTGAAGGCCTCGGGCATACCCCTGGAGTTCGCCGACCTCGGCGGGGGCCTGGGCATCTCCTACAAGGACGAGACCCCGTTGGACCCGCGCGAGTTGGCGCGCGCCCTCGAGGCCGCCTTCGAGGACCAGCCCGAATTGGACCTTCTCGTCGAGCCGGGACGCTACCTCGTCGCCGACGCGGGCCTGCTGCTCACGAAGGTCCTCTACCGCAAGACCACCTCGAAGCGCCGCTTCGTCATCGTCGACGGGGCCATGACGGATCTCCCGCGGCCCGCCCTTTACGACGCGTGGCATCCCGTCGACGTCGTCGCACCCCGCCCCGGAAAAAGACCTTGGCGGACGTCGTGGGCCCCGTCTGCGAGTCGGGAGACTTCCTCGCGCGCCAGCGGCTCCTGCCCCCGCTCGAGAGGGGGACCTTCTCGCCGTGAGGAAGGCCGGCGCCTACGGCTTCGCCATGAGCAGCCAATACAACTCGCGTCCTCGCGCCGCGGAAGTGCTCGTGGACGGGGGAAAGCCCGTCTCGCCCGCAAGCGGGAGACCTACGCGGACCTCACGCGAGGGGAGCTCTGAGCGTGGCGAAGAACAAAAACACCATGAAGGCGAAGGTCCCCGAGCAAACGCCCCCGTCGAGCCCCCTCGATTCCCGGGGAAGGCGCTTGTGGGGGCGGGGGAGCCCTCGTGGTGAGCGGCTTCGTCCTCCTCTCCTTCGCCGACGCGCGCGGCGCGAACGCCCCCGCCTTGGTTTCTCCCTTCCTCCTGATCGCCGGCTACGCCGCGATCGGCGTCGGTCTTTTCCTGCCTCCCGCCCCTCCCGCCGCGTAGCTCGCCGGGCGCGAGAAAAACCACCTAAGGTCCCTACCTTCCGCTATTGAGCCGGTCCCATGGCCTTTTTTCGGCCGCGGTCCGTCCCGAAAAACCGCCTTGCCTTTGATGGTTTTTTCCGTCCGGCCCGTTTTCCGGTTTTTTCCTTTCGTGGTTTTTTCGGGGCTCCCCGATTCCGGCCGGTTGGTCAAAATCTTGCCTGGTTTTTCGGCTCCTAAACCCTAGGGTCTTTGATGGTTTTTTGGGCATGCCCCCGCGGCTGCCGGCCGGCCGGAATCTTGCCTGGTTTTTCGAGCTCCGGACCCTAGGTCCTTTCATGGTTTTTTTGGGGGTCCCCATCCGACCCCGGATCCCCCGAAAGTTGGCTGGTTTTTCGGCTCCCGTACCCTAGGGTCTTTGGTGGTTTTTTCGGGGGTACCCCGACCCCTCCCGGCTTCCTTAATCTACCCGGATTCCAGCCAACTTTTCGGGCACCCAACCCCGGGTCCTTTCATGGTTTTTTTGGCCTCATTTCGGGGTACCCCGGCTGCCCGGATTCTTGCCAAGTTTTGAGCTGATTTTAGGGTCCGGCCGGCCGGTCGGATCCCAGCTCCCCGGATTTTTGCCAACTTTCCAGGGGGCTTAGACTGCTAATTTAGAATATCTCACAAACCGTGCCGTTTCGCGTTAATTTGCGTTGTCGCTCCGAGGGAAATCGCTCGAACTTCGTGTTTATTCTGGATACGTGTATTGAGTCAGGCCCCTGTCCGAATGTAACATAATAAATATTATCAGTAGTAGGAAAACCGGGAGCTTGGCCGTGGCGTTAATCCGGTTTTCGCCCCCGCGAGTCGTTGGGCTGGTCTGAGCCGGCGGCCGAAGGCCAGGCCGGCGTCTCGGGCGCCGCCCGTTACGGGCGCTTGCCCAGGACCGTCAGCGTCAGTTGCTCGGCCAGGAGCAACGCCTTGATCTTGCCCGAGGCCGTGAGCTCGTAGCGCCGGGATCTCCTGGAGCCGGAGGACAGCAGCTCGCCCTGGGACACGGCGTCCTGAAGGGTCCGGTCCATGCGCCCTATAGGATACCCCGAGGCGCGCAGCCATTTGGCCAGCAAGGTGGCCGTGGGCCGCGGCTGGCTCAGGAGCCGCTCCGAGGCCATCAGAAGCACCAGGCAGGCATCCTTGCCCGCCTTATCGCCGCCCTGGATCTTGCCGCGCAGCACCAGGCCGCCGCTCTTGGCCTCGGTCACCGCGTTCCAATCCACGCGCGGCTCGCGTTGCGGGCCCGTTCCGGCCGGCTGCGCGAGCCGCGTCTGCCGCAGCACGAACTCCTCGCGCTCGGCGCGCACGAACTCCGCGTCGCCCTCGGCCTCGAGCTCGGCTCCGTTGGGCAGCTTCAGGCGCACGCGGTGAGGGTTCATGGCGTGATTATCTCATATGTCAGGATAAACGTCCATGGCCTGTTGATATGTCGTGGACAACTTAAACGGAGGCATATCGACGTTTATATATGTCTTTACGTCTGTCTTATACGAGAACGATAAGACATATACGACGGCGTTACGACGGGACGGCGGGGATAACCTTGGGGATAACTCCCCCGTTCTCCGTCGAGGCGCGCGCTTCTCGGGAACGCCGTTTCAGCTCGTCCCGGGGCGAGTGATTATCAGTAGTGGCGTGGCGTCGCCGGATGATTTGCGGCCCAAACGAGCGGATCTGGGGCTCCCTAAAATCGACCGTAAACGGGGCAAGGCGGGGCGCGGACCGGCCGGGGGCGGTCAGGGCCTGAAACAGGGGTTCCGACAGGCCTTAAAACCCCAGGGCGCGGGTCGGAACGGGGGCTGGATTTCGGGGTCCCTCCCTTCTTTCAGGGGCCGAGGAACTCAGGCCGCGGGGTCCGAACTTTGCAAGAGTGCAAGGCCTGACACCGGCCGGGGAGGCCGGAAGGTTAGAAGCGGCCGGAGACTTCGAAGGCGTACTTGCGGGCGACCGAGCGGCCGGGGTCGGTGAACTTGCCCGCGCGGAAGTAGGCCATGGTCGCGGCGATGTTCAGCTGGTCGCGGATCGGGTAACGCAGGCGCAGGTCCCACTCCGTGCCGAGCGTGCGGGGGCCGGAGGAGATCCGCTCCGCCTGGTACAGGAAGAAGTCGATGTCGAGCGTCAGCCCTTTGTAGGCCGGCGGCGTGAAGCCGGCGCCGACCACGACCAGGCCGCTGGCGCCCGTGCGCAGGCCGTTGGCGGTGGTCGTGGAGTAGTTCCCCCGAACGCGTCGTAGGGCGTCGCGGCGAACAGTTCGCCGAAGCCCACGCGCTCGAGGCCGTTGTGGCGATGGCCGCGGCTCGGGAAGAACGCCTCGTCGCGCGTCGGCGTGCCGGGATCGTCGCCGCTGCCGCGCGCCACGGACATGCGCATGATGCCCTGGCCGGACTTGTAGAGCGACTGCTTCCACTTCATGCGCACGACCTGCGCGTTGCCGGAGTAGGTGATGTGGTTCGGCGCCGGCGAGAGGCCGGTCGGCGTCGCGTAGCCCTTCTGCATCGCGGCCTCGCCGTCGAACACCACGGGGCCGTAGCTGATCTGGTAGCGCACGCTCGTGAAGCTGCGGAAGGCTTTCGACACGCGGCAGCCGTTGGCCTCGGGGTTGCCCGTGTACGTGCACCCGTAGACGAGCTGGTTGGCCCGGTCGCGCTCGATGAGCTGGTTCAACTGCCAGACGCCCTCGCCCGGCAGGTCGAGCGAGAGGCCGAGCAGGTCGAGGCTGTTGGGCGCCGAGGCGAGCGGGTTGCGGTCGTTGAAGAGGAAGCCCTCGAGCTTCATCCCCCACCACGGCAGCTCGCCGCGCGCGGACGCGCCCGTGAGGCCGGCGCCGTCGTCGTCGAGCAGCATGCCGGAGCCGAGCTTGAAGGTCTGCCGGCCGAACGTCGCCTCCCAGGCGTAGCCCCAGAGCTTGTGCACGCGCACGTACGCGTTCTCGATGAACGGCGTCAGGTCCGCGTTGGGGTAGTACGAGGCGACGCGGTCGAACGGCGAGGCGATGGAGGTCGTGGACCCCGACACGCCGATCGCGCGCAGGCCGACGGCGAGGTCCATCGTGGAGTCCTCTCCGCCGCGCGACTCGAGCGGGATCTTGCGCACGGCGAGGCTCAGGCGCGCGTCGTTCGTGATGAACGAGTGCGAGTTCTTGTCGGCCGTGTTGTAGTGGAGGTTGGAGTAGGAGGCCGCCTTCATCTTGTACGAGGCGGTGACGTCGAGGCTCGCGGACTGCGCGGAGGACGCGCACGAGGCGACGAGAACCGCGAGGGCGAGGGGCCTTCTCACGGGCGAAATGCTAGCAAAAAGAACCCCGGGCCGTTTAGGCCCGGGGTCTTTTCTGCTTTGGTCTAAAGGATCTTAGAACCGGATGTTGACATCGCCGGCCAGCATGGTGACCGGGTTGAGCGCGGCGTTCGCGCCCGAGATGTCCTTGATGTAGCGGCCCGGGAGGAAGCTTCCGGCCGTGGCCTTGAAGGACACGTTCTCGGAGTGCTTCCACTCGCCCGTGACATCGACTTCCGAGCCGATGTTGCGGGAGTGGCGGCCCGTGCCGGCGGCCGCCGTCGTGCCGCCAGTGTCGCCCAGGCGGTTGAACGCGTAGCGCCAGAACGCCGCGCCGACCGTCAGCTTGTTGATCGCAGTCGGGGTGGCCTTGACGCCGACGCCCCAGATGATGCGGTTGGACAGGCCGTTGGACGCCGCCGCGGAACCGACGCCGCCGAGAACGGCAGCAGCGTTCCGATCGAAGCGACCGTAGATGCCGCCGGGACGATAGTCCGTGTTGATGGACTGGAAGTTCCGGTTGCCCTGCCACGTGCCGTTGCTATCGCCCGTGCCGTAGCCGAGCTCACCCCAAGGGTGATCGCGCCCACGTCGCCGAGGTCGGCCTTGTACGCGGCCTTGCCGAGGAACGCCCAGCCCTTGAAGGACGTGTTGTCGGCCAGCGTGCGATCCTCGCCGCGGTTGACCGCGAGCTCAGCGCTCGCCGACAGCCCGCCGGCGGCGACCTTCGCCTTGGCGCCGATAACCCACAGGTTGGTGTTCTTACCACCCGCGGTAGCCTGACCGGCCGCGCCGGAGGCGCCGAGGGCACCCGTGGCGTGAACGACCTGGTTGTAGACGTACAGAGACGGCTTGACCATCTCGTGCATCTTGCACGAGACGACGATGCCGCGGAGGTCCGTCGCGGAGTCCCGATCGGTGGCGTTGGTGCCCAGCGTCGGAGTCGCGTCGCCGTGCGCCGTCTTGCCGGCGATGGCCGTGACGGACATGTGCTCGCCGTTCCAGTCGGCGCGGAACATGTCGATCGCGTCCACGCGCAGGCCGTAGCTGTCGCGCGGGCCGTAGTAAACGATGAGATCGCCTTCCTCACCGTAGAACTGGCGGCCGGCCGTCACGTCGAGCGCGCCGAAGACCTTGTCGATCTTGACGTTGGCTTCCTGCACGAGCGTCGTGTCCGTCACGCCCTGAACCGTCTGCGCACCCGCGCCGTAGACGCGAGCCTGGCCGTTGGCATTGATCTCAGCGGCGCCCTTGACGAGCGTCACGCGAGCGTGAACGTCATCGAGGAGGTCCCAATCCGCCTTCAGCATCGCGCGAGTGGACGCGGAACCGATGCGATCGTTGTTCGCGGCAGCGGCGCCGGGGCCGGAGCCACCGGCGGCGTGGTTGCCGCGGGTCACGAAGTCTTCAACGTTGCGGGCAGAGGTCGTCTGGATGTCCAGCTGACCGCTGATCTTAAGGTTCTTCAACAGCTCGGCATTCGCACCGGCCGGCACGAACATGGCCAGGGCTAACGTCGTTCCCAGGAGCTTTTTCATTGCTCTTTGTTCCTCTCTTGTTTGTATCGTAAGCCCGCTTCCGCGGGATACTTTTGCTTCATACCCCGCTTGCGGCGGGGCCTACGTACGACAGGAGCGCCAGTTCTGTGCGGCTCCTCACTGCGACTGCGGCACGAAATCTAGCAAAGGTCTTTCGCTTTGTCAACAGACCGTCAACTAAATACAACTCGGCGGGAACACGGTAGCGTATTCCACCGAATGCTGTCTAGTGTTATTTAGTGCTCGTTTGAAGCTTGGCGTTGGCGCGCGCGGCCCACGGCGTCTCGGGATACTGCAGGGTGATCTTCTGCCACGTGGCGCGCGCGGCGTCGCCCTGGCCGGAGCTGGCCTGGCAGCGCGCGAGCGTCTCCTGCACGCCGGGCGCCAGCAGATGGTCGGCGTGCGCGTCGAGGAATCCCTGCGCGGCGGCCGCGCACTCGGCGGCCTTGCCCGCGGCCTCGATCGCGAGGATCTTCTCCGCGGCGGCGAACGGCTTCAGCGCCTCGGGCGAGGCGTCGGCGGCCTTCGCGAACGCGGCGAGCGCGGCGGCGTGGTCGCCCTTGGCCTGCTTGAGCTCTCCCTCCATCAGGCCGGCGAGGCCCGCGGCGGCGGGGCTGGCGCTTTGCGCCGAGACTTCCTCGAGCGCGGCGGCGGCTTCCTGCGGCCTTCCATAATAAGAGTACGCCTCGGCCATCGCGAGCTTGTCCCACGCCTCGTTCTCGCGCGCGGTGCGGGAGACGACCATGAGCGCGACCGCGGCGCCGAGGACGGCGGCGGCGGCGAGGCCGATGGCGACCTCCTTCTTGCGCTTGATGGCCCATTCGAGCCCCTTCTCGAAGAGGTCCCGGACCTCGTCCTGCTTCGCCGGCTGACGGCTGGCCCAGTGCTTGTCGGTGGTGGACATGGAGTGTTTGGTCCTTGAGAGCGGTTTGCCCCGAGAGGGAATCGAACCCCCATCTTCTCCTTAGGACGGAGTAGCTCTATCCATTGAGCTATCGAGGCGTCATTTTCCCGTTACGGGGCCGCAATAATAGCTTAAAACCGCCATTCCCGCCAGGGAGGCCCGCTATCAGTACGTTATAAGGGAATGGATCTCGCGGCCGGGCAGCTTGGCGCGGCCCTTGAGGAAGGCGAGTTCGATCAGGAACGCGGAGCCGACGAGCTCTCCGCCGAGCGCCTCGATGAGCTGGATGGCCGCGCCGGCGGTCCCCCGTCGCGAGCACGTCGTCGACGAGCAGGACCTTGGCGCCCTTGGGGATCGCGTCGGCGTGGGCTTCGATCGAGTCGGTGCCGTACTCGAGCTCGTAGCTGGCGGAGTGGACCTTGCGGGGCAGCTTGCCCTTCTTGCGCAGGGGCACGATGCCGGCGCCCAGGCGCGCGGCCATCGCGGGCGCGAGCAGGAAGCCGCGGGACTCGACGCCAGCGACGATCTCGACGCCCTTCTGCTTATAGGGGGCGATGAGGCCCTCGATGACGCCGTTGAAGCCCTGCGCGTCCGCCAGCAGGGGCGTGATGTCCTTGAACAGGATTCCCTTCTTCGGGAAGTCGGGGACGTCCTTGATGAGGGCCTTCATCTCGGCGATGCCGAGCTTCGGGCTGGCGTCCTTGCCGGTCATGGGCTGCGACTTCTCCTGCTTGGCCATCGTCACTTCCTCTTCTTGCCGCCGGCCTTCGCCGCGGGCAGGAACACGAGCTTGCGCGGCTGACGCTTCGCGGAGGCCGGGACCGCGGACGGCGCGGTCTTGCGGCCGGCCGGGATCGTCTGGCCGAGGATGTCGGTCTTGAGCTTCGGCGTCGAGAAGCCGGGCTGCAGGTTCGTCGGGCCGCGGCGGCCGCCCTCGTCGACCTCGATGAGGCCCATGCGGTTGGCCACCCGGCGCAGGCGCAGGAGCGCGCGCTCCTCGATCTGGCGGATGCGCTCGCGGGAGAGGCGCAGGCGCTTGCCCACCTCTTCCAGGGTCATCGGGGTCTGGCCGGTGAGGCCGTGGCGGAACTCGAGGATCATGCGCTCGCGCTCGCCGATCTCGCGCAGGGCCTGGTGCAGCTCGTCGTGCAGCTTGAGCACGCCGATCAGGTTCTCCGGGGACTGCGCCGTGGTCTCGGCGATCATGTCCTCGACCGTGATGTTGTCGTCGCCCGAGTCGATCGGGGCGTCGAAGGAGCCCATGCCCTTGGCGGCCTCGGCCGCGTCGAGCACGCCGCGCACCTGGCGCGCCGTCCAGTGCATCGCGCGCGCCATTTCGGCGAGCGACGGATCGCGGCCGAGCTTGACGTGCATCTTCTCCCACATCTTCAGCCATTTGCGCAGGGCTTCCCAGGCGTGCGGAGGAATGCGGATGGTCTTGCTCGTCTCTTCGACGGCGCGGCGGATCGACTGCTCGATCCAGTAGGAGGAGTAGGTCGAGAAGCGGTAGCCCTTCGAGGGCTCGAACTTGTCGATCGAGTGCATGAGGCCCAGGTTGCCCTCTTCGACCAAGTCCATGAAATCGATGCCCTGGCGGTGGTACTTCTTCGCGATGGGCACCACGAGGCGCAGGTTCGCCTCCATGATGCGCTGCTTCGAGGCGCGGTCGCCCTTCTTGGCCTTCTTCCACAGCTCGTGCATCTCCTCGCGCGTGACCATCGCGAGCTTCTGGATGCCTTTGAAGTACTGACTCGTCGTGTCCGTGGAGGGTTCCATTTTTCCTCTTAGATGATTCTGAAGGTCGTTTCGTTCTTCACGCCGGCCGGCGCCGTCTCGATCGCGTCCACGCGCGCCGCGGGGTTGCCCGACTTGAGCCGCTCGACGAACGCGTCGAGCTTCTCCTCCGTCCCCTCGGCTTCCGCTTCCACGGATCCGTCTTCCCGGTTTCGCACCCAGCCGGAAAGGCCGAGCGACGCGGCCGTCTCCTTCGCGAACCACCGGAACCCGACGCCCTGCACGCGGCCCTTGATCGCCAGGTGTCGACGCGTCAAGGGGGCCACGGCTCCGATTCTATCGATTCGTCAAGGGGGCGCGCAAGGGTAAAAGAGGAGGCGCCGCGGACCGGCCGCGGCGCCTCCTTCCAGATGGTCGGGGTACTCAGGCTTGAACTGAGAACCTCTTGGTCCCGAACCAAGCGCTCTGCCAATTGAGCTATACCCCGGGAACTTCGACGAATTCGCGCCGGCGGTCGGGGATACAGGAATCGAACCTGTAGCCTCTCCCACCCCAAGGGAGCGCTCTACCATTGAGCCAATCCCCGGCCGCGGGCGCGACGCGCCCGCTGCGAGCTGGGACTCGTCACCGACATTTTAAACTTTCCGGCCCCCCCGCGCAACCGCTATTTCCGGAGGCCCGTCTCAGCGGCCCATTTCCTCGACGATGGCCTTGAGCTCCTTGCGGACCTCGCGCAGCAGCTTCGCGGAGGCGGCGTCCGAGGGAGCGGGCCCGGTCAGCGGGGCGTCGAACGCCGACTTGCCGCGGCGGCGGTCGATGAGCGCGCGGCGCGCGCCGGCGACGGTCATGCGCTTTTTCTGCAGCAGCTCCTTGATCTCGAGGACGAGCTCGATGTCGGCGCGGCTGTACTTGCGGTGGCCTCCCTCCTTGCGCGAGGGACGCAGCTCGCCGAAGCGGCTCTCCCAATAGCGCAAGGTGTGCGGCGGGACCTGCGCGACGCGGGACGCCTCGCGCACGGAGAAATAGTCCTTGTCCGGGAGAAACGGCAGATCCACGGGTTACTCCAGCAGGTTCTTCGAGGCCTTGAAGCGCACGCCGCGCCGCGACGGGACGCTGACCTGCTCTCCGGTCTTCGGGTTGCGTCCGGTGCGCGGCTGGCGCGCCTTCACGCGGAAGGTTCCGAAGTTCGAAATGACGACCTTGTCGCCCTGGTTGAGCGACGCGCGGATCGTCTCGAACGTCGTCTCGACCGCGAGGGCGGCCTCGCCTTTCGTGGTCAGGACTTTCGCGACGGCCTTGATGATGTCGAGGCGGTTCATGACTTCCCCCTTCCTTCCCGGCCGGCGGCTCGTCGCCGCCCTCCGGCTTCTTCTTCAGATCCTTGAAGATGTCCTCGGGCTTGAGGCTCTTGAGGTCTTCCTTGAACTTGGAGACCTCGTCCTCCGAGATCGGCTTGTGCAAAGTCTGGCATCTTTCAAAGACGCTCTCGTGCACCATGATCGGGCAGCCCGCGCGCACCGCGATCGCGATCGCGTCGGAGGGGCGGCTGTCGAGCAGGACGGTCTTCTTTCCGTCGCTCGCGTGGACCTTCGCGTAGAAGGTGTTCTCCTTGATGTCGCTGACGACGATCTTCTTGACCTCGAAGCCGAGCTCCTGGATCGCGGCGAGCAGCAGGTCGTGCGTCAGCGGGCGCGGCAGGACGATGCCGGAGAAGCGGATCGCGATCGCCTGGCCCTCGGTGATGCCGATCCAGATGGGGAGCAGGCGGCTGCCCGACAGCTCCTCGAGGAAGATGATGCACTCGTTGACGGTCGTGGCCAGCGAGTAGATGCGGACCTCGCGCTCCCCGTTCTTCGCGGGCTCCGGCGCCTTGTCCTTGTCTTTATCCTTGTCCTTGTCGCCTTTCGGCATGGCTATCTCCGTTTAAATCCGAGCGCCTTGAGGACGCCGTCCGCGCGCGCGCCCCGCGTGGTGCGGAAGATCGCGTCGAGCAGCGGCGCGTCGACGCCGTGGCGCGCGCACAGCTCGCGCGTGACGGCGGCGGCTTCGATGCCCTCGACGACCGTCAGGATCTTCGCGAGCGCCTTCTCCGGCTTGAGTCCCTTGCCCAGCAGCTCGCCGAAGCCCCGGTTGCGCGACTCGGGCGAGGTGCCCGTGGCGATGAGGTCGCCGAGGCCGGCGAGCCCGTAGATCGTGTCGGCGCGCCCGCCGCGCGCGCGGATGAGCGAGGACATCTCGGAGAGGCCCTGGACCAGCAAGGCGGCCTTGGTGTTGGCGCCGGTGCCGAGGCCGTCGAGGATGCCGGCGCCGATGGCGATGGCGTTCTTGAGCGATCCGCCCAACTCGACTCCGATGCGGTCGGGCCAGTGGGTCACCTTCAAAGCACCGCCGTTGAAAAGATCGGCCAACATGTCGGCTTGGCGCCCCGAAGGCCCGCCCAACATGAGTCCGGTCGGGACGCCGCGCGCGACTTCGCGCGCGAAGGAAGGACCGGAGAGGGTCCAGGTTCGCCCTTTTAGAAACGGCAATTCGCGTCCGATGATGTCGCCCATGGTGGACAACGTCTTGGGTTCGATGCCCTTGGACGCGTTGACCGCCACCGCGTTTTTGCTGATGCCGGCGCCGCGAAGGTTTCTCGCGGTGGCGGCCAACGCTTTGGACGGAAGCACGAAAAGTAAAACGTCTGAATCGTGAACGGCTTTCAGATCATGGACAACTTTTATGGACCCATCTAAGCGAAAACCCGGAATGTGAGCATGGCGCCTTGTTCTTTGGAGGGATTCCGCCAAAGCCGGAACGAACTCCCACACCGTGACCTTGGCGCGCGACGCGAGGTGTTGGGCCAGTACGCATCCCCACATCCCTCCGCCGAGAACGGTGACCTTACGCCGAGCGGCCATGGATCCCCAGTTCTTTATTTTCTTTGAGCCGCTTGATGTTCGGTATGTGCTTGTAGATGATCAGCGCCCCGGCCACTCCCGCCGCGATGCAGTACGCCTGCTTGGCTCCGAGCGCGACAGCCGCGATCGGCAACGCGACCGCGGCCGTCATCGAGCCCACCGAGATGTGGCCCGACAGCTTGACCGCGAGCGCGAAGGCGGCCATCGTCCAGGCCATCGGCCAGGGCAGCAAAGCGAGGAAGACGCCGGCGGAGGTGGCCACGCCCTTGCCGCCCTTGAAGCCGAGCAGCGGAGTCCAGTTGTGGCCGATGATGGCGGCCGCGCCGCAGGCGATGGCGAGCTCGGGGCGGCGGGGCTGGAGCGTGATGCTGAGGTACACGGGGGCGAAGCCCTTGAGGGCGTCGACGATCAAAGTGATGAGGCCGGGGACGGCGCCGGCGTTGCGGTAGACGTTGGCGGTGCCGGGGTTGCCCGAGCCGCGCGTGCGGATGTCGTAGCCCCGCAGGCGCTTGACCACGAGGTAGCCGGTGGGAATTCCCCCGCCAGGTAGCCGAAGACCATCAGCGCGACATCACGGAAATCAACCATGATTTTCAGCGAAATCCTAGCATTAATTCGCGCCGAACAGACGCCCGAGACGCTCCCAGTTCTCGGCCGTCACGCGCAGGCGGAAGCGGATCTTGTCGCCGACGACCTTGCGTTCCAGGATCTGGGCGCTTTCGTACAGGCGGGCGGTCCAGGCGCCGGCCTGCTCGGCCGGGGCGTCGAGTTCGCGCAGCAGCCAGCGGGCCGACAGCGCCTCCTCGACGCGCGCGAGCACGGCGCCGACGTCCCCGGCCGCCGCGGAGATGAGCGCGGCCTCCGGGTGCCGCAGCGCGAGGTCGCGCAGCGCGGGGCCCTCGAGCCGGTCGGCCTTGTTGAGGGCCTCGACGCGCGGGATGCCGGCCGTGGCCAGGTCGCCCAAGGTGGCGTCGACCGACTGGCGCTGCGCCTCGAGCTCGGGCGACGCCGCGTCGTGGACGACGAGCAGGCAGTCGGCGGCCTCGACCTCCTCGAGCGTCGAGCGGAACGCCGCGATCAGCGAGGTCGGCAGGCGCTGGATGAAGCCGACCGTGTCGGTGACGACGGCCCAGCCGCCGCTCGGCAGCCGGACGCGGCGCGCCGTCGGGTCGAGCGTCGCGAAGAGCTTGTCGTCGGCGTACGCCGCGAGCTCTCCCGTCAGCGCGTTGAGCAAGGTGGATTTGCCGACGTTCGTGTAGCCGACGAGCGCGATCTGCGGGACCGGCACGCTCGCGCGGCGCTCGCGGCGGAGTCGACGCGACGCCCGCACGCGCTCGAGCTCGACTCGGAGATGCTTCATCCTATATTGGATGTGGCGCTTCTCGTACTCGAGCTTGCGCTCGCCGGGGCCGCGCGTGCCGATGCCGCCGGCCTGCTGGGAGAACGCGCGGATGCCGGTCAGGCGCGGCAGCATGTAGGAAAGCTGCGCGAGCTCGACCTGCAGGCTGCCTTCATTCGTGCGCGCGCGGCGCGCGAAGATGTGCAGGATCAGGCGCGTGCGGTCGACGATCTTGACCTTCGGCAGGGCCTTCTCGAGGTTCTTCTGCTGGGCGGGGCTGAGCTCGAGGTCGAAGATCACGGTGCCCGCGCGCAGGCCGGCGCACATGCCCGCGATCTCGGCGACCTTGCCCTCGCCGACGAGCGTTCCGGGGTGGAAGCGCGCCAGCGCCTGCGTGGTCTCGCCGACGACGATCGCCCCGGCGGTCTCCGTCAGCCGCTTGAGCTCGCCGAGCGAGGACTTGATCACGTCGGTCTGCGACTTGGGCCCGACGCCGACGAGCACGACGCGCTCGACGGGATCGCGGGTTTCGCGGGAGACGTTTCTTACGCCCTTCTTCTGCTTCAGTCGAGCAGGACCTCCCGCATCCCGCTTTGGAGCAGGCCCCGCCAGCGGCGGGCGGTGCCGGCCATCAGGGCGTCGAACGGGGCGTAGTCGTCGGTCATCACGGGCGCGGACGCGAGTTCGCGCGCGTCGGGCTTGAGCTCTTTGCCCAGCATCTGAACGACCTCGCGCGACACGCGGTCGGGCGACTTCGGCGCGCCCGCCTGGAGCGGAGACTCGGAGGCGAAGATCAGTATGTTCGCGAGCCCGGCGTTGGGATCGCTCGCGACGAACGCGCGCACGTGAGGGAAGCTCGTGGACAGCGTGCGGTAGACGGCGCGCCACGGCAGATCGTCGGGCGGCGCGACCGCGCTGACGACGTTGACGGCGAGCACGCCGCCCGGGGCCAACGAGTCCCGCAGGCGCTCGAAGGCCTCGGACGTGAACAAGTGGGCGGGCGGAGACTCGGCGCCGAACGCGTCGAGGAACGCGAGATCCCAGGGCCCCATTCCCGCCTCGAGCAGGGCGCGCCCGTCTCCCACGACGACGCGGCCGCGCGGCTCGTAGCCGAACCGGCGCTTCGCGGCGTCCACGATGACGGAGTCGATCTCGAAGACGTCGACGGTCAGCCCGCGCCGCTCGAGCGCCTTGGGGAGCAGGCCCGCGCCGAGGCCGATCAGCAGCGCGCGCTTCGCGTCCGGGCGCAGCGCGCGGGTCCACTCGAACGCGCGCACGTACTGCGACTCGCTCTCGCCGCCTTCCTTCTCCATGACCGACTGGCTCGTGCCGGCGACGAGCAGGTAGCGCTTGTCCGGCGCGTCGAGCACGGCGACTCGGCCGTAGGCCGACTCCCGCGCCTCGAGCAGGTAGCGCGACGGCGGCGCGGGCCGCAGGAGCAGCCCGACGCAGGCCGCGCACGCGGCGAGCTGGGCGGCCGGCAGCGAGCGCGTGGAGAGCCACGAGCCGAGAGCGCCGAGAAGAAGAAGCACCAGCGCCGAGGCGAGCAGGATCTTCGAGAGAGGCAGATGCGGGATCAGCACGAAGCCCGCCAGCGCCGCGCCGAGGACGCTGCCCGCGGTCGACACGGCCCAGGCGTCTCCGGACTTGCGGCCGGCGTCGGCGGCGCCCGTGGCCGTCAGGCGCACCGCGATCGGGCCCAGCGCGCCGAGCAGCACGAGCCCGGGGCCGAGCAGGGCCGCGGCGCTGGCGAAGCCCCCGGCGGCGACGCCGAGCGGCAGGCTCGCCTTGAGGACGGGGACGCGCAGCCACGGCACGGCGGCGATCGTCAGTCCCGCGGCCGTCAGCATGCGCGCGAACAGGGTGAGATGCGGGTAGCGGTCGGCCAGGCGCCCGCCCCACGCGTAGCCGACGGCGAGCGCGATCATCGTGACCGTGATCATCGCCGACCAGGTGTAGATCGACGAGCCGTAGAACGGGCTGATCAGGCGGGCGCCCGCGAGCTCGAGGACGAGGCAGCAGGCGCCGGAGCAGAACAGGCTGCCGAGAAGGTAGGGGATGTCCCACTCGCGGCGGAGCGCTTCGGGCTTAAGCGGCGGTTTTTTCACGGGCTTCCTCCCAGAGACGAACGGCGGCGGCGAGCAGCGCTTCCGGAGGGAGCGAGGCGTCCAGCGCGGTCGCGTCGAGCTGGCCGCGGAACCAGGTGCGCTGGCGCTTCGCGTAGGCGGCGGTCGCGCGGATCAGCTCGTCCAGGCCGGCCTCGGCGGAGAGTTCCCCTTCACGCAGGCGAGCGCCTCCCGGTAGCCGAGGCTCGTGAAGCCGGGCTCGTCGCCGCGGTACGCGGCCGGCACGAGCGCGCGGACCTCGGCGAGCATCGCGGGCCACATCGAGCGGGCGCGCGCCTCGATGCGCTCGCGCGAGAGGGCCGCGGAGGGCTCGAGGCGCAAGGTCAGCGCCGCGCTCTCGCCGCCGGAGCGGCCCTCGCGCCAGTGCTCGGAGATCGGCCGGCCCGTCAGCTCGAGCACCTCGAGCGCGCGCACGACGCGCTGCAGGTTGGCCGCGGGGATGGCCGCGGCGGCGTTCGGGTCGGCCTTCGCCAGCCGCGCGTGCAGCGCCGGGCGTCCGAGCCTCTCGGCCTCGGCGGCCAGCCGCGCGCGCAGCGCCTCGTCGCGCGGCGGCAGCGGCGAGAGGCCCTCGAGCAGCGCGCGCAGGTACAGGCCGGTGCCGCCGCAGACCACGGGAACGCGCCCGGCCGCCCGCGCCGCCGCGATCGCCGCCGTGGCGTCCTTCGCCCAGCGCGCGGCGTCGTAGGTTTGGTCGGGGTCGACGACGTCCAGCAGCCGGTGCGGGACGCGCGCGCGCAGCGCGGCGGAGGCTTGGCGGTGCCGGCGTCGAGGCGGCGGTAGACCTGCCGCGAGTCCGCGGAGATCACCTCTCCGCCCAGGGCCTCCGCGAGCGCCGCGGCGAGGTCGGACTTGCCGGACGCCGTCGGCCCGGCGAGGACGATCAAGGGCGCTCTACTTCGCCTTGCGCGCGGCCTTCGCTTTGCCGCTGAACAGCGAGTGGAACGGGCAGTCGGAGCCGCACGCGTCGGGCAGGCCGAGCGAGACGCGCGTCTGGCAGTCGGCGCTGTCCTCGGCCATCTTCTCGATGCGCTTCTGCGCGTCGCGCGGGATCTTCCGGAACGCGAGGCCCACGCTGTAGGTCTCGCCCTTCTGGTGCACGCGCACGACGCCGGCCTCGATCGAGACGTCGTCGAGCCCGGGGATCGACAGCGTCATCATGAAGCTCTTCGAGTGAGGCGGCTCGACGAACATGAGCAGGGAGATGCCGCCGGCCGAGAGGTCGGTCATGATCGCGGGCTGCTTGCGCGACGTGGAGTCGGGGCCCTCGAGTTCGAGGGTGATCGGCTCGACCATGCCCTCGACGACGCTGAAGCGGCGGTGCTTGCGGCGCTCGGCCCCGGTCTTCTTCTCGGTCATGAATCCCCTCTCAAAATCCTCTTGCTCGTCGACGCGATCCTGACGGGGACGATCTTCCCCGCCGTCGCGCCGCCCCACGAGACCTTGAAGCCGTCCCGCGTCCGTCCGAATCCGCCCGTCTCGTCCAGAACCTCGACCGTCGTCGTCACTCGCTTCGCGAGCGCTTCTTCCGTCAAAGCGTCGCAGACCTCGTTGAGGCGCGCGAGGCGCTCTTCCTTCACCGCGGAGGGCACGTCGTCCGGCATTCCCGCCGACTCGGTCCCCTCGCGGGGCGAGTACTTGAACGTGTACGACCACGAAGGCCGGAGCGCGCGGACGAGGTCGAGCGTGCGCTCGAAATCGTCGTCGGTCTCCGACGGGAATCCTACGATAATGTCCGTCGTCACTTCAACGCGCGGGATCGCGGCGCGCAGGCGTTGCGCCTTCGCGAGGAACGAGGCCGAATCGTAGTTGCGGCGCATGAGCTTGAGCAGGCGGTCGGAGCCGCTCTGGGCGGGCAGATGCAGCTGCTCGCAGACGGCCGGCGTCTGGGCCATCGCCGCGATCATCTCGTCGGTCACGAAGTGGGGATGCGGGCTCTCGAAGCGCAGGCGCTCGAGCCCCTCGATCGCGCCGGCGCGGCGCAGGAGATCCGGGAACTTCAGGCCGTCCGCGGCCCAGCTGTTCACCGTCTGCCCGAGCAGAGTGATCTCCTTGGCGCCCATCGCGACCTTGGCGCGCGCCTCGGCCATCACGGTCTCGTACGGCCGGTACAGCTCGCGGCCGCGCACCGCGGGCACGATGCAGTACGAGCACGAGTAGTTGCAGCCGCGCATGATCGTCACGAACGCGGAATGCGGCGACTGCCAGCCGGTGGGCTTGTCGGGCGCGGCGGCCGCGGGGAACGCGGCCGCGGTCTCGGCCAGCGCGTCGAAGCGCGCGCCGAGCGCCTGCTCGACGACCTTCGGGTAGTCCTCGATGGACTTCGCGCCGACGACGAGGTCGACGTAGGGGAAGCGCTCCTGGATCCACGGGCCGAGGCGCTCGGCCGCGCAGCCCGCGACGATGAGCACGCGCTCGGGGCGCTCCTCCTTCCACGCGCGCAGGCGGCCGATCAGCGAGAGCGCCTTGTCCTCGGCGTGCTGGCGCACCGTGCACGTGTTGAGCACGATCGCGTCGGCGGCGTCCGGCTCGGCCACGGCGGTGAAGCCGCGCCCCTTCAGCGGCGAGGCGAGCTCCTCGCCGTCGGCGACGGACATCTGGCAGCCGAAGGTGACGACGTGGAGGCGCATGCTAACGGCGGGACTTCTTCCCTTTCTTCGGCCGCGCGTCGCGGCCCTGGTTCCGGCCGGCGCCGATCTCGATCAAGGCGTGCGTCGCCTCCATGACCTGGCGGCGCGCCTCCGGGTCGAGCGGCGCGAGCGCGACGACGACGGTCTGCAGCGCGGCGAGCGTCTTTCTCTTTTCGATCATCATTTCACCTTGCCCTGCACGACGCGGAAGTGGACGACGCGCATCTCCTCGTCGTCGCGGATCGTTCGCCCGTTGGCGAAGTTCATCTTCTCCTTGAGCTCGGCCAAGGTGACGCCCTCGCGCTGGGCGAGGTCGTCGTTGAAGCTGCCGAACGAGCGCAGCTCGACGATCGTCACGACGAGGCGGGCGCGCACGTTGCCGTGCTTGTCGACGAGCTGGAGGTCGTCGCCGACCTTGAGGTCGGCGTCCTCGGGATCGTAGGCGGGGCAGGCGGTCGCGGTCTTGCGCCCGGCCAGGATGGCCTGGATCATCTTCTCGCCCAGGCCGCCGTCTCCGTACCAGCCGAAACGGAAGCGCTTCATGACGGTCATCCCGGCTTCTTGGCGCATTCCTTGCAAAGCCCGAACACCTCGTGGCGGTGCCACTTCGGCGTGAAGCCCGCCTTGCGGCAGGCCTCGTCCTGGATCCTCTCGAGCGCCGGCCAGCGCACCTCCTGGATGCGCCCGCACTGCACGCAGATCAGGTGGTCGTGGTGCGGCCGGTCGAGTTCGACTTCGAAGCGCGAGGTGCCGTCGCGCCCGATGACGGGCGAAATGAGGCCGCACTCCTGCAGCGTCTTGAGGGTGCGGAAGACCGTGGCGCGGCCGACTCCGCGCGGGCGCAAGGCGAGATAAATCTCGTCCTGGCTCAGGTGGTGGTCGGCCTTGAGGAGCTGGTCGAGGATCAGCCGGCGCTGCCCCGTCAGCCTGAGGCCGTTGGCCGCGAGGTGCTGGGTGAAGACGCGCACGACCTTGTCGGCGTGCTCCGCGTCGCGCCCGCTGCCGTGGACGATGAGCTCTCTCATCCCTTATAGATTAGCAATATTTTAGTGATCCGCCCGTGCTACAATTCGACCCATGAAGCGCATGCTCCTGGCTCTCCCGCTGCTCCTTCTGGCCGCCTCTCTTCGCGCGCAGGACGATCCCCGGAGTCCCCCAGGACATCCCGGCGCACGAAGACAAGTCTCCCGCGCCCGAGGGCGAGGACGGCGAGCCCGCGGCTGCGGCCGAGGAAGGCCACACCGGCGACGGCGCCGCGCAGAACGAAGCGCCCGCTGAATCCGACGCGCCCGCCGAGGACTCGGGCGGGGCCACGGCCGTGATGCCCTCCGACGCCAAGTCCGGCGAGGACGGCGGCTCCGAAGACGGCGAGGAGCCGAAGAAAAAGGAGAAGCCGGTCATCAGCGTGGTCTCCGCCGCGTCCGAAGACGAGGAGGAGGACCCTTCGGCCGTTCCCGTCGAGCCCAAGAAGGTCGAGGGCGCCGAGATCGCCAAGCCCAAGAAGGGCAAGGCCTCGAAGGGCTCCAAGACCGCGAAGTTCAAGGCTCCCCGCCGCCGACTCCGAAGATCGCGAAGGCCAAGCCCGCCGCCGCTCCGGCCGAGCCCGCCCCCGCCGCCCCCGCCGTCCCCCTCACCCCGATCACGCCTCGCAATCCCTGACGTCTCTCACCATTCATGCGGGCGCGGGCGGCGATCTTGCATCCGGCGGGAACGCTCGCCTGGAAGGCTCGCTCTCGATCGACCGCGCCGCGACGGACCCCGCGCGGTCGATCGAGGTCCCGCCGACGCATGATCGCCGCCCCTACCGCTGAGTGGTGAGGGCGGCGAAACCGATGTCGCCGGGACCTTGATCGTCGCGCCGTTTGGGTCGTCGTTCGCGCGACGATCTAGAGCGAGCCGCCAGGCGAGCGTTCCCGGCGGCATCGGTTTCGCCGCCCGCGCCCGCACGCGCGGCAAGCCGCGCGCGAGCTAGAGCTTCTCGACGGCGGAGGCGGGGGTCCAGCCTTTGACGCCTTCTTTGAGCAGGCCGACCTCGAGCCAGCCGCCGCTCTCCGACAGGACGCGCACGCGGCGGCCTTCCGGCGCCGTGTAGCCGACGCTGAAGCGGTCTCCGGGCCCGTTGCGCAGCTCCGCGCGCGCGGCGACGATCACGGCGAGGTCGGGCGGCAGCAGCGCGCGCAGGCCCGCCCACCACAAGCCGAAGGCGAGCCACGCCGCGCCGGCGGCGAAGAGCGCGCCGCTCAGGCGTTCGCGCCGCTGCGCGGTTCCCAGCGCGGCCAGGCCGGCGAGGATCAGGAACGTCCACGCGGCCAGCCAGTGCAGCCCCGCGAGCTCGCGCGGCGACAAGGCGGTGAAGGCGGAGAAGGCCGCGGCCGGGACGCCGGCGGGCACGAGCTCCTCGCCCGCCTTGCGCAGCGCGAAGTCGAGGTTGTGCCGCCCGTCGCCGTCGCGCGGGTCGAGCATGAAGGCGCGCTGGTAGGACGCCGTCGCGGGGCCCAGACGCCCGGCCTTGAGCAGCGCGTTTCCGAGGTCGTAGCGCAGCGCCGCGTCGCGCGGCGAGGCCTCGACGAGGGCGGCGAACGCGGAGGCCGCGCGCGCGAAGTCTCCGCCGTCGTAGGCCGCCTTCGCGTCGTCGTAGGCGGCGGCCCCCGCGGGAACCGCGAGCGCGGCGGCGAGCAGGAACGCGATCATCGGGCCTCCTTGTCGAGCGTCGCGGTCAGCGCGCGGATCTCGTCGGCCAGCCGCTTGACCTCGGCGCGGTCGGCGCCGACGGGCGCGTAGCGAAGCAGGTCGAGCTCGTCCCAGAGCGCCTTGACCTTCGGGAGGCTGGCGGCGGCCCCGCGCGCGGAGAGAGAGGCGAGCGCCTCTTTGAGCGTCAGGCCCGCCTCGGGGCGCCCGAGCCGGTCGGCGAGGTAGCCCGTGAGCGCCTCGGCGAGAGCGGCGACGGCGCGCGCGCGCTCGCCGTCGCCGGCGGCCTCCGCGCGGGCGAGCGCGCGCAGGGCCGCGGCGCGGGCCTCGCCGGCGCGCAGGCCGAGGGGATCGGAGGCGCGGGCGCGCCGCCGCCAATCGAGCCCGAGAGCGAGGACGAGGAACGCCGCGGGCAGCGCGTGCCACGGGCCGGGAGCGCCGAAGGCGCCGAGCGCCGCGCCGAGCGCGGAGCCGCCGCCGGGCGCCTTCAGGTAGCGGATGTCGCTGGCGACCTCGGTCACGCCGGGCGCGCGCGGGCCGCCCGACGGCGCCGCCGCGTTCGGGTCGCCCGGCGCCACCGCGACGCGGATGGGCGCGCTGCGCGCCGTCGCGTACGCCTTCTTCGCGGGGTCGTAGTAGGAGATCGAGATCGGCGGGATCTCCAGGGTCCCCGACGCGCGCGGCACCAGCACGGTCTTGAACGTCTTCGAGCCGCCGAGCCGGTCGCCCGCGAGCTCGAGCTTGACCGAGCTCTCCGACTCGAAGAAGCGCGCCCCCGGCACCTCCGGCCTTCGCGGCTCGGCGAGAGACTTCAGGTTGCCCGTGCCGGAGACCGTCACGACGAGGTTCAGCGCCTCTCCCGCGCGCGCCTTGAGGCGGTCGACCGAGGTCGCGATCGACAGGCTGCCGACGACGCCCGTGAAATCGTCCGGCGCGCCCGGAGGCAGCGCGTCGGCCTTGAGCGCGATGGGGTCGGTGCGGAGCTGGCGCGTCTCGGGCGCGCTCATGCTGAAGAAACGGTCGAAGAAGTCGTCGCCCGTGCGGACGGGACCGCCGCGCGGCACGAGCACGGTCACGTTCGCCGGCCCGATCGAGGCCGCCCCCGCCTGCACCGGGAACAGCGCGGTCCTGAGCTCCGAGAAGGTGTAGACTCGCCCCCGATGATCGTCTGTCCGTTGGACTCGGCGCCGAGCGGCTCGGCGAGGAGGCCGGCGAGCTTCGGCGCGTCGTACTGCGGCGCGCCGGCGAGCGGCACGGCCGTCAGGAAGCGCACGACGAGCGTGACCTGCTCGTTGACGAACGCGCGCGGCTTGTCGACGGTCGCCGTCACGAAGACGTCGGGCGTCGGGCCTTGAGCGGAGGGCGCGGGCGCGGCGGCGGACGGTCCTGCCGGCGCCGGGGCGGAGGGAGCGGGCGCCGGCGCGGCGGGCGCCGCGGGAAGGGGCTCGGCCTCCGCCTCGTCGACGATGAACGGCAGCGGCGCCGTCGGCGCCGCGCCCTCGACGATGATCGGCGGGACCGTGTAGCGGCCGGCCTTGCGCGGCGCGAGCACGTAGGTGTAGACGACGCTCGAGGAGACGCGCCCGTTGATGATCGACATGCTCTGGCTCTTGCCGGACTCGTAGATCTCGACGTTCGGGATCGCCGGAAGACGCGGCGTCGCGCTGCCCGAGCCGTTGATCGTCACCGACAGCACGAGCTGGTCGCCCGCGTCGACGCGCGCGCGGCTGAGCTCCGCGCCGACCGACAGCGCGGAGGCGGGCGATGAAAGAAGCGCGAGAGCGGCGACCGCGACGAGCGAAGCGAGCGTTCTCACCAGTCCTCCTCGCGCGGCGGCTTGCCGGGCCCCGGTTGTCCCCGGCGCGCTTCCTTCTGGGCCTGCTTCTCGCGCTCGGAGACGGCGCGCAGCACGCGCTCGGCCTCATCCTTGGTGAGGGCGTCCTGCGGGCGGGACTTGGGCTCGGACGGGGGCTTCTCGGCTCCGCCGCCGCCCTTGGGAGAGTCCTCCGGCTTCTTCTCCTTATCCTCGGGCTTGTCGTTGCCCTTGTTCTTGTCGTCCTTCGACTTGCTGGACGGCGGAGGGTTCTTCAGCTTGAGCAGGGCCAGGGCGAGGTTGTGCCGGGCCTGCTCGTCCTTCGGGGCGAGCCCGAGCGCGGCGCGGTAGGCCTTGACCGCGCCGCCGAAGTCCTGGCCGCGGAAGCGCGCGTTGCCGAGGTTGTAGAGCGCGTTCGCGCGCAGCGCGGGCGAGGCGTCCGGGCGCGCCGCGACCGACTCCCACGCGGCCGCCGCGTCTTCGAGCTTGTCGAGCCGGTACAGCGCGTCGCCCTCGTTGAACGGCGCGCGCGCGTCCTTGGGACGCTTCGCCGCCGCGGCGCCGTAGCTCGCGAGCGCCTCCTCATACTTCTCCTTCCCGTAGAGCCGGTTGCCCTCGCGCAGACGGCCCTCGGCCGTCGCTCCGGACGCGCGGCCCGCGAGGAGCAGCAGCGCAAGCGCGGCCGCGGCGCGCGCGGCCGGCGCCGGCGGCGCCGCCTTGCGCGGCAGAAGCGGGGCGAGCAGCTCGAGGAGCAGCAGCAGGAACGCGGCCGCCGCGGGCCAGGCGTAGCGGTCGCGCCAGATATTGGCGGTGCCGGCGAGGCCCTTGGCCGCGTCGAGCTCGCGCACGCGGCGCGCGACGTCGGAAATCTCGTCGGAGCCGGGCGTCGCGCGGTAGTACTCCCCTCCCGTCTCGCGCGCGATCGCCGTCAGGCCGGCCTCGTCGAGTTTGCTGACGACGGTCTTCCCCTTGTTGTCCTTGTGGTAGGCGCCGGAGGCCGACGGGATCGGCTCGCCCTCGGGCGTGCCGATCCCGATGGCGTAGACGCGCACGCCCGCGCGCGCGGCCTCCTTCGCCGCGCCGAGCGGGTCGGAGCGGTGGTCTTCGCCGTCGGTCAGCAGGATCACGGCCTTGCCGCCCGGGTAGCGCCCGAGCATCGCCGTCGCCGTGCGCAGCGCGTCGCCCACGGCGGTGCCGGGCACGGAGATCGAGCCGACGTCGAGCGCGCCGAGAAGGGACTTGGCCGCGTCGGCGTCCTGCGTCAGCGGGCAGACGATCTTCGCCTCCCCCGCGAAGGCGACGACGCCGACCCGGTCGCCGCGGAGCTGGTCGACGAGCAGCGACAGCGACGCCTTCGCCCGCTCGAGGCGCGTCGGCTTGGCGTCGGGCGTCGACATCGACAGCGAGACGTCGACGGCGATGACGGCCTGCCGGGCGTCCGCCCGCGTCTCGACGAGCTCGACGCCGAGCCGCGGGCCCGCGAGCGAGAGCAGCAGCAGCGCGACGCCCGCCAGGCGCAGGCGCGCGCGCAGGACGCGCCGCTCGGGCGCGTCGTCGGCCGAGCGCCGCAGCGTCTCTTCGCGTCCGAGCGCCGCGGTCACCGCGCGGCGGCGAGCCGCCGCGCGGTAGGAAAGCGCCCAGACGGTGGCCACGACGAAGGGCGCGGCGCCGAGCCAGCCTGCCGCTCGGAACATCAGGGCCACCTCAGCAGGGGGCCGGCCGTCAGCGCGCCCTCGAGCAGGAGCAGGGCCAGCGCGAGCGCGAGCGGCCAGACGTGCAGGTCGCCCACGGCCGTGATGCGCGGCAGCGCGACCTTGGATTTCTCGAGCCGGTCGATCTCGGCGAACACGCCCTTGAGCTCCGCGCCGTCCTGCGCGCGGTACGCCTTGCCGCCGGTCAGGCGGGCGATCTCGGCGAGCAGCTCCTCGTCGAGGTCGTCGGTGACGGGCACGGTCACTCGCCCGTAGCGAGGGTCGTCGATGGTCATCGTCGAGTCCCCCTTGCTCGCGACGCCGATCGCGTAGACCTTGATGCCGAAAGAGGCGGCCGCCTTCGCGGCCGTCAGCGGATCGATGACGCCCGTGTTGCTGCGCCCGTCCGTGAGCAGGATCGCGACCTTGCTCTTGGCCGAGGAGTCCTTCAGCCGCGCGACCGCCGCCGCGAGGCCGTCGCCGACGGCCGTGCCCTCGGCGCGCGTCATGTCGGAGGAGAGGTCGTCGAGACGGCCGAGCAGGGCGTCGTAGTCGATCGTCGGCGGGCACAGGAGCAGCGGGGCGCCGCCGAACGTCGTCAGCGAGATGCGGTCCTGCGCCCGACCGAGCACGAAGCGGCGGGCCGTCGCCTTCGCGGCGTCGAGACGCGTCGGCTTGAAGTCGACGGCCTGCATCGACAGCGAGCTGTCGATCGAGAGCGCGATGTCGATGCCCTCTCCGTCGCCGCCGGCCATCACGACCGTCTTCTGCGGCCGCGCGAGCGCGAGCGCGATCAGGCACAGCGCGGCCGCCTGCAGCGCCGGCGGGACCACGCGCGAGGCGCGCGCGCGCAGGGTCGGCCGCCGCGCGCGCACGATTGCCCCCGCCGGCAGTCCCAGTCGGGCGCCGCGCGGTCTCAGCAGCGCCGCCGCGGCCGCCGCGAGCGCGGGGACGCACAGCGCGAGCGCCCAGGGGTGGAGGAGCCTCACGCGGCCTTCTCCGCCGCCGGGACCGGCTTGGGCGTCGTCGCGTCGACGAGGGCGAGGACGGCGTCGGCGTCGCGATGGCCCTCGTCGGCGCCCGGCCGCACGCGCGCGAACTTGACGAGATCCGCGCGCTCGAGCAGTTCGCGCGCCGCCGCCGCGAGCTTGTTGTCGTCGGAGCGGTCGCGCAGGAGCCGCGCGGCCTCGGCGCTCGTCATCGCGGTGACGGGCTCGCGGTAGCGGGCCTCGAGGTAGGCGCGCAGGACGCCCGTCAGGCGCAGGTAGTAGGACGACTGGTCCCTCTCCCAGAGCCCGGAGGCGCGCAGCGCCGCGATCGCGCGCGCGGCCTCCGTCTCGGGCGGCAGCGGCGGGGCCGTCGGCTCGGCGGGTCCGCCCGGACGCGCCCGCGCGCGCCAGCGCTCGCGCGCTTTCCAGGCGGCGGCGGCGAGCGCGGCCGCGAGCAGCCAGGGCCACAGGGCGGGGCGGGCCTTCGCCGGCGGCTTGATGTCCGCGGGCTCGGTTTCCGGCGCGAGCGCGGCGTCGGAGACCGCGATCGTCAGCGAGGGCGCCGACGCGCCCTCATAGCGCGGCGTGAAGGTCAACGTCCCCGTCGACAGCGGCAGGATGGTCCACGCCCACGCCCCGTCCTTCTCCACGGCCGAAACGACCGCGAAGTCGGTGGTGCCGGAGCCCGCGAGATCGGCTTTGATGCCGGCGGGGCCGCCGCGCCAGACGGCGGCGACCTCGGAGGCCACGACGGCGGACGTCGCGCCCTCGACGGTCCAGGCCGCGGACGCGGACGCCGCGGCGGCGAGCAGCAGCGCGGCGGCGGTCACCGGCTCCTCCGCTTCGCGCGTCGGCGGAAGAAGGCGAGTAGCGGGTCGAGCGGCGGCTTGTCGGTCGACGAGGCCACCGGCTCGACGCCCGCCGCGCGGAACACGCGGGCGAGCTCGTCGCGGCGCGCGCGCTCCTCTCGCGCGTAGTCCCCCGCGTCGGCGGCCAGGTCGATGAGGCCCTCGGCGCCGGTCTCCGGGTCGCGCACGGCGAGGACGGCGCCGGCCGACGCCGGCAGCGACGCCTCGCGCGGATCCTCGATCACGACCGGGATCAGGTCGTGCTTGAGCGCGCACAGCTTCAGCGCGCGCTCGAAGCCCGAGTCGCGGAAGTCGGAGACGACGACGAGGATGCAGCGCCGCTTGAGCATGCGCGCCAGCCGCTCGAGCGCGGGCGCCAGCGCGGTGCGCGCGCCCTTCGGCTCGTACGCGAGAATCTCGCGGATGACCGCCAGCACGTGGCGCCGGCCCTTGCGCGGCGGCAGCCACTTCTCGAGGCCGTCGGTCAGCACCGCGAGGCCGACCTTGTCGTTGTTCTGCAGCGCCGCGAACGCGAGCGCCGCGCCGATTTCGGTGGCGGCTTCGCGCTTTTGGCGGTCGGCGGAGCCGAACGACAGCGACGCCGACAGGTCGACGGCGATGACCACCGTCAGCTCGCGCTCCTCGACGTATTGCCGCACGAACGCCTTGCCCGCGCGAGCGCTGACGTTGCGGTCGATGTCGCGCGGGTCGTCGCCCTCCGCGTACTCGCGCACCGACGCGAACTCCATGCCGCGCCCCTTGAAGACGCTGAGGTAGTCGCCGGAGAAGCTCTCGGAGACGAGCTTCCCGGTGACGATCTCGAGGCGCCGGACTTGGGCTAGGATCTCTTGCGGGAGCATATGGGCGGGGTGACAGGCCTAACGATTAACGATTCTCCAGCGATTCGATCATCGAGAGAATCGTTAATCGTTAGGCCTGACACCCGAGCTATGGGACGTCCACCGCCTCGAAGACGGCCTTGATGATCTTGTCGCTGTCGATGTTCTCGGCCTCGGCCTCGTAGCTGATGAGGACGCGGTGGCGCAGGACGTCGGGGCCGATCGTCTTGACGTCCTCGGGCGTGACGTAGCCGCGGCCGTTGATGAAGGCGTGGGCCTTCGCGGCTTGGGCGAGCGCGATCGTCGCGCGCGGGCTGGCGCCGAAGGCGATCAGATGCTTGTGGGAGGCGAGGCGGTGCTTCTCGGGCTCGCGCGTGGCGAACACGAGATTGACGATGTAGTCCTTGATCTTCTCGTCGAGATAGATTCCCGCGGCCACGAGGTGGGCGCGCTTGAGGTGCTCCGGCGTCGCGACGGGCTTGATCGCCGGGGCGGCCGCGCCCGACATCCGCTCGAGGATGCTCTTCTCCTCGGTCTTCGTCGGGTAGCCGAGCCGGATCTTCATCATGAAGCGGTCGACCTGCGCCTCGGGCAGCGGGTAGGTCCCCTCCTGCTCGATGGGGTTCTGCGTCGCGAGCACGAGGAACGGATCGGGCAGCGCGTGCGTCGAGGGACCGATCGTCACCTGGCGCTCCTGCATCGCCTCGAGCAGGGCGCTCTGCACCTTCGCCGGCGCGCGGTTGACCTCGTCGGCCAGCACGAGGTTGGCGAACACGGGGCCGAGGCGGGGCTTGAACTCCCCGGTCTTCGGGTCGAGGATCAAGGTGCCCGTCAGGTCGGCGGGCAGGAGGTCGGGCGTGAACTGGATGCGCGAGAAGGAAGCGGCGACGCAGCGCGCGAGCGTCTTGATCGTCAGCGTCTTCGCGAGGCCGGGCACGCCCTCGAGAAGCACGTGCCCGCCCGCGACGAGCGCGGCGAGGATGCGGTCGAGCGTCTCGTCCTGGCCGACGATGACCTTGCCGATCTCGCGCTTGAGATCCTGCACGAACAGGCTCTCCTCCGCGACTTTCTTGTTGAGCTCTTTGATCCCGGTGGTTTCCATCTCGTGTCTCCTAGCGCCGCGCCGCGGCGCGGCGGACGGCGTCCTCGTAGTCGGTCCTGAGCTTCTCGGAGAGAGCCCGGAACTCCGCCTTGCGCTTGTCCTGGAAGCGGCCCAGCGTGCGCAGCGCCTCGATGCGGACGTCGGACTCGGCGTCCTTGAGCAAAGCCGTCACCCAGACGACGACCGACGGATCGCCGATGTCGCCGAGGGCCTTCAGCGACGCCATGCGCACCTGCGGGTCGGTGTCGGAGAGGCCGCGCACGAGAGCGCCGAGGCGCGAGAGGTCCTCGCGGCCCTTGAACAGGCCGACGACCTTCATGCGCACCTCGGGATCGGGGTCTTCCGACAGCATCTTCTCGAGCAGCGGGCCGAGCTGGGGGTCGCGGATGTTGAAGAGCAGCTGGATCGCGGCCCAACGCACCGACGAGTCGGCGTCCTGCAGCGAGAGGCGGACCTTCCGGATCTCTTCCTCGGCGAACACCGGGCCGGGCTCCTGGATGATCGCCGGCGGAGGCGGCGGCGCGACGGGCGCGCGCTCGGGGCGGCGGTGATCCCAGACGAGGAACGCGCCGGCGCCGAGGAAGACGAGCAGCATGAACAGACGGTTCATGGCCTACCTCTTGCGGGCCGCCTCGGCCGCCGCGGCTTTTTCCTGCTCGTAGCGCTGGCGCGCGGCCTCGATCTCGGCCTGCTTCTTGTCCTGCAGCGTGTTCAAGGTCTTCAGGGCCTGCAGGCGCACGGACTCTTCCTGATCCTTGATCGGGCCGCCCGCGATGTCGCCGGCGACGGAGTAGTCGCCGATCTTCTCGAGGGCCTTGAGCGCGGCCATGCGGACGTCGGGCTCCTGGTCCTTCATCGCCCAGACGAGATTGTCGAGGACGTCGTCGCCGCGGCGCGAGGACAGCAGCTGGGCGGACTTGATGCGGATCTGCGGGTCGAGGTCCTTGCGCAGCATGTGGAAGACCACGGGCATCGCCTGCGGCGACTTCATCTTGTCGAGCAGCAGCACGGCTTCCCAGCGCACGGCCGGGTCCTGGTCCTCGGCCGACTTCAGGATCTTCGCCTGCTCGGCCTCGTTGATGACGGGCGCGGGCTCGGAGAGGATCGCCGGCGGCGGCGGGGGCGGCGGCGGCGGCGGGACGGGCTTGAATTCCTTGTAGGCCATCACGCCGGCCAGCGCGACGACGATGAGGAGCATGACGTATTTCATGGACGGGAAACCTCCGGCACGGAGCCTTGCGAATTGGAAAGCTGGAGCGGCCGGCGCCGTACCTCGACGCCGTTGTGGCCGGGGACGGCCGAGAGCGCCTCGGGCGGAGACAGGCGCTCCCAGTCCCCCCGTCGACGCCTTCGCTGGCGAGCACGAAGCGGCCGCCGCGCGTGCTGTAGCTCATGACCGACCACGGCTGGTCGGGGTGGCAGACGCCGTGCGCCGCGAGCCCCTTCGAGGCCGCGTGGCACAAGGCGTGGATCCCCTCCCGTTCGAGGCGATGGCGTTGAGACTCGAGTAGGGGGCGTTGAGTTCCGGGTGCTTGGCGCGCGCGCCGCCGTCCCAGAGACGCCAGTTCTCGCGGACGCAGGCCTCGAACGCGGCGGCGGGCTCGCCGGTCGAGGCGAGGTGCTTGAGGAACTGCTGGAAGTAGATCTCGCTGTCGCTGTCGGTCTTCAGGCGGGCGCGACGCGGCCCGAGCGCCTCGGCGACTTCGTCGCGGATGAACAAAGTGCCGTTGTGCGCGAACACCCAGCCCTCGTCCTGGAACGGATGCGCGCGCTCGTCGTCGATCCCGATCCCTTTGGACGCGGCGCGGATATGGCCGATGACCACGCCGGAGCGGGCGCCGTCGGCGGCCTCCGCGAAGCGGAGGCGTTCCGCGGCCGCGGAGCCGCCGCTCTTGGCGACTTTCGGGCCGGTCGAGTCGAACCAGGCCAGCCCCCAGCCGTCGGTCTGCGGGTTTGATTTGTCGAGGTCGGCCTGGCGGAGCAGAGAGAACTCCGAGTCCACGAGTAAATCGCGGGCGGAGGCCGGCGCCGGGGCGACCTGCGCGAAGAGGCGGCACATGGCGGAATTCTACGTCTTTTTGAGGACTATTTAGTCGGCGGCGAGGACGCCGCGCCCTTGGCGAGGTCCTCGAGGATGACCAGCGCCTTGTCGGTGTTCTGGGCGGCGATCAGGATGCGCGAGGTGTCGGCGCCGGCGACCGAGGTGCCGTACACCGTCGTGATGTTGATCTTCCCTTCCGCGAGCGCGGCGGCGATGCGCATGAGCTCGCCGGGCTTGTCGTCCACCTCGACCGACAGGATGTGGGTCTCCACGCTGGAAAAGCCGGCTTGCGACAGGATCGAGGAGACCCCTCGTCGTTCTCGAGCGCGATGCGCACGAGGCCGGAGTCGTCGCGCACCTCGGAGGCGATGCCGAGGATGTTCACGCCCTTCTCAGAGAACAAAGCCGCGAGGCGCGTGAGCGCCCCCGGCTTGTTCGGCATGAAAACGCTGAACTGCTTGATCTTCTGGACTTTCACTCCGCCAATAGTAGCGTTTCCCTCTCGAGCTTCGCAACGCTCGCCTTCGCCTTCTCGGCGCCCTCGCGGCGGAACGGTCCGCCGACTTCCTGATAGGCGCCGTCGCCCTGCAGGTAGTAGAGGCCCTTGCCCTGCGAGTCCTTGACCGCCGTCGAGATGCGCCAGCCGAGCTGGGCCATCATCGCCGCGACCGGGTCCTCGGTGGTGCCGACGTTGACGATGCTCGAGTCGGGGACCGAGGCCGTCATCGTGAAGCGGTAGCCCCACGCGACCTCGACGAGCAGCGGCTCGACGGTGACCGCGGTGAGATACTTCCCCTTCCCCTGGTAGCTGCCGCCCGACGTGCGCAGCACCTGGTAGCGCAGGTTGATGACCTGGCCGCCGTAGGCGTTCTTGGCCACGAGCTGGTAGATGGTGCCCTTCGGCCTCTGCCAGCCCGCCATCGACGACCAGCCCTTCACGCCCTCCGGCAGCGCCGTCGCGTACTGATTGCTCACGTCGACGACGGGCTTGTTGTCCTCGACGATCTTCCAGATCTTCAGCCCGAGGTTGATGATCGAGTCGAGGACGACCACCGGGTCGCCCCCGCCTCCGCCGGCGTCCGGCGGCGCGATGTCGGCCGGAGACACCGTCGGGCCGAGCTTGACGATCTCGATCGTGGTCTCGTCGATCGTGAACGCCTTGGGGTCCTTCTTCGCGGCCTGGACTTCCTTCGGGGAGAACGGCGAGAACTGCGCGGCGGCGGGAACGGCGGCGGACAGCAGGACGGCGGACAGGACGAGGGGTACTCGGCGATACATCGACACCTCCGGCGGGACTTTAGGGGTTCGGACCTAACGACCCACGGAGGATGACGTGAAAGACCCAGGCCGGAAAGGGCCCGAGGGCCCAGTCGGTCATGGGCCCTAAGGCCTAGGCGCTATTTCGCGCGCGAGCGGAGCTTGCGGTCGGCGAACCAGCCGGCCGTCGGCAGCGCGAGGGCGACCGCCAGGTGCAGGGCGAACTTGCCCAGCACGCCGAGCCCCGCGAGAAGGCCCGCGACGCCCGGGATGACGGTCATGAAGCTCAGCAGCAGCGCCGCCGCGATCACGCCGAGCAACACGCCGACGAAGCCGCCGGCGGGCTTTCCGTCGTCGGACGTCAGCTTGAGGTTCTCGGGCTTCGTCGCGTTGGCGAGCTTGCGCTGGATGAAGAACACGGCCGCGCCGAGCGGGATCAGGGCGGCCGCGAGGTACGGGAACGGGTTGAACGCCGCGATGTCGCCGAACAGGGGCTTGAGCGCGAGCATGAGCACGATCGACAGCGCCGTCATCGCCGAGCCCGAGAACGCGATCGCCTTCTGGACCTTGCCGGAGTCCGAGGGCAGGCGCTCCTGGAAGTAGGAGTTCAGCTTGATCGAGGCCGCGACCTGCATGAAGCCGAACGGGATCAGCGCGGCGGCGAGCACCGTGCTCGGCACCCAGTTGATGTCCATGAACATGACGGGCGCGAACGGCAGGACGAGGTTGAAGGCCATCACGCCGAGCAGGCCGAGCGCGGGGATCCCGAGCAAGGTCCAGCGCAGCATGGAGGCGCGCTCCGCGGCCGCGAGCTCCGCGGGGGTCTTGCCCGCGTTCTTCTTCTTGTCGCGCTTCTCGAGAACGAGGAAAACGGCCGCGAGGATCAGCCCGCCGAGGCTGAACATGCCGACGAGGTTGCCCTGCACGGCGGCCATGCCGGCGGAGCCCGCGACGAGCTTGCCGTAGCCGGGCGTGATCAGCCGGTAGATCAGGACGTTCATGAGGTCGAAGATGACCGCGCCGGCCAGGGAGTACTTGAGCACGGGGTTCTTGAACACGAACTCCTTGCCCTCCTCCATGTTGTTGAAGATCGTCTTGAACGCGTTCTTGACGCGCTGCCACGCGCCGGGCTTCGGCGCGGCGGGGTCGGCCGGAGTCTCGGCGGGCTTGGCCGCCTGGCCCGCGGAGGCGACCGCGTTCTCGATGCGCTTGGCGGCCGAGAGCGGGATGATCTTGAGCATCGCGAACAGCATCAGGCCGAGCAGGATCGTCGCCGGGTAGAGGGCGGTGATCCAGCTCGCGCCGAGCGAGATCACGAGCGCGCCGAGGATCATCGGCGCCGGCACGGCGACGATTTCGGCGAGCAGCTGCCACCACGTGCGGAACTTCTGCTGGCTGACGCCCTGCTGCGCGAGCAGGAATTTCTGGAGCGTGCCCTGCGCCGTCGCGGCGACGCCGGTGACGACGCCGTTGAGCGCGTAGAAGGCGAACATCAGCGGCAGCGGCATCATGCCGGTGCCGAGCAGGAAAACCATCGCCGCGAGGGACACGGCGCGCAGCGCGTGCGCCGCGTAGAACGTCTTCGTCAGGCCGAACTTCGCGCCGAAGAACTGCGCGAGCTGCTGGCCGACCATGCTGCCGATGCTCGCGAAGATCGCGACCTGGGCGAGGATCGAGAAGTCGCCGAACGCGTCCTCGGTGAGCTGCGCCATCGCCGCGCCCTGCGCCTCGAGGCCGAGCTGCATGACGAGCATGCCGCCGATGAGGCCGGCGACGATCGCGCCGAGGCCGAACCAGCCCTTGCCCTTCTTGGCCGGGCCTTCGGGGTTGTTCGGGTTCGGCGGCGAAGGAGGCTCGTTGGCGCCGCCGGACAGCGGACGCGCGATGTCGGAGGTCGACGGCTCGAGCTCGGAGGCGTGCGGCGCGGCGGAGGTCTTGGCGGAGACGAGCGCGGCCGGAGCGGCGGGCACGTTCTCGACGGAGCGGCCCGTGAAGGCGGCGCGCACGCCCGCGACGATGCCGGCCGCGCGCGACGCGGCGCGCGAGACGATGCCGGCGGGAGCGGACGTCGGGCCGGCGCGCGTCGGCGCGGCGGCGGACTCGGGAGCGGACGGGAGCGGGGCCTCGTCCTTCGACGCGGCGACCGAGGCGGCGGAGGGCGCGAGAGCGGCGGCGACAGCGGCGGAGCGCGCCGCTTCGGCGGCGGGAGCGGAGCGGACCGGGATTAGGGCCGACGGCGCGAGCGCGGGCGCGGCAGTGGGCGCGAACAGCGCGATCGACGGAGAGGCGGACGGTGCGGCGAGCGAGCCCGTCAGAGCCGCGTTCGGCATGGAAATCTGGAGCGCGCCGAAGGACGAGGTTCCGGACGCGTTGACCGCGGACGCCGCGGCGCCGCCGACGGGCGCCCCCACCGAGCCGACGGAGACGACCTGGGCGACGGCCTCGGGTGCCAGCGTCGCGTGGACGAGCGCGACGGCGAGGATGGAGGCGAGCGCGCGGGAGAGCCGGGAGGTCTTGGTCATGCCTCTATTATAGGAGGGATGATCGGGCGCCCCCAAGGGCTTTGGCTCTACCCCGCCCCGGTCATAGGGCCCAGGTCCGCTTGGGCCCGTTCTTGACGCGCGCGGCCGCGGCTCCTATACTACGGGCGGTGGAACAAGCCCCGATCGAGGTCCGCGCGGCGCGCTTCAGCGACCGCTTCGTCGCGTACCTGCTCGACGGCTTTCCTTTCGGCGCCGGCGCGATCGCGACCGTCTGGGTCCTGCTGATCCGCCTGGAGAAGGCCCCCACGGCGGACCTGCTCGCGACGGTCGCGGCGGCCTGGATCACGGCGCTCTTCGGCTACCAGCTCCTGGGCAACATGGCGGGCGGCACGCTCGGCAAACGCCTGCTCGGCCTGCGCGTCGTTCTGCGCGACGGCGGCGGCACCCCGGCTTCGGCCGGTCGCTCGCGCGCTCGCTCGTCTGGCTGATCGGCTCGACGGGCGCGAACTTCGGCTTTCTCGTCGCGCTCTTCAACCGCGAGAACCGGACCTTGCACGACTACGCGTCGGGGACCGTCGTCGTCGAGACCTACGCGAAGAGCCGCGCCGAGGGCGCGGCCCTGTTCCTCGCCGGCGCGATCGGGGCCGTCGGTCTCTTCGGCTTCCAGATCTGGTCGGCCTGGTCGCGGCCGACGCCCGCCGACCGCGCGGCGATCTCCAAGGCCAACGACGGCCTCGCCGTGATCGCGCGCGTGCAGGAGGTCTACAAGGAGAAGCACGGGACCTACGCGACGTCGATCGACCAGCTCGCCGAGGCCAGCGGCGATCCCGCCGAGTTCCGCTCCGCGATGGCGATGCTCTTCATGCCCGAGCCGTTCAAGATGGAGGCGGGCAACCGCGGTTGGCGCATCCGCGCGGCCGCGATCGACCGGCGCCGCACGCCCGTCGTCAGAGAAGGACCTTAACGAGCGCGGACTTCGGCCAGCGACCACGGGCCGAACGCGCGCCACGACGTGATCGCGCCCTTCGCCGCCGTCGTCTCGAAGTGCTCGCGGCGCTTGGATTTCATCGCGACGAAGGTCCTTCCCCCGCGCGCGGCAGGCGGCGCACGTCGCCGTCGTCGCCGAAGCGCTGGGCGGCGTCCGCGTCGCGCTTGGCGTAGTGGAACTCGCCGACGAAGTAGACCATCTTGTCGACGCGTCGGCCCGAGTAGAACGGCAGGCCGTGCAGGTAGCTGTCGTAGGTCCACACCTCGTCGCCGGGGCGCGCCTCCGCGCCGACGGCGAGCGCGAGGTCCCGGGCGCTGATCAGCGGCGAGGCCGCGCGCAGCGCGCCGAAGACGAGCGCCCCGCCGAGGACGGCGCCGGCGCCGAGCGCCAGCGCGGGGCGACGGGCCGACGGCGCGAGGAGCTGAGCCGAGCCGAGCGCCGCGAAGAAGGCCGCCCCGAGCGCGGCCGCCGGGCGCAAGACGTCCGCGCCGGCGCCGACCGAGGACAGATCGAGATGCGGCAGGCGCAGCCACAGCAGGACGCCCGCGGCGGCGGCGAGCAGGAGCAGGACGCCGAGGACGCGCGAGAGCCGCCGCGCCCACGCGGGCAGGCCGTCTTCGAGCGCGGCCGCCCCGAGCAGGCACGCGTGCGGCAGGACGGGCAGCACGTAGGTCGCGAGCTTCGAGTGCGAGGTCGTGAAGAAGCCCGCGACGCCGAGGATCCACAGCGCGAGCGCGGTCGCGCGCGGATCGGAGAAAGGCCGCGCCGCCGCCTTCTGGAAGCCCGCGAGCGCCGGCGCGGTCCAGGGCAGCAGGCCGGCGGGCAGGACCGCGAAGTAGAACCACCAGGGCGCCCCCGCGAGTAGCGCGGCGTCAGGTATCTCTGGAAGTGCTGTTCGACGAAGAAGGTATGCAGGAAATCGGGGCGCCGGGCCTGCACCGCGAGAAACCACGGCGCCGCGACGAGCGCCGCCAGGAGCATTCCCGGCGGCGACAGCAGCTTGAGAGCCGGCCGCCGCCATTTCGGGAACAGGCCGATCAGCGCGAGCGTCCACAGCGCCGGAAACAGCACCGAGATCAGGCCCTTGCTCAGGAACGCGAGCGCCGCCGCGAGCCACGCCGCCGGCGCCGCCCAGCGCGCGTCCTGCGGCTTCTCCAGGACGCGCAGGATCAGCGCCGTCGTCCACAGCAGGAACACGCTCACGGGCATGTCGAGCGTGAGATTGTGGGACAGGAACAACCACAGTCCCGCGGTCGACAGCGCGAGCGCGCCCGTGCGCCCGACGTTCGGCGACCACAGCCAGGACCCGAGCCACAGCGCGCCGGCCGCGCCGAGCAGCGCCAGAAGCAGCATCGGCAGCCGCGCGGCCGCCTCCGACGAGCCGAGGGCCTTCTGCGACGCCGCGCTCAGCCAGTACCACAGCGGCGGCTTCTCGACGTAGGGCAATTCATTGAGACTCGGCAGAACCCAGTCGCCGGAGGCGGCCATCGCCCGCGGGACCTCCGCGTAGCGGGCGTCGTCGACCTCGATCAGCGGCGCGCCGAGCACGAGCAGCGGCAGCGCCAGCGCCGCGGCGAGCAGCCAGGCGGGCACGGAGGAAGCGCTCCTCACGGCGCGAGCACGACCTTGCCGAACTGGGCACGCGACTCGAGGCGGGCGTGCGCGGCGGCGGCGTCGGCGAGCGGAAAGACCTTGTCGACGACGGGCTTGACGGTTCCCGCCTCGACGAGCGCCCACGCTTCCTTCATCTCTCTCAGGCTGCCCATGCGGGAGCCGAGGATGCGAAGCTGGCGGCTGAACACGTAGCGCATGTCGAGCTCGACCTTCGGCCCCGACGTGCTGCCGCAGGTGACGAGCCGGCCGGAGGGCTTCAGGCACTTGAGCGCGTCCATGAACAGCGCCGGGCCGACGTGCTCGAAGGCGACGTCGGCCATCGCGCCGGCCGTGAGCTTGCGCACCTCGCGCGCGAGGTCGGCCGGCGGCGCGACGAGGACGTGGTCGGCGCCGAGGGCCTTCGCGCGGTCCGCCTTCGCGGGATCGGTCGTCGTCGCGATCACGCTCGCGCCGAGGGCCTTGGCGATCTGGATGCCCATGACCGCGACGCCCGAGCCCGCGCCGACGACCACGACGACGCCGCCCTGTCGGACGTCGCCGAGCGTCTTGAGCATCCGCCACGCGGTCAGCAAGGTCAGCGGCAGGCACGCCGCGCCCTCGAACGAGATCCCGTCGGGAATCGGAAGCAGATGCGCTTCCTTTACCGCGAGCTTTTGCGCGTAGCCGCCCGGGGAGCCGCCGTAGGCGCCGATGATGCCGAAGGACGCGCAGTCGGACTCGCGGCCGTCCTTGCAGGCCGCGCAGGCGCCGCAACACAAGCCCGGGTGGAGCGCGACGCGGCGGCCGCCGGCGAGGCCGGCGACGTCGGAGCCGAGGATGTGCGGGAGCTTCACCCCCGAGCCGGGCAGGCCGGCGCGGATCCAAAGGTCGAGATGATTGAGCGCGCAGGCGCGCACGTCGAGGAGGGTTTCCCCCGCCGCGGGGACGGGATCGGCGACCTCCCTCCGCTCTAAATTTTCCGCTCCGCCGAACGCCTTCAGGACGACCGCTTTCACACGGTCATTCTACGAAAAAAGTTTCGTCAGGCGCGGCGCATCCAGACCGCCTGGCCGTACTCCTCGCGCCGGAAGCCCCGCGCCAGGCGCAGGGCGGCCTTGAGGACGGCCTCGGGCGACTTCGTCCGCGACCTGGCCATGACGAAGTCGAGCATATCGGCGGGAATGAGCGCGAAGTCGGCTCGCAGGCCCTCCGCGTCGCCGAGCGCGGCCTTGGCCAGCGCCCGATTCACCAGGCCCCAGACCAGCATCGGGGAGAGACCGTCGGGCGTCGCGAGCTCCGGACGGGACAGTTCGGCGAGCGCCTCGGCCGGGCGGCCGAGCTCGCGCTTGGCCTCCGCGAGCCAGACGCGGCCCTCGAGGTCGAGAGGTTCCCGCTTCATGGCTTCTTCGAGCAGGCGCAGCGCCTCTCGGCGCTTCCCGAGCTTCAGCAGCGCCGCCCCTTCCAGGCGAAGGCGTGCCGCGCCCCGAGGCCGCAGGCCGCCTCGAAAAGCGACAGGGCCTTCCGGTACTCGCCGATCCACAAATACAATTCGCCGCTCCAGGCGAGGACCTGCCCTTTCTCCCCCGGTCCGGCTTGCGCGAGCGCGGCGTCCATCGCGTCGAAGGCGGGCTTCGTCCGGCCGAGACACAGGCGCGTCTCGGCGAGGAGGCAGCGGGCCCGCCAGTCGAGGCTGCACGCCTCCAGCGCCCGCTGAAGCCACTCCTCGGCTTTCTCGAAGCGCCCGGAGAAAAGCGCGGCCCTTCCCGCTTTCATCAGCATCCAGCCGTAACGCTGCGCGGGCAGCCCCGCGATCCGATCGTAATCGTCGAAGCCGCCGTCGCTGCCCTTGAGGTCCGCGCGGTAATACAGAAGCCACGGGTTCCCCTCTCCGAGCTCCCGCTCCATTTCCCGCAGGCCGGAGCGCTCGATGCGCTCCGCGCGGGACAGCCCCTCGGGCCAGCTCCAGGGATCCCAGAAGACCCGGAGATCGTGCAAGGAGGGTCCCGCGGACAGGATGAGCTCCGCGAGCGCGACGGCCTCGCGGTGACGGCGCCGCCTCATGAGCGCCGTGAACTCGTCGGATCTGGAATTTGGCCCGCCGGCCGGCGCCGCGGCCGGTTCGGCGAGCTGGTCGCGGCGGCGCTCGGCCGTCTCGCGCATGCGCCGCGACACCTCGTCGCGCGGGTCGAGGGCGAGCGCCTCGCCCAGGAGCGTCAGCGCGCCGTCGACGTCGTCGACGCGCAGACGGGCGTCCGCGCGCGCGTGAAGATCGTAGAGCCGTTTCTGGTCGCCGGCGTCGTCCACGCGACTATCATACTTTTAGGGACGGGCGCTTACGGCTTTTTCAGCGAGCTCTGAAAGGCGGTCGACAGCATCGCGACCATGCCGTCCTTCTGCTTGAGCGCGTCGAGCAGGCGCTGGCGTTCCCGCTCCCAGTCGGCGAAGCGCGCGACGACGGCGTCGCGCTCCTGGAGCGCGCGAGCCATGTGCTCGGAGAGCGTGGCGACCTTCGCGCGCAGGTCGTTCGTGGCGGACGCCTCGAGCGCCGTGGACGCCGAGGCCTCCTCGAGTTTGCGCTGCGACTCGAGCAGGCGCTGGTGCCAGCGCTCGTCGGCGGCCGTGCGCTCGGCGAGCGCCGTGCGGACCTTCTCCGCCTCGGCCACGAGCGCGCGCGTGAGCTCGTCGCGCTCGGCGCCGAGCGACGCGGCGCGGGCGGCGTCTTCGGCGGCCCGGCGCTCGAGGTCGCCGATGCGGGCCTTGAGCCCCTCGGCGTCGCCCTTCGCGGCCTCGATGCGGGCCTCGGCGGCGCGCGTGCGGGCGCGCTCGGCCTCGAGCTCCGCGGCGAGCTTGAGCAGGCTGTCGCCCATCGTCTTTTCGATCTCGCGCCGCTCGGCGAGCGAACGCATGACCTGCGCCTGGCGGTCGCGCATCGATTCGACGAGCTCGGCCTTTTCGGCCTCGAGCTGGGCGATGACCTCGTCCTTGGCCTTCGGCGACGTCATGAGGACGCGCAGGACCTGGTCGAGGCCCTCGCGGACGGACGCGGCCCCGGCGCCCGACTCCCGCGCGCCGCGGTCGACGGAGTCGAGGCGCCGGGCGAGCTCGGCGATCTGGTCGGACAGAGCGGTCTCGCGCGCGATGCGCTCCTTGAGGAACTCGGAGCGGATCTCGTGGCCCTGGCGCTCCCACATCTTCGACAGCGCCGCGCGCTCGTCGACGAGCTGCTGGAGCCGGTCGTCCTGCTTGCGCAGCTCGAGGCCGTGGTGTCGCTCCCAGTCGGCGAGCGTGCCCTGCAGGCGAGCGGCGAACTCGTCCATGCGCGAGGCGATCAGCTCCTGGAAGCGGCGTTCGTCCTCGGGGATGCGCGCGGCGACGGCGCGGACCTCGGGCAGGAGGTTCGGCAGTTCCCCCATCTCGTCGCGCCAGCGCGTCACCTGGTCGGCGACGTCCTTGATCGTGCGGCGGAACACCGCGAGCTCGGCGCCGAGCGCCTCGACCGGGACGACGCCCGCGGGAGCGGCCTGGCGCGAGACGGCCTCGCGCAGCAGCTGGGCGAACGTCGCGTTCATCTCGTCGAGGCGCTTCTCGAGGGCTTCCACGCGGCCTCGCGCCTGGGAGCGGGCCTCGTCGCCTTCGCGCTCCGCCTTCTCGCGGCGCAGCTGGTCGGTGAGGCCCTTGAGGTGGGCCTCGACCTCGCTCTTGAGCGCCTCCTGCTGGCTCAGCAGGTTCGACGCGGCGTTGGCGCGCTCGCGCTCGGCGACGAGGGCCAGCTCGAGAGCCTCGACGCGCTTCTGGAAGAAATCCATCATCGGCGTCGCCGGCGGAAGGCGCGACGCGGGCGCGACGAGCTCGGGGCGAGGCGGCGCCGGCGGCACCGGGCGCGGCGGCATGGGCGGCTGGGGTTCGAGAGGGTCCATGTCAGCGCTCGCGGTAGCGGCGGGAGATCTTGGCCGGCAGGTTGTAGCTCAGCGAGACGCGGTGCGTCGTCTCGCCGAGCTGGCCGGTGGGCGCGAAGGCGTAGTCGAAGCTGAGGTCGGACAGCTTGAGGCCGAAGCCGAACGTCACGATCGAGGTCAGGCCGAGGGAGTAGTAGGTCAGCGTGTTCGCGCCGGCGCGGACGGCGCCCTGCATGTTCTTCTGGATGTCGAGGTGTACTCCATGCCCGCCGCGGCGTACGGGGAGTTGTTGATCGGGGCGATCGCCTCGACGGTCAGCAGCAGCGGCTTGTAGAGGCGGGCGCCTCCGCCGAAGCGCAGGCGCGTCGGAAGGCTGTCGCGCACCTTGTCGAACTTCTGGCCGATGCCGAGGTTCTGGAGAGACATCGCGATGTCGTAGGTCTGCGAGGTGCCGTAGAAGCGGGAGTGGACGCCGAAGTCGCCGCCGTAGCCGGAGGCCTTCTCGACCATGTCGGAGTAAAGGTACTTGACCGCCACGCCCATCGAGACGTCGACCTCGCTGTCCGAAAGGTCGTAGATCGACTGGCCCCAGCCGAGCTCGGCGAGATAGGAGCGAGGGTGGAACCGGCCGCTGTTGAGGCCGTTGATGTTCGTGCCCTGGATCTCGCCGATGTCGAGGTAGCGCACGCCGCCGGCGAGCACGGTGGAATCATTGAGGCGCTTGGCGACGGCGGCCGCGTTGTAGGTGATGCCGGCGACGTACTGCGAGTGCAGGAAGGTCGCCGAGAAGCGCGGGATCTGGGCGAGGCCGGCCGCGTTCCAGTAAATGGAGGAGGCGTCGTTGGTCACCGCCGCGTGGGCTCCGCCCATCGCGATGCCGCGGGCGCTCGTGTCCATCAGCAGGAACTCGGAGCCCGAGGTCCCCACCGCCGCCCGGCCGAAGTCCGACGCGCCCGCCGGCAGCGCGAGCAGGACGGCCAGGCAGGCGGCGAGGACGCGCCTCACCGGATCACCGCCAGCTTGAGGAGCTTCTTGCTGCCGCCGGACTCGACCATCACGAGATAGACGCCGCTGGCCACGGTCCGGCCGTGCCCGTTGGTGCCGCTCCAGGTCAGGAGACCGGCGCTGTTGGCCTTGACGTCGAGCACGGGCTCGCCGCGCAGCGTGAAGATCCTCACGCGCGCCAGCGGCGGTACGTTGTCGATGGTCACGTAGCCGTCGCGGGCGGCGTAGTAGGGGTTCGGGAAGACGCGGGCCGTCTCGGCGGTGGTCGTCAGCGGAACCGTGCCGACCTGGAAGAGCGAGAAGTGGTTGATCCGCGCGGTCATCCAGCCGTTGGCCGCGTCGACGGAGGTCTCCAGGGGCACGCAGGTGTTGCTGACCGGGTCGTAGCGCAGCAGCAGCGCGCGGCTGGCGGGGATCGTTCCGAGCTCGGCCGGCAGGAAGGAGAACGAGAAATAGAGGCTGCCGATCGGCTGCAGGCCGGGGTCGTTGACGATCGAGAACGCGATGCTCGTCGCGCCGGGGCAGAGCACCGCGGGCGGCGTGAACGAGGAGATCGTGACGCGCACGTTGCTCGAGAAGGTCTGCGCGGGCGCGCGCACCAGGACCAAGCGGCCGTTGCCGATCGAGCCCGACAGTTCGGAGTTCGAGTCGCGCAGGATGTCGCCCGCCAGGGAGCCGGGAGGCGCGCCGCCGTTGAACGTCTGCGTGGTGACGGTGTTGGAGAACTGGGAGAGCTGGCCGAACGGATTGCTCGCGATCACGCGCACCGAGTAGGTCGACGAGGTGACGAGGCCGGTAATGATGGCCGTGTTCCCCCGAACCTGTCGGCGAAAGACACCGCCGTGGCGATGTTGATCAGGAAGTTGTTCGAGGAGTAGGTGACCTGATACGTCGCCGACGAACCGTTGTTGTTCGTGGCCCACGTGACCGAGATCGACGTCGGCGACGTGCCGAGCACGCTCAGCGGGTTGGGCGCGCTGGGCAAGGTCCAGGTCGTGCCGACGACGACGGGCGGCGAGTCGGAGGGCAGCGGCACATCGTCGGCGTTCATCGCGACGATCGAGTACCCGTACAGCGAGGACGGCGTCAGGCCGCCGAAGCCGATGCTGTAGACGCCGTGGCCGGCGGCGGCGGTCGTCTGCGAGATCATCGAACCGTCGTTGTTGAACGCCGTGAGCACGATGTTGTGCCCGGTCGCGAAGGGGTTGGGGCCGATGTTGGACCAGTTGACGAGGAAGCTTCCCGTCGTCAGGCCGCTGATGGGAGGGTTGAACGTTCCCGGCGTGGCGGCCAGCGTGTACGCGGAGGCGGGCGGCGACAGCGGGCCCTCGCCGGCGCTCGTGACCGCCGAGACGCGGATCGAGTGCTCGGTGTTGGTGCCCAGGCCGACCTCGGTGAAGGAGTTCAGCGCCGGCGTGGCGAGCAGGACGTTGTTCGTGGCGTTGTAGACGCGGTAGTTCGTCACGCCGCCCGGGTCGGACCACGTCCAGTCGATCGAGGTCGTCGTGCGGCCCGCGGCGACCGGCTGCGTGACGGGCGCGCGGGTGCGGGTCGTGACCGAGACGCTGTAGCCCGACGGAATGCCGACGTTGTTGAAGGCGCGGATCCGGAAGTAATACGTGGTGTTCGCCGAGAGGTTCTCGATCGTGACGAAGTTGTCGGACAGGTTGAAGATCTGGGGCACGGGCGTCGAGGTGTCGGTGACGAAGTTGTCGCTCGACTGCGTGACCTCGTACACCGTGGCGGGCGACGTGTTGCCGCTGGCGTTCCAGGACAGCAGCAGGTCCTCGAACGTGACGTTCGAGATCGTGACGGCCGTCGGGACGGCCGGCAAGGTGTAGGTCGTCGCGGAGTTGGTCGCGGGGCCGTCGCCCGAGAGGGTGAAGCCCGCGACGATCACCGAGACGGTCGCGCTGGGGGCGAGGTTCGCCTGGCGGTACGTGGGAATGGCGAGGGCCGGCACCGACGAGATCCAGACGCCCGTCGTCGCGTTGTAGACGTTGTAGCCGTCCACGCCGCCGATCGAGGACCAGCTCCAGTCCATCTGCGTCGTGCTGAAGGCGGAGCCGACGAGGTTGAGGGGCGCCGTGGCGGGCTTGGCGGGGCCGGCCTGGACCAGCTTGCCGTTGGAGTAGAGGTCGTTGGCGCCCATGCGCAGCGCGTACCAGCCGAACGGCATCGACGAGGACGTCGGCGGCAGCGCGACGGTCAGCGACGTGTCGAGAGTGCCGAGGTTGCCGGCGACCTGGTAGATCTCGGTCGTGAGGTCGACGATGAAGCCGCCGTTCGACTGCGACGCGCCGCCGCCGGAGCCGTCGATCTGCTGCAGGACCATGTGCGGGAAGCTGAAGGCCGAGTTCTGCGCGGCGCCGCCTCCGTTGGCCTCGGTGCCGCCGCGGAACTGCGTGCCCGTGACCGTCAGGTTGGTCCCGGGAAGGAACGGCGTCGCGCTGGTGGCGGTGATCGAGGACTGGCGGAAGCTCGGAGGAGCGTCCTTCGAGAAGGCGTCGGGCGAGGCGGTGAAGTCCCCCGCTCGACGTTCGTGTACAAAGACACGCCGACGCCGCCGACGAGGCCGTCGCTGCCGCCGATGGCGTAGAGCTTGTTGTTGAGCGCGAGCGTCATCGTATGGAAGGCGCGCGCGCCGGCGATGAAGCCGCCGTCGACGCCGGTGAAGGTGACCCACGAGCTGGCGTTGACGTGGAAGACTTCGACGGACTCGGGCACGTCGCCGAATTTCTGCGAGCCGCCGGTGATCATCACGTTGCCGTTGGGCAGCAGGGTCGCGGTGTGGCTGAAGCGCGGCTGGAGCAGCGGCAGGGGGTCCGTCGCGGCCCACGTGTTCGAGCGCGGGTCGTAGATGAAGGCTTTGTTCGCCTCGCCGAGGCCGTCGTTGCCGCCGGCGATCAGCACGCGGCCGTCGAAGAGCAAAGTGGCGGAGTGGGAGCGCAGCGGCGTGGGCATGGCGGCGACGGAGGCGCAGCTCCACGTGTTCGTCACGGGCGTGTAGACCGCGGTCGTGTCGAGCACGCCGCTGGCGTTGATCCCGCCGAACATCGCGATGCGGCCGTCCTTGAGCTGCACCGTCGCGTGAACGGCGCGCTCGCAGCCCGCGGGCATGTTCGCGGCGGCCATCCAGCGCCCGTTGGTCGAGACGTAGATCTCGGCGGTGTCGGAGGCGACGTCGTTCTGCAGGAGGCTGTTGGTTCCGAAGCCGCCGGCGACGAAAACGCGGCCGTCGGGCAGCATGATCGCCGTGTGGTTGCTGCGCGAGCTGATCATCGGCGTCGTCTCGATGAAGACGCGGGTGTCCGGATAGTAGATCTCGGCGGTGTTCGTCGAGCCCGTGCTGATCGCGTTGGTCGTGAAGCCGCCGGCGATCAGGACGCGGCCGTTGGGCAGCAGGGTCGCGCTGTGCAGGTCGCGCACGTGGCGCATCGGGTTGGCGACCGGCGTGAAGGTCTCGGTGACGGGATCGAAGGTGTCGGCGCTGCGCAGGATGCTGGGGCCGTTCGTGCCGCCGGCGGCCAGGATCGTCCCGTCGGGGAGCAACGTGGCCGTGTGCAGGGCGCGGCGCTCGCCGACCGCGGTCGCGGGAATCCCCAGTTCCGCTCGGAGGACAGCAGGAAGAGGCCGACGGTCGGGGTCGCCGGACGGTTGGCGCAGGTCCCGGCGGTGCAGGCGCGGCCGCCGTAATAGAGGACGTCGTTGTTGGGCATCAGCGTCGACGTGTGCCCGTAGCGCTGGTTCTGGAAGACGATGCCCTCCATCGGGGCCTGGTCCCACGAGTTCGTCTTCGGGTTGAACTTCTCGTAGTCGGCCAGCACCATGCGCCGGATGATGACCGTCGCGATGTCGACGGTGAAGTCGCCGCCGCCCACGTTGGCGCCGGTGACCGTGTAGCGCAGCGTCCCGGTGACGGCGGCGCTCATCGGGCCGCCGGGCACCGGCAACGCCTGAGGCGACGCGTAGGAGACCGTCTCGGTGTCGTAGGCGACCGTGCCCTCGACGGCGGTGAACGTGATCGGAAACGTCGCGATGCCGTTGCCGGACGCGTCGGCGGCGACGACGGTCGCGGGGACGGTGCCGGCGGCGGACGTGATCGTGACCGTGAACGCCGTGTCGGAGCCTGCGGATTGGACGAGCGTTCCGTCGGTCAAGTTGAAGATGCCGCTGATCGTATGGCCGATGAAGTCGTTGTCGACCGGGATGCGGATCGTCGTCGTGAAGTTCGAGCCGGCCGGGTTCAGGGTCGCGGTCAGGTTCGTGTCGTTGAGGGGCGACGGAGCGAACTGGATGCTGCCGCCGCTGACGGTCGCCGTGTTGGTGTTGGTGACCGCGGCGCGCGGGTAGAAGGTCGCCTGCCCGCCGGGGTTGGAGTCGAGCAGGGTCGCGCCGGTGCCGATGGCGGTCTGCACGTTGCCGCAGTTGCCGACGATCGGCGGGAAGGTGTCGCGGCAGCCGACGATCTGGCCGGCCAGGTTGATGCGCGTGCCGATGCCGCCTTCGTTGCCGGGCCGGAAGCGGATGATGCCCCAGGGGCGGACGATCGCGGCCGAGGACATGAGGATCTCGCCGTCCTGGATCACGCCCACGACGCTCTTGCTGAGGATGAAGTCGAGCGCGATCTCGGCCGCGACGCCGGTGATCGTGGCGGTCGGGATCGCGATCGGAGCGCCGAAGCTGACCGTGCCGCCGGCGCGGACCTCGGCGCTGACGTCGACGAAGGTCGTCGTGATGTTGCCGAGGCCGCCGAAGACCGTCACCGTGCCGTCGGCCGACAGCGTCGTGCCGTGAGACTGGCGGCGCGCCAGCAGCGAGGCGGCGGGCGTGACGCTGTTGCCGATCGGATCGTAGATCTCGGTGCTGTTCGTGATGCCCTTGTTGGCGAGCACGTCGCGCTGGTTGAAGCCGCCCACGATGAGGCCCTTGCCGTCGCCCATCAGGGTCGCCGTGTGGTTGGAGCGGGCCTCGATCATGGGGGCGGCGGACTGGAAGACGTTGCCGACCGGGTCGTAGCGCTCGGTCGTGGTCAGGTATCCCCCGTCGCGACGATCGCGGGGTTGCGGCCGCCGGCGAACCAGACGCGCCCGTCTTTGAGCAAGACGGCCGTGTGGTTGTAGCGCGCCTGCAGCAGGCTGGCCGCCGCCCCCACGTGCCCGCGGTGCAGGAGCCGGCGGTCGGGGTGTAGCGCTCGCAGCTGGTCAGGGCGTTGCCGGCGGCGTCCTGGCCGCCGCAGACGAGCACGACGCCGCTGTTGAGCAGGGTCGCGGTGTGGTTGAAGCGCGCCGTCGTCATGTTCCCCGGGGCGCTCCAGGCGCTCGTGGCCGGGTTGTACACGCGGACGTCGTTGGTCGCGACGGCGGGGCCCGCCTCAGGGCCGGTGTTCCCGCCGGCGACCAGCACGCAGCCGCTCACCATCATGGTCGCGGTATGCGAGGCGCGCGCGACGCCCATGCCGCCCACGGACACGACCTGCGGTCCGCGCGAGGTCGCCACGAGCTCCGAGGTCGCGAGCACGGCGCCGGTCTGGTCCACGCCGCCCGCGATCAGGACGTCGCCCGTCGCGAGCAAGGTCGCGGTGTGCGCGACGCGGCGCGTCTGCGCGGAGGAGACGGACGACAGCGCGGCCAAAAGCATGGCCGCGCCCAGGGAGGAAGACAGGCGTCTCATCGTGCGGACAGTCATCAAGTTGTCCCCGGGCCGCGCGCGGCTGTGGCTCGGGTCTCGATCAGTGTAACGATGCCCTGTTACAAAATCAAGACAGAAGGACAGCCCCGGTTGTGACACAAGTCACTTCCGGAGGCGGGCTCCCTTATTAAGGGAGGCTCAGCAGGGAGGCGCCCTTCTCCGAGTGGGGGTTCTCGGGGTCGAGCTGCTTCTTCTTGTCCACCGAGAAGAAGTAGCGGAAGGTGCCGGGGTTGAGATACAGCGTCACGGTCCAGGTGCCGTCGTCCTGGCGCGTCATTTCCTTTCGGCCTCCGCGCACGATGAAGGCGCCCACGAGCTCGACGCTCTTGGCCTTCGGCGCGTGGAGCTTGAACTCGGTCTTCATCGCCTTGACCTTTCCGTCGGCGGAAACGAGCGCCGGAGCGGAGGCCGGTTTGGGGGCGGGCGTGGCCTTGCCCCCGCATCGGCGAGCTTCGGCGTCTCGCGGTGCTTCGGCGCGTCGGAGAGCATCGACGGCTTCGGCGGGCGCGGCGCGTCCTTCGCGGCGGGCTCCGGCGCCTTCGGCGGCTCGGGCGTCTTCGCCGGCTCCGGGACGACGGGGGCCGAGGAGGCGACCGGGGCCGGCGCGGGGGCCGGCGCCGGAACGGCCTTCGGCGCCCGCGGCTTCGGCGTCAGCGCGACGGCGGGTGACTTCCAGTGCTGGTAGACCTTCGCGGCGACGGCGCCCGCGAAGACGATGACGAACACGGAGTCGAGCACCAGCAGGAACGCCCAAAGCTTGTGAGAGCCGCGAGGCGCGGCGGGCGCGGGATCCTCGGGGACGGGCGTCTCGACCGGCGCCGGGAGCCCCGCGTCGGACGCGGGTTCCTGGGGTTCCTGGTTCTTGCCGAGGCCGAAGAGATCGATCATGTCCTGGGTCCGATTCTAGCGTTAATTAACGGTATTTGGCGAGGATCGCGTCCCACTTTCCCTGGCTGCGCAGGATGATCTCGACGAGCTCGCGGAACGCGCCGTCTCCCCCGTCGCTTTCGTGACGTAGTGCGCGGCCGCCTTCACCTCCGGGCGCGCGTTGGCCGGCGCGACCGCCAGGCCGACGCGGGACATCACCGCGAGGTCGGGGATGTCGTCGCCGACGTAGACGACGTCGTCCTTCGAGACGCCCTCCGCGGCGATGATTTCGGCGAGCACGTCCGCCTTGTCGAGGCGGTGCTGGTAGATGTGCTTCACCTTCAGCAGGCGCAGGCGCGCGTCGGTTCCTTTGGAGACGCGCCCGCTGATGACGCCCGTCACGAGCCCGGACTCCGTCAGCCACGCCATCGCGATCGAGTCCTGGGCGTGGATGCCCTTGAACTCGACGAGCTCCCCTCCGTGTCGACGAAGTGGTAGATCGTCCCGGCCGTCAGCACGCCGTCGATGTCGGTCAGCACGAGCCGCGCCTTCGCCGTCCTGGCCGAGAGAGCCTTGCCGGAGAGTTTCTTCGTCATCGCGCGGCGGCCGTGGTATCGGCCAGGGCGTTGGCCAGGGCGCGCAGCCCCTCGGCCGCGCTCGCCCCGAGGTCGAGGCGCAGGACGCGCCGCCCGGCCGCCAGCATCGCCGCGGCGTCGCCGCGCGCCTGGGCGCGGCACAGCTCGGCGAACGTGAACGGCTTGCCCGGGACGGGGAGCTTCGCCTTCGGCTCGTCGCCGAGCACGAGGAACACGCCCTTGGCGGGCCCTCCTTTATGAAGCTGGCCGCTCGAGTGCAGGTAGCGCGGGCCCCACGACACGGTCACGGGGGCCGTCCCCGCGAGCGCGCGAGCCGGCGGATCTCTTCGAGCTGGAGACGCGATTCATCGGTCTCCGCGAGGAACGAGAGAATCGCGACGTAGTCGCTGGGCTTGACCCGTCCGAGATGGGCGGCGAGGACTTCGCGCAGCGGCCGGTCCTGTCCCGCGTCGGCCTTCAGCGCGGAGACGAGGCCCGCGTCGGCGAAAGCCGCGAGGCCCCCGGCGCGCAGGCTCGCCTTCTCGGGCGCCGCGTCGCGCGAGCCCTGCAGCAGCTCCTTGGCCTTGTCCTTGGCGGTCTGGACGTCGGGCTGATCGAACGGGTTGACCTTGAGCAGGAAGCCGGCGGCCGCGGTCGCGACCTCCCAGAGCAGGAACTGAGCGCCGAGGTCGAGCGCGTCCGCGATCTCGAGCCGCAGGACGGGGTGGCCCGCCTGCTCGAGCGCGGCGAGCGCCGCGTCGACGGCCGGCTCCGCGCGGCCCTTGAGAGCGACGCGCACGAACGCGCGGTCGCGGCCGTAGGCGGACGGGGCCGACAGCGCCTCGCCCGTCACGGGCAGGACGCCGCGGCCTTCCTTGCCGGTCGACTCGGCCACGAGCTGCTCGGCCCAGAGGCCGAACGTCTCGAGCGAGGGCGGCAGGATCAAGGTCAGCTTGTCGCGCCCGTCGCGCGCGTGGCGGCCGATGAACGCCCCGAGGCGCAGCGCGGCGTTGTCCCGGGCGGGCACGCGCGGCGAGAACGAGTCCGCCGCCTTCCGCGCGCGCGACAGCAGCTCGGCGCAGTCGATTCCCGCGAGGGCCGCCGGAACCAGGCCGAACAAGGTCAAGGCGGAGAAACGGCCGCCGACGTCCGGCGGATTCAGGAAGGTCTTGCGGAAGCCGAGCTCGCGCGAGAGCTTCTCGAGCGAGGTGCCCGGGTCGGTGATCGCGACGAACTGGCGCCCGGGCTTGCCCTTCTTCGAGCAGGCGGCCCAGAAATAGTCGAAGAACGAGTTGGGCTCGACGGTCGAGCCGGACTTCGACGCGAGAATGAAGAGCGTCTTGTCGAGGTCGAGGCGCTTCTCGAGCGCGGCCACGGCCTCCGGATGGGTCGAGTCGAGCGTGACGAGCTCGAGGCGCCCGGGCGCGGTGCCGAACGCGGCGCGCAGAACCTCGACGCAGAGGCTCGAGCCGCCCATTCCGAGCACGACCGCGGTCCGATATCCCTCCGCCGCGGCCGCGTCGGCGAGCGCGCGGACGGGGCTCAGGGCGGCGCCCGACGCGACGGGCGCGTCGAGCCAGCCCAGGGAGTTCTTGATCAGCTTCTGGTGGTCCTTCTCGTCCTTCCACAGCGAGGCGTCCTTGGCCCACAGGCGCTCGGAGAACCGCGCGGCCTCGAGCTCGCCGAGGCCCGCGTCGACGGCCGCGAACTCGGCCTCGAGCAGCGCGCGCTTGGCCGTCAGCTTGCCCATCAAGGTCTCGAACGACTTCGAGAAGGAGGCCAAGCCATCCTCCTCGAGCTTCGCGAGGACCGCCTCGCGGTCGACGCCGAAGCCGGGCAGCGCGTCCCACTGCGCCCGCGCCTCGGCCAGGCCTTCCTCGATGCTCAGACGGTTGGCGCCGTGGTCGCGGTGCGCGTCGACGGTCGCGGGCGGCATCGTGTTGACGGTGTCGGCGCCGATGAGTTCCTCGACGTAAAGAGTGTCGCGGTAGGCCGGGTTCTTCGTCCCGGTCGAGGCCCAGAGCAGGCGCTGCGCCAGCGCGCCCTTCGACTTCAACGCCGCGAAGCGCGACGAAGAGAACACCTTCTTGCCGTGCTGATAGGCGAGCTTCGCGTTGGCGATCGCGGCCTTGCCCATAAGCGCCTTGGCCTCGGGCTCCGGGCGCTTCTCGAGAATGGCGTCGATGGAGCTGTCCACGCGGGAGACGAAGAAGCTCGCGACCGAGGCGACCTTCGAGAGGTCCTTGCCCGCGGCGGCGCGGCGCTCCAGGCCTTTGAGGTAGGCCTCCGCGACGGCGGCGTAGCGCTCGAGCGAGAACAGGAGCGTGACGTTGACGGACACGCCCTCGGCCGTCAGGTCCTCGAAGGCTTTGAGGCCCTCGACCGTCCCGGGAACCTTGATCATCAGGTTCGGGCGGTTCACCGCGGCCCACAGCCGCAGGCCGTCCTTGAGCGTCCCCGCCGCGTCGCGCGCCAGCGACGGCGCGACCTCGAGCGAGACGAAGCCGTCGCCGGCCTTGGTCTCCTCGTACAGCGAGCGGAACGCGTCGCAGGCGGCCTGAATGTCCGAAACCGCCAGCTTCTCGAACAGATCCATCGGAGCCATTCCGGGCTTGGCCTCGCGCCGGATCGTCTCGTCGTAGTCGGAGGAGCCGCCGATCGCCTTCTCGAAGATCGTCGGGTTCGAGGTCACGCCGCGCACGCCGTCCTCGTCGATGAGCCGCTTGAGCTCGCCGGAGGAGATCAGCGACTTCGAGACGTAATCGTACCAGACGGAGACTCCGAAGCGGTGCAGGTCGCGAAGCGGGTTCGTGCGGCTCATTTGACGGCCTCCTTCGAGTAGGTCCGCTCGATGGCGGTGACCTTGTCCTTGCGGCGCTTGTGGCGGTCGAGTCCGGAGAACTTGGCGCCGAGGAACGCTTTCAATACCTCGTAGGCCAATTCGGAGCCGATGATCCGGCCTCCGAGGCAGAGCACATTCATGTCGTCGTCCTCGACGCCCTGCCGGGCGGAGAACGTGTCGTGGCACATGCAGCCGCGGATGCCCGGCACCTTGTTGACCGCGATCGTGGCGCCCACGCCCGAGCCGCAAACGACGAGCCCGCGCTCGGCCTTCCCCGCCGCGACGGCCTCGGCGACGGCGCGCGCGTAGTCGGGGTAGTCGGCGGGCACGGAGTCCGTGTCGACGCCCAGGTTGACGACCGTGTGCCCGTTCTTCTCGAGCCAGGCGTGGAGCTGGAGCTTCAACGGGCAGCCGGCGTGGTCGCAGCCGAGGGCGATGATCATGCCCCTATTTTACAAAATCTCCGACGGCCGGAAGTCTAGAGTCCGGCGGCGGCGCGCTCGGCGGGGAGGCGGGGCGCGACGAGGCGCACGCGGCCGAGGCGGCGCAGGACGGCGGCGCGCAGGCCGGGGTCCTTGAAGAGGCTGCCGTGCAGAGCGAGCGGAACGGGCTTGGGCAGCGCGAGCCCGGACACGGCCTCGGCGGCGAGCGTCGCGAGATGATCGGCGGCGGACTCGCGCAGGCGGCGCGCGCGCGGCGGAGGAACGCAGGACGCGCGGCGCGAGCGCGGCCGTCGCGCGGACGGGATCCGGCGCGTGCGCGAGGTCGAGCGGGCGGGGCAGGCGAAGCGCGCGGCGCAGCGCCTCGTCGCGGGAAGCCTCCTCCCCAGCCAGAAGCCGGACCCCTCGTCGCCGAGCAGCGGCCCGAGGCCGCCCGCGCGGCGGGCCGCTCCCTTCGTGCCGCGCGCGTAGGCGATCGACCCCGTGCTCGCCACGAGGAGCACGCCGGGGCCCTTCCCGAACGCCGCGGCGTGGGCGATCTGGAAGTCGGGCACGACGAGCGGTCGCGCGGCGAGCGGCCGCAGCAGGCGCGTCAGTTCCCGGCGGCCGGCCGCGCCGCCGAGGCGCGTGCCGCCGAGCGTCAGGGCGTCGACTCGGGCGAGGCCGCGCCGGCGCAGGAGCTTCCTCAAAGAGCGGGCGCGTCGCGCCACGCGCAGGCGGGGACGCGCTCCGTCCAAAGCGCGCGCGTCCCGTCGGAGAGGCAGGCGCGCAGCCAGGTCGCGCCGAGGTCGACGCCGAGCCGGAGGGTCATTGGCCCGGCTTGTACGTGCGGCGCTGCTCGTCTTCGGCGAGCAGTTCCATGAGGCTGTTCTGCAGGGCGCGCGTCCAGGCCAGCGCGCTCTCGCGCGCCTCCACCGGCTTGCGCGGGTCCATCATGTCCCGGATGAGGCTTTGCACGACGTTGCGGCGCGCCTGAGGGCTGTCGTCGAGCTTCACCTTGATCGAGGGCTTCTGCCCCGGCAGGGCCGGGCTGACGGTCGCCTCGACGACGCCCATCGAGGTGATCTTGCCGGGCTTGATGTCGTAGGCGTGCTGGCGCAGCAGCTCGCGCGGGAAAGGCAGGACGTACTGGCGCCCTTCGATCGTCACGACCATGTTCGCCTGGAACGAGCCGAGCATCGAGCGCGTCGGCGTGATCCGGTACAGGCCGGGCTCGACGAGATAAAGATAGTTTTCCCCGCCGATGAGCGGCAGGCGGTACGTCTCCGCCTGGCGTCCGCCCTCGCTCTCGAAGTTGATCGCGAGCCGGCCGTTGCGCGTCTCTCCGGACGGGAGGAAGGTCCGGCAGCCGATCAGGATCGCGGAGATCGCCTGCTCGGGCGGGGCGTTGCGCTCGGGCACGGTGCCGCGGCACGCGGCCGCGAGCAGGAGCCCGGCGAGTAGGAGCGGTCGCCTCATGGCCCTGAGGATAGCCCAAATTCGCGGGCGCCGCAAGCCGCCGCTAATATGGGAGTCCGCCGATCTCGACGCCGGCGAAGTACGCGGACACGATGCGGTCGTAGGTCTCGCCGGCCTCGGCGCGGCCCATCGCGCCGGACTGGCACAGGCCGACCGCGTGGCCCCAGCCGCCGCCGCGGAAGACGAAGGTCTCCGGCACGAGGACGGGCGCGGGCTTGGCCTTCGCGCCTTTGGCCGCCGGCGGGAATTCCTTGCGGTACTCGGTGTCGACGACGAACATCGTGCTGCGCAGGGACCCGACGCCGAGCATGCCGCGCAGATCGAGCTCGTCGGTCAGCTTCTTGCTCCGCTTGGACCCCACGATCACCAGCGCCTCGACGTGGCCGGAAGGAACGCGGCGCAGCACGCGCAGTCCGCGGAGCTTGCCGATCTTGAACTTGCGGTTGAGCTTCTCCTCGAGGTCCTTGGCCGGCACCGCGCGCGTCCAGCGCGCGTGCGCCGGGTGCACGTAGCCCGACGGGCGGTCGAAGCCTCGCGGCCAGTCGGAGAGGCGCCGGCGCAGCTCGAGCGGCGACGCGGACGCGGGCTCGGCCTCGGGCCCGTCGACGATCCCCTTCCAGTACGGAACGTTCCCCCAGCCGATGTCCGTGCCGCTCTGCGTGCGGCCGCCGCAATGAGACGAGTAGATCACGTGCGCGGGCCGGCCCTGCCAGGTCGCCACGCGCCCGCGCGTGTCGGACACGACCGCGCGCGTGCGCTCCGTTTCGGCGCGGATGCCGCCGTAGACCTGGCAGTGCTGCTCGTCGCAGAGGTCGTAGCCTTCCTTCTTGTGGCGCCTGGTCACCGTCTTGATGTAGAGCGCGTGCGTGCGCGCGACGACGGCCTGCGCCTTCAGCGCCTCGAGCGGAGCGCGCTGCGGCATCTCGGCCGAGACGACGCCGTGGGTGTAGTCCTCGAGGCCCAGTATGTTGACGACGCGGATCGTGCGGCGCCCCCGTGCAGCGCCAGCTCGAGCTCGCCGCGGAAGGCGCGCGAGCCGCGCTCGTAGTCGTCGATGAGCGTCAGCGCCGAGGTCTCCGGCTCGGCGCCTTTGAGAAGGACGGCGTCGCCGGGAACGGCCGCCACCCGGCCGTCGCCCGCGCGCCACTCGAGGCGCGAACGGCTCTTCTTCTTGCCTTTCTTCGCGGGCACGAGCCGCAGGGTCCACTCCTCGCCGGCCTCGGCCGTCAGCAGGACGCGGCCCGTCTTCGCGTCGAAGGCCTTCCACGGGCCCGCGCCGCGGATCGTCGCCGACTTTCGCGCGCGCGGCTTGCCCATCTGCGATGACGACACGCCGACGCGCAGGCCGGGGACCTTCTCGCCCCACAGCTCGGTGTAGGCGGGCTTGGCCGCCGGCGCGGGCGAGCCGCCGCCGCCGGGGGCCGGGGCCTCGCGCGTCAGCAGGGGCCGGATCTTGGCCAGCGTCGCCCGCGCCAGGCGCGAGCCGGGATCGGCCTCGACGAGCTTCTGCAGGTGCCGCCATGCCTCGTTGTAGCGCCGCTGGCGCACGTAGCTGCGCGCCAGGATCGTGCGGCCCTCGTTGAAGTAGCTGTCGGCGCCGACGGCGCGCTTGTACGCCTCCGCCGCCGACGCCTCGTCGCCGAGCTTCTCGTACGCGGCGCCGAGGTAGAAGTCGGCCAGCGACTGGCCGGGCGCGGCCTGCGCGGCCTTGGAGATGAGGTCGACGGCTTCCTTCGGCTTGCCCAACGCGAGCTTGGCCCGGCCCGCGCCGAGCAGCGCGAGCGGCGTCCCGGGGCCGGCCTCGAGCGCGCGCGCGAGCTCGGCGTCGGCGGCGGCCGTCTCTCCGGCGCGCAGCAGCGCCCAGCCGAGCGCGGCGCGCGTCTCCGCCCGGTCGTTGAGCGCGACGGTCCTGCGCGCCCAGGCGATCGCCTTGTCGGGGCGCCCGGCCTCGGCCCACGCGATCGAGCCGTCGGCCCAGACGCGCCAGTCCGACGAAGAGACCTTCACCGCGGCCTCGAACGCCGCGGCCGCCTTTTCGACGCCCGCGGTGAAATACAGCGCGCGCGCCTTGTCCGCGAGCGGGTTCGCCGGATCCGGGGCGGGCGCCGCGGGCGCGGCCTCGGCGGCGGCGGTGGACACGGCGACCGCCTCGGGAGCCGTTTCGGCCCTCGCGGAAACGGAAGAGAGTACCGCGATCAGGACCAGGGTATTCACGAATAAAGTAAGCGGGTGATGGGAATCGAACCCACGTCTAAAGCTTGGGAAGCTCTCGTTCTACCATTGAACTACACCCGCGAGAGCCGTCGGGGACCATTCTAGCGGGATTGACGCTCCCTCGTCAAATCCGATAGACTGGCGCCGCAGTCTTATAAAGGAGGCGTGATGAACAAGCTCGAGTTCCTGCTCCGCTGGACCCACGTGTTCGCGGGCATCATCTGGATCGGCCATCTCTACTTCTTCAATTTCGTCAATCTTCAGCTTCAGCCCGCCATGGACGACGCGACCAAGAAGCTGGTCAACCCGCACCTGATGCCGCGCGCGCTGTGGTGGTTCCGCTGGGGCGCGATGGTCACCTTTCTGTCGGGCCTCGTGATGTTCGGCCTTATCTACATGTACACGCCCGAGATCGGCTGGGGCTCGAACATGCTCCTGAAGGGCGACGCCGGCCTGACGGACCGCGCGCGCTGGATCATGTGGGGCATGCTGTTCGGCTCGATCATGTGGTTCAACGTCTGGTTCGTGATCTGGCCCGCGCAGAAGAAGCTGCTCGGCGGCACGGCCGGCGACGCGGCTCCCGCCCTGCGCACGCGCGCGGCGCTGGCCTCGAAGATCAACACCTTCCTGTCGGCCCCGATGCTCGTCGGCATGCTCGGCGCCAACCACGCGAACATGGGCTTCAGCTACGGCCTGCTCCTGCTCGCGGTGCTGCTCGGCCTGGCCGCGATCAAGGTCGCCTACGTCCACTCGACCTTCGTCGGAAAGACGGTTTAGCATGTCCGGCATCCAGAACAAGCCCTACGTCTGCGAGGAACAGCCCGGCCGCAAGGCCTGGTGCGCGTGCGGGGAGTCGGAGAAGCAGCCCTACTGCGACGGCTCACATTCGCGCAAGAACACCGGCAAGTCTCCCGTCATCTGCGAGATCGCGGAGGCCAAGAAGGTCGCCTGGTGCGGCTGCCGCGAGTCGAAGAACAAGCCGTTCTGCGACGGCACGCACCGGTCGCTTCCCCTCAGCCGTAACTGTAGCCGGCTACAGTACAAAGCCCCGGCTCGAAAGAGCCGGGGCTTCTTCTTTCAGCGGTCGGGGAAGACCGCGGCGGCGGTCTGGAACTCGTCCATCGCCTCGTCGTACCAGCCGTACCGGGCGCACGTCTCGGCGTTGGCCCAGTGGCGCTCGGCGACGAGCTTCTCCCCGCGCTCGGGTACTCGGGGTCGAGGCGCTTGAGCTCGATCCAGCGCTCCCGCCCGCGGGCCTTGGCGGCGCGCACGCGCTCGGCGAGCGCTTTGTCCGCCTCTTCCGTCGCGACGGGTTCGAAGTCGCGCTTTTCGCAGCGGTGAAGCCGCGCCGGTCCCGCGCAGCCGGCCAGCAGAAGGACCAGAGCCGCCGGCCGCATCCTAGACGGGCCGGGCCTTGATGAGGTCGAGGAACTCCTTGCGCGTGCGGGCGTCCTTCTGGAACACGCCGAGCATGCAGGAGGTCGTCGTCGGCGAGTGGTGGCTCTCGGCGCCGCGCATCTCCATGCACATGTGGCGCGCCTCGACGACGACGGCGACGCCGCGCGGCTTGAGCTTCTCGGCGAGCACGTCGGCGATCTGGCCGGTCAGCCGCTCCTGGACCTGCAGGCGGCGCGCGAACACCTCGACGAGCTTCGGAATCTTCGAGAGGCCGACGATCTTCTTGTTCGGGATGTAGGCCACGTGGGCCCGCCCGAAGAAGGGCAGCATGTGGTGCTCGCACATCGAGTAGAACGAGATGTCCCGCACGAGGACCATCTCGTTGTAGCTCTCGGTGAACAGCGCCTTGTTGATCATCGCGTCGATGTCGACGCGGTAGCCGCTCGTCAGCTCGCGCAGCGCCTTGGCGACGCGGTGCGGGGTCTTCAGCAAGCCCTCGCGCTCGGGGTCCTCGCCGATGTCCTTGAGGATGTCCCGGTAGTGCGCCTCGATGCGCGCGATGTCGGGCTCCGCCCCCGTCCGAGGCGCGACGGACTTGATGCGGGTCATCTCAGAGCCCCCGAGCCACTCGAGCAAGGTCCTCACGGGCGAGCCCGTGGCGCCCTTCGGCGCGTAGGTCGCGGACTCGCCGCTCGTGAACGCGGTGCCCGCGATGTCGAGGTGGACCCACGGCTTGCCGTCGACGAACTCCTGGAGGAACAGGCCGCCGATGATCGAGCCGGCCTCGCCGCGCGCCTTGGAGATGTTGAGCAGTTCGGCGATGTTGCCCTTGATGTTCTCCTTGTAGTCCTCGACGAGCGGCAGCTCGCAGAAGTTCTCGTCGGCGCGCTTGCCGGCGGCCTTGAGCGAGCCGATGAGCTTCGTGTCGTTGCCCATGATGCCCGCGACCTTCGAGCCGAGCGCGATGACGACGGCGCCGGTCAGCGTCGCGAGGTCCACAATGGCTTGCGGCTCCTGCTTCGCCGCGAGCGACAGCGCGTCGGCGAGGATCAGACGGCCCTCGGCGTCGGTGTTCCAGACCTCGATCGTCTTGCCGTTCATGGCGGTCAGCACGTCGCCGGGCTTGTAGGCGTCGGGGCCGGTGAGGTTGTAGGTCGCCGCGAAGATGCCGTGCACCTCGGACTTCGGCTTGAGCTCGGCGATCACCTTGAAGACGGCGAGCACGGAGGCCGCGCCGGCCATGTCGCACTTCATCTCCTCCATCGACGCCGCGGGCTTGAGCGACAGGCCGCCCGAGTCGAAGGTCACGCCCTTGCCGACGATCGCGACGCGCTTCTTGGTCGGCGCCTTGGGCTTGTAGATCATGTGGACCATGACGGGCGGCTCGTGCGAGCCGCGCGCCACGCCGAGCAGGCCGCCCATGCCGAGCTTGGTCATCTCCGCCTTGTCGATGACTTCCACGGACACGCCCGAGCCCTTGAGGGTCGTCGCGAGGTCGGCGAGGCTCTGCGGGGTCTTGTCCGACGGCGCGCGGTTGACGAGGTCGCGCGCGAAGCACACGGCGGAGGCGTACGTCGCCGCCTTCGCGCAGGCCTTCTCGATCGCCGCGCGCGAGGCCGCGTCCTGGATCACGATCGACGCGGTCTGCAGCGCGTCGGCGTCGCCCTTCTTGTACTCCTCGTATTTGTACGACGCGAGGATCAGGCCCTCGGCGACGGCCGCCGGATTCTCCGAGCACAGGACCGCGAGCTTGTCGCGCTTGCTTCGGATCGCGCCGACGAGGGCGCCGGCCGAACGGCGGAAGGTCTCGGACGTCGCCGCCTTCTTCTTGCCCAGGCCGACCGCGAACACGCGGCGGTGCTTGCCCAGGATGTCGAGGTCGACACGCGCGATCTCCTTGGGTCCCGACTTGAAGCCTTCCTCGTGGAGCTTGGCGTTGAGCGCGACCTTGGCCGCGTTGGGCAGGATCTTGGCGCCGGCCAAACCGGCGTCTTCGTAGACGAACACGGCGAGGTCGCGGGGCTCGGACTCGAGCGACTTCAGGGCCAAGGGCGTGACGGTGATCATGGTCGGTTCTCCTCGTGTATCAGGTGCGGCGCGGCGAAAGCGGCGACGACGGCTCCGGCGAGAGGCCCCGCCCAGTAGACGTAGTGCATGGACCAGCGCCCCGCGGCGATGGCGGGTCCGAAGGCGCGGGCGGGATTGAGGGCGCCGCCGGTCAGCGGTCCGGCGATGAGCGCGCCGAACAAGGTCGCGACGCCGATCGTGATCGGGCCGAGGCGGCGGGCCCGGCGCTGGTCGGCGGCGAAGACGGCGAGAGCGAGGAAGAACACGGCGACGGCCTCGACGAGGGTCGCGGCCTTGTAGCCGATGCCGGCGGGAAGGCAGGCGCCGAGGTAGGCGGGGCCGACGAGCAGGTCCGGGCGGCCCCCGAGAGCACGGCGCGCAGGAACAGCCCGGCGCACGCGGCGCCGAGCAGCTGGGCGGCGACGGCGAAGACGCCGCGCAGGACGTCGACGCGGCGCACGGCCAGCTCGGCGAGGGCCAAGGCGGGGTTGAAGCGCCCCACCGCGGAGGGGAAGGCGTGGAAGACGGTGGTCGTGCCGGCGGCGTAGGCGAGCGCGACGCCGGCGGGGCCGAGGCGGCCGCCCGTCGCGTAGTCGAGGCACAAGGCCCCCGCGCCCGCCAACGTCAGCGCGAAGGTCCCGGCGAGTTCGGCCGCGAACGCCCTGAGTCCACCCATCGTGTCACGAGAATACTATATCCCCCTCTCTCGTGAAACGGCGTCGCCCATGCGGGCGCGCGGGCGGAATGGAGGGTCCCCGGGGACCCTCCATTCCGCCCGCCCACCACGTCGAGCCCGTGCGGCTACGCCGCACGTCTCCTCTCCCTCGGCCAAGGTGAGTAAACGCGCGAAGCGCGAGCTGCCGTTGAGCTCAAGCTGCGTGGTAGGGGCGCTCAAACCGGCGGCCCGAGGGACCTGCGGCGACGCGGCCGGTTCCCATAGCCGCGTCGCCGCAGAGGCGGGTCAATCCCGCCGTTCCCGCGGGCCGTCGGTTTGAGCGCCCGCGCCACGATGGGCGTGCGCTAGAACCGGTAGGAGACCGACAGCTTGTGCGTGGAGCCGAGGAAGCCCTGCGGCGCGAAGCCGTAGTCGAAGCCGAAGCGCTGCATGACGATGCCGCCGCCGAAGGTGATCCCGTTGAGGCCGGAGACGTCGCGGGAGCCGAGCCGCCCGTCGTAGCCGGCGCGCGCCGCGGCCGCCAGGCCCTGCTGCATCGGCACGCGCCACTCCAGGCCGAACGCCGGGTACAGCGCGCGGTCGCGCGGGGCGATGAGGTCCAGCGACAAGGTCAGCCCTTTCGTCAGGCGCAACGCCTGGCCGACGGCGATCGTCATCGGCAAGGGGTCGCCCGTCGATTCGAACTTGAGCTGTCCGCCGATGTTGGCGGCGCTCAGCGACAGCGCGTACGGGAAGTCGCCGGGCAGCCAGGTGCGCCACCGCGCGCCGAGGTCGAGGGCGCCCGTCTGCGCCGCCGCCTGGATCTTGGAGGAGACGTACTTGAGGCCGACGCCGACGTCGAGGCCGCGGGAGACGGTGGCGCCCCAGGCGATGAGCACGGCCAGGTCCTGCGGCGTCAGGCGCTCGCCCGTGGGCGCGCCCGTGTTGTCGATCTCGGAGAGCGAGCCGGAGTTCTGGTAGATCACCGCGACGCCCAGAGTGCCGAGCGAATCGGGACGCAGGTCGCGCTCGCGCCCCCGTCTGGCGGCCGAACGGCGACTCGACGGGCTGGGCGTAGGCGATGAAATCGGTGAAGGTTCCCTGATAGGACGCGGAGTGCGTCATCGTCGCGTGCCGGTAGCGCAGTCCGGCGAGGCCGGCGGGATTCCAGTAGACGGCGGTCGCGTCGTCGACGGCGGCGCGCACCGCGCCGCCCATCGCGGCCGCGCGCGCGTCGGCGCCGAGCTTGAGGAACGTCGCGCCGCTCGTGCCGGCCTCGCTCGCGCCGAAGCCCTTCGCGGAGGCGGCCGCGGGCGCCGCCGCGAGCAGGACGGCGAGCGCGGCGCGCCTCAACGCTCGACCGCCAGGCGGACCAGAGAGGTCGCGCCGTCGAACGCCGTGATGCGGGCCCAGTACACGCCGCTCGCGCAGCGGCGCCCGTGGTCGGTGTTCCCGTCCCAGGCGACGGCGCCCGCGGCGGAGCCGTCGAAGGTCAGCTCGCGCACGCGCTCGCCGGCGAGCGTCAGGATGCGGATTGTTCCCGAGACGGGCAGGCGGTCGAACGTCACGCCGGAGGCCGAGAAGCGGCCCACGGAGCCGGGCTTCCACGGGACGGGATAGACGCGCACGGAGGACAGGGACGTGGCGACCGTCGACGGAGAGAACAGCGCGAAGACCGAGAAGTGCGGCGTGAACGCGGTGACGCGTCGCGTCGCGGGGTCGACGATCGCGGCCAGAGGCTCCCAGCGGTTGACCGTGGTGTTCAGCGTGTAGACGCGCATCGTGGACGCCGGCAGGGGCGGGTTCGTGCCGTCGATGATGTTGTCGCCGTCGGCGTCCCTGTAGGGCATCGAGAGGCTGGCCGAGGAGCCCAGCGTCTGCGTGAAAGGCGTTCCGCCGACGATCGGCACGACCTCGATGATGCTGTTGGGCACGAGCACGAAGCCGGTCGGCGTGGCGCCGAGGCCGGCGTTGAGGACCTCGGCCGTGATCGAGATCGGGTGGCCCATCGGATCGACGGACACGAAGAGCGTCGCGGGGCCGCCGAACGCGTTCGGGGCCACGCCGACGAGGATCTGGTCGTTGGGCGGCGGGGCCGAGATCGTGGAGACGAAGCTGCCCTGGTACTCGGCGAGCGCCTCCGCCGCGCTCAGCGCGCGGTTTTGGACGCGGACCGCGTCGATTCGCCCGAGGAAGCCCCGGTCGTAGGCGGCCGACGCGGACTGGCGGTTGCCGATGGAGATGTCGTGGTTGGCGGCCGTGCGGACGAGCGGCGAGGTCGCGGTCGACGCGGGACGGCCGTTGATGAAGATCGTCGTGCCGCCCGTCAGGCTGTTGTAGGAGCCGATGAGGTGCGTCCAGGCGTTGGAGACGATCGAGTTCGTCGAGAGGACGGCCGTGCCCGTCGAGCCGGGGCGCCAGCGCCAGAGGCCGCCGTTGAAATCGAGCGCGAAGTTCTCGAACGTGCCGCTGCCGCGCACGACGATCCCGGCGCCGGCGGGCTGGGCCGTCGTGTCGGGATAGACCCAGGCGGAGACCGTGATCGAGTTGTTGAAGTTGTACTGGGCTTTGTCGGGCACGCGCGCGAAGCCGTTGGCCAGGCCGCTGAACTGGGCCGCCGACGCGAGCCCGGCCGGGCCCGTCGTCCACGTCGGCGTCGAGACGCAGCCGGCGGCGACGCAGGTCAGCAGGGCGGAGTTGCCGAAGCCGGAGGAGTCGGCGGCCGTCGTTCCGGTGCTCTCGTCGAAGTGCCACTGGCCGACGGAGCCGTTCGGCGGGACGTAGGCCGAGGGCGGCGCGAGCACGGTCGTGATCGCGGGGTCGCTGAGCGTGCGCGTCGAGGCGACCGCGACGAAGCCGCCGAGCTGCTGGCTGCCGCTGATCGAGCGGACGCGCGCGTGGTACGTGGTTCCCGGGAACAGGCCGTTCGCGGTCGCCGTCGTCGCGCTCACGGTCAGGGTCGTCACGACGATCGCGAACGTCGGGTCCGTGGTGACGGAGACCTCGTAGAACGTGTAGCCCGGGTTGGAGTTGGCCCCCCACGAGTAGGTGATGCTGCTCGCCCCGACGAGCTGGATGAACGGGGAGGTCGGGTTGTTGGCGAGCGTGAACGCCGACGCCGTGCCGCGCGCGCCGGCGCCGTTGATGCCGACGGCCTCGACGCGGACCGCGTACTGCGTGTTCGTCGTCAGCGCCCCCTGGGTGAAGGAGAGGCCAGAGCCGATGTAGAGAGTCGAGCCGGCGATGTCGAAGAGCTTGTAGTACTGGGAGCCCGGCACCGAGCTCCAGGTCCACTGGATCGAGACGTTCGACAGCGCGACGCCCGCGATCGTCGGGGCCGCCGGGAGGGTCGTGAAGGACGTGCTGACGAACACGGAGGCGAGGCCGCCGAAGGCGTCGCTCGAGCGGCCGTTGTAGGACTGCACGCGCGCGTAGTACGTCGTTCCCTGCGCGAGCCCCGTCATCGTCCACGCGGAGCCCGTGAAGTCGCTCGCCAGCGTGACCGGCGTCGAGACCGACGTCGCGAACGTCGGGTTGTCGGAGAACGCGAACAGCCAGCGGGTGTAGGCCGGATTGCCGTTGGTGCCCCAGTCGACCCGCGCGCTGCCGGTCGTGACCTGGGACGGGACGACGGTTCCCGCCGCGGCGGGGTTGGAGAGCGTGTAGGCCGACGTCGGGGCGCTGAGAGCCGAGCCCCAGGTGTCGGTGATGCGCAGGCGGCGGCCGACGAGCTGGTTCGGGGAGCCCGGCAGGTTCTCTCCGACGGAGGACGTCGGGTAGGCCATCGGGCCCGGCGGAATCAGGTTGGAGGCGGAGACGGCGTCGACGAGGTTGTAGGTGACCGAGGCCGACCCGGGAGGCAGACAGACGCGCGGAGGCGCTCCCCAGCTCCACGTGATGTCGTTGGCCGTCGTGGGCGTGCCGGTCAGGCCCGGGGCGATCGGCGGCGAGTTGTCGATCGTGACGCCGTAGGCCGAGCTCGAGGCGCTCTCGCCGTCGATGCTCTGGCCCATGAAGACCCAACGAGCCGTCGACGAGTTGGCCTCGGGCGGGATGTAGGTGACCGCGCCCGTCGTGCCGTTGGCCGGGGAGCCCGAGTAGGAGCCCGCGACGGTGCTGAACGACACGCCGCTGTTCGAGGAGAACTTGTGGATCTGCGTGTCGTACTCGAGAAAGATATCGTCGTCGCTGATGGCGGTGTTGAGGATGCGCAGATCGTCGATGCGGCCCTGGAACTGCTCGCCGCCGCCGACGAAGCGGCCGACCTCGAGCGTCGAGAGGACCGGGTGGCTCGCGAAGGAGTTCGTGCTCGTGACGACCGAGGTGCCGATCCTGCGGCCGTCGACGTAGAAGCGCTTCTCGACGGCGTTGACGCGCACGACGTGGACGAGGTGCCAGCCGCCGACCAGGCTCGCGCCCATCGTGACGTCGCCCGCGCCGCCGGCGACGTCGCGCGAGTCGAACGCCCGCAGTCCGCCGCTGCCGCCGATGGCCATGCCCCAGTAGTTGGCCCCGTTCTGTTGGGAGACGATGCGGCCGTTCGCGGCCGTCGGGTTGACCCACGCCGCGAGCGTGTAGGTGGCGGGCAGGTCCCAGGCGCCCGTGTCGGCGACCTGGCCGTACGTGGCGCCGTTGAGCTGCAGCGCCTCGGCGGAAAGGCCGTTGGCGCCGGTGCCGGCGAGCGGGCCGAGAGGCGTGATCGCGACGCTGCCGCTGCCCGAGGGCAGGGTCTGCGTCGACGCCGGGCAGCCGTTGTTGGGAATCGAGGGCTGGTTGCTGCCGAGAGCGTAGAGGCTCATCGTCTGCGTGCAGAGGCCCGTGGTGTCGCGGTAGGTGCACTGGCCGGAGCGCACCGACGGGGAGCCGTTGGCGTCGTTGTAGGCCCAGGTCCAAGTCCGGCAGCAGTCGGTTCCGGAGTTGCAGCCCGTGGTGTATAAGCTCGACACGGTCACCGTGAAGTTGCCGTCGAACCGCCAAAGGCCGAGCGTGATCGACGGCATGACGCTCAGGCGGCGCTGCCCGATCTTGAGTCCGGGGCTGGTGCTCTGCTCGTCGGCGCGCACGTTGGGGGTCGGGTGGCTCGTCACGACGCCGGTGGCGTAGCTGCCGTCGCACTGAAGAACCTTCCCGGTCAACGTCGGAGGGTTCGCCCCCGCCGGAGAAGCGAAAAGGGCCGCGCCCGCTAGGGCGGCGGCGACGAAGGACCGGCGCAAGGCTCCGGAGACTGGGACCATCCTATTAGGAGACAGAGTAGGGGGACGCTGTTACGGACTCATTTCAGGCGGGCGATCAGGGCCAGGGCCCCCGCCTTGTCGGTCACTTCCCCCTCGGCCTGGGCTTCGCGCACGCGCTCGAGGAGCTCTCCGATGCGGGGCCCGGGAGGGAGCTTCAAAGCCTTCATGACGTCGCGTCCGTCGAGCAGTCGCTCCGGGGCCGGGGCGCGGGACATGTCCCGCCAGCGGCGCAGGAGCAGCGAGACGAGCTGCAGGTGGCGCAACGTCTTGCGCGCCTCTTCCGGGCGGACCCGGGAGAGGTCCGACTTGCCGTACGCGGCGGACGCGGTCCTCAGGCGCTTCTTGAGGGCCGCCTCGTTCAGATAGCTCGCGTGGTCGGCCCAGCACACGAGCAGGAGCGACGGGGCGTCGTCGCCGAGGTCCCGGAAGAAGCGGTACAGCGCGCGCTCGGTGGGCGGCCCCCGCCGCCGCGAGATGGCCGGGGCGCAAGTGGTGGCGCACGACGGCGCACGCCGCGTCGATCTGGGCTCGCGACAGGCGCAGCCGGCGAAGGATCTTCTCGGCGCGGACCGCCCCCTTCTCGTCGTGCGCGAAGAAGCGCAGGCGGCCGCCGACGAGCTTGGCCGTTTCGGGTTTGGAGACGTCGTGAAGAAGGGCCGCGAGCATGAGCAGGCCGCGGAAGGGCGCGCCCCGCGCCGGGCGACATAGGCGTCGAGGTCGCCGCGGAGCTCCGGATAGACGGCCTTGAGGTTCGACAGCAGGAAGTCGAGGCGAGCGCACACCTCGAGCGTGTGCTTGAGCACGCCCCCTTGCCGTAGTAGTCCTCGGCGCACGAGCGGGCGTCCGCGAGTTCCGGGACCAGCACCGTGAGGATACCGGCCGCGTCGAGCCCGCGCAATACGCCGGAGGCGCCGGGCACGGCGAGCGCGGCGAGAAGTTCGGCCGCGATCCGCTCCGGCGCGGGGTCCGCGGCGCGTTGAGCGCGCGCGGCGACGGCCTTCAGGGTCTTCTTCTCGATGGTGAAGCCGAGCTGGGCGGCGACGCGGAAGGCGCGAAGAAGGCGCAGCGGGTCGTCGTCGAGATTCGACTCGATCTCGGCGCGCACGACCCGCGCTTTCAGGTCGGCGAAGCCTCCGCGCGGGTCGAGGAATTCCGAGGACCCGTCGAGAGGCAGCGCGAGCGCGTTGATCGTGAAGTCGCGCCGGCGCAGGTCCTCCTCGATCGTCTTGCCCTGCAGGCCCGCGACGTCGATCTGGACCAAGGTCCGGCCGCGCGCGGGAGTCAGCGCCAGGCGGTACACGGCGTTCTCCTCGTCCAGGGTCACGAGCGTCGCCTTGAACGCGCGCGCGAGACGCGCGGCGAGGCCGCGCGCGTCGGCGCAGGCGAGGTCGAGGTCGGCGACGGGGCGGCCCAGGGCGGCGTCGCGGATCGCGCCGCCGACGAGCCAGACGGGCATGCCGGCCGACGCCCGGACGGTCTCGAGCGCCGCCCGCGCCTCGGCGCCGAGTCGCGCGCGCGGCGAGGCCATCAGTCCTTCGCGGCCGGGGCCGCGGAGGAGCCGCGCTTCTTGAGCTCGCGCTCGCGCAGGTCCTTCTTCAGGACCTTCTGCAGGGCGTTCTTCGGCAGGGACTCGACGATCTCGACGTCGCGCGGGCGCTTGTAGGCGTCCAAGCGTTCCTTGAAGAACTGCATCAGCGCCGATTTGTCGACCTCGCACCCCTTCTTGAGGACGACGAAGGCCTTGATGACCTCGTCGCCGACCTCGTCGGGGACGCCGATGATCGCGCTCTCCTCGACGGCGGGGTTCTCGGCGATGACCGCCTCGACCTGCGCGGAGAACACCTTGAGGCCCTTCACGATGATCATGTCCTTCTTGCGGTCGCGGATAGCGACGTAGCCGTCGGCGTCGACGACGCCGACGTCGCCGGTCTTGAGCCAGCCGTCGGCGGTGAACGTCGCCTTCGTGTCCTCGGGCCGGCCCCAGTAGCCCTTCATGACGCAGTCGCCCTTGACCACGATCTCTCCCTCGGAGCCGGCGGGCAGGTCCTTCTCGGCGTCGTCGACGATCTTGACCGCGACGCCGTCGATCGCGGGGCCGACGAAGCCGCGCTTGATGCGGTCGGGAGCGGCGATCGTCGCGACGGGGCTCGTCTCGGTGAGCCCCCAGCCCTCGAGAATGTCGACGCCGACGGCGTCCTTGAAGCCCGCGGCGGTGGCCGGGGCCAGAGGCGCCGCGCCGGAGACGGCGACCTTCACGCGGCGGAACGCCCACCAGCGCAGGAAGGCCTTCGTCTTCCAGTCCTTGGCCTCCTTGGCGAGCGCGGCGTAGACCTGGGGCACGGCCGCGAACAGGCTCACGCCGCGGCGGCCCATCGCCTTGAGCCACGGCTTGGCGGGCGCGATCGCCGGGAAGACGACGCAGGTCATCGTCAGACGCAGCGAGGTCAGCACGATGCCGGTCCAGGCGAAGCTGTGGAACATCGGCAGGATGCAGAGCGTGACGTCGGAGCGGTTCAACGTCATCCGGCGCAGGGCCGCCTCGCAGTTCGTCACGAGGTTGCGGTGCGTGAGCATCACGCCCTTCGGGAAGCCCGTCGTGCCCGAGGTGTAGAGGATCGCCGCGACGTCGCTCTCGACGGCGGCGTCGCTCCCCCGTCGGCGAACGCCGCCGCGCGCAGGTCGTCGAGCGGCCGCACGAGCGCCGACGGCGGGACCTTGAGATCGCTGACCCACAGCGCCTTGACCGACGGGGCCTTCTCGGCGGCGCCGGAGAGCCCCTTCAGGAACTCGGACTGCGTGAACACGCCCTTCGCGGCGCAGTCGTTGAGCATGTAGGCGAGCTCGTCGGGCTTCTGCACCATGAAGTTGATCGGCACCGCGATCGCTCCGAGCCGGTTGGCCGCGAAATAGGCGGCGACGAACTCGGGACCGTTGCGGTGGACGATCGCGACGCGGTCACCCTTGACGACGCCGGCGCGCCGCAGGCCCTCGGCGATCTGGAGCGCGTCGCGGCGCAGATCGTGAAACGAGATCTCGCGCCCGTCGAAGACGAGCGCGGTCTTCTCCCCGCCTTCCTGCGCGGCGCGGTCGAGAAGGGCGTTGAGGGTGGGCATGGGGGCTATTTCTGGCGCGGGTCCAGGATGTCGCGCGCGGCGTCGCCGAGCAGGTTCCAGCCGAGCACGAACAGGAAGATGGCGATGCCCGGGATGAACACCGTGTGCCAGTACTCGAAGGGATTGCCCGACGAGCCCAGGATCCAGTTTCTCGACAGGGAGATCAGCTGGCCCCAGTCGGCGTACCCGACGGGAGCGCCGAGGCCGAGGAATGAGAGCGCGGCGGCCGTGATGACGATGCGTCCCATCGACAGGGAGGCGACGACGAGCACGGGATAGATCGAGTTCGGGATGATGTGGCGGAACAGGATGCGCGCGTCGGAGGCGCCGATCGCGCGCGCCGCGGCGACGAAGTCGCGCTCCTTGACCGAGAGGACGTCGCCGCGCATGAGCCGGGCGTACGACGGCCAGGACACGGCCGTGACGGCCACCATCACGTTCTCGAGGCTCGGTCCGCGCACCGCCACGATGACGACCGCCAGCACGATGTCGGGGAAGGCCAGGATCACGTCGGTGAAGCGCATGAGCGCCTCGTCGATCCAGCCGCCGTAGAAGCCGGCCGCCCCGCCGAGCAGGATGCCGACGAGCACGGAGAAGCCGACGACCTTCAGCGCGACCGAGAACGCGGTGCGCGTGCCCCAGACCATGCCGTAGTACAGGTCGTACTGCTGCTCGGTCGTGCCGAAGATGTGCTCCTTCGACGGACGCACGGGGTCGGGGCTGTAGCCGGTCTGCGGGATGATGTAGTTGTCGCGGGTGCCGGCCTCGGGCGGGGCGAGCAGCGGGGCCGCGAGCGCGACGGCGAGAAAGAAGCCGATGATGCCGAAGCCGAGCAGGGACATCGGCTTGCGCTTGAGGACCTTCCAGGCCGCCTTGAGCCGGCCCATGTCAGTTCCCCACCCGGATGCGGGGATCGACGACCGCGTAGAGCAGGTCGGAGACGAGGTTGGCCATCACGAACAGGAACGCGGCGAGCAAGGTCGAGCCGAGGACGCCGGGAATGTCGAGCTGCTGCGCCGCCTGCACGCCCCAGCGGCCTATGCCCGGGAAGTCGAACACGGTCTCCGTGATGACGACGCCGCCGAGCAGGCCGATGAACAGCAGCGACGAGAGCGTCACGACGGGAATGAGCGCGTTGGCGAGCGCGTGCTTGCGGATGATCACGCGCTCCGGCAGGCCCTTGGCGCGCGCGGTGCGCACGTAGTCTTTGGACAGCTCTTCCAGCATGCTGGAGCGCGTGATGCGCAGCAGCAGCGCCACCGAGATGTAGAGCAAGGTCGCCGCGGGCAGCACCATGTGCTTGGCCACGTCGACGAACGCCGTCCACTGGCCGTTGAGCAGGCAGTCGAGCGTCAGGAGCCCCGTGAAATGGCGGAACGTGTCGGCGTGGACGAGCATGTCGGTTTCGAGAGCGTACCGGCCCGGAGGAAACCAGTGCAGCTTGCCGTAGAACACCATCAGCAGCAGCAGGCCGAGCACGAAGCTCGGCAGCGAGTAGCCCGTGATCGCGACGAAACGGGAGATGTGGTCGACGAGCTTGTCCTTATAAACGGCCGACAGCACGCCGAAGTACACGCCGACGAGCATGATCGGGATGAAGGCGATCAAGGTCAGCTCGAAGGTCGCCGGGAAGAACGCCCTGACGGCCTGCGCGACGGGCATCTTCGCCGTCTCCGAGTAGCCGAGCTCTCCCTGCGCCACCTGCTTGAGCCACAGCCCGTACTGGACGTAGACGGGCTTGCGCAGGCCGTGCTTCTCGATGACGGCCTCGAGCTGGGAGAGCTGGCGCGGATCCTTGATGTAGAGCGACGCGCGCATCTCCGGCGACAGGAACTGCAGGCACGCGAACAGCAGCGCGGTCACGCCGAACATGACCAGCGGCAGGAACGCGAGCCGCTTCAGGCAGAACTTGAGCATTTAGTCCTTGGAGATCGAGTAGAAGTAGCTGCCGTACGGCGAGTCCGGGAAGATCGGGTTGTGGAACCAACCCTTCACCCACTCGCGCTGCGTGCGGTAGCGGACGGCGTCGATGATGTAGAGCTGAGGGACTTCCTCGTGGGCCAGGTCCTGCAGCTTCGCGTAGATCACCTTGCGCTTGGCGATGTTCGTCTCCCCGTTGGCTTCCTCGACGAGGCGGTCGAACTCGGGGTTCTTGAACTTCTGCGTCGTCGGGTAGTCGCCCTGCGAGTGCAGCAGCGGGAACGCGAAGTTGTGGGGGTCGGGGTAGTCGGCGTTCCAACCCATCACGAAGATCGGCAGCTTGGACGACTTGTAGCTGTCGAGGAAGGTCGGCCACTCGACGGCGCGCACGTCGATCTTGAACTTCGGGTTGATCGACTCGATGTTGCGCTTGAGGATCTGGCAGACCGTCTGGCGCGGCAGGTTGCCGGTGTTGAAGGCGACCGTGAACTTGAAGCCGGTCTCCCACAGCTTGCCGCCGTAGGCCTTGCGGAAGTGCTCCTCGGCCTTCTTCTTGTCGAGCGTGTACTTCTTCCCCTTCGGGTTGTGGCCGGGCAGGGACTTCGGGATCGCGCCGGTCGCCTGCGTGCCCTTGCCCCGCATCACGTCGGAGATGAAGCCCGCGTAGTCGAACGAGTACGCGAACGCCTTGCGCACGTCCTTGTCGGCGAAGAAGTCCGCCGGGATGCCGTTCCCGTCCATGCGGCCCGAGCCCAGGAACGAGTTGCCGGTCGAGTTGATCTTGTACGTGAAGAACACGACGGGGTTCATCTCGACGGTCGGCAGGTCGTCGATGATCTTGACGCCCTCGAGGCCCTGCAGCTGGGTCAGCAGCGGGCGGTCCGCGTAGATCGCGTCGGCGTCTCCGGCCTGCAGCATGAGCTTGCGCGTGCCGAACTCATTGACGCCCTTGATGACGACGTTCTTGAGCTTGGCCGGACCGCGCCAGTACGTCTCGTGGCGCGCCAGGATGAACTCCTTGGTCTTGCGGTCCCAGCGATCGAGCTTGAACGGGCCCGAGCCCATCGCCTTCTCGAAGAAGGGCGAGGTCTCCTTGGCCGGGTTGTTGTACTTCTTCCACGTCGCCTCGGTCCCGTCCCAGTCGCCCTTGGAGACGGCCCACTTCTTCGACAGCACGGGGCCCCACGAAGCGAGGATCGTCAGGATCGGCGCGTAGGGCTTGGGCAGGCGCAGGATCAGCTTGTCGCCCTGCGTGCTGACGGCCTTCTGCGTGTCCGCCCACACCGTCGGGAGGATCTTCGTGTCGTCGCCGCGCGTCGACGCGTAGCCGAGCAGCGGCTCCATGAGCAGCGAGGAGGGGCCGGCGGCGCGGTCCTGCAGGATGAAGCGCTGGATCGACCACTTCACGTCCTCGGGGGTCACCTCGGAGCCGTCGTGGAACTTGATCCCTTTGCGGATCTGGATCGTGTACGTGCGCCCGTCCGGGGAGATGCCGCCGTTCTCGCGGCTCGGCACTTGCGTCGCGATCAGCGGGATCAGCTTCTCGGTCGACGCCTTGTCGAACTGGAACAGCGGCTCGTAGATGTTCAGGATGATCATGTGCGACGCCGTGTCGTACGAGTACGCCGGGTCGAGGCTGTCGGCGTCGGAGATCGTCAGGTAGGTGTAGACGCCGGGGTTCTTGACGGCGAGCAGGGCGGCGGCCGGCGAGGGCACGCTTCCGACGACGAGCAGGGCGGCGAGAAGGGATCTCATCATGGGGCGTATTCTAGCACTCATCTCGCGTCCTTATATAGGTCGTAATAGTAGCCGCCGTAGGGCATGTCGGGAAAGGTCGGCTTGAAGGTGAACCCTTTGACCCACGTCCTTTGCGCGCGGTACCGGTACCCCTCCGCGATCACGAAGCTCGGGACCTCCTCGTCCCACAGCTTGTGCAGCTCGGCGTACATCTTGGCCCGCTTGGCGTCGTCGAGCTCTCGGACGGCCTTGTCGATGAGGGCGTCGATCTTGTCGTTCTTGAAGCGCTGGCCCGTCGGGAAGTACCCCGCCGAGTGCAGGATCGGGAACGCGAAGTTGTGGGGGTCGGGGTAGTCCGCCGCCCATGCGCCCGTGAAGATCGGCAGCTTGCCGGCCTGCTTCTGCTCCAGGAACGACGACCACTGCAGCACGCGCACGTCGACCTTGAACTTCGGGTTGACGGCCTCGACGTTGCGCTTGATCATCTGGCAGATCACCTGCGCGGGTGCGGAGCCCGTGTTGTAGATGATCGAGAGCTTGAAGCCGTTCTCCCAGACCTTGCCCCCCACGCCTTCTTGAAGTGCTCCTCGGCCTTCTTCGGGTCGAACTTGTAGGGGCTGCCCTGCGAGCGGTAGCCGAGCAGGCCGGTCGGGATGAAGCTGTTCGCCGGGCGGCCCTTCCCGCGCTGGATGTCCTTGACGTAGGCGTCGCGGTCGATCGAGAACGCGAACGCCTTTCGCACGTCCTTGTCGGCGAAGAAGTCCGGCGGGATGCCCTGTCCGTCGAGCTTCCCGGAGCCGAGGTTCTGGTTGCCGACGCCGTTGATGTTGAACGCGAAGAACAGCGCGCTGCTCACGTCGAGCGTGTCGAGCTCGTCGATGAGCTGGACGCCCGGCATGTTCTGCAGCTGCGGGAAGAACATCTGCGGTCCGTACACGCTGTCCGCGTCGCCGGCGCCGAGCATCAGCTTGCGCGTCGCGAACTCGTCGATGACCTTGATGATGACGCCCTTGAGCTTCGCGGGCCCGCGCCAGTACGCGTCGTGGCGGGAGAGGCTCGTCTGCTTCTGACTCTTGTCGTAGCGCTCCAGCTTGAAAGCCCCGGTACCATTAACCCGGTCCATGCCGAGGGTGTCGTCGCGCTTGGGGTTGTTGAACTTGGCGGCCGTCTCGGGGGCGCCGTCCCACTGCTTGTTCTTCGCGCACCAGGCCTTGTTGAGCACCTCGCCGTGGCCGGCGAGCACCGTCAGGAACGGGGCGAACGGCTTGGGTATCTTGATCACCACCGCGTCGCCGTCGACCGTCACCGCGGCGAAGGCCTTCTCGACTATCCCGTCGATGAGCTTGCCCTTCTCGCGCGTCGACGGCACGCCCAAGATCGGCTCGAGCAGCAAAGACGAGGGACCCGCGTCGCGGTCGAGCAGCATGAAGCGCAGGAACGAGTAGCGCACGTCCTCCGGCGTCAGGACCGAGCCGTCGTGGAACTTCACGCCTTTGCGGATCGGGAACCGGTACGTGAGCCCGTCCGCCGAGATCAGTCCGTTGGCCTTCGACGGCACCTTCGTCGCGAGCATCGGCTCGAGGTCCTTGAGCTTGGTCCCCCGCCCTTGAACGAGAGCAGGTACTCGTAGACGTTGGCCAGGATGTTGTGGCTGGCCGTGTCGTACGACCACGCCGGGTCGAAGCTCTCCGGGTCGCCGATCGTCGCGTAGACGAACGTGTCGGGATTCTTGATCTGGGCCGCGGATGACAGCGGGGACAGCGCGAGCAGCAGTGCCAGGAATGATCTCATCATGGGAGTTTGGTGACCTCGTACAAAGTTCCGAACGGCTGGATCGGGTGGTACAGCCACGTCAGCACCTTCGAGCGCCTCACGACGACGTTGTAGCTGTCGGCCGTGAAGATCGCCGGCGCGTCGTAGATCGACATGGCCTGCAGCTCATAATAGAGAAATCGCCGCTTCGCCGGATCGAGCTCGAACTCGGCGCTCTCGATCATCTGGTCGGCGCGCGGGTTGGAGAATCCAAGCGAGTTCGCGAAGTACCCCTTCGAGTGCAGGAAGGGCTCCACCGAGTTGTGCGGGTCCGGATAGTCCATGATCCAGCGGTACACGAACGCCGGGAGCTTGCGGGCCCGCATTTCGTCGAGCAGCTTCGACTCCGGCAGCGCGCGGCACTCGACGCGGAACTTGGGGTTGACCTTCTCGACGCCTTCCTTGAGCAGGCGGCAGGCGATGCGCCGCTCGGAGTTCCCCTCCGTGTAGGCGACCGCGAGCGCGAAGCCCTTTTCCCAGACCTCGCCGTTGCGCGCCCGCTTGAACGCCGCCTCGGCCTGCGCGAGCGAGAACGGCCACGGCTTGAGCTTCGCGTTGTAGCCGAACAGCACGGCCGTGATCGGTCCGCGCGACTGGATGGCCTTGCCGCGGTAGCCTTCCTTTATGAAAGCGGCGTAGTCGAAGGAGAGGGCGAAGGCCTTGCGGATCTCGAGATCGGTGAAGAAGTCCGGCGGGACTCCGTCGCCCAGTTTCCCGGAGCCGATCCAGGGGTTCTCCGCCGGGTTCACGCCGAAGTTGAAGAGCACGACGTTCTGGGACTCCAGCGCCGGCAGGCCGTCGATGACGGACACGCCCGTCATCCCCTCGAACTGGTCCAGGTAGCGCCGCTCGACGAACGCGACGTCGCTCTCGCCCGCCGCCAGGCGCTTGCGCCGCTCGAGCGAGTTCGACACCGTGAGCAGGTTCACGCGCGCGAGCACCGAGGGCTTGCGCCAGTAGTTCTCGTTGCGCACGAGCCGGACGCGGTGCGCGGCCTTGTCCCAGGCTTCCAGGACGAACGGGCCCGTCCCGTTGGCCTTGGCGAAAAGCGCGGAGAGCTCCTTCGGCGGGTTCCGGCGCGAGACCCAGGTCGCGGCCTTGCCGTCCCAGCCGCCGGAGTTGATCACCGCGTTCCGGGACACGACGTGAGCGAAGTTGGCCAGGATGCTCAGCAGCGGCGCGAACGGCTTGTTGAGGCGCAGCACGAGGGCGCCGCCCTCGATGGAGATCGCCTTGTCGGCGCGCGCGAAGACCTCGGCCGGCGGCAGGTCCTTGGCGCTGCGCACGCCGAGGAAGGCCTCGCTGAGCAGGCCCGAGGGCCCGCCGTCGCGGTCGAGCAGGAGGAAGCGCATCAGCGAGTACTTCACGTCCTCCGCCGTCATGACCGTTCCGTCGTGGAACTTCACGCCGGAGCGCAGCGGGAAGGCGTAGGTCAGGCCGTCCTTCGAGAGAAAACCGTTCTGCAGGCTCGGGACGACGGTCGCCAGGCGCGGCTCGTAGGAGTCGAGGGACTCGCCCTGGAAGTCGATCAAGGTCTCGTAGACCTGGTCGACGACGAAGAGGGAGACGGCGTCGTAGCCCCAGTGCGGGTCGAGGGTGTCGACGTCGGCGGCCAGATCGTAGTCGAGCGTCAGCGGATCGGTGGAGGCGCGCGCGGGGAGCGCGGTGAGGGCCAGCAGGACGGCGAGCGCGAGGCGCGTCACGGTCCGTATTCTAGCCGATTTATCGACGATTAAGCCGACTCTGCCCGTTCAACGAAGACTGGCGGCCTCGGCTCCTCCGTAGCAGATGAGGGTCACGCGATCAGGGCTGTTGACCGTGTCTGGCGACGTGTAATACGTCCTGAAACGGTATTGTGTTCTCCTCATTTCGAGGTCGCCCGCCGTTTGCGACTGGACGACTATGCTGTTCCCCAGGTTTCCGGGATCGGACGTTGCCATGCCCGAGCAAGGATAATCGGTCGTCACCATCGGCTGCGCCCAGTTCACGCCATAGTAGCCGGTGCTGATCCGAGTAATGCTCGAGACGTTCAGCGAGTTTTGAATCGTGACGACTCCTCCTGTAGACGCGAAGACCACAAATCCCGAAACGAGCCCTTTTTGCGTGATTTGGTTGAGGCTGAACGAACCGCTTGATCGTGCTGGTATGCTGACCGTAAAGGACGATTGTGACGTCATGGAGATCGAGCCCGTAACGCTATTGTTTCCGGCCGTAGTCATGTCTCCGGATCCGCCCCCGCCTCCTCCAGTTGCGGTCGTGCTGGTCGTTCCGTCGGCCCATTGAATCCCAGATGTAGTCAGCCTAAGAAGACCAGAGGACGTGAATGTGGATTTGGTCACTCCAGAGCCGAATTGTGCCGAACCATTAACATCGAGCGTAGCTTGTGGAGCCGCAGTCGCAATCCCGACTTGGCCGCCATTGACGTACAGCGTCGAAATGTCGACGGTGAACGGCGCTGCAGCCGTAAATCCTGCAAAACAAATACCTAATGAGACTGCGTTGAGAATCATTTGGGCCCCAACACCATCTTTAGCACGTTTTTTATCAGGAGGTCTTTTTCTTCAGGGGAGATTGTCCCGGAATCCCACTTGTCAATCAAAATACGCATTTCTCCGATCTTCTTTATGCGAATCTCAGCCGGATCCTCGTAAATATATTTTTGAACAAGTCCCATCGGATTCTTATTTTCGGAGTCGGGTAGAACAATCTTGCAACGCGTGCCTGAGCATTCGATGTAGTTGATCTTAAATCCGGCGGCGATCAGTTGCGATTGAAGCTCGCCCGGGTTAACTTTTTCTCAAACTTAACCTCGCGCCCGAACGCCGTTGTGCGGGTGGCGAAAGACAAAGCGAGTACAACGATCACGTTTTTCATCTAAATCTCCGAACGCATTAATTTTGCCGGCAAGCTCATTTGAGTTCCTTCACATAAAATATGTTGGCAGTGCTCGCATCGTTTAGAATATCAACTGAGCCGGTACCAACTAAAGCAGATGTAAGACAGTACGAATGCACCCCTGCGCTCACATTGCTGAAAAGGTAGCTGAAACAAGCTTGTGTTCCATAGGCATTAGGTCTCACAGCGCGAGCGATACCTGTAGTTGAATTGAGCCCCGGCGGGAACTGGGCGTCCTGGAGGACGCTCAATTTTACTCCAACAAGTGCATTCGCCAAGTCCACGGCTCCGGTAAACGATACCTCTACGTCCCCGCCGGTGGTCAATATGGTTACGGTCGAACCATACACGCAGATTCCAAGCGAAGTGTTTGTAGTGCTCCATGACGGAACTACTGTGTGAGATGAGTTATGCAATTCCGGGAAGAAAGTGATGGTGCCATCCGCATTGAGGGTCAAATTGCTTGTGTTGCTGCTTGTTGACAGCGCGATCAATCGGCCGTTGCTTCGGATGCTAAAGCTTGATGTGAATGTGTTGGCTCCAGAGAATGTTTGAGTTGCGAATAACACCGAGTTATTCACATTTGATAATGCCCCCCTCGGCCCCAAAAGGATGAAGCAGTTACACTCGAAGCTGATAGAACTGCTCCGGAGGCGCCACTGAGGTTCATACTGTTATTAGTGGATAAATAAAGTGAAGATGAAATAATAACTCCTGATGATCCTTCCCGGGCGTTCAATGTGCTTATTGACACTGTGTCGGCAGAAAACTGTGAGGCTATGGCGTGTGGGGTGGCCAAGCCAAACAAAAAAGCAATCAGTAGATGCCGGGTGCGGAGCTTCAAATTACTTGATCTCCTTGACATAGAAGATGTTTCCCGCATTTGAGTTGGTGAGCGTCGACGTTAGACCATTGAGTGACGATAGCGTTAGACAATATGAATGAGGGCCCGGCGCGGGCGCGTCTAAGAGGTATGCGATCCGCACTGGCTGAATTTGGATGTTACCCGCGAGACTCCCGAGCTGCTTCCAAACCATAAAGCCTTTATTGGCGGAAAGATCTCGCACAAATTGCCCATCTTGAAGGAAATTAATCCATGTACCGCCGACTGTGATCTGAGAAGTCAGCTCCAAGTTGCCGGTAAACACTATCTCGACACGTCCCCCGGAGGTCGTAAATGTGATGGTTGATGAAGGAATGCAAGGCCCGAATGCGGCATTTGTAGTGGAATAATCCGAAATACTGGCCGCTGAAGAATTATGTAGTTGAGGGAAAAACGATACAGTGCCATCAGCCTCGATTTTGATGTTGCTCGTGTTGCCAGTCGAAAGATTAATTTGATGTCCGCCGCTTTGGATCGTGAAGCTGGATGTGAATGTGTTGGCGCCAGTAAATGTATTGTCGCCCAGCAAACTCGCCACGTCCGATAGATGGCTCCCGTCGCCGAAGAAAGCGGAGGCGGTAACGCTCGACTGATTAGAGAAAGTTCCATTAGGCCCGGTAAGAGTTAGGCTGCTTCCGAATGTGAAGTAAACGTTCGTGGTGATGCTTATGCCGGGCGATGTGATAGCGCTGATCGTGCCTGTGTACGCAGTATCGGTAGCCACGATGCCGGGGTAAGCGCTTGTAGCCAGAAATAAAATTATGATCGAAATAATGCTTCCGGTCATTTTATTTCCTTCAAATAAAAGAAGTTGCTCGTAACTCCCGCCGAATTCACAATAGCGGCATCTCCCCATCCGGGGCGGCGAGTGTAATGCAATATGAATGCAATCCAGGCGGCGGGGCTTCGAAGAGAAAGCTGAATGTATTGAGATAGGTGGAACGATTGCTTCCGCCCCCCTTTTATGAGCGGCTTGGTTGCGCTCATGTTACCGACGAATTGTCCGTCCTGCAGAATTGCAATCGCAGTTGTCGTGCTTGTGTTTGGGTTCGTTACAAGGCCCGTGAATTGAGCCTCCACTTGTCCGCCAGTCGTGGTTATCGCAAGTGTCGAACCGGAAACACACGGACCTAATGCTGTGTTTGATGTGACGACCGAGGGAATTGATGTCGACGAACTATTGTGCAATGTTGGAATAAAACGGATTGCCCCATCAGTATCAATAGCAATGATATTCGTTGAGGCGCTAGTTGAGATGCGAATAATCCGTCCGGAGCTTTGAACTGTAAAGCTGGATGAGAAAGTCGTTGCGCCAGTAAAAGTCTGGGTGGCGTTGAGAATGATGCTTGCAGTTCCGGATAAATTACTCCCGTCACCGATGAGAGTTCCCGAGGTCATGCTTGATGCTAGAGTTATATACCCGGATGCTCCGCGCAAAGTTATGCTGCTCCCGGAAACGACCGCGATCGATGAAAGGATCTGAATGCCATCAGAAGAATTCTGGCTGCTGAGTGAGCCGGCGCTAATCTCGCCAGTAGTCACGTTTGCAGCGATAAGTCGTGGGCATACTATTGCAGTTAAGAGGATAACCCCCAGAATTAGGCGGAATGTTTTCCGATCGTCGTTCTTGATGTGGCGATGGACTAAATTAATGTGAATCATCGTGTTCTTCTGCCCATGAGTGCCAACAGCTTGTCATGATTGCGCCTATAAATGGGGTCATAGGGCTTCAGTCGAAGTGCATATGAGAGGGCTGCGGCTGCCCGCGGGTAATCCTTTCTATCTGCGAACTCGACAGCGAGATTAGCGTATGCGGCATCAAGCATCGGATTCACCCGTATCGCAGCCTCCAATGACTCAATGACTTTATCGGATTGTCCGAGTTTTGCATAGCATTGGGAAAGATACAGATAGTTTGATCCAAATTCCGGCATCAATGACCGTGCCTTTTCAAATTCGATGACGGCCTGGTGTATCTGTCCGTTTTGATACAGGATATTCCCAGCTAATGTGTGGGGCGTAGACCGGTCACTTCGTGCTATACGCCCTTTGAGCCACTGCGGTTGCCAATTGCACAATACCCAGAGAGGAATAAGCGGCCAAGTGAGTTTGATAAAGTCGGGTAAAGTGCTCTGTCTCAAGTTTGCGAGGTAATATGCCGCGCAAGGAATCAAAATGAGAACGATCGGGATTCGGTAACGGGAAGTCACAAAAAATGAGATCACTGAAAGTGCATAGATGGCTCCAACGATGACTAGCCAAATTGTGGATGGACGTCGTCCGAGGGCGATGAGACCACATATGCCAAGAGGAGCCAGAATTCCGAAGGAAAGGGTCATCCCCAATATTGCTGGGTACTTATCCCTGAAATAATTAAAGCTGTAGGTTTCGGGTATCTCAAGAGAATTTGCGAACAGAAATAATTTCTTTCCCATGAGTCTAATCCAAAGGCTTGGTTCACGGAATATAAAGCTAAGGGCTAAGTGCGTAAAATAGGAGGATACGTCGGCGGCCTGTTGAAAATTCCTGCCCGTCTGGGATTCCGCAAATGCTTTAGAATCGGCGAATTCATGTTCCGGAATCCCTCGAATAAATGGCGGTTCTACATATGCTCCGCTGCCAGCTGGATTGTTTCCAATCGCGAGGTTCAGTCCAACATTAGATGTGACCAATACAAATTCCTTTCCGACAATATAATTCCGCAAGCAAACCGGTCCGATGATTGAAAGTAGTCCGGTGAGTAGCGCCGCGCTGGCGCCCATGCGGCTTCGATGAATTGCTGGCCCATAAATGGCTAGCCAAATACATAGGCCAACGCCGACAATTAAAAAATGTCCTCTAGTAAGAGCTGAGAGAGCCAGTGCGGCACCGGAGGCAATGAACCAGCGATAGTTTTTTTGTTCCATCGCACAGGAAAAGAGGGCCAGGCTCAGGGACGACAAAAATAAAGTTAATGTCGTTTTGTCCAAAAGCCCAATGTAATAGATCATCGGAGCATAGAATGCGGCAATCGCAGCTGCCATGAGCCCGACTCCAGGCGCGAGAGCTCTCCCGAGTGAATAAAGGAGACCCACGGTACAAGTGTCCAGGGCAGCCTGGACATATCTCACGGAATCGTGGCTATGTCCTAGAAGCTTGTAGCAGATCGCCAAAAAATAAGCGTAGAGCGGATCCTGGTAGAAGACTTCCTTGCCGAGCCAGTTTCCACCAACTATGTCCAGAGCCCACTGATCGTAAAATTTGGCATCAATTATTAATGTTGTTGAGAAAATGTCGTCGTGAATGGAGCGAACGTATAGAACTCTTAGGAGCAAGGCCGTGAGAATGATACCCCCAGCAAGGCATATTCAAATGCCATTACCGTAGCTGTGGAGGGCTTGGGTCGAATGTCGACCGATTTTTTATTCATCGACGAAGATGCGATTCTGCGCTGATCAGTTGCGCGATGTATCTACGGGGTCGCGAGATGCTTGACCTCACCGGCTTGGGTGCCGGGTAGTGTCCACCGGCGGTGGAGGCGCGCGCGGGCGCGAAACCGAGGGCCAGGAGGACGGCGAGGGTGAGCCTCGTCACGAGCCGTATTCTAGCCGATTTTCGGTGTTATTCCACGACGAGCCGGTCTCTACCAGGACGTCAGCAGGCCGATGGAATAGATCGTGCTCGACGCGTTGAACTCGTTGCCGCGCGCGGTCAACTTCGGAGCGATGAAGCGTCGGACCTCGACGCGAGGCCGGATGAAGCGCGTCGGAAAGAACTCGACTCCAGCTCCGAGCACAGGATAAAAGCCGCGAACTGTCTTGGTTTCGATTCCGGTGCTGATGAAGTTGTTCGAAATCTTCACCTCGTACGAATTCTCCCCTTGGAACCAGTACGCACCCGCCGCCACGAAGGGAGAGACGGCGCTGTGAAAGAAGAAGTTCTTCTTCCCCCAGATGGGAACGGCATAGAGCGCCGAGCGCTTGGAGAAGTCGCGCCGCGAGTCGGCGAGATCCGAGAGGTTCTCTCCGGTGATGTCCGAGCCGCCGCGATGATAGGCGCCGAAGAGCGTCTCGAGCCCCCAACCGTTGTAGAACGTCAGGCTCCAGAGCAGGCCGCCGCCGCCGCTCGAGTCGAGCTTGTGGAGAATCTGCGTGCGCTGAAGACGCATTCCTCCGATGATGCCCACGCCGAAGAACTTGCGTTGGCCTTGAAGCACGGCGTAGTCGCCCGGCTCTGGGCTCAACCCGACGGCCGCGCGGACGCCCGCGAGATTCTGAAAGATCGCCGAGGACTGCAGGTCGCCGATCCCGCGCACCTCGATGGCGCCCTTTAGGTTTCCGGTCGCGTCGAAGATCCGGTACACGTCGCGCTCGTGGACCTCGTGCAAAGTGCCTTTATCGATCATCACCCGGTCGCCCTGGACGGCGGTGATTTCGGCGACGCTCTTCTGCTCGTAGCCATGGCTGACCTTCATGGAGTCGAGCACTGCCTGGGGTAATGTCAGCTTGCGTGTCTGGTCGATCTTGACTTTATCCCCGGGGCGGACGCTCAGCTTTCCGGGCGCCGAGGCGGAGTAGTAATAAACGCCGCCGGTCCGCGAAAGCGATGCGCCAATTGTGATCGGCAGTTCCTCCAAGCCGACGTACAGCGAGCGTCCGGTGACCAGCGCGCGGCTGCTTTGTATGAAGAACTTTGTGCTGCCGCCGTCCTGGTAGACCTCGAGGATCCGGATCGCTCCGGGTTCCAGGGGCGTCTCGGCGCCTGCCTGCGGGGACAGCGTCGACAAAACCCTCGGCGTGATCGCGTCGCTCTGCGCGTGAGCAAAGAAGGGCGCAAGCAACACGGCGACGATAGTAAGTCTCGTCATAATCCGCAATCTAGCAGATTTGCGCTGTGATTGTGCTAGGCGCGGTGCTTCGCCGGCTTATCAGTGAGCCACTTCTCTCCGCCCACCATCAGCAGCAGGACCGCGAGAAGGCCGAACATCGCCACCGAGGTCAGGTCGCACTTGGCGATTGACGCGAAGCGCTCGCTCATGTCCATCTGTGTCGACAGCTTCGGGCTGAGGCTGAGCATCGCGAGGATGATGCCCGCGATGGCGCCTCCGGCGATGTAGCCGGAACTGAACAAGACGCCGGGGCTCATGTCCCCCTCGGACTCGCTCTTCTTGGTCCACTTGTCCGCGACCCAGCGGATCACGCCGCCGACGAAGATCGGCGTCGAGGACGCGAGCGGCAGGTACACGCCGACCGCGAACGGAAGCGACGGGATCGCGCACAGCTCGAGCACGAGCGCGATGCCGACGCCGAGCAGCACGAGGCCCCACGGCAGCTTGTTGGTGAGGATGCCGTCGATGATCAAGGACATCAGCCGCGCCTTCGGGGCGTTGTACTTGAGCGCGGTGGTGCCGTCGAGACGGACGGTCTCCGTGCCGTTGATGCCGGGGTCGGCCACGTACTTGATCTTCTTCGTCGTCTCGTCGACGAGGTACTTGCCCTGCGGGACGCCGGCGACTTCCCCTTCGGCGACGTGCCAGACTTTATAGACGCCCGCGTCCACGGCCGCGTCCGGGCCCTTGAGCGGCTCGCTCTCCGTGAGCTTCTCGAGCGGCGCGTACACCGACGGGTAGTCCCGCTTGGCGTACACGGTCGAGGCGTTGTTGAGGAGAATGAGGATCAGGCCGATGACGAGAGCCGAGGACAACGCCCCCACCAATAAGCCGAGCTGCTGGTAGCGCGGGGTGGCCCCCACGAGGAAGCCGGTCTTCAAGTCCTGGGAGGTCGTGCCGCCGTTGCTGGCCGCGATGCAGACGATCGCCGCGATCGACAGGGCCGTCAGGCGCGCGCCCTTGCCCACCCAGCCGCCGTTCGGGTCGATCTTGGACATGAGCACGAAGATGAGGCACGTCAGGAGCAACGTCGCCACCGTCATGCCCGAGATCGGGTTCGACGACGAGCCGATCTCGCCGGTCAGGCGCGAGGACACGGTGACGAACAGGAAGCCGAACAGCACGATCAGGATCGCGCCCACGATGCCCTTCACGCCGAAGCCCAGGCCGAGGGACGGCGTGGCGGCGATGACGAGGATGAGGATCGCCGAGCCGGCGACGACGACCCAATTAGGCAGGTCGTCCTCGTGGCGGGACTTCACCGAGGAGGCGAGCTTGCCCCCGCCCGCCATGATGTCCTTGAGGCCGGACTTCAGCGAGGCGTAGATGGTCGGAAGAGCCTGGAACAGCGAGATGATCCCGCCCGCGGCGACGGCGCCGGCGCCGATGTAGAGGATGTAGGACTTCCAGACTTCCGCCGGGCTCATGTCGCGGATGAGCTTGGTCGCCGGGAACAGCGGCTCGGTGAGACCGTCGCCGAACAGCTTGATCGCGGGGATCAGCACCCAGGAAGCGAGGATGCCGCCGGCGACCATGACGCAGGAGATGCGCGTGCCGATGATGTAGCCGACGCCGACGAGCTCGGGCGAGACCTCTCCGGCGATCGCGGCGCCCTTGTAGAACGGAATGTGGCGCTCGGGCTCGCTGTTCCAGAGACGGAAGCCGCTCATGAGGACCTTGTACGCGGCGGCGATGCCGAAGCCCGTGAACACGGTCTTCGCGGAGGAGCCGCCCTTCTCGCCGACGATGAGGACGTCGGCGCAGGCCGTGCCTTCCGGATACGGGAGCTTGCCGTGCTGCTTGACGATGAACGCGCGGCGCAGCGGGATCATCATGAGGACGCCGAGCAGGCCGCCGAGGGACGAGACGATCAGCACGCGGGCCGCGTCCATCTCGTAGCCGAGAATCATCAAGGCGGGCATGGTTACCCCTACGCCGAAGGCGATCGACTCGCCGGCCGAGCCGACGGTCTGCACCATGTTGTTCTCGAGGATCGTCGTGCGGCGCGCGCCGGTGAGGTTCGAGAAGAGGCGGAAGAGCGTGATGGAGAGGACCGCGATCGGAATCGAGGCCGAGACCGTCATGCCGACTTTAAGGACGAGGTACAGCGACGAGGCGCCGAAGACGATGCCGAGCAAGGCGCCGACGATGACGGCCGACCAGGTGTACTCCGGCATCGACTTCGATTCGGGGACGTAGGGCGTGTGCTCGTGGGTCGCGGTCGACATAAGTCGAGGTCTCCTGGTTTAGAGAGCGACGAGGGCGGCGGCGCTGCGCGCGTCTTTGAAAGGGAGCACTTCGCAGGCGGCCTCGTGGGCCGGCTTGGCCGCGATGAGGACCTGGTCGTTGACCTTGCAGGTGTCCTTCATGTAGCGGCAGCGCGGGTGGAAGCGGCAGCCGGGCGGCGGCTTCAAGGGCGACGGGACGTCGCCGGTGAGCAGAATTCTCTTCCTGCGCTTTTCGATGGAGGGATCGGGCACAGGCACGGCAGACAAAAGAGCTTCCGTATAAGGGTGCTGGGGATCGTTGAAGAGGGTCTCCGAATCGGCCGTTTCGACGACTCGGCCGAGATACATGACCGCGATCCGGGTGCACAGATGGCGCACGACGGAGAAGTCATGGCTGATGAAGAGATACGCGAGCTTGCGCTCCTTCTGCAGGTCCTTGAGAAGGTTCAGAATCTGGGCTTGAATGGAGACGTCCAGGGCGGAGACGGGCTCGTCGGCGACGACGAGCTTGGGATCGAGGGCGAGAGCTCTGGCGATGCCCACGCGCTGTCTCTGACCGCCGGAGAACTCATGCGGGTGCCTGGAGAGGTAAGTCTTCGCGATGCCGCAATCGTCCAGAAGTTTGGCGAGGACCTTCGCGCGCTCCGCGGGATCTTTGTGCATGCCGTGAATGATCCACGGTTCGGTGATGATGTCTTCCACCGTCATGCGCGGGTTCAGAGACGAATACGGATCCTGGAAGATGACCTGCATCTCGCGGCGCATCGTCTTGAGCTCGGCGCTGCTCATGGCCGAAACATCTTTACCGTTGAAGACGACGCTCCCCCCGTCGCCTTCTCGAGGGCCAGCACGAGCTTGCCGAGGGTGGTCTTGCCGCAGCCGGACTCGCCGACGACGGCGAAGCTCTCCTGGGGCATCACGTCGAAGGAGACGCCGTCGACGGCCTTGACCGTCGTCTTCGGGCCGAACATGCCCTTGCGCGCGTCGAAGTGCTTCTTGAGATTCTTGACCTGGAGGATCGGGGTGCTCACTTGGCGCCTCCGGTTTCGGCGTGGCGCTGCGAGCTGTTCTCGGCTTCGCCTTCGTTCTTCCAGCAGTTCGCCATGCGCTCGCCGGCCAGGTGGAACTGCGGCGGGTCGTCGGTCTTGCAGCGGTCCATCGCGACGGGGCAGCGCGGCGTGAACGGGCAGCCGGAGAAGCCGCCGGAGAGGTCCGGGGCTGGCCGGAGATCGCCTCGAGTCGCTCCTTGCGCTCGTAGATCGAGGGCACCGAGTTGAGCAGGCCCTTGGTGTAAGGGTGCTTCGGAGCCTTGAAGAGGTCGTTGACCGAGGCGTGCTCGACCGGGCGGCCGGCGTACATGACGATGACGTCGTCGGCCATCTCGGCGACGACGCCGATGTTGTGCGTGATCAGGATGATGGCCATGCGATATTCTTTCTGCAGGGCCTTCATCAGATCGAGGATCTGCGCCTGGATCGTCACGTCGAGCGCCGTCGTGGGCTCGTCGGCGATGAGCACGTCCGGTTCGCAGGAAAGCGCGATGGCGATCATCGCGCGCTGGCGCATGCCGCCGGAGAACTGGTGCGGGTAGTCGTTGACGCGCTCTTCGGGATGAGGGATGCCGACCTTCTTGAGGAGGTCGACGGCCTTCGCCCAGGCCTGCTCCTTGGTCTTGCCCTGGTGGAGGATGATCGCCTCGGCGATCTGCTCGCCGACCTTGAGCACGGGGTTCAAGGACGTCATCGGCTCCTGGAAGATCATCGCGATGCGGTTACCGCGGATCTGGCGGAGCTCCTCGGCGGGCATCTTGAGGAGGTCCTTGCCGTTGAAGAGGATCTGGCCGCCGGCGATCTTGGCCGGGGGCATGGGAAGAAGGCCCAGGATGCTGAGCGCGTGGACGCTCTTGCCCGAGCCCGACTCGCCGACGACGGCGAGCGTCTTGCCGGGCTGCAGGTCGTAGGACACGCCGTCGACGGCCTTGACGGTCCGCTCGCGGGTGACGAAGTGTGTCCGCAGGCCGCGGACCGAGAGGACGGGCTGGCTCACTAGATGGAGGTCGTGACGAGGCTCTCGGTGGAGAGCACTCCGGGGGTGGCGCGGATGTCGCGCACGACGACGTTCGAGAGGGTGCCGACGTCTTCCGTCTCGATGTCGAGGACGAGGTCCCAGCGGCCGAAGACGGCGGTGACGTGGGAGACGCCTTTGATCTCTTTGATGCGAGCGAGCGCGACTTTCTCTTTGCCCGCCATCAATCTCACGAGAACGAGTCCGGTCACCATGTCGTCTTGCTCCTAATAGGAAGGTGTCGACGTCGTTGCGAGTATACTAAAAACCCCGGAAACGTATTCTTTTTGCAGCGCCAGAAGCTTCTTCTTCGCCTCGCGGTAGGGCCGCGGGTCGCGCAGGCCGGCGCCGCGCAGCGCGCGCGCCGTCGCCGATCCAGGCGTGAGCCTCGTCGAGCCACACCGAGCGGTGGTAGCCGAGGCGCTCGAGCATCGCGTAGACGGGCGCGAGGTCGACGGTCTTCAGCAGAGCCTTCGCGCGGCGCCGGTAGTCGGGGCGGGTGTACCAGAGCCCGTGCGCGACCTCGTGACGGAGCACGGCCTTGTCCACGTCGCGGCCGGAGGTCGCGATCAGGTAGAACCGGTCTTTTCCCCCGCGCAACAGCACGAGCAGCGCCTTTTCATTGGGGTCGAGCGGGTCGAATTCGCCCTTGTCGAAACGGCGGAGGATGCGGGACGGGATGTTGAAGCCGTCCCAGTCCTTGTAATAGGTGAAGCGGCCGTGGGGCTTGGTGGTCTTGTACCAGGCCTTGAATTCTTCGAGCGTGAACGGCTTGTTGCGGTACTTCGGCGACTCGTAGGTTTCCTGGTAGCGGAGCATCGTGCTCGCGAGCAGGCGCTGGGACGGGAAGGTCAGGTGGATCACGTTCGCGACCGGCTCGGAGGCCTTCACGCGGGCGAGAGGGTGCCCTGCAGGAGGGCGGTGAGCTTCTCGCCGGCGGCGGCGCTCGTCTCGCCGGTGGATTTGGGGTCGATCGCGGCGGCCAACAACGGAGCCGCCGTGAGGGCCTGCGGAGCGGCGGGGACCGGAGCCAGGGACGATAACGGAAACGGAGCGGCTAACGGCAACGTTTTGAGAATCGAAGCGGAGGCCGGCGACGGCGGAGCTGACAGCGGTCCCACATGTATGGGCGCCTTCGGCGCCGTGATGACGGCGCAGTGGGACAACAACGACAACGAATGGATTACCGCCGCGAGAACCATTTTTCGATGCTATCAATCTCTTCGAGAATACAAATGGGCCCTTTGGGTGAATACGTGTCGGCTTTTCGGCCTACGGCCGGACGGCTTTGCGGGGACTGTTTCCAGGAAACAGTGATTATCAGTAGTATGTCCCCCCATGCGACGCGGCTTCGCGCTGTTCCTTTCGATCGCGGCTCTGTATGCAGTCGTCTTCGGCCTTCGCCGTTTGAACTCCGGCGGCGCCCCGCGGGGCTCACGCTGTCGGCCTCCAAGGCCGATCACCTTCATTACGACATCGTCGAGCTCTCGCTCACGAATGGCGACCGCGCCTTGGATGAGTCCTTCGCCGCCGCGGCTCCGCGCTTCGTCGTTCTGCGCGGCACGCAGCCCGTCACGACGATCGCCGGCATCCGGGAGATGGCGGCCGTGAAGCTCGCGCCGGGGCGTTGGACGGCGCGCTGGCCCGTGCCGTGGAACGCCCCGCCGGGGCGCTACGTGCCCGCGCTTCTGGGGCGGCCCGAGCTGGCGGCGCGCCTGCGCGTCGTTCCGTTCACGATCTCGCGGCGCAAGCCGCTGCCGATGCAGAAAGGGCTCGTCGTCGCGTCGCTCGAGAGCGTGACGCCGCTCAAGGCGATGAAAATCAAGGGGCCCGACGGCGTCCAGACCGACTGGCGCGGCCTGCTCGATTGGACGAAGGCCCTCGGCGGCGACGCGTTCTGGATGCTCGGCGGGCAGACGCCGGGCCTCGGACCCGACGAGGTCTGGATGAAGACGAACCTCGACATGATCCCGAAGGTCGCCGCGGAGTGCCGCGCGCGCGGGCTCAAGTTCGGCGTCTACGCGATGGTGTCGCTGACGATGTCGAACAAGCCGCTGCCGGGCTACGAGTACGGCTTGGAAATCAAAGACGGCAAGCCCGTTCAGACCCGCGCGATCTCGATCCGCGACCGCAAGCGCGTCGACGACGTCGTCGCTTTCCTCAAACCCTACGCCGACGATCCGAACGTCGACTGGGTCGGCCTCGACTATATTCGAAACGCGCTCGGCGGCTATGAACTCGTCGACGACTTCGTCGCCGAAATGCCCGGCGTCGTCGTCCCCCCGAATGGCGCAGGCTCTCGCGCGACGAGCGCATGACCTGGCTCGCGCGCAAGAAGATCATGCGCCGCGACGAGAACTTCGTCGACGCCTGGCAGTGGTGGCGCGCGCGCCGCGTCGCGCTCATCGTCAAGGACGTCAAGGAACGGCTCGGCGGCAAACCCTTGTGGGCGTTCACGCTCACGTGGGACAAGGGTTGGCACCACGGCCAGGATCCCGTGATGATGAACGACGCCGGCGTCGACATCGACGCCCTCATGTTCTACGAGGCCGACAAGCCGCAGTACGCCGCGATGGTCAAGAGCTGGCACGATTACGTCCATCGCGGGGACGTCCAGCTCATGCCCGGGAACATCTTCGATTGGGGCCTTCATCAAAAGGACGAGGCGGGACCGAAGGAATTCGGCCGGCGCATGCGCCTGGCGGTCGACGAGGTCTACGCCGACGGGCCCGCCGCCGGAATTTTCTATCATGACATCGCCCGCCTGCTGTGGGGCCGGCTCGGCCCGTGGGGCACGAAGCCGTGGGCCGAAGAGGCCGCCGCGCTGTCGCGCTACGTGAAGGACAAGAACTCGGAGAAGAAATGAGAACGCTCGCGCTTCTGCTGCTCCTGGCCGCTCCCGCCTGCGCCGCCGCCCCCGCCGCGAAGAAGTGCGAGCCTCAGAAGGTCCCCGCCGCGAAGAAGATCGCGATGACCATGCCCGACGGCAAGAAGGTCAAGATCGACCTCGTCGATACGCCCGCGACGCGCGAGATCGGCCTCATGTGCGTGCGGAAGATGCCGCGCGACTACGGCATGCTGTTCGCGTTCCCCCAGGACATGCACCTCGGCTTCTGGATGAAGAACACGCTCGTTCCGCTCGACATCATCTGGATCGGCGCGGACAAGAGGATCACGGTGATCCATGAGAGACTGCCGGCCTCCACCGTCGACACCCCCGACGACAAGGTCGCCACCGCCGCCGGCCGCGGCCAGTTCGTCCTCGAGCTCGCCGCCGGCGAGGCCGACCGCCGCGCCCTCAAGCCCGGCGACCTGCTGAAGTTCGAAGCCCCGATCCCCGCAAAGTAGGTGTCAGGCCGTCAGATTTCCTGATTCGCTGGAAATCCGACGAGTAGCGAATCAGGAAATCTGACGGCCTGACACCTCAGCGCTTGGGCGGGAGCCGCAGCAGCTCGATGTCGGGGTGCTTCTCGGCGAAGTACTGAAGGGACCACGGCGTCGGCAGCAGGATCATCTCGTTGCCGTCCTCGTCCTTGACGCGCGCGGAGTTCATCGGCATCACGGCGGCGTCGAGCGCGCCGGGCTTGGTCGCGGGGCCGATCCAGCGCGCGAGCGTCCAGGACATGGGCTCGAGGCGGGACTCGACGCCGTACTCGGACTGCAGGCGGAACTGCGCGACCTCGAACTGGAGCGGGCCGACGGCGGCGAGCAAGGTCGTCTTGGCGTCGCCGCGATCGCGCGGGACGAGAGCCCGCACGACGCCTTCTCGCAGCAGCTGCTCGAGGCCTTTCTCGAACGGCTTGTACTTCGCGGGGTTCGGGTTGGAGATGCGCGCGAAGCACTCGGGCGCGAAGCGCGGGATTTCGTCGTAGAGGACCTTGGGGTCCTCCGCGAGGGTGTCGCCGATGCCGAACTCGGAGTAGCCGACGAGGCCGATGACGTCTCCGGCGTAAGCTTCTTCGATGATCTCGCGGTCGCGGCCGAAAATCTTGTGGGCGTTCGCCAAGCGGAACGATCGCCCGGTGCGCGAGTGGGTCACGGACAGGTCCCGGGTGAATTTTCCCGAGACGACCCGTATGAAGGCCACGCGGTCGCGGTGCTTGGGGTCCATGTTCCCTTGGATCTTGAACACGAAGCCCGAAAACGAGTCGCGCGTGGGCGCGATCACGCCGCCGGAGGTCTTGCGCGGCGTCGGCGCGGGCGCGTGCTTGATGAGGGCGTCGAGCAGGAGCTGGACGCCGAAGTTGTTGACCGCGGAGCCGAAGTAGACGGGTGTCGTTCCCCCTTCAGCGCATCGGCCGCGTCGAAGCCGGCGCCGGCGGCGTCGAGCAGGCCGACCTGCTCGACGAAGTGGTGGTAGCTGTCGGCGTCGAGCGCGTCCTTGACCGCGGGGTCCTCGATGCCGGCGACCTCCACCGGGGCCATGTAGGCGCCGCGCACGGTGCGCTCGTACATGTGCGCCTGCTTCGTCGTGCGGTCGTAGACGCCCTTGAAGCGCTGGCCCACGCCCATCGGCCAGTTCACGGGATAGGGATGGAGCTGGAGCTGGTTCTCGAGCTCGTCGAGAAGTTCCAAGAGGTCCTTGGTCTCGCGGTCGAGCTTGTTCATGAACGTCAGAATCGGGATTCCCCGCAAACGGCAGACCTCGAACAGCTTGAGCGTCTGCGGCTCGATGCCTTTGCCCGCGTCGATGACCATGACGGCGGCGTCGACGGCGGTCAGCACGCGGTAGGTGTCCTCGGAGAAGTCCTTGTGGCCGGGCGTGTCGAGGAGGTTGATGCGGTGCCCTTCGTAGTCGAACATCAGCACGGTCGAGCTCACCGAGATGCCGCGCTTGCGCTCGAGCTCCATCCAGTCGGACGCCGACGAGCTCTGGTTCTTGCGCGCGGTCACCGAGCCGGCGAGCTGGATCGCTCCGCCGTAGAGCAGGAGCTTTTCCGTCAGCGTGGTTTTGCCGGCGTCGGGGTGCGAGATGATCGCGAACGTGCGGCGGCGGGCGACTTCGGCGGCGAGGTCGGCCACGGCGCTTACGCGTCGAAGCGGTAGCCGAAGCCGCGGACGGCGACGATCTTGTCCGCGACGCCGCCGATCTTGTTGCGCAGGTGGGAGAGCGTGACGTCGATGACCTTGGTCGTCAGGTCGATCCCGGAATCGTAGCCCCAGACGTGCTGCAGGAGGAAGTCGCGGGTGAGCACGCGGTTCTTGCGGTAGACGAGGAACCAGAGCAGGTCGAACTCCTTGGCGGAGAGCGCGGTCTCCTTGGAGTTGATCCAGACCTTGCGCGAGCCGCGGTCGAGCTTGATGCCGCCGGCCTCGACGGTCGCGGGCTCCTCGCCCTTGCCGGCGCGGCGCAGGATCGCGGCGACGCGGGCCACCAGCTCCTCGGTGTTGAAGGGCTTGGCGACGTAGTCGTCGGCTCCGACGCGCAGGCCGGCGATCTTGTCGGCGACGTCCTTCTTGGCGGTCAGGATGATGACGGGAAGGGTCTGGAGCTTCTCGTCGTCGCGGATCTCGGCCAAAGGTCGACGCCGTCTCCGTCGGGGAGGTTTCGGTCCAGGAGCAGGAGCTCCGGAGGCTGCTTCTTGAGGCGGGCGCGCGCCTTCGTCAGGGTGTCGACGGTCTGGGCCTCGTAGCCCTCACCCTTGAGGACCTCGAGAATGAGGTCCGCCGTGGCGGCCTGGTCCTCGACGACGAGAATCTGAGCCTTGATCACCGCGCGAAGTCTAGCACATTCACAACGGTATATTTCCCCGGTTCTCGTGGGTTCCCGGAACTCGCTTGTCTTTCAGGAAGCGCAGGGCGCGCACGACCTTGTAGCGCATCTGAGAGGGCTCGATGACCTCGTCGATCGAGCCCGTCGACGCGGTCTGGTAGGGCGAGGCGAATTTCGCCGCGTACTCCGCGGAGAGCTTGGCGCGCAGCGCCGCCTTGTCGGCGTCGGTCTTGCAGGCCGCGATCTCGCGCGAGTACAGGATCTCGACGGCGCCGGCCGGGCCCATGACGGCGATCTCGGCGCAGGGCAGGGCGAAGTTGAAGTCCCCCTTCATGTGCTTGGAGCTCATCGCGATGTAGGCGCCGCCGTACGCCTTTCTCAAGATGACGGTGATCTTCGGCACGGTCGCCTCGGCGTACGCGAACAGGATCTTCGCGCCGTGGCGGATGATGCCGCCGTGCTCCTGCGTGACGCCGGGCCAGTAGCCCGGGACGTCGACCAAGGTCAGGATCGGGATGTTGAAGCAGTTGAGGAAACGGATGAAGCGCGCGGCCTTGTCGGAGGCGTTGATGTCGAGCGCGCCGGCGGCGTGGCCGGGGTTGTTGGCGATGACGCCGACGACCTCGCCGCCCATGCGGCAGAAGCCGGTGACGATGTTCTTGGCGAAGGCGGCCTGCACCTCGAAGAACTTGTGCTCGTCGGCGATCTGCCAGACGATGTGGTGGACGCGGTAGGACTTACGCGGGTCGAGGTCGCACATTTTTTCGAGAAGCGGAACCTGGCGGCGGATCGGGTCGGGGTTGGCCACGCGCGGCGCCTTCTCCCAGCGGTTCTGCGGCAGGTAGCTCAGCAGCTCGCGCACCTGGCGGAAGCAGTCGGGCTCGGACTTCGCGACGAAGTGGCAGACGCCGGACTTGGAGGTGTGCGCGTCGGCGCCGCCGAGGCCGTCGAAGGTCACTTCCTCCCCGTCGCCGCCTTCACGACGTCGGGGCCGGTCACGAACATCTGCGAGATGCCCTCGACCATGAAGATGTAGTCGGTGAGCGCGGGCGAGTAGACGGCGCCGCCGGCGCACGGCCCGAGGATGACGGAGATCTGCGGGATCACGCCGGAGCACTTCACGTTGCGCTGGAAGATCTCGGCGTAGCCGTCGAGGGAATCGACGCCTTCCTGGATGCGAGCGCCGCCGGAGTCGAGCAGGCCGATGACGGGCACGCGGTTCTCGTAGGCGAGGTCCATCACCTTGGCGATCTTCTTGGCGTGGGCCAGGCCGAGCGAGCCGCCGAGCACCGTGAAGTCCTGCGCGTACACGCAGACTTCCCGTCCGTTGATCTGGCCGAAGCCGGTGATCACGCCGTCGCCGGGGATGTCCTTGTCCTTGAGGCCGAAGTCCGTCGCCCGCGTGGAGACGAGCAGGTCGAGCTCCTGGAAGGTGCCTTCGTCGAGCAGGTAGTGGATGCGCTCGCGGGCGGTGAACTTGCCGCGCGCCTTCTGCGCCTCGACGCGCTGGGGTCCGCCGCCGGCGGCGGCCTTGTCGACGGCCGCGCGCAGCTTGACGACGCTCGCGGCGACCGGCCGCGGGCCCTTCTGGTTCTTCACGGCTTCTTTTTCGGCCATAGTGGGTCAGTCTCCCGTGTAGGCGACGGCGATGCGGGCGCCGTCGACCCCGTCGTAGTCGAGCCGCAGACGCGGCGAGCCCAGCTTCTTCCACGCCGAGGCGGGCTTGCCCGTCAGCGCGGCGCCGTCGGCCTCGGGTCGCACGGCCTTCGCGTCGGCGTCGAGGCCGAGGCCGAGCATCTTGAGCACGGCCTCCTTCGCGGTCCAGAGGCGCGCCTGCGCCTCCGGGTCGGACGGCCCCGCCGGAAGCTCTCCGGGCCCGGCGACGAAGGCGATCACTTCGGACGGACGTGGGACGATCGTCTCCACGTCGACGCCGACGAAGCGGCCCGGTGCGGCGACCGCTGCGGCGCCTCCCTGGGCGCAGTGCGAGATCGAGAAGGACGGGACCGGCGCGGGCGCGCCCTTCGGCAGTCGCAGGGCGGGCCGGCCCGCGTCGTCGTTGGAGATCGTCAGCTCGGGCGCCTCGGCCTCCCAGCCGTGCTCGGAGGCGAAATGGGCGATCAGGGCGCGCTTGGCGGCCAGGCGTCCCGCGAGGCGGTCCAGGCGCCGGCGCTCCGGCAGGGCGGCGAGTTCCGCCGCCTCGTCCGGGCTCAGGCGCGCGCCGAGCAGGGCGGGATCGGAGAGGATTTTTCGGCCTCGGCGCGGGGACAGAAGGCGAGGCGGTACGGAGGGCGGTCCGTCATCCCGTCTATTATACTTCTTCGTGCGCCCGCTTGTCCTGAATCTGCTACCATTTCGCCACTATGATGGGACTCTGGACGGACGGGTGGTTCTACATATCGTCGGCGGGGCTCGCGGTGAGCGGTGTCCTGTTCTTCTTCCTTCTCGGCCAGTACCGCCTCGCCTCCGAGGCCGCCGACGCCGGCGAGCCTGATAAGGAAGCCGAGTCATCGGCGCCGGCCCAGATCCGTCCCGTCTACGTCCCCGAGGAGTCCGCCCCCGCCGCCAAGGTCAAGGCTCACGAGGAGACCAAGCCCCGCGCCGCCGAGCCGGACACCAAGCCCGGCGAATACGCGGGCCCCGATCGCCGCAAGGATCCGGCGAACACCACCGGCGGCATCAGCCCCGCGGTCGTGTACCTGCAGAACATCAAGGGCGAGCTCTCGAACCTGCACGACGACGTGCGCAAGCTGGCCAAGAGGGTTGACGACGAACTCGGCGCCGTCTCCACGCGGGACGAAGCGCTCATCGAGCGTCTCGCCGAGCTCACGCGCGCCGTCGAGTCGATGAAGACGGCCGCGGCCGCGCCCGCCGCCGTCGCCGCGGCCCCGGCCGCCGAGCCGGCGCCGAAGAAGGTGCGCAAGGAGCCCGTCGCCGCGCCGAAGACCGAGCCCGCACCGGCCCCCGCCCCCGCGCCCGCCGCGGCCCCGGACGTCGAGCTCGCCGGCCTCGTCGCGCCGGAGCCGAAGGCCGCGGAACCCGAGCCCAAGGCCGAGCCCAAGATCGAGCTCAAGCCGGAGCCGGCGCCCGCGCCGAAAACCGAAACCCTTTCTCCCGACGCGACGATCCGCCTCGAGCTCGGCGCCGCCATGGGCGTGCCCAAGGAGCCGGAGGCTCCCGCTCCCGAGGAGAAGCCGCGGCGAGGGCCGGTCTGGCCGGTCTAGGCGTCCTCGCGGCGATCCTCCTCGCCGCGACGTCCGCCCGCGCCGGTTTTTTCCCGACGGCAAGTTCTCCTCGCGCGCGGCCGGCACGACTTCCGCGGGCTTCCTGAAGTCTCCCGGCGGCGCGCGCTCGGCGGCCCTGGGCGGCGTGAGCGCCGCGGGCGCCTCCGGCGCCGAGGCCGCGTTCCTGAACCCCGCCTCCCTCGCCCGCTTCACCCCGGAGTCTCCGAGCGAGGCCGCGCTCGAATACGCCGCCTTGCTCGAGTCCGCGTACTCCGGCTCCGCCGCCTACGCGCGGCCGCTCGGCGCGGCCGGCGCTTTCGGCGCGGGGCTCGTCTACGCGTCGCAGGGGGCGCAGACGCGCTACTCTCCGGTCGGCGACGCGACGGGCAAGTTCACCCCGAGCGACCTCGCGCTCGCGGGCTGGTACGCGCGGCGCCTCGGCGGGACGTTCGCCGTCGGCGGCGGCTTCAAGCTGATCCGCTCCTCGCTCGACGACCGCAGCGGCACGACGGCCGCGCTCGACTTCGGATTGACCGCCAAGCATGTCGCCGACCTCGGCGACGGCGAGTTGGACGTCGGCGCCTCGCTCTCCAATATCGGCCCGCCGCTCAAGCTCGGCTCGGAGTCCGATCCCCTGCCCGCGCGCCTGCGCGGCGGCGCGGTGTGGCGCGTCTCCCCCAGGTCGACGCGGGGCTCGACATCAATATGCCCGTCGACGCCGACCCCTACGTCTCGATGGGCGTCGAAGGCCGCATCCCCGCGTCGAAGGCCGGCTCGAAGAAGCCGTGGGCCGTCGCCCTGCGCGGCGGCTACGACCAGAACCGCGCGCGCGGCGTCGAGGGCTTCGCCGGCTTCTCCGCCGGTGCCGGCTTCGACTTCTCCGCCCTGCGCATCGACTACGCCTGGATCCCCTTCGGGGATCTCGGTTCGACGAACCGCATCACGATCGCGTTCCGGTTCTAACGTTAGAGGGTGTCAGGCCTAACGATTAACGATTCTCCCCGCGGAACGCATCCGGAGAGAATCGTTAATCGTTAGGCCTGACACCGGAAACTAGATCGTTTCCACGCAGACGGCGACGCCGAGGCCGCCTCCGACGCTGATCGCGGCGACGCCGCGGCGGAGGGAGCGGCGGCGAAGTTCGAGCAGCAAGGTGTGCACGAGGCGCACGCCCGTGGCGCCGAACGGATGGCCGAGAGCGATCGCGCCGCCGTTGACGTTGATCCTCTCGGCGTCGAGGCCGAGTTCGGCGCGGTCGAGCAGGACCTGCGCGGCGAAGGTCTCGTTGATCTCCCACAGGTCGACGTCGGAAATCCGCCAGCGGGCCTTCTCGAGCGCCTGGCGCACGGCGGGCACGGCCGCGTAGGCCATGCGCTCGGCGGGAACGCCGACGAGCGCGTGGGAGACGAGGCGCCCGAGCGCGCGCGTCTTCGCCGCCTTGGGCGACGACAGCAGCAGCGCCGCGCCGCCGTCGACGATGCCGTGCACGTTGGCGTGGGTCATGACCTCGGTGCCGTCGGAGAACAGGAGCTTGGCCGCCGCGAAGCGCTCGGGCGACGGGTCCGCGAGCGGCGCGTCGTCCTGCGCGAGCCCGGCGGTCGCGACGATCTCCTCGGCGCGCGCCTTCGCGCCGGCGTTCGCGCGCTCGTGCGAGCGGCGCGCCCAGTCGTCCATCGCGGCTCGCGTGACGCCCTTGGCGGCGGCGAGTTCCTCGGCGGTCTTGGCGATGTGCTTGCCGCAGGAGATGTCGGTGAACGACGGCACGAAGATGCCGCGCGGGATGCGGCTCGGGCAGTCGGCGCCGACGGCGGCGGCGACCGCGGCGTCGCCGCGCGCGACCGCGTCGGCCGCCGACGTCAGCGCGACGAGGCCGGTGCCGCAGGCCAAGGTCACGGCCGTGCCCGTCGTCTCCGGCGGGCAGCCCGCGCGGATCGTCACGTAGCGCGCGCCGTAGCACCCGTGAGGCCCGTCCTGATACATGTTGCCGAACGCGACGTAGCCGACGTCTTTCGGCTTCAGACCCGCGCGCGACAGCGCGCCCTTGAGCGCGGCCGCGCCGAGGTCGTGGGCGTCGAGGTCCTTGAGCGCGCCGCCCGGCGCGCCCGCGCCCGTCGTGCCGCGGCCCCAGGCGGCGAAGGGCGTGCGGGCTCCGTCGAGAATTAAAATATCGCTCACTTGATTCTCCGTAAGACGTTCACCATCTCGCGGTGCACGCGTCCGTTGCTCGCGAGGGTTCGCCGTCCCATCGTCCGCCAGTTCGTCCAGGGCCGGCCCTCGAGGTCCGTCACTTTCCCACCGGCCTCTTGAATCAGCAGGCAGCCGGCGGCGACGTCCCATGGATTGAGCTCGTACTCCCAGAACCCGTCCGCGCGGCCGGCCGCCACCCACGCCATGTCGAGGGCGGCCGAGCCGGAACGGCGTACGTCATGACATTTGGTGATGAAAGCTTTGAACCGGCGCAGATAAAAGTCGGCTCTTTCGGCCCGGTCGTAGGCGAAGCCGGTGATCAACAGAGATCGTGAGACGCGGTTCTCCCGCGTAACCTCAATCCGTTTGCCGTTAAGCGTCGTTCCCTTCCCCTTCACAGCGAGGTAGAGCTCGTCCCTGAAAGGATCGTAAACCCCGCCGAGCGCGGGTTCTCCCCGCGAAGGACGCCCACCGACACGCACGAGACCGGGTAGCCGTGCGCGAAGTTCGTCGTGCCGTCGAGCGGGTCGATCACCCAGTTGTATTCCGCGCCGGTCAGCTTCTCCGAGTTCTCTTCCGCTTTGAAGTCGTCCTGCGGGAAGTTCTTCTTGATGGCCGACAAGATGGCTTTCTGGCTCTCGAGATCGGCGATGGTGAGAAGATCGGCGCGGCGCTTCTGCTTGTAGCCGACCTTGCCGAAGCGTTTTCGGAGGATGGAGCCGGAGCGGAGGAGGACCGACTTCAGGAGAGAGAACCGGGTCATGGGACGAGGTCCTTGGACGCGAGGATGACGGCCTTCGCGAGGGCGTCCGGCGTCGGGGCTTTCGACACGACGGGCTCGATCTTCAGCGAACGGAGAACGGACGCCGTGGTCGGGCCGATGGCCACGGCTTTGGCGCCGGATAATTTGAGATCGGATGCCCCCGCTCTCGCGGCGGAGCCGGAGGCGAAGACGGCGATGTCGGCGCCGAAGGCGAGAGCGCTTCTGAATTTCTTCAATCCGTCCGTGTCGGGGACGGTCTTATAAACGGAGACGACGTCGACGCGGGCGCCGCGCTTTCTCAGGGCCTGCGGCAGAAGACTCAAGCCGCGCTCGGCCCTCGGGATGAGAACGTTCGCGGCGCGCGGGACGCGCAGGATTTTAGCGAGACCCGCCGACCGCGCGTCTTCGGGGAAGGTCGAGCAACGCCAACGGCCTTTGGAGCGAACGGCGACGGCCGCGGCGGTGCTTCTCCCGACGGCGTAGATCATGGCCGAGGTTTTGGGGATATGTCCGAGAATCTTTCTCGCGCGGGCGAAAAACGACTCGACGGCGTTGGAACTCGTGAAGACGACGGCATGATAACGACTGAACGAATTGAGGGACCGGTCGACGGCGGCGTGAGAGCTGGGCGCGGCGATTTTAATGAGCGGGCTGACGATCACTGTGGCGCCTCGTCGCCGCAATGCGACGACGACGGCGCCGGAAACGGATTTGGGCCGAGTGATCAGCACGGTGCGGCCTTTTAACGGCTTGCTCATTTCGGCATTCTACTCTTTAACAAGTTCGCTCGCTTTCGCTCGCGGTCTTCTTCCACGTTCCAGCCGGCCTTCCCGTACATTCGTGACAGTTCCTCGTGCGCCTCGACGTCGTTCGTGATGTCGTACACCAACATCGAATGCGCCAAAACGGCTTGCGGCCTTCGGCCGCGGAGCCAGCCCCAGGAAGGAGGACCGCTCTCGTAGAACCCTTGCCATTTCGTCGCTCCGACCGCGAGCCATTCGCGTTTCTCGTCCGGCGCCAGCCGGCTCGAAATGCCCGGGCACGGCGCCGGCGTCGAAAACGCATCCTGGAAATTAATGCCGTATGCCGAGGCGCAGTCCTGTCCGAAGTACGACAGGATGAGCCCGCCCGGATTCTCTTTCAAAAAATCCGCGAGATCGGGGAGGGCCTGGCCCCAGTCGAGATTCGAATCTCCCAGCACGCCGACCGTTTTTGAAGGCCCCCCGCCAATTCGTTCATGTAGGCGAGCGAATGCGGGTACGCGTTCAGCGACGACGCTCCGTGCCAGAGGAACAATCCCGCCGCCGCGAGGCGGGCCCGTCCTCCGCGCTTCCATAACGCCATGGCGGCCGTCCCGGCGGCGAGGCACAGCAACGGATAGACGAGCAGGACGTGGCGTACGCCCATCTGGCGCTTGCCGAGCAACGCGGCCCCGAGCAGGACGATCAGCGCGGAGGCGGCGGTCTTGAGCGCGGCGGGACGCTCCTTCGCGAGGCGCCGGGCGCCGTACAGGGCCAGCGCGAGCAGGGGCAGGGATGTCTTCACGAGCAGGAGACCCGGATAATAAAGAGGATGGCCCTGCGGGTAAGCCGCGCCGAAGAACCAGGCGGGGCTGGGCTCGCTCATCTGGCGCGAGCGGAAGGCGAGCATGGCGAGGAAGCCGCCGGCGCCGGTCGGCGCGTAGAAGGCGACGGCGACGGCGAGCGCGGCCAGGACGGCGCGGGCGAGGCCGGGTGCGTCCTTCGCGGAGAGATTCTCCCCCTCGACCAGACGAGCGCCAGCGCGAGCGCGGGCAAGAGGCCGACGCCCGTCGCCTTGCTCGCGATCGCGGCGCCGGCGGCGGCGCCGGCGAGCCAGGCGTCGCGCTGCTTCCCTTTTCGAGAAAGCGCGACCAGAACCACAGCGCGGCGACGGAGAACGCGACGGCGAAGACGTCCACGGTGGCCAGCGCGCCGTGCGCGAGCGTGTTCGGCTCGAGGATCAAGAACGCGAGCGCGGCCGCTCCGCCCCACAGGAAGACGAGCAGGCCGAGCAGCAAAGACGCGAGGACGGACGGCAAGCGCGCGGCTCGGATCAAGTCGCGCGCCGGCGCCGAGTTTCGGAAAAGGAACAGCTGGCCCCACTGGTGCGGGCTGAAGCTCGTCTTCTCCTGCCCCGCGGGCGCGGACGGCAGGACGGGCGTGAGCGGCGACAGCGCCAGCGCGCGCGCGTACGACGGCAGCGGCGGGTACTCGCGGGCGAGACTTCCCGGATTTCCCGCGCGGTACAGCGACGAGACGGCCGCGTACGGCGGCTCGTCGTAGGTGACGCCGACGCGCACGCTCAGGCCCCAGAGCAGAAACGCGAACAGCGCGAGCAGGACGGCCGCGATCCTATTCGAGCTCATACAAGGCGATGCCCGCGCGCGCGTGCGCGGAGCGCGCTCCGCGCATGAGCGCGGCGCCCATCAGGCCGATCGTGCGCGCGTCGTAGTAGCCTGGGTCTTCCTGATACAGGTGCGAGGACGGGTGGTCGAGCACGTGGGTGAACCCGAGCGCCTTCAGGCGCGCGAGCAGCTCGTCGGGGCTCGAGAGGCGGCGGTAGTCGACCCGGATCTGGTTGACCGGGTCGCCCCAGGCGTAGTCGAATCCCGCGCCGTAACCGCGCGTCTCGCGGAACAGGAGGACCTTGGCGCCCGGCGGCAGGACGCCTCGCGCCTCGCGGTAGAAGGCGGCGACGTCGACCGACCGCTCCTCGAAGAGCGCGCGCCGGTCGGCGGCCGGCGCCGACGACGGGCGCGGCGCGACGACGGCGAACAGGGCGTTGTTGGGCCCGTCGGCGGCGAGCGGCGAGGCCGCCGCGAGGATCAGCGCGCCCGCAGCCCAGCGCCGCGCGCCGCCGGCGGCGAAGGCCGCGCGCGCGCCGCGCCCGGCGGCGAGCGCGAAGGCGGGCCACACCGGCATGAAGAAACGCCAGCCCTCGTTGTGCCGCCACGCGAGGACCGCGTACGCGGGCGCCGTCCACCACAGCCAGCGCTCGACGCGACCGGGTTTTCCCGGTCGCGTGAGCGCGAGCAAGGCGAGGACGGGAATCAGGAGAAAGCCGGGTCCGTCGTGCAGAAAGAAGCCGGGCTTGGGCGGAAAGTCCCATCGGTTCGAGCGCAGGTAGCGCGCGGCGAGCGCGCCGGACTCGGCGTCGAGACGCAGGAACGGCCACACGGGATCGCCCGTCGCGATCCAGGTCGAGAGCAGCCACGGCCCGACCATCGCCGCCGCGCAGGCGCCGAAGATCAGCGCCTCGCGGGCGCGGCGCGTCCGGTAGAGAAGAACGAGGCCCCAGGCGCCCACGGCGGCCACGCCCAGCATCTTGGCCGACGCCGAGAGTCCCGCGAGGATGCCGGCGACGGCGAGGGCGCCGTCGTCCTTCTTCTCCTCGTGGCGCGCCAGCGCCGCGGCGGCGCAGAACACGAACAGGGCCGCCGCCGCGTCGGCGTGCGCGCCCGAGGCGATGCGCCGCAGCGCCGGCTGGCCGGCGAGCGCGAGCGCCGCCGCCCACGACGCGGCCCCTCCCCCGCCGCCGACGCGGTCGCGGCGACCAGGAGCCCGGCCGCGCCGAGCGAGATCAGCGCCGCCCCCGAGTCCGATCCGGCCGCCAACGGGACGGAGTAAAACACCTCCATCAGCCGCGGCCAATGCGAGTGGATCATCCACGGCAGGTCGACGAGCCGCCCGGCCTTCAGGTAGATCTCCGGCAGCGCCAGATGATACGCCCGCTCGTCCCACCCCACGGGCGGCGCCAGCGCCGTGATCAGCGCCGTGAACCCCGCCCACGCGAGCAGCCCCGCGGCGACGCCGAAAATTGGCGCCTGCCCTCCCGTTGTTGCGTTGTTCTCGGGGATGAGGTCGCCTCGATAATGCCGCAACGGGAGGACGGACGCCAAAGCCAGGAGACCCAGGACGACCGGATTCAGGGCGCCGGCCCAGGCTAGAAGGAAGACGGCCTGGGCGAGGAGGCCGAGGCCCAGGGAGGCGGCCTCGATTCCGGAGGACTTGAGGCGGCGGCCGAGGCCCCAGCCGGCGAGCCAGAGGGCGGCGGCTCCGGCGAGGGGCAGAAAACCGGCCGTCAGCCACAGGAAAACCGACGTTTTGTCGACGGAGGACGGGCGCGCGGCCAAAGCGCCGAGGAACCCCCGGCACTGGATGAAAAGCAGGGCGAAAAAGACGGCCGCGGCGGCGATCACGGGCCCGATTCTACCCCATTTGACACCCACCAGGTTTCGTGCTTTAATACGCCTTACCCTCCTTTTATGTCCTGGTTCCAGAAAAAGACCCCCGACGCCTCCGCTGACGCGCCCAAGACCACGCCTCCGTCCCGCGCGGCAAAGGGCCTGAAGGTGTCCTCGTTGCTCTCCCCGACACGATCGTCTTCCCGGCCGAGGGCCTCGACAAGGCCGCCGTCCTGCAGGCGCTGGCCGCCGCCGTCTGCGCGAAGGCCGGCATCGGCGACAGCGCCCCTTCCTCGCGAAGGTCCAGGAGCGTGAGACGGGCATCTCGACGACGCTCGACACCGGTTTGTCGCTCCCGCACGCGCGCATGGACGGCATCTCGAACATTCTGGCCGGCATGGCGATCCTCAAGAAGCCGATCCCCGACCCCAAGCAGGCCGATCTCTCGATCCGCGTGATGTTCCTCTTCTTCTCGCCGAACAAGCAGGAGGCGTTCGCCCTGCATCTCCAGCTCCTGCGCGGAGTCTCGTCGCTGTTCCAGCCGGCCCTCATCGACCAGCTCGCCGCGGCCTCCTCCCCGCCGCCGCCCTCGAGCTGGTCAAAAGCTTGAAGCCTGAGCCGCGCCCCGGGCGCCGCGTCACCGAGGTCGTGGTCCTGACGACGGCCATGCTGTCGTTCATCTCCTTCGGCCGCGCCGCCGCGATCGTGCTGTGCGACATGGCCTCGACCGCCTGGTACATCGGCGGCATCGCCGAGACCGCGATCGGGCCGGCGGCCCCGTGGTTCATCCTGGGCGTGCTGCTCTGCGCGGCGCCCGTGCTGATGCTCTACGTCGAGGGCTCGGCGATGTTCGTGCGCGGCGGCGTCTACAAGGTCGTGCGCGAGGCGATGGGCGGCACGCTCGCCAAGATCTCCGTCTCGGCGCTGATGTTCGACTACGTGCTCACCGGCGCGATCAGCGCGGTGTCCGGCGGCCAGTACCTCGCGGGCCTGCTCAACTCCGCCCTGCCGCGCCTGCACATCCACTGGACCGTCGACCCTCACCATTTCGCGGTCGTCTTCGCGCTGCTGGTCGTCGCCTACTTCTGGCGCGAGAACATCCGCGGCATCGAGGAGTCCTCCGACAAGGCGATCAAGATCATGACGCTCGTCGGCGTCATGGCCGCCGTCACCTTCGCCTGGGCCGGGTACACGATCTGGCTGCGCGGCTTCCGCTGGCCGACGACGCAGCTGACCTTCACGCACGAGTCGCTGGGGTGGTTCCCGGAGGGGCTGTCTCTCGGGAAGCTCGGCCTGCTCGTCGCGCTCGGCCACGCCTTCCTCGGGATGAGCGGCCTCGAGACGCTCGCGCAGGTGTACCGCGAGATGGAGGCGCCCAAGCTCAAGAACCTCAAGCGGGCCTCCGCGGTCATCTTCTTCTCCGCGCTCGCGCTGACGGGCACCGTGTCCTTCCTCGCCGTCGGTCTGATCCCCGACGACGTGCGCAAGACGTACGCCGACAACCTCCTCTCCGGCCTGGCGATGTCGATGGCGGGCCCGCACTGGGCGCAACTGATCCTGCAGGCCTGCGTCGTGCTCGTCGGCGTCGTGATCCTCTCCGGCGCGGTCAACACGTCCATCCTCGGCGCCAACGGCGTCTTGAACCGCCTCGCCGAAGACGGGATCATGCCGGAGCGCCTGCGCCACCTGCACCCCAAGTTCGGCACGACCTACCGCATGATCAACCTCGTCGTGCTCATGCAGGCGCTGACGATCGTCCTGTGCCGCGGCGACGTGTACCTGCTCGGCGAGGCGTACGCGTTCGGCGTGATCTGGAGCTTCGTGTTCAACGCGGGCGCGGTGCTCGTCCTGCGCTTCCAGAAGATCAAGCGCGACTGGAAGGTTCCCTTCAACGTCCCTCTCGGCGGCGGCCGCGAGCTGCCCGTCGGCCTGGCCCTGCTGTTCCTGCTGCTGCTCTCCGTCGGCATCGTGAACCTGCTCACGAAGAAGGTCGCCACGATCTCCGGCGCCGCGTTCACGGGCTTCTTCTTCGCGCTGTTCATGATCAGCGAGCGCCTCAACAAGCGGGAGCGCGCGCACGGCGAGCACACGGAGAAGTTCAACCTGCGCAGCGCGACCGACCTGGCGATCGTCAAGGACGAGATCGAGCGCCCGAACCGCGTGCTGGTGGCCGTGCGCGACCCCGGGAACCTCTACCACCTCAACAAGGCGCTCGAGTCCCACGATTCCGAGACGACCGACCTCGTCGTCTTCACCTCGCGCATCCGAAAGGGCCTCGGCCTCGTCGAGGAGACCGTCTCGATGGACGCCGAGGAGGAGCGGCTGTTCACCAAGGTCATCGAGGCCGCCGAGAAGCACGGCAAGACCGTCACGCCGATGCTCGTCGTGTCGAACGAGCCCTTCTACGCGATCTCCCAGGCCGCGCAGGCCGTCGGCGCGACCGAGGTCGTCTTCGGCGTCTCCGCCAAGCTCTCCACCGACGCCCAGCTCGAGCGCCTCGCGATGACGTGGGGCTCGATGCAGACCAACAAGCAGAGCGTGCGCTTCCGCATCCTCGGCCCCGGCGTCGAGCACGCCGTCGATTTGTAGCATGCCCGTCCGGCGCGTCACGAAGCACGGCGAAAAGGTCTTGAAGACCGCCTGCCCGCCGCTCGACTACGAGGCGATCAAGGGCGAGCTGCCGGCCCTGCTCAAAGACATGTGGGCGACGATGCAGGCCGCGCGCGGCGTCGGCCTCGCGGCGCCGCAGATCGGGCTGTCGATGCGCCTGTGCGTCATCGACGTGCGCCCCGACGGAAAGTCCCAGCGCCTCGTGCTCATCAACCCGGAGATCGTCTCGCTCGACGGCGAGCTCAACGACGAGGAGGGCTGCCTGTCCTTGCCCGGCGTCTACCACAAGCTGCGCCGCCGCGCGCGCGCCCGCGTTCGCGCGCTCGACGAGAACGGCGTCTCGCGCGAGTTGTCCGGCGAGGGCCTGCTCGCGCGCGCCTTCCAGCACGAGATCGACCACCTCGACGGCAAGCTCTTCGTCGACCGTCTCGAGTTCGAGGACAAGCTCAAGGTCCTCGACGCGATCAAGACGGCGCGGCCGAACTGGGACTAGCGCGTGCTCAAAACGATCTTCTTCGGGACGCCCGAGACCGCCGTGCCGTTCTTGCGCCTGTTGGCGAAGCGGACCGAGGTCCTGGCCGTCGTCTCCCAGCCCGACAAGCCCTCCGGCCGCGGGCTCGAGGTCTCGTCGACGCCGGTCAAGAAGGCCGCGCTCGAGCTCGGCCTGAAGGTCCTCCAGCCGGCCAGGCCGTCGGAGATCGCCGCCGAGCTCAAGGCGCTCGGCGCGGACTTCGGCGTGGTGGTCGCGTACGGGCGCATCCTCAAGGCCGACGTCCTGACCTCGACCCGCCTCGGCCTGCTCAACGCCCACTTCTCCCTCCTGCCCAAGTACCGCGGCGCCGCGCCCGTGCAGTGGGCGCTGGTCAAAGGCGAGACGAAGACCGGCGTCTCCCTGTTCTGGCTCGACGAGGGCATGGACACCGGGCCCGTCCAGGACATGACCGAGACCTCCGTCGGCCCCGACGAGGACGCTCCGGCCCTGCTCGCCCGCCTGACCGCGTTCGGCGTCGGCCGGCTGGAGGCCGTGATCGGCGACCTCTCGGTCGGCAAGGTCGTCCGCCTCCCCAGGAAGGCGCCCCTCCATGGCTCCGCTCATCAAGCGCGAGGACGCGGCCATCGACCTGTCGAAAGACGCGGCCGAGATCCACAATCTGATCCGCGGATTCCGGTCTTGGCCGCGCGCCACCCTGAAGCTGGCCAACGGCTCCGTTTTGGTCCTCAAATCGGCCCTCCCCGGGCCGTCCGACCCGACGACGAAAGACGCTCCCGGAGCCCTCCTGGCCGTTGAACGGGGCAGGGGTGTTTTGGTACAATGTGGGTCCTGCAGTCGTCTGTGGTTCCTCGAAGTACAGCCCGAGGGAAAAAGCCGCTCAACGCTGCTGAATTCGTCAACGGCCTGCGCCTGGCCGTCGGCGGCTTTTTGCCGTTGTAAAGACGGGCGCCTTTAATCATTTTGACCGCCAGAACCGAAACCCGCACGCTCGAGTACGCCGCCGTCGCCGCGGCCTTCCTCGTCTTCGCCTATTTCATCATGAACTGGGCGTTGGAGGGCGTCATCCACTCGCGCAAGCTGCAGACCGTGCCCGACCTCAAGGGCCGGTCGATCGCGGCCGCCCTGGATCAGCTCGCCCCCTGAACATCGGCCTGCGCAAGACGGGCGTCGAGTTCGACGCGGCCGTGCCGATCTCCTCGGTGCTGCGCCAGGATCCGCCCGCCGGCACCGTCGTGCGCGAGGGCAAGACCGTGCGCGTCGTCGTCAGCCAGGGCGGCCAGACCGTCCTCGCTCCGGCCGTCGTCGGCCTGCCGCTGCGCAACGCCGAAATGATGCTGCGCCAGTCGCAGCTTTCGCTCGGCGAGGTCAGCGAGTCCTACTCGCTCAAGCAGGACAAGGGCATGGTGCTCTCGCAGGACCCGAAGGCCGAGGCCAGCGTCGAGCGCGACGCGCTCGTCAACCTCGTCGTCTCCGGCGGCGCGCCGCCCGCGGGCGTCGCGCTGATGCCGGACTTCCTGCGCAAGACCGTCGACGAGGCCCAGGCCTGGGCCGCCGGCGCCGAGGCCCGCCTCGAGATCAAGACCGACGCGACCTCGCTGTTCCCGGCCGGCACCGTGCTGACGCAGACGCCCGCCGCCGACTCCGTGCTCTCCCCCGGCGCCAAGGTCCACCTGCTCGTCTCCGGCCGCAAGGGCGCCGCCCCGACCGTCGCCGCCAAGACCTTCAAGTACGAGCTGCCGCAGAGCGGCTCCGAGAGCCAGGTGCGCATCGTCGTCGTCGACAAGTACGGCGAGCGCGAGCTGTTCAACGGCGTGCGAAAGCCGGGCACCAAGATCGAGGTGCCGGTCCAGGAGACGGGCGGCGCGCGCGTGAAGATCTATATGAATGGAATATTGGTCGAGGAAAGGGATTTGTGATCGTGGCTAAAACCTTGGCCGTTGTTCCGTCGTTGCTGGCCGGCGATCTCGCCCGCCTCGGCGAGCAACTCGAGGTCGTCAAATCCGCGGGCTGTCATTGGATTTCCGTCGATGTCATGGACGGCCATTTCGTTCCGAATCTCAGCTTCGGTCCCGATTTCGTTCGCCTTGCGAAAAAGAAGGGCTTCTACGTCGATACCCACCTGATGGTGACCAATCCCCTTCAGGTCGCGCCGTGGTTCGTGGAAGCGGGCACGGATATTTTAACGGCGCACATAGAGGTTTTGGAGAACCCGGCGGAGGCCATGAAGCAGATCCGCAAGATGGGCGTTAAGTCGGGCCTCGCGGTGAAGCCGAAAACGAATGTGGAGGGTCTTCTGGGCGCCATCGAAAATGTCGACCTGGCCCTCGTGATGACCGTAGAACCCGGCTTCGGGGGCCAGAAGTTCATGGCCGATCAGATGCCGAAGGTGGAAGCCCTTCGTCGAAAAATCGACGCCGAACGGCTCGACTGCTGGATTCAGGTCGATGGTGGAGTCAATGCCTCCAACATCGCGACGTGCGCCGCCGCCGGGGCCGACAGCCTCGTCGCCGGCTCGGCCGTGTTCGCCGCCAAGGACCCCGCCGCCGCTTTCCGGGAGCTCGAGAAGAACGCTCGGGCCGCTGTTCAATCGTAGTCACAGTCGCAACGGAGAAATGAAATGGTCGTGATCAGACTGCAGCGCAAAGGCAAGCCGCACCAGCCCTACTACCGCGTCGTCGCCATCGAGAAGGCTCGCGGCGCGACGGGCAAGCCGATCGAAGTCCTCGGCTCCTACAACCCTCGCGTCGAGATCGCGGGCAAGAAGGTCGAGGTCAACAAGGACCGCTACGAGTATTGGATCAAGGTCGGCGCCCAGCCGTCCGACACGGTCGCGACGCTCGTGAAGGCCGCGTTCAAGTCCGCCGCCGCCAAGTAACATGCTCGCGAAAGACCTCACTCTCTTCATCGCCAAGCGCCTGGCCGACAAGCCGGACGCGGTGTCGATCGACGAGGAGCTGGAAGGCAATACCACCTTCCTGAACCTCGTCGTCGACGAGAACGATAAGGGCAAGGTCATCGGCAAGCAGGGCAAGGTCATCAAGGCGATCCGCGCGCTCGTCGGCGTGGCGAACCAGAAGGCCGGCACCCGCGCCGAGGTGGACATCGACTGATGCGGATCGACTTCGTGACGCTGTTCCCCGGCATGTTCCCGTCCGTCATGGACGCGAGCATGATGGCGCGCGCCCAGGAGAAGGGGCTCGTGTCGTGGGGCTGCGTCAATCCGCGCGACTACGCCTTGGACAAGCACAAGAAGGTGGACGACCGCCCGTTCGGCGGCGGCCCCGGCATGCTGATGATGGCCGAGCCCCTGGGCAAGGCGATCGAGAGCATCAAGAAGAAAAAGTCGAAGACGATCCTCCTGTCTCCGCAAGGGAAGACCTTCAACGACAAGACGGCGGCGAGACTCGCGAAGGAAGAGCACCTGATCCTCGTGTGCGGACATTATGAGGGCATCGACGAACGGCTGGCGCCTCTCATGGACGAGGAGATATCGATCGGTGACTTCGTCTTGACGGGAGGCGAACTCCCGGCTATGCTCGTGGCGGATGCAGTGGCGCGCCGCGTTCCCGGCGTGCTCAAGAAGGAAGACGCGGCCGGATCGGAGTCGTTCGCTTCCGGCCTGCTCGATTTCCCCAGTACACCCGGCCGCGAGTTTGGCGCGGCCGCGAGGTTCCCGAGGTGCTGTTCTCGGGCGACCACGCGAAAATCGCCGAATGGCGGCATGACGCCGCCAAGACCGCGACCAAGCGCAAGCGTCCCGATCTGCTCAAACGGGCGTAACAAGAGACGTCAGGAGAGAAGCGTATGATGGCTGCAATGGAAGAGAAGAAGACGTCGAAGGCGCCGGAGTTCCGGCCCGGCGACACCGTCAAGGTGCACATGAAGGTCAAGGAAGGCGAGAGCGAGCGCGTCCAGGTGTTCGAGGGCGCCGTCATCGTCCGCCGCGGCCGCGGCGCGAGCGAGAACTTCACCGTCCGGAAGATCTCCTTCGGCGTCGGCGTCGAGCGCACGTTCCTGATCTCGTCGCCCCACATCGAGAAGATCGAGCTCGTGCGCGAGGGCAAGGTCCGCCGCGCGCGCCTCTACTACCTCCGCGACCTGACCGGCAAGTCCGCCCGCATCGACGACCGCCAGACCGCGGCCGAGCAGGCGTCCACCAAGGCCGAGGCCCACAAGGCCGAGACCAAGAAGGCCGAGGCCCCCAAGGCCGAGGCTCCCAAGGCCGCCAAGAAAGACGCTCCCGCCGTCGCCAAGTAACTTGGACGGCCGGGCCTTCGACGACGCCGCTCGAGCGGACGCGCGCTGCGCGCTCTTGATCGGCGTCGACGAAGCCGGCCGGGGCCCCCTCGCGGGGCCCGTGGTGGTCGCCGCCGTGGCTTTGCCGGAGGTCCCTTCGGCGAAGCTGCGCCTCCTGAAGGACTCGAAGCAGATGACCCCGAAGGGCCGGGAACGGCTCTTCGGGGTCGTCCGTTCCGAGGCGCTCGCGGTGTCGGTGGCGTGGGCGCACCCGCGCGTCATCGAGCGCGACAACATCCTGCGCGCCACGCTGGACGCGATGGCGCGCGCCGCCCGGCGCGCGGCCGCGAAGGGCGTCAAGAATCCGGTGCTCGTCCTCGTCGACGGGCCGAAAAGGATGACCGGCGACGCGCTCCCACAGAAGCCGGTGATCGACGGCGACGCCAAGTCGCTGTGCGTCGCGGCCGCGAGCGTGATCGCCAAGGTCGTGCGCGATCGCTGGATGCGGCGCCTGGCGCGCATGCACCCGGGCTACGGCTTCGACGCGCACAAGGGCTACGGCACCGCCGTGCACCTGAGCGCGCTCGCCAAGCTCGGTCCGTGCAAGGCGCACCGCATGACCTACGCGCCGGTGGCCGCCAGCGCGGGAGCCCGCCCGTGAGCCGCGCCGAGACCGGCCGCGCCGCCGAGGACGCCGCCGCCGCCCTCTTGTCGGCCAAGGGCATGACGATCCTCGAGCGGAACTTCCGGGCCAAGGTCGGCGAGCTCGACCTCGTCGCGCGCCATGGGGATGAAATCGTCTTTGTGGAAGTCCGCGCGCGCGCGTCCTCCGCGTTCGGCGGCGCCGCGGCCTCGGTCGGCGGCGCCAAGCGCCGCAAGCTGATCCTGGCCGCCAAGGTGTGGCTGCAGGCGCGCCGCTGGGACGGTCCCTGCCGCTTCGACGTCGTCGCGATCGACGCCGGCCGCGCCGAGCACATCCCCGCCGCCTTCGACGGGAGCGGCCGGTGAGCGTCGAGCTGATCCCCGAGGCGCTGCCCGAGGACGAGGAACGGCGCCTGCCGTTCTGGTCGCACATCGGCGAGTTGCGCGACCGCCTGATCCACTCCGCGCTCGCGCTCGCCGCGGCGACCGCGCTCGGCTACTTCGCGCGCTTCAAGCTGTGGGAGCTCGCCAAGCGCCCGCTCCTATCGATTCCGGGCCTCGAGGCGGCCGAGCCGTTCGCCTACACCGACCTGGCCGAGCCGTTCTTCTCGCTGCTGCGGCTCTCGTTCTGGACCTCGGTGGTCGCGATCTCCCCCTTCCTGTTCTACCAGGTCTGGGCCTTCGTCGAGCCCGCGCTGCACGCCAAGGAGAAGAAGCTCGCGACCGTCTTCGTCCTGACGACGAGCGCCTGCTTCGCCGCCGGGGCGCTGTTCGCGTATTTCGTCGCCTTCCCGGTCCTGGCCGGCATCCTGCTCGAGGAGGCCTTCGCCGCCGGCCTGCGCCCGAACCTGCGCCCGAACGAGTACCTCGACATCCTGCTCTACACGGTGCTCGGCACGGGCCTGTCGTTCGAGGCGCCGGTGCTCTTCTACTTCCTGGGACGCTTCGGGCTCGTGTCCTCGCGCGCGATGCTCAAGTACTGGCGCGAGTCCTCGGTCGCGATCCTCGCGGCCGCCGCCTTCCTGACGCCCGGCGACGTGCTGGCCACGACGGTGCTGTTCGGGACCGTTCTGCTTGCGCTCTACTTCGTCAGCGCCGGCGTCGTCGCTCTCGTCGAGCGCCGTCCCGCCGAAGCGAGCGAGATCTAAGTCCGGCTCACCGGGCGCGAGACGCCCGGCGGGGACGCGGCTGCGGAAAGCCTTAGAGCGTCCTCAGTCTTCGCCCTGGTCCTTGGTGAAGCCGGCCACGCCGTCGTACTTGTAGAGCTTCTCGACGTGCACCCAGGGCGCCTGGGCGCCGACGCGCAGGAGGATCTGCGCGATGTCCTTGTCGGAGAGCGTGTCGCCGTGGTGGGCGACCTTGAAGCGCAGGCGCGCGCAGTCGACGGGGTCGGCCTCGACGCCGAGGTCGTTCGGGTACACTTTGGCGCCGCGGTTGCTGATCTGGGTCAGGCGCACCGGCAGGTCGGCGATCATCTGCTCGACCGAAGGGCCGAGCACCGCGGGGTCGATCGCGGTCGCCACGAAGATGTCGACGCCCATCGGGCGCGTCTCCTTGGCCACGACCATCACCGCGTCGTGCGAGACCTTGGGCATGATCACCTTCTTGTACTCGCGCTTGGGGTAGGCCTTGGGCGCCGAGCCGAGGTTCTTGATCACTTCCTTGGCGAAGGCCTTCGTGCCCGAGGGCTCGCGGCCGCCGCCGGCCATGTCGGGAGTGAGGATCTTTCCCTCCTCCAACGTGACGAGGAGCGCGTTCTCGACGGAGTCGGCGGCCTTCATCTCGCCCAGGTGGCGCAGCATGAGCACCGAGCTGTGCAGCAGCGCGGTCGGGTTGGCCATGTCCTTGCCGGCGATCTGCGGCGCGGAGCCGTGGACCGCCTCGAAGATGGAGGCTCCGTCGCCCAGGTTCGCCGACGGGGCGAAGCCGAGGCCGCCGATCAAGGCGGAGGCCAGGTCGGAGAGGATGTCGCCGTTCATGTTCGTCATCACGAGCACGTCGAACTGCTCGGGGCGCATGACCATCTGGTGCGCGCAGTTGTCGACGATCTGGTGCTCGGCGACGATCTCGGGGTAGTCCTTGGAGACCTCCTCGAAGACGCGCTTGAACAGGCCCTCGGTGAACTTGAGGATGTTCGCCTTGGTGGCGCAGGTGACCTTCTTGCGGCCCTCGGCGCGGGCGATTTCGAAGGCGAGCCGGCAGATCTTCTCGGAGCCCTTGCGGGTGACCAGCTTCAGGGCCTGCGCGACGCCGGGCGTCTGGAGGTACTCGATGCCCGCGTACAGGTCCTCGACGTTCTCCCGCACGACGATGAAGTCGATGCCGCGGCCGGAGTACGGCGTGCGGATTCCAGGCAGTTCGCGCACCGGCCGTATATTGCCGTAGGTCTCGAAGAACTTGCGCAGCGTGACGTTGGCGCTCTTTTCGCCGAAGCCGACCGGGGTCTCGAGCGGGCCCTTCAGCGCGCACTTGGTCCGGCGGATCGAGGCGATGGTCTCGGGCAGGACGCCGGAGCCGACGCCCTTCTTGAACACCTCGGCGCCCGCCAGCTGCTCGTCCCAGTCGATCGCCACCTCGGCGGCCTGAAGCACCGAGCGGACGGCGTTCATGACCTCGGGGCCGATCCCGTCTCCGGGAATTACGGTAATTTCATGGCGGGAGGGTTTTTTCGCGGACATCGAGCGTATATTCTACTCGATTCGGAGCGTCGCGCCCTTGGACGGCGGCAGGAAGCCGGAGACGGCCTCCCCCGCAGGGCGGGCATCAAGGAGACCACGACCCGTTCCGGGGACACGACGAGCGCCTTGGCCAGCTTGCGCGCGAGCAGGCGCGCGCGGTTCTTGGCGAGCGGCGAGCGCAGGTCCTTCGCGGCGAGCTCGAGCTTGTAGTTGCCGTCGGCGCGCGACTCTCCGGAGCGCAGGCGGCGCGAGAGCGCGTCGATCCACTCGTCGGCGCCCTTGGCCGACTCGGCCTTGCCGTCCTCGAAGAACAGGGATGATTCGGCCTCGAGTCGCGTCTCCCCGCGTACTCGCGCCAGGTGAAGGACCTCAGCGGCACGGGGTCGCTCTCGACGACGAAGGCGCGGCCCGCGCGGCGGCCGGTGAAGCGGTAGCGGTAGGAGCGGCCCGCGACGACGGCCAGGCGGCCGTCGGGGCCGGCGCCGTCCCAGTCGATCTTCTCGTTGAGCATGCCGACGCCGTCGGACTTCATGACGATCTCCCCCTCGTTGTCGAGGACCTCGAAGCTCCACTCGTCGTAGAGCGCGACGATGTTGGCGGGCGAAAGGGCGAGGAACGGGGCTTCAGGATACGGGCGCAGGTAGCGGGCGACGTCGCCGCCGACGCGGATGCGCTCGGCGGCGGGCGCCAGGCGCCCGCGCCCGAGCGAGAGGGAGCGCAGGACCTCGTCGATGACGGGTTTCGAGGCGGTCGGCGGGGCGACCTGGACGCCGGCGGCGCCGGCGGCGCGGGCCTTGACCGTGATGTCCTCCGACAGTTCCTTCGGCTTCGGGGCGGCGTGCGCGTATAAAGCGAGAAAGAGCAGGATTCTCATCGCGCGGCCTTCGGCGGCTCGGTCGCGAGCGCGATCTGGCCCGCGCCCGCCCCCTTCGCGGCGGCGATCATGCGCTGGATCACGCGGTACTTCACGGTCTTGTCGGCGCGGATCAGCACGATCGCGCCCTTCTTCTTCTCCACCTCGTGCCGGAGGTCGGACTCGAGCGTCGCCCACGTCGTCGGCGCGGCGCGCACCGACAGCGAGCCGTCGGCGGCGCACGTGATCGCGATCGTCAGTTCCTGGTTCGGCAGCGCCGAGGCCGGCGGGAGGCTGACCGGCAAGGTCGGGTAGGCGAGGAGCGGCGCGGTCACGAAGAGGATGACGAGCAGCACCAGCGAGATGTCGATCACCGGGATGATGTTGACCTCGGTGACGGGCTCGGCCTCGGGCGCGCGCAGGCGCATCATCGCGTACTTCGCCATCAGGGCACCGCCTCGGGGTCGGCGATCTGCACGAGCGCGGCCGCGCCGCCGGACTCCTGCACGGCCTCGAGCGCCGAGACGACGCGCCCGTGCTCGACGTCGAGCTCCGGCGAGACGAACACCTTGCGGTCGTCTCGTCCGGAGAGCGCCGGCTTCAGGAAGGCCGCCAGCTCGCGCGCGTCGGCGAACGGGCGGCCGTCGATCGAGTACAGGTCGGCCGCGACGGCGATCACGAGCGCCTTCTCCGGCTCGCGCAAGGTGATCAGCTCGGTCTGCAGCGGGACGGGCGAGCTCGCCCTCGCGGCGGCGGCCGAGACCTTCAGCATCGACTGCGCGGCCATCGGCGAGAGCACGAGCAGGATGATCAGCAGGACGAGCGACACGTCGGCCAGGGGCACGACGTTGACGTCGGAGATCGCCGCGGCCTCGTCGTCTCTATGAAACGGGCTGCCCGCCATGGGTGATCTCCAACAGCTGGGCCATCTCGAGCACCCACAGGTCCGCCGTCTGCAGGCGGTGGCGCGCGGTGAGCGTGAAGTAGTTGTAGAGCAAAGCGGCGAAGACGGCGAGGCCGATGCCGAAGGCCGTCGCGACGAGCGCCTCCGAGATGCCGGCCGCGACGACGGCGGGTCCGCCGGCGCCGGCGGCCGAGAGGTCGTGGAAGGCGCGCATGATGCCGAGCACCGTGCCCATGAGGCCGATCAGCGGCGAGACGAACGAGGCCGTGCCGAACAGGCCCACGCGGCGGTTGAGGCCCATCGAGAGGCGCGCGCGGTAGACCTGGAACGCCTCGACGAGCTTCTCCGGGTTCGCCGTGTCGAGCGAGAGCAGGCGCGCGATCGCCTCGCCCATCAAGGACGTGTCGCGGCGCGCGATCGCGAGCGCGCCGGCCTTGTCCCCCGCCTCGAGGCGGTCGCGCACGCGCTCCCACATCGACGTCGGCATCTTCTGGGCCACCCAATAGGAGTACAGCCGCTCGAGCGCCTGAGCGAAGATCGCCAAAGACAGCACGAGCAGGATCGGCATCGCGATGCTGATCTTCAGCATGTCGACGAATGTCATTCCGGGCATGCGGGCCAGTATAGCGGAGGGACGGAAACCCCGCAAGGTCGAAGCTGTTAAGGAAGGTGGGCCCATCGGACCCGCTTTTCGGGGTCGGAAGACCCCCGCGCCGGATCCGGTTTTCCCCTATTCTTAGGGCATGAAGATCACCGCCCTCGTGCTCGCCGTCGCGACGTTCGCGCTCCCGGTCCGCGCCCAAGTCGCCGTCCAGCCCGCTCCGGCGGCCCCGGCCGAAAAGCCGTCGCCCAAGTGCGTGTGCGATCAGCCGGGCTTCAAGCCGATCACCCCCGGCGCGGTCGCGGTCGCCGAGTACTGGCAGGCGCGGCGCAAGACCAAGATCTCGGCCGTCGTCGGCGGCTTCGGGGCGATCTTCTCGCTCTTGTCTCAGAACCCGAACACGATGCGCGAGGCGACGGAAGGCTACGACGCCGCGAGGCGCGAGATGTGGGCCGCGAAGAGCCGGGCCGAGGCGGCCGGCGCCCTGATCGTCCGAGGCGACGACCTCGACGGCGACATCGAGATCAAGCTCGTGAAGGGCGTCGACTACGTGATCGAGAAGTAAGAATGTCCTGAATGTCCGGGCCAGGCCCCGACATTCACTTCCGGATCAGGGACTTGTCGCCGGAGAGCGCCTCGAGGCGCTTGCGCGCGGTCTCGAAGGTCTGGCTTCCCCGCTCGGCGTGGCGCAGGACGTCCATGTACAGCGGCGCCGCGGATTGCGGCTTGTCCTCGAGCTCGAGCATGAGCGCCAGGCGCAGCTGGCCGGCCAGGCGCGAGGCGTCGTCCTTGGGCAGCAGCGCGCCGAGCCGCTCGTAGGCGTTCTTCGCCTCGCGGACTTTCTTGCGGCGCTCCTGCAGGCGGCCGAGCGCGTACAGCGCCTTCATGCGCTCGTCCTTGCCGGCCGCCTTCTCGTACGCGGCGGCGGCGCCGGCGAGGTCTCCGTTCTCCTCGCGCAAGCGCGCGGCCTGGCCCCAGGCCCACGAGGCCTTCTCGTGCCGCGGGAACTTGGCGGCGAAGCCGGACCAGGCCTTCTCCGCGCCGCGGCCCTCGCCGGTCTTCGAGAGCGCGAGCGCCCGGTTGTACGCGGCGTCGGCGGCGTCCTCCCCGTTCCCCCGACCTTCCCGAACGCGGCGGCCGCGCCGGCCGCGTCGCCTGCGTCGTAGAGCATCTGGCCGAGCGCCATCGCGGCGTCCTTGTGCCGCGCATGCTTCGGGTGCACGGCCATGAACTTGCGGTAGGCGCCGGCGGCCTCGTCGACGCGGCGCAGCTGGCGCAGGGCCTCGGCGCGGTAGTAGCGCGCGTCACCGACGTTCGAGGCGTGCGGGTTGTTCTCGATGTGGCGGCGGAACAGCTGCTCGGCGGAGTCGAAGTCGCCGGAGCGGTAGGTCTTCGCGGCGAGGTCCCAGCGGATCCTTCCGGCGAGCTCGTGGTTCGGGTATTTCGCGACGAGCGCGGGGAGCTCGGGGTCCTCCTTGTCGTTCTGCCACATCGCGACGAGCAGCAGGCGCTCGACCTCCTTGGACTTCACGTCGCCCGGGGCCGCGCCTTGGAGCCATTGCTTATAAAGCGGGACCGCCTCGGCCCAGCGCTTCTTGTTGTAGTGGACCTGCGCCATCAGCAGGAGCGCCTCGCGGTCGCCGTCCTCGGCCTCCGAGGCGCGGCCCATCAGGCGGTAGTGCGTCAGCGCCTTCTCGGAGCGGCCGAGGTCCGTGTAGAGCTGGCCGAGCTGCAGGTGCGCGTCGGCGGCGTACGCCGAGGCCGGATGCCGGACGGAGAGGTCCTCGAAGACGGAGGCGGCGTCCTCGGGACGCTCGAGGCGCTTGAGCGCCAGTCCGCGCTGGTACAGCGCCTGCGCGCGCAACGGGCTCTCGGGGTAGCGCGTCGCGAAGTCGGCGTAGGATTTCTGCGCGTCCTCGAGCCGGCGCCCGCGCAGGAGCAGGTGCGCCTCCGACAGCGCGGCCGACTCGCGCAGCTCGACGAGGCCGTACTTGGCCGCGGCCTCCTGCGTCCGCTTGAGCGCGTCGCGCGCGCGGTCGGGCTTGCCGCGGCGGTCCCAGTCCGCGGCGATCGCGCCGAGCGCGTACGCCTTGACCGGCGAGTCCTGGCCCGACGCGGAGATCGCGCGGTACAGCTCGGCGGCGTCCTCGCGCCGGCCCATGCGCTCCTCGGCCGCGGCGCGCCACACCTGCGCCAGCGCGAGCCAGCGGTCGGGCGTGGCGCCCGGGTCGGCCGCCGGCACGACCTTGAGCGAGGCCTCGTCGAGGCCGAGGCTCGCGAGCGCGGCGCCGATCAGGTGGATCGCCTTGCTCTTGAGCGCGGGGTCGGCGCCGGCGGCGAGCGGCTTGAGGAAGCGCACCGCGCGCGCGGCCTCGCCGCGGCGCAGATGCAGGGCGCCGGCCGCGAGGTCGACCTCGGGCCGCTCGGCGCGCGACGGGTAGCGCCGGATGAAGTCGTAGGCCTCGGCCAGCGCGGCCTCGGTCCGGGACTCATCGATCGCCGCGCGCAGGCGCGCGAGCGCCTCCTCGGCCGACGAGGACGGCATCGCGGGCACGAACGGCTCGTCGGCCTCGGCCTTGTACGTCGATTCCCCGCCGGGAACCGAGGTCAGCAGGCGCTTGGCCTTCTCCGCCCAGTCGGTCTCCGGGTAGCGCTGGATCAGGATCTCGAGGTTGCGCCGCGCGTCGGAGTACTCGCCCTTGGCGAGCGCGATCTCGGCGCTGCGGAAGTGGCTCTGCGCGGCGACCTCGGCGCGCGGTCCGGTGACCTTGGTGCCGATGTCGAGCGTGCGCTGGAACGTGCGCTGCGCGGCGCGCGGGTCGCCGGACTGGAGCTGGAGCTCGCCCATGACGGCCTGGGCCTCCATGTTCATCGAGTTCCAGCCGTCGCGCGAGGGCGCGTCCTCGTTCTTGACCTTGGGAGAACGCGCGGCCTGCGCCGCGGACGCGGCGAGGCAATAGAGGAAGAACACGCCGAGGGCGCGCCTCATGCCCGAAGTGTAGAGTCGCCCCCGTAAAGTCAATCGCCCGCCGATGAACGCGGCGGGCGATGATTTACCGGCGGGCGGACTTAAAAATCCGGCCGGAGGGCAGCGCGGCCTCGCGAACCGTCTCGCGGCGGCCGTCGAAGGCCTTGTTCGCCTGGACCCGGATCGGCTCCCGGCCGATGACGGTGTCGCGCAGCTCGTTGAGCGCGGGGCGGGCGGGGACCACGGCCTGGACCGCGTCGACGACGGGCAGGGCCGGGACGACCTCGGCCTGCGCCACGATCAGCGGCGTCGGCAGAGGGAAAGGGTTCTTCGCGCCCGGAAACGAAAGGGGCGTGATCGCGTTCGGGACCGGGCGCGGCGCCGGGAGCGAGAGCGGAACGGCGATCTCGACGGACACCGAGCCGGGCATGCTCATCGGGATGAGCGCGGGCGACGGGGCCGGGAAGTACACGGCGTACGCGTTGACGGAGGGCAGGACCATCGGCACGCGGGTGACCTGCTGCGCGGCGGCGGAAGTGGCGAGGGCGAGGAAAAGGGGAGCGAATTTCTTCATGCCCACATGATATCGCGACGGGCAGGCCCGGTCCGAGGACACCGGTCAAGACCCCGGCTTGACCATGATCAACGAGCCCCGTCAACGTTCAGGACGTGAAGCGGAAGGAGACGCGTCCCCACACTTCCGCGGCGCCGGATTTGGCGGGTACGGGCTGGAAGCGCCACTTGGAGAGGGCCTTGAGGGCGCGCGCGTCGATCTCGGGGAAGCCGGAGGTCTTCTGGATCACGGCGCCCTGTTTGACCGAGCCGTCGGGCAGGACCTGGAAGCGGACGATGACGGTCAGGTCGAGATTGCGCACCGCGACCCAGTCCGGGCTCGACGGCGCGACGCGCGAGACGATCCGGCGGTTGCCGACGGGGCCGTCGAGGGAGTAGGAGACGCCCCCGCCGTCGGGGCCGTCGCCCCCGCCCTTGGCGGGCGCGTCGATGAGGTCGGCGCCGCCGGAGCCGGCGTCGTCGCCGGGGTCGGTGGACTCGGCGAGCGCGGCGGCGGCGCCCGCGCGGCGCGCGCCCGCGAGCTCGGCGGCTCCTCCGCCGAGGCCGCCGGCGTCGCCGGCGACGTCGTCGCCCGAGGCGCCGGGGCCGGCGGCGCCCTGGCCCGCGGGGCCGCCGCGCGCGGGCTTGCCCCTGCGCGCGGAGCCGCGGCCGCTCGCGGGCGCGGCCTCGGAGGCCTCGAGCGCCTCGTCGGGGTCGGCCATCGTCGCGAGCGCGGAGGTCAGGGCCGCGCGCTTGGCGGCCTTCGCGGCCTTGGCCTCGGCGGCCAGGCGCTTCTGCTCGGCGAGCGCGGCCGCCTTGCGCGCGGCTTCCTGACGGCGCGCCTCGGCGAGCCGCTCGGCCTCGGCGCGGGCCTGCGCCGCGCGGCGCTCCTCTCCAGGCGCGCCTCGGCGGCCAGGCGCGATTTCTCGGCGCGCTCGGCCTCGGCGCGCTCGGCCTCGACGGCGCGCAGCTCGGCGGCGCGGCGCTCCTTGTCGGCGCGGGCGGCGGCCGCCCGCTCGGCGACGACGGCGCGCGCGGCGCGGTCCTTCTCGGCGCGCACGCGGCGCGACTCGGCCTGCGCCTCGCGCGCGAATTTGGCGGCGCGGTCGTCGACGGGCCGGGCGAGAGGCTTGGGCTTCGCCGCGGCCTTCTTCACCGTGGTTCCGGCCTTGTCGGACTTCGACTTGACGGCCGCGGGCTTCGGGACCGGCTTGGGCTTAGGCGGCGGGTCGACGGCGCCGCGCTTGACCTTCTCCGCCTCGAGCTTGCCGGGGCCGTGCTTGGGCGCGCCCTTCGTGCCGTCGCCGCCGGGCGCCAGCGCCGGCAGCGGCGCGGGCAGCGGCGGGGCCGGCGCGACGACGGCGGGCAGCGGGACCTCGGCGACGAACTCGATCGGGACGACCTTCTCCGGCGCGGCGAGCGAGCCCCAGTTGATCATCGGGTTCAAGGTCAGCAGGGCCCCGTGGGCGATCGTCGCCGCGAGGTAGAACGGCGCCTCGTGGAACCAGTCCGGCTCGACGTGGTCACGCCAGGCCATGGCCGTAGGATAACGGGCGCGCCGGATTCGCGCAAGACTGATATGATGACGCCGTGACGGAGCGCCGCTGGCTGCACTCCCCGCCTTCGACCTCGGCTGGTTCGCCGGGCCTCCGCTGTTCGCCGCCTTGGCGGTGCTCCTGATCCCCGCGCTGCGCGCGCCGGACACGCCGCCGTGGGGCTGGCTGATCTTCGTCGTGTTCATCGACGTCGGGCACGTGTACGCCACGCTTTATAGGACGTACCTCGATCCAGTCGAGTTCCCGCGCCGCCGCGCTCTGTACACCTATCTCCCGGTCGCGGCCTGGCTCGTGGGCGCGCTTCTGTACCGCGTCTCCCCGCTGGCGTTCTGGCGAGCGCTCGCCTATCTCGCGGTGTTCCACTTCGTGCGCCAGCAGTACGGCTTCATGCGCGCGTACGCCCACCTCGAGGGTCCGAAGCCTGCGTGGGAGCAACGGCTCGAGGCCGCGGCGATCTACGCCACGATGCTCTATCCTCTCGTCTACTGGCATGCCGATCCCGCGCGCAAATTCTGGTGGTTCGTGCAGGGCGACTTCCTGGCGCTCAACCGCGCGGCGGGCGCGTGGGCGGGCGGCGCGTACGCCGCGGTGCTCGGGGCGTTCGCCGGGCGCCAGCTCTGGCGGCGCAAATACGGCCTCGAGGTCCATCCCGGCAAGCTCGCCGTGATCGGGACGACGGCCGCGGCGTGGTACGTCGGCATCGTCGCGACGAACTCGGACTTCGCGTTCACTGTCACCAACATCGCGGCGCACGGGATTCCTTATTATGCCCTGGTCTGGCTGTACGGCCGGCGCGCCTGGAAGGACGGGAGCTGGCGCGAACGCTGGCACGAGGCCACCGTCTCCGGCGTGCTCGCCTTCGCGGGCTTTCTGCTGGCGCTCGCGTATCTCGAGGAAGGCGTGTGGGACTCCCTCGTCTGGAAGGAGCACGGGGCGATCTTCTTCGGAACGACGGCGTCCTGGGCGCCGGCGGGCGGCATGGCGGCCGTGCTCATCCCGCTGCTCGCCCTGCCGCAGGCGACGCACTACCTGCTCGACGCCTGGCTGTGGCGCTTCGACGGCAGCAACCCCGGACTTTCCGAGAATCTCGGCTTGCTTTCGCCCAAGGCAAGTCCGATAATCTCTGGAACTTCATGATCGAGCGCAAGTGCCCGTCGTGCGGCGCGCAGGTTCCCTTCCGGACGTCGATCATGCTCCTGGCCGTGTGCCCGTTCTGCCGCGCGCTCGTGCGCAGATCGGATCTCGACGTCGAGAAGCTCGGCGAATCGGCCCAGCTTCAGCCCGACGGCTCCCCCTTCAGGTCGGCGCGCGCGGCGTCTACCGGGCCGCCCCGTTCGACGTCGTCGGGCGCGTCCAGCTCAAGACCCCGCGCGGCTTCTGGAACGAATGGTGCCTCGTCTTCGCCGACGGCCGCCAGGGCTGGCTCGGCGAGGCGCAGGGCACCTACGCGGTGAGCTTCAAGGTCGAGCAGAAGGCGCCGGACCTCCGCGCTCTCAAGCTCGGCGCGAAGGTCGACGTCGAGGGGACGGTCTACGAGGTCCGCGAGATCATCGAGGCGGCCTACCTCGCGGCGCAGGGCGAACTGCCGTTTCGCCCCCGCTCGGCGAGAAGGCTCGGTCGGCCGACCTCATCGGAGAGAAGGGCGCCTTCGCGACGTTCGACTACTCCGAGACGCCGGCCGTCGTGTTCGCCGGCGAGTACCAGGGCTTCGACGCCCTGTCGTTGACCGGGCTCAAGACGTTCGAGGGCTGGACGTGAGCGCGCGCTTCGACTGCACGTCGTGCGGCGCTCCGCTCGTCCTGCGCGCCGAGGGCGTCAGCGACAGCCTCGCCTGCGAGCACTGCGGCGCGGTGCTCGACGCGCGCGACCCCCGCCATCAGATTCTCGCCCGCTACCGGGCCAAACTCGGCCGTGCGCCGTGGCTTCCGATCGGCGCGCGCGGGACCTTGCGCGGCGAGAAGCTCGAGGTCATCGGCCGGCAGACGCGGGCGGTGCGCTACTCCGGCGTGATCTACCAGTGGAACGAGTACCTGCTGTGGAACCCCTACAAGGGCTTCCGCTGGCTCGTCGAGTCGAACGGCCACTGGAACCTGCTCAAGACCGTCGAGACGAAGGTCAAGGAGCGATGATGGCCGAGCGCTTCGACTGTCCCAAGTGCAAGGCCCCTCTCGAGGCGCACGAGCCCGCGCCCGGCGTGATCGTCCAGCATTGCACCGGCTGCTCCGGGGTGCTGTACCCGAAGGACGGTCTGGCCGTGCCGTTGAAGCTCGTCGGGGCGACGCCGGCGCGGTTCGACTGTCCGCGCTGCCGGCGGCCGATGGAGACGGGCAAGGCTTACGACGGCGGCATCGAGGCCGACCGCTGCGGCGCCTGCGGCTCGATCTGGTTCGACGCCGGAGAGATCCTCGTCCTGCGCCGCCTGACGGGAGTCGAGAACGTCGCGGGCCGCCCGGCGGAGGACGACGCAGAGGCGCCGGCGGCGCCCGCGGCGCCCGCGGCCGCCGTCCCGGCCAAGGCGAAGAAGCTCCACCCCGATCTTCCCGCGAAGGCCGACAAGGACATCGTGCCGCCCGAGATGTCGAACGCACAGAACCCCGACGCCGGCCGCGCGCCGACGGCGACGCTCGACGGCCGCGTCTACCAGCACTTCCAGACGAGCGTGCCGGTCACGACCGCCGTCTACGGCGAGTTTCCGTGGATCGCGACCGTCGGCGACGCGGCGCGCATGCGCGACTTCATCGACCCTCCGTATCTGCTCTCTCAGGAGATCACGGCGGCCGAAACGGTCTGGAGCGCCGGCGAGTACGTCGAGCCCGAGGAGATCTGGGCCGCCTTCGCGCTGCCCGGCTCCCCGCCGTCCAAGATCGGCGTCGGCCCCGCGCAGCCGAATCCGTGGGGCTCCCAGCTGCTCGGCATGTGGGGCGTCTTCACCGTCGCCTCGGCCGTCTGCATCGGCGCCTACCTGTGGCTCGCCGCCGCCGCCGGCAACCCGCCCGAGTCCTATCGCGGCGAGTTCGACGTCGCCGCCGGCGAGGCCGAGCGCTCGCGCGTGACCGAAGTCTTCGAACTGCCGGGCGGCCGGGCGACGAACGTCGAGGTCCTGCTCGATTCCAATCTCGACCAGCAGTGGGCGTACGTGTCGCTGGCGCTCATCAACGCCGACACCGATCAGGCCCTCGACTTCGGCCGGGAGCTCTCGTACTACCACGGGTACGACGGCGGGGAATCGTGGAGCGAGGGCTCCCGCTACGCGACCGTGCAGGTGCCGAGCGTTCCCCCGGCCGCTACTACCTGCGCGTCGAGCCGGAGACCGACTCGGCTCGATTAGGACTGCGCGTGGCCGTCAAGCGGGGCACGCCGCTGGCGCGCTGGCCGTTCATCTGCGTGATCCTCCTGCTTCTGCCCCCGCTGTTCGCCGCGCTCCGCTCCTCGGTGTTCGAGACCTCGCGCTGGATGGAAAGCGACCACCCGCGCGTCTCCGAGGAATGGGAGGACGACGAATGAACCGCTGGTACCGCCTGTACGCGGCCGCGGTCGCGGCCTTCGGCGCCTGGGCGCTGTGGACGGGCTGGTGGTTCACGCCCGTCGAGCGCGTGCCCGGCGTCCCGAAGTCCGTGCGCGACAATCCCGGTTCCTACCGCTCGCATTATTCCGGCTACCATCGATACTACGGAGGGAAGTGATGAAGACCATACTGGACGCGCAGCACCTGCTCGGCGCGGTCGTGTACTCGGGCCTCGGGGCCGCCGTATTCTTCGCCTGGTTCGTGATCTTCGACAAGCTGACGCCCTACGACCTCTGGAACGAGATCATCGCCAAGCAGAACCGCGCGCTGGCCACCGTCATGGCGGGCCTCTCGGTCGCGATGGGCCTGATCATCGCCGCGTCGATGCTGGGCTGACGTGACCGTCGCGCTGTTCGCCTCGCTGTTCCTGGTCGCGACCTGCGGGCTCGTCTACGAGCTCGTGGCGGGAGCGCTCGCGAGCTACCTGCTCGGCGACACGGTCCTGCAGTTCTCGACCGTCATCGGGGCGTACCTGTTCGCGATGGGCGTCGGCTCGTGGCTGTCGCGGTTCGTCGGGAAGGGGCTGGCGGCCCGCTTCGTGCAGGTCGAGCTGCTCGTCGGCGTCGTCGGCGGCTTCTCATCGACGCTGCTCTTCCTCTCGTTCGCGCACGCGACGGGCTTCCGCGTCCTGCTCTACCTCGTCGTCTTCGTCGTCGGCGCGCTCGTCGGGCTCGAGATCCCGCTGCTCATGCGCATCCTGCGCGATCGCCTCGATTTCAAGGACCTCGTCTCCCAGGTCCTCACGATGGACTACCTGGGCGCGCTGTTCGCCTCCGTGCTGTTCCCGCTCGTGCTCGTGCCGAAGCTCGGCCTGCTGAACACGGCGCTGCTCTTCGGCCTGCTCAACGTCGGCGTCGCCGCGGCGACCTTGCACCTGTTCCGAGACGCGATCCCCGAGCGCGCGGGATTGCGGGCGAGCTGCGCGGCGGCCGCGTGCGCGCTGGTGCTCGGCCTCGTCTTCTCCGGGCGCATCGCCTCGCGCGCGGAGGGCGACATGTACGCCGACGAGGTGATCTTCTCGAGGTCCTCCCCTATCAGCGCATCGTGCTGACGCGCTGGAAGGACGACTGGCGGCTGTTCCTCAACGGCAGCCTGCAGTTCTCGACGATGGACGAGTACCGCTATCACGAGGCTCTCGTCCACCCCGCGCTCTCGGCGCACGGCGCTCCGCGCCAGGTCTTGATCCTCGGCGGCGGCGACGGCCTCGCGGCGCGCGAGGTCCTGCGCGACGGCCGCGTCGAGCGCGTCACGCTCGTCGACCTCGACCCGCTCATGACGAAGCTTTTCTCCGAGCACGCCGAGCTCTCGCGCCTCAACGGCGGCGCGCTGCGCGACCCGCGCATGGAGGTCGTCAACGCCGACGCCTACAAATGGCTGCAGAATTCCGCTCGTTCCTTCGACGTCGTGATCATCGACTTCCCGGACCCCTCGAACTACGCCGTCGGCAAGCTGTACACGACGGCGTTCTATCGCCTGCTGACGCGGCGGCTCGCGCCGGACGGACTCGTCTCCGTCCAATCGACCTCTCCCCTGTTCGCGCGGAAGACGTTCTGGACCGTCGTCGCGACGATGGAGGCCGCCGGCCTCGCGTCGAGCCCGTACCACGCCTACGTTCCGTCCTTCGGCGAGTGGGGCTTCGTCATCGGCTCGCGCGGCCCGTACCGCGTCCCCGAGCGCTTCCCGCCCGGCCTGCGCTACCTGACGCCCGCCATCGCGCGGGGGATGTTCGACTTCCCCGCCGACATGGCGCGCGTCCCCGCCGAGCCCAACCGCCTCGACACCCAGGTCCTCGTCCAGAACTACGAGCGCGAGTGGGCCCGCATCCACCACGGCGGATAATTGGGCCTCACGCGTAGGGAGTTCATCGGCGGGGCGATCGCGTCCGCTTTGCTCGGCGCGTGCCGCACGGAGCGCGCGATCCCGGGCGAGCTGCTGGGTCCCGACCACGAGCTCGGCCACCGCCTGCGCGCCGGGAAGTTCGACGCGCCGTCCTCCGAGGAAACGGTCCCCGTCGTGATCGTCGGCGGCGGCGCCGCGGGCCTCGCGGCGGGCTGGAAGCTGCTGCGCTCGGGCTTCAAGGACTTCGTCGTGCTCGACCTCGAGCGCCGCGCGGGCGGCAACGCGGCCTGGGGCGAGAACGCGGTGTCGCGCTACCCGTGGGGCGCGCACTACCTCCCGGTTCCCGGGCCGCGAGCGCGCGCGGTGCGCGAGATACTGCGAGACCTCAAGGTCATCGTCGGCGAGAAGGGCGGCCGGCCCGTGTACGACGAGTCGATGCGCTGCCACGCGCCGGCCGAGCGGCTCTATGTCGCGGGGCGCTGGCAGGACGGGCTGTTCCCCGCCTCGGCGCGGAGCCCTCGGACCTCGCCGAGCTCGACCGCTTCCACGCTCTGATCGCGCGGCTGCGCCGCCGGACCGGGGCGGACGGCAAGCCCGCGTTCGCGATCCCGATGGAGCTCTCGTCGCGCGACCCCGAACTGCTCGCGCTCGACGCGCTGACGATGGACGCGTGGCTCTCGCGCGAGGGCTTCCGCTCCAAGCGGCTGCGCTGGTACGTGGAGTACGCGTGCCGCGACGACTTCGGCGGCGGCCTCGCCGAGGTTTCGGCGTGGGCGGGACTCCATTACTACGCCGCGCGCGGCGAAGGCGAAGACGATCAGTTTCTGGTCTGGCCGGAGGGAAACGGCTTTCTCGTGCGCGGGCTCGCCGACGCGCTGGGAGCGCGCGTGCGCACGCGCGCGCTCGCCTACGACGTCGAAATCGAAAACGGGGGCGCCCGGGTGCTGTGGTACGACGCCGAGGCCGGGCGTACGCGGCGCATCCGCGCCAAGCGCGCGATCGTGTGCGCGCCGCGCTTCGCCGCGCGCCGGATCGTCGCGCCGCTGCGCGAGGACAAGCGCCCGTCGGGCTTCGTGTACGCCCCGTGGTTCGTCGCGAACCTCACGGTCGAGAATCCCCCGCCGGCCTCGGCGCCGCGCCGGCGTGGGACAACGTGATCTACGGAGGCGAGGGCCTCGGCTACGTGGACGCGGGACACCAAAGCTTCGCGACGAACCGCCGGAACTCGGTGTGGACCTACTACCGGCCGCTGACGGGCGATCCCGACGGCAGGCGCATGGCCGCCTACCGCCGCCCGCTCGCCGACTGGCGCGAGGAGTGTCTCGCCGACCTCGAGCGCGGCCTGCCGGGCCTTCGGGGTTCGGTGACGCTCCTCGACGGCTGGGTCTGGGGCCACGGCATGATCCTGCCGAGGCCGGGCTTCATCACGGGCGCGGAGCGCCGCGAGGCCGCGCGTCCGCTCGGCCCGATCCACTTCGCGCACTCCGACCTGTCGGGCGCGTCGATCTTCGAGGAGGCCGTCGACCGCGGCGTGCGCGCGGCGCAGGACGTCCTGTCCGCGCTCGGCGCCCCCTACGCGTCGAGCCTGTGATATCATAAGCGCATGGCCGCCCCGACCACGCGACACCTGACGATCCTCCTCACGGACATCAAGGGCTTCACCGACAAGACCTCGGCGAAGACGCGCGCCGATATCCAGACCATGCTCGACGAGCACCGCTCGCTCGTCCTGCCGATCCTCGAGGAACGCGGCGGCCATCTCGTGAAGACGATCGGCGACGCGTTCCTGATGACGTTCGAGAGCCCGACGAACGCCGTTCTCGCGGGCGTCGCCGTCCAGGAGGCGCTGGCCAAGCGCAACGAGGGCCGCGACTCCGGCGACCGGCTCGAGATTCGCATCGCGATCAACGCCGGCGAGATCAACCTCGTCGACGGCGACGTGTTCGGCGAAGCCGTCAACATCACGGCGCGCATCGAGGGCATCGCCGAGGCCGGCCAGGTGTGGTTCACCGAGGCCGTTTACCTCGCGATGAACAAGACCGAGGTCCCCTCGAGCGAGATCGGCCTCATGCAGCTCAAGGGCATCCCCGAGAAGATCCGCGTCTACAAGGTGCGCCGCGAGGAGCCTCTCGGCGCCGCGTCCGCGTCGGCGGCCGACGCCGGCGCGCGGCGCCTGTTCGGCCTCATGCCCGCCGCGACGGCCGTTCCCGCCGGCGCGGGCGCCGCCCCGGTCCCGTCCACGTGGAAGCGCTTCGGCGCCCTGATCATCGACGGGATCCTCGTCGCGCTGCTGACCTCGGCGGTGTTCGGCGACAACGGCGGGCCGGGGGTCCGCGCGACCAAGAAGCTCGAGGGCGGCGGCAAGGTCTCGATCAACGTGAAGGGACTCAATCTCGACGTCAAGAACGACGACGGCACGAAGGTCGTCTACGACAACAAGCAGGGACTTCAGGTGGAAGTAGACGAGGACGCGAAGCGCGGCTCGAAGCGCGGCCGCGACTGGTTCTTCGCCGGGGCCTGGTTCGTCTACAGCCTCGTGTTCCTCAAGCGCTGGGGCACGACGCCCGGCAAAAAGCTGATGAAGCTCAAGGTCGTCTCGATGGACGGCAAGCCGCTCGACAACAAGCAGCGCATGACGCGCGCGGCGGCGTCCCTGCTGTCCGGCTACGCGGCCGGGCTCGGCTACCTGTGGGCGTTCTGGGAGCCGCAGCGCCGCGGCTGGCACGACCTGCTCGCCGACACGCGCGTCGTCAACGCCGACTAGCCGACAGCGCGCGCTCCCGCAGCGCGGACAAGACGGCCGACTGCCGGGCGTAGCGGGCCTTCGCGAGCGCCCCGTACAGCGGGAACCGCGCCGCGCGGCGGCCCTCCGCGTCGAGCAGGGCGATCATCCGCGTCATGCGCTCCGCGAACTCCGCGAGCGCGGCCTCGCGCCGGCGGCGGTCCGGCGCGGCGGGCGCGCGAAGGTGCGCGCTATTAAGCAAAGCGGCGTAGCCGCTATGGTCGGACCAGGGCAGCGGCGGAGTCCTCTCGGGAATGGGGCCGTCGAAGACTCCGCGCGACGGCGTGCGGGGCCCCCGGCGGCAGGAGGACGAAGTCGATGCGCTCGCCGCCCCGGCGGCGGTCGCCGCAGAGCTCCGCGTCCCCTTTCCGGCAGGCGTCGCGCGCGCCGAGCAGGTCCATGAACAAGTCGAAATCGCGCGTGCCCCGCCCGGCGTTGAGGTCGGCGAGGATCACGTAGGGCGTCGTCGACGAGCGCTCGAGGACGAACTCGGCGAGCTCGAAGAGCTCGGCCGTGCGCAGGCCCATGTAGGACGTCCCTTCCCCGTAGTTGGACAGCAGATGCGACGCGTAGACGTCGAGCGGTCCCCCCGGCGTCGCGACGCGCGCGCGCAGGACGCCCTTGCGCGCGAGCGGCTCCCCGTTGGAGATCTTGAGCCACGACGGGCGCAGGACGGAGAAGACCCGCTCCTCGGTCTGCGCGAACGGCCAGCGCGAGAGGATCATCAGGCCCGCGCTCACGGGAAAGCCGGACGAGCCGGCATAGGCATGCGCGAGCCCGGCCTTCCGCCGGAAAACGTTCTCGTCGCGCTTGAGCCATACCTCCTGCAGCCCGACGACGTCGTAGCCTCCGGCGGCGATCGCCTCCGCCTGCGCGGCGACGCGCTCGGTCACGGCCGGGTGCACGAGCGGCAGCGCCGCCGTATTGAGCGTCAGAACGAGGATCTTTAAGGGCGCCATTCGGACCGGCCAAGGCGCTCGAGCAGGAAATAGTTGGTCGCCGGACGGCCGGGAAGGGCCAACGTCGCGAGTCCGAGCAGGACGTCGGGCTCCGCGGGATCGGGCTGAACGAGGTAGTCGCGCAGAAAGCGTTCGGGCTTCCACGCGGGGTTGCGTCCGTTCGCTCCGTAATCGAGCAGAAGCGCGCCCGGCAGGCGCAGGTCGGGCGCGCGCGGGGCGACGACGTCGTAGAAGCCGAACGGCCTGCCCGCGCCCGTCCATTCGTTCTCGAAGCCGTCCTGGCGCGGCGGGCGGTTGTAGCCCTCGAGGCCCGCTCCGGCGCGGAAGAAGCCTTTCACGAACTTGCGGATGCCGAGCAAGGCGAGGACCGGCGGGTGGTTCCAGCCGCGGAACTCCCAGCCGGCGAGCGACTCCTCGGCCGGGGCCTTCCCCCTCTCCATGAGCGCGCCGAGCTCGGCGCCGTTCATCTCCTTCATCCGGCGGTACAGAGGCTTATGCTCCACCGTTCCTCCGTTCGGCCAGCCGCTCGGCGCACAGCCGCGCGACGGCCATGATCGCGTGCTGCGGGTTGACGCCGAGGTTCGTCGGGAACACCGAGGAGTCGGCGACGACGAGGTTCGAGACCCCGTGCACGGCGAAGTCCGTTCCGACGACCCCGTGTCCCCGGTGAGCGGCCATGCGCGCCGTGCCGAACAGGTGAGACAGGATCCAGGAGTAGCAGGCGGGATCGTCGGGGCCGTACTCGAGGCGCGCCTCCTGGCCGGGCAGCAGGCGCTCCGGCAGGCCGTGCACGCCGGGCCACACCTCGCGCGCGCCCGCGGCGAAGAGCAGCTCGGCGGCGAAGCGCAGGCCGCGGCGGATCTGCATCATGTCGCGCTTCGTGAGATCGTAATGGATATTAGCGCCGAAGGCGCCCTCCCGGACCGAGCCTTCCGCCCACGCGCGCGTCTGCACGGCGAACACGGCCGTGCGCGCGGCCTCGGCCATGCGCGCCTTCCAGCGCGCGCCCGCGCCGGGCAGGCGCGCGAAGACGACCTCGGGCGGCAGGCCGATCGTCTCGATCTTGACCCGCCCGTCGCGGCGGCGGTGCGTGACGTCGTAGCCCTGCGTCGCGCCGCGCCACAGGCTGCCGGGCCCGTCGAAGAGTCCGGAGATCGGCGTGCCGGGATGGCCCATGAAGTGCTCGCCCAGATGCGCGGAGACCACGCCGCTGCGCGCGAGCAGCTGCGGCGTCTGGATCGCGGAGGCGGCCACGACGACGGCGCGGCGCGCGGCCGCGACGAAGCGTCCCTCCCGTCCGGCCAGGCGTCCTTCGACGGCGACGGCGCGTCCGTCCTTGAGCACGACGCGGCGCGCCTCCGCGCCGGTGACGATCAAAGCACCCTTGGCCTCCGCGTCGGGCAGGTACGTCGTCAGCATGCTGCGCTTGGCGCCCGAGGGGCAGCCCGTCAGGCAGCGCGCCGTCCCGCCGCAGTCCTTGGCGTAGCGGCGCGTGGGCTCCCCGCGCACGCCGAGCTTGAGCGCGGCCTCGTGCATGAGCCGGTTGAAGCCGCCCCAGGCCTCGGGAGGCGTGGAGGCGACGTCGAGGTCCTTCTCGATGGCGTCCCAGTGCCGGTGCAGCTCGGTCGCGGGCAGGGCGTCGCCGAGCCCCAGCGCCGCCCACTCGGCGAGCACGTCGTCGGGGACTCGCCAGACGATCGCGGAATTGATCACCGTCGAGCCGCCGAGCGTGCGGCCCTGGATCACCGGGATGAAGGCGCGTCCGCGCGCGACCTGCCCGTTCATGTCGCGGAACATCGTCTTGAACGCCGACCAGGCGTCGTCGCCGAAGTTCTCGGGCTTGTTGTCCGCCCCTCTTCCAGCACGCAGACGGATCGGCCCGTCTCCGCCAAGGCCCGGGCGGCCGTCGCTCCCGCGGCGCCGGAGCCGACCACGACGTAGTCGAAGGTCTCCTCGAACGCCTCGATCTCCGCCCCGTCGACGCGCATCTCAGTAACCGACGACGCGCCGCACCGCGGGCGTCGATCCGTAGCCGAAGCTCGTCACGGCCTTGAGGAGCAGCGAAGACTGGCGCACGAGGTAGAAGCGCGACTTGCCCAGAGCCTCGAGCGCCTCGGTCTGCTCCTCTTCGGCCAGGTTGTCGAGCGGCGGCAGGCGCCGGATCAGCAGCGGCGAGATCCAGGCCGCGACGAACAGCGCCGCGCGCCAGCCGAGGCGCATCGTGAAGGGCGCGTCGCGGCGGAAACCTTCCTCGAACGCCTCGAACCCGGCCTCGAAGGCGCCCGGCAGGCCCTCGGGGCCGCCCGGCGGCAGCAGCGCGTCGATGACCGCGCGCTCGCGGGCGTTCACGGCAGGAACTTCAAGCCGGTCTCGTCGAACAGCGGCGAGTCCTGGCCCGCGTTGACGAAGGCGAAGCGGCGCGGGTTCTCCATCGCGTGGAACTCCCAGTAGCTGACGCCGTCGAAGGAGATGCCCATGTCGCCGCACGGCGGCGGAGGGATGTCGGTGCCGTTCTCCTTGGCGATCTTCTCCGCGTAGACTTCGTCGGGCTCGATCGTGAAGGCCGCCTTGCTCAGGCCGAGGTGCGGAACGTGCTTGGCGACGACGCGGCAGTGTTTGCGCTGGTAGCGCGAGAGCTTGCCGAAGGCCGCGCGCCGGATCGCGTCGTCGGGCGCCTCGTCCTCTTTCTTCTCGTACATCACGACGACGGGGTAGAGGTCCTCGTCCTTGCCCGCGTCCTGCATGATCTGGATCAGCGCGCGCTTGCCGGCGGCGAAGTCGATCGTGCGGTAGCCGAAGTTGCAGCGCTGGACGAGGGCCTCGAGGCCGATCTGCGGCGCGCTGAGCGTGCGCCACAGGCAGCCTTTTCCGGCGGGTCGCGGCGGGACGGGCTCAGCGGACGCTTCGGGCGCCGCCGCCTTCTTCGCGGCGGAGGGCGCTCCCGGCTCCGGCGGCAGCGCCGAGCTTTCGATCGTCGGCTTGCGCTTCCTCGCCGGCTCGGCGGCCGGGGCGAAGGCCGCGAGCGCGGCCAACGCCGTCACGGCCGCCGCGAGCCTCACGGGTTCTTGAGGCAGGCCTCGGCGATCGACGGGGCCGTCAGGCCGTACTTCTCGTAGAGCTGCTCGGGCGTGGCCGACTCGCCGAAGGAGCGCAGGCCGACGCGCACGACGGGGCAGGAAATTCCCCGCTCCGCGACGGCTTCGCAGACCGCGGAGCCGAGACCGCCGTGGACATTGTGGTCCTCGACGGTGACGATGCGCTGGGAATCGGACGCGAGCTTGGCGACGGTCTCGCCGTCGAAGGGCAGGAGCGTCGACGCGTTGGCGACGCGCACGGCGAACCCTTTGGCCTCGAGCGCCTTAGCGGCCTCGACGGCGTGCGGAACGGGGCCGCCGGAGGCGATGATCGTCGCCTGAAGCTTGGCCGCCTTCTTGGCGGGCTCGAAAATCACGTCGATCTTGTTCGGCTGCCACTTGTAGCCGGGCGCATGGACGTCGGGCATCTTCTGGCGCGTCAGGCGGATGTAGACGGGCCCCTTGTGCTCGAGCATCCAGGCGACCGCCTGCTTGGTCTCCTCGTGGTCGGCGGGCTGGAGGATGGTCATGTGCGGAAGCGCGCGCATCGCGGCGACGTCTTCCAAGCCCATCTGGGAGGTGCCGTCCTCGCCGATGCCGATGCCGGCGTGCGTGCCGACGAGCTTCATGTTGGTCTGGTTGTAGGCGGCGGAGACGCGGATGGACTCGACGCGGCCGATCAGGAAGCACGCGAAGGACGTCAGGACCGGGATCTTGCCGGAGAGCGCCAGGCCCGCGGCCATGCCGACCATGTTCTGCTCGGCGATGCCGACCTCGAAGTGGCGCTTCGGGTACTTCTTCATGAAGTTCTGCGTCATCGTCGACTTGGAGAGGTCGGCGTCGAGGACGACGAGGTTGGGGATCTTCTCGGCCAGCTCGAGGATCGTCTCGCCGAAAGATTCGCGGGTCGCTTTAGCAGCCATGCTCGATCTCCTTGCACGCCTTGTCCGCGTCGTCCTTCTTGGGCGCGTTGCCGTGCCACGCGATGTTGTGCTCCATGAAGCTCACACCCTTGCCCTTGACCGTCTTGGCGACGATCGCCTGAGGCTTGCCGTTCTTCGCGGACCAGGCCTTGGCGAGCGCCGCCTCGAGGGCGGCCAGGTCGTGGCCGTCGACGGCCTGCACGTCCCAGTTGAACGCGCGCAGCTTGTCGCCGAGCGGCTCGATGTCCATGACCTCGTTGACGGGCCCGTCGATCTGGCCGTTGTTGTGGTCGACGATCGCGATCAGGTTGTCGAGCTTCCACTTGGGAGCCGACATGAAGGCCTCCCAGCACTGGCCTTCCTGCGTCTCGCCGTCGCCCAAGATGACGACCGTCTTGAAGTCCTTCTCGTCGAGCTTGGCCGCGCAGGCCATGCCCACGCCGACCGACAGGCCCTGGCCGAGCGAGCCCGTCGAGAACTCGATGCCCGGCATGCGCAGGCGGTCGGGGTGGCCCTGGAGAGGCGAGCCGAGCTTGCGCAGGTTCATGAGTTCGGACTTCGGGAAGTAGCCGCGATAGGCCATCGCCGTGTAAAGCGCCGGGCACGCGTGGCCCTTCGAGAGGATCAGGCGGTCGCGGCCGTCCCAGTCGGGCTTCTTCGGGTCGTGCTTGAGGAACTTCCAGTACAGCACGGTCAGGATGTCGATGACCGACAGCGAGCCGCCGGGGTGGCCGTTGCCGGCGGCCTCGATCATGCGGATGATGTCGAGGCGCATCTGCTTCGTCAGGGTCTTGAGATCGGTCGGGGAAGTGGTCGCGGTGGGCATGGCCGTATTTTATATTTTTGGGCCTATAAAAAAGTAAAATCCTCGTCATGAAGATCAATCTTTACATCGGCGCCATCCGCAAGGCCGCGGCCTACATCAAGTCGAAGGCCCCGGGCTTCCGCCCCGACGTGGGCTTCGTCCTCGGCTCCGGACTCGCGAAGGCCGTCCCCGCTCTCGAGAAGGCGATCACGATCCCCTACCGGGACATTCCCGGCTTCCCCCGCACGACCGTCCCCGGCCACGAGGGCAAGCTGATCCTCGGCCGCGCGCACGGCAAGTCCGTCGCCGTCATGCAGGGCCGCTTCCACTATTACGAGGGCCACGCGATGGAGTCGATCGCGCTCCCCGTGCGCGCCCTCGAGTACATGGGCCTCAAGACGATGATCGTGACCGCCGCCGTCGGCTCCATGCGCGCGCAGAACAAGCCGGGCCACTTCACCGTGCTCACCGACCACATCAACCTCATGGGGCGCAATCCGCTGCGCGCCTTCCACGAGGAGGAGTTCGGCACGATGTTCCCCGATATGACGCAGGCGTACGACGCGCGCCTCTCGAAGACGATCCTCTCGGTGTGCCGCAAGCGCAAGGTCGGGGTCCACTCCGGCGTTTACGTCGCGGTCGGCGGCCCCTCCTACGAGACGCCGGCCGAGATCCGAGCCTTCCGCGCCCTCGGCGGCGACGTCGTCGGCATGTCGGTCGTCCCCGAGGTCGTGCCCGCGCGCCAGATGGGCATCACGACGGCGGGCCTGGTCTGGACGTCGAACATGGCGGCCGGCCTTCCCGGTTCCATCCAGAACCACGGCGACGTGCTGGCGCTCGGCGCCCGCGTGTCCGACGACCTGCGCGGCGTGCTCGGCGACCTGATCAAGGCCATCTAGACGATGCTGTTCCTCGACCTCATCGCGAAGAAGCGCGACGGGGGCCGGCACACGCCGGCGGAGCTCGAGCTCGTCGCGCGCGGCGCCGCGAAGGGGACCGTCCCCGACTACCAGCTCTCCGCCTGGCTCATGGCCGCGCTGTGCCGGGGCATGGACGAGGGCGAGACCGTCGCGCTGACCAAGGCGATGGCGGCCTCCGGCGAGAAGCTCGGCCTCGGCGCCGTCAAGCGGCCCAAGGCCGACAAGCACTCGACGGGCGGCGTCGGCGACGGGATCTCGCTGGCGCTCGCTCCCTTGGCGGCCGCGTGCGGCCTCGCCGTGCCGATGATGTCGGGCCGCGGCCTCGGCCACACCGGCGGCACGCTCGACAAGCTCGAGGCCATCGAGGGCTTCAAAGTACGGCTCGAGCTTCCTGAAATCCGGGCGCAGGTCGCCAAGCTCGGCTTCTCGCTCTTCGGCCAGACGGGCACCCTCGCCCCCGCCGACCGCACGTTGTACGCGCTGCGCGACGCGACGGCCACCGTGCCCGCGCGTCCGCTGATCGTCGCGAGCATCCTCTCGAAGAAGGCCGCCGAGGAGCTCGACGCGCTCGTGCTCGACGTGAAGGTCGGTTCCGGCGCCATCTTCCGCGACGCGGCGTCCGCGCGCTCGCTGGCGAAGGCGCTCGTGAAGACCGCCAAGGGCCTCGGCATCCCGACGGTCGCCGTGCTGACCGCGATGGAGCAGCCGCTCGGCCGCTACGTCGGCAACGCCTTGGAGGTCCGCCAGGCGGTGGAAATCCTGCGCGGCGACGAGACCGCCTCCGACTACCTCGAGTGCCTGCTCGCCCTCGGCGGCTGGATGCTCAAGTTGGGCGGAATCTCGAAGACGCCGAAGGCGGGCGCCGAGCTCATGCGCTCCAAGATCAAGGACGGCTCGGGCCTCGCCCTCTTCCGCGAGTGCGTGAAGGCCCAGGCCGGAAGCGTCGCCGCGATCGACGACCTCTCCCTCCTGCCCAAGGCGAAGGCCTCTCGCTCGGTGAAGGCCACGTCCTCCGGCGTCGTCTCCGCGCTCGACGCGCGCAAGGTCGGCCACGCCGCCGTCCTGCTAGGAGCGGGCCGGGCCTTCAAAGACCAGGAACTCGACTACGGCGCCGGCCTCGAGCTGCTCAAGAAGGTCGGCGACCGCGTCGCCAAAGGCGACACGCTCGCGATCCTGCACGCCGCCGACGAGGTCAAGCTCGGCCTCGGCGAGCGCGAGTACCGCGACGCCCTCAAGATTTCCCCCGCGCCCCGAAGCCGAAATCCGTCATCCTAGAGGTAATCAAGTAGGGCCAGGCACGTACATTCAGTAAATTCTCCGGAGAATTTACTGAATGTACGTGCCTGGCCCCAGGAGCGATATGCCGAAACTCATCGTCAGTGATCACCCGCTCGTTCAGGACAAGCTCGCGCGGCTGCGCGACAAGGGCACGAACCCGCAGGATTTCCGCCGGCTCATGGCCGAGGTCGCGATGCTGATCGGCTGCGAGGTGCTCAAGGGCGTGCGCACGCGCAAGACGAAGGTGAAGACGCCGCTGACGACCGCCGACGCCGTCGCGCTCGACCAGCCGCTGGCGTTCGTCGCCGTGCTTCGCGCCGGGCTCGGGATGACGCCGGGCCTGCTCGAACTCGCGCCGAAGGCGTCGATCGGCCATATCGGCCTGTACCGCAACGAGGAAACGCTCAACCCCGTGCGCTACTACGTCCGTTTGCCGCGCAAGCTCAAGGACCACTTCGTCGTGCTCTGCGACCCGATGCTCGCCACCGGCGGCTCGGCGTCCGAGTCGATCCACATCCTCAAGACCGACGGGGCGAAGAACATCGCCTTGCTGACCTTGCTCGCCTCGAAGCGGGGCGTGGCCCGCATCCACAAGGATCACCCCGACGTCCCGGTCTACACGGCGGCCGTCGACGCGGTGCTCAACTCGAAGGGCTACATCGTCCCCGGGCTCGGAGACGCGGGCGACCGGCTCTTCAATACTTAGAGCGCCCGAAGGGTCAGGACGGCGTACTCCGGCGGGACGCCGAAGCGCACGGGGATGATGCTCGTTCCGACCCCGCTCGTGACGAACAGCTGCCTGGTCCCCTCTTTCACGAGCCCGCGCGCGTAGCGCTGGCCGTACGCCGACGGCACGACGGGCGCGCCGATCCACGGCAGACGCACCTGGCCGCCGTGCGTGTGCCCGGCCAAGGTCAGCGCGATGCGCTCCGGGATCTCCGGGAAATAATCCGGCTCGTGGATCAGGGCGATCGCGGGCTCTTCCCTGGCCGCTCCCTGGAGCGCGGCCTCGGGGTTCGGGCTGCGCTCGAGGTGGTCGGCCAGGCCCGCGAGCCGGAAGGCGCGGCCGTTGGTCTTGAGCGAGACGCCCTCGTTCTCGAGCACTTTGATGCCGCGCGCCTCGAGCGCCGTGCGCACGCGCGGCCCGTCGAGCCACCAGTCGTGGTTGCCGAGCACCGCGTAGACGCCGAGCGGCGCCTTGAGGTCCGCGAGAATCTCCGCGAGGTCCTCCGGGGTCATGAACGTTCCCCCCACGACGCTGTCGATCACGTAGTCCCCGAGCAGGACGATCGCGTCGGCCTCCGCCGCGTTGACGCGCCGCACCAGCCCGCGGAGCTTGTCCGCTCCGACATAAGGGGCTCCCGCGTGGATGTCGGAGATCGCCGCGATGCGGACGCCCTCGAGCTCCCGCGGCCAGCCTGAAAGGACGATCTCCGCGCGCGTCTCGACCGGCTCGCGCCGCGGCTCGAGATAGAATCCCCAGAAAAGCCCCGCCCAGCAAACGGTGAGCAAGGCGATCGACAGCGGGCGGCGAGGCTTCATCGGCGCCAAGATACAAAAGAAGACCCCGAGGGGTCGGGGTCTTCTCACGGCGCCGGTTCGAGTCGGCTGTTAAGTCTTAGGCGGCCTTCTTGCCGCACTTGTTCGGCCACTGGCAGGTCGTGAACTGCGCGACCTCGATGACCGGGGCGGGCGTCTCGTTCTTGCAGACGTTGGGCCACACGCAGGGCTTGAACTGGGCGACCTCGGCCGGGGCGGCGGCGGGCGCCGAGACTTCGTTGCAGACGTTGGGCCACACGCAGGGCTTGAACTGGGCCGTCTGGATGGGCTGGGGGTTCGCGAGCGACAGGGACATCAGAATCAGGTTGATCATGAAGACAGTATAGACCTCTTCGAAAAATCTCCGATGAGAACGGTCAACCGACCCCCTTGATGCCTCTCATTGATCTGGGTCAAAGGGCCTATGACCATGGCGCTGTGGACCTATGAACGGGCGGGTCCTCGAGGCTGGGTCCTCCGTCGACGGGCTCGCGCGAGAGGGCGCGCGCAAGGACGGGGCGATGTCACACGGCGAGGGTTTTGCGGCTTCTTAGGACGCGGAGCCGGCGAGGGCGCGCAGGCGCTCTTCGCTGAGGATCAGGAGATCCTTGTCCTTCTTGCGCAGGACGTCGCGCTCCTCGAAGTCCTTCAGGAGGCGCACGGTCGTCTCGATCGTGAGGCCCGCCATCTCGGCCAAGTCGCGGCGCTTGATGCCGGCGACGATCGCGTACGGCTTCTTCGGCTGCATCATGCGGATCAACGTGTCGGCCAGGCGTCCGCGCGCGGGCTTGAAGGCGATGTCGCGCGCCTTGTTCTCGCCGCGGCGCACGTCGCGCGCCAGTTCGCGCAGCAGCGCGGCGGAGGCGTGCGGATACTTCGCGAGGAAGCTCTGGAACGTCGGCTTGTCGATCATCGAGACGACGCTGGGCTCGAGGGCCTCGCCGGTGCCGGTATAAGGACCCTCGTCGGCGAGCAAGGTGACGTGGCCGAGCAGGTCGCCGGGGCTCTCGACGCGCGTCGTCAGCTGCTGGCCGGTGCGGCTCGACTTGTAGACCTTCACCTTTCCCGTGCAGACGACGTAGAGGCCGTGGGGCATCGCGCCCTCGTGGAAGACGACCTCGCCGCGCTTGAAAGGGTTGGCCAGCCGGATGTCGCGCCAGGCGCGCTTGGACTCTTTGGTGCCGAGCAGCTCGTAGAAGCAGTTCTTCTTAAACGGGCACCAGTCGCAGTTCGGCGCGTCACGTTTCGAATAAGGCACGCCTAACTATAGCAATTTAGGATCGAGGAGGCAGAACCACCATCTCCTCGGCGCCGCCGGCCCCGACGCCGGCCTCCGGGAAGACCGCGTCGTAGCGCCCGGCCGCGTCGGCCCCTCTCGCGACCGTCGCGAGGCCGCCGGCCAGCGCCCGGCGCGAGCCGTCGGCCGCGAGCAGGTGCGCCCCTCCCAGCGCCCGCCCTCGAGGCGCGTGCGGGTGGGCAGGGCCGGGCGGCCCTCGTTGCCGCGGCGGGCGCCGCGGGCGTCCAGGCGGAACTGGTCGATGGAATGGACCCTCTTAAAGGAAAGAGGCTTGAGCGTCCCGTCCGAGGCGAGCAGGCCGGGGACGTCGAACACGTAGGCGGCGGCCGCGCGGCGCCCGGCCCGGCGCACCGCCAGGCGCGCGCGGCCCGCCGGCTCGGCGGTCAGGGTCAGGGCGAAGCGCTCGCCCGGCTCCAGGTACAGGTCGTCGGCTGCGCCGGGCGCGGGATTTCCCCATCCTCCCTTGCTCGTCCTCCAGTAGACGCGGTACGCATAGCGGCCGGTGCCGCGGCCGGCGGCGTCGTGGACCTGGTCCCAGATCAGCCCGCAGTCGACCTCGGCGCTTTCGGCGTGAAGGCCGAGGTAGACGTCGGGGCGGTCGAGCGGGCCCGCGGCGTGAGCCGGCTCGCCGGCGACGGGCACGTGCTTCGCGCGCGCCGGGTCGAAGCTCGGACGGGGCAGGACGCCCCAGGCCTCGAGCCCGACGTAGCCCTTCGCGCCGGTCACCTTGCGGTACCACGCGCCGCGCGCGGGGTCGATGACGTATCGGGGCCTGGCGGATTCGACGAGGGCGCGCAGCTTGGCCGCGGCGTCCTCGAACTCTCCGGCGGAGACGGCGAGGACCGGCAGGAGAAGCAAGGTCGGGAGCATGAATCCTCCGCGGACGGCTTCGGCGGCGGCTACTTCAGGGCGACGCGATCGGAGTACTGGGCGATCGTCGAGCGGAAGCCCGGGAGGTCGCGGACCGCCTCGAACTCGACGTCCGTCTTCGCCTGCATCACGAAGCGGCGGATGTCGTTGGGCCCGGCGCAGGACTTGAAGGCCTCGCCGAGGGCGTTGAGCGCCACCGCGGTCTTGCCGGACATCGCGTAGGCGATCGCGATCTGGTAGTGCGCCGACGGGTTCATCGGGTTCTGCTGCAGGGACTTCTGCAGGGAGCGGATGGCCACGTCGGAGGACCCGAGCTTGTTGTAGGCCATGCCGATCTTCTCATAGACCTGAGAGGTCTGCGGCGCGCCGAGCGTCATGCGCTCCTGGTCGATGGCGAGGGCCTCGTTGTAGGCCTGCACCGCGGACAGGTAGCGGCGGAACTTGAACTCGACGTTGCCCTGCGCGATCTTCTCGAGGACCGCGGGATCCTGGGCCGGGGCGACGGGCTTGGGGGCCGTGTCGCGGACCGCGTCGCGCAGCTCCTCGCCGCGGGCGCCGAGGTCGGCGACCATCTCCCCGTCCTCGGCCGAGCCGATGCCGAGGGCCTTGCGGGTGTTGTTGTCGGCGATGAGCGGGGCGAACGCCGGGTCGCGGCGCACGGCCTTGCGCACTTCCTCGCCCTGGCCGTTCTTCATGGCCTTTTCCATCGCGAGATCGATGTTGGAGACGGCCTTGGCCGCGTCGCCCATCTTCAGGCGCAGGCGGGCCGCGTTCATCGGAATCAGGGGCTTGTCGGGGGCGGCCCGGAAAGCCATCTTATAAGCGTCCAGCGCCCGGTCGTAGGAGTTCACGGCCTCGTAGCACAGCGCCATCGAGAAATACAGGCGGGAGGCGTCCGGCAGAGCCTTGAGCTGGGGTCGAGTCCGAGGGCCATCGCGTACGCGTCGATCGCGGACTGGGCGTCGTCGCGGTCGGCGGCCTCGGTCGAGCCGAGCTTGAAGCCGCGCTGGTAGTGGGCCCAGCCGAGCAGGAAGTAGCTGGAAACCGACCCTTCCTTGCGCACGGCCTTGTTGAAGTTGGAGACGGCGGCCGAGGTTTCCCCGTTCTCGAGGTTGGCGAGGCCGGCCGACATCAGGGCCTGGGCCTCCTGGTTCATCTTCGGCGCCTTCTTCTTGGTCTTCGCCTCGGCCGGAGGGGTGCACAGAAGGGCGGCCATGGCGAGGATGAGGACGCTGGCGGTCGTCTTCGTCGAGTTGTTTCCCTTCATGACTTCAGTATATCGGCGCCGGGATACCCCTACATGGGGCGGGGGCCCGGCAGGGCCTAGGCCCAAGGGCCTATATCGGCGCGGTGCCCGGACGCGCCGGGGAGTGCTATAATGTCGGCCTTCGGTGGCCGTAGCTCAGCTGGTTAGAGCGCAGCGCTGTGAACGCTGAGGTCGGGGGTTCAAGTCCCCTCGGTCACCCCACTTTCCCCCATGATCCGCCGTACGCCGCGAGGCGCGACGTCGTTGGTCCTTCTCGCGGTCGCGTTCCCGCCGCCGGCGGCCGGCATCGGCCCGAAGGACGCGCTGAAGCCGTTCATCCACTCCCGCACGGAGTGGAAGGCGGAAAACGCGGCCCGGATCCCGCTCGACAAGGAAAAGACCCGGATCGTCGTCCACCACACGGCGAATTTCGTGACCGACGGCGTCAAGACGATCAAGACGAACAAGGCGAGCTGGAAGGCCGCCGTCGACCACGTCCACAAGGCCCAGGACCTGCACAAGCGCGTCCGCGGCTGGAGCGACGTCGGCTATCACTACATGATCGATTGGAAGGGGCGCATCTTCCAGGGGCGCCCGGTCGACCGCCTCGGCGCGCACACCGAGGGCAACAACCGCGGCAGCATCGGCGTCGTGCTTCTCGGGGACTTCTCGCGGCAGCGGCCGCCGCTCGAACAGGTCGCCAGCCTGAAGACCCTGCTGCGCTGGCTCATCTCCGTCCATAAGATCTCGCCCAAGGATATCCGGGGGCATCAGCAGTACAAATACACGCTGTGCCCCGGGAAGAACTTCGACGATCCGTCGGACCCCCGCTCCCCGCTCCGGGCGATGCAGGCGCAGCTGATCATCGAGGGGCTGGACCAGCCGGCCCTGACCCGGAAATGAGCCGCTAAGGCGTCTTCGCGCGGCAGGAGTTCCGCACGCACGCCGCCTCGAGCGGGCGCTCCTCCCAGTGCCTCATCGGACAGCCGCGCGGGGCGCCGTGATCGGGGTGCGTCTTCCCCAAGCGGGCGGCCGCGCCGTGGGCCTGCTGGGCGACGTTGACGAGCAGCACCGGCATGAACTTCCGGTAGGCGATGAAGAAGACGGGGTCCGTCGAGTCGGAGCCGAAGACCTTCTGCGCCGGACGCCCGCCGCACGGGTCGAGGATCTCGACGCCGTAGCAGTCCTCGTCCTTCAGGCAGAACGTCGTCCCGGAATTTTTCAGGACGAGCGCGCGCGCCGAGTCTTGGAGCCCCGTCCAAGTCCGCGACGTGAAGGCCATCTCGCTTCCGCAGCGAGTGAGCCCTTCGACGACCTGCTGCTGGAAACGGTTGAACACGACCGGCTGGGCGCGGCGCACCGGGAGGCCGTCGACGAAGGAGCCCTCGCGGTAGCCGGTCTCCGGCAAGGTCACCGTGATCTCGCAGCGCGCCGGCTTCTTCGGATCCTTCCAGTCGACGCCCTCGAGCACGAGCGGGCCGTAGGCGTCGAGCACGTTCTGATAATGGGACCGCTGGACCAGCAGGGCGGCCTCGCGATCCGCGCCGCGCATCCCGTGCGCCTCGTCGGCGACGGGCGGGCGCAGCGCGCCCTCATTCGAAGGCGCGGACGCCGGCCGGTGGTGCGAGCAGGCCGTCGAGACGGCGAGGACGGCGGCAAGCGGGAGGGCTCGTTTCATCCGGCCAGTATAGCGCCGGGACGCGGGGCGCGCCAATTAAAAGTTGGTTGAGGACGAGCCGGTGAGGGCCGCCACTTGCCGTAATGGGACTCTTCTGGTATAACGGTGTCGTGAGCCTCGCCCGGACGTTCATGAGCGTCGCCGTCTTCATCGCGGCCTTCTGCCCCGTCGGGACGCTCGCGCTCGTCCACGCGGTCGACTCGGCGCATGTCCACGGCCACGACGACGGGACCGTCCACGCGCACGAGCACGAGGCCGCGGACCATCACGACGAGGACGCTCTTCGCCACACCGACGACGTCGCGCGCATCGCCGCGCCCGGCGTGACGTTCGCCCCGGGCCCGCGCCTCGAGCGTCCCGCCGCCGAGGCGCCGGCGTCCGCGGACGCGACCCTGCCTCGCCCTCCGGCCTCGGCGGCCCTCGATCCGCCGCCGCTTCGATCGACGTGTTTCGTCTCGTCTTCCTCCGCCGGGCGCGCTCCCCCGCCTAACTCCCGCCTCGGACGGTCGTCCCCGCCTCGTCCCGAAACTCGCTGACCGCCGGTCTTGCGCGCGCCGCAAGGGAGCCCGATGCTCGACGCCATCATTCGTTTCTCGCTGAACCGCCGCTTCGCCGTCCTCGCCCTGGCCGCCGTTCTCTCGGCCTACGGGGCGTGGGTCGCCTCGCGGCTGCCGGTCGACGTGTTCCCGGACCTCAACCGGCCGACCGTGGCCATTTTGACGGAGGCCCACGGCCTGGCGCCCGAAGAGGTCGAGACCCTCGTCACGTACCCGATCGAGGCGGCGCTCAACGGCACTCCCGGCGTGGTCCGCGTGCGCTCCTCGAGCGGCATCGGCATCTCGATCGTCCATGTCGAGTTCGACTGGGGCACCGAGATCTTCCGCAACCGTCAGCTCGTCTCCGAGCGCCTGCAACTCGTCAAGGATTCCCTGCCCGCGGGCATGGTCCCGATCATGGGGCCCGTCAGCTCGATCATGGGCGAGATCCAGTTCGTCGGGCTCACGAGCCCGGACGGCGCCGTCAGCCCGATGGAGCTGCGCACGCTGGCGGACTGGGTGGTGCGCCCGCGGCTCATGACCATCCCGGGGATCAGCCAGGTGGTCGTGATGGGCGGACAGGTCAAGCAGTACCAAATCCTCGTCTCCGGTGACCGTCTCCAGCGCAAAGGCATCTCGCTCGAGGACCTCAAGCGCTCGCTCTCCGAGATCAGCGAGAACACGACCGGCGGCTTCATCGACGTCGGCGACAAGGAGTTCCTGATCCGCCCGCTGGCCCGAGCCGAGTCGGCGGAGGAGATCGAGGAGTCGCCGGTCGGCATGCACCTGGGCCGCCCGGTGCTCGTCAAGGACGTCGCCGAGGTCCGCGTCGGCGCGAAGCTCAAGCGCGGCGAGGCCAGCGTCAACGGCAAGCACGCGGTCGTCATGACGATCCAGAAGCAGCCCGGGGCGGGCACGATCGAGCTCACGCGCCGGATCGACGCGATGATCCTCGAGCTGCGGAAGGGCCTGCCGCCCGGAGCGAAGCTCGAGGGCGACCTGTTCAAGCAGTCCCGGTTCATCGAGTCCGCCGTCTCGAACGTCGAGGAGGCCTTGCGAGACGGCGCGATCATGGTCGCCGTGATTCTCTTCCTGTTCCTCGTCAACCTGCGCACGACGGCGATCACCTTGGTCGCCATCCCGCTCTCCCTGCTGATCAGCGCCATCATCTTCAAGCTGATGGGCCTCGGCATCAACACCATGACCCTCGGCGGCCTGGCCGTCGCGATCGGCGAGCTCGTCGACGACGCGATCGTCGACGTCGAGAACGTCTTCCGCCGCCTGCGCGAGAACAAGGCGGCCGGGGAGCCGAAGAGCTCGCTGCGCGTCGTCTACGAGGCCTCCTCCGAGGTCCGCAACTCGATCGTGTTCTCGACGATCATCGTCGTGCTCGTCTTCCTCCCGCTCTTCGCGCTCGGCGGCATCGAGGGCAGGCTCTTCGCGCCGCTCGGCGTGGCCTACATCGTGTCGTTGCTCGCCTCGCTGGTCGTTTCCCTGACCGTGACGCCCGCTCTCTGCTCCTACCTTCTCCCCAACGCCAAGTCGATCGCGCGGCACGAGGACGGCGCGGTCGTCCGCAAGCTCAAGAGCTGGGACCGGAGGCTTCTGGCCGCCACGATCCGCAGGCCGAACGCACTGCTCGGGGGCTGCGCGGCGCTGCTCCTGGCGTCGCTGGCGCTGCTGCCGTTCATGGGGCGCAATTTCCTGCCGGCCTTCAACGAGGGCACGGCCACGATCGGCATCGCGGCCGCGCCGGGGATTTCGCTCGCGGCCTCCGACTCGCTCGGCCTGCGCATCGAGGCGGCCATGCTGTCGGTGCCCGAGGTCAAGTCCACCATCCGCCGCACCGGCCGCGCCGAGCTCGACGAGCACGCCGAGGGCGTGCATTGGAGCGAGATCGACGTCGACTTCAAGGAAGGCGGTCGCCCCCGCGACCAGGTTCTCCAGGACATCCGCGCGAGCGTGGAAAAGGCCGGCGACGTCTCGGTCAACATCGGCCAGCCCATCAGCCACCGCCTCGACCATCTTCTGTCCGGCGTGCGCGCGCAGATCGCGATCAAGGTGTCGGGGCCGGAGCTCAGCGAGCTCCGCCGCCTCGGCGCGGAGGTCGAGGCCGTGCTCCGGGAGGTTCCGGGCGTCGTCGATCTGTCGCTCGAGCCTCTCGTGCTGATCCCCCAGCTCAAGATCGCGGTGGACCGGGAGGCGGCGGCGAGCCTGGCGATGCGCCCGGGCGCGCTCGCGGCGGACCTCGAGATGGCGCTCAACGGCGAGGCCGTGGGCACGGTGCTCGAGCGCCAGCGCATCTACGACATCTTCATGCGCCTCGACGACAAGTCGCGCGCCGACCCCGAGGCCATCGAGGCGACCGTGGTCAAGACTTTGCCGAACGGGCGCCTCGCGACGGTCGGCGACCTGGCCGAGGTGTACGCGGGAACCGGGCCCAACATGATCAACCGCGAGAGCATGCAGCGGCGCATCGTGGTCTCGGCCAACTCCCACGGGCGCGACCTCGGCGGCCTCATCGAGGAGATCCAGGAGAAGGTCGCGGCGAAGGTCCGCCTGCCGGAGGGCTACTTCATCTCATACGGCGGGCAGTTCGAAAGTCAGCAGAAGGCGTCGCGGCTGCTGCTCCTGCTCGGGCTCGCGTCGCTGGCCGGGATATTCGTCGTGCTGTACGCCCATTTCAAGTCGTCGATCCTGGCGCTCCAGATCATGCTCAACGTTCCGCTCGCGCTGATCGGCAGCCTCTGGGCGATCTGGCTGACGGAGCGCACGCTCTCGGTGGCGACCTTGATCGCCTTCATCACGCTGTGCGGCATCGCCAGCCGCAACGGCATCATGATGATCAGCCACTACATCCACCTGATGAAGGAGGAAGGCGAGGAGTTCGGCGAGAAGATGATCGTGCGCGGCTCCCTCGAGCGGCTCGTGCCCGTACTGATGACGGCGCTCACCGCGGCGCTGGCGCTCGTGCCGCTGCTGCTCTCGAAGGGCGACCCCGGCAAGGAGATTCTCTACCCGGTCGCCGTCGTCATCGTGGGCGGCCTGTTCTCGTCCACCTTGCTCGACATCTTCGTGACCCCCGCCGTGTTCCTGCGCTACGGGCGGGGGCCCGCGGAAGCGCTCATCGCTCTGGAGAAGGAAGAAGCCGAAAAAGCCGCGAAAGGAGACATGCTATGAGATACCTCGGAGTTCTGCTCGCCGCGTCGCTGTCCTTGCCCGCCTTCGCCCACGACGAGGGCCACGGCCCGAAGACGACCGACGCCGGCAGGATGGGCGGCGTCATGACCGCGGTCGTGCTGGCCAAGGAGGCCAAGCTCGGCCCGAAGGCCGCGCTGATCTACAAGGCCGAGCTCACGCGCACCGAGGACGGCGTCGTCCGCGTGTATCTCTACGACAAGGACATGAAGCCGCTCGACCCGGCGCGCTTCGCGAAGACCGCCAAGGCCGTGCTGGAAACGCACAAGAAAAAGAAGACGAGCAAGACGCCGTTCACGCTCGCCCTCGAGGACGGCGCGTTCAAGGGCAAGGCTCCCAAGGCCGGGACCAAGCCGTTCAACATCGACGCGGTCTTCAAGGAAGGCGACCGGGAACTGCTGGCCGCCTTCGACAACCTGGATTAGCATGCGCCGCCTGCTGGCCGTGCTCCTCTTGACGGGCGCCTCCCCGCCCGCGCTCAAACGGAGGTCGAGGTGACGTTCGAGGATCTGCCGCGGCTCGTCGCGGAGAAGAACCGCGCGGTCTCCGGGGCGGAGCGCCTCGTCGACTCGGCCCGGGCTCGGACCGGGTCGCTGGGCCGCTCGTTCCTGCCGACCTTGTCGGGCGAGGCCGGGGCGGAGCGCTTCAAGACGGGCACGCACGACCCGAAGAGCCAGCCCTACGGGCACCTGGAGGCCAAGGTCAACGTCTTCCGCGGCGGACGAGACCGGCTGGAGGAATCGGGACGCGAGCTTCAGATCCAAGCCGCGGGGGCCGACGCGCGCAGGACGGCCGCCGCCGAGCTCGCGGGAGCGCGAAGCGCGTATTGGCGGCTCGTCTCGACGCGGGAGAAGGTCCGGATCGTCGTCGAGGCGCTGGAGCAGAACGAGAAGACGCTCGCGGTCGCCGCGCGGCGGGTCAGCCGGGGGCTCGCCACCGACACGGACCGCCTCGAGTTCGAGATTCACCGGTCGCAGCTGCGCGAGGAGCGCGAGAGCCTGACGCACGCCGCCCTCCTGCTCGAGATCGAGCTCTCCGCCGCGCTGGGCATGCCGCTCGAGTCGAAATTCAGAACCCCGGAAACCGTGGGCCACGAGCACGACGAATCCCTCCTGTCGGCTCCGTTCGAGCCCGGCTCCCACCCGGACGCGAGCGACATGGCGGCTCGCGGAAAAGCTCTCGGCGTGGAGCGCCTGCGCGCCGGCCGGTGGTGGCAGCCGGAGCTCGATCTCTACGGCGGCTATTACCTCTATACCTTGCGCGAGCGCGAGTATCAGACCCGGCGGGACCGCCTCGACAAGGCGGTCGGAGCCAGGCTGAACTTCTTCCTGTTCGACGGCCTCCGGTCGACGTCGGAAGCGGCCGCGCTGCGCCTGCGGGAGGAGGGCGTCGGGCGCCAGCGGGTCCAGCGCGAGCTCGCGCTCGACGCCGAGGTGCGCGTCGCCAAGGAAGACCTCAAGCACGATCACGAACTCGTCCACTACGCCGAGGAGCGCATCGCGCAGGGTTCGAAGTACCTCGCCCGGACCCTCGACGAGTACGAGCGCGGGGTCAAGAATTCCCCCGACGCCCTCGGGGCCGCGCAAAGAGCCTTGAGCTACAAGATGCTCTACGCGGACCGCCGGCGGGACTACCAGCTCACGAAGACCGGGCTTCTCGCGTTGCTGGGGCGTTAGCCCGCCCGTCGGACGGGTTCTCGTCCGCGCCTCTTTCTGGTTAAATCATGCCATGCCCAAGGAGATCAAGGACGCGGCGGTGAAGAAGGCCGTGCTCAAGGCGGTCCACGTGAAGGACGGCTGGGCCGCGCAGGAGCCGTCGCCCGACGGCCGGCTCAAGCTCGTCTTCTTCGGCCAGATGGACGTCTCCCAGGGGCACGGCATCTGGCGCTCGCGCTTCGCAATCCTGGACGACAAGAACCACGGCGTCCGCGAGTTCGGCTGGCGCGTCGCGGCCGAGAACGACCCGTGCGCGTGGTCGCCGGACTCCGTCCACGCCGCGGTCGCGCTGTCCAACGGGATCGTGTTCTGGCGCAAAGGCAAGTTCGCCGCGGTGCGCGTCCTTTCCTGGGGCAAGGGCGCGAAGCTCGCATGGAAGGACGAGAAGACCTTGCTCGTCTCCGGCTACGAGTACGTGAAGGTCCGGCGCGGCGGCGCCGACTCCGGCGGAGAGAAGATCGGCAAGGCGGAGATCGGCCTGGAGCAGGTCGAGTTCTATCATGAGGACCGGCTCGGCACGATCGAGTACCTGCTCAATCGCCAGCCGATCCTCACGCCCGAGCTGTTCGAGGACTAGGCCGGGCGGTTGCGCTTGAGCCAGTAGCCGATGAGGTCCCCGACCGTCGCGCTCAGCTCGTCGAACCCGGTCGGCTTGGACAAGAAGGAGTTCGCTCCCATGTCGTAGGCGCGAGCGCGCTCCGAGGGATCGGTGGAGGTGGTCAGCATGACGACGGGCACGCGGCGCACGGCCGGCGCCTGTTCCCGCAGCCAGGTGAGGACGGAGAAGCCGTCGGCCGTCGTGAGCTGGATGTCGAGCAGCACGACGTCGGGGACCGGGTTGGCGGCCCGGTCGGAGAAAGGCGGCCGGCCCATGAAATAGTCGCGCGCCTGCGCGGCGTCGCGCGCCCAGCGCAGGTTGTCGAAGCCGTTGACGGCGAACGCCGCGCGCAGGAGGGTGTAGTCCTCCTCGCTGTCGTCGATGATGAGCACGCACCGCGCGGCGGCGGCTCCCCGCGCGCGCCTGTCCTCGCGGGGCAGGGGCGTCCGCTTCGGATCGCGTGGGCCTTCCGCGGCGAGAAGCAGGTCGAACATGGGCCGAGAATATCAATTCATCCGGCGTGCGTCCAGTTGCTCTCGCGCGCCGCCTTCCCCGCCCGCCGCCGGCTAAATGCTATCCTGGACTCTTGAAGAAGCAGTGCGACGCCGTCACCCCCGCCTCGACGTACACCGAGGCTCACCGATGCCTGAAGAAGAGCGGCCTGAAGAAATCCGGCAAGCGCCGGCTGTGCGCCCACCACAAGAGCATGGAAGAGAGGCGAAAGGCATGATCACCCTCAAAGACCTCGCCGCGACGCTCGGCCTGCCCTTCACCGGCGACCCCGCCCTGCCGATCTCCGGGCCGGCGGACGCCGAGGCTCTCGCAGAGGGCGACGCGCCCGACAAGGGCCGGATCTACTTCGTCGAGACCCCCGCCTTCCTGAAGCGCCGCCCCCGCCTCGTCGAGGGCGCGCCCGTGCTGACGATCGCCTCGTTGGCGCCGAAGTTCGCCAACGCGATCGTCGCCCCCGACGCGGCCGCGCGCCCGGCGCTCATCGCGCTCCTCAAGCGCTTCGACACGGCGCCGCGCCCCGCCCCCGGCGTCTCGCCGGCGGCGTTCGTTCATCCGACGGCCAAGGTCGCGGCCTCCGCCTCGATCCTGCCGGGCGCCGTGATCCTCGAAGGCGCCGTGATCGGCGAGCGCGCCGTCGTGCACGCGGGCGCGGTCGTCGAGCAGTTCGCGGTCCTCGGCGAGGGCAGCGCCCTCGGCCCGAACTCGGTCCTCGGCCATCGCTGCGTGATCGGCCGGGAGTGCGTGATCCACGGCTGCACCGTTATCGGCGCCGACGGCTTCGGCTTTTACGACGGCCCGACGGGCCGCCACAAGGTCCCGCAGATCGGCAACGTCGTGATCGGCGACCACGTCGAGATCGGCGCCTCCTGCACGGTCGACCGCGCGACGATCGAGAGCACGACGATCGGCGACCACACGAAGTTCGACGACCAGGTGCACGTCGGCCACAACTGCCGCATCGGCCGCTACATCTACATCGTGGGCAACTCCGCGCTCGGCGGTTCGGTCACGGCCGAGGACGGGGTCATGATCTCCGGCATGTGCATCATCAAGCCGCAGACTTTGCTCAAGGCGGGCACCGTCGTCATGGGCTTCTCGGCGATCGCGCAGGACACCGAGGCCAAGACGGCCTACTTCGGCTCCCCGGCTCGTCCCGCGCGCGAGATGCACAAGATGAACGCCTCGCTCGCGAAGCTGCCCGAGCTCCTCGTGAAGTTCCGCGAGCTCGAGGCCGAAGTCGCGCGGCTCAAGACGCCGGCCTAGCACGAAAGCGTTGCCCGGCCGCCATCGCGCCCCGCGCGCGGCGGCCGTACACTGGGCGAAGGAGGACTCCCCCATGAAACGCTTCTTGATCGCCGTCCTGCTGGCCTGCGGCCCGGCCGCGGCTCTTCCTCCGCTCTATCCGACCGAAATCGTCTCCGCGCGCGGCGAGGTGGGCGCCGTCGACCGGACGACCCGCGTCGTGACGCTTCGCGACCGCTCCGGCCGCGGCGTCGAGATCCTCGTGCCCGAGGAGGTCTTCGACGTGTCGCGCCTGGCGCCGGGGTCCGTCGTCGAGGTCCAGTACGTGCCGGCCTCCGCGTCTTCGATTTCGCGCCCCGGGGCGCCGTCCGCGGCCGAGGAGCGCGCGCTCGCGGCGGCCGACGCGTCGACTCCGAGCACCGTCGCGGCCTCCGGACGCGTCGTGTCCGTGGACCGCGCGAGGCGCGAGCTCGTCCTCCTCCCCGACGGCGGCGCCCCGCTCAGGCTCGGTGTCGAGCCGTCCGTCCCGGGGTTCGACGGGACGCGCGAGGGAGATCTCGTGTCGGTGCGCTTCGTCCGGGCTCACGCGCTCTCGCTGACGCCGAAGCCTCAATAGGATAGAATCCGGGCGTGACGGCTTCCTCCGCCCTGATCGGGTTCGTCGCCGCCCAGCACGCGGCCTTCTTCGCGCTCGAGACGTTGCTGTTCGAGACGCCGCTCGGCCGCCGCGTCTTCGGTCTGACCGCGGCGGAGCAGGCGGGAGCGGCGGCCGTGTTCGCGAAGAATCAGGGCGTCTACAACCTGTTCCTCGCCGCCGGGCTCGGCTGGGCGCTCACGGCGGACCCGGCTCTCGCGCCCCAGCTCAAGACGTTCTTCCTCGGCTGCGTCGCCGTCGCCGGCGCCGCCGGCGGCCTCACGGCGCGCGGGACGATCTTCCTCTTGCAGGGCGTTCCGGCCCTGCTCGCCCTCGCGCTGCTGCGCGCGGGGCTCTAGCTTCCTTTAGAAGGAGGCGATCAGCGCGACCGACAGGATCGTGTCGTCCTTGCGCTTGCCGGCCGGCGGGCGCGACATGTGCCGCCAGACGAAGGAGTTCTTGACCGACAGCGAGGTCGTCAGCGCGGCGACGAGGGCGGTCTCGGTGTTCATGCGCGCGTCGCGCGCGTCGGCCAGGCTCAGCACGTACTCGGCGTCCTGCGAGAACTTGGCCGTCTCGCTGAGCGACCGCTCGTACTTCGCGTACGCGCGGGCCGACGCGAAGCTCAGGCGCTTGTCGCCGAGGCGCTCCTCGTTGAGGTAGCCGGGAGCCAGCTCCCCGATGAGCAGGTCCTTCGGGGTCTTCCACAGCTCGCGGCCGAAGCCGACGGAGAAGTCGTGGCGGTGCAGGATGCCGGCGAACAGGTTCCGGTCCCAGCGGTACTTCTCGAAGACGTAGTTCCGGTCCGTGACCTTGCGCGAGAGCTTCTCCTGCGCGAAATACTGCTCGGCCGTGACGCGGCCGTCGCTGCGCGCTCCGAGTCCGCCGCCCTCGAGCTCGAGCCTGGTCAGCGCGTCGAAGTCGTACGAGAACGAGTCCTTGGCCGAGGTCGTCTGCGTCTTCGAGTTTCCGTTCGCGGAGACGAACGACAGTTCGAGGGCGTTCTTCCACGGCTTGGCGGCGGCCGGGACGGCGAGGACGAGGAGGCAGAGCGGCGCGAGGGTTTTCATGGGGTGATTTTATCATGACCTCCGGGTCATAGCGTATTGACGCCGCTTGACAGATCGCCGAGCCGGTGGTAATATAATGACTAACCAGTCAGTCATTATAGGAATTCATATGCCCACCGTGAAAACCGTCGTCCGCGATCCCGATTCCAAGAAGCGCCTGATCCTCGCCTCGGCGCGCCGCCTCCTCGTCAAGCGCGGGTTCCAGGACCTCGTCCTCGACGACATCGCGCGCGACGCGGGCGTCGCGAAGGGCACGCTGTTTCTCCACTACAAGAGCAAGGACGAGCTCTTCACCGCGGTGTTCGCCGACCTCGTCGACGGCCTGGGACTCGAGCTCGAGACCCTCCCCAAAACCGGCCTCGCGGGCAAGGACCTCCTTCTCGCGACCGCGAAGGTCGTCCTGAACCATTTCGACCACAACCGCGACTTCATGGCCCAGGTCGCGACGGGCCGCTTCCCGGGCTGCGGCGACAAGTCCTGCGACAAGCTCATGGACAAGTTCAAGGCCAACCACGCGCGCATGCGCGCGATCCTCGTCCTCGCCGCGAAGGACGGCGGCAAGTCCGCCGACCTCGACTTCGCGACGGGCGCGTTCTTCGTGCTGTGCCGCACGGCGACGATGCGCAAGCTCTTCGAGAAGCACGACCGGCCGCTCGAGAAGGAAGCGGAGAAGATCGTCACCTTCTTCCTCGAGGGCAGCGGAGTCGCCCTGTGAGGGCGTTCCTCGCCGCGCTCCTGCTGCTGCCCTCCCTCGCCGCGGCCCAGGCCGCGTCGACGGCCCCCGTCTCCGGCCGCCCGATCGCCCTGCCCGAGGCCTACGAGCTCGCGCTGGCGCGCAGCGAGGAGATCGCGATCTCCGGCGCGACGTACGAGGAGACCGTGGCCCGCGCCGAGGAGATCTTCTCGCGCGTGATGCCGCGGCTGACCGTGTTCGGCACCGAGACGTTCCAGGACGTGCCGCGCGGCCAGAGCGGCCTCTTCCTTCAGCGCCAGCGCGAGCAGGCCTGGGTGAACCTGCAGCAGCCCCTGTTCTCGGGCTTCCGCGAGTTCCTCGCCTACCGCGCGTCCAAGGACCAGGGACGCGCCGCCGAGCTGCGCCTGGCCCGCGCCAAGCACCTCCTCTACAGGGACGTCGCGCGGTCCTATCTGGACCTGTCGGCCGCCCAGGAGGACATCCGCATCCGGTCGGCCCTGCTCGACATCACCCGCGACCGCGTGAAGGACCTCAAGGAGTTCCGCCGCCTCGGACGCGCCCGCCCGAGCGAGCACCTCGCCGCCGAGTCGCAGGCCGCCCAGCTCGTCGCCCAACTCGAGAGCGCGCGGGCGGCCGAGCAGGTCGCGCAATTCCGCCTCGGCTTCCTGACCGGCCTCGACGAGCGCCTGGCGCCCGCCCCCGTTCCCGTGCCGGCGGCTCCCCCGCGCTCGACGCGGCGCTGTCGCGCGCGCGCGGCCGCGCCGACGTCGAGTCGGCCCGCGCCGAGAAGAACGCCGCCGAGGACTCGATCAAGGTCGTCACGCGTCGGCGCTGGCCCTCCATCTCGGCCGACGCGAACTATTACCTGAAGCGCCCGCCGTCCTTCACGCAGGACGTGAAGTGGGACGCGACGATCACCGGCTCCCTCCCGCTGTGGGCGGGCGGCGAGATCAGCGCGCAGTCGCGGCAGGCGAAGGCGCGCGCGAAGGCCCAGGACGCCGCGCTGTCGCAGGCCGTGCGCACGGCGGAGCTCGAGACGCGCTCGGCGTACCAGGACCTGACGGCCTCGTACTCGGTCGTCGCGGCGCTCGACGCGGCGGAGAAGCTGGCCGAGCAGAACGCGAAGGCCCAGAGCGACGACTACCGGCTCGGGCAGGTCACGAACCTCGACGTGCTCGGCGGCCTCAACGTCCTGCAGCAGACGCGCCTCGCGCTCAACGCCGCGCGCGTCGACTCGTACTGGTCCCGCGTGCGGCTCGAGGTCGCGGCGGGCGTTCCCGGAGGCTCCCTGTGACGATTTCCGACCTTTCCATCAAGAACCCCGTCTTCGCCTGGATGCTCATGTTCGGGCTGATGCTCTTCGGCTGGGTCGGCTACAGCCGCATGGGCGTTTCGCAGATGCCGGACGTCGACTTCCCCGTCGTCAACATCACCGTGACCTGGGACGGCGCCGCGCCGGAGATCATGGAGGCCGAGGTCGTCGACGTCATCGAGGACGCGGTGACCTCCGTCCAAGGCGTCAAGCAGATCAGCTCCTCCTCCAAGCTCGGCCAGGCCGCGATCACCGTCGAGCTCGAGCTCGACCGGCCCGTCGACTTCGCGCTGCAGGAGATCCAGACGAAGATCGCGCAGGCCCAGCAGCGCCTGCCGCGCGACATCGATCCCCCCATCGTCATGAAGGTCAACCCCGAGGACCAGCCGATCATGTGGCTCGCGGTTTCCGGCGACGACGTCCCCGTCAAAGACCTGATGGTGTACACGCAGGACGTGCTCAAGAACAAGTTCCAGACCGTTCCCGGCGTCGGCGACATCTTCCTCGGCGGGCTGATCAACCGCAACCTGCGCGTCTGGCTCGACGCCGAGAAGATGGCGGCCGAGCAGATCACGGTCGAGGACGTCCTCGCCGCCATCCGCCGCGAGCACGCCGAGGTCCCGGCCGGCCAGATCGAGACGCCGACCAAAGAGTTCAACGTCCGCACGCTCGGCGAGTTCTCCGATCCCGCGAAGTTCGGCGAGCTGCTGATCACCCAGCGCGGCGGCCAGGCGATCCACGTGCCGATCCCGCTCAAGCGCGTCGCGCGCATCGAGGACGGCCTCGCCGATCAGCGCCGCATTTCTCGAGTAAACGGATCACGTGCCGTCGGCATCGGCATCCGCAAGCAGCGCGGCGCCAACGCCGTCGAGATCGCCGACCGCGTCAAGAAGCGCATGGAGGAGATCAAGCCCGGCCTGCCCAAGGGCATGAAGCTCGGCGTCAACTTCGACTCCACGCAGTTCATCAAGCAGTCCGTCGCCGAGTTGACGCACCATCTGATTCTCGCGGCCGTGCTGACGTCGCTCGTGTGCTGGCTGTTCCTGGGCTCGTGGTCCTCCACCCTGAACGTGCTGCTCGCGATCCCGACGTCGGTTCTCGGGACGTTCATCGTGACCTACTTCCTCGGCTTCACGCTGAACTCGTTCACCCTGCTCGGCCTCACCTTGTCCATCGGCATCGTCGTCGACGACGCGATCATGGTGCTCGAGAACATCGTGCGGCACCACGAGCTCGGCAAGAACCGCCTCGACGCGTCGGTGTTCGGGGCGCGCGAGATCGCGTTCGCCGCGCTGGCGGCCACGCTCGCCATCCTCGCGATCTTCCTGCCCGTCGTGTTCATGAAGGGCATCATCGGCAAGTTCTTCTTCCAGTTCGGCGTGACGATCTCGGCGGCCGTCAGCTTCTCGCTGCTCGAGGCGCTCACGCTCGCTCCGATGCGCACGTCGCAGTTCCTCGAGACCGCGACGCACGGCAACCGGATCATCCAGGCCGTCGACCGCACGTTCGCCTCGCTGACCGAGCGCTATCGCCGGGGCCTCGCCTGGACGCTCGACCGCCGCTGGAAGACGGTCGGCGCCGCCGCGCTGTTCTTCGCGCTCTCGATGATCTCGGTGAAGTACATCCGCAAGGAGTTCGTCCCCGCGCAGGACCAGTCGATGTTCATGATGCGCCTCGAGACCCCCGTCGGCTCTTCGATGGAGTTCACCGACGCCAAGTTCAAGGAGGTCGAGGCGTGGCTGCTGAAGCAGCCGGCTCTCGACCGCTATTACGCGGCCGTCGGAGGCTTCGGCGGCGGCGAGGTCAACGCGGGCATGATGTTCCTGACGATGAAGCCGATTTCCGAGCGCCCGCTCGGCCCCGACGGCAAGAAGATCACGCAGGGCACGATGATGGCCGCCGCGCGCAAGGACCTCAACGCGATCCCGTCGATGCGCGCGTTCATCATGGACCTCTCGCAGGGCGGCTTCTCGTCCTCGCGCGGCTTCCCGATCGAATTCACCGTCCGCGGCCCCAACTGGGACATCCTCACCAAGTCCGCGGTCGAGCTGAAGGAGAAATTGGAGAAGTCCGGTTCCGTCGTGGACGTCGACACCGACTACAAGACCGGCCTCCCGGAGATCCGGGTCCACCCGAACCGGCAGAAGGCGTACGCCCGCGGCGTCAGCATCCAGTCGATCGGGACGACCATCAACGCGATGATCGGCGGCGTGCGCTCGGGCCTCTTCACCGACAACGGCCGCCGCTACGACGTGCGCGTGCGCGCCGAGACGGGCGACCGCCTGTCGGCCGACGCGATCCGCCGCCTCTACGTGCGCAACCAGCGGGGCGAGATGATCCGCATGTCGGACGTCGTGGACATCGACGAGGAGCCGACCTTGCTCGCGATCACGCGCAAGGACCGGGAGCGCGCGATCGGCGTGTTCGCCAACGTGGCGCCCGGGAAATCCCAAGCGCAGGTGCTCGCCGACGTCGAGAAGCTGGCCAAGGAGACGCTGCCCGACGGCTACCACGTCGTCCTCTCCGGCTCTTCGCAGACGTTCAAGGAGTCGTTCCAGAGCCTGCTGTTCGCGCTGGTCCTGGGAATCCTGGTGGCCTACATGGTGCTCGGCTCGCAGTTCAACAGCTTCGTGCACCCGTTCACGGTCCTCTTAGCCCTCCCGTTCAGCATGTCGGGCGCGTTCCTGACCTTGCTCGCGTTCGACCGCAGCCTGAACATCAATTCGATGATCGGCCTGCTGCTCCTCATGGGCCTTGTCAAAAAGAACTCGATCATGCTCGTCGACTTCACGAACCAGCGGCGCGAGGAGGGCCTCGAGCCCCGCGCGGCCCTGCTCGACGCCTGCCCGGTGCGCCTGCGGCCGATCCTGATGACCTCGGTCGCGACGATCGCGGCCGCGGTCCCGACCGCGCTCTCGCGCGGCGCCGGCTCGGAGACGACGGTGCCGATGGCGCTCTCGCTGATCGGCGGCGTGTCGGTGTCGACCTTGCTGACCTTGTTCGTCGTGCCCGCCGCCTACAGCCTGCTCGTCCGCGTCGAGAGCGGACGGGCGACCGAGACGACGGCCGCCGTCATGCGCGCCGTGCGCGAGGCCGAGCGGCTCAAGGACGAGAAGTTCGGGGCCGCCGCGCGCTAGGATGGGCGAGCCGAGGGACGAGGATCTCGCCCGTCGCGCGGCGGGCGGCGACGACGCCGCCTTCGCCGAACTCGTGCGGCGGCACGCGCCGCGCGTGCGCGCGCTGTGCGAGGCGACGCTCGGCGGGCCCGCCGAGGCCGACGACGCGGCGCAGGAGACCTTTCTGAAGGCCCACCGGTCCCTCGGGCGCTTCGACGGCCGGTCGGCCTTCGCCACCTGGCTGCACCGGATCGCCGTCAACCACTGCCTCGACGTCCTTCGCGCGGCGTCGCGCCGGCGCTCCGAGTCGCTCGACGCCCTGCTCGAGGCCGACGGGGCGGCCCTCGGGCTCGCCCTCTCGGAGGAGTCCCCCGCCAAGGCGCTCGAGGCGAGAGACACGGCCGAACGCCTGCTCGCGCGCCTGAACCCCGAGCAGCGCCTCGCGCTGACCTTGCGCGAGACCGAGGGGCTCAGCTACGAGGAGATCGCCGACGCGATGTCCTGCTCGCTCGATTCGGTCAAGGCGCGGTTGAGGCGCGCCCGCGCCGAGCTGCTGGAAGCGGCGCGACACTTTTCGGACGTCCGGGACGTCTAATCAGGGAGAGCCATGAAACACGAGGAAGTCAGGACGTTGCTGGGAGAATGGGTCGACGGCGAGCTCGGCGCGGCCGAGGCCGCCGCCGTCTCAGCCCATGCCGCCTCCTGCGCGGACTGCGGAGCCGACGCCGCGCGCCTGCGACGCCTGGGAGCCGTCCTTTTCCGGGCCGCCGCCCCCGCCGACCCCCGCGCGACCGAGGCCTTCGTCGCCCGCGTGATGGGCCGCGTCGAGGCCGACGCCGTCAGCCCGTGGGAGCGCTTCGCCGGCCGCTGGCTGGCGCCCGGCTTCGCGCTCGCGCTGGCGGGCCTGGTCGCCGCGGTGTGGCTCCCGTCCGCGGACCGCTTCGACCTCCCGCTCGACGCTCAGCTCGTCGCCGACGGGCGCGGCGCCCTCCCCTCGTATGAAGGGGTCTTCGAGGTGGCGCCGTGACGCGGGGCTGGAGGCTCGTCCTGCCCGCCCTGCTCGGCGGCCTGCTCCTCGGCGTATTCGCCGGCTCGCGGCTCGAGCGCGCGGGCCAGCGGCGCATGCGCCGCGAAGGGCCGAACCCCGAGAAGGCGCTCAAGAAGCTGCGCCGAGAGCTCAAGCTGACCGACGCCCAGACTTCCGCGATCCGCGCGATCATGGCCTCGCGCAAAGATCAGTTCGCCGCGGCGAGGCGCGAGGGAGCGGAACGAGTCCGCCTCCTGCGCGCCGGCATCGACAAGGAGATCGAGCCCCTGCTCGACGACGCGCAGAAGGCGAAGTTCACCGCCTTGCGCGAGCGCTGGGACCGGCGCATGCGGGAGGAAGGGCCGCCGGATGCGAAGAAGCCTTAGCGCCGCCGCGCTGCTCCTCGCGGGAGCCGCCGCGCGCGCTTCCGAGCCGGCCTTGACCTGGGACGATGCCGTCGCGCGCGCGGCCTCCCGAAATCCCTCGCTGGCGTCCAGCCGCCTCAGCGTGGACGCGAGCCGCGCCTCCTATTACTCCTCCTTCAACGGGTTCCTTCCCTCCCTGTCGCTGTCGAACTCGGTGTCGGAGTCGAACACGGCGCGCAAGCCCGCGTACTCCGCCTCGGCGTCGGCGGGCGTGACTTTGTTCAGCGCCGGCACGGCGGCGTCGATCCGCTCCGCCTCGGCCTCGCTGAACGCCGCGGAAGCGTCCCTGCGCGCGCAGTCGGCCGCGCTGCGCTCGAGCCTGCGCCAGTCGTTCTCGGAGCTGCTGTTCGTCCAGGTCTCGCTCGAGGCCTCGCGGCGCATCGTCGAAATCCGCCGCCGGGGCTCGGAGCTCGTCGGCCTGCGCTACGACGCCGGCCGCGAGTCGAAGGGCAACATGCTGCGCGCCCGCGCCCAGCTCATGCAGGCGGAATACGCGGTGATCGCCGGCGAGCGCGACGTGCGCACCTCCCAGCGCGACATGGCCGGCCGGCTCGGCCGCGAGGAGTTCGAGGCGTTCGCCGCGACCGGGGCCTTCGCCTCGGCGCCGCCGCCCCGCGCCCGGACGACTTCCGCGCGCTGCTTCCCCTGCGCACCGACGTCGCCATCGCCGAGGCGTCCGTGCGCTCGTCGAAGGCCTCGCTCGACGCGGCCAACGCCGTCTTCTGGCCGACCTTGTCGGCGTCCTACAGCCGCACGCGCTCCGGGCCCACGGAATTCCCGAGCTCCCGCTACGGCTGGAGCGCGGGCGCGAGCCTCAGCTACGGCCTCTTCGGGGGCGGCCCCGCGAAGGCGCTTCTCGACACGCGCGCCTCGCGCCTCGGCTACGAGCGGGTCCAGTCGGACCTTTCCGCCGCGCGGCAGACGGCGCTGTCGGACCTCGAGACGGCCTGGTCCAACTTCGCGGACGCCAACGATCAGGTGAAGGTGCAGGAGGCTCTGCTCGCCGCGGCCCGCCAGCGCAACGACGAGGCGGACGTGCGCTACGGCTCCGGCCTGATGACGTTCGAGATTTGGGAAGGCATCGTGTCCGACCGCGTCTCGGCGGAGCGCACGGCGCTCTCGGCGCGCCGCAACGCGATGGACGCGGAGACGGCCTGGCATCGCGCCCTCGGCAGGGCCCTCGGAGAATAAATGAAGCGCGTGATCATCGCCGTCGTCGCCGTCCTCGCCGTCGCGGGCGGAGTCTGGAAATGGCAGGCCGGCGCGCGCCGCGGGCGCGGCGAGGGACGCGGCCGCGCGGTCGACGCCGTGAGGGGGCCCATCTCGCAGTCGGTCGACGCCACGGGCTCCGTCGCCCCCAGAACCGCGTCGAGATCAAGCCGCCCGTCGGCGGCCGCATCGAGAAGCTGCTCGTCGACGAGGGGCAGCGCGTCGCCTCGGGCCAAGTCGTGGCTTGGATGAGCTCGAACGACCGCACCGCGATCCTCGACGCCGCTCGCGCCCAGGGGCCGGAGGCCGTCAAGAAATGGGAGGACGCCTACAAGCCGACGGCCGTGTTCGCCTCGCTTCCGGGAGAGGTGATCCTCAAGAACGTCGTCGTCGGCCAGGCCGTCGACGCCGGCACCGTCCTCTACGCCGTCGCCGACACCTTGATCGTCAACGCGTCCGTCGACGAGTCCGACATCGGCAAGATCGTCCTCGGCCAGAAGGCGCGCATCCGCCTGGACTCCTATCCGGACCAGCCCGTCGAGGGCAAGGTCTTCGACATCCTGTACGAGGGCAAGAACGTCTCGAACGTGATCACCTACGGCGTCAAGGTCCGGCCGGACAAGGTTCCCCCTTCTTCCGCTCGCAGATGACGGCCAACGTCAGCTTCCTCGTCCGCCGCAAGGAGGACGCGATCCTGGTGCCGGCCGCGGCCGTCAAAGACGGGCCCGGCGGCAAGCGCGTCGTGACGATCCCCTCCGAAGACCGGAAGTCCGTCGAGACGCGCGCGGTGAAGACCGGCATCGAGAGCGACGACCAGATCGAGATCGTCGAGGGACTGGCCGAAGGCGAGAAGGTTCTCCTGTCCCAGGGCGGCTACGTGGCGCAGAAGGCGCCCGAGACGAGCCCTCTGTCCTCGATGCCCGGCCGCGGCCGCGGCATGGGACAGACCCAGGGAGCCGCGCCCCGCCCGCGCCAGCGCTCGGGTTCCGCGTCCTCGGGCTCGGCGCCCGCGCACTGAGCATGCCCCCGCTCATCGAGCTGCGCGGCGTCACGAAGTCCTACCTCGTGGGCGGCGGCAAGCTCGACGTGCTCAAGGGCATCGACCTGACGATCGAAGCCGGAGAGTTCGTCGCGATCATGGGCCCCTCGGGCTCCGGCAAGTCGACGCTGACGCAGATCCTGGGCCTCCTCGACCGCCCGACGACGGGCTCATACCGCTTTCTAGGGCACGACGTCACGGGACTCTCCGACGACGAGGGCGCCGCGCTGCGCTCGCGCACGATCGGCTTCGTCTTCCAGATGTTCAACCTGCTCGCGCGCACGAGCGCCCAGGACAACGCCGGCCTGCCGATGCTCTACACGGGGGAACCGGGCCGCCTCGCCCGCGCCGCCGAGGTTCTGCGCGAAGTCGGGCTCGGCGACCGCATGGACCACGCGCCGAACCAGCTCTCCGGCGGCCAGCAGCAGCGCGTCGCGATCGCGCGCGCCCTGGTCAACAAGCCGCGCCTGATCTTCGCCGACGAGCCGACCGGCAATCTCGCCTCCGACCAGGCCGAGGAGATATTGGGCCGCCTCGTGAACATGAACGCCTCCGGCATCACGGTCGTCATGGTGACGCACGAGCCCGACATCGCGGCCTACGCCAAGCGCGTCATCAAGATCAAGGACGGGCTCGTCGTCTCCGACGTCCTGAACTCCGAGCGCCGCGGCGGCGGCGGCACGGCGGCGGCCGCGCTCGCTCCCGCCGCCTCGCTCGACTCGCTTCCCCGCCGCGCGAGCTCAGCCGCGAGGAGTTCGTCGAGCATGTGCGCTCCGCGCTGTCGGCGATCCGCGCGAACAAGCTGCGCAGCGCGCTGTCGATGCTGGGCATCCTCATCGGCGTGACCGCGGTCATCGCGATGCTCGCGATCGGCAAGGGCGCGCAGAAGTCGGTCGAGACCCAGCTCTCGAGCCTCGGCTCGAACCTGGTCATGCTCTCCCCAGGCGCCGCGCGGCGGCGGCGGGGCGCGCGCGGCGCGCAGGGCTCCTTCAGCCGCCTCGCGATGGACGACGTGGCCGCGATCCGGCGCGCGCACCCCGGCGTCGTGCGAGCCGCGGGCGAGGTCAGCGGCAACGTGCAGGCCGTCTACGCCGACAAGAACGTCAACACGAATCTCACCGGCGCCGAACCCGAGTACGCCGACATGCGCAACGCGCAGGCTTACTACGGACGCTTTTTCACCGCGCAGGAGAACGAGGACATGGCGCGCGTCGCCCTGCTCGGCCCGACCGTCGTGACCGCCCTGTTCGGCGAGGACGACCCCGTCGGCCGCACGATCAACGTGAACTCCGTGAAATTCCGCGTCATCGGCGTTCTGCCGCGCAAAGGCTCGGGCGGCTTCATGGACCAGGACGACCGCATCGTCATTCCGCTCAAGACCGCGATGAAGCGCGTTCTCGGCCGCCAGTTCCTCGGCACGGTCTCGATCGAGACCGCGGGACCGGAGCAGACCGACGCCGTGATCGAATCCGTGCGTCAGCTGATGCGCAAGCGCCACCGACTCCCCGACTACAAGGAGGACGACTTCACGCTGCGCAACATGGCGGAGATCCAGGCGGCGCTGACGGGTACCTCGAAGATATTCTCTCTGCTGCTGGGGATCGTCGCGGCGATTTCCCTCATCGTCGGCGGCATCGGCATCATGAACATCATGCTCGTCTCGGTCAGCGAGCGCACGCGCGAGATCGGGCTGCGCAAGGCGATCGGCGCCACGCGCCGCGCGGTGCTCATCCAGTTCCTCATCGAGGCCGTCGCGATGTCGACGTGCGGAGGACTCATCGGCATCGCGCTCGGCATGGCGATCGCCTTCGGCATGTCGGCGTTCGCGGGCTGGGCGGCGATCGTCACGCCCCAGTCGGTCGCGCTCGCGTTCGTCTTCTCGTCGGGCACCGGCGTCCTGTTCGGCTTCTGGCCGGCGCGCAAGGCCTCATTGCTGTCGCCGATCGAGGCGCTGCGCTACGAGTGAGGCGGCGGCCGCGCAGGCCGCCGTGTAGGCGAGCGCGAACAGCGCGGACGCGCCGCGCTGGCTCATGAAGGGTTCGAAGAGGCCGTTGAGAGGCCGCTTGAGGTCCAGGAACTCCAGGATCCCGTAGCCCGCTCCCGCGAGCACGTACGCGGCCAGGGCTCCCCGGCCGAGCGCCTCGAACGGAGCCGCCCAGCGCGCGGGCCGTCCCTCGACGAGGCGCAGGCAGGCGGCGAGCCCCGCGAGCGCCAGGCCTCCGGAGAACAGCGCGAACGAGCTCGTCCAGAGGTGCTTGTTGAGCGGAAACGCGAGGCTCCACAGCGAGCCGGCCGCCGCGAGCCCGAGGCCCGCCTCGCCGAGCCGCCGCGCAAGCGCCGGCCCGGCGGCGCAAAGGGCGCGGCCGGCGAGCACGCCGATCAGGCAGGTCGCGAGCGCGGGCAAGGTCGACAGCAGACCCTCGGGATCGCCCCACCGGTCGTCGAGCAGGTGCGGCCCGAGCAGGCGCCGGTCGAGGGCGTAGGCGAAGTTCCCGCCGGGCGTGACGTCGCCTCCCAGGAGCGCCCAGTAGCCGAGCAGCAGCGCGGCCGCCCCCGCGGCCTCGAGCCGCGGCCGCCCCAGCGCGAGGAAGGCCTCGACGCCGAGCGCGCACAGCGCGATGCGCTGCAGGACCCCGGGCAGGCGCACGGCGCCGTGGGAGCTGAACTCGAACCAGTTCTCGATCACCCCCAGGCCGAACAGGAAGGCGGCGCGCAGCAGCGCCCGGCGCGCGTGCTCCCCGGGGCGCTCTCCGCGCGCCCGCCGCGCGCGGTCGGAGAACGCGGCGGAGACGCCGAGGATCACCAGGAAGGACGGGAAGATGAGGTCGGTCGGCGTCCAGCCGCTCCAGACGGAGTGGCGCAGGGGCGCGTACACCTCGTCGGAGCCCGGCGAGTTGACGAGCACCATCGCCGCGACGGTCAGGCCGCGGAACACGTCGAGAGAACGCAGACGGGTCGTGCCCACTGTTTCGCAGTATACGGGCGCGCCAGGACCCCGGCAAGGCCCGGTCCGTCACGGTCCTGCGACGGCGCTTGCTATAATGCCTTCGTGGAACGGATCACCGCCCTCTACATCGGCCGCGTCGGGGACGTGATCGTCGCGACCCCCTGCTCCGGGCCCTGCGCCGCCGATACCCCAAGGCCCGCATCCGCCTCATCGTGGGCTGGCGCAGCGTGCAGGTGCTTCCCCTGATCCCTTTCGTCGACGAATGGGCCGTGCTCGACAAGCCCGCCCGCCTGGGCTCCCACCTGGGCCTGGCCTGGAACCTCCTCCGCGAGCCGTGCGACGCGCTCGTCGACCTCAACTCCTCCTACTCGAAGACCTCGACCTTGATCGCGCGCGCGGTGAGAGCGCCGCGCAAGCTCGCCTTCGACAAGGGACCGCGCGCCGCCGGCGTGTTCACCGAGGTCCTGCCGGCCCCCGCCGAGCGCGAGCACATGTGGGACCGCTACGCGCGCCTGGCCGCGGCGTTCGACGCGCCGTACGACCAGGACCCCGAACTGCGCCTGCCGCCGGGGACCTCGACGACGGCGACCGCCTGCTCTCGTCGTTGCCGGCGTCCGGCGGCGGAGCCTTCCGCGTCGTCATCCATCCCGGGAACTTCGACCGCTTCTCGTTCCGCTGGCCCGAGGAGAAGTTCGCGGAGCTCGCCGATTCGCTGCTCGACGACGCGCGTCTCAAGCTCTTCTTCATGGGCGGCCCCGGCGAGCGGGCGAAAGTCGAGGCGATCACGGCCAAGCTCAAGCGCCCGGTTCCGATCCTGCCGGAGGCGCGCCTCGGCGTCACGGGCGCCATGCTCAAGCGCATGAACCTCTTCGTCTGCAACATCACGGGCACGACCCACCTCGCCGCGGCGCTCGGCGTGCCCACGTTCGGCTTCTACGCGGGCTATACGCAGGCCGTCTGGCGGCCGCGCGGCGCGCGGCACGGCGGCGTCGTCTGCCCCGAGTGGGAGTCCTGCCGCGAGACGACCGTCGAGGAGGCGCGCGCCGCGCTCCTCGAGCACGTGCGCCGGCTCAGCCCCTACTGAGCAGGGCCGACAGCGCGACCCAGGCCTCGTCGGGCTCGGGGTGGCGTCCCGGCGTCTCGAGCACGAGGTGCGGCGGGCGCTCGTAGCCGAAGCGCCACGGCTCGGTGTGGCCGAAGAGCTGGAGAGTCGGCACGCCGAGGGCGACGGCGAGGTGCATCGGGCCGGTGTCGGCCGTCAGCACCGCGCGCGCGTGCGACACGGCGGCGGCGAACGCGCGCAGCGGAAGCTCGGGCGCGACGACGACTCCTTCCGGGATCGCCCGTCCGCGCAGCAGCTCGCGCTCGGCGGGCCCGCCCGTCAGCACGGCCTTGCGTCCCGCCTTCACCAAGCGCGACCCCAAGTCGAGGAACCAGGAGGGATCGAGGCGCTTCTCGGCCCGCGCGCCGAGGAACAGCGCGACCGAGGTCCCGTCGAGCCCCCACGAACTCCAGGCGCGCGCGCCTTCCTCCTTTCCCCGCCGGCGAAATGCCACGAGGTATTCGGCGTCGCGGCCTTGAGCGCGGGCGCCGCGTGCCGCACGAGCGCCGCCAGGTTTTCGGTCTCGTGGGCCTGCGCGGCGGGGACGGGGACGAGGTCTCCCAGGAACTTGGCCGCGTCCCCGCGATCGAAGCCGATCCGCCGCGGCGCGCCCGAGAGCGCCGTCCACGTCGCGCTCGACAGCGAGAACGCGTGGTGCGGCGAGAAATCGAAGGCGAGGTCGTAGCCGCCGAAGCGCAGACCCGGCAGGGACCGCGCCGTCAGAACGCGGTCGACGTCCGGGTTGCTGGCGAGCGCGTCGCCGTAGCGGTCCGCGAGCAGGACGTCGACGCGCGCCGCGGGAAAGGCCTTCTTGAGCAGGCTCAGCGACGGCGTCAGCAGCAGGAGGTTTCCCAGGCGCGCGTCGTGGCGCACGGCGAGGATGCGGCGCACCTTCGCGGGATCCGGCGGCGCGTCCGGGCGCCTCGGCTTGGGCAGCAGGCGCAGCAAGGTCCCGCGCAGGGCGGCCTTCCCCTCCCATTCCAGGCGTTTGCCGAGATCCTTGAGGCTCACGCGGGCATTCTACCAGTTGTATAATCGGCCCATGAGCCTCGTGAGCCTGCGCACCGACCGCCTCGTCACGACCTTGCGCCTGGAACGCCCCGAGGCGCTCAACGCCATGTCCGAGGCGATGGCCGCCGACTTCGCGGCCGCCGTCCGCCGCGCGGCGAAAGAGAAGTCCCGCGTCGTGGTCCTCGAGGGCGCCGGCGCCGCGTTCTCCGCGGGCGGCGACCTCGCCTTCATCGAGAAGAACATGGGCCGCCCGAAAGCGACGCTGGCGCCCCTCATGCGCCGCTTCTACCGCTCTTTCCTCTCAGTGCGCGACCTGCCTCAGGCCACGATCGCCAAGGTCCACGGCACGGCCGTCGGCGCCGGCCTGTGCCTGGCGCTGGCCTGCGACCTGCGCGCCGTCGCCGACGAGGCCAAGCTCGGGTTCAATTTCGTGCGCCTCGGGCTCAACCCGGGCATGGCCGCCTGGCCGCTCGCCCGGGCCGCGCTCGGCGACGCGCGCGCGCGCGAACTTCTGTTCACGGGCCGCCTGTTCACGGGACGCGACCTGCATGCTTGGGGCGGCGCCTGCGCCCGGGCCGCCAGCCCCGCCGAGCTCGACGAGGTCTGCGCGGAGCTCGCGGGGCGCGTCGCCTCCGGCTCCGCCGCGAGCCTGCGCCTGCTCAAGGCCGAGACGCGCCTGGGAGAGAACCTCGAACCCTGGCTTCTGCACGAGGCCAAGGGCCAGGCCGAGACCTTCAAGGGCCCCGACCTCGCCGAAGGCGTCGCCGCCGTCCGCGCCCGCCGCGCCCCCGCTTCTAGGGTCAGACCTACACGTTTCACTTTCCCTCTCCGGCGAACCCGGTGGAAAGTGAAACGTGTAAGGTCTGACCCTTTTCAACGTGACGGTTTTACGACGAGGATTTAAGAAATCCTTTACTGGCCCTCCTGCCGCCGGGACACTACACTGATCGCATGGGAGACAAGCCGATTCGCCTCCTCATGATCGAGGACGACGAGGACTACGCGACTATGGTCCGCCTCTGCCTCGCCGAGCCGGACGGCATGAGACTTTTCTTCGAGATCGACGTCGCGTCGCGCCTGGCCGAGGGCCTGCAGAAGCTCGCGGCTTCCAGGTACGACGCGGCGCTCGTCGACCTCGGGCTGCCGGACGCCGACGGACTCGACTCGGCGCGCGCCGTGCTCGCCGCCGCGCCCGACATGCCCGTGCTCGTCGCGACGAACCAGGGCGACGAGTCCTCCGGCCTCGAGGCGATGCGCCTCGGCGCGCAGGACTACATGATCAAGGCCAGCTCCGACTCGCGCCTGCTCAAGCGCTCGATCCGCTACGCGATCGAGCGCAAGACGGCGCAACTCGCCCGCGAGGAGGTCGTGCGGCGCGAGAAGCTCAAGGACCAGTGGATCGGCACGCTCTCGCATGAGCTGCGCACGCCGCTGGCCCTCATCAAGAGCTCGGTTTCCGAGCTGCTCGACGGCGCCGCGGGCCCGCTGCTGCCGCAGCAGACCATGCTCGCGCAGATCGCCGCGCGCCACTCCGACCGCCTGATCCGCCTCGTCGTCAACCTCCTCGACCTCTCGCGCATGGAGTCCGGCGTCGTCTCCCCGCGCCTGGCCCCCGTCGACGCGCGCGACGTCGCCGCCCGCGTCGTGCGCGACTTCGCGCGCGCCGCGTCCGACCGCGCGCTCGAGTTCGAGACCGATTTTCCCGCCGAGCCCGTGCGCATGGCGGCCGACCTGGAGATGTTCGAGCAGCTGCTCGTGAACCTGGTCGACAACGCGCTGCGCTTCGCGCACACGCGCGTGGTCGTGCGCCTTCGCGGAGGTCCGTCGGTGGAACTGGCGGTCTCGGACGACGGCGTGGGCATCCCGAAGGACAAACTCGGCCTGCTGTTCACCCGCTACCTGCAGCTGCTGCGCGGCCCGGAGGCCGGCTACAAGGGCACGGGACTCGGCCTGGCCATCTGCAAGCAGATCGTCGAGCTGCACGGCGGCGAGATCCGCGCGGAGAGCAGCCCCGGCAAGGGCACGACTTTCGTCGCCGTCATTCCCGCCGACGCCGCGCGCACGCCCCCGCCGCGCCGCCTCTCCGAAGCCGCCTAGCCTTCCCTTAAAGCGGCCAGGAACACTTCCCCGTACTCGACCCACTTCTTGGGGCCGACGCCGGAGACGGCGCGCATCTCGTCCTCGTTCTTGGGAAGTCGCGCCGCCATCTCCATGAGGGTCGCGTCGTTGAAGACCATGTAGGCGGGCACGTGACGGGCGTCGGCGAGGCGCTTGCGCAGGGCCTTCAGCTTGGTGAACAGCGGCGACCCCGAGGACGTGGCGGCCTCTTCGGAGGGCGCGCGCACGCCGAAGGACATACGCTGCTTGACGGGCACGGCGGGCGCGCTGCCGACGGGATCGAGCCCCGCGCAGGCGTCGCAGGAGGCGCCGCAGGCGGGCATGTCCTCGCCCAGGTGCCGGGCCATCGTCTGGTGGCGGCAGACCTTGCGGTCGAAGGAGCGGAACATCTCCCGCGCGCGCTGGCGGTGCCAGTCGGCCTGCGCGGGCTCGAGGTCGGAGACGAGGCGCTCGTAGCTCATCACGTCGGCCCACGAGTAGAACATGACGCAGTCGCTCGGCGCTCCGTCGCGGCCCGCGCGGCCGACCTCTTGAATATACGACTCGACCGAGCGCGGCATGTCGCGGTGGATCACGAAGCGCACGTCGGGCTTGTCGATGCCCATGCCGAAGGCGACCGTCGCGACGATCACGTCGGCGTCGTCGCTCTTGAAGGCGTTCTGCACGTGCTCGCGCTGGGCGGCGTCCATCCCGGCGTGGTAGCCGAGCGCCTTCACGCCGCGGCCCGAGAGGTACTCCGCCATGCTCTCAACCGACTTGCGCGAGAGGCAGTAGACGATCCCGCTCTCGCCCGCGCGCGAGCGCACGAGCCGCAGGATCGAGTTCTTGGTGTCGTTGACCGTGCCGGGCCTGGGCGCGGCCTTCTCCCCCGTCTTCAGGTAGGCGGAGATGTGGAGGTTCGGCCGGAAGAACGAGCCGCGCAGGCGCAGCGGGTCCTGCATCGCGAGCTGCTGGACGATGTCGTTGACGACGGGCGGCGTCGCGGTCGCCGTCAGCGCGAGCACCGGCACGCCGAAGCGCTCCTTGAGCCCCTTGAGGTTCCGGTACGCGGGGCGGAAGTCGTGCCCCCACTGGCTGATGCAGTGCGCCTCGTCGACGGCGATCAGCGCGAGCTTGCGCCCCGACAGCGCGGCGCCGGCGCCCGCCTCGAGGCCCTCGGGCGCGGCGTAGACGAGCTCATACTCGCCGCGCTCGAGCCCGGCGACGCGCTCGCGCCGCTCGTCGGGCGTCAGGCTCGAGTTCAGGAAGGTCGCCTTGAGGCCGACGGACTTCGCCGCGTCGACCTGGTCCTTCATCAAGGAGATCAGCGGCGAGACGACGAGGGTCGCGCCCTTCAAGAGCCGCGACGGAATCTGGTAGGTGAGCGACTTGCCCGCGCCCGTCGGCATCACGCCGACGCAGTCGCGGCCCGCCAGGACGGCCTCGATGATCTCCTTCTGCCCGGGCCGGAAGGCCGGGTAGCCGAAGACGTCTTTGAGGACCTGCTCGGGGGCTCCGCTCATGTTCGAACTATTGTACGACATCCCGCGTTCGAAAATACGTCACGCGCTCGTGACGCGTTCGTCGTCCGCGTCCGATGGTCCCCCGCGCGCGCTCCCTTATACTGTCGCCATGAGCGACCCCAAGCGCTGGCGGACGATCTGGCTCTCCGACATACATCTGGGAACCCGGGATTGCAAATCGGCGTTCCTGCTCGAGTTCCTCAAGCACAACGAGAGCGAGAAGCTCTACCTCGTCGGCGACATCGTCGACGGCTGGCGCCTGAAGACGTCGTGGCACTACTGGCACCAGTCGCACAACGACGTGGTGCAGAAGATCCTGCGCAAGGCGCGCCGAGGCACGCGCGTGGTCCTCGTCCCGGGCAACCACGACGAGGCTCTGCGCGAGTTCGCGGGCGTTCATTTCGGCGGCGTCGAGCTCGCGCTCGAGGACGTGCACGAGACCGCCGACGGCAAGCGCCTGCTCGTCGTCCACGGAGACCAGTTCGACGGAGTCGTGCGCCACGCGCGCGCGATCGCGCTGCTCGGCGTCTGGGCCTACGACGTCGCCCTGCGCGTCAACCACTGGTTCAACGCCGCGCGCCGCGTGCTGGGCCTGCCGTACTGGTCGCTGTCGGCCTACCTCAAGCACAAGGTCAAGAACGCGGTGGAGTTCATCGCGAGCTACGAGGCCGAGATGATCGCCGAGACCAAGAAGCGCGGCCTCGACGGCGTCGTGTGCGGCCACATCCACCACGCCGAGATCCGCATGTCGGACGGCGTCCTCTACTGCAACGACGGCGACTGGGTGGAGAGCTGCACGGCGCTGGCCGAGGACTTCACCGGCAAGCTGTCGATCATCGAGTGGACGAAGGTCCGCCGCGACGTTCTCGAGAGAAAGGAGGTCGCGGCATGAGCGAGCGCATCCTGATCCTGCACGCGTCGGTCGGCGCCGGCCACACGCGCGCCGCGAAGGCCGTGGCCGAGGCGTTGAAGCTCGAGTCGCCCGGCACGGAGGCGGTCGTCGTCGACGTGATGGACCTCGCGCGCCCGTCCTTTCGAAAGGCTTACAGTTCCGGCTACCTCAAGCTCGTCGAGAAGGCGCCCGCGCTGTTCGGCCTGCTCTTCGACCTCGCCGACGGCGAAGCGCGTCCGAAATCGGCGGGCGACCGCCTGCGCCGCGCGATCCAGCGCTGGGGCGCCGGCGACCTGCTCTCGCTCGTCGAGGACGGGCGCTGGGACGCGATCGTCAACACTCACTTCCTCGCCCCCGAGCTCATCGCCGCCCTGCGCCATCGCGGCCGCGTGAGCGTTCCTCAATTGACGGTGGTGACGGACTACGACGCGCACCGCATCTGGGCGCAGGAGCCGACCGAGCGCTACTGCGTGGGCAGCGCGACGGCGGCCGCGTCGCTTCGCGCGCGCGGCGTGCCCGCGCGCGCGATCGCGCTGACCGGCATCCCGGTCATGCCCGCGTTCTCCATGCCCGTCGACCGCGACGCCGCCCGCCGCGAGTTCGGCCTGTCGGGCGCCTACCCTGTCGTCGTCCAGGCCTCGGGAGGCCACGGCGTCGGCCCCGTCGAAGAGACCTATCGTTCTCTGCTCGCGTCCTCGATCCCGTCGGAAATCGTCGTCGTCTGCGGGCGCAACGCGGCGGCGCGCGAACGGCTGGCGGGGATCGTCCCCCGCACCGCCACCGCGTGCGCGTCGTCGGCTTCACCGAGCGCATGCGCGAGCTGATGTCGGTCGCCGACGTGCTCGTGACCAAGCCCGGCGGCCTGACGGTCAGCGAGGCGCTGGCCTGCGGCCTGCCGATGGCGCTCGTCAGCCCGATCCCCGGCCAGGAGGTCCGCAATTCGGACTTCCTGCTCGAGAACGGCGCCGCCGTGAAGGCGAACTCGCCCGCCGCGCTGACGGGCAAGATCGAAGACCTGCTCTCCTCCGACACGCGCCTGGCGGAGATGCGCCGCAAGGCCAAGGCCCTCGGCCGCCCGCGCGCGGCCTTCGAGGTCGCCCGGGCGGCGCTGGAGCTCGCCCGGGGCGCTCCGTCGCCGCGGCGCGCGCCGAAGAGGCGCTCGCCGCGGCGGAAGCGCCGCTCTTGACCAGCCATTGGGCCGTGCCCGGCCTGCGCGCCTGGGCCTGAAGGCCCGGAAGACCTCCAGGCCCTTCGGGTTTAATTTCGTCATGCGCCGTTTACATGGCCCGGACATGCCCGATAGCCGCGGCCGGTACCATGGACCCATGATTCGATCGCTGATCGCCGCGCTGCTGATCGTCAACGCCTTCCCCGCCCCGGCTCTCGCGCAGGTGTCCCGCGCGGCCGGCGCTCCGGCGGGGCTCTCGATATCCGTTCCCGTTCTCGGCTCGGCGCCGTCCGCGAGCCTGGGCGCGCCCGTTCTCGCCGTTTCCCTTCCCGCGGCCTCGCTCGCCGCGGCGGCGGCGCCCGTCCCTTCACGGCCGCGGCGGCGGTTCCCACCGCCCCGGCAGCCCTCCTTCCTATCAAGGTGCTGCCCGCCGCCGCGAAGGGCGAGCCCGTCCCCGCGCGCGCGATCGACGCCGCCAAGGCCGCCGCCGCCTCCGCCGCCGAGCTCGCCGCCTCCCCGCCGGCCCCGAGACCGACCGCGTCCGCGCCGATTTCGCGGACGGCGCGTCCGCCCGCTCGCCGCTGGCGGAGGCCGTCGCCGTCCTGACGGAGCCGGTCCGCCGCTTCGGTTCCATTCTCGCCCCGCGCGCGGCGGCCGTCCCGGCCAAGCGCGCCGGCCCCCGCGCCGCCGGCGCCCCGCGCGCGCCTGGCCCCGTTCCTGGGCGGCACCTTCCTCGCCCAGGTCGCGAGCAACGCGCTGCAGGTCACGATGCCGCTCTTGATCCTTCAGGTCTCAGGCTCGGTCTCGGCCGCCGCGTTCGCCGCGGCCGCCTCCTCGGCGGTCGACGCCGCGGGCACCTTGCTCGGCGGGCGCCTGACCGACCGCTTCGGCGCCAAGCCCGTGCTCGTCGCGACGACGATCGTCCGCGGCGCCTCGGTGCTCGCGCTTCCCGTCCTGGCGGCGGCGACCGGACTGACGGTTCCGCTCGTGCTCGGCGCCTACCTCGTCGAGTCGCTGGCGCGCGGCGTCGCCGACACGGCGCGCAACGTCGTCCCCTCGACGATCGCCGGCGGCGACGTGCCCCTGCTCAAGCGCGTGCTCGCCAAGAACCAGGCCTACTTCGAGGCCGGCGGCATCGCCGGCCCCGTGCTCGCCGGCGTGCTGATCGCGACCGCGGGCGGCGCGGCCGCCGCGGGCGCCCTGTGGCTCGCCCCGCTCGTCTTCGCGGGAACCGCGGTCGCCTACCTGGGTCTTCCGAAGGCCGCGGCCGTCGCGGCGGAGACTCCCGCCGCGCCCGCCCCGATCGCCCCGAAGAAAAAGCTCGACGTCTGGACGAAGTGGGCGCTGGCCGCCACGGCCCTGCTCACCCTTTACCCGCTCAAGGCGGTCCTGCCCGCGATCTTCGCGACGTCGGTCCTCGCGAACCCGGCCTCCGCGGCCTGGCTCGTCGCGCTGTTCGGCGTCGGCGGCCTCGTCGGCTCGCTCGCGTACGGCCGCCTTTCCGGCAAGCTCGGCCTCAAGTCCTTCCTCGCGGCCGGCGCGGCCGGTTCCGCGGCGCTCGCGCTCGCGTTCCTGCCCGGCGCGTTCCTGCCCGCGGCGATCGGCGTGCTCGCCTTCTCCGCGGCCAACGTCGCGGCGCGCCTCTCGCTCAACGCCGCGATCCAGGCCCGCGCCCCCGAGGGCAAGGCCGGCGCGGCGGTCGGCGCGGCGCGCTTCACCGCGAACCTGAGCTCGTTGTCGGTCCGATTCCTCGCGGGCCTGGCCTTCGCCGCGGCGCTCGCCCCGGCGGCCTCGTTCTGGATCCTCGGCGGCGGCATCCTCGCGGTCGCCGGCGCCCAGCTGTGGACGGCGCGCAAGCTCGCGGTTCTCGGCGCGGCCGGCGCCGTCGCCGGCCTCTCGCCGGTCCACGGCCTGCCGGGCCGGCTGATCGTCGTCGAGGGCCTGGACGGCTCCGGCAAGTCGACGCAGATGGAGCTTCTCAAGGAAGAGCTCGAATCGCGGGGCCTGAAGGTCGTCGTGACGGCGTGGAACTCCTCCGAGATGATCTCCGACGCCGTGCGCCAGGCCAAGCGCGAGCACGCGATGACGCCGAAGACCTTCTCTCTCCTGCACGCCTCCGATCTGGCCGACCGCCTCGATAAGACGATTCTGCCGGCGCTTCAGGAAGGCTCGATCGTGCTCGCCGACCGCTGGTTCTTCACCGCGCTCGCGCGCGACCACGTGCGCGGCATGGACCGGAAGTGGCTGCGCCGCCTCTACGAGTTCGCGCCGCGGCCGGACCTGACCCTCTACTACAAGCTCCCCGTCGCGACCGCGATCGGACGCGTGCTCGCGCGCAACGAGGGACGGCTCGGCCTGTCCGAGGACGCCGGCGCCGGACCGAAATATTACGAGGCGGGGCTCGACACGAAGCTGTCCGCGGATCCGATCGAGAACTTCCACCTGTTCCAGGGCAAGGTCACGGCCGAGTACGACGCGCAGGCGCGCGAGTTCGGCTTCAAGACGATCGACTCGTCGCGCACGCGCGAGGAGATCAAGGCCGACACGATCGCCGCGGCGCTCGGCGCGCTCGGCGCCCTGTCGGGCTTCAAGCGCGAGGAGAAGCCGGCCGTCCTCGAGAACCTCTTCGACAAGGACCCCTCGGGCGACGCGGAGAACATCCGCCGCAATTACATGCACGAGAAGAAGGGCGCGCACTTCTACTTCCGCAACATGCTCCTGCCGATGCAGGACCGCTTCGCTCAGCTCATGGACATGGCCTCGACTCCGCGCGCCTTCCTTCACGGGTCGCCGCATGTCGACAACTACGCGAAGTCCAAACAGGGCGCGGCGATGGTGGACTTCGACCGCGCGCGCGTGGGTCCGTACACGTGGGACCTCGTGCGGCTGATGGTCTCGCTGTCGCTGCGCGCGAAGAAGGAGCCGAAGGGCCTTCTGGACAAGGAGGCGCTGAAGTCCCTCAAGCGCGGCTACCTGCGCGGCTTCCGCCATCCCGACCGCGCGATCTCGGAGATGCGCGAGCTCAAGGACGTCGAGCCCGAGGAGCACGAGAAGACGACCAACGCCTACCTCGTGCGGAACAAAAAGTGGGCCAAGGAGATGCGGGAGAATCCGCTTCCCGCGGACCATCCCGACGTCGTCGCGCTCGTGAAGAGCTGGGCCGACGGCCGCGCCGACGGCGTGATGAACGACTATCACATCGAGGAAGCCGGCCGCGGCCGCGGCTCGATGGGCTTTCGCGGCATCTTCCTCGTCGTGCTCGCGCCGAACGACCCGCGCTCCGGCCTGGACCGGATGCTGCTGAACGTGAAGGCGACGCGCACCGATCCCGACACCGAGTGGTACAAGTCCCCCGCGGGCAGCGAGGCGGAGCGCATGAAGGCGGCCGCCGACCTGCACGCCCCCGGCTGGGAGCTGCGCTCGGGCGGAGCCGTCCTCGACGGCGTCGAGTACTACGTCCGCCAGCTCGACCCGCTCAACGCCAAGCTCAAGAAGATGCTGACGACGGGGCAGCTGATCGACCTCGCCTACGCGGCCGGCACGCAGCTCGGCCGGGCGCATCGCCTCTCGCTCCAGGGCTCGACGCCGGAGGAACTCGAGGCGCACCTCGAGGCGAACTACGGCGGGATCGCGGAGGCGGGGCTCGTCATCCGCGACGAGATCGTGTCGGCGCACGCGCGCTACCTCGACCGCATGAAGCTCGAGGGCCTGACCCCGGCCGGCGACGGCGAGGAGGAGTAACCCATGTCCCGGACCATCGTCATCGGCGACGTGCACGGCTGCTGGGCCGAACTGCAGGAGCTCCTGCGCGCGACGGCCGCCAAGCCCGAGGATCGCCTGATCTCGGTCGGCGACCTCGTCAGCAAGGGACCGGACAGCCGCTCGGTCATCGAGTGGGCCATGCGCACGCCGAACCTCGAGTGCGTGCTCGGCAACCACGAGCGTCGCCTGCTGCGCCACTGGCGCGCCGGCACGAAGTCCGACGAGAAGGCTCACGATCCCGAGACCTACCGCCAGCTCGGCGACGCCTATGCCCCGGCGATGCGCTACATCGAGAAGATGCCGCTGACGGTCTCCGGCCCCGGCCTGCTCGTCGTCCACGCCGGCTTCGACCCCCGCGAAGGACTCGAGTGGCAGGGCGCCGAGGCTCTGACCGAAACGCGGCGCCTGGCCGACGGACGACCGTGGTACGAGCACTACCGCGACCGCACCTTGGTCGCCTTCGGACACTGGGCCAAGCGCCGGCCCGTCGTGCGGCCGAACGCCGTCGGGCTCGACACGGGCTGCGTGTACGGAAACGCGCTGACCGCCTTGATCCTGCCGGAGCGAGTGATGGTCTCGATACCGGCGCGGCGCGCCTACGTCGAAAAGAAGCGCTGGGACGACGAGCTCGTCCCCGCCGGAGCCCTCTGACATGACCCTCGTATTGGAAGCCCCCAGTCCGCTCCCCTCTCCGCCGAGGCGCCGCGCCGCTCGCCGATCGCGGCCTTCGTCGCCGGCATCCTGTCCTCGCAGATCGTCAACAACGGCCTGCACATCCTCCAGCCTCTCCTGATCGCCGATCTCTCGGGCTCGCTCGCGCTCGCCGCGGTCGTCGCCTCGGCGGAGACGGGCGTGCACATGCTCGGGACGCTCTGCAGCGGCGGCGCCGCCGACCGCCTCGGGGCGCGCAACATCCTCGTCCTCTCCACCGCGGGACGCGCCTGCTCGCTGGCGCTGATCCCGTTGTTCCACTTTCTGGGCGTCCTGACCTTGCCCTACGCGCTGGCCGCCTACACGCTCGACGCCTTCGTGCGCGGCTTCGTCGACACCGGCATCCACGCGCTGCCGATGGGCTTGGCCGAGGGAGACCGCGCCGAGCTCGACCGGCTGAACGCAAGCCACGAATTCGCTTTTGATCTCGCCGCCGTGATCGGGCCGCTTCTGCTCGGCGCGCTGCTGCTCTCGGAAAGGGCTGGGCCGCGCACGCCGCGATTCCCGTCGGATTCGCGGGCGCGGCCCTCTTATACTGCTTGGTCCCCGCCGCGCGCGTGCGTCCCGTGGCGCACCGCGCGCCGAAGGCGAAGTGGCTCGACTGGGACGGCTGGCGCGCCGTCGCGGCCGACCGCGGCCTCCTGCTCACGGTGGTCGGCCTGGCCGTCTTCAACCTCTTCCCCCTGCGCAAGGTATGGTCGGCCTTCTTCGCGAAGGCGATCCTCAAGAACGCCGCGTCGGCGGGCTGGCTCGGCGCGGCCTTCGGCCTCGGCGGCGTGATCGGCACGGTCCTGTACGCGAAAGCCGGCCCCCGGCTCTCCACGAGCCGCTGGATCGTCCTCGGCGCCTGCGGCACCGCCGCCCTCGCGCTCGCCTGGATCCCGGGTACGCTGTGGCCGATGATGGCCGGCGCGGCCGCGTTCGGCCTGTTCAACGCCTGCGCCGAGCTGTCCTTGCTTCGCGATCTGGGCGAGAGCGCGCCGTCCCACATGATCGGCCGGGTCGTCTCGGTCGCGCGCGTCGGCACGAGCTCGGCCTCGGTCGCGCTCAAGAGCCTGATGGCCGCGGCCTTCGCCGCCGGCGCCGGGGTCTTCGCCGCGTTCTCCATGGTCGGCGCGGGCCTGGGCGTCATCGTTCTGGTACAGCTCGGGGTCGCCTCCCGGCTCCGGCCGCGCGCATAAAGAGCTAAAATGCCCCGGAAGGCTCCTTCCATGGCACGCTCGAAAATCTCCCCTCTCAAGGTGGACGCCGCCCCCGCCGTCACCGCCCCGCAGGCCGTCGGCCTGAAGGCGGCCGAGCGCTTCTTCAACCGCGACCTGTCCTGGCTCGCGTTCAACGACCGGGTCCTCTCCGAGGCGGCGGACGCGACGGTTCCCGCTCTCGAGCGCCTGCGATTCGCGACGATCGTCTCCTCGAACCTCGACGAGTTCTTCATGACGCGCGTCGCCGAGATCGCCAAGCTCGCGCGCCGCTCGACGACGGCCCGCTTCCTCGACGGCATGACCGCGCGCCAGGTCTTGGCCCAGATCCGCGAGCACGCGCTTCGGCAGAAGTCCCGGCAGGCGGAAGTCCTGCGCGACATCCTGGCCGCGCTGCGCGCCGAGGGCGTCGAGATCCTGACCGAGTTCCTCGACGAGCGCGCGCCCGACGCCGAGGTCCAGGAGCGCCTCCCGACCTTGAAGGTCATCGTGCGCCGCTACCCCGAGCCGCCGCCCGCGCTCGCCAGCGAGCGCCTGCACGTCTTCGTCCGCTTCCCGCGCGAGTACGCGGTCATCACGATCGAGGACCGTGAAGGGAGACTGATCCCCCTGCCCACCAAGGACGGCGTGCGGCGCTACGCGCTCGCCGAGCGCTGGCTCGCGGACCGAGCCGAGGATCTTTTCCCGGGGCGCGAGGTCATCGAGACCTTCCCCTTCAAGATCATCCGCGACGCCGACCTGCGCTGGCGTCCCGATGACGAGGAGAACCTCGAGGGCCAGATCCTCACCGCCGTGCAGGGCCGCGGCCGCGCGAAGGTCGTGCGCCTCGAGGTCGACTCCCCGCGTACTCCGAGGGCGCGCTGTTTCTGGCGACGGCCCTGGGTCTCGATTCCTCCGCGCTGTACCGCTTCGACCTCCCGCTCGACTTGCGGACTTTGGCGCGCGTGGAGACGCCCAAGGCCGGCCTTCGCTACCCGCCGATCGAGCCGCAGGTGCCGGCGCCGTTCCGCAAGCCGTCCTCGGCCTTCGAGATCGTGCGTGAGCAGGACATCCTGCTGCACCACCCGTACGACTCCTTCGACATCGTCGTGAAGTTCCTCGAGGCCGCCGCGAAGGACCCGGGCGTCAAGCGCATCTGGCACACGCTGTACCGCACGAGCCTCGACTCGCCGATCATGGGCGCGCTCAAGGACGCCGCGGCGGCGGGCAAGAAGGTCGTCGCCTATGTCGAGATCAAGGCCCGCTTCGACGAGCTCAACAACCTGCGCTGGGCCGAGGAGCTCCGCAAGGCCGGCGTGCGCGTCGTTAGGCACCTCGGCCGCTACAAGGTCCACTCGAAGGTGACGGCCGTCGTGCGCGAGGAGGACGGCGTCGAGCGCGTCTACTCGCACCTCGGCACCGGCAACTATCACCCCGTCACCGCGCGACAGTACACCGACCTGGGCCTGCTGACCGGCGACACGGACATCGGCAAAGAGGCCCTCGCCTACTTCGAGGCGCTGTCGAAGGGCAAGCGCCCCGAGGGTCTGCTCGACCTCCTCGTCGCTCCCGTCAATCTCCACGACGAGATGCTCCGCCTCATCAAGGAGGAGACGCGGTTCTTCAAGGAGACGGGCAAGGGCCATATCATCGCCAAGATGAACTCCCTTCAGGACCCGGAGATCGTGGAGGCCCTCTACGAGGCCTCGAACGCGGGCGTGAAGATCGAGCTGCTCGTGCGCGGCATCTGCTGCCTGCGCCCCGGCATCGCGGGCATGTCGGAGAACATCCGCGTCGTCAGCGTCGTGGACCGCTTCCTCGAGCACAGCCGCATCTATTACTTCCGCGCCGGCGGCGCGCGCAAGATGTACCTGTCGAGCGCGGACTGGATGCCGCGCAACTTCTACTCGCGCTACGAGGTCGCTTTCCCCGTCAAGGACGCTCAGCTCAAGAAGTACGTCCGTGACACGATCCTGGGCAAAGGCCTCGCCGACAACCAGAAGGCGTGGACGCTGAAGGCCGACGGCTCCTACGCCCGCGTGCTGCCCGGCCCGGGCGCCTCGCTCGTCCGTTCCCAGACCTTCTTCGAGGCCCTCGCGCGCTCCGACTACCGCGACACCGCGCTCTTCGAGCGCGGAAAGAACTCCCCGCCGCCGCGAAGCAGCCTTAACCCCGCGGCATCCGCTCCTGACGCGTTCGTCACGCGCCCGAGACGCGCCTTTGGGAGCATCGCCCCGCGGCCGGACGCCGCGGGGGACTCATGGACGCGACCACGCTCGAGAAGACGGGGCTGATCACGACGTTCGCGCGCACGATCGAGGACGTCCGGGACGCGCAGCGCCTGCGCTGGACGGTGTTCGCCGGCGAGATGGGCGCGCGTCTCTCCGGCCCGGAGGGCCTCGACGCCGACGGCTGGGACGCGCAGTGCCTCCACGTGCTCGTGCGCGAGCCCTCCGGCCGCGTCGTCGCCTGCCTGCGGGCGCTCGATCAGGACGCGGCCGCCGCCGCGGGCGGCTTCTACTCGCAGAGCGAGTTCGATCTCAGCCGCTTCCTCTCCGCGCCGGGACGGATCCTGGAGGTCGGGCGCACCTGCGTCGCGGCCGACCGCCGCGACGGCGCGACGCTGTCGGCGCTGTGGTCGGGGCTCGCGCGCGCCGCGGTCGAGCGCGGCGCCGAGCGCCTGATCGGCTGCGTCAGCGTCCCGTTCGACCCGGAGACGCAGTCCCTCGACCTGCTGCGCGCGGCGCTCGCCGACCACCTGTCCGGCGAGGAGCACCGCGTGTGGCCGCTGCGCCCGGTCCCCCGCGGCGACGAGCGAGGCGTCGCGGCCGGCGCGCCGCCGCTGCTGCGCGCGTACCTGCGCCTCGGCGCGAAGGTATGCGGCGAGCCCAGCTGGGACCCGGACTTCGGGACCGCCGACTTCTTCGTCGTCGTCCCCGTCGAGCGGATGGCGGCGCGCTACGGCCGCCGCTTCCTCGGCGGGGCGAAGGCGGCGGCGTGCGCTTAGTCCGCGTCGCCGTCCGCGGCGCGGCGCTCGCCGCGCACCTGCTCCTGGCCGCCGCGGCGCTGCCGTACCTGCGCCGCGCCGGCGGCGCGCTGTCCGGAGGCATGACGCTCGACGAGCGCTTCATGCTGTGGTGGAACCGCCGCGCCTGCCGCGTGCTCGGCCTGCGCGTACGGCGCTCCGGCGCGCTTCCCCTCGGGCCGGCGCTGATCGTCTCGAACCACGTGTCGTGGCTCGAGGTGATCGCTCTCGGCTCCGTCCTGCCCGCGTCCTTCGTCGCGAAGTCCGACGTCGCCTCCTGGCCGGGCATCGGCGCGATCGCCGAGGGAGCCGGGACGCTGTTCCTTAAACGCGGCTCGGGTCGCGCCGCGGCGCGGGCGGCGGCCGACGCGGCCGCGCGCCTCGGCTCGGGGCGCAGCGTCGCGCTGTTCCCGGAGGGAACGTCGACCTCGGGCGAGGCGGTCCTGCCGTTCCACGCGGCGCTGTTCGAGGCCGCCGCGCGCGTCGGCTGCCCCGTCCAGCCGGTGTCGGTGTTCTATCCGCGCGGCTGGGGCTGCGACCCCGTCGCGCCGTTCATCGGCGACGACGACTTCGCCTCCCACCTCCTGCGCGTGCTCGGCGAGCCGGAGATCATCGTCCAGCTCGGCTTCCGCGCGCCGCTCGAGGCGCACGGGCGCGAGCGCGAGGAGCTGCGCGACGACGCCCGCGCCGCGGTCGTCGCGGGCTTGGCCGAAGACCGCCGCGGGCTGTGCCTGCTGCTGCATGAGCCGGCGGACGCGTGGGAGTCCCCCGCGCTGGCCGGCTTCCTGCGGGACGAATACCGGCGCACCGCCGTCCCGGCGGGCTAGGCGCCGCCCGGGTCCTTGGACCCGCTCCCGGTCTGGGCCTTCCGGCGGCGATTCGTCACGCGTCCGTTGCGCCGCGGTGACCCCCGGGAGGGCCCGGCGCTATCCTGTTTTCATGCTCCGACTCCCCCTCTGCCTCGCGCTGCTCGTCTCGATCCCCGGCCCGGACGCCTGGGGCCAGACCGCCGCGCTGGCGCGCGGGTCCGCCGCCGGCGTTCCCGCGGCCGCCGCCGCGCCGGCCGCGTTCCCTCCCGTCGCGGGCCCGGCCGCTCTCGGCGCGCCGTCGCTCACGCCGTCGCTGCTCGCCGCGCCGGCGCTCCGGCCGGCTCCGCTCCCCGCCCCCGTCGCCGCCGTCTCGGCCGCTCCTCTCGCGGCCGCGGTCCTGCCGGCGCCCGGCGCCGCCGTCGCGCTCCCCGCGCGCGCCGCCGCCGCGGGGGTTCCCGCCGCCGCGAAGGCGGCTCGTCCCGCGGCCGCGCTCCGCGCGGCCTTCGCTCCTCTCGCGGCGTCCTCCCCGGAGCGCGGCGCGTCGCCGGACTCGGCGAAGACGCCGGCTCCTCTCCAGGACGCCGCCGCCTTCTTCGACGGCGCCCGCGCCTTCCTCTCCGTTCCCGGCCAGGCCCCGCGCGAGGTCGCTCTCGCCGACATCGAGGGCCTGCTCGCCGCCGACGGCGCGGCGCGCGGCGCCCTCTCGAGCAAGGGACGCGTGCGCATCGTCCTCGCCAAGGGCGCGCCCGCGGTCGATCCCGCCGCCGCCCGCGCCGCGCTGGCGCGTCTCGGCGTCGACCGCCCGGTCGAGGTGGAGTCGATCCTCCTTGAAAAGGCCAAGCCCGCCGCGCCGGCGTCCGGGCCTGCGGTCGAGAAGGCCGCCGCGCCGGCCTCGCCCCGCTCCAGGACCTCGGTCGCGCTGACGGCCGTCGGCTGGGCGACGGCGGGCGGGCTGATGCTCTTCCAGACGCCCGCCGCATTCGCGGCGGCGCTCGCCGTCGGCGGCCTCCTGCTCGCCAAGGACCTCGTCTTCGTCTGGCGGCAGTTCCGCTCTTCGCTCAGCAAGCCCTCGAAGGAAGAGGTCTGGATGACCTTGCTCGCGCGCAGCTGGCCGATCTACTACAGCGCGACCGCCTACGTCGCTCTGTTCCTGCCCGGCCACCCCGCGCAGTTCGCGGCCATCATGGCGCTGACCTTGGGGCTCAAGGCGCTGCACGGCTTCTGGGTCGACTCCTGGGCCACCTTCCAGGACCGCCTGGCCCGCCAGCGCAGCTACACTTACGTCACTCTCTTCAACCTCGTCTACGGCCAGGTCACGGGCATCCTCTTCCGCCTGCTCTCCTGGTCGGCGATCCCGGGCACCGTCGCGCCGTGGATGCTCTCCTACTGGCGGGACATGGGCATCATGACCTTGGTCGGGACCTTCTTCGGCACTCTCGGCGGCCAGGCGATCAACGACCTCTACAACGCCGGCGTCCTGAGCCGCCGCGCCCGCTCGGCGCTGCTCGTCGCGCGCTCGACCGCGTTCGATCTTCCCGGGCTCTTCTTCCGCCTCGGCCTCATGAAGATATTCTGGATCGCCTTCGCGATCCAGCAGTCGCTCGACGTCGTGATCTACCTCGCCGCCCAGTTCTTCCGCTCCCGCGCGATCCTCTACATCGCGGCGCCCGCCGTCGCGGCGAGCGCGGAGTTCCGCGGCCGCTACGCGCTCACGCCGGAGCCGCCGCTTTCGCCCGCCCGCAAGGCGATGCGCGCGCTCGTGGACAACCCGCTCGTCATGCCGCTGGCCGCGCTGTGGCGCTGGTTTTCCGCGCGCCGCGCCGCCGCGTTGGCCGGGGCGCTGGCGCTTTCGTCGGCCGCCGCGTCGGATGCCTACGCGAAAGCCGCGTCCGGCGCCTCGTTCGCGGACGCGGCCGTCCTCTCCGCCCTGCCCGTCGCCGATCTCGAGCTCGACGCCGAGGGCCGGCCGGTTCCCGTCTCCCCGCGCGGCATCTCCAAGCCCGTCTTCACCCGCTTCGACGCCGCCTCGCGAGGCATTTACAAGCCGATCCGCATGCCCGAGAGCGATCCGCTCTACCCGTACGAGCGCCTGAAGATCGCGCGCGACGTCGTCTCCGCGGGGATCATGGCGCGCCTCGGCGTGCCGACCGTCGGCTACCGGGCCGCCCGCGCGACGATCGACGGCAGGAGCGTGCTCGGCGTGGAGAGCCCGTTCGTGCCGATGCAGAGCCTCAAGCACTCCCCGGAGCTCGCCGAACGGATCGTCAACTCCGGCGACTTCGTGCGCGGCTCCGTGATCGACGCGTGGCTCGGCAACGTCGACCGCATCCAGAACCGCGGAAACCTCTGGGTGCGCGAGTCGCCCGAGGGCCCGCGCGTGATATTCGGCGACTACGACCAGGGCCTGCGCCATGGGTTGACGGTGTTCGGCGTGCCGAAGGTGCCGGGGTCCGTGTTCGGCCTCCACGCCGCCAAGGATCCGGAGGCGCTGCGCCGCGCGGTGGCCGACGTGCTGGCGCTGACCGACGCGGAGATCTCCTCGCTCGTGGACGACGCGATCGCCTCGATGGGCGGCTTCGGCCTCGAGTCCGCGCCGTACTTCAAGGCGGTCCTGATCCACAACCGCGAGTCCCTGCGCCGGGAGAATCCATTCGCCGAGCTCGCCTCCGGCCGCGACCCGCCGCTGCGGCTCGACGCGGCGGCCTCCGCCGCCTTGGCCGACGGAGTCCTTCAGGGCCGACGTCCCTCGGACGCCGAGGTGCCGGTCCTCGTCGGCGCCGCGCTCGAGGAGCTCATCAGCCTCTGGGACAAGCCCGCGCAGGTCGAGCCGACGCGGGCCCTGCTCGAGCGCGTCGTGCGCGCCCGTCTCGCCGGGCGCAACGAGCCCGTCGACGCCGTCGACGGCGGCCCGGAGATGCTGAAGGTCCTCACGAACTTCGCCTACATGCGTCTCGAGCCGGCCGCGGCCATGGCCGCGGGAATCGGCTACCATCGCTGACGGACCCGGAGGACCGAGGCCGCTGTCGGACTAGCGCGGCTGCAGGGGTTCGAGCGACAGGCCGTACGGGAGCAGGGCGGCGGCGAACGGCGGCCGCAGCGACGGGGCGCGCGGCGCGGGCGGCAGGGAACGGACGGCGGATTCGCGGAGATCCGGCGAAGCGGGCCGGTCCGGACACGCGGCGGCAGGACGCTCGGCGATCATGGTGTTCATGCCGTCATCTTCGCAATCGACGGCGACGCGCATGTCCTCGCCGCGTCAACAACGCGTGACAATCTCCAACCGACGGCTTTACCAAAAGCTTAACCTCCCGAAACGGCGGCGCAACGCGGTCCGCGCATCATGTCGGCGAACCAAGGAGGCACCATGAACCGCCGCCTGCTCGCCGTCCTCGCGCTGCTCGCCGCCCCGCTTCTCGCCTTCCCTCTCGCCGCGCGCGCCATCGAGGGGCCGCTGACCTTGACGCCCGGCTACCGCGCGATGACGATGCCCTTCCCCGAGCACCAGCTCGCCTACCTCGAGCCGGGCGATCGCGCCGACATGCTGGCCACCTTCGAGGCGCTGACCGGCAAGACGGGCGCGACGAGGAAGGAGGACGTGACCGTGACCTTCCTCCAGAACGTGCGCGTGCTCGCCGTCGACCGCTCGCGCGGCCTCGTCCAGCTCGAGGTCAACCCCAACGAGGCGCAGTACGCGGCCCTGTTCTCGGTGAAGGAACGGACGCTGTGGCTCATCGAGCGCACCCTCGACGACAAGGAGCTCAAGCCGATGGTGATGGCCAGCGCGCGGAAGCTGTTCCTTCCGTGATCAGTCGCCGCCGAGGACGGCGACCTTGAGCTCGAGCGAGAGGCGCGCGACCTTCCGGTCGCCCGCCTCCGAGTTCTGGCCGTAGTCGAGGGCGAGCGCGACGCGCTTGTTGAGCGGGACCTCGGCGCCGAAGCCGAACGTCGGCGACCAGTAGCGCTGGCGCGTGCTCGTGGAAACGTAGGCGAGCGCGCGGGCGCCCGCGGGCGCGAGCAGCAGGGCCGCGAGGAACAGCGCCTTCACTTCACGAAGAAGGAGGCGCAGCGGTGGTACTTGTCGAGGGGCTCGCGGCGCAGCTCGAACTCGTCTTCGATCTCCTCGTTGAACTCGAGCAGCTCGTCCATGTGCTCGAGCTTGGCGCGCAGGGAGCCGTCGCCGGCCTTGATCTCGTTCTCGAACTCGCAGAACGTCGACAGCGAGTGCAGGCCCTTCTTGGCGATGTGGAAGGCGGAGACCCGGTCGAGCGAGGGCTCGAGGAAGGCCGAGCCCAGGTCCAGCTCGTACTTGTCCTTCTGGTAGAGCGCCAGGATCGGGCCGCAGGTGATGCGCTTGACGACGGCGGGGCCGAGGTGGCGGTCGAGGGCGCGGCGCATCTCCACGCCGACGTTTCTCTTGAGGATGCTCGCCAGGCTCTCCTCGTTGAAGCGGACGATGTCGTGGTGGCTTTCGTCCTGGACGAGGCGGTCGAGCCGGTCGGACGAGAACTCGGAGCGGTAGAGGAGGCCGTCGCGGTGGAAGCCGGGGCCCTTGTACTGGAGATAGACCGCGGTGCCGTTCTTCTTGTAGCGCAGGCGCAGGGAAGCGCCCGCCTTGAGGACCTCGAACGACGGTGTGTCGAGGAACTGATCGTAGAAGAGGTTGGTCTTCGCGTGCTTCATCCCCTTGTAGTCGAGAAGCCAGTCCTTGACCTCGGAGGCTTCGTCCGGGTCGACTCGCTTCTTGCTCTCGATCTCGACGAACCGCAGGTCGTCGATCTCGAGCCGCTTCATCAGCGAGCGCGCGAAATTCTCGAAGCGCCTTTTCATGGATTTTCAGGATATCATATCCCGCATGGAGATCATCATTTTCAGGCACGGACCCGCCGGCGAGCGGGAGGATTGGGCGAAGACGGGCCGTCCCGACTCGGAGCGGCCGTTGACGGCGGACGGGCGCAAGCGGACGAAGGAGGCCGCTCGCGGCCTCGCCGCCCTGGCCGGCCGCGTCGACCTCGTCGCGACGAGCCCGTGGACGCGGGCCAAGGAGACGGCGGAGTACGCGGCCAAGGCCTGCGGCGCGCCGCTCGTCGAGTCGAACTATCTTCTCCCCACCGCTCGCCCGCGAGCCTGGCGAGGTGGCTGTCGGGCCTGAAGAACGAGCGGATCGTCCTCGTCGGCCACGAGCCGCACCTCTCCAAGGTGATCGGCTGGTTCCTGACCGGCGACGAGCGTTCGTACGTCGGCCTCAAGAAGGCGCAGGCGGCCCTGCTCGAGACGGAGAAGGCCGAGGGCGCCCGCGCGACCTTGGCCTGGTCGATCCCGCCGAAGGCGCTTCGCCGTCTCGGCTGAAGGGCCGCTCCCGGGATTTCACGCGTTCGTCACGCGCCCGGCACGCGCGCAGAAGGGCCTTGCGGTATCGTGCTGGCATGAAACTCTTCCCCTTCGCCCTCGCCGCGCTCGGGTTCCTCTTCTCGGCCCTCGCCCGGTTCTGACATGAGCGATCCGCGCGAACTGCTACAATCGAGGGAGGAACGCATGGATTCCGCCGAACTGTGCAGCCTTCTGCGCGTGTCGGACCACCGGCTCGTCGAGATCGAGTCGAAGTGGCGGCTCGCCGCGTCCACCGCGAAGTCCCTGCGCCAGTTCCTCAAAGAGCTCGACGGCGTCGAGCACGTGAAGCGCTCGGTGTTCATCGATCAGTATCTCGACACGCCGGGCCTCGACCTCCTGCGCGCCGACGCGAGCCTGCGCCTGCGCTACCGCAAGAACGGCGGCCAGGTCTACCTGCAGTACAAGGGCCCGGGCGTGCGGCGCGGCGCGGTGCACTACCGCTCCGAGTACCGCTCCGACCGGCTCGATTTCCTCGTGCCGGACCAGAGCGGCGCCGACATCCTCTCCTTCGAGCGGCCGTCGGTGCCCGAGATCCTCGAGACGATGTCCGATCCCGGCATGCTCGACGCGATGCGCCGCGACCTCGGAGCCGCCGTCCCCCGCGCGATCGACCGCGCTCCGGTGATTTGCCAGTACCAGAAGGATCTCTACCGCGTCGAGCTCGGCGAGGCGTCGCTGGCGCCCTCGATCGACCGGCTGTGCGTGTTCCGCGTCGACCGCGCCGGCCCGCTGGCCATGTCCACCCTTTGGGAGTACGAGAACCAGGCCGCGGCGACCGACCTGGCCGCGAAGCTGGCCGCCGTGCCGGCGATGCGCGACTTCGACGCCCACCTGGCCGACGAGTTCGACTTGTCCGTCGAACCGCTCGACAAGTACCGCCGCTGCGCCGGCGGACTGCTCGCGCGTCCGGAGGCGCGCGTCCCCGCCGCGGCCTAGAGCCGCGTTGACGCGCCGCGCCCGATTTGGAACGATGAGGCATGGCTAACGAGAAGGTGCTGGTCGTCGAGGACGACAAGAACCTCGTCAAGCTGGTCAAGTACAACCTCGAGAAGGAAGGCTGGCGCGTCGTCACCGCCGCCGACGGCGAGGCGGGACTCGCGTCCCTGCGCAAGGACAAGCCCGACCTCGTCGTGCTCGACGCGATGCTCCCCAAGCTCGACGGCTTCGAGTTCCTCAAGATCATCCGCCGCGAGACGCGCGTGCCCGTCCTCATGCTGACCGCGCGCAAGGAGGAGATGGACCGCGTGCTCGGCCTCGAACTCGGCGCCGACGACTACGTGACGAAGCCCTTCGGCGTCAGAGAGCTCGTCGCGCGGGTGAAGGCTTTGCTGAGGCGCGCCGCTCCCGCCGAGTCCGCGACACCCGGAGGCCTGCTCAAGGCCGGAGGCGTCGAGCTGGATCCCGAGCGCTACGAGGTCACGGTGCGCGGCAAGGCGCTGACGCTGACCACGAAGGAGTTCGAGTTCCTCAAGATCCTCCTGCAGGCCGGCGGGCGCGCGCTGACGCGCGACGTCCTGCTCGAAAAGGTCTGGGGCTACGACAAGTCGATGGAGATCGACACGCGCACGATCGACCAGCACGTCGCGCGCCTGCGCGAGAAGCTCGGCCCCGAGGGCGCGATCGTCGCGACGGTCAAGAACGTCGGCTACCGGATCAAGGCGGACGCGTGAGCCTCGCGGCCCTGGCCGCTGCGCTGGCCGCCGCCGCCGGCTGGTGGCTCGGCCGGCTGTCGGTGCGGCGCAAGATGGACGACCTCGCGTCATCCTCGCGCCAGCTCTCGTCCCGCCTCGAGGAGACCGTGAGCAAGTTGTCCCGCGACCGCGGCCGCCTGGCCGCCGTCCTCGACCAGATGGCGGAGGGCGTCGTCGCGGTGGACGCCGCGGGGCGCGTCATCCTCGTCAATCCGGCCCTCTCCCGTCTTCTCGGGATCGATCCGGCCGCGGCACGCGGCCGCGGCTACATCGAAAGCCTGCGACATCACGGCTTGGCCGGGTTGATCGGCGAAGTGCTGTCCGGCGCCGCGCCCGCGGCGCGCGAGATCCGGTTGTTCGCCCCGGAGGAGCTCGTCTTCGACGCGCACTCCGCGGCGTTGACCCAGGACGGCCGCCCCGCCGGCGCGCTCGTCGTCCTGCACGACATCACGCGCCTGCGCCGCCTCGAGCAGGTGCGCCGCGACTTCGTCGCCAACGTCAGCCATGAGCTGCGCACGCCGCTGGCGTCCATCAAGGGCTACGCGGAGACTTTGCGCGACGGCGCGCTCGACGACAAGAAGAACCGCCTGGGCTTCGTCGAGACGATCGAGGAGCAGGCCGTCCACCTGACCAAGCTCGTCGACGACCTGCTCGACCTCTCGTCGATCGAGTCGGGCCACCGGCCGCCGCGCCTGGCCGAAATCGAGCTCGGCCCGCTGCTCGAGTCGGCCGCGAAGGAGGCCGCCCCGCTGGCCGCCGAGCGCGGCGTCGGCGTCGACGTGGTCTCGGCGCGCGCGACGCGCGCGTCGGCCGACGCCGACCATGTCCGCCAGGTGCTCGCCAATCTCGTCAGCAACGCGATCAAGTACAGCGAGAAGGGGGCCAGGTGGAGCTCTCGGCCGCCCTCGTCGACGCCGAGGTGATCGTCTCGGTGCGCGACCGCGGCATCGGCATCCCCGAGGCGGACCTGCCGCGGGTCTTCGAGCGCTTCTACCGCGTCGACAAGGCTCGCTCCCGGGAAGCGGGCGGCACGGGACTCGGGCTGGCGATCGTCAAGCACCTCGTCGAAGCCAACGGCGGCCGCGTCTGGGTGGAGAGCCGCCAGCCGGGCGGCTCGACGTTCCGCTTCTCCCTGCGCGCGGCCTAAGGCTCGTCGAGCGGGTGGACCGACTTGCGGCGCAGGTCGATGGAGACGGTGCGGCCGGCCCCCTTCGCCTTTTCGAGCGCCTCGAACGCGGGCGCCGGAAAGTACTTCTTGACGTCCTTGCGGACGTCCCTCCAGAGGCGGGGATCGATGGCGCCGAGGTCGAGGACGATCTCATGCGAGGTGATGTGGGGCCCGGCGACCCAGGGCGCCTCCGCTCCCTCGGGCGGCGGCGCCAGCAGCAGCTCCGCCGTCTCCTCGGCCGCGGAGAGTTTCGCCGGCGGCGCGGCGGCCGCCGGCGCGGCGAGGGCCGGAAGCGGCTGGGGCGCGGGCTCGAAAGTCTTGGGCGAGGCGGGAAACCTGAAGGTGCCGTCGATGGTCGTGACGCTCGTCGTCACGAGGAAGGCGCGGTACTGCCGGACGACCGGGTAGTGGTCCTCCTCGGGGCCGTAGTTCGCGAGCGGCTGCAGGCAGTTCGCGCCGGCCTCCGCGGCCTTCTGCTTGGCCATGTGCTCCGCCGAGCGCTCCCACGGCCCGTTCACCGAGATCGTCAGGGCGGCGACCTCCGTCATCTCCCTCAGGACGATCGGAGAGAAGCAGTTCCCCACCCCGACCGCGCCCACGGGCAGGGCGGAGAGCTTCCGTTCGCCGAGGAACTGCAGTTCGACGCGCGGCGGAATCGGCTGAGCCGACGACCAGATCGGCGCGGACAGCAGCAGGGTTCGAATCAGCACGCCGGCCCCAGGGTCTTGCGCTTCAGGTCGAGCACGATCTTCGATCCCCGCTGGTAGCAGTCGAGGAGCTTCCGGTGCTCCGCCTCCGGAAAACGCGTGAGGACCGTGTTCTCCAGGTCCTTCCACGCCGGCCCGGCGATTCCGGAGAGATCGACTCCCAGGCGGTGCGACACGACGAAGCGGCGGTTGAGCCACAGCCACTCCAGATCCTCCCGCGGCTCGGACGGCGGGGCGAGCGGGGTCCTGAGCGGCTGGAAGGCCGGCGCCGCCGCCGCGGGCCGGGCGGCGCGCGTTCCTTCGACGGCCTCCCGGGGGCGGGTGTAGAGCGCCACGCCGTCGTAGCGCTGGAGCCGCACCGCCCGATAGAGGCGGAACGACCCCGGGAACTCCTCCCCGCCCTGCGAGGCCTCGGTGACGAGGAAGTTGGCGCCGAGCCCCGCGGCCTTCTCCTTGGCGGTCGTCTCGAGCGAGAGAAACCATTGCCCGCGGACCTCGACGCGGATCATCGCGACGTCCTGACGCTGGACGCCGCCCTTCTCCTGAAGGGCCTGGAGGCGTTCGGCGAACCCGGTGGAGCCCGCGACTTCCACCTCGTCCGGAGGGACGCGCGCGTAGGCGGTCTTGGTCAGCGGATCCGTCGCGACGAGCGGCGGCGTCCAGACCATCGGCTGCGCGGAGGCCGGCGCGGCGAGGAGCGTCAGCGCGGCGGCGAGCGGAACAATGAGCGGCTTCATGTCTTAATCCTGCGAACGGCATGGTCGGACGGCGGCGCCGGACTGCGGGCGCGGGGAGCGAGGAGAGGCGCGGGGCCGGGCGGAGGCCCGCTCAGCGCGGAGCGGCGGGATTGGGCGGCGGGTAGAGCGGGCGCGCGCGCTCCGACGGGCGCAGCGAGAGCCCGCCCGCATCGTGGCGCGGGGCCGCGCCGCACGGGCGGCCCGCCTCGAAGGAGGAGGCATGCGCGGTCTCTCCGTCCTCGGCCTCGAAGGTCTCGCACGGCGACGCCGGACCCTCGACGGCTCCGGCTCCCGCGTCCCGGCGCGTCGCCGCGGAGGCGGCGAAGGCCGAGAACGGGAGCCAGAGCGCGAGGATGGCGGCGAGCAGCCTCATCGCCTCAGTGCGCGGCGCCGACCTCGACGGCGTCCTCGACCTTGTAGGCCTTCTTGAAGCCGACGAGCTGGACCTTCACCTGCTTGTCCTTGGAGCCCGTGCGCAGGAATTCGCGCAGCAGTTCGAGCACGTCGTAGTCGACGTAGGACGTCTTCGACGCGTCGACGACGAGCCGCGTGCGCGGCGGCAGGTCGTTGAGCACCCGCTTGATCGCGGCCTTATTGAGGAAGGAGACCTCCTGCGCGAGCTCGAGCTTGATCGTCTCGCCCTCGTGGTGCGCTTCCTTGCTGAAGTGGTAGGCGTGCTTCATGTTGCCCCACAGAATGAACACCAGCGCCGTCGCCAGGCCGATGCCGACGCCCATCAGCAGGTCGGTCGCGACGACGGCGACGACCGTGACCGCGAACGGGATGAACTGGGACTTGCCCGCGGCCCACATGTGGCGGAACACCGTCGGGCCCGCCAGCTTCCAGCCGGTCATGAGGAGGACGGAGGCCAGGGTCGCGAGCGGGATGCGGTTGAGCAAAGTCGGGATCGTCGCGACGGAGACGAGCAGCAGCAGGCCGTGCGTGATCGTCGCGGCTTTCGTGCGGCCGCCCGCGGAGACGTTGGCCGTCGTGCGCACGATGACCGACGTCATCGGCAGGCCCCCGAGCAGCCCGGCGACCATGTTCCCGACGCCCTGGGCGCGCAGCTCGGCGTTCGTGTCGGTGTAGCGCTTGAGCGGATCGAGCTTGTCGGCGGCCTCGATGCACAGCAGGGTCTCGATGCTCGCGACGGCGGCGATCGTCGCGGCCATCTTCCAGACGGAGGCGTCGCCGATCTTCGAGAAGTCGGGGCGCGTGAGCAGCTGCAGGAACTCGGCGGCCGACGCGGGGACGGGCAACGCGACGAGCTGGTTCGCGGCGAGAGCCCACTCCGAGCCCGCGGCGCGCAGGGCCGCGTCGATGAGGACGCCTGCGACGACGGCCACCAGCGCTCCCGGGACCGCCTTGATCCTCTTGAGCGCCTCGACCTGGGTCCACGCGATGAGGATGCCGAGAGAGACGGCGGTGATCAGAAGCGCTCCGGGATCGACGCGCCCGTTCTCCCAGCCGGCGGCGTAAGGCAGCTGCTTGATGACGATGATGACGCCGATCGCCGCGAGCATGCCCTCGATGACGTTCGTCGGCAGGTAGCTCGAGAAGGCGCCGGCCCGCGCGAAGCCCAGGACGAGCTGGATCGCGCCGGCGAGCACGACGGCGAGCAGGAAGACCTCGAAGGAGCCGAGGTCCTTGATCGCCGCGTACACGATGGCCGAGAGGCCCGCGGCCGGGCCGGCCACGCTGATGTGCGACTTGCTCAGGAAGCCGACGAGGGCTCCGCCGATGATCCCCGTGATGATCCCGGAGAACAGCGGCGCGCCGCTGGCCAACGCGATGCCCAGGCACAGCGGCACCGCGACGAGGAACACGACGACGCCGGCCAGTGCGTCGGTCTTGAGGCTGTCGACCGTGGTCTTCATTACGCCTCCCCCTTCTCGGGAAGGAAGCGCACCTCTCCGGATTCGAGGTCGTAGATGGCGCAGGCGATGTCCCACTTGTTCTCGGCGCGCAGCTTGCGCAGCGTCTCCGAGTGCGCGAGCACCTCGCGCAGCTGCAGGCGGGCGTTCTCCGCGCAGACGAGTTCGTTGAAGTGCGCGTCGGAGGAGCCGGCCTTGCGCTCGACGGCGCGCACGGCGGGCGCGATCGAGTCGGCGAGCTTCTCGATGTGACGCGAGTCGATGCCGAGGTCCTCCCCTTGCAGCGCTTGATCGCGGCGCCGACGGCGCCGCACTTCGTGTGCCCCATGACGATCGTCAGAGGGTCCCGAGCGCCAGCGCGGCGTACTCGATCGAGCCGACCATCCACTCCGTGGAGACGTTGCCGGCGACGCGGCAGACGAACAGCTCGCCCAAGCCCGCGTCGAAGACGATCTCGGCGGGCACGCGCGAATCGGCGCAGGCGAGCAGGCTCACGAACGGAGCCTGGCCGTTGGCGAGCGACTTGATCTTCTCCGGCGTCGCCATGCTGGCGGTCGAGCGGAGGCCGGCGCGGAAGCGTTCGTTGCCCGCCTTGAGGCGGGTGAGGGCGGAGGCGATGTCGGGGCGGCGGTCGACGGCGGTGATGTTGGTCATGGTCGTGTCCTGGGCGCGGCGTTTCGTGGGACGCGCGGGGGCTCGGAGACGGCGGCGGGCCCGCGCGCGCGGGTGTCGTCCGGGGCGGAGCCCCGGTCAGCGCGCGGCGGGATTGGGAGGCGGGAGCAGCGGTTCGACGAGATGACCGTCGAGGGGCTCGTGGCCCGCATGGTCGACGAAGCAGGCGGACGGGGCGACGAGCAGGCGCACGGGCGAGGCGAGAAAGAGGGCGTCGCTTTCGGCTTCGCCGGCGGCCTCGTCGGGAGAGCGCTGCTCTTCCTGCGCGGGACAGGAGGACTGCTTGTCCTGGAAGACGGCCGCCGCGAACGAGGCGGACGGCATCCACAGCGCGAGGGCGACGAGGGCGATCTTGGCGAGCTTCACGAAAGTAATTTTACCATGTCCGGACGGATCGCGCCAGGGGCTGTCATCCGTTCGTTACACGCCCGCTATGCCGTCATCAGCGGCAATCGATATCGTTGGCGCATGAACAAACCCCTCCGTCTCATCGCCGCGCTGCTGCTCGCCGCGTTCGCCGCCTCGGCCTCCGCCGCCGAGACGTCGTCCATCCAGGACCTCGAGGAGCGCCTGCTCAAGCTCGAGGCCGCCGTCCCCGCCGCATCCTCGGAGAAGCCGTGGTTCGACAAGATCTCGCTGCGCGGCTACATCCAGCTGCGCTACAACCGGCTCTTCGAGAGCAACGACCAGCTCAAGTGCGAGCAGTGCGACAAGTCTCTGGGCTCGAGCGGGCAGTTCTTCGTGCGCCGCGCCCGCCTGGTGATCAGCGGCGACGTCCACGACCGCGTCTACCTCTATATACAGCCGGACTTCGCCTCCGACGCCTCGGCGACGTCCCTGCACTTCACGCAGCTTCGCGACCTCTACGCCGATCTGGCGCTCGACGACGCGAAGGAGTTCCGCATCCGGGTCGGACAGAGCAAGATCCCCTACGGGTTCGAGAACCTCCAGTCCTCGCAGAACCGCCTCCCCCTCGACCGCAACGACGCGCTCAACAGCGCCGTGGCCAATGAGCGCGACCTCGGCGCCTTCTTCTACTGGGCGCCCGAGGACACGCGCAAGCGCCTCTCGGCGCTCGTCTCCTCCGGCCTGAAGGGCTCCGGAGACTACGGCGTGCTCGGCCTCGGCGTCTACAACGGCCAGACCCCGAACCGTCCCGAGGCCAACGACAGCCTGCACGCCGTCGCCCGCCTGGCCTACCCGTTCCGCACCGAGGGCGGCCAGTACATCGAGGCCGGCGTGCAGGGCTACATGGGACGGTACGTCGTCGCGACGTCCCAGCGCACGTCGGCGGCGGTGCTCGGCGACCTCGAGCACGCCGACCGCCGCGTCGCCGGCAGCTTCATCGTCTACCCTCAGCCGTTCGGCGTCCAGGCCGAGTGGAACTTCGGCGTCGGCCCCGAGTACGATCCGACGCGCCGGCGGGTCGTCAGCAATCACCTCCAGGGCGGCTACGTCCAGACGATGTACATGATCCGCAAGGGCGGGCACATCCTGACTCCCTTCGTGCGCGGCCAGTACTACTCCGGCGGCAAGAAGCACGAGACCGACGCCCGCCGCTACCTCGTCCGTCAGGCCGAGGGCGGAGTCGAGTGGCAGCCGAACAAGAACTTCGAGCTCGTGGTCGCCTACTCGCAGGAGGACCGGGCCTTCCAGGACGACGGGGCCCGCGGGCAGCGCCAGAAGGGCAACCGCATGCGAATTCAAGCCCAGATCAACTACTAGCGCGTCGACGGGCGTGACACGCCCGCGTCACGCCCGCGTCACGCGTTCGTCACATAGGACCGATACGATGTCTGAACGGAGAAAACCATGAAAATCGCCCTCAACCTTCTCGCCGCCGCCCTGCTCGCCGGCCCCGCCGCGGCCGCCGACATGATCAACGGCGCCGGAGCGACGTTCCCGTACCCGATCTACTCGAAGTGGTTCGACACCTACGCCGCCGCCGGCGGCGCGAAGATCAACTACCAGTCGATCGGCTCCGGCGGCGGCATCCGCCAGATCACCGAGCGCACGGTGGACTTCGGCGCGACCGACGGGCCGATGACCGAGGAGCAGTTGATGAAGACGGACGCGCCCATCGCGCACATCCCCACCGTGCTCGGCGCCGTCGTCCCCGTCTACAACCTCAAGGGCGTCGAAACGCTGAACCTGACCGGAGAGACGCTCGCCGCGATCTACCTCGGCAAGATCACCCGCTGGAACGACCCGGCGCTCGTCGCGATCAACCCGGGGGCGCCGTTGCCCGACTCTCCGATCACCGTGGTGCGCCGTTCCGACGGCTCGGGCACGACCTACTGCTTCACCGACTACCTGGCCGCCGTCAGCAAGGACTGGAAGACCAAGCCCGGCAAGGGCACGGCCGTCAGCTGGCCGGTCGGCATCGGCGGCAAGGGCAACGAGGGCGTCGCGGGGCTCGTCAAGCTCACGCCCGGCTCGATCGGCTACGTCGAGCTGATCTTCGCCAAGCAGAACGGGATCGCCTACGCCGCGATGCGCAACAAGGCGGGCAAGTTCGTGAAGGGCTCGGTCGAGTCCGTCACCGCGGCCGCGGCCTCCGCGAAGATGCCGAAGGACTTCCGCGTCTCGATCGTCGACGCCCCCGGCGAGGCCGCGTACCCGATCTCGACCTTCACCTGGCTGCTCGTCTATAAGCAGAATCCCCGGCGAAGGCCGAGGCGCTCAAGGCCTTCCTGCGCTGGATGCTGAAGGAAGGGCAAGGCATGGCGGCGCCGCTCGGCTACGCGCCCCTGCCGGACTCGGTGAAGGCGATGGTCGTCAAGACCGTCGAAACGCTCAAATAGCATGACGGCCGCGGTCATCGACCGCCCGCGTCAGGTCCCCGGCTCGCGAGAGCGAGCCGGGGACCGTCTTTTCCGCCGCCTGATCACGGCGTTCGCCCTGCTGATCCTCGTCGCGGCGGCCGCGCTGGCCTGGCAGCTGACGCGCGAGTCTCTCGAGACGTGGAGGACGTTCGGCGCGTCGTTTCTGTGGACCTCCGACTGGGATCCCGTCGCCGATAAGTTCGGCGCGGCGCCGTTCCTGTACGGAACCGCGGTCTCCTCGCTGCTCGCGCTGCTGATCGCCGTGCCGCTCGGCGTGGGGGCCGCGATTTTTCTCACCGAACTCGCGCCTCCGCGCGCGGCCGAAGGGCTCATGTTCGCCATCGAGCTGCTCGCCGCGGTGCCGAGCGTGATCCTCGGCCTCATGGGCATCTTCACGCTCGTGCCGGCGATGCGCGCGCTCGGCTCCCCTACGGCGTCGGCATGCTGACGGCCGGCCTCATCCTCGCCTTCATGATCCTCCCCTACATCACGACGATCACGCGCGAGGTCCTGCTGACCGTCCCGCGCCCCCTCAAGGAGGCCATGTACGGCCTCGGAGCCACGCGCTGGGAGGTCGTGCGCGGCGTGAGCCTTCCTTACGCGAAGTCGGGCATCGTCGGCGGCGTGTTCCTGGCGCTCGGCCGCGCGCTCGGCGAAACGATGGCGGTCACGATGGTCATCGGCAACAACCCGAAAATCGCGCTCTCGCTTCTCGAGCCGGGCTACAGCATGGCCGCCGTCATCGCCAACGAGCTCGCCGAGGCGGCGAGCGACGCCCATCTCTCCGCGCTCGTCGCGATCGGCCTCGTGCTCATGGCCGTCACCGTCGTCGTCAACGGGGCGGCGCGCCTGATGCTCTACCGCCTCCAGAGGCGCGCGTGAACGAGGCCTATTACGCCCGCCGCAAGCGCGTCAACGCGCTCATGTTCGCTTTGACCGCGGTGTGCGCCGTCATCAGCGCGGGGACGCTCCTGGCCATCCTCGCCTACATCGGCTGGAAGGGCGCGTCCGCGGTGAGCTGGTCGTTCCTGACGAAGCTCCCGGCTCCGGTCGGCGAGCCGGGCGGCGGCATCGTGAATTCGATCATCGGCTCGGCGAAGGTCGTCGGGCTCGCCGGGCTCATCGGGATCCCGGTCGGGGTCCTGTCCGGCGTTTACCTGGCCGAGTACGGCCGCGGCAAGCTCGCGTTCGCGGTGCGCTACGCGGCCGACGTCATGAACGGCGTCCCCTCCATCGTGGTCGGCCTGTTCGCGTACGCGCTGATCGTTCACCCGATGAAGAAGTTTTCCGCGCTGTCCGGCGCCGTCGCCCTGGCGCTGATCATGGTGCCGATCGTCCTGCGCAACACCGAGGAGTTCCTGCGGCTGGTGCCCGGAACGATCCGCGAGGCGGCGCTCGCGCTCGGCGTGCCGCGCTGGAAGGTCACGATGATGGTCATCGTCCCGACGGCCGGGCGCGGCATCCTGACGGGCGCTTTGCTCGCGCTGGCGCGCGTCGCCGGCGAGACGGCGCCCCTGATCTTCACCGCGTTCGGCAACCGCTTCGCCGACGACGGTCTCCTCAACCCGATCGCGACTTTGCCGCACACCATCTTCACTTACGCGATCTCCCCCTACGAGGACTGGCACAACCAGGCCTGGGCGGCCGCGTTAATCCTGATGGCCTTCGTCCTGGCCGTCAACGTCACCGCGAGACTATGGCTACGACCGAGATCGACATGAGACCGATGCCCCTGCCCGCCGAGTCCGGAGAGGCGCCGAAAGAAAACCCGTCGCGATGGCCGTGCGCGGATTGCGCGCGGGCTACGCCGGCGGCGCGCCCGTGCTCAAGGGCGTGAATCTCGACATCCGCGAGAAGACCGTCACCGCGATCATCGGCCCGTCGGGCTGCGGCAAGTCGACCTTGATCCGCTGCCTCAACCGCATGCACGAGGCCATCCCCGGCGCGACCGCCGACGGCGAGATCCTCTTCGGCGGCCGCAACGCCCTCGAGCTCGATCCCGTCGTCCTGCGCCGCGCGGTCGGCATGGTGTTCCAGCGCCCGAATCCGTTCCCGACGATGTCGATCGCGCAGAACGTGGCCGCGGGCCTCGTCTTGAACGGCGTCCACGACCGCTCGGTCCTCGCCGAGGCCGTCGAGAAGAGCCTGCGCCGCGCCGCGCTGTGGGACGAGGTCAAGGACAAGCTCGACGCGCCCGGCGTCGGCCTCTCGGGCGGCCAGCAGCAGCGCCTGTGCATCGCGCGAGCCCTCGCCGTCGAGCCCGCGGTGCTCCTGCTCGACGAGCCGTGCTCGGCTCTCGACCCGATCGCGACGGGGCGCATCGAGGAGCTCCTCCTCGAGATCAAGGAGACGCTCACCGTCGTGATCGTCACCCACAACATGCAGCAGGCCGCGCGGGTCTCCGAGTACACGGTGTTCATGCTCATGGGAGAAATGGTCGAATACGGCCTGACGCGGCAGATGTTCACGAAGCCCGTCGACAAGCGCACCGAGGACTACATCACCGGGAGGTTCGGTTGACCATGAAGCGCCACTTCGACGGAGATCTCGAGGACCTGCGCGGGCGCCTGCTTCGCATGGGCAGCCTGTGCGAGGAGATGGTCCACTACGCGGTGAAGGTCGTCGTCGAGCGCGACGAGAGCTACGTCGGCGACGTCCAGGCCTGGGAGCGCCAGGTCAACGCGATGCACGTCGAGATCGACGACGTCGCCCTGCGGCTCATCGCCCTGCATCAGCCCGCCGCCGGCGACCTGCGCCTGATCGCGGCCGCGATCAAGATCAACTCGGACCTCGAGCGCGTCGGCGACCAGGCCGTCAACATCGCCGAGACCGGCGTCTACCTCTGCAAGGAGCCGAAGATCAAGCTCGGCGACATCCCGCGCATGGTCGAGGTCGCGGCCGGGATGCTCAAGGACTCCCTCGACGCCTTCGCCCGCGGCGACGTCGCTCTGGCGCGCGACGTGATCAAGCGCGACGACGAGGAGGACCGGCTCAAGAGCCAGACGTTCAACGAGCTGGTGCATCTCATGCAGCGCGACGCCTCGGCGATCCAGCGCGGCATGGACATCATCCTGATCGCGCGCAATCTGGAGCGCATCGCCGACCACGCGACGAACGTGGCCGAGGACGTGATCTTCATGGTGCTCGGCAAGGACATCCGCCACACCGCCGGCGAGATCGAGGCGGCCTAGAGCAGCGCGGAGCGGGCCGCGCGAAGCCCCTCGACGCCGAGGAGCGCGAGGCCGACGTGGAAGCACACCGCGAGCGTCAGCGCGAGCCAGCCGAGGAAGGCCAGCAGGCCGTCCTCCTCGAGCAGGCCGAGCGCGAGCAGGACCGCGGGGCTGGCGCAGATCATGTTCGAGAGCGGGATCGGAAACGGCAGGGCCAGCAGCCCCCGCTCAGCGCGATGCCCATTCCGGCCGCGGCCTCGGCGCGCGCGAGTGCCCTCCAGCGCGGGCGCGCGAGCTTCTCGACGAGGGCGAAGACGCGGCGCGCCGTTCCGAGCAACAGGCGCAGCGGCTTCTCTTCGAAGCGGCGGCGGCCGATCCAGGCCGGCACCGTCAACTCCTTGGCGCCCGTCGCCAGCTGCCAGCCCATCCAGGCGATGAAGGCCCCGACCACGGTCGAGAGTCCCGCCAGCGGCACGGGCTGGAGGAACGGCAGGCTGACGAACACGATGACGAGGCCGAACCCGGAGTGCCTCAGCTTATGGGCGAGCTCGGCGAGGGTCAGCGGGCCCGAGTGCTCGGACTCCAGCGCCCGCAGGCGCTGCGCGGGGCGCATCGCTCAGCGCGGGATGCGGACGAGGATCTCGGTCGCCGTACGTCCGTCCGCCGACTGCGCGCGGATGCCGTCGCCGATCTTGATGGCCGCGAAGTCGAGCGGCTGGCCGCTCTCCCCGCGATGCGCGTGCCGTCGTCGACGAGGAGGTCGCGCATCGTCTGGCGTCCGACGCGCACGGACAGCAGGCCTTTGATCACGTCGATATTGGCCACCTCGCCCTCGACGGGGCCCGCCGCGTAGGTCGCGGCCTCCGCGGGGGCTTCGGCTTCGGCGGGACGCGGCCCCGACTTGAGGTCGAGCGCGCGCAGCTCCTTGGTCTTGGGGTCGGCGTCGGCGCGCAGGACTATGGCGCCAACAACCGCAGCCTTACCGAACTTGGCGGCCTTGCCGTCGAGGGTGATCTTGGTCTTGGGTCCGGCCTTGAACTCCTCCTCGACCTCGGTCTCGGAGAGGAGGATCGTCACGCGCCCCTCGCGGAACACGGGGCCGTCGGACCCGGGCGAGATCTTGGAGGACGACTTCACGACGCGCCCGTACGGGCGCGCGGATTCCGTCTTGGGCGCGGCCTTCCTCTTCGGGGCGGCGGACGCCCCCGCCGCGACGAGCAGCAGGACGGCCGCCGCGAGCCTCACGAGGCGGCTTCCTCGGGCGAGGCGGGCTCCTCGGAGACGACGGGCTTCACCCGGTCGACCGCGACGCGGCCCTGGCCGTCGACGCGCACGCCGTGGTTGCGCTTGAGCTCCTCGAGGATCTCCTCGGGGCTGAAGCCGTGGCTGCCGGCGCGGTTCTTGATGTCGTTGAGCAAGGTCTTCACCCGCGACGGCACGTCCTTGATGCGCTGCAGGCGCGACGCGTAGGTCCAGGCGGCCTCGGCGAGCGTCTTGCCGCCGGCCTTGCGCGGCTCGTCGGAGACGGGCGCGGGCGGCGGCGCGGCCTGCGCGCCTTCTAAGGCGGCCTCCGGGGGCGTCGACCGGGACGACGAGCGGCCGCGTCCGCCGCGCGAGCGGCCGCCGCGGGACGAGGAAGAAGACGACGTGCCGCGCGAGGAAGTCGAGCGGCCGCGACCGCCGCGGCGCCGGTGGTTCTTGGCCTTGGTCGTGCCGGCGCTCTCGTAGCCGCCGGTAGTCCCGCTCTCCGCCTCGACGAGCTCGGCCTCCATGTCGCGGTGCGAGGTCCACACCGTGGCCACGCGGCCCAGGCGCTGGAGCTCGGCCGTCATGGCGGTCAGCGTCGCGTCGTTGGTGACCATCAGGAACGGGACGCTCTGCGGCAGGACGGCGTGCAGCATGCCGGCGTGCAGGCTCATGACGAAGTCGGCCGCGTTGGCGCCGCCCTTGGGCGAGGTGACCGTGCAGAAGTTCGGCAGCCGGGCCAACGGCTTCTCGAGGTTGCGCGGCAGCAGCGCGCCGGGGCGCAGGAACACGCGCACGAGCGTGTGGCGCGTCACGCGCGCGTCCGGCGGCACGTGCGGGTCGTTGTCGCCGTCGATGAGCAGGACGTTCTCGATCGGGGAGGCCGGGACGCTGTAGCGGGCGGCGTCGGCGTAGGGCGTCGCGTCGATCGGGTCGGCGGTGGGGGCCGGGGCGACGGCGACGTGGACGGCGTCCTCGGTGCCGAGAGGGCCGGTCTCGGAGAGGTGTTCGGCGGTCGAATCGTGTGGTTTATCCATTTTGTTGTGCCGTCAGTATAGCAATTACGCCGGGGGCTCCCGGCGGCCCGCCTTCCAGGAGGCGTGGAGGCGGTCGGCGTGCTGGACGAAGCCCTCGAAGCGGGGCTCCCAGCCGAGGTAGCGCGTCGCCTTCGAGGAGTCGATGAGCTGGTCGAGGGCCAGGCCGTGCGCCATCCCCCCAGCGCTTCTCGGCGGCGCCCAAGGTCAGCGACTGCAGGGCGCCCTCGGCGCCGGCCGCCCTCGACGCGGCGGAGGCCATCTCGCGCACGGTCTGGCGCGAGCGGTCGGCGCCGTTGAACAGGGCGCCGTCGGCGCCGCGCTCGGCGGCGCGCACGTACAGCTCGGCCAGGTCGTCGCGGTGGATCATCGCCCAACGGTTGTTTCCCTCGCCGACGATCGGCGCGGCCTTCTTCTCGGCGGCGCCCTCGAACCACAGCGCCGTCAGGCCGCCGGTCGCTCCGTACACGCAGCCGGGGCGGATGACGAGGCCGCGGGACAGCATCACGAGCTCCTCGTGGTCGGACCGCCACGGCAGCAGAGGCTTGCCGGTGAACGCGTCGGTCTCGTCGACGGGCGCGTCGCCGCAGGGGCCGTACTGCCAGACGCCGGACGTGTAGATGAGCCGCCCGCCGAGGCCGAGCAGCGCCTCCACCGTCGCGCGGTCCAAGGCTTGATATTCCGCGCCGTACTCGACCGCGCAGTGCACGTGGACGTCGGCGCCCGAAGCGCCTTTCTCCCACGTCGAGTAGTCGCGCATGTCGCCGACGACGGGCTCGATCTCGCGCGCGTCGAGCTCGGCGGCCTTCGCGGCCGAGCGCGTGAGCCCGGCCACCTGGTGGCCCTTGCGGCGGAACGCCTCGGCCACGGCGCGGCCGATGTAGCCCGTCGCGCCGGTGACGAAGACCTTCATTTAAGTCCGAGGTCGGAAGCGCCCGTCAACTGCGGCGTCTGCGCCCGGTTCTGGCGCCGCGCCTCGTCCTGCACGCGCGTCTTGAGCGCTGAGTAGAGCTCCCCACGGTGCCGCGGCCCGCGGTCTCGCCGAGCGCCTTGAGCAGTTCGTAGGTAAACAAGCCGTGTCCCTGCGCGTCGGAGGATCCGCTGATTTCCGAGGAGGCCGAGGCGGTCAATGCGGTGATCTTCGCGGCCTTGGGCTCGACGTCGAACTTCCCGACGAGCGGCCGGGTGCCCGGCGCGAGCACGGAGCGCCCTCCCGCGCCGGAGAAGCAGGAATCGAGCGCGACGATCACGCGCTTGGCTTTGAGCGAGCCGAGCTTCTCGTAAAGGCGCTTGATCGGATAGGCCGTCTCCTCGAGATACTGCGGGTCGCCGTCGACGGGCACAAGGTAAGCCTGCGCGGACTTGGCGTCGGGCGCGCCGTGTCCGGAGAAGTAGAAGAACACGGTCGACTTCTCGGTCACGTTGTTGGGTAGCCAGGCTTCGAGGTTCTTGAGCAGCCCGGTCTTCGTCGCCCGCGAGCCGGTCAGCACCATGACGTTGCGTTGCGGGTAGCCCATCGCGACGAGGTGAGCGGCCATCGCTTTGGCGTCGCGTTCGGCGAACTTCGCGTCGGGCAGGCCGTCGTACTTCTCCGCGCCGACGACGACGGCGAACGCATCGGGATTTTGCGCGGCCTTGTACGACGGCGCGTCGACGTCGGACTTGATCTCGGCCGCCGCGGGAGCCTCGGCGGGCTTCGCGGCGGCGGCCTTCATGAGTGCCTCGAGATCCGCCTTGGTCACTCCGGAAACGGGCGCGGCGGTCGCGGTGGTTTTGACCGTGTAACGACGCAGCAACTCGGCGGCCTTGCCGTTCAAAAGCATGCCAGTATGGTCCGTGTAGCCATTCTTACGTGTGAATTCGGCATCACGGTCTAACGCGGCAATGGACTCCTCCGTCTCAGCGCCCAGGCTGACGAGGTAACTCACTACTTCCGGTCGGTTCGAGCGCGCCGCTTGTCCGACAGCCGTGAGGCCCCTCTCCGGATTGGTCGGCCGCGATAATGCGACGCGAAAATCAGCGCCCTTCGAGAGAAGAAATTTCACGAGGTCGAGGTTTCCGCTTCCTGCGGCCATCATGAGTGGAGTATAACCCTCTTCATCCGGGGCATCGACGGCGCACCCGCGCTCCACGAGAAGTCTCGATGTCTCCAGTCTCCCTCCCGCGGCGGCCGCATGCAGCAGAGTCCACCCTTTGTTGTTGACCGTGACCGGGGCTCCGCGATCGAGCAACCGCTTGAGTAAATCAACTTTCCCGTAGCCGGCCGCTCGAACCAAGGGCCAATACGCGTTCGAGGAGTCCAGCGGCGGAAGCTTCTCGAGTTCCCGGGAAGCCGCGGCGTCGTCTCCGGCGACGACGGCGGCTTCGAAGGGGCTATTTACGTGGGCACCGCCCCCGGCGCAGCCGCTCAGCGTCGCGATGGCGGCCAAAACGTAGGAGATGATCGTAATTCTGTTCATTTCGGCATGGACGGCTTCTTCTTGCGCTTGTGCGCGAACTTCTGGGCCAAGGGCTCGTATAGAAAATCGGGGATCGCGGGCAGGACGTACTTCGTCGTGTAGGACAGCTGCCACGGGAAGTGCACGACGCGCTCGCGCGCGTCGATGCCGCGGAGCATCGCGGCGACGCCGTCGGCGGTTTCCATCAGGAAGGGCATCGACTCGACCTCGTTGCGGGCCGTCATCTCGGAGCGCACGAAGCCGGGGCAGACCGTGACGACGTCGACGCCGGTGCCGCGCAGGTCGATGCGCGTCGACTCGAGCAAGGTGATGAGCGCCGCCTTGCTGGCCGAGTACGGCCCAGACTTCGGCAGGCCGCGGAAGCCCGCGAGCGAGGCGACGCCCGCGATGACGCCCATTTTCCTGGACAGCATGCCGGGCAGGACGGCCTCGATCCAGCGGCAGACGCCGAAGACGTTCGCGTCGAACGTCCACATGATCGACTCCGTGCTGAATTCGACGGCGGCGTCCATCATGTCGCCGACGCCGGCGTTGAGCAGCGCGTAGTCGACGCCGCCCCAGGCCTTCTCGAGCTCGGCGTAGTGGGCCTTCACGACTGCGGGATCGGTGACGGAGCCGAGCAGGACGAGCGGCTCGCCCCCCGCCTCCTTGACGAGCCGGGCGGTCTCCCGGAGCTGCTCCTCGCGGCGGCCCGACACGGCGACCTTCCAGCCGCGGCGGGCGAGCTGGACGGCGGCCTCGCGCCCGAGGCCGGAGGTCGCGCCGGTGACGAGCGCCCGGGTCACGCGGCGGGCGCGGGGGCCGGCTTGATCAGCGCGAGGAGATCGGTCGCGCGCACGTGCAGGTCGAGCGCTTCCACCTCGGCCGGGAAGATCTTAAGACGCCGCTCGAGGCACGCGATCAACTGCTCGACTTTGCGGATCGAGCGCGGATGGCGCCGGGCCTGCGTGATGAAGGCCGCGTACTCCGCCGGCGAGGCCTCTTTCAGCATATAGCGCCAGTTCGTCGCGTCGGAGAACGTCAGCGTGTCCTCGTTGACGACGGCCGCGATGTGCTCGCGGTGCGTCGCGGGGCTGATGTAGGTGCCGAAGAGCATGTCCATGAGCGGGTGGACGATCGTGAAGTTCATGGCCTGGTCCCAGTGGTGAAGGAGGTGGATGTCGGCGAGGTTCTTGAAGTAGGCCGAGTCCTTCCAGCGGTGGTTGACGAGGTGGAAGCGCGAGTGCGTCTCGTCCACGATGAACTTGGCGTAGCAGGCGACGCCGGATATGAAGCCGAGGGTCGCCAGCGTAAAGCCGTGCGTCCAGACGACGAGCCCCGCGACGATCATGCCGGGCACGGTCCACGACGTGGCCAGGCCGGTCTCCGAGGCGACGTAGCCGGTGTCGCGCCGGTAGTGCGCGCCGATCGGGTAGATCACCATGTGGTGGAGCCAGTGGAACATCTGGTTGCGGCGCACGGTCTTCGAGCGGCGCGTGAGCCAGCCGACGTGCTGGAAGAAGCGGTGGTAGGCGTAGCCGAAGGATTCCACGAGCAGGACGCCGCGCAGGAACATGACGAAGGGCTTCGTCCACGCGGGCAGCGAGGCGCTGAAGGGCTCGGCCCAGGCGAAGGCGATCAGGGAAATGATTCCGGCGGCGGTCCAGAGTTCGAGGGCGCGCTTTTTCAGCGACGCGTCGGGACGGCGGAGCAGGGCGGTCCAGAGCTCCCGGTCGAGTTTGTCGTTCATGGACGGGAGCCTATCAAATCGGAGGCCGCGGTTTCGACGGGGGCGGCGGGCACGCGCAGGGGCGACGCCCGACCGACGACCCGCACGAGCCGCTCGACGCCGCGGCGGTCGCCGACGATGAAGCCGCGCCCGTCCGGCGCGCGCAGCCGCAGCAGCGGCTTGTCGAACCCGTCGAGCCCGGGGATCGCCTCGTCGGCCCAACGCGCGGCGCGCAGGGAGCACAGCTCGAGGGCCGTCGCGTCCGGCAGGCGCCGCCACGGTCCCCCGTCGACGCCTCGAGGCCGCCGGGGCAGCCGCCGGGCATCAGCCGCGGTTCGCGCCAGTCCGTGGCGGGCCGCGTCAGCAGGTCGGGGTCGAGGCCGGAGGCCAGGCGCACGGGCGCTCCGTCGCGCGCGCGGAAGTAGGCGGAGCGCGCGAAGACGCGCCGGCCGAACCAGCCGTCGAAGAGCTCCCGGCCGGACGCGTCGAGCGCGCGCACGCGCACGGAGTCGGCGGGACCGAGGCCGGAGGCGACCGAGCCGGCCTCGAGCGCGGGGCCGAACTCGAGGCGGCGCAGGCCCTCGAGCAGGGCGGCGGCGGCCTCTCCGTCCGCGAGATCGCCGTTCTGCCGCTCGAGCGTCCAAGGGCCGCCGGGGGCGCGCGTCAGGATCAGGTCCTCGCGCGGGCGCCGCACCTCGAGGCGCGCGGGCTCGTCGCCGGCGGCTAGGGGCCGGGGACTCGGGTCCCGCCAGGCGCGCAGGCTTCCGCCGCGGCGGCGGCGATGAGGACGCAGACGGCGAGGGCGGCGTGGGAGGAGCGCATCGTCGGGCCTGGCGGTCGGCCGCCGGGCGGGGTATGATAGTATAAGCCTTGGGCCTTTGGGCCCAGGCGCCGCCCCCGGCGACCGGGCATAATCGGTATAATATAGGTAGGAGCTCGACATGCGCCTGACTTTCCTCGCGCCGTGCGCCGTCTTCCTGTCCGCTCTCGCCGGGGCCCAGCCCGTCGAGCGCCCGACCACGAGCGGGAACACCAACACGGGCGGCCCCACCGGCGCCGTCGGCTCCATCCTGGGAAATCCCTCGTCTCCGATCGGCGGCGCCGCCCTGACGCCCGGCCTCGGACTGACGCCGTCGCTCAGCGGCGCGACGCCCGCGCCGAACGTGATCTCTCCCGCCGGCGCCCTTCCCGTCAACGGCGCCGTGCCCGTCCAGGTCCAGGGCGTCATTCCGGCGGCGCCCGTCGGCGCCGGCCCCGCGAAGGCCGCCCCCGTCCGCACGGCCCCGAAGGCCGCGGCCGTTCCGGCCGCGGCGAACCCGTCGGCCGACGCGTCCATCCCGGCGGGCCGGGACGGCGCGCCCGCCGCGACGGCCTCCTCCATGCTCGACGAGACGGCGCGCGGGATCTCGAAGGGCCGCGACTCCGAGGCCGCCGGCGCCGGCGACGGGCTCTCCGTGCGCCGCGCGCTCGATCGCGCGTACGACTCCGCCGCCGGCACGGGCGACGTCTCGTCCTCGGCCGGCGCGTCCGGCGTGGCGGGCCGTTTCACGACCGCGCGCGAGAAGATCGCGGGTCTCGTCGGCGTCGCCAACAACGCCGCGCCCGCCGACGCCCCCGGGCTCTACCGCTCCGCTCTCGAGGCCGCGAAGGAAGCCCTGCCCGCCGCCGCCGCCGAGGCCGTCTCGAACGCCGTCCGCGGCTTCGCGCGCAGGAAGGCCGACGTCTCGCTCTCCGAACTCGCGCAGTCCGCGTACGCCGCGGCCTCCGCCGGCCAGTCCGCCGAGACCAAGCGACTGGTCAAGTCTCTCGACTCCTGGCAGGAGCTGCTCGGAGCGCCCGGCCGCCCGCTGATCTCCAACGGCGACCGCCTCAAGGCCGGCGTCGAGCGCGCGCTCGCGGACGCGACGAAGCCCGGCGCCGCGCGCGGCTCCGCGCCGCGCGTCTGGGTCGTCAAGCGCGACGGGACGTACGCCGCCGCCCTGCCGGGCTCCGCCGTCGAGAAGATACCCTCGCTCGGCGCGTCGTTCGCGCTCAAGGCCGAGGCGCTGCTGCCCTCGCCGCTGGCCGCGGCGTACGCGCGCTTCGCGGCGAAGCCCGGCCTGCGCTCGGCGATCGCGGCGCGCGCCGAGGCCGCCGGCGAGACCTGGCTCACCGCGGCGACCGGCACGCTGTGGTCGTGGCTCAAGATGCAGGCGGCCCGCGCGTGGAACGGTCTCCTGTCGCTGCTGCCCGGCCGCTCGCTGCCGTCCGTCGCCGACGCGAAGACGACGCTGCGCCTGCGCGCCGCCGCCGCCGCGTGGCGAGAGGCGACGGCCTCCGGCGAGGCCGCGGCGCGCGCCGCCGGCGCGCCTAGGCCGACGGTCGCCCGCGCGCGCGCCGCCTTCGCGCTGGCGGCCAAAGCCGCCGCCGCCCACGAGACTTTTACGGGGAGTCCGGCGCAGCCGCGCGAGTCGCGCGGCTGTCGGCGTCCTTCGAGGCCGCCGTCGCGCTCGCCCGCCTGACGCCGTCCGACCGCCTGACCCCGGCCCTCGAGGAGTCGCTGGCCGGAGAGGGCGGCCTGCGCCACTGGGCGGGGCGCTACGCGGCCGACGCGCGCGAGCGCGGCGCCGCGGCGTTCTCCCGCGTGCGCGGCGCGGGCAAGGTCGTCGCGCTCTCCGACGGTCCCGCCGCGCTCGCCGCGCCGCTGCTCGCCGCCGCATCGAAGGACGGCCTCGGCGTCGTCGCGTTCGGCGACGCGCTCTGGGCCTCGGGCTCCGGCGCCTACGGCCCGGTGCGCGTGGCCGCCGACCTGCGCCCGACCGAGGGCGGCGGCTCGGTGTCGATTTCGACCGAGCGCGGCGACGACGAGCTCGCCCGCGAGCTGGACGCCCTCGGTTTCAGAGTCGTGCGCGAGGGACGCGGCCTCTCCGCCCGCCTCGACGCCGAGACCTCGTCGGCCGACGCGCGCGACATCGCGACGCTGGCCGCCGACGGCGCGGCGCTGGCGACGGGCGGCTTGCGCTCCGCGTCGCCGTCGTCCGAGGGCCTCGAGCGCCTGCTCGCCGACGTGAAATCCTCGCCGGCGAAGGCCGAGAAAGCCGCCGCCGCCCTCGACGGCCGCTCGACGCTGTCACGCGCGCGCACCGTCGCGTGGGTCGGCGAGCTCGAGGCCGTCGCCGCCGACATCCCGTCCCGCGGCGAGCGCGTGCTCGCCCTGCGCGATCCCGCGACGGGCCTGCCGAAGTACGCGCGCGTCGAGCCGATCCGGACGCGATGAGCCGCCGGCCGCTCCTTCTCGTCCTCCTCCCCTTCCTCGCGCTCGCCCGCGCGGGCGCCGAGCCCGTCCCCGGCGCCTTTCGCGGCTCCGCGTTGAGCCTCGGCGCCGGGCGCCCCGTCTGCGCGCGCGTGACGTTCTCGCGCGGCACGGCGGAGGCCGGAGGCCGCGTGCTCGTGCTCGACGCGGCGGCTCCGGCCGACGAGCGGGCGATCCGCCTCTCGGAGGCCGTCATCGCGCGGCGCGGCGGGCTGTCGAGCCGCGCGGGCGCGGCGGCGCGGCGCCACGGCGTGGCCGCGGTCGCGCTCGGCCAGGGACGCTGGGACGCGGCGGCCCCGGCGCTGTACCTCGACGAGCCCTCTCTCGGCCCGCCGCAGACGGCGGCCGGCATCACCTACCGTCCCGTCACCGGCGTGCGCGAGCGCGCGCTGCGCGAGGGCGACGCGGTGATCGTCGACGCGGCGGCCGGCTCGGTCTTGCTCGTGCCTCCGGCCGAGGCCGAGGCGCGCGTCGCGGCGGCCGAGGCCGCGCGCGCCTACGACGGCCTGCGCGACGCGCAGGCGCTCGAGAACTGGCTGTCGGCGGGCGAGGGCCAGGGCCGCGGCGCGGCTTTGCTCGAGGAACTCGTGCCGCGCGCCGCCGCGGGCCTCATGCCGGTCGAGGACCTGCGCCGCGCGCGCCGCGCCGCGGAGCGCGCCGCCGGCGGCGCGGCGCGCGAGGACATCCGCCGCGCGGAGGCCCGCGCGTTCGCGCGCGCGGCGCGCGAGGGCCGGGCGCGCGCTCTCGACTGCTCGGACGACGCGAAGGAGGCGGGCGACCCGGCCGCCTTGGAACGCCTCGCGGAGGAGGCCGCCGCCGCGGCCGAGGGCACCGCCGCCGCCGCCCGCCTGCTCTCCCAGCCCGACCTCGGCGCCGCCTCGGCCCTGCGCGCGTGCCGCGACGCGGCGCTGCGCCGCGCGAAGTCGCGCGCCGGCCGCAAGTCCGGCCTCGACGAGGCCTCGGCCGCCGCGGGCGCCGACCGCCCCGAGGGAACCGACCTGCCCCCGGCGCGTGGACGCGCTTCGTCGAGGCCAACGGCCTCGGCGACTGGCTCGCGCGCACGGTCGACGACGCCTCCCTCGGCCTGCGCCGCAAATCCGAGCGCGTGCGCGAGCGCGTGCTCGCCGGCCGCCTCGACCCGATCCCCGGCGCCTCGGGCCCCGTGCTGATCGTCGGAGAGGACGCCTCCCTGCGAGCCGACGGGCCGGCCGACGCCGCGCTGCGCGTGCGCGAAGCCTGGGCCGCCTCGTGGGCGCCGGGGCCCTCGGCGCGCGCCTGCGCGCGGGCCGGGCGCTCGCCTACGACGGGCGCGTCCGCGTCGAGAAGATCGCGGCCGCCGACGTCTCCGGCGTCGCGTTCTCCCGCGACCCCGGCTCGGGCCGACGCGAGCGCGTGCTCGTCGAGGCGTCCGCGGGAGGGCTCGACGCGCCGGACGGCGCTGCGTTCGAGGCCTACGCGCTCGACCGCCGCACGGGCCGCGAACTCGTCCCCCGCGCCGGCGGCGGCGCGTCGCCCTTGCTCTCCGCGGAGCGCCTCGCGCGGGTGGCGAAGCTGGCGCGCGCTCTCGACTCTTGGAAGGGCTCCGGTGTGGAAGTCGCGTTCTCCTTCGCGGGCCCGCGCCTGCTCGTCCACCACGCGCGCGCCCTCGAGGCCCCGCGGCCGATCGTTCCCCTCGCGGACCCCTTCGCGCCCCGCGTCGAGGCCGACCAGTTCCTTAACGTCCGGCCCGTCGGGCGCTGAGCAGACCCTTCAGCTCCGAGAGCTCGTCGGCGCCGAGGAAGCCGGACAACAGCAGCCCCACGGGATAGGCCGCGAGGACGATGGCGCGGGCCGCGAGCGGCGCGCCGCTGCCGCACCACCACAGAGCCGCCGTCCAGCCCGCGAGGATCAGGAGTCTCCTCCACTCGTACGGCGCGGGCCGCGACGAGCGGCCGAGCGCCCACACCGCGACGGCCATCGCCGCGTAGGCCGCCAGCGTCGCCCAGGCGGCGCCCATCATGCCGAGCCGCGGGATCAGCGCCCAGTTGAGCGCGAGGTTCGCCGCCGCGCCGGCCCACGTCGCGGCCGACACGGCGCCGGTGCGCTTGTCGAGCATCAACGGCGCGAGCATGACGAAGTACAGCCCGTTGAACAGGTAGCCGAGCGTGACGACGGGCACCACGGACAGCCCGCCCCAGAACGACGGATGGATCAGCGCGTGCCCGCCGAACAGGGGCGCGGTCGCGAGGGGCCCGACCAGGAACGCGATCGCGAGGAAGGCCCAGCAGCCGAGCGTCGCGAAGTAGGTCAGGACGCGCGCGACGATCGCCCCCGCGTCGGGCCGGTCGGCGCGCTCGAGGATGAACGGCTTCCAGGCCTGGTCGAACATGCCGACGAGCAGCATCATGCCGATGCCGAGCTTGTAGCACGTCCCGTAGACGCCGGCCTCCGCGAGGCCGGAAACGCGCGCGAGGATGGGACGGTCGGCGACCTGGACCACCATCGAGCCGATGCCCGCGACGACGAGCGGAAGGCCGAAGCCGAGCATCTCCCGCAGGCGCGCGCGGTCGGCGGAGGCCAGCCGCGACAGGATCACGGGAGAGAGCATCGCCAGCGCCGAGCACGAGGCGACGAGGTTCGCGAGGAACACGCCGCGCAGGCCGAGGCCCATGACCTTCACGAACACGTAGGCGAGCGCGATGTTCATCGCGATGCCGGCGAGCTTGACGCCCGCGTAGGCCCCGGCGCGGTGCGAGCCGCGCAGCTCCGCGTAGGGCAGGAGCATCGCCGCGTCGACGGCCAGGATCCAGGCCGCGTAGCGCACGTACTGGGCGGCCTCGACGGGCAGGCCGATCGCCGCGGCCAGCGGCGCGGCGGCGAAGTGGATCAGCGCCGAGGCGGCCGCCGCCGTTCCGACGACGGCCAGCCACGCCGCCGAGAAGGCCCCGTCGTCGGACCTCCCCTCCCGCCGCCCGAGGCGCAGGAAGGCCGTGTCGAGGCCGAGCCCGTAGACGACGGTCAGGAAGGCGACGTACGCGTAGACGGCCTGCATCGCGCCGTTGTCGGCGGGCTCCAGCAGGTGGGAGTACAGCGGCGTCAGCAGGAAGCTGAGCAGGCGGCCGAGAACGGTGGACAGGCCGTAGACGGCCGTCTCGCGCGCCAGACCGCGCAGCTCCCGGAGCATGGCGCCATCCTAGCAAAACCGTTATCCTATGGGTGATGGCCGAAGACCGTCGGAAACCGCCCGAGAGCCTCGTGCTCATGGCCGCGCGCTTCCGCACCGAGCGGCAGCTGCGCCGTCTTTCGCGCCTGCCGACCGCCTCGGGCGACCGCGTGTCCTTCGCCGTGCTCGGCGACGCCGAGCCCTCGCGCTTCTGGATCTACCGCAAGCTCTTCAACCGCGAGGGCGTCTTCCACGACCAGATGGTCGACCTGCAGTCCCAGGCGCTGACCTTCACGGTCCAGCTCGGCGACATGGTCCCCAAAGGCACGCTCGCGCACTACGAGAATTTCTTCCGCGGCCTGCGCCGCGTCTGGAGCGGCCGCCCGTACCTGACCGTCTGCGGCAACCACGACCGCTCGCGCCCGAACGGCAAGTCGCACTCCACGCTCTACCGCTCGCTGTTCGGCCGCTCGAACTACCTCTTCGACCACGGCGGCGTGCGCTTCGTCGTGCTCGACTCGAGCGCCAAGCGCGTCACCAAGGCCCAATTGAAGTGGCTGCGCATGGCGCTCGACGTGCCGGGCCGCAAAATCGTGTTCACCCACATGCCCCCCGTCCAGCTCAGCCTGTGGGGCGGCGTCGGCAAGGTCCACGAGCTCGGCGGCTTCATCGGCGGCGCGCGCGAGTTCGCCGAGATCGTCTCCGCGGCCAAGGTCAGCCGCGTGTACATGGGCCACGTCCACGCGTTCGGCGTGCAGGACCACGGCGGCGTGCGCTACGTGCTCACCGGCGGCGGCGGCTCGGCGCTGTTTCCCTCCGGCAACGACGACCGCTTCCACCACTACCTGACCGTCGAGATCACCGCGACCAGCGTCAAGGAGCGCGTGCACATGCTCGACGGGAAGGTCTTCCACATCCCCCAGGGGCTCGTGCTGCTGCCCACGCACGACGAGAAGAAACGCCGCTGGTGGGAGCTAGTCTAGACGCGCGAAGCGCCCGTCGCGCGTCCAGCCGGCGGCCGCGCGCTCCGCGGCGGTCGTCTTGAGCAGCAGGTCGCTGTCGAGGTCGTGCCAGCGGAAGAAGCCCGTGCCGAGCGCCAGGTGCACGCTCGCCGCCAGGCCTCGCGGCGTCTCCGCCATGCAGCCGATCATCAGCGGCAGGCCCGCGGCCCGCGCTACCGCCGCGATCTCGAGGCCGCGAGACAGACCCGACTTCGCGAGCTTGACGTTGATCGCGGTGACCCCGGCCGCGGCCGCGCGCGCCGCGTCGGCGGGCGTCTGGACGCTCTCGTCGGCGGCCACGGGGACGGGGCAGCGCCTCGAGACGAAGGCGAGCGCCTTGAGGTCGGCCTTCGGCGTCGGCTGCTCGAGCAGCTCGACCCGGCCCCCTCCTTCATCACCGTTTCCGTGAAGCGCAGCGCGCCCGCCGCCGTGAAGCCCTGGTTGCCGTCGAGGATGAGCCTGGCCTTCGGCGCGGCCGCGCGCGCCGCGCGCACGCGCGCGAGGTCGTCGGCGAGCCTCCCGCCGACCTTCACCTTGAGCACGCGGAAGCCCGCGGCGGCGGCCTCGGCGGCGGCGGCGCGCGTGTCGGCCTCGTCGGTCGACGCCGAGAGCGTGATGTCGGTCTCCAGTGAGCGGATCGCGCCGCCGAAGAACCCGGCGAGCGTCGTCCCCGCGGCGTCGGACAGCGCGGACAGCAGGGCCGCCTCGAACGCGGCGACGGCGGGGCTCAGATCCGCGTGCGCTTCCCACGCCGCGGCGGAGAGCGCCCGCCAGGCGCGGACGTCCTTGCCGCGGGCGCCGGCGGCCATGCGGCCGAGCGCGCGCTCGAGCGCGGCGGCGGTCAGGTGCTTCTGCGCGATCGACGTCGAGGCTTCGCCGTAGCCGCGCGCCCCCGCGCAGCCGGATCTCGAGCGCGGCGTTGACGGTCTTCTCCCGCCGGCCCTGGGCGGTGATGAACGGCCGCTTGAGCGGGGATTCGACGAGGAACACGCGGACCGACGCGATCTCTGTCCGAGAATCGTTAAAGGGTGTCAGGCCTCACATTTAACAATTCCCGGACGATACTTCCCAGCTGGAATCGTTAATCGTGAGGCCTGACACCCTTTAACGGAAAGGGTTATAATGGCGGCGATGAAGACCATGACCCTCGCCGTGCTGCTGCTGGCGTCCTCCGCCCGGGCGCAGTCGACCGCGACTTTGCGCGGCGTCGACGTGTACCGCTCGACGGTGCTCAACTCCGAGAAGGCGCGCCAGCTCTTCGGCGAGCGTCTGAGTCAGCTCGTCTTCATGCGCAACCAGCGCCGCGCCGCGTCCACGGAGAAGTCCGAGACGATCCGCAAGGAGCTCGAGCGCGAGGCGGCCAAGCTCCCCGGCATCGCCTGGGCCGGGCTGACCGTCTCCGAGTACTACACGTCGGTCGACCACGCCCTCTACGCGACGTTCGACGTCGTCGACGAGACCGACCGCGGCCGCATGGCCTTTCTCGCTCCCCAGAAAAAGACCTTGCCCGATCCCGAGGGGCTCGTCGCCGCCTGGAAGACCTACTACGAAACCGGCTCGGCGCTCGCCAAGCGCGGCGAGATGCCCGTCGACCGCCCCGACTGTCCCGGCTTCTACTGCCTCTGGGGCGGGCCGACCCCGAGCTCGACGCCTTGCAGAAGCGCTTCGTCGCCGGCGCCGCCGCGCGCGAGCGCGAACTGCGCGCCGTCCTCTCCTGGGACGCCGACGCGGAGAAGCGCGCGGGCGCCCTCTTCGTCCTCTCCTACGGCCCGCGCGGCGAGAAGGTCATCGAGTCCTGCCAGAACGCGCTGAAGGACTCCTCGCCCGTCGTGCGCGGCGCGGCGCTCCAGATCCTCGCGGACGTCATCAACCACCGCAAGGACCTGCCCGTCGACGCGGCGCTCGTGATGCCGCTGCTCGACGACCCGAGCGTCTCCGTTCGCGGCAAGACGCTCGGCCTGCTCGTCCCGCTCGCCGACGACAAGGACCAGCGCCGCAAGCTGATGGCGGCGGTCCCCCGCCTCGTCGACATCCTCAAGCTGAGCGAGCCGGGCAGCAGCGACCTCGCCTACACCGTCTTGGGCCAGCTCTCGCAGAAGAGCCTCGACCGCCGCGACTACGCCGGCTGGGAGACCTGGGCGCGGGAGAGCCGGGAAGGCTTCAAGAAGTGAGCGACGCCGACAAGCCCTGGCTGAGCATCACGCCGGGGACGATGGAGAAGGTCGCGGTCTCGATCGCGCTGATGGCCATCGCGATGTTCTACCTCGTCAGCGGCCGCCAGCAGGCCAACGTCTCGCGCATGATCACGGGCGCGATCTTGGCGCTCGCCAGCGTCGCGCTGTTCGCGCTTTAAATCAGCGCCGCGATTCTATTTCCCGCCGCATCTCGCCCTCGAGATCTTCCATCTCGGCCATCTCCGCCTCGATCACGTCGTCGATGCGGTAGGGCGCGGGAGGCGTGACCACGACCGGCTTGGTCTTGGGCGGCGGCGGCAGCGGCAGGGACGGCTTGGCCGGCCCCTCGACCGGGGCGGAGGCCGCCGGCGCCGACGGGTTTTCCGCGGGCGCCGCCGAGGGCTTCATGTCGCCGCCGAGCCAGCGTCGCGCCACGGAGGACCGGACCGAGAAGTTGACGCTCGTGATCGTCAGGCCGTCCGCGGCCTTGCGGGCCATCGACGTGTTGACGCCGATGATGGAGCCCGAGCGGTCGATGAGCGGCCCGCCGGAGTTGCCGCGGTTGATGCTCGCGTCGGTCTGGAACGCGTCCTTGCCCGCGACGCCGCCGAGGTCGGCGACGACCGTGCTGACGACGCCCTGCGTGAGCGTCCAAAGGCCGCCCTGCTCGGGATGTCCGATCGCGACGACGGGATCGCCGGGCTCGACGCCCGAGTCGTCGCCGAGGATCATGGGCGCGGCGCGCAGCGCCTTCTCCGGTTCGAGGATCGCGAGGTCGAGGCCGCGGTCGAAGCGGACGACCTTGGCGTTGACCGGGTCGCGCAGGTCGCGCTTGGTGTCGCCGCTGACCTTCTCGGGCTTGACGTAGACGCGCACCGAGGCGAACGGGCGGCCCGTCTTGTCGTTGACCACGACGTGGGCGTTGGTGAGCACGCGACCGCCCTCGATCACGGAACCGGTGCCGAGCTCGCCGGCCCCGCCGCCCTCGGCGGCGAGGATCAGCACGACCGACGGCGAGGACTTCTGGTAGATCTCTTTGGCCGAGAGCGTCTTGGCCGCGGGAGCGGGAGCGGGAGCGGGCGCGGGCGCTTCGGCGGGGACGGCGGCGGACTCCGTCGCGACGAGCCCGGAGACCCGGTCGTACGCGGCGGCGGCGTCGAGATGGATCTGACCGCGCTTGGCGGGCGTCAGGCCGGCGTCGGCCAAGGACTTGTCCCCCGCGTCGACGGACGCGAGCAGGCGCGAGACCTCCTTGTCGAGTGCCGTCGAGAGCTTGCGTCCGCCGCGCACCGCGGCGACCGCCGTCGGCGACTGGTAATGATAGCGCTGGGAGTTGGCCCAGGCGCTGACGTCGCTCCACCAGCCCGTCTGCTGGAGCAGTTCCGGATCCGGGCCGGCGAGCTTCGCGTCGGCCTCGGCGATCTCGCGGCCGGCGGCGGTCAGGCCGAACTCGGCGGCGCGGCGGCGGCGCGACGCGGCGAGGCTGCCGAAGGCGGTCTTGAGAAGCTCGGAGCGGCCGAGCTTGGACCACTTCGCGTCGGGCGCCTTCTTCGCGGCGTCGCGGTAGTCCTCCTCCGACATCGTCAGCACGTTCTCCGCTGCGGTCCGCAGCGACGCCTCGCGCGCGGCGGCGTCCTCGGCGGCGCGGGCGGAAGCGGCGAATCCGAGAATCAGGACGAGCGCGGGAAGAGAGGGGTTGATCATATTTTCGAGGATACCAAAAAGTCCTCATCCGCTATAATCAAAAGACGTCCCCTTAGCTCAATGGATAGAGCCCCTGCCTTCTAAGCAGGTGATCCAGGTTCGATTCCTGGAGGGGACACTCTTTCCATGAAAAAATCGGCCTGACCGGCTGGATCATCGTCGGACTCGTCGCGGGCATCCCCGTCGGCATGTGGCTCGGCCCCAAGGCCGCCCCCTTCGGCGAGATCGGCAAGCTCGTCATCCAGGCGATCAAGCTCGCGGCGGCGCCGCTGCTGATCCTGACGATCGTCTCGGAGGTCCTCGCCGCCTCGGTCGCCCTCAAGGACGGCCTGCGCATGGCCTTCTTCGCGACGGTCAACGCGACGATCGCGCTCGCGATCGGCCTCACGCTCTCGAACGTCTTCCAGCCGGGGCGGCACCTGGCCGCGGAGGCCGCCGCGTCCTCGACGGGCACGGTGGAGTCGGCGCTCGGAGCGGCCGCGGGCAAGTCCCTCGGCCTGGCCTCTTTCTTGTCCAACATCGTGCCGCCGAGCCTCGTCCAGCCGTTCATCGACAACGCGATCTTCCCTCTCGTCGTGCTCTCGCTGACGCTCGGCCTGGCCCTGCGCAAGCTCAAGGATTCCGGCGAGGACATCGCGGGCCTCGAGAAGGGGATCGGCGCGCTGCGCCGCGCGATGGGCGTCGTCCTCGGCTGGATCATCACGGTGGCGCCCTTGGCCGTCTTCGGCGTCGTCGCCACCTCGGTCGGCAAGTACGGCCTCTCCCCCTCAAGGGCCTCGCCGCCTACGTCGGCGTCGGCCTGCTCGGGCTGACCTTGCACCCGCTGCTTGTCTACCAGGGCTGGCTGCTCGCCTACGCGCGCATGCCGCTGCGCCGCTTCTGGTCCGCCGCCCGCGTGCCCGTGATCTATTCCGTCGGGGCCAACTCGAGCCTGGCGACCTTGCCGCTGACGCTCAAGGCGCTCGACGAGCTCAAGGTCTCCAAGGCCTCGGCGACGCTCGGCGCCTGCGTGGGCACCAACCTCAACAACGACGGCATCATCCTCTACGAGGCGATGGCCGTCCTGTTCGTGGCCCAGGCGCACGGCATCGACCTGAACTTCGCGCAGCAGCTCTCGGTGGCCGGCTCCTGCCTGATCGCGGCGATGGGCATCGCGGGCGTCCCCGAGGCCGGCTTCATCTCGCTGGCGCTCGTGCTCGCGACCACCGGCTTGCCGGTGGAGCTCCTGCCGCTCCTTCTCACCGTCGACTGGATCCTCGCGCGGGCGCGCTCGGTCGTCAACGTGCTCGGCGACATGATGAACTCGATCCTGATCGACCGCGCCGCCGGCCGAAAGTTCAGCTGAGACGCCAGCGCTACTTCTTCTTCGCGTGGAGCGTGAAGGAGTTGCCTTCCGTGTCGCGGTAGGCGGCCATCACGCACACGGGCGTCTCGTAGGTTTTGAACACGCACTTGGCGCCGGCCTTCTTCAGGCGCGCCTCGGCCTTCTTCATGTCCGCGACCTCGAAGGCGATGTTCGCGGCGGGGCGCAGGCCCGGGACCATGTTCGTGAGCGCGAAGCACGACGTCCCGCCGGGGTAGTACTCGACCCACTTGCCGGCGTAGTCGCTTCCCTTCTTGAGTCCGAGAACCTTCTCGTAGAACTTCCGGGCGCGGGCCATGTTCTTGACGGGGTACATCGTGAACGCGACGTGCTTGATCATTTCTTCTCCCGCGCCTGCGCGGTGTCGGGGTTGCCTTGGATCCACTCGACGACGAGCGGGGAGCCCGGAGGCAGGCAGTAGCTCAGGCGCGAGGTGGACATCTTCCAGTCGACGCCCGCGTTGTCCTTGAAAGCGTACTCGGTCGTGTAGGTGCCGCGGCCCTCGCCGTCGACGCCGGTCCGACAGGTGATGACCGTGCCCTCGGCGGTCTCCTTGGGGGAGGATTCCCAGTGGTGCCGGCGATACAGCGTCACGCCCGTCACGACGAGCATCGCGAGGGCGGCCATGGTCAGGCCCTGCTTCAGCTCGCGCTTCATCACCAGTTCGCTTCTTTGTAGTCCTTGAGGAACTTGCCGTGGACCTGCTTGCCGGTGTTGAGGCCGACGAACCACGGGTCGAGGATGCGGGCCGCGCCGTCGACCACGTCGAGCGGCGGCTGGAAGTCGTGGACGGCCTGCTTGCGCAGGGAGTGGACGACGGGATCCTCGTCGGTGACCCAGCCCGTGTCGACGGCGTTCATGAAGATGCCGTCGTGCACGTAGTCGCGCGCGGAGGTGAGCGTCATCATGTTCAGCGCGGACTTCGCCATGTTCGTGTGCGGGTGCTTGTCGGTCTTGGTGCCCCGCGAGAAGATGCCTTCCATGGCCGTCACGTTGATGATGTGCTTGTCGCCGGTGGGGTGTCTGAGCATGAGGGGCTTCAATTTGGAAGCCAGGATGAACGGAGCCACGGCGTTGATGAGCATGACCTCGAGCAGCTCCGGCGTCGGAACCTCGGCCAAGGTCATGCGCCAGGTGTTCATCGTGCGCAGGTCGACCTGCTGGAGGTCGACGTCGTACTTGCCCGGCGGGAAAATGTCCTTGCCCGTGATCTTGTCGTCGTAGACCATCCGGATCTGCGACAGGGCCGCGGAGTTCTTGAGGCCGATGCCGACGGGGCCGTGGTCGAGCGAGATCAGGGACTTCGTGTCGGCGGCGTCATGGCCGAGCGCGGAGGTGACCTCGTAGTGGCCGCCCAGGATCGTCTTCTCCACATCGGACAAGCCCGACCAGGGAGCGCCTCGTAGGGCAGCAGGTGCTCGTAGAACGCGGTCGGGCGCCGCACGGTCTGGGCGGCGTTGTTGAGCAGGCAGTCGAGGCGGTCTTCGGTCTGGTTCAAGTAGCGGCAGAAGATCTCGACCGACGGCGAGTGCCGCAGGTCCAAACCGTACACCTTGACTCTGTTTCCCCACTCCTTGAAGTCGGGCTCGGCGGCGAAGCGCTTGGCGGCGTCGTGCGGGAAGCGCGTCGAGACGATGACGCGCGCGCCGGCCTTGAGCATCTTGAGCGCCGCGTGGTAGCCGATCTTCAGGCGCGCGCCGGTGATGTAGGCGGTTCGGCCCTCGAGGTTCGCGGTCTGGAAGCGCTTGGCGTAATTGAACTCCGCGCAGTCCGGGCACATGTTGTCGTAGAAGTGATGGAGCTTGGTGAAGTCCTGCTTGCAGCAGTAGCAGCCCTGGGGCTTCGACAGGTGGCGCTCCGGGGCGTCGGGGGCCGGGAGCGCGATCTGCGGGGCGGTGAACACGGGCGCCAGGCGGGCGGCGCGGATGCCGGAGGCGGCGCGGGCGGCGCGGTCGGCCTCGACCTTGGCGGCCTTCTCGGCGATGCGCTCCAGGCGCGACTGGCGCGAGCGCTGCAGGCGGGCCGGGCGGGCCAGCTTGCCGGCCGCGCGCACGAGGCGCATGCGTTCCTCCTCGGGGAGGGCGCGGATCAGCTCGGGGGTGTCGGCGGCGGCCTCGAGGATCGAGAGCGTGCGGCGGATTTCGTCGATTCTGTCGACGGAGGGTTCTGTGGGGCCTACGGAGTTACCTTGCACCCCCTCATTGTACCACGTCGGGCTCTGCCACGATCACGCAAGTCCCGGCGATCATGTCGTGGAGGCAGCGCCGGTCGTCGCGGAAGATGAAGGCGCAGTCGACGAGGAAGTACACCGGGATCAGGCACAGCAGGCCGTTGACGAGGCCGCGCTTGACGACGTTGGTCACGAACCCGCCGTTGACGAGCCCTTCCTTCAATACGATGCGGATGCCCACCCAGCGCTTGCCGATCGTCTGGCCGGTCTTCGAGACCAGACGCAGCTGGTAAACAAGCAGGCCGAGCGAGGCGATGACCGCGACGAGGCGCAGCGGCGCCGGCGCGGCTTCGAGCGAGCCGATCGCGTAGGGGATCGCGACGATGATGCCGTCGGCGAGCGCGGCGCCGAGCCTCTGCTTCCTGGTGGCGAGTTCCATGGGTCTCCTTTAGGACGCCTTGATCACGCACGTCCCGGCGATGTGGTCGTGGATGCAGCGCCGGTCCTCGCGGAAGATGAACGACGGGTCGCACACGGAAAACAGGATTCCAAGGCCGGGAATCAAGGTGATCACCCACGGCACGACGCCGCGCAGAAGCACGTTGGCGACGAAGCCTCCGTTGCTGAGGTCCTTGATGAGCACGATCCGGATCTTGAGCAGGCGCTTGCCGATCGTCTGGCCTTGGGTCGTCAGCAGCCACATCTGGTAGCCGACGAGGCCGAGAAAGATCGTCACGGAGGCGATGATCGCCGCGATCCCGTTGCCGTTGCGCGCCAGGCCGTACGGAAGCAGAAAGCCGGTCACGAGGATCAGGGGCAGGACCAGCAGGCGGTCGATCAGGGCGGCCCACAGCCGCGGAAGGCGCTCGGCTAATTCCATGCGGCCGAGTATAACAGGTCTACGCCTTGTCCGCTATGGGAGGGTGGTGGATGAACTGCAGGCCGTTGCCGTCCGGATCCTTGCAGTAAAAGGAACGCGCCCCGTCGCGGTGCGTCTTCGGTTCCTTGACGGCGTGCGCCTTCAGGTGGGCGTGCCAGGCGTCGACGTCTTCGGCCTTCCTCAAAATGATCCCGAAGTGGTCGAGGCGCGTCTCGCCCTTCGGCTCCCCCGGTGCAGGGCCAGGTTGTCGTGGCCGTTCATCGTCAGGTAAAGATTGTCGGCGTCGGGCCGCCACTCCACCTGATAGCCGAGAAGGCCGCAGTAAAAAGCCTCGGAAGCCTCGATGCTTTTCACGAAAAGGGCGATGTGCCGGATGCCGAGCGTCGACGGGAGGGCCATGCGGAACATGATATAATCTTTCGATGCTCGTCGCCGAACAGCTGAAGAAGTACGTCCCCGACCTCTACGCCTACCGCCGCCGCCGCACGCGCGAGGTGATGGTGGGCAACGTCGGCGTGGGCGGCAACAACCCGATCCGCGTCCAGTCGATGACGACGACGGACACCCTCGACGTCGAGGCCACCTTCCGCCAGTCGGTCAAGATGATCGAGGCCGGTTGCGAGATCGTCCGCATCACCGCCCCGACCGTCGCCGACGCGCAGGCCATCGGCAAGATCAAAGAGAAGCTCGTGAAGGCCGGCTTCAATCAACCTATCGTGGCCGACATCCATTTCTCGCCCAACGCCGCCGACGCCGCGGCGGATTTTTGTGAAAAATCCGGATCAACCCCGGCAACTTCGTCGACAGCAAGCGCTTCGCGGTCAAGGAATACACCGACGAGGCCTACGCCGCGGAGCTCGCGCGCATCGAGGAGCGCTTCACCCCCTCGTCCTCAAGCTCAAGCGCCTCAAGCGCGCCTGCCGCATCGGCACGAACCACGGCTCCCTCTCCGACCGCATCATGAACCGCTACGGCGACTCCGCCCTCGGCATGGTCGAGTCCGCGCTCGAGTTCGCGCGCATCGCCAAGAAGAACGACTACAACGAGCTCATCTTCTCGATGAAGTCCTCGAACCCGAAGGTCATGATCGAGGCCTACCGCCTCCTCGTCGCGCGCATGGACGAGATCGAGATGGACTACCCGCTGCACCTCGGCGTGACGGAAGCCGGCGACGGCGAGGACGGCCGCATCAAGAGCGCGATCGGCATCGGCTCCCTCTTGGAAGACGGCATCGGCGACACGATCCGCGTGTCCCTCACCGAGGACCCGGAGTTCGAGGTCCCCGTCTGCCAGGTGCTCGCGGCCCCGTACCACAAGAAGCCCGACGAAAAGCCGCGCGTCGAGTCCAAGACGCCGAAGTACCACTGCGCCGATTTCTACAGCTACAAGCGCCGCAAGTCCGACTACTTCCCCGTGGGCCCCTTCGTCACCGGAGGCCTCGACCTCGTGCGCACGTTCTTCAAGGTTCCCGAGACCGCGACCGCCGACTCCATCCTCGACCTCCACGAGGTCCTGCTCGGCAAGGCCTCCGGCGCCGACCTCGAGGTCCTCGAATTTCAGGTGACGGACGCGAAGTCTTTAGAGCGCCTGCGCGACATCCGCGCCAAGCTCTCCACCGAGACCTCGCGCCTGGCCTACCTCGCGCGCGTGGAAGGGCCGTTGTCCCTGGCGCTCGACGCGGTAAAGATCGCCGACGCGACCTGCTGGGCCAACGCCGACGAGAAGAACTACGCCGCGTTCCTGGACGCGCTCGGCGCGACCGGCATGGTCAACCTCATCGAATCCGACAACGCCGAGTTCGCGCGCAAGCTCGAGGCGGCCTCGTTGTACAAGAACGTCCCGACCATGCTGTCGTTGCGCGGCGCGGACATCTCCGCTCTGATCCACGAGTACCGCGTGCTGGCGGCCTTCGCGAAGACCTCCCCATCTTGATCCGCGCCCCGCGCGAGAAGACGGCGGAAGAGCAGGTCCTGCGCTCGGCCACGATGATCGGCGGCCTGCTCTGCGACGGCATCGGCGACGCGGTGTCCATCGACGCCGACCTGCCGCTCGACCGGATCGTCTCGCTCGTCTACAACACGCTCCAGGGCGCCGGCGTGCGCATCACGAAGACGGAGTTCGTGTCGTGCCCCTCGTGCGGCCGCACGCTCTTCGACCTCCAGACGACGACCGAGCGCATCAAGTCCAAGACCGGCCACCTCAAGGGCGTCAAGATCGCGATCATGGGCTGCATCGTCAACGGCCCCGGCGAGATGGCCGACGCCGACTTCGGCTACGTCGGCGGCGCGCCGGACCAGATCAACCTGTACGTCGGCAAGGAAGTCGTCCAGAAGGGCATCCCCTTCGCCAAGGCCGACGACGCGCTCGTCGAGTTGATCAAGAAACACGGCAAATGGGTCGATCCGTAAGGGTCGGCTTCCTCCTCCTTCTCGCCGCGGCGGGCTGCTCTCCTCTCTACGCGTACCGCTCGGCCGCGGGACACATGCGTTTATTGTGGAACAAGCGCGGCGTGGCCGAGACCATCGCCGATCCGGCCACGTCTCCCGGCCGCCGCGAGCGCCTGAAGCTCGTCCTCGACGCGCGCCGTTTCGCCGTGGAGAAGCTGGCACTCTCGCCGTCGCGCGACTTCGCCTCCTGGACCCCGGTCGACGGCGCCGTCACCTGGCTCGTCTACGCGTGCTCGACGACGAGCCTGAAACCGGTGACCTTCCTCGGCTTTCCGTACAAGGGCCACTTCAGGAAGGAGCAGGCCGAGGCGGAGGCCGCTCGTTGGACGAAGAAGGGCTACGACGCCGCCGTCGTGCCCGCCTCCGCGTACAACACGCCGCTGCCGATGGCCGATCCGCTTCCTTCCGCCGTGCTCGACTACGGCTGGGGCGACCTGGCGGAGCTTCTGTTTCACGAGTTCGCGCACGGCACGCTGGGCTCCGAGGAGTCGGCCGCACAGTGGATCGGCGAGCGCGGCGCGGAGAAGTACCTCTTCGAGCGCTTCGGCGAGACGTCCCCGAGTACGCCGAGTGGAAGCTCGACAATCAACGGGCCGAGACCTCCGCCGTGCTCTTCGACGAACTCGCGAAGCTTCTCGAGGAGAGCTACGCGAAAGGACGCGGCGACCGCGAGAAGCTCTTCGACTGGGCGCGCGCCGAGGCCAAGAAGACCGGCGTGCGCCTGCCGGAGCCGCTCAACAACGCCGTCGTCGCCTCCCGCCGCGTCTACCGCGGCGATCCGGTCGGCTACGACCACCTGTTCGAAGAGAGCGGCCGCTCCTGGCCGCGCTTCATCGCCGCTCTCAAGCGGCGTTGATTTACAACATAGGTGCCAGACGTTGCTGTTGCAGATTCGAATGTGCAACTACAACGCCTGGCACCTCTGTTGAAGATTAGTATTTGACCGAGCAGCCGTACGGGCGCGAGGAAGAGGCGGACACCGGCTTGCCGGCGAGCGTCTCGTCGAGCGCGGCGGCGACGTAGTTCTTCGCGGTCTTGATGTCCTCGGGGTCGGCGGAGGCGTTGTCGTCGATGCCGCCCATGTAGAGCAGCTCGCCCTTCTTGCCGATCACGAACATGTGCGGGGTCGTCTTCGCCTGGTAGAGGCGGCCGACGTCGCCCTTCGGGTCGAGCAAGATCGCCTTCGAGCCCATGCCCTTCAGCTCGGCCTTGGCCTGCTCCGGCGTCAGGTAGCCCTCCTTGCCTTCCTTGGAGGAGATGATCGAGTACCAGACGACGCCCTTCTTGCCGTACTTCTTCTGGAGCGACTGCATGTTGTTGGAGCCGTAGTGCTTCTTGACGAACGGGCAGCCCTTGTTGAACCACTCGAGGACGACGATCTTGCCCTTCGCGTCGGAGAGCTTGACCTCTTTGCCGTCCTGATTGACGGCGGTGAAATCCGGCGCGGGCTTGCCGAGTTCCGGGGCGGCGTGGGCGGCGACGGACAGCGTGAGGATGGCGGCGGCGAGCAGTGCTTTCATGTTTATTCTCCTAGAACTTGTATGAGGCGGACGCGAGCAAAGCGATCGACGAGAGCGAGCCCTTGATGCCGCCGAAGCCGGGCGAGGTCTGCTGGATGGCGGAGGAGGCGTCGTAGGTCGTCGAGCCGAGGTAGTACCAGGCCGCGGAGAGCCCCGCGGCGAAGCGCTCGCCGACGGGAACGTCGATGCCGCCCTGGAGCGTCGCCGCGGGCGAGGTCTTGCGCGAGTCGACGACCGAGCGCGTCTCGCGCGTGGCGGTGTTGGCCCAGGCGAAGCCGGCCCGAGGAGTCGAGGCGATCTTCAAGGCGGTCGAGTGGAAGCCGAAGCCGAGGATGCCGAACGGCCGGACCGCGCCTTCCTCGGCGGCGAGCTTGGCCTCGACGAGGAACAAAAGCGAGGAGAACTTGCTCGTGGTGACGCCGTTGGTGATCATCGTGTTCGAGGTCGCCTCGCCCATGTTCAGGGACTGGACCTCGAGACCGGCGCTGAGGTTCTTGCCGGCTTTGCCGAGGAAGCGGGCGCCGAGCGCCAGCCCGTTCGCGGCGGCCTTGTCCTCGGCGTTGAAGGTGATCTTCGAGGTCGAGAACGCGGGGCCGACCAGCAGTTCCCCCGTCGCGGCGCGGGCGGAGGAGGCCAGCAGCACGACGGCGAGCAGGGCTTTCATCGGGTTTCTCCGAGGGTCTCGAGGACGAGGGCCGGCGTGAGGATCTCGGGGAGGACGACGGCCTCTCCCCTTTCGGGTAAACGATATAAAGAGGCACGCCCGCTCGTCCATGAGCCGCCAGTTCCTTCTCGATGACGGGATTCTTGTCCGTCCAGTCGGCCACGAAGGCGTCGCCCTTGGCGAGGGCGGCGCGGATCTCGGGGCGCGACAGGACCACCCGCTCGTTCACCTGGCACGACAGGCACCATGCCGCGGTAAAATCGACGAAGACGGTTTTGCCGGCGGCGCGAGCCTCGGTGACGGCCTCCGGCGACCAGGTCTTCCAGAGGGCGTCGGTCGAGGCCGACGCCGACAACAAACGGAAGAGAACCCAGAGGAGCCATAACGACGTCAAGAACATCGGCATGGCCAATATTCTCTTGAATGTTTCCATCCATCGGCCGGGCTTGGGCATTCTCTTGAGGAGCGCCGGCCAGGACGAGAGCAGCGCGAACGGGGCCGCCGTGCCGAGCCCGAGCGAGGCGAACACCGCGAGCGCCAGCGGCGCCGGCTGGGTCAGCGCCCAGCCCAGGGCCGCGCCCATGAACGGGGCGGTGCACGGCGCCGCCACGATGACCGCGAAGACGCCCGACAGAAAGGAGCTCTTGTCCCCCGCCCGGGCCGCGGCGCCCATGAGCGAGGTGCCGATCTCGAAGAGGCCGAGCAGGTTGAGACCGATGGCGATGAACAGCGCGGCGAGAGCCCCGACGACCCACGGCGACTGGAGCTGAAAGCCCCAGCCGATCGTCGACCCGGCGGCGCGCGCGGCAAGCAAGGCGCCCGCGAGGGCCAGGAAGCTCGCGACGACGCCGGCGGTGTAGGCGAGCGCGTGCCCGCGGCCCGGCTTCTGAACGAGCCCGGCCACCTTAAAGGCGAGCACCGGGAACACGCAGGGCATGAGGTTGAGCAGGAGGCCGCCGAGAAAGGCGAGGACGAGCGCGCGCAGCCAGGCGCCGCCGGAGCCGATCGCGACGTCGACCGTGACGGGCGCCAGGCCCGGACGGACGAGGACGCCCGCCAAGCGCCCGACGTCGGGCGCGCCCGGGGCCTTGGTGAGGACGAGCTCGGTGCGGGACGGGGCGACCAGGACGGCGCCCTTGGCCCCCTCGAAGGCGCCGGGCTCGGCCGGGAAGAACTCGGCGCGCGGGTGGCGGCCGGCGATCTCGAGGCGGACGAAATTCCCTCGCTCGCCGCGCCGAGCGCGGCGGAGCCGTCGGGCTTGGGCAGACGCGCGTAGGCCTCGGCGATCGCCTCGTGGCGCTCGGCCTTGGCCGTCAGCTCGGCCTTGCCGGGGATGCACACGTCGGCGCACTCGAGCCAGGACGCCGTGAGCTTGGCCGGCGCGCCGTCCAGCGGAAGCCACGTGTCGCCCGAATAGCCGAAGCTCGTCAGCGGCCCGGCGACGATGCGCTCCGGCGCGGGCCACAGGATCTTGCCGGCGGAGACCTTGGTCGCGAGTCCGGAGTCGCCGGGATTGCTCCAGTAGGTGTGCCAGTGCGGCTCGTGGATCAGGCGCAGGGCCGAGCGAGCGCCGTCGGTGTAGAGCTCGGCCTTCACGTGCCCCGCCTGTTTGGCGGCGGCCGGGGCGGCGAGGAGGACGGCGGCGAGGAGCGCTTTCACGGGTGCCTTCATTAGACGATTTTCGGGGCGCATTGGTGTCTCAGAACCAGTACTGCGCGGTGAGCACGACCTGGTTCGGGATGCGGCCGAACTCGCCGAGCCTGTCGCCGCCGAAGCGGCGCCACGCGGCGGTCAGCCACAGGTCGGGCACGGCGTTCCAGGAAAGGGACGGATACGCGAACGTGCTCCCGTCGTCGGCGTTGACGATCGACGCGCACTCGAGCTTGAGCAAGGTGTGCAGGTCTTTGGAGACGGTGGCGCCGGCGTAGTTGCGCGCCACGCCCTGCTCGCGGCCCGCGCGCAGGGCGGCGAAGTCGTAGCGGCGCGGGTCGAGGGACCCGTTGCCGGCGTGATAGAGCTCGAAGACGAAGGCCGCGTCCTTGAGCCACTTGAGCTTGGTGTCGGAGGCGAAGTTGTAGTCGTAGCCGATCCCGGCCTTCCAGTAGCCGGTCCTGTATTCGGGATTGAAGTAGGCGACCTCGCCGTGAGCCGTGCCCTCGAACAGTTCGCCGGCGAAGTCTCCGCCGAGGACGAAGGAGCCCGTCGATCCCGAGACCTTGCCGCCCATGAGTGCCGCGTCCCAGCCCCCCAGTTCGCCCGGCCGCGCGCGAGCAAAGCGTGGTCGACCCACACGTCGTGCGGCGCCCAGACGAGCTCGACCTGGCCGAGCGAGCCGACGCCGGCGCGGCCGTACAGCGCGTCGACGCCGCGGCGCTCGGTGGTCTCGACGGTCGCGGGGTCGTAGGGGTTGAGGACGTCGGTCGGGTTCCAGAGCTTGCCGGTGCCCCAGGCGATGCGCTGGCGGCCGGCGCGCAGGGAGGCGCTCTCGTTCTCGAGGCCGACCCAGGCGCGGTAGGCGCCGATGCCGTAGCCGTTGGTCGTGCCGGTGGAGACCGAGTGCTCCATGTCGAGCCAGGGCTTGGGCGGCGCGTAGCCGAACAGGCGGAAGTCCGTCGTGCGGAAGAACGAGCCCGCGGCGACCTGGTTGTCGAGCGAGACGTGGGACTTGAAGGGGCCCTTATCGGCGTCGAGCGTCAGGCGCGCGCGAAACGTGTTGAGGTTGTAGGCGCGGCCGTCGAGGGCGGAATGCGAGTACTGCCAGAAATCCTTGAGGTAGCCGCCGGCCTTCACGCCCGCCGACGCCGGCGCCGCGAGAGCGAGAAGTAAGCTAGCGAGCGCGGACTTCATCGGCGAGGAGCTCCCCGTCCTGCAGGCGCACGACGCGGCGCGCGCGCTCGAGGACGGCGTGGTCGTGGCTCGAGAAGAGGAAGGTGATGCCATGATCGCGGTTGAGGCCTTCCATGAGGTCGAGCAGGGAGGCGCCCGTCTTCGAGTCGAGGTTGGCGGTCGGCTCGTCGGCGAGGACCAAAGAGGGCTTCGTGACGATCGCGCGCGCGACGGCGACGCGCTGCTGCTGGCCGCCGGAGAGCAGGTCGGGGCGGCGGTCGGCGTAGCCGTCGAGCGCGACGGCCTTGAGAGCCTCGTGCGCGAGGCGGCGGCGCTGCACGGCATCGACGCCGCGCAGGACGAGCGGGTACTCGACGTTCTCGGCGGCCGTCAGCACGGGAATGAGATTGTAGGCCTGGAAGATGAACCCCATCGCGCCGAGCCGGAAGTCGGAGAGCGCGTCGGCGTCGAGCGCGGAGACGACGCGGCCGTCGAAGGCGATCTCCCCTTCGTCGGGCGGTCGAGCGTGCCGATCAGGTTGAGGAGGGTCGACTTGCCGGAGCCGGACGGGCCGGCGAGCGCGGAGAACTCGCCGCGCTCGACCGTGAGGTCGACGCCGCGCAGGGCGGCGACCTTCGAGCCGCCCGGGTAGACCTTGTGGACGCCGCGGGCTTCGACGAGCGGTATGCGCGCGGGCTTAGACATGGCGCAGCGCCTCCGCGGGCTTCAGGCGCCCGGCGCGCAGCGCCGGGGGCAAGGAGGCGAGCAAGGTGATGAGGAAGACGGAAAACGTCGCGAACGCGTGCAGGCGCCAGGCCGGGATCATGTAGATCACCGACGGGAAGGGCAGGAAGTAGGAGAACGCCTCGCCGACGGGCAGGCGCAGGCCGGCGCGTCCGAAGTGCGCGATCAGCGCCGCGCCGATCGTCAGGCCGAGCAGCGCGCCGACCGAGCCGAGCACGAGGGACTCGGCCAGGATCAGACGCACGACCCAGCGGGGGCGCGCGCCGATCGCCATCAGGACGCCGAACTCGCGCACGCGCTCGAACAGGCTCATGAGCTGGGTGTTCAATATGCCGAGCGCGACGATCAGGAAGACGATGACGAGCACGATCGTGAGGATGCCGTTCTGAAACGCCTGAATGCTGATGATCTCGCGGTCGATGGCCTTCCAGCTGATCGCGCGGATGGGGCCCGGAGGAAGCTTCGCGTCCACGTCGAGGGCGACCTGCTCGGCCGTCGTGATGTCCTTGACGCGCGCGGCGAGCTGGTTGGCCTGGCCGGGGCGCACGAGCAGCTCCTGCATCGCCTTGAGCGGCAGCCAGACGATCTGCCCGTCGAAGGATTCTGAGCCCGTTTGATGGATGCCGACGACGCGGAAGGCCTCCGCGCCCATCGAGCCGTCGGAGGCCTGGGACATCACGACGACCTTCTCGCCGAGGCGCACGTCGAGGCGGTTGGCGAGCTTGCGGCCCATGACGATGCCCTTCTTGTCGGGGTCGAGGTAGGTTCCCTCCTTCAGGTAGCCGACCATGTCGGTCAGGAGCTTCTCCTTCTCGGGCTCGACGGCGCAGATCAGCACGCCGAGCGAGGCGCTCGGCGCGGAGATGAGCCCGGTGACCTGGATGCGCCGGCCCCAGACCGCGACCCGCGGATCGGCGGCGAGGACCTTCGCCGCGGGCTCGGGGTCGGCCATGAACTTGTCCGGAAACTTCGACTCGTCGACGTCGGAGCGCTGGACGCGCACGTGGCCGGTGATCGAGCCCGTGGCCTTCTCGACGAGCTGCTGCTGCAGGGAGATGATCAGGCTCTGCCCGAACATGATCGCGGCGAGGCCGAAGCCCATCGCGGCGACGTTGATCAGCGAGCGGCGGCGGTTGCGCCAGACGTTGCGCCAGGCCAGGCGCAGCACGTCAGGAGCCTCCCTTCTGCAGGCGCTGGTAGCTGAAGAAGGCGTCGTCGAGCGGCACGTCGAACTCGAGCGACTGGTAGTGGATCGTCGTCTTCTGCCCGGGCTTCTTGGCGGGCACGCACTCGAGCTTGGCCGGGACGCGGCGGCCGCTCATGACCTTGACGTCGGAGAGCGTGATCGTGCGGATCAACTCGCCGCGCTCGGAGTAGTCGAGCTCATTGAGCGGAATGACGGAGCCGTCGTCGTCGTAAAGCGCGACGTCGGTCAGCACGCGGCCCCAGACGACGGGCGCGTCGGGCTTGGGCAGCGCCTCGATGTGGTAGACCGTGCGCCCCTCCTCCTTCGTCTTCTTGAGGAGCTTGTGGGTGTAGTCCTTGACGATCGAGTCGGCCTTGACGATGTCCTCGTAGGTGAAGTCCGAGCCCTGCCAGGTCGAGTGCATCATCGTCGGCGGGATCTTGATCACGCGCTCGACCTTGGGAAGCCACACCCACATCTCGGTCTTGCGGCGCAAGGTCGTGTTTCCCCGCTCCTTGGCGGGCGAGAGGATCTTGATGAAGGCGAACGTCCGGTCCTTGTTCCAGCCCTCGATCTCGAGCGAGCGCTTCCACTCCGGCGTCTCGATCGTCATGATCAGCCGCCCGTGGCTCGAATCGCCGCGAAGGGCCTTGTTGGCCTTGTCGATGAGCTCGAGAAGGGCGGGGTCGGCGGCCCGGGCGGGGGTCGCGAGGAGGAGCGCGCAGAGCAGGCCCTTCATGGCCCGCATTCTACTTTATAGGTATCGGCGTATGCGACGCCAGGCGCGGACCTTCGCCGCCCAGGGCACGGAGGCGTTGGCCGGGCTCGACGACGGGAGGCGGACGGCGCGGACCTCGGGTGCGCAGCGGCGCAGGGCCGACTGCGCCTTGGCGCCGTTGACGAAGACCGCGCGCACGCCGGTCCGCCGTACGAGCCCGAGTATGCCGTTGTGCGCCTCGTCGCGGATCGCGGAGTCGAGGCTGCCTGGCCGGTCGGCCTCGGCGATCACGTCCCACAGCGCGACCCCGCGTTTTTTCAGACGCGCGAGCCGGCGCGCGTAGCTCAGCGAACGGAGGTCCTCCCCCAGCGCCGCCCCGAGCAGCTCCCAGAACTTGTTTTGGGGATGCCCGTAGTACTGGCCCAGCCGGATCGACGCCGCGCCCGGCAGGGAGCCGAGGATGAGGACCTTCGGACGGCGGCCGGCGACGGCGGGAAAGCCCCGCGCGCGGCACAGGACTCGGGGCGCACGCGCCATGCCGCCGATTATAGCAGGAGGAAGGCGGCCGCGCCGAGGCCGGCGCCCGCGGCGATGAGAGCGGTGGCGACGCGGCCGACCGGGCCCGGCGCGTATTCTTCGTAGCGGTCGGAACCGTACTTGTGGCCGCGGATGTCCTTGAGCTGTCCGGTCGCGAAGTCGGTGCGGTACTTCTGGTCGTGCGACGCCTGCCAGCCGCCGACGACGGTCGAGCGCACGCCGGCGAGGTGCCGGCGCATCGCCCAGTAGCCGGCGCCCCAGATCAGGGCGAGCGCGGGCAGCGTGACGGTCCAGTCGGAGGCGTTCGCGCGCAGGATCGCCGCGGCGATCATGAAGGGAATCGACGTGGCGGCGACCTCGACGGTCTCCCAGGCGGCTTTCGAGACGGGCGAGGACGGCTCGGCGGTGGCGGCGCGGAAGCGGCGCGCGTAGTCCGCGCCCTCGAGGCCGGCGGTGTGCGAGACCTCGCGGCCGGCGACGGGCGAGGCGGCGGCCTCGGGCCCCTGCTTGGAGGAAGCGTCGAACGCGCGCCGGGAGATCTCGGCGGGATCGCCCTCGCCCTTCGACGCGGCGGCCAGCGCGACGCCCGTCTGCGCGAGGGCCGCCCTGGCCTCGACGGGGACGGGCGCGGCCGCCGGAACGGGAGCCGCGATCGAGGGCATGATCGACGGAGCGGCGAGAGACGGGATCAGGGCGGCGCCCGGAAGGGCCGGCGACGCGGAGAGCGAGTTGATCGAGGCCGCGGACGGCGAGGCCGGCATGGCGATCTCGGTCACCACGCGCACCTGCGCCATGGAAACGGACGCCGCGAGGAGGAACGCCGCCGCCGTGATCGGTTTCTTCATGTCTTCAGGATAGACGGATGCCCTCCTTTATGCGAGGACCGAAGGTCCCCTTTCCGGGAGGGCCCTCTGCCGCGCGCCTGATTGGGACCTCCGGACTGCAAGCCTGGCACCGGGTTGATTAAAATCAATGACCATGATCAAGAGAATCTCGGCCGTCGCGTTGTGCGCGTCGCTGCTGCTGCCTTCTCCCTCGTTCGCGCAGGCGCTGCGCGCCTCGGTCCAGGCTCCGGTCATCGCGAACTATTCCGCGGCGAACGTCTCGTCGCTGCCGCAAGCCTCCGCGTTCGCGCCCTCGGCGCTGGCGCCGCTCGCCCTGACCCCCGCGCTCGCTTCGCGCCCGGCCCCTCTTCAGGCTCCCGCGCCCGCGACCGCCGTGATCATCCCCTTTCCCGCCCGCGCCCAGGCCGACGTGATCGCCGCCCGCCTCGTCGCGGCGCCGCAGGCGAAGGACGTCGCGCTCGCCGCGGCGTTCGACGGCTCGGTCCGGGCGGCCAACGACGACGCCTATGTCGCCTCGATCGCGCCCGCCGCGGCGCGACCCTCGCTGCTCAACCGCGCCGCCGCGTTCGGCAACGCCGCGGTCATGGCGGCCGTGCCCGCCGTGCAGCACGTCGCCGGCCCGGCGGCGCAGAACGCCTCCTCCTTCCCGACGTGGGCGGGCTTCGCGATCCTCGGCGCGTCTCTCGCCGGCCTGCTCTTCACCGTGCGCTGGATCGAGGGCTCGAAGACGGTCCAGTTCTACCTCGCGCGCCGCCGCTGGGTCACCGAGAACAACAAGAAGTGGAAGGAGGCGACCGACGAGGAGAAGGCCCGCGTGGAGGCGGAGGCCGACGGCCTCGTCGCGCGCAACAAGGCCGGCCGCTGGCCCGGCAACCGCAAGGCGAAGGCCGACGCGCCCGCGCCGATCGAGCCGACGGTCGACCTGGACAGCCCGACGTTGACGACGCCCGACGGGCGGCCGTACCGGCGCCGCCCCTCGGACGAGGTCCCCTCCGCTCCCGCCGCGGCCGCCCCGGCGCCTTCGATCACCTTCGCCGACGTCGCCGGGCAGGAGGACGCCAAGCGCGAGCTCCAGAAGGTCGTCGACTACATCAAGAACCCCGAGCCCTACAACAAGCTCGGCGCGAAGGGCTTCAAGGGCGTGCTGATGTTCGGCCCCCCGGCACGGGCAAGACCCTGATCGCGCGCGCCGTGGCCGGCGAGGCCGGCGCGACGTTCCATGAGACCAACGGCTCCGAGTTCGTGAACACCTACGTCGGCAAGGGCCCGGCGAACATCCGCGCGGCCTTCGCGAAGGCGCGCGGCGACGGCAAGAAGCCCGGCATCCTCTTCATCGACGAGATCGACGCGGTGGGCAAGAAGCGCTCCGACGGCGACGGCAACCAGGAGTACGAGAACACGCTCAACGCGCTCCTCGCCGAGATGTCCGCGCCGGTCAACGCGAAGATCGTCGTCATCGCCGCGACGAACCGCCCCGAGCTGCTCGATGCCGCGCTCATGCGCGGCCGCCGCTTCGGCCTGAAGGTCCCGGTCGGGCTGCCCGACATCGACGGCCGCGAGGCGATCCTCAAGGTCCACGCCAAGAACATGCCGCTGGCCGAGGGCGTGAGCCTGCGCTACGTCGCCGAGCTCACCCCGCGCCTCTCCGGCGCCGACCTCGAGGAGATCATCAACGACGCCGCGATGCTCGCCGCCGAGCGCGGCGGGACCGACGTCACCGCGGCCGACTTCAAGAAGGCCGTCGAGCGCACGACGATCGGCCACGAGCGCAAGCTGATCATGACGGCGTTCGAGAAGAAGGTCGTCGCGCACCACGAGTCCGGCCACGCGCTCGTCGCCTGGCTCGTTCCCAACGGCGACCAGATCCGCAAGATCACGATCGTCCCCCACGGCCTCAACGCGCTGGGCCTCGTGCAGACCGTCTCGGAAGAGGAGCGGTACATGTACTCGAAGGCGTGGCTCGAGGACCGCATCGCCATCGCCCTCGGCGGCCGCGTCGCCGAGCAGCTCGCCACGGGGCAGACGTTCTCCGGCGCCCAGAACGACTTCGAGCAGGCCACGCGCATGGCGCGCATGATGGTCATGAAGTTCGGCATGTCGGAAAAGGTCGGCCAGGTCTCCTACGACATGGAGGGCGAGCGGCCCGCGGTCGGCCGCGCGCAGAGCGAGCGGCAGCGCGAGCTCATCGACGGGGAGGTCCGCCGCATCATCGACGAGCAGATGAAGCGCGTGACGGACATGCTCATCGAGCACCGCGCCTACCTCGACGGCATGGCCGACGAGCTCATGACCCGGGAGACGCTGCGCGAGGAAGACCTCGCCCGCCTCCTGCCCCCGCGCCCGAAAAAGTCCTAAGATAGGGCCGTGAAGCGGTACGCCTGCGTCCACGGCCATTTCTACCAGCCCCCCGGGAGAACCCCTGGACGGGCGCGCTCGAGCGCCAGCCCTCCGCGGGCCGCGACCACGACTGGAACGCGCGCATCGCGCGCGAGTGCTACGTGCCCAACGGAGAGGCGCGCGTCGTCGACGGCGCCGGGCGCCTGACCGACGTCGTCGACAACTACGGGCTGATCTCCTTCAACTTCGGGCCCACGCTCCTGTCGTGGTACGAGAAGGCCGAGCCCGAGGCTTACGCGCGGCTGCTCGCGGCCGACAAGGCCTCGGCCGAGCGCCTCGAGGGCCGCGGCAACGCCTTCGCGCAGGCCTACCATCACGCGATCCTGCCGCTGTGCTCGCCGCGCGACCGCGCGACGGAAATCCGCTGGGGCCTCTTCGATTTCGAGACGCGCTTCGGCCGCCGGGCCGAGGGGATGTGGCTGCCGGAGTGCGCCGCCGACGACGCGACTTTGTCGGCCGCGGCCGCCGAGGGCGTGGCGCTCGTCGTTCTCGAGCCGCACCAGGCCGACGCGGTCCGCGCCGCCGGCGCCGGGGCCTGGAAGCCCGCCGCCGACGCGCTGAAGCCGGGCGTCCCGTACAAGTGGACGGACGGGACGCGGTCGCTCGCGGTCTACTTCTACGACGGCCCGCTCTCCCGCTCGGTCGCGTTCGAGAAATCGATGAAGGACAGCCGCGCCTTCGCCGCCCGCGTGGCCGGACGCGTCCCCGCCGCGGACGGCGTCGCCCTGCTCGCCACCGACGGCGAGTCCTACGGCCACCACGAGGCCTTCGCGGAGATGGGCCTGGCGCACTTCCTGAAGTACGCGCTCCCCGAGGCCGGCGTCGAGCCCGTCAACCTCGCGTGGCATCTCTCCAAGAACCCGCCGAAGGACGAAGTCCGCCTGCGCGCGGGCGGCACGTCGTGGTCGTGCGCGCACGGCATCGAGCGCTGGCGCTCGGCCTGCGGCTGCGGAGAGGCCGGCGGCGGCAGCCTCGAGTGGCGGGCCCCCTCCGCTCCGCGCTCGAAGGACTGCGCGACCGCTTCATCGAGGTCTCCGAAAAGAACGCGGCCGGGCTCATCCCGGACCTGTGGGCCGCGCGCGACGCCTACGTCTCGGTCGTGCTCGACCGCTCGCCGGCGAACGTCGACGCGTATCTCGCGAAGTGGGCGCCGGGCGCCGCGGACGACGCGTCGCGCGTGAAGGCGCTGACGATCCTCGAACTGCAGCGCCACGCGCTGATGATGTTCACCTCGTGCGGCTGGTTCTTCGACGCGCTCGACCGCATCGAGCCGGTCCAGGTCCTCCTGTACGCCGCGCGCGCCCTCGAGCTCGCGCGCGCGCTCGGCTCCGGAGACCTCGAGACGGGCTTCGTCGCCGCGCTCGAGGACCCGTCGGGCGTCTGGCAGTCGCGCGTGAAGCCGCAGATCGTCACGCCCGACCACGTCGCCGCGCACTTCGCGGTGTCCCTCCTGTTCGAGGACCAGGCGCCCGAGTTCGTGCACCACCACGGCGTCGAGGACGCCTCGTTCACGCGCCGCGTCGAGGGCGGCGTCACCGTCGCCGCCGGCCGCGCGACGTTCCGCGACGGCTGCACGGGCGCGCGCTGGACGCGCACGTTCTTCTCGGCGATCCTCAAGGGCCAGAAGGTCCAGACTTACGTCTGCGCCGAGGCGCTGCTGCCGGAGCGCTTCGAGCAGCTCGTGCGCGCCGCCGCCGGCGCCGGCGAACCCGGGGCGCTGCCCGAGGGCCGCGTGTTCCTCCTGCGCGACCTGCGGCCCGACGAGCGCGAGAAGGTGCTCACGACCGTGCTCAAGCGGCGCCTGGCCCGCTGGGAATCGGCCGGCCGCGATCAGGTCGAGGACGCGCTGACCTTGGCCGAGACCTTCCGCGGTCTGGACCTGCCCCTGCCTCCGGGGCTCGACGAGGAGACGCACACGGCCCTGTCGACCGCGCTGGCCGGCGCCGCGCGCCGGTTCGCCGAAGACGGCTTCGGCGCGCTCGACGAGGTCAAGGCCGTCGCCGCGCGCGCGAAGGCCGCCGGCGTCCCCGCCCCGCCGCGCGGGCCGAGGAACCCTTCGCGCGCGGCGTCGAGCGCCTGCTCACGGGCCTCGAGAACGGCGCGGCCGACGAGTCCTCGGCCGCGCTCGTCGAGGCCGCCGAAGCCGCCGCCGCGGCCGGAATCAACGGCTGGCGCGCGTCCGCGCAGGTGCGCGTTTTCCGCTGGCTCAAGTCCCGCCCCGGCGCGCCCAACGCCGCGCGCCTTTCCGAGCTCCTCTCCCTTAAGCCCTAACGTTAGAGGGTGTCAGGCCTAACGATTAACGATTCTCCACAGGTCGGCCGTGGAGAGAATCGTTAATCGTTAGGCCTGACACCCTATAACGGAGCCCGCTAGTTGGCGGCGATCGCGCGCATTTCTTCGCGCGCGTAATGGAGCAGGGCGGGCGCCAGCAGGACGCCGGGCACGCCCATCGTCGCCTCGCCCACGACGAGGCCGAGCAGGGTCATCCACATCGGCGTGTCGATCGAGCCGCCGACGATGCGGCTGTTGAGGAAGTACTCGAGCTTGTGGATGACGACGAGGTAGATCAGCCCCGCCGTCGCGAGCTGGACGGAGACGGTCAGGCCGGCGGTCACGATCGCGATGTTGCTGATGACGTTGCCCGCGATGGGCACGAGGCCGCAGACGAAGGTCGTCAGGATCAGGAAGGTCTTGAACGGCACGCCCGCCGCGTAGAGAAAATGGCGGTCAGCGCCGTGTTGACGACCGAGATCGTCAGTTGCGCGCCGACGACGCGCTCGAAGCTGCGCACGAACAGCCGCACGCGCGCGGAGAACTCGGCGCTGAGCACCTCGTAGAGATTCGCGTCGCCGGCGGCCTCCTCGTTCGTCAGAAACCGCAGCGCCGCGACGAACATTCCGACGAGCACCTGGGCGAAGCCGCGCGTGAGCAGGCCGCTGGTCTTCGTCACGGAGGAGAAATTCTCGCGCGCGTTCGTGACGAGCAGGTCGCGCAGCTCCTGGGCGTTGTCGATCGGCGACTCGAGGCCGAACGTCTCCGCGAGCACGGTCAGGCGCGGCAGGACCGTGTCGAGCAGGACGGGCAGGCGCGAGACGCCGACGCGCGCGAAGTTGAAGAAGATCCAGCCCAGCGCCGTCGAGAGCACGGCGAAGGCGAAGAGAGCCGAGGCGCGCGTCAGGCGCGGCCGCACGCCCAGGTCGCGCAGGCGGCGCTCCGTGATGTCCATGATCATGTAGGACACAAGGGCCGCGAGCAGGCAGGGGCCCAGGTGGAAGCGGGCGACGACCACGAGCGCCAGGAAGAACAGCGCGTAGGACGCCTTTCGGGGGCCGCTGACGGGTGCCAGGCTCATAGGGGTGAAGGATAGCACTTTAGGGCCTATGGCAAACCCCCGACGGAACCGCTACAATGGACTATGGCCTATCGCCCCCAGCAGCAGAAGGACCGCCCGCTCGACCCCGTCAACACGACCTTCCTCATCGGCACCCCCTCGTCGCCCTCTTCGGGACCGCCTGGTACGTGTGGCACTACGGCTTCACCTGGCTCGAGCTCGCCAATTTCCTCGTCATGTTCGTCCTGACCAGCGTCTCGATCACCGGCGGCTATCACCGCCTGTTCTCCCACAAGTCCTACGAGGCCTCGACTCCCCTCAAGCTGTTCTACCTCGTCTTCGGCGCCGCCGCGGTCGAGAACTCCCTGCTCAAGTGGGCCAGCGACCACCGCTACCACCACAGCTACGTGGACCAGCCCGAGGACCCGTACAACATCCTCAAGGGCGGCCTGTACGCGCACATGGGCTGGATCTTCCTGAAGGATACGCGCGACGAGCGCCGCTTCGGCAACGTCCCCGACCTCATGAAGGACAAGCTCGTCATGTGGCAGCATCGCTACTACCTGCCGCTCGTGATCCTCTTCACCTTCGCGCTGCCGACCTGGATCGGCCTGATCCAGGGCCGGCCCGTCGGCGGCCTGCTGTGGGGCGGCTTCCTGCGCGTCGTGATGGTCCACCACACCACCTTCTTCATCAACTCGCTGGCGCACCTCTACGGCACGAAGCCGTATTCGCTCAAGGACACCGCGCGCGACTCCTGGTGGCTGGCCCCCTCACGTTCGGCGAGGGCTACCACAACTTCCACCACAAGTTCCAGGCCGACTACCGCAACGGCATCCGCTGGTGGCAGTTCGACGCGACGAAGTGGTTCATCAACGTGCTCGCGTGGATGGGCCAGGCCTCCAAGCTCAAGCGCACGCCGGAGCCGCTGATCCTCAAGGCCCGCCTCGAGGTCCAGCGCGAACTCATCGCGATGCGCCTGGCGCAGGCGAACGTCCCCGAGAAGATGTGGGCGAAGGTCCAGTCCCGCCTCGACGCCGGCTCCGCGCGCCTGCAGCAGGCGCACGAGGCCTACGTGCTCGCCAAGACCGAGTACAAGCACCGCTACGACGACTGGTCGGCCGACGTGCGCCGCCAGTGGGACGAGACGCTCGCGACCCGCCGCGCCGAGTACCGCGAGGCCTCCGCGCGCTGGCGCGGCATGATGCGCGCCATGAACCGCATTCCCCAGCCGACCGCGTCGGGTCTGCTGTCCCTGGCGACCGTCGCCGAAGTCCTCAAGCAGCGCGTTTTCTAAGCGGGCCTTTTGCCGCCCGCGCCGTGGGCCCTCCGGCTCATCACCGGAGGGCCTCCTCTTTATAGGATCGGCGCTATGAGAACCCTCCCCTCTTTCTCGCGCTGATCCTCGCCGTCTCGCCCGTCGCGCCCGTCTCGGCGCAGGTCGTCCGCAGCGCGGGAGTCCCCGGCGCCGCGCCGTCGGTTCCGGCCCTCAACTTCGGCCTTACCCGCCAGGACATGCGCGACCAGTACCGCCAGGCCGCCGCCTCGCTCGACGGCGCCTTGAAGAGCATCGCCGCGACTCCCGCGGCCCAGGCGAACTTCGCCAACGTGATCCTCGCCCAGGAGCGCGCCGTCGGCGACTTCGTGCGCGCCGCGATCCCGCTCACCTTCAACGCCCACGTCTCCCCCGATCCCGGCCTGCGCCGCACCGCGCGCGCCATCGAGAAGGTCATGAGCCGCCGCTTCGTCGAGCTGTCCCAGCGCGAGGACCTCTACCAACTCGCCGAGGCCGCCGCCGCCAAGGGCGAGACGCTCGACCGCGCCGACGCGCGCCTCTTGGAAGCGTCGTTGCGCGGCTACCGCGACTCCGGCTTCGGCCTTTCTCCCGAGAAGCGCGCGCGCCTCAAGGAGATCTCGACGAAGCTCGCCGACCTCTCCGCGCGCTTCGAACAGAACATCAACGACCACAAGGACTGGCTCGAGGTCGACGAGGCGGGCCTCTCCGGCCTGCCCGCCGACTACAAGGCGGGCCTCGAGCGCACGCCCGAGGGCAAGTACAAGGTCGGCCTCGACTACCCCTCCTACGTGCCGTTCATGCGCTACGCCAAGGACGGCGAGCTGCGCCGCGCGCTCAACGACAAGTACGAGAACCGCGCGATGCCGGCGAACCTTCCGATCCTGCGCGAGGGCCTCGAGCTGCGGCGCGAGATGGGCCTGCTGCTCGGCCACGCGAGCTACCCGGCGCTCGCGCTGAAGGACCGCATGGCCAAGACGCCCGAGCGCGTCGCCGAGTTCCTCGAGCGCCTGACCGGCAAGGTCCGCGCGCGCGCCGCCAAGGAGCTCGCCGCGATCCTCGAGGTCAAGCGCCGCGACTTCCCGCAGGCCGAGCGCGTCGAGGATCACGAGCGCGGCTATTACTCCCGCATCCTGCGCGAGGAGCGCTACGCCTACGACGCCGAGGAGGTCCGCCAGTACTTCCCCGTCGACAAGGTCGTCCCCGGCGTGCTCTCGGTCTATCAGCGCGTGCTCGGGCTGAAGTTCAGCGAGGTCAAGGGCGCGAAGGTCTGGCATCCCGACGTGAAGCTCTTCGAGGTGGCGAACGCGGCCGACGGCGTCGTGATCGGCCACTTCTACCTCGACCTGCACCCGCGCGAGGGCAAGTACACGCACGCCGCCGCGTTCCCCCTGCTGATGGGCCGCGAGGTCCCGGAGGGTTACGAGCGCACGGCCGCCGCGATGGTCGCCAACTTCCCGAAGGCGATCCCGGGCAAGCCCGCGCTGCTGCCGCACTCCGACGTCGAGACCTTCTTCCACGAGTTCGGCCACATCATGCACCAGGTCCTCACGAAGGCGCGCCACATGTCGTTCTCGGGCACGTCGGTCGCGCTCGACTTCGTCGAGGCGCCGTCGCAGATGCTCGAGAACTTCGCCTGGGAGCGCGCCGTGCTCGACGAGATCTCCGGCCGCTGGGACACGGGCGAGAAGCTGCCCGAAGCGCTCTTCGCCAAGATGACCGCCGCGCGCAAGTTCAACGAGGGCATCAACACGCTCCAGCAGATCGCGATGGCCGCGGCCGACATGGCCCTGCACGCGCTCGTGCCGGCCGACCCGTCCGCCGCGTTCAACCGCGTCGTCGCCGAGATCACGGGCATCCCCGCCGATCCCGCGTCCAACTCCGCGGCGAGCTTCGGCCACCTGATGGGCGGCTACGGCGCGGGCTACTACTCCTACCTGTGGTCGCTCGTCTTCGCCGAGGACATCTACTCCGCGTTCGCCGCCGAGGGTCCGCTGAACCCCGCCGTCGGCGGCCGCTACCGCCGCGAGGTGCTCGAGACCGGCTCCGAGCGCCCCGAGACCGAGTCGCTCGAGGCGTTCCTCGGGCGCCCGGTGAGCGAGGACGCGTTCATGCGCGGCCTCGAGGACGAGCCCGAGGGCTGATCCGGTGAGCGTCTCCGTCCGGGTCCATGAAGGCCGGGGCCCGAACCTCGTCTACCTCCCCGGCATCCACGGCGATTGGGGGCTGATCGGGGCGTTCCGCCGCGCGCTCGGCGACAGGGTCCGCTTCGTCGAGTTCGCCTACTCCAAGGACGACGTCACGCTCGAGCATCTCGCCGAGCTCGTCCACGCCGAGCTCGAGAAGGCCGGCGTGCGCTCGGGCTGGCTCCTCGGCCAGTCCTTCGGCTCGCAGGTCGCTTGGGCGCTGATCGCGCGCGGGTTCAAGGCCGACGGCGTCGTGCTCGCGGGCGGCTTCGCCAAGCACCCGTGGCCGTGGGGCGCGCGGCTGTTCCGGGCGCTGTTGTCGGCCGTGCCTTACGGCGTGATCAATCCCGTCTATAAAGGGTACACGGTGCTCTGCAACGCCGTGGCGCGGCGCGGGCCCGAGGAGGCCGAGGAGCTCATGGCCTTCGCGCGAGCGCGCGGCGGCAGGGATTGGAAGGCGACGACCTGGCGCCTGAAGCTGATCGCCGAAGGAGACCCGGGACCGGTCGTGCGCGGCTTCGCGGCTCCCGTCCATTACCTCGGCGGCGGCATCGACCCGCTCGTGCCGTGGCCCCTCGTCGTGCGCGGCCTCAGGCGCGACTGCCCGGGCTACAAGGGCGAGGTCATCCTGCCCTACGCCGACCACAACGTGCTCGGCTCCTCCCCCGCGAGTCCGCCGAGCGCGTCCTCGCCTGGCTCGCCGGCTGACCCGCGTTTTCTCGAGGAGGGTTTTGCGCAGAATTCTGCTCAAAACCTCCCTCTGAAGAATCGCGGCGGGTCAGAACCGGAAGGAGCCTGAGAAGCCGAAGTACTTGGAGTCCGGCGAGGCCTTCTGCCGCACGAGCTCCCAGTACAGGTCGAGGCCGAAGCCTCCGCGGCGCAGCGCGGCGCCGACCGTCGACGTCGCGGAGTTCGGCTGCGGCTGGATCTTGTAGCGCGTGACCGCGTAGCCGACGTACGGCGTGACCGCGGTCCAGCGCGCCCACTCCAGGCGCGCGGAGGCGCCCTTCTCGGGGAAGCCGTTCACGAGCGCGGCCGTCTCCGTCAGGCGCGGGCGCCGGCGCACGGCGGCGGGCAGGATTTCGAAGTCCTGGTCGTAGAGCGAGCGGAACGCGTCGAGCGAGAGCGTGAGGTCCCAGCCCGTCAGCGAGCCCGACAGGCCGAGGTCGTGCTGGTTGATGATGACGTTGCGCTCGTCGGGCAGGACCGGGGTCGCGGGCACGATCTGCGAGTGGCGCGTCTGCGTCCAGAACGCGCCGAGCTCCGCCTCCTCGAGGCCGGAGGGCTCGTCGCTCTCGTCGAGCAGGAAGGTCCACGCGCCGTCGGCGCCGAAGGACCGGTTGGCGTAGGCGTCGTTGCGCGGCGTCACCGACGCGTTGAGCGCTATGGAGAGATTGGGGCCTTGATATGAGCCGCGCAGGGCGGCCGTGCGCGTCGTGCCGGTCGAGCCGTCGAACGCGTAGTCGGAGTACGTGCCCTTGAGCTTCCAGACGTCGCCGAACTGGAGGTAGGCGCCGCGGCCGACGTAGCCGCCGGTGCCGACGGTGCCGCGCGCGCCGGTCTTGATTCCGAGGGGCTCGGAGGCGCGCAGGACGGGCGCGAGGAGAAGCAGCAGGACCGGCAGGAAGCGGTTCACCGCCGCTATTGTAGCTTTAGACGAACAGCGCGAGGAAGGAGTTGAAGCGGCGCGCGACGTCGGCGAGCAGGCCGTGGATCTCGAGCGGCTCGGCGTACACCTCGACGGGGCGGACCATGTCGACCGGCGCGACGGGGATCGTGAAGCAGAACGTGGAGCCCGAGCCCTTCCAGGACTCGGCCCAGATGCGGCCGCCGTGGAGCTCGACCATCGCGCGGGCCAAGGTCAGGCCGAGGCCGGTGCCGGAGGCCTGGCGCGACGGGGCGCCGGCCTGCTCGAACATGCCGAAGATCTTCTCGAGGTCGGAGGCGTCGATGCCGCAGCCGGTGTCCTTGACCTTGAAGATCAAGGTGCCCGCGTGCTCGTACTTGCCCTCGGCGACCGAGACGGTCACGAGGCCGCGCGCGGGCGTGAACTTGATCGCGTTGGAGATCAGGTTCATCAGCACCTGCACGACGCGGCGGTTCTCAGCGGCGACGCGGGGCAGCAGCGGCGCGTAGTCCTTGGCGATCTTCACGCCCTTGGCGGTCGCCATGGCGCGCAGGCTGTCGGCGGCGTCGTCGACGAGCAGGCGGGCGTCGCAGGGCTCCTTGACGATCGCGAGCTTGCCGGCCGCGATCTTGCTGTAATCCATGATGTCGTTGACGAGGCCCTCGAGGCGCATGGTGTTGCGGATCGCCAAGGACAGCATCTGCTTTTCGTCGGCCTGGAGCTTGGTCTCGATCTGCTCGGAGAGAATCTCGAGGCCCAGGCGGATGGACGTCACGGGCGCGCGCAGCTCGTGGGCCAGATAGGCGGCCTGGACCTTGGGCTCGGCGCGGCGGACGGGCGCGGCGGGGGCGGGCGCCGGCTTGGCCGGGGCCTCGCGGAGAACCATGTCCTCCCACACCTGCGGCTGATTCGCGTCCATGTCCACAATGTACCCCCTCCCTGTTACAGCCCTATTACGGCTAAACTTACGCTGGACCATGGAACTTTTTGACCCCCTCAGTCGTATGATAGTTGCATGACCTCGACCTGGGACTGGGAGAAGCTCATAGACGCCCACGCCGATAGGGCCTATACGTTCGCTTTGGGCCTGTCCGGCAACGAGGAAGACGCCAAGGAGCTCGTTCAGGAGTCTTTCGCGCGGGCCATGGAGCGCATCGGCAGCCATGACCCCGGACAGCCGTTCGAAAGCTGGTTTTTGACGATTCTAAAGCACCTGTACTTCGACGGGAAGAAGCGGTACGAACGGCGGCACGGGCAGTCCCTGGACGCCCCGATCGACGCCCAGGGGCTGACGGTGGCGGACGCGGTGGAGGACGGACGGGAGACGTCGCCCCTGGAAGGGCTGCTCGCGGAGGAGCGCCGGAAGCTGGTGCGGCGGGCCATGCGGGCGTTGACCCCGGACGCCCGGGCGGTGCTGCTGATGATCGATTTGGACGGGCTCGGTTACGAGGAGGCGGCCCAGGCGCTGGGCTGCCCGCTGAACACGGTGCGCTCGCGGATCGTCCGCGCGCGCATCGCGCTGAGAGAACGGCTGAGAGCGTTGGAGGAATGACTATGGACGAGAATGAAAAGCTGGCGAAGGAGGCCATGAAGAGTCTCTTCACGCCCGCCCCGGCGGACCTGAAGGCGTCGTTGAAGCGGATGGCGCGCGCCAAGAGCGCGAAGCCGTCCCTGTGGGACGGGCTCCTGGAGTCTTTGTCCGGCGGGGCGTGGGCGTACGGGGCCGGCGCGGCGTTCGCGGCGGCGGCGGTCGCGGTCGTGCTCGTGAAGGCGGTCCCGGAGCGCCGCGAGACCCCGGTCACCGTCGCGCCCGCGCAGGCCCCCGCCCCGCAGGCGCTGGCCGAGCTGTGGAGCGACGACGACGGAGGCGACCATGACTAGCCTGCCCTTGCTACTGCTGTTGGCCGTCGCCACGCATGCGCGGCCTCGGGCGCCTCTCCCGGAGGCCGACGCCTTGATCCTCAAGGCGTTGGCCGGGCCCGCGACCGGCTGGACGGCGGTCGAGCGCGTCCAGGTCTTCCTCCCCGGCAAGAAGCCGAAGGCGATGAAGGTCAATGTGTCGGGTTTGCCTCAGGGCAATATGCGCCTGGAAGTTTTGGGCAGGAAAAAGGTTCCGGTCTTGACGCAGGTTCGCGTCGCGCGCGAAGCGGAGGCTCCGGAGAAAGGGCTGGCTCGCCTGAACCGGTTCTACGAGCTGACTGTATCGACGGGCGGCGTCGTCGCAAAGCGCAAGACCTGGAAGATCGAGCTTCGTCTCAAGACCGGCGTCCTGCGCCGCGCCCTGTGGGTGGATCGCGACAGCGGTTTACTCATGAAGCGCGAGACCTACCGGGACGACGGCTCGCTTCGTCGCCGGGAACGGCTGGTCAAGCTCGAGATGCCGGCGACGGTTGATCCGGGTCTTTTCCTGAATCGCGTTCCGGAGTCGGACGTTTGGGCGCCGGACGGATTTATCAGCATCAAACGCGACGAGAAATCGACCACGTTCTCCAACGGATTGGAAGCCTACACCGTCAGTTGGGACGGAAAAAATTGGCGAGTGACGGGAGATATCGCGGAAGACGATGCGGAGCGCGCCCTCCTGAGCAACGGGCGGGCCTTGTGATCGTGGACTCTGAGCGTCCGCGAGAAAAGCTGACGCGCCGCGGCCCCGAGGCGCTGACCGACGCCGAGCTCGTGGCCGTCATTCTCGGCGTGGCCGTCAAGCGCGCCGAGGCGATCGTCCGCGACGGCGGGATCCGCGGACGGGAAGGCGCGCTCGAAGAGTACGCGCGCCGGCGCCGCGCCTTCGACCCGCGCCCCGTCGTCGACGGCGCGCGCGCGGCGGCCGGGCTCGTGCCCGCGGAGATCCGCTCCGCGCGCAAGGAGCACTTCCTGGTGCTGAGCCTGAACGCCCGCCGCCAGCTGCTCAGGCTCGAGACGGTGTCGGTCGGCACGCTGTCGGCCTCGCTCGTGCACCCGCGCGAGGTGTTCGCACCCGCCATCGCGCACGGCGCGGCCGCGGTCGTCGTCGTGCACAACCATCCCTCCGGCGACCCGTCGCCCTCGGCCGAGGACCGCGAGGCCACGCGGCGCCTGCAACGCGCGGGCGAGCTGCTCGGCATTCCGCTCGCCGACCACGTCGTCGTCTCCGAGACGTCCTTCTTCAGCTTCCGCGAAAGTGGAATACTGTAGCGGATGCTCCCGGTCTTCACGCTCTTCCTGATTCCGGTCGGCGGCGGGATTCCCGCCGGTGTCCTGCTCGCGCGCCAGAACGGGCTGCCCTGGCCTCTGACGGCCTTCCTGTATTTCGTCTCCGACGTTTGCCTGGCCTTCGCCTTCGAGCCCGTCCTGCGCGGGCTCGTCGCGCTTGGGCGGCGCTGGGAGCTCCTCGCGCGCGTGATCGCCGCGATGCGCGCGGCGACCGAGCGCACGGCCGCCCGCTACATCGGCAGCGGCGCCGGCCCCTTCACCTTGATCCTCGTCGCCTTCGGCGTCGACCCGATGACCGGGCGCGCCGCCGCGCTCGCGGCGGGCCACGGCTTCCTCGCGGGCTGGGCGATCGCGATCGCCGGCGACATGATCTACTACGCGGTGGTCGCCGCGGCCACGCTCAAGCTCAGCGGGTATTTCAAGGACCCGAATACGGCGGTGCTTCTCGTGCTCGCCGGGATGATCCTCGTTCCCGTCCTGATCCGGCGCGCCAAAATGGCATTATCGAAGGCATGAGGCCGCTCCTCTTCGCCGCCTGCCTCGCGCTGGCCGCCTGCGACACCTATCATTACGTCGCCGGCACCTTGCGCGAGGACGCGCGCAAGCCCGCCTTGGCCGTGAAGCACTACGAGGCCTTCCTCGCCTCGCGGCCCAAGGACCCGCGCGCCTGCGAGGTGCGCCTGCGCGCCGCCGACGTCTACCGCACTGTGTTCGGCCGCTGCGAGGAGGCGCGCGTTCACTACGAGGCGGCGGCCCGGGACTTCCCGCGCCAGCCCGTCTGCCTCGCGCGCGCCAAGAACGGACTGCTGCTGTGCCCGGACTACATGCCCGTCGAGCCGGGCCGCACCTGGGTGTACGTCGACAGCGAGTCCGGCGGCCGCGCGATGCGCCAGGAGTCCGAGGTCGCGGCCTCCTCGGGCGTCGTCACGACGGGCATCTTCGCGGGCAACAACCGCATCCTGGTCAAGAGCGAGCGCTACGAGAAGGCCGACTGGGCGGTGTGGAGGATCGACAAGGACGGGCGCGAGCCCGTGCTGCGCTACCCGTACACGGAGGCGTCGAACTGGACGGTCAAGCGCGGCAAGTCCTCGGTCGAGTACCTCGTCTCCGACGCCTCGGCCACGGTGAAGGTGAAGGCCGGGACGTTCACGGGGTGCGTGAAGATGCGGGAGCGCGAGCTGCGCAACAAGAGCTCGTGGAAGTACGACTATTACTGTCCCGGCGTCGGGCGCGTGAAGACGTCGGTCGGCGGCCCCGGCTACGAGAACCCGAACACGGAGCTCCTGCGGTTTGGTAAAATAGACTGACGCCGCTCCCCCGTCGAGAATGAAGCTCCCCGCCCCCTGTCGCACTCGTCGATCTCGCTCTACAACGAGTGTCCCCAGAAGTACAAGTTCAAGTACGTCGACAAGATCCCCGAGAAGCCGCGCCACTTCTTCTCGTTCGGCCAGAGCGTCCACCTGGCGCTCGAGTACTTCTACGGCGTCAAGGAGCCCAAGGCGCCGAGCCTCGAGGACCTGCTTAAGCACTACCGGGAGATCTGGGTGAAGGGAGGCTACAAGGACTCGCGGCAGGAAGAGGAGTACTTCGAGGACGGCCGGCAGATCCTCACGCGCTTCCACGACAAGCACGCGAAGACGTTCCAGCTCCCCTATTTCGTCGAGTACGGCTTCAACTTCGAGGTCGACGGCGTGCCCGTCACCGGCAAGGTCGACCGCGTCGACAAGCTGCCCGACGGGCGCCTGCTGATCCTCGACTATAAAACCGGAAAGCAGCTGAAAACGGGCCGCATCGACGTCGACGCCCAGCTCACGATGTACCAGCTCGCCTGCGAGAAGGGCCTCGGGGCCGAGGTCGCGGAGCTGGTGTTTTACCACCTGCCCACGCTCAAGGAGCACAAGTCCGGGCGCCGCGAGGCGGCGCTCGTCGACGGCCTCAAGTCGACCATCGTGACGACCGCCGAGTCGATCACGAAGGAGAAGTTCGACCCGAAGCCGATGGACTCGGTGTGCCGCTGGTGCGACTACAAGCCCATCTGCCCGATCTTCAAGGACCAGTTCGCGGGGATGCCGGCCGAGCCCGCGAAAGCCGCCGGCGAGCCCGAGCTCGCGGCGCTCGTCGACGCCTACGGCGAGGCGCTCGCCAAGCTCGACGCCGCGAAGGCCGGGGCCGAGGCGGCCTCCAAGGCGCTCGCCGCGGCGCTCAAGGCCAAGGGCTACGTGCGCGCCTTCGGCGGCAGGTACGAGGCCGCGCTGACCGCCGGCGTGCGCTGGGAGTTCCTCGACAAGAAGAAGGTGCTCGAGATATTGAAGACAGCGGGCCTGTATGAGAAGGTCCTCGCCCCCTCGGCGCCCCTCGTCAACAAGCTGCTCGAGGACAAGGCGCTCGACGCCGACCTGCGCGCGCGCCTGACCGAGCTCGGCGAGCGCGTCCCCGCCGACGAGCTGAAGCTCAAGGAGCTGTGATGGCCAGAGACCTCCTGCTCGCGCTCGATCAGGGCTCGTCTTCCTCGCGCGCGGTCCTCTTCGACCTCAAGGGGCGCATCGTCGCGCTCGCGCAGCGGCCCGTGCGCACGAAGCGGCCGAAGGCCGGCTGGGCCGAGCACGACCCGCTCGAGCTCGCGCGCACGCTCGAGGCCTCGCTCGACGCGGTGCTCTCGAAGCTCGGCCCGAAGGACCGCGTCCTCGGCGCCGGCCTCGCCGTCCAGCGCTCGACGGTCGTCTTCTGCGAAAAGGGCAGCTTCAAGCCCGCGGCCCCCGCCCCGTCCTGGATGGACGGGCGCGCCGCCGAGTTCGTGGCGCCTCTGAAGGAGCGGCAGGGCGAGATCCACGGGCTCTCCGGCCTGTACGCCACTCCTTATTATTCCGCCCCCAAGATCCGCTGGTTCCTCGACCGCGAGCCCAAGGTGCGCGCGCTGGCCGACGCGGGGCGCCTGCTGTGCGCGCCGGTGTCGACCTTCCTCGCCGCGCGCCTGACCAAGGGCGCCGTCGTCGCCGCCGATCCGACGTGCGCCCAGCGCACCTTGCTGATGAACCTCGAGCGCGCCGAGTGGGACCTCGGCCTGCTCGGCCTGTTCGGCCTGAGCGCGGAGCTGCTGCCTTCCATCCGCCCGTCGGCCGGCGAGTGGGGCGTCATCGAGCGCAAAGGACGCAAGATCCCCCTGCTCGCCACCGTCGGCGACCAGCAGTCGGCGGCGATCGGGCTCGGCGCCTCCGGGGAGGGCGAGGCGGTCGCGAACTACGGCACGGGCGCCTTCCTGCTGCGCCACACGGGGCAGACGCCGGAGCGCGCGCCCGGCCTGCTCGCCTCCTCGGCCGCCACCTTCGGCTCGCTGCGCGGGTATTACCTCGAGGGCACGGTGCACGCCGCGGGCACGTCCTTCGAGTGGCTGCGCGACAACCTCGGCCTCATGAAGGACGCCAAGGCGATCGACGCCGCCTTCAAGGCCTCGAAGCGCCGCGTGCTGATGCTGCCCGCGATCGGAGGCCTCGGCGCGCCGCGCTGGGACTACACGACGAAGTCCGCGTTCTTCGGCCTCGACTCGCAGACGACGGCCGCGGACCTCGTGCGCGCGACGGCCGAGGGCCTGTGCATGCTCCTGGCCGACGCGGCGGCGGTGATGGCGGCCGCGGGCTCCCCGGTGACGAAGGCGCGCGTGGCGGGCGGGCTGTCGCGCGCCGACGCGATGATGTCCTTCCAGGCCGACGCGATCGGCGCGACGCTCGAGCGCCGCAAGGAAGTCGAGGCGACCGCGCTCGGCGCCGCGATCCTCGCCGCGAAGGCGGCCGGCGTGCCCGACGCGGAACGCATGGCCGACGCGAAGGTGGAGAAGACCTTCGCGCCGAAGTCCGACGAGACCGCGCGCGCGCGCCGCCGCGCCGAGTGGACGTCCTTCGTCGAATCGACGCAGCGCCTCAGCCGCGAAGTCGTTCTCTGAGGCCCTGAAAAATCGGGCCTAAAGGCCTATTTTTCTCATTGCGCTGATTTCTGTCCGTGCTAGAATTAAACGCATGAATACACGCCGAGTCATGCCGTTAATCGCCGTCCTCCTCGCGGTCGCCGCGTGCGACTTCAAGGAGACCCGCAAAGGCCAGATCACCCTGACCGGAGCGCCTATCCCCCTCAACGGCCGCGCGGGCACCGCGTCGCTCGTGGCGGGCCCCGCCGAGCTCACCTTCAAGAAGGGCTCCAGCGACAAGACGATCGCGATCATCGTCAAGCAGCCGGGCCGCTCCGACGTCGAGCTCGAGGCTCCCGTGGAGAAGGGCTACGAGTCCGGCAACTTCACGCTGCGCGGCTCGCAGATCGGCCAGCCCGTCGACATGACGAGCGCCCGCGCTTGGACCGTCACCGGCCCGACCCAGCGCTACGTCACGCGCGACGACATGGGCAACCGCTCGTGCATGGTCGACGTGTCCTTCGAGCCCTGCGACGAGGGCTGGACGGTGACGTTCAAGTCCGTCAACGGCGTCGACCTCGGCGCCTTCGCGTCGCGCACCGCGACGCGCTGCAACGAGCGCCGCGGCATGCCGTACGCCTGCCACCGCGACCCGATGGACCGCCCGGACTTCCCGCGCGGCCCGCGCAACGCGTCGTTCATGAAGGGCGTCAGCGACATCGGCCCGGCGAACCTCAAGTTCGACTAGTCCGAAGAATGATTAAATGGGCGCCGGCGGGAATTTCCCGCCGGCGCCCTTCTTTCATATGAACAGCCTTTCAGAGCTCGTCCGGCGTTGGCTCGCCCCGCTGCGCGCGGCGGCGGCGGTCGCGCTCGCCTTCGGCGGCGCGTTCGGCGTGATCGCGGCGACACGCGCCGAGGAGCCGAGCGCCGTCGGGCTGCTGCTGGCGTCGGCGGCCGTCTCCTCCTTCGTGTTCCCGCCCGCCGCGCTGGTGCTCGTCGCCCTGTCCGAGGCGCGCGACTACGTGCGCGGCCGCGGCCGGCGCGTCTAGCGCCGCAGACGCGCGGCGAGCTTGTCGACGCTCAGGCCGCGGAAGCCCCCGAGCTCGAAGTCCGCGACCGAGAGGTCCTGGCCGTCGTTGGCGCCGTTGCGGAAGGCGGCGACCTTCATGCCCGCCCGCTTGGCCGCGAGCGCGCCGAGCGCGCTGTCCTCGACGGCGAGGCACTCGACCGTCGGGATTTGCAGGCGCGCGGCGGCCTCGAGATAGATGTCGGGAAGCGGCTTCGTGCGCCCGCCCACGTCGTCGGCGGAGACGATCGTGTCGAGCAGCGGCGACAGCGAGAATCGGTCGACGACCATCTTGATCCAATGCGCGGGCGACGAGGAGCAGATCGCGGTCTTGATCCCCTTGTGGCGCAGCTCGCGCGCGAGGTCGAGGAACCCTTCGGAGCACTCGACGCGCTGCTCGTAGACCTTCTTGGCGGTCACGTCGCAGTGCGCGAGGAACTCGCGCTTGTCGATGTCGACGCCGAATTCCTTGACGAAGAAGCGGTGCAGGTCTTCCACTCCGAGGCCGACGGCGCGCTCGTCATGCGCGGACGTCCAGCCCGGCGCCAGCTCCCGGAACCAGGCGGCCTCGAGCTCCTTCCACTGCGCCTCGGAGTCGACGATGACGCCGTCCATGTCGAAGAGGACCGCCCTCACCGGGGCCTCCCGATGCCGCGCAGGAGGCGGACGGTGAGCGCGGCGCCGCTCCAGGCCAGCGGCAGCGCGGCCCAGGGGCGGCCCGTGATTCTCGCGACGCCGTAAGCCAGCGCAAGCAGGACGACGGAGAAGAGCAGGTAAGGCCCGACGCCGATCTCGCCCTCGAAGGTCCACAGGTCGCGCCACGGCGTCCCGCCGACTCCGAGAGGATTGGCGGTCGTCGCGCCGTGAACGACGAGGAAGAGTCCGAGGGCGGAGACGGCGAGCAGCGCCAGGTCGGCGATCACGCCTCGGGGGCCTCGAGCTGCTGATAGCGCGTCAGCGTCGCGTAGACTCCGTTCTTGGCGAGCAGTTCGGCGTGCGTGCCGCTCTCCTCGATGCGGCCCTGGCGCATCACGATGATGCGGTCGGCGTTCTTGACGGTCGAGAGCCGGTGCGCGATCATGACCACGGTGCGGCCCGGGTACAGGCGCTCCATCGCGTTCTGGACGGCGCGCTCGCTGGCGGCGTCGAGGTTCGACGTCGCCTCGTCGAGGATGAGGAGCTTCGGATCCTTGAGGACGGCGCGCGCGATCGCCAGGCGCTGGCGCTGGCCGCCGGAGAGGCGCGCGCCGCGGTCGCCGAGCGGCGTGTCGACGCCCTGCGCCAGCGAGCCGACGAAATCCGCGGCGTCGGCGACGGCGAGCGCCTTCTCGACGTCCTCGCGCCCGGCGCCCTCGCGGCCGACGGCGACGTTGCCGAGCACGGTGTCGTTGAAGAGGATGGTCTCCTGCGAGACGAGGCCGAGCCGCGCGCGCAGCTCGTGCGAGGACATCTCGCGCAGGTCCACGCCGTCGATCGTGATGCGGCCCTCGACGGGGTCGAACAGGCGCAGGAGCAGGTGCACGAAGGTCGTCTTGCCCGAGCCCGAGGGCCCGCGAGCGCGACGACCTGCCCCGGCCTGATCTCGAGCGAGACGTCCTTGAGCGCCCAGGTCTCGCGCGTCGGGTACTTGAAGGAGACGTTCTCGAACTTGATCCCCCCGTCAGGGCGGGAAAGGGCTTCGGGTTCGCGGGCTCGGCGACGGTCGGGACCTCGTCGAGGATCGAGAAGATGCGCTCGGCGGCGGCCAGGCCTAGCTGGAGCGTCGAGTTCATCTGGGCCAGGTTCTTGATCGGCCCGTAGGCCATGAAGAAGGAGCCGAGGAAGACGGCGAACTCGGCCGGGGTCATCTCTCCGGCCCCGATCGCGCGGCCGCCGAGCCAGACGATCGCGGCCATGATCAGGGAGCCCAGAAACTCCATGAGCGGCCCCGACAACGCGGTGGCGCGGAAGTAGCGCATCATCTGGTGGAAGAACTCGTCGTTTTCGACGCGGAATTTCGCGATCGCGCCTTTCTCGTAGTTGAACGATTTCACGACGAGCATGCCCTGCAGGCTTTCCTGGAAGCGGTGGTAGATCTCCCCATCACCTCGTTGCCCCGCCGGCCGGCGGAGCGCAGCTTGCGCCCGAGGACGCCGAGGACGCCGCCCGCCATCGGGATCGCGATCAGCGCGACGGCGGCGAACTTCGCGTTGGTCGCGATCATGACGACGAGCACGACGAGCACCGTCAAAGAATCTCGAATCGCATATAACGGCACGAACTGCAGCGCCGACTGCAGGTTCGTCATGTCGTTGGTGAGCTTGGCGAGGACCTCGCCCCCTTCGACTTCCAGAAGAAATCCATCGACAGCGCGTGCAGGTGCTTGAACAGGTCCTCGCGGATCTCCTGCGTGATCTTCTGTCCGAACCACGACATCAGGTACGACTGCGTGTACTGGAAGATGAGCTTGAGGAAGAACACCGCGGGGATCATCAGCGCGACGCGCTTGAGCTGCTCGGGGTCGGTGTTGACGAACAGGCTGTTGGTGACCGGGCCGAGCACCTTGACCAGGGCGCCGTTGAGCGCGGCGACGACGATCATGACGGCGGTCGCCTGGGCGAGGCGGGCGCGGTACGGCTTGACGTAGGCGAGGAGCCGGGTCAGCGACCGCCGGTCGGCGCGAGCGAAGCTCAAACCGCTTCGCTCGCTAATAGCTTCGGGATGGCTCTCTTCATGGCGGCGAGGGCCTTCTCGATGTTCTCGACCGAGTTCGCGTAGGAGAAGCGCAGGTAGCCTTCGCCGAGGGCGCCGAACGACGTTCCGGGCAGGCAGGCGACGCCGGCCTCGTTGAGCAGGGCGTCGGCGAGCTCCTTCGACTTGAGGCCGGTGCCCTTGATGTTCGGGAACACGTAGAAGGCGGCGTTGGGCGTCTTGCACGTCACGCCCGGAAGCGCGTTGAGCCCCTTCACGATCACGTCGCGGCGCTTCTTGAACTCCTTGACCATCGCGGTCACCGAGGTCTGAGGACCCTGGAGCGCCTCGATCGCCGCGATCTGGGAGAACGAGGCGACGCAGGAGTGATCGTTGGTCGAGAGCTTGGCCATCGCGTCGATGAGCCACTTCGGGCCCACGCCGTAGCCGAGCCGCCAGCCGGTCATCGCCCAGGTCTTCGAGAAGCCGTCGAGCAGGATCGTGCGCTCCTTCATGCCGGGCAAGGAAAGCAGCGAGCGGTGCTCGCCCTTGTAGACGATGCGCGAGTAGATCTCGTCGGAGAGCACCATCGCGTCGGGGAATTTGGCCAGCGCCTTGGCGACGCGCTCCATCGTGGCGGGCGACATCACGCCGCCGGTCGGATTGGCGGGCGAGTTCAGGATCACGAGCTTCGTCTTGGGCGACAGGAGCTTTTCGAGCTCCGCCGGGTCGAAGTCCCACTCGAGGCTCTCGCGGATCGGCAGCGGCACGGCCTTGCCTCCGACGTAGTTGATCATCGACTCGTAGATCGGGAAGCCGGGGTTCGGATAGATGACCTCGTCGCCGGGCTCGACGAGCGCCAGGATCGTGAAGAAGATCACGGGCTTGCCGCCGGGGACGAGGATCGTCTCCTCGGGGCGCACGGAGATCCCGCGCGACTTCGCGACGTATTCAGCGACGGCTTTTCGGGCTTCGGGGAGCCCGGCCGAAGGCCCGTAATGCGTGAAGCCGGCGTCGAGGGCCTTCTTCGCGGCGTCGCGGATGTTCTTCGGGGTGTCGAAGTCGGGCTCGCCGATCTCCAGGTGGACGATCTTGCGGCCCTGGGCCTCGAGGGCGCGGGCGCGGGCGAGGACCTCGAAAGCGGTCTCCGTGCCCAGGCGCGAGAAGCTTCGTGCCAGTTTCATGACGGGATTTTAGCTTTTTTGGCGCCGGACGTCAGGCCAGACGGCCCAGAATGCGCTTCTGGTCGGCCTCGGCCAGCACCATGAAGCGGCCGTCGGCGTACGCGTAGACCTGGCCGTCGTCGCCCGTCATCGTCCCTTCGAGCAGGACGAGCCGGTGGCGCTCGCGGATGAAGCGCGTCTCGACGAGCATCGTGGCGCCCACCGGTACGCCCTTGCGGAATTCGGTGGTCAGGCGCGCCGTCATGACGGGGCGCTCCAGGAGCCAGGCGGCCGCGCCGAGCGCCTCGTCGAGGGCGGTCAGGATCGCCCCGCCGTGCACGAGCCCGGGCGCCCCCTCCGACAGCGACCCGAACTTCGCGATGGCGACGAGCGAGCCGTCGTGCCGCCGATAATACTCGAGCTCGATGCGGTCCTCGGACTGCGTCATCCCCGCGAACGCGCCGCGCGCCGTCGCGAAAGGGAACGGCTGCACCTTCTCCCAGTCGGGCAGCGGCCAACGGGCGGCGGGAGCCTTGGACTTCACTCGGGCAACCTCATCAAGGGCTGATTCTACCGGACGCGGCCGTTTCGGTCAAGGGACGCCGCAACTCTTCGGGCGTGCGGTACAGGCGTCGCTTGCGCGCGGCCGCGGCCGGACTCACGCGAGGATACAGCCATTCCCGGTACAGCGCCAGGTCCTCCGCGCGCCCGAGCCTCACGACGGCGTCGTCGGCCGACTTCTCGAAGGATTCCACCCGCGCGCCGCCCGGAGAGACGAGGTAGGCCCACCCGAGAGACAGCAGCGCGCGGCGTCCCATTGCGGCGTAGGCGTCGAGGTGGGCGAGTTCGTGGAGGAGGATCGCCTTCTCGGCCTCGGGCGGCGGCGGGTCGGCGCACAGCCGGCCGCCGACGCGCACGACGTAGACCCGGTCCTCCGGGCGCTTCCAGAATCCCTGCGGCCGCGCCTGGAGAAAGTCCTCGTCCGACTCGAAGGGCTCGAGGGCCAGGTTCAGCCCGTTCAGACGCGGAAACGACGGCCGCAGGGCCTCGAGCTCACCCGCGACCCGGGCCAGGCAGGAGGTCTGGGCGCGGGCGCCGAGGGCCAACAGGAGCAGGAGCCGGATCACTGGCCGCAGTATACGGTAATTTTGTTGAATTCAGGAATGACTACCGCTTCCCTTCCCGACGTGCACCCTCTCCTTAAAGAGTTCCTCGCCCGCAAGGTCCACAAGCTGCTGATCGACGGCAAGCCCGTCGACGCCGCCTCGGGGAAAACCTTCGAGACCGTGAACCCGGCCACCGGGGAAGCGCTCGGCGCCGTCGCCGCCGGCGACGCGGCCGACGTCGACGCCGCCGTCGCCGCCGCCCGCAAGGCCCTCGAGGGCCCGTGGGGCAAGATGACGCCCGCCGAGCGCGAGAAGGTCCTTCATAAGGTCGCGGACCTCCTGGAGGCCCGCGCCGAGGCCTTCGCCCAGCTCGACACGCTCGACAACGGCAAGCCGATCCGCGAGGCCAAGTCCGGCGACCTTCCCCTCTCCGTCGCGCTGTTCCGCTACTACGGCGGCTGGCCCACCAAGATCACCGGCGACACGACCCCCGTCTCCGTTCCGTACTATCCGGGCGCGAAGTTCCTCCAGTACACGGTGCGCGAGCCCATCGGCGTCGTCGGCGCCATCATCCCGTGGAACTTCCCCCTGCTCATGGCCGCCGAGCGCCTGGCCCCGATCCTGGCCTGCGGCAACACGGTCGTCCTCAAGCCCGCGGAGCAGACGCCGCTCTCGGCGCTGTGGCTGGGCGAGCTTCTGCTCGAGGCCGGCGTGCCGGCGGGCGTCGTCAACGTCGTCCCGGGCTTGGGCCCGACGGCGGGCGCGGCCATCGCCAAGCACATGGGCATCGACAAGGTGACCTTCACCGGCTCCACCGAGGTCGGCCGCGAGATCGTGAAGGCCTCGGCCGGCAACATGAAGCGAGTGACGATGGAGCTCGGGGGCAAGTCGCCCAACATCATCTTCGCCGACGCCGACATGGAGGCCGCGGCGCGCGGCATCTTCGCCGGCATCTTCTACAACCAGGGCCAGACCTGCTCCGCCGGCTCGCGCGTGTTCATCGAGCGCCCCGCCTACGACAAGCTCGTCGCCGCGGTCGCCGACCGGGCCGGCAAGATCAAGCAGGGCAACGGCCTGGACCCCAAGATCGCGATGGGACCGCTCGTGTCCAAGGAGCAGCGCGATCGCGTGCTCTCCCTCGTGGAGAAGGGCAAGTCCGAGGGCGCCAAGCTGCTCGCGGGCGGCGCCGCCCAGCCCGGAGCGGGCTGGTTCATCCAGCCGACCGTGTTCGGCGACGTGAAGGACGACATGACGATCGCGCGCGAGGAGATCTTCGGGCCCGTCGTCTGCCTGTTCCCCTTCGACTCCGTCGACGAGGTGATCGACCGCGCCAACTCCACGGACTACGGCCTCGTCGCCGCCGTCTGGACGAAGGACATCAAGAAGGCGCATCTCGCGGCGAACCGCCTCAAGGCGGGCGTGGTCTGGATCAACTGCTACCAGTTCGTCGACGCGGCCGCGCCCTGGGGCGGCGTCAAGCAGTCGGGCTACGGGCGCGAGAAGGGCCCGTACGCGATCGAGAACTACACCTCGGTGAAGTCGGTGTGGGTGGACCTCAACTAGGATGACCACGGCCGCTCCCGAAGTCCTCGTCGAGGCCGAAGGCGCCGTCGGCGTCGTCGTGATCAACCGTCCGCAGGCGCTCAACGCGTTGTCCATCGCGGTGATGGACGCCGTCGCCGAGGCCCTGCGCGGCTTCGACCGGGATCCCGCGATCCGCTGCATGGTGCTGGCCGGCCTGCCGCGCGCCTTCGCCGCGGGCGCCGACATCGGCGAGATGAAGGCGATCGAAGGCGCCAAGGCCGCCGGAGCGGCGCTCGCGCGCCATCTCGGCCATTGGGACGAAATCGGCCGCATGAAAAAGCCGGTGATCGCGGCCGTCTCCGGTTTCGCGCTCGGCGGCGGCTGCGAGCTCGCGATGGCCTGCGACATGATCGTCGCCTCCGAGACCGCGGTGTTCGGCCAGCCCGAGGTCCTCATCGGCGTGATGGCCGGCGCCGGCGGAACCCAGCGCCTGACCAAGGCCGTCGGCAAGGCCCTCTCGATGGAGATGAACCTGACCGGCCGCCGCCTGACGGCGCGCGAGGCGCTCGCGCACGGCCTCGTCAACCGCGTCGTGCCCGTCGAGTCCTATCTCGGCGAGGCGAAGAAGCTCGCCGCGCTGATCGCCGCGCAGCCCCCGCTCGCCGTGCAGGCCGCGAAGGCCGCGGTGCGCGCCGCCGTCGACCGCGGGCTCGACAAGGGGCTCGTCGATGAGCGCAACGCCTTTTACGGCTTGTTCGACACGGCCGATCAGAAAGAAGGGATGACGGCGTTCGCCGAGAAGAGAAAACCCGTCTGGAGCGGAAAATGACCACGACCGCGACGCAGGAACTGCTGATCGACCTGAAGGACGGGATTCTCACGATCACGCTCAACCGCCCCGACGTCCTCAACGCCCTGACCATTGGCATGATGAAGGGCATTCGAGACTCGCTCAAGAAAGCCGAGACCGACAAGTCCGTCAAGGCCGTCGTGCTCACGGCTTCCGGCCGCGCGTTCTGCGCTGGGGCCGACCTCGGCGACCTCCAGAAGCGCCAGAAAGCGAAATCATTCTCACTCGGCGACGAGCTGCGCGATCACTTCAATCCGCTGGTCGCGCAGATCCGCAAGCTCGAGAAGCCGGTGATCGGCGCGATCAACGGTCTCGCAGCCGGCGCGGGCGCCAGCATCGTGCTGGCCGCGGATTTGAAGATCTGCGCCGAGAAGGCGACCTTCCTCAACGCGTTTGTGCGCGTCGGATTGGTGCCCGATTCCGGCATGACATACTACCTTCCCCGCTTCGCCGGCTACTCGAAGGCGCTCGAGCACATGTGGCTCGCCAAGCCCGTGACCTCCGAGCAGGCCCTCCAGTGGGGCTGGGTGAATAGAGTGGTCCCGGCGGATTCCGTCCTCGCGGAAGCCCAGGCCCTGGCCGCCGATCTGGCCAAGATGCCGCCGATGGCGCTAGCGCTTACCAAGCGCGCCGTCAACAAGTCGCTCGAGGCCGCCTCCCTCGACGAGCAGATGGAGTACGAGGCGCAGCTGCAGGAGATCCTCGGGAAGACGCAGGATCACGCCGAAGGAGTCACCGCTTTCCTCGAGAAGCGTCCCCCCAGTTCAAAGGAGAATAGCCCCATGGCCCTCGAACCCAACCGCGTCCGCGAAGAGAAGCTCCTCGAGAAGATCTCGAAGGGACAGAAGATCACGGAGCTCTCCGAGATGTCGGACGAGTACCGCGAGCACCTGACGAATCTGATGATGATGCAGGCCGACTCCGAGCTCGCCGGCGCGTTCGGCTACGTGCCGTGGATCCAGAAGGCCCCGGACATCAACGAGACGCTCGTCGTCGCGCAGATCGTCAAGGACGAGGTGCGCCACGCGACGGTCATGTACCGCCTGCTCAAGGGCATGGGCGTGGACGTCGACGCGTACTACAAGAGCCACAACTTCAACCTGCGCGTCGAGAAGGACGACATCGGGACTTTGCGCGCCGCCGACGACAAGCGCGTCAACATCTTCTACTACCCGATCGAGAAGTGGTCGGACTTCATCATGTTCAACTTCTGCATGGACCGGGGCGCCGGCCACCAGCTCGAGGACAGCCTCGACTGCTCCTACAAGCCGTGGTGCGAGGGGATGGAGGGCATCTTCAAGGAAGAGGAGATGCACATGGCGCACGGCGACCAGTGGACCAAGCGCCTCTCCGCCGACCCGAAGACGCACGACGACCTGCAGGAGGCGTTCGACCGCTGGTACCCGCGCACGATGAACATCTTCGGCCGCCGCGGATCCCCGAAAAATGCCCTCTATCGCAAATACGGCCTCAAGAAGCGCGACAACGACGACGTCCGCCAGGCCTTCGCGAAGGACATCGCGGACAAGGCCGCGAAGTTCGGTCTGAAGGTCCCGCACTGGGCGCCCGAGGCCGCGAAGATGTCGGAAGAGCCCTTCATTCCGGGCTGACGATTGGCCGATAACTCACTGATAGCCCGGGTCCGTGACCGCGCGCTGACGCGCCCATGGCTCCTGGCCGCGCCCCTGCTGGCGATGCTCACGCAGGGCTTCATCGGGGCGATGCCGTACACGACGGGCTTCCTCGCGCTCAAGTTCCTGCTGACCGCGCTGACCACGTCGATGGTCACGGCGCTGTTCGCGGAGTTGTGGCTCGGCGACGGCCGCGGCGTCGACGCGCGCCGCTGCGCGGCGCTGTTCGCCGTCTACATCCTGCCGTACCCATTGCTGATGGTCTTCGGAATCGTCAGCGCGAAGATCGTCTTCCGCCTGACGTCGGCCGAGGCCGCGACGACCGCGTCGGCGGCCGCGATCTACGGGCTCGTCGGGCTCGGCAAGGTCGCCGCGCTGATGCTGGGCGCCGCCTCCTCGCTGGCCGCGGCGCGCCGCGCCGAGGCCGGGAGCGCCTGGCGAGCCTTGGGGCAGGGCTTCGGCGACGCCGCGCGCGGCGCCGGCTTCCTCGTTCCCGCGATGATCGCGGTCTGGGTGGTCCAGGAGGCGTGCATCTTCCTGTCCGCCCAGCTGGCGCCCCCGTCCTGACCGGCTTCCTGACGACGGCGATCCCCTTCTCGGCTGCGTCGCGCTCCCGATCGAGGCGCGCCGCGCGGGGCGCGTCTAGGATGAGCCGGCCTGAGCCGGCGCTCGACCGGCGCGACGCGGGGCTTTTCGGCGCGGCGCTGCTGCTGCGCGCGGCCCACGCGTTTCGCGCGGGAGTCGCCTGGCCGCCGGCCGGCGACTCCGCGGAATATTGGGAATTCGCCCGGAGCCTGGCGGAGACGGGTCTGTACTTCGGCCCCGGCGGCGCGATCGCCACGCGCATGCCCGGCTACCCGGTGTTCCTGGCCGCGGTCCGGCTCCTGCTCGGCCCCTCGCCCGAGGCCGTGATCGCGGTCCAGTGCCTGCTCGGCGCGGCGGCGTGCGTGCTGATCCGCCGCGTCGCGCGCCGCGTCGCGCCCGAGGGCTGGGCGCTCGCCGCGGCAGCGCTCGCGGCCGCGTACGGCGGGCTCGTGACGCCCGCGGCGATGCTGCTCAGCGAGAGCCTGTACAGCTTCCTGCTCATCGCCTCCGCCTGGGCGCTGTACCGCGAGGACTGGACGCCGGCGCGCCGCGCCGCGGGCTTCGGCCTGCTCTCCGGCGCGCTCTACCTCGTGCGCCCCGAGCCGCTGCCGTACGCGGGCGCCGTGATCCTTCTCATGCCCGCGCTGTTCCCCCGCTTCGGCCTGCGGCAGGTCGGCATCGCGGCGGTCTCGCTGGCGGTCGTGGCGGGACTGTGGGTCGGGCGGAACTACGCGCAGTTCGGGCGCCTCGTGCCGGGCAGCACGGTCAGCCGCAGCGTCGTCTATCTTTCGCTGTGGCTGCCCGCCGACCGTTTCGGCTGGGACGCCGGGCCGCGTTTCGAGCCGCCTCCCGGCCACGAGCTCGTGCGCGACAGGCTGTACGGCGCGAAGTTCCGTGAGCTGTCGCGCGGGCTGTCCTTCGCGCAGAAGGCGAAGGCCTACGCGTTCAACTTCGTCAGCATCCTCTATCCGTTCCTGCCCGGCTACGACTGGACCTACATGCTCGCGCTGCCGTTCGCGGCGTGGAGCCTCGTCCTGCTGCCCAAGCGCCGCGAGCTGTGGCCGTTCGCGCTGGCGATCGCCGGCTCGCTGACGATCTTCACGTTCTGCGGCGGCTGGGCCTCGCGCTACCGCCAAGGCGTCTCGCCCTACCTGCTCGTGCTCGCCGCCGCGGGCGCCGCGTCGGCCGTCGAGCGCCTGGGCCGTCCGCGCTTCCGGGCCGCCGCCGGGACCTGGCTCGGGCTGAACCTCGTGCTGTGGGCGTTCCAGCCCCAGGCCCGCGCGCTGGCGCTTGGCGTGCGCGACGCGCTGTGGGGGCCGCGATGAGCCAGGCCAACCAGGCCGAGTGGAACTACCTCTGGACCAACCTCGAGGATAAGGACGAATGGCTGTTCCGGGCCTGGATCCACCCGAACAAGCCCGAGGACTGGGCCGGCAAGACCGTCATGGACGGCGGCTGCGGCCCGGGCCATCACGCGCGCATCGCGGCGCGCTACGCGAGCAGAGTCGTGGGCGTGGATCTGAACACGTCGCCGATAGCGAAAGAAAAACTCGCCGACCTGTCGAACGTCGAGATCGTGTCCGGCGATATCGCCAAGTGGGATACCGGTGAGCGGTTCGACGTCGTCTACTCCGTCGGCGTCGTGCATCACACGAAGGATCCGAACGCCACGGCCGCGCACCTCAAGACGCTCGTCAAGCCGGGCGGCCGCATCATGTTCTGGTTGTACTCGCGCGAGGGCAACGGGTTCGTGTACTGGGTTCTCGAGCCGCTGAAAAAATATTTGCTGGATTACTTTCCCCGGTCGTTCGTCATGGCCCTCAGTCATTTGCTTACCGTCGTCGGCTCGATCCTGATGCACACTTTTTATCGTTTGCCGCTTCCCGAATCGTTCCCCTACTATACGTACTGCAAAAATCTGCGCGGGTCGACTTATCAAAGGCGATTGTTGAATGTCTTCGACAAGCTCAACGCCCCGACCACCCACCTGATCACCGAGGCGCAGGCGCGCTCCTGGGTCGAGGGCTGGAAGGACGTCCACGTCGACTTCTACGTCGGGACCTCCTGGCGCGTGTCGGCGACGAGGCCTTGAAAGTGCCCACCTTCACAGCTACCCTTATAGGGAAGCCATGAAAATCTGCCTCGTGAGGCCCCCGTCGATCGTCAACCCGGTCTCCTACATCGCCTCCCTCACGCCCCCGATCGGCCTCGCCTACATCGCGGCCGCTCTGAGGGAAGCGGGGCACGTCGTCGACATCGTCGACGGCATCGGCGAGCGGCCCCTGCAGTCGGTGCCGATCGCGCACAACCTCGTCCTGCGCGGCATGACCTTCGACGAGATCGTCGCGCGCATCCCCCGCGACGCGGGCCTCATCGGCGTCTCCGGCATGTTCTCCTCGGAGTGGAACCACATCCGGACGCTCGTCAACAAGATCGCCGAAGCCCTGCCCGACGTCCCGCTCGCCGCCGGCGGCGAGCACTTCACGGCGGCGCCCGACGTCAGCATGGCGCAGTGCCCGGGCCTCGACATGTGCGTGCTCGGCGAGGGCGAGGAAACGATCGTCGAGCTCGCGGCCGCGCTCGAGAAGGGCTCCGACCTCAAGCTCGTGAAGGGACTGGCCCTGCGCGACGGCTCCGGCTACATGCGCACCGGCTCGCGCCCGCGCATCCGCGCCGTCGACACGATCCCGCGCCCGGCGTGGGACCTGATCCCGCTCCAGGCGTATTGGGAGAACTCCCTCTCCTACGGCGTCAACCGCGGCAAGAGCATGCCGATGCTCGCCTCGCGCGGCTGTCCCTATTCCTGCACCTTCTGCTCCAATCCCGCGATGTGGACGACGCGCTGGATCGCGCGCGATCCCAAGGAAGTCCTCGACGAGATCGAGGACTACAAGAAGCGCTGGGATATCGACAACGTCGACTTCTACGACCTGACGGCGATCGTCAAGCGCGACTGGATTCTCGAGTTCGCCAAGGGGCTCGTCGCGCGCAAGCTGAACATCACCTGGCAGCTTCCCTCCGGCACCCGCTCCGAGGCGATCGACGGCGAGGTGTCGAAGTGGCTCTACGCCTCCGGCTGCCGCAACATGAACTACGCCCCGGAGAGCGGCTCCGAGGACTCCCTCAAGCGCATGAAGAAGCACGTGAGCCTCGACAAGCTCACCGAGTCCCTGCGCGCGGCCGTCAAAGAGGGCCTCAACGTCAAGATCAACATCATTCTCGGCATGCCCGACGACACGCACTGGGACACGCTCAAGACGATGGCCTTCCTCGTGCGCATGAGCTGGAACGGCGCCCACGACGTCTCGGTCGGCGTGTTCTCCCCTACCCTGGCTCCGCGCTCTACGAGCGCCTGGTGCTCGAGAAGAAGATCACCCACTCCGACGACTACTTCGACAAGCTGGCCTACGTGGACATCACCGAGACCGTGTCCTACACCGACTTCATGTCCGCCCGCGCGCTGCAGTTCTACAATTTCCTCGGCTTCGCGCTGTTCTACGGCTCGAACTACCTGTTCCGCCCGTCCCGCTTCCTGCGCACCTTGCGCAACCTCAAGACCGGCAGGCACGAGTCCCGCGGCGAGATGGCTCTGGCGGGGCTGATGTCGCGCGTGAAGCTCGCGCCCGCGGTGCGCCAGCCGTGATCCATCGCGTCGCGGTCGTGGGCGCGGGCACGATGGGCGCGGGCATCGCGCAGCTGTGCGCCCAGTCCGGCTTCTCCGTGAAGGTCCACGATCCGCTGCCCGCCGCGCTCGCCGCCCTGCCGGCGCGGCTCAAGAAGTCCTTCGACGCCGCCGTGCTCAAGGGCAAGCTCTCGACCCAGCAGGCCGAGCGCGCGTTCCACTCCGTCTCCGGCGTCCCGGCGCTCGAGGACCTCGCCGGCGCCGACCTCGTCGTCGAGGCCGCGCCCGAGGATCTCGCTCTCAAGCAGGACCTGTTCGCGCGGCTCTCCGAGGCGTGCCCCGACGCGCTGCTCGCCACGAACACCTCCTCGCTCTCGGTCAAGGACATCATGGCCCGCGTGCGCGACCAGGGGCGCACGCTCGGCGTGCACTTCTTCAACCCGCCCGTCGCGATGAAGCTCGTCGAGATGATCCGCACCGACGCGACCTCGCCCGACGCGTTCCGCGCCGCCTGGGACTTCCTGCTGACGGGCCTGCGCCGCACGCCCGTCGACGTCAAGGACGTGCCCGGCTTCATCGTCAACCGCGTCATGCGGCCGTACTACGTCTCGTCCCAGCGCCTCGCGTCCCGGGAGACGCCGTTCTCCGTCGTCGACGACGGCTGCCGGACGCTCGGCGGGGTGCCGATGGGCCCGTTCGAGCTCATGGACTTGATCGGCCTCGACACGAACCTCGCGATCACGAAGGCGATCTGGACCGCGCTCGGCAAGCCCGAGCGCTTCGCCCCCGGCGCTCCAGCAGGCGCTCGTCGACGCCGGGGCGACGGGCCGCAAGGCCGGCAAGGGCTTCTATCTCTACGCCGACGGAAAGAAGACCGGGGAGAATCCCGCCGCGCTCGCCGCCTTGCCCCAGGACGGCAAGCGCAGCCCCGCCGAGGCCTGGGGCGCGCTGATCGGCGCGATCTGCAACGAGGCCGACAGGCTCGTCTCCGAGGGCACCGCCGGCGCCTCCGACGTCGACGTCGCGATCAAGCTCGCGATGAACTTCCCGAAGGGGCCCTTCGAGCTCCTGCGCGTGACTCCCAAGTAAAAGGACCCCCGACCATGCCCGCCCGCAAGCACGGCCTCGCCAAGAAGAAGCAGCCCGTCCTGCTCGACCTGTTGAAGAAGGATCAGGCGCGGGTCCTCAGCGTCCTGCACAAGCACGGCGTCTACTTCGACGCGGGCACCTACATCACGATGATCGCCACCTTGGACAAGGTCGCGGCCTACCACGCGGTCCCCGACCGCAAGAAGTTCTTCGCCGACCTGCTCGGTAAATGAGGACGGCGCTCCTGGCCGCGGCCTTGCTCGCGGCCGCCCCCGCTTCCGCCGAGAAGGGACTCCTGGTCTCCTCCGCGAGCCGGCTGGCCAACAAGACGCGCCGGAAGCCGCCGTACACGGTCTCCCCGAGGCGAAAGCGCTTCACGACTCGCTCGGCGTCGTCGACCTCCACGCCGACCCGCTGCTCTGGAGCCGCGACCTCGTCAAGCGCAACTCTCTCGGCCACGTCGACCTGCCTCGCCTCAAGGACGGCGGCTCCGTCCTTCAGGTCTTCTCCTGCGTGACGCACGCGCCGAAGGGCATCAACATCAGGAGCAACTCCGCGAAGAAGGCCGACATGATCGGTTGGCTCGCGAAGGCCTCCGGTTGGCCCGCGGTGACGAGCACGAGCCGCCTGGCGCGCGTGCGCCACGAGGCGGGCCTCCTGGCCGACGCGGTGAAGCGCTCCGAGGGCGGCCTCGTGCCGATCCGCAGCAAGGCCGACCTGGCGGCCTTCCTCGCCGGCCGCAAGGACGGGGCCGTCGGGGCCCTGCTGTCCATCGAGGGCGCGCAGGCGCTCGATGGGAAGATCGAGAATGTCGACGCCCTCTATGAGCTCGGCGTGCGCATGGCCGGCCTCACCCACTTCGTCGACAATGACGTCGCGGGTTCGGCGCACGGCACCGAGAAGGGCGGCCTGACGGAGCTCGGCCGCAAGGTGCTCGCGCGCCTCGAGGACAAATCGATCATCGTCGACCTCGCGCACGCGTCTCAGAAGACGGTCGACGAGGTCCTCGCGACGTCCAAGAATCCCCCGTCTTCTCGCACACCGGCGTCTACGCGACCTGCCCCAACGAGCGCAATTTGAGTGATGAACAGCTCAAGCGAGTCGCGGCCAAGGGCGGCCTCATCGGCATCGGCTTCTGGAAGGTCGCCACCTGCGGCAAGGACGCCGCGGCCGTCGCGCGCGCGATCGCCCACGCGGTGAAAGTCATGGGCGTCCGGCACGTCGCCCTGGGTTCGGACTTCGACGGGGCCGTCGGCCAGCCCTTCGACGCGGCGGGGTTCCCGCTGATCACCGAGGCATTGATGAAAGAGGGCCTCTCGGCCGCCGACATCAAGCTCGTGATGGGCGGCAACGCCCTGCGGTTCCTCTCCGAGCGCCTTCCCGCGAAGTAGAACTCAGCGCCGGAAGTCCTTGATCTTCAGGCAACCCGGGTGGAGTGCCACGGGCCGGCCGGAGTGCTTGGTCTCGAGCAGGAAGTGCTTGCCCTTCGGGAAGTGCTCGATGAACATGTTCACGTGGGCGGGCTCGTTCTCGAAGGACCCGGCGACGGTCCCGATCTCACGCATCTTGCCCAATGCTTCGTTCTTGAAAGAAAAGTCGGGCGTGTCGAAGCGCGGCTTGAGCACGAGCGTCGCCTTTTTCCCGTCCGGATCCGGGAACTTGTGCCGCAGCAGAGACGCCTCGGTCCCCTCCCGCATCCCCTCGTCGCGGCCGGTCATGTAGAACGGGCGCCCGCCGCGCCGGATCACTTCCTCCGCGTACTCCGGGCCGCCGGGGACGATCGAGTCCTCGAGCAGGTAGGGGTTCTTGAAGAAGCGCGCGAACCAGAAGTCCTTGAGGTCCTTCGCCAGCTTCTCCTCGAGGCCGTGGTCCTTCGCGGTGTCGAGGATCGAGTAGCGCAGCTTCTCGCGCTGGATCGAGCGCAGCAGGCCGGCCGCGCGCGCGTCCTTCGACTCGACGAGGGCCGCGTACTCCGCGAGGATGCGCAGGTGCCGGTCGGCGGTCGAGAACAAGGTGTCGTCGAGGTCGAAGACGACGATCGCGCCCGGGACGGCGGCCACGTCCTCGAGCAGGGCGTCGAGCAGTTCTTTTGGCGCGTCTCCGGTTTCGTCATATGACTATTGTATGATTTCCTCATGGAACTCCCGCGACACTCCGCCGATTACCGTTTCCGCCGCCTCCTCAACTGGTTTCCGATGGGCCTGGCTTACGCTTTCCTTTACATGGGCCGCTACAACCTCACGGTCGCCAAGTCCGCCTTCGGCGACGCGCTGATGACCAAGGCGCAGTTCGGCACGATCTTCGCGGTCGGCGCCTGGGTGTACGGCGTCTCCTTCCTGGTGACGGGCCCCCTCACGGACAAGGTCGGCGGCCGCTCCGCGATGCTGATCGGCACGTTGGGCTCGCTGCTCGTCAACGCCGTCATGGGCCTGGCGCTGTACGGTTCGACGAATTGGGGCTGGAGCTTCAACCTGGTCGCCATGTTCACCTTGCTCTACGCGGCCAACATGCACTTTCAGAGCTACGGCGCGGTCGCGATCGTGACCGTCAAGGCGCCCTGGTTCCACGTGCGCGAGCGCGGCACGTTCTCGACGATGTTCGGCATCATGATCGCGTCCGGCATCCTGTTCGCCTTCGACTGGGGCTTCGCGATCGTCGAGGCCACGCGCGCGGCGCTCAAGCCGGAGAAGTTCGGCGTCTGGGCCAAGATCGCGAGCAAGCTCCTGCCCGGCGGCACCGGCGTCGACGGGAACTGGTGGCTGTTCTTCGCCCCCGCTATCCTGCTCGCGATCACGTGGGTCGTCATGTACGTCTACCTGTGCGACTCCCCGAGCCAGGCCGGCTTCAAGGACTTCGACACCGGCGAAGAAGCGATCTCCCATGACGGCAAGCGGCTGCCGATCAAGGAGGTCTTCGCGAAGATCATCACGCACCCCGTGCTCATGGTCGTCTGCGGCATCGAGTTCTGCTCCGGCATCCTGCGCAACGGCATCATGCACTGGTACCCGCTGTTCGCGCGCGAGGTCGGCTTCAGCAAGCAGTTCTGGGTCTCGCAGAACTGGGGCATGACCTTGTTCATCGCCGGCGTCGCGGGCTCGATCCTGACGGGCTGGGCGTCGGACAAGCTGTTTCAGTCCCGACGCGCCCCGATGGCGGGCGTCTTGTACGGCGTGCTCGGCGTGTGCGCCTTGATCATGGCGTTCACGCTCGACAAAAACCTGTGGTGGGCCGGCGCGGCGGTGATCCTGATGTCGATGGCCGTCATCGGCGTGCACGGCATCCTGTCCGGCACCTCGACGACGGACTTCGGCGGCGCCAAGAACGCGGGCGCGGCCGTCGGCATCGTCGACGGGATGGTTTATCTCGGCACGGGCCTGCAGTCGGTCATCATCGGCGCGATCACGCCGACGGGCGAACTGGCGAAGGACCCGAAGAACTGGTTCTGGTGGCCCGTCTTCCTCGTGCCGTTCGCCCTGATCGGCTTCGCGTTGTCGCTGAAGATCTGGAACGCGGCGCCGAAGAAGCGGCAGGCGCCGTCGGCTCAGCTCGTCAAAGGGAAGGATTCCGAGCTTCAGCCCTGAGGCGGACGGCCGCCGCGCAGGCCGCGGCGCCGAGCAGCGCGAACGGGATGAGGCCCTTCGTCCAGGCGCCCCATCCGCCGCGGTCGACGAGCGAGCCCACGAGCAGGACGGCCAGGCCACCCGCGGCGTGATGCGCCGAGTCGAGCAGGCCGGAGACCGAGCCCGCCGCTCGCGCGCCGCCGGCGTCCATGGCGGCGGCCCCGCACAGCAGGGCGTGCAGGCCGAAGGCCGCGCCCGCCGCCAGCCCGAGCCAGACGATCGCGTGCGCCGCGTCGAGCGTCCGGCCCAGCGCGGCGAGCGCCGCCGCGAGGAATAGGAAGAAGGCCAGCCCCGCGGGCGCGCGGCGCCCGCCGAAGGCCTTGTCCGACACGGCTCCCGCGATCAGGGGCCCGCCAGGGCGCCGGCGGCGACCGAGGCGAGCGCCGTGCCGTAGGCCGGGTCGCCGGGACGCACGTGGTGCGCCTCGGCGAGGAACGGAGCGGCCCAGGCGAGCAGGCCCCAGCGAGCGGCGCCGGCGCAGGCCTCGAGCCCCGCGAGCGCCAGAACCCGGGGATCGCGCGCCGTCGCGGGCAGCTCCTTCAAGCTCGCGCGCTCCTCCTTCGCGGCGGGCTCCGCCGGGGCGAAGCGCGAGGCGGCGAAGGCGAGCGCCGCCGCCGCCGCGGGCAGGGCGGCCAGCCAGCGGCCCGCGTGGGACTCGAGCCAGGGACCGCCCGGGGCCAGGACGAGCAGAGCCGCCGGGAACGCGAGCGCCGCGTAAAGCCCGGCCAGGCGCCCGCGCGCCGCCTCCGCCGCGTCCGAGTTGAGGCGCGCCGCGGAGGGACCGGCGAAAGAGACGAAGTACCCAGAGGCGGCGTTGAGCAGGACGAGCGCCGCGAAGGCGCCGCGCTCACGGCTTGCGAGCGCCGCGAAGGCCAGCCCGCACGCGCCCGCGCCCGCCGCCGCGACGGCCAGGCCCCGTCGTCCGCCGAAGCGGTCGACGAGGGCGCCCGCGAACGCCGACGACAGCGCGCGCGCCCACAGCCCCGCCCCGATGAGCACGGCCGCGTGGGCCGTCGACAGCTCGAGCCGCGCGCCGGCCGCCGACGGGGCCGCCGCCGCGAGACCCAGGCCGAGCCCGCTCAGGCCGAGCGCCGCCGTCTCGAGCGAGCGCCTCATCGGCGCGGCTTCGGGTAATGCTTGGCGAGATCGAGAGGCGCCGCGTACTCCGAGGTCCACAGCCTCTCGTGCATCGCGGCCAGGCGCGCGGCGAGCCTCTCGTCCTTGACGACGAGTTCGAGGTTGCGCGACGAGTCCAGGTAGCCCCCGCCCAGTTGCTCGTGCCGACCCAGGCGACCTTGCCGTCGGCCGTCATGTACTTCGAGTGGATCACGCGCGAGAACGGGATCGTCCCTTCCTTCGCCTCGGGGATCGTCGCGACGCGGACCTCGATCCCGGGCACGAGCGACAGGCTCTTCAGGTGATCGACGGCTCCCTCCTCGGTGTTCCAATGCGACACGAGCAGGCGGACCTTGACGCCGCGCACGGCCGCGTCGCGCAGGGCGTTGTCGATCGGCGAGTAAAAGCGCTTCGGGCGCCCGTACGTCGTGGGGTTGTAGTCGAGAAGTTGAATTGAAATCGTCGCCGTCGATTCCCCGATGAGTTTAACGAGTTCCGTTTCGGAATCCCCTACGCCGTCGGGATTCTTCCTCCAGGGGCTCGCCACGACGTAGGCCCGCGGTGTCCGGTCGAACGAAGGCTCTTTGGCCTCGGCCAATTTGTAGTCGGTATTCGCTTCCGTGTAGGCCCAGTCGTGGTCGAACGTGCGTTGCACGTCGCCGGCGACCTTGGCGTCGCTCACGCGCAGGCCGGTCTCGTGGATGTGCTTGAGCGCGCGCCAGTCGAAGTTCTGCGAGCCGACGTACGCCTCCTTGCCGTCGACGACGAAGAACTTCGCGTGGATGATGCCCTGGCCGCCGTTGACCGAGGACCAGTCGAGGATGCGCAGGTCGAGTCCCGGGATCGCCTTGAGCCGCGCGATCCCGTCGAGCGAGTTCTTCTCGAACTTCTTCTCGAGCAGGACGCGGATCTTGACCCCGCGCTTGGCCGCGCGCTCGAGCGCCTTCAGCGAGGCCTCGAGCGGCTCGCCGTCCTTCGGCGACGCGTAGAATTCCTCGATATCGATCGTCTTCTTGGCCGCGTCGAACATCTTGGGCCACACGTCTTGGGCCAGACGCAGATCTTTCTCCTCGAGCGTCGTCTCGACGGGATAGGAGTACACGAGCTCGAAGCCGGGCACGTCGAAGGCGGCGCGGGCGGACGCGGCGAGGAGCGGCAGCAGAAGCAGCGGGCGGATCATTTTCCCTCCGTAGGAGACATCCGGGCGAAATAGTGGAGTAAGGCCTGGCCGACGGCCTTGGTCAGCGCGTGCTCGTCGACGCTCGCTCCCAAGACCTTGGACATGGTCGTCATGGTATCCGATTCCAGCTTGCACGGGTGGATCAGCTTGAACGGCGCGAGCGTGTTGTTCACGTTGAGCGCGAAGCCGTGATAGGCGATCCCGCCCTTCACGGCCACGCCGATCGACGCGAGCTTCTTCTTCCCGACCCACAGCCCCGTGAAGCCCTTCACCGTCGTCGCGTTCACGCCGAACGGCGCGATCGCCTCGATCAGCACGGCCTCGAGCGCCGCCAGATACGAGCGCGGCTTGAGGCCGAGGCCGCGAAGGTCCAGGATCGGGTAGCCGACGAGTTGGCCCGGCCCGTGCCAGGTCAGGTCCCCGCCGCGCTCGATCTTGTGCACGGGATGGGGAAGGGCTTCCGGGATGGGCTGCTTCGACGACCGGCCGATCGTGTACACAGGCGGGTGCTGGCAGAGCAGCACGGTGTCGGGGATCTTCCCCTCCGAACGCTCGAAGACGAGCTTGCGCTGGAGGTTCCAGACCTCGACGTACTCCTTTAAACCGAGGTCACGGACGAGCATGTATCAAAAAACAGGGGCTTCTCTTTTTATCTGGAGCATGTGCACCGGGTGGCCGAGCGCGACCTCGCACGCCTCGGCGAACGTCTCCGTGAGCGTCGGGTGCGGGTGGATCGTCTGCGCGACCTGCTCGAGCGTCACGCCGACGGAGACCGCGAGGCACGCCTCGCCGATCAGGTCGGAGGCGTTGGTCCCGACGAACCCGGCGCCCAGGATTTTGTGCGTCTTCTTGTCGGCGACGACCTTGCAGAACCCTTCCGTCTCGCGCACGGCCATCGCGCGGCCCGACGCGGCGAACGGGAACTTGCCCACGACCGTCGCGTAGCCGGCCGCCTTGGCCTCCGAGTCCGTCAGTCCGACCCAGGAAATCTCGGGATCGGTGAACACCGCCCACGGCACCTGGCCGCGCGCCTCGAGCGCCTCGCCGGAGATCGACTGCGCGGCGAGGATGCCCTCGCGGCTGGCCTTGTGGGCCAGGTACGGCTGGCCGACCACGTCGCCGATCGCGTAGATGTTGTCGACCGAGGACAGCATCTCGGTGTCGACGACGACGTGCCCGCGCTTGTCGAGCTCGACGCCGATCTTCTCGAGGCCGAGGCCAGAGGAGCGCGGCTTGCGGCCGACGGCCATCAGGATCTTGTCGCAGACGACCTTCTTGTCGCCTTCGGCGGTCTCGACGACGACCTCGAGGCGCTTGCCCTTCTTCGACCACGACTTGGCCTTCGACTGGAGCATCACGTCGACGCCCAGCTTCGAGAGGCTGCGGTTGACCGGGGCGACCATGTCCTTCTCGATGACGGGCAGCAGCGAGTCGGTGAACTCGACGACGGTGACCTTCGTGCCGAGCTTCGCGAAAAACGTGCCGATCTCGAGGCCGATGACGCCGCCGCCGACGACGACGAGGCCCTCCGGAGGCTTCTTTTCATCGAGCGCTTCCTTCGATCCGAGAATATCCTTGCCGTCGATCGCGAAGCCGGGCAGGGAGACGATCTCCGAGCCGGTCGCGATGATCGCGTGCTTGAACTCGACGGACTCCGACGTCCCGTCCGCCTTCGTGACGAGCGCCGTGTGCCGCGACGTGAACTGCGCCGAGCCCTGGATGTGCTCGCCCTTGTTCCCCTTCACGAGCGTGCCGATGTTCTTCACGAAGCCGCCGATCATCTGGTCCTTCCAGGCGACGACCTTCGTCCAGTCGAGGTTGTGCTTGGGATCGTCGAAGCCGGCCTCCTTGGCCTTCTTCGACTTGTAGGCGTGGCCCGCGGCGGCGATCAGCGCCTTCGACGGGATGCAACCGTAGTTCAGGCACTCGCCGCCGAGCTTGTCGCGATCCACGAGAAGCGCCTTTTTCCCGAGCTGCCCCGCCTTGATCGCGGCCACGTAGCCGCCGGGCCCGCCGCCGATGATGAGAACGTCGACCGTGATCGCCATGTTCGCCTCGTTAAAGAAGGGTTTGCGGGTTCTCGAGATGCTTGATGACCGTGTTCATGAAGCTCGCCGCGTCCGACCCGTCGACGATGCGGTGGTCGAAGGAGAGCACGAGATTCATCATCTCGCGCACGACGACCTTGTCCTCGCGGACCACGGGCGTCTTGCGCAGCTTCATGAGGCCGAGGATCGCGACCTCGGGGTGGTTGACGATCGGCGTCGCGTACAGCCCGCCGATCGGCCCGATGTTCGTGATCGTGAACGTGCCGTCCTGCAGGCTCGGCACGTCGATCTTGTTGGCGCGCACCTTCTCGGCGAGCGCGGCCACCTCGCCGGCGAGCGCCCAGAGGTCCTTGTCCTGCGCGCCCTTGATGTTCGGGACGACGAGCCCCTGGGGCGCCGCGACCGCGATGCCGATGTTCTTGCGCGCTTTGACGACGATCTCCCCGGCCGCCTCGTCCAGGGAGGAGTTGAACATGGGGAATTCGCCGAGTGCCTTGACGAGGGCGCGGATGATGAAGGGCAGGAAGGTGAGCTTGACCCCGCGCTTCTCCGCTTCTTTCTTCATCTTCGCGCGAAGCGCGACGAGAGCCGTGAAGTCGCATTCGTCCATGTGCGTGACATGCGCGATCGTCCGACGGGATTGCTGCATCTTCTCGGCGATCTTTCTCCTAATTCCCGAGAAGGGTTTGACGGTATCTCCGTTCTGACGCGCGACCGACACGGGCGGGTACCCTGAGGCGTACGAGGGTGTCGTGGATGCGGAGACGGGTGACCCAGTCGTTGCCGTCGCCGTAGGCGCCGAAGGCGCCTTGGCCCGCACGTCGGTCTCTGAAATCCGTCCGCCGGGTCCGGTTCCCGAGACGCGCGAGAGGTCCACGCCCAGCTCGTCGGCCAATTTCTTGACTGCGGGCGTCGCGTTCGCCTTGTCGTTGTTCGAAATGTTCCCGCGAGACGATGCAGCCGGGGCGGCGAAGCCGCCGCGGCTAAATCCCTTGAGGTCCGCCTCCAGCACGCGGCCCTGCGGGCCCGTTCCGGGGACCCGGCCGATGTCGATCCCCAAGTCCTTCGCCATCTTGCGGATCATCGGCGTCGCCAGCACTTCGTTGGACGACCGCGCCGGGCGCGCAGCCGCCGGAGCGACGGCCTCTTCCACGTTGGCGGCGGGCCTGACCGCCTGCGCGGCTCCGCTCACGCCGGAATACGTCACCAACGGACCATGAACCTGAACCTTCTGCCCCGGCTTGGCGTGCAGCTTCGCGATGACGCCGGTCTTCGGGCTCGGAATCTCGACTTCCGCCTTGTCGGTGAGAACCGCCGCGATCGGCTGGTTCTCGACGACCTTTCTCCTTCCTTGACCATCCACTTCACGAGTTCCCCTTCGACGAGGCCCTCTCCGATGTCCGGCAGATTGAACACGTAACCGCCGACGGAAGGGCGGTCCGCGACAGCCACGGCAACGGATTCTTTCGCCTTCGGCGTTCCCGCCCCCACGGCTTTAACGGCATTTTCCTTCGCGGGCGCCATTTGTGAACCGTTCTCGGAACCACCGACATCGATGGACGCCAACGGGGAGTGAACCTGGATCTTTTCGCCCGGCTTTCCATACAACTTCAAAATCTTGCCGGCCTTCGGGCTCGGCACCTCCACTTCCGCCTTATCCGTGAGAATCGCCGCGAGGGGCTGGTGCTCCTTCACCGTATCGCCCACCTTCACGAACCACTTCACGATCTCGCCCTCGACGAGGCCCTCTCCGATGTCCGGCAGATTGAATTCGTAGCTCATAAAGGTCCTCTAGAAGTTGAGAGTCTTGCGGGCCGCCATCACGACGCGGTCGGCGTCCGGGATGTAGTACTGCTCGAGACGGAACAGCGGCATTCGGATGTCCCAGCCGCCGACGCGCGCCACCGGCGCCTGCAGGCGCAGCAGGCCGCGCTCGGCGATGAGGGCGGACAGCTCGGCGGCCCACGAGCCCGTGTTCGGCGCCTCGTGCGCGATCACGCAGCGCCCCGTCTTGCCGACGGAGGCGAGGATCGCGTCCAGATCGAGAGGTGCCAGCGTGCGCAGATCGATGATCTCGACCGAGGCTCCGTCCTCCATCGCGAGTCTGTCCGCGGCCTTTTGACAGGCGACGGTCATGGCGCCCCACGTCAGGAGGGTGATGTCCTTGCCTTCCTGCACGAGGCGCGCCTTGCCGATCTCGACGGTGTACCGGCCGGCCGGGACTTCGCCCTTCGCCGAGCGATAGAGGAGCTTGGGCTCGAAGAAGACGACGGGATCCGGATCCTCGATCGCCGCGATGAGCAGGCCCTTGGCGTCGTACGGCGTCGAGGGGATCACGACCTTGATGCCCGGCGTGTGGCAGAAGTAGGCCTCGGGGCTCTCGCTGTGGTGCTCGGGGGCGTGGATGAGGCCGCCGTGCGGCGCGCGCAGGACCAGCGGCACCGACATCTTGCCGCGGGAGCGCGAGCGGATGCGGCCGAGGTGGCAGACGACCTGGTCGAACACCGAGGGCATGAACCCGTCGAACTGGATCTCCGCGACCGGCCGCATTCCCGAGATCGCGAGCCCGATCGCCGAGCCCATGATGCCGATTTCGGCGAGAGGCGTATCAACGACCCTGTCATCGCCGAATTTCTTCCATAACCCTTCGGTCGCGCGGAACACGCCGCCGTTGCGGCCGACGTCCTCGCCGAGGATCATGACGCGCTTGTCCGCGCTCATGGCGACGTCGAGCGCCTCGTTGACGGCCTGGACGAGGTTCAGGGTCCGGACGGCGGGCGGCGCGGCGGTCTTGGGGCTCACGGGAACCTCCCCTCTGTCGCGGGCAGCTCCATCAGGATCTTTGCCCCGCCCTTGAACTTCAAAGTCTCTTCCAGTTCGGCGCGCTGCTCGATCAGCGCCCGGGGCGCGCGGTCGTAGTTGTTGGCGAACATGTCGAGAGGGTTCGGCGCCGGGGTCTCCTCGTACGCCTTGACCTCGCCGTCGATCCACTTGCGCGTCGTCTCGGCCAGCGCCTTCTCCTTCTTGTCGTCCCAGAGCTTTTTGGCGGTCAGGAACTTCTTGAAGCGGGAGATCGGGTCGCGCTTGGCCCACGCCTCGACTTCCTTCGTCTCGCGGTAGCGCGTGGCGTCGTCGGCGGTGGTGTGGTGCGACATGCGGTACGTCTCGCACTCGATGAGCGTGGGTCCCTCGCCCTTGCGCGCGCGCGCGACGGCGTCGGTCATGGCCGAGTACACGGCGAGCGCGTCGTTGCCGTCGACTTGGAGCCCGGCGACGCCGTAGCCCCAGGCCTTCTGCGCGAGAGTCTGCGAGGCGGCCTGGCGCCGGCGCGGCACCGAGATCGCCCAGCCGTTGTTCTCGATGATGTAGATCGCCGGCAGCTTGAACTGCCCGGCGAAGGTCAGCGCCTCGTGCAGGTCCCCTTCGACGACGTGCCGTCGCCGCAGTAGGTGACGGCCACGCCGCCCTTGCCCTCGAACTTCTGTCCCCACGCCAGGCCCGCGACCTGGGTCAGGTGCGTGCCGACGGGAATCGAGAAGATCATGTCGCGGTTGCCCTCGGGGAAGCGCGTGCCGCGGTCGTCGCCCGCCCAGTAGAGCAGCGCGTCGCGCATCTGCATGCCGCGCGCGAAGTACACGCCGCCGCCGCGGTAGGTGGGCACGACCCAGTCCGTCGGCTTGAGCGCCAGAGGCGGCACGCACTGCGTGGCCTCCTGGCCGGTGATCATCGGGTAGGTTCCGAGGCGGCCGGAGCGCTGGAGTAGGATGGCCCTCTCATCGAAAGCGCGGATCTGGTACATCAAACGGTACATCTCGAGCAGCAGCTTGTCGGAAACCTTGGGCATCAGCGCCTTGTCGGCGACGCCGTTCACGTCGAGAATTTCCAGACGTTTGACGTCCAAAGACGCGATCGTTCTAAGCGCCACGCGTATTCTCCAAATGGCCTTTCATGAACAATTCGGCCGCTCTGTAGGAAGACCTGACGAAGGGTCCCGAAGCCACGTACAGAAAGCCGTGCTCCTTTGCCATGTCGCCATATCTTTGAAAATCGTCCGGGTGGATGAACTTGTCCACCATCAAATGATGCCGCGATCCCGAGGGCCGCAGGTATTGGCCGAGGGTCAGGATGTCGACGCCGACGGCGCGGATGTCCTTGAACGCCTGGACGAGTTCCTCTTCCGTTTCGCCGAGTCCGAGCATGAGCGAGGTCTTGGTCGGCTTCGTCGGCGCGTAATTCTTCGCGTGGGCCAGAACGTCGAGGGACTGGCGGTAGCCGGCCTTCGCGTCGCGGACCTTGTCGGTCAGGCGCTCGACGCACTCGACGTTGTGGGCGACGACGTCGGGGCCGGCGTCGATCACCTGCTCCAGCAGGTCCTGATGTCCCCGGAAATCCTGGAGCAGCATCTCGAGCTTCATGTCGGGGCAGGTCTTCTTCACCTCGCGGATGCACGCGGCGAGGTGCGCGGCGCCCTGGTCGGGGAGGTCGTCCCGGCACACCGTGGTCAGCACGGCGTATTCGACGTCCATCTCCTTCAAGGTCATGGCCAACTTTTGAGGCTCCGCTTCGTCGGGAACGGCGGGACGGAGCGCCGTGGCTACGGAACAGAAACGACAGCCACGAGTACATGTGTCCCCCATGACCATGAAGGTGGCCGTCCCCCCGCCCCAGCACTCCGCCAGGTTCGGGCAGCGCGCCTCCTCGCAGACGGTGGACAGGCCGCGCGAGCGCGAGGCCTCCTTCAGGCGGGCGACGTTGGGGCCCGTCGGGAGCTTGACCTTGAGCCAGGGCGGAAGCGCTTGACGCTCCGCGACGGGGCCCATGGTCAGTGGTGGCCCTGGTCGGCGAGCCAGCGTTCGGCCTCGAGCGCGGCCTTGCAGCCGTTGCCCGCGGCGGTGATCGCCTGGCGGTAGCGGTGGTCCATCACGTCGCCCGCGGCGAAGACCCCTCGACCGAGGTGCGCGTGCGGTCGTCGGCGACGACGTAGCCGTTCTCGTCGAGCTTGAGCTGGCCGCCGAGGAAACCCGTCGTCGGCTGGTGGCCGATGGCCATGAACACGCCGCCGGTCTTCATCTCGGTGACGGTTCCGGTCTTGAGGTTCTTGAGTTTCACGCCATCAACATGGCCATTCCCGACGATTTCTTCGACAGCGGAGTCGAGCACCCAGGCGATCTTGGCGTTCTTTTGCGCGCGCTCGAGCATGATCTTGGAGGCGCGGAAGGTGTCGCGCCGGTGCACGATCGTGACCTTGGAGGCGAACTTGGTCAGGAAGTTGGCCTCCTCCATCGCGGTGTCCCCGCCGCCGACGACGACGACGTCCTTGCCCTTGAAGAAGAAACCGTCGCAGGTCGCGCAGGCCGAGACGCCGTGGCCCATCAGGCGCTTCTCGCTTTCGATGCCGAGCCACTTGGCGTTGGCGCCGGTGGCCACGATCAGGGACAGGGCCGAGGCCTTCGTGCCCTCGGAGGTCTCGACGTAGAACGGCGAGCCGCTCTTGAGGTCGACCTTGGTCACGTACTCGTTGACGATCTTGACCCCCAGGCGGCGCACCTGCTTCTCCATTCGCTCCATGAGCTCGGGGCCGGAGATCGGCTCGGCGAAGCCCGGGAAGTTCTCCACGTCGGAGGTGATCATCAGCTGGCCGCCCATGGACACGCCGCCGAAGACGAGGGGATCGAGGTTGGCCCTGGCCGCGTAGATGGCGGCCGTGTAGGCCGCGGAGCCGGAGCCGATGATGACGACTTTTCGAGATTCTGCCATGGGGCGATTATAACATTTCGCCCCCGGCGCCCTCCTTGCTAGACTATCCGCTATGGCGGACATGATTTGGCTCAACGGGGTCGAGTGCCGCGCGAAGATCGGCGTGCCCGCCGCCGAGCGCGCGCGCCGGCAGAAGATCCTCGTGGACGTGGGCCTCGAGACCGACATCCGCCCCGCGGCCGCGAAGGACGACTACCGCCGCGCCCTCGACTACTGGGAGGTGGAGAAGCTCGTCCGCGCCGAGACCGAGTCAGGCGAGCGGGCTCTGGTGGAGACGTTGGCGGAGCGCCTCGCGCTCGTCCTCCTCGCGAAGACGTCCGCCGCCGCCGTGACGGTGCGCGTGCGCAAGACGCCGGCCGTGATGCCCAAGACCCGTGAGGTTGTCGTCGAAATCCGGAGGACCAGATGATCATTCGAAAGCTGTACAAGTTCGAGGCGTCCCACATCGTGCGGAACTGCTCGTCGGACCGGTGCAAGTACTCGATCCACGGCCACAGCTTCCGCGTCGAGGTCCTGCTTTCCGCCGACAAGCTCGACGACGGGCAGATGGTCTACGACTTCGGCCTGATGAAGGGCACGGTCAAGGACATGCTCGACGGCTTCGACCACGCCTCGCTGTACTGGGAGAAGGAGGCGCCGGAGTACCAGAAGGCGATCAAGTCCCACTCCAAGCGCTGGGTCCAGCTCCCCTCTCGCCCACCGCCGAGCAGCTCACGCGCATCATCTTCGTCGCCGTCCAGGCCCTGCTCGACCAGACCGAGCGCGCCAACGGCGATGAGGCCGCCTCCGTGCACTCCGTGATTCTGCACGAGACCGAGACCGGCTACGCGCAGTGCTTCCGCCGGGACGCCTACGACGCGCGCATGGGCGAGATCGACCTCAAGAAGGTCGTCTGGTCGCAGGCCGTCAAGGACGAGTGGCGCGACCCGAAGATGTGGGACAAGCTCGTGTCGGGCGCGAAGTTCAAGGCCGTCAAGCCCGAGACGCAGGTTCCCGGCGACTACCGCGGGAAGAAGTCGGGCCGTCGTTAGGCGATCAGCCGGCCGCCGTCGACCGTGAGCTCCGCTCCGGTCGTGTAGTCCGCCTCGGCGAGGAACAGGCAGGCGCGCGCGACGGCCTCCGGAGTGCCCAGGCGCTTGAGCAGGGTCGCCTCGGCGATCTTCTTCTTCTCCGCCTCCCCCATCTTCTCCGGCGAGAGCACGGGACCCGGCAGGATCGCGTTGACGCGGATCTCCGGGGCGAGGGCCTTGGCGAGGACCTTGTTCGCGCAGAGCAGCGCGGCCTTCGACGCGCAGTAGGAGCCCCAGTCGGCGTAGGGCCGGTGCGCGGACCAGTCGGCGATGTTGATCACGCTGCCCGTCCCGGACTTCTTGAGCCACGGGGCGCAGGCCTGGGCGAGGAAGAAGGGGGCCCGGGCATTCACGGCCATGTGGCGGTCCCAGCCGGCGGCGTCGGCCTTCGCGAAGGGCTCGCGGTCGTAGAGCGAAGCGGAGTTGACGAGCACGTCGATCGCGCCGAAGCGCTTGGCGACGGCGTCGGCGAGCTTCTCCGGCGCGGCGGCGTCGAGCAGGTTGGCGCGGAAGGCCTCGGCGTCGGCGCCGGAGAGCGTCTTGATCCCGGCGACGAGCTTGCGCGCCTCGCCGGCGGAGGTGTTGTAGTGGGCGGCCACGCGGGCCCGCGCGCGGCGAAGGCGAGAGCGATCACGCGCCCGACGCGGCGCGCCGAGCCGGTGACGAGGACGACCTTCCCCTCGAGCGTCACTTCCTCTTCTCCGCGGGAGCGGCGGCCGCGGGAGGCGCAGTCAGGCCGGCCGTCATCAGGCGCATGGACATCTCCTGGATCTTCATCATCTGATCGGCGTGCTGCTGCGCCGTCATCGGTTTGCCGGAGGCCAGAGACTCGCGCATGACGTTCATCGACTTGGTCAGCTGGGCGAAGTCCGCCTTCTGCTGAGGAGTCAGGTTCTTCGAGGAGGCCGCGCTCTGGAGCATCGGCGCCAGCGAGTCGAGCATGCCGAGCACGCTCTTGTTCATCGCGTCGCCCTGCGCGCTCATGTTTTCGACCATCGCGCGGCGCTCGGCCAGAGTCAGTTCGCGCTCGCCGGGCTCCTCGCCGCCGGGGCCGCGCAGCAGGTCGAGGCCGGAGGCGCCGGTGGCGGCGGCCGTCGCGTCGGCCTGCGTGACGATCTCCTGCATGCCCTCGAGCTGCTTTTGGACGTCGGCGACGGCCTCCATCGAGGCCGGACCTTCGGGCAGGCGCGCCGCGGCGCCGGCGAGCGCGAGGCCGGCGGCGTACTGGGCGCCGAGCGCCAGGCCCGCGAGCAGCGCGCAGGCCGCGCGCGCGCCCGCGGCGCCCGCGCCCGACAGAGCGATCAGCCCGCACGAGACGATCCAGGCGGCGGCCGCGGCGGGCAGGAACCAGAGGACGGGCACGAAGGCCGCGGCCGCCTGCAGGACGCCGGCCGCCGCGGCGACGGCGGCGACCTCGAGGGCGCGGTCGAAGTCGGAGGAGGTCCCCGCGAGCGCGCGGCCCAGCGCGTACAGGACGGCCGCGCCGAGCAGCAGCAGCGAGGCCCAGGCGGCGAGCGCGAGCGCGCCGACGGCGGCGAACTGCCAGGCCGGGAAGCCCGCGAAGCGGGCGGCCGCGCCCGAGGCGACGGCGTGCGCCGCGTTGAGGCCGAAGAACGCGAGCCCCCACGCGAGGCCCGCGAGGATGGACGTCCCCGGCGACGGGGCGGGGCGCGCGGCCAGGCGCGCGAAGGCGCCGGGAGCGTCGACGAGCGCGATCAGGCCCTGCTCGAGCAGGACGGAGGCGCCCGGCGGCGCGGGCGGCGGGGCGTCGGGCTTCTTCTCGGTCTCGGCCATGTCAGCGCTCCGCGCGGCGTCCCGCCCAGGTCGAATCCTCGAGGCGGATCTTGGGCAGCTCCCGCTCGAGCGGCACGATGAGCAGGACGGCCGTGTAGCCGGCCTTGCTCTTCACGCGCAGCCCGCCGCCGATGCGCTCGAGGAAGCGTCGCGACATCGACAGTCCGAGGCCGAGTCCGCCGCGCCGCGCCGAGACGAACGGCTCGAAGACGGAGGCCTTCACGGTCTCCGGCATGCCGCCGCCGTCGTCGGACACTTCGATCTCGGCGTTGGTCCCCTCGCGGCGAAGGAGCACGGTCACCGCGCCGCCGCCGCGCTGGGCGCAGGCCTCGAGCGAGTTCTGGAGCACGGCCAGCAGCGCGAGCTCGATCGAGCGGCGGTCCGAGCCGATCGGCGGCGGCGCGCTCTGCACGAGGACGGAGACGCCCACGCCGTCCGGCGCGAAGGCCGCGCGCGCGTCGTCGACGCAGGCGCGGACGAGCTCGACGAGGTCGAGCGGGGCCGTCGACGGCGGGCGGGCCGTCGTCAGCGCCGACTGGTCTCCGAGCGTCTTGGCGAGCTTGTGGCTGAGCTCGCCGGCGGCCTTGCGCAGGCGCTCGAGCCGCTCCGGGGCCTTCGCGTCGGCGGGCGCGATCGAGATCGCCTCGGCCAGCGAGGTCACCGTGATCGCGTAGTCGCGGAGCTGGAAAAGGGCGAACGAGAGGTACTCCCCGACCTGCGCGGAGCGCAGGCGCGCGAGCGTGCCGCGCGCCGCGGCCGCGGCCGACGCGCGCGCCGGGCCGAGCGCCGCTCCCGCGGCGGCCGGCGCCAGCGCGAGCAGCGCCCCGCGCAGGGCCAAGGTCGGAACGAGCGCCGCGTCGGCGCCGCCGCCCAGCGAGTGCAGGATCGCCGCGGTGAAAGCGGCCGGCACCGCGGCCGCCGCGGCGCCCGCGAGCGCCCCGAACTCCATCGCGATCAAGGTCGCCGGGACGAGCACGCCGAGGTCCACGACGCCCGCGAACTGGCGCGTCCATTGCGCGAGCCACATGACGAGCAGAACGTCGGCGCCGCAGAACGCGGCGAGCGCCCAGCGTCGCGCCTTCGGGTCGGCGGGGCGGCCCGACCAGGCGGCGGCCGCGCCCGCGGCGGCGAGGACGGCCGCGGCGGCGGCGGGCAGGACGACGCTGACCGTCTTTCCGCGGGCGCCGAGCCAGGCGGCGGCGAGCGCGAGGGCGAGGTTGGCGGCGCGCAGAGCCCAAAGTCCGGGGTTCATCGCGCGAGTATAGCCGAAAATCGTAGAATGGGCCAGGTCCGAAACATGCGCCTGAGCCTCTCCCACCGCCTCGCCCTCGTCTTCGCCGTCTCCGGCGGCCTCGTCGCCGGCGGGCTCGTCCTTCTCGGCGTGAGCTCTTCGCGGCGCGAGGCTTACGCGCAGGCCGAGAACATGGGCGGCGTCACGCTCGCGGCGGTCCGCGCGGTCGTGCAGTCCGAGGCCCGCCAGGGCCGGCTCGACGGCGTCGGCAAGCGCTTCACCGAGCTGCTCAAGCAGGCGCGCATCGCGACGATCGTCGTGCGCGACAAGAAGGGCAAGCGCCTCGTCGGCTCCTCCGACGACCCGAAGCTGATCTCCCGGGAGCCCAAGCCCGGCCGCACGCGCGCCCAGGTCGACGACGGGATCTACGACGTCGAGGGACCGGTCGACCTCGGGCCGCGCGGCAAGGGCGTCGTCCAGGTCGGCTTCCGCACCGACGCGCTCGAGGCCCGCCTCGACGAGATCGGCGCGCGCGGCGTGCAGGCGGGCGTCTCCGCGTTCCTCGCGATCACGGTGATCGCCTGGCTCATCGGCCTGTTCGCCGGGGAGCGCCTCGAGCGTCTCGTCGGCCGCGTCGAGGCGATGGCCGCCGACCCGCAGAGCTTCCGCCGCCTCGGCGGCGACGACGGCAGCGATGAGCTCTCCCGCGTGATCGCGGCCTTCAACCGCATGGGCGTCAGCCTCAAGGCCGAGACGCGGCGCCGCCGCGCGCTCGAGACCGAGAAGCGCGAGCTCTCCGCGATGCTCGTCCACGACCTCAAGACGCCGATGACGGTCATCAAGTCCGGCATCGCGCTGCTCTCCGACGTCGCGGGAAAGGCCGGCAAGCGGGAACACAACCGGACCTTCGAGCTGCTCGAGATGTCGACGGCGCGCCTGCAGCGCATGGTCGAAGACGTCCTGCAGCTGGCCAAGCTCGAGGAGATGGCCGGCCTCCAGCGCCAGGAGCTCGTCGAGCTCCAGGCGCTCGCGCGCGCGTGCGCGAAGGACTTCGAGATGATCGCCGCCGACCGCAAGCAGACGCTCGACCTCACGCACGAGGACGAGCTTCCCCGTCGTCGGCGACCCGCTGCTCCTGCGCCGCGTGATGGACAACCTCGTCTACAACGCCGTCGAGCACACGCCGCAGGGCGGGCGCATCGCGATCGGCGTGCGGCGCGAGAACGGCTCGGTCCTCGTCGAGGTCAGCGACTCCGGCCCCGGCATCCCGCCCGAAGCGCGCGAGCACGTCTTCCTCAAGTTCTTCCAGAAGGACGTGAAGCGCCACGTCGGCAACGTCGGGCTCGGCCTCGCGCTGTGCGACAAGGTCATCAACCGGCACGGCGGCGCGATCGGCATCGGCGACGCCGCCCCGAAGGGCGCGCGCTTCTACTTCACGATCCCCGTCGCGCCCGAGCTCGAGACAGAAGCTTCCTGACCGAGCGCATCGGCAGGCCGGTGACGTTGTCGCGGTCGCCGGTCACGCGCGCCACCAGCGGGTCCTTGCGGTCCTGGATCGCGTACGCGCCGGCCTTGTCCATGTGCTTGCCCGCCAGGCGCCGCAGATGCTCCGCGTCGAGCTTGCGCGCCGTGACCACGGAGACCGCGACGTCGGTGTAGACGCGGCCCCGCCAGACCAAGGCGGTGCCGGTGTACACGCGCTGCGAGCGCCCCGACTGCAAGGTGATCATGCGCACGGCGTCCTTGAGGTCCTTGGGCTTGCCGAGGATCTCGCCGCGGCAGACGACCAAGGTGTCGGCGCCGAGCACGGGACGGTCCGGGTGGCGCTTGGCGACGTCGAGCGCCTTCATGCGGGCCAGCTTCACGACGAGACGCCGAGGATCCTTGATCCGAACGTTCTCGTCGACCCCGCTCGGGTCGACGGTGAAGCTCACGCCGGCGGCGCGCAGGATCGCGCGGCGCCGGGGCGAGGCCGAGGCTAGAACAAGTCGGTGTAGTCGCCCCATTTCTCGGTGCGGACCTTCTCCGGCGGCACTCCCAGCGCCTCGAGCCCCTCGCGCAGTTCCTGGACCATCTTGTTCGGGCCGCACAGGAAGTAGGTGGCCTCCGGGTCGGCGGCGGCCGCGATCACGTCGCCGGCCGTCCAGCGGGCCCCGCCCTCGCGCGTGTAGCGCGGGTGCAGCGACACGCCGGCCTTCGCCCACTGCGGGCGCTCGTCGCGGTAGAGCTCGTCGGCGGCGGTCTTCGCCGAGGAGCACACGGTGATGCGCCCCGCCAGGCCCATGTCGCGCTTGAGCAGGCACATCGCGCGGAAGGGCGTGACGCCGGTCCCTCCGGCGACGAGCACCGCGTGCGGCACGGAGCCGTCGTAGATCCACTTGCCGAACGGGCCGCGCACGACGAGCCCGCCTTCCTCGTGCGGCTTCAGCGCGCCGAGCCGGTCGGAGAACGCGCCGACCATGCCCACCGTGATCTCGAAGTATTCCCCGCGGCGGCGGGCGAGGAGCACGCCGAGTACGCGCGCCACGTCTTGGGGTCGTCGGCGAAGTGGAACATCAGGAACTGCCCCGGCGTGAAGCGGAAGCCGGGAGGCGAGGCGAAGCGGAACGTGCGCGCGCCGGGCGCCTCGTCCTTGGCGGCGAGCAGGCGCGGCCAGAACGTCGGGTGGCCGCTCATCGCAGGCTCTCCGCGAGCCAGCCCAGGTAGGACGCGGCGCCGTCCTCGACCGGCAGGATCAGGACCTCGGGCACGTCGTACGGGTGGTTCTCCTCGACCCAGCGCTTGAGCGCGGGCAGCTCGGAGACCATGGTCTTGGCGATCAGCAGGGCCTCGGCGTCCTTGTGGAGCTTCCCCTTCCAGCGGTAGTGCGAGACCACGCCGGGGACCACGTTCACGCAGGCCGCGAGCCGCGCGGAGACGAGGCCCTTGGCCAGCTTATCGGCCTTCGCCCGGGGAGCGGTGATCAGCACGACGCGGAAGCGGGTCGCCATCGCCGGAATCTTACCAGAAACACTAGGAAGGTGTGTCCGGACACACCTTCGCCGGGCGCGCGTCGGTGCGTCCGGACGCAGTGACGCACGGTCTGGGACCGGGCCCAGAAGCGCCGGACCAAAGACCCTGGGTGAAGACATAGGCGCGGGGTACTCTTCCTTTATGAAGCGTCTGCTCGCCCCCTCGGGGCGGCGCTTTCTCTATTCCTCGCCCTCGGCGCGGCCGCCGGGGTCGTCCGCGTCCCCGCCGCGTCCGGCTCGGCGGGCGTCTCCGCGCTCGGCGGCTACCAGGCCGGACTCACCGCGCTCAATCCCGCGGTCGCGGCCCGCTTCCTCGACGACGCTCCCGCGCTCGGGGTCCTGCGCGTGACGGCCCCGGACATGTACGCGTCGAGCATGCTTCGCGCCCACGAGATCAAGGCGCTCGAGGCCGTCCCCGCCGCTTTCCGCGAGAAGTTCCTGCGCCGCCAGCTGATCGCGCAGGAGACCTTGCCGCTGCAGAACGCCGACACCGACCTTCCCGCCAAGCACCGCGCCGCCTACGGCGCGAAGGAGGACGCCGCCCGCATCGCGCGCGCCTCGTGCGACTGGGAGACGCTCGACCCGAAGGTCCGCGCGGGCCTCGAGAAGAAGGGCGTCGAGGAGAAGAACTGGCCGTCGGTGCCGATCTCGATGCGCGCCTCCGTCATCGCGGCCTGGTGGCACGACGCGATCTTCGCCGGCTCGACGGCCGAGCCCGCCTCGCCGGAGTACCTCGTCCTGCTCAAGCGCTACTCGCGCGCGGCCTCGCCCTACCTGACCGACATGGAGGCGACCGAGCTCGACGCCCGCCTCTCCGCTCTCGAGAAGGCCTCCAAGGTCATGGCGGAGACGCCCGCCGGCGCCTCCGTCCCGGCCGAGTCCCGCTTCGTCCACGACCCGCGCGACCCGGAGCAGAAGAAGGCGCTCGCCGTCATCGGCAAGCGCCTCACCGAGGCCTTCCGCCGCCTGGCCGCGGGCACCTCGGCCGAGGAACTCATGAACAAGGCCGCCGGCGCCATCCAGGTCGGCGGGGTGCCCGCCGGCAGCGACGGCGCCTATCAGGCCTACGGGGACAAGCTCGCGCTGCCGGCCGACGTGATCGACTACTTCCTGCTCATGACGGACCACCGCTTCGAGGAGCTGTTCACCGACGACCAGCTCATGAACGGCCTCGCCGTCCTCTACATGCCGACCTACGTCCACGAGACGACGCACCGCCTCCAGGGACGCATCGCCCTCAAGAAGTCCCTGACCGCCCTCGAGAAGGGCGTGCTCTACGGCCACGAGGACGAGCACGAGGCCTATCTCGCGCAGGAGCTGTTCGTCCGCGAGTTCGCCCTGAAGAAGCCCGTGCTCGCCGAGTGGGCGCGCTCGATCCCGCGCGTCGCGGGCATGTGGGACCCGAAGATCGTGCGCCGCCAGCACTCGCGCGTCTCGCGGCTCTACGCCGACGTCCCCGGCGGCGACGCGCGCCGCGCCCAGGGCCTGATGATGGCCATCACGGAGAGCGGGCAGGCCCGGAAGCTCAAGCCGCGCATCGAGCGCGAGCTCGCGCGCCGCCGCGGCCATGTCAACGGCCGCCACGAGCCGGTGCGCCTGACCGAGATCGAGGCCTCCTCGATCGGCCGCGCCGCCGACCGCCTGCTGCGCCGCTGGCGCGACATCGCGCGCGAGGACGCCGCCGACTTCGCCGACCTGATCCTCGCCTACCTCGACGAGGGAGACGCCCGCATCGCGGCGCTCAAGGAACGCCTGCGCCCCCTGCGCCGCGCCTCCCGCTAGGACCCTTGGCCGCCGTTTTTACCCCGAAGGGCCCGCGCGGCCGTTCCCCGCTTCGTGCGAGAATCTCCTCATGAAGATCCTCCTGCCCCTCCTCGCCGCTCTCGCCGTTCCGGTCCTCGCCCAGGAAGCCCCGGTCCCGAAGCCGTTCTTCGCCTACACCCCGGCCACGCCCACGACGGTCGCGATCGTGCGCGTCTCCTCGACGCTGTGGAGCCCGAAGTTCCCGCTCAAGAAGGAGCAGGTCGTCGAGGCCGCGCGCAAGGCCGGCACCAAGGACGCGTCGCGCTTCACCTGCGAGTGGCGCGAGGGCGCCGACAAGGCGACCTGCGACTTCGCCTACGACGTGTGGCCGGAGATGTGCTGGTACGGCTACGACCACTCCTACGCCGACGTTTCGTTGAAGGACCCGGCGAACCCCGTGGTCACCAAGCGGGAGTGGCTGGCGAACTAGTCTCGCCAAGCCCTCTGCTCTTTAAAGCGCAATCGAGCAGAATAAACCGTTTATAGCGCGCCGTTCCGACGTGATTGCGCATTAAAGAGCAGAAGGGGCCGAGGGAAGTATTTCCCTCGGCCCCATTCTTTTTCGGCGTTTATCAGCGGTAGGTCAGCGAGCCGACGACGTGGATCTTCAGCATGTTCGACGCCTTGTGCTTGGCCGTGCCGCCGGCGGTGACCAAGGTCGTCTCGCCCTGCTTGACGATGCCGTTCTTGAGCAGGATGCGCTCGCCGTAGCCCAGCATCTCGTCGGTGGTCTTGCCGAGCGGGCAGATCGTCGGGGAGATCCCCCAGTACAGCGCGAGCTGGTTGTACGTCGCCTTGAGCGGCGACATCGCGATGATCGGCGCGTACGGGCGGTACTTCGACATGATGCGCGCCGACCAGCCCGTCATCGTGTAGACGATGACGGCCTTGGCTCCGGTCACGTCGCAGGCGTCGTGCGTGGCGCGCGCGAGCGCGTGCGCAAAGCCGGTCTCGGGCGAGTCCAGCAGGCCGTGAGGAATCATGCGATATCGGAAGTTGGACGCCTCGGCGCGGCGGATGATGTCCGCCATGACCGTGACCGTCTCGACGGGATACAGGCCGACCGCGGACTCGCCGGACAGCATGACGACGTCGGCGCCGTCGTAGATCGCGTTGGCGACGTCGCTGGCCTCGGCGCGCGTCGGCTGGGCGTGGCTGATCATGCTCTCGAGCATCTGGGTCGCCACGATCGAGAGCTTGCCGGCGTCGTTGGCCCGGCGCACGAGCATCTTCTGCAGCGCCGGCACCTCGGCGGCCGACAGCTCGACGGCGAGGTCTCCGCGCGCGATCATGATGCCGTCGGCGACGTCCAAGATCTCGTCGATGCGCTCGACGGCGAGCGGGTGCTCGATCTTGGCGATGATGCGCGTCGGAGCGCCCGCCTTCGTGATCATGCGGCGCGCCTTGAGGATGTCGTCGGGCGAGCGCACGAAGGAGAGCGCGACGTGGTCGATGCCGCACTTGAGGCCCATCTCCAGGTCTTTCAGATCCTTCGTCGTCAGCGCGGGCAGGTCGATGTCGGCGCCGGGAAGGTTGATGCCCTTGTGCTCCTTGAGCCGGCCGCCGATGACGACCTCGCAGTCGACCCAGTCGGAGCCGGACTTGAGCACCGAAAGCACGATCGAGCCGTCGTCGAGGCGGATCTCCATGCCCTTCTTGACCGTCTGCGGCAGCTTGCGGAAGCTGGTCGAGAACTCCTCGGAGGTCCCGGGGATGTCGCGCACCGTGATGCGCGTCTTCGCCCCTTCTTGAGGTCGATCGGCTCGCCGTTGCGCAGGCGGCCGACGCGCAGCCGCGGGCCCTGCAGGTCCATGACGACGGAGCAGGCGCGGCGCGAGAGGCGCGAGGTCGAGCGGATGAGGCCGACGTTCTTCTCGAGCTCGGCGAGCGAGGCGTGCGAGCAGTTCAGGCGGAACGCGTCGACGCCGGCCGTGATCAGGTCGAGCATCATCGCGGGCTTGGCGGAGACGGGGCCGAGGGTGGCGAGGATCTTGGTGAGCTTCGGGCGGGTCGCGGCGGGCTTGTGGGTGGACATTAGTTGGACAGGACCTTCCTCAGATTGGCCTCGTTGGCGGGCGAGACGACTCCCTTCTCCGTGACGATGGCGGTGACGAGCTGGTGCGGCGTGACGTCGAAGCCGAAGTGGTGGGCCTTTGCGCCCTTCGGGGCGATCTTGGCGCCGAAGATCTCGACGACCTCCTGCACGGAGCGCTCCTCGATCGGGATGCGGTCGCCGTGCGGCGTGGACAGGTCGACCGTCGTCGACGGCGCCACGACGTAAAACGGGATGCCGTGGTGCTTGGCGAGGATCGCCAGGCCGTACGTCCCGATCTTGTTGCACACGTCGGCGTTGGCCGCGATGCGGTCGGAGCCGACGATGACGGCGTCGATCTTCCTCGTCTTCATCAGGTGCGCGGCCATGTTGTCGGTGATGAGCGTGGCCGGGATGCCGGCCTCCATGAGCTCCCACAAGGTCAGGCGCGCGCCCTGCAAGTACGGCCGCGTCTCGCACGGGTAGACGTGGGCGACCTTGCCCGCGATCCACCCCGCGCGGATCATGCCGACCGCGGTCCCGATGCCGGCCGTCGCGAGCGCGCCGGCGTTGCAGTGCGTGATGACGTTCGAGCCCTTCTTGAGCAGCGCGGCGCCGAGGCGGGCCATCGTCGCGTTGTAGCCGAGGTCGTCCTCGTAGTACTTCACGGCGGCGGCGGCCATCGCCTTGCCGAGGTTCTTCTCCGGCGTGCGCTTGGCCACGCCGAGCATGTGGTCGAGCGCGTGCATGAGGTTGACCGCCGTCGGGCGGGCGCGGCGCAGCACGGGCTCGGCGGCCACGACGTCGGAGAGGCGGTTGCGGCGCGAGGCCAGCGCCATCCCGTAGGCGGCCGCGCACCCGATCAGCGGCGCGCCGCGCAGGACCATGTCCTTGGTGGCCTTGGCCACATCGGCGGCGGTGCGGCAGGTCACGTGCTTGACCGTGCGCGGCAGCAGCCGCTGGTCGAGGACCTGGAGGCGGTCCCCCTTCCAGACGATGTGCTTGATGGGGTCTTCGTGCAGGGGCCGTTTGCTCATGTTTCGGGAACCGATTATAGCTTTTCCTTAAAATGGGACGAGGGCGAACAAGGCATCGCTGCCTTATTCGCCCTCGATCGCTTCGCGCCTAATAGCTGCGCGCTTTACCGCGCTGGGTCAGGGGATGGAGTCCATCACCCGCTTCAGCTGCTCCTCCGTCTTGCCCACGATCTCGACCGTCTTCTCGCGTCCGTTGGCTCCGCGAAGGATGCTGACGCGCTTGCCGGACACCTCGAAGAATTCGGCGAGGTAATCCTTCAGCGCGGCGTTGGCCTTCTCGTCGACCGCGGGAGCAGCGACCTTCACCCGCAGCACGCTTCCGATGCGGCTGACCACTTCGTTGTCCGCGGCGTTGGGGATGACGCGCACTTTCACGATCATGCAGGTGCCTCCATGGTTGCCGGACTAGGGTGCAAAAATCTGTGTGCCGATTCTGACGAGGTCGGCGCCTTCCTCGACCGCGAGCTCGAAGTCGCGGCTCATGCCCATGTTCAGCTTGCCGCCGGGCAGATGGCGGTCTCTCAGCTCCCTGAGGAGCTTGAAGCTCGGCCTCACGGCCTCCAGAGGCTCGACGTCGGGCGCGATGCCCATGAGTCCGGTCAGCTCGAGGTTCGGGAGCTTCTTCACCGCCTCGATGAGCCCCGGCAATTCCTCCGGGGCGATTCCCGCCTGCGTCTCCTTGTCCGTGAGCTTGACCTGCACCATCACAGGGAACTTCTTCGGACCGGTCCACGCGTCGTTGACGGCCTTCGCCACACGCTCGCTGTCGATCGAATCGATCGCGTCGAACGTCGCGACGGCTTTCTTCGCCTTGTTCGTCTGCAGATGTCCGATGAGGCGCCACCGGACCTTGCCCGCGAGCTCGCCGAGAGCTTGCTTCTTCTTCTCGGCGTCTTGCACGCGGTTCTCCCCCACTTCGGCCAGTCGGCCCGACGACAGGGCTTCCTTGACCGCCTCGAGGGAGGCGTACTTGGTTACCGCCACCAGGTCTATCTTTTCAGCATCACGGTTCGTACGTGAGGCCGCAGAAGCCATGCGGTAGCGGATTTTTTCTAGGTTGTCAATGAACACCGAACGAGAGACATTATAGCACACATCCATAGCAAAATGACGAGAAATGGGCCGAAAGTCCTATTTGGACGCGGTTTTCGGACCCCTCCCCTTTAACCGGTCTTTTGCCCGAACTAAACCGTCTTTTTCCTAGCCGTAATCACAATTCCAGGCCCGCGGGGTATACTCTGTTCATGATCGCCCAAGAGGAGCTGGCCTACACGGCGCATCCCGCGGTGGCCCGCAAGAACGAGGACGAGCGCCGCCTGGCCGGGGCGACGCGCCGCGAGGGCGAGAGCCGGGCCCTGGCGGTCGTGGCCGGCGCCGCCCTGGCGGTGGTCGGCGCGACGGCCGCCATGGACGCGACCCGCGCCTCGGCCGCCTCCGCCGCTCCTTCCTATGCCGCTCCGTTCGAGGCCCGCGAGCCCGGCTCCTCGCGCCTGACGCCGTCGGCCGCGGTGGCGGAGGCCCCGCTGGGCAACCTCGCCCCGCCCGTCCCGCACAGCTCCGCCCTCTCGAGCCCCGCCCCGCTGTTGGGCGACGTCGCCGGGATCGACGACGGCAGCCTGCCGGCGGCGCCTGCCGCCGCCAACGGCGGCATGGACTTCCGGGCCCTGACGAGCTTCGACGGGACGATGACGATGACGGCCGGGGGCCTGCAGCCCGTCGCCGGCGCCCAGGCCGCCCCGCAGCAGGTCGCCCAGGCCGCCGCTCCCGCGCCCGCCCGACAGCCCGTCCAGTGGAGCCGCCCCCTCGAGTGGACCCGCGTCAACAACCTCGGCGGCGCGAACCTCGCCGGCGCCGACCCGCGCGTCCCGAACTGAGCCGGCTTCCGAAAACAAGAAGGGCCTCCCCGCCGAGGGAGGCCCTTCGAATTTCCGGGCTGCGGCTTACTTGTCGGTCGGGAAGCGCTTCTCCATCCACGACTCCATGCCGCCGATGAGCATCATCGCCTTGAAGCCCTTCTTGGAGAGCTCGAGGCAGGCCTTCGGCGCGAGGCCGCAGGTCATGTCGCCGCAGTAGGCGACGATCGTCTTGTCCTTCGGAAGAGTGTTCATCTTGGCGCCGAGCTCGGCCAAGGGAATGCACATCGCCATCGAGATATGGCACTTCTTGTAGTCCTCGACCGGGCGGACGTCGATGAGGCAGACGTCCTTCATCGCGTTCTTGTCCATCATGCCCTTGAGGGTCCACGGCGTCATCTCGCAGTCGAGCTTCGCGGTGAAGTACTCAACGGCGGACATACAGGACGTCTCGCAGGACGCGGGCTTCGGGCCCGTCATCTTCTCCATCGTGTTCGGGGTCATGGTGTCTCCTGGACTGGTATCAACGGCGTGACCCCAGGTTATCAGTATTGTTATATCGGAAAAATGACGCCCGCGTACCGCTTTCGTAGCCCGGTGCCAGGCTTAAGACGGTGTCAGGCCTTGCACTCTTGCAAAGAAGAGCGCCCCCTTTCGGAGGGCGCTTCGCCTACTTCTCGACCGGATACCCGCCATCCTGCCACTCCTTGAAACCGCCGTGCAACTCCATGACCTTGAAGCCCTTCTCCGCGAGCTGCAGCGCCGCGGTCGGGGCGAGCTGGCAGGTCAGGCTCCCGCAGTAGGTGATGATCATCTTGTCCTTCGGCAGCAAGGCCAGCCTCTTCGGCAGTTCGGCCAGAGGGACGTTGTTCGCGCGCGGCAGGTGGCCCTCGGCGAACTGCTCCTTGGAACGGACGTCCACGACGTAGTACGCGGGCGAGTCCTTCTCGATGTGCGCGTTGAGCGTGTACGGGCTCATCTCGTACGCGAGCTTGTTCCGGAAGTAATCCGCGGCGGACGACGACGGCTTCGTCTCGGTGGAATGCTCCATAACGCCTCCTCCGAGGGGTGACCATAGGATAGCCCCGGAACTCCGCTTCCCCCACGGCGGCCCTGTGACGAAAATAAGAGCGCCCCCTTCCGGAGGGCGCTCCCGTGCGGACGCCGCGATCGGCTACTTCTCGATCGGGAAGCCCTTGTCCTGCCAGGTCTGGAGGCCGCCGAACAGCTCCATGACGTTCTCGAAGCCGGCCTCGGCAAGCTTGTACGCGGCCTTCGGGGCCAGGGCGCAGGTGATGTTGCCGCAGTAGGTCACGAGGGCCTTGTCCTTCGGGAGCGTATTCAGCTTGCTCGGCAGATCGGCCAACGGAATGTTCTTCGCGCCGGGGATGTGGCCCTTCGCGTAATCCTCGGTCGAGCGCACGTCGAGCACGAGCACCTGCGACGGCGTCAGGCCGCAGGACGTCTCGCGCTTGTCGATGAGCAGGCCTTTCAGCGAGAACGGGGTCATCTCATAGGCGAGCTTGGCGGCGAAGTAGTCGGCGGCGGAGATGGCGAGCTTCTTGGGGGCGGAGGTGGTCATGGCGTCTCCTGTAATCTGTTTTTAAGAAAGCCCCCGGGCTCTTGCGAACCCGGGGGCTGGTTGTCCGTCAGTTCCTAGCGAACTCGCACCGGTGCGAGTTCAAAGGTTTAGTACATGTCCCCGCCGTGCTGGTGCCCGCCGCCCGCCGCCACCGGCTCCTTCTTCTCCGGGATGTCCGAGATGAGGACCTCCGTGGTGAGGATGGTGCCGACGATGGAGACCGCGTTCTCCAGAGCCGTGCGCGTGACCTTGAGCGGGTCGACGATGCCGGCCTTGAACAGGTCCACGTACTCGCCGGTGGAGGCATCGAGACCGATGCCGTTGCCGGACGAGAGAATCTTCTGGACGACGACCGAGGCTTCCTGGCCCGAGTTGTCCGCGAGCTGACGGATCGGAGCCTGGAGAGCGCGCCGCACGATCTGGCCGCCCGTCGTCTCGTCCTCGTCATCGCCCTTGAACTTGTCGAGAGCCTCGCCCGCGCGCAGCAGCGCGACGCCGCCGCCCGCGATCATGCCCTCTTCGACGCCGGCGCGGGTCGCGTTGGACGCGTCCTCGACCTTCGCCTTCTTGGCCTTCATCTCGGTCTCGGTGGCCGCGCCGACGTTGATGACCGCCACGCCGCCGGAGATCTTGGCGAGCCGCTCCTGCAGCTTCTCACGGTCGTAGTCGGACGTGGTGTCCTCGATCTGGCGGCGGATGGCGTCCGCGCGCTTCTTGATCTCGGACTTGTCGCCCGCGCCGGAGATGATCGTCGTGTTGTCCTTGTCGATGACGATCCGCTTCGCGCGGCCGAGCATGTCGAGGCCGACCTTCTCGAGCTTGTGGCCGAGCTCCTCGGAGATGACCTGACCCTTCGTGAGGATCGCGATGTCCTGCAGCATCTCCTTGCGGCGGTCGCCGAAGCCCGGGGCCTTGACGGCCGCGCACTTCAGGGTGCCGCGAAGCTTGTTGACGACGAGCGTCGCCAGAGCCTCGCCCTCGACGTCCTCGGCGAGGATCAGGAAGGGCTTGCCGGTCTGCACGATCTTCTCGAGAACGGGCAGGATGTCGTTCATCGCGGAGATCTTCTTCTCCGTGATGATGATGTAGGCGTCCTCGAGGACGGTCTCGAGGCGCTCCGTGTCGGTGACGAAGTAGGGAGACACGTAGCCGCGGTCGAACTGCATGCCCTCGACGACGTCGAGCGTCGTGTCGGAGGACTTGCCCTCTTCGACGGTGATCACGCCCTCGTGCCCGACCTTCTCCATCGCCTCGGCGATCATGTCGCCGATCGTGGCGTCGTTGGCGGAGATCGTCGCGACCTGGGCCTTCTCGGCCTTGGTCTTGACGGGCTTCATCCCCTTCTGGAGCTCCTTGACGACGACCGCGACGGCCTTGAGCATGCCGCGCTGGATCGACTTGGAGTTGGCGCCCGCAGTGATGTTGCGGATGCCCTCGTTGAGCAGGGACTGCGTCAGCACGATCGCCGTCGTCGTGCCGTCGCCGGCCTTGTCGTTGGTCTTGGTGGCGACTTCCTTGACGAGCTGGGCGCCCATGTTCTCGTAGGCGTCCTGCAGCTCGATCTCCTTGGCGATGGTCACGCCGTCATCGATGATGACGGGCGAGCCGAACTTCTTCTCGAGGACGACCGCGCGGCCCTTGGGGCCGAGGGTGACCTTCACCGCGTTCGCGAGCTTGTCGACGCCGTCCTTCATCTTCTTGCGGGCGTCATCGCTGAAAATAATCTGCTTGGCCATGATAGTTTGTGTGCTCCTTTATAAGGTGGTGGTTACTTCAGGATGCCCAGGATGTCGTCCTGGTGCATGATCAGGTAGTCCTCGCCGTCGAGCTTGATCTCGTTGCCCGAGTACTTGCCGTAGAGGATGGTGTCGCCGGCCTTGACGTCCATGGGGATGACCTTGCCGTCGTCCGTGGTCTTGCCCTTGCCCGTCGCGACGACGGTGCCTTCCTGCGGCTTCTCCTTGGCGGAGTCGGGGATGATGATCCCGCCGCGCTTCGTTTCCTTGGCTTCGACCGCCTTCACGAGCACGCGGTCGCCGAGGGGCTGGATCTTGATCTTGCTGAGGGTCGCTTCGGCCATCTGAAATACCTCCGTTGGGTCTAACGTCAAATCCGGCGGAGGAGTGCTGGCACTCTCAACCGCCTAGTGCTAATTATAGCACGCGGGATTGAAAGCTGTCAATCGGATGATGGGACTGCTAGCTTAGTGGCGCCTAGTGCGTCTGCCCAGGGAAGACCTTCCGGAGGAAGGTCATCAAGGCCTGCTGGGCCTTGGGGGTTTCGGCGACCGGGTGGTGGGGTTCGAGGTACGGCGGAGGAGGCGGCGGCTCGTCGCTGGTGAAGGAGCCGGGCGAGGGCACGGGCGTCTTGATCTCGGCGGCGGGCGGAACGGAGAGGACGCGGTTCGGGGCGGGCTCGGGGGCGAGCTCCGGCGCGGGCGGGGGCTCGGGCGCGGGAGGCGGCGGAGGAGGCGCGACGGGACGCGCGGCGGCCGGCTTGAGCAGTTCCGGAGACGGGCAGAGCTTGTTGAGGTCCTCCTCGAGGCGGCGGATGACGCCGAGGGACTTGGCCAGCGAGAGCTCCTTCTCGGAGAGGTCGTGCGAGAGCTTGTCGACGAGGCGGTTGCGGATGCCGAGGTCGTTCTCCGCCTCGGTGAGGCGGCGCTTGGCGCCCTCGAGCTCCATCTTCATGCGCTCGCCGACGACGCGCGCCTCGTTGAGCTGGTTCTCGCGCGTGGTCAGGTTCGCCTGGAGCTGGGTCAAGGCGGCGTGGTCCTTGCGCTGGGCTTCTTCCAGCTCGGCGATGCGCGGCACGCGCATCTCGAGCATGGTCTTATCCTCGCGGGCGGAGTTGAGCTCTTCCTTGAGGGCGGAGATCTGGCGCTGCAGAGAGACGATCAGGGACTTCTCGTCGCGGCGCGTCTCGAGCTCCTTCATGAGGTCGGCGACGTGGGAGAACAGGCGCGTGCTCGCGGTGTCGAGGAGCGCGTCGACCTCGCTCTGTCCGGTGCCGAACGACGGGGCGCCGAGCGGGGCGGCCGGCGGCAGGGCGGACTGGCGGGCCTCGTGGGCGCGGACGATGTCGGCGAACTCGCCGGCGCGGCGCCAGTTCTTCTCGGCGATCTCCCCTCCCCGGGGCAGACGAGCGTCGTCATCGTGAAGCCGGGAAGGGCGACGAGTGCGGCGGGCTCGTAGGAGCCGGGCACCTCGCCCTTCATGTAGGTCCAGTATTTCATGGCTTGTCTCCGAGATCTTCCTGGATGCGGTGGAATTTGGCGAGGAACTCGCGCATCTCCTGGCGCAGGAGCTGGACGTCCTGGTCGGTGAGCGCCTTGGCCTGGAGCAGGCGCTCGGAGGACGCCGAGGCCTGGCGGCGCAGCTCGCCCACGCTGCCCGACAGCTCGGAGCTCTTCGAGCGCGCCGCGGCGACCTCGGCCTCGAGATCGGTGAGGCGGCGGCGCGCCTCGAGCAGGGCCTTCTCGCAGTCGGCGCGGCGCTCGCGCTCGAGAGTGAGGTCCGCGTCGCGCGAGAGGTCGCGCGCGTCGCGGCGGGACAGCTCGGCGCGCAGGCTCTCGAGCTCGCCCGAGACGCGGGCGGCCTCGAGCTCGGCGGACCGCCGCGCGGACTCGGCTTCGAGCGCGGCGCCCTCGTAGGCCGACGCGGCGTCGGAGAGCCGGTTCTCGAATTCGTGGACGAGGGCGGCCATCGTGTCGAGCTTGGCGCGCAGGGCCTCGTTCTCGCGCGCGAGCGTCTCGAGCCGGTGGTCGGGGGCGGGAGACTTGCGTCCTCGCGGCGCGGCGGGCTCGTCGGGGCGGCCGGCGACGTCGGGGATGGGCGAGAGGCGCGGGTAGCCGCGCCAGTTGATCTCCCCAGCCAGTCGCCTTTTGGGTCCTTTTCAGGCATGCCCCCAAGGATAGGCCCTCCCTGTTACGAATTCAAGGCGTTTATGTAGGAGACCGTTAAAGGGTGTCAGGCCTCACGATTAACGATTCTCCCCAAAGCCTAAACCGCGGAGAATCGTTAATCGTGAGGCCTGACACCATTTCGTAACGGCGTCAGGCTAAGCTACGGGCATGAGACTGGACGACGCGCGGCGCGGGCTGGACGCGGCGGCGAAGGCCTTGGCCGCGCTCAAGCGCGAGGCCGGCGGAGAGGACGCCCCGCCCGAGAGCGAGGCGTCGGCGTCGACGCGCGCGGCGCTGGACGCGGCGCGGCGCGGCATCGAGGAGCGCTCCCGGGAATTGGAGGAGGCGCGGCTGCGCATCGCCGCGCTCGAGCGCGAGCGCGAGGAGCTTCTCGCGCGCGCCGCCGGGGCGCGGCCCGACCCGGCGCTGGCGGAGCGCGCGCGCGCGCCGAGAGCGAGGCGCAGAAAGTGCGCCAGGCGGCCATGGCGGAGACCGCCGCGCTCAGCGGGCGGCTGTCGATCCAGCAGGCCGAGCTCGTGCGCCTCTCCGCGCTCCGGCGCAAGGCCGAGGAGGCCGTCGAGCAGGGCGAGCTGACGCGCCGGGACGTCGAAGAGGCGCTGCGCCGCGACCTGCGCGCGACGCACTCCGCGCTCGACCGCGCGGCCGCCGAGGCCGGGGCGCGCGAGGCGCGCGCGCAGGCCGACATCCAGGGGCTCACGCGGCGGCTCGAGGCGGCGCTGACGCGCACCGAGCAGGTCTCGCGCGAGCATCAGGCCGAGCGCGAGCGCTGGCGCGTCGAGCGGTCGCGTCTGGCGTCGAGCCTTCAGCGCGCGGCCGCGGTGCACGCGGCGCTGCGCCGCGAGATCGCCGAGCTGCGCGGCGAAGTCCCCCGGCCTAGGGCTCTTTGGCCATGTCGCGCAGGCGCTTGAGGGTGACCTCGCGCGTGCACGGAGACGACAGGCAGGCGCGAGCGATCTCGCGCGACTCCCCGAGAGCCGGCTTGAACTCGACCTGCTGGTAGTCCTTGACCGCCTCGTCGCGGCGGCCGAGCGCGTCGAGCGCCGTGGCGCGCAGCAGGCGCAGGAAGGTGCGGAAGGAGTCGTTCTTGGCGGCCTTGTCCTTGGCGGTCGCCTCGAGCGCGCGGTCGAGCCACAAGAGGGCCGGCTCCAGGTCGGTCTTGCCCAGGCAGTCGGCGCCGGAGAGCCCGCAGACCAAGGTCAGCCACTTCGGCCGGAACGCCTTCGTGTCGGCGGCCAGGCGCTTGTGGATCTCGCGCGCGGAGGCCAGCGAACCCTCGAAGTCGCCGAGACGGTGGCGCAGCAGCGCGTCGAGGTAGACGAAGTAGACGCTGTCCGGGAAGTCCTTCTTGAGGAGCTGGACGACCTCGAGGCCCTTCTCGTTCTCGCGCAGGTCGATGATGTAGATGGAGGCGAGCATCTGCGCGGCCTGGCGCCGGGCGAAGCCGGCCTTCTCGACGGCGCGGCGGATGCGCTCGAGGCCGCGCTTCTCGTCGCCGCGCAGGCCGAAGATCGCGCCGAGCTTGGCCACGCCGGAGAGGTGCGCGGCCTGGTAGTCGAAGACGCCGAGGCCGAGGTAGGCGTCCTCGTACTCGTCGTCCATCTTGTTGAGCTTCTTGAGGCGCTTCATGGAGGCCTTGCCGTCGCTGAGCGCGGCCCACCAGTTGCGCTTCATGAGGTTCCACTGGCCGCGCACGCCGAGGGTCATGCCGGAGACGAAGAGGCCGTCCATCTTGGTCTGCCGGTCCTTGGAGTCGATGTAGGCCTCGGCCTTGCGCACGCCGGCCTCGATGTCCTGCTCGAAGAGGCCCTGCAAGGTCGGAGTGTCCTTGAACAGGCCGAACTCCTGCGAGGCCTGCCACCAGATGGCGCCGGCCTCGAAGAGGTAGCCGAAGGGATTGTCGGGGTCCATCTCGATGAGCTCGCGCGCGGCGCGGCGCGAGCGCGGGTAGTCGAGGCCGTACAGCGCGGTGAGGCCTTCGTCGAGTTTGGCCTCGGCGGCGGGCGTGGTGCGCGCGCCGCCGGCCGAGGCGGCGCCGGGCAGGAGCAGGAGCGCCAGCAGCAGGAAATTAGTTCGCATAAATCCGTTCGCCGGAGTCCCCCTTCGGGTTCTTCTTGCGCTTGGGCTTGGGCGGCGCCTTCGGCGCGGGCTTCGGCTTGGGCTGCGGCTTCTCGAGGGAGGCGACGCGCGCGCAGGCGGCGGGCAGGCCGAGGCCGCAGGCCTGCTTGTGGTCGAGCAGAGCTTCGGCCTTTCTATCGAGAGCTTCGCCCGCGAGCCCTCGACGCCAGTACGCGTCGGCGAGCGTCAGGCGCGCGGCGTCAACGCCGGCCTTCGCCGCGCCGATGCGGCGGCGGTCCTCGAGGCGCCGCTCGAGGTCCGGGATCGCGCGGCCGAGGTCGTCGGAGGCGGCGGCCCAGTCGCCGAGCGAGGAGTGGGCGCGCGAGCGGGTCGCGAGGATCTCGGCGCGGTGCTTCTTCGGGTCCTCGGCGGCGGCCGTCAGGGCGGCGAGCGCCTCGCGCGGCTTGCGCAAGACGAGGAACGACCAGCCCTCGCCCAGGCTCGGGCGCGGATCGCCGGGCCCGAGGATCGCCGCGGCCTTGGCGAAGGCGGCGCGCGCCTGCGCGCCGGCCTTGGGCGGGCCCATGGCCAGGCGCGCGTCGCCGAGCGCGAGCCAGCCGTCGGCGTCGTCGGGACGCGCGGCGCAGTACTCGAGCGCGTCGGCCTCGGCCTCGGCGCCGCGCCCGAGCGCGACGCGCGTCTTCGAGCGCATCAGGCGCGCGCGGTCGTTGCGCGGGTCGATCTCGAGCGCCTTCGTGAGGTCCTCGTCGGCGGCGCGGTCGTCGAACAGGGCCGACTCCCCACCGCGCGCGCGAAGTGCGCGTGGGCCAGCAGCGGCCGCCCGTCGGCCGGGACCCAGGCGCGCAACGCGCGCGTCGCGAACTCGATGCGCTCCTGGTCGCGCTCGTCGCGCGACTCGGCCTTGCGGAGCTGCTCGACGAACGGGCTCGCCGCCCGTGCGGGGGCCGCGAGCGCGACGGCGAGCAGGGCTCCGGTCATCCGACCGCGCCCCGGTGCGCCTTCCAGAAGTTCCGGATGTGCGCCCAGCCTTCCTCGGCGGTGTCGACCATCTTGAAGAGCTTGTTGTCCTCCCAGTTGGTCATGCCGAGCTCGGCGAGGTAGTCGAAGTCGATGAGGCGCTTCCAGAACTGCTTGCCGACGAGGACGATCGGCAGCGCTCGCTTCTTGCCCGTCTGAACGAGGGTCAGCGTTTCGAACAGCTCGTCGAGCGTGCCGTAGCCGCCCGGGAACGCGACGAGTGCCTTGGCGCGCATCAGGAAGTGCATCTTGCGCAGCGAGAAGTAGTGGAACTGGAAGCACAGCTCGGGCGTGATGTAGGGGTTGGGATCCTGCTCGTGCGGCAGGGTGATGTTCAGGCCGATGCTCTTGGCGCCGCACTCCCAGGCGCCGCGGTTGGCGGCCTCCATGATCCCGGGCCCGCCGCCGGTGACGATCACGTGCTCGAGGTCCTGGCCGGCCTGCTGCGCCTTCGACAGGAGCGCGGAGAAGCGGCGCGCTTCCTCGTACCAGTGCGAGAGCTCCACCTTCTTCTCGGCGTCGACGACCAGGCGCTTGAGCTCGACGTCGCGAGGCCTTCCGGCGAGGTTTTCCTGGGCGACGAGCAGGCGGCGCCGGGCTTCTTCGCCCGACAGGATGCGCGCCGAGCCGAAGACGACGATCGTCGAGCGGATCTTGTGCTCTCGAAGGATCAGCTCGGGCTTCAGCAGCTCGAGCTGCAGGCGCACCGAGCGCAGGTCCTTGCGCCCCATGAAGTCCATGTCGGCGTAGGCCTTGAGGTAGGCGTGGGAGTCGCGGATCTTCTTGAGCAGCGCCTCCCTTTGTTCGGGGAGCAGCTCGCGGGTGTTCTTGGGGTTCATGGTATCTCGAGGAGGCGGGGCAGCCAGAGGCTCAGCCCGGGCCAGTAGGTGACGACGATCAGGGCGCCGACGAGCAGCAGCCAGAAGGGCGCGACGGCGCGGTACAGCGCCGGCAGCGGCTTGTCGAAGCGGCGCGACGACAGGAAAAGGTTGAGGCCGAGCGGCGGCGTCATGTAGCCGATCTCGAGGTTGAGCAGGAACAGGGCGCCGAGGTGCACGGGGTCGATGCCGTACTGCGTCGCGACCGGAGCGATGATGGGCACCACGATGACGATGGCCGAGAAGATCTCGACCATGTTCACGACGAGCAGGAACACGTTGAGAATCGCGAGGAAGCCCCACGGGGACTTCACGTGCTCGTGCAGGAACGCGAAGATGCGGCCCGGCACGTCGGCGTCGATCATGTAGCTCGTCAGGCCGAGCGCGCAGCCGAGCACGATGAGGATGGCGCCGACGAGGATCATGCTCTCGCGCGCGACGCCGGGAAGCTTCGTCCACGGCACGTCCTTGTAGATGAGCACCTCGGCGACCATCACGTAGAACGCCATGACGGCCGCGGCCTCCGAGGCCGTGAAGAGCCCTCCGTAGATGCCCCCGATGACGACGAGCGGCAACGGGATTTCCCAGATCGCTTCCCGGGCCGCCGCGCGCAGCGCCTTCCAGGAGAACGGGATCGGCTTGACGTTTTCGCGCCGGGCGACGACGTAGGCGTAGACGGCGAGCGCGAGCAGCAGCAGCAGGCCGGGCACCGCGGCCGCGGCGAAGAGCTTGTCGATCGAGATCTTCCCCACGAGGGCGTATAAGATGATCGGAAGGCTCGGCGGGAACATGAGGCCCAGCGAGCCCGTGGTCGTGATCAGCCCGAGGGAGAACGCCTCCGGATAGCCCTGGCGGCGCAGCAGCGGAAAGATCAGGCCGCCGAGGGCGATGATCGTCACGCCCGACGCGCCCGTGAACGCGGTGAACAGCGCGCACGCGCACAGGCCCGCGACGGCGACGCCGCCGGGGAGCCAGCCGAAAAGGGCCTCGGCGAGGGCCACGAGGCGCCGCGGCGCGCCGCTCTCGGCGAGCAGATAGCCGGCGAACGTGAACAGAGGGACGGCGATCAGAGACGGCAGAGAGGAGAGGCGCGCGAGCTCGATGATGACCGCCGTGGGCTCGATGCCCGCGCCGTGGAAGAGCCACAAGGCCAGCGCCGCCAGCAGGGCGAACACCGGCGCGCCCGCGAGGGCCGCCGCGCCGAAGCCGCCGAGGGCGAGCCAGGTCACCGGCCCGCGGCCTCCGCGGCGGCGTCGACGGACTTGAAGAGCATGTGGACGAGCACGAGGGCGAAGCCGCCGGGGATGCCGGCCGACGCGATCCAGACGGGCACCACGGTCGTGCCGATCGTCATCAGCTCGGCGCCCGAGGCGCGCTCGTCGACGAGATAGGTCCAGGAGGCCTTGAGCAGGATCGCCGTGATCGCGGCGCCGCACAGGTTCGCGGCCAGGCGCAGCCAGGGCTTCCAGCGCTCGGGCGCGGCGACGTGAGACGCCTCCCAGGCGAAATGCTTCTCGAATTTGGCGGCGAGCGCCGCGCCGAGGAAGCCGGTCCACAGCACGAGGTGCTTGAGGACGGTCTCCCCCACAGCAGGCCCATGCCGAAATGGCGCAGGAGCACCTGCGCGAAGGCCAGGGTCACCATGACCGCGAGGAGCGCGACGAGCAGCGCCCCTTCGGCGGCGGCGAGCCGGTCCTCAGCTTTTCTTAACAGTTCGCGCACGGAGGGCGGTCAGCTCCTTCTCGACCTTGCCGAGCAGTTCGGCGGAGAACAGCTTGCCCGCGAGCTCCTTGCGGGCGGCGGCTCCGAGCTCCTCGTATTTGCGGCGCACGTCGGCGCCGGGCTCGCCGGCGAGCTCGAGCCCCTGCTTCTGCAGGGCCTCGAGGGCCTTGTCGTTCTCGGCGTTGGTCTGGACGTTGAGATTCTTGAGGTGCTTGGCGGAGAGGTCGAGCACGAGCTTCTTCTGTGAAACGTCCAGGGTGTCGAAGAACTTCTTCGAGACGAGCACCGCGCCCGTGGACTCGGCGATCGGCACGGGGTAGATGTGCTTGACCTTCGAGTGCCACTGCAGCGCGACGACGCCGAGCGGCGGGCCGTAGACGGCGTTGATCATGCCGGTCTGCAGGGACTGCATGACGTCGACGACCGAGAGCGGCACCGGCGAGACGCCGAGAGCCTTGTAGGCGGCGATGGCGATGGGGTCGCCCTCCCACACCCACATCTTCTCCTTCTTCATGTCGGCGGGCGCGGCGACGCGGTTCTTGCTGAAGATGTAGACGGAGCCGAGGTCGGTCCAGCCGAGCAGCACGAAACCGCCCTTCTCCACGGCGGCGCGCAGCTCCTTGTCGAGCTTGCCGCGCACGGCCTCGAGCTCGGCGCGGGAGCGGAACAGCCACGGCGCGTCGAGCAGGCGCACCTCGGGGCGACCTCGCCGAGGCCGACGCCGGTGAAGCCCGCGCCGTGCAGCTGGCCGATGCGGATCTTCTTGACGACGTCCTTCTCGTCGCCGGCGACGCCGCCCGCGTAGAACTTGAACTTGAGCTTGCCGCCGCTCTCCTTCTCGAGCTCCTTCGACAGCTCGCCGAGCACCTTCATCCACGTCGAGCCGTCGGGCGCCAGCGTCGCGAGCTTGATCGCGGTCGTCTGCGCGGCGGCGGGCACGGACAGCGCCAGCACGAGGGCCAGCGATTTAAAAGAAGTCATCGGTCTTCTCCAGGAGGGCGGCGGCCTTCTTCTTGGCGGCCTCGTCGGTCAGCCGCGCCTCGGGCAGGACGCCCGACGGCGAGGCCAGCACCTTCGACAGCAGCTGCTTGTAGAGCTCGCGGTCCTGCACGGCGACCGCGTACCAGCGCGCGTTGAGGACGTGCGTCATCAGGTAGGCGCCGCGCGTGATCTTGTGCGCCCACTCGAAGTGGGTCTTGGCCTTGCCCGGGTCGCCGCCGAGGATCGGCGGACGCGACGCGTAGTAGACTCCGAAGAACAGGTCGGTCCCGCCGAACTGGAACGTCGGGTCGAGCTCGTAGACGCGGCGCATCAGCGCGACGGCCTTCGGCAGGTCGGCGAGCGCGGCGGCGTCGTCTTTCGACAGGTTCACCCAGCCGGCCCAGCCGAAGCCCGCCCAGTACAAGTCCGGGACGTCTTCTTTCTTCGCCTTCTTGAGCAGGGGCTCGAACTCGTCGAGAGGGCGCGACGCGAGCCCCTTGAATTCCTCGTTGAGCGCCAGCGACGCGAGCGCGCGGTCGCGGCCGCGCAGGTACAGGCCCTTCGCGCGCGCCGGATCGCCGTCCTCGACGAACAGGAAGGAGTAGCCGCCGAAGCCCTCGGCGGCGAGGCGGCGCAGCGGGCGGCTCTCGGGGTCGGAGGCGAGCAAGGTCTCGACGAGCTTGAGCTGGGAGGCCATCGCTTCGCGGCCCAGCTGCCAGTCGGGCTCGTCGAGGGCCGCGCCGCGGCCGCGCTCGAGCATGACGGCCGTCGAGCGCAGCGCGATCCGGTCGATCGAGGCGCAGGCCGAGGCGGTCAGGGCGAGGAGAGCGAGGAGAAATCCATTCCTCATAAGAGCGCGTATCCTAGCAAAATACCCCCGCTAATTCAGGCGGGGCGTGGGCGACGCGTCGACGCCGCGCGCGGCGCTGTTGAACAGGCTGAACGCCTGGCCTCCGGTGATCGACAGCACCCACCGCGAGCCCCCGCCCGGGCCCCGGTTCAGCGCGTACGCCAGGTCTATGCGGGCGACGCCTCCGCTGCGCCCGCGCGAGGACGCCGCCCGCAGGCCGAAGCCGATGTCGGACTTGATCCCCCGCAGGGCCAGGTTCGCCCCTCGTCGGCGACGAAGCCGCTGTCGACGAACACCGCCGCGCCCAGGCGCACGAGGTGGAGGTACTCGCCCGGGAAGAAGAACCGGTCCTCGAAGTTGACGAGCACCGCCTTGCCGCCGGTGAAGCTGTTGTTCTTGTAGCCGCGCAGGCCGGTCGCGCCGCCGAGGATGACCTGGGAGTCCTTGTCGAGGAAGCGGCCGAACGCGCCCTCGGCGTGAGCGACCAAGGTGTGGTCGCCGCGCCAGTTCGTCTTCCAGAACATGTTGAGGTCGACGTTGGCCAGGCCGTTCTCCCAGCGGCCCCCGGCGGTGCGGCCCTGGAGAGCGGCGCGCGCGATCGCGAAGCGGCCCGGGGCGAAGCGGACGCCGTGCTGGTTGGAGACGTTCCAGATCATGCGGTCCCGGTCGGAGCCGGTGCGCTCTCCCATCCAGCCCGCGCGCGCGGAGAACTCGTTGCCGAGGTTGAAGTCCTCGACGCGCTCCATGCGGTCGATGTAGGTCTCCTTGATGTAGTTCGCCTGGATCAGGGTGTAGCCGAACGTCGGGCCGGAGAGCTCGCGGCCCGCGGGCAGGAAGCCGGGGGCGGTCTCCTTCATCGGCTCGTACTGCAGACGGTCGGCGTACCAGCCCGCCTCGACGCGCTGGACCAGGGCCGGGTCCTCGGACACGCGCCGTCCGACGGACGCCTCCGCGGTGCGGCGGCTCTTGCGGTGCTTCGAGAAGTCGGCGGCCTCGCGCTGGATGGTGAACTCGTCGGAGTAGCGCCGCCACGACGCGGCCGACGCGCCGTGGGCCTCGAGCGCGTAGAACGGCCGCGTCAGCGACAGGGCGCTCGCGTCGCCGGTCGAGCCCTTCGAGTAGGAGCCGTTGAGGCCGAGGCGCGTGCCGAGGAAGCGCGGGTCGCCGTAGCTGTAGGAGCTCGCGGTGCGTCCGTTGCTGCGCCCGTAGTCGAACGCGACGCTCTTTCCGTAGCCGAGGATGTTCCCCTCTTCGACCCCCATCGAGAAGAAGGTCTCGCCGCCCTCCGTGCCGGCGGCGAAGCGCGGGTTCGTCGTCCAGCTGTCCTGGCTGCGCACGACGGCGTCGACCTGGCCGTCGGGGCGCTTGACGGGCAGGATGTCGACGCGCCGGAACGCGCCGTTCGTGCGCAGGTTTCGTTCGGACTGGATGACCTTCAGCGGGTCCCAGACCTCGCCCGGCGCGAACAGGATCTCGCGGCGGATCACGCTTTCGCGCGTCGGAACGTGGATCCGGTTCGCGACCCGGAACGGCCACCAGTCCTCGCCGGGCACGGTCGGGTCGAAGACGTTCACGCGCTCGATGCGGATCTCCGCGACGCGCTCGCCGGCGGCCGCGGTGGAGACCTGCGGCGCGGGCTCCGCGGGATCCTGCGCGCGAGCCGTCCCCGCCGCCGCCAGCAGCAGCGCGGCCAGCGCGGCCCTCATTTCCGCAGGCGGGACAGGATTTCGGACGTGGAGCGCGAGCGGTTCAGAGTGTAGAAGTGGATGCCCGGCGCCCCGCGGTCGAGCAGCTCCCGGCACTGCCGCGTCGCCCAATCGATGCCCTCGCCGATCACGGCCTCGGGGTCGGCCTTGGCGGCCTCGATCCGGTCCTCGAGCTCCTTCGGGATCCGCGCGGAAAACATCGTCTTGAAGCGCGCGAGCTGGGCATGGGCCGTGACGGGCATGATTCCCGGGACGATCGGCAAGGTCGAACCCGCGGCGCGCGCCTTCTCGACGAAGGAGAAGTAGCTCGCGTTGTCGAAGAAGAGCTGGGTCAGGCCCCAGTCGCCGCCGGCGGCGGCCTTCGCCGCGAAGCGCTTCACGTCGTCCTCGGGCGAGAGCGCCTCGGCGTGCGTCTCGGGGTAGGCGGCGACCGCCATCTTGAAGCCGCCGCGCTTCTTGACGTGGCGCACGAGGTCCTCGGCGTACCCGAAGTCGCGCTGGCCGGCGGGCTTGACCGCCATGTCCTTGGGCGCGTCGCCGCGCAGAGCCACGAGATGGCGGATGCCGTGGCCGGTCAGGCGGTCGAGCACCGCGTCGATCTCTCCCTTCAGTGTGCGCGATGCAGGTCAGGTGGCAGGCCGTCGTGATGCCCGTGTCCTTCTGCAGGCGCCCGGCCGCGTCGATCGTGCGGTCGCGCGCGGAGCCGCCGGCGCCGTAGGTCAGCGAGATGTAGTCGGGCGAGAGGGCCTTGAGCGCCTGGACGTCGGCGACGAGCTTGCCCAGGTCCTCGGGAGCCTTCGGCAGGAAGAACTCGAAGGAATAGACGGGGCGCCCTTTGCCGAACAGCCCGGGGATGTCGCGCACGGCGGAGAGGATACTAAATGACGGGGTTGCGACGCTTTTACGACGCCATCGGAGTAAAAATTATGTGCGTTCGGTAATCCGGTTTATGTATGGCCCGCACATGCACGCGCTCCGCACGAAACAATGTGTCGCACTCGATGAGGGCTCCTGGGCGATCCATGGCGACTCCAACGAGCCGAAGTATGTCCTGAGGCGCAGGACCCAGAATATCAAGCAAATGAGGCTTCACTACGGCCGCATCCGTTGCCTCGTAGTCGGAATAAAGGACCATGTTGTCGCGATCAGCGATCACGATCTTTTCGTTGGGCTTTAGGATGAGCGGATCAACCCTGGAGTTATCCACAAAAGTTCAACGTTGAACAGAGGAAGAGGGCTTCGCGGGGAGCGAATTCTACGACGAACGGCCCTTCGCCGAGCGGGACTCGGCTGCCGCCCTTCGGGCGGCGTCTCGGCCGAACGCTAGGAAGAACGGCCCTTGGCGGACCTGGACTCCGACTCTTCGATCAGGCGCTTGTACTCGTCGATGACCGTGGGATCGGTGTTGACCATGCTCGCGGTCTTGAAGTCCCCCGCCGCGTTGCCGAACTTCTGCGTCGCGGTCCAGACGGAGGCGCGGTTGCGGTAGTAGCGGTCGACGATCGGGTTGATCGCGACCGCGCGGCTGAACGCCTCGAGCGCGTCGTCCATGCGCTTCATCGCGAAGTAGCCGAGGCCGAGGCCGTTGAGGGCGTTGGGGTCGAGCGGGTCGGTCTTGACCGCGAGGCTGTAGTTTTCGAGAGCCTTCGGGTAAGCCTTCAGGAAGTAGTGCACGTTGCCCGCGCGCAGGTAGGCCTCGGCGTTCTTCGGGTCGGCCTGCAGCGCCTTGCCGAGCTCCGAGATCGCGGCCTTGTAGTTGCGCCGCATCGTGAGCACGACGGCGAGCTTCACGCGCGCGTGGGAGTCGTTCGGGTCGAGCTCGAGCGCGCGCACGAAGTCCTGCTGGGCGGCCTCGAGCGCGTCCTGCGCGGTCAGCGCGACGCCGCGGCCGACGTAGGCGTCGCCGACCGAGCCGTCGATCTCCATCGCCTTCGTGTACTCGAGCACCGCCTTGTCGAACTGCTCGGCGTTGTGCAGGAGTCGGCGCGCAGCACGAAGACGTACGGGTCGCCGAGGTCCTTGAGCATCTGCGCGTCGAGGTCGACGATCGCCGAGAGGAAGTCGTCGCCGTCGGGGTGGCCCGCGGCGAAGCCGATGTAGGGGCTGCGCACGTAGGCGTCCATGCCGACGGCCTGCAGGTAGACGCGGTGCGCCTCCTTGTACTGGCGCGAGGCGGCGTGGGCGATCGACTTGGCGATCATCCCCTCCGCGCGGCGCGTGCCGAGCTGCCAGGCGGTGTCGATGTCCTCGATGACGCGCGGCCACTGCTTGAGCGCGTGCTTGGCCAGCGCGCGCTGCAGGTAGGCGGGGCCGTGCTGGCTGTCGAGCTCGATGGCGCGTTCGCAGGCCTTGAGCGCGTCCTTGGGGTCCTTCGCGAGGCGGCGGGCCTGGCACAAGTGGGTCCAGGTGTCCTTCGAGCGCGGGTCGAGCTCGAGCGACTTCTTAAAGTCGGCCGTCGCGGACTTGAGCTGGCCCAGCGAGCCGTAGGCCAGGCCGCGGTGCTGATAGGCGGCCGCGAGCTTGTCGTCGAGCTGCAGCGCCTGCGAGAGGTCGCGCACGGCCTGCTCGTAGTCGCGCGAGCGCAGGCGGATGTGGCCGAGCGTGTCGTAGATCGAGGCGCTGCGCGGGTCCTTCTCGAGGGCGGCCTCGATGTCGCGCATCGCGCCGCTGTGGTCGCCGAGCTGGAACTTCGCGTCGGCGCGCTTCTCGAGGACGCGCGCGGCCGGCCCTTTCGCCGCGAGCGCGGCGTCGAACGCGTCGACGGCCTTGAAGTACTGCCGCTGGCGCAGGCGCAGCACGCCGAGATTGAAATGGAAGGAGGGTTCGCGCGGCTTGAGCTCGACGGCCTTCATGACGTCGCGGACCGCCTTCTCGAGCTCGCCGAGCGCGTTGGCGTTGAGCGCGCCGCGCCCGTTGTAGGCCTCGGCGTGCTTGGGGTCGGCGTCGATGGCCTTCGTGAAGTCCTCGAGGGCGAGGTTCGGCTTCTCCACGCGCGCGTAACAGCTCGCGCGCGCGACGAGGATGTCCGGGTCGGCGGGCTTGAGGCGCACGGCGCGGTTGAGATCGGCGAGCGCCTCCTTCTCCTGGCCGAGGCGCGAGAGCAGGGAGCCGCGCGAGGCGATGACGGCCGCGTTCTCGGGCTCGAGGCGCACGGCCTCGTCGAGGTCGGCCAGCGCGCGCTTGCCGTCCTTCTCCGCCTCGTGGACGCGGGCGCGGCGCGTGAGCGCGGGCACGCCGGCCCCGAGCGCGTGGGCGCGCGTGTAGGCGCCGGTGGCGTCCTTCCAGAGCTGCAGCGAGGCGTAGCGGTCGCCGATGGAGAGCGCGGCCTCGGGCGTCAGCTTGGCGGAGGTCATCGCGTTGCGGAAGTCGGCGAGCGCCTGCTCGCGGCGGTTGGCGCGCCAGTGCAGCTCGCCGCGGTTGACGTAGGGCGCGTAGTCGAGCGCGTCGGCGCGCACCGCCTCTTCGAAGTCCTTGAGCGCGCCGGCCTCGTCGCCCTTGCGGAGCTTGATCGCAGCGCGGCCGAGCCAGGCGAAGGAATGCTCCGGATCGAGGGCGAGCGCGCGGTCGTAGGCCTTGCCGGCGCGCTTGAAGTCCCCCTGCCGCGCCATCGACGCGCCGACGAGCGCGAAGGCCAGCGTGAAGTTCTTGTTGGAGCGCAGCGCCGCCGTCAGGTCGAGCAGTGCCTTCTTGTCGTCGCCCTGGTCGTAGCGGGCGCGGCCGCGCGAGTAAAGCCACAGCGCGGTCTTCGGCTCGAGCTTCAGGGCGTCGTCGAGGTCGGCGAGAGCCTTGGCGAGATCGCCCTTCTCGCGCCAGACGCGGGCGCGGCCGTAATGCGCGGCGGCGGTGCGCTTGTCGCCTTTGAGGGCGGCGTTGAGGCTGTCGAGCGCCTTGTCGGTCCGCCCGAGCAGCAGGTGGGCGCCGCCCTGCGCCGTCAGCTCGTCGACGTCGAGCGAGCCCGTGCCGACGCCGAGCAGCTCGAGGGCCCGCGAGGCGTCCGTCTTCTGGCGCGCGTAGTCGGAGGCGGCGTGCCAGAGGCGCGCTCGGAGCTCGTACGCCTGTCCCAGCCGCGAGTCCGCCTCGAGCGCGGAGTTGACCGAGCGCATCGCGTCCTTGAACTCGCCGCGCCTGTACAGGGTCTCGGCCTCGGCGAGGGAACGCCGCGCCGCGCCCTTGTCCGCGGCCGAGGCCGGGACGGACGAGAGCACGAGGGCCGCGAGAGCCGCGGCGAGATGAGTTCGGATGCGCATGAGCCTAGGGAGAGTACCGTGAACGTGTTACGAAATCAAGGCTTCTTAAAGGTAGAAGTCGCGGATCCACCGGTGCTTGGCGATCGCGGCGAGCTCGGCGGCGTCGAAGTAGCGCCCGTCGCAGGCGCGCGCGTTGAACGTCACGTGCGAGACCCGGCGCATCCCGGGGATCACGGTCGAGACCGCGTCGTGGCTCAGGCAGTACTTGAGGGCGGCCGCGGCGAGGGTCTCGGCCTTCGGCCCGATGACGACGCGCGCGAGCGCGTCGGCGCGGCGGCAGGTCTCCGCCAGGCGCTCGCCGCCGAAGTAGTGCGAGCGGAAGTCCTCGGGCGCGAAGCGCGTCTCGGGCGTGAGCGTGCCCGTCAGGCTCCCCTCGTCGAACGGGCAGCGCACGATGACGCCGACGCCGCGCTCGCGGCACAGCGGCAGCAGCTTGTCGGCCGCGCGCTGGTCGAACATGTTGAAGAGGACCTGGACGACGCCGACGAGGCCGGTCTTTACGAGCTCGACGGCGGACTCGGGGTCGTCGTTGTTGATCGACACGCCCCAGTTTCGCACCTTGCCCTCGGCCTTGAGCTTCTCCATCTCCGCGGCGACGGCGGGCCACAGCGGATCCTTGAGCCAGGAGTCGTGCCAGACGTGGAACTGGTAGAGATCCAGGGGCTGTCCCCCGAGGTTGCGCATGGACCGCTCGACCGAGAGGCGGATCCAGTCCGGCGGGAAGACCAGCGAGAGCTTGGCGTGCGCGCGGCCCGGCCACTCCATGTTCTTCGGCGGGACCTTCGTCGAGACCGCCGCGCGGCGGCCGGCCTCCTTGAAGAGGCGCGCGATCAGGCGCTCGGAATGACCGGCGCCGTAGGCGTAGGCCGTGTCGAAGTAGTCGACGCCCGAGTCGAGCGCGGCGTGCAGCGCGGCCATCGACTCGTGGTCGTCGGTCGGCCCCCACATCGTCTTGCCGATGCCCCAGCCCCCGAACCCGATCTCGGAGACCGACAGCCCCGTCTTCCCGAGCGGCCGGTGCGGCAGTTTCAGCGTCGCTTCGCGCGCCTTCATGTCGGCCAATCTACCAAATAGGGGCCGCTAGGAGAACCGTTATCAGGGTGTCAGGCCTCACGATTAACGATTCTCTCCGGTTCACAATCGTGGAGAATCGTTAATCGTGAGGCCTGACACCCTCTAACGTAGGCCTGACACCCTGCTTATTGGGAGATCTTGACCTGGAGGCCGATGGAGGCGATCACGTCGGCGACGGCCTCGCAGCGCTCGAGCGGGCCCTCGTAGACGACGGCGGAGCCCTTCAGTGTGGACTTCATGGGAGAACGATCTCGCTTGCGAGATCGAGCAGCGCGTCGCCTTGATCAGGATGCCCTCCACCTGGTCGAAGGTGTGGCACTCGCAGTTGAAGAGGACGACGCGCCAGGGGGCGCCGCGCTCGGAGTCGGCGGGGTCCTCGACGCGCTTGGCCTCGGCGGAGCCTTTGCGCGTGGCGACGGGCATGTCAGCGCTTGACGGCGACGGCCATGCCCTCGCCGGTGGGCAGCATCGCGCAGGACGTGAAGACCTTCTCGTCGGCGAGAAGGGACAACGCGGCGCGCATCGGCGCGACCTTGGGGACGTCGTCGTGGCCCGGCGGGAGGTCGTCGCGGTGAAGGTTGCCGAACAGGTAGGCGTTGTCGCAGATCACGAGGCCGCCCGGGCGCACGTTCTTCGCGGCCCAACGCGCGTAGTCGGCGTAGCCGGTCTTGTCGGCGTCGATGAAGACGAGGTCGAACGGGCCGTGCTGTTCGAGAGAGGGCAGGACGGCGGAACCGGCCCCGACGTGGATCCTGACCTTGTCGTCGAGGCCCGCGAGGGCGACGTTGTCCTTGGCGACGGCGGCGTGCTTCGGGTCGTACTCGATCGAGTGGAGCATTCCCCCGTCGGCAGCGCCTTCGCGAGCCAGCACGCGGAGTAGCCGGCGAGCGTGCCGACCTCGACGATCCGGCGCGCGCCGATGGAGGACGCGAGGAAGTGAAGCAGGCGCCCCTCGTCGGGTCCGACCGAGATCGGCGGCAGGCCGCGGGCCGGGGTCTCCTCGCGGATCGAGCGCAGGACGGCGTCCTCGCGCGCGATCGTTTTCGTGACGAAATTGAGGAGGCCCTCGGTGCGGTAGCCGACGTCGCCGGCGGCCTTGTGGCCGCTCACAGGCCGATCCACTGAAGGATCTTCCACTTCTCGGTCGCCGAGACCTTGTCGCCGTCGCGGCGCAGGCGGAAGCGGCGGCGCAGGGCCTTCGCGTCGCGGGCCAGCGCCGTCCGCTCGGGACCCAGGAGGCCGACGCGCTCCTGCTTGGCCAGGTAGTCGGCGAACGCCAGGGCGTCGGCGACCGTTCCCGCGTCGCCGTCCGGCCGGCAGCGCTGGGCGTGGGCCAGGAAGAGGGTCCGGTAGCGGGTCCCGAGCAGGCGCACGGTCTGCGGAAGGTAGCGGGCGGCCTTCCAGAGGCGGTCGACGGTGTCGGTCTGGGCTTGGTCCATTATCAGGGCCAGTTTAGCATTATAAAAGAGCCTCCTGAAACGACAGGAACGGCGGGAGAAAGCATGTAGGCCGAGTGGACCCATGTGGGACGATCAAGAACCGAAAATGAGGAGAACCGAGCATGGCAATTTGACTTGTGAATATGTGCACAACCTTGCGAATAGTAATACGTTTGTCATATGGTGCCAGGCTTTAAAGTTTAAGCCACCGACGGAGAATGGAAACTTAACATCCGGCACTTGACTTTCCCGAACGGCCCGTGGTAGGATAGGCCTCTGGCTCTAGTACGTGTAGGTCCCTGGAGCCGGAATCGCTGGGCCTAATGGGATACCCCTCTCGCCGAGAATCCCGTCCCGGGGCCGCGCGCCGACTCCTGGCGTGCGTGCTCTCCCTGGCGTTCGCCGTCCAGCCCGCCTTCGCCGCCTCCCCGCCCCCGCCGAGGCCCTGCGCGACGCCGTCTCCTCCCTCGGCTGGGTTCCCAAGGACGCGGCCCTGCCGGTTCCCGCGCCGGCCGCCGCGCGGGCGCTGCCGTCCGGCGCCCGCGAGGCCTTCGACGCGGTGCTCGCGGCCCTCGAGGCCGGGTCCGCGGACGCGCTCGGACGCGCGGCGCGCGACGCCGCCGCGGCGGCTCCGCCCGCGCGGCGCGCGGCGGTCCTGGCGTGGGCCGAGGCGCACGGCGCCTCCCCGGCCTCGGCGCGCGCGCACCTCGACGCGCTCGCCCTCGCGCTCGGCCTCGCGGTCGAGAACGCGCCCGACGAGAAGATCCTGCTGGCCGGCCACGACGCCGCCGCGCGCCGCGCCGCCGCGGTGTCCGCGCCGGATTTCGGGACCATCGTCGCCGCCAAGGCCCTGCCCGAGCCGGCGGCCCTGAGGCCCGAGCGCCCCGCGCTGCCGTCCGGCGCCGAGGCGCTGCTGCGCGAGCGGCTCGGCCAGTCCGGCGACCTCGCCCACGGCGCGGGAAACGAGGACGAGCTGGCGCGTCTGGAGCGGCTCATCGGGCGCGTGAACCCTCTCTTGCCGGACGACGGCCCCGGGTCCGGCGCCGAAGACGCGCGCGAGTCGCGGTGGGCGTCGATCGAGGCCCTGCGCCGCATGTTCGACGACGCTCAGTCCGGGAGCCCGGCCGCGCCGGGCGCGGTCAAGCCGGACCTGGCCGGCACGCCCGCCGAGGACGCCGTCGAGGCGCGGGTCGCCCGCGTCGAGGCGCTCAACGCCGAGCTGCAGGCCGGCCTGGCCGCGCGCGACGCCGCCGACGCCGTGCTCGCCGTCGCCGACCGCTCCCGCGCCGCCGCCCTGCGCGAGCGCCGCGGCGGGCGCGAGATGCTGGAGTTCCGCAAGAACTTCGCGCGCCTGGCGATGGTGATGGACCTGTCCTACAGCCTGAGCCTGCTGAACTCGGCCGACGAGGCTCTGGGGAAGATGCAGGCTTTGGTGGAGCGGAAGCTCGAGGCGATCGAGCGCCGCCGGACCGAGAACGGCGCCGCCGCCGGCGGGGCCGGTACGCAGGCGGGCCGCGCCGACGAGTGGCGGCGCGAAGCCGAGGCCCAGACCGCCGAGGACCTCAAGCGCCGCGACGACTTCGCCTCGCTGTCGGTCCGCGTCGGCGGCCTGGCGGCCGCGGTCGTGCGCTTCCGCGCCGACGTCTCCGGCCTGCTCGCCTCGATCGACGCGCGCGACCGCGGCCGCTCCGCCGACGCGCCGGCCGAGTACGCGCGGCGCCTGGCCCTGCTGCCCGCGCTGCGGGACGCCCTCATCCACGGCAGCGCCTCGCCGTCGGGCGTCTCCGACCTCTCGCTCGACTACCTCCAGGCCAAGTCCGCCGAGGTCGCGGACTACCGCCGCAAGCTCGCCGAGGCCGACGCGCGCATCGGCTCGGCGCCGGTCGAGTTCGCCGGCGTGCTCGTCGTCGCGGTGCCGGGCGTGCCCGCGGAGACCGTCGCCAACCCGACCCGCGAGGCGGTGCTGGCCCTGCTCGCGCGGCGCCGCGACCACTGGCGCTCTCAATACGACGAGCACGTCAAGCTCCTCGACGCGGTGCGCCGCGCGGGCGACCCTTCGGGAACGACCCGCGTCGTCGACGACTTCGGCGACTCGCGCCCGGAGTCGCTGGCGGTGTGGCGCCGCGAGAGCCTGGAGCTCGAGGCGCGTCTTAAAGGAAGCAGCGACTCCCTCGCCGAGCAGGCCGACGAGATCGCCGCGCTCATCGAGAAGGGCGCGCCCGGCGCCGCGCTGCCGCGCCTGAAGGGCAAATCCGCCGAGGAACTGCGCACGGCGCTCACCGAGCTGCTCGACCGGCTCGAGGCGGCGCAGTTCCCGGAGACCGACGCCGGCTTCGAGGCGAAGACGCGCAAGATCGATCTCTCCCGGCTCATTCCTTTCCTGGGCGACCTCACGGCGCGCCGGCTCGAGGCCGCGGCGACGGCCAAGGCGCTCGAGAAGCCCGTCGCCGAGGTCCTCCCGAAGGCGCTCGCCGCCTTCACGCAATCCGTCGCCGGCCTGCGCGCCGTCCTCGACGACGTCGCGCTCGACGAGGCGTGGGTCGCCTCCGGCGGCTCGGGCCAGGCGCTGATCGACCGCAAGCGCGCGCTGGTCTCGCAAAAGCTCGGGCCCATGCTCGACTCCCTGCAGGACCTGCTCGACGGGACCTTGATCCCGTTCCAGCGCGACCGCATCTCCCAGAGCGATCCCTCCTCCACGGAGGACGGGTACGCGACGCTTTATAAAGAGAAGAAGAACCTCTACGAGCGGATCTCCGACGGCCTGCGCAAGGCGCTGCCCTGGGGCCTGGCGTCCAACGGCGCGAAGGCCTACGACGCGTCGGCGGCGCGCGCCGGCATCGCGACGGTCCGCGTCCAGTACGAGGACTACCGCAAGATCGTGACCGACTACCAGGACTCGATGCGCCGGCGCCGGGACCCGAACAACATGGAGACGGAGGATCTATACGGGGAGCGCGTGCCGTACTCCCTCGTCCGGCGCGCCGCGCAGTACCGGGAGGAGCGCCGCACGCGCGCCGCGCGGATGAACGCCCTGGCCGGCGAGGTGGCCGACATCCTGCGGCAGATGGACGCGCTGACGGGCAAGGATTTCGCGGCGCGCTACAAGCTGCCCGCCGACCTCGACGCGGAGTCTCCCGCCACCGGTCCGAGATTGACGGCGATGGCCGACGGTCGAGTCCTGCAGAACATGGCCGCCGACGTGAAGGCGGCCGCGGACGCCGCGCTCGCCGCGGGCGGCGGGACCGACCTCGCCGTCGGCGGCGGCTCCGGCATCCCGACCGGCACCCAGCCGCCGCTCGACGTCTCGACGAACCAGCGCATCGCGCTGCTGGGCCTCGAGGCGGTCAAGCGTCTCGTGCCGACGACGAACGCGGGCACCGGAAACTCCTACGCGGAGTGCCTCGCGCGCTTCCTGTTCGCCGACGCGCTCGTCACGACCTCCGACGACTACCTGCGCGACCGCATCCCCGTCTTCGAGGCGTTCCTCGGCCGCGCCGCCGCCGGCCTCGCGGCCGCCGTCGCCGATCTCGACGCCGACCTGGCCTGGGTCGGAGGCGAGCTCTCGGGCGGCGAGGCCGTGCTCGACCGCAAGGCCTCGATCTTCGAGCGCCTCGCGACGGTGACGCGCGAGGGCGCCGACCTGTTCGGGCAGAAGGCGGGCTGGAGCGCCGAGGGCGTCGGCACCGTCGGTCGCGTCCAGACCTACTACGACACGCTCGGCGAGGTGTACCGCAGCGGCGACGAGGCGCTCGACGCCGAGCGCAAGGCGGCGCTCGAATTCCGGGACGCGCTCGACAAGTCGCGCCGCGGCATCCAGGAGCAGCGCTCGACCGTCGTCGGCTGGCTGCGCCAGCTCGACGACCCCAACGAGACGGCGCTGGCGCGCGTCGGCCAGAACATATCGGCGATTCAAGACCGCACGCGCACGGTCCTCGAGACCAACATCGAGGCCCGCCGCGCCGAGCGCGCGCGACGCCGCGGGCAAGGCCGTCGAGGCGACGCTCAAGGCGCTCGGCGCGGAGCGCGCCGCGCTCGACAAGGCGCTCGAGCCCGTCGGCGACCTCGGCCGCCTGACGCCCGCCCTCGCTCGGCGCGCCGAGGCCGTCGGCCGCGCGGGCCCCGCGTGGCTCGCGGAGAGCCGCGGCGGGCAGACGATCGCGATCCCGAAGTCGCAGTTCGAGAAGTTCCTGACCCAGCTTTTCGGCGCGCTGTCCGCGGACTCGGCCGCGCGCGACCTCGTCGCGCTGCGCGAGCAGATACTCAAGGATCCGCGCGCGCTCGCGCAGCTGCTGCCGGGCACGAAGATGGTCGAGGTCGGCGAGGGCACGGACGGCTTCTACCTCGTCTACCAGAGCGAGTTCTCCACGCCGGGCGGCCTCGAGACGGCGCAGCAGGTCACCCTCGGCAACGTCGGCAAGCTGTGGGGCCAGAACCTGAGCGTGATCGGCCACCGCTTCGCCTCCCCTCCCTCCGCGGGCAACGCGCCGTTCGGCGACCAGGGCGTGACCGTGCGCGTCGAGTCGCTGGATTCCGACCGCATGGTCAACTATCTCGACGTGACCTTCCACAAGTTCGTCCAGGACATCCCGCCGGACCTGACCGTCGGCTCTCAGGCCCGCGAGGCGCGCATGATGGTCTTCGACGACTTCGCGCTCATGGTCGCCGACGGCAAGGTGTACTTCGGCGCCGCCGGCTTCGCCGACTTCGCGGCGGCGGACTCCGGCGGCAAGCCCTCGTACTACGGCGGCAACCTCAAGACGAAGGTGAAGTTCTCCAAGGTGTTGTCGATGAACGCCGAGCAGACGGCGCTGTTCGCCAAGGACCCGCGCCGCTTCCTGCAGACGGTGAACCTCGACTTCACGGGGTACGATCCGACTTTGAATGAGCAGTTCTTGATTGAAGGCCGCGGTCAGGACCGCGAGTACCGGCGGTCGAAGGTCGGCCTCGGCGTCGACCTCGCGGCGGCGCTCGACCAGAAGGACAGCTTCGATCTGGAGCTGTACTACGCGAAGACGTCGGGCACCGACCCGCTCACCCAGCAGGCGCTCGGCGCCACGATCCTCAAGGGCTTCACCTTCGACGTCGGCGGGCATTCGACGCGACTGTCGGTCGGCGCCGGCGCCGAGATGGGCGAGCGCTACGACTCCTACAACGGCCGCGTCTCTTACGAGATCCCGGACATGGGCGTCGTCGTCAACGCCCAGGGCAAGCTGGCCGGCACCGGCTCGGCGTACTTCGCCGAGATCCGCAAGCGCACGGGCGAGAACTCCGAGCTCGCGCTGTCCTACGGCTCGCGCTACATCGGCCTCAACGACCGGCTGACGGTCTCCTTCGAGTCGACGTACACGCTCGGCGAGCTCTGGCGCTCGGTGACGGGCGCCGCCGCCGAGGACCTGCGCGGCGGCAGGACGCTCGCGGAGTTCGACGAGGCGGTCACGAAGTTCTTCGCGCGCGACGGCGCGAACGACCCGGCCCTGGCCGAGCTCGCGCGCGCCTTCGACGCCGACGCGGGACGACGCCTGATCGTGCTCGAGATCGGCCGCCTGACGCGGCGAGTCGACGAGCTTCGCCGCGCGGGCGCCCTCCTCGACAACGTCAAGCAGCGCGCGATGGTCGGCTTCGTCTCCGGTCCCGTCGGTCCGGGCACGGCGGAGCGCGCGACGGGCGGCGGCTTCCAGGTCGGCACCAACACCGAGCTCACCTTGTCCAAGAGCCAGCGCGAGCTCATCGAGGCGCGCGCCGCCGAGCTCTTCTCGCTCGGTCTCGACCTTCAGGAGCGCCTGCTCGAGACCGCGAAGGCCTGGCAAGCGGCGCTGGCCGAGATCGCGCTCGCGCGCTGGCGCCGCGACCTCGCGGCCTGGCTCGCCGGGCACGCCGACGACGCCGTCCTGCGCGCCGAGGCCGAGGCCCGCGTCATCGAGGCCGGCGACGCCCTGCGCCGCGCGACGCTGAAGTACGCCGCGCTGACGGGGCGGGGCCCCGACGAGGCGCTGCCGTTCGACGGCGTCAACCCGGCCGACCTCGACCGCGTGCTCGCGATGGTCGCGCGCTCGCTGCGCGGTTCCGAGCGCTTGGGCGCCCTGCTCGCGCGCGCGCGCACCTCCCTGAACGTTCCGCCCGCCGAGAGCGCGGTGTTGGACTGGGTGCCGTGGATCGAAAAGCTCACGTTCTCGGTCGGCGCCCAGCTTCCCGACACCCTGTCGAGCCAGGCCCTCGGCGCCGCGGTCACCGTGCGCCTGCCGGTCTGGGACCCCACGAAGGGCCGCACGATCGCCTCTCTGGAGCTGCAGTCGCGCGCGGCGCTTCTGGAGATGGCCGCGCGCATGAAGTCCACGCGCCTGCGCGCGCGCTCCGAGCGCGTCGCCGCCCGCGCCTGGCGCGAGCGCGCGGCCGAGGCGGAGAAGGCCGCCGAGGAGGCGCGCCATGAGCTCTCGGACGGCATCCGGCTCTATCGCAACGCGCTGATCGGCTCCCCGAGATTCGCGCGCGCGCGCGCCGCTGGCTCGACGCGGCGGCCGACGGCCTGCGCTGCGGCATCGAGGGCTCCCTGCAGGACGCCTGGGCCGCGCTCGACGAGCAAAGCGAGACGTCGAGCGGGCCCGACCTGCCGCGCGACGAGCCGAAGTCCATCGAAGACGCGTGGAACACGGCCGTCACGCGCTCCGCCTCCTGGGAAGCGCTCGGCCGCCGCTCCGAAGCGGCGCGCGAGCTGCTCGAGGCCGCGGACCGGAGATACCGCAAGGTCGACGTGGACCTCTCGGTCGGCGCCAACATCACGGCCGCCGGCGTCGCGCTGATCCCGGCCTTCGGCATCACGGGCCTGGCGGTCCTGCCCGTCGTCGGCATCGACCTGGCGCCCGAGGAGCTGCGCCAGCTCGACGTCGCGCGGCGCGGCGAGGAGGCTCACCTCTACGCGCGGCTACAGGAGAAGGCGGCCGGCGACCTCGCCTTCGACCTGACGCGCGCCCTGCTCGAGGCGTCCTTCGCCGCGAAGCAGATCGCGCTCTATGAAGGAGAGTTGCTCCCCTCGCTCGAAGCGGCTCTGGACGGCACCCCGGCCGCGGCCGAGCGACTGCGCGCGGCGCGCGGAGAGCTCTCCGGCCTCAAGGCGCGCCTGCGTGACGCGCGCACGGCGGCCAACCACCTGCTCGGCCGCCCGCTCGACGCGCAGCTGCGCTTCTCCGTGGAGGCCGGGGCCGCGATCGCCGCGCTCGCCGCCCGTTCCGCGCGCTCCGACCCCGCGGCGGCCGCGCGCGACGCGCTCGTCTCGCGCCTGGCGATCGCGCGGGCGGTGGAGACCTCCGTCGATAAGGGGCTGTCCGTGGAGCGGCTGCGCCTCGACCCCGTCTCCATGATCGGCCGCTCGATCGGCGGCCTCATCGCCGCGCTCTCCGGAGACGGCCTTCCCTCCGCCGAGCTCGTCGCGATCGCGCGCGAGCGCACCCTGGCCGCCGAGCGCGCGCTCGAGGCCTTCGACGAGTCCCTGCCCGCGGTGCGCGCCCGCCTGGCCATCGAGCTCAGCCGCGTCAAGACGGCGCGCGCCGCCTTGGCCGGACGCGCGGACGCGGCGTCGCGCGCGCTCGACCTCGAGCTCGCGCGGCGCGAGGCGCTGCTGCGCGCGCAGGCCGCGGCCTGGGGCGGCGAGCCGTCGGCCGCGGAGACCGCGGGCCTGCCGGGCAGCTACGCCGAACTGCGCGACCGCTTGCGCGAGGCCGTCCTGCGCTCGACGCCCCCGCGCGGCGACGCGCGGGACCTCGGCGCCCTCGAGGACCGGGGCCCCCTCGAGGCGCAGGGCTCGATCCGATTCTACGACCACCGCCAGACGCTGTCCGGCGACCCCGTCGGCCGCTCCTTCATCGAGGGCTGGCTCGAGGCGCGCCTGCGCAGCCCCTCGACGCCGCCCGAGGCGCTCGCCCAGCTCGCCCGCCTGCGCGAGGAGCGCGGCGACGAGGAGCGCGCCGCCGCGGCCGCCGCCGCGCGCACGCGCGCCGACCTCCTGCTCGCGCGCCTTCGCTTCGACGCGGCGCTCATGCGCTGGTCGGAGGGCGTGGGCATCGGCGCGGAGGCGCGCGCCCGCGTCGCCCGCGACCTGGCCGAGGCCGCCGCGCTCCTGCGCCTGCCCTCCGGCATCCCTCCCGAGGCGCTGCTCGGCCTGCTGCCCGCCTCCGACGACGGCGGCCTCGCGGCCGCCGCCGCCCGCGAGATCGCCGACGCCGAGGCCTTCGACCTCGAGCTCCTCAAGAAGACTCTGTTCACCAAGGGGCTTCCGTCCGAGCTCGCCGCCGGCCGCGACCGCCTTCCGCAGCTGCGCGCCGACCTGCTCGCCGAGAAGATGAGCTCCCGCGGCTTCACGCCGCTGGCCGCCGTCGGCATGTTCCGCGGGACCTGGGTGCAGGGCGGCTTCCTCGAGGCTCCGGACCCCGAGCGCGTGCGCTCCGCGCTGATCGAGGTCGTCGGCGACGCGCTGCGCCGCGAGCTCGAGTCCTCTCGCCGCCTGCAGTCGCTGGCGCTGCTCCTGCACAGCCTCATGGCGTCGGTGGCCGAGAAGACGCGGCTCGTCGCCGCGCTGCGCCTGCGCGAGCTCGCGGCGCGGCGCGACCTGCTCGGCGCGGTCGAGCGCGTGCGCGCGCGGATTTCCCCGCCTCCGAGATCGCCTCCGCGCGCGAGGAGGCCGCCCGCGCGCAGGAGGAGTTCGCGGCGGCCGTCCAGGCGCTGGCCGAGGACTTCGCGCGCCTGACCGCCGAGCTGACCGCGCTCGGCGTCTCCCCGGCGCCCTTCGCGCGCCCGCGCGGCGCCGCGTCGGACCGTGATCCTTTGGAGCCCGCCGAGCGGACGGCGCGCGAGCGCCTGCTCGCGTGGTGGGCCGACCGCCTGCTCGACCCGGAGTTCGAGCGGCGCTGCGACGAGCTGCTCGCCGGCGCTCCGGCCTCGGCGCGCGCGGAGCTCAAGGCCCTCGTCGAGACCTACCGGCTCTCCGCGCTCGATGAGAAGGCCGTGCGCATGATGGACGAGTACGACGCGGCCGAACGGCTCGAGCGCCTCATGAAGGTCGACCTGCAGGGCCGCCGCCGCAAGGTTGAGTCCGTCCTCGCGCGCATCCTCGGCGAGCTGCAGGCCGGCGATCCGGCGCATTCGACGTCGTGGACCGGGCTCATGGGCTTCCTGCGGCACCAGGCCGCGGCCGATTCCGAGGCCGAGGGCGACGCGCTCGCCGCCGAGGGCCGGGTCTCCTCCGAGCTGTCCCTCGTCTACTGGAACGCCGCCGCGGCGCCGCCCGCTCTCGACAAGCCCGTCAAGCGCCTCCTGCAGCTCGACGCGCGCGCGTCCGCGGCGCGTCGCTCGGCTCAGGCCGCGTGGCTCGCGCGCGCGCAATCCCCGGCCGACCACCTTCTCAAGGACAAGGCGCTCGAGGAGTACGTCGCCGCGCTCGAGGAGTTCGACGCGGAGCTCGCGCGGACGCTCGAGCTTCCCGAGGCCGCGGCCGACGCGGCGTGGACGCGCGCGCTCGACGGGCTCTTCGGCGTCCGCGCGTCGCTGGCCCGCCGCGCCGACCGCCTGCGCTGGGGGCGGGGCATCCTGACGCTCGACGCGGCGATCGCGCTCGGCGAGTCGCGCCTGCGCGCGCTGCGCTTCGATCCCGCGGAGGCGCGCGAGCTCGCCCCCGCCTCCGAAAGCCTCGCGTTCCTGCGCGCGATGAAGGCGCGCTGGACCGGCCGGACCGAGCCCCTGCCCGCGCTCGTGGCGCTGCGGTCCAAGGACGGAATCGTCTGGAGCGGGGCCGCCGAGATCCGCCGCCTCGAGGCCGAGGGGCGCCTCGTCGTCGTCGCGGGACGGCGCTTCTCGGCGCCCCGCACCTTCGTCGGCGCGCCGCCGGCCGACGGCGAGGCGGCGCTGGCCGCGGGCTGGTCGGAGATCATCGAGGGCGACGACGCCGCGCGCGAGCGCCTGGCGCTCGTCAAGAGCCGCCGGGACGAAGCCGCGCGCCGCGCCGCGCTCGACCGGGCGCTCGAGACCGCCGAGGTCGTCCTCGACGGGCGCGGCGCCGGCGAGGCGATCTCGCTGTCCGACCTGCGCCGCCTCGAGCGCGAGGGCCGCGTGCTGTGGTTCGAGGCCGCGCTCGACTCGCGCACGGGCCTGCGGCGCGCGGTTCCCCGGCGGCGGCGCGCCTGCGCGCGCCGTCGGAGCTCGTCGCCCTCGTCCGGACGGACGGCCCCCGCCCGAGGCCGCGCGCTGGCCCTCGCTCGAGGCGCTCGAGTCCTCCGGCGACGCCGCCTCCTTCCGCCGCGCCGAGCTCGGCCGCGCGGGCCTGCTCGCGCTCTCCGACGAGGCGCGCCGCGCCGCCCTCGACGCGCGCCGCGCCGGCTGGCTCAAGCTCAAGCTGTCGGCCTTCGGTTTCGCGCTCGACGCCGCCGGCTCCCCCGTCGCCGTCTACCTCGACGAGAAGGAGCTGGACAAGGCGATGGAGGCGGCCAAGGACGACGGGGATCCGTCGCGCGAGTGGACGTTCCATCGCTGCGCCCAGCTCGCGATCGGGCTCGCGCAGGACGGGACCGTCGTCGCGGCCCGCGTGGGAACGCGCCTGATCGCTCTCGGCGGCACGCCGGTCCGCTGGCTCGGCGAGGCCCCGCTCGCGGTCTCGACCGACGCTCTGGGTCGAGTCCGGCGCGTCTATGAATCGCGCGAGCAGCTCGAGGCCAACGCCGGCGGCTGGTGGCTGGAGGACGCCTCGGGCCGCGTGTGGAAGGACACCGACGCGGAGTTCGCGCCGACCGCCCGCCCGAAGCGCTGGATAGACCCGGCGACCGGACTGTCCATCTCGCTCGGCCGCGAGCTCGAGGCGGCGCGCCTGCGCGCGGCCGAGGACGCGGCCACCGCCGCGCGGCGCTGGGCGTATTCCCCGCGCAGTGGCCGGACCTCCTCCTCGAACTGCCGCGCGGCGTCGTCCAGATTCCCGTGCGCATGATCGACGGGCGCGACCCCAACCAGCACGGCTACCTCGGCCGCTCCTACGCGCGCCGCGGCGAAGGCGGCGCGACCATTCGCCGCGGACCCGGCGGGACCTTGCTCCACGCGATCGACGTATTGGGCATCCTGCCCGACCCGGTCCAGCGGTACTTCGACCCGAGCCAGTTCCCCGCCGTCGTCGACAGCCGCGGCGGCGCTCTCGCCCCGGGAGAGTCCGTTTCCTCCAAGGACCCGCGCACGCTCGACGGGCGCCTCAACATCGTGTTCGGCTCGGGCGCGCTGCTGCGCGAGGTTCGCTGGGCCGCCGAAGACCGCGAGGCGGCCCGCGCCGACGCGCTGGCCGCCTTCCGCGGCGGCGCCCGCCGCGAGACGCTCGAGTCCGTGCGAGGCCGCGCCGGCAACTACGACGAGGCGTGGGCGCGCACGGAGACGGGCCGCGCCGCGTACCTCGCCGCGCTGGCCGAGCTCGGCCTCGGACACGGCGCGGACGGCGGCTCGCTGTCGGCCGACCCGCGGCGCGGCGCCGTCGACCGCGTCGTCATGGCCGTCCTGCTCGAGCTCGGCGCCGAGGGCCAGGACGCGCGCCTGCGCGTCTACGAGGAAGAGCTGCGCCGGCTCGCGGCCAAGCCCGCCGCCGCGTCGGACGACGGCGTCGCGGCCGCGGAGGCCGCGTTGCAGGCCGCGCTCGCCGCGCGCCGCGCCGCGCGCGAGGCCGTGCTCGCGGCGGCTCCCGTCATTCCGGGCGCGTCGGAGACGGCGGCGCGCCTGGCGTCGCTCTGAGCGCGCGCCACGCGGGAACCGCCGCGGCGGCCAGCAGCGCCAGGGACAAGCGCGTGAACGTCCCCCCGTGCCCGTCCTCGGCCAGCCAGAACCAGACGCTGTCGACGAGCCAGTGCGAGACGGCCAAAGCGGGAAGGCCCGCCCCGAGGGCGGCGGCGCCGCACCAGACGAAGCCGGTCAGGTAGATCTCCGGCCAGCCGGCGACGCCGATCGAGCCCCAGTGCATGACGGTGAACACGGCCGTCGAGATCAGCGCGGCGCGCAGCGCGCTCATCTCCCGGCGCAGGCCCTGGAAGAGAAGTCCCCGGTAGCACAGCTCCTCCCACAGCGCCACGGGGATCGTGAGCAGCACGCCGACCGCCTTCTCGCCGGCGCCGAAGTCGCCGGGCCCGTTGTCGAGGAACTTCAGGCCGAGGGCGAAGCAGGCGGCAAACGCGAGCGCCGCGCCCGCGCCCGACGGAGCCGTCCAACCCCAGGCGCGCGGGCCGGCCGGACGCATCGCCCACCAGCAGGCCGCGAGGGCGCCGAGGCGCGGGATCGTCTTCCACGCGTCGATGAGCAACCAGGTGTGGAGGTCCGTCGCGGGAGGCAAGGCGACCCTGACGCCGAAGCGGGCGGCCATGAAGGCCGCGGTGACGAGGAGCGCCCACAGGACGGGTCGGTCGCGCACTTCGCGGATTATATAATGTGTCCCATGGAGCTCGACGCGCTGTTCGGCCCGGAAGGCGCCCTGGCGCGCGCGCGCCCGGGCTGGGAGCCGCGCCCCCTTCAGGAAGAGATGGCCGGCGCCGTGTGGTCCTCGCTCGAGGGCGGCCGGGACCTCGTCGTCGAGGCCGGCACCGGCGTCGGCAAGAGCCTCGCCTACCTCCTCCCCGCCGCGATGTGGGCGGCCACGCGCGACCGGCGCGTGATCGTGTCGACGCACACGCGCGCCCTGCAGGAGCAGCTCATGAACCACGAGCTGCCGACGACGGCCGCCGCGCTCGAGAAACTCGGCCTGCCCCTGCGCTACTCGATGCTCATGGGCGCCGACAACTACCTGTGCGTCCAACGCCTGGCGCGCCTGCGCCTGAAGCCCGATCACGTCTCCGACGCCGGCAAGGAGCTCGTCGAGCGCCTGAGCGCGCACGCCAAGGACGCGGCGAGCGGGCACCGCTCCTCGCTTCCCGAGCTGGTTCCGCAGAACCTCTGGGACCGCATAGCCCGCGACGGCGAGATTTGCCTCGGCCCCGGCGGCCCGTACTGGGACCGCTGCCTGTGGCGCAAGGACCGCGAGCGCGCCGAGCGCTCGCACATCCTCGTCGTCAATCATGCCCTGCTTCTCTCCGGCGCGCGTCTGCCTCCGGCAGACGCATTGATACTCGACGAGGCGCACAACCTCGAGGACGCGGCCTCCGCGCGCTACGGGCTGACGGCGAGCCTCGGCGCGGGACTGGGCATCGTCGACGAGGTGCGCGCCAGCGCCAAGCTGTCGGCCGACGAGCGGCTCGACGCGCTCGCCGCCGAGGCCGGAGAGGACCTCACGCGCTTCTTGGGCGGGCTCGCCCGCGACAACGGCCTCAAGGGCGAGGAGGACGCGGCCGACAAGCTCCTCGAGACCGCGCCGACGGCTCCCCCGTCCTCCTTCGTCGCGCTCGACAAGGCGCTCGCGGAGGGCGCCGCCGCCGCCGAGGGAAGGCCCGATGAGGTCGAGATGCGCATGCTGCACTCGCGCGTCTCGCAGTACGGCCACGCGATGATGGGGATACTGAAGCCCGACTCCGACGCGACGGCGCGCTGGGTGGCGTGGACGCGCATGGGCCCGGAGCTTCGCTCCGCCCCGCTCGACGTCGGCCGCCGCCTGGCCGAGGGCCTTTTCTCGCGCGGCATCCCGTCGATCCTGACCTCGGCGACGCTGTCCACGGGCGACGGGCTCAAGGACTTCAAGTCGCGCGTCGGCCTGCCGGACGCGAAGGAGCTCGTGCTGTCCTCCCCTTCGACTACGAGCGGCAGGCCGCGTTCTGGCCCGTCGAGGGCCTGCCGGAGCCGCAGGACGAGGAGTCGGCGGAGGCGGTCGCGCGCGCCTGCGCGGACGTGGTGGCGCGCGTGCCGGGCGGCGTCTTCCTCCTATTTACGAACATCAAGCTCATGCGCAAGGTCCACGGCCTCCTGCGCGAGCGCATCAAGGGCCGGCCGGTCTGGGCGCAGAGCGCCTCGGGCCACGAGGCGCTCGTGCGCGAGTTCGAGGAGGCCGGCGACGCGGTGCTGCTCGGCGTCGACACGTTCTGGCAGGGCATCGACGTCCCGGGCGAGGCGCTGTCCTGCGTGGTCCTGGTCAAGCTCCCGTTCCCGAACTCCTTCTCCGCGCTCGAGGTGGGGCGGCGGCGCTGGCTGGAGGAAAACGGCCGCGACTACTTCAAGGACTGGTCCATGCCGCGCGCGATCATGAAGTTCCGCCAGGGCTTCGGACGCCTGATCCGCTCCTCGAGCGACCGCGGGGCCGTCGTCTGCCTCGACTCGCGCCTCCTCAAGAAAGGCTACGGCAAGGTCTTCATGCGCTCCCTGCCGCCGTGCCGCAGGCTCGGCAGCCTCGAGGAGCTCGGCGCCTTTTTCAGCCCCGCCGCAGGCGCGCCAGCTCCGGCCCCAGACGCCTGATCTCCTCGTCCATCCTCCCTCGCGCGATCAGCCCGTACATCCGGAAGTCCGCGAGAAAAGAGAGCCGCGGGTATTTGAAGGTGGCCGGCTTGTTCCTCTCGAACCCGAAGTGCCCCACCCACGCGAACCCGTAGCCGAAGAACAGGGCGAGAGCAAAGAACGCTGGCGAGAGAAACACGAGCGCGAACACCGCGCAGATCAGCCCGAGCGAAGTCCCGACGAAGTGTAGCCGGCGATTCGTCGGATTCAGATGCTCCGAGACATAATAGGGCCAGAATTCGTCTTGGCTCATCTCATTAGCACGGAGTCGACAGCAGTTCTGAGTCGGGTCATAAGACCCGAGCATCCTCAGCATCATTAAGGAAAAGCTCGGAGAGAGAGGGATTCGAACCCTCGGTACAGGTTTGCACCCGTACGGCGGTTTAGCAAACCGCTGGTTTCAGCCGCTCACCCATCTCTCCATAAAGCGGGGCGCCGCACTGATTCTAGCACATGGCGCGAGCGCGCCGGAGCCGGTCAAATGAATGTCACCGGGCCCACATTCCCCGCCATCGTGCGCGGCGGTAAGATGGCGGCATGACGATCAGAGCCGCCGAAGAAGCCGTTCGCGACCTGCTGTCGGAGTCCGACGTGGTCGTCGGCGGGCACCGCCCGTGGGACGTGCGCGTGAGCGAGCCCGCGTTCTTCGAGCGCGCGCTGCAGGGCGGCGCGTCCGCCGTGGCCGCGGCGTACGTCGATGGCTGGTGGGACTGCGACCGCCTCGACCAGCTGTTCACCCGCCTCTACCGCGCGGGGACGGTTTCAGCGGGAGGCCCGCCGCGCGGCCTGCGCGCGAAGCTCGCCGCGCTGCGCCTGAAGTGGCGCGCGTCGGGCGGCGCGCCGCCGCCCGACGACGCTCCCGACGACGAGCTGGTGCGCGCGATGCTCGGCGGACGACTCGCGCACCACTCCGGCTACTGGGCCGGCGCGTCCACGCTCGACGAGGCCCAGGAGGCGGCGCTCGAGCTCGTCTGCCTGAAGCTCGACCTGCGCCCCGGCATGACCGTGCTCGAGCTCGGCTGCGGGTGGGGCGCCTTCGCCCGCTACGCGGCGGAGAGGCACGGCGTCGGAGTGCTCGGCGTCGAGCCCGACGCGGCGCGCGCCGAGGCCGCGCGGGCGGCGGCGGGCAAGCTGCCCGTGGAGATCGTGTCCGTGCCGTTCGCCTCCGCGCACGGCCGCTTCGACCGCGTCGTCGCTCTCGGCTCGCTCGAGCGCCTGCCGGAGCCGCAGCACCGGCCGTTCGTCGACGCCGCCGCGCGCTGCCTCAAGGACGACGGCGTCGCCCTGCTCGACGCGGTCGTGCGCGAGGGCGGCGATCCGTGGCCGGGCCCCTGGCGCGGCGGGGTCGCGCCGACGATGACGGGGCTGACCTCCGCGCTCGAGTCGTCGTTCGTCGCCGAGGACTTCCACAATCTCGGGCCCCACGGAGATCCCACCATGCTCGCCTGGCACGCGAATCTCGAGCGCGCGTGGCCGGCGCTCGGCCCCGGACGCGGCGAGCGTCCGCGCCGCGCCGCGAATTACCGCCTGCTGGCGGCCGCGGGCGCCTTCCGCGCGCGCCGGCGGCAGATCGTGCAGGCCGTCCTGACCAAAGCCGGACGCAAGCAGCCGCACTGCCGGGCCGACGTGAGCCCGCTTCTCGGCCTGCGGAACATCGTCCGGCGGCCGATATAAACCGAAAGGAGGATCGAATGAAGACCGGACCGACCTTGGCCGTCGCCGTCGTCGGAGCGCTCGCCGTCGCGGGCGTTCTCCACAGCCAGACCACGAACGCGCCCTCTCAAAACCCGAGCTCGACGACGAGCCCGCAGAACCCCAGCTCCACGACGTCCCCCCAGAATCCGAGCCAGACCGTGCCCGGGCAGAATCCCAGCGACGCGGGGCCGACCTTGCCCAATCCGACGGCGCCGGGACCCGACGTCCCGCTCGTGACCGACCCCAACGCCGCCCCCGCCGCGAACGGCGGGACGGTGCTCGTCGACCGCGTCCGCACCGCGGTCATGCAGGGACCCCCGACGTCGAGCGGCGTGCCGTCCTCGACGACGCCGGGCGTCTCCGTCAACGACTTCACCGTCGTCGCCGGAGAGAACGGCAAGGTGACCTTGCGCGGCTTCGTGCACAGCGCCAAGGAGAGGAGCGAGGCCGAGGAGCGGGCCGCGGCGATCGCGGGACGCGGAAACGTCGTCAACGAGCTGAAGGTCCGCTGAACCTTCTCCGGGAGCCGGGCGGCGGAGGCGCGGCCTCCTCGCCCGGCTCTTCTTTTTGACGCGCCCGCTCATTCCGGCCCGAAGGCGTGCCCCGCCAGGATGGAGAGCGACCAGGGCGACCGCCCCCCTCGGAGACAGGGCGCGCGCCAGATCGATGCGCACGGGGCTGTTCGCCGCCGAACGCGACGGGGCCAGCCGCAGGCCCAGCCCGGCCGAGCTCTTGAGCTCGGCGAGGCGCGTCTGGCGGCCGGACGCCCACGCGGCGCCCGAGTCGAAGAAGACGACCGCGCCGACGTCGACGACGCGCAGGACCTCGTCGGCGAGGAATATCCGGTCCTCGAAGTTGAGGAGCAGCCGCCTCTCCCCCTCGAACTCCGAGAGGCCGTAGCCCCGCAGGCCGTTGCTCTCTCCGAGCCCGAGGCGCTGGGTGGGATCGAGGCGCCAGCCGTGGTCATAGCCGGCGTGGAAGGCGAGAGTCTGCCTCGGCAGGCCCGCCATGAAGAAGAGCGCGTCTCCGCCGGCGACGCGGTTGGCGCCGCCGCCGTCGACGAACGCCGTTCCGTAGGAGGCGCGCAGCATGAGCAGGCGGTTCTCCCAGTCCCAGCCCTTGCGCGCGACGATCGCGGGCATGACCTGCGACTCCGTGCGCTCCGCGCCGAGCGGAGGCGCCCACGAGACCGACGGCGAGACGACGAGCCCGACGTTGTAGTCCTCGTCCTTCGTGAACTTCTGGAAGCGCCGCTCGGTGACGAAGTCGACGGTCTCGTGGTCGCCCCCGGCCTGGAGGTAGACGCGGCGCACGGCCGCGGGAAGGGCCGCCGTCTGCGGCAGACGCTCCCAGGCCACCTCCCGCGCGAGCACCCCTCCGCGCAGCCGAAGCGCGCGCTCGGTCGTCGCCGTCAGCGCCCGGCCGTACGTGACTCCGGCCTCGGTCACGACCCGGCGCGCCTCGCCGGCGCGGACGGTCCCTTCCCATACCTGCGCGCGTCCCTCCGTCCGGGCGGCGCGCACGGAGCCCGAGTCCTTCGTGATCGACGCGTAGAAAGGGCGGGTCAGGGAGGCCGAGTAGGACCGCGACTCGGGACCCGCCTCCGCGGTCAGAATGAGGTCGAGGTGGTGGATGCTCGCGAACTGGCGGTCGCGCCAGGCCAGCGACTTCGAGGGCTGCCGCCCGCCGAGGTGTAGACGGCCGTCAGGTCGTTGCCGCGCCCGAAGGCGTTGTGCTCGGCGAAGCCTCCCTTGAGCTCGGTCGAGCCGCCCACGCGCTTGAAGCCGGCGACGACCTCGAGGCTCCAGGAATCCCAGGTGCGCACGAGCACGTCGACCCCGCCGTCGGCGGTCGCGGCCGCGGTCACCTCGGCGCGGCGGATGTAGGACAGCGCGCGCAGGTTGCGCTCCGTCTCGCGGGCCAGGAGAGGGTCGTAGGGCGCGCCGGGCTCGAAGAGCACCTCGCGGCGCACGACGCTCTCCCGCGTCGTCCGGTGGAGCGTGTTGGCGGCCCGGTAGATGCGCTTGGACTCGGCGGGCAGGCCCGGATCGAAGACGTTGTTGGTCTCGATGACGACGGCCCGGATCGGCCTGCCGGCGAGGCCCGGCGTCGGCGCCCGCCGGCGGCCCGCGGCGGGCCCGGCGAGGAGGAGAAGCGCCCCCGCGCACGCCCTTATCGCGCCGCGGCGGCCGGTCATCGAGCCATTCTAGTACGCGCGCGCGCGAGCGGCCATGGCGGGGCCGTGACCCTTTTTCCCCATCCCCGTCGCCGAAGCGTTACAGGACCGGCATGGGCCGCGCGCGGGACGCCCGCTACACTGTGTGCGGACAAGGAGGACGCCATGAGCAGGAAGAACGAGGGCATGTTCGCGACGCTCGGCCGCGCGGCCGACGAAAGCGTGGGGATCGCCGACGCGATCCGCTCCGGGCGCCTGACGCGCTCGCAGTTCGACGCCTGGTACGCCCGCCGCCGCGCCGAGGGCTCGGGGATCGTCGTGAAGCTGCGCGAGCGCGCGACCGAGATGAGCGAGCCGCTGGGACGCGCCGTCGGGCAGGCCGAGCGCCTGGCCATGGCCGTGGCCCCGCCGATGAAGCGCCGGCGCCGCGCCGTCCGCCGCCGGACCGGCCGCCGCTCGACCCGCCGCGCGACGCGCTGATCCCGTGCTCGGCACCGCGTTCAAGCTTCGGCACCTCGGGCGCTACAAGGACATCGCCGTCCTGATGCGGCGCTACGCGCGCGCGGGAGCCGAGCGCCGGGACATGGGCGAGGAGCCCGAGCCCGGCGACGGCGCGGGCACCGACGAGGCCCGCGAGCTCGCCGCGCATCTCGAGCGCCTCGGCCCGACCTTCATCAAGCTCGGACAGCTGCTCTCGACGAGGCCCGACGTGCTGCCCGCCGCGCACCTCGAGGCGCTCTCGCGCCTGCAGGACAAGGTCGAGCCGTTCCCCTTCGCGGTGGCCGAGCGCATCATCGAAGAGGACCTCGGCGTCCGCGTGAACAAGGCTTTCGCGTGGATCGACCCCCAGCCGGCGGCGGCGGCGTCTTTGGCGCAGCTGCACCGCGGAGCTCTGCGCGGCGGCCGCCTGGTCGCGATCAAGGTCCAGCGTCCGGGCCTTCGGGAGGTCATCGCCGACGACATGGCCGCCATCCAGGAGGCCGCGGTCTTTCTCGACCGGCACACGACGGTCGGCCGCCGCTACGAGTTCGCGCGGATCCTCGACGAGTTCCGCCGCGGGCTCTACCAGGAGCTCGACTACGGCGCCGAGGCCCGCAATCTGCGCCGGCTCGGAGAGAACCTCGAGCGCTTCGAGAAGCTCGTCGTCCCGTCGCCGCACGAGGACTTCTGCGGAGAGCGCGTGCTGACGATGGACTGGGTCGAGGGCCGGAAGATCACCGCCCTCTCCCCCTCGCGCTCAACGAGGTCGACGGGCCGCCGCTCGCCTCGCAGCTGTTCCGCGCCTATCTTCAGCAGTTCCTCGTCGACGGCTTCTTCCACGCCGACCCGCACCCGGGCAACATCGTGCTGTCCGGCGGCAAGGTCGCGATCCTCGACCTCGGGATGACGGGGCGCGTCGGGCCGGAGCTGCAGCAGAACCTCCTCGGTCTGCTCCTCGCCATCAGCGACGGGCGCAGCGACGACGCGGCGACGCTCATGATCAAGATCGGGCGCCGACGCGAGGGGTTCCGCGAGGCCGAATTCCGCCAGCGCGTCTCCCGCCTCGTCCTCACCCAGCGGGACGCGACGATCTCGCAGCTCAACCTGGGCCGCGTGATCTTCGAGATGGCGCGGCTCTCCGGCGTGCACGGCCTGCGCCAGCCGCCGGAGATGACGATGATCAGCAAGGCCCTGCTGAACCTCGATCAGATCGTCTCGACGCTCGACCCCGATTTCGAGCCCGCGGCCGCCGTCCGCGACGAGTCGTCGCTCCTTTTCCAGGAGCGCCTCGCCAAGACCATCACCCAGGGAGGGGCCGCCGCGGCGGTGCTCGAGGCGCAGAAGTTCGTCCAGCGACTCCCCGAGCGCCTGGGCCGAGCGCTCGACGTGCTCGGCCGCCAGGAGCTGCGCGTGAAGGTCGACGCCGTCGACGAGCGGCTGCTCATCGACGGCATGCAGAAGATCGCCAACCGCATCGCGCTCGGAGTCGTGCTCGCGTCGCTGATCATCGGGGCGGCCCTGCTGATGCGCGTCGAGACGAGCTTCCGGATCTTCGAGTACCCGGGGCTGGCCATCATCCTCTTCCTCGTCGCGGCCGTCGCCGGCCTGCTGCTCATCGCCGACATCGTGCGCTACGACCAGGACTCCGTCGCGCGCGCGCGCGGCGCCGACCTCGACGAGCGCGAATGACGGCGGCCGTCGAGAAACCGTGACGGGGCGGTCATACCGCCGCGCGGCGCCGCGCGGTAGAATCGGGCCATGATCACCGCCCAGAGACGCGCGTCCGCCGTCGAGCTCGACTACCCGCAGGAGGGCGAGATCGTCTCCCTGCGAGGCTATACGATCCGCCTCTCCGGCCCCGCGACGGCCGTCGAGATCGCCGTCGACGGCGGCGAGTGGCTCTCCTGCCGCCGCGCGGCCGGCCATTGGTGGTGCGACTGGTCGGGCTACGGCCCCGGGCGCCATCAGATCCTCGTGCGCAGCCGCGACGGCGCGGACGGCGACTGGACGTTTCGCACGCGCCGCTTCCTCGCGGAGGAGACGCGGTGAGCGCGCTCGCGCGCGTCCTCACGCGCGCGAACGGGCGGGGCGTACGGCTCGCCCAGCACGCTCGCCGCCGCCGGGTCATGGCGCTCTGGATCGCCGGGGTCATTCTGACGCTCGCGGGCCTGCGCGCGGCCCTGCCCTGGGCGGTGAAGTCGTACGCCAACCGCCGCCTGGCGCGGCTCGACGGGTACAAGGGCGCGCTCCGGGACGTCGACGTGCATCTTTGGCGCGGCGCGTACGCGGTGCGCGGGCTCAAGATCGAGAAGGCCGACGGCGGCGAGGTCTCGCCCTTCTTCGAATGCGAGGAGATCGACTTCTCCGTCGAGTGGGGCGCGCTGCTGCGAGGCCGCCTCGTCGGCGAGATCGCGCTGCTGCGGCCGCGCATGAACCTGCGCCCGGAGGCCGCCGAGAGGCGGCAGCGCGGGCGCATGGACCGCTCCCGCGCGGGGGCCGTCGACATCCTCATGCCGCTCGAGATCAACCGCCTGACGATCGAGGACGGCTTCGTGCGCTGGCGCGACGACGGCTCCAAGCCTCCGTTCGCCGTCGACCTCGAGCACATGGACCTGCGCGCCGAGAACTTCGAGACCGTGCGCGGCGCGGCGGACGCGCGGGGCCTGCCGGCGACGGTGCGCGCGACGTCGCGCGCGTTCGGAACGGGGACGCTGGCCGTCTCGCTGGACGCCGATCCGCTGGCGAAGACCCCGACCTTCGAGCTCCGGTCCGTCCTGAGGGACGTGGAGCTCTCCGGCCTCAACGACCTGCTCGACGCCTACGCCAAATTCCGCGTGAACAAGGGGACGCTGGCGCTCTACGCCGAGGCGGCCGCCAAGGACGGCGGCTTCACCGGCTACGTCAAGCCGATCATCAAGGATCTGGAGGTCGACAAGAGCCGGCGCTCGTTCCTGAAGAAGCTCTGGGCCCACGTGGCCGCGGCCGCCGGCGTCCTCCTCAAGAACCAGGCCAAGGACCAGATCGCGACCAAGATCCCGTTCGAGGGCGAGTTCGGCGACGCCGACCCCGACCTCTGGAGCGCGACGGGCGGCCTGCTCAAGAACGCCTTCATCCGCGCCCTGACCCCCTCTCTCGAGGGCGGCGTCAAGATCAAGAACGTCGACATCAAGCGCTGAGGCGCTACTCCCCGCGGGCCCGCAGGGCCTTCAGCGACGCGAACTCGTAGCCGCTGGCGCGGACCGCGTCGATGAGCTTCTCGAGGCGCGCGGCCTCACCCTTCCGGGCCATGAGCTGGGGGTGCCAGTAGAACGACGCCCACCCGTCGCGCACGACGGTGCCCGCGTCGGCCGCCGCGGCGACGTCCCCCGGCGTCTCGTTGCCCCAGTTCGAGCCCGGCATGGGCACGAAGCCGAGGTTTTCCGGCCACACGAACTGGCCGTAGTGGTCGCGGTAGATCGTGTACGGGAAGAACTGGCTGACGAACACCGGCGCGACGGCGCCGCCCCCGCGAAGTACACGCAGACGCGCTGCACGACGCGGTCGAAGTACTTCCCGAAGATCGCGTAGTCCGCCGGCGAGGCCGCGTAGTGCGGGGTCACCCAGGCGACCGTCGAGAGCCCCGCCTTGACGAGCAGGCGCTTGGCGTCGACGACGCGCTTGCGCGCGAAGTCGGTCGAATCGGCCGACAGCGGAGCCTGGCGGCACCGGTCCCAGAACTCATAGCCGGCCCCCGTCCCCAGGGACGCGCACTCCGGCGTGCCCGCGACGTCGTGCGTGTAGCCGTGCAGCAGCAGTTCGCCGCCGTTGTCCTGGGCGTAGCGCAGCGCCTTGAGAAACGCCTTCTTCGAGCCGATCTCGACGCCCGAGGACTCGGCCTTGCCCGGCGCGACGTACATCGGGATCACGGAGATCGCGAACGGCACGCCGCGCGCCTTGAGCAGGTCGACCGTCTTGTAGAGCAGGCGCACGTCGTAGTTCGGGTGCACGTCCTCCAGGCGCACGAGCGCGTGCCCGCCGCCGCGCGGCGGCAGGCCGAGGAAGTCGAAGAGCACGTCGGCGAGGATCAGGTAGCGGTCGCGCGGGTCGATGAACAGGAACGGGTTGTCGGCGACGTACCAGAACCCGCCGCGCTCCGTGACGTACGGGGTCGTCGAGCCGTCCGCGGAGTGGGCGGCCGTCGCGACGACGCGCGCGCCCGAGGGCTCGAGCAGGGCGATCTCGGGCGCGCCGATGAGCGAGCCGTCGGGCCGCAGCGCGGCGACCTTCTCGAGGCGCTTCCCCTTGTACTCGAAATGACGGTAGAAGGCCGGGATGACCCCCGGCGGCGCCGGGTCGGCTCCGCGCATCTTCAGGAAGCGGAAGCCGGTCTTCTTCTCGAAGGCCGCGTGGCCGATGCGGTCGCGCAGCTGCCAGATCCCGTAGTTCATCCACAGCATCGGCCGTCCATAGGCGGACGCGTCGGCGAGGAAGGCCTCCGGCAGGACCGTCGCGAAGTCGCTGCCGATGTAGGCCGCGCGGTCGCAGCGCGAGAGGTCGCCGGCGCGGTAGGAGCCGATCTCGCGGCGCTCCGCCTTCACCTCGCGGAAATGGCCGAGCAGGTTCTCGAGCATGATCGCGTGCACGCGGCCGTTGGCGGGGCGCTCCGCGGCTCCCTCGTAGTACACGCACGTCGTCAGCGACGGTGCGGCGGCGGCCGGCGCGGCGAGCAGAACGGCGATGATGGCGTGTTTCATAGTTAGTACCTGTTGAACCACTCGAGAAACGTCGTCGCGGCGCGGTTCTCGCGCCCCTGGTCGGTGACCTCGGACTCCAGCGCCCAATGCGGCGCGAGCGTCTTGCGCAGGCGCAGCTCGCGGCTTTGGTCGAAGTCGCTGCCCAGCGCGAGCGAAGCCCCGCCCGGCAGCCGCAGCTTGACCGTCGTGGTGCGCGACGCGGTGTCGTAGCCGACGTGCTCGACGGGCGTCGCGCCGAACAGATAAAGGGAAGCCAGGCCGAACGCGCGGCTCTCGAGCGCGCTCTCGGTGTTGCCGACGGACGCCGATTGCTCGGGATCGAGCTCCTCGGGCGTCTTGTTGAAGATGAGGAGCGCGATGATGTCCTCGCGCTTGAGCGGGGGCTCGCTCGTCAGCTCGACGCGCGGCCGCTCCGTCGTGCCGAGCAGGCGGATGGTGACGCGCGCGCGCGGCGCCTCGTAGACGACGACCCCGTCGAGGCCGTGCCCGCCCGCGGCCGAGGAGACGGCCACGTGCAGGTGGCGCACAGAGGCCGTGCGCCGGAACAGCTCGACGCGGAACGGCTTCATGAACAGCCCTCCCGACGCGGACGACGGCGGACCGGCCAACGTCAGCGCCATTGCGACGGGCACCGGCGTCGCCGCGAGGTTCGAATGGACGGTCACGGGCTTGACCGTGCGCACGGCCATGCGCCAGCGCAAGGACGGCGCGGACCCCCGGCGCGCCGGGCGCGCGGCCGCGGCGGCGGCCTCGCGCGAGCGGCGGCGGATGCGAGGGTCGGAGAAGACGCGCGGCGGCGCCCCGGCCTCGAGGCGCGGCAGGTCGAGGGCGGCGTCCTCGAGCGTCAAGGTCCCCTCGTGCTCGAGCTCGAGCGGCGCGCCGCGCCGGCGACGCGCGGAGACCGTGCCCTCGGCGCGGGCGCGCAGCAACTGGCGACCGCCCGCCAGGCGGACCGAGACGCGGTAGGCCGCCTCGGGGCGGGCGGACCGCGGGTCGCCTCCGGACTCGGCCTCCGCGGAAAACGTTCCCTGGAGCGCGTTGAAGGGCGCGGGAATCGCCCAGTCGCCGTCCTTGAGCCGGGCCAGGACGTCCTCGTAGCGCGCTTCGTCGACCGTCGCGCGCACGCGGTGGCTCAGCCTCGCCTCCGACAGCGGGCGGTCCAGGCGTCCCGACGCCGACAGCTCCGCGCGCGCGAACGCGCCGAACCACGCGGCGGCCGGATCCGTCCGCGCCGCGAGCGTGACCTCGAAGCGGCCGTCCTCGGAGCGTCCCGCGGCGTCGAGGCGCCCGGTCAGCGACTCGAGGCCGGCGTCCTTCACCGCGCCGCCGAGCCTCGCCCGCAGGGCGCAGGTCAAGCTCCCGCGCGACGGCACGCCCTGCCCCGCGGGCGCGGCGCCGGCGCAGTCCTCGAGCGAGACCGAGCGCACCGGGCCCGAGTCGGGAGCGACCTCGCCGCGCCCCGCCGCCCGCCAGGCCGGCCCTTCCCGGCGCAGGCGCAGGCGCAGGCGCGCGGTACCCGTCCCCTCGAGCGCCGCGCGCGCCGAGGCGTCGAGGCGGGTCGGCGAGTCCCCTCGAAGAGGTCGGCGTCCGCGGACGCCGAGGCGCGCAGGCGACGCGTCCGTCCCCCGCCTTCACGAAGAGGTCCGCGGCGGCCCGCAGCGGGCGGCGTCGTCCCGGCTTCCAGGCCGCGCGCGCCTCGCCGCTGAGCTCCGCGCCGTCGGAGACGAGCGACAGCGACGCCAGCTGGACTCGCACGGGGCCGACGGTCTCCGGGCGCAGCGCGCCGGCGCGTCCGCCGGCGCGTCCGCCGGGACGCACGCGCGTCAAGTCGGCCCGGGCCGCGGCGCCGAGCGCGTCGAGCGCCTCGAGCCGGAGGACGCGCGCGCCGCGTCTCGAGTAGGAAACCAGGACGGCGAGCTCGAGGGTCCCGACGCAGGCGCTCCAGGCTCCCGCCGGATCCTCGGCGCAGAAGTCCGAGGCGCGCACGACGTAGCGGTGGCGCCGCGTCCCCGCCTTCGTCGCGGAGAGCGTCAGCTCGCTCCAGCGCGGCTTCCACTGGCCCGCGAGCCGCGGAAGAAGGAACGCGGCGGCCCTTGACGTCAGAAGCAGGCCGGGCCTCTCCAAAAACAGCGCCGCGCCCCCGCCGAGAATCGCGGCGAGGCCCAGGACGCCGAGGCCGGCGGCGAGCAGGAGGCGCCTCAGAACTCCCTCCCGTAGCTGAAGAAGAACTGCCAATGGCGCCGGCCCGGAGCCGTCGCGGGATCCCTGCGCCAGATCAGGCTGCGCGCGAAGGTCAGCCGGAACGCGCCGATGAAGGTCGCCCAGCGCGACCCGAAGCCCGGCGCGTAGTACACGTCGGGGTCGAACCGCAGGGACGAGCGCCCCGCCATCGCGGCGTCGATGAACACGAACGGCTGGACCCCCAGGGCAGGACCTCCCCGCGCGCAGCTCCCACCCTTGGTACACCCCCGTCAGGAAGCCCGCCTCGTCGCCGAGCTCGCCGGGGCCCGTGCCGCGGAAGTCGGCGTCGCCGCCGATGAAGAAGCGCATCGCCGGCGGAAGCTCGCGCTGCGCCGCGTCGCGGTCGCCGACGACGGTCGTGCCGATCCAGCCGCGCGTGCCGAGCACGGCCAGCGGCGGGTCGAAGCCGCCGAGGTTCCACAGCGCCTCCCCGCCCGCCCGCGCGCGGTGCGCCGTCAGCGACGACGCGACCTTCGACACGCGCGACACGGTGTCGAGCTCGGCGCGGAAGCCCTCGCGGGGATCCCGGATCCAGTACTCGAAGCGGTGGTCGATGATTTCGGCGTGGGCGTTGAACGTCTGGAAGTACGAGTCCTGCGGGCCGACGCCGCGCTTGGTGTCCGCGTACTCGAGCGCCGGACCCGCGCGCGCCTCGACGCGCGTCTGGTCGTCGTCCCACGACAGGCCGGGCATCAACGACAGCTGCGACGACACGGTCTCGAAGCGCGGCTGGTCGAGGCGCTGCGCCTGCGCGCGCGGCAGCAGGTACACGCGCGAGGACGGCCGCAGGTACGCGCGCATCTGCGCGTCCAGCGCCTGCTCGAGCTTCGACGCCGTCACCGACGCCTCGGCCGTGCTCGCGCGCCAGCCGATGCGAGAGTGGTTCCAGCGCGCGCGGAAGCGCGCGAGCCCTGCGTGTCGACGCCGATTCCGATGCGCACGATGCGGGGCGGCGCCGCGCCCACGCGGTGCACGATGCGCGCCCCGTCCGTCGCGCAGGAGACGTCGTAGTACGAGTTGAGAAACAGGGCCTCCGCGACCACGCGCCGCGACGTCAGGTCGAGCAGCCGCCGGTCGAGGGGCTTTCCCCGTTCGAACGCCTCGAAGCGGCGGAAGATCCCGGGATCGACTCCGGGCAGGTCCGGCTGCTCGATCGGGTCGGCGTTCGAGACGAGCCCGCCGGGAAAACGCGCCCTCACCGTCGCGGAGTCCGCGTCGGCGCTCATCTCCACCGACGGGCACGCGTAGCCCCGGTTCTCGAGCTCCCGGACGAGGTGCGCCTTCACGCGGTCGAGCGCCGCCGGCGTCAGCGGCGTGCCGCGCACCTTCCTCTTCTTGGTCAAGTCGATGCCCGGCGGGAGGTTTTCTCCCTCCAGCCGGGCGATATCGGTCACGGGGCCGGGGTCCACGCGCAGGCCGGCCCCCTCTTCGATGAACACGGGGTGCAGCCGTCCGCGCTTCTCCAGGAACGCCTCGAGAAAACGCCGGGCCTGCGCGCGCGGAATCTCCCGCCAGCCCTCGTTCTCTGGGTCGCCGCACACGAGCCGCCGCTCGACGGGCGTCAGCCCGACGTCGGCTCCTTGGAAGACGACCCCCGGGCACAGCGTGATCTCCGCGGCCCGCGCCGTCCCGCCGAGCAGGGCCGCGAGGGCCATGGCGAGGCTAGCGCTCCCCATCGCACACGTCGACGCCGAACCGCGCCCCGATCTCGGGCCACAGGTCCAGCATGAAGATCAGGACCGCCGCCAGCAGCGGGCCCAGGAACAGCCCCAGCACGCCGAACATGTCGACCCCTCCGATGATCGCGACGAGCCCCAGGAGCGGGTGCATGTCGTCGCGCCCCTTGAGCACGTACGGCCGCACGAGATTGTCCGACAAGCCCGCGAGCACCGCGAACGCCGCCATCGCCCCCGCCCGCCCCATCTCGTCCTGCGAATAGAGATACGCGATCCCCGCGAGCGAAGCCGGCAGGCTGCCGAGCACCGGCACCCACGCGAGCAGGAACGTCCCTCCCGCCGCGACGAAGGCCCCGGGGACGTTGAGCCCGAGGTACGCGACCAGGATCACGAGGGACTGCGTCCCGGCCGCCGCGAACCCCGCCATGACGGTCGACCGCGCCGTCTGCGCGAACGTCCGGCTCAGCTTGTCGCGCACGTCCGCCTCGACGGCCGTCCGCTTCAGCGTCCATTCGCAGAAGCGCCGTCCGTCCAGGAGAAAGAAATAAAACGTGAGCAAGGTGATCGCCGCCTGCAGCAGGAACAGCGGAATGCCCGCCGCGAGCCCGAGCAGCGCCCCGCTCGAGCTCGTGCCCGCCGAGCGGATCGCGGCCTTCAGCCGCGCGTTGACCTCGTCGGGGCTGCCCAGCACGCGACCGACCGGCCCGCGGGACAGCGTCCGCGTCAGCGCCCTCGGCGAGAATTCCTCGAGCGTCGACAGCTTCTTGGCCACCTCGGCGCCCTGCCGCGCCGCGACCGTCCCGAACGCCGCGATCGGTCCGATCACGAGCGTCATCACCAAAAATACCGTCGCCGCCGCCGCCGCCCACGGCGGCAGATGCCTCTTCAGCCGGGCGTCGACCGGCGCCGCCAGCAGCGCGAGCAGGCCCCCGAGGAAGATCGACAGGAGATACGGCGCCGCCATCCTCAAAAACAGCGCGACCGTCAGCAGCAGGGTCGCGAGAAAGGCGTAGAAATGAGCGCGGCTCGTGCGCTCCTTGGGCGACGTCGTGGTCAGGACCGCGTTCATGCCACATTGTTGACTTATGGGCATGATTCCCTCCACGGCGGAGGGGTGACATGATTGCGACGTTTATGGCGTCAGCGCGGGAACAGGTCGACCAAGCGCGACGCGACGGGGCCGTTGGGGTTGATCTTCAGGCGCTCGAGGCCTTGGCGCGCCTTCGTCCGGTTCGGCCGCGCGCCCTCCGCCCACTGCTCGAAGGGCGCCTTGCCCGACTTCTGGGGCATCGTGTACCCCAGGAACAGCGCGACGGCCACCAGAAAGCCGAGCTCGATGCCGATCTTCCCCGCGCCGCTGCCGAGATCCAAGATCTTGTCGAGCGCCCAGACCCCGACGGCGCCTCCCGCGATCACCGAGAGCACCATCACGTGATACGCCTCTCCGCTCCACTCCGGGAAGCACAGCGCGTACAGCCCGTAGACGCCGATCGCCAGCAGAAAGCTGCGGATCAGCGCCACGAGGCCTCCGACTTCAGCGTCAGGTGGATCTTCAGAAATGGCTCGGAAAAGTCCGAGGGAAGCGCCGGAAACGGGGCCGCGGCCTGGACCGCCTCGATCGCCGCCTCGTCAAACGCCTGATCCCCGGAGCTCGACTCCATCCTCAAATCCGTGAAGGCCCCGTTGCGCACGATCGCGAAGACCACGACGCCTTCCCCCGTCGCCGCCGGCATCCGCTTCTGCCACGCGGCCCAGAGCATCTGCCGCACCTGGGTGATGTACCAGGGATACGGAAAATTGGGCATGTCGGTCTCGATGCCCGCGGCGTCTCCGGGCATCCCGGCCGCGGGCCCCGCCGCGGCGGCCGACATCGACGTCCCCTGCGCCATCGACGGCCTCGGCGGCGCGCTCGAGCGGCTCCATCCGCTCAGAAGACTCGGGCGAGGCAGCGCCACGGCCCGGTGCTTCTTCGTCGCGTAGGTGTCCTGCTCCGCCTGCTGGGTCGCCTTCGCGGGCTCCGCGGGGCCGGAGTCCTTCTCCGCGGGCGCTTCCGCGGGCGCCGCGCTCTGCATCACCGTCGGCCCGCCGACGAAGTCGATCATGTACACCTTGTCCGCTTTCTTCTTCAGCGTCGGCGTGTAAAGAATAAAAGCGACGAGCAGCGCGGCGTGGGCGCCGGCCGACCGCGCGAAGTAGGGCTTCAGCGCCTCATTCACTCGGGCTCACTCCGATCCCCAACTTGCTGACCCCGAGCTTCTTCGCGTAATCCAGAACCGTCACGACCTTCTCCACCGCGGTGTAGCGGTCCGCCTGGACGAGCACGGTCTTGTTGGCCGACTTCGGCAGCCTCAGCGTCATCTCGCGCTCGAGCTTGTCCGCCTTGATCGCGATCCCTTCGATCGTCACCGCGCCGTTCCTCGAAATCTGGATCGTCACGACGGAATCCGACGCGGCGGGCGCTCCGGAGCTGGCCTTGGGCAGCTTCACGGTCAACTGGTGGTTCACCAGGATCGGCGTGAGCACCATGAAAATAATAACCAGGATCAGGGAGACGTCGATGAGCGGGACCAGGTTCATCTCCGCGATGACCTTCCGCTTGCGTCCCTTCGACCGGTCTTGGTCGACGTTCATCCTTTTATTTGTGGGCGCGCTCGGCCAAGCCGTCGAGCACTTCGTCGATCATCCAGTGCAGCTCCTCGTCGAAGCGCGCGATCTTCTGGTTGAAGTGGTTGAAGGCGGCCACGGCGGGAATGGCGACCGCGAGGCCGGCGGCGGTGCAGATGAGCGCCTCGGAAATACCGACGGCGACGAGCCCGGGGCCGGCGCCGGTGGCGGCGGCGAGATCCTTAAAGGCGCGCATGACGCCGAGCACCGTTCCGAACAGGCCGATGAACGGAGCGACGGAGGCGATCGTGCCTAAGGTCGAGATCCCCTTCTCCAACTCGGCGACGGCTCGTCCGGCGGCGCGCTCGGCGCCGCGGCGGCGCTCATCCCGGTTGCTGGGACCGCTCAGCGTGGCGATGACGACGCCGGACGCGAGACCGCGGTGGCCCTTCGCCAGGTTGGCGGCCTCAGGCAGCTTGCCGGCGTCGCAGGCGGCGCGGACCTTCGCCAAAAACTCCGTGGAGTTTCCGATGTTCTTCTTGAAGAACTTCCACCGCTCCCAGATGAGGGCGACGCAGTAGATGGACAGCATGATCATCAGCGCCAGAACCGGACCGCCAGCGATCAGAATTTCCTTAAACCCGTACTGTTGTCCCATGGGCGCATTATACCTACTATATGAGCCATGAGAAGAGTGGTCGTCCGCGTGCCCGGAGGGCACTCCGCGCTGGAAATCCTCGATGAGGCCGACCCCGTTCCGGGGCCCGGCGAGGTGCGGGTCCGCGTTCGCGCGGCGGGCATCAACTACGCCGACACGATCGTGCGCGAGGGTTGGTACGAGGCCGCTCGCGGTCATTATCCGATCACGCCCGGCTTCGAGTTCGCGGGCGTCGTGGATATGAGCAACTCCCCTTCGTTTAAAGTCGGGGATCGGGTCATGGGCTTTACGCGCTTCGGCGGCTATTCGTCCGTTCAAGTTTGCCCCCGGGCAGGCTCCGCCTTCTGCCTCCTGAATGGGACTTCAACGACGGCGCCGGAGTTCCCGCCGTTCACTTCACGGCGTACCACGCCTTGTTCCACGTCGCGAAGGTGTCTCCGGGCGAGACTCTCTTGGTTCACTCGGCGGCCGGCGGCGTGGGCACGGCGCTTCTTCAGCAGGCCAAGCTGGCCGGGTGTAAGACCGTCGCGGTGGTCGGATCTCCGCGCAAGGCGGCCGTCGCGAAGGAGTTCGGGGCTGATTTCGTCGTGACGCGGGGGCCGGATCTCTGGAAAGAGATCGATGCGGCGGCGCCGGACGGTTTCGACGCGATCTTCGACGCGAACGGGATCACGACGCCGAAGCCGGGGTTCGATCGGCTCAAACTCGGCGGGCGCCTTGTGATCTATGGCTTCGCTGAGATGTTTCCCCGTGGCGGACGGCCTTCGAAGCTGTCTTTAGCATGGAACTGGCTGCGCGTGCCGAGGTTTAATCCGCTGGCCATGACGGCTTCAAACCGCGCGGTGATGGGGTTCAACGTGGTGTTCCTCACCGAGAAGGCCGAGCTCGCGAAGGAAGGGTTCGATCAGATCGCGGCGTGGATGCGCGAAGGCAAGCTCAAGAAGTCCCCGGTCGCGGCGTTTCCGGTCGAGCAGGTCGCGGATGCGCACCGCACGCTCGAGGCTGGGGAGACGGTCGGAAAGCTCATTCTGACTTTCCCCGAGTAGCGCTCCGCGCGGGCTCGTATAACTCTGCTATACCGCTCTACCTCGCGGTATACCGGCACATGTCTGCCTGGCAATATCCTGGTTTTCACATTAGGCAAAAAACGGCGATTTCCGGGCCTTGACATATATAGCGTATATGCTATACTCCAATTAGCGTGAAATACCGGGTCCACTTCTACAGATCGGCGACCGGCCGCTGCCAGGCATGCGACTATGCTCGAGCAATGAGCGTCAGTCATCAAGCCAAGGCCAAGCGCTGGTTCATAGCTCTTTCAGAAATGGGGGCGGACCTCCCGGAAGACTACGGGAAGCACCTCAGGGATGGTGTTTGGGAGTTGCGCGTCATTCTTCAGCACCATCACCACCGATTTCTTTATTCCTTCTGGAAGGACATCGTCGTAGTCACGAACGCGTTCTTAAAGAAGTCCTCGAAAGTCCCCGATTCTGAGATTGAGAAGTCACGCAAAGCGATGGCTGACTGGATTAGCCGCCGCGGTTGGGAGGATTTATGAAGAAAAAGAAAGCCAGCATGTCGCTCGATGAAGTGTTTTCCAAATCGGAGAAGGATCCGAAGTGGGCAACGGCGTATGAAAAGGCCGGGATTGAAGTCCGGATGGCCATCCAAATCGCAAAAGCACGGGAAAGAGCTCAGCTGACCCAGGGTCAGCTAGCGAAAGCCATTGGAACGACTCAATCCGTCATTTCTCGTATTGAGCGGGCCGATCAGAATCTGACTCTGGAAACCCTTTCCAAAATCGCCGACGCTCTGCACAGCAACCTGGTCGTGCAACTCCGGTGAGTGAAGCACCTGATCGGCGTCTAACCATTGCCTTCAGCCGACGCGCGCCGGTGAGGAAACTGATGGCGCGCGCGGCTGAGGCTCCGCGTTAGAGGCGCTCGAGAATGCTCATCGTGGATCGCGATTTGCGTTTGCTCGCAGCTATTCTCATCTCCTCGATGAACAGCGCCCTCCCCTTCGAGTAGTTCTCCCACACGAAGTCCATCATCACCGCCCGCTCCGACGCCTCCCGAAACCGCCTGACGCTCTCCGCCGTCTCCTCCGCGCTCGGTATCCGCAACGGCGCCCCCGGCGCGGGTTTCCACGCCAGCGCCTTTCGCCGAGGACCTCGCGTCAGAACGATATGCCCCGCCATCACGAGTATCGGCGCCACCCCGAAGTACATCAGTAAGTCGATCATAGCCGCCTCCTGGCTCTCTCTCCCATCATGTCCCCGCCCCGTCTCCGGATCATGGGTCAAAGGACCCACGGTTTGATAGACTACGCCCCTATGAAACGCGCCATTCTCGCGCTTCTCCTTACGACCCCCGCCCTCGGCGCCGGGTTCGCCGGCGGGCCGACGATCGACCCTCCCCCGGCTGGGCCGACGGCAACGCCGACGGCAAGCTCAAGACGATCGCCATCGCCCTTCAGGGCCCGGAGACCGCTTCTTTCATCGTCAAGCGCGCCCCCGCCGTGCCCTTGGACAATCCGGCCGGCATCCGCGGCTATCTCAACGACGTGCTCAACGGCTTGAAGCGGACCCAGCGCCAACCCTACACGACGTCCGGCCGCGTCGAGTCGAGGAACTTCCGCAACGGCGTCCACGCCAATATCTTGAGAGCCCAGCTGAAGAATGAGGACCGCGTCGTCCTCGCCGTCTTCCCGGTGAAAGGCTACCCGTATCTCGCGGTCCTCACGAGCAACGCGCCCGAAGCGATGCTCCCCTCCCTGCTCGGCGGTCTCAACCTCGGCGGGATCGAGGGCGCCGTCCAGACGAGCGGCATCGCCCGCAGCTTGGACGCCCAGCTCGAGCTGGCCTTGGGCGGCGGCCTGCGCTCCCGCACTCCCTGGAGAAGGAAGCCTCGAAGGGCTTCGTTCTCGTGATTCAAGGAGCGGGTTCCGAGGTGCTCTTTCAGAAGCTCTCCGAGGCGGACGCCACCAAGCCCAATGAGCAGGCCGCGATCGTGCGCGAGCTGGCGGCCGCGAGCGCCCAGACGACGTCGGACAAGGCGAGCGCCGTCACGGCCGCCCCGACGGCCGCGGGTCCCGTCGCGGTGTGGGCCTGGGCGCCGGCCGCCGGAGGCGAGAAGTTCGCCGCCGGCTACCTGCCCTGGTGCTTCTGGGGCTACCAGGTGTATGCGCGAGGCCCGAGCGCCGACGACTTGCTCATAGGGACGATGGCCGCGCTCAAGGCGGGCCCGAGCGCCGTGCCCGGGCTCGTCGCCAAGACGCCGACGATTCCGATCAATCAGGAGACGTCGAAGAGGAAGATGATATTGGGGATCCTCGCGGCGGTCTGCGCCGTCGGGGCTGTCGCGCTGCTGTTATGGAGCGCGAAGCGCAAAAACAGCTAAATTAAGGTTATGAGCGACGACCTGAAGAAAGCCGAGCGCCTGCGCGAAGCCCGCGCGGCCATCCTGGACCAGCTCGGCCGTGTCATCGTCGGCCAGCAGGGAACGGTTGAGGAAGTTCTGATCGCCCTCTTCGCCCGCGGCCATTGCCTGCTCCAAGGCGTTCCCGGCTTGGCGAAGACGCTCATGATCACGAGCCTCGCGAAGATTCTCGATCTCCAGAGCGCGCGGATCCAGTTTACGCCCGACCTGATGCCCTCGGATGTGACCGGCACGGAGATTCTTCAGGAGGATCCCGCGACGCGCGCCCGCACCTTGCGGTTCGTGAAGGGGCCGGTGTTCGCGAATTTCGTGCTCGCCGACGAGATCAACAGAACGCCGCCGAAGACGCAAAGCGCCTTGCTGCAGGCGATGCAGGAGGGTGTGGTGACCGCCGGCTCCCAGACGATGGAGCTCCCTCGCCCCTTCTTCGTGATGGCGACGCAGAACCCGATCGAACAGGAAGGAACGTATCCCCTGCCCGAGGCCCAGCTCGACCGCTTTTTCTCCAGACGCTTCTCGACTACCCGACGTTCGACGAGGAGCGGAAGATCGTGGCGGAGACGACCGGCGGGAAGGTTCCCGTCTTGAAGCCCGTGCTGACGGCGGCCGAGGTGCTCGAGCTCCAGGAGCTCGTGCGCCGCGTGCCCGTGCCCGACAATGTGGAAGAGCTCGCGGTGAAGCTCGTGCGCTCGACGCGGCCGAAGGACGCGACGGCGAGCGAGGAGGTGCGGCAGCTCGTGTCGTGGGGCGCGTCGCCGCGCGCGAGCCAGGCGCTCGTGCTCGGCGCCAAGGCCCGGGCGCTGCTCGAAGGGCGGCTCGCGGTGGCGAAAGAGGATTTGTGGCGCGTGGCCAAGCCGGTGCTGCGGCATCGCGTCGTGCTGAATTATCAGGCGGAGGCCGAAGGCATGAGACCCGACGACCTGATCGAGCGCCTGCTCAATGCGCTGGCTTGAGCCGGCCTCCCAAGCGCGGCTGAAGGGCCTGTCGCTGGCGCCCCGGCGCGCGTCCGGTATGTCCGGGCAGGCGGGCAAGCACCGGTCGCTGGTCCGCGGCCACTCGCGCGACTTCGCCCAGCATCGGCCCTATGCGGCCGGCGACGAGGCGCGCACGATCGATTGGAAGGCGTACGCGCGTCTCGATCGCTTCTACGTGCGCGAGTTCAAGGCCGAAGACCGCATTCCCGTGTTCGTTCTGCTCGATATCTCGGGCTCGATGGCCTACGCGGGCGAAGGCCGCGAGTCCAAGCTCGACGTGGGGCGCAGGCTCGCGGCCGCGCTCGCGTGGCTGGCGCTGGCGCAGGGCGACGAGGCCGGACTGGTCGTCTTCGATAAGGATGCGCGCCTGGCGCTGCCCCGCGCGCCGGCGCCGCGCAGTTGGGCGCGTTCGACGAGGCGCTCACGGCCCTGAAGGCCGGTGAGGAAACGGATCTGGCGAAAGGCATCGAGGCCGCGGCGGAGGCGCTGCCGCGGCGCGGCCTGTGCATTCTGATCTCGGATCTCATGGGAGACGCCGCGGGGGCGCTCAAGGCGGCCGGGGCGCTGACCGCGCGGAGGCACGAGCTGCTCGTCGCGCGCGTGATCGATCCCGACGAGCGCGACTTCCCGTACGAGGGGCCCGTCCTGCTGGAAGGATTGGAGGGCGGCGAGCCTCTGTTCGTGGACGCGCGAGAGGCGGCGCCGGCGTACCGGGCCGCGTTCGCGCGGCAAGCGGAGGCGTACGCCGGCAGCCTGCGGCGCGCGGGGATTTCGTACGGCGTCGTGGACACGGCCGGGCGGTGGGAGGCGGCGCTCGGGCGCCTGCTCGCCAGGTGAGATTCGGCTTTCCCCGCGCTCTGGGCGCTGCCGCTGGCGGCGCTGCCCGTCGTTCTTCATCTGCTGTCGCGGCGCGCGGCGAAGAGGATGAAGTTCTCGGATCTGACGCTGCTGCGGGCGCTCGACGCGCGCGCCCGGCCCAAGGCGCGCCTGCGCGAGGTTCTGCTGATGGCGGCGCGCTGCGCCCTGCTCGCGGCGCTGATCGTCGCGGCGGCGGCGCCGGCGCGGCGCGGCGACGCGGCGGCGGCGGGCGAGGGCCTCGACCTGGTGATTCTGCTGGACGCCTCGTACTCCATGCGCGCGCGCGACGGCGTGCGCGTGAGATTCGACGCGGCGCGCGACGCCGGGCGGCGCCTGCTCAAGCTGCTCGGTCCGTCGGACCGCGTCGCGGTCGGCGTGTTCGACGAGGCGCTGAAGTCCCCTCTCGCGCTGGGGTCCGCGGAGGCCGCGGACGCGGCGCTCGCGTCCGCCCGGCCGGGCTGGCGCGGAACGGACACGGCGTCGGCCATGCTCAAGGCCGGCGAGCTGCTGGACAAGAGCGCGAAGGGACGGCATCGCGCCGTCGTCGTGCTCGGCGACGGGGCGGCGCACGGCCTGCGCGGGGCGGCGCCCGTCGACGGGGCGGCCGTGCTCGGGCTGGCGTTCCCGGCGCTGCCGAACGCGTGGATCTCGTCGATCAAGCCCGCGCCGGGCTCGAGCGCGCGCGCGCCGCGCCTCGAGGTGACGCTCGGGGCGGCCGGAGAGGCCGCGTCGACGCCGCTCGACCTGTGGGTCGGCGAGAGGCGCGCGGGCTCCTCCGCGGCGAGCGCGCCGGCGGGCGGCGAGGGCGCGCGGGCCTGGCGCTGCCGGACCCGGAGACGCCCGACGCGCCGGCGTGGGCGGGACGCGTGGCGGCGCGGGCCGACGCGCTGGCGGAAGACGACGTCGCGCATTACTCGTTGACGCACCGCCCGTCCCCGCGGGTGCTCGTGCTTTATTCGGATCCGTCGTTCTACCGCGCGGGCAAGGCCGGCTGGTTCCTGCGGGAGCTGTTCGGCGGCGCGCGCGAGACCTTGGCCGGACGCGACGCGGACTTCCTGGAGGCGGCGCGCTGGAACGAGGCCGACCTGGGCCGCTACGGCGCGGTGATCGTGGCCGACGCGGCGCGGCCCGCGCCGGGCCTCTCGGCCGCTCTGGAGTCGTTCGCCGCGCGCGGCGGGGGCGTGTGGCTGATGCCCGGCGCCAAGGCGGACGCCGCGGAGCTCGCGGCGTACCCGTGGCTGCCCGCGCGGTTCGGGCGGGCGGAGGAGCCGGCGTCTCCGCGCGGCGTGAAGGCCGCGCTCTCCGGCGAGGCGACGGCGGGCTGGGACGAGCTCGACCTTTCGCGCGTCATGGTCCATAGGCGCTTTCTCTTGGAGCCCTCGGCGGGCGCGCAGACCTGGGCCGTCGACGCGGGCGGCGCGCCTCTGCTCGTCGCCGGGCCCGTCGGGCGCGGGCGCGCCGTCGTGTGGGCCGCGCCGCTCGACGCGTCGTGGAGCAACCTGGGGCTCAAGCCGTTGTTCGTGCCGTGGGCGCGCGCGTGCCTGGCGCTCACCGTGCCGGAGAGCGCGGCCGACGCGGCGCGGCGCGTCAAGGTCGGCGATCCCGTCGAGCGCGCTTGGTCGCGCGGCGAGGCCGCCCCGGACCGCGTCACGGTCGTCGGCCCCGACGGACGGCGCACGACGTTGACGGTCGCGGGCCGCAAGGCGGTGCTGGCGGAGGCGGGCCAGCCGGGGCTGTACCTGTTCGAGGAGCCCGGCGGGCGCGCGACCGTGTTCGCCGCCGACCTCGACCGCTCGCGCGGCGAGAGCGACCTGACCGCCGCGCCGTCGCCGCCGTGGCGGCCGGCGCCGCCGGACGGGCTCGACCAGCCGTTCCTGGACGCGGTGTACGGCCAGGACCTCGGCGCCTGGTTCCTGTGCCTGGCGGCTCTGGCCTTCCTGCTCGAACTCGTTCTCGCCCTCCCCTCCAAGGCTGCTCGGGCGATGACGCTCACGCCTCGCAAGGACGCTCATGCTCACAGACGCGCCCTGACCGCCGTTTCATTGGTAATCGCCTTGCTGCATGCGGGACCTCTGTATGCGCAGCAAGGCGATCGCTTCGTTTGGACGCAGCTGCAGCTCGGCGAGTCGTGGGATCCGTATCCCGACGCGCCGGCGGCGGTGGCGGGCTGGCTCGGCGAGGTCACGAGCGTGCGCGCGGGCGCGGAGCGGCGGGTGATCACGCTCGGCGACGCGGCGCTGTTCTCGTCGCCCTTTCTGTATCTCGGCGGTTCTTCAGGCCCGCCGGAGCTCCGGGACGACGAGCTGCGGCGGCTGCGCCAGTTCGTCTCCGGCGGCGGCTTCCTGTGGATCGAGGACAACGGCGGCGGGCCTCCCGGCTCGTTCGACCGCTGGGTGCGCCGGGAACTGCCGCGCGTCCTGCCCGACGCGGAGCTCAAGCCCCTGCCCGCCGACCACGTGCTCTACCGCACGTTCTTTCTGCTCAAGGGCCCCGCGGGGCGCGTGCGCGTGCACGGCGCCGTCGAGGGCGTCGAGTGGGGCGGGCGCGTGGCCGTGCTGTACACGCGCGACGACGCGCTCGGGGCGTGGGCGCGCGACGCGCTCGGCCGGCCGCTGCGCGCGTGCGTGCCCGGCGGCGAGGCCCAGCGCGAGCTCGCCCGCCGGCTGACGCTCAACGTCGTCATGTACTCGCTGACGGGCTCCTACAAGGCGGACGCCGTGCATCAGAGCGCGATCCTCGATAAGCTGAAGGCCGCGCCATGAGCTGGGGCCTGGAGTCCGGGGCCGGCCCCTGGGCGTGGGCCGCGGCGCTCGCGGCGCTGGCGGGCTTCGCGTGGCACGCGTCGCGAAGCCCGGCCTCGCGGACCTTGCTGCTCCTGCGCGGCGCGGCGGCGGCGGCGCTCGCGCTCGCGGTGCTGCGCCCCGTCGTGCTCTCGCGCGAGGGGCGGCTGACCAAGCCGCGCCTGCTGATCCTGCTCGACGCCGGGCACTCGATGAAGGGGAAGGGCCCCGGCGCGCCGACGCGGTTTGCCCAGGCGGCGCGCTGGCTCGAGGAGAACCGGGCCGACATCGAGAAGCGCGCCGACGTGTCGGTGTCGCTCGTCACCGACCGCGCGACGCCGCTCGGCGGCCTCGGCGCGCTCGCCGGCGCCGCGCCGGAGGGCGCGGCCTTCCGGCCCGACCAGAGCCTTCCGGACGCCGTCCCCCCGCCGGCCCCCGGCGCGCGCGTGGCTGATCTCCGACGGCGTCGCCGAGGGCGGCGGCGACCTCGGCCGCGCGGTCGGCGCGCTCGGCGCCCCTCTCGACGCGCTCGGCGTCGGCCCGTCCAAGCGCGAGACGGGCGCCGCGTTCCTCGACCTCAAGGCGCCCGACTTCGCGTTCCTGCACGGACGGATCCCCGTCGAGGCGTCGGTCGAGGCGACCGGGCTCGCGGGGCGCGAGGCGACCGTCGTTCTCTGGAGGGCCGACGAGGAGGCTCCCGGCGGCTGGCGCGAGGCGGGGCGCGTGAAGCGCCGGATCTCGGCCGACGTGGAGGCGTTCCCCGTCTCCCTGTCGGCGCCGGCCGACGCGCTCGGCGCGGCGCGCTTCCGCCTGACGGCCTCCGGCGGCGGGCGCGAGCGCACGCGCGACTTCCGCGTCGAGATCGTGCGGCAGAAGTACCGCATCATGTACCTGGCCGGGCGCCCGAGCGCCGAGTACTCGGCCCTGCGCGAGTTCCTCAAGGCCGACCCGAACCACGAGCTCGTGTCCTTCGTGATCCTGCGCAACCCGGAGAACCCCTCTCCCGCGCCCGACCGCGAACTGTCCCTGATTCCGTTTCCCGTGGACGAGATCTTCGGCCGCGCCCTGCCGCAGTTCGACCTGTTCATCCTGGAGAACTTCTCCGCGGCGCGCTTCCGCCTGCCGCCTCAGCACCTCGACGCGCTGCGCCGCTTCGTGGCGGGCGGCGGCGCCCTGCTCGTCAAAGGAGGAGACAACGCGTTCTCCGCCGGCGGCTACAAGGGCTCGCCGCTCGAGGAGGTGCTGCCCGTGGTGCTGTCGGGCCGCGCTCCCGACTTCATCCCGGGATTGTTTTCGCCGAGGCCCGGCCCGCCGGAACACCCGCTCGTGCGGCTCTACGAGACGCCGGAGGCCTCGGCGCGCGCGTGGGCGGCCCTGCCCCCGCTCGACGGCTGGGGCCGCTTCGCGGCGACGCGCGCGGGCGCGGCGGTGCTCGCCTCGCACCCCCGCGAGACGGCCGAGGACGGCAAGCCCCTGCCGGTGGCCGCGGTGCGGCCCTATGGACGCGGCAAGGTCATGCTCATCAGCACCGACTCCACGTGGCGCTGGAAGCTCGGCGCCGCGGCCGACCCGGACGCGGCCGGCTTCTACGCGCGCTTCTGGACGCGCGCCGTCCAGTACCTGACGGGCAGCCTCGACCTCTCGAAGGTGAAGTTCGCGCCGCTGCCCGACCGCGTCCCCCGCGAGAGCCCGCGCGGCTGTCGCTGCGCGTTTTCGACGAGGGCTTCGGCCCCGCGCCGGCCGCGGACACGCGCGTGAGCGTGACGTGGACCGGCCCCGACGGCAAGACGCGCGACGTCGCCGCGCGCGAGACCGAGCCGGGCGCCTACGCCGTCGAGCTCGTCGGCTTGGCGCCCGGCGCCCATAAAATCCGCGCCTCCGCGCGGCTGCGCGGCCGCCCCTGGGGCGAGGACGAGGCGCGCTTTTCCTGGGAGCCGGCCCAAGAGGAGCCCATGGACCGCGGCTGGCTGTCGAAGGCCGCGGCCGCCGGCGGCGGCCGCTTCCTGGATCTCGCGACGGCCTCGGCCGAGGACGCGCTCTCGGCGCTGCCGCCGCCGCGCCCGCGCGACGAGACGACGCGCCGCCGGCGGCCGTTCGCCTCTCCGGCGTGGCTCGCGCTCGCGGCCGCGCTGTTCCTGCTCGAGTGGGCCCTGCGGAGGCGCGCCGGGCATGCTTGAGTCCGGCCTCCTGTTCCTCGCGTTCTCGGCGCTCGGCATCTACCAGAGCGCCCCTCCGTCACGACGGGCGACGCGGGCGAGTTCGCCGCGGCGGCCGCGACCTGGGGCGTGCCGCACGCGCCGGGCTACGCGACGTGGACCGTGCTGGCGAAGGCCTTCGGGACGGCGTTGCCTCTCGGCGACTGGGCGCACCGCGCGAACCTGCTCTCGGCGTTGTGCGGCGCCGCCGCGCTCGCTTTGCTGTGCGACGCCCTGCGGCGCTGGGGCGCCGGACGCGCCGCGCGCGTGGGCGCGGCCGTGATCTTGGGCCTGACCCCGCTGTGGCGCGAGCAGTCGGCCGTGGCCGAGGCGTTCGCGCCGCTGGCGCTGGCCGCGGCGGGCCTGTTGTGGCTTACGGCCGCCGCGGGCCCGCGCCTGCTCGACCCGGGACCCGCCGCCGCGCTCGGCCTCGTCTTCGGCGCGGGGCTCGGCCTCCACCAGACCTTGATTCTCGTCCTGCCGGCGCTCGTGCTCGCGGCGGGACGCGCGCAGCCCCGGCGCCTGGCGGCGGCCGTCGGTTGGGCCGCGCTCGGCGCCGCCGCGGGCTTCGCGCTTCATTTCGCGATCCTCCTGCGCGCGACGGCGGGACCGCCGATGAACATGGGCGGCGCGCGGACGCCCGAGCGCCTGCTGCGCCTCCTGCTGCGTCAGGACTACGGGACCTTTTCCCTGACGACGAGCGCCGAGCGCGGAGGCGCCTGGGGGCAGGTCGCGCGCTTCGCGCGTTCCTGCGTGAGGGACTTCGGCTCCGGCGGGCTCGTCGTCGGCCTGCTCGGCGCGGCGGCCTGGAACCTGCGCCTGCCGCGCAAGGCGGCCGCGGCCTGGGTGCTGTGCGCCGGGCAGGGGTTCCTGCTGATCGGCCGCCCCGGCTTCGACCCTCTGACGTCGGCCGCTTTGGAGCGCTTTTCCCTGCTCCCTTTCGTCGGCCTGGCTCTGTTCATCGGGGCCGGCTTGTCCTATATAGAGGAGCGCGCCCCGCGCACGGCCGCCGCGATCGCCGCCCTGGCGGCGCTGTCGCTGCTACCCGGCGCGGCGGCCGCCTCGCGCCGCGACGACTGGCTCGCGCTCGACTACGGACGCGGAATCCTCAAGTCCCTGCCCAAGGATGCCGTGCTCGTCATGGACGGAGGCGACGACACGTTCTACTCCCTGTCCTTCCTGACGGCCGCGACGGGCCTGCGGCCCGACGTGGCGCTGCACGACCGCGGAGGCGTCGTGTTCCCCGGCCTTTACGGCGACGACTTCCGCCTCCTGCCGCGGGAGTCGCGCGAGGCGCGGCGCCTCGACGTCGAGAGGCCGCTCGCGCGCTCCGGCCGCCTCTGGTACTCGACGCTCAACGACCGGCTCCTGCCGGAGGCCGTCCTCGTTCCGGCCGGGCTGCTGCGCCGCCCGGCGTTCGCCGGCGCGAAGGGCTTCGACCATCGCGCCGCGCTCGACGAGGTCACCGCCGTGCGGCGTTCTCGCGCCGGCGAGGCGCTGCGCCACCGCGACCGCGCGCTCGCGGCGTTCATCCCGTACCAGCGCGGCGTCGCCGCGCTCTCGCGCGGCGACGCGGCGGCGGGAGCCTCCTGGCTCGGCGCCGCGGCCGAGGCCGCGCCCGACGCGGCGTGGACGGTCCCGGCGGCGGCCTTCGCGCTCGGCGTCGCGGGCTACGAGGCGGTCGCGCGCAAGGACTACGCCGCCGCCGAGGCCGTCTACCGCGAGGGCGCCGCGCTCGAGCCCGCGAAAGCCGAGCCTCTGGTGAACCTCGGCGTGACCTTGGAGAAGGCCGGCCGCTTCAAGGAGGCCGAGGAGGCCTTCCGCGCCGCGGCGCGCCGCGAGCCGCGCTGGGCCCCCGCGTGGTCCTCGCTCGGAGCCCTCCTGTGGGCCCGCTCGCGCTGGGCGGACGCCGCCGACGCCTTCGACTCGGCGGCCGCGCTCGGCGATCCGCGCGCGCCCGGCTTCGCCGCCGAGGCCCGGAAGCGATCGGCGAAATGAGCCCGGCGGTCTTTCTCGGCGTCTTTCTCCTGTATCTCTCGCGGCTTCCGCCCGCGTTGGCGCCGTGGCGCGACTCCGGCGAGATGACGGTCGCCGCCGCGACGCTCGGCGTGGCGCACCCGACGAGCTACCCGCTGTACGTCCTGCTCGGCCGGCTGGCCTGGCTGGTACCCTCGGCGATCCCGCCTACCGATTGAACGTTCTGTCCGCGGCCGCGGGCGCCGCGGCCTGCGCCCTGCTCTTCGCCGTCGCGCGCCGGCGCTTCGGCGCGCTGCCCGGCGCCGTCGCGGCCGCCGCGCTCGCGCTCAACCCGGTGTTCTGGGCGGTGTCGCAGGTCTCCGAGATGTACTCGCTGTGGGTTCTCTCCGCCGTCGCGGTGATCGCCGCCGCCGAGCGCGCGGCCGAGGAGCCTCGTCTGTGGCCCTTCTTCTGCTTCCTGTGCGGCGTCCTGCTCGGCAACCGCCTCGACCTGATCCTGCTCGCGCCGGGCCTGCTGTGGCTGGCGCTGTCGCGCCGGCCCGCGGCGCGGGGCGAGGACGCCTGGTGGCTCGCCGCGGCCGCGCTCGGCGCGCCGGCCGCCGCGGCTCTGAGCGGCTCGAACTGGCCGGCGGCGGCGCTGATCCTGTTCACCTTCTTCCTGCGATCGCGCGGCGAGGGCGGCGCGCGGCGCGCGGGGGTCGCGCTCGCCGCGGGCCTGGCCGGGCTCTCGGTGTACCTCTACCTGCCCGTGCGCTCGGCGACGGGGCCCTGGCTCGACTGGAACCGCCCCGCGGAGCTTTCCAATTTCCTCGACTCGATCCTGCGCACGCGCTACGGCGGCACGCTCGACCTCGTCTCGCGCGGCTACGCGACGGGCGAGCTGTTCGCCGACAACCTGCGCCTGTGGGGCGCGCACCTGTGGGACGCGTTGGGCCCCCTGGCGGCGCTCGCCGTGCTCGGCGCGGCGGCGGAGTTCCGCTCGGACCGGAGGGCCTTCTACGGGCGCTTCGCCGCCTGGTGGTGGGCGGGGCCCGTGTTCCTGTTCATCGCCAACATGCCGCCGAACGCCCACGCGGCGGCGATCGTCGAGCCGCACTACCTGCTGTCGGACGCCGTGCTGCTGTTCTGGCTCGCGGGCGGCGCGGCGCTCCTGAAGAACGCCGAAGGCCCCGCGTGGAAGCCCGCCGCCGCGCTCGCGTGCGCGTTCCTCTGGCCGCTGGCCCGGAACGTGCCGGACCGCCTGCAGCGGCGCGGCGACTTCGCCGCCCGCGATTTCGCGCGCAACGCCCTGCGGGCCGTTCCTCCCGGCGCCGCGCTCGTCGCGCGCAAGGACGTCCAGCTCTACGCGCTGTGGCACGAGACCGAGGCGGCGGGCTTCCGCCCCGACGTCCGCGTCGTGGCGCAGGGGCTCGCGGGCTCGCCGTGGTACCGCGCGGGCTGGCGGCGCCGCGACCCGGACCTGCTCGTCGCGCGGCTCGCGGAGCCCGCGGGCTGGACGGCCCTCGGCGCCGGCGGGCGCCCCGTGCTGGCCACGCACGACGCGGAGCCCCCGGCCGGGGCCGCGTTCCGGTTCGCGTCCCCCTCCCCCGACTTCCTCGTGCGCCGCGGGCCGCGCCGCACGGACGCCGCCGCCGACTTCTTCCACCGCGACTTGATCGAGGGCGAGGCCGCGGCCTTCCACCGCGCGGCCGACGCCGCGGCGCGCGCCGGGCGCCTCGCCGAGGCCCGCGACGCGGCGCGCGCGGCGGCCGCGGCGTCTCCCGACTTCCCCGAGCCCGCGGCCTTCCTCGGCTACGTGGAGGCGGCCTCGGGCCGCAACGGGGAGTCCGACGCCGCCTACGCGGCCGCCGAGCGCCTCTTCGCCGCCAAGCTCGAACTCGCGGCGCGCTGGCGCTCGGCCCCGGCGCTCGTCGAGGCCGTGCGCTCCCAGGCGGCCGAGGCCTCCGCCGGGCGCGGCGTCGTGCTCGAGCGCCTCGGCGACCGCGCGGGAGCCGAGGCGGCCTACCGCCGCTCGCTCGCCCTGCGGCCTCTCGCCCAGGCGCACTACGGGCTGGCGGTGCTGGCCTGGGGGACGGACCGCGCGGCGGCGGCGGCGGACCTGGAAGCGGCGCTGCGGCTCGACCCGGGGCACGAGGCCGCGCGGCGCGCGCTCGAGTCCCTGCGCCGTCAGCCGAGCAGCGGCAGCAGCCCGCGCAGGATCCGGTAGGTCAGGCCCCAGACGACGAGGCCCGGCGGCAGGCCGGCGACGCGGAAGCAGGGAACCGAGATGCGCTGGCCCTTGATCGAAACCGTCGCGTCCCCTCGCACGGCGCCAGCGAGGAGAGCGGGACCCAATAGGACTCGACGACCTCCGCGCTGGCCTGGGCGGCCGGCTTGGACTCGAGGCCGAACACGAACGGGCGGATCAGCAGGGCGGGCTTGGTCGGAAGGCTCGGGTTGAGGTCGTCGAGGCTCCCGAGCAGGGCGGCGCGCGGGAGGTCGACGCCGATCTCCTCGCGCGTCTCTCGCAGGGCCGTCTCGAGCAGCGACGCGTCGCCGGGCTCGCGGCGGCCGCCGGGCAGGCCGATGTGCCCCGACCACGGGTCCCCCTCGCGTTCCGCGCGCCGGATGAACAGGACGTCCGGCCCGTTCGCGCCGGGCGCGAGGATGACGGTCACCGACGTCTCGACGGTCCCGGCGGGCGGCGGGATGGACGGGCGGACCGGCAGGCGGGTCTTGAGCGCGTCGAAGCTCATGCGGGACTACTTCTTGGGGAAGTGGTTATATCTGAACTGGAAGAAGCCGAGCAGGTCGTAGCCGCCCTGGTACTTGAGCAGAGCGAGGTCGAAGTTCATCTTCAGGAAGCGGCCGATCTTGAAGTTGATCAGCAGCGGCTTGCGCGCCGCGCCGTTGAACTTCATGACCTCGACGCCGATCGGGTAGTCGGGCTTGAGCAGGTAGAACGTGCTGACGAACGGAACGGTGCGCGAGACCACCTGGGTGCCCGTGTTGTCGCGGGCGTAGAACTTGAGCGCCTCGGGGGTCAGGAATTCGGACATGTTGGCGGCGAGGTTGCCGATCGTGCCCTGCATGACGCCGACGCTGGTGCGCATGGGCCCGAACTTCTTCGACGCGACGAAGTAGCCGTCGGTCAGGATCTTCGTCGTCTTCGCGTCGATCTTCACCGAGACGCCGGGCGTGGTGACCGTCGGCTGCGGCGAGTCGCGGAAGACGAGCATCGCCTGGCCGCCGACGGCGACGGCGGGGCGCACGTTCGTCTCCGATTGGATCTGCATCTTGCCGTCGGCGGTCAGCGTCCAGAGGCCGATGCGGTCGATGTAGTTGGTCTTGCGCGGCGCGTCGGGGTAGGAGGTCTTTCCGTACAGGCGGCCGATGAAGTACGCGGCGTTGATGTCGAGCGCCATGCCCGGGTTGTTGAAGCGGCCGGCGCCGCGCCAGGCGGTCGGCGTGAGCAGGACGCCGCCGACCGCGGTCGGCGGCGTGACGATCTGCACCTTCGGAGCCTCGACGACCTTCTCGGTGACGTCGAAGACCACCCGCACCTGGTTCGTCGACACGGAGACGGCGGCGAACTCCGAGGGGACCGAGGTCCCGGGGATCGCGTAGATGTTGGGCGTCAGCGCCGTGAAGCGGCCGAGCGTCATCAGGTCCTGCACGTCGCTCTGCAGGTCGGCGGCGGTATAAAGGGAACCGCGGCGGGCCCTGACGCTGTCGCGCCAGGCGTAATCGGCCACGACGCGGCCCTGAGAGAAGAACAAGACCTCGGCGGGCACCCAGGGGCCGCCGGAGACCGTCAACGGGGCCCCGAGCGAGGCGGCGGGCGCGGCGGGAAGGGCGGGCCCCGGAGCGGGCGCCGTCGCCGTGGCGATCTGCCACGGCGTCTGCTGGGCGGCGGCCGGGACGGCGGCCGCGAGCAGGACGGCGAGGACGGCGAGCGTCGCGATCTTCAGTTCGATCTCCCTAGAGCCAGTCCGACGAGCACGTTCGTCACGATCCCGGCGCCGACGTCGTCCATCACGACCCCGGCCCCCCGGCAGGCGCTCGAGCCGGTTGTACGGCCACAGCTTCACGGCGTCGAAGAAGCGGAACAGCACGAAGGCGGCCAGGCCCGCCGTCCACGTCCGGGGCAGAAAGGCGGCGGCGACCCAGAACCCCACGACCTCGTCCAGCACGATGCGGGAATCGTCGTGGCCGCCCAACGTCCGCTCGGCCCTCCCGCAGATCCAGCACGACGCGGCGACCGCGGCCGCGACGACGGCGGCGTACGGCCCGGGGGCCGCCGGAAGCAGGGGCCAGAGCAGGGCGCCCTCGACCGTCCCGAGGAAGCCCGCGCCGGTCCACTTCCGGCCGCGTCCCGTCGGGGCAATATAGCTTATCCCGCACCCGGTGGCCAACCACGTGCAGAGCCGGTCGACCATCAGCTCCAGGACTTCTCGAGCATCGCGCGGTACTGCAGCAGGTAGGACCACAGGCTCGACAGCGCGAGCGCCGCGCACAGCACCGTCAGCCAGTACACCGAGCCGATCATCCAGGGCGCCGCGGCCCCGCGGTCGGCGAGCACGACGACGAGGATCATGCCCGCGATGGCGACGAGCTGGACGGCCGTCTTGATCTTGCCGAAGCGGTCGGCGGCGAGCACCTTGCCCTGGGCGCCGGCGATGACGCGCACGCCGCCGATGATGAGCTCGCGCATGACGATCAGAAACACCGCCCACAGCGGCACGGCGAGGTCCTTGAGGCGGATCAGCGCGATCAAGGTCCCGAGGACCAGGATCTTGTCGGCGATCGGGTCGGCGATCTTGCCGAAGGGGCTGACCGTCTTCATGCGGCGCGCCAGCCGCCCGTCGAGCCAGTCCGTGACGATCGCCGCGAGGAACATGATCAGCGCGCCGAGATGCCAGCCCGGCTCCTCGGCCATGAGGCAGGCGAATACGGCGGCCGCCAGGACGATGCGCAGCATCGTCAGGCGGTTCGGAAGGTTCATCTCGCTACGGGATCTCGACGCGGTACTGGCCGTCGGCGCCGGGGGCGCCGAGCGCGGCGGGCTGGCCGTTGAGGTTCAGCTCGAGCGCGGCCGGCTCGGTCGTGCGGATGTCGACGAACTTCGTCGGCTTCCACTCCTGCGCGGTGTCGCGCGGCGCGCGGCCCTCGTAGACGACCTGGCCGTCGACGGAGACGCGGATCCAGGCGTCGTCCTTGAGCTTGATGACGAGCTTGGGCTCGACGGCGCGAGCGACGGGCTGCAGCGCGGCGGGCTGGTCGGGCGCGGGCGCCGTCGAGGGGCCCTGGTCCTTGAACAGCCACACCGCCAGGCCGAGGCCGAGGATCACGGCCAGCGCGATCGCGGGGGTGGCGCCGGAGGCGCCGTGGCCCCGCCGTGGGCGTCGGCCGCGTGCTGCGGCGCGTGCGCCGCGGGGGCGTGGTGCGCGGGCGCCTTGTGGGCGGGCGCGTGCGGCTTCGCGGCGGCGGGCGCCGGCGCCTTCGCCGCGGGCGGAGCCGCCGCGTGGGCGGCGTCCGCCGCGGGCGCCTCGGCCGGCTGCGTTTCGCTGAGCTTGGCCCATATCTCGTCGAAGTTCACGTCGAGGTGCTCGCAGTACCCCTTCAGGAAGCCGCGCAGGTACACGACCGCCGGGAACTGCTCGAAGCGGTCGTTCTCGAGCGCCTCCAGGAAGCGCTTGCTGATGCGCGTCTGCTGGGCCACGGCCTCGAGCGACTGCCCCCGCTTGAGGCGGGCGGCGCGCAGGATCGGGCCGATCTCGGCGCGCAGGGACGACGTGTGCTTGGTCGGGATGCGGCGAAGGGGTCGGGCTCTTGCTCGAGGCTCATTATTTCGGCTCCGGAGATTTGAAGAGGTCGGCGTCGGACGGCGGCGTGAACTTGAACGTCTCGGGCGGCAGCTCGGGGTTGAGCCGCACGTTCTCGAACAGCGAGCGGATCGAGGCGCGCCCCACCCTGAGCGCCGCCTCGCGCGGGAAGAAGGTCTTCGTGTCCGACTTCAGCGTGAGGACGAACTCGTCGGCGGTCTTGGCCTTCGGCGTGAGCTTGAGCTCGAATGTGCGGTGTCCGTCGGGCCCCGGGGCCGAGACGGTCGAGATCACCGTGTTGTAGCGCTGCAGCAGGTCGGCCGACGCCCCGAAGTCGAGCACCCCCTGCGCCAGCGGCTCGGACTTGCGCCACGCCTCGAGCTTGGTCTGGATCACCTGGTTGGTCGAGTTGCGGTGCACCCAGAGATACGTCCCGTCGGAGACGACGGTCTGCGGCTCGGGTATCTTGTGCGTCAGGCGGATCAGATCGGGTTTCTTGAACAAGACGTCGCCTTCGACGGTCTGGACGGTATCGGACCCGTCAAGACGAACGAATTGCCGGAAGGAAGTCTTGATCGTATTGATCTTCCCATCTGTTTCGGCGAAGCGCTGGGAGATGTATTCCAGCGTCAGCGGGGCGGTCGAAGGGGCAAGCGCGCTCAACTCCGTGCCCGCCGCGGCGGTAGACGCCGCCACCGTGCTCGCGGCATTTTTCGGCGCCTTCCCCGGCTTCGAGAAGCACGGGGTCGTCAGAAGCAGAAGCCCGATTCCCAGATGTATTCTCATTCCGTTGCCGTTAATCCTTTCTGTCCACGGGCACCTGCGGGAAATGCGTCCGCATGTACTCCTCGATCGTATCGAAGCGAATTTCCCAGCGATTCGTGCCTTCGGGCTTGTGAATGAATTCCTTCACTTCCAAGGCCGACAGGATGTTCGTCGCCCGCGCGGAGGACCCGAACTGGCTCTTCAGCAGGTCCTGCGACACGCGCCGCCGCTCGAGCACGAGCTTGAGCGCCTGGCTGAACTCCAGCGGCTCCACCCCGAACTGGGAGAGATCCGCCGCCGCTCCCCCTTCGCCGCCATCGTCTCGAGCATCGGGTAGTCGGCCTTGCCCTGCGTCTTCAGGTACTCGACGACCGCCCGCGTCTCGTCCTCGGACACGAACGCTCCCTGGCAGCGCTCCGGCTTCTGCGCGCCCGACGAGAGATACAAAAGATCCCCGCGGCCCTGGAGGCTCTCCGCGCCGGAGCCGTCCAGGATGACCTTCGAGTCGATCTTCGAGATCACCTGCAGCGCGATGCGGCTCGGCAGGTTGGCCTTGATGACGCCCGTGATCACGTCGACCGACGGGCGCTGCGTGGCGAGCACGAGGTGGATGCCGACCGCGCGCGCCATCTGGGTCAGGCGCTGGATCGCGTCCTCGACGATGTCGCCGGCGATGAGCATGAGGTCGGCGAGCTCGTCGATGACGACGACGACGTAGAACTCGCGCGGCAGGCCCTTCTTGTCGGCCACCGCGTTGAAGCCCTCGATGTTGCGCACGCCGTGAAGCTGGAGCTTCTCGTAGCGCTTCTCCATGAGGGACACCAGCGCTTTCAGAGCCTTCGCCGCGTCCTTCGGGCTCGTGATGACGGACACGCGCGCCGGCTCGACCATGGGGTCGAAGAGGTGCGGGATGCCTTCGTAGAACGTGAGCTCGGTGCGCTTGGGATCGATCATGACGAACTTGACCTCGTCGGGCCGCGCCCGGAAGAGGATCGACATGACCATCGAGTGGATCAGCACCGACTTGCCCGAGCCCGTGGCGCCGGCGACGAGCACGTGCGGCATCTTCGCGATGTCCGCGGCGACCGGCTCGCCGGACGCCGAGAGGCCGAGGCCGAACGACAGCAAGGGAGCGTTCGCGGGGACCGCCTCTGATTGAAGAATCTCGCGCAGGACGACGGCGGCCTGTCTGGGATTGGGGATCTCGATTCCCACGGCGGCCTTGCCCGGGATCGGCGCGATGATGCGGATGCCCTTGGCGCGCATCGCGAGCGCGATGTCGTTCTCGAGCGCGACGATCGAGGACACCTTCACGCCGGGCGCGGGCGAGACCTCGTAGCGCGTGATGACGGGGCCCGGCGAGTAGCCGGTGACGCGCGCGTCGATCTCGAAGCTCTTGAGCGTGCGCTCGAGGTCGGCGACCGCGGCGGCGATCTCCTCCTCGGTCGGCTTGCCGCGCTTGCGCGCGTCCGACGGCAGCGAGAGCAGCTCGAGCGACGGGAGCTTGTAGTCCTTGTACGCCGCGGCCGGCGCGGCGGGCGCCAGGCGCTCGCCCTCGACGGGCTTCGGCTTGGAGCGGTCCTCGACGAGCTTCGGCGCCGCGCCGTTGGAGGGCTTGACCTCGCGCACGTCGACCGGCTTCGACGGCAGCGGGATCGACTCGGGCGCGGGCTTGGTCTTCGGCAGCTCGGCGGCCTTGACGTCCTTGGCCTTCTTCGACGCGGCCTCGTCCTGCGAGGGCGCCTTCGACTTGAGCGCCTTCATCTCTTGTCGTGCCTTGGTCCACTCCGCGTAGTCCTCGGCGAGCAATTTGGCCATGACCTGGACGACGGCCGCCCAGCGGATCTCGAAGCAGACCTGGAGCGCGAACAGGAATCCGCCGAGCCCCATCAGGAACGCGCCGGCTCCGCCCATGCCGCCCGCGAGCCAGCCGTTGAGCGTGGCGCCCCACGTGCCGCCCGCGAGCGTCGCGTCGATCCCCATCCAGCCGCCGATCTGCGCGGCGAGCGACGTGCCCGCGAGCAGGCCGCAGAACGACGCGATCGAGGTGACCATCCAGCCCGACGACTTGCCGCGCAGCACGTGCTGCAGCAGGCCGTTGAACATGAACACGGGGAGCAGGTACGAGGCCGCGCCGAAGCGCTTGAACATCATCTCGGAGAGCCCCTGGCCGATGACGCCGGAGTACTGCGGGAAGGCGAGCGCCCAACCCAGGTAAACGGCGCCGAGGAAGAACGCGACCCACCGGATCGCGGACGGCAGGATGTCCTTGCGCTTCGTTCCCTTCGTCGCCTTCGCGGCCGAGCGGTACCGGTTCGTCGCCATTAAGGAATAGCCCCCAGGTGCCTCGACGTCTGTGAGGCATGAATTATAGCGGATTTTCCCCGCTTATCCAGGGGTCCGCCCCTTAACCTAGGTTAACGCCCCAATTCGGAGGCCGCGCTATCATGAGTCATGGCGCCGCGCGCGTGGCCGGCCGTGCTTCTCCTGCTCCTGTCCCCTCTCTCGGGAGCCCAGGAATTCGAGGCTTCGGCGGATCGGGCCGTTTCGAACGCCGCGGCGCCTACCCTTTCCGGGCTTCCCCCGCGCGCCGACCTGTCGCATCACTTCGCCGACGGGCCGCGCGTGCAGGGGCGCCTCAACTCGTGCCACTCGTTCGTCGCGGTGGCGCTGCTCGAGTCCGCGTACTTCCGGCGCCACGGGCGGACGATCCGTCTCTCCGAGGCCGACCTGTTCGTGCGCGGCCGCGCGCGCGGCCTGCTCCGGGGCCGCGAGACGGGCATGCTGCGCCCCGCTGTGAGGCTCGCGCTCGACGGCGGCGTCATTCCCGGCGACCTCTACGCGGAGCTCACGGCGCGCTGGCCGGAGTTCCGGACGAAGGCCCTCAAGATCCTGCGCGGACGCGAGTCCGTCGTCGAGGAATTGCTCCCCGAGTCGGCGACGCCGGAGGCGGACGCCGCGCGCGAGAAGGTCCGCGCCGAGCTCGCGGGCTTCGAGATGGGCGGCGATAGCTTCCTGCGCTTCGCCGGAAACGCGGCGCGTTCGGCGTGGAAGAAGGGCGCGGTGCGCTGCGACGCGGAGCGCGTCGCCAAGCTCCTGGAGCGCAAGCTCGCGGCCGGGATTCCCGTCGGCGTCGGCCTGCTATCGGGCTGGGCGCCGAGCGAGGAGTGGCGCCGCGACTCCGACGACAAGGGCGCCCATTACTTCACGGTGATCGGCTACGAGCGCGGCGCGGCGGGCACGGTCTTCAAGACGCGCAACACGTGGTCCGTCGAACGCGGCGGCAGCCCGGCTCTGTCCGGCGCGGACCTGTGCGAGATATTCGCGATGACGTGGGTCGCGGAAGAAGTTATCCCCAGATTTACCGCGCGGTAAATCGGCGGATAACTCAGCCGCGCGTCGGCGTCACGTAGTCGGGCTCGACGCGCAGGTCGTTGTGGTTCGTGCCGAGGACCGGGTCGACATCGCGGCTGACGTCGAGGACCAGGAGCCCGTCGCGCGTGATGTGCGCGATCTTGTACGAGCGCCGGAAGCAGGTCTTGAACGCCAGCTGCGACTCCTCCGGCAGGGTCTTCACCCACGCGGGCATCGTCGTCAGGCGGACGAGGTCGCCGACCTGATAGCTCACTTGTTCGGCTGGGGCGTCGTGCGCAGGTACGGCTTGATGACCTTGAAGCCCTTCGGGTAGTCGCGCTTGAGCACCTCGGGGTCCTGGATCGCCGGCGGGATGATGACGTCCTGGCCGTCCTTCCAGTTCACCGGGGTCGCGACCTTGTACTTGTCGGCGAGCTGTAGGGCGTCGATGACGCGCAGGATCTCGTCGAAGTTTCGGCCCGTCGAGGCGGGATAGGTCATCGTCAGGCGGATCTTTTTGTTCGGGTCGATCACGAACACCGTGCGCACGGTCATGCTGTCGAGCGCCTTCGGGTGGATCATGCCGTAGAGATTGGCGACCTTCTTGTCGGAGTCACCGACGATCGGGTAGTCGACCGTGCAGGACTGCGTCTCCTCGATGTCGGACTTCCACTTCCCGTGGGACTCCGAGGAGTCGACGGAGAGCGCCAGCACCTTCACGCCGCGCTTCTTGAAGTCGCCGGAGCGCTTGGCGGCCTCGCCGAGTTCGGTCGTGCAGACGGGCGTGAAGTCCTTCGGGTGCGAGAAGAACACCCCAGCTGTCGCCGAGCCACCGGTGGTAGGAGATCGGGCCCTGCGACGTCTCGGCGGTGAAATCGGGGGCGATGTCGCCCAGGCGGAGGTTGGCGGTATCGTTCATGGGCAGATCCTAAGTAGGTAGTGCGAAGGAAGTCGCGATGCTGCGAGTATCACTACTAACCCTGGCAGCAACTGCATTGAAGAACAAATCCTCTTCGTTTCTAAGGAGGCGTTTTTGAAGGTCCGCCTTGTTAGTTTTAGATTTTTTCTTGCTAAGACCAAGATCAAAGCGCGCGGAGAGTAATTCAATAAATTCCGCGATACCGCTGCCGAGTTCTGTGCGGACAGCCTGAATCTCCTCACGTATGGATGCCGCCTTCATACCAGCGAGTGCATGCATTTTGCAAACAGACAGAAGTCGCTTATTCCGATTCTCTACGAGACCAACTTTATTGAGAATTCCCCACGCTTTGGCATAGGATTCAGGCTGGTCCTGCTTTATGAATACGATTGCAAGGCCAATTTCGAACAGCACGCGAAGAGTCGGGATGTAGCACTGCTGAATTCCGTGCTGCAACATCTTAATTGCTTCGTCCTGGGCACCGGATTGCGCCACAATTGAAGCGTAAACGTTGAAACAAATCCACTCTTCGAATTTCTGAGGTTTCATTGAAGGCACGAGCGCTAATGCCTCAGGATAGCGGTTCAATTCCTTTAATGCGATTGCCAACCCCATTCGCGCATGAATATGGTCAGGCTGCTCCGCGAGTATTTCTTTGTAGAGCTGTATCGCTTTCTCCCGCTGCCCCTTTGCGCGATACACGGCGGCGAGATTTGTACGAAGAGAAATCGTGTCGTGGAATTTTTTAATCGCGGCGACAAGAATTTTTTCGGCTCCGGGCAGGTCATTTTTTTCGCGTAGCACGGAAGCAAAGCCGCTGTGTGCGACCTGATCATTGGGAAAGGCCGTCATGCAATATTGGTATTGGGCTTCCGCCTGCTTTGGATCACCAAATCGCCGCTCAATTTCTGCCTGAATGTTGTGAGAAACAGGATCGTTGGGACTGAAGTCACGTGCTTCTGTGACAAGTGTTCGGGCTTCGTCTGTGTACCCAGAATCAATTGCGGCAGTTGCAATATTGCACAACGTCTTTGCGATGTGCACCTTAGGCGTCGAGGCGGCACGCTGCAACTCAGCAATTTCCCGAGCTAAGTTAAGGCCCTCCACGGGCTGTTGAAAATAGAAGCGCTTTCTGGCGTCTTTGATGGCTTCCTTAAGCTTGTTCGAGAGCCCTTTCCAATCGGAAAGCAACTGCCTGGATTTCCGTGCAGGAGTCGGACGCGGCTCTACTTCGGCGACAAGCGGTTCGGGAGACTTTTTGGGTATTCCGAGATTCGTAATGAGTTTTTCTGTGAGTGAAATCGCAAATTTGATTGCCGGAGTGCCAGCTTCAATCGGGGCCGCTTTCCAAGCGGAGTCATCCAACTGAATTAAGTCGGCATGAACCAAGTTCGTCTCATTATTGGAAATTCTCCTCGCGAGAATCGTCTCGATTCCACTGGCGTTCAACCAATTCTTGAGAGCTTCAGATTCTTTGCCGATAAGGCTGAAGGCAGTCCCAACAATTAAGGCATTCAAATCCTTGCCCTTAAGAGCAGCTTTTATACGGGCAGTCCCCTCCAAATCTTCAAAACGAACCTTCGCGATATCTCGTAGCGCACCGGGCCATTGGGGATATGCGGAGGCGAATATATTGGTCCACTCAGCTGTAGTTGCCGGGTAGTAATGCAATGGAAGATCGATCGCGTGATTCAGTATCACGGGATTTGCTCCGCGTTCGATCATTTGCTTTGCAAATAGACCGAGCGCGGTCGGCAGTAAATCGATAGGAGCCTGGAACGACTCTCCAGGCAATGGCGGTAGCCAAATCACACCAAGATACGCCGACTCAAGATCGCGCTTTGTCAAAGCCGAATCAGCGGATGTGAGTATTTCCATCCATCGCTTCTCTTGAGAGCGATCAATCTGATTAAAGATTATTGATCGCGTCAGCTGATGCCTGATTCGATCTGGGATGCCCTTGCCAATACGAGACTCGAGCGCCAGTAGATTTTTAAATGCAACTCTACTTTCAGGGATGTACTCAGTTAATTGCAGGAGACTTAAAACATAATCGGACGAGCGGTTGAGAGTTTCCGCTTGAATGGCGCCGATCAGCTCATTGCTCAGGTTTGCGAGTGACGTGGAAACAGATAGACGAGTGCTGGTAGTTCGAGCCGCTTCCCAAATCCAGTCTGCGGTAGATCGAGAATCTCCGAGAGCCGGCAAAGTGCGACCCTTAAGAATATCCTCAAGATCGGCGGCCTTGGGGGCAATGGCGAGTTGCTCAAGCATTAGCTTGAGACGTGCGAGTGGCGATTTATCGTAAGTAGGAGAAGACATTATATTGAGGGCAACCACTTCTTGATGGCGGCAGCTCCATAGTCACGCTTTAAATGTTCGTAGTGCTTTTTCCGAATGTTGCGCGGCCCTTGGGAGCGTGCCTGTTGCGTTTTCCCAATTCGGATGCGCGCTGCGTCTAAGGGGATTGGAGTCGGCGCGGCAATCATTTCGGGTCGTGGAGCGCCATGTTTGGATGGCGTCATATCCATCGTTAGCCCCCACTGTAATCCCGGGGTGACGGAAAGTGCGCCCAATACCAACCGGCTTCAATGCTCGTAGGCCGATGGAGGTTGACGGCATGCTCTACTGGAAATTCCACCAACATGATCCATTCGTTATGACCAATGTGAGCCAGACCGAGAGCGTCTGCGATTCGATCCGGCCACGCTGGATCCGCTAACGCGTCTCCAAGACTCCGTGAAAAAGAAACCCATCGAGGTCTCTTTGGGGTTCCGGATTTTTGCAGCCACTGATTCCAGCTATTCAATATATCCTTAAGGAATTCGTCGTCGTTAGACTGATCTGTGATTTCCTTGTCAAGCCAATTTGACCAATCGCTCCCTCTGCGAATACCCATGAAGCGTCCAGAAAATTCATCCAGTGCCTCCATCAGAGCTGGGTTATTTAATGAGATAACATGGGTTAGTAGCTGCGGTGGAAGACGGCCTATCTGATTGCCGGTGTTGTCCGGAGCAATATAGACGGGGGTTCTTTCTGTGCAGCCAACCCAGGAGCGATAGTATGAAGTATAGGCTGACTTTATCGAATTAGCCAGGAGTGGGCGCTGAAGGTTGGTGAGAAGGTGACCTTCGCGGCGCATGTCGACTCTATGATCGATGCGCCAGTTTTGTGCGACCGCACAATCATCCGTGGCGTCAAGTACGCTTTCAATGCCTGAGAGGCACTTTTCCAGCGCATGAGCCTTATTGGTCCTATAAAAAACCTGACTGGGGCTCATGGGATTCGCTCAGTATGAGCGTAAAACGATCAGCGCTGGACGATGATGAGGTCTTGGCCCGACTTGACGGGCTTGCCGTTCTCGACGAGGCACTTCACGATCGTGCACGGGTACTCGGCCTTGATCTCGTTGAAGACCTTCATGGCCTCGATCATGCAGATGACCTGGCCGGCCTTGACCTGCTCGCCGTCCTTGCAGAAGGGCGGGCTCGACGGGGACGGAGCGCGGTAGAAGATGCCCATCATCGGGGACTTCACCGCCGTGCCGGCCGGAACGGGGGCCGACGGCGCGGCGGCGGGAGCCGCCGCGTGAGACGAAGGGGCGGCCGCGGCGGGAGCCTGGTACGAGCCCCCGCCGCGACCGGCACCGGAACGGCGACCTGCTGGACGTTCGCCTTGCGGCGGACCAGCTTGACCTGCGCGCCGTCTTCCGTGATCTCGACCGCGTCGAGACCGTTCTGCACCATGAAGTCGTAGACGGACTTGAGAGTCTTGAGCGGACCTTCCGCTCCGTTCCCGTTCGCCGGCGCCGGCGTCTTCTTGGCCATGCGTTAAGTTAGTAAATGACCTCTACCGGCGTCCACCGCGGTCGCCGCCGCGGCCGCCGCGATCACCGCGGCCGGCACCGGCGTGCTCCGGGCGGGGCCCGTCGCGGCGCGGCCCGGGCGAGTCGTTCTCCGACCCGGGGCTGAGCACCGCCTTGCGCGAGAGGCGGATCTTCGAGTCGCCGTCGATCTCGAGGACCTTCACCTCGACCTCGTCGCCGATCTTGAGGACTTCCTCGACCTTCGCGATGCGCTTGACGTCGATCTGCGAGATGTGGAGCAGGCCCTCGCGGCCCGGGAAGATCTCGACGAACGCGCCGAACTCCTTGATGGAGACGACGTGTCCCTTGTAGATCTTGCCGACCTCGGCTTCCATCGTGAGGGACTCGACCTCGGCCTTCGCCTGGTCGCAGCCCACGGGATCGGTTCCCGCGACGAACACGCTGCCGTCGTCCTCGACGTCGATGTTGACGCCGTAGGTCTCCTGGATGCGGCGGATGTTCTTGCCGCCGGGGCCGATGAGGGCTCCGATCTTGTCCGAGGGGATCTTGATGCGGTACAAGCGGGGCGCGAACTCGGGGAGCTCCTTGCGGGGCTCGGGGAGGATCGCGTCCATCTTGTCGAGGATGAACAGGCGGCCGCGCTTGGCCTGGGCCAGCGCTTCCTTCATGATCGAGATGGAAAGGCCCTCGATCTTCATGTCCATCTGGAAGCCGGTGATTCCGTTGCGGGAACCCGCGACCTTGAAGTCCATGTCGCCGTTGTGGTCTTCGATGCCGGCGATGTCGGTGAGGACGGCGTACTTGCCGCCCTCGAGGACGAGGCCCATCGCGATGCCGGCGCAGGCGGCCTTCATCGGCACGCCGGCGTCGAACAGGGACAAGGAGCCGCCGCAGACGGAGGCCATGGACGAGGAGCCGTTGGACTCCCAGATCTCGCTGACCACGCGGAGCGTGTACGGGAACTCGTCGACCGGCGGGAGCAGGGCGGCGAGGAGCGGCGCGCGAGCGCGCCGTGACCGATCTCGCGGCGGCCGGGGCCGCGCTCGGGGCGGACCTCGCCGACGGAGAAGGACGGGAAGTTGTAATGGAGCATGAAGCGCTCCTTATATTCCCCTTCGATCACGTCCATGATCTGCATGTCGCCCGGGGTGCCGAGCGTCGTGGAGCAGAAGGCCTGCGTCTGGCCGCGCTGGAAGACCACCGAGCCGTGCAGGCGCTCGAAGGGCTTCATCATGATCTCGATCGGGCGGATTTCCTCGAAGCCGCGGCCGTCCGGGCGCTGCTTGGAGTCGAGCGTGAGCGCGCGCGACTCGGTGTAGAGGATGTCCTCGACGATCTTGCCGACCCACTTGGAGCCGTCGGCGTAGGCCGGATCGGCCTTCTTCTCGTCGAGCTCCTTCTTGACCGCGTCCTTGAGCTCGTCGACCTTGGCGTCGAGGCCGTGCTTGTCGAGCTTGGCGCGAAGGGCGGCCTTGATGCCGTCCGTGCACTTCTGCTTGACGAGGGCGGTGACGGCGGCGGGAATCTCGAGGGCCTTCGGGTACTTCTTGACGATCTTGCGGCCCGAGGCCTCGGACTGCTTGAGGAGCTGGAGCTGCAGGTCGCAGAGCTTGTTGATCTCCTTCTGCGCGATGTCGAGAGCCTCGGCGAACACTTCTTCGGAGACTTCGTTCGCGGAGCCCTCGACCATGAGCAGGGCGTCCTTCTTGCCGGCGACGATGAGCTCGAGGTCGGCGTTGGCGCGCTCTTCCCACGTCGGGAAGATGATGAACGCGCCGTTGACGCGGCAGATGCGCAGGCCGCCGACGGGGCCGTTCCACGGAGCGTCGGACAGCATCAGGGACGCGGAGGCGCCGGTGATGCCGAGGACGTCGGGATCGTTCTGCATGTCGCAGGAGACGACGATCGACTGCACCGACGTCTCGAAGTTCCAGCCTTCGGGGAACAGCGGGCGGATCGGGCGGTCGATGAGGCGGGACGTCAAGGTCTCCTTGTCGCGGGGACGCATCTCGCGCTTGAAGAAGCCGCCGGGGACGCGGCCGGTCGCGTAGGCGCGCTCGCGGTAGTCGGAGGTCAGGGGCACGAACATGACGTCCTTCGGGTTCTTCTGGACCGTGGACGCCGAGAACACGATGGTGCCGTCGAGGTGCACGGTGACGGCGCCGCCGGCCTGCTTGGCCAAGGTGCCCGTCTGGAGAGTAATGGTCTTACCGCCCACAGTTTCCTGCAGGCTGATCTTCTGGTTAAAGCTCATGTTTTATTTCCTCAGATCCAGCTGCTTCAGGATCGTGTTGTAGGACGGAAGGTCGCTCTTCTTGAGGTAGGCGAGAAGGCGGCGGCGCTGACCGACGAGCATGAGGAGGCCGCGCTGGGACGCGTAATCCTTCTTCGCGCCCTTGAGGTGGGAGGAGAGGTGCTTGATCCGCTCCGTGATGAGAGCGATCTGAACGGTGGTGGAACCCGAGTCCTTGTCGCCCTTTCCGAACTTCTTGTACATCTCAGTCTTATTCTCTTTCGTGATCATGTTGACGTCATGTTACCAAGTTCCGACGGGCCAGGTCAAGCGCGCCGCTTCCGGGGCTTCTTAGGGGAAAGCGGCAGGCGCAGGACGAACTCCGCGCCCTGGGACCGGTCGTCCCGGCAGACGAGCGTCCCCCCGTGCAGCTCCGCCAGGCGGCGCGCGATGGACAGGCCGAGGCCCAGGCCGCGCCCGCGCGCAGGCGCGTCGGCGGCCGGCAGGCGCGCGAGGTCGAAGGCGGAGGCGCGCAGGGAGGCCGGCAGGCCGGGGCCCTCGTCGGTCACCCGCAGGACGGCCTCGTCGCCTTCCCGCGACAGGAGCGCCTCGACCGCGCCCCCTTCGGCGAGTGCTTGACCGCGTTCGAGAGGAGGATCCACGCGATCTGGCGCACGCGCGACTTGTCGGCCGTGGCGCGCAGCGCGGGCGCCGAGGCGGCCAGCGCGACGCCCTTCGCCTTCGCCGCGCCCGCGAGGTTGGCCGCGGCCTCGCGGACCGCGGCGCCGAGGTCGCACGGCTTGGCGGCCAGCGTGAGGACGCCCGTGGCCGCGTGCGAGGCGTCGCGCAGCTCCTGGATCAGGCGCTTGAGGTCGTCGAGGTTGCGGCAGACGACGTCGAGCGCCTTCTTCGTCTCCGCCGCGTCGAGCTCGCCCTCGCGCATCATCCACGCCCAGCCCGCCGCGCTCGACAGAGGCGTGCGCAGCTCGTGGGAGATCACCGACAGGAACTCGTCCTTGGCCAGCGAGTTCCGGTAGGAGTCCGAGACGTCGGTCGCCACGCCGAGGACGCCGACGACCTTGCCTCCCCAGTCGAGGCGCGGGACGTAGCGCGTTTCGAAGGCGACCGGCCCGACGGGGACGATCGCCGTCAGCGTCTCCCCTTCAGCGCGCGGCGGCAGCACTCGACGACCTTCGGGTGGTCCTTGTAGAGGTCGAAGACGGACTTGCCGACGGCCTCGCCGGGCTTGCGCCCGAGGACCTCGAGGCCGCGCCCCTCGGAGAGCGTGAAGATCCCGTCGGCGTCGAAGGCGAACAGGACGATCGGCGCGCCCGAGACCACGGCGGCGAGCAGGTCGGCGGCTTTCTCAGAGGGCATCGAGCGTCTCTTTGAGAAGCACCAGCGCCGCGGAGGCGGCGCGCGAGCGCACCTGCTCGCGCGGGCCGTGGATGAGCAGGGCGCGCGCGGAGGCGGCGCGTCCCGGCCCGGACACGGCGACGTGGACGGTGCCCACGGGCTTGGCCTTCGTGCCGCCCCCGGGGCCGGCGATACCCGTAATGGATATTGCCATGCTGGACGCCGCGAATTTCCTGGCTCCCTCCGCCATCGCGAGGGCGCATTCCTTCGAGACGGCTCCGTGCCGCGCCAACAGCGAGGGCTTCACTCCCAAGGCCCGGGTCTTCACGCCGTTGGCGTAGGCGATCACCCCGCCGTTGAACCACGCCGACGACCCCGCGACCGACGTCAGACGCGCGCCGAGCAGCCCGCCCGTGCAGGACTCCGCGACGCAGAGCGTCAGCCCCGCCTTCCTCAGCCGCGCGCCGAGCGCGCCCTCGAGCGTCTCGTCGCCCTCTCCGACGCTCCAGCGTCCGACGGCGGCGAGCACTTCCTCGCGGATTTCGGCGATCTCCCGGCGCGCGGCCGCGGCCGTCCGCGCGCGCGCCGTGGCATGGAACGACACCTCGCCGCCCGAGGCGAGGATCGTGAACGAGGCGCCCGGATGGCGCGCGCGCACCGGGTCGAGCCGCTCGTCGGCGACGGACTCGGGCACGCCGGCCAGGCGCACCGTGAGAGCGGCCGCCGCCCCGCGCGCGTGGCGCGCGGCCAGGCGCGGCAGGACGGCGTCGAAGATCGGCGACATCTCGGAGTACGGCCCGGGCAGCAGGATCAGCGAGCGAGCGCGGCCGCCGGCGCGGAACTCGAGGCGCTGCCCCGGCGCGGAGCCGGACGCGTTCGGCAGGACCTCGGCGCCGTCAATGACCTCGGCCTGGCGCTTGTTCTCCTCGGGCACGGCGACGTGGTAGCGCGCGAAGCGCTTGAGGATGACCTTCCACAGCCGGGGCCGGAAGGAGAGCTTGCGTCCCAGGGCGGAGGCCGCGGCCTCGCGCGTGATGTCGTCGAACGTCGGGCCCAGGCCGCCGCAGACGATCACCGCGTCCGCCGCCGCGAGCGCGCGCTTGAGCGCGGCGCGGATCCGGGGCACCGAATCCGGCAGGGACGACTCGCCGATCACGTCGAAGCCCGCGCGCCGCAGGCGCACCGAGAGCCAGGCCTGGTGGGTGTTGACCTGACCCGAGAGCAGCTCGCTGCCGACGCAGACGAGGTACGCCTTCGGAGGCTCGGCGCTCACTGATAGACGCCCGCGCGCGGCTCCGCCGGGCCCTGCCCGGCGTTGATCGCGCCGTGGCGCGCCTCGTACTTCTCGACGTTGTCCTTGAGCGCCCACAGCAGGCGCTTGGCGTGGACCGGCGACGTGATCAGGCGCGCGAGCACCTTGGTCTTCGTCGCCTGGGGCTGGAGGAACAGATAATCGAGGATGAACTCGGTCTCGCTGTGCGTGATCAGCGCGAGGTTTGTGTACTGCCCGCGCGCGACGGGCTCGTCGATCTCGACCTGCAGCGGCTGCTGGGTGTCTTCCATGGCGCGATCCTATAATTTCGAGACGTCGATCGAGAACCGGTAGCGCACGTCTCCCTTGGTCAGGCGCTCGTAGGCCTCGTTGATGCGCGCGGGCTCGACGACCTCGACGTCGGCGAGCACCTTGTGCTTCGCGCAGAAGTCGAGCATCTCCTGGGTCTCCGGCACGCCGCCGATCAACGAGCCCGCGATGGCGCGGCGTCCCATGATCAGCGGGAACGCCGGCAGCGCCAGCGCCTCCGGAGAGGCTCCGACCAGCGCCAGGGTCCCGGACGTGCTCAGAAGGCCGAGCGCCGAGGCGATGTCGTGCGGCCCGGAGACCGTGTCGACGATGAGGTCGAGCCGCCCCGCGCTCTTCGACATCGCCGCCGGGTCGGACGTCAGCACGAAGTCGTGCGCGCCGAGCCGGTTCGCGTCGGCTTTTTCGACGGGGAGCCGCTGAGCACGACGACCTCCGCTCCCATCGCGGCGGCGAGCTTGACGCCCATGTGGCCCAGGCCGCCCAATCCCAGAATGCCGACCTTCTTCCCCTTGCCCGCGCCGAAGCGCTTGAGCGGCGAGTAGGTGGTGATGCCCGCGCACAGCAGCGGCGCGACGCGCTCGAGCGGCAGGCCGGCCCCGAGCTGGAAGGCGAAGTCCTCGTTGACGACGATGTGAGAGGAGTAGCCGCCCTGCGTCGGGGTGACGCCGTCCTTCTCGACGGAGTTGTACGTGTAGTTCGCCGGGGCGAAGCAGTGCTGCTCGAGGCCTTTCCTGCAGTTCTCGCACCGGCGGCAGGAGTCGACCATGCAGCCGACGCCGGCGAGGTCCCCCGTCTTGAAGCGCGTGACCTTCTTGCCGACCGCCGTCACCTTGCCCGCGATCTCGTGGCCGGGGACGACCGGGTGCTTGACGCCTTGCCACTCGCCGCGCGCGGTGTGCAGGTCGCTGTGGCAGATCCCGCAGAAGGAAATATCGATGCGTACGTCTCGCTCGCCGGGCTCGCGGCGTTCGAACGTCCAAGGCACGAGCGGCTTCTTCGGGTCCAGCGCGGCATAGGCTTTGGCTTTCATGCGGAAACCTTATAAAAAACGGGGCGGGCGGGCCATGGCCGCTCCGTGACGGGTTGCGCTTCCCTTAATAATCGGCTAGAATCGATGGCTACATGAGGAAAGGGGCCCTTCTCATCATCTCGGCGCCGTCCGGCGCCGGCAAAACCACGATCTGCCGCAAGCTCCTCGCGCGCCGCAAGGATCTCAAGTACTCCATCTCGTGCACCACTCGCGCTCCCCGTTCAGGGGAGCGCGACGGCAAGGCCTATTTCTTCCTCACGCGCGAGGAGTTCAAGCGCCGCATCCAGCGCAACGAGCTGCTCGAGTGGGCGATGGTCCACGACGAGTACTACGGCACGCCGCGCAAGTTCGTCGACGAGCAGATCGAGCGCGGCCTCAACGTGATCATGGCCATCGACGTGCAGGGCGCGATGTCGATCCGCCGCAAGCACCCCGCCGCGATCCTCGTGTTCGTGCTGCCGCCGTCGATGGACGCGCTCAAGGCGCGCCTGGCCGGGCGCCGAGAAGCCTCCGACAGCGTGGCCAAGCGCCTCGCGAACTCGCGCGGCGAGCTCGCGGCCGCGAAGGATTACGACTACGTCGTCGTCAACGACGCGCTCGAGAAGGCCGTCGACCAGATTTCGTCCATCCTCACCGCCGAGACGCTCAAGACCTCGCGCCTCGATCCGTCGCACCTCGTGCCCGCTCTCGCTTAAGGAGAACACCGCAATGGCCAAGAAGGAAGCCGTCAAGGACGCCGCGCCCGTGAAGACCACCGAAGAGATGATCCTCAATTTCCCCCGCGGGAAGTACTCCGCGATCCCCATGGCCGCGATCTGGGTCAAGGAGCTCAAGAAGCGCGAGGAGTGCCGCCACATGACTCCCGCCGAACTGCTCGACCTCGCGGTGCGCGAAGTCCTCGGCGGCAAGGTGGACTGGAAGGACCTCAAGAAGGCCGCGGCCGCCGCCGGCGAAGAAGCCCCCAAGAAGGCGGAGTAGCCCGTGGCGAAGTCCGTGCGCCGCGCGGTCCTCGGCGTCACCGGGAGCATCGCGGCGTACAAGGCCCCGCTCATCGCGCGGGCCCTGATCAAGAAGGGCGTCGAGGTGCGCTGCGTGCTGACGCCCGCGGCGGCGCAGTTCGTCACGCCCACGACGCTGGCGACTTTGACGGGACACCCCGTCGCGCAGTCGATCCACGACCCGGCGCTGTGGTCGATGGCGCACCTCTCCCTGTCGAGCTGGGCCGACGTCGTGCTGATCGCGCCGGCCACCGCGGACTTCGTCGCGCGGCTGGCTCAGGGTCGCGCCGAGGGCGTGCTGGACGCCCTCGTCCTGTCGACCAAGTCCCCCGTCGTCGTGTGCCCCGCGATGGACGCGGAGATGTGGGAGCATCCCGCGACGAAGGCCAACGTCGCGGCGATCAAGCGTTGGGGCTACAAGGTCCTCGGGCCGTCGAAGGGCGAGCTCGCGAGCGGCAAGGTCGGCTGGGGCCGCCTCGTCGAGCCCGACGAGATCGTCCGCTTCCTCCTCAAGTGAGCCTGCGCGGCCGCGCGGTCCTCATCACCTCGGGGCCCACGCGCGAGCACCTCGACCCGGTGCGCTTCCTGACGAACGCCTCGAGCGGCGCGATGGGCTTCGCCCTCGCCGCGGCGGCGAAGGCCGCCGGCGCGCGCGTGACCGTCGTCAGCGGCCCGACGGCGCTGCCCGCGCCGCGCGGCGTGGCGGTCGTCCGCGTCGTGACCGCGCTCGAGATGCGCCGCGAGACGCTCAAGCGCTCGCGCGCCGCGGACGCCGTGATCGGAGCGGCCGCCGTCTCCGACTGGCGCGTCCCCTCCGTCGCGCGCCACAAGATCAAGCGCTCCCCCTCGGCCGTTCGCTTGACCTTGGTGCCCAATCCCGATATCATCAAGGACGCGGCCGAGCGCCGCCGTCCCGGCCAGGTCTTCGTCGGATTCGCGCTCGAGACGCGCCGCGCGGCCGGGCACGCGCGCGGCAAGCTGATCCGCAAGGGCCTGGACCTCGTCGTGGCCAACGGACCGGAGTCGCTCGCGTCGGGCCGCATCGCCGCGATCCTCGTCGGGCGCGAGGGCGACCGGCGCCTGCCGCCGGGGCCGAAAACGAAAGTCGCGAAGACCGTCGTGGCCGAAATCGAGAGACTCCTCAATGAGCGCCGAGCTTGACGAATTGAAGGACCTGACCCGCGCGCTGCGGCGCCGCGCCTCCATGTCCGACGCGTCGGACTGGACTAGCGGCCGTGGCGCCAAAGCCGCCGATGCGGCGGCGCCCGAAAGCGCTCCTAAGACCGCGCCGGCGAAGCCGGCGCGCAACGCTGCGCCGATTGCCGCAGCGCGCTCCGGTTCGCTCGACGAACTCGCGACGAAGATCCAGGCGTGCCGCGCGTGCGAGCTCGGCAAGTACCGCCTGCAGGCGGTGCCCGGCGTCGGCGCGCGCGACGCGAAGGTCATGATGATCGGCGAGGGGCCCGGCTTCCAGGAAGACCACACCGGCGAGCCGTTCGTCGGCCGCTCCGGCCAGCTCCTCGACAAGATCCTCGAGTCGATCGGACTCTCGCGCAAGACGAACGTCTACATCGCCAACATCGTGAAGTGCCACCCGATGAAGAATCCGTCCGACCCCGAGAGCCACGGCAACGACCGCCCGCCGACGCCGGAGGAGATGGACGAGTGCCGCGGCTGGCTCGAGGCGCAGATCCGCGCGATCAAGCCGAAGGTCCTCGTGACCCTCGGCGCCTCGCCGGCCAAAGCTCTGCTGCGCGACCAGACGCCGATCACGAAGCTGCGCGGCCAGTGGCGCACGTTCGACCCCGGCGGCGGGCTCGGCCCCATCAAGCTGCTGCCGACGTTTCATCCCGCGGCTCTGCTGCGCAACCCCGAATTGAAGAAGGACGTCTGGGAGGACATGAAGAGCCTCCGACAGGAGCTTTCAAAATGAGCAAGCCCGATCCCCGCGCGCACAAGTCCGACCGCGACGTCCTCGACAACCTCGGCGCCCTCATCGGCGGCCAGATCAAGAAGGGCATGAACAAGCTCGAGGAGGCCATGAAGGACTCCAAGAAGGGCGGGAAGGACGACTCGAAGTTCATGGGCTACGTGAAGGTGTTCATGGACGACCCCGCGGTCGCCGCCGTCACGCCGTCGAGCAAGTACCTCGTCGAGCGCACGGTCAAGGCGATGAACCTCGCCGAGGCCCGCGTGATCGTCGAGTACGGCGCCGCGCAGGGCGTCATGACCAAGAAGATCCTCGAGAAGATGCGCCCCGACGCGCGCCTGCTCGCCATCGAGTTCAACACGGAGCTCTACGAGGAGCTGGCCGCGACGGTGAAGGATCCCCGCCTGATCGCGCTGCAGGGCGACGTGCGCGAGATCGACAAGATCCTCAAGGCGCACGGACTCGACGGCGCCGACGTGATCGTCTCCGGCGTGCCCTTTGCCTTCTTCTCCGGGCGCGGCCGCCACGAGCTGCTGACGAAAACGTCCTCGCTGCTCAACGACGGCGGGCGCTTCGTCGCCTACCAGGTGACGACGCACCTGATCCCCTTCTCAAGGACTACTTCTCCGACGTGGACATCCAGTTCGAGGTGCGCAACATCCCCCGCACTTCGTGTTTACGGCCCTCAAATAGGCTCGGGTGTCAGGCCTAACGATTAACGATTCTCCATCGATCCGCCATGGAGAGAATCGTTAATCGTTAGGCCTGACACCCCATGCAAGCATGAGAATCGCCGAGGTCGGATTTCCCGTTCCGCTGCCGAAGGGCTACCATTATCTGGTGCCCGACGGGATGGACGCGCGCGCGGGCTCGCGCGTGCGCGCGCAGTTCGGGCCGCGCGTGACGACGGGCGTGGTCCTGAACGTGTTCGACGGGACGCCGGAGCGCGCGTTGAAGCCCCTGCTCGGCCTGCTCGACGCGCGGCCCGCGCTCTCGGCCGAGGGCGTCGCGTGCGCGCGCTTCATCTCGCGGCGCTTCGGCGCGCCGATCGGCGAGGCGCTCAAGGCGCTCGCGCCCCCGTTCGTGAAGTCGCTCGACGAGCCCGTCGAGGTCCTGCCCGTGCCTCAGCGCGCCGAGCAGGCGAAAGCCTTCGAGCTCACGCCGGGCCAGGCCGCGTCGCTCTCGCGCCTGGAGTCCCTGCTTGACGCGCGCGCGTTCAAGGCCGCGCTGCTGTTCGGAGTTCCCGCCTCGGGCAAGACCGAGGTGTATATGCGCCTGATCCGCCGCGCGATCAAGGACGGCGGCCAGGCCCTGTTCCTGCTGCCCGAAATCTCTCTGACGCGGCCCTTCTTCGACGAGTTCGCGGCCTCGCTCGGCGCGCCCGTGGCGCTGTGGCACTCCGGCCTGACTTTGCGCGAGCGTCGGCGCACGTGGCTGGCGATCGCGCGCGGCGACGTCAAGGTGATCGTCGGCGCGCGCTCGGCGTGCCTGCTCCCGCTCAAGGACCTGCGCCTGGCCGTGCTCGACGAGGAGCAGGACGAGTCGTTCAAGCAGGACTCGAACTCGCCGTTCTACCACGCGCGGGAGGTCGCGCTCGAGCGCGCGATGGCCTTCGGCGCGCTGTGCGTGCTCGGCTCGGCGACGCCGAGTCTCGAAGCCTGGGCCATGACTAAAACCGGCGCCGCCGAGCTGCTCGCGATGCCCGACCGCGTCTCCGCCGTGCCGCGCCCGCCCGTGACGACTTTGCCTCCCGGCAAGTTCGGCGAGGTTCTTTCCGACGAGCTCGTCGAGAAGATGGCCGACCGCCTCGCGAAGGGCGAGCAGTCGATCCTGCTCGTCAACCGCCGCGGCTTCTCGACCTTGACGACCTGCGGCAAATGCCGCTGGATCGACCGCTGCGCCGACTGCGGCGTGGCCAAGATCACGCACGAGGTCCCGGAGACGGGCGGCTGGATCCTGATCTGCCATCACTGCGGCGGGAAGTGGCCGCCGCCCGAGAAGTGCGGGGCCTGCGGCGACGCGGCGATCCGCTCCGGCGGCGTCGGCACGCAGCGCGTCGCCGCCGAGGTCAAGCGCCGCCTGCCGAAGGCGCGCGTGCTGCGCATGGACCGCGACACCGTGTCGAAGGAGGCCAAGCTCGAGGAGCGGGTCTACGACAAGTTCCGCGCGCGCAAGGCCGACGTGCTCGTCGGCACCAAGCTCGTCGCCAAGAGCTTCCACTTCCCCGAGGTGACCTTGGTCGGCGTCGTCGACGCCGACACGATGCTGCACATGCCGGACTTCCGGTCCTCGGAGCGCACGATGCAGCTGCTGGCGCAGGTCGCCGGCCGCGCGGGACGCGCCGACAAGCCGGGAGAGGTTCTGCTTCAGACGCTGTCGCCCGAGCACGAAGCGATCAAGGGCGCCGCCCACGGCGACTACGGGGCCTGGGCGGACGCGGAGCTCGCGGCGCGCTCCGAACTCGCGTACCCGCCGGCCGGAGGCCTCATCCGGGCCGTGCTCGCCGGGCCCGACGAGGCCAGGCTCGCGGAGGCCGCGTCCGCCTGGGCCGACGCGCTGCGCGCCGCGCTGCCGGGAGCCGACGTGGTCGGCCCCGCGCCCGCGCTCCTGCGCCAGGTGCGCGGCAAGTTCCGCGACCACGTTCTCGTGAAGGTCCCCTCCGCCGACGCCGAGGCCGCGCTCAAGGCCGCGCGCGGCTGCCCGCTGCCTTCCTCCGTCAAGCTCACGCTCGACGCCGACCCTTACGACATGCTGTGACGTAAATGGCATGGCCGGGCCGCGCCGAGATGAGGTAATATTCCTAATAACGTGGAAAAACCCCTCTGGAACGCCTGAAACGAGGGACGGTGTCTCTCGTCAGCGACGCGGAGCTCGCCAAAAGCTGAGCTCCGGACGGACTTTGCGCGTCAAACTGGGCGTGGATCCGACCTCTTCCGACCTCCATCTGGGCCACTCCGTCGTGCTCACGAAGCTGCGCCAGTTCCAGGACCTCGGCCACACGGCGGTCCTCATCATCGGCGACTTCACGGCGATGGTCGGCGATCCCTCGGGCCGCGACTCGACGCGTCCGACGCTGACGGCCGACGAGGTGAAGAAGAACGCCGAGACCTACCGCTCGCAGGCGTTCAAGGTCCTCGACGAGACGCGCACCGAGCTCCGCTTCAATTCCGAATGGCTCGTTCCCTTCATGCGCGACAACCTGCTCGACACGCTCAAGAAGCACACGGTCCAGCAGGTGCTCGCGCGCGAGGACTTCAAGAAGCGCATGGGCGAGAACTCCCCCATCTCCCTGCTGGAAGTTCTTTACCCGTTGCTGCAGGGCTTCGACTCCGTCGCCGTGAAGGCCGACGTGGAGCTCGGGGGCAACGACCAGCTCACGAACCTGCTCATGGGCCGCAAGATGCAGCAGGACGCCGGCCAGGAGGCGCAGGTCGCGCTGACCGTGCCGCTGCTCGTCGGCCTCGACGGCGAGAAGAAGATGTCGAAGTCCTACGGCAACTCGATCGCGCTCAACGACGCCCCGAACGACATGTTCGGCAAGACCATGCGCGTCTCCGACGAGCTGATGCTCTCGTACTACGAGCTGCTGACCGACGCCGACCTCGAGGCGGTGAAGACCTCGCACCCGATGAAGGCCAAGAAGGAGCTCGCCCGGACGCTCGTGGCGAAGTACCACGGCGCCGCGGCCGGCGACGAGGCCCTCGCCTACTTCGAGTCGACGTTCTCCAAGAAGGAACTGCCGACCGACCTGCGCGTCGTGCGCGCCGTACCCGGCATCGCGCTGGCCAAGCTGATCGTCGACGCGGGCGCGGCCAAGTCGCTCGGCGAGGCGCGACGCCTGATCCTGCAGGGCGGCGTGCAGATCGACGGGGTCAAGGCCGCCGCCGACGCCCCCGTGAGCGCGCCGGCCTCGTTCACCCTCAAGATGGGCAAGCATCAATTCGTCAAAGTGGAGCTCACCGCATGAAGACCTTCTTCCGCGCCGTCCTCGTCCTCGCGCTCGCCGTCCCGGCGTTCGCCGAGAATTGGGACGCGCGCCTCGGCGACGTGTCCGGCGACGTGTCCGTCCAGCCCGCCGACGGCTCGCCCGAGGTGTCGGGCGAGGCCGACATGCCTCTCGAGGAGGGCGACCGGGTCGTCGTCGGCGAGGGCGGCTCGGCCGAGGTCGCGCTCGACGGCGGCAGCCTGATCACCGTGCGCGAGAAATCCGACCTCAAGATCGAGAAGTCCGACAAGGCGGACTCCTCCTTCTTCCTCGCGGCCGGCTCGCTGCTCGCGAAGATCCAGAAGCTCGGGACGCAGCGCTTCCGGGTGCGCACGACGAGCGCGGTCGCCGCGGTCCGCGGCACGGAGTTCGGCGTGGAGGTCGACGGTGAAGACTCCCACGTCGGCGTCTTCGACGAGGGCAAGGTCGAGGTCACGGGCGCGGCGGGCGGAACGCCCGAGCTCCTGATCTCCAATCAGGAAACCTCGGTCGCCAAAGGCGCGGCCCCCAGCACGCCTTCCAGATCAAGCGCTTCGCCGCCCGGCGCGCGCAGATGCGCGGCCACGGCCGCCGTCTCGCGGCCATCAAGGCGCGCTGGAAGGCGCTGCCCCGGAGCGCCGCCAGGAACTGCGCAAGAAGGCTCTCGAGCGCATGCGCGAGCGCCGCAAGGCCGTCCTCGAGAAGCGCCAGGCCGCGCGCGAGAACGTCGAGCGCGCTCGCCGCGAGAAGGCCGACCGCGGCCAGCAGCGCCGCCAGGAGATGCAGCGCAAGATGGAAGAGCGGCGCGCCAAGGCGAGGAAGGAGCGCCGGTGAGCCGCGCCGCCGAAAAGCCGAAGGCTCCCGCTCCCGCTCCCGCCGCGGACCCGACGACGTTGTCGGGCATCCCGGTCAAGCGGGAATACGGGCCCGAGGACCTTCCTCCCGCCGAGGCGATCGGGGCGCCGGGCCGCTTCCCGTTCACGCGCGGACTCAAGAGCGGCGGCTACCGCATGACGCCGTGGACGATGCGCATGTTCGCGGGCCACAAGACGGCCAAGGACACCAACGAGCGCTTCAAGTACCTGCTCGCCCACGGCCAGACGGGGCTCTCGACGGCTTTCGATCTGCCGACCTTGATGGGCCTCGACTCCGACGACCCTCGCTCCCTGGGCGAGGTCGGCCGCGAGGGCGTGGCCGTCGACAGCCTGGCCGACATGGAGATCCTGTTCTCCGGCATCGACCTGGGCAAGGTCTCGACGTCGATGACGATCAACCTGCCCGCGCCCGTGATCCTCGCGATGTACCTGGCGCTCGCCAAGAAGCAGGGCGTGCCGCTCACGCGCGTGCGCGGCACGTGCCAGACCGACATCCTCAAGGAGTACATCGCGCAGAACGAGTACCTCTACCCTCCGGAGCCGTCGATGCGGCTCGTGCTCGACTTGATCGAACACTGCGTGCGCGAGGTGCCGCGCTTCTACCCGATCTCGATCTCCGGCTACCACATCCGCGAGGCCGGCGCCGACGCCGTCCAGGAACTCGCGTTCACGCTCGCCGACGGGCGCGACTACGCCGAGCGCCTGATCGCGCGCGGCCTGAACGTCGACGACTTCGCCCCCAGCTCTCGTTCTTCTTCGACGTGCACAATCACTTCTTCGAGGAGATCGCCAAGCTGCGCGCCGCGCGCTCGATCTGGGCGAAGCTCATGCGCGACGAGCTCGGCGCCAAGAAGGAGATGTCGTGGATGCTGCCGATGCACTGCCAGACGGCGGGCGTCAGCCTGACGGCCCAGCAGCCGCTCAACAACCTCGCGCGCGTGGCCTACCAGTCGATGGCGGCGGCGCTCGGCGGCACGCAGAGCCTGCACACGAACTCCTTCGACGAGGCGCTCGCGCTGCCGACCGACGACGCGGTCAAGCTCGCGCTGCGCACGCAGCAGATCCTCGCGATGGAGACCGGCGTCACCGACACGCCCGACCCGTTCGGCGGCTCCTACTACCTCGAGAACCTGACGGCCGAGGTCGAGAGGCGCGCGACCGACATCATGAAGCGCATCAAGGAGCTCGGCGGCGTCGTGCCCGCGCTCGAGAAGGGCTACTTCCACCGCGAGATCGCCGAGACCTCGTACCGCTTCGAGCTCGACCTCGCCGCGCGGCGGCGCAAGATCGTCGGCGTCAACGAGCACGCCTCCGAGGGCGCCGCGCCGCCGATCCTCAAGATCGACCACGCCGTCGAGAAGGGCCAGGTGCGCTCGCTCAAGAAGCTCAAGCGCGACCGCGACGACGCGAAGACCCAGGCCGCCCTGCGCCGCGTGCGCGAGGCCGCGAAGGGCACGGAGAACCTCATGCCGCCGATCATGGAGGCCGTCGAGGCCTACGCGACGGTCGGCGAGGTCACCCAGGCCCTGAAGGAAGTCTTCGGCGAGTATCCGGTGTTCGGCGGATGAGGATCCGATGATCGTCGCGGTCGGCGCCGACAACGCGAAGCTGCGCGGGCAGGTCGTCTCCCTGCTCGAGAGCGGCGGCCATCGCGCCGTCGAGTTCTCGGACCCGGCCCGCGGCGGCGCGTTCCTGCGCGCGGAGAAGCCCCACATGCTGGTCGTCGCCTTCGGCGACGGCGACGACGCCGCGGGGTTCGTCAAGCGCCTGCGCGGCGAGGAGGAGTTCCGCCTCCTGCCCGTCCTGTGCGTCGATCCGAAGGCCGACTCGCGCGGCACGGTCGCGATGCTCGACGCCGGCGCCGACGACGCGATCGCGCGCCCCTTCCAGCCCGCGATCTTCCTCGCCCGCGTGCGCACCTTGCTGCGCCGCGCGGTGCTCAACGGCGGGACGCCGGAGGAGACGGCGACCGTGCTCTCCGGCGGCCCGGTCACGCTCAAGCTGATCGCCCGCCAGGCGACGATCGGCGGCAAGCCGCTGGACCTGACCCGCCTCGAGTTCGACCTGCTCTCGCACCTCCTCAAGCATCCGGACCGAGCGTTCAAGCGCGACGAGCTGCTCGCCGCGGTCTGGAACTACCCGGGCAGCGTGGAGACGCGCACGCTCGACAAGCACGTCGAGTCCCTGCGCCGCAAGCTCGGCGCCTCCTCGGACATGATCCAGACCGTCCACGGCCTGGGCTACCGCTTCAACCCGGCCACCGCCAAGGCGTGACGTGAAGCCCGCGCCCAAGGCGGGTCCGGCCGTCGACGCCGCGTTCCTCGTCCTCGCCGCGGCCGTCCCCTCGTCTGGACGCCGGCCGCCGTCGCCGAGTTCACGCTCCCGAAGTTCGTCGCGGTCAATCTCGGCCTCTGCCTCGCCGCCTGGGGCGCGGCGGCGCGGCCGGCGGTTCTCGCCGCGGGCCGCACCGCGCTCGACCTGCCGCTGGCGGCCCTGCTCGCGGCGGCGGCTCTGTCCGCGTTCTTCTCCTCCGACCTCCGGATCAGCTATCTCGGACGCTACGACTCCTACGTCCATGGCGTCTGGGGCATGACGCTCGTCGCGGCCGCGGCGCAGCTCGCCGCCCGAGGCGCCCGGGAGCGCGAGGACGCCGTCCTGCGCCTGCTGTCCCGGGCGTCGGCGGCCGTGGGCGCCTACGCGGTCGTCCAGCGGCTCGGCTGGGACCCGGTCCTGAGCCTGAACGAGCTGCCCACGGGCGCGCGCGCGGTGTCGACCTTGGGCAGCCCCGTCGACCTCGGCGCCTACCTGGCCCTGCTCGTCCCGGCCGCGATCTGGCGCGCCGACCGCGAGCGCGGGGCGGAGGCGTGGATCGCGGCGGCCCTCGTCGCCGCGGGCCTGGCCGCCAGCGGCTCGCGCGGCGCCATGGCCGCGGCCGCTATCGGAACGGCGGCCTATGCTTTGATCAGCCGCTGGGACGCGCGCCGGGCGCTGCGCTCCTCGGCCGCGCTGGCGGTACTCCTCGCAGCCGGAGCCGTCGCTTGGGCGTGCCGCGCCGGCGCTTCGGTGTCGGATCAGGGCCGCCGCGAGGTCTGGAAGACGTCTGTGAACCTCTTTCTTGCCCGCCCCTGGCTCGGCTGGGGCCCCGACGGCTTCGCCGAGGCGTTCAAGCTCCACCGCACCGACGCCTTCGTCACGATCGCGGGCGCCAACCACTACCAGGCCTACGCCCACAACGACCTCTTGCACGTCCTCTCGAGCCTCGGCCTGCCGGGAACGGCGGCCTACTTTTGGCTCCTCGCCGCGCTCCTGGGCGCCGCCGCCGCGGCCCTGGGCGCGGCGAAGGACCGGCGCCTGCCCGCGGCCCTCTGCGCGGGCCTGCTCGCGCTCTGGGTCAACCTGCAGCTCAATCCGGTCGCGACCGAGGTCTGGATCGCCGCCGCGCTGTGCGCGGGTTTGCTCGTCTCGCTCGCGCGCGCCGACGAAAACGCGGCTTTCCCCCGCGCCGTCCTCGTCGTGCCGGCGCTGCTGTTATCCGCCGGTCTGCTCTACGCGGCCGACTCGCTACGCAACGACCTCGTCTATAAGCGGGGGCTCAGGGCGCACGTCGCCGGCCGATTCGCCGAGGCGCGCGTGACGATCGCGCGGGCGAGGCGCTCGCGCACCTGCGAGCTGTCCTACCTGATGGGCGAGTTCAATGCGATCACCGACTGGATCAATGCCGACCGGAACGTCGAAGCGCGCTTGGCGCTTCTCGCGTTGGCCGACGCCGACGCGCGCGAGGCCCTGGCCTGCCACCCCCGGTTGGCGATGTCTCATTACATCGCCGCCGGCTCGGCTCGCATTCACTACGACCTGGGCTTCAAGGAGCGCCTCGCCGACGCCGCGCGCGAGTACGACGCCGCGCTGGCGCTTGACCCGAAGTTCGGCCCTCTGCTCGACGCCCGCGCGGGCGTCACACGGCTGCAATCGCAGTCCTCGTCGCGATAATCTAGAATTATAGGGGTGAAGAGAAATCTCACCGTCGTCATTTCGCTCGTTTTGCTTTCCGCGTGCGCCCCGCGCCGCGTTCCCCTCCCCCGCGGCCTACAAACTGCTGAATCCGCTTCTCTCCGTGGGCTCCGAAGTCGAGTTCACCGAGCTGCTTCCGTTCGACTACAAGATCCGCCGGGCCGCGGCCGAGGCCAAGAAGAGCGGGAAGGCCTCGCAGATCTCGATCTATTTCCGTGACCTCGAGAACGGCCCCATCTTCGGAGTCGGACAGGACGATCAATTCTCGCCCGCGAGCCTCATGAAGGTCCCGATGATGATGGCGACCTTGAAGGAAGCGGAGAAGGACCCAGCCCTGCTGGGTCGCCGCCTGCTCAACGAACCACCCCAGCTCAGCCGCTCCGACTTCGGCGAATCCGTCCTCAAGCGCGGCGTGGAGTATTCGGTCGACGAGCTCCTGCGCGCGATGATCGCCCACTCGGACAACGACTCGGTCGTCACTCTGCGCACCGTGATCGGCGACGAGCCGCTCAACGAGGTGTTCCGCGACTTCGGCATGCTGATTCCGGCGGTCCGCTCGCTCGACGACAGCATGTCGGTCCGGGAGTACGCGGCCTTCTTCCGCATCCTCTACAACGCGTCTTACCTCGACAAGGCCATGTCGCAGAAGGCGCTCGAGTACTTGGCCGCCTCGCAGTTCAAAAACGCCTTGGCCGCAGGCGTGCCTCCCGGCGTGACCGTCGCCCACAAGTTCGGAGAGCGGTCCTTCGAGGGAAAGAAGACGAAGCAGCTGCACGACTGCGGAATCATCTATCACCCGACGAAGCACTACGTGCTGTGCGTGATGACGCGCGGCGAGGACTTCGACGCGCTCAGCGGCGTCATCCGCGAGATCTCCTCGATCGTTTACCAGGAAGTCGACGCCGTTCAGACTAAGCGCTAGCGGCGTTTAGTAGGACACGATGCACATGCCGGAGGCGCCCGCGGCACCGGCTCCAGCCGCTTCGCAGCCGCCCGCGCCGCCGCCGCCCGGGACCTGGCCGGGATCACCCGCCGTGCTCCCGCCGGCCGCGTTGCCGCCGCACTGACCCTTGCCGCCGGCTCCGCCCATCGGGGCGCTCCCGCCGTCGCCGGACCGCCCGCCGTCCGCCGCGAAGCCGTCGCCGCCGACTTGTCCGGGGAGGTTGATGATGCCGCCCGACCCGGCCGTCGCGCCGGCGCCGCCCGCGGCGCCCGTGGTGCCCGTGCCGCCGTTGACCGTGAGCGTCGTGACGCCGGCGAAGGTGGTCGCCGCCACGGTTCCCGCATTGTTGGCGGCGCCGCCCGCAGGGATCGTGACGGTCACGTTGCCGGTAACCGCAATGAGACCCTCGCCGTAGCCGCCGGAGCCGCCGCCGCCGTCGGAGGCGTTGGCACCCGCGGTACCGCCGCCGCCGCCGCCGCCCCAGCAACGCACCCAGACCGCATTGACTCCGGCGGGCCGAGTCCAGGTCCCGTTGCCAGTGAAGACCTGGATGTTCTTCGGAATGGCGGTCACCTGCTTCTCGCCGGTCACGGACCCGTTCAAAAGCTTGCCCGTATTGATGGAGCCGTTGAGAATCTTGGCCGTCGTGACCGAGTCCGTGGCGAGCTTGTTGGTGTCGACGGCGCCGTTGAGGATCTTCGCACTCGTGACGGAGTCCGTCGCGAGTTTGCCGGTGTCGACCGCACCGCCGAGAATCTTGGCCGTCGTGACGGAATCGGTCGCGAGCTTATTGGTGTCAACCGCCCCCGCCAGGATCTTCACCGACGTGACCGAGTCGGTCGCCAGCTTGTTCGTGCTGATGGCCGCGTCGGCGATCTTCTGACCGGTGACGTTGGCATCCAGAATCTTGATCGTCGTGACCGCGTCGGTGGCGAGCTTGGCGGTATCCACTGAGCCCGGCCCGACGGTTCCGATATTCTGAAGCTGAGCTTGGATGGTGGAATTGAGCTTCGCGGTGTCGATGGTGCCGGCCAGGATCTTCGCGCCGGTGACCGAGTCAGTGGCCAGCTTCGACGTATCGATCGAAGCGTTCGCTATCTTCGCGGTCGTCACATTGGCGTCCAGGATCTTGATGGTGGTGACGGCGTCGGTCGCGAGCTTGGCTGTGTTGACCGCGCCCGCGAGAATCTTCGCCGTCGTGACGGAGTCCGTCGCGAGCTTGTTGGTGTCGACGGCGCCTGCAAGTATCTTCACGCCGGTGACCGAGTCGGTGGCGAGCTTGGCCGTATCGATGGCGGCGTTGGCGATCTTCTGGGTGGTGACGTTGGCATCGAGAATCTTGATGGTCGTGACGGCGTCGGTCGCGATCTTATTAGTGGTAACCGAGCCATCGGCGACGGTCCCCGCCTGGGCCAACTGAGCCTGGATGGTCGCGTTGAGCTTGGCCGTGTCGATCGTGCCCGCCAGGATCTTCACGCCCGTCACCGAGTCGGTGGCCAGCTTGGAGGTATCGACCGCGCCGGCCAGGATCTTAGTCGTCGTGACGGCATCGGTCGCCAGCTTGGCCGTGTCGACGGCCGCGTTGGCCAGCTTCTGGGTCGTGACGTTCGCGTCCAGAATCTTGATGGTCGTGACGGCGTCAGTGGCGAGCTTGGCGGTGTCGACCGCGGCGTTGGCGATCTTCTGGGTCGTCACATTCGCATCCAGGATCTTGATGGTCGTGACCGCGTCGGTGGCGAGCTTGTTGGTGGTAACCGAGCCATCCGCGACCGTCCCAGCCTGGGCGAGCTGTGCCTGGATCGTGGCGTTGAGCTTGGCCGTATCGATCGTACCGGCGAGGATCTTCACGCCGGTGACCGAGTCGGTCGCGAGCTTGCCGGTGTCGACCGCGCCGGCCAGAATCTTGGCCGTCGTGACCGAGTCAGTGGCGAGCTTGGCCGTGTCGATGGCCGCGTTGGCGATCTTCTGGGTGGTGACGTTGGCGTCCAGGATCTTAATGGTAGTGACGGCGTCGGTGGCGAGCTTGTTCGTGTTGACGGCACCGTCGGCGACCGTGCCCGACTGCGCCAGCTGCGCCTGGATCGTGGCGTTCAGCTTGGCGGTATCGATCGTGCCGGCCAGGATCTTCACGCCGGTGACCGAGTCGGTGGCGAGCTTGTTCGTGTCGATGGCGGCATTGGCGATCTTCTGGGTGGTGACGTTGGCGTCGAGGATCTTGATGGTCGTCACAGCGTCGGTGGCCAGCTTACCGGTGCTGATCGAGCCGGCGAGGATCTTGGCTGCCGTGACGGAGTCCGTCGCGAGCTTGTTGGTGTCGACCGCGCCGGCCAGGATCTTCACGCCGGTGACCGAGTCGGTGGCCAGCTTGTTGGTGTCGATGGCGGCGTTGGCGATCTTCTGAGTGGTGACGTTGGCGTCGAGGATCTTGATGGTCGTCACCGCATCGGTGGCCAGCTTGTTGGTGTTGACCGCGCCGTCGGCGACGGTCCCCGCCTGCGCCAACTGGGCCTGGATGGTGGGGTTGAGCTTGGCGGTGTCGATCGTGCCGGCGAGAATCTTCACGCCGGTGACCGAGTCGGTGGCCAGCTTCGAGGTGTCGACCGCCCCCGCCAGGATCTTGGCCGTCGTCACGGCGTCAGTGGCCAGCTTGTTCGTGTCGATGGCGGCGTTGGCGATCTTCTGGGTCGTGACGTTCGCGTCCAGGATCTTAATGGTAGTGACGGCGTCGGTGGCGAGCTTGTTCGTGTTGACGGCGCCGTCGGCGACCGTGCCCGACTGCGCCAGCTGCGCCTGGATCGTGGCGTTGAGCTTGGCGGTGTCGATCGTGCCGGCGAGGATCTTCACGCCGGTGACCGAGTCGGTGGCCAGCTTCCCGGTGTCGACCGCCCCCGCCAGAATCTTGGCCGTCGTCACGGCGTCAGTGGCCAGCTTGTTCGTATCGATCGCGGCATTGGCGATCTTCTGGGTCGTGACGTTCGCGTCCAGGATCTTAATGGTAGTGACGGCGTCGGTGGCGAGCTTGTTCGTGTTGACGGCGCCGTCGGCGACCGTGCCCGACTGCGCCAGCTGCGCCTGGATCGTGGCGTTGAGCTTGGCGGTGTCGATCGTGCCGGCGAGGATCTTCACGCCGGTCACGGAGTCGGTGGCCAGCTTGTTGGTATCGATGGCGGCGTTGGCGATCTTCTGGGTGGTGACGTTGGCATCCAGGATCTTGATGGTCGTCACCGCGTCGGTGGTGAGCTTGTTGGTGCTGACGGTGCCGTCGAGGACGGTCCCAGCGAGCGACAACTGGGCCTGGATGGAGGCGTTGAGCTTAGCGGTGTCGATCGTGCCGGCGAGAATCTTCACGCCGGTGACGGAATCGGTGGCCAGCTTGTTGGTATCGATGGCCGCGTTGGCGATCTTCTGGCCGGTGACGTTCGCGTCCAGAATCTTGATCGTCGTGACCGCGTCGGTCGCCAACTTGTTGGTGTTGACCGCGCCGTCGGCCACAGTGCCCGACTGCGCCAGCTGGGCCTGGATCGTGGCGTTGAGCTTGGCCGTGTCGATCGTGCCCGCCAGGATCTTCACGCCGGTGACCGAGTCGGTGGCCAGCTTGCCGGTGCTGATCGAGCCGGCGAGGATCTTGGCCGCCGTGACGGAGTCCGTCGCGAGCTTGTTGGTGTCGACCGCGCCGGCCAGGATCTTCACGCCGGTGACCGAGTCGGTGGCCAGCTTCGAGGTGTCGACCGCGCCCGCCAGGATCTTGGCCGTCGTCACGGCGTCAGTGGCCAGCTTGTTCGTATCGATCGCGGCATTGGCGATCTTCTGGGTCGTGACGTTCGCGTCCAGGATCTTGATCGTGGTGACGGCGTCAGTGGCGAGCTTGTTCGTGTTGACCGCGCCGTCGGCGACGGTCCCCGCCTGAGCCAGCTGGGCCTGGATCGTGGCGTTGAGCTTAGCGGTGTCGATCGTGCCCGCCAGGATCTTCACGCCGGTGACCGAGTCGGTGGCCAACTTCGAGGTGTCGACCGCGCCCGCCAGAATCTTGGCCGTCGTGACGGCATCAGTGGCCAGCTTATTCGTGTCGATGGCAGCGTTGGCAATCTTCTGGGTCGTGACGTTCGCGTCCAGAATCTTGATCGTCGTGACCGCGTCGGTGGCGAGCTTGTTCGTGTTGACGGCACCGTCGGCGACCGTGCCCGACTGCGCCAGCTGCGCCTGGATCGTGGCGTTCAGCTTGGCGGTATCGATCGTGCCGGCCAGGATCTTCACGCCGGTGACCGAGTCGGTGGCGAGCTTGTTCGTGTCGATGGCGGCATTGGCGATCTTCTGGGTGGTGACGTTGGCGTCGAGGATCTTGATGGTCGTCACCGCGTCGGTGGCCAGCTTACCGGTGCTGATCGAGCCGGCGAGGATCTTGGCCGCCGTGACGGAGTCCGTCGCGAGCTTGTTGGTGTCGACCGCGCCGGCCAGAATCTTCACGCCGGTGACCGAGTCGGTCGCCAGCTTGTTGGTGTCGATGGCGGCGTTCGCGATCTTCTGAGTGGTGACGTTGGCGTCCAGGATCTTGATCGTGGTGACGGCGTCAGTGGCGAGCTTGTTGGTGTTGACCGCGCCGTCGGCGACCGTGCCCGACTGAGCCAACTGCGCCTGGATCGTGGCGTTGAGCTTGGCGGTGTCGATCGTGCCGGCGAGGATCTTCACGCCGGTGACCGAGTCGGTGGCCAGCTTCGAGGTGTCGACCGCGCCCGCCAGGATCTTGGCCGTCGTCACGGCGTCAGTGGCCAGCTTGTTCGTGTCGATGGCGGCGTTGGCGATCTTCTGGGTGGTGACGTTGGCATCCAGGATCTTGATGGTCGTCACCGCGTCGGTGGTGAGCTTGTTGGTGCTGACGGTGCCGTCGAGGACGGTCCCAGCGAGCGACAACTGGGCCTGGATGGAGGCGTTGAGCTTGGCGGTGTCGATCGTGCCGGCGAGGATCTTCACGCCGGTGACCGAGTCGGTGGCCAACTTCGAGGTATCAACCGCCCCCGCCAGGATCTTGGCCGTCGTCACGGCGTCAGTGGCCAGCTTGTTCGTGTCGATAGCGGCGTTGGCGATCTTCTGGGTGGTGACGTTGGCGTCCAGGATCTTAATGGTAGTGACGGCGTCGGTGGCGAGCTTGTTCGTGTTGACGGCACCGTCGGCGACCGTGCCCGACTGCGCCAGCTGCGCCTGGATCGTGGCGTTCAGCTTGGCGGTATCGATCGTGCCGGCCAGGATCTTCACGCCGGTGACCGAGTCGGTGGCGAGCTTGTTCGTGTCGATGGCGGCGTTGGCGATCTTCTGGGTGGTGACGTTGGCGTCGAGGATCTTGATGGTCGTCACCGCGTCGGTGGCCAGCTTGCCGGTGCTGATCGAGCCGGCGAGGATCTTGGCTGCCGTGACGGAGTCCGTTGCGAGCTTGTTGGTGTCTACCGCGCCGGCCAGGATCTTCACGCCGGTGACCGAGTCGGTGGCCAGCTTGTTGGTGTCGATGGCGGCGTTCGCGATCTTCTGAGTGGTGACGTTTGCGTCCAGGATCTTGATCGTGGTGACGGCGTCAGTGGCGAGCTTGTTCGTGTTGACGGCGCCGTCGGCGACCGTGCCCGACTGCGCGAGCTGAGCCTGGATCGTGGCGTTGAGCTTGGCGGTGTCGATCGTGCCGGCGAGTATCTTCACGCCGGTGACCGAGTCGGTGGCCAGCTTCGAGGTATCAACCGCCCCCGCCAGGATCTTGGCCGTCGTCACGGCGTCAGTGGCCAGCTTGTTGGTGTCGATGGCGGCATTGGCGATCTTCTGGCTGGTGACGTTGGCGTCCAGGATCTTAATGGTAGTGACGGCGTCGGTGGCGAGCTTGTTGGTGTTGACCGCGCCGTCGGCGACCGTGCCCGACTGCGCCAGCTGCGCCTGGATCGTGGCGTTGAGCTTGGCGGTGTCGATCGTGCCGGCGAGGATCTTCACGCCGGTGACCGAGTCGGTGGCGAGCTTGTTCGTGTCGATGGCGGCGTTGGCGATCTTCTGAGCGGTAACGTTGCCATCGAGGATCTTGATCGTCGTGACGGCATCGGTGGCCAGCTTGTTGGTGTTGACCGCGCCGTTGAGGATCTTGGCCGCCGTGACGGAGTCCGTTGCGAGCTTGTTGGTGTCTACCGCGCCGGCCAGGATCTTCACGCCGGTGACCGAGTCGGTGGCCAGCTTGTTGGTGTCGATGGCGGCGTTCGCGATCTTCTGAGTGGTGACGTTGGCGTCCAGGATCTTGATCGTGGTGACGGCGTCGGTGGCGAGCTTGTTCGTGTTGACCGCGCCGTCGGCCACAGTGCCCGACTGAGCCAACTGGGCCTGGATCGTAACGTTGAGCTTGGCGGTGTCGATCGTGCCCGCCAGGATCTTCACGCCGGTGACGGAATCGGTGGCCAGCTTCGAGGTATCAACCGCCCCCGCCAGGATCTTGGCGGTCGTGACCGAGTCAGTCGCGAGCTTATTGGTGTCGATCGCCGCGTTCGCGATCTTCTGGGTGGTGACGTTGGCGTCCAGGATCTTGATGGTAGTGACCGCGTCGGTGGCGAGCTTGTTGGTGTTGACCGCGCCGTCGGCGACCGTGCCCGACTGCGCCAGCTGGGCCTGGATCGTCGCGTTGAGCTTGGCCGTGTCGATCGTACCCGCCAGGATCTTCACGCCGGTGACGGAATCAGTGGCCAACTTCGAAGTATCAACCGCCCCCGCCAGGATCTTGGCCGTCGTCACGGCGTCAGTGGCCAGCTTGTTCGTATCGATCGCGGCATTGGCGATCTTCTGGGTGGTGACGTTCGCGTCCAGGATCTTGATGGTAGTGACGGCGTCGGTGGCGAGCTTGTTGGTGTCGATGGCGGCATTGGCGATCTTCTGGGTGGTGACGTTCGCATCCAGGATCTTGATCGTGGTGACGGCGTCAGTGGCGAGCTTGTTCGTGTTGACCGCGCCGTCGGCGACGGTCCCCGCCTGAGCCAGCTGGGCCTGGATCGTGGCGTTGAGCTTAGCGGTGTCGATCGTGCCCGCCAGGATCTTCACGCCGGTGACCGAGTCGGTGGCCAACTTCGAGGTGTCGACCGCGCCCGTCAGAATCTTGGCCGTCGTGACGGCATCAGTGGCCAGCTTATTCGTGTCGATGGCAGCGTTGGCAATCTTCTGGGTCGTGACGTTCGCGTCCAGAATCTTGATCGTCGTCACCGCGTCGGTAGCCAATTTGTTCGTGCTGACCGCGCCGTCGGCGACCGTGCCCGCCTGCGCCAGCTGCGCCTGGATCGTCGCGTTGAGCTTGGCCGTGTCGATCGTACCCGCCAGGATCTTCACGCCGGTGACGGAATCGGTGGCCAGCTTGTTGGTGTCGATGGCGGCGTTCGCGATCTTCTGGCCGGTGACGTTCGCGTCGAGAATCTTGGCCGTCGTCACGGCGTCAGTGGCCAACTTGTTCGTATCGATCGCGGCATTGGCGATCTTCTGGGTGGTGACATTCGCGTCCAGGATCTTAATGGTAGTGACGGCGTCGGTGGCGAGCTTGTTGGTGTTGACCGCGCCGTCGGCGACCGTGCCCGACTGCGCGAGCTGCGCCTGGATCGTCGCGTTGAGCTTGGCCGTGTCGATCGTACCCGCCAGGATCTTCACGCCGGTGACCGAGTCGGTGGCCAGCTTCGAGGTATCAACCGCCCCCGCCAGGATCTTGGCCGTCGTCACGGCGTCAGTGGCCAGCTTGTTCGTATCGATCGCGGCGTTGGCGATCTTCGGGGTCGTGACGTTCGCGTCGAGGATCTTGATGGTCGTCACCGCGTCGGTGGCGAGCTTGTTCGTGTTGACGGCGCCGTCGGCCACAGTGCCCGACTGAGCCAGCTGGGCCTGGATCGTGGCGTTGAGCTTGGCGGTGTCGATCGTGCCGGCGAGAATCTTCACGCCGGTGACCGAGTCGGTGGCCAGCTTGTTCGTATCGATCGCGGCGTTAGCGATCTTCTGGTTGGTGACGTTGGCGTCCAGGATCTTAATGGTAGTGACGGCGTCGGTGGCGAGCTTGTTGGTATTGACCGCGCCGTCGGCGACCGTGCCCGACTGCGCCAGCTGCGCCTGGATCGTGGCGTTGAGCTTGGCGGTGTCGATCGTGCCGGCGAGGATCTTCACGCCGGTCACGGAGTCGGTGGCCAGCTTGTTGGTGTCGATGGCGGCATTGGCGATCTTCTGGGTCGTGACGTTCGCATCCAGGATCTTGATCGTCGTCACCGCGTCGGTGGTGAGCTTGTTGGTGCTGACGGTGCCGTCGAGGACGGTCCCAGCGAGCGACAACTGGGCCTGGATGGAGGCGTTGAGCTTAGCGGTGTCGATCGTGCCGGCGAGGATCTTCACGCCGGTGACGGAATCGGTGGCCAGCTTGTTGGTGTCGATGGCGGCGTTCGCGATCTTCTGGGTGGTGACGTTCGCGTCCAGAATCTTGACCGTCGTGACGGCGTCGGTGGCGAGCTTGTTGGTGTTGACGGCGCCGTCGGCGACGGTGCCCGACTGCGCCAGCTGCGCCTGGATCGTGGCGTTGAGCTTGGCGGTGTCGATCGTGCCGGCGAGGATCTTCACGCCGGTGACGGAATCCGTGGCCAGCTTCGAGGTGTCGACCGCCCCCGCCAGAATCTTGGCGGTCGTGACCGAGTCAGTCGCGAGCTTATTGGTGTCGATCGCGGCATTGGCGATCTTCTGGTTGGTGACGTTGGCGTCCAGGATCTTAATGGTAGTGACGGCGTCGGTGGCGAGCTTGTTGGTGTTGACGGCGCCGTCGGCGACGGTGCCCGACTGAGCCAACTGGGCCTGGATCGTGGCGTTAAGCTTGGCGGTGTCGATCGTACCCGCCAGGATCTTCACGCCGGTGACGGAATCGGTGGCCAGCTTCGAGGTATCAACCGCCCCCGCCAGAATCTTGGCCGTCGTCACGGCGTCAGTGGCCAGCTTGTTCGTGTCGATGGCGGCATTGGCGATCTTCTGGGTGGTGACGTTCGCATCAAGAATCTTGATCGTCGTGACCGCATCGGTGGCCAGCTTGTTCGTGTCGATGGCGGCATTGGCGATCTTCTGGGTGGTGACGTTCGCATCAAGAATCTTGATCGTCGTGACCGCATCGGTGGCCAGCTTGTTCGTGTTGACGGCGCCGTCGGCGACCGTGCCCGACTGCGCCAGCTGCGCCTGGATCGTCGCGTTGAGCTTGGCCGTGTCGATCGTACCCGCCAGGATCTTCACGCCGGTGACCGAGTCGGTGGCCAGCTTCGAGGTATCAACCGCCCCCGCCAGGATCTTGGCCGTCGTCACGGCGTCAGTGGCCAGCTTGTTGGTGTCGATGGCAGCGTTGGCGATCTTCTGGGTCGTGACATTCGCGTCCAGGATCTTGATCGTCGTGACCGCGTCGGTCGCCAACTTGTTGGTGTTGACCGCGCCGTCGGCCACAGTGCCCGACTGAGCCAACTGGGCCTGGATCGTGGCGTTGAGCTTGGCGGTGTCGATCGTGCCCGCCAGGATCTTCACGCCGGTGACCGAGTCGGTGGCCAACTTCGAGGTGTCGACCGCGCCCGCCAGAATCTTGGCCGTCGTGACGGCATCAGTGGCCAGCTTATTCGTGTCGATGGCAGCGTTGGCGATCTTCTGGGTCGTGACGTTCGCGTCCAGAATCTTGATCGTCGTCACCGCGTCGGTAGCCAACTTGTTCGTGCTGACCGCGCCATCGGCGACGATCCCCGCCTGCGCCAGCTGCGCCTGGATCGTGGCGTTGAGCTTGGCGGTGTCGATCGTGCCGGCGAGGATCTTCACGCCGGTGACGGAATCCGTGGCCAGCTTCGAGGTGTCGACCGCCCCCGCCAGGATCTTGGCCGTCGTCACGGCGTCAGTGGCCAGCTTGTTCGTATCGATCGCGGCATTGGCGATCTTCTGGGTGGTGACATTCGCGTCCAGGATCTTGATCGTCGTGACGGCATCGGTGGCGAGCTTGTTCGTGTTGACGGCGCCGTCGGCGACCGTGCCCGACTGCGCGAGCTGAGCCTGGATCGTCGCGTTGAGCTTGGCGGTGTCGATCGTGCCCGTCAGGATCTTCACGCCGGTGACCGAGTCGGTGGCGAGCTTGTTCGTGTCGATGGCGGCGTTGGCGATCTTCTGGGTCGTCACGTTCGCGTCCAGAATCTTGACCGTCGTGACGGCGTCGGTGGCGAGCTTGTTGGTGTTGACCGCGCCGTCGGCGACCGTGCCCGACTGCGCCAGCTGCGCCTGGATCGTGGCGTTGAGCTTGGCGGTGTCGATCGTGCCGGCGAGGATCTTCACGCCGGTGACCGAGTCGGTGGCCAGCTTCGAGGTATCAACCGCCCCCGCCAGGATCTTGGCCGTCGTCACGGCATCAGTGGCCAGCTTGTTCGTGTCGATCGCGGCATTGGCGATCTTCTGGGTCGTGACGTTCGCGTCCAGGATCTTGATCGTCGTGACCGCGTCGGTGGCCAGCTTGTTGGTGTTGACCGCGCCGTCGGCCACGGTTCCCGCCAGGGCCAACTGCGCCTGAATCGTCGCGTTGAGCTTGGCGGTGTCGATGGTGCCGGCGAGGATCTTCACGCCGGTCACCGAGTCGGTGGCCAACTTGTTCGTGTCGATGGCGGCGTTAGCGATCTTCTGGGTCGTGATGTTGGCATCCAGAATCTTGATGGTCGTCACCGCGTCGGTGGCGAGCTTGTTCGTGTTGACCGCGCCATCGGCGACGGTTCCCGCCAGGGCCAACTGCGCCTGAATCGTCGTGTTGAGCTTGGCGGTGTCGATCGTGCCGGCGAGGATCTTCACGCCGGTGACGGAATCAGTGGCCAGCTTCGAGGTGTCGACCGCCCCCGCCAAGATCTTGGCCGTCGTCACGGCGTCAGTGGCCAGCTTGTTCGTATCGATCGCGGCATTGGCGATCTTCTGGTTGGTGACGTTGGCGTCCAGGATCTTAATGGTAGTGACGGCGTCGGTGGCGAGCTTGTTGGTGTTGACCGCGCCGTCGGCGACCGTGCCCGACTGAGCCAACTGGGCCTGGATCGTGGCGTTGAGCTTGGCGGTGTCGATGGTGCCGGCGAGGATCTTCACGCCGGTGACCGAGTCGGTGGCCAGCTTCGAGGTGTCGACCGCGCCCGCCAGAATCTTGGCCGTCGTGACGGCGTCGGTGGCGAGCTTGTTGGTGTCGATGGCGGCATTGGCGATCTTCTGGGTGGTGACGTTCGCATCCAGGATCTTGATCGTGGTGACGGCGTCAGTGGCGAGCTTGTTCGTGTTGACCGCGCCGTCGGCGACGGTCCCCGCCTGAGCCAGCTGGGCCTGGATCGTGGCGTTGAGCTTAGCGGTGTCGATCGTGCCGGCGAGGATCTTCACGCCGGTGACGGAATCAGTGGCCAGCTTCGAGGTGTCGACCGCCCCCGCCAGGATCTTGACGGTCGTGACCGAGTCAGTCGCGAGCTTATTGGTGTCGATCGCCGCGTTCGCGATCTTCTGGGTGGTGACGTTGGCGTCCAGGATCTTGATGGTAGTGACCGCGTCGGTGGCGAGCTTGTTGGTGTTGACCGCGCCGTCGGCGACCGTGCCCGACTGCGCCAGCTGCGCCTGGATCGTGGCGTTGAGCTTGGCGGTGTCGATCGTGCCGGCGAGGATCTTCACGCCGGTGACGGAATCAGTGGCCAGCTTCGAGGTGTCGACCGCCCCCGCCAGGATCTTGGCCGTCGTCACGGCGTCAGTGGCCAGCTTGTTCGTATCGATCGCGGCATTGGCGATCTTCTGGGTCGTGACGTTCGCGTCCAGGATTTTGATCGTCGTGACCGCGTCGGTCGCCAACTTGTTGGTGTTGACCGCGCCATCGGCGACCGTGCCCGACTGCGCCAGCTGCGCCTGGATCGTGGCGTTGAGCTTGGCGGTGTCGATCGTGCCGGCGAGGATCTTCACGCCGGTGACGGAATCGGTGGCCAGCTTGTTGGTGTCGATGGCGGCGTTCGCGATCTTCTGGGTGGTGACGTTCGCGTCAAGAATCTTGGCCGTCGTCACGGCGTCAGTGGCCAGCTTGTTCGTATCGATCGCGGCATTGGCGATCTTCTGGTTGGTGACGTTGGCGTCCAGGATCTTAATGGTAGTGACGGCGTCGGTGGCGAGCTTGTTGGTGTTGACCGCGCCGTCGGCGACCGTGCCCGACTGAGCCAACTGGGCCTGGATCGTGGCGTTGAGCTTGGCGGTGTCGATGGTGCCGGCGAGGATCTTCACGCCGGTGACCGAGTCGGTGGCCAGCTTCGAGGTGTCGACCGCGCCCGCCAGAATCTTGGCCGTCGTGACGGCGTCGGTGGCGAGCTTGTTGGTGTCGATGGCGGCGTTGGCGATCTTCTGGGTCGTGACGTTCGCGTCCAGAATCTTGATCGTCGTCACCGCGTCGGTGGCCAACTTGTTCGTGCTGACCGCGCCGTCGGCAACCGTGCCCGACTGCGCCAGCTGCGCCTGGATCGTCGCGTTGAGCTTGGCCGTGTCGATCGTGCCCGCCAGGATCTTCACGCCGGTGACCGAGTCGGTGGCCAACTTCGAGGTGTCGACCGCGCCCGCCAGAATCTTGGCCGTCGTGACGGCATCAGTGGCCAGCTTATTCGTGTCGATGGCAGCGTTGGCAATCTTCTGGGTCGTGACGTTCGCGTCCAGAATCTTGATCGTCGTCACCGCGTCGGTAGCCAATTTGTTCGTGCTGACCGCGCCGTCGGCGACCGTGCCCGCCTGCGCCAGCTGCGCCTGGATCGTCGCGTTGAGCTTGGCCGTGTCGATCGTGCCCGCCAGGATCTTCACGCCGGTGACGGAATCGGTGGCCAGCTTGTTGGTGTCGATGGCGACGTTCGCGATCTTCTGGCCGGTGACGTTCGCGTCGAGAATCTTGGCCGTCGTCACGGCGTCAGTGGCCAACTTGTTCGTATCGATCGCGGCATTGGCGATCTTCTGGGTGGTGACATTCGCGTCCAGGATCTTGATGGTAGTGACGGCATCAGTGGCCAGCTTGTTCGTATCGATCGCGGCGTTGGCGATCTTCTGGGTCGTGACGTTCGCGTCCAGGATCTTGATCGTCGTGACCGCGTCGGTCGCCAACTTGTTGGTGTTGACCGCGCCGTCGGCCACAGTGCCCGACTGAGCCAACTGGGCCTGGATCGTGGCGTTGAGCTTGGCGGTGTCGATCGTGCCGGCGAGAATCTTCACGCCGGTGACCGAGTCGGTGGCCAGCTTCGAGGTATCAACCGCCCCCGCCAGGATCTTGGCCGTCGTCACGGCGTCAGTGGCCAGCTTGTTCGTATCGATCGCGGCGTTCGCGATCTTCTGGGTGGTGACGTTCGCGTCCAGGATCTTGATCGTCGTGACCGCGTCAGTGGCGAGCTTGGCGGTGTTGACGGCGCCGTCCGCGACAGTTCCCGCCTGAGCCAGCTGCGCCTGAATCGTGGCGTTGAGCTTGGCGGTGTCGATCGTGCCGGCCAGGATCTTCACGCCGGTGACCGAGTCGGTGGCAAGCTTATTGGTGTCGATGGCCGCGTTGGCGATCTTCTGAGTGGTGACGTTGGCGTCCAGGATCTTAATGGTAGTGACGGCGTCGGTGGCGAGCTTGGCCGTGTCGACGACCGCGTTCGCCAGCTTCGCAGTCGTGACCGCGGCGTCCGCGAGCTTGTTGGTGTTGATGGCGCCGTCGGCGATCTTCTGGGTGGTGACGTTCGCGTCCAGGATCTTAATGGTAGTGACCGCGTCGGTGGCGAGCTTGGCCGTGTTGACCGCGCCGTCGGCGACGGTCCCCGCCTGGGCCAACTGCGCCTGAATCGTGGCGTTGAGCTTGGCGGTGTCGATCGTGCCGGCCAAGATCTTCACGCCAGTGACCGAGTCGGTCGCGAGCTTGTTGGTGTCGATGGCGGCGTTGGCGATCTTCTGGGTGGTGACGTTGGCGTCCAGGATCTTGACCGTCGTGACCGCGTCAGTGGCGAGCTTATTGGTGTTGACGGCGTCGTCGGCGATCTTCTGAGTCGTGACGTTCGCGTCCAGAATCTTGATCGTCGTGACCGCGTCGGTCGCGAGCTTGTTGGTGTTGACGGCGCCGTCGGCGACGGTCCCGGCCTGCGCCAACTGGGCCTGGATGGTCGCGTTGAGCTTGGCGGTGTCGATCGTTCCGGCCAGGATCTTCACGCCAGTGACCGAGTCGGTCGCGAGCTTGTTGGTGTCGATGGCGGCGTTCGCAATCTTCTGCGTCGTCACGTTCGCGTCCAGGATCTTGATCGTCGTAACCGCGTCAGTGGCCAGCTTGTTGGTGTTGACCGCGCCGTCGGCGACGGTCCCGGCCTGCGCCAACTGGGCCTGGATGGTCGCGTTGAGCTTGGCGGTGTCGATCGTTCCGGCCAGGATCTTCACGCCAGTGACCGAGTCGGTCGCGAGCTTGTTGGTGTCGATGGCGGCGTTCGCAATCTTCTGCGTCGTCACGTTCGCGTCCAGGATCTTGATCGTCGTAACCGCGTCAGTGGCCAGCTTGTTGGTGTTGACCGCGCCGTCGGCGACCGTGCCCGACTGCGCCAGCTGAGCCTGGATCGTGGCATTCAGCTTGGCGGTGTCGATGGTGCCGGCGAGGATCTTCACGCCGGTCACCGAGTCGGTCGCCAGCTTGCTGGTGTCGATGGCGGCATTGGCGATCTTCTGGGTCGTGACGTTCGCGTCCAGGATCTTGATCGTCGTGACCGCGTCAGTGGCGAGCTTGTTGGTATTGATGGCGCCGTCGGCGACCGTGCCCGACTGAGCCAACTGCGCCTGGATCGTCGCGTTCAGCTTGGCGGTATCGATCGTGCCGGCGAGGATCTTCACGCCGGTCACCGAGTCGGTGGCCAGCTTCGACGTGTCGACCGCCCCCGCCAGGATCTTGGTGGTCGTGACCGAGTCCGTCGCGAGCTTGTTGGTGTCGATGGCGGCATTGGCGATCTTCTGGGTGGTGACGTTGGCGTCCAGAATCTTGATGGTCGTCACCGCGTCGGTGGCGATCTTGTTGGTGTTGACCGCGCCGTCGGCGACAGTCCCCGCCTGGGCCAACTGAGCCTGGATCGTGGCATTCAGCTTGGCGGTGTCGATGGTGCCAGCCAGGATCTTCACGCCAGTGACCGAGTCGGTGGCGAGCTTGTTGGTATCGATGGCGGCGTCGGCGATCTTCTGGGTGGTGACGTTGGCGTCCAGGATCTTGATGGTAGTGACGGCATCGGTCGCGAGCTTGTTCGTGTTGACCGCGCCATCGGCGACGGTGCCCGCCAGCGCCAACTGGGCCTGGATCGTGGCGTTGAGCTTGGCGGTGTCGATCGTTCCCGCCAGGATCTTCGCGCCGGTGACCGAGTCGGTGGCCAGCTTATTCGTATCGATCGCGGCATTGGCGATCTTCTGCGTCGTCACGTTCGCGTCCAGAATCTTGATCGTGGTAACGGCATCAGTCGCGAGTTTGTTCGTATTGACGGCGCCGTCGGCGACGGTCCCGGCCAGCGCCAGCTGGGCCTGGATCGTGGCATTCAGCTTGGCCGTATCGATCGTTCCGGCGAGGATCTTCGCGCCGGTGACCGAGTCGGTGGCCAGCTTGTTGGTGTCGATGGCCGCGTTGGCGATTTTCTGGGTGGTGACGTTGGCGTCGAGGATCTTAATGGTAGTGACCGCGTCGGTCGCGAGCTTGTTCGTGTTGACCGCGCCGTCGGCGACGGTTCCCGCCAGGGCCAACTGCGCCTGAATCGTCGCGTTGAGCTTGGCGGTGTCGATGGTGCCGGCGAGGATCTTCACGCCGGTCACCGAGTCGGTGGCCAGCTTCGACGTGTCGACCGCCCCCGCAAGGATCTTGGCGGTCGTGACCGAGTCAGTCGCGAGCTTATTGGTGTCGATCGCCGCGTTCGCGATCTTCTGGGTGGTGACGTTGGCGTCCAGAATCTTGATGGTAGTGACGGCATCGGTCGCGAGCTTGTTCGTGTTGACCGCGCCGTCGGCGACGGTTCCCGCCAGGGCCAACTGCGCCTGAATCGTCGCATTGAGCTTGGCGGTGTCGATCGTGCCGGCCAGAATCTTCACGCCCGTGACCGAGTCAGGGGCCAGCTTGTTGGTGTCGATGGCAGCGTTGGCGATCTTCTGGGTGGTGACATTCGCGTCCAGGATCTTGATGGTAGTGACGGCATCGGTCGCGAGCTTGTTCGTGTTGACCGCGCCATCGGCGACGGTACCCGCCAGCGCCAACTGGGCCTGGATGCTGGCGTTGAACTTGGCGGTGTCGATCGTGCCGGCGAGGATCTTCACGCCGGTGACGGAGTCGGTCGCCAACTTCGAGGTATCAACCGCCCCCGCCAGGATCTTGGCCGTCGTCACGGAGTCGGTGGCCAACTTGTTCGTGTCGATGGCGGCGTTGGCGATCTTCTGGGTGGTGACGTTGCCGTCCAGGATCTTGATGGTAGTGACGGCATCGGTCGCGAGCTTGTTCGTGTTGACCGCGCCATCGGCGACGGTACCCGCCAGCGCCAACTGCGCCTGAATCGTCGCGTTGAGCTTGGCGGTGTCGATCGTGCCGGCCAGGATCTTCACGCCGGTGACGGAGTCGGTCGCCAACTTCGCGGTATCAACCGCCCCCGCCAGGATCTTGGCCGTCGTCACGGCATCAGTGGCCAGCTTGTTCGTGTCGATCGCGGCATTGGCGATCTTCTGGGTAGTGACGTTCGCGTCCAGAATCTTGATGGTCGTGACGGCATCAGTCGCAAGCTTGTTCGTGTTGACCGCGCCATCGGCGACGGTGCCCGCCAGCGCCAACTGAGCCTGGATCGTGGCGTTGAGCTTGGCGGTGTCGATCGTTCCCGCCAGGATCTTCGCGCCGGTGACCGAGTCGGTGGCCAGCTTGTTGGTGTCGATGGCCGCGTTGGCGATTTTCTGGGTGGTGACGTTGGCGTCGAGGATCTTAATGGTAGTGACCGCGTCAGTGGCCAGCTTGTTGGTGTTGACCGCGCCGTCGGCGACGGTTCCCGCCAGGGCCAGCTGCGCCTGGATCGTGGCGTTGAGCTTGGCGGTATCGATCGTGCCGGCCAGGATCTTCACGCCGGTGACGGAGTCGGTCGCCAACTTCGAGGTTTCAACCGCCCCCGCCAGGATCTTGGCCGTCGTCACGGCATCAGTGGCCAGCTTGTTCGTGTCGATCGCGGCATTGGCGATCTTCTGGGTCGTGACGTTCGCGTCCAGGATCTTGATCGTCGTGACCGCGTCGGTGGCCAGCTTGTTGGTGTTGACCGCGCCGTCGGCCACGGTTCCCGCCAGGGCCAACTGCGCCTGAATCGTCGCGTTGAGCTTGGCGGTGTCGATGGTGCCGGCGAGGATCTTCACGCCGGTCACCGAGTCGGTGGCCAACTTGTTCGTGTCGATGGCGGCGTTGGCGATCTTCTGGGTGGTGACGTTGGCGTCCAGGATCTTGATGGTCGTCACCGCGTCGGTGGCGAGCTTGTTCGTGTTGACCGCGCCATCGGCCACGGTTCCCGCCAGGGCCAACTGCGCCTGAATCGTCGCGTTGAGCTTGGCGGTGTCGATGGTGCCGGCGAGGATCTTCACGCCGGTGACCGAGTCTGTGGCCAACTTGTTCGTGTCGATGGCGGCGTTGGCGATCTTCTGGGTGGTGACGTTGCCGTCCAGGATCTTGATGGTAGTGACGGCATCGGTCGCGAGCTTGTTCGTGTTGACCGCGCCATCGGCGACGGTACCCGCCAGCGCCAACTGCGCCTGAATCGTCGCGTTGAGCTTGGCGGTGTCGATCGTGCCGGCCAGGATCTTCACGCCGGTGACGGAGTCGGTCGCCAACTTCGCGGTATCAACCGCCCCCGCCAGGATCTTGGCCGTCGTCACGGCATCAGTGGCCAGCTTGTTCGTGTCGATCGCGGCATTGGCGATCTTCTGGGTAGTGACGTTCGCGTCCAGAATCTTGATGGTCGTGACGGCATCAGTCGCAAGCTTGTTCGTGTTGACCGCGCCATCGGCGACGGTGCCCGCCAGCGCCAACTGAGCCTGGATCGTGGCGTTGAGCTTGGCGGTGTCGATCGTTCCCGCCAGGATCTTCGCGCCGGTGACCGAGTCGGTGGCCAGCTTGTTGGTGTCGATGGCCGCGTTGGCGATTTTCTGGGTGGTGACGTTGGCGTCGAGGATCTTAATGGTAGTGACCGCGTCAGTGGCCAGCTTGTTGGTGTTGACCGCGCCGTCGGCGACGGTTCCCGCCAGGGCCAACTGCGCCTGGATCGTCGCGTTGAGCTTGGCGGTGTCGATCGTGCCGGCCAGGATCTTCACGCCGGTGACGGAGTCGGTCGCCAACTTCGAGGTATCAACCGCCCCCGCCAGGATCTTGGCCGTCGTCACGGCATCAGTGGCCAGCTTGTTCGTGTCGATCGCGGCATTGGCGATCTTCTGGGTCGTGACGTTCGCGTCCAGGATCTTGATCGTCGTGACCGCGTCGGTGGCCAGCTTGTTGGTGTTGACCGCGCCGTCGGCCACGGTTCCCGCCAGGGCCAACTGCGCCTGAATCGTCGTGTTGAGCTTGGCGGTGTCGATGGTGCCGGCGAGGATCTTCAGGCCGGTCACCGAGTCGGTGGCCAACTTGTTCGTGTCGATGGCGGCGTTGGCGATCTTCTGGGTGGTGACGTTGGCGTCCAGGATCTTGATGGTCGTCACCGCGTCGGTGGCGAGCTTGTTCGTGTTGACCGCGCCATCGGCCACGGTTCCCGCCAGGGCCAACTGCGCCTGAATCGTCGCGTTGAGCTTGGCGGTGTCGATGGTGCCGGCGAGGATCTTCACGCCGGTGACCGAGTCTGTGGCCAACTTGTTCGTGTCGATGGCGGCGTTGGCGATCTTCTGGGTGGTGACGTTGCCGTCCAGGATCTTGATGGTAGTGACGGCATCGGTCGCGAGCTTGTTCGTGTTGACCGCGCCATCGGCGACGGTACCCGCCAGCGCCAACTGCGCCTGAATCGTCGCGTTGAGCTTGGCGGTGTCGATCGTGCCGGCCAGGATCTTCACGCCGGTGACGGAGTCGGTCGCCAACTTCGCGGTATCAACCGCCCCCGCCAGGATCTTGGCCGTCGTCACGGCATCAGTGGCCAGCTTGTTCGTGTCGATCGCGGCATTGGCGATCTTCTGGGTAGTGACGTTCGCGTCCAGAATCTTGATGGTCGTGACGGCATCAGTCGCAAGCTTGTTCGTGTTGACCGCGCCATCGGCGACGGTGCCCGCCAGCGCCAACTGAGCCTGGATCGTGGCGTTGAGCTTGGCGGTGTCGATCGTTCCCGCCAGGATCTTCGCGCCGGTGACCGAGTCGGTGGCCAGCTTGTTGGTGTCGATGGCCGCGTTGGCGATTTTCTGGGTGGTGACGTTGGCGTCGAGGATCTTAATGGTAGTGACCGCGTCAGTGGCCAGCTTGTTGGTGTTGACCGCGCCGTCGGCGACGGTTCCCGCCAGGGCCAGCTGCGCCTGGATCGTGGCGTTGAGCTTGGCGGTATCGATCGTGCCGGCCAGGATCTTCACGCCGGTGACGGAGTCGGTCGCCAACTTCGAGGTTTCAACCGCCCCCGCCAGGATCTTGGCCGTCGTCACGGCATCAGTGGCCAGCTTGTTCGTGTCGATCGCGGCATTGGCGATCTTCTGGGTCGTGACGTTCGCGTCCAGGATCTTGATCGTCGTGACCGCGTCGGTGGCCAGCTTGTTGGTGTTGACCGCGCCGTCGGCCACGGTTCCCGCCAGGGCCAACTGCGCCTGAATCGTCGCGTTGAGCTTGGCGGTGTCGATGGTGCCGGCGAGGATCTTCACGCCGGTCACCGAGTCGGTGGCCAACTTGTTCGTGTCGATGGCGGCGTTAGCGATCTTCTGGGTCGTGATGTTGGCATCCAGAATCTTGATGGTCGTCACCGCGTCGGTGGCGAGCTTGTTCGTGTTGACCGCGCCATCGGCGACGGTTCCCGCCAGGGCCAACTGCGCCTGAATCGTCGTGTTGAGCTTGGCGGTGTCGATCGTGCCGGCGAGGATCTTCACGCCGGTCACCGAGTCGGTGGCCAACTTGTTCGTGTCGATGGCGGCGTTGGCGATCTTCTGGGTCGTGATGTTGGCATCCAGAATCTTGATGGTCGTCACCGCGTCGGTGGCGAGCTTGTTCGTGTTGACCGAGCCATCGGCGACGGTGCCCGCCAGCGCCAACTGGGCCTGGATGGTGGCGTTGAGCTTGGCGGTGTCGATCGTACCCGCCAGGATCTTCACGCCGGTGACCGAGTCGGTGGCGAGCTTGTTCGTGTCGATGGCGGAGTTGGCGATCTTCTGGGTGGTGACGTTGGCGTCGAGGATCTTGATGGTCGTGACGGCGTCGGTCGCCAACTTGGTCGTGTCGATCGAGCCGGCGGCGACGGTTCCCGCCATCGCGAGCTGGGCCTGGATGGTGGTGTTGAGCTTGGCGGTGTCGATCGTGCCGGCCAGGATCTTGGAGCCGGTGACGGAATCGGTCGCGAGCTTGGAGGTGTCGACCGCGCCGGCCAGGATCTTGGCCGTCGTGACGGAGTCGGTCGCGAGCTTCGCCGTGTCGACGGCCGCGTTGGCGAGCTTCTGGGTGGTGACGGCGGCGTCCAGGATCTTGATGGTCGTCACGGCGTCGACCGCGAGCTTGCCGGTGTCGACCGCGCCCGCCAAGATCTTGACCGTGGTCACGGCGTCGGTCGCGAGCTTGTTCGTGGTGATCGAGCCGTCGGCGATCTTCTGAGCGGTGACGGCGGCGTCGAGGATCTTGACGGTCGTGACCGAGTCGGTCGCGAGCTTGGAGGTGTCGATCGAGCCGGCGGTGATGCCGCCGCCGCCGATGCCGGTCAGGCGCGAGCCGTCGCCGACGAAGGCGGTGGCGACGACGTTCTCGGCGACGTTCAGCGTGCCGGCCGTCACGTTGATGCCGGAGGAGGTCCGGATGCTGAACTGGCCCGCCCCGGTCGCGGTGAAGGTTCCGCTCGAGGCGGTCAGGCCGCCGGAGAAGGACGCGGAGGTCGCGACGATGCCGTACGGGATCAGCAGGTTGCCGGTGCTGGTGAACGTCGAGCCGCCGGCGCCCGCGTTGACGTGGATGTCGCCGGCCGAGGCCAGGCCCGCGGCGACGAGGGCGTAGGGGCTCGCGACGAGTTGCTGGCGCGGGGACATCTCGCCGGCCGGGAAGACGTCGGGCGCGACGGTCACGCTGAGGTAGGTCGAGCCCCCGCGAAGAGGTCCGGCGACAGGAAGGTGTTCGTTCCGAGCTGGACGGCGAAGACGCCGTTGACGACGACGGGCGTCTGGTTCTCGGGGCCCCAGAGCAGGTTGCCGCCCGCGGGCGCGTCGAAGATGCGGAACTGCATCGCGACGGCGCCGTTGCGCGGGACGAACGAGGTGTCGAGCAGCTTGCCCTGGAAATTGATGCGGGACGGGATGCCGGCGGCCGAGCCTAACGAGGCCGGCAGCAGCAGCAGCGCCAAGAGGGGCAGGAGGTGTCTCATGCGGGTCCGCATCGATACCATATAGCTTGACCAATATATCCCGAATACACGCTTGCAACACGCTTAATTCGTGCCCCAAGTTCAATTTCGAAGTGCAACACTTGACGGTCAAGGCGTCCGCTATGATGAGGCGAGATGCCGAAAACCTACAAGCACCTGACGGAAGACGAACGAGACCGGTTGTCGTTGTTCAAAGCTCATGGGAAATCATTGCGTGAGATAGCAGGGCTGATCGGTCGTGACGTAAGCACCGTATCGCGGGAGTTGAAGCGTAACGCGCCGCCAATTCGCCAGGGCTACTACCTTCCGCACAGAGCTCAGGAGCGCGCTGATGTCCGTAAGGCCGTGGCGCACGAGCGTGAGCGCCTGCGCAAGCCAGGATTGAGGGCCTATGCGGGCCGCATGCTTCGCCGCGGGTGGTCGCCTGAGCGCATTGCGGGGCGTTGGAATACGTTCAGCGCCGAGCCGATCAGCCACGAGGCGATCTACCAGTGGGTCTATATCGGGGCCCGAGAACTGATCCCCTTTCTGGTTCGAGCGCGTCGAAAGCGCCTTCGACGCGGCCACAGCAGCAAGCATAAATCGTCGCATATCCCGTCGAGAACGCCGATTTCTCAGCGGCCGGCGATTATTGAGCGTCGCGAACAGCCTGGACACTGGGAGGGTGACACGATCGTCAGCCGTAAAAGCCGACCGGCCCTTCAGATCCTGGTGGAGCGCAAGACCCGCTACACGCGCCTACGCAAGCTCCCAGCGAAGGACGCGACGTCGATGCGCAGGGCCACCAACCGCGCGCTCGCGCGCTACCCGAAGCATCTGCGTCGCAGCATCACCTACGACAACGGCAGCGAGAACGTCCAGCACCTCCAGGTCAACAAGCGGCTTGGCACCGTGTCGTACTTCTGCGAGCCTATGCATAGTTGGGAAAAGGGTTCCGTCGAGAACGCCGCCGGACTCGTGCGCCGACACTGGCCCAAGAAGACCGACTTTAGTATGGTGTCGTTCGAACAAGTCAAAAAAACGGAGCGTTGGCTTAACGGCTTACCCAGGAAGTGCCTGAAATTTAAAACTGCGGCGGAAGCCTTCCGTCAAAGTGTTGCACTTGCCGGTTGAACGCGGGTGCTGAAATTGCGAAGCAAACTTCGCAATTACTTCGCTTGCGGCGGGCGCGGATTTCCCCCGCGGTGATAGACTGAGGCCGTGCGTAAGTCGCTCTTGGTCCTCCTATTCACAGGCTCCTTCGTTTGGGCAGGGCCTTCGATGGACGGCACAACGAATAAAGTGGTGAGAAGCGCCAACAACTCCGGCGGCGACAGCTCCACCTCGCCCACGGGCCGGCTGGTCGGCTCGGTGGGTGAGGAGGTGGCGTTCACGACGGCCGCGTCCGCCGGCAGCGTGGCGCGCGCCGGCTGGTCGGAGCTGCACGCGTTCCCGGGAAAGGTCCAGGACCTCGGCGGGACGAATATCGCGATCTCGAGCGCGAGCCTGCGATGGACGACGCCCGCCTACGACGGCGGCGACGGCACGCTCCAGGTGGGCAGCACCTACTTCATCCGCGTCGCGTCGTATACGGTCCCCGACACTTTCTCCGACCACCGGCTGGCGAACATCTCGTTCACGACGTCCGGCGTCATCCCCGGCGAGATCGTGAGCATCGGCCTGATGGGACTGGATTCGGGCACCACGTATTACGCGCGGCTCTGGACGAGCGACGGCGACAGCAACATCGCTTACGAGTCCAACATCGCGTCGTTCTCTCTCGCCGGCGCGCCGGCGCCGTCGGGAGCATCGATCTCGTCGGTCTTCGTCACCTCGATCTCGGCGACGTGGGCCGCGTCGCCCGGCGCGGTCAACTACCTTCTGGTCGGCTCGACCGACCAGACCTTCGTGCCGGTCGCGGCGTCATCGCTGACGGTCGCGACGACGGCGACGGTGGCCGGACTCGATCCCAACACCACGTACTACCTTGGGGTGGCGGCGTGTCCCGGGTGCTCGGACTTCACCTTGGCGGGCTCGACCATGACTTTGGCGGCGCCCGCGCTGAACCTCTCGACGACCTCGGTTTCCTCGAGCACGATCATCCTGGCGTGGAACGCCAACGGCAACCCCGCCGGGACGCGCTACGTCGTGCGCGGCAGCACGGACAACGTCGTCTTCACCTCGTTCGCTACGGTCACCGTCGCCGGCGCGTCCCTGCACGGCCTCATCAACGACACGACCTATTACCTCACGGTGATCGCGCTCAACGGCGCGGGAACTCAGGCCCCCCTCGAATCTGCTCACGGTCACGACGCCGGTCGGGCCCGTGCCGTTCGCTCCCGCGGGGGCGCAGGCGACCGCGGTTCTCCTCGGGGTCAACGTCTCCTGGCAGGCCTTGCCGGCGGGTGGCGACGGCGTCGGCCTGCTGTTCTACCGGGTGTCGCGCTCGACGAACGCGGGTTTCGGCTTCGCGAGCGTGGCCACCACGACCGCGCTTACGTATATGGATAGGCCGCTCACGCTCGGGCCCACGTATTTCTACAAGATCTCCGCGCGCGACCTGGGCCTGACGGAGGGGCCGTTCTCGGCGACCGTCGGAGCTCTTCCGTTCACGATCGCGCCGATGGAGCCGCTCGGCGTGCGCATCGCGGCGACCCCGGCCGACGTGACGCTGTCGTGGTCCACGACGACGCGCTACGGCGACGGCAATCTGTTCCTGAGCACGGCCGCGCCGCTGGCCGACGAGCTGCTCGGCTACTCGGTCTGGCGCTCGAGCGACGCGTGCGCGCCGACCTTCGTCAACGTGTCGAGCCTGCCGATCACGCAGACGAGCACGGTCTCTCTGACGGGCGGCCTGAACTGGTTCTACCGCGTGCACTCGTACAACTCCATCGGCCTCTCGACGAACGCCGTGACGCTCTCGACTCTCGGCGAGCGCAGCTACTTCCTCGATGACTGCGTGTCTCGCGTCGTGTTCGACGCGGCCTCGGCCGAGATGCTCAACGCGGGTTCCAACTCGGCCGGCGGCGACATCCGCATAGACCGACGGCGCGTCACGGAGGATGTCGGCGAGAACGTGTTCCAGTCGGTCAAGTTCACTCCGATGCTCAACGGCGTGACTCCGCTGACGAATTACCCGATGCCCAAGCCGGTGCGCGTCGTGCTCGCGTTCCAGACGGCCGGCGGTCAGCCGGTCGCCACGCAGCAGACGGCGCCCGGGGTGACGGTGAAGAACCTCGGCATGTTCTGGTTCAACGGACAGGAGTTCAAGAAGATGTACGGCACGGTCGACCCGGTCGCCCAGACCGTGACCGTGGAGTCGCCGAACCTGGGGACCTACCAGATCCGCGCGCTCGCGCGCGCCGACGGCACGGTGTTCGACGTCTCCAACATCTCGGGCCGCGCGCTCACGCCCAACGGGGACGGGCTCAACGACTCGATCATCTTCACGTACGATCCTGGCCCGCGCAACGAGACCGCCACCGGGCGCATCTACGACGTCCTCGGTTCGCACGTGGCCGACATGGTCCCCGGCCGGGTGCCCAACACCTTGACCTGGGACGGGCGCTCCAACGGACGCGTCGTCGGCGGCGGCGCGTACGTCTATCGGATCCAGGGCGGCGGGAAATCCTACACGGGTACGGTCGTGGTGGCACGATGACGAAGAAGATACTCCTCGGCTTGCTCCTCGCGCCGGCGGCGGCGCTGTTCGGCCTCGCCCTCGCCCACGCGCAGACGGAGGCCGTGCGGTTCTACGGGCCGCTGTCGCGCGTCGTCACGCCCAACGGGGACCACATCAACGACCAGGCGTTCTTCTGCTTCGAGAACCCGCAGCGCAGCGACATCTCCGGGAAGATCTACACGCTTCTCGGCGCCCAGGTGGCCAGCATCGGCGTCCAGCGCGACCGCACCGCGCTGGCCGGGGCGGGCTGCCCCTCGTCGATCATCCAAGCGACGTACCTGACGTGGGACGGCCGAGCCGACGGCGTCCGCGTTCGAAGCGGCGTCTACGTCTATCGCCTCATCGTGGAGGACCGGGTCTTTTCGGGGACCTTGCTGATCGTCCGCTAAACCATGAATCGAATCCCCACTCGCCTTCTCGCGTCCGCGACCGCGGCGGCCTTCCTGGCCCTGCCGGCGGCGGCCGCGTACGAGGACGTGGGCGTGGGCGCCCGCGTGACGGGCCTCGGGCACGCGTACACGGGCGTGGCCGACGACGTGTACTCGATCTACTACAACCCGGCCGGCCTGGCCACGCTCGAACGCCCGGAGCTCGGCACGACCTACGCGCGCCTGCTGACGGGCCTGTCGGACGGCTCGAACGTGCAGAACTCCTTCGTCGGCTACGCCCATCCCTTCGACGGGGGCCGCCGCGGGACGGCGGGCGTGGCCTGGAACAACTTCGGGGTCGGCGGGCTTTACTCGGAGAACCAGCTGATGGCGTCCTACGCGCGGGGCCTCTTCGCGCGGAGCCAGCCCGGCCGCTATTACGTCGGCGGCACGCTCAAGTACCTGTCGCGCTCCATCGGCGGCACGTCCGCCGCGGGCAACGGCATCTCGGACACCGGAGTGGCGACCGGCGCGCCCGACCCGTTCCTCCAGAACGTTTCAAAAACGAACATCGACGCGGACCTGGGCTTCCTGTGGCGGGTGCGCCCGCGCTGGATGGTCGGCATGATGATCCAGCACGCGATGGAGCCCAACGTCGGGTTCAACGAGAACGACAAGCTCGGCCGGAACATCAAGCTCGGAGGCGCGTACAAGACCCCTTTCTCGACCTTGTCCGGAGACGTGCGCTTCCAGAGCGCTCCGGACGGCTCGAAGGACAAGATCCTCGCGCTCGCCGCCGAGAAGTGGCTCCCGACCTTGCTGCACGGCTCGTTCGGCATCCGCGGCTCGATCTCGCTGGGCAGTCGTGATTTCCGCCAAATGGGCCTCGGCCTTTCGTATAAAATCAGCCGTATGCAGTTCGACTACGGCTTCACCCTCCCCTGGCCGGCCTGACCGGCACCTCGGGCAGCCACCGCATCGGCCTCGGCATCCGCTTCGGGCGCGCGAAGCAGGCGGAGGCCGCCTTCGGCGAGGCGATCCTCGAGAACCTCCGCGACCTCGGGGCGGTCGGTTCGCCGGACTTCCGCTATCAGATGGAGGACCTCGCGCTCTACAAGCGCACGGCGATCGACGAGTTCCTGCGCCAGGCCAAGGTCGACGCCGGCGGCGGTCGCTTCGCCGAGGCCGCGGAGAAGCTGAACCAGGCGGCGTCGCTCAAGCCTAACGACCCGCGGCTGCAGCAGAGCCTCGAGCGCATGACGGCCGTCGCCGACTCCTTCCCGATCGTCAAAGATTACCAGACCGACGCGGCGCAGGCGGCGGTGTACGAGGGCTCGCTCGACTTCGTGGCCGGCGACGCCAAGTCGGCGCTGCGCAAGCTCGCCTACGCCGGCAGCCTGAACCCGACCGACGAGCGCATCGAGAAGCTCGCGAAGGCGATCGAGGCGAAGAGCGGCATCGCGCGCGAGCCTTCCGCTCCCGTCGACGAAAGCGGCAAGGCTCCGACGATGGGCGCCGAGAAGGTCGTCGGCGGCACGATGGCGCTCATGGAGGTCGCGCTGCGCGAGCGCGACTTCGAGCGGGTCGTGAAGCTCGCCGATCAGGTGCTGCAGCTGGACCCGTCGAACGCGCTGGCCTACAAGCGCCTCGGCGCGGCGCACTACGCCTTGAAGCGCTACCCGGAGGCCCTGAAGGCCCTGCGGTCGGCGTACAAGCTCGAGACCGACTCCGATTCGCGCAAGCAGCTGAAGGGCTACCTCGACGCGCTGACCGCCCTCATCGAGCGCGGCCGCCGCGACGCGGCGCCGGCGCCGAAGCCCGTGGAAGCCAAGCCGACGGGGCTCACCCCCGTCGACATCGAGCGCCTCTACGAGCAGGGCGTCGATCTCTACGCGCAGGGCCGCCTGACGGAGGCGGCCGCGGCGTTCCGCAAGATCATCGACGCCGAGCCGAACAACTCTTCGGCGCGGCGCGCGCTCGACCGCGTGCAGTCCGAGATCATCCAGGGCGGCGCCAAGCCGTGACGATCCGCACGCGGCTCGTCCTGAGCAGCTTCCTGCTCCAGGTGTTGTCGATGGCGCTGCTCGGCTGGGGCGTGCTCATCGTGCGCACGCAGTACCAGGAGCGCGACATGCGCGCCCTGGCGTCGACGATCGAGATGGCCGTCGGGAGGGCCGCGTCGGACTCCCTGATCCAGAAGGACGACGTAGCCCTGCTGAGCTACCTGAAGTTCCTGAAGGTCCAGTACCCGGCGATCTCGCAGGCGCGCATCCAGTGGCGCAGCCACGGCCGGGGTCGCGGCGCCGTGGTCGGCGAGGGCGGAGCGGCCCGGCCCCGGACGGCGCGGTTCACCGTGGCCGACCCCGCCGACCCGCAGCGCGCCGTCGACATCGATCTCACGCTCGACGAGGCCGTGCTCGACCTGCCGTTCCAGGCGGCCAACGCGCGCCTGGGCAAGATCATCCTCTCCGTCTGGGCGGTGACGAGCCTGCTCGGCCTATTGGTGGCGTTCCTCATCGCGCGCGGCCTGGTCAAGCCCATCGTCGATCTCAGCCGGCTGGCCGGCGAGATCGGCGGCGGCAAGCTCGGCGGGCGGCTGGCCTGGGAGTCCGACGACGAGCTCGGCGGCCTCGTGCGCGCGTTCAATTCGATGTCGTCGCGCCTCGAGGAGTTCGACACCGTCAAGCGCAATTTCGTCTCCTCCGTGACGCACGAGCTCCGCTCCCCCTCGGCGCGATCGAGAGCTTCCTTCAGCTCATCCGCGAGAGGGTCGCCGGCGGCACGCCCGAGGGCTTCGCCTCGTCGAAGGACTTCCTCGAGCGCATCCAGGTCAACGTGCGGCGGCTCTCCGGCTTCATCAACGATCTGCTCGACGTCGCGAAGATCGAGAAGGGAAAGATGGAGTGCGTGCTGAGGCCGATGGAGCTTCCGTCGGTCGCGAACGAGGTGTGCCAGTTCTTCGAGGCGCGGGCGCTTCAGCAGGGCGTGGCGATCACGAACCGCCTGCCCGCGCTGCCGGCCGTCTTGGGCGACGCCGACCGGGTCCGCCAGGTGCTCGTCAACCTCGTCGCCAACGGCCTGAAATTCACGAATCAGGGCGGCCAGGTCTGGATCGCGGGGAGCAGTTCCGCGACGGAGGCGCGCGCTGGATCGAGGTGACCGTCGGCGACACGGGGCGCGGGATGGACCAGGCCGACCGCGAGCGCCTCTTCCAGCCTTTCTCTCAGGGACGGAACATTTCCGAGGGCGTGACGGGTCACAAGGGTACCGGACTGGGCCTTTACATCGTAAAATCCATCGTGGACCAGCACGGCGGAAAGATCGAGGTCAAGTCCGTGCCCGGGCAGGGCACGCGCATCAGCTTTTCCCTGAAGGTCGCGGCATGAGCGCCGCGGGAGGCCGGACCATGGCGACGAAAGTTCTCGTGATCGACGACGAAGAGGATTACCGCATCATCATCCAGGAGGTCCTCAAGAGCGCCGGGATGGAGGTGACGGTGGCCCGCGACGGCGAGGAGGGCCTGCGCATGCTCAAGGCCTCTCCGGCCGAGGTCGTGCTCGTCGACTGGATGATGCCGCGCATGGACGGCGAGCAGTTCTGCCGCGCGATGCGCCAGGAGCCGGCCCTCAAGAATCTTCCCGTGCTGATGCTGACCGTCAAGCAGACCGCCGACGAGGAGCTCGAGGCGCTGCACTTCGGCGTCGACGACTTCGTCGTCAAGCCGTTCAAGGCCCCCGAGCTGCTCGCCCGCGTCCGGGCCGCGCTGCGCCGCGCGGAGCAGAAGCCCGCGTGAGGAAGGCCGCCGCGCTCGCCGCGGCCGCCGTCCTGCTGGCCGCGCTCGCCGGCCTCTACGCCGCCCGGCCGGGCGCGACGGTGCGCGTGGAGATCCCCCCGGCCTCGGCGCGCGGCAGACCGCCGAGCTGCTCGCGCGCGAGAAGGTCGTGCACTCGGTCTTCGCGTTCCGGGTGTTCCTGAAGCTCACGGGCTTCGACCGCAATTTGAAGCCGGGCGCCTACACGCTGCGCGAGCGCGAGTGGCCGACCGTCGTCGCGCGCAAGCTCACGCTGGGCCTCACCGACGACGTGAAGGTCACGATCCCCGAGGGCTTCATGGCGAGCCAGATCGCCGAGCGCCTCGCGAAGGCCGGCGTCATCGAGGACGCCGGCGCGTTCCTGCGCCACGCCGACGCCAAGCGTCTCGAGGGCCGCCTGTACCCGTCGACGTACCGCTTTCCGCCCCGCTACCCCCGGAGAAGGCCGCCGCCGTCATGACCGCGGAGTTCGACCGGCAGATCGGCGCCGCGTACGCGGCCGCGTCCCCGCGCCCGGCGCTGACGCTCGACCAGGCGCTCGTCGTCGCCTCGATCGTCGAGCGCGAGGCGGTGCTCAAGCAGGAACGCCCGATCATCGCGGCCGTCTATCTCAACCGCATCGAGAAGAAGATGCCGCTGCAGGCCGACCCGACGGTCCAGTACGCGCTCGGCCGCGAGGACGGCGTCTGGAAGAAGGGCCTCACGCGCGCCGACCTGCAGCTTCCCTCCCCTACAACACCTACGCGCGCCGCGGGCTGCCGCCGGGGCCGATCTGCTCGCCGGGCCTGGAGTCCTTCAAGGCCGTGCTCAACCCGGCCAAGACGAGCGCTCTCTACTTCGTCGCCGACATGACGGGCGGGCACCTGTTCTCCGAGACCAACGAGGAGCACTCTCGGGCCCGGATGATCTACAAGAAGGAACTCAAGAAGGCCAAGGAAAAGCTCAAGCGGGAAGCCGCGGCGACCCCTTGATCCGCGCGAACAGCGCGACGGAGACCGCTCCGACCGCGAAGCACAGGCCCCACAGCGCGGTCGCCCCCAGCGCTCGAGCGCGTAGAGCCCGGCCCACGGGCCGGCCGTGAAGGCGAGGCTGAAGCCCGTCATGTACAGGCCCATGTACTCGCCGCGCCGGTCCTCGGGCGAGATCTCGGAGACGTAGGCGGTCATCGCCGGCATCAGGATCATCTCGCCGAACGTCCAGATCACGGTCGCGATCATGATGTGCGCGGCGCGCGTGCCGAGGCCGTAGGCCCCGAAGCCGGCCGCGAACAGCGCGGCACCGAGCGAGAGCGTGCGCGCGTGGCTCCAGCGCGCGGTCGCGTGGTTGAGCGGCACCTCGAGGGCGACGATCAGCGCCGTGTTCACGGTGAACAGCAGGCCGTAGAAGGACGGCGAGAGGCCGAGGTCGCGCACCAGGTACACGGGCATCGGGCCCTCGTGCTGGAAGAAAACGAGGCTGACCGGCAGCGCCGCGATCAGCAGCGCGCGCAGGCGCGGATCGAGCAGGCCGCGCGCCGAGGGGCCGCCCTCGCGCGCCGCCGGGACCGGAGGCGCGGGCGGCAGTGAGACGGCGAGCACGGCGGCGGCGGCCAGCGAGGTGGCCGCGTCCACGTACCAGATCGCCGGGTACGACACCGTCGCGAGCCACCCGCCGAGCGCGGGCCCGAGGCTCATCCCGACGTTGACGGCCAGCCGGTTGAGCGCGTAGGCCTGCTGGCGCATGTCCGCCGGCGCGCTCTCCGAGACGGCGGTCATCACGGCCGGGCGGAACGCCTCGGTCGCCGCCGCCCACACGACGATCGCGGCGGCGACCGCGACGGGCCCGCGCGCGGCCGGCACGGCGAGCATCGAGGCTCCCGAGATCGACAGGGTGACGAGCATCATCCGGCGCGTGCCCCACGCGTCGCACAAGTAGCCCGCGGCCGGGGCGACGAGCAGGGAGACGGCGCCGTAGAGGCCGAGGTACGCGCCGGCTCGCGCCGGCGTGAAGCCCAGGGCGCCCGTCAGGTACAGCGTCAGGAACGGGAGCGCCATCGTGCCGGCGCGGTTGATCATCGCGGCGGCCGACAGGATCCAGACGCGGCGCGGCAGGCGGCGCAGGGCGCGCCAGGACTCCATCGGAATTTTCCCCGAAAAATTCGCCCCCGGGCGGGGGCGATTAAATTGGTGGACGTGACAGGGATTGAACCTGCGACCTCATCCTTGCGAAGGATGCGCTCTCCCAGCTGAGCTACACGCCCGACGTGGAGATTATGCCACAAACCGGAAAGCGGCGTCCAGTGGGAGGCCCGGGGGCGAATTGCTAGAATCCCGGCGTGCCGAAAGCGCTTCGCATCCTTCTCCCCCTCGCCGTCTTGCTCGCCGGGACGGGCGCTCTCGTCCTCGCGCTGCGCCTCGCCGAGCCGATGCGGGCGGTCGAATTGAAGACGCTCGACTGGCGTTCCCGCCTCCTTTCCGATCCGTCGAGGGCGGACGGCCGGATCGTCCACGTCACGATCGACCAGGCCAGCATCGACCATTTCGAGGCCGAGGGGATGTACTGGCCGTGGCCGCGCGGGATCTACGAAGCGCTCCTGCGCTTCATGAAGACGGCCGGAGCCAAGGCCGTCGTGCTCGACGTCCTCTTCACGAACCCCTCGACAGCCGAGGACGATGCGGTGCTCGCCAGGGCGGCCAAGGACTTCGGGGCCGTCGTCGCGGCGATGGAGACGGGCGCCGCGCCGGATCCGCGGCGCAAGCAGCCGCCGCCGGCGCGCTTCGCGCTCGAGGGCGCCGCCGAAGGCCCCGAGAGGCGATCGGTCCGGCTTCCGATCCCCGGCCTGCTGGCGGCCGCGCGCTTCGTCGCCGATACCAAGGTGGAGCCCGACTTCGACGGCGTTTTCCGGCGCGTGCCGGTCGCCGTCCGTCTCGACGGCAGGACTTACCCGACTTTGCCCGCGGCCGCGGCCATGATCGCGACCGGGAAGACCCTCGCCGAACTCGCCCCGCGCCTCGTCGACGGCCGCATGCTCGTCCGGTTCCACGGCAAGTCGATGACCTCCGACCGCGAGAAGAAGACCTACGCCGCGTACCCGTTCGGCGACGTCGTGCTCGCCCAGCAGTCGCTCGACGAGAAGAGGCGCCCCGCGCTCGACCCCTCCCTCTTCAAGGACAAGATCGTGTTCGTCGGCATGAGCGCGGCGGGCCTGCTCGACAACCATCCGACGCCGATCTCCCCGTCATGCCCGGCACCGAGGTCGTCGCCGCGGCCGCCGACAACCTCATGAACGGCGGCTGGCTCACGCGCGCGCCGTTTTCCGCCACGCTGGCGCTCGTCGCTCTGTCGCTGGTGCTCGCGGGCGCGGCCTCGCGCTTCTCCTCGCATCACGGGTGGGCGCTCGGCGTGATGCTCGCCTCGAGCGCGGCCCTGGCGGGGATCGCCTTCGCGTCGTTCGCGCGCGGCGTGTGGGTCGAGGCGGTGGCTCCCCAGCTCTCCCTGTGGCTCGGCTTCGCGGCGGCGTCGGCCTGGGGCTACGCCATCGAGGGGCGACAGAAGCGCTATATCCAGGGTGCCTTCGCGTTCTATCTCTCTCCCGAGATCGTCAGCCGCATCGCCGACCGCGCCGAGGCTCTCGCGCTCGGCGGAGAGCGTCGCGACGCGACGTTCTACTTCTCCGACATCCAAGGGTTCACGAGCTTCTCCGAGAAGCTCCCGCCCGAGCGCCTCACCCAACTGATGAACCGCTACCTCGGAGAGATGACGGACACGATCCTCGTCGCCGGGGGCACGCTCGACAAGTACATCGGCGACGCGATCATGTCGTTCTGGAACGCGCCGCTCGACTGCCCGGGCCACGAGCTCGTCGCCTGCAAGGCCGCGCTGGCCAACCAGAAGCGCCTGGCCGACCTGCGCGAGGAGTTCGATCGCCTCGGCTACCCGCCGGTGCGCAACCGCATTGGACTCAACACCGGGCCGGCGATCATCGGGAACATGGGCTCGCCCAAGCGCTTCTCTTATACCGCCATCGGCGACGCGGTGAACCTGGCCTCGCGCCTCGAGGGCGCGAACAAGGCCTACGGCACCTATATCCTCATCTCGGAGACGACGCGGACCGGGGCCGGAGAGGCGATCGAGGTCCGCGAGCTCGACTACGTGAAGGTCAAGGGCAAGAGCCAGCCCATCCGCGTATACGAATTGCTCGGCCTCAAGGGCGAGACGGACAAGGCCCTGCTCGAAAAAGCTAGGCTGTTCGAGTCGGGCCTCCCTCTGTTCCGGGGCCGCAAGTTCGCCGAGGCGAAGGCCGTCTTCCAGCGCTGCGACGATTACGCCGGAAAGAAGTACGTCGAACGCTGCGACGAATATATGGATTCACCGCCTCCCGCGGATTGGGACGGCTCGAACGAATTAACGGAGAAATAGAAGAATGAAGCGACTGCTTCTGACGCTGTCGGCGCTGCTGACCGGAACCGCGGCCGTCGCCGCCACGATCACCGTCCTGGTCCATGAGACGGCTCTGCGCAAGCGCGCGCAGTCCTACGCTCCGGCCGTCGGCACGGCCCGTCTGGGCCAGAAGTACGAGACGACCGGAGAGGAGTCCGGCTTCTACAAGACCGACTCCGGCTACATCCACGCCAGCGCCGTGACCGTCAAGAAGGTCAAGGTCGGCTCCGCCGACTCGACCGGCGGCACGGCCACCGCCGACGAGGTCACCTCGCCGGCAAGGGCTTCAACGCGCAGGTCGAGAAGGCGTACGGCCAAAAGAACGGCTCCGCCAACTTCCGCGCCGTCGACGCGATGGAGCGGCGCTCCGTCGCGGAGTCGTCTCTGATGGAGTTCCTGCGCAAGGGCGGCCTGCTCGAGGGAGGCTCCAAGTGAAATACCGTCTCCTGCTCGCGGTCCCCCTCCTCGCCGGCTGTCAGACTCTGCAGAGCTTCGACGTCGGCGGCATGGCCGGCGGCTCGATGGGCGACCGCCTGAAAAACGTCGACGTGACGAAGGTCGCCAAGGGCGTCCAGCAGCTGCGCAAGGGCTTCGAGGACATCTCCGAGTCCGAGGAGTACTACATCGGCCGCGCCGTCGCGGCCCAGGTGCTCTCGCGCTACAAGCCGTTGAACGATCCGGGCCTCAACAACTACGCCCAGAAGGTCATGCAGGGCGTCGCGCTCGCCAGCGACCGGCCGGCGACGTTCAAAGGCTACCACCTCCAGGTGCTCGACAGCGACGAGGTCAACGCCTTCGCCGCCCCCGGCGGCTTCGTGTTCGTCACGAAGGGCCTGCTCAAGCACGTGAAGTCCGAGGACGAGCTCGCCGCCGTGCTCGGCCACGAGGTCGCCCACGTCGCCAAGAAGCACGGCCTCAAGACGATCCAGACCGCGCGCCTGACCTCGGCGTTCACGATCCTCGGCTCCGAGGTCGGCAAGCAGTACACCCCGGCGCAGATCGGCCAGCTCACCACGGCCTTCGAGGGCGCCATCGACGACGTCGTCAACAAGCTCGTCGTCAACGGCTACAGCCGCGACAAGGAGTACGAGGCCGACAAGCTCGGCGCCCAGTACGCCAAGTCCGCGCACTACGATCCCGGCGCCCTCAAATCGTTCCTGACCCGTTTGGAGAAGGCCGAGGGTTCCGGCGGCGGCATGTTCAAGACCCACCCGTCCGCCGCCAAGCGCCAGTCCGAGCTCGGCGACCAGACCCCCGCTCCCGGCTACAAGAAATCCTCGGAGCGCGGCCGCCGCTTCTCCGAGGCCGTCCAGCTCTAATCTTCAACAAAGGTGCCAGACGTTGAAGTTGCACTTTCGTCCAATCTGCAACTGCAACGTCTGGCACCTTTGTTGCACATTCGCGGGCTACCGACTTTTTCCGGGCGTTTGCCGTCTTTTAACGGCTTAATCCGGGAGAAGGGGCCATACTGGGGGCATGAAGAATCCCCTCCCCGCCCCCGTCGTGCGCGTGGCGTCGGCGCTGGTGGTGTCGGCAGTCCTCTTCCAGGCCGGGCGCGAGGTCGGCCGTCTCGAGAGCCAGGCCGCCGGGGCGGGCGCCAAGCCCGATCACGGCAACGAGATCGTGACCGCGACCTTCCGAGGCGAGCCGGAGCCGCCGGCCGAGGTCAAGCCCGACGTCTCCGCCGGGAAGCCGCTCGGGGAGACCGGCGACCTCATCACCCCGCTGAACGTGCGCGACCCCTCGGCGCTCGTGATGGGCATCGGCGGCTACGCCTGCCCCTCGCCCGAGCAGCCGCCTTCCGCCCTCCCTCCGGTTCCCAAGCCGTCGTTCAAGATGGACCGGATGAAGAAGGCCGAGGAAATCCCGGAGGGCCGTCTGCTCGACCTGCTCAAGAAGCAGGACAAGCCCCGGAGCGACGTCCCGAAGGTCTATTAAGGGCTAGGCTTTCGCCGGGGCCGGCGCGGGGACGGGCGGCAGGTCGATCTTGATGTGCAGCTCCTTGAGCTGCTTCGGCTTGACCGCCGAGGGCGCCTCGGACAGAGGGTCTCCGCCCTTCTGCGTCTTCGGGAAGGCGATCACGTCGCGGATCGACTCCTCGCCGCAGATGATCGCGGTCAGGCGGTCGAGGCCCATGCCGAAGCCGCCGTGAGGCGGGGCGCCGTGGTCGAGCGCCGAGAGGAGCAGGCCGAACTGGCGCTGCTGCTCGGCGTCGTCGAAGCCCATGAGCCCGAGAATCTTGCGCTGCATCGCGCCGCTGTGGTTGCGGATCGAGCCGGACGCCAGCTCCACGCCGTTGAGGACGAGGTCGTACTGGTGGCTGGCCACCTTGCCGGGGTCGGTGTCGAGCAGCGGCGCGTCGGAGTCGAGCGGCCGCGTGAACGGATTGTGCGCGAACGTCCAGCGCTTCTCCTCGGGCTCCCACTCGAGCAGCGGGAAGTTCGTGATCCAGCAGAAGTGCCACGGCGTCGACGGCTCCGGCTTGACGCGCGCGATGATCTCCTTGCGGATCGCGCCCAGCACGGAGGACGCGGCGAGGTCCTTGTCGGCGCCGAAGAACGTGATCTCCCCGGGCTTGCCGCCGACCTTGGCGCGGATGGCCTCGATCTCGGCGGGCTTGAGGAACTTGGAGATGAGGCTGTCGTGGCCGGCCTCGGTCCACTTGATCCAGGCCAGGCCCTTCGCGCCGTGAAGCTTGGCGACGTCGGTCAGCTTGTCGATCTCGCTGCGCGAGTAATCGGACTTGACGGAAATCGCCCGCACCACTCCCCCATCCTTGATGGTGGCGCCGAACACCTTGAACTCGCAGTCCTTGAGCTCGTTCGTGAGGTCGACGATCTCATAGCCGAAGCGCTGGTCGGGCTTGTCGGAGCCGAAGCGGCGCATCGCGTCGAAGTAGTCGAGTCTGGGAAAGGGGGTCTTTATTTCAACGCCGAGCGCGGCCTTGAAGATCGCGGCCATCATCTTCTCCGCGGCGGCGTGGACGTCCTGCTCGCGCACGAAGCTCATCTCGACGTCGATCTGGGTGTGCTCGTACTGCCGGTCCGAACGAAGATCTTCGTCTCTGAAACAGCGGCCGAGCTGCATGTACTTCTCGATGCCGGAGGCCATCAGCATCTGCTTGAAGATCTGGGGCGACTGCGGCAGGGCGTAGAACTGGCCGGGGTTCAGGCGCGACGGCACGAGGAAGTCTCGCGCGCCCTCGGGCGTGGCCTTCGTCAAAATGGGCGTCTCGACCTCGAGGAAGCCCTCGGAGGCCAGCGCGTTGCGCGCCGCCATCGCGATCGTGTGGCGCGTGGTCAGGTTGCGCAGCATGCGGGCGCGGCGCAGGTCGAGGAAACGGTACTTCAGGCGCGTCTCTTCGTTGACGGTGATGTGCTCGTCGACTTCGAACGGCAAAGTCTTGCAGACGTTGAGGACGGTCACGCTCTCGGCGTTGAGCTCGACCTCTCCGGACGGGAGCTTCGGGTTCTCGGTGCCTTTCGGACGCTTCTGGATCGTCCCGGCGACGCTGACGACGTACTCGGCGCCGAGCTTGGCGGCCGCGAGGAAGGCCTCGGCCTTCTCCGGGTGCACCACGACCTGGACGAGGCCGGACCGGTCGCGCAGGTCGAAGAAGTAGACGCCGCCGTGGTCGCGACGGGAGTGAACCCAGCCGGCGACGCGGACGTTCTTGCCTTCATAAACGGCATTCAACTTGCCTGCGTCGTGAGTGCGCATGGGGTGGTCCATCGTTTCGGTCTCCGGTGGGGTCAGGCTTCGACGCACAGCCCCGCGAGCTTGTCGGGGGCCGGGATCGCATAGCGGCCGTCTTTCTGCTCGACGAGGCCGGCGCGTCTGAGGGACGAAAGGGCTCTGGTCAGGGGTTCTCGCGTGGTGCCGACGACGTCGGCGAGCTCCTGCTGCGTGTAGCGCTCCTTGAGCAGGATGCCGGCGCCGTCCGCCACGCCCGACTTCTTGCCGAGCTCGAGCATCGCCTTGGCGACGCGGCCGAGGATGTTGCGGAACAGCAGGCCCTCGATCTCCTCGTTGGCGCGGCGCAGGCGCTCGCAGACGGTGCGCAGCAGGTACATGGCGAGTTTGGGGTCGGCGGCGAGAAGGCGCTGGAAGTCCTTCTTGCGGATCACGAGGAGGCGCGACGGCTCGACGGCCTGCGCGGCGGCGGTGCGCGTCGTGCCCTCGAGCAAAGACATTTCCCCGAAGAACTCCCCTTCCTTCAGGTACGCGAAGGTCTTGCGCTTCTTGGAAGACGAGTTCGTGAAGATCTTGATGCGGCCGGAGAGGACGATGAACATCGCGTCCGAGTCCTGGCGCTTGGCGAAGACGGACTGCCGGGGCGAGACCTCGAGCTCATCGGCGAGGCGGTAGACCTCGTTGAGGTGCTTCGGGCTTAACGCCGACAGAAATGGGATCTTCTTGAGGAGGCGCGCGCCGCTCATGAGGCGATATTAGCTTTCTTGCCCCGGGGCGTACAAGGCGCTACAATCGGGCCATGGACGCGCCTCCGAGCGACGCCGACGTGCACGGGCCCCCCTTCACGCAGGCCGACCTGATCAAGGACGTCGTCTCCTACGGGGCCGCGGGCCTGAGCTTCGGCCTCCTGATGGGCTTTCTACTGGCCCGGAACGCGGGCGCGACGGCGGCGAAGGCCGCGGGAGCCGCTTGGGAGAAGGGATGGCTCGATCTGTTGGTCAACGTCCTGTTTCAGCTGCCGGTGGAGGCTTGGATCGCGATCGGCATTCTGGCCCTTTACGGATTCGGCTCGCTGTTCTTCCGGGCGGGCCCCGAGCGCGGCGTCGCCCGGACGGTGTCCTTCGGCCTCATGATGATGGCCGGGCGCGTGCTGCTTCTGCCTTGAGTCGGAGTTCTCGTCTAGGGTTTTGAGCGGTTAATTGCTCAAAACCCCCGAGGGACGGATCAGAGCGCCCAGGACGAGAGGTCCTGCAGCATGTCGACGTCGGTGCTGTCGATCTTGAGCGGCGTGACCGACACCTTCCCCTTTGACACCACGCCCACGTCGGTGCCCGGCTCGTCGACGCCGGTGACCTGGCGTCCCGCGAGCCAGTAGTACTCGAGGCCGCGCGGGTCGGAGCGGCGCGTGACGTCGGTGCCGTAGATGCGGCGGCCGAGCTTGGCGGGCATGCCGGCCTTGTACGGCTTGCCGCCGTTGGCCGGGAAGTTCACGTTGAGGCAGACGCCCTTCGGGAGCTTCTTCGAGAGCACCTGCTTGGCCAGGCGCTGCGCGAAGAGGCCCGCGCCCTTCCAGTCCTTGGAACCGTCGGGGTCCATGGAGAAGGCGATCGCGTCGATCTTGAGCAGCGTCGCCTCCATCGCGGCGGCGACGGTGCCGGAGTAGATCACGTCCTCGCCCAGGTTGTAACCGCGGTTGATGCCGGAGACGACGAGGTCCACCTTCCCCTTCAGGATCTCGAGGACGCCGAATCGGGCGCAGTCGGCGGGAGAGCCGTTGAGCGTGTAGACGCCGTCTCCGCGGTTGTGGATGCGGATCGGCTTGTGGAGCGTGAGCGAGTGCGAGTCGGCGGAGCGCTCGTGATCGGGCACGGACACGGTCACCGTGCCCACCTTTTTCATCGCGGCGATCAGCGCCGGGAGGCCGGGGCCGTAGATGCCGTCATCATTACAGACAAGAATCTTTGGTCTTTTCATAGAAGTCGTTCGAGTTCGTCGACGAAGTTCGTTGTCGTCCGGTCTGCCGAAGGCAGACCGAGCTCAGCATAGGCGGGGCTCGTCGTAGAGGAAAGCATTTCGGCCAGCGCGGTTCCCAGATGGGTCCCCAATTCGTTTTCCGGAATCCGTTTCGCCGCTCCGATTCTCTCGAACACGCGCGCGTTGAAGTCCTGATGGTTCGCCGCGGCGTGCGGATACGGGACCAGGATCGCGCGCTTCTTCTGCGCCGCGAGTTCGGCCAGCGTGCTCGCTCCGGAGCGGCACACGACGACATCCGCCGCCGCGTACGCCGAGGCCATGTCCTCGCAGTAGTCGAGCACGGTCGCGCGAATCCCCGCGTCGCCGTAGGCGTCGACGGCCTCGCGGGACTTGTCCTTGCCGGCGAGGTGCAGGACCTGGGCGTCGATGCCCGCGGCCTTCATCGCGGGCGCGACCGCGGCGTTGATCGCCTTGGCGCCCTGCGAGCCCCCGAAGACGAGCACGGTTTTCTTGTCGGGGGCGAGGCCGAACGCGGCGCGGGCCTTGGCGCGGTCCTTCAGGCCATGAAGGGCCGGGCGGATCGGGGTGCCGACGACGAATCCCTCCCCGGTCAGGGGCGGCAGGCCCCAGAACAGGCGGGCGCCCAAGGCCACGGAGGCCTTGTTGGCCAGCCCCAGGATCGCGTTGGACTCGTGCAGCGCGCAGGGCACGCCGCGGCGGCGCGCGCCCCAGGCGCACGGGAAGGTCAGGTAGCCGCCCATGCCGAGGACCAAAGACGGCCGGAAGTCGCGCACGACGCGCGAGAGCAGGCGCATCGAGGCGAGGACCTTGAAGCCGAAGGTGAACAGCTCCGGGCCGAGGCGGCGCGGCATGCCGCCCAAGTCCACCTCGAGGCAGGGCAGCTTCTCGGCCTCGAGACGGGCCTTGGCCGGATCATCCTTCTTGACGATCAGCAACGGCTCCCAGCCGCGCTTCTTGAGCTCGAGCGCGGCGACGAGCCCCGGATAGAAGTGGCCGCCCGTCCCCCCGCCGCGATCAGGACGCGCTTCACTTGAGAGGCTCCGCGCGCGTCTGCCGCGAGATGTTGAGCAGGATGCCGATGCCGATCATGGAGGTCAACAGAGAAGACCCTCCATAGGAGAGAAACGGAAGCGCGATTCCTTTCGTGGGCACGAGCCCGATCGACATCGCGACGTTGAAGAAGGCCTGCAGGACGATCATGAAGGAGATTCCCGCGGCGAGCAGGGTCCCGAAGAGATTCGGGGCCGCGCGCGCGATGCGCACGCCGCGGATCAGGATGGTGGAGAACAACGCGAGCACGACGGCGGCGCCGGCCAGCCCGAGCTCCTCGCAGATGACGGGAAAGATGAAGTCGGTGTGCGGCGTCGGCAGGTAGCCGAGCTTGAGCTTTGAGGCGCCGATGCCCTTGCCGAACCAGCCGCCGGAGCCGACCGCGAGAATCGATTGGGCGAGCTGATAGCCCGCGCCCTTGATGTTCTCGAACGGGCTCAGGAACGAGAGCAGGCGCGCGCGGCGGTAGGGCTTGCGCCACAGCTCGATCGCGATGACGGGGACCGCGGCGGCCATCACGCCGAGGACCGAGCTCACGCGCGCGCCGGCGACGAAAAGCAGCAGCAGGGCGATCGAGAAGATCAGCGCCGGGGTGCCGAGGTCGGGTTCGAGGCCGATCAGGACCAGGAGCACCCCGACGACGCCCAGCGGCACGACGACCCCGGGATCAGCTGGCCGAGCTTGCTGTGCTTCTTGTCGAGGTAGGCGGCCAGGAAGACGACGGAGAGGAGCTTGGCGAACTCCGCGGGCTGGATGCCGACGGGGCCGAGGCGGATCCAGCGCCGCGCGCCGCCGACGGGCGGAAAGAACAGCGCGGCGACGAGCATCAGGCAGACGACGACGAAGGCCGGGAACACCCACTCGCGCAGGCGGTTGTAGTCGTAGCGGCTGAACGCGCCCATCGCGAACAGGGACACGATCCCGAAGATCAGCTGCCGCTTGAAGAAGTAGAGCGGGCTGCCGAGGGCCTTCTCCGCGGAGATCGCGCTCGCGGAGTAGACCATGACCACGCCGATGACGAGCAGCGCGAGCGCGGCCCCGAACAGGGCGTAGTCGATCGGCGCCTGGCGCCGCTTCGGGATCGCGCGGCTCACTTCGCCTTCGCGGCCGCCGCGACGAGGGCCTTGAACTGGCGCCCGCGGTCCTCGAAGTCCTTGAACTGGTCGAAGGAGGCGCACGCGGGCGACAGCAGCAGCGTGTCCCCCTTCTCGCCGATCCTCACGGCGGTGTCGACGGCGGTGGCGAGGTCGGAGCAGGGAAGGATCGGCACGAGGCCGGAGAGGTCCTCCTCGATGCGCCGCGCGGCGGCGCCGATCGTCAGGATTCCCTTGACCGTCTTCTCGATGAGCGGCTTGAGCGGGGTGTACGGCGAGCCCTTGTGCAGGCCGCCGAGGACGAGCAGGACGCGCTTGCCGGCGGGCTCGTAGGCCTTCAGCGCGACCATGGTGGAATCGACGTTGGTCGCCTTGCTGTCGTTGACGCAGGCGATGCCGCGCACGGCGCCGCAGGGCTCGATGCGGTGCTCGACGCCCTTGAAGGCCTTGAGGGCCTTCTGTATCGCGGCGGGCTTGATTCCGCGGGCGAGCGCCAGCAGGCCGGCGGCGAGCGCGTTGTCGATGTTGTGGCGTCCCGGGAGCTTGGGCGGGACGAGAACGACGTCCTTCTTCGCGCCCGGCATCCGGAAATGGAGCTTGCCCTTCTCCTCCCAGGCGTGCGTCTGGGGCCCCGGCGTCCCGAAGTAGAGGCGCTCCGACGGGCACTCGCGCGAGAGCTTGTAGACCGCGGGGTCGTCGATGTTGAACACGCACGCGTCGCCCGGGCCCTGCTCGCGGAACACCTTGGCCTTGGCCTCGATGTAGGCGGCCATCGTGCCGTGATGGTCGATGTGGTCGGCGGTGAGGTTGAGGATCGCGGCCGCGCGGGGCTCGAAATGGGCGCTGTCCTCGAGCTGGTAGGACGAGCACTCGACGACGATGACGTCGGTCTTCTTCGAGGCCGGCGCGGACGTGCTGAGCGGAATGCCGATGTTCCCCCCGAGGATCGCCTTGCGGCCCCTCGGCAGGCCGGCCTTGAAGATTTGATAGGTCAGCTGGGTCGTCGTCGATTTGCCGTTGGTGCCCGTGATCGCGACGACGGCTTTCGCGGGCGAGAAAGCCAGAGCGATCTCGAGCTCGGAGAAGACGGGCACGCCTTTGGCCTTGAGCTTCTCGAAGATCGGCAGGTCCGGCTTGAGCCCCGGGCTCTTCACGACGAACGCGCACTTGAGCAGTCGCTCGCTGTGGCCCGACCACTCCCACTGGATCTTCTTGCCCAGGGCGCCGAGCGCGGAGGCGAGCTCGGCCTTGGGACGCGCGTCGGAGCCGAGGACCTTCCAGCCCTTCTTGCGCAGGAGCCTGGCGACGGACTGCCCGGACTTCCCGAGGCCCATGACGCCGGCGAGCTTGCCCTTCTTGAACGCCTTGGGATCGAAGCCCTTCATCGCAGCTTGAGCGAGGCCAGGGCCGCGAGCATCAGCACGATGCTGACGATCCAGAAGCGCACGGTGACCTTCGGCTCCGCGACGCCGCCGAGCTCGAAGTGATGGTGGATCGGCGCCATGCGGAAGATGCGCTTGCCCCCGCGCAGCTTGAAGGAGGCCATCTGCAGGATCACCGACAGCGTCTCGAAGACGAAGATGCCGCCGACGATCGGCAGCAGCAGCTCCTGCTTGACGCACAGCGCGACGACCGCGATCACGCCGCCGAGGAAGAGCGAGCCCGTGTCGCCCATGAAGATCTGCGCGGGATAGGCGTTGAACCACAGGAAGCCCAGGCACGCGCCGATGAGCCCCGCGAGGTAGACGGCGATCTCGCCGGCGCCCTCGACGTGGACGATGCGCAGGTAGTACGCGAGCTTGACGTTGCCCGACGTGTAGGCGAGGACGGCGTACGCCAGGGCGCAGAACATCACCGTGCCCGCGGCGAGCCCGTCGAGCCCGTCGGTGAGGTTCACCGCGTTCGACGAGCCGACCACCATGAGGACGGACAAGGCGAAGTACAGCACGCCGATGTCGACGAACAGCTCCTTGCCGTACGGGATGTTCAGCATCGTCGGGTAGGCGCCGTTCGGCGGCCGCACCGCGAGGTAGGCGGTGACGCCGAGGCCGACGAGGATCTGGATCAGGAACTTCGCCTTCGAGGGGCGCCCTTGGCGTCCTTCTTGATGAGCTTGAGGTAGTCGTCCCAGAAGCCGATCGCCGTCAGGCACATCGTCACCGATAGCAGCAGCCACGTGAAGCGGTTGTCCGGCCGCATCCAGAGCAGCGTCGAGGCGCTGACCGCGAGGAAGATCAGCGCGCCGCCCATCGTGGGCGTGCCGTGCTTCGACAGGTGCGACTGCGGCCCGTCGGCGCGCTGCATCTGGCCGACCTTTCGCTCGCGCAGGGCGGCGATCAGGGACGGTCCCAGGAGCAGGCTCACGCCGAGGGAGGTCACGGCCGCGCCGGCGGCGCGGAACGTGATGTACTGGAAGACGTTGAGCGGGCTGAACAGCTCGCGCAGCTGGTGGAGATAGTAGAGCATCAGAGGGCCTTGGCCAACTCCTCGAGCCGCATCGCGCGGGAGGCCTTGAACAGCACGGCGTCCCTGGGCGTCAGCGCGGCCTTGATCTTCGGGGTCCAGCCTTTCGCGTCGAGCGCGTGCTCGACGGGAAAGCGCGGCTTCGCGGCGGCCAGCGCCTCGGCGGCGGGCTTCATCTCGGGTCCCGCCAGGAACACGGCCTTCAAATCGAGCGTCGCCAGCCACGCTCCGAGTTCGCGGTGGAACTCCGCGGACCCGGGGCCGAGCTCCTTCATGTCGCCGAGCACGAGCGTGCGCGCGCGGCCGCCGTACTCCTCGACGAACGCCTCGATCGAGGCCTTCATCGAAGCGGGATTGGCGTTGTAGGCGTCGAGGACGAGCGCGGCGCCGCCCGCGTGCGGCAGGATCTCCTGGCGCATCATGCCCGGCGTCCAGGACTCGAGGCCGTCGCGGATCGTCTCGGGCTTGAGCCCCATCGCCCACGCGGCCGCGGCGGCGCCGGCGGCGTTGTAGCGGTTGTAGGCGCCGAAGCCCTTGAGCCGGATCGTCAGGCGGTGCCGGTCGACGATGAGCCCGTCCTTGCCGTCGAGGCGCACGCGGCAGCCCGCGCCGGCCCCGTAGGTGACGGCGCGCGCGCCCAGGCGCGTCTCGAGCGCGGCCAGCCAGGGGTCGTCGGCGTTGATGACGGCGCGGCCGTCCTCGGGCAGGACGGGCAGGATCTCGGAATTCGTCTGAAAGGTCGTCTCGACGGTGCCGAAGCTCTCCAGATGGTCGGGGCCGACGTTGGTCAGCAAGCCGACCGTCGGCTGGGCGACGCGCGCGAGCTCCTCGATCTCCCCTTGCGGCAGGCGGCGAGCTCGAAGACGCCATAGCGGTGCTCGGGCAGGAGCTCGAGCACCGACAGCGGCACGCCGACCTCGTTGTTCCAGTTGCCGGGCGTCGCGCACACCGGCCCGACCTTCGCGCAGATCGCCTTGAGCATCTCCTTGGTCGTCGTCTTGCCGTTGGAGCCCACGATGCCGGCGACCGGGATGTCGAAGCGCTTGCGGTGGTGGCAGGCCAGGGCTTGGAGGGCCTTCAGCGTGTCGGGCACTTCCACGACGTGCTCCGGCAGCCCTTGAGCGGGAGCGCGGCCGGCGGCGACGACCCAGCCGGCGCAGCGCGCGGCCAGCTCGGGGGTCAGCAGGTCGTGGGCGTCGATCCGCTCGCCCTTGAGCGCCCAGAAGGCCTGGCCGGGCTTGAGCGCCCGCGTGTCGGTGGCGACCGCGTCGACGGGAGTCGAGGCGTCGCCGCGCGTCAGGCGGCCGCCCGCCGCGCGGGCCAACTCACCCCAGGTCAGATCGAGTTTCATTTGATGGCTTTCAGGGCCGCACGGGCGGCCTCGCGGTCGTCGAACGGAACGGTCGCATCCTTCAGTATCTGATAATCCTCGTGGCCCTTACCGGCTATGAGAACGACGTCGCCGCTTCGAGCCATCGAAACCGCGGATTGTATGGCCTCCGCCCGGTCGGGGACGATTCTATAATTTTGGTGGCCGGCGGCGCGAACCCCCGCTTCGATATCTCCAAGAATCGCCGCAGGATCCTCGGAACGCGGATTATCGCTGGTAAACACGGCAAAATTCCCGCCGCCGCAGGCGGCGACGCCCATCGGCCCGCGCTTCGTTTTGTCGCGATCGCCGCCGCAGCCGACAACGGTGATAATCCGTTTGTGAGGCAGGGACGAAAGGAGCTTCAAAACCGTTTCCAGCGCACTGTCCGTATGGGCGTAGTCCACGAACACGTGGAAGTCCTGCCCTTCGTTAATTGATTCCAGCCGTCCCGGCACGGCCCGAAGGGCCGAAATTCCGTTAAGAACGAGACTCGTGGACGTCCCCAACCCGAGCATGGCGGCGGCAGCCGCCATAGCGTTTTCGACGTTATGCCGTCCCGGGAGGCGCACATGGCCCGAGTAGGATTTGCCCCGGAAGACCATCTCAAAATTCGTGCCGTTCAGATCGGCCTTCGTTATCGTGGCCCGTAAGTCCGTGGCCAGTTCGGACTGGCCGAACCGGATGATCTCGCACCCGACGGCTTTTTTGACGAGAAGATGCGCACGAGGATCGTCGAAATTCAAAGCCGCCACTTTCGGAGATTTCTTGTTGTCGGCGCGCGCCAGCAAATCAAACAGCCGCGCCTTCGCCTCGAAGTACGCCTCCGTCGTCTTGTGAAAATCGAGGTGGTCGCGCGTGAGGTTCAGGAAGATCGCGGCGTCGAACTCCACGGCCTCGACCCTCTTGAGCGCCAAGGCGTGCGACGACACCTCCATCAGCGCGTGGCTCGCCCCCCGTCGCGGAACCGCGCGAGCAGCCGCGTGAGGCTCAACGAGATAGGGGTCGTGTTGATCGCCTTCTCCAGGCGCTCGCCGTTCAGGCGGTTCTCGATCGTGCCCGCGACGGCGGGGCGCCCGCCCGCGGCCTTGACGATCGCCTCGAGCAGGTAGCTCGTCGTCGTCTTGCCGTTGGTGCCGGTGACGCCGACCATCGTCATCGCCGACGACGGGCGGTTGAAGAAGAGGTCGGAAACGCCGGCCATCGCCTCGGCGACGTCGTCGACCTGGATCCAGGTGCCCTTCATCGTGGCCGGCGGCGGCGGCGGCTCGAGCTCGCTGACGACGGCGACGGCGCCGTTCTCGAGCGCCTGGCGCACGTGGCGGTTGCCGTCGGTCTTGGCGCCCGGAAGCGCGAAGAACAGGTCTCCGACGACGACCTCGCGGCTGTCGTGGCGCAGGCCCCCGATCTGGACGTCGACCGGGCCGGCGACGCGCCGCGTGGACGCGGCGCGCAGCAGCTCGGCGAGCGTCATGGCCTAGCGCTTCGCCGTGCCGAGGGCGGGATCGGCCGGGCGGTCCGGGGCGACGCCCTCGAGCGCCAGCAGGCGGGAGCCCACGCGCGCGAAGATCGGCGCCGCGACGAGGCCGCCGTAGTACGCGCCCTTCGGCTCGTGCAGGATGACGAGGATCGTCCAACGCGGGGCGGACGCGGGCAGGTAGCCCGCGAACGACGCCGTGTAGGCGCTCGTCGAGTACTTGCGGGTCAGGGGATCGATCTTGCGCGCCGTGCCCGTCTTGCCGGCGGCGCGGTAGCCGGGGATGCGCGCGCTCGCGGCGGTGCCGCGGTCGACGACGCCCTCGAGCATGGCGCCGATCTGGCGCACCGCGCGCTCGGAGGCCACGCGGCGGACCTTCACGGGCTCCTTGCCGTCGACGATGAGCTTGGGCTCGTAGAGCGTGCCGCCGTTGGCGATCGCGGAGTACGCGCCGAGCATCTGAAGCGGGCTGACGGCCAGGCCGTAGCCGTATGAGGAGGCCGCGAGGCCCACCTTCGTCAGGTCGGACAGCGGCTTGAGCTCGCCTGCGCTCTCGCCGGGAAGCGGCGCTCCCGTCTTCGCGCCGAAGCCGAAGGCGCGCGCCAAGCGGTAGAAGCGCGAGGCGCCGACGCGGTCCACCACTTTGGCGACGCCGATGTTCGAGGAGCGCTCCATGATCTGGGCGAGGGTCATCTGGCCCTCGGGCTCGTGGTCGGTGATCGTCACGCCGGGGACGACCTGCCACTTGCCGCCCTCGCCCGAGAAAGTCTCGTCCGGCTTCACGAGCTCGGAATCGACGGCGGCCAGAGCGGTCACGACCTTGAACGTCGAGCCCGGCTCGAAGGCGTCCTGCACGAACGGGTTGCGCAGCGGCGTCGGCGGCCACGCGGCCATCGCGAGGATTTCGCCGGTGCGCGGGTCCTGGATCGCGACGGCGCCTTCCTTGAACTGGCCCTTCTCCCCGCCCTCGCGCAGCGCCTCCTCGGCGAGGTACTGGGCGGTGCGGTCGATCGTCAGCGTCAGCGGCTCGGGTTCGTCGCCGGCGTCGGCGACGTTCTTGTAGATCGTGCGGCCGTGGCCGTCGCGGATCACCTCGAGGCGGCGCGCGCGGCCCGCGAGGCGCTTCTCCTGCGAGAGCTCGAGGCCGGCGAGGCCCTTGCCTTCGGCGCCCACGAGGCCGAGCACGCCGCGCGCGAGGTCGCCGTTGGGGTACACTCGCTCCTGCGTCGGCACGAGCCCCACGCCCTCGACGCGCGCGTCGAGGAGGCGCTGGTACTCGGCCTGCGGCATCTTCGTCTTGAGCCACGCGAAGCGCGTCGCCGCGCGCGTCTTGCGCGCGATCTCCGAGGCCGGCATGCCGAGCAGCGGCGCGAGCGTCCGCCCGAACGCCGCGGGGTCCTTGACCATCGCCTTGTCGACGAAGCAGGACCACGCGGGGATCGAGCGCGCGAGCACGCGGCCCTTGCGGTCGAGCAGGTCGGCGCGCGGCGCGGCCTCGCGCGCCTCGCGCGCGAACTCGCCGGAGGCGCGCGTGGAGAGCGCGTCGCCGCGCAGGACCTGGAGGTACGCCAGGCGCGCCCCGAGCGGGACGATCGGCGCCATCGACAGCGAGGCGGCGATCGTCAGGCGCAGTCCGAGGTCCATGACGGGCGCTCTCAGCTTCGGGCGGGCAGGGCCGGCGGCAGGCGCGCCCAGAGGCGCGTCAGGAGGCCGGCGGCGGGCTCCGCTCCGGACAGCGAGCGCAGGGAGGACGGAGAAGCGGGGATCATGCCGAGCTTGTCGGAGGCGCGGGCGGCGAGCGCCGCGGGCGCCATGGTTTCGTCGACTCGGAGCCTCAGATCGGCGACGCGGCTGCGCAGCGCGCGGGCCTCGCGGCGGCGGGTTTCGACGCGGTAGCCGATGCGCGTGGCCTGGACGTGCTGCCAGCAGAGAAACAGGAAGAGGGCGCCGAGGCCGACGAACCTGGCGGCCCGTCTCGGATCGAATCCCATGAGCGCGTCCATCATACCATGTTCCTTTTCTCTAGAGTGAGGGGCGGGCGCCCCCGCCGAGAGGGGCGCCCGCCCTTATTTGGCGGCGGCTCCTCCGCCGAGAGAGAAGCCGCCTAAGTCGGCCGGCACTCCCCGCCGAGAGGGGTGCCGGCTTTATTGGCGAGGGTTAGCGGTGCGTCTTATATCCGCAACCCTCAAACTGCGAGATCGGTGGGAGGCTCTCCGCCGAGAGAGAGCCTCCCGTACATCGATGGCGGGCGCCCCGCCGAGAGGGCGCCCGCCAAATCCTAGGGGCGATTGCTCCTGCCCTTCAAAAACACCCGGCGCCACACGTAGCCGGGAGAGCTGACCTTGCCGACCGGGGAGACCGCGACCGTCTGGCGTCTGTCCACGAGGAACGACACCGTGGTGTCGAGCTTGGTCAGAGCCGCCATCGCGACCGACGAACCGCTCAGGAACGCAGTGTTCTTGATCATCGTGCCCCCTATCGCTTCTTTTCCACGACCCGCAGCTTGGCGCTGCGGGACCGGGGGTTGCGCGCCACCTCGGCTTCCGACGGGGCGATCGACTGCCCGCCCTTGCCGAGATAATCGCACGACCCCTGCGAGACGAACGAAGCGAAAACGTTCTTGACGATGCGGTCCTCGAGCGAGTGGAACGTGATCACGCAGATCCGCCCCCCGTCTTGACGTACGGCAGGACCGACTCCAGGCCGCGCGTCAGCGACTCGAGTTCCTGGTTGACGGCGATGCGCAGCGCCTGGAACGTGCGAGTCGCCGGGTGGTGCCCGGTGCGCGGCACGACGGACTCGACGCAGGCGGCCAGCTCCAAAGTGGTGGCGAAAGGCTTCGCCTTTCTCTTTTCCGTTATGGCGCGGGCGATGCGGTCGGCCTCGGGCTCCTCGCCGAACTCCGTCAGGAGCATCGCGATCTGTTCGGCGGGCCAGCGGTTGACGATCTGCTCGGCCGTGAGCGTTCCCTCGCCGAGGCGCATGTCGAGCGGCCCTTCGCGCAGGAACGAGAAGCCGCGCGACGGCTTGTCGAGCTGCAGCGACGAGACGCCGAGGTCGAACAGCGCGCCGGAGAGCGGAAGGAAGCCCTCCTTCTCGAGAATCGAGCCCAGGGAACGGAAGTTCGCGCGGACCGAGTGGAATCTCCCACTGTGGGCTGCGAGCCGGTGGCCGGCTTCGGACAGCGCCTCCGGATCCGCGTCGAGACCGAGTACCTTTCCCTGGGCCGAAAGCGTGTTGAGGAGCGCCTCGGAATGGCCGCCGAGGCCGAGGGTGGCGTCGAGGTACAGCCCCCCTTGTCGGTGACGAGCCGGTCCACCGTCTCCGCGAGGAGGACGGACTCGTGCGTGTAGCGGCGCTCTTCCAAGATCATATCTCCAGGCTCTTCCCGATCTTCTTGTACGCCGGGGCGATCGTCGACTTCTCGTACGCCGCCCAGCGCTTCGCGTCCCAAATCTCGGCGCGGTTGCCCGCTCCCTGCACCAGCACGTCGAAGCGAAGGCCCGCGTGCTCCTTGAGGTACTGCGGCACGAGGATGCGGCCCTGCGCGTCCGGCTCGACCTCGACCGCCTCGGAGAAGAACTTGCGCTTGAACGCCCGCTCCTGCTCCTTGTCCGGCATCGAGAACATCTTCAGATCGTCCGCGAGCATCTTCTCCCACTGCGTCGGGAGGAACAGGTACAGGCAGCCGTCCATTCCGCTCGTCACGTAGAACGACCGGCCCTTCTCCTGCGCCAGCTTCTCGCGGTAGTCCGGCGGCACCGCGAGCCGGTTCTTGGGGTCGAGCGAGTAGTCGTAACGACCGATCAGCAGGGCCACGTTTCCCCACCCTTCGACACTCGGTTGTTATTTTTCACCACTTTTCCCCACCGGGATCAGGAGTATAGAGGACTGACTTGTTTCTGTCAAGTGACGATTTTATGCGCGGACGAATCCTCGTCGGAGAGACGGGGTAAAATAACCGCGGATTCGCGGCGCCGTTATTTTATTTTCGCGCGGCCGCTATTGCCCGCCGAGCTTGGCCATCGAGGCGCGCGAGAGCTCGTAGCGCCACGCGTGCTCGAGCGCGACCATGCGCGTGTACGGCGCGCCGTACGCGCGGTACAGCGCCTCGGGCGCGGGACGCCCGTCGCGCAGGTGCGCGGAGAACTTGTAGAAGGACGAGCGGTACTGCGTGCGGATCAGGAAGCGCACGATGCTGTAGGACTGCGCGTACCAGAGCCGGACCTTCGCGTCGGGCCAGCCCGCCGTCGAGGTCACCGCCGTGAGCTTGTCGATCGGAAAGCCGTCGCCGGCCTCGAGGCGCTCGAGATTCTCGCGCAGCCAGTTCGGCGCGGCGAGGCCGCGCTCGACCTGCACGAGCGTCGCCATCCCCTCCGAGAGCCAGAGCGGGTCGGTCGTGCCGTCGAGGAAGAAGCCGTCGAAGTAGATGTGCGTGAGTTCGTGCGCGACGATGCCGGGGAGCTCCTCGCTCTCGTAGACGTAGAGCTTGCGCTTGGTCACCGAGCTCGCGCCGCCCGACCACACGGGCCGGCCCGTCACGCGGCGGTAGGTGTCCTGGTTCTTGAACAGGAAGATCGTCGTGCGCTCGCTGCTCGCCCACGGCGAGAAGGGCGCCAGGTCGAGCATGAGGTTGCTGTGCAGGTTCTCGATGAGCTCGATGAAGCGCTCGGACGCGGGGTACTGCTCGGCGAAGACGACGAAGTGGCGCGAGGTGCTGCGCACGAAGCCGGGCGGCGTCGGCATGTCGGCCGCGGACTCGCGGTCCTCCCGGACCGGGTGCGCCGGGGCGGTCCGGGGCTGGGACTCCGGCCGGACGGGGCCGCGCGAGGCGGGACCGACGGCGGAGACGGCCGGGTTCGAGGCGACGGTCCGCCGCGAATTCGACGGCGCCGCGCCGATGTACTCGCTCGACGGGATCACGCCCAGCTCGTTGGGCGCGGCGGGCGGCGTCGCGGGCGGGCGGCCGAGCTCGAGCTGGGCCGGCGGCACGGCCGAGGGCACGCCGGGCGGCAGGGCGGCGGCGGGCGCGTAGACCTCGGCGGGACGCGCGGCGGCGTACGCGGCCTCGTCGGGAGGCGGCGCGAGCGGCGGCGGCGCGGGCGCCTTGTAGGGCGCGATGCGCTTCATCTTGGCCAAATCGCGCTCTTCCTCGCCGAGGTACTGGTAGACCATCACGCCCCAAAGGCTGATGACCAGGACCCAGATGAGGACGCGAAGGCGTAAAAGGACGTCCACGGTTCTAGTTTAGCCCCTCGGCGCGGGGCTGTCCACCCCGGCCTTCCTCTTATTTACTACCGCAGGGCGGTGTCGCGCAGGCGCAGGGCCGTCTGGGCCAGGCTGTGCACGAACAGGGCGAAGATCACGATGAACGCCGCGTGCGAGCCGACCATCCCGAGGAACGGGCCCTCGAGCGGCTGGCGCGACCAGATGATCGCGATCATCGAGCCGGCGGCGGCGAGCGCGCAGAGCACGGTCTCGAGCTTCGACGTCGTCAGCGCGGCGGCCGTCGGGGCGAGCACGAACAGCAGCCACATCGGGCCCCAGTACGGGTACAGGAGGTAGAACAGCGGCACGGCCCAGACGAGGTTCAGCCACACCTGGATCTGGCGGAAGCGCCCCGCCCACGCGACCCAGCGGTACTGGTTCTTGCCGATCCACCAGTTGGCGAGCACGTCGGCCACGAGGATGCCGAGCGAGATCTTGGTCACGTGCGGCTCGGGCTCGCCGAAGTGGACGGCCGACAGGATCAGCACCAGCGCGAACGGCGTGAAATAGCGGCTGAGCATCTGCATCGGTCAGTCCTCCCTGCGCACGAAGATCGCCAGGCGGCGGTCGCGCTCTTCGCGCGGCCGCCGGTACGGGCAAGACTGTAGCAAGGTCCCCCCGTCCCGGAAAGCGCCTTCGCGAGCGCCGGCGACGCGGGGTCCGGCTCGTCCGACTGGAACGCGGCGAAGACGCCCTTCGGGGCGAGCATCGGCCACGAGAGGCGCACGGCCTCGGGCAGTTCGGCGAGCGCGCGCTCGATGACGCAGTCGCGGTCGCGCTGGTACGACGTCAGGGCGCGCCCGCGCCGGCGCGCGCGTAGAGGACGCGCAGGCCCTTGGCGCGGGTGCGCGCGGCGGCGGCGCTCAGGAAACGGTACTTGCGCTCGACGGACTCCATCAAGGTGACCTCGGCCTCGGGCCACGCGAGCTTCATCACGACGCCGATGAAGCCCGCGCCGGAGCCGAGATCCAGGATCTTCGGCGCGGGCGGAAGGAGCGGGCGCAGGACGGAGACGGCGAACAGCCCGTCGGAGGCGTGCTTGAGCACGAGGTCGTCCCACGCCGGATCGGCCGTGATGTTGACCCTCTCGTTTTCCGCCTGAACGAAGCGGAGGTAGTCCGCGATCGGCGCGATCGGAGCCTCGACGCCCCAGGCGCGGGCGGCGGCGGCCAGCTCGTCGAGGGGTTCGGCGCTCATCCGCGCACGGCGCGCGACCAGAGCACCTGCAGGTCGGCGGGAGTCACGCCGGGCACGCGCCCGGCCTGGCCGAGCGTGCGCGGGCGCGAGCGCGCGAGCTTCTGCCGCGCCTCGGCGGTCAGCGCACCGAACGACGCGTAGTCGAGGCCCTCGGGCAGCTCGACGAGCTCGGCCTCGCGCAGGCGGGCGGCGGCGTCGTTCTCGCGCGCGATGTAGGCGGCGTAGGACGCGCGCACGGCGCGCTGCTCACGGACCTTGCCCATCGACCACGGCGCCAGCGCCTCGTCCGGGGCCTCTCCGCCGGCGAGCACGAGCTCCTTGTAGCGCAGAAAGCGCTCGCGCGCGGCGTCGGAGATCAGCCCGAGCGCCCAGCCCGTCTCGAGCAGGCGCAGGTCGGCGTCGTCGGCGCGCAGGCTCAGTCGATGCTCGGCGCGCGCGGTGAACATGCGGTACGGCTCGTCGACGCCGCGCACGACGAGGTCGTCGACCATGACGCCGAGATACGCCCGGTCGCGGCTCAGGCGCAGCGGCGCTTCGGCGCGGGCGCGCAGCGCGGCGTTGATGCCCGCGAGCAGGCCCTGTCCCGCCGCCTCCTCGTAGCCGGTCGTGCCGTTGAGCTGGCCGGCGAGGAAGAGCCCGGGCAGCGCGCGCGACTCGAGCGAGTCCGTCAGCTGCGTCGGCGGGCAGAAGTCGTACTCGATCGCGTAGCCGCAGCGCGTGAGCAGCGCGTTCTCGAGTCCCGGGACCGTCGCGACCAGCGCTCGCTGCGCGTCCTCCGGCAGGCTCGTGGAGAGGCCGGCCAGGTACACCTCCTCGGTGGCCCAGCCCTCGGGCTCGAGGAAGAGCTGGTGGCGCTCCTTCTGCGGGAACTTCACGACCTTGTCCTCGATCGACGGGCAGTAGCGAGGCCCCGTCCCCCCGATCGCGCCGGAGTACAGCGGCGAGCGGTCGAGATTGTCGCGGATGACGCGGTGCGTCGCGGCGTTCGTGTAGGCGATCCAGCTCGGCATCTGGCGATGGGGATTGGAGACGCGCTCGTTGAAATGGGACATCGGCGCGGGGACCGCGTCGCCGTCCTGGCGCTCGAGCTTCGCGAAATCCACGGTGCGCCTGAGCAGGCGCGGCGGGGTGCCGGTCTTGAGCCGCCCCGTCGCGAGGCCGTGCGCGCGCAGCGAGGCGGAAAGCCCGAGCGACGGCGCCTCGCCGCCGCGGCCGGCCGCGTGCGTCTTGAGCCCGACGTGCGCGAGGCCGTTGAGGAAGGTCCCCGCCGTGAGCACGACGGTCCGGCCCTCGTAGCGGGTCCCCCTCTTCGAGATCACGCCGCGCAGGGCGGAGCCCTCGGTCCACAGCTCCCACGCCTCGTCCTGCACGGGGTCGAGGCCGGTCTGCGCCTCGACGGCGGCCTTCTGCCCGGCGCGGTAGGCGGCCTTGTCGCACTGCGCGCGCGGCGAGCGCACGGCGGCGCCCTTGCTCATGTTCAGGGTCTGCGAAAAGTAGGAGGAACGGTCGCAGGCCTTCGCCATCTCGCCGCCGAGCGCGTCGAGCTCGCGCACCATCTGCCCCTTGCCGACTCCGCCGATCGACGGGTTGCACGACATCGACGCGATCGTGTCGAGGCTCTGCGTGAGCAGCAGCGCCGAGCGGCCCATGCGCGCGGCCGCGAGCGCGGCCTCGACGCCGGCGTGGCCGCCGCCGACGACGATCACGTCGTAGCGCCGCGGGAAGAGGTCAGACACGGATGATCGCCTTGAGCGTCTCCGCCGGCAGCCACCCGAGCGTGAACGCGACGAACACGACGCCGATCTGCAGCAGGGACGCGAAGACGAGCGGCAGCAGGGCGCGCGGCATCGGCCGGCCCGGCGGGAGGAACTTCAGCGCGCGCGCGCCGGCGAAGAGCATCCAGAGGCCGGCCGCGCCGGCGACCGCCTTGTACGCGGCGTCGGAGCGGAACGCGACGGCGCCGGCCATCGGGAGCATCGCGGCGAGCTCGACGACGCTCATCGCGAGCAGCAGCGACGCGAGCGGCCGCCAGTCGGCGCGCGGCACGCGCGCGACGAGCCAGGCCGTCGGCGCGAGCCAGGCGAGGAACAGGAAGCCGAACTGCGTCTTGCCGATGACGGAGCCCTGCATCGTGTAGGCGGCGAGGAGGATGAACGGGATCGCCGTCCACAGGAAGGACGTGACGACCTTCAGCGGCAGCCAGCCGTCCTTCATCCACCGCAGCAGGGCGCCCGCGAAGGCGATCAGCGCCAGCATGAGCACGGGCTGCCACAGCGCGACCTGGATCCAGAACGAAAGGCCCTGATGGACCGCGGGCACGGCGGCGGTCGCGTCGGGGAAGTCGTAGGGTTTAAGGGTCTGGAAGACGGCGTCGGCGGCGAGCGTCAGCGCGTAGAGCCGAAGGGCCGCGGGCAGGGCGCCGGCGCTCTCGCACTCCTGCGCCGCGCGCTGCGGGGAGACGAGCATCAGCCGGCCGAGCTCGAGGGCCTTCTTCACGCGGCGGCCTCCGCCCGGGCGGCGTCGGCGCGGAAGCCGCCGCGCGCCGCGAGGCTGAACGCCCCGCCGACGCCGAGGGCGCCGCACGCGGCGAGCATGGCCGACGTCAGGCCGAACACGTCGGAGCCCCAGCCGATCAGCGCCGGCGAGGCCGCGTCGCCGAGCAGGTGGATGACGAAGATGTTGGCCGCGAAGGCCATCGAGCGGTGCGGCAGCGGGATCACCGACACGATCGCGGCGTTGAGCGGCCCCATGTTGAGGAACAGCAAGGTTTCGGCCAGGAAGAGGCAGGCGATCGAGGCGTTCAGCGTCGGCGCGAGGATCGCGGCGGCGGCCAGCGGCATGCCCAAGAGCAGGCCCCAGCCGGAGACGAGCAGGTCGGCCGACGGGTCCTCGCGGCGCAGGCGGTCCGAGAGCCAGCCGCCGATGAGGCTGCCGGCGAGGCCCGCGAGCACGGTGACCGCCCCGAACAGCAGGCCGGCGCGGCCGACGGAAAGTCCCCACGCGCGATGGAAAAACGTCGGCATCCAGACGGCGAAGCCGCCGAGCGCGAACGTCATGCCGGCGCCGGAGTACGTGATCATGCGGAAGGTGCGCACGCGCCAGACGCCGCGGTAGCCGGCGAACGGGGACTCCGGCGGCGGCTTCGGCGGATCGGAGGGCAGCAGCAGGCAAAGCGCCGCGAGCAGGAGGCCCGGGAGGCCGACGGCGAGCACGGCGTGGCGCCAGCCGAACATCTCGCCCAGCTTTCCCCGCCCGCGTAGCCGAGCGCCGAGCCGACGGGGATCGCGAGACTGAAGATCGCCAGCGCCGTCCCGCGGCGCGCCGGCGCGAAGCGCTCGGCGACGAAGGCGGGCGAGATCGCGCCGTAGCAGGCCTCGCCGACGCCGACGAGCGCGCGCGTCGCGAAGAGCGAGGGGAAGCCGGACGCGAACGCCGCGGCTCCCGTGGCGAGGCTCCACAGGCCCACGCCGCCGGCGATCCACGGCTTGCGCCCGCGCGCGTCGGCGATCCAGGCGATCGGCGGAGCGGCGACCATGTAGACGAGCATGAAGGCCGAGGCGAGGCTGCCGGCCTGCGCGTCGGTGAGCCGGAGGTCGAGAGTGATCAGCGGCAGCAGCGCGTAGACGATCTGCCGGTCGACGTAATTGAGGATGTTCACCGAGAGGAGCAGCGCCAGCACTCCCTTCGGCGAGGTGATCAAGGCGTGCGGACCTTGTAGACGGCGTCGCCGACGCGGACGCGGTCGGCCACGGCGACGACGACGGTCTCGCCGGAGAGCGCGCTCTGCACGCAGCTCTTGCCGACGCAGAGGCGCTCGACGCGCTGCGACAGGTCGGTCTCGCGGCCCTTCACGCGCAGGGCGTCCCCGTTCGAGACGGGCTCCTCGAGGACGATCGTCATCTCGCCGCGCCGGGGGTCGTAGGCGCGGACCTTGCCGAGGAACGGCGCGCCCACGATCTGCTCGTCGGGCGAAATGCCGGTGACCGGCGTGCGCTGCGGCCCCGCCGCGTGCGCCTTCTTCGACTTCGCTTTCTTCGCGGACGCCATTCGTGCCCTCACTTTCCGACGCAGAATTTGGAGAAGATCTCGTCGAGGACGGACTCCGCCGTCCCCTGGCCGCGCGCCTCGTCGAGCAGCTCCAGCGCGCGGCGCAGGCGCGAGGCGCCGCGGTCCTCCCACGTCGCCGGCTCGGACGCGAGTTCGGCGCGCGCGCCGCGCAGCTCGCCGAGGGCCTCGCGCAAAGAGGCGGCCTGGCGGGCGTCGTCGAGGAGGCCCTCCCCTCGTCCTCGGGGCCGGCGCCGGCCGCGGCGGCGATCGCGCGCTCGAGCTCGGCGAGCCCCTGGCCCGTCAGCGCCGAGCAGCGGAGGCCTTCGACGGAAGCCGAGCCGCCCGCGAGGTCGATCTTGTTGAGCGCGACGATCAGCCGCGCGCCGCGGCGCTCGGCGGCGGCGGCGACGGCCGCGCGGGCGCGCTCGTCCTCGGCGCTCGCGGGACGCGCGGCGTCGACGACGAGGACGGCGACCTCGCACGACTCGAGCGCGCGCTCCGCGCGGGCGACGCCTTCCCGTTCCGCGGCGTCGGGCGCGCCGGGACGAAGCCCGGCGGTGTCGACGAGCACGACGGCGGCGCCGCCGAGTTCGGCCTGCTCCTCGAGAAGGTCGCGGGTCGTGCCGGGCTCCGGCGAGACGATCGCGCGGGGCCGGCCGAGCAGGGCGTTCAGCAGCGAGGACTTCCCGGCGTTCGGGCTGCCGAACAGGCCGACGCGGGCTCCCTCGCGGCGGCCGCGGCCGCGAGCGTAGCCCGCGAGGAGGCGCTCGGCCCGGGCGCAGGCCGCGCGCAGGGAGGCGTCGGCCTCGGCGGCGTCGAGCGGCGCGACGTCCTCGGCCGGATGATCGAGGCGGACCTCGATCGAGGCCAGCAGTTCGAGCAGGGGAGCGCGGACCTCGTCGAGCGCCTCGGCCAGGCCCCCTCGAGGCGGCGCAATGCGGCGGCGCGGGCGGCCTCGCCGCGCGCGGAGATCAGGTCGCCGACGGCGCGCGCCTGAGCGAGGTCGAGGCGGCCGTTCGTGAACGCGCGGCGCGTGAACTCGCCGGGCGCGGCGGCGCGGGCGCCGGCGTCGAGCGCGGCCTCGACGATCTCGCGCAGGATCTCGGGCGAGCCGTGCGCCGTCAGCTCGAGCAGATCCTCGCCGGTCGGCGTCGCGGGGCCGGCCCAGTACGTCGCGACGACGCGGTCGACGACGCGGCCGTCGCGCTTGAGGGCCCTCGTCGTGGCGCGCCGCGGCTCGAGCTCCGCGCCGAGCAGCGCGAGCGCGATCCGGCGGCAGTCGGGGCCCGACAGGCGCACGACTCCGAGCGCGGAGCGCCCCGGGGGCGTCGCGAGCGCGACGATCGTGCCGCCGGCCTGGATCACGCCGCCTTCCTCGCGCGGATGACGAGCTTTCGCCACGCGCCCTCGCCCTCGGAGGCCGTCGTGACCTCCGGGTTCGCCCCGAGCGTGCGGTGGATCAGGCGGCGCATCGAGGAGTCCATCGGTTCGAGGCGCACGGGCTTGCCCGTCGCCTTGACGGTCTCGACGGCGCGGCGCGCCTCGTCGAGGACGGATTGCTCGCGCTTCTCCCAGTAGGACAGCGCGTCGACCTGGACGGCGACGGGAGCGCCGCCGGCTCTCGAGAGCATGAGCGTGGTCAGAAACTGCAGCGATTCGAGCACGCGCCCGTCGCGGCCGACGAGCAGAGACGCGTCCTGCGACTCGACGGAGATCTTCACCCGCTCGAGCTCCGGATCCCAGGACGAGGAGGCGGTCGGCGCGGCGATTCCCATCAGGCCCAGCAGCTCGAGGACGAGCTTCTCGGCCGCGGCGACGGCCGCCGCGCTGTCGGCGGCGCCGAGTGCGGCGCGCGGAGCGCGCTCCTCGCGCCGGGGCTCCTCCCGCTTGGGTTCGGGGCGGCGCGGCTCCTCGCGGCGAGGTTCCGGGCGAGGCGCGGGCCGCGGCGCGGAGCGGCGCTCGGGCGGCCGCGGAGCGGGCTTGGCCGCGGGCGCTGGGCTCGCGGAGCCCCAGAGCTTCTCCGTCAGGCGCACGCGCGCGGGCTTGGCGCCGAGGCCCATGAAGCCCGAGGAGCCTTCCTGCAGGACGGTCACCTCGACCTGATCGCGGCGCTTGCCGCTGCGCGACAGCGCGGACTCGACGGCCTCTTGAATGTCGCGCCCTTCGGCTTCGATGGGTTCCATGGCGTATCTCCTTTGGGGGTCAGGCCTCGAGGCGGTCCTTCAGCGCGACCTGCAGCACGGTGCTGACGAGGGAGTTCGTCAGCCAGTACAGGACGAGGCCCGACGGGAAGTTCAAGAACATGAACGTGAACATGATCGGCATGAGCATCATGACCTTCTGCTGCGCGGGGTCGCCCGCGGGCGGGTTCATCTTGCTCTGCAGGAACATCAGCGCGCCCATGACGACGGGCAGGACGTAGTACGGATCCTTGGCGGAGAGGTCCTTGATCCAGAAGATCCAGGCCGCGCCATGCAGCTCCCACGCGCCGCGCAGCGTGTTGAACAGCGCGATGAAGATCGGCATCTGCAGGATCATCGGCAGGCAGCCGCCGAGCGGGTTGGCCCCCTTCGTCTTGTACAGCTCCATCGTCGCGGCGCTGAGCTTGGCCGAGTCGTCGGCGTAGCGCTGCTGCAGCTTCGCGATCTCGGGCTGGAGCTTCTTCATCGCGGCGGCCGCGCGCAGGCTCTTCCACGTGAGCGGGAACAGCAGGACCTGCAGCGCGAGCGTCAGAAGAAGAATCGCCCAGCCCCAGTTGCCCGTCAGGCCGTGAAGCCACTCGAGGGCGACGAGGAACTGGCGGCCGAGCCACGCGAAGTAGCCGAAGTCGATCGAGCGCTCGAGGCCGAGGCCGTAGCTCGTCAGCCACGTGTGGCCCTTGGCGCCGAGGTAGTACGGCACCTCCCAGGCGAACGAGCCGCCCGGCGGGATCGTCTGCGGCTTGGCGGTCAGGATCACCGACGCCTGGCCCTCGACGCGCGCCGGCTCGAAGAGCTCCGGCGAGGGCAGCAGGGCCGCGAGGAAGTAGCGGTTGTCGACGCCGATCCAGCGGAAGGGGCCGGCGTGCACGCCGGGCTTGAGCGTCTCGATGCGGCCGTTGAGGCCCTTGCCCGGCGGGGTCAGGGCGAGCGCGCGCTGGAGCTTCTCGTTCTCCTCCTTCTCGGTCTCGATCGTGCCGAGTCCGGGGCCGACCGACAGCGTCCACGCGCCCGCGTCGGCGGGCTTGCGCGTCGGGTTGACCGCGAGCACGCGCACGCGGGGCGGCACCGTCCCGGCGCCGGGCAGGAACTGCTTGGAGATCTTGAGACCGTCGGCGCGGACCGCCGCGTAGACGAGGCCGTTCTTGACCGACTTGTCGCGCGCGAAGGAGAGCTCGGGGAACGTCGAGAACAGGCCGTGCGCGGGATCGGACACGAGCTCGACGCGCCCGAGCGGCTCGGGCGAGAGAAAGCTGACGACGGACGCGCCGCGCGGGTGGATCTTGGCGACGGCGTCGCCGAGCTGGACCTCGTCGGCGTCGGCGGGATCGAGCTTGGCCGGCGCGGCGGGAGCGGCGGCGGGAGCCGCGGACGGAGCGGAACCCTTCGCGGAGGCGGGAGCCTTGGCGTCCGCCGCGAAAGGCGCCGGAGAAGGAGGAGGATTGAAGCGCTTCTCCAGGAATCCGAACCAAGCCGCGTACACGGCGACCGACAGGGAGACGGCGAGCAGCAGATTTCGGTCCATGATTTCCTTTTAGCGAGAGAGCGTGGGCACGGGGTCGTGCCCGCCGGGATGGAACGGATGGCAGCGCAGCACGCGGGCGGCCGCGAGTATCAGCCCGCGGACGACGCCGCGCGACGCGACGGCGTCGCGCGCGTAGTCGCCGCAGCTCGGATGGAAGCGGCACGCGGCGGGAAGCCACGGCCGCGCGAGCAGGCGGTACGCGTCGAGGACGGCGAGGACGAGAGGTCTCATCGGAGAAGCCCGGCTTTTCGCCACAGGTCGAGGAGGTCGGCTTCCGCGTCGGCGCGCCCCTTCCAGGGGCACGCCGGGCGCGGATACGCGACCATCTCGGCTCCGGGGCGGAGCTCCGAGCGGCGCGAGCGGAACGTCTCGCGCAGCAGGCGCTTGAGCCGGTTTCGCCTGACGGCGTTGCCGACCTTCGCGCTCACCGAGAGCCCCAGACGGGGCTCCCGCTCGTCGGCGTCGACGCGGTGCCACAGGATCACGGAGCGTCCGACGGTCTTCTTGCCCGTCTCGAAGACCTTCCGGAACTCCCGTCTCTCCTTGAGGCGCGCGTCGTCGCCGAAGCCGGACGTCGGCGTCAAGCCTTCTTCTTAGTGATCGACTTGCGGCCTTTGGCGCGGCGGCGGTTGAGCGTCTTGCGGCCGCCGGCGGTCTTCATGCGCGCGCGGAAACCGATCTTCTTGAGGCGACGGCGGTTGCGGGGTCGATAGGTAGGAAGCATGGGGGGATTATAAAGAATTTGCTACGATCGCGTCCATGGAAAACAGGAACGCGGAGCGCTCAATCGACGTTCTTCTTAAGGAAGAAAAGGCCTATCCTCCCCCGCCTCGTTCTCCAAGACGGCGCGCGTTCCGAGCAAGGCGGCGCGCGCCAAGCTGTCCGCCGCCGCCGCGAAGTCCCCCGAAAAATTCTGGGACGCGGCCGCCAAGGAGCTGCACTGGTTCAAGCCGTGGCGCAAGACCCTCCAGTGGAAGGTCCCCGACGCGAAGTGGTTCGTCGGCGGGACGACGAACCTCTCCTACAACTGCCTCGACCGCCACCTGGAGGGGCCGCGCCGCCACAAGGCCGCGCTGATCTGGGAGGGCGAGCCCGGCGAGGTCCGCACCTACACCTATCTCCAGCTGCACCGCGAGGTGTCGCTGTTCGCGAATGCTCTTAAATCCCTCGGCGTCCGCCGAGGGGATCGGGTCGCGATCTACATGCCGCTGATTCCCGAGGCCGTGATCGCGATGCTCGCGTGCGCGCGCGTCGGCGCCGTGCACGGAGTCGTCTTCGGCGGCTTTTCCGCGGAGGCCCTGCGCGACCGCATCAACGACGCGGGCGCCAAGGTCGTGATCACCGCCGACGGCGGCTGGCGCAAGGGCGCGATCCTGCGCCTGAAGGACGCCGTCGACGAGGCCGTGAAGTCCGCTCCCAGCGTCAAGGCCGTGGTCGTGCTCAAGCACGCCGGCAACGAGATCTCCATCGACGAGACGCGCGACCATTGGTGGCACCGCCTCACGGCGAAGGCCTCGGCCGTCTGTCCCGCGGAGAAGCTCGACAGCGAGCACCCGCTCTTCATCCTTTATACGTCCGGTTCCACGGGCAAGCCCAAGGGCATCCTCCACACGACCGGCGGGTACATGACCCAGGTCGCGTGGACGACGAAGAACGTCTTCGACCTGCGCGACGAAGACGTGTACTGGTGCACGGCCGACGTGGGCTGGGTGACGGGCCACTCCTACATGGCCTACGGCCCCCTGCTCAACGGCGCGACCGTCCTCATGTACGAGGGCGCCCCCACGACGCCGCAGCCCGACCGCTTCTGGTCGATGATCGCGCGCCACCGGGTCTCCGTCTTCTACACCGCGCCGACGGCCATCCGCGCCTTCATGCGCCTCGGCGACGAGCTGCCCGGACGCCACGACCTCTCCTCGCTGCGCCTGCTCGGCACCGTCGGCGAGCCGATCAACCCCGAGGCTTGGCGCTGGTACCGCCGCGTCATCGGCGGCGAACGCTGCCCGATCGTCGACACGTGGTGGCAGACCGAGACGGGCGCGATCATGATCTCCCCCTGCCCGGCGCGACCGCGGCCAAGCCCGGCTCGGCGACTTTGCCGCTGCCCGGCGTGGACGCCGAGGTCGTCGACGAGGCCGGCAAGCCCGTGCCCGCGGGCGCCGGCGGCTACCTCGTCGTGCGCCGCCCGTGGCCGTCGATGCTGCGCGGCATCTGGGGCGACCCCGCGCGCTACAAGGAGCAGTACTGGTCGCAGGTCCCGGGCATGTACTTCACGGGCGACGGCGCGCGCCGCGACAAGGACGGCTACCTCTGGATCCTCGGCCGCATCGACGACGTGCTCAACGTCTCCGGGCACCGGTTGTCCACCATGGAAATCGAGTCGGCGCTCGTCGGCCATCCCTACGTCGCCGAGTCCGCCGTCGTCGGCCGCCCCGACGAGCTGCACGGCCAGGCCGTCTGCGCCTTCGTCACGCTCAAGGGCGGACGCACCCCCAGCCCCGAGCTCAAGGAAATCCTGCGCGAGCACGTCGCCAAGGCGATCGGCGCGATCGCCCGCCCCGCGGAGATCCGCTTCACCGACTCCCTGCCGAAGACCCGCTCGGGCAAGATCATGCGCCGCCTGCTGCGCGAGATCGCGGCCGGCGGCGCGGTCAAGGGCGACGTCACCACGCTCGAGGACTTCGGCATCCTCGCCAAGCTGCAGAAGGACGCGGAATGATCGAGCGGGGCTCTGCGCGGCCGCGCTGACGGCCGCGCTGTTCTGGGTCTTCGAGCGCCGCAAGGGCGAGCCGGAGCCGTCCGCCTTCTGGCTGCGCCTGCCGCTGTTCGCCGCGCTCTCGTGGTGCGCGCTCGGGTGGACGCGCGCGATCCGCTCGTTTCCCGACGCGTTTCCCGCGGAGCTCTCGGCGGGCCGCGCGCTCGATCTGCAGATCGGTTCCGTCCTTCTCGCCGCGGCCGCGTTCGCGGCGGCGCGCGGGCGCCGCGGCCTGGCCGCGGGCGCGGCGTTCGGCCTCATCTCCGCCGGCATCGGCTGGTGCGCGTCGCGTTGGCCGCAGCTGACGCGCGCCGTCGAGTTGTGCGGCGGAAGCTTCCTCTCCGTCGTGCTTTCGACGTTCCTGACCGCGGCGCTCGCCGCGACGCTCGCCGCCGTCGCCGCCGCGCTCGCGCGCGAGGACTGGCGGCCGTGGTCGCGCGCCGTCGTGCTGTCGCTCGTCGCCGCGTGGGGCGGCGCCACGCTCGTCGCCGAGACGGCGCTGACCCGCGTCTGGGGCTTCGGCCCGCGCTCGCTCGCCGAGGCCGCGGGCGTGCCGACGAACCGGAACTCGCGCACGCTCGCCGTCGCGTGGCTGTACCCGGCGCGCGGGCGCGCGTGGCGCGTCGACTCGCGGCGCATGTCGACCGAGACGACCGACCTCTCGCCCGACAGCCTCGACCGCCTCGAGGCGTTTCTCGAGCGGACGCGCTTCCGCGGCGTGTTCGCCGGCGAGGCCGTCGCCTCGGTGCGCGAGGGGCGCCTGCTCTGGTGGGACGAGGAGCGCGCGCTCGACGCGCTGATGATCTCGGTCCCGGGCCGCGTCCATCCCGACTACCTGCGCGCCCTCGAGCTCCTGCGCGCGGGCCCCGTCACCGCCGAGCGCTACGGCAAGCTCGAGCAGCTCGCGGCCGCCACGGGACGCCGCGTCGAGGGCTTCGAGAAGGCCTCCGAGGCGCAGCTCATCTTCGAGGGCTTCTCCGCCGCGTACGCGCGCTTCGGCGACGAGGAGAACGCGCGCGCCTGGCTCACCCGGCTCGACGGCCTGTGGGCCGTCAGCGACAAGCGCATCGAGGTCGGCCCCCTCGAGGAGATGCGCGACGGCCGCGTGGACGGCTCCGCGTTCCTCGACGAGCGCCCGGCGGTCGGCCTGCGCGTCGGCCTGTTCTCCGTCTGGACGAGCTCCGCGCAGCGCACGACGCATTATTGGCTCTCGGGCTCCCGGATCCCCGACCGCGACGGCCGGTTTTCCTTCGACGGCCTCGGCCCGGGCAAGTACGTGCTCGCGCTGCTCGGCCGTCCCGAGGACCTGCGCGGCGCTTTCAAGGGCGCGCCCGGCGTCTTCGAGGTCACCTACGAGCGGCCCGAAGTCCTGCTCGACCCCGTCCGGGTCCTGCGCGACATCGAGCCCGTTCCGGGAGCGTTCGGTCCCGGCGGACTTCCGGAGGGGCGCGTGCCGCTCGTGCCCGAGCCCCCGTCCGGCTCGGCCGCTGAAACGATATAATCAGCCCGTGTCCGACTCCCCGACGCCGGCCTCCGTCCGCGACGCCCTGCGCCGCCGCGCCTTCCCCGAACTCAAGTCCGCGCTCGCGGCCGAACCCTCGCGGCTGGCCGCGCTGTGGCCCAAGCTGACGCCGCTCGAGCGCGCCGCGTGCTGGCGCCTTCTCCCCGCCGCCGCCCTCGTCGAGGCCGCCGAGGCGCTCACCCCGCAGGCGCGCTGGGAGGCGTACCAGGCCTCCTCGACCGACTGCGCGGCGCCTCTGCTCGAGGACGCGCCGCTCGGCACGCGCTCCTTGTTCCGCGCCTGGACGAGCCGCGAGGCCGCCTTGCTGCGCGCGGGGATCTCATGATCGTCAACGCGGGCGGCGTGATCCTGTCGCGGCGCGCGTACGGCGAGTACGACCGGCTGTGCTCGCTGTTCACCGAGTCGCTGGGCAAGGTCCCCGTCCGCTTCGTCGGCGTCAACCGCCCGAAGGGAAAAATGAAGGCGATGTCGGAGCCCGGCGTCTGGGCCGAGCATCGCCTGCACCTCTCCCCGCGCTCGGAGTTCGCCAAGGGCGTCGGCGGCCGCCTGATCGCCTCCTTCCCGGGCTGGCGCGACGACCTCGGCCGCACGTTCGACGCGCTCGCCTGCCTCGAGATGCTCGACAAGCTCACGCCGGACCGCCTCCCCGCGCCGTCGCTCTACCGCCTGCTGTGCGCCACGCTCGCGGCGCTCGAGCAGAGCCCGAGCCGCTGGCTCGTCGCGGCGTTCGGTCTGCGGCTGGCCGACAAGCTCGGCTTCGGCCTGCGCGAGCGCGCGCCCGCGCCCTGCGGGAAGGTCTGGCGCGCGCTGCACGAGGACGAGCCCGCCGCGCTGGCGCTCCTGCCTTACGAGCCCGCCGCCGACGAGGCCGCCCGGCGGCTCCTCGACGAGCACCTCGGCGCCCAGGCCGGCCGCCGCCTGCGCGCCTTCGAATTCCGCGAAGACTGGCAGAAGTCCCGACTCCAAGGAGCCCCCGCGTGCTGACCTTCCAAGAGATCGTCCTCGAGCTGCAGAACTTCTGGTCCAAAGAAGGCTGCGCGATCGTGCACCCTTACGACCTCGAGAAGGGCGCGGGCACGTTCAACCCGGCGACGTTCTTCGGCGCCCTGACCGCCGCGCCCGCGCGCTACGCCTACATCGAGCCCTCGCGCCGCCCCGCCGACGGCCGCTACGGCGACAACCCGAACCGCCTCGGCAAGTACTATCAGTTCCAGGTCATCATGAAGCCCGTCCCCGCCGGCATCACCGACACCTACCAGAAATCCTTGAAGGCCATCGGCCTCGACCCCAAGAAGCACGACCTGCGCTGGATCGAGGACGACTGGGAGTCCCCGACCCTCGGCGCCTCCGGCGTGGGCTGGGAAGTCTGGCTCGACGGCATGGAGATCACGCAGTTCACCTACTTCCAGCAGATGGGCTCGATGCCGCTCTCCCCCGTCTCCGTCGAGCTGACGTACGGCCTCGAGCGCATCGCGATGTACCTCCAGAAAAAAGACAACGTCTACGACCTCGACTACGGCGGCGGCCTGACCTACGGCGACATCCACAAGCCGCAGGAGCGCGAGTTCTCGCGCTACAACTTCGAGACGGCCGACGTGGCCCTGCTCTCGCGCCACTTCAACGAGTGGGAGAAAGAGGGCGAGCGCCTCGCCGGCCTCGGCGATCCGCTCCCCGCGTACGACTGCGTCGTGCGCGCCTCCCACCTCTTCAACACGCTCGAGGCCCGCGGCGCCATCTCCGTCACCGAGCGCGCGCAGTACATCGGCCGCATCCGCGGCCTGGCGCGCAAGGTCATGGAACTCTACATCGAATCGCGCACGCCGAAGGCGGAGGCCGTCAAGTGAGCAAGAAGATTTCCGCCAAGCCCGTCTCGTTCCTGCTCGACGTCCACACCGAGCCCTTCCCCGCGCGCTTCGTCCCGCCGGCCCTCGAGCAGATGAAGGCGGGCGCGGAGAAGCTGCTCGCCGGACGCCTCGACCACGGCGAGATCACCGTCTCGGGCACGCTCCGCCACCTCATCCTGCGCGTCGACGGCGTCGCCGCGAAGGGCAAGGACAAGACCGAGCGCTTCAAGGGCCCGAAAGAGGGCGCGCCCGCCCCGGCCGTCGAGGGCTTCGCGCGCAAGTACAACCTCTCCCCTCCGACCTCAAAGCCGACGCCGGCATCTGGTACGCCGAGGTCCACACCAAGGGCGAGCCCGCCGCGGCGTTGTTCGCGGCGCTGATCCCGGAACTGCTGAAGTCGCTGCAGTTCCCCAAGTTCATGACCTGGGAAGAGACCAACTTCAAGTTCGGCCGTCCGCTGCGCGCGATCACCGCTCTCCTCGGCGACAAGGTCATCCCCGTGACGCTCGGCGGGATCAAGTCCGGCCGCGAGGTGCACGGCCATCCCGTGCTCGCCAAGAAACCTGTCGCCCTCAAGGACATTTCCAAACACGCCGGTATCTTAAGACAGGGCCTCGTCCTCGCCGACCCGGTGGAGCGCCGGGAGTACCTGCTCAAGGCTCTCGCCCAGGCCGCCAAGCCCGCGCACGGGATCTCCGACCCCGACGAGGAGCTCATCGACGAGACGACCTTCATGGTCGAGCACCCCGTCCCCGTCCTCGGCAAGCTGCGCGACGAGCACATGGTCCTGCCGCACGCCCTGCTCAAGCTCGTGATGAAGAAGCAGCTCAAGTTCTTCCCCGTCGTCAGCACGGAGGGAGTCCTGCGCCCGAATTTCATCGGCGTGCGCGACGGCCTCTCCTCGGGCAACGAGCTCGTGCGCGAGGGCTACCAGCGCGTCCTCGAGGCCCGCTTCAACGACGCGGCCTTCTTCGTGGGCCGCGATTCCTCCTCCACTCTCGAGAGCAAGCTCGGCCAGCTCGAGCGCGTGACGTACCAGAAAGCGCTCGGCTCGATGTCCGCGAAAGCGGCTCGCGTCGCCGAGATCGCGCAGTTCATCGGCGCGAAGCTGCGCCAGACCTCGCCCGTCGACGAGACGGCGCTCGCGCGCGCCGCCAAGCTCGCGTACGCCGACCTCGTCACCGACGTCGTCAAAGAATTCCCGGAACTGCAAGGCCACATGGGCGGCGTGTACGCCCGCAAGGACGGCGAATCGGAAAAAGTCAGCTTGGCGGTGGAGCAGTTCTACTACCCCATCGCGGCCAAGACGCCCGTTCCGACGACCGCCGAGGGCTGCGTCCTGTCCCTCGCCGGCAAGCTCGACAGCCTCGCGGGCTGCTTCGCCGCGGGCCTGATCCCCTCGGGCTCGGCCGACCCGTTCGCCCTGCGCCGTCAGGCTCTGGGCGCGATCCGAATCCTCCTCGAAAAGCAGCTGCCGATCGACCTCGAGGAAGCCATGAAGCACGCGTTGTCCATTCAGCCCGTGAAGTCCCCCGAGCCCGCCAAGCTCGAGGCCCAGCTCTCCGACTTCGTCTGGGGCCGCGCGCAGTCCTTCTTCGAAGACATGAAGTACGCCGTCGACGAGGTCCGCTCGATCAAGCACGGAGCGTTGAAGGACCTGCCGAACGCGTTCCGCCGCCTGGCCGCGCTCAAGGCGGTCCGCCGCGACCCCGCGTTCGAGCCGCTCGCCGCCGCGTTCAAGCGCGCGTCGAACATCCTCAAGCAGAACAAGGGCGACGGTTCCTCGCCGGAGCGCGCGCTCCTCAAGGAGCCGGCCGAGCTCGAGCTGTACGACGCCCTGGTCAGCGCCGAGGGCGCCGCCAACGACCGCATCGTCCAAGGCGATTTCGAGGGCGGTCTCAAGAGCCTCGTCGGCGTGAAGCCGCACCTCGACAAGTTCTTCGACGGCGTGATGGTCATGGTCGAGGACGAATCCCTCAAGCGCCAGCGCTTGGCGCTCCTCTCCAAGCTCGTGCGCGCGTTCCGCCGTGTCGCCGACCTCTCCGAGATCCAGGCCTCCGCGTCGTGAGAGTCCTCGTCGTCGCCGCCCTGCTCGCCGCCTGCGGCGGGCCGACGAAGATGCGCGTCGACCTCTTCCCCGCCGCCTACTCGGCGGCGATGTCCTCGACGCCGGGCCTCGGGCTCACGCCCGTCTCCGAGCCGCCCTCCGGCGTGACTCCCCGCTACCGCTACACCGCGACCGAGGGCTACTTCGTCACCTGGGACGAGAGCACGCACGAGGTCCTCATCCACGGACCGGAGTTCGTCACGCTCACCGGCAAGGTGTACTGGAGCTACGACGCCGCGATCCCGACCGGTCGCGCGGGCCCCGTGCGCCTGGCCGTGATCACCGAGAACGCGAAGTCCGGCAAGCCGCTGGCGCGCGCCGACATCAACCTCGCCTTCGACGGCGAGCTCTTCCGCGTCCAGAAATAAAACGGCCCGCGAAGGTGTGTCCGGACACACCTTCGCGCGGACTCAGCGGGGCGCGACGACCCACGGCGGACTGTCGTCGGCGAGGCGTTGAGCCTCCACCGTGCCGATCGCTCGCAGCGCCGAGTACGCCCCGTCGTGCCAGCCCTTGTCCTTGAGAAGTTCTCCCAGGCGCGGGACGGCGGGCGCGGCGGCGGGGCCCATCTTCTCGATGACGATGAGCGCGTCGTAGCGCTTGTCGTCCGAGTCGAGCCGCTTGATCAGCTCGGGTAGGACCGGGGCGGCTTTCGGCCCGTATTTTTCAGGGCGTCGACGGCCGCCATGCGCCGGCGATTGACGCGTCCTTTGACCTCTCGGGGACCGCGGCTCCACGACATGAGCGCGTCGAGCACCGGACGCGGCGGATTCTCGAGCTCCGCGAGCCCCTCCGCGGCCGTCGTGCTGCCGAGCGCGAGCAGGGCCTTCCAGTCGCCGAGGCGTCCGAGCTCCCGGGCCGCCGCCTCGGCCTTGCGCTGTTCGTCGTAACCCTTGGGATAGCCGCGCTTCTTCGTCTCCCCGGCAGGCCCTCTCCCTGATTCGGGCCATGATGCGGTGCTCGGGGACCCAAGGCCAGGGCGTTGCCCTCGTCGCGCGTCCGGTCGCCCGGGTCAGCGCGCAGCGCGGCGACGAGGCCCGTCTTGACCTCCTTCATCGTCGAGGGACTCGAGGCGACGAGGTCGGCGTGGCACTTCTCCGTCTGCGACAAGCCGGTGAGGAGGCAGGCGAGCAGGGCGGCGCTTTCAGGGGTCATGCGCGGAGTGTAAGTCCGATTTGGGATGAGCGCCAGTGGAACTTTTCGTCCCCTCAATCGTATGAATAGTAGAGAGAGAATCATGAGCCTTGAATCGAGCCGTCGGCGCTGTTACACTGGAGGCATGAAGATCAACGCGATCTTGGAGCCTCAGCCGGAGGGCGGGTATACCGCCTACATCCCGGCTCTTCCCGGCTGTGTCTCAGAGGGCGATACCGTCGCCGCAGCCAAGAAGAAGCTCCTCGACGCGCTTCAGGGCTACCTGTCCGTCGCCAACAAACGCTCGCTGAGCATGGCCAAGGCGAAGGAAGGCAAGGTGTTCTCTCTCCAAGTCTGAAACTGCCGCCGTGCCGCGCCCGCGAGGTCCTCGCGGCGTTGCGGCGGGCGGGCTTCGTGGTCGAGCGCCAGACGGGGTCCCACGCGATCCTCTACAAGCCGGGACATCCGAATCCCGTCACCGTGCCGGTCCATCCGGGCGACTTGAAGTCCGGCACGCTGAGGAGAATCGTGAAGGATGCCGGGCTGAGCGCGGCGGATTTCCTGGATTTACTGTAGCCGGCTACAGTGTTAACGCAGACGCTGTGCCGCGGCGGCTACAGCTGTCCATCCAAACGAGGCCGCCGTCGGCACAAGCGAATGGTTAGCGTGTAGACTGGTGCTCACGATGTTTTGTGTCCCAATGGGCATTAGAAAAACCGTTTCAGTTCATCCTTGATCATATCCGCGGTGGCGAATGCTGGTGCTTTCGTGATTGTGAAATTGATCTGCTTCCCATTCACATTGTACGACCCCTCTATGTCCCCGCTGACGGACCCCGAAGTGGTACTTCCGGAAATAACTAACTTGTGCTTAGACTTTGCCGCCTCTTGCTTCACGCGCTCTAATGCTTTCGCCAAATCCGTACCCGGCCAGATATCTATGATGAAGTTTATGGCCATACTTTGTTCTCCGAAAAACTCGCAGCACGCTAACTTGTGATTAGGCTGACCGGCTTAATTCGGCGGGGTGCCGGAGCCATCCCGGATTATTGAGCGAATTCCAGGAATTATCCAGGGTTGTGGATGGATATTAAAACCGCGAAACACGACGGCTTGTCAGCTTAACTCGGTTTAAGAGCAGGCGTTATAAACCGGCGCGGACGCGCCAGCCGGCCTTCGCGACGGGCATTCTCCGCCCCACGCCGAAAGCCTTCGAGCTGATCTTGATGGAGGGCGGCGCCTGGCGGCGCTTGAACTCGCTCCAGTCCATGCGGTCGAGCAAGGTCTCGGCCGTCGCGCGGTCGCCGACGGCGCGCGCGACGCGCCCCGGCTCGAGCCGCGACTGCACCCAGGCCTCGAGAGCGTCGTCGACCTGATCGTACGGCGGCAGGTCGTCCTGGTCTTTCTGGTCGGGCTTCAACTCGGCCGACGGCGCCTTGGTGATGGAGGCGGACGGAATCACCTCGCGGTCGGAATTGAGCCAGGCGGCGAGATCGTAGACGAGGCGCTTGGGCGCGTCGGCCAAGGGCGCCAGCGCGCCGCACATGTCGCCGTACAAGGTGCAGTAGCCGACGGCGAGCTCGCTCTTATTGCCCGTCGTGAGCACGAAGCCGCGGTGCGACTTGTTGGCGAGACCCATGAGGATCACGCCGCGCGCGCGCGCCTGCAGGTTCTGCTCGGCCAGGTCCGGCGAGCCCTTCCCCATTTGTCGCCTAACGTGGCGACAAGTGCTTCATAGACGCCGGCGATCGGCGCCGTGCGCAGTTCGATGCCCAAGTTCTTCGCGAGCGCGGCGGCGTCGGACTTGCTGCCCTCTGAAGAATAGGACGACGGCATGCTGACGCCCACGACGCGGTGCGGCCCCAGCGCGCGGACGGCGAGCGCCGCGACGACGGCGGAGTCGATGCCGCCGGAGAGGCCGAGGAAGGCGGTCTGCAGGCCGCACTTCGCGGCGAAGTCCTTGATGCCGAGCGTGAGGATTTCGCCGATCTGGCCGACGTCGGAGGGCTCGGGCGCCAGCGACGCCCCCTCCCACGTGTCGGAGTCGATGACGAGCAGGTCCTGGGCGGCGAAGGCGGCGCGCGCGCGCAGTTTCCCCTTCGCGTCGTAGGCCAGGGAGCCGCCGTCGAAGACGATCTCGTCGTTGCCGCCGACGGCGTTGCAGTAGAAGAGCGGCTTCTTCAGGCGCTTGGCGTGGTCGGCGATGAGCTTGCGGCGCGTCGCGGTCTTGCCGCGCAGAAACGGCGACGCCGACAAGTTCAACAGGATGTCCGCGCCCGCCTTCGCCTGCGCGGCGACGGGGTCCGAGGTGTAGAGGCGGCGCGAGGAGGACGGGTCCTTGGCCCAGGCGTCCTCGCAGATGGTGACGCCGAGCTTCCTGCCGCCCCAGACGATCGGCTTGTTCTCGGTCGCGGGTTCGAAGTAGCGGGCCTCGTCGAAGACGTCGTAGGTGGGCAGGAGCGTCTTGTGTCTAATAGCGACGATCTTGCCGTTGTGAAGGAGGGCGGCCGAGTTGCGCACGGGCTTGCCGACGGAGCCCTTGCTGCGCGAGACGAAGCCGACCAGCGCCGCGGTGCCGCGGACCTTCTTGGCGAGCGCCTTCAGGGCCTTCTCGTTGGCCTCGGCGAAGCCGCGCTCTTCCCAGAGGTCGAGGGCCGGGTAGCCGCCCAAGGTCTGCTCGGGGAAGACGGCCAGGGCGGCGCCGCGGCGGCAGGCCTCGTCGAGCGCGGAGAGGATCTTCTCCGAATTGCCGCGAAGGTCGCCGACGGTGGTGTCGACCTGCGCGAGCGCGATTTTCACGGCCCGATTATACCATTGCGCCCGAGGGCTTCCGCTGATACACTCGGCGTCATGAAACGCCTGCTCGCCGCCGGGGCCGTCACCCTGGCAGGCTGCGCGACGATGAACGTCCCCCGGGCAATCCGGCGTCCCTCGACCAAGGGATGCTCATCGCGCGCGTCGAGACGCACGGGGCGCTGTTCAAGAAGTCGACGAAGTGGGCGGACTGGGCGTCGCTCGTGCAGCTCGATTCGATGGGCGCGCAGGTGCCGGGCAAGCGCGCGGCCTCGGGCATGGCCGTCGCGGGCTATGTCGTGTTCTTCGACCTGCCGCCGGGGCGCTACGTCCTGCGGACCGCGACGTTCCCCGCGCGCGGCGTGCGCTACCGGGTCGAGGCGCCGCTCGACAAGGAGTTCGCGCGCTCCGTCGAGCTGAAGGCGGGCTCGGCGGCGTATCTCGGGGATTTCGGCTTCGACTCGAAGGGGCCCGAGTTCGGCGTCGCGATGGCGCGCGCGGCGCGCATCGTCGGGCACTGGCTGACGCCGTTCCTGAAGCGGCCGGTGCTGCCGCGCGACGCGGACCTGCGCTTCTTCGAGAAGGGGCCCCAGCAGGAGACGCGCGCCCTGATCGCCGTGCGCGACGCGCTGTCCGGCACGACGTGGCGGCGCCTCGCCGACGCGCGGCTGCGCGAACTGTCGGCGGCCGAGCCGGCCAAGACCGCGGGCCTGCGCTCGAAGGAGCTGCCGCTGAAGGAGGAGCCGGTTCTCTCGTGGAGGGACACGCTCGGCTGGGGCGAGCCCGTCCGCGCGCCCGAGGGTATGGCGTGGATCAAGCCGGGAGGCCAGGCGCGAGTCGTGGTGTTTTTCACGACCGCGTCGGCCAAGGGCTTCGCGGGCTGGGAGGCGGCGGTCGCGGAGCTGAGGCGCTCGGCGTCGGCGAGCGTCGAGGACGAGGGCTCCGTCTACGAGGTGCGCGTGGCCACGCGCACGGGCCTGGCCGCGAAGTCGACGAAGTACGAGTACGCGGAGGGCACGCTGGTCGGCAGCGAGACGAAGGTCCAGGTCACCGAGACCGTGCTCATCCCGGACGGCTGGGGCGTGTTCACCGCGCGCCTGCGCGCGCCGAAGGAGGAGTTCGAGCGCTCGCTGCCCGCGTTCCGCGAGTTTCTGCAGCAGATCCGCCTCGGCCCCCTCCGCCCAAGCCCCCGCCGAAGCAGGAGGCGACGATGCCTTTCATGGGGGCCCCGTGAGCGCGGAGAAGCGCGAAAGCGCCCGCTTCATCACCGACCTGCCGGCGGTCCTGCGCACGGTCAAGGACGCCAAGGTGATCGACGATCACGCGACGGCCCACGACGTCTCGACGAAGGGGTTCAAGGTGGAGACCCAGGTCGAGCTCGCCGAGCAGGCGCAGCTCGCGTTCACGCTCGATCTGCCCGGCGGCGGGAAGGTCGAGGGCTTGGGGCGCGTCGTGTGGGCCAACCGCGAGACGTGGGCGACCTGGGCCGGCGTCGAGATCGTGAAGATGACGTGGAGCGACAAGAGGAGGTTGGCGAACCTGCTCAGCCCCGACCGCGTCGACTGGGCGAGGATCTCGAGCTCGGCGAGCAAGCTGCTGTTCGTGCTCGTCGTCGTCACGGCGACGCACCGGGTTCTCAACAGCGTGCACGCGCGCGAGACGCTCGCGGCCCTTGCGCCGAAGATCGTGGCGCTCGTCGTGATGGGGTGGGCGTTCCTCGGGATGATCCGGCGCGAGAGGCGCTAGAAGCCTTCGCGGCAGCGCGGGTCCATCGCGTCGCGCAGGAACAGGCGCGGCCCCGTCGCGCGCAGGACGAAGCCCCAGCGCTCGTGGCCCCACAGCGGCGTGCCCTTGGTGTAGGCGAGCAGGAACGGGTTGCCCTTGCCGCTCGGGTCGTAGGAGACGAAGCGCAGCTGGGCGGTCTCGCTCATCAGGTCGTGGGGCATCTCGACGCACGGGCCGACGAGGCGGTCGCCGTCGGCCAGGCGCAGGCAGCGGCGGTGCGACGAGGAGATCTGTCCGTCGGTGACGAGCGCCACGGGAGCCTTGAGGCCGGCGACGGGCAGGCGCGCGGCGAAGTCGATCTTCGAGGCGACCTTGTCGGGGCGCGGGTCGGCGAGGAAGGCGGCGGCGCCCTCGTCGTCGGCGCGGAAGCGCAGGCCGCCGGCCTTCGCTTCCGCGGCCGCGGCGGCCGCGACGGTCGAGCCGATGAGCTGGTAAAGCGGCTCGTCGACCTTGTTCTCGAGCGCCGAGTAGCTCGCGCGCGAGCCCTTCATGACGAAGGTGTCCGGAACCTTGATCGCGAGGACGGGGTCGCCGACGGAGGAGCGCGGGCCCTTGAGCAGGGCGGCGCGCAGCTTTGTGGGCTTCTTGGCGCGGCAGGCGCCGCCGTAGGTGGCGGAGGTGCGGCCGACGACGAACACGTCGGCGCCCTCGCTGCCGATGATGAGGTAGCGCGCGCCGGCCATGAGCTCCTTGGGGTCGGCGCCGGGGCGGGGCTTGTCGAAGATCACCCACTGGTTGCCGGAGACGTAGACCGGGAAGAGGCCGCGCGAGCCGTAGGCGTCCTGCGCGCGCGAGGGCGCGGCGAGTGCGGCGCAGGCGAGCAGTACCGCGGCGATTCGGCTCATCGGGACGAGGATATCAAATCCCGCGCGGCAGGCGCAGGGCCGACGGCGGGCGCGGCCGGCGGCGCGGCAGTTCGTCCTCCGTCCAGCGGCCGAGCTCGGTGCCCGTCTCCGCGTCGTAGAGGACCGCGCCGGCCCCGGGCTCGACGACGGCGACCTTGGAGAGGTCGGCCGAGTAGACGAGCTGGACGCCGTCGCGCAGGCGGATGAGGCCTTCGGCGTCCCACTCGGAGAAGCGGCGCCACGACCACGGCTCGCCGCCGTGCTGGGCGAACCAGACGCCGCGGCGTTTCCCCACCACAGCGAGCCCCAGCGCAGCAGCGGCGGCGCGCCGGGCTCGCGCGCCGCCCACCAGCGCTCGTCGTCCTTCCAGAGCCATTGCCATTGGGAGAGGAGCGCCAAGCCGCGCGCGGGCCCGTCGTGCCACAGCGGCCGCGCGGCGTCCCAGTGGGCGGAGCGCTTGCGGTCCCGCGAGGAGCCGTGGCGCTTGGGGTCGAGCTTCTCGAGAGCGAGCGCGTCGAGCAGGCGCGACGGGACGGGCGCGCCGCCGGGAAGGAACAGCGGCTTCTTCGCGTCGAGCCCGGAGAGGTCGGGGACGGGCAGGGCGGCCGGCGGCGGGCGCAGGGCGGCGAGGCCGAGGAGGCGGGAGAGCGAGGGCGGCTTCACGCGCGCGACGCGGCGCGCGCGCTCGCGCGCGGCGGCCGCGGGCCGGAGGGGCGCGCGGAACAGCGGAAACGCGCGGCGCAGGCGGCGCCAGCCGCCGGGCGAAGGCGAAGTACGAGGGTCGACGGGCGCGCGGGCCTCCTCTTCCGGCTCGACGTCGCCCCCGGGCTCGGCGGGGCCGAGCGCGAACGGCACGCGGACGGCGCGGGCCGCCGCGGCGGCCCGCGGGGCGAAGCCGGAGAAGCGGCGCCGGTAGGAGTCCCGCGACGCGCGGCGAGGCGGGGCGCTCGCGCGGGCCGGGTCCTCATGCGTCGATAGCTCGGCGGCCGAGGGCGCGGCCTCGAGCTCGGCGCTGCGCGCGGCCGGCGGCGCGGAGCGCGCGGCGGACGCGGGGCGGCGTGAGCCGGCGGCGGAGTAGGAGACCGCCCTGAAGTCGGCGGGCGCGTCGCGCCAGGACGGCTCGCGCGCCGGCTCGGGGACGGCGGCGCCTCGCGCGGCCGCCTGCCCCGTACCCGGAGCCGCGGCGGCCTCCCAGGCGATCGGCGAGGCGAGCGCGGGCGCGGGCGGCGGCGCGTCCGCGCCGCGCGAGCCGGGACGCAGCTCGCCGACGAGGCGCTCGGGGCCCAGCAGCAGCCGCGCGCCGACGGCGGCGGCCGCGAGGGCGAGGGCGGGAGGTCCGAGTCGTCGACGGGCGTCCATGCCGGAGGATGGCCCCGCGCGGGGCCCCGGGGTCAGGGCCCGGGGGCCCAGAACGTCCCTGGGCCGAAGGTCCCGGACGACTTGTCTTTGTAACACTCTCCTCCTATACTGAGGCCGGAACATGGACCCGCTGCACGCCTGGAAGGACGACTTCGGCCGCGAGGTGGAGGAGGTGCTCGCCTCGCGCGCGCGCGCCGCCGAGCGCGGCGACGCCCCGCCCGACGCCGGCTTCGGCGGGCGCCTGGCCGATCTCGTGATCCCCCCGCCGGGACCTACGCCGAGCTGCGCGACGCGCGCGCCGAGCTCGAGGTCCTGCGCGCGCAGGCCGCCGAGCTGCGCGAGCGCCTCGACGCCAAGGACGCGGAACTCGCGCGCGAGCGCGAGGAGCGGGAGCGCATGAAGGACGGCGCCGCGAATCTGGCGCTGGCCCTGCGCGACGAGCGCGAGGCGCGCGGCGCGGCGAACGAAGAGGCCCGCAAGGCGTGGGCCGAGGCCGGGGCTCTCGAGCAGGCGCTGAGCGCCTCCGCATCGACGCCGAGCACGCGGCCGCGCGCGGCGAGGACTGGGAGCGCGAGGCCCTCGCGAGGCTGCAGGCCTCCCGCGAGCTGCAGGCGCGCCTCGACCGCGCGATGCTCGAGTCCGACGGCAAGGACGCCGACGCGGCGTCCCTTCGCGCCCGCCTCGACGCCGCCGCGCGCCGCGCCGAGGCCGCCGAGACCGAGCTCGCCGCCCTGCGCGCGACGGCCGCCGGACGCGAGGCGCTCGCCTCCCGCCTCGAGATCGAGCGCGTCGACGCCCAACGCGAGTCCGAGTTCGCCAACGCGCGCGCCGCGCGCGCCGAGGCGTCCGAGCGCGCCGCGCTCTCGCGCCTGGGCGCTCTCGAGGGCGAGTTCCGGACGCTGAGCGGCGCCGCCGCGGCGTTCGAGCGCGAGGCTCAGCGCCTGGTCGGCGAGATCGCGCAGGCGCGCGACGAGGCCGCCGGCGCGACGGCGCGCGAGCGCGCGGCCGCGCAGGCGCTCGCGGCCGAGCGCGCGCGCGTGCAGGCCGACGTCTCCGCCCAGCTCGAGCGCGCCGAGTCGCTGCGCGCCGAGGGCGAGCGGGCGCGCGACGCGGCGCGCCGCCTCGAGGCCGAGCTTCCCCTTCGCCTCGAGACGGCGCTGCGCGAGGAGCGCGCCCGCCTCGCCGCCGAGCGCGAGGCCGCCGAGCGCGAGATCGCGCTGGCGCGCGAGGCCCGCCGCGAGGCCGCCGCGCGCGCCGCCGCGATCGAGGTCGAGCTCGACGAGGCCCGCGCGCACGCGCTGCGCGAGGCGCGCGAGCAGGGCCAGGCCGCGTACGCGCAGGGCCTCGCCGCCTCGCGCGCGCACGCCGAGCACGCCGAGAAGGCGCTCGAGGGCGCGCGGCGCTCCGAGGCCGCCGCCGCCGAGAAGGCGCGGCAGGCGCTGTCGGCCCTCGGAGACTACCGCGACCGCATGCGCGAGGAGATCGCGCGCCTGGCGGCCGCCACGAAGGACGAGCGCGAGCGCGCCGAGGCCGCGACGGCCTCCGCCCGCCGCTCCGAGGCGCTCGCCCTGGCGCGCCTGTCCGCCGAGATCGCGCGCCGCGACGCCGCGCTCGAGGAGGAGCGCGCGCGCCTGCGCGCCGAGTTCGAGGATCAGCGCGCCAAGCTCGAGGACGAGGTCGAGGCCGAGCGCCGGGCGCTCAGCGAGCGCTGGCGCGAGCAGTCGGAGGCGCTCGACCGCCTGCGCAGGGACATGGACCGTGGACGAAAAGGAACTTAAGCCCGTCGACGCCCCGCAGAAGGCGCCCCCGCCCCCTCCCGAGGGCGACGCGCTCGACGCGGTCCGCCTCGAGGTCCGCGTCGAGGAGCTCGAGCGCCGCCTGCGGGCGCGCTCGCTCGAGCTCGAGACCGAGCTCAAGGCCAAGGAGCGCCTGCGCGAGCGCGTGCGCGAGCTCACGACGCGCGCCGACGAGCTCCAGGCCACCGCGGCCGCGCTGCACCGCGAGGCGGCCTCGGCGACGTCGCTGTCGCGCGAGCTCGACGAGACGCTCAAGGTCGCGGCCGAGGCGCGCGCCCAGCTCGGCGCCGCGCTCGAGGCCGAGCGGGGCCGCCGCGCCGACGCCGAGGCCGCGCTCGCCTCCGCGCAGACCGAGCTCGGCGCCCGCGTGGAGGCGCTCCAGGCCTCGCTCGAGAAGACCACCGCCCAGCGCGACGCGCTGGACGCCCGCGCGGCCTCCGCCACCGGCGCCGCCGAGCGCGCCGAGGCCGAGCTCGCCGCCGCGCGCGACGAGGCCCGCCGGCTCGGCGAGCGCGTCGCGGCCCTCGAGACCTCCGGCCGCGCCCGCGAGGAGGAGCTCACCGCCGCCAAGCGCGGGCTCTCGCAGTTGCGGCAGAAGACCGCCGGGCACGAGGCGCACATCGAGTCTCTGCGCGCCGAGCTCGACCAGGCGCGCGCGGCGCGCGAGGACGCGGCCCAGGCCGCCTCCGCCGTGCGCGTCGAGCTCCAGGAATCCGTGCTGCGCGCCGAGCGCGTCGAGCTCGAACTGACGGCGGCGCGCGGGAAGGTCGAGTCCCTCGGGCGCGAGATGGAGGAGGCGCGCGCGGCGATGGCCGAGGCCGCGGCCTCCGAGTCCGAGCGCCTGCGCGCCGACGCCGAGTCGCGCGTGCGCGCGGTGCAGGTCGAGCTCGCCGGCGCCCGGGCCGAGCGCGACAAGATCCTCGCGGAGACGGCCGAGGCGCGCGCCGACTTCGAGGGCCTGTGCGCGCGCGTCCAGAAGACCGACGGCGAGCTGCTCGCCTCGCGCGCCAAGATCGAGGACCTCGGACGCACGATGTCGACGACCCAGGCGGCGCTCGAGCAGTCGCGACTGCTCACGCGCCGCGCCGAGGACGAGACGCGCCGCCTGCAGGCCGTCATCGAAGGGCTCGAGAAGACCTACGACGAGCGCCGCAAGGCCGACGAGGCCCGCTCGGCTCAGGCGCTCGAGGCCGCCGAGCAGGTCCGCCGCGAGGGCGTCGAGGCCTTCGAAAAGGCGCACGAGGCCCAGATCCGCATGGACGTCGAGACCGAGCGCGTGCAGAAGGAGCTCGCCGCCGGCATGAAGCGCGTCGCCGAGGAGAGCGAGCGCCTCAAGGCCAAGGCCGAGAAGCTCAAGCAGGAGCTGCGCGCCCGCAGCGACCGCGAGATCGCCGAGATGCGCCACGCCCTCGACGAGGAGCGCGCGCGCCTCTACGCCGACGTCGAGGCCGAGCGCGAGGCGCGCGGCCGCCGCGCGGCCGAGCCGCCCCCGCCCGACGACGACAAGCGGGGCCGCGAGATCGGCGAGGCCCGCCGCCGCGAGATCGCCAAGGAGGTCGAGGGGTATCTGACCCCGGCGCCGAAGCCCGCGCCCGCTCCGAAGACCGAGCCGCCCCGCCCCCTCCCCGTCGAGGCGCCGCGCACGCAGCACCCGGAGCCGCCGCCCACGGACAGGGATCTCAAGCGCTCGCAGTTCCCCTTCGACGAGGAGATCCGCCTGCTGCTCTACGCCGCGACGGGCGCCGCGGCCATCGCCGCCGCCGTGGCGGGCTACCTTCTCTACGTAGGCTAGTCCGCGGCGCGCGGAGGCGTCGTGTAGCCGGCGTGCTTGACGAGCGCCTCGCGCTCGGCGACCGCGAGGTCCTCGCGGGCCATCTCACGGACGAGCTCGTGGAAGCTCACGCGCGGCGCCCACCCGAGAACCTTGCGGGCCTTGGAGGCGTCGCCGAGCAAGGTGTCGACCTCGGTGGGCCGCAGGTAGCGCGGGTCGAGCGCGACCAAGGTCTTCCCCGTCTTGCGGTCGACGCCGGTCTCCTTGGCGCCCTTGCCCTTCCAGACGAGGTCGAAGCCGAGCTCGGAAGCGGCCGCCTCGACGAACTGGCGCACGGAGTTCTGCCGGCCGGTCGCCGCGACGTAGTCGGCGGGCTTGGGCTTCTGCAGCATCAGCCACATCATCTCGACGAAGTCGCGCGCGTGGCCCCAGTCGCGCTTGGCGTCGAGGTTGCCGAGCCAGATGCGTTCGTCGAGCCCGAGCTTGATGCGCGCCAGGCCGCGCGTGATTTTGCGCGTGACGAAGGTCTCGCCGCGGCGCGGCGACTCGTGGTTGAACAGGATGCCGTTGCACGCGTACATCCCGTAGGCCTCGCGGTAGTTGACCGTGATCCAGTACGCGTAGAGCTTCGCGGCCCCGTACGGCGAGCGCGGGTAGAACGGCGTGCTCTCGCGCTGCGGCGTCTCCTGGACCTTGCCGAACAGCTCGGAGGTCGAGGCCTGGTAGAACTTGGTCTTCTTCTCCCAGCCGAGGGTGCGGATCGCCTCGAGCAGGCGCAAGGTCCCGAGCGCGTCGACGTTGGCCGTGTACTCCGGCTCCATGAAGGAGACCGCCACGTGGCTCTGCGCGGCGAGGTTGTAGACCTCGTCGGGCTTGACCAGCTTGAGCACGCGCTGCAGGCTCGAGGAGTCGGTCATGTCCCCGTAGTGCAGGAGGAAGCGCAGCTTCTTCTCGTGCGGGTCCTGGAACAGGTGATCGATGCGGTCCGTGTTGAAGAGCGAGGCGCGGCGCTTGATGCCGTGCACCTCGTAGCCCTTCTTGAGCAGGAACTCGGCGAGATACGAGCCGTCCTGGCCGGTGATGCCCGTGATGAGCGCCTTTTTCATCGGCGCCTATTCAAGCATAACGACTACGGCTTCGGAAGGGCGTAGGGGACGCCGGCGGGGACGAGGGCCTCGACGCCGCGGTAGGGCGTCACGGTCACCGTGCCGGAGGACACCTCGATCGCCGACGCGGCGCGGGTGGAGACGGTGAACTTGAAGGAACTCCCCTCCTGCGCCTTCACGAGCGTGTTGCCGTTGACGAAGGCCGCGGAGCCGAACACCATCGTGACGACGGCGTCGTTGACGACGGGCGGCTGCGGGTAGCGCGACGCGGTCACGACCGAGCCCTCCCAGCCGTCGAGGCGCATCGTGCCGTCGAGGCGCGCGACGCACAGCGTGCGCGTGCACGGCTTGGGGCCCGCGCAGGCGGCGAGCAGGACGAGGGCGGCGAGGGAGGCGGCGCGCATCACGCCTATCTTAATACATCGAACCGCTCGGGGTCACGCTCTCGGAGTAGGCCGGGAGCTCGAGCGCGACGTTCGCCGGGCGGCGGAGGTCGCTGACCTTCGAGTGGTAGAAGAGGACGACCTTCTTGACGTAGGCGCGGGTCGACGGAAAAAGATTCAGGCGCGTCAGGAACTTCGGGCCCGCGTGGTAGGCGGCGATCACGCGCTGGACGACCCACATCGGCGCGTCGGTGTAGCGCACGCCCTTGAGCTTGAACTTGCGCCACGCCGTCTCGAAGAGGACCTGCAGGTACGCGGCGCCGGCCTTCACGCCGGAGCGCGGCTCGTTGAGCCGCTCGGGCTGGACGCCGACGCCGGCCGCGGTGACGGGCATGACCTGCATGAGGCCGCGCGCGCCGGCCGGCGAGACGGCCTGCGGGTTGAACTCGGACTCGGCGGCCATGATCGACTTGAGCAGGCGGCTGTCGAGCTTGTAGATGCGGGAGTAGGTCAGGATCATCTCGTCGAACTTGTCGGTCTTGTCCGGGTTGGCGAGCATGGCCTTGAACGTGCGCTTGTAGGCGGGCGTCTCGTTGGGAACGGGGACGACGAGCTGCTGGTGGAGGTTCGAGAGCTTGGGACGGCGGTACATCGTGGGCAGCGGCTTGTTCGGGGAGCCGACCTCCTCCGCCTTCTCGGGGACGGCGAGGGCGGGGCGGGCCTTGGCCGCGTCGAACATCGCGTTGAGGCCGGCCGGGGTCGAAGCCGCCCCTCCCGTGAACCCGGCGGCCATGGCGGGCGCCTTGCGGGTGCGGGGGTCCTGGGCGCCGGCGAAGGCCGGCAGGACCAGGAGGCTGGCGACGAGGACCTTGCGGTGGACCATGCCGACAGTATAACCCGGCCCCTGGGGGCGCCTGGGCCCTTGGACCCCCACGGGGGCCCTCCCGACGTAAAAACGCGTTTTAGGCGTCTTTTGGTACAATCCCGTCATGGACCGAGGGGTGCTGGTGATCGGCGGGACGGGCCTGGTGGGCAACGCCCTGGTTCGAGCCTGGACGGCTCGGGGCGTGCCGGTTTCGGCCGCGACCTACCATTGCCACCCCTCCGGGGGCTTCCTCCAGCTCGATATGCGCCGGGAGGCCGACGTCCGGGCCTTGCTGGCCGCCCACCGCCCCTCCGTGGTGGCGGTGCCCGCGGCCAACCCCTTCGTCGACTACTGCGAGCTGCACCCGGAGGAGACGCGCGCCGTCAACGTCGCCGGGACCCTCAACGTGGCGCGGGCCTGCCGCGACGCCGGGGCGCGCATGGTCTTCTACTCCTCGGACTACGTGTTCGACGGCGCCAAAGGAGTCTATACAGAGGAAGACGCTCCGTCGCCCATCAACGAGTACGGCCGGCAGAAGGCCGAGACCGAGGCCGGGGTGCTCGCGTGCGACCCGGGCAACCTCGTCATCCGCACCTCCGGGGCGTACGGCTGGCAGTGGGAGCCGAAGAACTTCGTGCTCCAGGTCCGCGAGAAGCTTTCCCGCGGCGAACGGATGCGCGTGCAGGGCGTGCGCTACAACCCGACCTATGTCGAGAACCTCGCCGAAATCACGGCGGCGCTGGTGGACCAGGCGGCGGGCGGGATATTCCACGTCGTCGGCGCCGAAGAGATCGACCGGGCCGAGTTCGCCGCGAGAGCGGCGCGCGCCTTCGGACTGGATCCCGCTCTCATCGACCGCGTCCCGGCCGGCGAGTTCAAGGCGCCCGCGGCGCGGCCAAGGAAAGCTCCCTGCGCACCGACAAGGTCCGCTCCGCCGTCGCCGTTCCCCCGTCGGCGTCGAGGCGGGGCTGAAGGCGATGCTCGCGATGGAGCGCGCCTGGCGCGAGTACGCCGAGACTTTGCCCGATCCCGCGGCGAAGGTGAAGCCGTAGAATTCCGTCGTGGGATTTGCTAGAATTCTTCGTCGCGACAATTCCTGGAGGATAGACATCCGCTCATGATCAACGTTTCTATGAAGGCCATGCTGGAAGCCGGCGTGCACTTCGGTCACCAGACCCGCCGCTGGAATCCCAAGATGGGCCGCTTCATTTTCGGCGAGCGCAACGCCATCCACATCATCGATCTCCAGAAGACCGCCAAGGAGATCAAGAAGGTCGCGCAGTGGGTCTCCGACGCCGCGGCCGCCAACAAGAAGTTCCTCTTCGTCGGCACGAAGAAGCAGGCCCAGGACATCCTGAAGGCCGAAGCCGAGCGCTGCGGCGCCTGCTACGTCTCCGAGAAGTGGCTCGGCGGCACGCTGACGAACTTCGCGACGCTGCGCAAGTCCGTCAAGCGCCTCGAGGAGATCGAGAAGTGGCAGACCGACGGCATCTTCGCCGTTCTCCCCAAGAAGGAAGTCTCCCGCCTCAATAAGGAGCTCGCGAAGCTCAAGCGCAACCTCTCCGGCCTGCGCGGCCTCAACACCCTGCCCGACGTCGTGTTCGTCGTCGACCCGGTGGAAGAGGACCTCTCGGTGCAGGAGTCGCGCAAGCTCGGTATTCCGATCGTCGCCGTCTGCGACACCGACTGCGACCCCGACCTCATCGATCACCCGATCCCCGGCAACGACGACGCCGCGCGCTCGATCAAGCTGTTCTGCGCGCTGATCGCCGACGCCGTGCTCGAGGGCAAGGGCATCCTGGAAGCCGCCCAGAACGCGGAGTCCGTCGCCGCCGCCGAGCAGCAGATGCTCGCCGCCGCCGCCGCCGAGACGGCCGAGGTCGCTCAGACCGCGGACGTCGTGTACGCCACCGAAGAGCCGGCCCAGCAGGAGGCCTAATCCCATGGTCGCCGTCGATTCCACTCAGCTGATCAAGGACCTCCGCGAGAAGACCGGCGCGGGCATGATGGACTGCAAGCGCGCGCTCGACGAGGCGAAGGGCAACCTCGAAGAGGCGATGACGATTCTCCGCAAGAAGGGCCTCTCCGACGCCGCGAAGAAGTCCGCGCGCGTCACGAAGGAAGGGGCGGTCGCCTTCAAGATCGACGGCAAGTCCGGCGCGATCGTCGAGCTCAACAGCGAGACCGACTTCGTCGCCAAGGGCTCCGACTTCCAGGGCCTCGTCAAGACCGTCCTTGACAAGGCCGCCGCCGGAACGCTCAAGAGCGTCGAGGCCGCCAACGACGAGCTCGTCAAGCCGATGGTCGGCAAGCTCGGCGAGAACCTCGGCCTGCGCCGCTACGTGCGCTTCGAGCTCTCGGGCCCCGGCCTCATCGCCGGCTACGCCCACCAGACCGACCTCGCGGTCCCCGCGAAGAAGGGCGCGCTGATCGAACTGTCGGCCCCTTCGGAGTCGGCCGCCAAGTCGCCCGAGATGGCCGAGCTCGCCAAGGAGCTGCTGCTCCAGATCGTCGGCAACATCCCCTCCGCGAAGTATCTCGCGCGCGAGGAAGTCCCCGCCGCGGACATCGAGAAGGAGAAGGAAATCCAGACCGAGATGCTCCGCAAAGAGGGCAAGAAGGAAGACCAGATCCCCAAGATCCTCGAGGGCAAGATCAACAAGCTGTTCTACCAGGCCTACTGCCTGCTCGAGCAGCCGTCGATCCGCGACCCGAAGGTCACCGTCACGGCCCTGCTGAAGGCGGCGGGCGCCAAGGTCGGCGGCGAGATCAAGATCGTCAAGTTCGCCCGCTACCAGCTCGGCGAGTAACCGCGGAGAATGCCAGGGGCCAAGAAGTACAAGCGGGTCCTCCTCAAGCTCTCCGGCGAGTCGCTGTGCGGAGAGAGCTCTCACGGCATTAAGCCGGACGCCCTGTCGTCGATCGTGGCCGAGATCAAGCTCGCCCACGAGCACGGGCTGCAGATCGCCATCGTCGTCGGCGGCGGCAACATCTGGCGCGGCGAGCAGGACCGCGGCGAGGCGATCGGCCGGGTCACCGCCGACTACATGGGCATGCTGGCCACGATCATCAACGCGCTGGCCCTGCAGGACGCCCTCGAGCAGCTCGGCGTCGGCTCGCGCGTGCAGAGCGCCGTCGAGATCAACAAGCTCTGCGAGCCCTACATCCGCCGCAAGGCGATCCGCCACCTCGAGAAGGGGCGCGTGGTCATCTTCGCCGGCGGCACCGGCAACCCCTATTTCACGACCGACACGGCGGCCGCTTTGAGAGCCGTCGAGATCGAGGCCGAGGTCGTGCTCAAGGCCACGAAGGTCGACGGGGTCTACGACGCGGACCCGAAGAAGGTCAAGACCGCCAAGAAGTTCGAGAAGCTCACGTTCATGGACAGCATCAAGCAGCGGCTGAAGGTGATGGACACGACCGCGCTGACGCTGTGCATGGAGAACCGCATGCCCGTCGTCGTCTTCGACCTCGCGGTGAAGGGAAACATCGCCCGCGCGGTCTCCGGCCAGAAGGTCGGAACCTTGATCGCCACGGAGTAAGACCATGTCCAGCGACGCCGTGATCACCCAGATGGAAGCCGCGATGAAGGAGCGCATGGCCCGCATGGCCAAGGAGCTTTCCGTCGTGCGCACCGGCCGCGCCAACCCTCTCATGCTCGAGTCCGTCAAGGTCGAGGCCTACGGCTCGCTCGTCCCCCTCAAGCAGGTCGCCGCCGTCTCCGTCCCCGAGGCGCGCACGCTCGAGGTCCGGCCGTGGGACCCCTCCACCCTCCAGGACATCGAGAAGGCCCTGCAGAAGGCCGACGTCGGCGCGATGCCCCAGAACGACGGCAAGATGATCCGTATTTCATTGCCGATGATGACCGAGGACCGCCGCAAGGACCTCGTGAAGCTGGTCAAGAAGCTCGGCGAGGAGTTCAAGGTCGGCGTGCGCAACGACCGCCAGGACGGCCTCAACAAGCTCAAGAAGTCCTTCCAAGCCAAGGAGATCACCGAGGACGCGCTGCGCCTGCTCGAGCAGCGGGTTCAGAAGCTCACGGACTCCTACACGAAGCAGATCGACGACTCGATCACCGGCAAGAGAAGGAAATCACGACGATCTAGGGACGCCCATGTCCCTGGATCCCGCGAAGCTCCCCGCCACGTCGCCGTCATCATGGACGGCAACGGCCGCTGGGCCGCCAAGCGGGGTCTGCCCCGCGTCGCCGGGCACAAGGCCGGCGTCGACTCGGTCCGCGCGATCGTGCGGGCCGCCGGCGAGCTCGGCATCGAGACGCTGACGCTCTACTCGTTTTCGACGGAGAACTGGCTTCGCCCGGCCGACGAGGTCGACGCGCTGATGAAGCTTCTCTCCTGGGCGCTCGACAAGGAGACGCTCGAGCTCGACAAGAACAACGTGCGCCTCTCCGCGATCGGCCGGCTCGACGCGCTGCCCGCCGCGGTGCGCTCGGAGCTCGACTCCGCGATCGACGAGCTCTCGGAAAACACGGGCCTGAACCTCGTGCTCGCGCTCAACTACGGCGGGCGCCAGGAGATCCTCGACGCGGCCAACAAGGCGATCGCCGAGGGCGCCAAATCCCTCGACGAGAAATCGATCGCCGAGAACCTCTACGGCGCGGACCTCCCCGAACTCGACCTGATGATCCGCACGTCCGGCGAGATGCGCATCTCGAACTTCCTGCTCTGGCAGGTCGCCTACGCCGAACTGCACGTGACCCCCGTGCTGTGGCCCGACTTCCGCAAGGAGCACCTCGTCGCCGCGCTCGAGGACTACCAGAAGCGCGACCGGCGCTTCGGCGGGCTGTCGGCCAAGTAGCCGCATGAGATTCGCGCTCGCCGTCTCCGCCGTATGGCTTCTGGTTTGCTTGGCGACGGGCGCGCGCTTGCCCGCGGCGGCGCTCGCGACGGCCTTGTCCGCGCTGGGGGTTCTTCGATCTCTCGAGGGCGGCTGGGCGAAGAGGCCGGCGCTGTCGCTGGCGCTGGCCCACGTCGCGCTGTATATGTCCACGTTCCGCTGGCACGGCGGCGACGACATCCCCAACAGCCTGCTGCCGTTCGCTTTGCTGAACCACGGTACGTTGGCGCTCGACGCCGTCATGGACCCGTGGCTGACGGGGCGGGAGCTCGATTTCACGGTGCCGGGCTCTCAGGGGCGCACCCTGTCGGTGTATCCCGTCCTGCCCGGCCTCATGGCCGTGCCCTTCTACCTCGTCACCGCGCTGTTCGACCCGCCCGTGAGCCAAGGCTTCCTGCACGATCTCTCGAAGCTGTCGGGCGCATCGATCACGGCGGCCGCGGTCGGCGTGTTCTACCTCGCGCTGAAGGACCGCTGTTCGCCCCGTTGGGCGCTGTGGCTCGCCGTGCTGTTCGGGTCCGGCTCCTGGGCGCTGAGCGTCAGCTCGCAGGCGCTCTGGCAGCACGGGCCGTCGCAATTGGGAGTGGCGCTCGGCCTATGGGGGTTGGCGGGCGCGGGACCGATCCGCGCGGCGACCGCTGGTTTCGGCTTCGCTCTGTCCGTCGCCGCGCGGCCCGACTCGGTGTTCCTCGCGGCCGCGGTCGCGGGGCTGTGGCTTTTTCACCGGACCCGCGAGCTTCCCGCTTTCCTCTGCGGCGCCGCCGTGCCCGCGGCCGGGCTGTCGGCGTACTGGCACGCCTACACGGGCCGGTTCGCGCCGCCCGAACTCAAGTGGCAGGCGCGCAACCTCGGCGGGCCCCAGGCCTCGGCCTTGGTCGGCATGCTGCTGACGCCGGCGCGCGGCCTGCTGCTTTATTTCCCTCCGTTCCTCGTCTCCGCGTGGGCGGCCGTGCGCCGCCGGGACGCCGAGACGCTGTGGCTCGCCGCCGGCTGCGCGGGGAAGGTTCTGTTTCTCTCTTGCTACAGCAACTGGGTCGGCGGGCTGTCCTTCGGCACCCGCTACTTCGCCTCCATGACCATGATCTTTCTCTGGTGGCTGACGCCGTATGAAAAGGAGATCGCCGCCTCCGCGCGGCTGCGCCGCGCCTGGGCGTGCGCGGCCGCGGCCGCCTTCATCATCCACGCGCTCGGCGGCTACCTGCGGTGGCCGGGGACCTACGAGACGGCGCGCACGCTCTCGCGCCTGTGGGCGCTCTCGGAGCATCCCGTGTTCCACCTGCTCGACGCGCGCGGCGGGCTCGCGGACTGGCCGTTCGCGCTGCGCGGACTCGCCCTGGCCGCCCTCGCGGCCGGTTGGGTCGCGTTGTCTCGCCGGCTCGAGAAGACGCTCTAGCGGCGCGCCACGGCGTAGACCGACAGGCCGAAGGGCGGCGGCAGGAGCCGGCCGACGCGGCCCTCGAACGCCAGCCACCCGGCCAGCGCGGCGTTGAGCGGCGCCGGCGGCATGGCGAGATCCGAGCGCGCCTCCCCGCCGCGGAACGCGTCGCGGCGCGCCAGGCCAGGGCCACCGGGAACAGCGCGGCGTTCCAATATTCGCACCGCTCGACCGAGAAGCCCGCGCCGCGCAGGAGCTCGGCCGCGCGCCGGCGGCGGTAGCGCCGCGTCACGCCGACGGCCTCGTCGTGACGTCCGCGCGCGCAGGCGAAGGCCGGAAGGTTGAGGATGAGGCATCCGCCCGGCCGCAACGCCGCGCGCAGCCGCGCGAGCGCGGCGGCCTCGTCGGCGGCGTAGTAGAGGGAGTCGAGGCTCAGGATCGCGCGCTGCCCCGACACCGGCGGCGCGTCGTCGAGCCCCGCGCGCACGAGCCGCGGCGCGCCCGCGGCCCGGGCGGCTCCGAGCGCCTCTTCCGCCGGATCGACACCCGTGTAGTCGAGGGCCGGCCAGCGGCGGCTCAGCGCGCGCCACGTCCCGCCGGTCCCGCAGCCGGCGTCGAGGACCGGGTCGCCGTCGCGCAGCCCGTCGGCCGCGAGGTCGGAGACGACGCGCCGGCGCAAGGCGCGGTACCACCAGTGGCGCTCCTCGACCTCCGCCATGCGCCGGTGCTCCGACGGCTTCACGCGGCGCTGCGCACGGCGGCGACGACGCGGCGACGCTCGGCGGGACGCAGTTCGGGGTAGAGCGGGAGGCTGACGATTTCGCGCGCGAGCCGCTCGGTGACCTCCAAGCCGCCGGGACCGACGCGGCAGACAGGCGCGTAGCCTCGCTGACGGTGAACCGGCACAGGGTAGTGCACGGCGGTCTCGATTCCGGCGTCCGCCAGGCGGCGGCGCAGCAGGTCGCGCCTGGGCGACCGCGCCACGAAGAGGTGATAGCCGTGGCGGCGGCGCGGGGCGTCGGCGGGGCAGGTGAGGAGGTCCCCGAAGCCCGCCCGGTAATCCGCGGCGATCTCGCGGCGAGCGCGAATCCAGCCCGGAAGACGGCGCAGCGCCGCGGACAAGAACGCGGCCTGGAGCTCGTCGAGGCGGCTGTTGTGTCCCGCCTCGCGGGAGATCTGCGCCCGCTCGTAGCCGTAGAACCGCAGCCGGCGCAGGCGCGCCGCGACCGCGGCGTCGTCGGTCGTGACCGCTCCGCCGTCGCCCAGGGCCCCCAGGTTTTTGGTGGGATAGAAGCTGAATGCCCCCGCGAGCCCGTGGCCTCCCGCGGGCCGCCCGTCGTAGAGCGCCCCCGCGGCCTGGGCGCAGTCCTCGATGAGCGGAAGGCCCTTGGCGCGCGAAAGGTCCTTGAGGGCGGAGAGATCGGCGCACAGCCCGTACAGGTGGACGGGGAGCAGGGCCTTGGTGCGGCGAGTGATCGCGCGCGCGGCCGAGGCGGGGTCCATCGTCATCGTCCCGGGCTCGACGTCGGCAAGCACGGGCGTCGCCCCGCACTGGAGTATCGCCGCCGCCGTGGGCACGCAGGTGTGCGCGACGGTCACGACTTCGTCGCCCGGTCCGACGCCGGCCGCCCGCAGGGACAGCCACAGGGCGTCCGTGCCCGAGGCCACGGCGACGCAGTGTCGCGTCCCCGCGGCCCGCGCGAACGCGGTCTCGAACGCCTCGACGCGCGGGCCCAGGACGAAGCGCCCCCGGACAGGACCGCGCGCAGCGCGGCCTCGTACTCAGACCGGAGAGACGCGGCCCGACGGGACAGCGCCAGGAAGGGAACGGGCGACGACGCCGTATTCTTGGGCATGCTCATGATAAAAATCGAGGGCGGCTCGCAGCCCCTCGCGCAGCGGCGTGCGCGGCGTCCAGCCGGTCAGGGCCCGCGCCAGGCCGATGTCGCACCAGCTGTCGCCGACGTCGATGCCGCGGCGCTCCTCGGGCAGCGGCTCAAGCCGCCAGCGCGTTCCCGGCGCGAGCTCGGCGAAGGTTTCGGCGAGCTCCTTGAAGGAGACGGGCCGGCCGCCGCCGACGTTCATCGCCCGGCCCGCGGCGGCCGGAGAGGCGGCGGCCGCGAGGAAGGCGTCGACGGCGTCCTCGACGTACAGATGGTCCCGGCGCAGCGTCCCGTCGCCGTAGACGACGAGCTCCTCGCCGCGCAGCAGCCGCCCGATCCAGTGGCCGAGAAAGTTCTGGCGGGCGTCCATGACGCGCATGCGCGGGCCGTAGACGTTCGTCAGGCGCAGGACCGACGCGCGCATTCCGTGCATGGACGCGTACTGCAGGCACAGCTGCTCCGCGGCGGCCTTGTGCACGCCGTTGGGGTCGAGGGGCCGCAGCGGGTGGCTCTCGCCGACGGGCAGGCGCTCGACGCGGCCGTAGACCTGGCGCGTGCTCGCGTGGACCACGACGGCGCTCGGCGCGGCGCGGCGGCAGGCCTCGAGCACCGAGAGCGGGCCGCGCAGGTTGTGCTCGAGGTCCCCCTCGGGATCGCGCACCGAGTCGAGGTGTCCTCCGCGCCCGGCCAGGTTGAACACCGCGTCGCGGCCCTCGACGAGGGACTCCGCGAGTCGCCGGTCGCGCGCGTCGCCCCGCACGACCTCGGCGCCGGGCGCGGCGTGGAACTCGCGGCCGCCGCCGCACTCGAGGAGGCAGTCGAGGACGGCGACGCGCCAGCCCGCCTTCACGAGGCGCTCGCACAGCGCCGCGCCGATGAAGCCGAGGCCGCCGACCACGAGCGCGGAGCGCGGCGCCTCAGGAGCCGACATCGGCATCCTCCGGGCGCTGCGCGCCGACGAGCTCGCGCACCGCCGACTGCGGCAGACGGTTGGCCATGAGGAACAGCCGGCCCAGGTACTCGCCGATCACGCCCAAAATGAGCAGCTGCGCGCCCGAGAAGACCAGGACGAGCACGGCCAGGTGCGCCCAGCCGGGCGGAGTCGGCGACGGCGAAGTGAAGCGCTCGACGACGACCTCCGCCGTCAGCACGCCGCCGAGCGCGACCATCCCGGCGCCGAGCAGGCTGCTCAGGCGCAGCGGGGCGACCGAGAAGTTCACCGCCATGTTGAGCCAGAGGCGGCCGAGACGGCGGAGATTATAGTTCGACGCGGCTCGCTCGCTCGGGGCGTGGGCGCAGTCGACGACCTCGATGCGGCCCGCGTACTGCAGCGCGAGGCCGTCGAGATAGGGGAACGGACCTTCGTAGCGGGTCACCTGCGACACGAGCCAGCCGCTGAGGCACTTGAAGCTCGACAGGTAGAGATCCTTCGGCTTGCGGATGAGCAAGCCCGCGACCCAGCCGTTGAAGCGGCTGCCGGCCAGGCGCCACCAGGCGTGATGGCGGCCGGGATAGCGGGAGTACACGAGGTCCGCGTCGGTCTCCCGCGCGCGCTCGAAGAGCCGGCGCGCGTCCTCGGGCCGGTTCTCGCCGTCGTCGTCCATGACGACCACGAAGCGCCCCGCGGCCAATCTCAATCCCGCGAGGACCGCGTTGTGCTCGCCGAAGTTGCGCGAGAGCCGGGCGAACAGCACCTTGCCGGGATGGCGCCCTGCGAGCTCGCGGCAGACCCGGGCGCTCTCATCGCGGCTTCCGTCGTCAACGAGCACGAGCTGGAGGGAAACGCCGGCGAACGCGGCCAGAACGTCTTCGGCGACGCGAGCCGCCGAGCCCTGGGAATTGTAGACCGGGATGACGACGGAGCATTCCGGGCGAGCGATCCCCACGCGCCTATTTTAGCAAATCACCGGCGGAAACGGCTAGAATCACGGCATGACGCGCCTCCCGGGCCGCGGCGTCATGCTCGCGGCCGTCGCCGGGCTATCCGTGCTCGTCCACCTCGTCGGGCTGGGTGCCCCGTCGCTCGACTACCACCACCACCGTCAGGTCAACACCGCGTCCATCGCCCGCAACTACGCGCGCGAAGACCGGCCGGTCCATCGCCCGCGAGTCGACTGGGAGGGCCCTGAGGACCGCCTCGCCGCCACCGAACTGCCGCTCTACATGTACGCCCTCGGGAAGCTGTGGCCGCTGTTCGGTCTGGGCGAGACGTGGGGGCGCGTGCTCTCCCTGCTCGCCTCGCTCCTTACCGCGCTGCTGCTCTTCCTCATTTTCGAGCGCGAACTCGGCCGCGAGCCCGCTTTCTACGGCGCGCTGCTCTTCAGCGTCTCGCCTCTCGAGATATACTTCGGCCGCACCGTTCAGCCCGAGGCGACCGCGCTGTTGGGTTTGGTGGCCGCGCTCTATTTCTGGGATCTTTCGCTTGAGAAGCGCCGTCCCTGGTGGGCGGTCGCCGTCGCCGCCGCGGCGGCATTCGTCTCAGTGGGGCATAAGCTGCCCTACGCGCACGTCTTTATTCCCCTTCTGGCGCTGACCTGGCGCCGCCTCGGAGGCAGGACCTGGGCGGACGTCCGGATGTGGGCCGCGGGCTTGGTCTCGATGGGACTGGTGCTCGCCTGGTACCGGTGGGCGAGCACGGGGGTCTACGTCGTCCCCACTCGTTCCGCGGAGTTCGCGTCGCTCTTCGACTACGGCCGCACTCTTTACTTCGCCCAGTTCCTCCTCGCTTCGCGCTTCATCGAGCTCGTGACCACCTACGGCGGCCTGGTCCTCTTCCTCGTGGGAGCGCGGCGGCTGTTCGTCGGACAGCGCGATCCGTTCTGGCTCGCGTGGTTCTTCGGCGCCCTGGCGCACCTCCTCGCGCTGGGCGACTATGCCCACGCGCACGACTACACGGCCCTGCCCCTTGTGCCCGTCGCCGCGGGAATCATGGGCGCCGGCGCCGCCGGCCTGCGCGCTTCCAAAATGGAGTGGGCGCGCGCCGCGGCGGTTCTGCTGATGCTGGCCGTGCCCGTGCACTCCGCGTTGCGCATCCGGCATTGGTACCGGCAGGGCCTCGACTACCTCGCGCGCGCGGGCGAGGCGGCGAATGCCGTCAGCCTGGAGGACGACCTCTTCGTCGCCTGCGGCGCGGCGCCCTCGGTGCTGCTCTACCGGCTCGACCGTCGCGGCTGGTGGCGGCCGCTCGAGCTCGAGGGCGAAGGAGGTTGGCCCGTCCTTGAGGAGAAGCGCAGGGCCGGAGCCCGCTTCCTCGCCTGCGAGAAGACCGGCGCGATGGCCGATGGGGGCGCCCTCTCTCGACGCCTGCGGGCGAAGGCCGAGCCTGTCTGGGACGACGGGCGGCTCGTGATCTACCCGCTCGTCAAGTAAGGCCCTGCGGGGACGCCGGGCTATTTTGTAGAATCCCGCCATGCTCCTGCCGCGCGTCCTGACCGCGCTCGTCGGCATTCCGCTGATGCTCTGGCTCGTCCATGCCGGGGCCTGGCCTACGGCCTGTTCATCGCGGGGATCTCCACCTTGTGCTGCTACGAGTACGCGCTGATGCTGCGGCTCGGAGGCCGGCCGGTCCAGCTCGTCCCGACGATCGTCTTCGGCGGCGCGCTGGCCGCCTGCGCGTCCCTCGGCGGCCCGCTGCCGCTCGTGCTCGCCGGCGGCTCGGCGCTCGTCGTCCTCTTCGAGATGGGCGCCAAGACGCACTCGCTCGACCGCGTCGCGCTGACGATCTTCGGGGCGCTGTTCGCGGGCTGGCTGCCGGCCCATCTCGCTCTCATCCGCGACCTGCGCCCGCACGGCGAGGCCTTCGCGTTCCTCACCTTCGCCGCCGTCTGGACGATGGACACGGCCGCCTACTTCGCGGGGCGCGGCCTCGGCCGCAACGCGCTGGCGCCCGTGCTCTCGCCGAAGAAGACCTGGGAGGGCGCGGCCGCGGGCTTCGCCGCCGCCGTCGTCGTGGCGCTGATTTTCCAGAAAACGTCCTTGCGCGAGGCTCTGACGCCGCTCCAGGCCGGGCTCATCGGCGCGCTGATCGGCGTCGCGGGCCAGGCCTCGGACCTCGCCGAGTCGATGGTCAAGCGCGACGCCGGCATCAAGGACAGCGGCGCGCTGCTGCCCGGCCACGGCGGCGTCTTCGACCGTTTCGACTCCTACATCCTGTGCGCCCCCGCGGTGTACTACGCGCTGAGCTTCCGATGACCATGAAGAGAGTCGCGATCCTCGGCTCCACCGGATCCATCGGCGTCAACGCCCTCAACGTGATCCGCGAGATGCCGGAGGCCCTTTCCGTCTTCGGCCTTTCCGCCCACAGCAACGCCGCGCTCGTCGCCGAGCAGGCCAAGGAGTTCGGGGCGCGCGCGGTCACGATGTTCGACCCGAAGGCCGCGGCCGAGCTCAAGACGCGCGTCAACGGCGCGACGAAGCACCTGGCCCCCGGCGTCGAGGGCATGTGCGACCTCGCCTCGCATCCCGACGTCGACGTCGTGCTGACCTCCGTCGTCGGCGGCGTCGGCTTCGCCCCCTTCTCGCGGCGATCCGCGCGGGAAAGATCGTGGCGCTGGCGAACAAGGAGCCGATGGTGATGGCCGGCGCGCAGTTCATGAAGGAGGCCGAGCGCTGGGGCGCGAAGATCGTGCCCGTCGACTCCGAGCCCTCCGCCATCTTCCAGTGCGTGCAGGGCCTCAATCCCGATCCCCGCGCCGCCGCGCCGCTCAAGACGATCCGCCGCGTGATCCTGACCGCGTCGGGCGGCGCGTTTTCCAAGTACACGGGCGATCTCTCCGAAGTCACTCCGGAGATGGCGCTCAAGCATCCGACGTGGAAGATGGGCAAGAAGATCACGGTCGACTGCGCGACTTTGATGAACAAGGGCTTCGAGCTCATCGAGATCATGAACCTCTTCGGCCTCAAGCGCGAGCAGGTGGAGATCGTCATCCACCCGCAGTCGATCTTCCACTCCGGCGTCGAGTTTTCCGACGGCAGCGTCCTGGCTCAGATGGGCGTGCCGGACATGAAGCTTCCGATCCAGTACGGCATGACCTATCCCGAGCGGGCGGGCCGCGTCGTCGAGCCGCTCGACCTCGTGAAGGCCGGCACCCTCGAGTTCCGCGCCCCCGACTTCTCGCGCTTCCCCTGCCTGGCGCTCGCGCGCGAGGCCGCGCAGAAGGGCGGCGGCCTGCCCGCGGTCCTCAACGCGGCCGACGAGATCGCCGTCGAGGCCTTCTTGAATAAACGCATCAAGTTCACCGACATCGCCCGCGTCGTCGAGCGGACGATGGCCGCATACGCGCCCAGCGGCGGCCTTCCCGGCTTCCAGGAAGTCGTCGAGATCGACGCGTGGGCGCGCGCGAAGGCCCAGGAGGCCTGCTCATGACCCAAGTCCTGTCGATCCTGCACACCGTTCTGGCCAACGCGTTCGCGCTCGGCCTCGTCATCGTCCTGCACGAAGCGGGGCACTTCTTCATGTGCCGCCGCCTCGGCGTGCGCGTCGAGAAGTTCGCCTTCGGGTTCGGCGCCGAACTCATCGGCTTCACCGACCGCCGCGGCACGCGCTTCTCGCTCTGCGCGATTCCCTTCGGCGGCTTCGTCAAGCCGGCCGGCGAGGATCCCGCGACCCAGGAGAACCCGACGACCCCCAAGGCCGACGAATACTTCGGCCAGAAATGGAACCGCCGCCTGCTGATCGTCTACGCGGGCCCCGCGATGAACTACCTGCTCGCCTTCGCGCTGTACTCCGGCCTGATCTGGTACAAAGGGATGCCGGAGGCCTCGAAGGAGCCGATCATCGGCAACATGATGGTCGGCTTCCCCGCCGACAAGGCCGGCGTCGAGATCGGCGACAAGATCACCGCCTTCGACGGACGCGCGCTGACCGGCTGGGAGGACCTCGCGTCCTCGATCCATCGCTCCGCGGAAAAGGAGATCACGCTCTCCGTCGTGCGCGCCGACAAGCCCCTGCAGATCAAGGTCACGCCGAAGAAGGACGACTCCGGCGAGCGCGGCGTCATCGGCATCATGCCGCAGGCCGAGTACAAGCCCGTCGGCCCGCTCGCCGCGGGCGGCGAGGCCCTGCGCCTGTGCTGGCAGCAGAGCAAGCAGACGGTGACGACGATCGCGGGCAAGCTCTGGAAGCGCGAGCGGCCCGACCTCGCCGGCCCCGTCGGGATCTTCCAGATGGTCTCGCGCGCCTCGCGCGCGGGCTGGGAGGAGTTCGTGTTCCTGATCGGCTTCATCTCGGTGGCGATCGGCTTCTTCAACCTGCTGCCCCTGCCCCTGCTCGACGGCGGACACGCCGCGTTCTACTGGTGGGAGGGCATCCGCGGCCGCCGCGCCAGCAACGAGGCGATGGAGAAGGCCAACACGGTGGGCATCGCGTTCCTTCTGTCGTTGCTCGTCTTCGCGACGTACAACGACATCCTGCGCATCAAGTCCGACCGCGCCGCCAAAGCCCAGCAGGCCGAGAAGAAATGAAGCTCTCGAAATACCTGCTGCCGACGCTGCGCGAGTCGCCGTCGGACGCCGACAACGTGTCGGCCCAGCTCATGCAGCGCGCGGGCATGATCCGCAAGGTCGCCTCCGGCATCTACGACTGGATGCCGTTCGGCCTGCGCGTGCTGCGCAAGGTGGAGCGCATCATCCGCTCCGAGATGGACGGCATCGGCGGCATGGAAGTCGACCTCCCGGTCATCCAGCCGAAGAGCCTGTGGGAGGAGACCGGCCGCTGGCCCGTCTACGGCAAGGAGCTCCTGCGCCTCAAGGACCGCAAGGACGCGGAGTTCTGCTTCGCCCCGACGGCCGAGGAGGTCGTCACCGACCTCGTGCGTCGCGACGTGCGCTCCTGGCGCCAGCTGCCGGTGATGCTCTATCAGATCGGGCGCAAGTTCCGCGACGAGGTCCGCCCCCGCTTCGGCGTCATGCGCGGCCGCGAGTTCGTCATGAAGGACGCCTACTCCTTCCACGCCGACGAGGCGGACGCGTCGTCGTACTACAAGACGATTTATGAAGCCTACCGGCGCGTCTTCCAGCGTTGCGGCCTGAAGTTCAAGCCGGTGCTGGCCCAGGCCGGCGCGATCGGCGGCTCCTTCTCCCACGAGTTCATGGTGCTCGCCGAGACCGGCGAGGAGACGATCGTCTCCTGCACGAAGTGCGAGTACGGCGCCAACATCGAGCGCTCCGAGATCAAGGACGCGTTCAAGGCGCCGGATGCCGCGGCGTTCAAGCCGCTCTCCGAGTTCGACACGCAGGGCAAGACCACCGTCGCCGACGTGGCCGCGCTCGTCAAGCGCCCGGTCACCGAGTTCCTCAAGACCCAGCTCTACATGATCGACGGCAAGACCCCGGTCATCGCGCTCATGCGCGGCGACCACGAGCTGCACGAGGCCAAGCTCGCCGCGGCCGTCGGCGCGCCGAACCTCTTCCGCGCCTCGCCCGCCCAGTACGAGACCGTCATGGGCTGCAAGGTCGGCTTCGGCGGCCCGCAGGGCCATCCCGGCGTGGCGATCTACTGCGACTTCGCGACCAGGGCCGTCCTGAACGGCGTGTCGGGCGCCAACAAGGACGGGCTGCACACCGACAACTTCAACATCGCGCGCGAGCTGCCCGACATCAAGGGCTTCTTCGACCTGCGCTCGGCCACGCTCGAGGACGCCTGCCCCTCGTGCGGCGGCAAGACCGAGTTCTTCAAGGGCATCGAGGTCGGCCACACCTTCAAGCTCGGCACGAAGTACTCGAAGTCGATGAAGGCCGAGTACCTCGACCGTGCGCAGAAGCCCCAGGTCATGGTGATGGGCTGCTACGGCATCGGCGTCACGCGCGTCGTCGCGGCGGCCATCGAGCAGGGCCACGACAAGGACGGCATCGTCTGGCCCTCCGAGATCGCCCCCTTCCACGTCGCCGTCGTCGTCCTCGACGAGGCGGACGACGCGAAGGTCCGGCCCGGAACCGACGCGCTCGTGAAGGCGCTCGAGTCGAAAGGCATCGAGGTTCTGGAGGACGACCGGGACGGCAAGCCCGGCGTGAAGTTCAAGGACATGGACCTCATCGGCATCCCGCACCGCCTCGTGATCTCGAAGCGCACGCTCGAGAGCGGCGAGGTGGAGTACAGAAGCGCGGCTCGCCCGATTCGTCGCGGTGGAAGCTCGAGGACGCGGCCGAGCGCATGGCCGAGACTCTGGAGGGCTTGACGGCCGTCCGGTAATCTTGCTAAACTAGATTCGTTCGCCCACCGGACTTTTCGGTGGGCGCGCTTTCTTAAGGAGTGGCCGCCGTACGGGCCGCTCTTTTTATTGGTCAAAAAACCTATGGATGCCAAGGAAATCGAAGCGCTGTTGACGCCCGTCATCGAGCAGGAAGGCGGCGAACTCGTCGACCTGCAGTGGCGCAAGGAAGGCCCCTCGTGGGTCCTGCGGCTGTTCCTGGACAAGCCGGCGGGAATCACGCTCGACGACTGCGCGTACTTCTCGGACCGCGTGAGCGCGACGCTCGACGACGGCGACAAGATCTCGAAGTCGTACGTGCTCGAGGTGTCGTCGCCCGGCCTCGACCGCGTCATCAAGAAGGACAAGGATTTCGAACGCTTCACGGGCAAGCCCGTGAAGCTGCGCCTCAAGCTCGCCGCCGAGAACGGCCAGCGCAAGTTCAGCGGCGTGCTGGCGGGACTCAAGGACGGGAAGGTCGGGGTTCTCGTGGAAAAGAACCTCAAGTCGTTCGATCGCGCGAACATCGACGAGCTCCGGCTCGACGACTCCGCGGCCGCGGACTTCGGGGAGGACGAATAACTTTATGAGCAAATCCGAATTGATGGGCGCGCTCGAGCAGATCGCGCGCGAGAAGAACATCCCGGTCGACGAGATCGTCTCGATGATCGAGGGCGCCGTCGTGTCCTCCCTGCGCAAGCAGGTCGGCAAGAACGCCGACATCCGCGCGACGATCGACCGCGAGACCGGGCAGTTCTCCGCCGTCGTGGCGAAGAAGGTCGTCGAGGCCGTCGCGGACCCCGAGCTCGAGCTCACCGCCGAACAGGCGCAGAAGTTCAAGAAGGGCGCGAAGGTCGGCGACGAGGTCGTCTACGCCGCCCCCGCCGCCGACTTCGCCCGCATCGCCGCGCAGACCGCCAAGCAGGTGCTGACGCAGCGCGTGCGCGAGGTCGAGCGCGACAAGCTTTATGAGGAATTCAAGCCGAAGGAGGGCGAGGTCGTCTCCGGCTCCGTCCACCGCTTCGTCGAGCGCAGCATCATCGTCGACCTCGGCAAGACCGAGGGCGTGCTGCCCCGCGTGAGCAAATCCGCCGCGAGCGCTATAATATCGGCTCGAACGTCCGAGCCGTGATCCTCCGGGTCGACAAGTCCCAAGGGGGCCCGCCGTGGTCCTCTCGCGCGCGGCCGACCTGTTCCTGCAGCGTCTGATGGAGCAGGAGGTCCCCGAGATCGCGGACCGCACCGTGGAGATCGTCCGCATCGTGCGCGACCCGGGCTTCCGGGCCAAGGTCGTCGTCAAGTCCAACGACCCGCGCGTCGACGCGATCGGCTCGTGCGTCGGTCTGCGCGGCTCGCGCATCCGCTCGATCATGAACGAGGTCGCCGGCGAGCGCATCGACCTGATCCCGCACGCCGAGGGCGTCGAGGAGTCCCTGGCCGCCGCGCTCGCGCCGGCGAAGGTCTCCTCCGTCCAGGTCATGGATCCGGAGAACCGCATCGCCGAGGTCCTCGTCGCCGAGGAGCAGCTCGCGCTGGCGATCGGCAAGGACGGGCAGAACGTGCGCCTGGCGCAGAAGCTCACGGGCTGGACGCTCGAGGTGAAGGCCGAGCCCGCCAAGGCCGCGGCCGCCCCGTCGGCGGCTTCCGGCGCCGACGCGACCCTCGCGGGTCTCGAGGGCGTCGGCCCGAAGACGCTCGAGACGCTCGTCAAGGCGGGGATCACCACGGCCGCCGCTCTGGCCGAGGCGTCCGCCGAGGCGCTCAAGGAAGCCGGCGTCGGCGAGAAGACCGCCGCCAAGATCATCGCCGCGGCCAAGGAAGCGACCGCCGCGAAGTAAGCCGTTCAACGACGAAGGGGCCGGGCCCGAATGGGTCCGGCCCCTCTCTTTTGCTATAATGAGCATTCGGGACAAAGGAAAAATGGAAAAGAAGACCACGAAGAAGGCGCCGGCGGCGAAAAAGAGACGAAGGAGGACAAGCCCGCGGCGAAAGCCGCCCCAAGGCGAAGGCCCCCGCCGTCAAGAAGAAGCCCGCCAAGCCCGAGGTCGAAGGCGTCTCGAAGGCCGCCGCCGAGGTCCGCGCGACTCAGGAGGAGGGCTCGATCGCTCCGCCCTCGTCGAACCTCGTCTCCGCGTTCGCGATGTTCAAGAAGCGCAACGTGTCCACCGCGGGCCCCGCGGTCACTCGATTGGCCGCCGGCGCCGCGCTGCCCAAGCCCCCGGCCCCGAAGCCCGTGGTTCCGCCCGCGCCCGTCGTTCCGCCCGCGCCCGTCGCGCCCGCGCCCGCTCCGGTCGTCGCGAAGCCGGCCGTCGTTCCCGGAGCCGTTCCCGCGCCCGGCCTCAAGCCGACGACGGGCCCGCTTCCGCCCAAGCCGATTTCCCCCGCGCAGCCCGTCGCGGGCGCCGCCGCGCCCGTGGCTCCGAAGCCCGCCGTTCCCGGCGCCCCGGTTCCGCCCGCCGCCAAGCCGCCCGTCCCCGGCGCACCCGCTCCGATCGCGCCGAAGCCCGGCACGACCGGCCCGCAGAAGCCCGTCATCCTGCGCCCCGGCGCGATCACGACGCGTCCGCAGTTCGCGCCGCGCCCCGGCGCCCCGCGCCCGCCCATGCCCGGCCAGCGTCCCGGCCAGCGCCCCGGCGGCGGCCAGAACCGGCCGCAGCACAGCCGTCCCTCCGCGAAGCCCGTCGAGGCCGCGCCGAAGGGCGCGCTCAAGAAGATCCAGGTCTCGTCGATGATCACCGTCCGCGAGCTCTCCGAGAAGATGGAGCTCAAGACCAACGACGTCATCAAGAAGCTGATGGGCCTCGGCATCTTCGCCACGATCAACCAGCGCCTCGAGACCGAGGCCGCGCAGGTCGTCGCCTCCGACTTCGGCTTCGAGCTCGAGGTCGTCGCGATGTACAAAGAAGAAGAGCTCGCGGTCGTCACGAAGGACAAAGAAGATCCCGCCAAGCTCAAGCCTCGCCCCCCGTCGTCACGATCATGGGCCACGTCGACCACGGTAAGACCTCCCTTCTCGACGCCATCCGCGAGGCCCGCGTCGCCGAGGGCGAGTCCGGCGGCATCACGCAGCACATCGGCGCGTACAAGGTTAAGATCGAGAAGGGCGAGGTCGTCTTCCTCGACACGCCCGGTCACGAGGCGTTCACCGCCATGCGCGCCCGCGGCGCCAAGGTCACCGACATCGTCATCCTCGTCGTCTCCGCCACCGACGGCATCATGCCTCAGACCATCGAGGCCATCGACCACGCGAAGGCGGCCGCCGTGCCGATCATCGTCGCGGTCAACAAGATCGACCTTCCCGGCGCCAATCCGCAGAAGATCCGCCAGGACCTCGCCAACCTCGGCCTCCAGGCCGAAGAATGGGGCGGCAAGACGATCTTCCAGGACGTCTCCGCCAAGAAGCGCCTCAACCTCGACAAGCTGCTCGAGTCCTTGCTGCTCCAGGCGGAGATTCTCGAGCTCAAGGCCAACCCCGACCGCCCCGCCTACGGAACGGTCATCGAAGCCAAAATGGACCCGAAGCGCGGCGCCGTCTCGACCGTGCTCGTCCAGGCCGGCACCCTCAAGGTCGGCGACGCGTTCGTCGCGGGCCTGGCCCACGGCAAGATCAAAGCGCTCATCGACGACACCGGCGCGCGCGTCGAGAAGGCGGGGCCCTCCACGCCCGTCGAGATCCTCGGCATCATGGGCACGCCGCAGGCCGGCGACGCGTTCACCGTCGTCGACAACGAGAAGGCCGCGCGCGACATCGCCGAGAAGCGCCGCCTGATCCACCGCGAGCAGTCGATGGCCCACCAGAAGCACATGACCCTCGTCGGCCTCAAGGGCGCGCTGTCCTCCGGCGCCGCCAAGGCCCGGGACCTCAACATCCTGCTCAAGGCCGACGTGCAGGGCTCCCTGCAGGCCCTGCGCGACTCGCTCGAGGGCATGGCGACGTCCGAGTGCCGCGTGCGCGTCATTCACGGCGGCATCGGCAACCTCAACGAGTCCGACGTCCTGCTCGCCGCGGCCTCCGACGCGGTCACCTTGCTCTTCCACACCGAGGTCGAGTCCCGCGCCTCCGAGCTCGCCGAGCGCGAGGGCGTCGAGGTCCGCAAGTACGAGGTCATCTACGACCTCATCGAGGACGTCAAAGCGGCACTCGAAGGCCTGCTCGCCCCCGAGATCGTCGACGTCATCGTGGGCAAGGGCGAGGTCAAGGCGCTGTTCAAGATCAAGACCGGCGTCATCGCCGGCTCCGCGATCCGCGACGGCAAAGCGACCCGCGGCGGCCACATCCGCGTCGTGCGCGACGGCAAGGCCGTGCACACCGGCAAGATCACGACTCTCCGCCACTTCAAGGACGACGTCAAGGAGATCGAGAAGGGCCAGGAGTGCGGCATCGGCATCGAAGGCTTCGACGCCGTCCAGGTCGGCGACCTGCTCGAGTTCTTCGTCAAGGAATCGCGCACGCGCCGCCTGTCGCAGTCGCCGCGGTAGTCCGTGTACAACCGCAACGACCGGCTGAAGGAGCTCTACAAGGAGCTCATCAGCACCTTGCTCCGCGAGATCAAGGACCCGGGCCTCTCCGGGTTCATCACGATCACCGACACCGAGCTCGCCGCCGACCGCAAGACCGTGAAGGCCTACTACTCGGTCCTCGGCACCGACTCCGAGCGCGAGCGCACCGCCCAGGCGCTCGAGCGCGCCGCTCCGTACCTGCGCGAGCTCATCAAGAAGAAAGTCACGGTCAAGACGATCCCCAACATCATCTTCACCTACGACCAGACGCCGAAGAAGGCGTCGCGCATCGACGAGCTGCTCAACAAGCTCGAGCGCGAAAAGAACCAGTGAGCCTCGCGGCCCCGGCGGGCATGCTGCTCGTCGACAAGCCGACCGGCTGGACCTCCCACGACTGCGTCGCCGTCCTGCGCAAGCTGTTCCCCCGCGGCACCAAGGTCGGACATGCCGGCACGTTGGATCCGCTGGCCACCGGCCTGCTGACGATTCTCGTCGGCCCCTGCACGCGCCTGCAGGAGCGTCTCCAGGGCTTCGACAAGGCCTACTCCGGCACGATCCGCCTCGGCGTGCGCACCGACACGGGCGACATCACGGGCAAGGTCGTCGAGGAAAAGCCTCTCGGCGCCCTGGCGCGGCCGGCGATCGAGAAGGCCGTCGCCGGCCTCGTCGGGGAGATCGAAGCCCCCGCTCCGGCCTACTCCGCGGTCAAGCACGAGGGCCGCAAGCTGTATGAATACGCGCGCGCCGGCGAGGCGATCCCGGTCAAGCCGCGCAAGACGACGGTCCGCTCCTGGGACGTGCTCGGCTGGGAGCCGCCGGAGCTCTCCTACCGCCTGACCTGCTCGAGCGGAACCTACGTGCGCACGATGGCCGAACTGCTCGGCGAGCGCCTCGGCGTCGGCGGCACCGTCTCCGCCCTGCGCCGCGAGTCCGTGGGCCCGTTCACGATGGCCCAGGGCCGCCCGCTCGAGGACTGGCGCAAGCTGCCCCCGGGCGAACTCGCCGTCGCGCTGGCCGAGTCCATCCCCGCGCTCGAGGCCGCGCTGAAGTGACGACGATCCGCGGCCGCGTCGTGCGCGGCGACGGGATGGGCCGCACGCTCGGCTTTCCCACCGCGAACGTCAAGACGCGCGGCAAGGCGCCTCGCGGCGTGTGGAAGGTGCTGGTCCGCGGCACGACCGTCGGCGAGCGGGTCGGCGCCTGCAACGTCGGCGTGCGGCCCACGGTCGGCGGACTCAAGCTCGTCGTCGAGGTCCATATTCCCGGCTTCAAGGGAAACCTCTACGGCCGCACGCTCACGCTCGAGTTCCGTTCGAGGATCCGCGCCGAGAAAAAGTTCGCGTCCCCGGCGGCGCTGAAGGCTCAAATCCACCGCGACGTTCTTGCTACAATGAAGCCATGAAGAGCGAGTTCCTTTCCGACGGCAACTACATCGGCCGCCTCGGCGCGGTCGTCCTCATCGGCTTGGCCTTCTACGGCGTCCACAAGGTCAACTGCGACTCCGAGATGTGCCCCGTCATGAAGACGGACTCCTGCTGCTCGACCCCGGCCGCCAAGCCCGCCGCGAAGTAGGCCGGGCCCCGCGGGAAAGAGTCCGTTCCGCCTTCTGCTCTTTAAAGCGCAATCGAGGTTGATCGGGACGATTCAACTCGGTTATTGTCCGCTCGCTGCGCTTTAAAGAGCAGAGGGCTCCGCGGATGACATCTCCCCCTACTTGGGCGCCGGAGGAACCGCGGATTGCGCGGAGGCCTTACCCCTCGCGCGCGGCACGACGCGGTCCCCGATGATGTCGACGAGTCCCGCGCCCACGCCGGCGCCGCGCAACACCACGACCGCCTCGATCTCATTCTCGTAGGTCACGCCGTTCTTGTGGAGCTTGGCCTTGTTGAAGCGGCCGCAGGCCTCGATTCTCTCGCCCGGGGCGAGTTTCGGGAAGTGCCCGAAGGCGAAGACCTGAACGACGCCGGTGCCGTCGTCGATCTTCGCGCGGAAGAGATGCTTGCCGGTCACGCGCCCGAACCGTTCGTCGAGCTCGACGACCCTCCCGGCCGCGCAGGCGCTGTGCCCGTCCCAGGTCTCCCGGTCCTTGATCAGGTCCCCCGCCGCCGTGATCGTTTCGGCGGACGCGGGCAGGGCCAGCAGCAGGAGCGCTAGGGCGCGCATGACCGCAGTATAGGTCCGGAGCCCAAAGATGACAAGACCTTGAAAAACGAGCGCCGCGGGCCTACACTGCGAAGGTGAGGCCCCTCGCCTTGGCGTTGCTCTTTCTATCCCTCGGCGCGGCGGCGAGAAATCCCGCCTTGACCGAGCTGGAGACGGAGCTCGAAGCCAAGCTGAGCGGCGAGAAAGTCGATAAGACGACGAAGGAGTACGGCGAATTCAAAAGGAGTTCCGTGTGCGGTTGGAGCGGGCGCGAACGCCGGAGCCCGGGGACGACTCGCTATACGCCCGAATCCTCTCGCGGCTCGGCCCCGACGAAGCGCGCGAGTCAGTCGCATTCCTCAACCAACGCCTGAAGGATTCTCCCGAAGACAAGGACCTGCGATTAACGCTCGGGCGAGCCGCATACGAAGACCGCGACTATGCGCAGGCGGCGGCGTCCGTTCGGACGATCATGGATTCGCCGGAAGCGACTCCGCTGCAGCGCGAGCAGGCCACGGCGCTGTGGCACCTCACGAAAGGGCGCGGTGCCGCCGTGCAGTCGTCCGCGCAGATGCCGTCCCCCGCCAAGACGGAAGTTTCTTCTGCAGAACCGACGATCGTTTTTAGCCCGCAACCCCGTCGTGCTGCAGGCGTGCCGAGCGGACTCTCTGGAACGCCGGACCCGGCGTGGATTGAGACGGCGGCCGCGCGGCAGTTGCTCCAAAAGAGCAAGTTGGGCAACGAAGTCCTTCAATACGCGCTCGGGGAAGGCGTGAAGTTCGAATTGACCGACCTGCCTTCGGATATGGGAGCGGCTTCTGACAAAGATCGGAATGCCATTCTCGTTCCTAAGGATATCTCGGCCCGCCCTCCCTCGCCGTTGCCGCGTCGATAGGCCACGAGGCGTACCACGCGAGACAAGCCATACGCGACGGCATGGTTCAAAGTATCGAGACGGAGCAGGACGCCAACTTCGCGGAGCGTGTGATCTATCATGAAATGATCCAAGCCGGAGAAGCGCGTTTGCCATTGACACATCCGATCGATGCGAACTACGACCGATGGGCTAAGCAGGCGAAAGCTCTGAAACTTGGGGCGTTCTACGAGGATCTTCAGACTCAATACGGTGACGCCAAAGTGGGGCGCATGAATGTCGCAGTTTCCTCGGTGCCTCGAGTGCTTCGTCCCCCACTCCGGGGTTTGCTCATTGGCGTCGATGCCGATTTCCTGAGAACTTTTGAAACTCTGGATTATCAAAAGACCAAATGGTGGAATCTCACCGAGCGAGAGACAATCGAATCCACTCGCTATCAGCACGGCAAGGAGTCTCTGTGGCAAATAAAATGGATGACCGAGCATCAGACCGAATTCTGATTCTCGCGCTGTCGCTGCTGGGGGCCTGCATCAACCAGTCCCACGTGCCGGCCGTCGGATCATTCCAGTCTGATGGCGGAGTCCGCTGCGAACTGCCGGCTTCCGGCTGGATGCGGGACGCTTATCCCACTAAAGGCATCTTCCTGTCTCTCGGTCACCCAGATGAGGAGAATGAAATATCGCCGCACATTTCCATCCTCGAAGATCGGCCTAGAACGAAAGATGAGTTGGAAAGATATCGCAATCATGCGCTCAGAACAAAGAGAGATGGAGACCCCGCCAAATCAGAGCCGATTCGCGATGTCACCGTTGATGGCCGGAAGGGACTGCTGGAAGACGCAATCTTTTTGAATGCTCTGGCCTCCATCGTGCATCAACGCACGACGCCGGCGCCGCCGCCTGTATTGACACGTGAACAGACGATCTACGTCACCGGCCCGGCGCGTTCGTACACCATCAGATATTCGGCGCCCATTTCGCTGTTTGAAAAGCACCATCCCGAATTCGAGAAACTGCTGGCGAGCATCAAGTTCGCGCCGTAAGCGCGCGGCCGCCTAGGCCAGCGGCGAGTCGCCCGCGCGGGACGCGAGCCAGGCATTGAGCCCGACGAGCAGGAGCGTGGCGCCGAGCAGGCACACCGACAGCGCGTTGATCTCGGGCGTCACGCCGAACTTCATCATCGAGTAGATCTTGATCGGCATGGTGACCACGCCGATGGGCGCCAGGAAGAAGGACGTCACGAAGTCCTCGAAGGAGACCGTGAACGCGAGCAGGCTGCCGGAGACGATGGCCGGCATCGCGAGCGGGAAGGTGACCTTGCAGAAGGCCTGCCACTCGGTGGCGCCCAGATCCATCGCGGCGTCCTCGAGGTTGGCGTCGCCGATCGACTTCAGGCGCGCCTTGATCGCCGCGACCGTGTAGGGCAGGCAGATCAAAGCGTGCGCGCAGGCGAGCGCCCCGAAGTCGAGCTCGAAGCCGGCGCGCACGAGGAAGGAGAGCAGGCCGACGCCGAGGGCCACCTCGGGCATCATCAGCGGCACGTTGAGCAGGGCCGCGTAGCCGCGGCGGCCGGTGAAGGGCTTGTGGCGCACCATCGCGTAGGAGGCGAGCAGGCCGAGGCCCGCGGAGAGCAGGGCCGCGGCCGCCGCGAGCTCGAGCGAGGAGAGCATGGCGCCCATGAGCTCGGCGTCGTTGAAGAGCACCCGGTACCACTTCAGCGTGAACCCGCGCCAGACGACGTTGCGGCGCGCGTCGTTGAAGGAGAAGACGAACATCACGATCAGCGGGATGTAGAGGAACCCGTACAGAGCCGCGATGTAGCCGGAGAGGACTTTCCCCTTTTTCACAGGGATTCCTCCCAGCGCTGGTAGGTCCAGAGTCCGGCGACGAGGCCGACGAGCAGCAGGGACGTCAGCGCGGCGCCGAAGGGCCAGTCCTGGGCCATCAGGAACTGGTTCGAGATCAGGTTGCCGAGCAGGTAGTAGCGCGGGCCGCCCAGGATCTCGGCGGTCAGGAAGTCGCCGAGGCAGGGGATGAAGGTGAGCAGGCAGCCCGCGATGACGCCGGGCATCGACAGCGGCAAGGTGACCTTGAAGAAGGCGGTCCAGCGGCTCGCGCCGAGATCGTAGGCGGCCTCGATGTAGGAGCGCGGCACCTTTTCGAGCGACGCGTACAGCGGCAGAACGGTGAACGGAAGATAAAAGTAGACGAGGCCCAGGAGAATGGCGAAGGGCGAGTACAGGAAGCCGATCGGCTGGGACAGGAAGCCGAAGTGGATGAGGACGTTGTTGAGCATCCCCTCTTTCCCGAGCACGATCATCCAGGAGTAGAAGGCGACGAGGCAGGAGGACCAGAACGGGATCATGAGGCCGACGAGGAGCGCGTTGCGCCACTTCCCCGCGCGGAAGCTCAGGTAGTAGGCCAGCGGATAGCCGAGCAGCAGGCAAATCGCCGTCGCCGACCCGGCGAAGCCGAGCGTGCGCAGGAGCACCGGCAGGTACTTCGGGTGAAAGGCGCGCTGGTAGTTTTCGAGGGTGAACGTCCACTGGATGACGCCGTAGGGACCGTTCGTGGCGAAGGAGAGCGCGACCATGCCGAGCGCCGGGATCACGAGCATGAACAGCAGCCACAGGGCGGCCGGGGCCAGCAGGAGGTGCGTGGCGGCCTCGCGGCGGCCGGCGAGCAGCCAGGAGAGGGCCTTGGTCATGCGACTTTGACGTCCGCCCACGTCTGGTTCCAGAGCTCGCTCTGCTCGGAGTCGAGCGTGTGGTGGAGCGACAAGGTCTTGAGCACGGCCGGCGTCGGATAGACGCGCGGGTCTTTGCGCAGGGACGCGTCGACGAGCGGGTAGGCCTTCTCGTTGGGCGACGGGTAGCGCACGAAGTTCGCGATCGAGGCGCCGACCTCGGGCTCGAGCAGGAAGTCGATGAGGCGCAACGTGTCCTCGCGGTGGCGCGAGCCGCGCAGCATGGCCAGGCAGTCGACCCACATGTACGTCCCCTCCTTCGGCAGGACGTAGTCGAGATCGGGATTGTCGCGCGCGGCCTGGAACAGGTCGCCGGACCAGGTCATCGCGAGGTCGATCTCGCCGGCGACGAGGCTGTTGAGATAGGACGAAGAGGAATACTGCTTCACGAGCGGCTTCTGCTTCACGAGCAGCTCGCGGATCTTCTGGAAGTCCTGCGGGTCGCGGGTCGTCTGCGGGATCTTGAGGAGCTGCATGGCGACCGAGATGCAGTCGCGCACGTTGTCCAACATGGACACCCTGTCTTTATATTTCGGGTCCCACAGGTCCCACCACGAGGTCGGCGGCGACTTGAGCTTCTTCTTGTTGTAAGCGATCCCCGTCGTGCCCCAGAGGTACGGAACCGTGGTTTCCGCGGGATCGTACGAGGGCCTGCGGTAGCGCGCGTAGAGGTTGCCCATGTTCTTGAGCGCGCCGGAGGGCACGGGATCGATGAGGTTCAGCGACTGAAAGCGCGGGATCAGGTAGTCGCCGACGACGATGAGGTCGTAGCCGCGGGCGCCGGCGCGGATCTTGGCGAACATCTCTTCCTCGTCGGCGAACAGGTCGTAGCGGACTTCCACGCCCGTCTTCTTCTTGAAGTCGGCCAAGGTGTCCTTGCCGATGTAGTTCGACCAGTTGAAGAAGTTGACGACCTTGGCGTTGTCGGCGCGGCGGCAGGCCGCGAGAAAGGCGGGGAGCAGCGGGGCGAGCACGGCCGCTTTGAGGAAGCCCCGGCGCGAGAGGCGGTCGCTCATTCTTCGGCTTCGAGAATGTACACGTCGTCGGGCTGGACGGCCGCGAAGACGGGCACGTCGAGGTCGTCGTGGACGGCGTAGCGGTCGCCGCCGGCCCAGGCGATCGTGCGGTGATCGGGGGCTTTCTTGAACATCTGCAGGTAGATCTGGCAGGCGTCGCCGAGGAACACCGAGTCCTTGAGCGTCGCGTCGAAGCGCAGAAGGCCGAAGGGCAGCTCGTCCTTGTAGTAGACCTTTACCCGCTCGGGGCGGATGCCGACCTTGACCGACTTGCCGGGCTTGGGCAGAACCTCGCCGGGGTCGAGCGGGACGTCGACCTCGTGCTCGTCCTCGATGAGGAGGTGGGCGCGGCCGGGATCGCCGGGCAGCACGCGCGCGGAGAAGATGTTGGCGCCGCCGATGAAGTCGGCGACGAAGGAGGTCTTGGGCATCTCGTAGATCTCGCCGGGAGTGCCGATTTGTTCGATACGCCCCTGATTGAAGACGGCGATGCGGTCGGACATCGTCATCGCCTCTTCCTGATCGTGCGTCACGTACACGAACGCCATGCCGAGCTTCTTCTGGAGGTTCTTGAGCTCGAGCTGCATCTCCTTGCGGAGCTTGAGGTCGAGGGCGCCCAGGGGTTCGTCGAGGAGCAGGACGGACGGGCGTCCCGCGATGGCGCGCGCGAGCGCCACCCGCTGCATCTGGCCGCCGGAGAGCGAGGAGACGCGGCGGGTCTCAAAGCCGGCCAGCTTGACCATCGACAGCGCCTCGGGGATGCGCTTCTTGATCTCGTCCTCGGGCACCTTGTCCATGCGCATGCCGAAGGCGATATTGTTCGCCACGTCGAGGTGCGGGAACAGCGCGTAGTGCTGAAAGACGGTGTGGACGTCGCGCTCGTAGGGGGCCTGGTCGGTGACGTCTTCGCCGTTGAGCTTGACGCGGCCGGAGTCCGGGGACTCGAAGCCGGCGATGATGCGCAAGGTGGTCGTCTTGCCGCAGCCGGAGGGACCCAGGAGCGTCATGAACTCGCCCTTCTTGACGGTCAGCGAGACGCCGCGAAGGACCGGGGAGGTCCCGAAGGATTTCTGGAGGGGTCCGAGCTCGAGTAAAGGCGCGTCGTCGGCCACGATGTTGTGGATTATTATACTACGCGCGGAAGGCGGCGACGGCCGCTTTTATGAGGCCGAAGGCCTCTTTGGCCTGCCCCTTGGACAACGTCAGCGGGGGCGCGAAGCGGATCGTGTTCGCGTGCGTGTCCTTGGCCAGCAGGCCGCGCTTCATGAGGTCGAGGACGAGCGGGCGCACGGGCGCGGTGAACTCGAGCGCGAGCATGAGGCCGCGGCCGCGGACGTCCTTCAACGCCGGGTGCTCGAGGGTCTCGAGGAGGCCCTTGAGATACGCGCCGGCCGCCGCGGCGCGGGCCGGGAGCTTCTCGTCGAGGATCACGCGCAGGGCGGCGGACCCGATCGCGGAAGCCATCGGCGAGCCGCCGAAGGTCGAGCCGTGGGTGCCCGGCGTGAACAGGCCGAGGATCTCGTCGCCGGCGCACACCGCGGAGATCGGATAAAGCCCCCCGACAGCGCCTTGCCCAGGATGTACAGGTCGGGGACGACCTCCTCGTGGTCGCAGGCGAACAGTTTGCCGGTGCGGCCGAGCCCGGTCTGGATTTCATCCGCGCACATGAGGACGTTGTTCTCGGAGCAGATCTGGCGGACCGCCGACAACCAGCCCTCGGGCGGGAGGATCACGCCGGCCTCGCCCTGCACCGGCTCAAAGAGAAAACCGGCCGTATTCGCGGTGATCGCGCGCTCGAGCGCGGCCGCGTTGCCGTACGGGATCGTCCGGAAGCCGGGCGTCGCCGGCCCGAAGCCCGACGAGGAGTCGGGATCGGAGGAGAAGCCCACGATGGTCGTCGTGCGGCCGTGGAAGTTCTCGGCGCAGACGATGATCTCGGCCTTCCCGTCCGGGATACCCTTCTTTCTATAACCCCACAGGCGCATGGCCTTGATCGCGGTCTCGACGGCCTCCGCCCCCGAGTTCATCGGCAGGGCGCGCTCCTTGCCGGTCGTCTTCGTCAGGAGCTCGAGGAAAGGCCCGAGCTGGTCGTTGTGGAAGGCGCGCGAGGTCAGCGCGACGCGACCGAGCTGGCTCTTGGCCGCGGCGACGATGTTCGGGTGATTGTGGCCCTGGTTGATCGCCGAGTAGGCCGACAGGAAGTCGAAGTACTTCTTGCCTTCGACGTCCCAGACGTACACGCCCTTGGCGCGCGAGAGCGCCACCGGCAGAGGGTGGTAGTTGTGCGCGCCGTGCTTCTCGGCCAGCGCGATCAGGCGGTCGGTCTTGTTTCCCATCAGGGCGATTCTAGCAAAGGGCTTGTCCTGGGGCGGAAACCCGGGTATCCTACCGTCGATGTCCGACGAGACTTTGCTGGACTTCTCCCGGGCCGCGTCCGACGCCCTGCGCTCGGCCCTGCCGTTGGCCGAGTTCCTGCGCGGGCGCGGGCTGCCGAAGGCCGCCGAGGCCGTCTCGCGCGGCGACCCCCTGCACGCCTCGCTCGGACCCGCCTTCCCCCGCTCTTCGTCGCGATGGTCCGCGCCGGCGAGGAGAGCGGCAAGCTCGACGCCTTTTTAGATCGGTACAGCTCGTCTTTGGAGACGCGCATCGATTTCCGGCGGCGACTCTCGCGCGTCCTGGCCTACCCGCTCTTCGCCGTCGCCGTGGCGGCGGGGTGTTCCTCCTCTTTTCGGCCAAGGCCGCGCCCATGCTGCTCCTGCCGCTGTCGCAGGCGGGCGTCACCTTGCCCCCGCCGCCCTGCGCTTCCTGGACCTCGGCGAATGGCTGCGGGAGAACTGGGCGCTGCTGCTCGGCGGCTTCATCGGGACCGTGATCATCCTGCGCGAGCTCGCCGGCTCCGGGCCGGGCCGCAAGGTCCGCGCGGTCGCCGGCCGCGTTCTCCCGGGCCTGCGCTACGTCACGGAGGAGGCGCGCGCCTGCGAGCTCGAGGCGACGTTGGGACTGCTCCTCGGCGCCGGCCTGCGCCCGCGCGAGTCCTTCGAGGTCCTGCTCCAGGTCGCCGAGGAAGACCCGTTGCTGCGCCGCTCGCTGTCCCGCGGCGCGGCGCTGCTGCCGTCGGGCGCCTCCTTCGCGGAGTGCGTCGCCCCGTCCTTGCCCGCCGACGACCGGCCGCGCTTCCTGACCGCCGAGAAGGCGGGGCGGCTCGACGAGACGCTCGCCAGGCTCGCCGAATCGCACCGCGAGCGCCACCTGCACCGCCTGAAGTCCGCCGCGCTGGCGGTCCAGATCGCCTCGGTCGTCGCGCTGGCGCCGCTGTGCTTCGGGCTCGTCATGGGCCTGGTCTGGCCCGCGCTGGCGACCGTCAAGACGGTCGCCGAGCAGGCGACCACGCTCAAGGGCCCCGTAGACGAATTCGCGACGAAGGTCGACATCCAGGTCGCGCCCAAGGCGACGCGCATGGACGTCCGGACCTCCGAGTTCAACGAGACGCAGGCCTCGAAGGTGACGGCCTACATGCAGGAACACGGCGCCAAGGAAGAGAAGAAGGTTCCGAAGATCAAGATCAAGGACCGCTCCGTGCAGCGGCTCCAGCGCTCGCGCCTGCGCGCCACCGAAATCCGCAGCAATCTCGATTAGCGTTCGTGGCATAATGAGGCTATGACCAAATTCTTCCTCCCCTCCTCCTTACCGCCGTCGCGGCCGACGCCTTGCTGGCCGGAATCGAAAAGAAGCCGGAGGTCGAGCATCACCCCGGTTATGCGCTGTCGCGGTCTCTGAACGTCCCGACCGACGCGAAGAAGCCGTACAAGACCACCTTCTACGGCCGCAAGATCGAGAAGGACGGCGTGACCCACACGCTCTCGCGCGCCAAAGGGATTCCGGGGTGGCTGATCCACTCGTCGGACAAGAACGGCGCGCGCTTCGTGCGCGTCGACGCGGAGTTCAAGCCGGTCGCGACGGCCGGCTATCGCCGCGGCGACGGCGACCCTCAGCCGATCTCCGACGCCGCGACCGCGGAATTCCTGTCCGCCGAACGCGAGCTGTGGGGCTCAGCGCCCGAGAAGGGCGCGCCCGCTCGCTAGGCGCAGGCCGAACAGCGCGAGAAACAGGCCCGGCACCCAGCCGCGGCCGAAGCCGTAGGCGATCATGGCGCCGGCGACGCCGATCGAGAAGTCGATCATGGGCCCGCCGTGGAACACCTTCGTGCTCGAGGCCTCGACGAGGAGCAGCCCGTAGCCCGCGGCGACGAGCGCCACGAAGGTCCCGAAGTAGTACCGGCTCCAGGCCGCACCCGTCACCGTCATCGGCGCGGGGCCGTGCGCGGAGAGCCAACCGAGGACGAGCGGCGCCAGCAGCAGCAGGCCGAAGCCCGCGCAGAGCGCTCCCAGGCGGCGGCGCTGCAGCGCCGGCGTCACGCGTCCTTGAGCGCCTGCTCGAAGGCGGCGACCGTGCGGTCCGCGTCCTGGACGGTCCAGATCAGCGGCGGCTTGATGCGCACGACGTTGCCCTCGAGCCCGCCCTTGCCGACGAGCACGCCCTGCTCCTTCATCGACTCGACGACGCGCAGCGCGAGGTCGGGCGCGAACTCCTTGGACTTGCGGTCCTTGACGAGCTCGACGCCGATCATGAGTCCCATGCCGCGGACCTCTCCGACGCGCTCGTCCTTCAACTGGACCTTCTTGAGCCCGGAGACGAGGCGGTCGCCGACCTTCTTGGCGTTGGCCGCGAGGTTCTCCTTCTCGTAGACGTCCATGACCGCGTCCGCGGCCGCCATCGCCATCGGTCCGCCGCCGAACGTGTTGTAGTGCAGGACGCCCTTCATCGAGTCGGCGATCGCCTTGGTCGTGATCACGGCGCCGATCGGGTAGCCGTTGGCCAGGCCCTTGGCCATGACGATGATGTCGGGCTTGGCCCCCAGTGCTGGATGCCGAAGTAATGCTCGCCCGTGCGGCCGACGCCGGCCTGGACCTCGTCGCAGATGAAGAGGCCGCCGTATTTGTGCACGAGATCCGCCGCGGCGCCGAAATATTCCTTACCAGGCGTGATCGAGCCGCCGACGCCCATGATCGTCTCGGCGATGAACGCGGCGACCTTGCCGCCGGACGAGGAGGTCTTGAGCGTCTGCTCGAGCCCGCGGATCGCGGCCTTGGTGCTTTGCTCCGGAGTCCCGTCGAAGCGATAGGCGTAGTCGGTCGGCGTGAACGACACGCCGGACGGGAACGGGGCCTGGTTGCGCCAGTTCTGCTGCCCGGTCAGCGCCGTCGTCAGCAACGTGCGGCCGTGGTAGGAGCGCTGGACGGCGACGAATTCGTGCCGGCCGGTGTAGGTCTTCGCGATGAAGGCGGCCGTCTCGTTGGCCTCGGAGCCGGAGTTCGTGAAAAAACAGACCTCCATGTCCGGGTTGGCGAGCTTGGCCATCGTCGCGAGCCGCCGGGCGAAATTGCCGACGGACGGGTGCAGGTACAGCGGCGGGTTGTGCTGGAGCTTGTCGATCTGCGCCTTGAGCTTCGCCACGAAGTGCGGGTGGGAGTGGCCGATCGAGACCGTGGCCACGCCCGCGAACCCGTCGAGGTACTCCCTGCCCGCGTCGTCGTAGAGGAACTGCATCTTTCCCTCGACGATGTTGATCGGCTTGGCGTACATCGGGCCGGGCAGCGCCATCACGTGCTTGGCGCGCAGGGCGGCCACGGCGTCGGCGGAGCTCTTCGGGGCGGGCGCGGTCTTGGGGCTCATGCGGGTTTCCTCCGGAATTTCGAATCGAGAGACAACGCCAGGCAGACGCCGGCGCCGGACAGCAGGCCGTCCATCAGGTTGACGGGCGACGGGATCAGCGAGGCGGGGTTCCACTTCGTCTGACCGTACGACGGGACGACCTTGAGACAGAGGGCCAGCACGGCGTAGCCGGCGATCGCCCCGAGAGCCGCGGCGGCGGCGCCGCGCAACGGCGTGGTCCCCGTGCTCAGCGCCCCGATCAGCATGATCGTGCTCCAGACGGCGACGGTGTAGACGACGAGGACGGCCAGCTGCCACTGCGGCGTGCTCGGCAGGCCGCTCGGCATGCCCCAGCCGCCGTAGCGCGTCAGCGCCGCCATCGTGACCGCGATCCCGAGGAACGGGGTCAGATAGCCCGCGAGCGCCGTCCCCGCTCGCCGCCCGGCCGCGAGGCCGATGGCCGCGTAGAATACGCCGGTGTAGAACGCGATCGGGAAGAACTGCGGACCGTAGGGCCCTCTCAGCCACGCCTCTCCCCCGCCCGGTCGGCGAGGTTGGTCAGGACGTGGGCGGCGGCCGCGCCGAGCAGCCCGGCGGTCCCTCCTCCCACGATCGCGGCGAAAGGCGTCACGGTCTCAGTACAGGTTTGACTGGCGGCGCTGGCCGGTGTAGTCGACGAACACCGTCTTCTGCTCGGTGAAGAAGTGCAGTCCGTCCTTGGCCATCTCGCGCTCGCCGACGCCGGAGCCTTTCACGCCGCCGAACGGGACCTGCGCCTCGCCGCCGATCGTCGGGCTGTTGAGGTGGACCATGCCGGCCTCCATGCCCTCGACGAACTTCATGGCGAGCGTCATGTCCTGGGAGTAGAACGCCGAGGTCAGGCCGAAGGGGCTGTCGTTGGCGAGCTCGAGCGCCTGCTCGAAGGTCTTCGCCTTGGCGACGGAAAGCACGGGCCCGAAGATCTCCTCCTGCCACAGGCGGGACTTGGGCTTCACGCCCTCGAAGACCGTCGGCTCGATGAAGAACCCGTGCTTCAACTCGCCGTCCTTGAGCTGATTGCCGCCGCAGAGAAGCTTGGCCCCTTCCTTTCTGCCGATCGCGACGTAGTCCAGGTTCTGCTTGAGCTGGAGCGCGTCGATGGCCGGGCCCATCGTCACCGTCGGGTCCATGCCGTTGCCGACCTTGATCTTCTTGACCTCGGCCAGGAGCATCCCCATGAACTCGCCGTAGATCTCCTCGCCGAGGATGAGCCGCGAGGTCGCCGTGCAGCGCTGTCCGGTCGAGCCGAACGCTCCCTTCATCACGCCGCCGAGCGCCAGCGGGAGGTCGGCGTCGTTCCAGACGACGGCCGGGTTCTTGCCGCCCATCTCGCAGGTGACCTTGGCGCCGCGCTTGCCGCAGATGTCGTGGACGAGTTGGCCGACGGCATTGGAGCCCGTGAACGACACGGCCTTGAGGCGCGGGTCCTCGATCAGGCTGTTGCCGAAGCCCTCGGGCTCGCCGAGCACGAGATTCAGCACGCCGGGCGGGAGGCCCGCCTCCTCGAAGATCTTGACCATCTCGACGGCCAGCGAGGGGACCTGGGAGGCGGCTTTGAGAACCACGGCATTCCCCGCGACCAGCGCGGGCGCGGTCTTCCACACCGGGATGGCCCACGGGAAGTTCCACGGCGTGATGATCGAGACGACGCCGAGCGGCTCGCGGATCGTGTACAGGAAATTGCCGGGCAGCTCGGATGGAGCGCTGGCCCCCATGAAACGCATGCCCTCGCCGGCGTACCAGTCGATGAGCGTGATGCCCTTGGCCATTTCGCCCTTGGCCTCGGACAGGATCTTGCCTGCTCGCGCGTCATCAGCGCCGCGAGCTCGTCGCTGCGGCGACGCGCGATCTCGGCGGCCTTCATCAGCACGCGGCCGCGCTGCGGCGCCGGGGTCCTGGCCCAGCCCGCGGCGGCCTTCTGGGCGGCCTCGATGGCCTTGTTCACGTCGGACTTGTTCGCGCCCTTGAACCGGGCGACGACGTCGCGGGTGTCGGCCGGGTTGACCGCCTCGAACACCGTGGAAGACGAGCCCTCGACCCACTTTCCGCCGATGCACTGCTTCAAAACGGACGCCTGGGAGGCCGGCTTGGTCGCGGTGGGCATGAACAGATTATATCAATTCGCCGACGGAGGTTTGCCTCCGGGAAGAGGCGCCGACAGCGACTTCCCGCCGGTCTGGATGTAGCGCGCGGCGTCGAGATCATCGGGACGCTCGACCAGGTAGTATTTCGCCGCTTCCAGCGCTTCGGCGCGCATGCCGTGAGCGTCCGCCCAAAGGCATAGAGCCCAAAGGCCCTCGGGATCGCTGCTCGACGTCGCGGCCTTCATCGTGAGGTACTCGGCCTGAAGCGGGGTGGCGCGGCGGATGGTTCGCACATGGCCCGGGTCGATGAAGACGTCGCCTCTCTGCGTCTCGATGCGGATGAGCCCGCGAGCGTCGCGGCCGTGATATTCGCCGGAGGCGTAGCTCATGGGCCCATACTCGACGGTGACGACGTTTCCCGGCTTCAGGGCCAGCTTGCGGATCGCCGCATCGGTCACGCGCGACCCGTGGCCGGGACGCGCTTCCGTCGGCCGCGCACGAGGCATGTACCAATATCCGTTATCCTCTTTGAGGCCGGCATCCTTCGCCTGCTCTTCGGTCAGCCATTCGTCGTTGACTTGGATATGGCCCAGGAAAAAGTGCGCTTCCGTGTTGCGCGGATCCCTCTCGAGCACGAAGGCGGCCTCCGCCTCCGCGGATGCCCCCAGGCCTTCTTTCCTGGCCCACTTCGCCAGCGCAAGATGACCATGGAGGTCCGTGTCAGACAGCTTTTTCCGCTTCTCGCGATACTTCTCCGTCAGGCTCTTTTCGACGCGAGTGCTCGAGATCAGCGCCGTATCGACCTCGACTTCCCCTGATCGACCTCGAGAACGAGGTTGCCGTCCGCTTTCTTCTGGAAAACGCCCGAGATTTCCTTCCCGTCTTGAAGTACGACGGTGAGGCTTACCCCTTCTTGTATTCGGCGGCGTGGCCGTTCGAGGAGCACAGCGCGACGAGGAGCAGCAGCGTTCTCACGGACGACTCTCGGTCGCGGGCCAATTTGGGGTATCGATGAACATCGCCGCCGCGCGGTGTCCCGGCATGATCGCCAGCACGGTGTTGGCGGCCTCGATAGCCTCATCACGCAGCCCCTTGTTGCGGCACCACAGGGCCAATTCCCACCAGCCGGCGGCGTCGTCGCCGCCTACGACCGCCTTCCGATTGAAGTAGTCCGACATGAGCGGGTCGATCCGCGTGATGGACTTGATGCTCGCGTCGGCGATGAATATCTCTCCGCCGGGGATGAGGATGCGGACCTGTCCGTTCTTCTTCCCGCCATAGCTCCCGGAAACGGATTTTTCTTCGTCGTACTCGACGGTCACGCTCTCACCCGTCTGAAGCGGTCCTTTGCGCATCGGCGCGGGCGGCGCGGCCGGCGCCGGCGGGTCTTTGGTCTCGCCCGCTTTTTTGATGCCTAGAAAAGAGCGCGCGCGGGAATTTCGAGGATCCGCGGACAGCACTTTCCGCGCCTCTCGATTCGCGGAAGCGATGAGCCCGCGTTGGGACGCCCACTCCGCGAGATCCAGGCTTCCCGAAAAATCGCCGGGCTTCAACAGCTTCCGCTTCTCTAGGAACTCCTCCAAGGGAGTACGGGTCGTCAGCGCCGAGGTGACCAGCGCCATGTCGATTTCGCTGACGCCGCCGTCGACTTGCATCAGCAGGACGTTGCCGCGTCCGCCTCGGTAGATTCCTTCGTGGATCGCCCCCGAGCGCAGCGTCACCCGCAAACCCTTGCCCACATGCTCGGTCGCCGGGAACTCGTAGGCGAAGGACCCGGGAGCGAATAAAAGCAATAAAAGGCATGCCGCCCGCATGAGCAGGAGTATAGCCCCCTAAATATTCCTGTAAAGGCATGAGTTCCCCCCTTGAATCCTCGTGGTATCGGGGTTAAACTGCGGGCATGGACAAGCGATTCCCCCTCGTCGCGCTTTTGGTCTCGGCCGCCCTGCCCGCCTCGGCCGATTTCTGCGCCTACAACGCCCGGGAGGAGTCGAAATTCCGGGACCTCTCGGGGCCCGAGTGCCGCCGCGAGAGCAACAACTTCGTCTTCAACCACTCCTCGCCCGCCTACTCGCGCCACATGTCCAAGGACGGCTCGACCTACGTCACGAACCAGTACCCGGGCATGATGGGCGACGAGCAGAAGTGCATCAACTCCGCGAAGGGCGCGCGCATCCTCGACGAGAAGAAGGAGACCTACCTGCTCGCCTGGGCGGTCAGCGGCACGCGCGTCTTCCGCTTCAAGGGCTCCTGCTACGCCCTCAAGGACAAGCTGCTTCCGGCCATCAAAGAAAAGCAGAAGGGTGCCGAGGCGACGGACGACGTCGTCGAGGAGGCCCTCAAGTCGATCGGCGCCGAGGAAATCTGGATGCGGACCTTCATCGGCCGCCTGATGGAAGTCGGCGAGGGCGGCTACAAGCCGCTCGACTAGAGTTCGGCGTCCGCGCCCATCAGCTTCGGCGTCTGCTCGCGGTTCTGGCGCCGCGCCTCGTCCTGCACCTTCGGCGTCAGGTACTCCGCCAGCGCCTTGGCCGAGCGCTTGCCCTCGCCGAGCCCCTTGAGCAGGTAGTACGTGAACAGCCCGTGCCCCTGCTCGTCGAGCCCGCCCGTGATCTCATCTCCGGAGGCGGCGGCCAGCACGGTGAGGCGCTCCCCCGCGGGAACGTCCGCGGCCTTCGCGACGAGCGGCCGGGCGCCCGGGGCGAGGACCGAGCGTCCTCCGGCTCCGGAGAAGCAGGCGTCGAGCGCCACGATCACGCGCTTGGCCTTGGTCTTGCCCAGGTCGGCGTAGAGCTTCGACAGCGGCAGGGCCGTCGACTTCAGATACTTCGGGTCTCCGTCCCACGGCACGAGGTAGGCGTCGCCGTTCTTCGGATCGGGCGCGCCGTGCCCCGAGTAATAAACGAACAAGGTGGAGTTCTCGTTGACGTTGCGCGGGAGCCACTCCTCGAGATAGCTCTTGAGCTTTCCGCCGGTCGCCTGCTGTCCGACGAGCGAGACGACGTTGCGCGGCTCGAAGCCGATCGCCTCCAGATGGCGGCGCACCGTCTTGGCGTCCCGCACGCCCCAGTCGGCCTTGGGCACGTTCTGGTACTCCTCGATGCCGATGACGAGGGCGAAGTCGTTCGGGCGCTCCTGGCCCCTGCGCGTAGGAGAATCCACGTCGGAGAGCGGCTCGCGGTTGACGGGCGCGGGAGCCTCGGCGACGGGCGCCGGAGCGGCTCCGGAGCGCTCGGCCAGCACGGACTCGACGAGTCCCTTCACGGCGAACTTCTCGACGAGCGCCTTGTGCATCTTGGGATACGCGTCGAAGCCGAAGGAGCCCTTCATCTCGAAGAGCCCCCGTCCGGTCCTCGCCGAATGCGCGACGACGCCTGCCTTCATCGTGCTCACGGTGAGCCGCACGTCGCAGTCCTCGTCGAGAGGCGTGCCGAAGAAGGCCCGCTCGTTCTCGAAGACCTTGCCCGCTTCGCCGATGAACTTGGCGACGGCGAACCTCCGGCCGTTGAGCATCGAGGTGTAGTTGTCGGGCACGTAGCAGCCCTTCAGGGGCACTCGCGGCCCGGAGACATGGAGCGGCAGGTTCGGCGCGTCGGTCGTCGTGACCTTGGTCGCGCAGGCGGCGAGCAGCGGCAGCGACGCGCAGAGCGCGCCGGCGATGATCCGGTTCATGCGGGTCTCCTTAGAACGTCGCGTCATCGCCGAGCAGGAGCGGCGTCTGCTCGCGGTTCTGCCGCCGCGCCTCGTCCTGCACGCGCGGCTTGAGCTCGGCGTAGGCGGCCTTGGCGCTCGTCTTGCCCGCGCCGATCGCCTTCAAAAGGTGATACGTGAACGCCCCGTGGCCTTGGTCGGGTATCGTCGCCGTGATCTCGTCGCCGGACGCGGCGCTGAGCACGGTCAGCCCCGTCGGAGCGGAGACGTCCTCGACGCGCGCGACGAGCGGGCGCGCTCCGTCGGCCAGCACAGAGCGCCCCCCGCCCCGGAGAAGCAGGAGTCGAGCGCCACGAGCACGCGCTTGGCCTTGAGCTTGGCCAGCGACGCGTACAGCGACTTGAGCGGGTAGGCCGTCGACTTGAGGAACATCGCGTCGCCGTCCCAGGGCACGAGGTAGGCGTCGCCCGTCTTCGTGTCCGGCGAGCCGTGGCCGGAGAAGTAGACAAACACGCGCGAGGCGGGCTTCACGTTGCGCGGCAGCCACTCCTCGACGTAGCCCTGCATCGCGCCGCGCGTGGCCTGGCCGCCCTTGAGCGTGATGATGTTGCGCTCCGGGTAGCCGAGCGCGAGCAGGTGCTTCTTGACCGCGTCGGCGTCCCGCTCGGCGAACTTCGCCGCGGGCAGGCGCGAGTACTGCTCGATGCCGACGACGAGCGCGAAGTCGTCGAGCCGCTCCGCGGCGCGGGTTTTGGGAGAGTCGACGTCTGAGACGAGCCGCTGCTCGGCGGGCATCCCCGCGGCGGCGCGCATGCGGTCGTAGCCGGCGTCGTCGAGGTTCCCCGGAGCCGGCCGCTGGGGCGCTTCGGCGGCGCGCTGGGCGGCCATCTGTGCGGCGAGAGCCTCGAGGCCTTCGACCCCGACGTACTTCTTCGCCGGCGCCGGCGACAGCGGAGCGCCGCCCGTTCGGGCGGCCCTGAGCAGCGAAAGCACTTCCGCGTTCGGCGAGGGCGAGGCGAGCGCGTGATCGAGGGGCGTCCTGCCCCCGTCGTCGCGATGATCTGGGTTGGCGCCGCGCTCAAGCAGGAACCTCACCGCCCCCGGGTGGCCGTTTGACGCGGCGTAGGTGAGGGCCGTGTAGCCGCCGGTGTTGGGTTTGTCGACAGGGGTGCCCGCGGAAAGATGGCCCTGGAGAGCGGGAGTGTCGCCCGCGACGGCCGCGACGTAGAAAGGCATGCTCATGCACGCGGCGAGCGCGAAGAGCGGCGCGACGCCGAGGACCGTGGCGAGAGCCCTCAAGCGAAGCTGCGCGGCGTCCGCTTTAGGAACTTGCCGTGCTTGGTCGAGCCCGTCCACTTGCCGTCCTCGATCATCTGGACTCCGCGCGAGAACACGTGCTTGATCGAGCCCTTCACCGTGACGCCCTCGTAGGGGTTGTAGTCGGCGGCGCTGTGATGGCTCTTCTGGGAGAACGTGAAAGGCTTGTTCGGATCGATGACGACGACGTCGGCGTCGGCGCCGGGGTTGAGGTGGCCTTTGCGCGGGTGCAGGCCGAAGAGCTTGGAGGGCGCCGTCGAGGTGATCTCGACGAAGCGGTTCTCGGAGATCCGTCCCTTCTGCACCGCGTCCCACATGAGCAGCATGCGGTACTCGACGCCCGGAGCGCCGTTGGGGATCTTGGCGAAGCTGTCCTTGCCCAGCTCTTTGCCGGGCTGGGAGGGCTTGGCCTTCATGCAGAAGGAGCAATGGTCGGTGGAGACGACCTGCAGGTCGTTGCGCACGAGGCCGTTCCACAGGCGCTCCGAGTTGCCCTGAGGGCGTAGCGGCGGCGACATGACGAACTTCGCCCCCTCGAAGCCGGGGCGGCGGTAGTCGTCTTCGGAGAGGTACAGGTACTGCGGGCAGGTCTCGGCGAACACCGGCAGGCCGCGGTAGCGCGCCGCGCGGACTTCTTCCATCGCGTCGCCGGCCGACAAGTGCACGAAGTAGATCGGAACGCCCGCGATCTCGGCCATGGCGATCGCGCGGTGCGTCGCCTCGGCTTCGGCCGTCATCGGGCGGGTGAGCGCGTGCCACTCGGGCGAGGTCTTCCCTTCGCGGATCGCCTTGGCGATGAGCACGTCGATGACGGAGCCGTTCTCGGCGTGCATGCAGATCATGCCGCCGTTTTCCTTGGTGCGCATCAGCGCGCGGAAGATCGTCGTGTCGTCCGACATGAAGATGCCGGGGTAGGCCATGAACAGCTTGAAGGAGGCCACGCCCTCATCGACGAGCTTGTCCATCTCCTTCTCGGCCTTCTCGGGGAAGTCCGTCACGATCATGTGGAAGCCGTAGTCGACGGCGGACTTGCCGTCGGCGCGCTTGTGCCAGTCGTCGAGGGCGTGGCGGAAGGTCTCGCCCTTCTTCTGGATCGCGAAGTCGACGATCGACGTGGTTCCGCCGAAGATCGCCGAGGTCGAGCCCGTCGAGAAGTCGTCGATCGTGGTCGCGCCCATGAAGGGCATGTCGAAGTGCGTGTGGACGTCGATGCCGCCCGGAACGACGACCTTGCCGCGCGCGTCGACGGTCTTCTTGGCGGGGTCGGTGATCTTGCCGACGGCGGCGACCTTGCCGTTGACGATGCCGAGGTCGCCGATGAAGGTGTCGGACGCAGAAACGACGGTGCCGCCCTTGATGATCAGGTCAAACGGCATAGTTCTTCTCCTTTTCCCAGGCCATCAGCCCCCAGTAGATGCCGAACGAGAGGGCGAAGCTGATGAACCACGCGTAGTGATAGAGCGAGATCCAGAACGGGGCGACCGTCGCGGCCTTGATCGTGCCGAGGAAGCCGGGCAGGATCGGCAGGCAGGACAGCACCAGCGCGATCATGGCCCGGCCGTTGACGCCGCCCGCGTACCAGTAAGCTCCGTTTTTCTCGTAGAGCTCGCGAACGTCGAGCTTGGCCGAGCGCAGGACGTAGTAGTCGCAGATGAGGATGCCGCCGATCGAGCCGAGCAGCGACGAGTAGGCGATGAGCCAGGTGAAGATGTAGCCCGTCGGGTCGGCGATCAGCTTCCAGGGCTGGATGAGGATGCCGATGACGCCCGTGATGTAGCCGCCCATGCGGAAGTCGATCTTCTCCGGCCAGACGTGCGCGAAGTCGTTGGCCGGGCCGACGACGTTGGCCGCGATGTTCGTGGCCAACGTCGCGATGCACAGGGACAGCAGCGCGATCGCGAGCACGAGAGGGTTCGTGAACTTCGCGATGAGGTCGACGGGATCCCAGATGCTCTGCCCGTAGATGACGACGGTCGCCGAGGTGACCGCGACGCCGATGAAGGAGTAGAGGCCCATCGTCGTCGGCAGGCCGAGCGCCTGGCCGAGCATCTGATCCTTCTGGGACTTCGCGTAGCGGGAGAAGTCCGGGATGTTCAGGGACAGGGTCGCCCAGAAGCCGATCATGCCGGTCAGCGCCGGGAAGAAGAACGCCCAGAACTTTCCCTCCTTGGCGCCGCCCGCCGCGAACGCCGACGGCGTCGAGAGCATATGGCCGAAGCCGCCGGCCTGGTTGTAGGCCCAGGCGAGCAGGGCGAGCCCGAGGACGATCAGGAGCGGCGCCTTGATGTTGAGGAGGACGCGGATCGACTCCACGCCCTTGTAGATGACGAACATGTTGATCGACCAGAAGAGGAGGAAGCAGCCCCACTGGCCGGCGTTCAGCCCCTGGAAGACGGCCGGCGCGGCCAGCATTCCCGGGAAGTAGATGCCGACGAGCTTGTAGATCGCGGCGCCGCCGATCCAGGCCTGGATGCCGAACCACCCGCACGCGACGAGCGCTCTGAGAATGGCCGGGACGTTCGCGCCGAGTATGCCGAAGGCCGGCCGGCAGTACACGGGGTACGGGATGCCGTACTTCGTGCCCGCGTGCGCGTTGAGGATCATCGGGAGGAGGACGATCACGTTGCCGAGGAAGATGGTCAGGACGGCCTGCCACCAGTTCATTCCTTCGGAGATCAGCGAAGAAGCGAGCATATAGGTCGGGATGCACGCGCTCATGCTGATCCAGAGGACGGCGATGTCCTTGGTGCCCCACGTGCGCTCGTTCTTGCGCGTCGGGGCGATGTCCTTGTTCCAGTACGGCGAGTTCTTGATCGGCTCGCTGTGGTCGTGGATCTCGTGATCCATCAACGCGTCGAAGATCTTCTTCCTCACGGCAGCTGCTGGACGAGCGGGCCGTAGCTGTCGGGGCGCCGGTCGCGGAAGAACTGCCAGGTCTTGCGGACCTCGAGGATCTCGTCGAAGTCGACGTCGGCGATGACGATCTCGTCCTTGTCGTGGGAGCCGACCTTGAGCATCTGGCCGCGGGGGTCGCAGATGTAGGACTGGCCGTAGAACTCGCCGATCTTCCAGGGGCCCTCGGTGCCGACGCGGTTGGACGCGGCGACGAAGTACTGGTTGGCGACCGCGTGCGCCGGCTGCTCGAGCTTCCAGAGGTATTGAGACAGTCCCTTGACCGTCGCGCTGGGGTTGAAGACGATCTCGGCCCCGTTCAAGCCGAGGACGCGCGCGCCGTCGGGGAAGTGGCGGTCGTAGCAGATGTAGACGCCGACCTTGCCGTAGCGCGTCTGGAACACGGGGTACCCGAGGTTGCCGGGCTTGAAGTAGAACTTCTCCCAGAAGCCGGGCGCGCAGTGCGGGATGTGGTTCTTGCGATAGATGCCGGCGATCGAGCCGTCGGCGTCGATGACGGCGGCCGTGTTGTAGTAGGTGCCGGTCGAGGGCGTCTCGTAGATCGGGGACACGATCACCATCTTGTGCTTCTTGGCGAGCTTCTGCATGATGCTCGTCGTCGGGCCGGGGATCGGCTCGGCGGTGTCGTACCACTTGGTGTCCTGCTCGGCGCAGAAGTACGGGCCGTAGAAGATTTCCTGGAGACCGAGCATCTGGACGCCTTTTTAGCGGCCTGCTCGACCATGTCCACGTGCTTGTCGATCATCTTTTCCTTGATCTGCTTGAGCGAAAACTTCGGCGGGGACCACGGGCAAGACGCCTGGATGAGGCCGACCTTCACGATTCGGGACATGTTGTTTCTCCTGGTTTAGGCGATGCGGCGGTTGAGCTGGGCGAGCCGCTCGACGACGGGCGGGACGCCGAAGAAGCGTTTCTCGAAATGAAGGACGGTCGTGTCGTCGATGGGCAGGCGCAGCTGGTAGCGGTTCTCGTCCTCGCTGTGCTCGAACTGCGTGCCGTAGACCTGCGCGAGGCCGGCCGACATCAGGAAGCGGTCGAGGCTCGCCGCGGCGAGCCAGCGCGCCGGGCGGTGGCCGTTGATCGCGGAGATCGTCGCGAGCCGGTGCGCGGTCAGGAATTCCTTCGGCTCGGCGCCGTGCAGGAAGATGACGGCGGCCCGGTACAGGTCGTTGGAGGTGTTCACGTTGCCGAGGCGGATCATGTCGACGACCTCGCGCCGGCGGCCGTGGTCGCGCTCCTTGAGGGCGTCGATCTCGGCGGCCGACGAGTAGACCTTCTCGCGGTCGGCTTGGTCGGCCGCGTAGAGTTCCTCGAGGCGAAGGTTGTCTGTTTCGGGAGGCATCTAGTGGCGGCGGTAGACTTCCCCGTAGCCCTTCATGCCGTTCTTGGTGTAGTCCTCCCAAGTCAGCGGCTGGAGGCCGGTGTCGACGGGCTTCATCGTGATGCAGTTGTCGACGGGGCAGACGAGCGAGCACAGGTTGCAGCCGACGCAGTCGTTCTGCACGACGTGCGGCTTCTTGTTGCCGCCCTTGCGGTCGATGTCGATGCACTGGTGCGTGGTGTCGTTGCAGGAGACGTAGCACGCGTCGCAGGAGATGCACTTCGCGGGGTCGATGGAGGCGACGCTCTTGTAGTGGAGGTTCAGCTTCTTCCAGTCGACGATGCGCGGCGAGGACTTGCCGATGAAGTCGGTGGTCTTCGCAAAGCCCTGGCGCTTCATCCAGCCCTTGAGGCCGGCCTCGAGCTCCTCGACGATGCGGTAGCCGCGGTGCATGACGGCGGTGCAGAGTTGGACGGAGGAGGAGCCGAGCAGCATGAACTCGACGGCGTCGTTCCAGTAGGTGATGCCTCCGATGCCGGAGATCGGCAGGCCCATCGTCGCGGGGTCGGTCGAAATCTGGCTGACCATGTTCAGCGCGATCGGCTTGACCGCGGGCCCGCAGTAGCCGCCGTGGGAGATCTTGCCCTCGACGGAGAACTTCGGGATCATGGTCTCGACGTCGATGCCCATGATGGAATTGATCGTGTTGATGAGGGACACGCCGTCGGCGCCGCCTTCCTTCGCGGCGCGCGCGGCGAAGCGCACGTCGGCGACGTTGGGCGTGAGCTTCACGAGGACGGGGATGGAGCTCGCTTCCTTGACGAATTCCGTGACCATCTTCACGTACTCGGGCACCTGGCCGACGGCCGCGCCCATGCCTCGCTCCGACATGCCGTGCGGGCAGCCGAAGTTGAGCTCGATGCCGTCGGAGCCGGCGTTGATCACCTTCTTGGTGATGTCGTGCCAGGCCTTCTTCTCGCAGGGCACCATCAGGCTGGCGATCACGGCGCGGTCGCCGAAGCGCTTCTTGACCTCGTAGATCTCCTTGAGGTTCGTCTCGAGCGGGCGGTCGGTGATGAGCTCGATGTTGTTGAAGCCGGCGATCTTCTGGCCGCCCTGGTCGTAGGCGCCGTAGCGCGAGGACACGTTGATGACGGGCGGGTCCTGGCCGAGAGTTTTCCAAACCGCCCCTCCCCACCCGTATTCGAAGGCGCGCATGATCTGCGCGCCGGAGTTCGTCGGAGGCGCGGAGGCGAGCCAGAACGGGTTGGGCGACTTGATGCCGCCGCAGTTCACGGAGAGATCGGGCTCGACGCGCGCCTTGGACGTATGATGGCCGGGGGTCATGTCAGTGTCCGCTCCTGGGCTTGATCGGGGCGACCTTGCGGCCGTCGATCGTCGAGATCCAATATTGGCATTCTGCAGGCGCCGGGTGGCCCGGGAAGAGCGCCTGCTGGATGCCCCAGGCGGCGCGCTTGCCGTCGGCGGCGGCGTTGACGACTTCCTTGCCGCCGTTGACCATGTCGCCGCCCGCGAAGATCTTCTTCTTCGAGGTCTCCAGGGTGCCGGCGTCCACTTTGATGCGCCCGTCGTCGTGCTGGGCGAGGCCGAAGGCCTTGGCGAGGCCGAAGTGCTTGGTCTGGCCGATCGCCTTGATGACGCGGTCGGCCTCGACCGTGAACTTCTTGCCCTTCGCGTCCTGGAACTCCACGCCCTCGACCTTGGTCTTGCCGAGGATGCGCACGGGGGTCGCGTGGGTCAGGATCTGCGCGCCGTCCTTCTTGGCGTGCTCGATCTCGAAGTCGTAGGCGGAGAGGTCCTCGGGCCCCTTGCGGTAGGCCATGACGACCTTGGCCGCGCCGGTGCGCACCGACTGCGTGGTCGCGTCGATGGCGGTGTTCCCGCCGCCGATGACGACCGTGGACTTGCTCGAGTTGGCGAGCTTTTTGTCGCGCCCTTTGACGCGCTCGATGAAGGCGAGCGCGTCGGTCACTCCCGGCAGGTCCTCGCCGGGGATGCCGAGCGAGCGCGTGTCGGAGAGCCCGATGCCGATGAACACGGCGTCGAAGTCCGCGGTCAGCTCGGCGACGGGGACGTCGCGGCCGACCTCTTTGCCGGAGACGACGTCGCAGCCGAGCTGGAAGAGGAACCGCATCTCGTCAATCGCCGTCGATTGACTCATCTTATATTCGGCGACGCCGTAGGTGTTCAGCCCGCCGGGCAGCTTGCGCTTCTCGAAGATCGTGACCTGGAAGCCGAGGCGGCGCAGATAGGCCGCGCACGAGGCGCCGGCCGGGCCGGCGCCGACGACGGCGACGCGCTTGCCGTTGTCCTTGCCGGGCGCGAAGGAGGCTCTCCGGTGGCGTACACCGCGTCCGTCGCGTGGCGCTGAAGGCGCGCGATCTGGATGGGCTTCTCCTGCCAGTCGTGGTAGACGCAGGCGCCCTCGCAGAGCACCTCGACGGGGCAGACGCGCGCGCAGGAGTGGCCGAGCGCGTTGGCCTCGAGGATCGTTTCGCCGGAGCCGAGCGGATCTTGGGCGGCTATTTGTCTGATAAACCGAGGGATGTCGATGTGCGTGGGGCACGCGGTCACGCACGGCGCGTCATAGCAGTACAGGCAGCGAGAGGACTCGACGCGCGCTTCCTCGCGCGTCATCGGACCCTTCACCTCGGTCCAGACGTCCTTTTGACCGTTCTTCGACGGGGGCATGCTGTAATTGTACTACTTGAGGACCTGGATGCGTCCCATCGAGGGCTGCGGGGTCATCGCCTTCATGATCGCGCTGACGCCGTCCTTGATGTAGAGCGACGAGACCAGCACGACCGAGGACAGCAGCAGGCCGACGGCGATGTTCCCCTTCTCGAGCTCCTTGCCCTCCTGCATGTGCGCCGTCAGGCGCCCGAACAGCCGCAGCGTCACCGAGATCGAGAACACGGCCAGCGCCATCGAGGCCGCGAGGTGGCCGGCCATGCGCGCGAGCAGCTCGAGCACGCTCGCGTTGTCCTCGGTGGGGGCGAGCATGTGCATGCGGATCATCTGGATCGAGGAGTCCGTGCCCGCCATGAGGATCTGCGACGCGCAGAACAGGATCGTCGCGACGAGCAGGCCGACCGCGATGTTGCCTTCCTTGATCTTCTTCTCCATGTCGAAGTCCGGGTTGGCCCGGATGAAGGTCCGGTAGGTCCAGAAGATGACGCCCCCGGACATCAGGACCATCAGGAGGAAGTGGAACAGGCTGACGACGACGCGGGTGGCGATCATTTTATCTCCTAGAAAAACGGCTCGATCTTGTAGCCTTCGCGGCTGTTGAGCAGGTTCATCGTCTCTTCGCCGACCTGGCCGGGCGGCATCCAGGCGGGTCCGGCGGGCTCCACGAGAACGTACTGCAGTCCTTGATACTCGAGGAACAGGTCGCCCTTCTCGGGGATGAGAAGCACGCCCATCAGGTAGTGGCCGGGCACGCCGACGCCGACCATCTTCATCTGCGACCAGTTGGAGAGGATGGAGCCCAAGAGGCCGGTCTTGGTGTCGCAGTCGCCCCAGCCGACCACGACGGCGGTGATCGGAGGCAGGACGCCGCCGGTGTGCTTGTTTTTATAGACGGGATCGGGCTGCTTGTAGTACATCGCGCTCTGCACGAAGGACAGCACCGCGCCGATGATCTCGGGCGAGCGGTACTTGCGCTGAGTGGCGAGCTTCTCGAAGTTCAGCGACAGCGGCTTGATCAGCGCGGCGTTCTTGGCCACGAGCTTGGGCATGTCGACGGTGACGACGTTGCCCTTCAGCATGCGGAAGCCGTGGGAGGCCAGGTACTCCTTGACCTTGACGTCGTACTCCTTGTCGATCGCCGCGACCGCGGCGTCGAGCTGCGCCTGGGACTTGCCTTGCTTGACGGCGAGATTGAAGGCGCTCTTCCGGGCGGTCTCCTTCCAGGCCTTCAGTTCGTTGATTCCTTCCTTCGTGTAGCCGAAGGACTCGTTGTAAGGGCGGAAGTCCTTCTCGGGAATCTGGTAGGAGACCTCGATCTTGTCCCGGTTGAAGTTCTGGAAGCCGTAGGTCGCCGCGCGGTAGCCGCCGGTCTTCTGGAGGCGCTGGTAGGTGCGCGGGCCGTTGCCGGTGTTCTGGGCCGGCCCCTGGCCCGTCGGCATCTCGTCGTCTTCGTCGTCGCTGGACTGGCCGTACAGCGCCATGCCCTCGACGGGCCAGACGGTCATGCGGCGGTCGGCGTTGAAGCCCAGGCGCGCGGAGACGAAAGCGCCGGACAGGAGGACCGCGTACCACGCCCTTGCGGGGGAGCGCCAGGCCATCGGCGGGTATTTTAGCACGCTCTTGCGGGGTTTTCCCGGCCCTGCTATGCTTCGGCGAGATGCCCGAGCTGGACCCCCTCATCGGCAAGAACCTCGGCCCTTGCCGCCTGGACGCCCTCATCGGGCGCGGCGGGATGGGCCGGGTCTACAAGGCCCGTCACCTCGCGCTCGACCGCGCCTGCGCGGTCAAGCTCGTCGACGAAGGCGCCGCGGCCGGCGTCAACGGCCCCGTCGTGCGTCAGCAGGTGCTCGAGGAGGCGCGCGCCGCCGCGAAGCTCGAGGACCCGCGCATCGTCGCGGTCTACGAGGTCGGCGAGGCCGACGGCATCCCCTATATCGTGATGCAGTGGGTCGACGGCGAGTCGCTCGAGGCGCGCGTCAGGCGCCAGGGCCCCTCCATCCGCCCGAGGCGCTCGAGATCATCCGGGAGACGGCGTCGGCGCTCGGAGCCGCGCACAAGGCCGGCCTCGTGCACCGCGACGTCAAGCCGGGAAACATCCTCGTCGACGCGCGCGGCGCCGTCAAGCTCACCGACTTCGGCATCGCGCGCGCCGCCGGCGCCGCCTCGGCGCCCGGCGAGGCCATCGCGGGCTCGTTCCATTTCATGGCGCCCGAGCAGGCCTTCGGCGGCCCTCCGGACCCGCGCTCCGACCTGTACGCCCTCGGCGCGACCTGGTACTACGCGCTCACCGGCCAGCCGCCGTACCCGGGCTCGGCGATGGACGCGCTCATCCGCCACCGCGACGAGGCCGTCGCGGAGGTCCGCCACCATCGCCCCGAGGTGACCGAGCGCGCGGCCGGCCTCCTGCGCCGCCTGATGGCCAAGAAGGTCGAGGACCGGCCCGCCGACGCCCAGGACCTGCTCAAGGAGATGCTCTCGATCGGGATGCTGCTCGAGACCGACACGAGCGGCTCGCCCTTCAAGATCCTGCCCGCCGCGCCGCGCGTCGCGCCCGCCCCGCCCGCTCCGACGCCCGCGCCGCCGCCCAAGCCCGCGCCCCCGCCCGTCGACCCGATGACCGCGCGCGTCCCCTCGCCGGCCGCTCCCGAGGGCGCTCCGCTGCCGCCGCCCCCTCCTGTGCCGGCTCCCGCGGCCGCGCTCGGCTCGAAGGCGTCCTTCCTGTCGCTGCTCGCGGGCTTCGGCGTGCTCGCCTTCGGCTGGCAGTGGCGCCATGCCGGGCCCCAGGACTGGCCGGCCGGAGCGGCGTTCCTGTCCTTGGCGCCCGCCGCGCTGACCTTCGGCGCGCGCTTCGGCGCCGTCCGCCGCGCGGTCTCGGCGGTCGCGGCCGCCGCCGCCGTGCTGTGCTGGGCGCGCCACGCGGGGACGGGCGGCTGGGCGATCCCGGAGATCGAAGCGGGAATCCTCGCGGGACTCGGCATCTGCTCGCTGGGCGGAGCCGTCTACCTCGGCCAGTGGGGCCAGGACCGCTCCGAAGCGGAGTGGGCGCGCGTTCTCTCCCCGCGGCCGCGGCGTGCCTGCTCGTCTCCGCGCTCACGTGGACCGCGCCGGAGACGCAGGGTTTCTTCCCCGCGTTGTCGCAGCGCGGCGCGGCGTGGTGGAGCGCGTTCGCCGGCTCCGGCGGCCCGTGGCGCTGGATCGGAACCGCGGCCGTGCTGGGCGCCATGTCGGCGGCCGTCCACCTCAACATCAAGCCCGTCGAGGAAGCGCCGAAGGACCGCCGGCTGAACTGGAATAAGTAACTCTCACGCGCGCTCAAGCTCACTTGCACGCGGGCGCGGGCGAACCATCGAGTCTCGCCGGGCACGCTCGGATTGACCTCGCTCCGGGGTCCGTCCGCGACGAACGACGACTCCTTGTCGCGGCGGACCCCAGGACCCGGCGAGACTCGATGGTTCGCCCCTACCGCAAAGGGTAAGGGCGCGCGCGAGCTCACGCTGCGTGGTAGGGGCGGGCGATCGAATCTCGGAGGGCCCTGGGGTTCGCCGCGGCAAGGGTTCCGATACGCCGCGGACGAACCCCGGAGCGAGGTCAATCCGAGCGTGCCCGTAGAGGTTCGATCGCCCGCCCGCGCCCGAATGGGTTGGAAACGACTCGCGCGGAAGACGCGCGCTACTTCTTCTTGCCGAAGAGGAAGGAGAGGACGGCGCCGGCGCCGAGGGCGATGCCGCCGAGGACGGCGAGGCCGATGCCGATCGGGCCGCCGAGCAGCAGGCCGCCGAGGATCAGGGCGGCGCCGCCGGCCATCCCCCACTTGCCGTACTTCCTGTACTTGTCCGTCGGCGCGTCGCCGGCGGAGGTGGAGCCGTCGCCCTTCTTCGGGGTGTAGATCGTGATGCCGTTGACGGGCTGCTTGCCTTCGAAATAGTAGTCGGTATTCGTGCCGTCGGACGCGGGAGCGGGCGCGGCGTCCGGGACCTTCGCGGGCGGAACCGTCTCGGTCGGACGAGGCGGCAGCTTTTCCTCGAGCTCGGCCGGCGGCGCCTTGCGCGGCTCGCCGAAGGCGACGTACTCGACGGGCGCCAAGGTCGTGATCGTGAAGGACTGGTCGAAGGAGCGGCCGGACTCGGCCGAGGCCTTCTCGCGGGTCGACAGCGCGGCGGGATCGGGGGCGGCCTGAGAGCGCATCGCCTCGAGCGTGGCGCGCATCGCCGCGGGGTCCGCGGCGGCGGGCATTGCCAGCAGGAGGAGCAGGGGCGCCTTAGTCATTACGCTAAGATTATACTCGATTACGGCAGCATCTTCGCCGACGCGCGCACGCCCGCGAGCAGCGGCTCGGGGTGGACGCCGAACAGCAGGACGCCCACGACGGCGACGGCCACGCCGCCGCACACGTACGCGCCCACCGGGATCGCGGAGTCGTCGGACGGCTCCTTGAAGAACATGCGGTGCGCGATCGCGAAGTAGTAGTAGACCGACACGCACGAGTTCAGCACGCCGACGACGGCCAGCCACCACTGCCCCGCCTGGACCGCCGAGGAGAAGATGACCATCTTGCCGATGAATCCCGCCAGCGGCGGGATGCCCGCCAGCGACAGCAGGCAGAACATGAGCGCCAGCGCGAGGCCGAGGCGGCGCTTGTAGAGCCCGTCGAACGCGGAGAGGTCGTAGCTGCCCTTCGCCGAGCCGACCGCCTGCACCACGGCGAACGCGCCGACGTTCATCGCGACGTAGACGAACGAGTAGAGCATGACGCCCTCGCGGCCGAGCGGCGAGCCGGCGGCCAGCCCGATGAGCAGGTAGCCCGCCTGCGCGATCGACGAGTAGGCGAGCAGGCGCTTCACGTCGGTCTGGAACATCGCCGTGAAGTTGCCGGCCGTCATCGTCAGCGCCGCGATGATCGAGACGAGCAAGGTCAGGTCGTAGGTCTGCAGCGGGAAGATCGCGCCGAACACGCGCGCGATCGCGGCGAACGTCGCGAGCTTGGGCGCGACGGAGAGGAACGTGGTGACCGGGGTCGGCGCGCCCTCGTAGGCGTCCGGCACCCAGAAGTGCATCGGCGCCAGCGAGGCCTTGAAGCCGAAGCCGAGCAGGATCAGCACGAGCGCCAGGATCAGCATCGGGCCCGGGACGGCGCCCGCGGCGGCGAGCTTCGTGGTGCCGGTCGCGCCGTAGTACAGCGAGATGCCGAAGACCATGATCGCCGACGAGAAGGCGCCGAACAGGAAGTACTTCATCGAGCCTTCGTTCGACTTCGGGTTGCGGCGCTCGAAGCCGGCGAGGATGAACGAGGAGATCGAGACGAGCTCGAGCGCGACGAAGACGAGCAGCAGGTCCGTCGCCGAGACGAGGTACATCAGGCCGGCCGTCGACAGCAGCATCAAGGCCGAGAACGTCCCCGCCCCCGAGTCCGGCAGCTCCGCGTAGTCGAGCCCCAGCAGCAGGCACAGGGCGCAGGTCAGCAAGGTCGTCATCTTGAAGAACTGGCTGAACGGGTCCGCCGCCCAGAGCGTGCCCGTGCCGTGCGCCGAGGAGTCCCCCATCGTCAGCGCGACCCAGCCCAGGACGCCCGCGGCGGAGAGCCACCCGAGGTGGTAGAGCACGCGGGACTTCCGCGCGGGCAGCACGAGGTCGACGAAGGCGACGACGAGTGCCAGCGTCGCGAGGACCGTCTCCGGCATCAGCAGGCGCAGGTTGTTCATCTCACTTTCCGAGCATGTGCTCGAGCGTCTTGTTCATGAGGTCGAGCGGCCACTTCGGGTAGACGCCGAAGAGCACCGTCAGCGCGGCCAGCGGCACGATCGAGACGAGCTCGCGCGCCGTCATGTCCTCGAGGCCGGCCCACTTCTCGTTGAACTTGCCGAGGAAGACCTTCTGCATCATGCGCAGGAAGAACGCCGCCGTCGCGATGATGCCGAGCACGGCGACCGCCGCGTGCCACTTCCACGTCTGGAACGCGCCGAGGAAGCACAGGAACTCGCCGATGAAGCCCGCGAGGCCCGGCAGGCCGAGCGACGCGAAGCAGGTCAGCGACATGAGGCCGGCGTACACCGGCAGCTTGACGGCCAGGCCGCCGAACGCGGAGACGTCGCGCGTGTGCGCCCGATCGTAGATGACGCCGACGAGCAGGAACAGCGCGCCCGTGATGATGCCGTGCGTGATCATCTGGAACACCGCGCCCGCGAAGCCCGCCGAGGTCATGCCCGCGATGCCGAGCAGGCAGTAGCCCATGTGGTTGACCGACGAGTAGGCGACCATCTTCTTCATGTCCGTCTGCGCCATCGCGCACAGCGCGCCGTAGACGATGTTGATCACCGCGATCGCGGCCAGCGCCGGCAGGAACCACTGGAAGCCCAGCGGTGTCAGCGTGTAGGAGATGCGCAGCAGGCCGTAGACGCCCATCTTGAGGAGGACGGCGGCCAGGATGACGGAGATGGCCGTCGGCGCCTCGACGTGGGCCAGCGGAAGCCAGGTGTGGAACGGGAACGCCGGCACCTTGATCGCCATCCCGAAGTACAGTCCGAGGAAGACGAGGATCTGGAACGTGCGATCCCAGCCGCCGGTCAGCTTCGCGAGCTCGAGCATGTCGAAGGTGTGCGTCGGCGCCGCGAAGTACAGGGCGAGGATCGCCAGCAGCATGAACACCGAGCCCGTCAGGGTGTACAGGAAGAACTTGATCGCCGCGAACTCCTTCTTCGGGCCGCCCCAGACGCCGATCAGGAAGTACATCGGCACGAGCGTCAGCTCCCAGAAGACGTAGAAGAGGATCAGGTCGAGCGCGCAGAACACGCCGAGCATGCCGACCTCGAGGACGAGGAACCAGAAGAAGTACTCCTTGACGCGCTTCTCGATGCCGAGCGAGCCGATCAGGGCGATGACGCTCATGAACGTCGTCAGCAGGATCATCGGGAAGGACAGGCCGTCGACGCCGAGGAAGTACTGGACGCCGAAGGACGGGATCCAGGCGAACCGCTCGACGAACTGCATCTCGTGGGTCCCCTTGTCGAAGCCGGGGATCATCGCGAGCGACGCGATCAGCGAGATTCCCGCGAAGATGAAGGCCACCGTCTGGATGGCTTTTTCTTTCTCCTTCGGGATGCACAGGATGATCAGCGCGCCGACGAGAGGCGCGAAGGTGATCAGGCTCAGCATGTTCATGTCATTCTCCTGGGGTTAGCGCGTCAGAATCAAGGTCGCCGCGAGGCTGAAGGCGATCGCGACGTACATCAGGTACTCCTGGATCTGGCCGTCCTTGACGAGGCCGCGCAGGCCCACGCCGAGGTCGAGGCTCAGGCCGCCGAAGCCGTCGACGGTGCGGTCGACGACCAGCGCGTCGAGCAGGTTGCTGATCTCGGAGACGATCCGCGTGAGCAGGCCCCACCCGTCGACGAAGACCCGGTCGACGACGTTCGCGTCGATCCAGAACGCGAGGGCGGCGACCTTGTCGCAGAGGCGGACGAGGGCGTCGAAGGCGTCGTCGAGGTACCAGCGACGGTCGAGGACGGTGAAGAGGGCCGAGAGGCTCGACTTCATCGAGTCGGCGGCCGCGTAGTCCGGGCCCCTGTAGAAGAAGAAGGCCAGGCCGATCGAGCCCAGGACGAGGAACGGCAGGGCCAGGTGCAGCCAATGAGGCAGGTGGCCCTCGGCGTGCTCGCCGTGGCCCTCCGCGTGAGCTTCCGCCGGCGCGTGGGCCTCGGGGGCCGTCGCCGCGTGGGCGTCGGCCTTCGCGGCCTCGGCCGGCGCCTCGGCCCCGTGCGCGGTCGCCGCGACGGAGATCGAGGGCTTGGGCAGCAGCTTGTAGACCAGGCCGTTTCGGTCGAGCAGCACGCCGGAGGCCAGCGCGAGGAAGGCGAGGACCACGAGCGGCCCCGTCATGAGGAACGGCGACTCGTGCGCGTGGTGGTGCTTCTCGTGGTCGCGGTCGTCGCCCCAGAAGGTCAGGATGAACAGTCGCGACATGTAGAAGGCCGTCATCAGCGCGGTCAGCAGCATGCACCAGAACAGGGCCTTGTCCCCGGAGTGCCAGATGTTGGCGAGGATCATGTCCTTCGAGTAGTAGCCGGAGGTGAACGGGATGCCCGCGATCGCGACGATCGCGCAGCCCATCGTCAGGAAGGTGATCGGCATCTTCTTGGACAGGCCGCCCATCAGGCGCATGTCGTTGGTGTGCACCGAATGGATCACGGAGCCCGCGCCGAGGAACAGCAGGGCTTTGAAGAAGGCATGGGTCGTGAGGTGAAACAGGCCCGCCGTGTAACCCCCACCCCGAGCGCGCACATCATGAAGCCGAGCTGGGACACCGTCGAGAACGCGAGCACTCGCTTGATGTCGTAGCTGACGAAAGCCATCGACGCCGCGAGAAACGCGGTCGCGAAGCCGATCCAGGCCGCGGCGTGCATGACGTCGGGCGCGGCGAGGAAGCAGAAGTAGGTGCGCGCGACGAGGAAGATTCCGGCCGCGACCATCGTCGCGGCGTGGATCAGCGCGGAGCCCGGCGTCGGGCCTTCCATCGCGTCGGGCAGCCAGATGAACAGCGGGAACTGCGCGGATTTGCCCATGGCCCCGAAGAGGATGCCGATCGCGATCGCGCACGCGGCGGCCGCGGGCATGTAGCCCTTGTCGTAGAACTGGTGGATCTGCGTGAGCTGGAACGAGCCGACCTTCGCGAAGAGGAAGAGCAGCGCGAGGTAGAGGCCGGAGTCTCCGAGCTTCGTCGTCATGAACGCCTTCTTCTGCGCCTCGGTCGGGCCGTCCTTCTCGAACCAGAAGCCTATGAGCAGATAGGAGGCGAGTCCCATCAACTCCCAGCTCATGAACGCCACGAGCAGGTTGCTCGAGACGACGAGGCCGAGCATCGACGCCGTGAAGAAGGACACGAAGGCGAAGTAGCGCTTGTAGCGCGTGTCGTCGTGCATGTACGCGATCGAGTAGATCTGCACCATGAGGCTGACGAGCGTGACGACGACGAGCAGGATCGCGACGGGGCCGTCGATGAGCACGCCGACGGGCATGTCGTAGACGAACGGGCGGCCCGCGAACGACGCGGCGAAGGAGAACCAGGGCCAGTTGCGCTCGTAGACGCCGCCGGGGACCGCTCCGGAGGCGAACGCCGACAGGATCGACAGCGAGATCCCGAGGCAGACGGCCATGGCGGCGACGCCGATCCACGGCGCGGGCGAATGCGGGTCTTCCTTGGCGCCGAACATCATGATCAGCGACGCGGCGAAGGGAATCAGCGGGATCAGGTAGGCGTGTTCGATCATATCAGCCCTTGAGGAGGTTGAAGTCTTCGGCGTAGACGGTGTCGGCGCCGCGGTAGATCGCGAGCAGCAGGGCGAGGCCGACGACGATCTCGGCGGCCGCGACGGTCATCACGAACAGCGCCAGCGCCTGGCCCGTGACGCCCTGGGGGTGCAGGAAGCGGTCGAAGGCGGCGAGGTTGATGTTGGCCGCGTTGAACATGAGCTCGATCGACATGAGGATGCCGATGATGTTGCGGCGCGTCAGCGCGCCGAACACGCCGATGAGGAAGAGCAGCCCGGCGAGCGTCATGTAGTGGGCGAGCGTCAGGGGAGCGTTCATCAGGCTTTCTCCGTGCGGGTGAAGAACACCGCGCCGAGCAGGGCGGCGAGCAGGACGAGCGAGATCAGCTCGAAGGGCACGAGCCATTCGCCGAGGAACAGCCGGCCGATCTCGCGGGTCGAGGGCCGCGCGGCCCCGGCGACGGAGGTCGCCGAGTGCAGGCGCGCGACCTTCAGCAGGCCGACGGCGGCCACGGCGCAGACGAGCAGGGCCGCGGTCCAGCGCTCGTTGACCTGCCGCAGATGCAGGTCCGACGCGCGGCCGAGGAGCATGACGACGAACATGACGAGGACCGCGATGCCGCTGACGTAGACCATGACCTGGGCGCCGAAGAGGAAGTCGGCGCCGAGCGAGCCGTAGATGCCGGCGACTCCCGCCAAGGTCAGGCCGAGGAAGAGCGAGGAGTGCACGGCGTTGCGCTGCAGCACGACGCCCAGCGCCGAGAGCAGGACCAGCGCCGACAGCGACCAGAAGACGATCTGCTCGAGCATCTTAGGATCTCCTCGGCTGGACGTCGTGGATGTTGACCTGGCCCTCGGCTTCCTTGAAGCTCTGCGTGAGGCGGTCCCAGTAGCGGCCGACGAACGGGAAGTCCTTCTTCCAGCAGCGCACCATCTCGTCGCGCTTGACGAAGATGACCTCGTAGTCGAGGGAGTGCCAGACCGACTTGGGCTTCGTCGGGCAGGCCTCCTCGCACAGGCGGCAGAAGTTGCACTTGCCGAAGTCGATCGAGTACCACTCGACCTTCGCGATCTTCTTGCCGGTCTCGTTCTTCGCGTTCTCGAGCTGGATGCAGTTCGAGGGGCAGGCCTTCACGCACAGGTTGCACGAGATGCAGACGTTCTGGTCGAAGAGCAGCGCGCCGCGGAACTTCTCGAAGGGCACGAGCTTCTCGTCGGGGTAGTGGATCGTGACGGCCGGCTTGAACATGTACTTCAGGGTGATCCAATGGCCCTGCAGGATCGCCTTGGTGTTGTTCGCGATGCGCGAGAAATAGTTGATCATTGTTTTATTTCAGCCAGAACGCGAGATAAAGGCCCGCGACCGCGATGTTGACGAAGCTCCACGGGAGCAGGAACTTCCACGTGAAGTCCATGAGCTGGTCGACGCGGAAGCGCGGCAAGGTCCAGCGGATCCACAGGAAGACGAACATCATCAGCATCGCCTTGGCGAGCATCCACATCCAGCTCGGGATGAGCGTGAAGGGGGCCGCGTTGATCGGAGAAGCCCCGCCGCCGAGGAAGAACGTCGCGAGCAGGAAGGAGCCGAGCAGCACGTACGCGTACTCGGCGAGGAAGAAGATGGACCACTTCATGCCGGAGTACTCGGTGTGGAAGCCGCTGACGAGCTCGGATTCGGCCTCCGGGATGTCGAAGGGCGTGCGGTTGGTCTCGGCGACCGAGGCGATCAGGAAGATCACGAACGCGAGCTGTCCGACGACGGGGTAGAAGATAAACCACTTGGGCAGGATCCCGTGCCAATAGCCGGCCTGCGCGTTCGAGATCGTCTGCAGGTCCAGGGAGCCCGCGAACATGATGACGGGCACCACGGAGAAGCCGCGAGGCAGCTCGTAGCTCACGATCTGAGCGGCGCCGCGCAGGCCGCCGAGCAGGGAGTACTTGTTGCCCGACGCCCAGCCGGCCATCACGACGCCGATCACCGAGATGCCGGCGAACGCGAAGATGTAGAGCACGCCGATGTCGAGGTTCGCGGCGGCCAACCCGTCGCCGAAGAGCACCGGCGCGAAGGCGACGATGCAGGGCGCCACGACGAGGCCGGGGGCCAGCGCGTGGACCCATTTGTCGGCGGCGGCCGGCGTGATGTCCTCCTTAAGAAGGAGCTTGATGCCGTCGATCGCCGTCTGCGCCCAGCCGTGGAAGTTCCACCCCTTGGGGCTGCCGGCATAGGTCGGGCCGACGCGGGACTGGATGTGCGCGGAGATCTTGCGCTCCCACCAGATCGACCAGAGGCCGTTGATGAGGATGACGTGCAGGACGATCAGGACCTTGATCGCGACCCACGCGGCGTCGACCGCGGCGGGCGGGACGCCCTTCTGCGCGGCGAAGGAGGCCAGCAGCGCGAAGAGCTGGTCCCCCGCTTCGCGAGCTCGCCGACGACGACTCCGGTCCCGGCGAGGCCGAGCAGGATGCCCGCGAGCATCGCGGCGCCGGCCTGGTAGCCGCCGCGCGACCAGCGGTTGACGAAGATCTGGGTCGGCCACGTCGCGAAGCGGTCCTCGAGCAGGCGGCCGTTCTTGCGGTTGAGGACGGGCTCCGGCGGGACGTACTTCGGCGGCGGCGCCGGTTTCGGCGCCGCGGGAGCGGCGGCGGCGGGAGCCGGAGCGGCCGCGGGGACGGGCGCCGGCGCGGGTTTCGCGGGCTCGGGCTTCTTGTCTTCGGGTTTGTCGCTCATGTTAGCGATCCACCTCGCCCAGCACGATGTCGATCGAGCCGAGCAGCGCGATCACGTCGGAGACCTTCATGCCGACGAGCTTCTCCTGGAGCATGGCCAGGTTGATGAACGACGGCGCGTGCACGTGCATGCGGTACGGCGAGATGCCGCCGTCGGAGGCCAGGTAGATGCCGAGGTCGCCGCGCGAGGCCTCGACGTTGGCGTACGCCTCTCCGGCCGCGGGCTTGGGGATCTTCGCGAAGCCCGCGGCCTGGAACGGACCGTCGGGGAGCTTCGCGATCGCCTGCTCGATGATGCGGACCGACTGGCGCATCTCGGAGACGCGGCAGAAGTAGCGGTCCCAGCAGGATCCGTCCTTGCCGACGGGAACGTCGAAGTCGTAGTTCTGGTAGCCGGAGTACGGGGCGAACTTGCGGACGTCGTAGTCGACGCCGGAGGCGCGCAGGTTGGGGCCGGAGAGCGCCCAGTCCTTGGCTTCCGCGGCGGTCACGATGCCGACTCCTTCGTGCGCGCCATGAAGATCGGGTTGTAGGTCAGCAGCGTGTCGTACTCGTCGAGGCGGGGCTTGAAGTACTCGACGAACTCCGACGTGCGCTTGAGCCACTCGGGAGTCGCGTCGACCATCACGCCGCCGAGGCGGATGTAGTTGTAGGTCAGGCGCGCGCCGCACAGCATCTCGAAGAGGTCGAGCACCATCTCGCGCTCGCGGAACGCGTACAGGAACGGGGTGTAGGCGCCGAGGTCGATGCCGTACGTGCCGAAGAACAACAGGTGCGAGGCCACGCGGTTCATCTCGCACATGATCACGCGCAAGGCGTCGGCGCGCGGGGTGGTCTTCACGCCCGCGAGCTTCTCGGCCGCGAGGCAGAACACGAGGTTGTTCGGCATCGCCGAGACGTAGTCCCAACGGTCGGTCAGCACGACGCAGTGGTGGTAGTTGCGGACCTCGGAAAGCTTCTCGGTGCCGCGGTGCAGGTAGCCGATGTCGGGGACCGCCTTGACGATGACTTCGCCTTCGATCGTCAGGCCGATGCGCAGCACGCCGTGCGTGGACGGGTGCTGGGGGCCGAGGTTGATGAAGAGCTGGTCGCTCTTGAGCGCGGGGTTGGGAACCTGCGCGAGGTCGTGGGCGGCGGTCGTCGCGTTACTCATCGAAGCGGTCCTTGACGTGCACGTAGTCTTTGCGCAGGGGATGGCCGACGGTGAAGTCGGGCGTCAGAATCTTGGTCAGGTTCGGGTGCCCCTCGAACTTGATCCCGAGGAGGTCGAAGGTCTCGCGCTCCTGCCAGTCGGCGCTCTTGAAGAGCGGCACCAGGCTCGGCACGCTCGTCCCCTCGCGCGGCTGCTCGAGGCGCACGATCACGCGCGTCTTGTCCTTGACGGAGATGAACGACCAGAGCAGGTCCATCGACGGGCGGTACGGGTAGCCCGGGGTGGCCGCGGACTCGATCTCCGGCGTCGCGCCGTCGGGCAGGAACGGGTTGAAGTTCTGCTGGCGGATGAAGCCCTTCATGTCCACGGGGCCGAGCAGGTCGACGGCGGTCAGCATGTCCAGCATGTCGAAGCCCTCGGCCTTGAGCCACTGAGACAACGGCACGAGTTCTTCTTTGGAGGAGAGCCGCACGGTCGGATAATCCTTGACCGGAACGGCCGCTTTCTCGATCTTGGGGAACTTCGCCTGGATCTTGGAGTACAGTTCTTCGGTAGTCATGGCCAATTAACCGTTAATGTCCCGGCTGCCCTTCTCCTGCTGGACGGTCGCCAGGCCCTTCTTCAGGGACATCTTGGCGATCTTCTCCTGGAGCTTGACGACCGCGTACTGCAGCGCCTCGGGGCGCGGCGGGCAGCCGGCGATGTAGACGTCGACGGGCACGATGCGGTCGACGCCCTTCACGACCGAGTACGAGTCGTAGTACGGGCCGCCGCAGTTGGCGCACGAGCCCATCGAGATCACGAAGCGCGGCTCCGGCATCTGATGGTAGATCTCGAGGATCGGCTCGGCCATCTTCTTGCAGACGGTGCCCGCGACGATCATCACGTCGGCCTGGCGGGGGCTCGCGCGCGGGATGACGCCCATGCGGTCGAAATCGAGGCGCGACGCGTAGGAGGCCATCATCTCGATGGCGCAGCACGCGAGGCCGAAGGTCATCGGCCACATCGACTGGCGCCGGCCCAGGTCGATGAAATAGTCGGACGTCGTCAGGAGGAGTTCTCCTCCCGGCAGTCCCTTCGTGAGTCCCGGCAGCTTCTCGAGGATCATGGCCATGGTTTTATTCCCAGCTCAGCGCGCCCTTGCGCCAGGCGTACGCGAGGCCCAGGAGCAGGATCGCGACGAAGACGCCCATCTCGACGAGAGCGACGGTCCCCAACTCGCGGGCGGTGACCGCCCACGGGTACACGTAGAGAACCTCGACGTCGAAGAGCACGAACAGCAGCGCGAACGTGTGGAACCGGATGTTGAGCTTGACCTCGGTCGAGCCGACCGCGGGGATGCCGCACTCGTAGGTGCTCTCCTTGCGCGCGTACGGGACGCTCGCGCGCAGGACCTTGGCGGCGCCGAGCGTGACGGCCGCGAAGCCGACCGCGACGATCACGAAGGCGTAAACGACGGCGTAGGCGCTCATCATATCGCTTTCCTCTGTATAAGGACCTTGAAGACCTCTCCCATGCCGTCGGGGTGGACCAGGGTCTTGAGCTTCGCGCGCTCGCGGTAGGCGGGGGCGTCGTCGCCCGCGGCGGCTTCGAGCCAGGACATCAGGCCGCCGTCGAGCAGGAACTTCGACAGGCTCTCGTAGGACTCGAGGCCGAGCCCGGCGGCGCCGCCGGCGGCGATCGCCCCTCGAAGTCCACGGAGGCCGTCAGGTCGAAGGCTCCGGGCTCGCGCGTGAGCTCGGTCTCGACCGCGTGGCGCCGGAAGGCGCGCGGCGGGTTCGGCGCGCCGGGCGCGAAGCGCTTGCCGTAGTCGATCGTGACGAGGAACCCCTCCTCGATCTTCGCGGCGGCCGTCTTGATCCAGGACTCGGCCTCGAGGCAGACCGCGTGGCGCTGGCCGTCGGACAGCGCGCCCGCGAGCGCCGCGGCGCGCGCGGCGATCTCGGCGGAAGAGGGCGCGGCGAGAAGCTCGCGGCCCTCGGCGTCGACGAACACCTCGGAAACCGCGCCGTCGCGCGCCTCGAGCAGGTGCACGGGCAGGGCGTCGAGCAGCTCGTTGGAGTAGATCACGCCGCGCAGGGCGGGCAGCGACTCGAGCGACGTGTGCGCGGCGACCGGCATGCCGAAGGCGGTCAGGCGGCGCGCGGCGGTCGTGAGGTCCTTGCGGCCGCGCTCGACGAGCACGAAGGAGAGGCGCGACGCGAGGGCCGCGTGCTTCTCGCGCATGCGCCGCGCGACCTGGCACGCCAAGGTCCCGTCGCCGCAGCCGGCCTCGACGAGAAGAGAGGGCCCTCCTTCGCCGAGACTTTCTCGAGAAGGAGGGCCAGCCGGTCGGCCAGCACCGAGCCGAAAGCGCCGTGGAGCTCGGGAGCGGTGTAGAAATCCGCGGTCTTTTCGCGGACGGCATAAAAGCCCCGTTCAGGGTCGTAGAGAGCGGACTCCATGAAGTCCCTGAACGAGCGCATTCGCCTTTCCTTAGGCGAGGTCTTCGGCGCCGAGGGTCTTCTTCTTGCCTTCGGCCTGGACCTTCTGGATCGAGGCCTTCACCGTCGCCTCGATCTTGCCGGAGAGGGCGTCGAGGTAGTCGCCGCCGGTGCGCAGACCGGCGTCCTTCACGAGCTTCTTGACCTTGCTGGCAACCACGAGAGCTTCGGCCATGTCGTTGATCCTCCCCTCGCGTCTTGTGTGCCCGCGAAGTAGACGGATTTAAACAGAAATGCGACGGCCGGACATTGATCTGGATCAATGTCCGGCCGTCTTACATATCTTGGCGCCGGGAAGGATCGAACTTCCGACATGGCGCTTATGAAACGCCCGCTCTACCACTGAGCTACGGCGCCGGAAGAGCGACATTGTATCACAAAAACCAAAATGTGTACTATCTGGTCATGGCCAAGAAGAGCGCTCCCGCGAAAAAGATCACCGTCATCATCGCCGACGACCAGACGCTGTTCCGCGAGGGCATCAAGGACCTCCTCGAGAACGAGCGGAACATCACCGTGATCGCCGAGGCCGCCGACGGCCGCGAGGCGCTTCGCCTCGTCAAGAAGCTCAAGCCCAACGTCATCCTCCTCGACATCAAGCTGCCGCACATGGACGGCATCGAGGCCACGCGCCAGATCCACAAGGACTGCCCGACCACGAACGTGCTGATCCTCTCCTCCTACGAGGACGAGGCGCACGTCATGGAGGCGATCCAGGCCGGCGCCAACGGCTATCTCTCGAAGATGCTTCCCGCCGCGGAGCTCGTCAACGCGCTGAAGACGTTCGCCAACCAGGGCGTGATGATCCCCCAGCCGGTCATGAGCAAGCTCATCGACGGCCTGCGCCAGATGGGCTCCGCCTCCTCCGAAGCCTCCCTCGTCGCGCTGACCAAGACCGAGATCAAGGTTCTCTCCAACCTCGGGCAGGGCCAGTCGAACAAGGAGATCGCCGCGTCCCTCGACTGCTCGGTGAAGACGGTCAAGAACCACCTGAACAGCATGTTCCAGAAGCTCTCCGTGTCGAACCGGACCGAGGCCGTGGTCAAGGGCATCGACATGGGCCTCATCTCCGCCGAAAAAGCCGATTAGGCTTTAACCTTCCCTTAATAGACGAGTCCTTGACAGCCCCCCGCCGGGGCTATCCTCGGAAAGGATGCAGTTCAGGAGAAGGAAAGCGATTCTCTCGTCGCTGGCCGCCCTTTTGCTTTGGGGCGTCGCCGCCGCGGCGCAATCGCCTAAGTTCGACGCGCGCCTTCGCTCGCGCCGCGGCGCCGGCGGCGGAGGCTTCGCCCCTCTCGGCGGCGGCGGCGCTCCGGCGGGCCCCCGCCGCCCCGTCCTCATCCGCGTCGCGCCCGGCACGCCGCTGGCGGCGCTGCGCGCCGCCTTCCCCGACGCCCAGTTCGGCAGCCAGGCCGGCGACGTCGTCACCGCGCGGGCCGACGACGCCTCGCTCGACGCGCTCGCCGCCGACGGGCGCGTCGCCTCGATCGAGCACGCCGTGCGCACGCGCCCGACGCTCGACGCCGTGCGCTCGAGCGCGTCGGCCGCGGGGATCCCGGTCGGCACGATCTACGGGACGGCGGCCTCGGACCTCGCGAACGCGACCGGCGCCGGCGTCGTCGTCGGCATCGTCGACTCCGGCATCGACTGGAACCACCGCGACTTCGTCAACGACGGTCCCGTCACCTCGCGCATCCTCTCGATCTGGGACCAGACGATCAGCTCGCACGTCGGCGGCGCGTTCCCCTCGGGCTTCAACTACGGCGCCGAGTATTCGAACGCGAGCCTCACCGCCAAGCTCCAGGGCGGCGCGAACGTGATCAACACGAAGGACACCGACGGCCACGGCACGCACGTCGCCGGCATCGCGGCCGGCGACGGCACCGCGACGAACGGGGCGATCCCCGCCGGCACGTTCAAGGGACTGGCCCCGAGCGCCGACATCGTGGCGGTGCGCACGACCTTCCAGACCGACGACGTCATCGACGGCGTGAACTACGTCATCGCCAAGGCCGCCGCGGCGGGCAAGCGGGCGGTCGTCAACCTGAGCCTGGGCACGATGTACGGCCCCCACGACGGCACGTCGACCTTCGAGTCGGGCATCGGAGCGCTCGCGGCCAGCACGCCCGTCGTCGTCGCGATGGGCAACGACGGCTCCTCGAACGCGCACAGCCTCACCTTCGGCAGCGCGGGCATCACGGTCAACATCGACGCGGCGACGACGGACGCGGACATCGAACTCTGGCACCCCGGCGCCGACCATTACACGGTCACCGTGACGCTGACCGGGCAGGGCGGCTCCGTCACGCGCGCCGCGGCGGGGATGTCGTCGGGCGTGATCGGCGGCCACACCGTCGAGGTGTACAATTCGGTCAACTCCGGCCACCCGTCGGGCGACAAGCAGCTCTACGTCTACGTCACGCGCGGCGCCGGGATCACCGTGCCGTCGATCCTGATCTCGCTGGCGCGCACCTCCTTCGGCGGCTCGGGCCGCGTCGACGGCTACCTCGACCCGGGCTCGGAGGGGATCAGCTTCGCGTCCCCGGACCAGACGATGACGGCCGGCGAGCCCGCGTCCGCGCCGAACGTCTTCGCGGTCGCCTCCTACGCGTCGAAGCAGTACTGGTACGGCAGCGACGGCTTCGCCTACAGCTTCGGCAACCAGTCGACGCTCGGCTCTCTGTCGGCGTTCAGTTCTCAGGGGCCCACGCGGGACGGCCGGCAGATCCCGGAGATCACCGGGCCCGGCGACGTGGTCGCCTCGGCGTACTCGGCCGACACGACGCCCGCCGCCTCCTCCGCGCTTGTCCTTCAGGATCTTCGGCACCGCATCCTGCGCGGCACGAGCATGGCGGCTCCCGCCGTCACGGGCGTGCTCGCCGCGCGCCTGCAGGCCGGGCCCGAGCGCACGGTCGCGGACTTGCGGACGATCCTGCGCGCGCAGGCGCGCACGGACGGCGCGACGGGCGCGGTGCCGACCTATACCTGGGGCTACGGCAAGCTCTCCGCGAGCCCCCAGCCCGTCTCGCCCCCACGGGCCTCTCGGCGACGACGCTCGGCCCGAGCTCGGTGACGTGGACTTGGAACTCCGTCGTCGGCGCCGACGCCTACTCGCTGTACTACGCGACGAACCCCGCGGTGCGCTTCGCGGTCACGACGGCGCCCTCCTACACGCACACGGGACTCGCGGCGAACACGACGACGGGCGCCCTGATCAAGGGCAGCGGGTCCGGCGTCGACGGTCCCGGCGCCTTCATCAGCACGTCGACCCTCGCCGCGCCTCCGGCCGCGCTGCCGACCGTCGCCGCGCACGTCTCGAGCGCGACCGTGTCGTGGGCGTCGGCCTGCCCGGCGCCCCCGGCGGCCACCTCGTGCTGGGGCTACGCCGTCACGGCGTCGACACGGGCCGACATGAGCGGGACCCAGTTCACGGCGTCGACCCTCAACCGCGCCGACCTCTCGCTGCAGGTGACGGGCCTCGCGCCGTTGACGACCTATTGGTTCCGCCACGCGACGCTGAACTTCACGGGCGCGCAGACCGCGACGGGGCCCGTCTCGGCGACGACCTTGACCGATCTCGTCGCCCCGATCAGCCCCCTGTTCTCCGAGGTGTCGACGAGCTCGATCCGCTTCGACTGGAGCTCCGGCGGCAACGCGCCCGGAGTCACCTACGCCGCGGCGGCCTCGACGTCGCCGGCGTTCGCCGGGACCGTCTTCAGCAGCTCGACGAAGAACCTGTTCGCGACGTTCCCCTTCCTGGCCCCGAACACGAGCTACTACTTCCGCGTCCAGGCGGTCGGCGGCCCCTTCCTGAGCCCCGCGGCCCCGACGCCGACCTTGGCTGCCCCGCCCGCCGTCTCGACGACGCCGTTCGTCGGCGTCGCGCAGACGAGCTTCACGGTCGCGTGGTCCTCGGCCGGGAACTCCGCGACGACGCTCTGGCAGGCAGAGGTCTCGGCCAACGCGTCGTTCACTCCGGTCCTCGCGTCGTCCTTCACGCGCAACACGCAGGCGACGTTCTCCGGCCTGACGGCGAACACCCAGTACTGGGTCCGGGCCCTGGCGCACTCGCACGCGGACACGGCGACCGCGTTCACGACGCTCGGCTCGACGGCGACCTTCGCGCTCGACCCGACCTTGCCGGTCCAGCCGTTCTCCGGCCAGGGCTCCGCGGGCTTCACGTTCTCGTTCAACTCGGGAGGCAACCCCGCGGGAACGAGCTACGTCGTGCGCCTCTCGACGGATCCCGCCGTGCTCACCGTCTCGCAGAGCGTCGTCACGTCGGCGAACGCGGCGTCGTTCACGGGCCTCGATTCCAACCGCCTGTACTGGGCGCAGGTCGCCGCGCTGAACCTCTCGGGCACTCCGACCGCGTTCACCGCCCCCGCGTCGACGGCGACGACGGTGGTCGCCGCCCCCGCCTCCGGCCCCGCCGTCGTCGCCCGGACGACCGGCACTCTGGCGACCGCCTGGACGCGCTCGACGCTCGGACCGGGCACCCAGTTCCTCGTGCAGGCGTCCGCCTTCGCGGGCTTCGCCCCGGTCGCGGGCTCCTCGACGACGCTCAACGCCGCCGCGACGATCTCCGGCCTCTCGCCGAACACGTCTCACTACCTGCGCGTGCGCGCGCTGAGCCTCAACCCCCCGACGCCCGACGGTCCGTGGACGGTCCTCGGGCAGGGCTCGACCCTGGCGAACGCTCCTTCCGCCGCGGGCGCCCCTTTTCCCCTCGTCGGCGTCGCGAGCGTCACCGTCGCCTGGACGGCGCTGCCCCTGGCGCCGCAGGCCTCGGCCTGCGCCGGGTACCTCGTCGAAGCCGCCTCCGACGCGGGCTTCACGGCGATCGTCCGTTCGAGCGTCGTGGCCCCCGGCGCGGGCTCGGCGAATCTGTCGGGCCTCTCGTTCGGCACGCTCTATCATTTCCGCGTCGGCGCGCTCGATTTCGAGGGCAACGCGAACTATCTGACGATCGGCTCGACGCGGACGGCCTCGCCGACCCTGTCCTCGGGCACCGTGTCCGGCTCGGGGCTGACCTTGGCCCTGGCCTCCCCGTTCACGGTGTCGCCCTCGATCGTCGCCGACGTCCTGCCGGGGACCTTCCCGCCGGGCACCGCGGTGACGATGCTGTCCGGCGTGACGCTCGACCTGTCCAATCCGGCCAGCGCGGTGGCGCGCCTGACCGCCCTCGGCCCCTCGGTCGGCGTCCAGATCTCCGCCGGGGGCCTTCAGCCTCAGAAGCCCGTCCGCCTTCTCTTCTCTTACGATCCCGCGCAACTGCCTCCAGGCTCCGACCCCAAGCGCCTGCTCATCGCGCGTTTCGACGACGCGTCGGGGCAGTGGGTCGTCGTGCCCTCGGCGGTCGACGTCAACGCCCGCGTGATCGCCGCGACGCTCGATCACTTCTCGTCGTTCTCCCCGTTCTTCTCGGCGGCTTCCTCCTCCGTCGACGAGGGGATCATCTTCCCGCAGCCGTGGGAGATCGGCGATCCGAGCGGTTCGTACGGGTCTCAGGCGCTGACCTTCGCCAACTTCCCGGACGGAACGAAGATCCGCGTCATGTCGCTGACGGGCGAAATGGTCTGGGAGGGCACGGCGGCCGCGACGGGGGTCCTGACCTGGAACGGCCGCAACGCTCACGGCCGCAACGTCGCGACCGGAACTTACTACGCGATCATCGAGGGCGCCGGCGGCCGAAAGGTCCGCCGCGTGGCGGTGGTCCGGTGAGGGCCCTCCTTCTCGCCGCGCTGCTTCTCTCCCCGGTCGGAGCTGGCGCCGCGTTCCAGGACGACGCGGGGGTCAACGGCGCCCAGTTCCTGAAGATCGGGGCCGGCGCTCGGTCGCTCGGCATGGGCGAGGCGATGGTCTGCTCGGCCGAGGGCCCCGAGGCGATGTACTGGAATCCCGCCGGCCTCGCGGGCGCGAGGGGCCTCGAGCTCGGGTATTCGCGCTCCGAGCTCCCGGATTCCGTGCACCACGACTACGCCGCTCTCGCCCTGCCCGCCGGCTGGTCCGGCGGCGTGTTCGGCTTCGCCTTCACGCGCCTTTCGCAGGGCGCGATCGAACGCGTCGACAACGTGGGCATCAAGAACGGCTCGTTCTCCCCCAGTCGAGCGCGATCTCCTTCGGCTGGGCCCGCGCCTTCACCGAGGAGGACGCGATGACGCGCGACCGGGGCTACTTCCGGGACGCGTGGAACATCGGCGGCGCGGGCCGCCGCAACGAGGACGACGAGCGCGAGCCTTGGACGGGCGCGTTCCGCGCCGGCGGCGCGGTCAAGATCGTCTCGGAGTCGATCGGAAACCGGTCCGCGGCGACGGCCTCCGCCGACGGAGGCGTGGTCTACCGCCCGTCGACTCGCCCCGCGCTGGCGATGGCCTGGGCGTTCCGCAACGCCGGCGGCCGCCTCAAGTACATCAGGGACTCCGAGCCCCTTCCGCTCGAGCTCTCCTTGGGCCTCGCGCACGACTGGGAGCCGGAAGACGGCCACGTCGTCACGGCCGCGGAGGCCGTCGTCCCCCTTCACGCGCGTCCCTACGCCAAGCTGGGCGTGGAGTACGAGCGAACGGTCGCCAAGGGGACCTACGCGATCGCCCGGGTCGGCTTCCACGGCCGCTCGGTCCCGGACCTCGGGATCCTCTCCGGGCTGACGTTCGGCGCGGGCGCGCGCGTCAACCGCTTCTCCTTCGACGTCGGCTTCCAGCCTCTCGGGGCGCTCGGCCAGGCGTTCCGGCTCAGCCTCGGCTGGAAGTTCGGCCGGCGCTCCTAGCGCGCGGGCAGCTTCGTCTTGGTCTTCGTGCCCGCCTTGATGCGCGCGGCCGACTCGGTCGCGTAGACGCGGATGCGCGGGTTGCCGGCCGATTTCGCGGCCTTCTCGAGGGCGGGCAGGGCCCGCTCGTCGGCGGTCCGGCCGAGGGCCGCGCACGCGATCAGGCTCACGCGCTCGTCCTTCTCCGAGAGCATCGCGATCAGAGCGGGCACCGCCTCCGGCATCGACGGAGCGTATTCGGCGAGCGCCCGGATCGCGGCGACGCGGGCCCCGAAGCGGTAGGGCGGTTTCGACGCGGCGAGCAGCTTGCGCGCGGCGCGCGGATCCCGCGAGGCGGCCGTCGCGGACACGGCCGCGGCGGCGACTCCGTCGCGATAGGTCGCGGCCTTCATGTTCCGGTCGATCAGCGCGGAGTGCCGCGCGTAGTCGAGGTGGCCCAGCGCGCGAGTGGCCTCCGCGCGCACGAGCAGGCTGCGCCCGGAGCGGGCCAGCGGCGCCAGGGCGCGCGCGTCGGCGGCGCCGCCGCGGCGTCCGAGCTGCTCGACGACGGCGCGCAGGACCTTGGGCCGCTTCTCGGTCTTCGCGAGCCGGCGAAGGGCCTCGACGGCGCCCTGCCCCGAGACGGAACCGAGCGCGGAGACGGCCTCGGAGGCCGACCCCCAGAACTTCTCGCGGCGGACGGCGGCCTCGAGCGCGGCGACGGCGGCGGCGCCGCCCCAGCCCGCGACGTAGGACGCCGCGATCGATCGCGAGGACGAAGTCGAGCCGCCGCGCAGCTGGCGCAGCCACATCGCGTGCGGCTTCTTCATCGTCGAGGACGCGAGCAGCTCGAGGCCGGGGTCGAACTCGACGTCGAGCGGTTCGCCGGGCAAATTCCAGACGAAGCGGTGCTCCTTGGCGTCGACCGTCTCGACGAAGTCGCGCGTCCAGCCGCGGCCCGTCACGCGGAACCGGGCCTTGAGCTTGTAGGCCGGCGACGAGTCGGAGACGTCCTGCGTCTGCGTGAGGTGCAGCTCGCCCTTGCGCTTGCCGTCCCAGCGCCAGCGCAGTCTGAGGGCCGGATGCCCTCCGCGGTATACCCACTGGTCGAAGAAGCCCTGCAGGTTGCGGCCCGTCGCCTCCTCGAAGGCGGCGACGAGGTCCTGGGTCTCGGCGATGCCGTCGCGGTGGCGCGTGAGCCACAGGTTGACGCCTTTCCAGAAGAGCTCGTCTCCCAATTCGAGGTGCAGCATGCGCAGCACCCAACAGCCCTTCTCGTAGAGGTGGCGGTCGAAGATCGTCCACGGGTCGGTGTAGGTGCGGCAGACGATCGGGCGGCGGTAGCGGCCCGCGTCCTCGTCGAGATAGACGCGGCGGTTCTGGAGCAGCTCGTAGAGCGCCTCGTCCTCGCCGCGGTCCTCCTTGAGGAACACCACCTCGGAATAGGTCGCGAAGCCCTCGTTGAGCCAGGCGTGCGGCCACTCGGCGCAGGTCACGAGGTCTCCGAACCACTGGTGCGCGAGCTCGTGGGCGACCAAGGTGTCGAGGTCGTGGTCGGCGTGGGCCTGCGCGTCGATGAGGCAGGCGTCGGTCTGCGTCGTCGCGGTCGTGTGCTCCATGCCGCCCGGGTACTCGGCGACGGCGACCTGCGCGTAGCGGGCGTACGGGTAGCGCACGCCGGTCTTCTCCGAGAGGATCTTCATCGCGGCGGCGGTGCGCCCGAAGCCGCGCCTGGCGTCGGCCTCGCGGCCTTTCTCGCAGTAATAGACGATCGGAATGCCGTCCCAGTCCTCGACGATCTCCGCGAAGCGGCTCGACGGCGAGCGTGATCAGATAGATCGAGTGCGGCCGGTCCAGGCGCCAGTGCCAGACCTCCTTGGCGCCGCGCGTCGAATGCTCGAGCAGGATTCCGTTGGAGACGGCGCGGAAGCCCGCGGGCACGGTCGCGCGCACCTCGGAGGTGGCCTTCTCTCCGGGCGCGTCGTGGCACGGGAACCAGCGCCGCGCGTCCTCGGGCTGGGACTGCGACCACATCTGGACCGGGTTTTCGACGAAATGGAGGCCCGCCGCAGGATCCACGACAGAATAACGGACCTCGACCTCGTATTCCCGCCCTTCGTCGAGAACGCCGGTCTGGACGACCAGCTTGCCCTTCCCGTTGGTGAAACGGACGGGGCGTCCGTCGAATAGAACCTTGGCGACCTTCAGGTCGATCGCGTCGAAAGACAGGGACCGGAGGCCGGCGCGGCGAGGCCTGATCGTCGTGCGGCAGGATCCAGAGAGCTGCTTGCGGCGGAAATCGAGGGACAGATCAAGGAAAACATGACATGTGTCGAAAGGGCGGTCGGGCGCGTAGACCGCCGGAACGCCGAGGAGGGCGGACTGCACTCCGGGGCCGGCCCCTCGTCCGCGACGCGGCGGCCGCAGCCGATGAACTCGTGGATTTCGCTCATGGCTTCCCCTTTTCCAGCTTCGCCAGCGCGTCGCGCGCCGCGGCCTGCTCCGCTTCCTTCTTGCTCTTGCCGGCTCCCCGGCCGAGCTCCGTCTCCCCGAGACGGACCAGAATCTCGAAGACCTTGTCGTGGTCCGGGCCCAAGGCGGACGTCGTCTCGTACGTCGGCGGCGACTTGTGCCGCTTCTGCAGGATCTCCTGCAGCCTGCTCTTGTGGTCGGTCTCGAGCAGGGTCCCCCGCCTGGCTTCGTACCAGGAGCGGATGAACTTCGCCGCGGCCTCGTACCCGCCGTCGAGGTACATCGCCCCGATCAGGGCCTCGACGGCGTTGGCGAGAAGGCTCTGCCGCGTGCGTCCGCCGGTCGACTCCTCGCCGACGCCGAGGTGCAGGTGCGCCCCGATGCCCAGCTCCTCGCCCCAGGCGGCGAGGCTCGGGCGGCTCACGAGCAGGGACTTCTTCTTGGAGAGGTTGCCCTCGGGCTCGTCCGGAAAGCCCGCGTAGACCGCGTGCGCGACGACCGACGCCAGCACGCTGTCGCCCAGGAACTCCAAGCGCTCGTTGTAGACCCCGCTTCCGCTCTCGCTGGCGTGCGACTTATGCGACAGCGCCTGCTTGAGCAGAGCGGGGTCCTTGAACCGGTACCCGACGACCTCTTCGAGAGGTCGAGGCATCGGAAAACCCGCCTTACTTCTTGGCGTGGGCCGAGATGTAGTCGATGGCCTGGCCGACGGTCTGGATCTTCTCGGCCTGCTCGTCGGGGATCTCGGTGTCGAACTCTTCCTCGAGCGCCATGACGAGCTCGACGGTGTCGAGCGAGTCCGCGCCGAGGTCGTTGACGAAGTGCGCCGCCGGGGTGACTTCCGCCGCGTCCACGCCGAGCTGCTCGACGATGATCTGCTTCACGCGGTCCGCGATGTTGGCATCAGCCATGATGTCTTATCTCCTTGACGACTATTTACATGTACCCGCCGCCGTTCACCCCGAGCACCGTGCCCGTGATGTACGCCGACTCGTCCGACGACAAAAACAGAACCGCGCGCGCGACGTCGATCGGGTCGCCCATGCGCCCGAGGAGGATCTTGTCCAGGAGCTTCTTCTTGGCTTCCTCAGGAATCGCGTCCGTCATGCGCGTCTTGATGAACCCCGGCGCGACCGCGTTCGCGTTGATGCTGCGGGACGCGAACTCTCGCGCCACCGACTTCGTCAAAGAGATGAGGCCGCCCTTCGAGGCCGCGTAGTTGGCCTGCCCCGCGTTGCCTTCCTGGCCGACGATCGAGGCGATGTTCACGATCTTCCCGTAGTGCGCCTTCATCATGGGCTTGATGCAGGCCTTGATGAAGTTGAACGCGCCCTTCAAGTTCACGTCGAGCACGAGGTCCCAGTCGCCCTCGGACATCCGCATGAGCAGGTTGTCCTTGGTGATCCCCGCGTTGTTCACCAATATATCAATTTTGCCGAACTTTTCGAGAGCGGCCTTGACGACCACCTCGACCTGCTCCGGCTTGGTCACGTCGCAGCCGAGGCCGAGCATATCGCGGCCGGCGGCGGCCTGGAGCTTGGCGGCCGAGGCGGCGGCCAGCTCGGCGTTGACGTCGACGATGACGACCTTCGCGCCTTCGGCGGCGAAGAGCTCGGCGGTGGCGAAGCCGATGCCCTGGGCCGACCCGGTGATGATCGCGACCTTGTCCTTCAGGCGCACGCCCGTCGTCGGAACCTCGCGCACGGCCGTCTCGGTCGTCATATCTCCACTCTCTCCTCGGGGGCCGCCGCTCGGGCGACGACCTCCTTCAAAACCTTCGGCACTCCGGCCTCGGCCGTCTTCGCCGCGACGCGCAGCGCGTTGGCGATCGCGCGCGCGTTGGACGAGCCGTGGCTGACGATCGCGACGCCGTTGACGCCGACCAGCGGCGCGCCGCCGTACTCATCGTAGCTCATTTTTCGCTTCAAGCGCGACAGGGGACCGCGCAGTGCGAGCGTAGCTATTTTATAGCGCCAGGATGACATGAGCTCGCCCTTGAGCTGGGCCATCATCGCCATCGCGGTGCCTTCCATCGTCTTGATCAGCACGTTGCCGACGAAGCCGTCGCAGACGACGACGTCCACCTTGCCGGCGGGCACGTCGCGGCCCTCGACGCAGCCGAAGAAGTTGACGCCCGAGCTCTTGAGAAGCGGGAACGCCTCCTTCGCGAGGTCGTTGCCCTTCCCCTCCTCCTCGCCGATCGTCAGCAGGCCGACGGTCGGCTCGGAGATGCCGTAGACGTGGCGCGCGAGCAGCGCGCCCATCTGGCCGAACTGCACGAGATGCCACGGCTTGCAGTCCATGTTGGCGCCGGCGTCGAGCAGGATCGTCACGCCCTTGGCCGTCGGGATCGGGCACGCGATCGCGGGCCGGAGTATCCCGGGCACGCGCTTGAAGGAGAACAGCGCCGCGCACATCGTGGCGCCGGAGTTGCCGGCCGAGACGAAGCCGGCCGCCTTCCCCTCCGCGGCCGCGCGCGCGGCCGCCATGATGGAAGAGTTCGGCTTTGAGCGGCACGCGGACGCGGGCTCCTCGTCCATGCCCACCGTGTCGGGCGCGTCGACGATGTCGAACCGGGAGTCGCCCGGGGCGATGCCGCGCGCCGAGAGCTCGGCGCGGATCTTGTCGGCGGGTCCCGCGAGAAGCAGCTCGACGCCGAAGGCGTTGGCGGCCTGGATCGCCCCCTCGATGTTGGGGGTCAGTCCGAAGTCGCCGCCGACGGCGTCGAGCGCTATCCTCACGCGGAGGTTAAATCTTACTTCTTGCCTTCGTCGCCGCCCTCGGCCTGGCCCTTGTTCTTCTTGACCTTCGGGGGCCGCACGAGGACGCCGTTGTAGTAGCCGTCGGGGCTGATCGTGTGGGGGCGGTGCCAGCGGCCGTCCTTGTCCTTGCTCAGCGGAACGGCCTCGAGCTTCCAGTTGGCGGAGCGGCGGCTGTCGCGGCGGGAGCGTGTATGCTTACGTTTGGGGTTAGGCATGTTCTTCCTCTAATTGAGATTGTGACGAGATTTTAGCCTTTATCGGGGGCGCGGGTCAATCGCCGGAGCCGGGCAGCGGGACTTTCGGCGGCGCCGAGGCGCAGAACGGATCCGGGCCTCCGGAGGCGTCTCCCTTGAACTCCCGGGCCGCGGGATCGTAGACGTGGCGCGACGACCAGGTGAAGCAGACCAGGGGATCGCCGGGCGGCATGTCGCCGGAGGACGGGACGTCGGCCGTGCGGTACACGCAGGTGCGGAAGTCCAGCGAGGAGTTGGCCGCGCTCAGCCACTTCCCTTCCTCGTCGAGGATCGTCACGCCGCCGTCGGGGACGTCGGTGACGAAGTACAGCGAGGCCGGGGCGGCGGCGTCCTGGAGGAAGCCCCGCTCCGACGGATTGTCGAAGACGCGCAGGTCGGAGAGCAGGCTCGCGCGGTCGGGGCGCAGGCGCAGCGGGCGCTTGACGGGCACGTACGTCATCCCGAGCCGGTCCGCCGCGTCCGCGTCGGACGCGTAGACGGGGTCCTCGTCGACGGTGTCGACCTCGAAGTCCGGGTGCGAGAACACGACGCGCTTCCCCTTGTACCAGCGCGCGACGTCGTGGACGCGCTCCTTGAGGGCCAGCGACGGCAGCTCGTAGCGGTCGTGCCACGCGCAGCCGCGGATGAAATTGACGACGGCGTAGTCGCGCAGGCACTCGGGGGCGGTCGTCTCGACGACGGCGCCCATCACCGTGATGCGCGAGCGGTCGAACTCCCCTCGGCGCTGCGGTGCTCGAAGTCCTCGAGCGTGAAGCGCTTGATCCCGCACGCGCCGGCCGCGGGAGCCGGGAACTCCTTCTGCTGGAAGCGCGCGCCCGTCTCGGAGCGTTTCACGGGCCGCGGCGCGGGCTTCGGCGCGGCGGCGGAGGCCGAGGCCTGGGCGAAGGCGCGCGCGAGCTCGTCGGCGGCCGCGGGCGCGGCGAGGAGGACGGCGAAGAGCGCGAGCCTCACCGTTTCGGCCCGCGCTTCGGGCTCAGGCGGGGCTTCGACGGGGGCGCCTTCGGCTCCAGGCTCATCGGCGGGGCCTCGAGCACTCCCTCGTGGCCGCAGGCCGTGTCGTTCATGTTCTTCCCGCACGTCGGGCACAGCCCCTTGCAGTCCGGCTTGCAGCGGATCTGCATCGGCTGGTTGAGCGCGATGGACTGGCGCACTTCATCGGTGAGGTCCATGTGCCCGTCGGCGATCGGCACGAGCACCTCGATCGGCGTTCTGAAGGATTCCTCGACCGGTTTGAGACAGCGCGTGCACTCGAAGCGCCAGTTCCCCTTCGCGTCGCCGGCGAACGTCGCGTCGGAGTCCACCGCCAGGATCATCCCGTCGAGCTTCACCGGCCCGACGAGTTCCCCTCCGTCAGCGCGTCGGGGAACGCCGCGGCCGGGGCCGAGGCGTTGACCGGCAGCTGGCCGTTTTCCTCGAGGTCGTTGAGCGGGAACTTGAACGGAGACTCTTCCTTCACCCCCTAGGATACCAAACCTAGCGGGTCGTAGACGCCCTCGACAGGACCCGGGCCGTGTCGATGAGCCGGACCATCTCGGCCCGGTCGGCGTTCGACCCGGCCCCGGCGGCCGCCATCTCGCGCACGGCGTCCCAGGTCAGGCTGCCGCCCGCCTTCGACGAGCGCAGCAGCATCCCGAAGCCGGCCGCCGACGCCGCGAACTTGAAGTCCCCCGAGGCCTCGCTCCACGCCCGGTCTTCGTCCTTGAGCGCGCGCGCGAGCAGGCGGCTCTCGTCCTCCTTCGGCTTCTTGTAGCGGAACTTGACCGTCAGCAGTTCGTCGCCGCCGGCGACCGGAGCCGGCTCCGCCTGATACTTCAGCGGATCGACCACGGGTCCGGCCTGATCGGGCGCGCCGGGCGGGACGACCTCGTAGATCGCGGTCACGGTGTGCCCCGCGCCGAGCTCGCCGGCGTCCTTCTTGTCGTCGTTGAAGTCCTCGGCCGCCAGCAGCCGGTCCTCGTAGCCGATGAGGCGGTAGGACTTCGCCTTGGCCGGGTTGAACTCCACCTGGAGCTTCACGTCCTTGGCGATGGTCAGCAAGGTCGCCCCCATCTGCTTGACGAGCACCTTCTCCGCCTCCATGATCCCGTCGATGTAGTTGTAATTGCCGTTGCCCTTGTTGGCCAGCTGCTCCATCTTCGCGTCCTGGTAGTTGCCGCGGCCGAAGCCGAGCACGCTCAGGAACACGCCCGTCTTGCGCTTCTCCTCGACCATGCGCGTCAGCTCGCCGTCGCTCGACACGCCGACGTTGAAGTCGCCGTCGGTCGCGAGAATCACGCGGTTGTTCCCGTTTTTCAGGAAATTCTTCCGCGCTTCTTCATAGGCGAGCTGGATGCCGGCGCCGCCGGCCGTCGAGCCGCCGGACTGCAGCCGCTCGATGGCGTCGCGGATATCGGCCTTGCGGTCGCCGCGCGTCGGCGGCAGCACGAGCCCGGCGGAGCCCGCGTAGGCCACGATCGCGACCGTGTCCTCTCGGCGCAGGTTCTCGACGAGCAGGAGCAGCCCTTTCTTGACCAGCGGCAGCTCGCCGTACATCGAGCCCGACGTGTCGATCAGGAACACGAGGTTGTTCGGCGGCAGCTTCTGGACCGGCATCGACTTCCCTTTGAGGCCGACGCGCACGAGCTTGTGCTGCGCGTTCCAGGGGCAGGCCGCGACCTCGGTCGTGATCGAGAACGGGTGCTCGCCCTCGGGCTCGGGGTACGAGTACTCGAAGTAGTTGATGAACTCCTCGATGCGGATCGCGTCGGGCGGCGGGAGGCGGTTTTCACCCAGGATCCTGCGCGTATTCGAATAGGACGCCCCGTCCACGTCGATCGAGAACGTGGACAGCGGGTGCTCGCTGACGCGCTGGAACGGGTTCTCGAGGATGTAGGAGTAGCCCTCGCGGTCGAGCTCTGGCTGCTGCCGGAGGTCATGGTCTCCGGCGTGGGCGCCCTTGCCCTTGAGGAGGTTTAGCCCGCCGCCGCGCAGCGCCGCGACTCCGCCGCCCTTGGCGTACTGGGCGCGACCGCGGGCGCCGCCCAGAGCGCCGAAGCGCCGCGCGAAGTGTCCGCTCGGCTGGGGCGCCGCGTTGTACGCGACGCCGCTGCCGCCGACGGCGATCGAGGCGTTTCCGCTATCGTAGGGGCTTGAGCTGTTCCCGAAGATTGCTCCGCCACCGCCACCGCCGCCGTCGAGCGAGGCCGTGCCGCCGGAAATCATCTGTTGGACGTTGTTGAACAGACCAGGCTCGACGGTCTTGAGCGTCGAGAGACCGATGCCGATCATGAGCAGCACGGCCGCGGCGACGAGGACGGACGGCCGCACGCCGGCCTTATTGAGGATGGCGCGCAGGCGGTTGCCCTCGGCGCGCTCGAGCAGCTTGGTCTTGGCGCGGGCCTTGTCGCGGCTCTCCGCGCTGCGGTCCAGGCGCGCGAGACGGCCCGCGAACGCGAGGTCCGCGGACATCTCGGCGTCGAGGCCGGCCGACGGGGCCTCGCCCTTGAGAATCCTGTCCAATTCCGCGCTGAACTTCTCCGCCTCTTGGATTTCGTTCATATCAAGCCCCCTCGCCGGGAAAATTCTTCCGCATCTTGCGCACGGACCGGAACAGGATCACGGCCACGTTGGACTCGGAGAGCCCCAGCAGCTCGCCGATCGCGCGGTTGGTCATGCCCGAGTAGAAGCGCAACGTGACGACCTCGCGGGCTTCCTCCTCTAAAGAGGCGAGCGCGGCCGCGAGATTCCTGCGTTCCTGCTCCTTCTCCGCGAGCTGCGGCGGAGCGTCGCCCGTCGAGGCAGCTTCCGGAGCCAGTTCGAGGCTCGACCACACCCCCGCTTCTCCGAGCGGTAGTGGTCGGCGACGGAACGGAACGCCATCGAGAACAGCCAGGTGCGGCGGTCGCCGCGCGAGGCGTCGAACTTCCCCAGGCGCGGAACGCGCGCTCGAAGGTGTCGGCCGCGATCTCGTCGGCCCGGGCCGCCGAGCCGGTGCGTCCCCGCGCGTAGTTGTACACGCGGTCGAACATCTCCTCGTAGAATCGGGCGAACTCGGCGGTCGGCTCGGTGGTCATGCTGTGGGACATGCGGTCCTCCCTGCGCCTTCAGTACGTATTCGCACGGGGGCCGGGAGTATTACACCCTAAATTACGCTGTAAAAAGCGCCGGTTATTGGGGGCAGGACGACGACGTCTCGAGCGTCTTCCACTCGATGCCTTCGGGCTCCCGGGTGCGGGGCAGGGCGCGCAGGACGTAGCAGCGCTTGTCCGTCTCCCCGTCGAGCGTGTACGACAGGTCCCACCGAAGCTCGGACCCGGGTTCGGCCGGCTCGGCGAGCATCGCGTCGATCGTGCCTGTGTTCAGGCGCAGGCCGCGGTAGACGGACGTCGAGGCGGCGAGGTCGAAGGTGTTCGCCGTCCAGCGCTCGGCGCGCGCGCCGCCGCGGATCGCGCTCAGCGCGAGCTTGAGGTCCTTGGCGTCGACCGCGGAGACGTTCTTGACCGACACCGAGACCATGCCCTTGCCGTCGGCGATCTTGAACATGGTCTTCATGCGGTAGGTGTTCACGGTCACCGCGGGCTTGTCCGCCGGCCAGGCCGGCTTCACGGGCTCCGGCGTCGCGGCGGCCGTCGACGCGACGGGCGCCTCCTGCGCCGGGACCGCTGCGGCGGGCGCTCCGGTGGAGACCTTCGTCAGGTCGTCAGGCAGGCGCGCGCACATCGGCGCGAGCTTGAGGATCGAGTAGACGATGATCGCGGCGGCGAGAAGCTTCCCCAAGCTTTAGGCGGGGACGTCTTCTTTGAACGTCGCGACGAGGTCCGTCATCACCGCGTCCATCTCCGCGTAGGCGCCCTTCTGGACGGCTGCGACCTTCTTGAAGTCGAGCGCCAGCATCGACGCGTCGCCGAGCCCGGCGACGAGGGCCAGGCCCTCGCTGGACACGTAGCCCGCGGAGTGCGCCGCGTGGATGCGCGACATCTTGCGCCAGGCCTCGTGGCTGAACTGCACCGCCTCCGGCTTCTCGGCCTTCGCCGCGGCGCGGCAGAAGGCGCCCGCGGTCTCGGCGTAGGTCATCAGCTCGCCGAGCTTGGTGTGGGCCAGCTGGTTGGCGGTGAGCTTCTGGTCGTAGCAGGCCTTGAGCACCGCCGACAGCGAGCGCAGGGCGACGGCCGCCGCGTCCGCGCCGACCGACGGGCCCTTCGCGTGCAGCGCGTCGAGCTCCTCGGCCAGCTTGTCGTAGTACTTGCCTTCGGCGTTGATGTTGGCCTGCCAGCGCTCGCGGAAGGTCGTGAGCTGGAGAATCTCCGAGGTTCCCTCGTAGATGCAGGTGATCTTGATGTCGCGCTTGAGCTTCTCGACGGGGAACTCGCGCACGTAGCCGTTGCCGCCGTAGGCCTGGATCGCGTTGTTGCAGGCCATGTCGGCGGTGTCGGAGGCGAGCATCTTGGCGATGGCGCCCTCGGTCTGCAGGCCTTCCTCTCCCCGTCGATGCGGCGGGCGACTTCCTCGACGAAGGCGCGCGCGGCCTCGAGCCGGGCGGCGAAGGGAACGATGAGCTTGTGCGTCATGCCCTGCTTGGTGCAGAGCGGCTGGCCGCCGACCTTGCGCTGCTGGGAGTAGCGCACCGCGTGCTCGATGGCCTTCCAGCCGGTCCCGAGCGCCATCGCGGCGACCATGAGGCGCGTGTAGCCGAACACGGCCTGCGCCTGGCGCAGGCCCTTGCCCTCGACGCCGCCGATGAGGTTCTCGATCGGCACGTAGACGTCCTGCAGGTTGACGGGGCAGGTGTCGGAGAGGCGGATGCCGTGCTTGTCCTCGTGCTTGTCGACGGTCAGGCCCTTGGTCCCCTTCTCGACGACGAACCAGGACACGCCCTTCGGCGCGCGCGCGAGGATGGTGAACACGCCGGCGACGCCGGCGTTGGTGATCCACATCTTGCCGCCGGTGATCTTGTAGCCGACGACCTTGTCGCCTTCCATCACGCGCTCGGCCTTCGTCTTGAGGTGCAGCAGATCGGAGCCGGCCGCCGCCTCGGTCGCGCCGTAGGCCACGTAGCAGCGGTCCTGGGCGATCTTCGTGATCCACTTCGTCTTCTGCTCCTCGGTGCCGCCCATCATGATGGGGTCCATGCCGAGGAAGGTCGCGAACACCGACGTGCACACGCCGAGGTCGATCTTCGAGAGCTCCTCGCAGGCGCGGTAGATGTCGTAGGAGTTGCCGCCGAGCCCGCCGTACTTCGTCGGGATCATGATCAGGTTGCACGCGACCTGGTCGGGGTCGTAGAGGTCGGCCATCTCCTTCTTCGGGAACTCGTTGTGCGAGTCGAGCTCGATGAGCTTGGAATGCGGGAAATTCTTCTTGCCGTACTCGCGGATGGTCTCCAGGACCATCGTGCGCGTCTCAAGGTCCAGCCCGGTGCCAAGGCTCTCAGCAACGCTCATGTGGTTATCCTCTCAGAATTCGATGAAAAACCGGCCTAAAAAGAATAACAAATCCGGCGGCGTTGGACATTGAGGTAACGCGACTAAAAGCCGCGATTTTCGGCGGCCACGGCGCGCACGTCGGCGCGCGGGATGCCCAGCGCCTCGGCGGCGAGGGCCGCCGCGGTCTCGGCCACGCCCTTGATCTTGCCGATGCGCACCTCGGTGAGGTCGGTGCGGTTCGGTCCGCGCATCACGTCGGAGACGAAGTACGCCATCTTGAGCGCCGCGTCCGGGTGCTTCGCGAAAGCCGCGAGGATCGGCCCGTACTCCATGTCCACCGTGCGCGTGCCGCGCGCGAACTCCGCTTCCGCCCACGCGAGCGTCTGCGTGTTCGACGTCGCCATGCTCAGATGTCCCCCGCGCGCGGGTCGAACCAGGTCCCGAGCGTGAGGTCCGGGTCGATCGAGCCCGCGGCGCTGGTGACGAGCACGTTCTTCGCCCCGTGCTCGAGCACCGCCTCCATCAGGTCGCCCGCGAGCTCCCCGAACAGCGGCATGAAGAACCAGATCTTCCGTCCGTCGGACAGCGTGATCACCTTCATCGGCCGCCGCGAGATGTCGTTCTTCTGGGGGCGTTCTTCGCGTTGAAGTCCGCCCAGAACGTCTCCAGCCCCGGCGCGTCGCCGATCAAGGCTCGCATCGCGGGCCGCGTGAGCCCGTAGACGACGAGATCGGGAATGTGGCCGAGCGCCTCGAACGCGCGGCGATACTCCGCCTTCCACGAGCGGAAGCCCCTGCGGGTCTGGACGTCCGTGACCCCCGCGAGCTTCAGGAAGCTCTGGATGTGAATCACCCGGCTCTCGCCGTTGACGCCGAGGATCAGGGTCGCCTTCTCCCCTCCCGGAGCGACGGCGTCGTAGACCTGGTGGAAGCCGGTCTCCTTCACGAACGGCTCGCCGACGAGCCAGCCGTCCTTCTCCAGCGAGGCGCGCGTCTCGCGCGCGTCGCCTTCCGCGATGAAGAACGGACGCCCGTTGCTCAGCGCCTCGCGGCCGATGTTGCCGGCGATCCAGCCGCTCAGGTCCTTCACCGTGTGGGGCGCGGCGCGGTCCAGGCTCTCGAGCTCCTTGTGGTAGCCCGGCGAGAAGATGGGCTTGTCGTTGAGTTCCGCCGGGATCGGCCGGTTCACGCGCTCCCATTGATAGTCGAGCGCGGGGTTCACGGTGTCGCCTTCGCTGTCGTACTTCTTCTTGCTGAACTCGACGCGCACGAAGGTCCGCATCACGTCTTCCGTCGCGACGTCGGCGCGGTGCACCGAGTACGAGTCCCAGAACGCGATGTCGTAATCCGGCGTGGCGCGGGCGTTCGATTCCCGGGCCTGGCGCTCGAGCTCGGCGTGCACGTGATGCTTCGCGGGGTCGAGCGCCGTCAGGTCGAAGGCCTGATCAAAAAACACCGTGCCGAGGGCGTCGCTCGCCGAGTACAGATGCTCGGGCGGGAGCTTCACTTTATACCGGGCGCCCTGGACTCCGTCGATGTGAACGCCGGGGCGGCGGTGGGTGCTCCCCTTCTTCACCAGGTGCTGGTCGACGGTGAAGTACATGTAGAACTCGTCGAAGTCGGGATTGACGGCCTTCTCGTGGTCGATCACCTTCTGGAGAAATTCCCGGAACTGGGCGAGCTCGACGGGCACGGTCACCTCGCCGCCGGGGAGCTTCACGGGCATGTTGAGCACCGACGTGACGGGGGCGCTGAAGGACGCCTTGTCCTCGATGCCGCCGATCTTCACGGGCTTGTGCGGGACGAGCAGGTGCTTGAGATTCCAGGGCATGAGAAGCGTCTCGTAGATCGGGGAACTGCGGTCCTCGGGCATTTTGGGGGCCGGCGTGAGCGTGTAGCCCTGCTTCGAGAGCTTGGCCTCGCGCAGGTCGGTGCGCAGCGAGCTTTCCCGGACGACGCGCTCCGCGAACGCGGCGTGCAGCTTGTCGGCGAGCTTGTCGTCGTTCCAGACCACGAGCTTGATCGTCTTGAGCGTTTCGCGCGCGTCCGCCATGAAGCGCTCGACGCCCTTGCGGATCTCGAGGCCGATCTCGCGGTAGCTGCGCTCGACGGCGCCGAACACGCTGCCGGCGCGCATCGCGGGGATCGAGATCGACTGCAGGCCCGCCTTGTCGGCGGCCTTGAGGCCCTCGTAGACGATCTCGTTAAGAGGCTTCTCGTTGCGGTCGTTGACGAAGACGACGTTGTCGATCGGGCCCTTGCCGTCGCCCTTGGCGACGAGCGCTTCCGCGTCGCTCAGCTCGGGGGCTTTCTGGAGCTGCCGGAAGAAGCAGGGGTTGGCCGCGCCGACGATCGCGTTGACGCCGCCGTGGCACAGGTGCTTCTCCTGAACCGTCGTCATCACGGCCTGGGCCCCGGCGTCGACGATGTTCCCCTTCAGGACTTGGAGCTCGACGGCCGGGCCTTGGGCGACCGGCGGGGCGGGCTCGTCGCGCAGGTCGGACGGCTTATCCAGAGACGTCGAGATGTCCTGGATCAGCCGGTCGAGAGACTTCTTCTTTCGCGTCCACTCTGCGCCGGTCGGGTTCCAGAGATTTTTGCCGTACGCCCAGTCGGCGGCGCCGATGCGGTTCTGCGTCTCCTCGGGCAGGAGGGCGCGGATGGCGGGGTAGTTGAGGACGTCGAGTTTTTCCCCGTGTGCACGAGCTGCGCGTCGCTGACGCCTTTTTGGGGCTTGGCGAGAAGCGGCTGGGCGTGCAGAGCGATGGCGCGGGCCAGGGGGCGAGCTGCGCTCGTACGGCGGGGTCGTTCAGGTCGGCTTTTTCGAGGGCGCGCGAGACGGCGCGCACGGCGTCGAGGCTGGGCGCGGGCGAGGTCAGGAAGGAGATGAAGTCGGCCGTCCACCGCGGGACGTCGAGCCGGACGGCGCCGGCCGTCGCGCCGGCCCCGGCCAAGGCGGCGGGTCCGGGGCGCAGCACGAGCTGGGCGCTCGCCGATTGAGCGGCGAGTACGATCGCGAGTAGAACGCGCATCCCCTTCAGTTTAAGGTTCTATTAGGGAAAGCGCCTGGGGCCGTGGGCCCATCGGGCGGGGCCGGTTGGTCCTCAATACCAGCAGGATTGGAGGTCCCGAAAGTCCTTGGGACCGAGCTCGGGACGCCGCCGGACCGACGTCGCGAACTTCATGAACTCGCTCCACATCGCCTCGCCGCGCCGCGTCGCGACGTACATCAGGGGCTTGTAGCGCGTCTCCGTGTCGGCGACCGCGAGCCGGACGTATCCGCCCTCCAGCAGAAACTTCAGGGCCCGATGGAGCTGCGGCGGGTGCAGTTCGAGCTCCTCCTGCAGTCGGAAGAAGCGCGTCGGCCCGCGCGTGATCGCGTGAAGGACCCGCAGATAGTCCTTGTGGGCCAGGAGGGCGGTCATCATTCCCCCTAACTAACAAATTGTTAGTCCGTCCGGGAAGAAGAACCTCGCCCGGCTAGAAGCCCGCGGTCTCGCGGACGAAGTACGGTCGCATGTCCTTGAGGTCGTAGTAGATCCGGACGAGGATCTCGGCCAGTAAGCCGATGAGCACCATCTGGAAGCCGATGAGCAGGCAGAAGATGGCGATCTGGAAGAGGGGCTGGTCCTTGACGAAGATGCCCAGATAGAACTTCTTGTACAGCGTGTCGAGACCGAACGCCACGCCGAGAAGCCCCATGAGCACTCCCCGCCGCCGAACAGGTAGATCGGCTTGCCGAGGTAGGAGTCCATGAACTTGACCGTCATGAGGTCGAGCAGGACCTTGAAGGTGCGCGAGATGCCGTATTTGGAAACCCCGCGCGTTCTCGCGCGATGATTGACCGGGACTTCGGCCACGCGCGCGCCGAGGAAGCCGGCCAACGCGGGCACGAAGCGGTGCATCTCGCCGTACAGCCGGAGCGGCTTGAGGTACTCGGCCTTGTAGAGCTTGAGCGTGCAGCCGTAGTCGTGGAGACGCACGCCCGTCACCCGGGAAATGAAGCCGTTGGCGATCATCGACGGAAGCTTGCGGTCGAGGAAGCGGTCCTGCCGGTCTTTGCGCCAGCCGGAGACGCAGTCGTAGCCCTCTTCCAGCTTCGCGATCAGCTTGGGGACGTCGCGCGCGTCGTTCTGCATGTCGGCGTCGAGGCAGACGATCAGGTCGCCGGAGGCGTGCTGGATGCCGGCGAGCATCGCGGCGGTCTGGCCGGCGTTGCGGCCCAGGCGCACGGTCTTGAAGTGAGGGTGCTTCTTCGTGAGCTTGAGAAGCTCCTCCCAAGAGCGGTCCTTGGAGCCGTCGTCGACGAGGATGACCTCGTACGGCTTGCCGAGCGCGTTCAACGCGGACGAGACCTCCTCCCCCAGGGCGGGCAGGTTCTCTTCCTCGTTGTAGACCGGGATCAGCGCCGACAGGTAGGGCTTAACGGCCATGTGACGGTGATTCTAGCGTTTTTAACCGCGGATATTCACTCGCCGACCAGGATGAGGGTGTCGAGGGCTTTGGTCGCCGCGTAGTCGGGGTCGAGCCCGACTTCGTCCGCGGCCCCCATCACGCGGGCGATGATGTCGACGGCGCGGTCGGGAGCGCGCATGCCGAGCGCGCCGTGGTACTTGGAGATCCATAGGCGGCGGCCCTCGAGCCAGTCCTCGGCGGCGAGGGGCCAGTTCTTGACGCGGATGTAGTACCGGCTGCGGACGAGGTAGGCCTCGGGCTCGAGCGGCTCGGCCGCGATCGCGGAGTCCAGGGCGCTCTTGAAGGCGTCGAGCGGCGCGCGGTCCGCGGTCGCGGCCGGCGAGGCGATGAGCGCGAACAGCGCGAGGACGAGGGCTCTCATGCCCTCAGTATGTCCCTCCGGCGCGGATAAGCCCAGAGCGGCGGTGTGCCAAAAAGCCGGCGCCCTCGCGGGCGCCGGCTCTCTGTCGTTGAGACTCAGCTCAGGCGGCCACCGCCGCGCCGCCCATGTTCTTGACGATCGCCGCGCCGAACTCCGAGCACTTGATCTTCGTCGCGCCCGGCATCTGCCGCTCGAAGTCGTAGGTGACGGTCTTCGCCGCGATCGTCTTCTCGAGGCCCTTCACGATGAGGTCGGCCGCTTCCTGCCAGCCCATGTGCTCGAGCATCATGACGCCCGAGAGGATCAGGGAGCCCGGGTTGACCATGTCCTTGTTCGTGTACTTCGGGGCCGTGCCGTGCGTGGCCTCGAAGATCGCGCAGCCGTCGCCGATGTTGGCGCCGGGCCCGATGCCGAGGCCGCCGACCTGCGCGACCGCCGCGTCGGAGAGGTAGTCGCCGTTCAGGTTCGTCGTGGCGATGACGCTGTACTCGTCGGGGCGCAGCAGGAACTGCTGGAAGGTCTGGTCGGCGATGCGGTCCTTGATGAGGACCTTGCCGGCGGGCATCTTCCCGTCGAGCTTGTCCCACAGCTCGGCCTCGGTGACGACGTGCTCGCGGAACTCGGTGACGGCCACTTCGTAGCCCCAGTCGCGGAAGGCGCCCTCGGTGAACTTCTGGATGTTGCCCTTGTGGACGAGGGTGACGGACGGCTTCTTGTGGTCGATCGCGTACTTGATCGCCATGCGCGCGAGGCGCTGCGAGCCGGTCTTCGAGATCGGCTTGATGCCGATGCCGGAGTCGGGGAACGGGATGTTCTTCTTCATGGTCTTCGTGATGAACTCGTAGACCTGCTTCTGCTCGGCGGTTCCCCACTCGAACTCGATGCCGGCGTAGATGTCCTCGGTGTTCTCGCGGAAGATCACGATGTTGAACTTCTCGGGCGACTTCACGGGGCACGGCACACCGGTGAACCAGCGGACGGGGCGCACGCAGGCGTAGAGGTCGAGCTTCTGGCGCAGGCCGACGTTGACGGAGCGGAAGCGCGGCGTGATCCACTCGGACTTGCACTTCGGGCAGTTCGCCGGGCGGTCCATGAGCTCGGCGGCGCAGTCGAGGCAGACGAACTTGAAGGAGCCGGCGGGCGTGGTCAGCGGGCCTTTGAGGCCGACGCGGTACTCCTTGAACGCGTCGAGCGTCTCCTGCGGAAGCACCGTGTCCTTGTCGTAGGCCTTGAGCGCGGAGAGGCCGGCGTAGACTTCCATCCAGGCGATCTTCTTCTTGCCCTTGTAGGCGAGCTCGACGGCGCCGTCGAGGACGATCTTCGTGGCCTTCCAGATGTCGGGGCCGGTGCCGTCGCCGGGGAAATAGGGGACGATGGGGTTGTCGGGAACCTGGATCTTGCCGTCCTTGTAGCCGATCTTCGCGCCGTTCGCCGGGACCGTGTACTTCGCCATGGTGATGCCTCCTAGACGTGTGTCAGAGCTTTCTCGGCCGCCTTGATGGAGCCGAGGGCCGCCTCGTAAAGATCCGAGACGGTTCCGGAATTGTCGGAATGAGAGAAGTAGACGGGCGCGTGGTCGAGGGGCGTGGCGCGCTGGAGCTTGGACCACGAGCCGGGGGCCGACATCGGCATCGGGTGGCCGCGACGGTAGACGCGCACTTCCTTGAGGTGGTCGGCCCAGGACGGGAAGAAGGAGCCGCACAGCTCGTTGCCCGCGGCGTGGGCTTCGGCGAGGACGTCCTCGTCGTCGAGGAGGTCGGCGCGGGCGGACTCGGTCTTCGGCGCGTAGACCGTAATGACCTGCTTGCGGCTCAAGTCCCCCCGTCGGCGTGCGTCGCGTAGTCGGCCGGAATGAAATCGGTGAAATGGCGCGCGCCGATCGCCCAGTTGTCGTAGTTGAGGTTCCAGACGACCTTGTCGAAGCAGAAGTTGTAGACCAGGTAGGGGGCGTAGCGCATCTTGGCCATCGCGGCGGATTGCGCCTCGGGCAAGTCGTCGAGCAGGTGCTTCACGATGAACTTCGGCACGCACATCACGACGCTCTTGGCGGAAACCGTCTCGGCTTTCCCGTCCTTCATGAATGAGACGTTGACGCGCTTGCCGGCGCGGCGCACGGCGAACACGGCGGCGCCGAGGACGAAGCGCTTTTTCTGGTCCTCGGGAAACGACGCGAACACCTTGCGCGTGACCATGCCGAGGCCGCCCTCGAAGGTGTGGCGCTCGGAGGGCGTCCACTCGTGGACGGCGGTCAGGCCGACGAGGGCGGAGGTGTCCTGGGTCTGCGCGCCCCAGTTGGACGGGCCGAAGTAGTCCCAGTACTGCTTGACGCGGCCGTCGTAGCCGCTGAACAGATCCGCGAAGGTCATGGCGTCGAGCTTCTCGGCGTCCTTGACGCGGTCCAGCTTGGCCGTCTCCCTCAGGAAGCGGCGGAAGTCGTCCTGGACGGACTTCGGGTACGGAAGCTGGCCATAGGCGGGCCAGTCCGGGTCCTTGTGCCAGAAGTCCTTGATCCACTTGCCGTCCCAGTGGGCGCTGTCGTTGCCCTTGATCATCGGCAGGTCGAGCTTCCAGCGCTTGAAGAGGGCGCGGACCTCGGGGATGTCGAAGGACATCCAGGCCGAGCCCGTGCAGTAGTCGAGCCCTTCCCAGGTTTCCGACCAGGCGTTGCCGCCCATGTGGGGCTCCTTCTCCAGGAGCAGGAAGTCGGAGCCGAAGCAGCGCTCGGCGGCGGCGAGGCCGGAGGGGCCGCCGCCGACGACGACGACATCCACGTTCCGGGACGGCGGCGGGAAGCCGGAGCGCATGAGGCCGTCGCGGACGTCGTGGCAGACCTTGTTGGACTCGGAGCCGAGGGCGGCCTCGGGGAGCTTATTCCCTCCTTTATTAGAAGGAGCGCAGCCGAACGGGGAGGCCGACGCGGCGCCGGCGATGACCCACTTGATGAACGAGCGGCGGGAGATGTCCACGCCCGCCGATTAAAGCAATTTTAACGGACGCGATACGACTCGGGGGCGGCGAGGAAGGCCTCGGCGTCGGCCGCGCCCTGGGCGAGCATCCTGGAAATGCCGGCGGACCGGAAATCGAGCATGAGAGGCTCGAGCCGTTTCGAGGGGGCCAGGCGCAGGACGCGCGGCAGAGGGCGGATGCCGTCGTCGACGAGGCGGCGGGCGGCGACGCGGCAGGCCTGCTCGACCGAGCGCCACGGCGTCCAGAACCGAAGGCCGACCTCGTCGGCGCGGACCATCTCGAGGACGAGCACGTCGGCGGAGGCGGCCAGCGGCGAGAAGTCGAGCGGGCGGCGCATCGGCACGCCGCCGTCGACGAGTCTTAGAGCTCGGCCGCGATAAACGAGGTCGACGGGCGGGAAGACGGCCGGGATCGCGCAGGACGCGGCCGCATGCTCGACGAGAGGGCCGTCCCAGGCGCTTCCGCCGGGCGCGTAGGTCGCGTTGACGGGGGCGCCGTCGGCCGGGCAGGCGGTCACGATGGTCAGCTCGGCGGCGAGGCGGGCCTTGGCCTCCTCCTCGTCGGCGGCGTGGTCGAGGAAGGCGCGCAGGGGCTCGGTCGAGCACAGGGAGAACGGAAACAGCCGGGGTCGCGGCCGGATCGCGGTCCAGTCGAGCCGGCGCCAGCGCGCGAGCGCGTCGTCGAGGCGGCCGAAGGCGAGCGCGCTGCCGTTCAGCGCGCCGATGCTGAAGCCCATGACGCGGTCGAAGCGCGCGCCGCGGGCGGTCAGAACCTCGAGCGCGCCCGCCTGCCAGGCGCCGAGCGCGCCGCCGCCCTGAAGGAAGAGGCCGAGCGGCCGGTCAACGGGCGAGGAGCCGGTCGTACAGCGCCTCCTGCGAGCGGACCATCCCGTCGATGTCGAACTCGGGGCCGATCGCGGCGGCGGCGGCCGCGCCGAGGCGCGCGCGCAGCGGCTCGTCGCCGAGAAGGCGGACGATGCCCGCGGCGAGAGCGGCGGCGTCGCCGGGGGCGACGGAGAGGCCCGTCCTGCCGTCGGCGACGAGATCGGCCACGCCGTCGGTCGCGTAGCAGACGGGCGGCACGCCGGACTTCATCGCCTCGACGAGAGCCCTGGGCAGGCCCTCCCACAGGGAGGTCATCGCGAACACGTCGGCCGCGGCGAGCCAGGCGGCGGCGTCCCGGCGCCAGCCGAGAAAGAACAGGCGGTCATTGAGGCCGAGCGCGAAGGCCTTGGCCTCGAGCGCCTTGCGCTGGGGGCCGTCGCCGATGAACACGAAGCGGGCCTCGGGGGCCTTCGCGAGGACGGCGGCCGCGGCCGTCACGAAGTCGGCGGCGTTCTTCTGCGGCTTGAGGTTGCCGATCGAGACGACGAGCCGCTTGTGCATGCCGATGCCCGCGGAGGTCTTGAGCTTGGCGGCGTCGATCTTCGCCGGCAGGGCGTCGAGGCGCACGCCGGAGCGGATGAGGATCGCGGCCTCGGGCTTGACGAGGCCGTGGGCCGCCGCGTAGGCGATGTTGGCGCGGGAGACGAAGACGAGCGCGTCGCTGACGCGAGCGCACAGGCGCTCAAGAGCGACGTAGAGGCTCTTCACGACGGGATGCTGGCGGTCGTGGAAGCCGAAGCCGTGGTAGGTGTGAACGATCACATTCACACCGGCCATGCGACCGCCCAGCCGTCCCAATATCCCGGCCTTGGAGCTGTGCGTGTGGAGTATGTCCGGCTTCTCGGCCAGCAGCAGCTTGGTCAGCTCCAGGAGAGCCAGGAGATCGTAGAACGGATCGACCTCGCGTCGAAGCGACTCGACGAAGATCGTCCCCTCGGGAGCCTCGGAATCCAAATCCCCCCGCCCGCAGACGAGAACCGGCTCGTAGACGGACCGATCGAGGTTGAGAACCGTATGAAGGGTGTTCTGCTGGGCGCCGCCGAGGTCCAGGCGCGTGATGAGGTGGACGACCTTGCGCATGGCCGATTCTACTTCTTCTTCTTGGGCTGTTTGTGGAAGTCCAGCGTGCGCTTGTAGGGCCCGACTCCGGGAACGACGACGGGCTTCGGCTTCTCGGGGCGCAGGAAGTCCTTCACCTCGAGACGCGGGAAGTAGTGGCGCAGGATCTCGCGCCACTGCACGCCGAGGCCGGCCTGGCCGAGCGCGCCCTGGCGCGCGAAGCCGAGGCCGTGGCCCGTGCCCGCGCCCCAGACGACCAGGCGAGCGACCCGCTTGCCGTCCATGAGCGGCTGGAGCGTGAAGAGGTTCGAGCGCAGGGAGCCGGGGCTCAGAAGCTCCTCGATCTCCTTGCGGCCCGTGTAGAACGCCGAGCCGTCGGCCCCGACGACCTCGACGGCGCGCACGCGGCCGGTCGAGGTGCGGCCGGCGACGCGCACGTGGCGGATCGTCCCGACGTCCTTGCGGCGTTCGACGCGCAGGCGCAGTTCCTTTCCGTCGAGCACGCGCGTCCAGCGCGAGGAGGCCGGAGTGTCGACGGTCGCCGACTCGCTGTAGAGCCCCTCGGCCGGGGACTCGTGCGCGAAGCGCTCGAGCTCGACCGGCGTGCGCCAGGGGATCGTCGGGCGCGCGGAATCCTGCACGGAGACGAGGTGCTCGAGGCCGGGCTCGCCGGTCTCCGAGCCCTCCTCGGTCGTGCCGCCGGAATCGACGTGCTGCATGACGCGCGCGACGCGGCCCTTGAGCGAGAGCGCGAGCCCTTCGGTGTCGACGACGGCCGCCACCGCGGAGTTCATCTCGCCGCCGACGCCGATCGTGCGCTGCGTCGAGTCGTCGTCGAGCACGTCGCAGCGCTCGAGCGCCTCCGGACGGTTCTCGATCGCCCAGTACGCGGCCGTGCGCGCGACGACGGCCAGCGCGCGCAGCGCCTGCGGCGGCGAGTCCATCGGCATGCCCAGGGAGACGACGCCGATCAGGTAGCGCTCGACGGGCGCGACCTGGACGAGGCGGAAACCCCACGGATTGGGCATGACCTCGAGCGCGCCGCGGATCTCGCGGTCGCCGGGATCGACCCCGACCTGGTCGGCGATCGTCGCGGACTTCACGAGGACGGAGCCGCGCTCGCCGTCGGGGACGATCGAGAACGGGGTCTTCGACGTGAAGAGGATGTTGCGCGAGGCGTCGCGCACCTCGACGAGATTGTTCTCCGGACGGAAGACGATTTCCCACTGGTCGTAGGCGCGGCCGTTGTCGCGCATGATCCCGTGCGCGAGCGACGTCACCTTGAAGGGGCCGTTCGACATCGCGTAGGCGCGCGTGAGCACCGCGGGACGGCCGTCGGGCGCGCCGAAGAGGCCGACCCGGATCGTGCGCGAGGAGACGGGCAGCGCGGCCGCGTCCTCGGGCGCGGGATTGAGGACGGGGCGCGAGGCGCGGCGCACGCCGGCGGCCGCGTCGAGGTCGCCGACGATGTAGCGGCCGGCCTTCTCGTAGGCCGCGCGCGCGGCGGCGTCCTTCGGGTCGTAGGAGAGGACCTTCTTGTAGGTGCGCCACGCCGCGCGGTTGTCCCCCGCCTCGGCGAGCGCGCGCGCGAGCGCGACGAGCGCCTCGAAGTTCGCGGGATCGGTCTCGACGGCCTGGCGCAGCCAGGTCAGCGAGCCCTGGCGGTCGCCCGTCATGCGCGCCGCCTCGGCCGAGAGCTGGGCCGCGACCGAGATCGCGTACGGGCCGGAGCGGGAGGCGCGCAGCAGCGGCTCGGAGGCGGCCCGCGGCTTGCCGTCGGCGATATAGGAGAGTCCGAGCCCGATGTTGGCCTCGGCCTGCGAGGCGCTCGACGACGAGCGGTCGACGCCGCGCGCGAAGGCCTCGCGCGCCTCGCGCTGGCGGCCCGTCGCGAGATAGGACCAGGCGCGCTGGTTCCACGCGAAGCCGTCGGCGCCCTCGAGCAGAGAGGCCTTCAGCCATTGCGCGGTCGCGGGCTCGTGGCGGCCGAGGTCGCGCAAAGTCAGCGCGAGGTTCGCCTCGGGTTCGGGCGCGGACACTCCGAGCTCGGAGAGATAGCGCCACGCGCTCTCGGCGTCCTGGTAGCGCCCGGCGAGGAAGGCCGAGCGCGCGGTCGCGACGGCCTCCGCGGAGTCCGCGGCGCGCGCGCCGGCGGCGAGCGCGAGCAGGACCGCGGCGAGCGCGGCCCTCATCGCGCCGTCTTCCTGACGCGGGCCCGGTACTTCGTCTTCGGGACGGGCGCGTCGTTGAGGTCGGGGTTGAGGTCCTCGGAGTTGGCCGTCTTCGTGAAGGTCTTCTTCTGCGGGATGCGCATGCGCAGGGTGTTCAGGCGCTCGATCGCGACGGAGCGGTAGGCGGCCGAGTCGCGCGCGAGCGCGTCGTCGGCGAGATTCTGCAGCTCGTGGACGGGCAGGCCCTGGCGGCGGGCGGCCTCGATCTCGGCGCTGACGGCGCGGTGCAGGCCGCGCACGCGCGCGTGCTCGCGCTTTTCGACGTCTTTGAGTATGTCGGCGATGTACGGCGACTCCGCGGACGCCGGCGGGTTGAGCTTCATCTCGAAGAACGAGCGCGTGTAGGCGCCGTAGCGGTCGACCGCCCACAGCGCCGCGACGGCCGCGAGTATGCCCGCGATGACGCGGCGCTCGAGGAGGCGGAGCAGGAAGTCGAGGTCCATGCGCGCGTCAGGCGGCCGCGGGCGGCGGCGGGGCGGCGGGCGGCGCGGCGGGCGGAGGCTCGGCGGCCGGCGCGGCCGCCGGGGTCGCCGAAACGGCGATGACGATCTTGTTCGCCGTCGCGGGCAGGCCCGCGCATTTCTGCCCCATCTCCTCGATCTCCTGCGCGATGTACCAGGCGGTGATCTTGTGGTCGGCGGCCCGCACGTGCTGGTGGGCGAGCAGAGACATGTCGTGGAGCGCCTTCATCGCGTTGGCGACGCGGGAGGCGGCGCGCATGACGCCCGTCGCGAACTTCACGGCGTTCGCGTCGGGCGTCGCGGTTTTTCCATGGAGCCGAGCGCCGTCGGCAGGGCGGCCAGCTCCATCCCGAACGTGCGCAGGTCGCGGCGGTAATTGTTGAGGTCCCACCCGAACATCGAGTCGGTGTCCTTCATGTTGTTCTTCGCGGCGCTGGCGATCTTCTGCGCGCGGAAAAGGATGTCCTCCATCTTCGCCTTCACCACGCCGATGCGGTCGGCGGTCAGGGAGAGCGTGCCTTCGAGCTGCTTGAGTCCGGGGACGAGGTCCATGTCACTCCTGCAGCAGGTCGTCGAGCAAGGCCTCGTCGGCCGGCTTCTTCGCGGCGGGCGCCTTGCCCTTGGCCTTCGCCGCCCGCTTCGCGGGATTGGCTCGGGGCTTGGGCGTCTCCTCCGCCGGCGGCTCGAGCGAGCCGTCCTCGGAGGGCGCGTCGCCGGAATCGGTGAGCGTCTGGCCCGGCTCGGAGGGCTCGCCGTCGGAGGCGGGCTTGCCCTCGGGCTCCGCGCCGAGCATCGAGTCGAGCGTGTCCTCGGCGGCTTCCTTTTTGACGGGCTTGGGCTTGACCTTGACGGGCTTGGGCTTCGGCGGGGCGGGCGGCGCGGCGGCCTTGCCGGTCAGCACGGACTTCGCGGCCGCGTTGCGCCCGACGAGCGAGCGGGCTTCGACGTCGACCTCGAACTCGTAGGCGATCGTCGGGGCGCCGGCGGCGGTGCCGCGGGCGAAGTAGTTGACCTGGACGCGCGAGCCGGCCAGCGGCTCCGCCATCCAAGGCGACAGATTGCCGGCGGTCGGGGCGAGCGTCTCGAGGGCCGTCTGCAGAGCGCGGCCGTCGGGCAGGGCCCAGGCCTTGGCGATGTCGACGGCGACCTCGCGCGGGTCCGGAGGCGGCGGCAGCGGCGCCGCGACGGGCTCCGGCGGCGGCAGCGGCTCGGTGTCGACGACGGGCGCGGGCTTGGGGCGGCCGAGGCCGGGAACGAAACCGCCCATGACGGCGGCCGCGCACAGCGCGGCGACGCCCAAAGCTCCGCCGAGGAGCAGCGCCTTCTTCCCCTTCGCGGGCGCCGGAGGCGGGGCCACCACGCCGAACTGTTCGGGATCGACTCCGCCGAGCGCGGCGGCCGGATCGACGGCGGCGTCCGGGGCGAGGCCGCCGGGCGCGCCGAAGGGCGTCGACTCGAAAGGCAGCGGCCCCGACGAGGGCGCGGGGATCGCGGAGAGGTCGGCCGACGGAACCGGGGGCGGCGAGTCGATCGCCGCGGTCGGGAAGTCCATGATGGGCAGCGGCACGGGCGACGGCGCGGTGTCGAGCGGAACCGGGGCCGGCGCGGGCGCCGCGGACGGCGGCGGCGGCGGGGCGAGCTCGCCGAAGGGCGAGGGCGACGGCGCCGCGGACGGCCCGGCGGACGGCGGCTCGAAAGCGGGGCCCGACGGCGGCGGGGCCATCGGCGTGAGAGCGACGGGCGACGGGAGCGGGGGCGGGGGCGGCGGCGCGGCGGCCAGGGCCGCGGCGGCGGCGGCGGCGGCCTCGGCGGCCTCGGCGCGCTTGGCCTCGGCCTCGGCGAGCTGGCGGCGCAGCTCCTCGAGCTCCTTGCCCAACGCGGCGAGGGCCTCCCCTGCTTCTCGACGTCCTGCTCGACCTTGCGCTCCTCCTCGACGGCCTTGTCGAGCGTCTCGGAGAGAATCTTCACGGAGGCCAGGCGCTCCTCGAGCCCGGCGATCTGTCGCTTGTGGAGGTCCGCCTCCCTTTTGGCGGCTTCGGCCTCGAGACGGATCTCGCTGGCCTCGCGCGCCTTGCCGGCGAGCTCCTGGTGGACGGTCGTCAGCTCCGCGTCCTTGGCGCGCAGGCCTTCCTGGAGCTGCAGCGCGACCTCCTCGAGCATCGCGACTTTTTCCTGCAGGCTGCCGAGCTGGGCGAGGTCCTTGAGAGTGGGCTCGGGCGGAAGCCCGGCGATGGAGAGCGTCGCGGTCCGTCCCGTCGTCGCGGTCGCGCGCACGAGCGCCACGGACAGATCGGGCACCATGCCGGCGCGCTGCCAGTCCCCCATGCTCGTGCCGCGCCGCCCCTCGGGACAGACGAGGCTTTCCGGCGTGAACACCGAGATCTTCCCCATCTCGTCGGGATCGTACGGGCCGAGCACCTGGTTGTTCTGGAAAATCCAATATTTCATGGCTTAGGGATTATAAAGGAGGCCGGCGGAACTCCGGTGTCGGAATTGTTAAGCAAGAATAGCCCCGGTCCGGCCTCCCGTCAAGGCCGATACGATTTGAAACGGCCGGACGGGATTTGCTAAGATGTCGTTCAGACGGATCGGTAGCTCAGCGGTAGAGCAAACGCCTCTTAAGCGTAAGGTCGTGGGTTCGATCCCCACCCGGTCCAAATTTTTCCGTCGACGTGGAGGACCGAGCGTTCCTCGGTCCTTATTTTTTAACCGCGAGGCTCTCTCCCCCATGGGCATCTTCTCCGCTCTCAAGTCCGACAAGCCGAAATTCAAGAAGCTCAAGGAGGAGGGCTGCGTCGTCACGCTCTCCGTCGAGGTCCCGTCCGAGGAGCTCGAGAACCAGACGCAGACCACCTTGGTCCGCCTGCAGAGCCAGGCCCGCATCCCGGGCTTCCGGCCCGGCAAGGCGCCGCTCGACATGGTCAAGCAGCACTTCTCCGGCCGCGCGCGCGAGGAGGCCATCGACCAGCTCATCCGCAAGCACGTGCCCGCGCTGCTCGAGGAGCAGAAGCTGCGCGTCGTGGAGACGCCCGTCGTCGAGGACGTGAAGTTCAAGACCGGCGAGCCGATGACGATCACGGTCAAGGTCGAGGTCGCGCCGACCCCGACGGCCACCGGCTACACGAAGATCGCCGTCGCGCGCAAGCCGCAGACGGCCGACGCCGCCGCGCTCGACAAGCGCCTCGAGGAGCTGCGAGACGCGCAGGCCCGCCTCGAGATCTCGAAGGACGAGACCGTGGGCGAGAAGAGCTTCGCCGTCGTCGACTACCAGGCCTCGCAGAACGGCAAGCCCATGGCCAACGCCAAGGGCACGGGCGAGATCGTCGACCTGTCCGCCGACCAGTCCGTCGAGGGCCTCGCCGAGGGCCTCAAGGGCATGAAGCGCGGCGAGACCAAGTCGATCAAGGTCAAGCTCGGCGGCAAGGACGCCGACCTTTCCGTCACCGTCACCGAGATCAAGACCAAGGTCCTGCCGCCGCTCGACGCCGAGCTCGCCAAGGACATGGGCATGGAGAGCCTCGAGGACCTCAAGGCCAAGCTCAAGGAAGTCCTCGACCGCGAGACGAAGTCCGCCTCCGAGGCCGACGTCGTGCGCCAGATCGAGGAGGCGCTCGTCAAGGCCAACGTGTTCCCCCTGCCGCCGTCGATGGTCGAGCGCCAGCTCGAGGGCATGATGGAGCGCATGCGCCGCCAGCTCATGGGCGCGACCAACCTCCCCGAGAAGGTTCTCGGCGACCTGAAGGCGAAGATGCAGCCGAAGGCCGAAGACGAGGTTCGCCTCGCGTTCGTGATGTCGGCGATCGCCGAGAAGGAGAAGATCGAGGTCACCGAGGCCGAGCTCGCCGCCGAACTCGAGGCGGGGCTCAAGGACGCGCAGGACGAGAAGCGCAAGGCGGAGATCCGCGACATCTACGCCAAGCGCAAGGACCAGATCTCGCACATGATCCGCGAGCGCAAGACGCTGAACTTCCTGAAGGAGAAGGCCGTCTACACGGAAGCGAAGGCTTAAGACTTCCCGTCGACGTACTTCGATGAGCCGCCGGCCGAGAGGCCGGCGGTTCTATTTTCAGGGCAGCAGATTTTGAGTGCAGGCTTCGTTCGAGCAGGAGAATTCGCGCTTAGTCGATTCGAAAGTCACGGAGTAGCAGCCGTACTTTCGAGGGCAGCCGCTTTGCCCCGGGAGGCGTGTCAGGGTGGCCCTCCAGCGATCTGTTATTCTCCGCATCTCCTTCTGCTCTTTAATGCGCAATCGCCCGCAAACGGAGCGAATGAGAAGGTTTTAATTGGCGCCGCTGCGCTTTAAAGAGCAGAAGGTCTTTGGGACAGGGTTCTCTCGAGCCGCTACTTTTTTAGTCGAGGCGGTGGTCAATCGTGGCTTCTGAAACGGCGATCGTCGCGTAGTAAATCCTCCACAAAACCGGTGACTCCGCGGCCTTGAGCCGCCAATCCAAAAGAGGTAGATTAGATTCATGCCCGCCATACTCCCCAGGTTCTCGAGAAGTGGACGCAAGGCTCGGCCGTCGGGTACGACATCTTCTCCCGGCTGCTGAAAGAGCGCATCATCTTCGTCGGCGGCGACGGCGGAGCCGTCACGACGGACTCGGCAAACCTCCTGATCTCCCAGCTGCTGTACCTCGACGGCGAGGACGGCGAGAAGGACATCCACATCTACATCAACTCCCCCGGCGGCATGGTGACCGCGGGTCTCGCCGTTTACGACACGATGCAGTTCATCCGCGCCCCCATCTCGACGCTGTGCATGGGCATGGCGATGAGCTTCGGCGCCGTCCTGCTCGCGGCGGGCACGAAGGGCAAGCGCATGATCCTGCCGCACGCGCGCGTCATGATCCACCAGCCCCTGATCCGCGGCGGCATGCAGGGCCAGGAGACCGACATCCGCATCGAGGGGCTCGAGATGGGGCACACGCGCAAGCGCCTCTCCGAGATCCTGGCCCAGCACACCGGCCAGCCCTATGAGAAGCTCGACCGCGACGTCGAGCGCAACTTCTACCTCTCGGCCGAGGAGGCGCTCGCCTACGGCCTCGTCGACAAGGTCGTGCCGTTCTCGAAAGTCATCGGGAGCCTGAAGCCTTGAGCGAGGCCAAGAAGGCCTCTCCCCGCCCGGCGCGCCTGCCGCTGCTCGCGGTGCGCGACGTCGTCGTCTTTCCGCACATGGTCCTGCCGCTGTCGGTCGGCCGCCCGAAGTCGGTGAAGGCGATCGAGGCGGCGATGAAGGACCACGCCAAGCTCCTGTGCGTCGTCGCGCAGAAGGACGTCGCCGTCGAGGACCCGAAGTCCGAGGACGTCTACTCGGCGGGCGTGCTCGTCGAGGTCGTGCAGTACCTTAAGATGCCCGACGGGACGCTCAAGGTGTTCCTGCAGGGCCACGCGCGCGCGGCGGTCAAGTCGATGGAGTTCGACGCCGCGGGCGGCCACTGGAACGCCGTTCTGGGCTACCCCGAGGCGCCCGCGAAGGCCAACGCCGAGCTCAAGGCGCTCATGCGCCACGCTCTCGAGACGGCCGAGGAGCACGCGAAGTTCGCGCGCCGCGCCCCCGCCGAGCTGCCGGCGCTCGCCTCCGTCGAGGATCCGTCCGAGCTGGCCGACAAGCTGGCCGCGCTGGCCGTCGTCAAGGCCGCCGACCGCCAGGCCTTGCTCGAGGTCGTCGAGGCCAAGCCGCGCCTCGAGAAGCTCATCGTCATCCTGAAGGCCGACATCGAAATCCTCGCGCTCGAGAGGAAGATCCACACCGGGTCAAGACGCAGATCGAGAAGACCCAGAAGGAGTACTACCTCAACGAGCAGATGAAGGCGATCCAGAAGGAGCTCCGGCAGAAGGACGACTTCGCTCAGGAGATGGAGGAGCTCAAGAAGGCGATCAAGGACGCCAAGATGCCCGAGGCCGCCGAGACCGCCTCTCTGAAGGAGCTGGCCCGCCTGGAGAAGATGGCGCCGTTCTCCCCCGAGTCGACCGTCTCCCGCACCTACCTCGACTGGATGACGCACCTGCCGTGGTCCAAGCGCACGAAGGACGTCATCGACCTCGAGAAGGCGCAGGGCGTCCTCGACGCCGACCACTCGGGCCTGCCGAAGATCAAGGAGCGCGTGCTCGAGTACCTCGCGGTCACCAAGCTCACGAAGGGGCTCAAGGGACCGATTCTTTGTTTCGTCGGCCCCCCGGCGTCGGCAAGACCTCGCTCGGCAAGTCCATCGCCCGCTCGCTCGGCCGCAAGTTCGTGCGCATGTCGCTCGGCGGCGTGCGCGACGAGGCTGAGATCCGCGGCCACCGCCGCACCTATATCGGCAGCCTGCCGGGACGCCTGATCCAGAATCTGCGCAAGGCCGGGACGAAGAACCCCGTGATCCTGCTCGACGAGATCGACAAGATGGGCTCGGATTGGCGCGGCGATCCGTCGGCGGCGCTGCTCGAGGTGCTCGACCCCGAGCAGAACTCGACCTTTCTCGACCACTATCTCGACATCGAATTCGACCTGTCGCAGGTGATGTTCATCTGCACGGCCAACGACCTGTCGGGAATTCCCGTGACGCTCCGGGACCGCCTCGAGGTCATGTCGTTCTCGGGCTACACGCTCTCCGAGAAGGTCTCGATCGCGAAGTCGCACCTGCTCTCGAAGGCGCTCGAGGCTCACGGGCTCAAGCCCGGCCAGCTCGAGATCGCCGACGCCGCGCTCGAGCGCGTCGTCGAGGAGTACACGCGCGAGTCCGGCGTGCGCCACCTCGAGCGCGAGATCGCCTCGCTGTGCCGCAAGGCCGCGCGCAAGGTTCTCGCCGAAAAGGCCGAAAAGGTCGTCATCGGGGAGGCCGACGTGCCCAAGCTCCTCGGCCCGTCCAAGTTCCCGCGCGAGCGCAACTCCTTCAACGGCGTCGGCGTCTCGACGGGCCTGGCGTGGACCGAGGTCGGCGGCTCGACGCTCGCCATCGAGGCCGTGGCCGTGCCCGGCAAGGGCGAGGTCAAGATCACCGGGCGCCTGGGCGAGGTCATGACGGAGTCCGCGCAGGCGGCGCTCTCGCACGTGAAGTCCGTCGCCGCCGAGCTCGGCATCGCCGAAGACGCGTTCCGCCGCCGCGACTTCCACATCCACATCCCCGAAGGCGCGACGCCGAAGGACGGCCCGTCGGCGGGCATCGCGCTCGCGACGGCGCTCGCGAGCCTCCTCTCCGGCCGCCCCGTTGCCGCCGGCCTTGCGATGACGGGAGAGATCACTTTGCGCGGCCGCGTGCTGCCGATCGGCGGCCTGAAGGAAAAGGTTCTCGCCGCGGACCGCGAGGGCCTGAAGACGGTGCTGTTCCCCGAGGCCAACAAGAAGGATCTCGAGGAGATCCCCGCCGAGGTGCTCAAGCGCGTGAAGATGGTGCCCGTCGCGCACTTCCGCGACGTCGCGGCGCTGGCGCTCGGCGCCGCGCCCGCGTCCGCCCCCGAGGCCAAGCCCTCCTGGTTCGCCCCGACCGTTTCGCCCAACCCCAACCCGAAAGAGAACCCGAGACTCTCATGAACAACAACATCATGCTCACGCCCGGCCCCACCCCCTGCCCCCTCAGGTGCTGGAGGCCATGTCCAAGCCGCTGATCCATCACCGCACCGCGGAGTTCGGCAGGATGTTCACCTCGGTCATCGAGGACATGCAGTTCGTGTACCGCACGAAGGGCTCGGTGCTCATGATGACCGCCTCCGGCACCGGCGGGATGGAGTCGGCCGTCGTCAACCTGCTCTCTCCCGGCGACCTCACGATCGTCTGCAGCACGGGCGCCTTCGGCGACCGCTTCGTGAACATCCACAAGGCCTTCGGCTTGAAGCCCGTCGTGCTCTCCTTCGAGTGGGGCACCGCGGTGGAACCCGAGGCCCTGCGCAAGACTCTCAAGGAGAACAAGGGAGTCAAGGCCGTGTTCATCCAGCACACCGACACCTCGACGGGCGTGGTCAACGACATCCAGACCCTCTCGAAGATCGTCCATGAGGAGTCCGACGCCCTCGTCGTCGTCGACTCCGTCTCGGGCCTGGCCGCCGAGCGCCTCGAGACCGACGCCTGGGGCCTCGACTGCGTCGTCACGGGCTCGCAGAAGGGCCTCATGAACGCTCCCGGCCTGGCGTTCGCCTCCGTCTCGGAGCGCGCGTGGAAGGCCGTCGAGTCCTCGAAGCTCCCGAAGTTCAACTTCGACTTCAAGCTCATCCGCAAGTCGCTCGCCGACAAGGAGACCCCTTGGACCCCGGCGATCTCGATCGTCGCGGGCCAGGCCGCCGCGCTGAAGCTTCTGCGCGCCGAGGGCATGGAGAACTGCTGGAAGCGCCACGACGAGCTCGCCGCGCACGCGCGCAAGCTCCTGAAGGACAAGCTCGGCCTCCCGTTTTACGCCAAGAACCCCGCCAACATCCTGACGGGCGTGAAGCTCCCCGAGAGCGTGGACGGCACGAAGCTGCTCGCCGACATCCTGAAGGAGGAGGGCATCTCGATCGCGGGCGGCCAGCTCCACCTGAAGGGCAAGATCTTCCGTCTCGCGCACATGGGCTTCATCACGAAGTCCGACATCGAGGCGGGCGTCGCCGCCCTCGAGAAGCGCCTCGTCGGAGCCAAAGCCTAGTGTCGAAGCTCAAGGTCCTCGTCACCGACAAGATCGATCCCGAGGGCTTGGCGCCGCTGCGCGCGCACGCGGGCATCGAACTCGTCTACCAGGTCGCCCCCAAGCCCGAGGAGCTCGAGAAGCTTTTGAAGGGCGTCGGGGCCTGGCTCGTGCGTTCCGAGACCAAGATCACCGCCGACTGGGTGACAAAGGCCCCCGACTTGCGGCTCATCGGCCGCGCCGGCGTCGGCGTCGACAACATCGACCTGCCCGCGGCGACCCGCCGCGGCATCGCCGTCGTCAACGCGCCGGCCGCGAACACCTTGGCGGCCGCCGAGCACGCCGTCGCGCTCATGCTGGCGCTCGCGCGCCACATCCCCAAGGCCGACGCCTCGACGCAGGCCGGCAAGTGGGAGCGCGGCAAGTTCATGGGCGTGGAGCTGCACGGCAAGACGCTCGGCGTCGTGGGGCTCGGGCGAATCGGCCGCGAGGTCGCCAAGCGCGCGGCGTCCTTCGGCATGAAGCTCGTCGGCTTCGACCCGTTCGTGACCGACGCGCAGGCGCGCGAGATCGGCATCGAACCGATGTCCTTCCTCGACGTGCTCGCCAAGTCCGACTTCGTGACCCTGCACGTCCCCGGCGGCGAGAAGACCAACGGCATGGTCAACGCGGCCGCGCTCGCGAAGGCGAAGAAGGGCGTGCGGATCATCAACTGCGCCCGCGGCGAGCTCATCGACGACGCGGCGCTCGCCGAGGCCCTGAAGTCCGGACAGGTCGGCGGCGCGGCCCTCGACGTCTTCCACGCCGAGCCGCTCCCCGCCGACAGCCCGCTTCGCGGACTCCCCAATACCATCCTCACCCCCACCTGGGCGCCTCCACGGCCGAGGCCCAGAGCCGCGTCGCGACCGAGCTCGCGACCGCGGTCATCGATTTCCACGACAAGGGCATCGCGCCGAACGCGCTGAACATGCCCGGCTTCGATCCGGCGACGCTCGCCTCGCTCGGCGAGTGGATTCCGTTGGCCGAATCCCTCGGCCGTTTCATCGCGCAGACGCTCGAGGGCGGCGTCAGCGAGTTCAACGTGGTCTTCGAGGGAGAGTTCAAGGGGTCCGAGCGACGGCCTCTCGGAGTCTCCGCGTTGAAAGGATTTCTCACCCCGATCATGGGCCCCGGCGTCTCCTGGATATCGGCGCCGGCCGTCGCGGCGGACCGGGGCATCAAGCTCGGCGAGTCCTCCGACCCGCGCGTCTCCGAGGGCGTGCGCCGCATGATCACGCTCTCGGCTCAGACCGACAAGGGTCCGGTCTCCGTGTCCGGCGCGGTGCTCGCCCCGGGCGAGCCGCGCATCCTCAAGCTCGGCGGCCTGCGCATCGACGTGCGGCCGCAGGGCAAGATGATCGTCATCGCCAACACCGACGCGCCCGGCGTCATCGGCCGCGTCGGGACCTTGCTCGGCAAGGCCGGCGTGAACATCGCCGACATGCGCGTCGGGCGCCGCTCGTCCCACGGCGAGGCCGTCATGGTCCTCAACGTCGACGACGACGCCCCATCCGCGGTGCGCGCCGAGCTGTCCCGGCTCGACGGCATCCGCCGCGTGCACTGGGTGGAGCTCTAAAGCCGTGCCCGCCCCCGCGAAGTGTCCCGGGTGCGGCACCAAGCTCCAGCCCGACTGGGAGAGCTGCCCGAGCTGTCCGCTCTCCTTCCTCGACGCGCCGCCCGAGCGCGGCGCCCTGCAGAACGACAACTTCCGCGCCTACGGCCTGCCCGCCATCCTCTTCGGCGGCCTGGCGTTCGTGATGTACCAGTTCAGCCAGTTCATGTGGAGGACGGCCGAGCAGAACACGGAGATGTACGACACGAACGCCAAGGCGGCCTCGGCCAAGCGCGAGGCGACGACGAGCCGCGAGAAGATCGGCGGCGGCGTCGTGCCGGTCGACAGCAAGGCCATCCAGGGCCTCGTCAACGAGCAGGTCACCGGCGTCTACGACCCGGAAGGCGACGCGCGAAACCTCCCCTCCGACGGCCCCGGCGAGCAGGGCCGGGGCGCGCCGGCCCGGCAAGCCCGCGGCGAGGCGGCTCCCGAGGAGACGGGCCCCGGCATCGTGTCGATCACGGCCGCCCCGACCAAGCGAAAGGCCGTGCGCGAGTGGAAGCTGCGCGGCGGAATCTACGATCTGATCACGCTCAAGCCCGTGCCCGGAGTCCGCATGGTCTTCACCGACAACGCGACGAACTCCCGCGCGCACATCGTGACCGACCAGCAGGGCCGCTACAAGGTCGTCCTTCCCCCGCTGACCGACCCCGACCGCGGCTACCTGGTCTCGATCACGAAGGCCGGCTACGAGACGACCTACCTGAACCCGGGCACCGAGGGCGTCGCGGAGATGCCTCTCGAGCGGCGCCAGGAGATGGTTCGCGAGCTCTCCACCTTGATCGGCGAGCCCGCGACGGTCCACCCGGACTCCGAGACGCCGCTCGTCACCGACTTCCACCTCGCGCCCAAGCAGTAGGGCGCGGCCCGCGTCAGTCCTCCAGGCCCTTGTCCGCCTCGGCGATCTTCGCCATCACGAGCTGCTTGTACTGGCGCTTGGCGGACTGCTTGCCCGCCTGGGACTCGTAGTTCACCGTGTAGACGGCGCGGTCCTCCTCGGGGTGGAGATTCGACAGGCCCGCGAGCACGGCGCCGATGCCGCACTCGACCTTCCGGTCCGGCAGGCGCGCCCACTGCGTCGCCTCGTCGGCCAGGCGCGCCATCTCGCCGTCGAAGGCGCCGACGCCGTGGCCCGCGGCGTCCTTGAGCCACTCCTTCGTCGCGAGCAGCGGCGACGGCAGCGCCGCGAAGACGCGGGCGCGCTTCTTGCGCGGCGCGAGCGCGTTGTCGAAGGGCACGGTGCGCCCGGAGAACGAGACGAACTCCGTCGGCGTCTGAAGGTCGAACCCGTCGAGGCGGTCGTCGACGCGGGCCGCGGGGCCGGCGTAGTAGACGCGCTTGGCGCCGCGGCGCACGAGCTGGGTCAAGGTCGCCGCGAGGATCTCCCCGAAGTTGGTGCGGCGCGGGACGAGCGTCGCGGTCACGGTCTTTCCCGTCTTGAAGTAAGCCAGGCGCCAGTAGTCGTTCTCGTACACGCCGAGCTGGGAGTCCTTCCACTCGGGCTCGAAGAGGTAGTCGTAGCCGACGACGACGGTCTCCGCCGTGTAGGGGACCGTCGCGAGCAGCGAGCGCATCGCCTTGACGCCCGGCAAGGTCCACGAGCAGCCGGGGCAGGTCAACGTGCGCACCTTCGGGCCCTCGCCGCGGGCCCGGTCGGTCAAAATCGCCCACTGGGCGCGCGTGTGGAGGAACAGGTCCTGCCCGTAAAAGCCGCAGTACACGAGGCGCGGCCGCAGGCCGGGCTCGGGCGCCAGCACGTAGGCCTCCTTGCCGTAGCTGACGTACGGCGAGCGCAGGCGGTAGATGCGCCGGTAGCCGAGCTTCTGGTAGTGGCGCAGCAGGTCGTCGAACGAGCCCAGGTAAAAGTCGAGGTTCCACATGCGCTTGCGCAAAACGGCCCCGTCGTGCCGAAGCGGCGCTCGGCGTAGGCGACGGGCTCGTCCATGGCGGGCGTGCCGCGCAGGGCGGCCACGGCGTCGGCGCCGATGCCCTCCTCCTCCATGAAGTCGAGCTGCGGCCCCGGCGGCGGCGGCCACGGCAGGCGCACCATGGGCGGTCCGGGCTTGAGGTCGTGGTAGCGCCGCAGCTCGTTGACGAGCCGGTCGGCCTCGCCGACGGCCGTCGGATCGACCTTGAGGATCTCCCGGCGGTAATCCTCGAGGATGTCGGAGTCGGCCGTCAGCCCCGCGCTGACGGCGCGCGCGAAGCGGTCGACCTTCTCGGCGAGGAGCACCTGCATCGCGCCGAGCTCCATGAACTCGGCCTGCCGGACGAGCTCCTCCTTGAGCAGCTCGACGCTCGTCTTTTGGATCGTCAGGACGAGCAGCGCGACCTCGGGGTCGAACGAGGCGCGCGGCTTCGCCGCGGACGCGCTCCCGGCGAGAATGAGCAGTACGGCGAGGGTGCTAGACCAGAGTCGCAAGCTCGACGGCCTTCTCGCCGACGCCCTGCGCGACGGCCCCGTGCGTGATCTTGCCGCGGTAGACGTTGACGCCCTTGCGCAGCGCCTCGTCCCGGCGCACGGCTTCTTCGAGGCCGTGCTTGGCGATGTCGCGCGCGTACTTGAGCGTGACGTTGGTCAGCGCGTAGGTCGAGGTGTGGCTGACCGCGCCGGGGATGTTCGGCACCGCGTAGTGCAGGACGCCGTGCTTGACGACGATCGGCTTGTCGTGGCTGGTGACCTCGCAGGTCTCGATGCAGCCGCCCTGGTCGACGGCGACGTCGACGATGACCGACCCGGGCTTCATCTTCTTGACCATGTCCTCGGTCACGAGGTGCGGGGCCTTCGCGCCCGGGATCAGCACCGCGCCGATGAGCAGGTCGGACTTCACGACCGAGTTCATGATGTTCTCGTCGTGGCTCATGAGCGTGGTCACCGAGTTGCCGAACACGTCGTCGAGGTAGGCCAGGCGCTGGGCCGAGATGTCGAGGATGTTCACGCGCGCGCCCATGCCGATGGCGATCTTCGCCGCGTTGATGCCGACGACGCCGCCGCCGATGATCGTGACCACGCCGCGGTTGACGCCGGGCACGCCGCCGAGCAGCACGCCGCGTCCGCCGTGGTGCTTCTCGAGAAACTGGGCTCCCAGCTGGACGCTCATCTTGCCGGCGACCTCGGACATCGGCGTCAGGAGCGGCAGGATGCCGTCCTTGAGCTGGATCGTCTCGTAGGCCACGCCCTTGATCTTGGCCTTGAGCAGGGCCTTCGTCAGCGCGGGCGCCGGCGCGAGGTGGAGGTAGGTGTAGAGGATCTGGTCGGCGCGGAACAGCGCGTACTCCTCCTCGAGCGGCTCCTTGACCTTGATGATCATCTCGGCGTCGGCGAACAGGCGCTTCTTGTCGACGATCGCCGCTCCCGCGGCCTTGTACTCGTCGTCCGTGATCCCGGAGCCGAGGCCGGCCCCCTTCTCGATCATGACCTTGTGGCCGTCTTTGACGAGGGCGCGCGCGCCGCCGGGCACGAGGCCGACGCGATGCTCGCGGTTCTTGATTTCCTTGGGAACTCCGATGATCATGGCGATAATCTCCTTAAAGCAGTCCGAAATAGGCGGCGAGGCCGTCGGCGTCGAGGCCGCGCGGAAAGCCCCCGACGCGCTTGAGCACATTGCCGGCGCGGTCGGTCACGAGGAACAGCGGCACGCCGCGGGCGCGCATGACGCCGTCCGGGTCGAGCAGGGCGTCGGAGCCGAACTCGGCGGCGAACTCCTTGATGGGTCCGAGCTCGGCCAGGCCGACGACGACGCGCGAGGACACGCCGGCGCGGTCGAGTCGCCGGCGCAGGGCGACGATGTCGGGAGCCACCTGATGGCAGACGCCGCACCACGGGGCGACGAGCACGGTCAGGCACTTGTCGGTGGCGCACGACGCCAGGGAGGGCCCTGCGGGCCGCCGAGCGTGGCGAGCTTGACGTCCGGAAGCTTGGACGCGCTCTCGGGGCCGCCGCACGCGGCGAGGACGAACAGAGTCGCCAGGAAGGCCGCTCTCATCGACCGATTCTAGCACATCGCCGCCGTGCTAGAATCCCGGGGTGACGCCCGAGCAGAAGTGGATGTACTTCGAGATCGCGCTGCGGTCCCTGAGCCGGCGGACGCCGTTCGCCTGGCTGGCCTGCCTCGGGGCCCTGTCCGTCGCCGCCTCCGTCGCGATGATGCTTCTCGGCGGACGCGCGGTCGACCCGGAGAGCCGCGTCGAGGACCGGTGGGTCCCCCCGGAGAACTCGGCCGACGTGGCCCGGAACATGCGCATTGTCGAGAGGCGCGGCCGGTCGGTCGCCTGGAACAACGCGGTCATCTGGCTGATGCTCGCCGGAGCGGCCATGATCGCGATCGGCGCGCTGCCGTTCGTCGTGCTGTCCGAATAGCCCGGGCGTTACGGCACGCGGTTGATGCTGAGGAGGATCAGCGGCGGCCCGTCTCCGACGCCCTTGATCCGGCGGGCGCTGAAGACGCAGTCGTCGTCCCCGGCGCGCGCCCGCAGGTCCGTGAACGGGGTGCCCTGCGCGGCCAACGCCTCGAGCGCCCGGCGCAGCTCCGGCGCGTTCCAGCGCCCCCGTCGAGCTCGAAGAGCGGCCGGCCGAGCCCGCCCTGGGTCAGGCCGTGGGCCTGGTACATCGAGCGGCTGCCTGCCCTCACGCGCATGTGGGAGTCGAGGATCGTCAGCGGCTCTCGGCCCATCTCGAGGAAGGCCTCGAACGCCCCCGCCGGAAGGTCGGCGATCCCGCGCAGGATAGGCTCGCTGTCGATGAAGAGCAGGACGGCGCCCTCGATCTTGTTCTCGGTCGTCTTGTAGGGGCGCACGCGGACCGAGTAAGAGCGGCCGTCGGCGTCGCGGACCTCGAGCTCCTTGCTCGTGACGGTCTCGATGACCTCGTGGATGATCTCCTCGATGTTGGGCAGCGCGAACTTGGGCTTGATCTCTCCGATGAGGCGGCCCACGTCGCCGGGCGTGAGGTTCATGACCTTCTCGGCCATCGGGCTGAAGCGCCGGATGCGCAGGTCGCTCGAGACCATGATGATCGGCAGGTGCACGCTCGAGATCAGGTTGAGCAGGTCGTTGTTGAGCAGGCCCAGGTCGCCGTTGCGCGTCTGGAGCTCCTCGTTGCTCGAGATGATCTCCTCGTTGGCGGCCTTGAGCTCTTCGTTGACCGTCTCGTGCTCCTCGACGATCGTCTGGAGGTAGCCGCGCGTCGAGGCGAGCTCGCTCTTGAGCCGCTTGATCGAGACCGGCTCCGCGCGCGGGGGCGCCGCCGGGTGGCGGGGGCCGACGGCCGCGGCTCCGGCCTGGTCCTCGAAGAGGATGATGAAGTAGCGCTCGCCGGTGACGGGCAGACGGAAGGGGATCGCCTCGATGGTGATCTTCGCCGCGCGACGGGCGTCGTCCTCGCCGAGCAGGACGCCGCCGACGGAGACGGCGACGTCGGACTTCTTCGCCTTCTTGACGAGGGAGGACAGCGTCCCGGCGACGTGCGCGGGGACCATCTTGAGCAGGCTCAGGTTCGCGCGGCCCGTGACGGGCTCGAGGTACCGGGCCACGTGGCCGCGGAAGTGCAGGACCGTCATGTCCCCTCCGACGACGACGCCGGCCGGGGCGTAGCGCGCGAGCAGCAGGCGCTCCGCGACTTTCTGCACGTCGGTCTCCGGCCAGGCGGGGCGCGCCGCGGCCTTCGCGCGGGCCGCGGGCTCGTCGAGCTGCGGCCGCTGGACGCGGGCGGCGTAGTTCATCCGCGAGGCCGACGCCTTCTTCCAGTAGATGCGCCCGCCCTTGTCGGCGACGGCGAAGAGATCGCCGAACTCGCCCACGGTCTCGGCGGCGCCGAGCACGAGCGCGCCCGAGGGGCGCAGCGCGTAGTGGAACATGGGCAGGATCTGCTTCTGGATCGCGGGGCTCAGGTAGATGAGCACGTTGCAGCAGCTGATCAGGTCGACGTTGGCGAACGGAGGGTCCTTCGTGAGGTCCTGGCGCGCGAACACGCACACGTCGCGCACGCGCTTGACGATCTCGTAGCCGCGGTCGACCTTCGTGAAGAAGCGCCGCAGCTGGCGGGCCGGGACGAAGTTGGCGATGTCCTCGGAATAGACGCCCGCGCGCGCGCGCTCGAGCGCGACGTCGCTGATGTCGGTCGCGAAGACCTGGATGGGATTCATGCTGTCGGTCTCGCTCAGGTAGTCGAGCAGCGCGATCGCGAGGGAATAGGCCTCCTCGCCCGTCGAGCAGCCGGGGACCCAAACGCGGATCGGCGCGTCGGCCGGCAGGGCCTTGAGGATGCGCGGAAAGGTCTTGGCGCGCAGCGCGGCGTAGGCCTTGGGCTCGCGGAAAAAGTGCGTGACGTGGATCAGCAGGTCGTCGTGAAGCGCCCGGACCTCTTCGGGGTCCATGTCGAGCAGCGCCTTGAACGCCGCGAGGTCCGCGATCTTGTGCAGCATCAGGCGGCGCAGAAGCCGCCGGCGGATCGTGCTCGGCTTGTACAGGCTGAAGTCGACACCGGTCGCCCGGCGCACGAGGTTGAAGATCTGCCCGAGCGTCTCCGAGTCCTCGAAAACCGCGGCGAGGTCCGGGCTCAGGGCCGGGTGGCTCGCCATGTCGGCGAGCTCGGCGGCGATCTTCTCGGGCGGCAGGACGAAGTCGACGACGCCGGTGGCCGCCGCGCTCTGCGGCATGCCGAAGTGGCCGGAGGACTTCTCGTCCTGGGCGAAGACGAGGCCGCCCTCGGCCTTGATCGCCTTGACGCCGAGAGCGCCGTCGCTGGCCGAGCCCGAGAGGATGACCGCGATCGCCTTGTTGCCCCGCTCCTCGGCGAGGGAATAGAGGAAGCAGTTGACGGCCAGCGCCTGGACGCCCTCCGGCCGCGGGATGAGCTTGAGCGCGTCCTTGTGGATGCACATGTGCGTGTTCGGCGGGATCACGTAGACGTGGTCCGGCGCGATGCGCGCGCCGTCGACCGCCTCCTTGACCGGCATGGCGGTTTCCTTCTGGAGGATCTGCGCCAACAGGCTCGCGCGCGTGGGGTCGAGATGCTGGACCACGACGAAGGCCATGCCCGTGCGCGGCGGCAGCTTCGAGAGCAGCCGCGACAGCGCCTCGAGGCCGCCGGCGGACGCGCCGATGCCGACGATGTGAAACAGCGGCTTGGTCGCCGTCGTCATGGCGGGCTTCTTCTTCTTCAGCATCGGGCCTCCGTGGCCAAGGGCAGTGAGACGCGCAGAACGGCCCCGCCGTCCGGATGGTTTCCGGCGCCGACGGCGCCGCCGTTGGCGGCGGCCAACGCCCGGACGATCGCCAGGCCGAGGCCGGTGCCCTTCACCTTGCGCGTGAGCTCGGTGCGGTGAAAGCGCTCGAAGATCTTCTCCGTCTCCGCGGGCGGGATTCCGGGGCCGGCGTCGCGCACGGTGACGGCGGCCATGCGCCCTTCGACGCGGCACTCGACGCGGATCTCCCCCGCGCGGCGAGAACTTCAGCGCGTTGTCGATGAGGTTGCCGAACAGATGCGGAAGGTCGGCGGGATCGGCCCGCACGGAGAGCCCCGCGGGGACGTCGACGGAGATCCGCAGGCCGGCGCGCTTGGCCACCGGCTGGAAGCCGGCGACGACGTCCCACAGCGCGGCGGCCAGCGGGACGTCGGCGGGCTTGGCGGCGCGCGTCGGGGCGTCGGCGGCGCTCAGGTCGAGCAGGCGGTCGACCAGGCCCGCCATGCGCATCGACTGGGCCTCGATGAAGCCGAGGAACTCGGCGCGGTCCTTCGGCGTCGGCCGGGCGCGCAGGCTCTCGGCGGACCCGCGGATCACCGTGATGGGAGTGCGCAGCTCGTGGATGACCTCGCCCACGAAGGCGTCGCGGCGCGCGTCGCGCCCTCGGCGCCGGCCGCGCGCAGGCGCTCGCTCGCGTCGCGGATCATGTCGAGGCGGCACGGGCGCCCTCCGGACATGAGGAACGAGGTGCGCACGTCGGCGCTGAAGACGGTGCCGTCGGCGCGCCGGTAATGCGGCATGCGCAGTCGCGCCTCCCCGCGGCGCTCGTTGAGCGCGCGCCGGACGACGCCGGGAGGAACCGTCAGCTCCTCGCCCGTCATCTGGATCAGCTCCGGGAGGCCGTAGCCCAGCAGAGCCTGCGCGGCGACGTTGGCCTCGAGGACGCGGTCGGTGGCCGCGTCGCGCACGAGGATCGCTTCGGCGGACTGGGAGAACAGGACCCGGAAGCGCTCCTCGCCCTCGCCGGACGGCGGCGGAGCGGCGCGCGGGCGCGCGACGGCGGCGTAGGAGCGCCCGCGCCCGACCGGCGCGAAGAGCCCCGGGACGTCGGCAGCGCAGCCGGAGCGGTCGAGCAGCAGGCCGCGCGGCGCCAGCGCGGCGTGGTACTCCGCGAGAAGCGGGTGCCTCCGCTCGGGCGCGAAGCCGCGCAGGACGTCCCGGGAGGCGATCAGGTCGAACCGCCCTCCGGGAGGGCCCTCGGAGGGATGGCGAGGGACGAACAGGCATGAGGCCCGCAGGAACGGGCGGGCCCGCAGCGCCCCGTCGCGCGTCTCGAAGAAGCGCCGGCGGCGGGCGTCGCTGAGTCCGGGGTGCGCCGCGGAGTAGCGCCCCGCTCGCGCGAGCGCCAGCGCGTCGCGGTCGGAGCCGGTCGACAGGACGGCCAGCGGCATCTCTCGCCAGCGCCGGCCGGCGGCCTCGAGGAGGCTCATCGCCACCGTGTAGGCGTCCTCGCCCGTGGAGCACTCGGGCACCCACACGCGCAGCGGGGCGCCGGCCGGGGCGTCGAGCCGCCGGCGCATCAAGGTCTTGAGCGCCTTGAGTTCCCCCTCGTCGCGGAAGAACGCCGGGAAGCCGGCCGGGGACGGGAAGGAGCCGGAGCCGGAGTGCGGCGCGAGGGTGGGCAAGTCCCGACTATAGCACACGCCGCCTAGAATATTCGTAATTTAATCTCCCGGCGGCCGGGTCTTAAGGCCCAGGCGGCAAGGTCGCCTGCTCGAGCCAGAAGCTCTCCACGGAGGCGACCAGGGCCCGCAGGGCCGGCAGTCCCGTCGGCTTGGTCACGAAGGCGTTGGCGCCGAGGGAGTACGCCAGCCTCAGGTCCGCCTCCGAGGCCGACGTCGTCAGCACGACGACGGGCAGCAACCGCAGGTCCGCGTCGGCCCGGATCGCGCGCAGGACGCCCTCGCCGCTGAGGCACGGCAGCCGCCAGTCGAGCAGCACGAGGACGGGCCTGGGCCCCGGGCCGCGCAGCAGCTCCATGGCGGCCGCGCCGTCGGCGGCGACGAGGAGCTCCGCGCCGCCGCGCGACGCCTTGAGCGCCTCCGTCATGAGCAGGACGTCGCTCGGGTCGTCCTCGACGAGCAGGACCGGCCGCGCGGTCACGGCTTTTCCGGCGCGGGACGCAGCGTGAAATGGAAGGTCGAGCCCTCGCCGGGCTCCGACACGACCCAGATCCGGCCGCCGAGGCGCTCGACGATCTTGCGGCAAACGGCGAGCCCGATCCCGCGGCCGGCGTGCGCGCGAGGGTCGACGCGCCCGAACAGGCCGAACACGCTCTCGGTCTGGCCGTGCGCGATTCCGATGCCGTTGTCGCGCACGAGGAACTCGGCGCTCTCGAGCGTCGACCGCGCGGAGACGTGCACGCGCGGGGTCTCCGGGCGCCGGAATTTCAGCGCGTTGCCGACGAGCTCGGAGAACACGCGCCGCAGCGGCTCGGCCTCGGCGCGCACGCACGGCAGGTCTCCGTACGTCACCTCGGCGCCGGACGCCCCGATCTCGGCGCCGAGGGACCGCAGCGCGGCGCGCAGCGCCTCCTCCGCGTCGACGGGCACGGGAGCGGCCGGGACCTCCGTCTCGGCGTAGTCGGCGAGGCCCGCGACGAGCCCCTGCATCGTCTCGGCGGACGCCCGCATCCGCTCGAGCAGCTCGCGCGACTCCGCGTCGAGCGCGGCGCCGGCGCGCGCGTCGAGCAGGCCGGCCAGGTTGACGATGCGGCGCAGAGGCGCCTTGAGCTCGTGCGAGGCGGCCGAGACGAACTGCGCGAGGTCCGAGCGCGAGGAGGCGAGGGCGCGCGAGAGCTTGACGGCCTTCGCCGCGCCGGTTTTGGCGTCGGTGATCTCGGTCCAGGTGCCGCGGATGCACAGCGGGCGCTTCTCCTCGTCGTGAACGAGCACGGACTCGTCGCGGATCCATCTCCAGGCGCCCCGGCGGTCGCGCAGGCGGTACTCGGCGGAGAACGGGGCGCCGTCGCGGTGCGCGCGGACGAGGCCGGGGAGCAGGCGCGCCAGGTCCTCCGGGTGCATGCGTTCGAGCCAGAGCCCGCGCCCGCGCGTCCACTCGTCGGCCGCGTAGCCGAGAATGCGTTCGACCTGCGGGCTCATGTACGTGAACGCGCCCTGCACGTCGAGCGCGGCGACGTAGGAGACGACGGGAAGGGACTTCGCGCGCTCGCGGAAATCGCTCTCGCGCGCGTCGACGCGGCGGGCGTTCGGCCGGCGGGAGGCTCGGGACATGCGCGTACTCTAGCGCCTTTCGCGCCCGCGCGAGGTGGAGGTTTTGTAAAGATCGGCGGGGGCAAAAAGAGGCCGCCCGTTTCGGGGCGGCCTCGCTCAAAATGCTCCGGGCCAAGGATTCGAACCTTGAACCTTGCCGTTAACAGCGGCCTGCTCCACCGTTGAGCTAGCCCGGATCGCCGACAGTATAGCAAAGCCCGCGCGTCCGCGAAAAGGCCGCCGCCGCGTTTACCGTCAATTAATGATTATGGGCTTGACGTATTCCCGGTATCCTTATATCCTCCCTGCGCATGGCTGAATCGATCGACCTGCCGACGCTTCTCTCGGACGTCGTCTCCCGCGGAGGCTCGGACCTTCACCTCATTCACGGCATCCCGCCGATCGCGCGCATCGCCGGCGAGATCGGCGCGCTCCCTTACCCCGCGATGTCGTCGGACTCGATCCTCAGCATCCTGGATCCTTATCTCCAGCCGTTCCACCGCGAGACGTTCAAGACCGAGATGCGCATCAACTTCTCGCACACGATCGCCGAGGTCGGCCGCTTCCGCTTCAACCTGTACATGGCCACCGGCACCGCGGGCGCCACCATCCGCGTGATCCCGACGAAGACCTATCCCCTCTCCTCGCTCGGCCTGCCGCCCATCGTGGGCAACCTCGCGCACAAGAAGTCCGGCATCATCTTCGTGACGGGCTCGACGGGCTCCGGCAAGTCGACGACGATGGCCGCGATGCTCGAGTGGGTCAACCAGACCGGCAAGCCCGGCAAGGTGATCACGATCGAGGATCCCATCGAGTCGCTGTTCAAGCCGTGCCGCTCCATCTTCGTGCAGCGCGAGGTCGGCGTCGACACCCCGACGTTCGACAAGGGCATCCTCGATTCGTTGCGCCAGGACCCCGACATCATCTGCGTCGGCGAGATGCGCGACGCCGAGTCGATCCGCGCGGCGCTGCTGGCCGCCGAGACGGGCCACCTCGTGATGACGACGCTCCACACGCGCGACGCGTCGAAGACCGCGCAGCGAATCCTCTCGGCCGTGCCGAACGGCGACCAGGACAGCCTGCGCGAGCAGCTCGCGATGACGCTCGAGGCCGTGATCTCCCAGGAATTGCTGCCCCGCGCCGACGGAAAGGGCCTGGTGCTGGCCTGCGAGATCCTGATCGCGACCTCGGCCGTGCGCCAGCTCATCCGCGAGAACAAGCTCGAGGCGATCAACGACGCGATCCAGTCCGGCTCCCAGGTCGGGATGGTCTCGAAGGACAGCTTCATCAAGAACCTGTACTCGAAGAAGATGATCACGAAGGAGGTCGCCCTCGAGCACATGCGCAACCCCGACCTCCTCAACCGCTGAGAGGCCGATGGCCTCCGCGAACCCCCTCCGCGAGCCCGCCGGCGACGCCGAAGCCGCGCTGATCGCGCGCGCGCTGCGCCTGGAGAGCTTCTTCCCGGAGTTCAACGGCGAGCTGTGCGGCAAGCTGTTCCCGCGCAGCGGCGTGGGCCGCTACGCGGCCGGCGACTATATCATCGAGCAGGGCGAGGCCGGCCGCGACCTGTTCGTGCTGCTCGACGGCGGGGTCTCGGTCACCGTGAGCATGGGCTCGGCCGCCGCCCAGGTCGCGGTGCTGGGGCCGGAGTCGCTCCTCGGCGAGGTCGCGCTGCTGCGCGACGGCACGCGCACCGCCTCGGCCGTCGCCTCGGTGCCGACGCGCGCGTTCCGCCTGATGTTCGAGGACATGGGCTACGTCCTGCAGAACAACCCCGAGCTCGCGGCGCACCTGCAGGGGCTCGCCAAGCAAAGGACGGCATGAGGTTCCTCGCTCTCGCGGCGCTGCTGCTGCCGGCTCCGGCCGCGGCCTTGGACGAGGATCCCGCCGAGTGCCCGGCCGGCCTGCATCGCGCGCTGACCGACGATCCCTACAAGCCGTTCAAGTGCGTCAAGGAAGACCCCAAGAAGGGCTTCGGCGCGGTCACGGGGCCGAAGGGCTTCAAGGTCCGGCCCAAGTGCCCGCGCGGCACGCGCGCGGCGATCTCGACGGACGGCCTGCAGCAGTACCGCTGCGTGCGCCTGGCCGCCGGGGAAACCGACCCGGACCTCGCGCCGCTGCGCGGCGCCGACGAGGACGACCAGCCGCCCGTCGACGAGGCCGCGGCCGCCGCCGACGATCCTCTGGGCGCCGGCTGCCCCCGGCAAGCGCAAGGTGCGCACGGCCGACCCTCTGCGCCCGTTCCAGTGCGTCGTACAGTCGACGCGCATGCGCGCGATTCCGGAAGAGGCGTACCGGCGCTACAGCGTGCCCGGCGAGCTGTCCTTCGAGTATCCCCGCATGCTGCAGCCTCGCGACGGCTGGAAGGAAGACGTCCCGACCTTGTCGTTCACGCTCGACGACGGCTCGCCCGGCAAGCCCGTCACCATCATGGTCACGAAGATCGAGCCCTCGCAGCCCACCTATCTCGAGATGGCGTCCGCGATCGCCAAGGACATGGACTGGCAGAGCGCCAAGGACGGCGGCAGCGTGACCGTCGCCGGCGTCAAGTCGCGGTTGACCTTCGTGGCCGGCGAGTCGAAGACGGCGTACGTGCCTCTCGGCCGCGACGCGTACCTGACGCTCGTCTACAGCGCGCCCGTGGAAAGCTATGAGACCTACCTCGCGGCCTTCAATCGCGTGCTCAAAACGATGAAGCTGCGCGGCGCGAAGCGATGAGCGTCTTCACGGCCCTCGACGACGGCCCCGTCCGCGTCCTGACGTTGACTCGCCCGCCGGGCAACGCGCTCGGGCTCGAGACCCTGCGGTCGCTGTCGGCCGGAGTCGCCGCCGCGGGCACGGACGCGAAGGTGCGCGCCGTCGTGCTGGCCTCCGGCCTGCCGCGCTACTTCTCGAGCGGCCTCGACATCGCCGAGATCATGGAGCTCCCCCGAGAGGCGCCCCGAGGTCTTCGAGGCGCTGCTCGGCGCCTACCGCTCCCTGCTCGCCTGTCCCAAGCCCGTCGTCGGCGCGCTGTCGGGCGCCGCGATCCTCGGCGGGTGGATCGTCGCGATGGGCTGCGACTGGCGCGTGCTGGCTTCGGAGAGCGGCAAGCTCGCGCTCAGCGAGGTCCGCCTCGGCCTGACGCCGACGCCGCTGCTGGTCTCGAGGCTGGCCGCTCTCTCGAAAGACCCGCGCGCCGTCAAGGAAATGGTCCTGCGCGGCCGGACCCTGCGCGCCGAGGAGGCGCTCGAGGCGGGGCTGGTGGACGAGTTGGCCCCCGAGGCCGACGTCGCCGCGCGCGGCGCGGCGCTCGCGCGCAAGCTCGCGAAGTCGGCGCCGGCCGCCTACGCGCGGATCAAGGCCGGGCTCAACGCCCCGTTCCTCGACGAGGGTTTGTGGTCGCGCGCGCTCAAGGAGTTCCACGAGGTCGTCGGCGGCGCCGAGGCCCGTGAAGGGATGGAGGCGATGCGCGCCAAGCGCCGCCCGCGTTGGGAGGACTGATGTACGACAAGGATTTGCTGAAGGGCAAGGTCGCGATCGTCACCGGAGGAGGCTCCGGCATCGGAAAGACCGTCGCGCTCTTCCTCGCGCGCCACGGCGCCGACGTCGTCCTGGCCGCGCGCGACGGCGAGCGTCTGGCCGCGGCCGCGGCCGAGATCGCGAAGGCGACCGGGCGCAAGGCGCTCGGCGTGCCCACGGACGTCTCCGACCCCAAGGCCGTCGCCGCACTCTTCGACGAGGCGGAGGAGAAGGTCGGCCCCGTCTCGATCCTCGTCAACGGCGCCGCCGCGAACTTCGTGCGTCCCTCCGAGCTGCTCACGTCGGTGCGCATGCGCAAGGTCGTCGACATCGTCCAGATGGGCAGCTTCCACTGCGCGATCGAGGGCGGACGGCGCATGCTCGCGCGCGGCGAAGGCGCCATCGTGAGCCTGCTCGCGTCCTACGCGTGGACGGGCGCGCCCGGGTTCCTGCCGTCGGCGATGGCCAAGGCGGGCGTCGAGGCGATGACGAAGACGCTCGGCGTCGAGTGGGCCTCGCGCGGCGTGCGCGTCAACGCCGTGTGCCCCGGCCTCATCGACACGCCGCAGTCGCGCGAGCGCCTGTGGCCCGAGCAGTGGATGAGCGACACGCTCCTCGAGTGGGTCCCCACGCGCAAGTTCGGCACCGAGGAGGACGTGGCCAACGCCGTGCTCTTCCTCGTGGCCCCCGAGACCCGCTACGTCGCCGGCGAGACCCTCGTCGTCGACGCCGGCACCTCCGTCGGCGGCACCCCCTACCTCCGCTTCGTCGAAAAAGCCGGCGTCGTCCGCAAAGCCAAGAAGTAGGGGTCAGACCTTACACGTTTCACTTTTCCCGGTCGTCCGACAACGATGAAAAGTGAAACGTGTAAGGTCTGACCCCTTTTCCCAAATAAGAAGGGCCCCGCTTTCGCGGAGCCCTTCACCCCACGGAGCGCGTCAGCCTTTAGGCGTGCTCGTGGTGCTTCGAATTCGTCTCGACGTACGCCTGCTTGGCGGCCTTCGCGGCGGCGATGACGGCCTCCTTCTTCGCGAGCGACTCGTCCTTGACCTTGTGCAGGAGATCCTCGCCCTTCTCGCGGCGCTCCTTGAGCCATTCCGCGAGCGCCTCGCGCGTCTCGCCGCCGGAGCGGGGCGCGAAGAGCACGCCGAGCGCCGCGCCGACCGCCGCGCCCGTCACGAACAAAAGGGCTCCGCCGAAACCATTGTCTCTGTCAGCCATGTTGATGATCCTCTCGGTGTCCGTCCTCGGTGATCGGCGCGTCAACGCCGACGCGCGGAGTATACCCCCGGGTCACCCCGCCGTCAAGTGGTCGTTTTCCGGCGGCCAGGCGCCGCTGGCCTTGCGGAAGGCCGTGACGAGCTCGGCCGCCGTGGCGGGGCGCTTCGCGGGCTCGGGGTCGAGCGCCGATTCGAAGAAGGCGTCGAGCGACGCGGGCAGGCCGACGCCGCGCTGCGAGGCCGGGACCCAGCCGCGGCTCAGCTTCTGTCCGTGCATGTCGGGCCCCTCGAAGGGGCGCACGCCCGAGACGAGTTCGTAGGCGATGACGGCCAGCGCGTAGCGGTCGGAGGCGCCCGAGACCGTGCCGACGGCCTGCTCGGGAGCCATGTAGGGAGGCGTCCCCAGGCCTCGGTGCGCGTGGAGGTCGCGTCGCCGCTGGCCTGGTGCGCGATGCCGAAGTCCATGAGCTTGACCGCGCCGTCGGAGGAAACCATCACGTTCGACGGCTTGAGGTCGCGGTGGATGACGCGGCGCTCATGCGCGTGGTCGAGCGCGGACGCGATCCCTTCGAGGACGCGCGCGGCCTTGACGGGTCCGAGGCGGCGCGCCGCGGCGAGCATGTGGTCGAGCGTGCGGCCTTCGACGTGCTCGAAGACCAGCAGCAGCTCCCCCTTCTCCTCGAAGACCGTGTAGATCTCGGCGAGGTTCGGGTGCTTGAGCATCGCGACGACCTGCGCCTCCTTGAGGAAGCGCGAGAGGTCTCCGGCCGTTCCGTCGCCCGCGCGGCGCAGCCTCTTGATCGCGACGCGGCGCTTGAGCTTCTCGTCGATCGCGGCGTAAACGACGCCCATGCCGCCGCGGCCGAGCTCCTTCTCCACGCGGTAGCCGCCGATGACGGCGCCCGGCGCGAGAGCGCCCGCGCCCTCGCGGTCCGCGGCCACGGTGGCGACGGAGTCCGAGGCCGCGGCCGTCGCCGGCGAGGGCGCGGCCGGCGGGGCGGGTGAGCCGCGGCGCAGGACGAGGATCAGGATCATGGTCAGCAGCATGCCGAGGACGGCCGCGCCGCCGATCCACGGCAGCGGGCCCGCGAGCTCGGGGCGGTCGAGGAGCCCCCGAAGAGGCCGGCCGCGCCCTGGGCGAGCGCGGCCTTCAGCGCGGACTCGAAGCGTGGATCGAGCTCGGCCGCGCGGCGCAGGGAGGCGAGCATCCCCTTGCGGTCGCCGAGGCCGCCGAGGGCGGCGGCCTTGTTGGCGTGCGCGGTGGCGTCGTCGGCGTTCGCCTTGAGCGCGCGCTCGGCGGCGGCGAGCGCGCCCTTGTAGTCGCGCAGCTGATTGAGCGCCGTGGCGAGCGCGTTGAGGAGATGAATGTTGTCGGGGAAACTCGCGAGGCCTTCCTCGCTCAGCCGGACGACCTCGACGTGGTCCCCCCGCCGGACGCGTCCACGATGCGGGCGAGGACGTCTTGAAGCGCGGGATCGTCGGCCGCCACCGAGGAGCCGCCGCCGGCCTCGCCGCGCAGCAGGCGCGCCCCGGCCGCGTCGTTGATCGCGCCGCCGGGCTTGGCGGGCGGGGGCTTGGCGCCGCCCGCGGGAGGCTCCCCTCCTTCGGGCCCGCGGAGAGGCCCGCGCGGCACGCGGCCGCCTCGATCTTGGAGGCCTTCGCGTCCTTGGGGTCCTGGGCGAGCGCCTGGCGCGCGTGAGCGCAGGCCGAGGCGGCGTCGCCCATCTGCAGCTCGATGCCGGCCTTGATCGTCAGCGGGTTGCCGGCGCCGAAGCCCGCGGGGGACGGCCGCGCGGACCCTTCGCCGGACTGCGCGGACGCGTCGGAGGCGTCCGCGCCCGCGCCCGGACGGGCGGCCGGAGGCGCCGAATTGCCGGGGCGCCGGGGCGGCGGCGCGGCCGCGGGCGGAGCGCCGCCGCTGGGCTGGCCGGGCGGCGGGGACACGCTTCCCCGCCTCCGCCGGCGCCCGGAGGAGCCGGCGCGGAGGTTCCTCCCTGGCTCACCGACCCCCGCCGGCGCCGCAGTTGGGATTGATCGCGGCGGCCCCGCCGGCGCACGCGTCGATGGGGCCCGGCGCGCCGGCGGAGGCGCGGGCGGCGAGCAGGAGTAAAGGAAGGAGATGAGCGGCGCGCATCACGTGCGCTGAGTGTAGCCCCGGCCCGGCGCCGCGTCAACCCTGGGAAGGGTTCTCGGGACGGCGCAGGGCCGCGCGGGCTTCCTCGAGGCGGACGGCCTCCTCCTCGAGGCGGGTCTCCCGCGCGTCGAGCGAGCGGGCGCGCTCGGCGAGGGCGTCCTCGAGAGCCCGCCGGCGGGACGCGAGCGCCTTCTCGAGCTCGGCGCGGCGCTCGTCGAGCGCCTTCGCGCGGTCGCGCTCGTTCTCCTCGAGGACGCGGGCGAGCTCGGCGGCGGCGCCGAGCTTGGCTTCCTCGGCCAGGCGCGCGCGCTCCACGTCGCGCAGCCGGTCGCGCTCGGCCATGCCTTCGCGCAATGCCGAGACCATTTTCTCGGATTCGGCGAGCTGCCTCGAGAGGGCGCTGCGGTCGGCCTCGAGCGCGTCCAGGCGCGCCGCGAGATCCTTGACGTGGCCGGCGGCGGCCAAGCGTTCGCGCTCATGCTCGACGCGCGCCGTCGCCAGCCGCTCCTGCTGCTCGGCGAGGTCCTTCTGCAGCCCCGCGCGCTCGCGCGCGAGGTCCTCGAAGGTCTTCTCGCGGACGAGCCGCAGGTTCTCGTCGTGCGCCAGGCGCAGCTCCGACAGGCGCGCCTCGTGCGCGGCCTGGCGCTCCCCCTGCTCGCGGGCGTGGCGCGCCAGCGCCTCGGCCTCGCGGCGGTCGAATTCCGCGCGCTGATTCCTCTCGCGCGACAAGGACTCCTCCTCGAGCTTGCGCCGCTGGGCCTCGAGCCGCGAGCGCGCCTCGATCGCCTCCGCGGAGAACGTGCGGCGCTGCTCCTCGAGCGCGGCCTCGTAGCGCGCGACGAACTCGCCCTCGCGCACGGCCCAGCGGGCGTCGAGGTCCTTCTCCTTGCGCAGGAACTCCTCGCGGCCGGCCTCGCGCCAGGCCTCGTACTGGTCGGCGAGCGCGCGGGACGCGCGCTCGAGCTCGGCGACCTTCGCGCGGTAGGCCTCGTCGAGCGCGCGCTGGCGCTGGTCGAAGCGTTCCGAGAGCGAGAAAGTCTCCGCCTCGACGGTCTTGCGGTGCTCCTCGAGCAGGCGGCCGCGGCGCAGCTCGTGCTCGGCTTCGAGCGCGGCGGTCCGGGACAGGTGCTCGTTGTGCCGGTCCTCCTCGCGCTTCTTGGCCTCGCCCTCGAGCTCGCGCGCGCGCTCGGCGAGCGCGGTCAGGCGCTCGGCGAGCACCTTGTCCATCTCGGCGCCCTTGCGCGCGACGAAGTCGTCCTGCTCGCGCACGCGCGCGGCGTCCTTGTGCGCGGCCTCCTCGAGCATCCGGGCCCGCGCGCGGCGGCCCTCGGCGTCGAGCTCCTCGAGCTTGGCCTGCACCTGGCGCAAGCGCTCGGCGTGCTCGGCCTCGAGGGCCTTCTGCCGCTCGGCCCAGACGGACTGCAGCGACGCGCGCTCGCGTTCGAGCTCGGCGTCGACCTTGGCGAGCAGGCGCTTCTCCTTCTCGTCCCAGGACGCCAGCAGCGCGCGCTCGGCGGCGGCGTAGTGCGCCTCGGCCTCCGCGCAGCGCGTCGAATGGTCGTCGGCGAGCTCGCGCGAGCGGCGCGCGAGCAGGTCCTCGACCTCCTTGGCGCGCTCGGCGACCTGGCGCGAGCGCTCCTCGAACTGGCGCTGCACCGCCTCGTCGAGCTTGGCGCGCGACTCCTTGGCCTTGGCCCAGAGGCCGTTCTCGAGCTCCGACCAGCGCGACTGCAGTTCGGCCTCGCGCGCCTGGAAGCGGCGGACGAGGTCGGATTCCTTGAGCGCGAACGCCTTGACCATCTCCTCCTCGCGCGCCTTGAGCGCGAGCTCGCGGTCCTGCGCGACGGCGGCCAGCGCCATCTTCGACTGCTCGAGCTCGTCCTTGAGCGCGCGGATCTGCCGGTCGTTGTCGGCGATCTCGAGCTCGCGCAGGCGGTTGGCCGCCGCGGTCTCGCGGTCGCGCGCGGCGCGCAGCTCCTCGACCTGCTCGTTCTCGCGCTTGACCTTCGCGGCGTAGTCGAGCCGCTCGGCCCGCAGCGACGCGATCTCGGCGTCGCGGACCTCGAGCGCGCGCTTGAGCTCGGTCCACGCCTCCTCCTTGCCCTTCTGCGAGCGGCTCATCGCGACGAGGTCGGCGCGCAGGCGCGCGAGCGTCTCCTCGACGCGCGCGCGCTCCGACTCGGCGGCGGCGCGCTCCTGGGCGCGCAGCTCCTGGCGCGTCTCGGCCTTCCAGCGCTCCTGCGCAAGGCGCGCTCGGCGCCCTCCTTCTCCCAGGCGGCCGCCTTCTCCTGCCACTCCGAGAGCCGCGCGTCCATGGAGGCGAGCCGGGTCTCGAGGGCCTTGGCCTTGGCGCCCTCGTCCTGCGCGTGGGCCTTGAGCGTCGCGTTCTGGTCCTGAAGGTCCCGGATGGTGGCCAACGCCCCGCGGATCGCCAGCCGGGCGGCGTCGAGGCTGTTGATCTCTCTGAGGGCGCGGTCGTCCCACTCGTCCATGGACATTGCCCGCCTAATATAGGGAAACTCTGTTACGTCCTTATTACCAGTCCGAGTATGGACGGCCGGGCATGAATCGGCTACAATCAGAACAAGAGGCCCGACTCAGGGAGGACACGCGTGACCACTAAATCCGAGCCGCAGAAGCTTGAAGTCGCGACCGTCGCCGACGGCGTCGTGAAGGTCAAGGTTCCGGGCGGGAAGGGCTTCTTCAAGATCGCGATCGAGAAGCGCCACGGCGAGTCCAACTCCCTCTACCTCGAGGTCAACGGCGCGCGCAAGTTCGAGGTCGGCAACGACTGCAACACCTGCCACTTCTGGTTCAAGATGCTGCAGGACCCGCACCTGCCCACGAACAAGAAGATCGCCAACCTCCCCAAGACGATCCAGCTGCCGCGCCCCGTCGACGAGTCCCTCGTCCAGGAGCTGGCCCCGCTGCTCGAGCTCATGGAGAAGGGCGAGTACCTCGTGTTCGAGACCTCGGTCAACCTGGCCGGTCCGTACGACTCCGAGGACGAGGCGTCCTATTTCTTCCAGAGCGAGTTCATGGAGCTCTGGGACATCGAGGACCCGAAGGAGGAGGGCCTGCTCTCCGGCTGGGAGCACTACGAGACCGTCCGCCCTCGCGTGTTCCGCCACCCCGAGACCAACGTCATGGAGAAGCAGTTCGACTTCGTGATCCCGCTGGTCCCGCGCGCCGCGCTGAAGGAAGAGTACATCAAGATCTACCAGCAGATGATCCAGAACGGCGACCGCCCGCGCGTGCTGATGCTCGGCATGTACCAGCGCGGCATTCCGGAAGCGGTCAAGAAAGGGCAGATCAAGAGCCTGCATTCCTTCATGGCCGGCTTCCTGCTCGACGGCCACCACAAGGTCGCGGCCTACCGGCGCGCCGGCGTGCCCGCGAAGTTCCTCGTGATCCTGGCCCCGAAGGCCTCGAAGTACCACCTCCTCAAGGACGAGGGCCCCGCGTCGAAGGCGCAGGCCCGTCTCGAGGAGCGCCTGTCCTCGCTGAAGCCGTCCTGACCGTCCTCCGATTCTCTATAGAGGAGGGCTTGACGGGGCGCGGGCCCCGGCTATACTATCGACGTTCCCGACCTTCCTAGGCCTTTGGGCCTAGGCCGTGCTGGGTCCGGGGCCCCTGACGGGCTGGGCCCTTCAGGAGTACGCTGAAGTCCAATGAGGACCCGAAGCCGCCGAGCACCCCTCCTCGCCGCGTGCGCGTTCGCGCTCGCCGCCGCCGCGTCTGCCTTCGCCGACGACGTCCGCGTCGCCAAGCCGACGATCCCGCCGACGGTCCCCCCGATCGCGGGCGGCGCCCCGAGCTCCCCGAGGGCCAGCGCCTCTCCGCCGAGCTCGCGGCGCTCGAGAGCGCCCTGATCAAGCACATGAAGGGCGAGCAGCCGGCGACCTTCCACGAGCTCGACGCGCGGCGCGTGAAGCTCAAGGAGCAGCTCGCCGCGGCCAAGCTGCCGGACGCCGACCGCCGCACGCTCGACGAGCGCCTGGGCCGCTCCGCGAGCGTCATCACGCGCAGCCTGCGCCTGACGGGCGGCGCGGACCGCTTCCCCGTCGGTCCAGAACGCGGTGCGCGGCGCCAACGCGCTGCCGGACGCGGCGGCCTCGTCCGACCCGCTGTACCCGATCGACCGGATGCTCGGCGAGCTCGACCGCGCCGCGGCGAACCCCGCCGAGGCCGAGCAGATCTTCGACAACCTCAAGCGCCGCTACGGCTCGATCCCGGGCGGCGGCGTGCCCGTCGACTTCACGAAGCTGCGCAAGGAGACGGCCGCGACGTGGACGTACACGCCGAAGGGCGCGCCGGGCACCAACGAGGCCCGGGCTCGCGACCTCTCCCGCGAGGTGGTCGCTCCCGGCCGTCCGAAGACCGCGACGGACCCCGCCGCCGCGGTCGGCGAGCGCGTCGACTACGCGGCGCTGATGAGCCTCTCGGCGGGCCGCGCGGCCGACGCGCTGGGCCAGTCGCACCTTCCCGACGGGGCCGAGCGCCGCTTCGCCGCCGAGCGCGGCGAGCGCCTCAAGGAGCTTTACGACGTCGGCCGCCTGACGATCAAGCGCATGGGCGGCGACCCCGACACGTTCCGCTCGCTGGGCGACGTCATCGCCCACCTGCTGCGCCAGGAGGCGGGGCTCGCGGCGACGCTGAAGCTCGGCGACCACTACCAGTCGATGGACGAGGTCATGCTGCGCGTCTCGGCGATCAAGAACGTCAACCGGGAGCTCGGCGCGTTCATGGCGACGCTGTGGGAGTACCGCGCGTTCCTGCGCATGGGCCTCGTCGCCGCGCAGGTCCCGCTCGAGACGCGCTTCGAGCCGTGGGAGACCTTCCCCGACGGGCAGGGCACGAAGGGCGCCCAGGTCGTCGGCTACAAGCGCGGCGTGACCCAGTTCGTCGGCCTGCGCTACGACAACGCCGACGGCGGCTCCCGCTTCCAGGGCCAGGCGAAGAACGGCAAGAGCGGCCTGATCCTCGTCGTCGAGCCGGGCACGAAGATCCGCACCGAGTCCCTCATCAACTACGACGGCGAGGGCAAGGTCCGCAGCGCGCTCACCGAGATCTACGACGGCCAGCGCCGCACGCGCCGCGAGTCCCTCGACATGGGCGCCAACGTCGTCGAGGTCGTCGAGTACAAGGCCGACGGCACCGAGGCCCGCAGCACGCGCCGCAACACGAAGAGCGGCGAGCAGTTCGTGCGCGACCTCGCCAAGGACGACGGCCGCTTCGAGGCGACGACGCTCAACGGCCGCCGCGAGATCCGCTTCCTGAAGGACGCGACGGGCGCCGAGCCGGCGGTGACGATGCGCGTCGAGAAGGTCGGCCTCGACGGCTCCTTCCAGCTCGAGCGGCTCGTCCTGCAGAACGGCACGCACATCGTCGCGAAGTCCGCGCACGTCAACCAGCTCCTCGAGAAGGGCACGAAGAACCTCGGCTGGGAGGTCGCGCTCAAGTCGCTCGTCGAGGAGACCGACGCGCGCAAGCGCCTGACGACGGCGCGGGCGCTCGCGAAGGAGGCCGTGACCGCCGTCGGCATGGTCGACCAGGGCGACCGCCTGAGCCGCCCGCTCGGCGCGTTCCTGGCCGCCGAGGCCAAGAACACGGGCGATCTCGTCGACCCGTCCAAGGGCGCCCCGATCCGCTTCTTCATCAACGAGAACAAGAACTACCTCCTGATCTTCACGCGCCGCGACGGCACGAAGCGCATCCTCAGCGGCTCCTTCAAGCAGTCGACCGAGTGGGGCGACAACTACGGGCTCGGCATGGCCTTCGGCGTGGCCGGCGAGATCGACATCGACGCCGACAACAAGGCGACGCAGCGCGAGCCGAAGATCGAGACCGAGTACCTCTACGACGGCTCCCGCCTCGTCTGGATGCCCCCGTGACGACGAAGTACACGCCCGACACGAACATGGGCTGGTTCGGCAAGTGGGAGATGCCCTGGACCAACGAGCACGAGAAGACCGAGTTCAAGGTGCGCCGCGACCTCCCCCCGATCCCGCGCGCGCGGAGTGGAACGCGGACGGCCGGCTCTGGCTGTCGAACAAGGACACGATCGACCGCGAGATCGCCGGCTCCTCCACGTTCGGCACGGGCGCGCGCTGGGTCGCGAGCGTCCCCGGCATCAAGCAGGTCCTCAACGTCTGCGGCGACGTCGCCTCGACCCTGTACACCGGCCTCGTCGCCAGCGGCAACATGATCGCCTACGGCGTCTCGGGCGACGACCAGTTCCTGCTCGAGGCGACCGCGAGCTACAGCCGCAACCCCGGCGTCAAGCTCCTCGTCGGCGGCTTCGAGCCGGACCGCGACAAGGACCCGGCGGCGTGGCGGAAGTGGAAGGACGACATGAACCGCGAGTACCTCGCGCGGGCCGGCGGCACCGGCGCGCGGGAGACGCTCGACAAGCAGGCCATCGAGCGCCGCAAGAAGGCGCTCGAGGCCGCCGGCATCACCGAGCGCCGCGCCCCGCAGGCCTACGCGGACGCGATGAAGGCCCCGATCAACGACGACGAGCGCTTCGACGCGCTCAGCGACTTCGGCGCGGGAACGTACGGCCGCCGCCTGGCCGAGAACGGCCACGAGTTCTGGGGCGGAGTCGTGTCCTTCTCCGAGAGCTTCGCCGAGGGCATGCTCAACCCGCTGATGTACCTGATCCCCTATATCGGCAAGATGGCCGCGAGCCTGGGCAAGATGGGCGCGGCCGCCACGGGCACGACGGGCAAGGTGCTCGCGACCGCCGGCGAGTTCGGCCTGCGCGGCTTCCAGTACGCCCTGCTCGGCTCCGTCGTCGGCTCGTTCACGCTGTCGGCCCTCGACAACCTCGGCAAGGTCGCCGACTACTGGGGCACGCCGGGCGCCTCGGTGAAGGCCGGCGAGGCGATGGCCGACCTCGCGTTCGGCGGCATGATGATCCGCGGTTTCGCCAAGGAGAAGACGCGCGACCGCCTCGCCGACCTCAAGAAGCTGGGCGAGACGAACGGCGCCATCGAGCTCCGCCCCGAGGTCGCCTCGGCGATCAAGGCCGCCGAGACCGTCAAGATCGAGGCGACCGCCCCCGTCATGCCGGTCGTCGAGGGCGCGAAGATCCAGACCCCGAAGGTCGAGGCGACGGCGGCCGCGACCCCCGCCCCCGCCGCCCCCGCCCCGGTCGGCTGGGGCGCGAAGATGAACGCCGCCTGGAGCTACGTGCGCTCGGAGATCTCCAGCGGCAACCTGTTCAAGGACCGGCCGGGCGAGACGCGCGCCGAGCTGAACTCCGCCGACATCAAGTCGAACACCCGCGCCGAGGCCAACGGCCCGTCCGGCGCGGTCGAGACGAAGCTCGACGCGCGCTCCGCCGAGATGAAGGTCGAGGCCAAGCCCGAGATCAAGACGGAGACGAAGGGCGAGGTCACGGCCGCCGCCGAGCTGCGCACCGGCCCCGAGGTCAAGACCGCGGCCGAAGTGAAGACGGCCGTCGAGGTGAAGACGGCCGAGGCCAAGGTCGAGGTCAAGGCGGAGACGAAGACCGAGGCCGTCCCCGAGATCAAGGCGCAGGGCGAGGTCAGGACGGCCAAGGCCGAGGTCCGCACCGAGACGGTCGCGGAGGTCAAGGGCCCCGTCGAGACGAAGGCGGTCAAGGCCGAGGTCAAGACGGAGACGAGGGGCGAGACCAAGGGCGAGGTCGTCGAGGCCAAGGGCGAGGGCAAGGGCAAGAGCGAGACGAAGCGCCGCGGCAAGTCCAAGACCGAGGCCCGCGAGGAGCTGCGCACCGAGGAGACCGCCAAGAACGAGCGCCGCAATCTCCGCGAAGAGAGCAAGACCGAGGGCCGCGAAAAGGAGAACCTCGCGAAGGAAGAGACGCGCGCCCGCGAAGAGACGAAGGCCCGCGAAGAGACCAAGGCCCGGGAAGAGACTCGCGAGGTCCGCGAGGAGACCCGCGAGGCCAAGACCGAGGTCAAGGAGAAGCCCTCGCGCATGCGCCGCGCCGCCGAGTGGCTCGACCGCAAGTCGCGCTGGCTCGAGAAGCGCCCGATCAACCGCCTGGCGCGCGGCACCATCATCCTGCCGATCACGCCGGCCATGAAGCGCAACATGCAGGAGCCCGACGCCGACCGCAACCGCGGCAAGGACGCGCCTCCCCTCCGCGCAAGACCAATCCCGAGGAGGTCGAGAAGCCGCGCGATCCGATCCACAATTCTCCGCCGCAGGAGGAGGTCGTCGACAATCCTCAGGAAGAAGAGACGCGCAGCCCCGACGAGCGCGGCCGCACGACCGCGCCCGACCGCCGCCTCACGGTCCCCGACAATCTGAACACGAGAGGCCCCGGCGGCGGTCCCGGCGGGCCCGGCGGCGGCGGCGGCGACGGCGGCGGCGCCGGCAAGTCGGTGCCCGCTCCCAAGTTCGGCGGCTTCGGCGGCGGCGGCGGTCCCGGCGGCGGAGGCGGCGGCGGAGGCGGAGGAGGCGGCGGCGGTGGCGGCGGCGGCGAAGGAGACGGCGCGGGCCCCGGCGGCGCCGGCCCCGCGCGCGGGCCCGCGGTCAGCGCGGCCTCTCCCGACGGACTTTTCGGCGGAGGCCCCTCGATCCCCGCCAAGCGCGGCTCGCGCGCCGCCCCCAACGAGCCCGGCGTGCGCGGCGGCCACGAACCGGCGCCCTCGCTCGCCTCCCAGTTCGACGGCTCGCGTCCCCGCCCCGGCGCCGCGACGGCCTGGTCGCCCACGCCGATGAAGGGCCTCGGCGCCGGCGACAGCCCCGGCCTGCCGCGTCTGGCGGCGCGCGCGCCCGCCCTGGCTCCCGCCGCGGCCGCGGACGCGCCCGTCTCCGACCGCGTCGCGGGCGGCCCCGTCCCGGCCTCCGCCGCCGCGCGCGCCGCGGGCGCCCGCCCCGAGGAAGAGGACTTCAGCTACACCTACCTGCCCGGGGCGCGCCACAAGTACGAGCTTCCCGAGGACCGCCCGAAGGAGCCCGAGGACTGGCGGCAGCTCGCGATGCTGGCTCTGCGCGGAGCGGCCGCGCTCGCGATCGCCTACCTCATCTATCATTCCGATCTGCCGTACCTCGTCGGCCTCACCCGCCGCCGCCGCGACGGAACGTACGGCGTCTGAAAAAGAGGTAGAATCGCCCCGCCGCGCGGTACGGGCGGCAACGGATGATCTCTCGATGCCCCAGCTGCGGAGCGCCCGCACCCGACGAGGCCAAGTTGTGCCGGGCCTGCGGTTGGGACTTCGTCGCCAATAAGAAGGGCTCGATCCCCAAGGCGGAGCCGCCGAAGAAGGCGGACCCGGCCAAGCCGGGCCTGCCTCCGGCCAAGCCCGCTTCCCCCGCAGGCCGGCTTCTCCCTGCCTCCCGCGAGAGGCTCCGCGGAGTCGCCGACGCAGGCGCCGAAGCCCGCCGCCAAGCCCGGAGTCCCGCCGTCTCCCGCCGCGCCGCCCGACGACAACCCGTTCGCTCTGCCCGCGGCCCGCAATCTCGGCCCGAAACCCGGCGAGAGCCTGTTCTCGACGCCCGCCAAGCCGCCGGAGCCGAAGGCCGCCGCGCCCGCCGCGAAGGAGCCTCGACGCAAGGCGCCGCCGCCTCCGCCCGTACCGGACCCCGAGCCCGAGCCTGAGCCCGAGCCCGAACCCGAGGCGCCGCCCGCCCCCGCCCCCGCGCCGAAGCCAAGGCGCGTCCCGCGCCCGAGCCCGAGCCGGAGCCGGAACCCGAGCCCGCGGCGGAAGACGCCGAGCCGGCCCCCGCGGCCTTGTTCCTGCCCACCTCCACCGACGAGATCATCGTCGAGGCGGAGGTCCGGCGTCCGCCGGTCCGCGAGCCGGACGCCGACGAGCCGGAGACGGACTCCGAGCCGAAGCCGGCGCCGAAGCCCGCGCGCGAAGAGAAGAAGCCCGAGCGCGCGCCCTCCCGAAAGGACGCGCCCGCGACCGCGGGCGACGTCAAGAAGGGCCGTCAGTCCGCCGTCTACATCGCCGCCGTCGCGGGCGGAGCGCTCGGCCTGCTCAGCGTCGGCGCGATCTTCGTGGCGCTTCGCCCCGAGCCGCAGCACGGCGCGCGCCCGTCGGGCTCCGTGCCGTTCGGCAAGCGCGGCGAAGGCGAGAAGACTTTGACGCCCGTCCTGGAGGACGCCTCCGCGCCGCCTCCCGCGCCGCCGTCGTCGGTGCCGGGCATCGCGGACGACTCGACGTCGCCGCCGCCGACGTCGTTGCCCGCGCCCTCCGTGGGACGCAACGTCGAGCCGCCGCGCCCGGGCGAGTCCGCCCCCTCCCCGCGCCGGTCGCGGCCGCTCCGGCGCCCGCGCCGTCTCCCGCGCCGGTCCCGCCGCCCGCCGCGCCGCCCGCGTCCCCGGAGCCCGCGAAGCCCGCCTCCCGCCCCACCGCGACGTTCGCCTCCGCCCCGCGCCCGAAGGCGCCCACCGCGCCGGCCGTGGCCAAGCCCAAGCCCGCCGCCGCGACGGCCGCGAAGCCCAAGGGCCCGCAATGGACGTTCGAGGGCGTCGTCTACGACCTGCTGTCGACGCGCGGGGTATTCGGGGTGAAGCTCCTCTTCGTCGACGCCGAGGACAACGAGGTCGCTTCGGTCGAGACGGGCACGGGCGGCCAGTTCAAGATCTCGATGCGGGCCGGCCCTCCCGAAGGCTACCAGCTGCGCATCCTGCACGACGACTACTCCGGCAAGCACATCGACGAGCTCGACTCGACGAGCTCCCTGCGCAAGGCCGACCTCGAGCAGCGCAAGTTCCTGATGCAGGCCTCGGCGCGCAGCCTGCCCTGGGTGGGCACCGTCGGCCAGGCCGTGCGCCGCGACATGGCTCTCGTTCCCCGGGTCGCGGCGGAATGACCGGCGCGCAAGCCGTGCTGCTCGGAACGATTCAGGGCCTCACGGAATTCCTGCCGGTCTCGAGCTCCGCGCACCTCGCGCTCGCGCCGCGCTTCTTCCGGTTCCCCGATCCGGGGCTGACCGTGGACGTGGCCCTGCACCTGGGCACGTTGCTGGCCGTCCTCGTCTATTATCGCGAGACCTGGCTCGGCCTGCTGCGCGGCGCGGCGCGCGACGCGCGCGGCCCCGAGGCGCGCACGCTCGGCCTGCTCGCGCTGGCGACATTGCCGGCCGTCGCGGCCGGCTTGGCGCTCGAGAAGGCCGCCGAGGAGGCGTTCCGCGACCCGCGCCGCATCGGCGCCTGCCTGATCGCCTTCAGCGGCGTCATGCTCTGGGCCGACCGGCGGGGCGCAGACGCTCCCGGGCGGCCGTGGCGCGAGTCCGGCGCGCGCACCGTCCTGCTCGTCGGCTGCGCCCAGGCGCTCGCGTTGATGCCCGGCGTCTCGCGCTCGGGGGCGACGATGAGCGCGGCCCTGCTGCTCGGGATCGGGCGCGCGCAGGCCGCGGAGCTCTCCTTCCTGATGTCGACGCCGATCGTCGCGGGCGCGGCCGCGCTCAAGCTGAGGCATCTCGGGGCCGGCGACCTGACGGGGCCTTTCTTCCTGGGACTCGGCGCGTCCGCCGCGGTCGGTTTCGCGGCCGTCGGCGCGTTCATCCGCTACCTGCCGAAAGGCGGGCTGAAGCCCTACGCGGCCTACCGGTCGGTCGTCGGTTTCGCGGCGCTGCTGCTGCCGCGCTGACCGTCCCAGTCGGGAGAGGCCGCGATCGCGGGCGCGCGCGGCACGTCGAACGCGCGGCGCAGCTCGGGCAGCTTCGGATAGGCGAGGTCGCCGGGACAGTCGGTCTTCTTGTAGTCGCGGTGGCCCTTGAGCGAGTCGGGATCGAGGCCGAAGCGCGCGACGAGGAAGCGGCCGAGCGCGGCGGCCGACGCGAGCTGGGCGGCGGTGGTCGCGTGGTTCTTCGGCGCGTGGTAGGAGCCGAGCAGGACGATGCCGACGTTGCCCTCGTTGTTGCTCTGCGTGTGCGCGCCGAGCGTCCCGAGCGGGCGCCCCTCGAGGATGTTGCCCAGCGGGTCGACGAGGAAGTGGTACCCGACGTCGCTCCATCCGCGTCCGTCCTGGTGGAACTCCTGGATGAAGCGCGCCTCCTGCAGGCTTTCGGCGAGGCTCGCGGTGTAGCGCCCGTCGCTGTGGTGCAGGGTGACGCGCCACGGCATCGGGTCGGGCGAGAGCGGGTTCGTCGGGGCGCGCGCGCCCCACGCGGCCCGCGCGTGGTGCGCCGGCGGGACGGCCGCGGGATCGGCCGGGCCGCGCGCGGGCGGAGCGGCCGCGGCGGGGGCGTCGGGAGAGTCGGCGAACACCTCGGCGGAGTACACCGTCACCTCGTGGTCGGCGGCGATCCCGGCGTCGACGGCGCGCAGGCGCAGCGGCCCCGCCTTCCGCTGGAAGCGCCCCTTGGCCCAGAAGCGGCCGTCGGCGCGGCGGTGGACGGCGAGCTCCACCCAGACCGTCGCGCCGCCCGGGCGAAGCGCCATGAAGCGCACCGACGGATCGGGCAGCTCGCCCTGGATGAGGAGCACGTCCCATTCGCCGGCGGGCGCGTCGCTGTCGCCGCTGTCGAAGAGCACGCGCGGGGCGGGCGGGCCGGCCTGCACCGCGAAGCGCGCGCCGCGCGCCGAGGCGAACGTCACCTCGGTCCCGAGGTCTCCGGCCAGCGAGGGCGCGGCCGCGAGAACGAGCGCGGCCGCGAGCGCCTCAGCGCGCACAGGCGGCCTCGACGGCGTCGATCTCCTTGGGCACGGACGTCAGGTTTTCGGGCGGCCCGCCCGCGCGGATGACGACGTCGTCCTCGATGCGGATGCCGCCGAAGTCGAGATAGGAATCGGCCTTCGCGAAGTCGACCGAGTCCTTGTGCTTGCGGCGCAGGACGGGATCCTTGAGCAGGGCCTCGATGAAGTATATGCCGGGCTCCATCGTGATCACGAAGCCGGGCTCGAGCTTGGCGACGAAGCGCACGGGCACCTTCGTCGGGTTCGGCAGCACGCGCTTCTTTCCGCCCGTGACGTCGTGGACGTCGAGGCCGAGCATGTGGGTGAGGCCGTGCGGGTAGAACAGCCGCACGGCGCCGCCCTCGACGAGGCCGTCGGTTTCGCCGCGCAGCAGGCCGAGGTCCTTGAGGCCCTCGGCGATCACGCGCATCGAGCGTACGTGCAGGTCCGCGGAGATCACGCCCGGGCGCGCGTGCGCGATGCACTCCTTCTGGGCCGCGAGGACGATCGAGTACACGTCGCGCTGCCGGCGCGTGAACTTGCCGTTGATCGGGAACGTGCGCGTGATGTCGGCCGCGTAGCCGCCGAGCTCGGCGCCCGCGTCGATGAGCAGCAGGTCCCCGCTCTTCAGGACGGCGTCGTTCTTGCGGTAGTGCAGCACCGCGCCGTGCACGCCGGCCGCGACGATGGACGGATAGGCGAGGTGCTTGAGGCCGGCCTTCACGCAGGCCGAGTCGAACATCGCCTGCAGCTCGTACTCGCGCATGCCGGGGCGCGCGCGGCGCATCACGTCGACGTGCGCGTCGCCGCTGATCTTGTTGGCGCGGCGCATGAGCGCCAGCTCTCCCTCGGTCTTGACGGCGCGCATCTCGTCGAGCGCGTCGCGCACCAGCGCGGCGGGCACGGGGCGCTTGCTGCCGAGGGCCTTCTTGAGCTCGTCGGCGTACATCACGCGGTCGACGCCGAAGAGCTTCTTGGCCTCCGCGGGGCCGGGCACGTGGCCCTCCCAGACGCGGTGGTGCGCGTCCACGCGGGGAACGAGCAGGATCTCCCGCGAGCCGTCGAGAACGAGGTGGCAGCCGCTCTCTTCGACGCCGGTCAGGTACAGGAAGTCCGAGTTCTGCCGGAACGCGTAATCGACGTCGAAGTTCCGGGAGACGGGCTTGCCTCCCTCGAGGTGGACGACGCCGCGGCCGGCGAAGCGCTTGGCGAGCTCGCGGCGAAGCGCGCGATAATGGTTCATGCGGAGATTATATGCTAATATCTACGTGAAAGCCGCCACCCCTCAACCCGTACGGCAACTCGGGCGGCTTTCATCGGGGCGCGCGCCGCGAGGCGCGCGCCCCGCTGATTTTATAGCTAGGCCCATTGCCGCGACGGGCTGGGACCTTGGTCTTTTGCGCGCCGGCGGCCTCCGCTGATATAATGAAAACCATGAAATTCCGGGCGATTCTAGCGGGCGCGATGTGCGCGACCCTTGCCTCTCCGTCCGCGGCCCAGGTGCGCTCCGCGGCGGGCGTCGTCCGCGCCCCGGCCGGGGTTTCGATCGTCCCGGTGCTGGGGCCGTCGTTCACGAATTTTTCCCCTTCCCTCAATAGCGCCGTCCTCGCGCCGGCGCTCGTCGCCCCCGCGCTGACGCCCGCCCTCGCGGCTCCTTCCGTCGTCGTTCCCGCGGCGGCCGTCCCGGTTCGCGCGGCCGCCGTTCCCGCCGCGGCCGCCAAGCCCGTCGCGCTCGACGCGGTCCGCTCCGCCGCCGCCTCCAAGGGCGAGCGCCCTGCCGACGCCTCCCCGGCCGCCCTCCGCGCCGAGGGCGAGAAGTTCTGGTCCGGCGCCTCCGAGAAGTCCGCGTCCGACGCGGACGCCGTCGCCGCGGCCGGGCCCGTTTCCGCGCCTCGCCGCTCGTGGCTCTCTCGCGGCGCCGTCCTCGCGCCCGTCGCGGCCCTCGCGGTCCCGCAGTGGGTCTCCGCCGCCGCGCCGTACGCGCAGGGCGCCGCGCTCGTCGGCGGCGCCTGGGCGCTCTCGCGCGCCGTGCGCTGGGCCGTCGACAAGGCCGCCGCCAAGCGCGGCTGGGAGCGCAACACGATCGCGACGTGGCGCTTCGTCTCCTCGCTCGCCGTCTGGGGCGGCGCGGCCGCGGCCGGGCTCTCGATGGCCGGGGTCTCGGGCACGACGCTCGCCGAGACGTTCGGCCTCGGCGGCACGGCCGTGGCGCTGGCGATCTCGCTGGCGGTCAAGGACGTCGCGGGCAATCTGTTCCACGGCGTGCACTTCCTGCTCTCGCGCCCGTACACGATCGGCGACAAGATCACCGTCGGCAAGACGACGGCCGTCGTGCGCGACATGACCTTGCGCTACGTCGTCCTCGCCGGCGAGGACGGCCGCGACGTCCTGCGCACCCACTCCTCCCTCGCGGCCGCGCCCGTCACGCTGTACGGGACGTACCAGACGAAGGAGGTCCGCCTCAAGCTGCGCAAGCCGGCGCTGCCCCACGGCCTGCTGCGCGCGCTGCGCGACGCCGCGGCGCCCACTCTGTGGAAGCCGATCGTCTTCTCCGCCGCGGGCATCGCGGCGCTCGCCTTCCTCCCGATGCTCGGCGGCCTCGCCGCGGCGAAGTCCCTGACCTGGGCCGCGGCCCTGCTCCCCTACCTCAAGGCGGGCCTCGTCGCCTTCCTCGCCAACTCGCTGGCCAGCACGCTCTCCCGCTCGATCGCGCGCCTCGGCGAGCGCTACGGGTGGAACCCGGCCGTCGTCACGGTCGCCAAGCTCGGCGCGACCGTGCTGACCTGGATCGTCGGAGGCTCCTTCCTCCTCAACGCGGTCGGCGTCTCCTGGCCCTGGGTCCTCAAGACGCTGTCGCTCGGCGGCGCGCTCGTCTCGATCGCCGTCGTCGACTACGGGACCGCGATCTTCAACGCCATCGTCGTCTTCCGCCTCAAGCCCTTCGCCATCGGCGACGAGAACGTCTCGATCGGCGAGCACACGGGCACCGTCGTCGACATCACCTGGCAGAACGTCGTGCTCAAGCTCGACGACGCCCGCTACATCATCATCCCGCACGCCGTCGTGAAGGACGCGGAGATCAAGAATCCCAAGAAGTACGGCCAGCGCGCCGAGCCGTAAAGGAAAAAGAGAATGTCCTCCCCCGCAGAGAAGACGTCCGCAACATCGCCATCATCGCCCACGTCGACCACGGCAAGACGACGCTCGTCGACGCCCTGCTGAAGGCCTCCGGCGAGTTCCTCGTCAAGGCCGACGCCGCCCAGGAGCAGGTCCTCGACTCCAACGACCTCGAGCGCGAGCGCGGCATCACCATCCTCGCCAAGAACACCTCGATCCACTACGAGGGCAAGACGATCAACATCGTCGACACCCCCGGCCACGCCGACTTCGGCTCCGAAGTGGAACGCATCCTCAAGATGGTCGACGGCGCGCTGCTGATCGTCGACGCCGTCGAGGGCCCCATGCCGCAGACGCGCTTCGTGCTGCGCAAGGCGCTCGCCTTAGGCCTCCACCCGATCGTCGTCATCAACAAGATGGACCGCCCGCACATCCAGCCGCAGGTCGCCCTCAACAAGGTGTTCGACCTGTTCATCGACCTCGGCGCGACCGAGCCTCAGATGGAATTCGCGGTCGTCTACGCCGCGGGCAAGGCCGGCTGGTCGAGCTACGAGGCCGTCACGTCGGCGCCCGACATGAAGCCGCTGCTCGACACGATCATCAAGTCGGTTCCCGGCCCGCAGGTCGATCCGACCAAGCCCCTGCAGATGCTCGTCACGATGCTCGACTACAGCTCCTACCTCGGCAAGATCGGGATCGGACGCATGCAGAACGGCACGATCGCCAAGAACGAGACCGTCGCCTTGATCAAGGCCGAGGACGGAAAGATCATCCCCGGCAAGATCACGATGCTCCAGATGTACCAGGGCCTCAAGCGCAAGGACGCCGACGCCGCCAAGGCCGGCGACATCGTCGCGATCGCCGGTCTCGAGACGATCAACGTCGGCGACACCGTGTCCGACGTCGCCAACCCGATCGCGCTCCCGCCGCTCGAGATCGACGAGCCGACGCTCTCGATGGAGTTCATGGTCAACAACTCCCCTTCTCGGGGCGCGAGGGCAAGCTCGTCACGTCGCGCCATCTGCGCGAGCGACTTCTCAAGGAGCAGCAGATCAACGTCGGCCTCAAGATCGAGCAGCTGCCCGGCGAGGGCAACTTCAAGGTCTCCGGCCGCGGCGAGCTTCACCTCTCGATCCTCATCGAGACGATGCGCCGCGAGGGCTTCGAACTCGCGGTGTCGCGCCCGCAGGTCATCTTCCGCGAGATCGACGGCGTGATGTCGGAGCCGATGGAGAACCTCGTCATCGACGCGCCCCAGATCTATCAGGGCTCGATCATCGAGTCGCTGGGCCGCCGCCTGGGACAGCTCGTCAACATGGCTCCCGAGGGCTCCTCGCGCGTGCGCCTGGAGTACACGATCGCCTCGCGCGGTCTCATGGGCTTCAAGACCGAGCTGATGGCCATGACCAAGGGCACGGGCATGATGCACCACAGCTTCAGCGGCTACGGGCCGAAGGGCAACGAGCCGCCGCCCCGCGTCAACGGCGTCCTCGTCGCGATGGCGCAGGGCACCGTCACGGGCTACGCGCTGTCCGGCCTGCAGGAACGCTCCGAGTTCTTCCTCGGCCCCGGCGTCGACGTCTACGAGGGCATGATCGTCGGCACGAACTCGCGCCAGTCCGACATGGTCGTCAACCCGTGCAAGGCCAAGGCGCTGACGAACATGCGCTCGAAGGCCACCGACGACGCCGTCCAGCTCGAGCCCCCGAAGATCCTCTCGCTCGAGCAGTCTCTCGAGTTCCTCGACGACGACGAGCTGCTCGAGGTCACGCCTCAGAGCCTTCGCCTGCGCAAGAAGGTCCTCAACGCCTCTTTCCGCAAGCGCGCCGAAGAGAAAGCCGCCTAAGACGATGCGCGGGCTCGTCCTCGCGCTGCTGCTCTCGGCCGCCCCCTCGCGGGGGCGGCCGAGCCTATTCTGGGCTTCAACTTCCCCGTCTGGTGGCACGACGCCTACGGCTCCCCGCCTCCGTCGCGGCGTTCCCGGGCATGGCGGAGATGGGCGCGGGGTGGGTCGCGATCATCCCGACGGTGTACGTCGAGACCTCGAAGGACCCGGAGCTGCGCGCCACCGACGCGACCGCTTCCGACGACTTCCTGCGCCTGGCGATCCGCATGGCGCGCGGCCACGGCCTGAAGGTCCTCTTCAAGCCTCATGCCGACAGCCGCGACGGCAATCCGCGGGCCAAAATGAATCCCACGGACCCGGACCGTTGGTTCACGCTGTACCGCGAGCACCTGCTGCGCTACGCGCGCCTGGCGGCCGAGGAGGACTGCGAGATGTTCGCCGTCGGCACCGAGCTGACCTTGCTGACGACGCCCCGCCACTGGGAGCGCTGGCGAGGGCTGATCCGCGAAGTCCGAGCCGTCTACCCGGGACAGCTCACCTACGCGGCGAACTGGCACTCCGTCCTCCACGTCGGCTTCTGGAAGGACGTCGACTACATCGGCGTCGACGGCTACTACCCGGTCCCGGGCGGGACCGACGCCGCCGCGCTCGACGCGGGCTGGCGGCCGTGGAAGCTCGGCCTCGCGGCGCTCTCGAAGCTCCACGGCCGGCCCGTCCTCTTCGCCGAGATCGGCCTGGCCGCCCAGAAGGGCGCCAACCTGCGCCCCTGGTCATGGCACGAGTACGCGGAGCTCGACCTCGAGGTCCAGAAGGCGTACATGGAGTCCTTCCTCCGCACGTTCGGCTCCGAGCCGTGGGCCGCGGGCTTTCTGTACTGGGCCTGGGAGACGCGCCCCGAATTCACCGGCCCGCGCGACCGGTCGATGAGCGTCCAGGGCAAGCCCGCCGAGGCCGTCCTGCGGAAGGCCTTCGCCGCGGCCAAGGCCGCTCCGCCTCCCCTCCGGCTGGCGCGGCCGCCTGCGCGAGCTGCCCGGCCGCCTGCTCGGCGTTTCTCGGCCCTTCTAGTAGATCCAGCCCGGGACGCCCGTCGAGCGCTCTCGCGGGACGGCGCGGGGCCGGGGCGGCGGCTCGGAGAAGCGCGGCTGCTGGTCCTCGAGGTTGCGCTCGCGCAGCTGATCGCGTTCGGGGACGGACTCGATGAACGGGCGGCGCTGGCGGCCGCGCTGGGACGGCGGCACGCCGCCGAAGCGGTAGGAGACCGTGATGCGGTGCTGGTCGGAGAGCGACTTCGCCAACCCCCACGCGTAGTCCAGCAGGAAGCGCCCCTTCCAGCGCAGGCCGAAGCCCATCGTCAGGCCGGCGTCCTCGCGGTTGATCTGGTAGCCGAGGCGGAAGCCGTAGGTCTTCACCCAGAAGTACTCCATGCCGAGGTTCGCGTGCCACTCGCGCTCGTGGACGAGGTAGTCGCCGTCGACGGAGCCGATGACGTTGTGCACCGACGGAACGCCGCCCTGCCAGGCGAAGCCGCCGCGAAAGGTCGTCGGCAGGGGCTCCTTCTCGGTGTCGTACTTGATCTTGCCGCCGACGTTGAGCGCCGAGGCGCCGAAGCTCCAGCCCGCCTCCGGCGAGTGCACGAGGTAGCCCACGTCGGCGGCCAGCGTCGTCGCGGTCTTCGTGACGATCGTCGAGCGGACGAACTTGCCGCCGACGCCGAGGTAGTGGTCGATCTGGTAGGACGCGTCGCGCAGCTCGAGCGGCGTCATCCCGACCCGCTCGGCGTAGCCGCCCGAGAGGACGAGGTCGGAGCCGGCGCTGAGGCTCTCCGCGGCGGCCAGCGAGCCGTTGGCGTTGAGCCTGTTGACCTCGATGGTGCCGTTCTGGGAGTACAGCACGTTCGCGGCGACGCTCGTGTAGCCGTTGCCCGAGATTCCCGTCAGGGGCGTCGGGCCCGCGTACGCGAAGTTCTGGATCGAGGTCTCCCCTGGCCGGAGGCGAAGCTGAAATCGAGCTCGTGCGCGTTGAGGCGCGCCAGGCCCGCCGGGTTGTAGAACAGCGCCGAGGCGTCGCTGGCCACCGCGGTGAAGGACGTGCCCATGCCGGCCGCGCGCGCGAACATCGGGATCTGCAGGACGGGCACGGCGGTCGTGCCCGGGCCCTCGGCCCGAACGGGGGCCGGGGCGCACAGGAGCGCCGTGATCGTGATGGCTGCGATCCTCATTTGATGATGGCGATCTTCTGCGTCTTGTGGATGCCCGGAGCGTCGATGCGGAGGAGATAGATGCCGCTGGCGACGACGGAGCCGGACACGTTGCGCCCGTCCCAGTCGAGCGAACCGCGGCCCGGGGGCAGGTCGGCGTCGAGCAGGGTCGCGACGTACTGGCCCGTCACGGTGTAGAGCTTGATGACGACGCGCCCCGCCGCGGTCGTGGCGTACTTGATCGTCGCCTTCTGGCCGGTCGCCGGGTTGAAGACGTTGTTGTAGGCGGTCAGCTCGGCCTGCTGCGCGGTCAGGTTCAGCGGGTTCGACATGCCCAGCGACGACGTGCTGCCGTAGACGTTGTAGCCGAAGACTTCGAGGTGGACCGTGCCCGAGCCGGGGAAGCGCGACGCGAAGCCGGGCGCCAGCCGCACCGAGCCGCGCACGTGGCCGAAGGAGTTCGACGAGGAGACGAAGGTCAGGAAATCACCGGGGAGGGCCGGAAAGTTCACGCGCGTGTTCGCGAGGGGATTGAAGGAGTGGTCGCGCAGCTGCGCGGACATGAAGCGCCAGTCCTGCGTCGAGATGAAGGTCGTGACGTCGACGTCGAAGCTGATGAGGTCGTTGTCGAACGCCGCCGAGACGATCGAGCCCGTCAGGGCCGAGGAGCGCGGGTAGGTGACCGACAGGCCGTAGGGCGTCGTGGACTGGACGCCGCTGTTCGAGCCGTTGATGCTTTCGCCGCCGATGACCTGCAGGTACAGCTGCCCGGCGGCGGGGTTGTTGTACTGCAGCTCGACGGAGCCCGCCGTCGTGTTGCAGTCGAAGGTCTCGCAGAAGCCGTCGATCGTGTTGAAGCCGTCGATGGGCGGCGAGGCGCCCGCGACGGGGCGGTGCGAGCGGTCGAAGAGCTTGAGCTGGTAGGCCTTGAAGAAGCCGCCGGAGGCCGGCAGGCTGAGCGTGATCTTGACGAGCCCGGGGCCCGCGCCGAACGAGTAGAAGTCGGAGTCGCCCGTCGGGAAGATCGTCGCGCTGAGCGCCGTGCGCGTCGTGATGTCGGTCGCCGTCTCGAAGCCGTCGTTGCGCTCGAGCGCGTCGCCCGTCCCGAGGATGAGCCCGTGGGTGGCGAACGCGGTGTTGATGGCGGCTTGGGCCGTGCTCGCGCCTCCGCACGCCGGCACGCGACCTTCCGCGTCGACGCGGCGCATCGCGTCGTAGTACTCGCCGAAGCTCTCCGGGAAGAACAGCAGCGACTGGAAGATGAGGCCGTCCGCGCAGGAGCGCCCGTTCGTGAACCCCAGCGCGGCGATCCGGTCGCGGCGGATGTCCCAGAACGCCTGCGACAGGAAGATGCTGTCGTCGTGGATTTGGCCGAGCCAGGTCAGGTTGCTCAGCACGCGGCACGGGATGCCGGGCTTCGTGCAGTCGAGCTCGCGCAGCGCCCCCGTGCCGCCGAGCGAGCCGAGCACGTAGGTCCCGATCGCGGAATCGTTGAGCGACGAGCCGGAGAAGTAGTCCGCGAGCGCCTCGGAGATCGCCCCCGCCTGCCCGAAGTTCTGCAGGGGCCAGATCTTCTCGACGAGGTAGTGCACGTACTCGTGCCGCACGACGGTCGCGTCGTCGGTGAAGCCGTCCTCGGGCGCGAGCGCGTTGACGTCGCCGAACATGAGGTTGTCGTAGTCCGGGTTGTAGAAGGCGTTGGCCATGTTCGGGCCGACGTGCGCCATCGCGACGACGGGGTGGCTGACGGGCGCGGCGCTCGAGCGGTTGACGTCGCCGAACATGTAGTCGTGCATCGCGTTGAGGTGGTAGAACAGGTTCAGCTCGCCGCGCAGGTTGATCGGGGCGTCGGACTGCACCCAGACGTGGCTCGACGTGTTGTTCGCGCCGTAGGTGAAGGGGCTCGTCAGGGTGAGGTAGCTCGACAGCGAGACGTCGAAGCCGTCCTGCTGGCCGCTCTCGTTGGAGCGGATCGCCAGGCGCATGATCTTGCCGGCGACGGCCGCGCCGTTGAAGGCGCCGCGGTTGCCGATGAAGCTCGCGACGGCCACGCCCGTGCCGTCGATGATGCTCAGCTCGTCGTCGTCGGCGATGCCGCCGCCCGAAACGTCCGACGTGTCGGCGCCCGAAAACTCGCCGACCTTGAACGTCGTGAACACGGGCAGGAACTTGACCGCGTTGGGCGCGGCCAAGGTCAGGTTGATCGTCGAGACGGTCGTCGTGTTGTTCGGGTACGGGTGCAGCGAAGAGACGGGCGTGGCCAGCGTGGTCCAGACGCCGTTGCCGTTGTCGTAGTGGGCGCTCGGGCCGCGGAAGTTGGCCACGTTGACGTAAGGCCCCTGCAGGCCCATCGAGACCTTGCCCTGCGCGCCGCCGCAGAAGAAGCCGTGCCCGAAGACGGGCGAGCCTCCCGTCAGCGCGCGCGTCGAGGCGTCGGCGATGTAGACCCACTGGTTGTCGATCGGGCGCGCCTTGGCGGGCGTGCTCGTCGGGTCGACGTCGAAGACCATGCCCTGCACGACGCCGGAGGTCAGGCAGACCTGGAAGCGCAGGTTGTTGTAGCGGAACAGGATCTGGCCCGTCGTCGCGTCGACGTAATAGCGCCAGGCGGCCTGCGTCGCGCGGACCTTCACCTTCCAGGCCAGGTGCGTGCGGCCGGTCGACTCGACGGGCAGGACGACGAGCTGCGGCGCGCCGTCGGCGGTCCCGCGCGAGTCCGCCTCGGCCGCCCGCGCCGCGTCGGCGGCGGAGACCGTCGGGGCCGAGGGGATTTCGACGTCGGGCTCGTAGGTGGAATCCACGCCCATCAAGGCGCCGGAGTCGTCGAGGTGGACCTTCACGCGCGCGAACTCGACGGGCAGGCCGCGGTGGGTCTGGCGGAAGAGCATGTGCCGGTGGCCATCGCCCTTGGACTCCTTCTCGACCTGCAGCGACGCCTGGTCGACGCCCAGAAGCTCCATCTGCTCCTGCAGGTACTGCCGCGAGACGGCCTCCGTGGGCCCGGAGCGCGGCGCGGTCTTGCCCTCGCTCAAGCCCGACGGGGCGCCCGTGCGCTCGTCGAAGCGCAGCTTCCAGCGCCCGCCGTGACGGTTGTTGAACCGGTTGAACTCGTTCTTGCTGCGCTGGCGCGGGGCGCGACGCGGCCGCTTGTCGACGCCCTTGAGGCCGAAGCGCTTGGCCTCCTCGCGGGCGCGGATCGACGGCCGCACGGCCCGCGCCGGCAGGGCCGAGACGACGAGCAGGACGGCGGCGGCGAGCAGGGCCCTCACCGCGGGGCCTCGACGCGGCGCAGGCGCACGATCAGGGCGGCGGCGGCCTCGACGCGCACGCGCCGCGAGGCGTCGCCGCGCATGGCCTTCGCGAGCAGGTCCTGCGCCTCGGGGCGCGCGCCGCCCCGAGCACGCGGATCGCCAGGCTCTTGAGCTCGGGATCGCCCTGGCCGAGCGTGAGGTCGGCCAGCGACAGGTCGACGTCCTCGCCGCGCTCGGCGAGCCCGGCCTGCGCGATCAAAGAGAGCTCCGGCGGCGGCGCCTTCTCGAGCGCGGCCTTGAGCGCGGCCGTCGTGAGCGGGTCGGTGCGGCGCGCGAGAGAGCGCGCGGCGGCGAGCCGTACGCGGCCGCTCTTGTCTTTGAGCGCCGTCGCCAGGACCTGGGCCGAGGACGGGTCGGAGAACGAGCCCAGCGCGCCGCAGGCCTCGGCGCGAACCGACGCGGACGCGTCCGCGGTGGCGAGCTTGGAGAGCACGACCGAGCCGTCGCGGCCGATGAGGCCGAGCGAGTGCGCGGCGGAGGCGCGAACCGCTTCGTCGGCGTCCTCGACGGCGTCCATGAACGGTCCCGTGACGGTGTCGTCGCCCAGGCGCGCGAGCGCGATGGCCGCGGCGTCGCGGACCTCGCCCTGCGGGTCCTTCTGCGCCGACTTCAGCGCGGCCATCGCCCCCTCGCCGGCGACCTCTCCCAGCTTGAGCACCGCGCGCGCGCGCGCGGCGTCGCGCGCCATGCGCCGCAGCTCCTGGGCGGGCGTCGTGGGCGGGGCGCCGCCGAGGGTCTTCGTCTCGTCGATGAGATTGGTCAGGCCGTCGACCTCGCCGAGCTTGTAGAGCCCCGCGGCGGCGGCGATGCGAACGTCGGGATTGGCGTCGGCCAGCGCCTTCTTCAGGAACGGCACGGCGGCGCGGTTGCCGAGGGCCCCCAGGACTTCGCGACGGCCTCGCGCGTCTCGGAGTCGGGGTCGGCGCCGGATTCCGAGAGGAGGGCGACGGCCTCCCGTCCTAGTTCAGCTCGAGCGGCCGCGGTCGATTTGACCACGGCCGCGGGCTTGGCCTGAGCGGAAATAGGCATGAACGCCGGGGTGGCGGCGAGAAACAACATGCCCCAAGATGTTATCAGGGAAGCGTTACGGGAATATTTCACCGCGGGGGCGCTAAGGGGCGTATAAATCTGGTGGGCCCGCCAGGAATCGAACCCGGATCACTTGGTTCGAAGCCAAGTACTCTATCCGTTGAGCTACGGACCCACGTGGAAGAAGTTTAGGACAAAAAGCCCCCTCCGCCAGGGGACCCTTATCGGCCGGCGTTCTGGGACTGCCAGAGCCGGGCGTACGCCCCGCCCCGGGCCAGCAGTTCGGCGTGGGAGCCGACCTCGACGACGCGGCCGGAGGCCATGACCACGATTCGGTCGGCCTTGGCGATCGTCGTCAGGTTGTGGGCGACGACGAGCGTCGTCACCTTGCCGTTCGAGCTCGACAGGGAGTCGAGCGTCTCCTGGATCTCGCGCTCGGTCTTCTTGTCGAGCGCGGACGTCGCCTCGTCGAGCAGCATGACGCGCGGCTTCTTGAGCAGGGCGCGCACGATCGCCACGCGCTGGCGCTGGCCGCCGGAGAGCGTGGCTCCCCCTCGCCGACGCGCGTGTCGAGGCCCTGCGGGAAGGCGGCCTTGTCGTTGACGAAGTCGGCCTTGGCCGCCTTCATCGCGGCCTCGAGTTCGGCCTCGGTGGCGGACGGCGAACCATAGGTGAGGTTATAGCGCAGGGAGTCGTCGAAGAGGCGCGTCTCCTGCGGGACCTTGGCGATCTCGGCGGCGAGCACGCCGGCGTCCGCGGCGGCGACGTCGACGCCGTCGAGCGTGATTTTCCCGGAGGCGGGCTTCCAGAGGTTCTGCAGGAGCTTGAGCATCGTGCTCTTGCCGGAGCCGGACTCGCCGACGAAGGCGACGGTCTCGCCGGCCGCGATGTCGAGGGTCACGCCCTCGACGCCGGCGCCGGTGCCGTCGGCCGAATATTTGAAGCCGACGTTCTCGAACCGGATCGCGCCGCCGGCCGCGGGGATCGCCTCGCCGATCGTCTCGGCCTTGGGCTCCGAGAGCCACTCGCGCACGACGCCGGTCTCGCCGCGGGCGCTCTTGTACTCGAGCCACTTCGTCGAGAGGCCGTCGAACGCGGCCTTGATGAAGCCGGCGTAGAAGGTCATGACGACGATCGAGCCGATCGTCAGGCCCATGGAGGCCGCGACGGCCCAGGCGCCGACGAGGTAGATGAGCTGCTTGGTGAAGAAGTCCGTCAGCGCGCTCGAGAGCATGTGCGCGGTGCCGCCGACGCGGGCGTCCTGCTCGCCGACGTCCACCAGGGCTTGGGCTTTCGCCTTATACTTGGCGTTCTCGGCCGCCTCGGCGCCGACGGTCTTGACCGACTGGATCAGCTCGAGCGGCTCCTGGCCCTGCTTGCCGAGCTCGGCGCGGCGCAGGGAGAAGGTGCCGTACAGCTTCTCGCGCTTCTGGCCGAAGTAGCCGTTGATGACGCCGAGCACGGGCAGCATCACGAAGACGACGGCGCCCGCGACGGGGTTGGCGTGGAGGAGCAGCCCCGTGGCGAGCACGAGCGAGACGACGTTGCCGACGAGCGGCACGCGCGAGTCGAGGTTCTTCTTGACCAGCGCGTCGGCGTCCTCGGAGAGGCGGCTCGCCAGCGACGCGGAGTCGTTGGCCATGTGGAAGGACATCGGCTTGGCGTGCAGGCGCGCCATGAGCTCCTTGCGCAGGGAGCCGAGAGCGCGGGCGCGCATGACGCCCGAGCGGATCGCGTAGGCGTACTGCGCGGCGATCGAGACGGCGAGCAGGCCGACCGACACCGCGGCCAGCGCCCACAGGTGCGCGCCGATGGCGCCCGCGCCGGCGACCTGCGAGGCGCCGTCGAGGAACTTGCCCAGGAAGTGCGAGCCGGCGATCGACATCGAGAAGTCGGCGAGCAGCAGCGCCGCGAGGCCGGCGAGCGCGCGCACCGGCAGGAACGGGCGGGCCTCTTTATCGCCGCGGACGTACTCGGCGATCTCGGCGAAGAAGGACTTGAGGCCGGCGAGGCGGCTCTTCTTCCTTGAAACGGCCTGATCCTCGGGCTGCGGGGCGGCGTCCGCTTTCTTCTCGGGCGCGGGCGCGGCCTTCTCCTCGGCGGCGGCGGCGACGCCGGAGGCGGCGTCGTAGCCGCCTTCTTTCCAGAGGCGGGCGTAGCGGCCGCCGAGGGCGATGAGTTCCTCGTGCGTGCCGGACTCGACGATATTCCCCTTTTCCAGCACGTGGATCGCGTCGGCCCGGCGGATCGTGCTCAGGCGGTGCGCGACGACGAGGGTCGTGGGCTTGCGGCCGCCCTCGCCGCTCGTGAGAGAGTCGAGCGCGGACTGCACCTCGCGCTCGGTCTTGTTGTCGAGCGCCGACGTGGCCTCGTCGAGAATGAGGATCTGCGGGTTGCGCAGGAGCGCGCGAACGATCGCGACGCGCTGGCGCTCGCCGCCGGAGAGGCGGCCGCCGCCCTCGGCCACCGGCGTCTCGAGGCCCTGCGGGAAGCGGCTCGCGTCGTAGACGAAGGCGGCGCCGGCCTTGCGGACCGCCGCCTCGAGCTCGGCCTCGGTCGCCGCGGGGGCGCCGTAGGCCATGTTCTCGCGCAAGGTGCCGTTGAAGAGGCGCGTCTCCTGCGGGACGACGGCGATGCGCGAGAGGAGGCTGGCGCGGGTCACCGTTCTGATGTCGGCGCCGTCGACGGAGATCGTGCCCTCGTTCGCGTCCCAGAGGCGCAGCAGCAGGCGCGTGATCGTGCTCTTGCCGGAGCCGGTCTCGCCGACGAAGGCGACCGTCTGGCCGGCCTTCGCCTCGAAGTCGACGCCGCGCAGGACGGGCTCGGCCTTGCGCGACGGGTAGGCGAACTCGACGCCCTTGAAGGCGACGGCGCCGGGGCCGGCGGGCAGGACCGCCGCGTCCGGGGCGTCCTTGATCGCGGGGTCGCGCATGAGCAGCTCGCGCACGGACTCGGAGGCTTTCGCGTTGCGCTTGTAGCGCAGGTACAGGCTCGTCAGGCCGGTGAACGAGTACTTTGCGAAGCCGGCGAACAGCGCCATCTGCGCGATCTGGCCGAAGGAGAGGCCCCAGGCGAGCGCGAGCGCCGCGCCGCCGAGGATGTAGATCATGTTCTTCGTGAAGAACTCGGTGAGGCCGCCGGCGAAGAGCATGTACTTCGCGGTGAGCTTGGCCTCCTGCACGGCCAGCTCCGCGTTGGCGTCGACGATTTTCCCGTAGCGCGCGAGCTCCTGCTTCCCGGCGCCGAAGGTCTTCACGACCTCGGCCTGCTGGAGGCTCTCCTGCGACTGCTTCATCATGTCGGCCTTCTTCTCGAGGGCCGTGCGCGCGATCTCGCCGATCTTGTCGCCGAACTTCGACGACAGCCAGCCGAGCGCCGGGATCACCGCGAACGCGGCGAGCGACAGCGCCGGGCTCGTGTACAGCATCATGCCGACGCCGAAGGCGAAGTGCAGCGAGTAGTGGAGCAGGGACAGGCGCGTGTCGACGTTTTTGTTCGACAGGTAGTTCGGGTCGTTGAGCAGGCGCCCGGCGAGCTTGCCGGAGCCGTGCTCGAGGTGGAAGTCCATCTCCTGCGCCGTCAGCGCCTTCTGCAGCGCGGCGCGGTAGTCGCGCGTCGAGCGCAGGCCGGCCAGGCGCGTCTGCACCGCGTGCGTGCGCTCGACCCACGCGTAGGCGAGCGAGGACAGCACGAGCGCGCCGCCGAGGACCATCAGCGGGACCATGTGGGCGGCCATGCCCATCTTGGCCGCGACCGCCGCGGTGTCGAGCAGGGGGCCGACGATGAAGGCCATCGAGATCGAGAGCACCGCGTCGAAAACGAGGAAGATCTGCGTCTTGCGCATCGCGGGCTTGGAGTCGGCGAGCAGGTACTCGAGCTCCGCGTCGCCCTTGGCCATGCTCTTGACGTCTTTGCCGAAGCCGGCGATCGCGGCCTTGGACTTGGACAGGATGGTCTTGATCTTCGAGGGCGCGGCGACCACCGGGGTCAGCGCGATTTCGGGCGCGGACTTCGCCCCGTCGAACTTCGCGCCCGACTCGGCGGCCTGCTTCTCGGTCGCGGGCTGCTCGGTTTCCCCGGCCGAGGCGGCGGGAAGCTGCATCGCGCGCAGCGCGGCGTAGGAACCCTGCGGGAAAGCCTTTGCGGCGGACTGGGTGATCGGTGTCGCGGCGATCGGAGCGGCCTGGTGGGCTTTGGCGCCGGCGACGGCGGAGGGCGTCAGGGCAAGGGCCGCGGGAGCCGCCATGGCGGCGGAGACCGGGGCCGACGGGACGAGGGAGCCGGTCAGGGACGGCGAGAGCGAGATCGACGGGGACCCGGAAATCGCGCCGATCCCGGATTGAGGGAGCATCGGCACCGCCGAGCTGCCGCCGGGAGCCGTCAGGGCGACGCGGGTCTGCGCGTAGACGGGGCCGCCCGACAGGGCGGCGAGGATGAAGGACAGCGACGACGCGACGGCGCGGCGGGTGCTCTTCATGCCTATAGTGTGCGGTTTCCAAAGAAGCGCAACAGGGGTCTAGGGACCCTCCCGCGGGGACAAAGGGCCTAGGGCCCCCTATGCGAGGTGATGTGCCATAACACATCACCTCGCGCAGGCGCGCTCATGGACCAAGCGCCGCCGGCGGATTCAATCCGGCCGCCTTTTGGTATGATTTTCCGTCGGATTCCTCGGGAGGATTCAGCCAATGGGTGGTCATTCGCACTGGGCGAACATCAAGCACAAGAAGGGCGCCGCGGACGCCAAGCGCGGCAAGGTCTGGACCAAGCTGTCCCGCGAATTGACCATCGCCGCCAAGCTCGGCGGCGGCGACCACACCGCCAACCCCCGCCTGCGCAAGACCATCGAGGACGCGCGCGCGGCCCAGATGCCCAACGACACGATCAAGCGCGCGATCATGCGCGGCACCGGCGAGCTCGAGGGCGCGGCCTTCGAGGAGCTCACGTACGAGGGCTACGGTCCCGGCGGCGTGGCGATGCTCATCGAGTGCACGTCGGACTCGCGCAACCGCACGCGCGGCGAGGTCCACACGATCATGGCCAAGAACGGCGGCGCCCTCGGCGCGCCGAACTCGGTGGCCTGGATGTTCAAGGCGAAGGGCTACATCACGGTCAAGGGCGGCAGCGAGGACGCGGTGATGGGCGACGCGCTCGACCTCGGCGCCGAGGACTTCAAGGTGGACGGCGACGTCTTCGAGGTGTACACGCAGCCCAACGACCTGCTCAAGGTCAAGGACGGCCTCGTCGCCAAGAAGCACGCCGTCGACACGGCCGAGGTCACGATGATCCCCGACAACCTCGTCGCCGTCGACGAGAAGAACGCCCCCGGCGTGCTCAAGCTCATCGAGCTTCTGGAAGCGCTCGACGACGTCAAGAACGTCTACGCGAATTTCGACATCAGCGACGCCGTGATGGAGAAGATGGCGGCGTGATTCTCGGAATCGACCCGGGGCTGCACGAGACCGGCTGGGCCGTCCTCGACGGCGCGCCGTCCTCTCCCCGCCTGGTCGCCTCCGGGGTCATCCGCACCTTGCCCGGGCTGTCTTTGCCCGAGCGCCTCAAGGCGATCCACGCGGAGCTCGCGGTCGTGCTCAAGGGCCACCCGATCAAGTCGTGCGCGATCGAGGAGATGTTCTTCACGACGATCGCCCACACGGTCCGGGCGACGCTTCAGGCGCGCGGCGTGGCGCTCTTGGCGCTCGCGCACGCGGGCCACGGCGTGACCGAGTACAACCCGAAGACCGTCAAGCTGTCGCTGACGGGCTCGGGCAGCGCCGAGAAGGCGCAGATGCAGACCGTGGTGCAGAAGGCGCTCGGCCTGCGGGACAAGCTGCGCCCCAACGACGTGGCCGACGCGGCGGCGATCGCGCTGTGCCATCTGCGCGCCGGCCGCGGCAAGGGCCTGCGCGTGCTCGACTCCTGGGGAGCGCGCAAGTGATCGCCAGCCTGCGCGGCCTGATCCTGACGAAGGATCTCGAGAGCGTCGTCCTCGAGGTCGGCGGCGTGGGCCATGAGATTCACGTGACCGCGGCGACGGCCTCGCGCCTGCCGGCGCCCGGCGCCGAGGCGCTGCTGCACGTGATTCCCTCTTACGCGATGTACGGCGGCGGCGAGACCTTGTACGGCTTCCTGTCCCCCTCGGAGAAGGCGATGTTCCAGGCCTTCAAGGACGAGATCCCGGGGACCGGCGCGAAGAAGGCCCTCGAGTTCCTCGACAAAGCGTCGAAGTCCCTGCCCGATTTCCGGCGCGCGGTGATGGACCGCGACGAGAAGCTCCTGTGCGGCGTGTTCGGCTTCACGAAGAAGACGGCGACGAAGATCGTCGACGCGCTGAAAGGCAAGCTCGAGGACGTGCGCGTGCCGGGCGAGGGGCGCCTGGCGCCCGCGGGTCCCGCGATGCCGTCGACCGGCTCGTGGGGCCAGGCGCTCCACGCGCTCGAGGCCCTCGGCTACAAGTTCGGCGACGCGCGCGCGGCGCTGCAGGCCCTGGCCGAGGAGCACGGCGGCGCGGACGTGCCGACCGAGCAGCTCGTACGCCAGGCGCTCAAGAGGCTGTGATGGCGAAGAAAGACGAGCTGCTCGATCCGTCCGCCGCCCCCGCCGAGGAGAACGCGGACCGCGCGCTGCGCCCGAAGACGCTCGAGGAGTTCGTGGGCCAGGAGTCGCTCAAGGAGAACCTCAGGGTCTTCATCAAGGCCGCGAAGAAGCGCGGCGAGCCCCTCGACCACTGCCTGTTCTACGCGCCGCCCGGATTGGGGAAGACCACCCTCGCGAACATTCTCGCGCGCGAAATGGGCGTCAACCTGCGGACGGCCTCCGGCCCCATCCTCGCGCGCGTGGGAGACCTCGCCGCGCTGCTGACCGACATCTCCGAGGGCGACATCTTCTTCATCGACGAGATCCACCGCTTGAACGCGGTCGTCGAGGAGGCGCTGTACCCGGTGATGGAGGACTACACCTTCTTCATCTCGACGGGCAAGGGACCCGCGAGCTCGACGCTCAAGCTCGCCGTGCCGAAGTTCACGCTCGTCGGCGCGACCACGCGCTCCGGACTCCTGACGGGCCCGCTGCGCGACCGGTTCGGGATCGTCTCGCAGCTCGGCTTTTACGGCCCCGAGGAACTGCGGAGAATCGTTCTGAGATCCGCCGGATTGCTGCACATCCCCGCCGACAACGACGGAGCGGACGAAATAGCCAGACGATGCCGAGGGACCCCCGCATAGCCAATCGGCTGTTGAGGCGCGTGCGCGACTTCGCGCAGGTCGACGGCAACGGCAAGATCACCGGCGACGTCGCCCGCCACGCGCTCTCGAAGCTCGAGGTCGACGCCGAGGGCTTGGACCCGATGGACCGCCGGCTCCTGCGCGCCGTCATCGAGAAGTTCGACGGCGGCCCCGTCGGCGTGGAGAACCTCGCGATCGCCGTCAGCGAGGAGCTCGACACGGTCACCGACGTCGTGGAGCCGTTCCTGATCCAGGCGGGCTTCCTCGCGCGCACGCCGCGCGGCCGCACGGCCACGCCGAAGGCGTACGCGCATCTCGGCCTCAAGGCCCCGCGCCGCGACCTCGACCTGCTGTGATCTTCGCCGCCGCGCTGCTCGCGGCCATGGCCGCGCCGTCCTCCGCCGGGACCGTCCAGGTCGCGATCCTGCGCCAGGCGCAGTCGGCGACCCTCGTGCCGACGGGCAAGGTGCTCGTCGCCGCGCCCGGTATGAAGCCCAAGGCTCTCGAGTGGAAGGGCGAGCTCACGCTCAAGACGCGCGAGGGCGGCCTGCGCCTGGCGGACCTCAAGCTCAAGACGGAGACGCGGCTCGTGCCGCAGGACGGCGCCCGCATCCGCGTCGGGTCGCATCAATACCGCGGCGCGCTCATCCTGCGCCTGGACCCCGGGCAGACCCTGTCGATCATCGAGGAGGCGGACGTCGAGCAGTACCTCGAGGGCGTCCTGCCCCACGAAATGGACCCCGACTGGCCGCTCGAGGCGCTCAAGGCGCAGGCCGTCGTCGCGCGCACGTTCACCTACGCGAACATGGGCAAGTTCCGGCGCGAGGGTTTCGACCTGACGGCGGACACGCGCTCCCAGGTGTACAAGGGCACGACCTTGGTCAACGAGAACGTGCGGTCGGCCGTGCGTCAGACCAAGGGCGAGGTCCTCGGCTGGAAGGGCAAATTGCTGCGCGTGTACTATCACGCCTGCTGCGGCGGCGCCACGACCGACGTCGTCACGGCCTGGGGCGGCGAGGGCGAGGACCCGCCCAAGCCCCTGCGCGGCGTCCGCGACCCGTGGTGCTCGGCCTCCCCCACATGAAGTGGGTCGCGTACTTCGCCTGGCCGGACCTGACCGCGGCGATCGCCGAAAAGCGCATGCTGACGGGGCCGCTCAAGACTTTGCGCATCGGCGCGCGCGACGCGGCCGGCTTCGTGCGGACCTTCCTGGCCAGGAGCGGCCGCGAGACCGTCGAGGTGAAGTCCTCGGACCTGCGCGCGGCGCTCGGCGCCGGCGAGATGAAGAGCGTGCGCGTGCGCTCGCTGAACATCCTCAAGAAAGGCGTCGAATTCGTCGGCGGCGGCTCGGGGCACGGCGTGGGCCTGTGCCAGTGGGGCGCGCGCCTGCAGTCCGACAAGGGACGAAGCTACGAGCAGATCCTGAAGTTCTACTTCCCCGGCGCCGAGCTTTCGGAGGTCGAGGAATGACGGCGCTGCCGCTGACGGACTTCGACTACGAGTACCCCGAGGAGCTCATCGCCTCCTCGGCCGCCGAGCCGCGCGACTCCGCGCGCCTCCTGGTGCTCGACCGCGCCGCGGGCGCCGTCGAGCACGCCGTGTTCCGCGACCTCCCCGGTTCCTGAAGGCGGGCGACTGCGTCGTCGTCAACCGCACGAAGGTCCTCCCGTGCCGGCTCGTCGGGAAGAAGTCGACGGGCGGCAAAGCGGACATGCTGCTCGTGCGCGAGGTCGCGCCGAACGAGTGGACGGCGCTCGCGTCGGGCTTCAAGGCCGGACAGAAGCTCGAGCTGCCGGGCGGCATGGCCGCGACGGTCACGGGGCTCAACGACGAGGGCGAGTACCGCCTCGTCTTCGAGACCGCCGACCTCCGGCCCTATCTCGCGGAGCACGGCCTGCCCCCTGCCGCCCTACATCGCGAAGAAGCGCACGCCCTCGCGCGCCGACGCCGCGCGCTACCAGACCGTGTACGCCCGGGACGAGGGCTCGATCGCCGCGCCCACGGCGGGCATGCATTTCACCGACGACCTTATCGCCACGCTCAAGAAGTCGGGAGTGAAATTCTCCTACATCACTCTGCACGTCGGCCGCGGCACGTTCCGTCCGATCACGAGCGAGGACGCCTCGGCGCACGTGATGCTGGGCGAGCGCTACGAGGTCGAGCCCGCCGAGGCCGCGGTCATGGCCGAGGCCCGCGCGCGCGGCGGCCGCCTCGTCTCGGTCGGCACGACGACGACGCGCACGCTCGAGACGCTCGCCGCCCGCCCCGAGGGCCTCGGCCCGGGTTCCGGCGAGAGCGCGCTCTACATCACGCCCGGCTTCAAGTTCCGCGCCGTCGACGCGCTGATCACGAACTTCCACCTGCCGCGCTCGACGCCGCTGCTGCTGGCCTCGGCGTTCGCCGGGCGCGAGCGCCTGCTCGCCGCGTATAAAGAGGCCGTCGCCCTCCGCTACCGCCTCTACTCCTTCGGCGACGCCACCCTGATACTGTAGAATGGAGCCCCGATGAGCTTCCGAATCGAAGCGAAGAGCGGTTTGGCTCGCGCGGGCGTCCTGGAGACGCCGAGGGGCCCGGTCCAGACGCCGGCGTTCATGCCCGTCGCCACGCAGGCGGCGGTCAAGGCGCTCGACTCCGACGACATGCGCCGCCTCGGCGTGCGCGCGATGCTCGCCAACTCCTACCACCTGTACCTGCGCCCCGGCGTCGAGGTCGTCAAGGCGGCCGGCGGCCTGCACAAGTTCATGGACTGGGACGGGTTCATCCTGACGGACTCGGGGGCTTCCAGGTGCTCTCGCTCTCCGACCTGCGCGAGATCGACGACGAGGGCGTCACCTTCAAGTCCCACCTCGACGGCTCAAAGCACCGTCTCACGCCGGAGTCGGTGATCGCGGTGCAGGCGGGCCTCGGCTCCGACGGCTGGACGACGCTCGACGAGTGCCCGCCGTACCCGTGCACCGAGGCCGAGGCGAAGTCCGCCATCGAGCGCTCGATGGCCTGGCTCGACCGCTCGGTGCCGGCCGTCGCGGCCGCGCGCGCCGCCGGGTCGAAGTGCTTGTTCTTCCCCTTGTATCAAGGCGGCCTGCATCCGCAGCTGCGCAAGATCTCGGCCGAGCATCACAACGCGTGCCCGGCCGACGGCATCTCGATCGGCGGGTTCATGGTCGGCGAGGACAAGCCCACGACGTGGAGCCGCCTCACCGAGACGACCGCGCTTCTCAGAGAGGACCGTCCGCGCTACCTGATGGGCGTGGGCACCCCGCTCGACCTGTGGGACTCGGTCGCCTGCGGCGTCGACATGATGGACTGCGTGTACCCGACGCGCGTGGCGCGCACGGGACAGGTCATGGCCTCGGGCGGGAAGTTCAACGTCACCAACTCCCGTTTTCGCAAAGACTTTACGGCTCTCGATCCGGAGTGCGACTGCTTCGTCTGCGCGCGCTACACGAAGGCCTACCTCGGCCACCTGCTGCGCGCCAAGGAGCTCATCGCCTACCGCCTGCTCTCCTACCACAACCTGCAGTTCATGGAGAAGGTTGCGCGCGCGATCCAAACCTCCATCCGGGCCGGCCGTTTCGAGGCCGCGCGCGCGGAGTTCCGCGCGCGCTACGAGCCGCCGAAGTGAGCCGCGCGGCGAGGGCCGAGGCCGCCGCCGCCGCCGTGCTGGGCGCGCTCGCGGCCTTCGTCCTGCGCCAGGCCCTGCTCTCCCCCGTCCTCGTCGCGACGGGGCGCTGGAACGACGTCGCCGCGCAGTTCGCCGGCTGGCGGCGCTGGGGCTTCGCCGAGCTCGCGGCGGGGCGCTTCCCGCTGTGGAGCCCGTGGGCGTTCGGCGGTCATCCCTTTCACGGGAGCATGGAGCCGGCCCTGCTGTACCCGCCGAACTGGCTGCATCTGATCCTCCCGCTCGAGGCCGCGCTCGACGCCGTCATGTTCCTGCACGTGTGGCTGGCCGGCGTCCTGGCCTACGCGTGGGCGCGCCGGCGCGGCGCCTCGCGCGAGGGGCCGTCGCCGGCGGGGCGGCGTTCATGCTGTGCGGCCCGCTGTTCCTGCGGCTGTACGCGGGGCACCTGCCGTACCTGTGCGGCGCGGCCTGGATTCCCGGCCTGCTCCTGTGCGTCGACGAGCTGCGCCGGGCGCCGTCGGCGCGCTGGACGGCGGCGGCGGCCGTCTGCGGCGCGCTGATCGTGCTCGCCGGGAACCCGCAGGCCGCGTGGATCGCGGCGCTCGCGGCGTGCTTGCACGCGCTCCTCGAGGCGCCCGCGCGCGGCAGCGCGCGCGCTTCGCGCGCGCGCTCGGCGGGGCCGCTCTCGCGGCGGCGGCGCTCTCGGCGGTCCAGTGGCTGCCCGGACTCGAGGCCGCCGCCGAGTCGACGCGCTGGGCCGGGGCGCCGGGAGGCCCGTCGGCGTTCGCGCTGCGGCCGGGCGCCCTTCTCAGCCTCGCGTTCTCCGCCGGCCTCGCGGACGCGCTCAAGGGCGACCCCTACTTCTGGGAGACGTCCCTGCACCTGGGCGGCGGCGCCCTCGCGCTCGCGGCGTGGGCGGGCTCGCGCCGCGAGGGACGGCCCGCGCTCGCGGCGGCGGCGGTCCTGCTGTTTCTCGCCTTCGGGGCGGCGCGGTTCCTGCCGCTGGGCTCGCTGTTCCGCGCGCCCGCGCGCCTGGCCCTGCCGGCCTGCGCGTTCCTGTCGGTCCTCGCCGCCGCGGGCGTCGACCTGGCCGCCGCGCGCGGCCGCGACGCCGGGCGCTTCCTGGCGCTGCTCGTCGTGTTCGAGGCCCTCGCCTTCGGCGTCCTCAACGCCCCCGCCGATCCGATCGCGCGCGAGCTGCCCGCCGCCTGGGAGCGCGCCGCCGCGGCGTTCTCGCCCGGCGAACGCGCGCTGTTCGACCTGCGGACCGACCCGAACTCCGGCCTGGCGCTCGGCGTGCCCGAGCCGTGGGGCTACGGCCAGCTCGTGCCCCGGCGCTGGGCGGAGCTCGTCTTCGCCTCGCAGGGCGTGCCTGCCGCCGAGGCCGGCTCGAGCCTGATCCTGCGGCGCGAGCACCCGGTCCTGCGCCTGCTGCGCGTGCGCGCCGTGCTGACGCGCCCGGCCCCGCACGTCCGCGAACTGGCCCCGACGCTGCCGCGGCTGCTGCTCGCGCGCGCTTGGACGCTCGCGCGCGGACGCGAGGACGCCCTGGCCGCGGTGCTGGCGCCGGGCTTCGATCCGGAGCGGACGGCGGTGCTGGAGCGCGAGCCCGTCCCCGCGCCCGACCCCGCGGGAACCGGCGGCTCGGCGCGCGTCGTCGCCGAGGACTCCGACTCGCTGACGATCGAGGCCGAGCTGCCGTCGCCCGCGGTCCTCGTCGTGGCGGACTCGTACGCGACGGGCTGGCGGGCCGACGCTTTGCCGGGGTCCGCGCAGGCCTCCTACGATGTCCTGCCCGCCGACTGGGCGCTGCGCGCCGTGCCCCTCGCCGCCGGCCGCCACCGCTTCGTCCTGCGCTACGCGCCCGCGTCCTTCGCGCTCGGCGTCCTGCTCTCTTTGCTCGCCCTGCCCGCCGTCGCGTTCCTGGGGCTCAAGCGGTGAAAAAGCCGAGCCGGGACGCCGCGCTCGCGGGGGCGCTGTTCGCGGGTCTGGCCGTCTTGTTTTGGCTCGGGAGGTCGCGTTCCTACGGGCCCGGCGACTCCCCCAGCACGTCCTCGCCGCCTTGCTCTGGGCGGTGCCGCACCCGCCCGGCTACCCTCTGTTGACCGCGCTCGGCTGGGCGTGGTCGCGCCTGCCGTGGGAGAATGCGGGAGCGGCGGTCAACGGACTGTCCGGGCTCCTGCACGCGGGCGCGGCGTCGGTTCTCTTCCTGCTCCTGCGCGGGCTGGGCTCGCGCCCCGCCGCGGCGCTGACGGGGGCTCTGCTCATGGCGCTCTCGCCCCTGTTCTGGTACTACTCGCTCGTCGCCGAGGTCCGCGCCCTCAACGATCTGCTGGCGGTCGGCGCGGCCCTCTTCGCCGCGGCCTGGGGACGCGACGGACGCCCGCGCGACCTGCGCCTCTTCGCGCTGTGCTTCGGCCTCGGCCTCTCGCACCACCCGACCTACGTCTTCCTTGTCCCCGCCTTCGTCGTCTGGCTCTCCGCGCGCCGCCCCTCGGCCCGCGAGGCGCTCAGGGCGGCCGCGCTCGCCGCCGGCGCGCTGGCCTTCCCTTATCTGCTGCTCGCCGCGCGCCTGGCCGCGGGTGCGCCTGGCTACAACCTTTTCGAGGTCTCGGGGCTCGGCGACATGCCGGGGCTTTTCCTGCGCACGGGCCTCGGCGGGCCGCTCAAGCTCGCGGCGGCCGCGCCCGCGTTGACCGTGGCGCCGGGCCGGTTCGCGGAGCACCTCGGCTGGTTCCTGTCGTCGGCGTGGACGCACGCCGGCCCCGCCGCGCTCGCGCTGGCGGCGTTCGGGACGGCCTTCCTGTGGCGGACCTCGCGCCGCGAGCTCGCGGCGTGGGCGGCCTGGCTCGCCGTCTCCGCCGGCGTCTACCTCGTCTTCAGCTCCGCGCAGTCCTCGGCCTTCGTCGACGAGGCGTACGCGCGCGCGGTCGCCGCGCGCTTCCACCTCCTGCCGCTGATCGCCGTGTTCGCCCTCGCGGGCCGCGGCGCGGAGTCTCTGGCGCGGCGCACGCGCCCGGCGCTCGCCTGGGGTTTGGCCGCGGCCGCGGCGCTCGGGCCGCTCGCGTGGCGGCCGCTGTCGCTCGCGCGCGAGAATCCCCTGCTCGACCACGTCCGCGCCATGCTCCGCGACACGAAGCCTGGCGACGTGATAATCCTGGGAGCCGACGACGACGTCTTCGCCGCGCTCGAGCTCGAGCTCGTCCGGGGGCAAGGCGGCGGGCGGGCCTTCGTCGCGCCGACGATGTTCGGCTTTCCTCCTTACGTGCGCCGACTGCGCCGAGCCTACCCCGACCTCGTCCTGCCCGCCCAGGACTCCGGCCTGTCCTTCGACTGGGGCGCGTGGAAGCGGTTGAACCCCGGCCGCGACGTCCTCGCCGTGCCCGCGGTCCTCGGCCCCGTGCTCGCGTCCTTTCCGAACAGCGTTCCGCAAGGCTCGCTCGTCCGGATCGAGAGCGCGAAGACCCGGAGCGATCCGGCCGCCGACGCGCGCCGCTTCCTCGACGCCCCGGAGACGGCGGCGCCGCCGGCGCGCGCCTGGACGCAGGAGGTCTACCTCGCGGGCTCGCGCCGGATCATGGCGGCGTGGCTCGGCTCCCGCCTGGACCCCGTCCGGCACGCCTCCGAGGCCGCGCGCCTGTCCTTATTAATGGAGAGGCCGTGAGGCTCGCCGCCGCGGCGGCCGCGGCGCTGGCCGCCGCCTGGGCGTTCCTGCCCGCGCTGGGACACTCGTTCGTCAACCTGGAGGACTACTGGCTCATCCTCGACAACCCGCGCCTGCGCGAGCTGTCGGCCGAAAACCTCCGGTGGATGCTCACGAGCCTCGAGTACGGGACGTATCAGCCCTTGGGCTGGCTGTCCTACGCCCTGATCTTCCGCGTCCAAGGACTCAACCCCTCGGCCTATCACCTCGCGAGCTGGCTCGCCCACGCGGCGTGCGCGGCCCTGCTCGCGCTGTGGTCGGAGCGCGTCCTGCGCGCGGCGTTCCCGAAGGCGTCCGCGCGCGACGCCGCGCTCGCCGCGGGACTGTCGGCGCTGACGTGGGCGCTTCACCCGCTGCGCGCCGAGCCCGTGGCCTGGGCGACCGGTCTGCCGGACCTGCTGTCGACGGCGTTCTTCCTCGCGGCGCTGCTCGCCTGGAGCGGAGCGCCTTCGCGCCGCGTCCCCCTCGCGCTCGCGCTGTACGTCGTCTCGAGCCTGTGCCGCTGGAAGGGCGCGGCCCTGCCGGCCGTCCTTCTTCTTCTCGACTGGGCGATTCTGAAACGGGACATGAGCAAGCGCGGGCCCTGGCTCGAGCTTCTTCCGTTCGCGGCGGCCGCCCTGCTGTTCTCCTGGCTCAACGCTCGCTCCAAACTTCTGCTCGCCCCGGGACACGAATTCGTCCTCGACACCCGCGTGCTCAACGGCCCCGTGCTCCTGCTCGGCAAGATCCTCGTCCCCGCCGGGCTGACGGTCGACTACTGGGTCGAGCCTTCGCTCGGCGTCGCGCTCCTGTCCGTCCTGCTGGCCGCGGCGTTCGCCTCGCGCGGCCGCGCGGCGGCGGCGGCGTGGGCCGCCTACGCGCTGTGCCTGGCGCCGAGCCTGCTCATGGCGTTCCAGGGCCGGGTCGTCGCGCACGACCGCTCCGCGTACCTGCCCGCGGTCTTCCTCCATCTCGCGCTCGGCGGGGCCTGCCTGTCTCTTCCGCGGCCCGCGTCCCTGCTCGCCGCCGCCGCGCTCGCCGCCGTCTCGGCCGCGGGCCTGCGCGCCCAGCTTCCCGTCTGGCGGGACTCGATCTCGCTGTGGACGTACGTGCTCGGCGAGAAGGATCCGCCCGTCTACGCGCGTCGTTCGCTCGACCTGGCGCTGGCCGAAAAAGCCGCGCGGGAGGCCTCGGAAAAATGACGATTTTTTCGCGCTCTCTTGACCGTCGGGGCCGCGCTTCCGTATAATCCCCACCGCTCGCTAAAACATAACGCCCGATAACACGGGACGCACAACGATACGCGGAGGACTTGAATGGACTTCATCAACAGCATGAAATTCCCGTTCGTGCTCGTCATGGGAATTTCGCTCCTGTCGCTCGCCGTCGCCTTCTGGCTCATCAACTGGGTCATGGCCAAGGACACCGGCACCGACGCGATGCGCAAGATCTCCGACGCCATCAAGGCCGGAGCCGAGGCGTACCTCCGCCGCCAGAACTACACGATCATCTCGCTGTCCTCCGTCCTGGCGATCGTGATCTTCGTCCTCTACGCGTTCGTGCGCAAGCACAACGAGCACGATCCCGCGGGCCCGATGGCGCTCGCGCTGTGCACGACCGGCTCCTTCGTCGCCGGCGCGGCCTGCTCGCTGATCGCCGGCTACATCGGCATGTGGGTCTCGATCCGCACGAACATCCGGACGGCGGCCGCCGCCCGAACGTCCCTCAATGATGCGCTGCGCATCGCGCTTCGCGGCGGCGCGGTGGCCGGCCTGTTCGTCTGCGCGATGTCGCTGATCGGCGTCGGCGGGCTGTTCATCCTGCTGAAGCTCCTCGGCTACCCGTTCGAGAAGATCCCGTTCATGATCGTCGGCTACGGCTTCGGCGCCTCGTTCGTGGCGCTGTTCGCCCAGCTCGGCGGCGGCATCTACACGAAGGCCGCGGACGTCGGCGCGGACCTCGTGGGTAAAGTCGAAGCCGGCATCCCCGAGGACGACCCCCGCAACCCCGCCGTCATCGCCGACCTCGTCGGCGACAACGTCGGAGACTGCGCCGGCCGCGGCGCCGACCTCTTCGAGTCCACGGCCGCCGAGAACATCGGCGCCATGATCCTCGGCGTCGGCCTGATTCCCTACTTCGGCTGGAAGGGCGTCCTCTTCCCCTCGTCGCGCGCGCGCTCGGCATGCTCGCGTCGATCGCGGGCATCCTCGTCGTCCAGACCGAGGAGCACGAGGACCCGATGGACGCGCTCAACATCGGCTACTACCTGACCTCCTTCCTCGCCGCGATCGGCTTCGCGGCGGCGGCGTGGTGGATGCTGCGCTCCCCGCAGGCTCCGAACGCGTGGATCTACTACACGACCTGCGGCTTCATCGGCATCCTGACCGCGCAGGCCTTCGTGTACATCACGCAGTACTACACGGAGTACAAGTACCGGCCGGTGCTCTCGATCGCGGACGCCTCCAAAACCGGGCCCGCTACTAATATCATCTCCGGCATCGCGGTCGGCCTCGAGTGCACGGCGATTCCGATCATCGTGATCTCGGTCGCCATCCTCGCGTCGTACAAGCTCGGCGTCATGGCGCTCGGACCGGCGGCGGGCCTGACGGGCGGCCTGTTCGGCACCGCGGTCGCCACGATGGGCATGCTCGGGACGGCGGCGTACATCCTCGCGATGGACACCTTCGGCCCGATCACCGACAACGCCGGCGGCATCGTCGAGATGTCGCACCAGCCGGAGGAGATCCGCAAGAAGACGGACCGCCTCGACGCGGTCGGCAACACGACGAAGGCGCTCACGAAGGGCTACGCGATCGGCTCGGCCGCGCTCGCGGCGTTCCTGCTCTTCTCGGCGTACCTCGACGAGATCTACAACTACACCGGCAAGCACATCGCCGTCGACCTGTCCAAGCCCGAGGTGTTCGTCGGCGCGATGATCGGCGCGATGATCGTGTTCCTCTTCTCCTCGATGGCCATCAAGGCCGTCGGCGAGGCCGCGCAGACCGTCATCGCCGAGGTCCGCCGGCAGTTCAAGGAGAAGCCCGGCATCATGAAGGGCACCGAGGAGCCGGACTACGGCCAGTGCGTCGACATCGTCACGATCGGCGCGCTCAAGCAGATGATCCTGCCCGGCCTCCTGGCCACGGTGGGACCGATCGTCGTCGGCCTCATCATGCGCGCGTTCATCTCCGAGGCCCAGCCGACGATCGCCGCGGAAGCCGTCGCGGGCATGCTCATGGTCGGCACGATCGCGGGCATCCTGATGGCGCTGTTCTTCAACAACGCCGGCGGCGCCTGGGACAACGCCAAGAAGTACATCGAGATGGGCACGCACGGCGGCAAGAAGTCCGAGGCCCACAAGGCCGCGGTCGTCGGCGACACGGTCGGCGACCCCTTCAAGGACACCGCCGGTCCGTCGCTGCACGTCCTGATCAAGCTGCTCGCCACGATCACCCTCGTCCTCGCCCCCTCTTCATCTAAAGGGACGAGTCGAGAACACCGCCGCCCGGCTCAAAAGAGCCGGGCGGCTTCTTTTCGGGGTCCCAGATGGCCTGGGCCCTTGGCCACCTGACGAAGCCTCCCTCCCCGGCTAACCTTTAGGCATGACCATGACCGCCTGGCTCCTGCTGCTGGCCTCTCCCGCCGCCGCCCAGATGCCGGCCTTCGAACTGCCTATAAACCCGCTCCGGGCCGCCCGGGACGGCGGCGCCGTCGCGCCGGAGCCCGTCTTCACGCGCACGGTCCCCTTCCCGGTCGAAGCGTACGACCGCTCCAAGTTCTCCGCCGCCTCCCGCCGCGCGCAGGCGCAGGCGCGCGACGCCTGGCTCAAGGACAACGACGACCCGCGCGTCGTGCGCTTCACGATCCCCAAAACCAAGGCCTATTTCGAGAAGGTGCTCGAACGTCTGATCGCCGGCTCAGGCCTGGAGAAGGCCATGCAGGCCGCGCCCTTGGCTCTGCGCGTCAACGACTCCTCCTGGGGCAGCCCCTCGGCCTCGATGTCGTCCGGCGTCCTGCGCGTCGACCCCGAGGTCGCCGCGATCATGGACAGCGAGGACGAGGTCGCCGCCGTGATCGCCCACGAGCTCGTCCACCACCTGCGCGCCCATCACGAACAGCTGCTGCAGACGGTCAAGAAGCACCCGCGAACCGGCGGCGGCGACATGTTCTCCGCCCCGGTTCCGTCCAAGCAGGAGCTCGAGGCGCGCTGGTACCACGAGTGCGAGGCCGACGCGCTGAGCCTGCGCCTGCTCGCCAACGCCGGCTACGACCCGTCGGCCGCCGCCGACGCGCTGCGCAAGGTCAAGGCCGAGGTGGAGAGCGACCCCATCCACGGCGCGCGCGCGGGACGCGGCGACCCGACCCACCCGTCGCTCGAGGTCCGGACCGAGTACATCGCCCGCGTGATCGCCGCCGAAAAGCTCCCCTCCGCCGCGCGGACCCGCGGAGGCCTCGACGAGGTCCACGCCGAATGCGCCGCCCGCACGCGCGGCGGCCCCGGCGACGAGCCCGCCTCCGAGATATACCGCCACTACAAAACCGTCAAGAAACCGTGACGTTCCCGGCTTGACAACCGCTCCTGGTCCTGCTATCATTACTAGCGGATAATAGTTATCAACCAGGAGGCGGCCATGAACGCGAACATCGGTTTGAAGGAGACGTCCCGCGCGGAGGTCCTCGCGGTTCTCGAGAGGACGCTGGCCGACCTCTCCGTGCTCTCGCAGAAGACCCGGAACTTCCACTGGAACGTCGAGGGCCCCCGCTTCAACGACCTGCACAAGTTCTTCGAGTCCCAGTACGAGGCGCTCGAAGCCGAAATCGACGAGACGGCCGAGCGCTCCCGCGCCCTCGGCGGCCGCGCGCTGGGCTCTCTGAAGGAGATGCTCGCCAAGACCCGCCTCAAGGAGGCCGCGCCGCGCGTCCACACCGCCGACGCGATGCTCGTCGAGCTTCTGCGCGACCACGAGGCGCTGATCCGCTCGCTCCGCGAGGACTGCGACGTCGCCGGCGACGCCCGCGACAAGGGCACCGAGGACTTCCTCGTCGGCATGATGGAGGCCCACGAGAAGATGGCGTGGATGCTCCGGGCTTTCGTATCCTAAGGCGATGAGGAATTCCCCCGCGAAGGCTTGCGCGAGAGCTTCCGGAAGGCGGGCGTGCCGCTGACGCACCAGCGGCTGGCCGTCTACGAGGAGCTCGCGGCGCGCCACGACCACCCGAGCGCGGAGTCGCTCTACGAGTCCCTGCGCAAGGCATACCCGAGCCTGTCGCTGGCGACGGTGTACAAGACCCTTCAGACCCTTCACACCCTCGGCATGGTCTCGCGGGTCGACTCGCCGACGGCGCAGGCGCGCTACGACGCGATCGTCGCGACGCATCACCACGCCGTGTGCACGGCGTGCGGGAAGATCGAGGACGTCTTCGACCCGTCCCTCGACCGCCTCTCCGCGCCGAAGACGGCCGGCTTCGTCCCGGCCGGGCATTCCGTCCATTTTCACGGCTTGTGCGCGAAGTGCGCCAAGACGACCGATAAGAAGAAGAAATAACACAGGAGACAACACCATGGCCGATACCCTCGTGCAGAAGGACGCCCCGGACTTCAAGGCCCAGGCGCTCGTCGGAAAGGCGTTCAAGGAGATCCAGCTCGCCGACTACAAGGGCAAGTGGGTCGCGCTGTTCTTCTACCCGCTCGACTTCACGTTCGTCTGCCCGACGGAGATCACCGCGTTCTCCGACGCCCAGGCGGAGTTCAAGAAGCTCGGCTGCGAGATCCTCGGCTGCTCCGTCGACAGCCAGTTCTCCCACCTCGCGTGGGTGAACACCCCCGCAAGGAAGGCGGCTTGGGCGAGATCAAGTACCCCTGCTCGCCGACATCACGAAGTCGATCGCGCGCTCCTACGGGGTGCTCGTCAACGACTCGGTCGCCCTGCGCGGCCTGTTCCTGATCAACCCGAAGGGCAAGGTCGCCTACTCGGTCGTCCACGACCTCGCCGTCGGCCGCTCCGTCGAGGAGACCCTGCGCGTGCTGCGCGCCTTCCAGCAGGTCGAGAAGACCGGCGAGGTGTGCCCCGCGAACTGGTCCGAGGGCAAGAAGACCATGAAGGCCGATCCGGTCAAGTCCAAGGAGTACTTCTCGGCCGCCGCCTAAGCCACGCGGACGCGAACCACGAGGCCCCGGGGGACTACCCCCGGGGCCTTTTACAACCGGGATGCCAGGCGTTGCAGTTGCACTTTCCCCCGCCGGGCCCTTCGAATGAAAGTGCAACTGCAACGCCTGGCACCTAGTTGTTGATTTGGCCCTATTGAGGCAAAATTGCTAGGATTTCGCGCCCGTATAAGGAGAACCATGCAGCCGACCGCCCCCAACCCGTTGATGAACCTGGCGCCGATCGTCGCGATCTTCGTCATTTTCTACTTCCTGCTCATCCGCCCCCAGCAGAAGCAGCAGCAGGAGCACGACGCGATGCTCAAAGGCCTGAAGGCCGGCGACAAGGTCCTGACCAACGGCGGCCTCTACGGCACGATCACCGGCTTCAAGGGCGACGACCTCGAGGTCCAGTTCTCCCAGACGGTGAAGCTCACGGTCGCGCGCTCCGCGGTCGCGAAGGTCGTCTCCGACGTCAAGACGGGCGTCGTCGTCTCCTAACTCCGAGGACCCATCGACATGACCAAGATCCAGATCAAGTGGCTCGGGCTGTTCGGCCTGATCACCATGGCGCTGCTTCTGCTCTACCCGTCGGTGACGTGGTACTACGGGATGGACGCTGAGGAGCGCGCCAAGGCCGAGGCGCTGCGCGAGCGCCCGAAGTGGCTCGTCAACCTGGGGCTCGACCTCAAGGGCGGCACGCACATGGTCATGGAGCTCGACGTCGAGAAGCTCGACAAGTCGATCCCCCGGCCGAGGGCCTGCAGCAGGCCATCGAGATCATCCGCAACCGCATCGACCAGTTCGGCGTCGCCGAGCCTCTGATCGCGAGCCAGGGCACCAAGTGGATCGTCGTGCAGCTGCCCGGCATCTCCAATTCCGCGCAGGCCAAGGAGCTCGTCGGCAAGACCGCCCTGCTCGAGTTCCGCATGGTCGACGACAGCGACAAGGCGCGCGCGGCGATGAACAAGATCGTCGAGCTCACGGCTCCGTTCGAGGGCATCAAGCCCTCCGCGGCCGCCCTCAAGCTCGTCCCCCCGGCCTCGAGCTCTTCAAGGGCAAGGAGAGCGCGATGTACCTGCTCTCGAAGGACGTCCCGCTGACGGGCTCCCTGCTCGAGAGCGCGAAGGTCGAGACCGGCGGCGAGTACGGCCTGCCGATCGTCTCGTTCCGCTTCAAGCCCGAGGGCGCCGGCAAGTTCTCGTCGCTGACCGCGGCCAACGTCGGCCGCAGCATGGCGATCGTGCTCGACGGCGTCGTCTTCTCCGCGCCGACGATCAAAGGCCGCATCCCCGGCGGCGCCGGCATCATCGAGGGCCAGTTCACCTCCGACGACGCGAAGGCGCTGGCGATCGTGCTCCGCGCGGGCGCCCTGCCCGCGCCCGTCAAGATCATCGAGGAGCGCACCGTCGGGCCGTCCCTCGGCGAGGACTCGATCCGCAAGGGCTTCAAGGCGGCCGGCGTCGGCGTCGGCATCATCCTCGTGTTCTTCGCCGTCTACTACGGCGCGGGCGGGCTGATCGCCAACATCTCGATCGTCGCCAACCTGTTCTTCCTGTTCGCATTGATGGCGTACCTCAAGGCGACCTTGACGCTGCCCGGCATCGCCGGCCTCGCGCTCAACATCGCGATGGCCGTCGACGCGAACGTGCTCATCCTCGAGCGCATCAAAGAGGAGCGCGCCAAGGGGCGGCCGATGCGCCAGGCGGTCGCGGCCGGCTACGACCAGTCCGCGAGCGCCATCATCGACTCGAACCTGACCTTGCTCATCGCGTCGGCGCTGCTGTTCCAGTTCGGCACGGGCCCGATCAAGGGCTTCGCCGTGACGCTGACGGGCGGCAACATCATCAGCATGTTCACCGCCACCGTGCTGACGCGCATGCTCTACGAGGCCTGGATGCTCGGCGGCGAAGCCGAAGCGGCGGCCTGAGGACACCATGACCAAGTTCAACATCGACTGGATCTCCAAGCGCGGGACGTTCTTCGCGATCTCGGGCACGCTCCTCGCCGCGAGCCTCGGCTCGATCGCGACGAAGGGCTTCAACTACGGCATCGACTTCACGGGCGGCACGCTCGTGCAGGTCGCCTACCCCGCGGAGCGGCCGCTCGCGGCCGTGCGCGGCGACCTCGAGAAGGCCGGCTATCCCGAGGCGCAGGCTCAGAGCTTCGGCGGCGGCAAGGAGTTCGCGCTGTTCCTGAAGGGCACGAAGGACATGGACGTCTCGATCGTCGAGACCTTCGTCGACAAGTTCAAGGCCGCCGCCGGCGACGTGCGCATCGACCGCAAGGAGTACGTCGGCCCGACCGTCGGCCGCCACCTCAAGCGGCAGGCGCTCACCGCGATCTCGCTGGCGCTGCTGGCGATCATCGGCTACGTCGCGTTCCGCTTCGACAATCCCCTCTGGGGCGCGGCCGGCGTCGCGTCGATCGCGCACGACGTGATCATCACGGCGGGCGTGTTCTCCGCGCTGCAGCTCGAGGTCGACCTCGTGATCGTGGCCGCCCTGCTGACGATCGCGGGCTACTCGATCAACGACACGATCGTCATCTACGACCGCATGCGCGACAACATGCGCCACCGGCGCGGCGACGACCTGGGGACCTTGATCAACGACAGCGTCAACGAGATGCTGTCGCGCACGATCATCACCAACGGCATGGTCTTCAGCGTCGTGCTCGCGCTGTTCCTGCTCGGCGGCAGCGTGATCCACAACTTCGCGTTCGCGATGCTCGTCGGCTCCATCTCGGGCACGTACTCGACCCTCGCGGTCTCGATGCCGCTGATCTACCAGTTCCAGAAGGGCCGGCGCCGCGCGGCCGCGCCCGAGGCCGAGTCGGCCAAGCCCCGCGGAGGCGCGCGCCGCCGGTGAGGAAGATCAAGGGGTTCAAGCTCACGCTGAGGCCCCACGTCGTCAAGCAGCGGTCCAAGAAGGCGAAGCTCGACCTCGAAGGCGCGGGCTTGAACGAGCTCGCGCTGGGCAAGTTCCTCGAGCGGACGGCGAAGACCTTGACGCCGGGCGTCGTCTTCGAGACGTTCGGAGCCCCGGACGCCGACCAGACCCTGCTGTCGCCGATGCCGGGCCTGGCCTACAGCCTGATCCTCGCCTCTCTCGGCGAGGGGTTCGGTCCGGCCCGCGCGAAGGAGACGGAGATCCCCGAGGCGCTGTGGCCCATCCTCGAGGAGCACGCTCTCGACGAGGCCGTGCGCTTCGCCTCCACGCTGCTGGCCGACGAGGCCGAGAAGGACAACTGCGAGCTCTCCCCGCTCAATCCCCTGTCCGAGGCGGCCGCTCTCGAGGCCGCCGTGCGCAAGCTCGACGCGCAGAACAAGCTCTCGGTGACCCTCGTCGACGGCCGCCTCTCCCCGCCGCCTCCCTCGCGGTCAGCCAGTCCTGGCTCGCGAAGTCGAAGGCGAAGCGGAAGTAGTGCTCCGCAAGCTCGTCCCCTACCTCGTCTACTCCTACGTCACCTTCGTCGGCTGGACCACGCGTCAGCGCGTCATCCGCGCCGATATTCCGTCGAATGTGCACGCCAAGGGCGAGCGCTTCATCTACGCGTTCTGGCACCAGCGCCAGGTGTTCTTCACCTGGTCCCACCGCGACGCCCATGCCGCGGTCCTCGTCAGCAAGTCGAAAGACGGCGAGATGATCGCCGAGACGATGCGGCTGTCCGGGATCAACGCGGTGCGCGGCTCCTCCTCCGCGGCGGCGCCGCGGCCGCGCGGGAGATGGTCGACATCCTCAAGTCGGGCTGGGACGCCGGCATCACGCCCGACGGGCCCAAGGGGCCCGCGCGCCAGGTCAAGGAAGGCGCCGTGCGCGTCGCCCAGCTCGCCGGCACGGCGATCGTGCCGATCGCCAACGCGCTGTCGCACAGGATCGAGATCGCCAAGGCCTGGGACCGGTTCCAGGTGCCGCTCCCTTTCGGACGCTCCGTCGTGATCTACGGCGAGCCGCTGTACGTCCGCGAAGGCGACGACCTCGCCGCGAAAGCCGCCGAGCTCAAGGCCGCGCTCGACCGCCTCACCGACGAAGCCGACCGGCTCGTCGCATGAGCCTGCTCGTCCTGCTGCTCGAGCTCCTGCTGGCGCCGGCGGCGGCCGCCGGCGTCGTCGCGTCCTTTCTGCTCTCGCCGCGCCGGGGGCGCCTCGAGGGGCTCTCCGACGAGCTGCCGGAGCGCCTCGGGTCGGTCCCGCCGGAGGTTTGCGCGCGCCTGGCCAAGCAGGAGGTCTGGTGGCTGCACGCCGCCTCCGCCGGCGAGGTCGCCGGGCTGGCCCCGCTCGTCGCGGCGCTCGCCGCGCGCCCGCGGGCGCCGGCCGTCGTGCTGACGACGACGACGCGCTCCGGCCGCGACGCGGCGCGCGCGCTGTCCGGGGTCGCCTGGGCGCAGCTCGCCCCGCTCGACGCCTGGCCGTGCGTCTCGCGCTTCATCAAGGCCCTGTCGCCGAGGCGGCTCGTGCTCGCCGAGACCGAGCTGTGGCCGACGACGCTGATCCTGGCGGCCCGCGCGGGGCTCAACCCGGCCCTCGTCAACGCGCGCCTGACGGGCCGCAGCCTCGCCCGCTACCGGCTGATCTCGCCGCTGTTGGGCCCCGCCCTGCGGGCATTGTCGGTCGTCGCGGCGCAGAGCGACGAGGACCGCGAGCGCTTTCTGGCGCTCGGCGTTCCCGGCGAGAACCTGCGCTCGACGGGAAGCATGAAATACGACGGGAAGGCGGCGGCGCCCGCGGTCGACGCGGCGCGCGCGCGCGCCGAAGCCCTCGGCTGGGAGGGCGCCCCCTCTTCGTCGCGGGCAGCACGCATCCCTTCGAGGAGGAGATGGTGCTCGCGGCCTTCATGGCCGCCCGGCGCGCGACCCCCGCGCTCAAGCTCGTGCTGGCCCCCGCCACCTCGAGCGCGCGGCCGACGCGTCCGACCTGCTCGCGCACGCGAGGCTCCGGGTGGCGCGCTGGTCCTCGGCGCCCGAGCCCGGCGCCGAGGCGCTCCTGCTCGACGCGATGGGCGTGCTTCCCGCCTTCTACGCGCTCGCGCGCGCGGCCTTCGTGGGCGGGACGCTGGTCAAGGTCGGCGGCCACAACCTCCTCGAGCCCGCCCTGGCCGGGGTCCCCGTGCTGTTCGGCCCGCACACCGGCCACATCGAGCGGCCCGCCGAGCTGCTCGCCGCCCACGGCGGCGGCGGGCGCCGCGTGGCCGACGCCGAGGGCCTCGCGGCGGCGCTGGCGGCCTTCGCGTCCGACGAGGAGGCCGCGCGCGCCGCGGGCGCGGCCGCCCGGCGCACGGCCGACGGACTGCGGGGCGCCACGGCCCGCGTCTTGGCCGTCCTCGACGCGGCCAAATGATATAATCGTCGTTGTCGCCTAATATCCTCGTCATACGGCTCTCCAGCCTCGGTGACGTCGTCCTGACCGGGCCGGTCTACAAGAGCCTCAAAGCCCACTGGCCCGCCTGCCGGGTCACGGTGCTCGTCAAACCCCAGTTCGCGGCCGCCCTCAAGGGCCACCCGGGGGTCGACGAGGTCGTCCCCTTCACCGGCATCGCCGACGCCTTGGCGCTGGTCAAGGCCCGGGGCTTCTCCCACCTGCTCGACCTGCACGGCAACCTGCGCTCCTTCCTGATCCGGACCCTGGCGCGGGTGCCGAACACCGCCGTCTACCGCAAGAACGCCGTCGCGCGACGCCTGTTCGTCGCCCTGAAGGTCTCCACGCCCGGTCTCCAGCGGCACACGGTCGACCGCTACCACGAGGCCCTCGCCGCCTGGGGCGTGCCGCGCGTCGACAGCGCCTTCTCCTCCGGCGACTGGGGCGCCAGCGGAGGCCCCGGCGGCGCCGAGAACGTCCTCGTCATGCAGAGCGCGTTCCTCGGCGACAGCCTGCTGACCTTGCCGCTGCTGCGCCGCCTCAAGGAGATCCTGCCGGGGTCGCGGATCACCGTCCTCACGATCGAGAAGACCGCCGCGATCTTCCGCGGCAGCGAGTGGGCCGACGAGGTTCTCATCGACGACAAGCGCGGCGCCGACGGCGGCCTCGCGGGCCCGTGGCGCCTCGCCGGGCGGCTCGCCGCGCGCGGCTTCGACCTGGCCGTGATCCCGCACCGCTCCTTCCGCTCGGCGCTGATCGCGCGGCTGGCCGCGATCCCGCGCCGCATCGGCTTCGACTCGAGCGCGGGCTCCGCGCTGCTCACCGACACCGTCCCCTTCTCCTGGCTGATGCACGACCTCGAGCGCAACCTCTCTCTGACCTTGCCCCTCGGCTCGCCGGCGGCGCCGTCGAAGGCGAGTCGCGCTACGTGGAGACGCCGCCGCTGTCGGCGGAACTCACCGCGCTGCTGCCTGCCGGCGGGACGCTCGTCGGCGTGCACCCCGGCTCCGCCTGGGCGACCAAGCGCTGGCCGCCGGAGCGCTTCGCCGAGCTGTGCCGCCGCCTCAAGGCCGACGGGGCCGTGCCCGTCCTCGTCGGCGGCCCCGACGACGCGGCGCTCGGCGCCGCGGTCGCGCGCGACAGCGGCGCCGTCGACCTCGTCGGCCGGACGGGTCTCGAGGACCTGAAGGGCCTCATGGGCCGCCTGTCGGCGTTCGTGACGAACGACTCGGGACCGATGCACCTGGCCGCGGCCTCCGGCGTGCCCGTCGTGGCGATCTTCGGCGCGACGACGCGGGAGCTCGGCTTCTTCCCGTACGGCCCCGGCCACAAGGTCGTCGAAACCGACCTCGCCTGCCGGCCGTGCGGCCTGCACGGCCAGCGCGAGTGCCCCGAAGGGCACTTCCTGTGCATGCGCCTGCTCACCGTCGACATGGTGCACGCCGCGTGCCGGGACATCCTCGAGACGAAGGCCGCCGCATGAACATCCTGCATCTCGAGGACGAGCCCTGGGACTCGGGCATCGCCCACTACGCGCTGACCTTGGCCGCCGAGCAGGCCCGCCGCGGGCACAGGGTCGAGTTCTGGGGCCGCGTCGACTCTCCCGTCCTCGACGAGGCGCGCCGCCTGGGGCTGCGCGTGCGCGGCTGGCAAGGCGGCGCCGCGGGCCTGCTGACCTGGCCCCGCCAGCGCGCCGTCGCGGGCGAATTCCAACCTCGCGTGATCAACGCGCACACGGGCGCCTCTCACTCTCTGGCGTTGGCGCTCGCCTTCAACCGCCCCTGCGCCGTCGTGCGCACGCGCGGCGACGCGCGCGCGCCGCGGGCGACCGCGCTGACGCGCTTCGCGGCCTCGCGCACCGACGCGTTCATCGCGGCCAACGCCGCGCTGGCCAAGGCGCTCAAGGCCGCCTTCCCGGCGGCCAAGGTCGCGCGCGTCGAGCAGGGCATCGACGGGCCGCCGCACCCGACCTTCCTTCCGCCCGGGCCCCTCGTGGGCATGATCGCGCGCTTCGACAAGGTGAAGGGCCACGAGACCTTGCTCGACGCGGCCGCCCTCCTGAAGGCCAAGGTGCCCGGGCTCAAGGTCCGCTGCGCCGGCGAGGGCCGCCTGCGCGAGCGCCTGAGCTGGCAGCTCAAGCCCACGGGCCTCGACCGCGTCGTCGAGTTCCCGGGCCGTGTCGCCGACAAGTGGGCGTTCATGGCCGCGGCCCGCGTGGGCGCGATCCCGTCGCTGGGCTCGGAGGCGGTCTCGAGGGCCGCCCTCGAGTGGATGGCCCTGGGACGGCCCGTGGTCGCGTCGGCCGTCGGCGGCCTGCCCGACCTCGTCGAGGACGGCGTGACGGGCATCCTCGTCCCGCCCAAGGACGCCGACGCGCTCGCCGAGGCCCTCGCGTCTTTGCTGCTCGACCCGAAGAAAACAGAGGCGATGGGCCGGGCCGCGAGGACGCGCTGGGAACAGCGCTACGGCCTCAAGAGATTCTGCGACGAGACCCAGACGGTCTACAATGAAGCCACGGCCCATCTTCCACTGTGACGCCGAGCCGGGCCTGCGCGGCGGGGAGCGCCAGCTCCTCTACCTCGCCGCCGCCCTGCGCGCGCGCGGCCGCGCCGGCGTCGTCTGGGCCGCGGCCGGCGGCGAGCTCGAGGCCGAGGCGAAGCGGCTGGGCCTCGAGACGGCGTCGGGCTCGACCTTCGCGCTGATCCGCCGCGCGCGCGCCGAGGGCGCGATCGTCCACGGCCACACGGGCCACGCGGCGAAGGCCGCGGCGCTCGCGTCCTGGGCCGGGGTCCCCTCCGTCGCCCACCGCCGCGTCGACTTCGCGGTCGGCGGCCTCAGCGCGCGCTGGAAGTACGGCTCGGCCGGCAAGGTCGTCTGCGTGTCGAAGGCGATCGCCGCGATCATGAGCGCCGCCGGCACGCCGGCCGGGAAGCTCTCCGTGGTCGCGGACGCGCTGCCCGTCACGCCCGAGGAGTGCGTCTGGGCCGGCGCCGACCCCGCGCGCTTCGCGCTGCCCTCCCCGGCGAGCGCGCCGCCGCGCGCCTGGCCCTGCGCGCCGAGTTCAACCTGCCCAAGGACGCGCCGCTCGTCGGCAACCTGGCCGCCTTGGTGCCCCACAAGGACCACGACACCTTGATCGCCGCGGCGGTGATCGTCCTGATGAAGCGCCCCGACGCGCGCTTCCTCATCGCGGGCAAGGGCCCCGAGGAGCACGCGCTTTTCGAGAGCATCAAGCGCATGGGCCTGCTCGGCAAGGTCATCCTGGCCGGCCACCGCGCCGACTCCGCGGCCATGCTCAAGGCGCTCGACGTCTACGTCCAGTCGTCCTGGGGCGAGGGCATGGGCTCGGTGCTCATCGAGGCCGCGGCCTGCGGCGTGCCGGTCTGCGCCACGCGCGCCGGGGGCATCCCCGAGGTCGTCGAGGACGGCGGCACGGGACTGCTCGTCGAGCCCCGCAATCCCGAGGCGCTCGCCGGCATCATCCTGCGCATGCTCGGCGACGAGACGCTCCGCGCCGGCTTCGCCGCCGAGGCCCGCAAGGGCCTCGGCCGCTTCGGCCTGACCAAGATGGCCGTCGAGATGGAGCGGATCTACGATGCCCTCGATTAGCGCCATCCTGATCGCCAAGGACGAGGAGCGCGACCTCCCGGGCTGCCTCGAATCGCTGAAGGGGCTCGCGACCGAGATCGTCGTCGTGGTCAGCGACGACACCACGGACCGCACGGACGAGATCGCGAAGTCGTACGGCGCCAAGACCTTCCGGCGGAAGTTCGACGACTACGCGCGCATGCGCCAGGCGAGCCTGGACGCGGCGACCGGCGACTGGTGCCTGTGGATCGACCCCGACGAGCGTGCGACTCCCGCGCTGGTGACGGAAATCCGCCAAGCCCTTGCGAAGGACCCGGACTGCGACGGCTTCGACATCCCCTTCGAGGTCTCGTTTCTCGGACATACGATGCGCTGGGGCGGCCTCGGCCATGAGTCTCACGTGCGCCTGTTCCGCCGCGAGGGCAGCCGATTCACCGGCGGGGCGCTGCATGAAGGGATCGAAACGAAGAACGGGAGCATCCGCTCGCTCGAAGCCAAGATGACCCACATCCCTTATCGCGACGTCGCGGACTACATGTCCAAGCTCGAGCGCTACACCGACCTCGGCGCCCAAAAGCGCTTCGCCGCGGGCAAGCGCTTCACCGTGTTCCACCATCTGATTTACCCGTGGGAGCTGTTCGCCCGCGTCGTGCTGAAGCTCGGTTTTCTCGACGGCGGGCCGGGCCTGACCTGGGCGCGCCTGTCGGCCTATCACAGCTGGCTCAAATACGATAAACTGCGCCGTATGCAGGAGGAGAAGCGATGATCGGCGAGCTCGCGGCCCTCGGGGCCGTCGCGGCCGGCGCGTCCGCGCGCTGGAATTGGTGGAGGCCCGTGGTGACGGGCGGGATGCCCACCCTCATGTACCACAAGATCGGCGACTACCCGCCGGGCTCGGAGCTCAAGAAGCTCTGGGTCACGGCCGCCGACTTCCGCAAGCAGCTCCAGTACCTGAAGGACCACGGCTACACCGCGATCGACTTCCGCGACTGGCGCGACGCCGAGAAGGGGATCAAGCCGCTCCCCGAGAAGCCCGTCCTCATCACCTTCGACGACGGGTACATGAACAACTACGAGCTGGCCTTCCCCCTCCTGAAGGAGTTCGGGATGAAGGGCTGCATTTTCCTCGTCTACGAGACGATGGAGAAGCACAACGGCTGGCACAACCCGAAGACGGAGCCGTGGCTGAAGATGCTCACCTGGGACCAGATCCGCGAGATGCAGGACTCCGGCCTGATCGAGTTCGGCTCTCACATGATGCGCCACCGCAACCTGGCCGAGCTGCCCCTCGACGAGGTGACATGGGAGCTCACGGAGTCCAAGAAGCGCCTCGAGGACAAGCTCGGCCGCGAGATGGTCGGCTTCGCGTACCCGTACGGCTCGGGCGCCTACAAGCCCGAGGTGCGCCGCGCGGCGCTCGAGGCGGGCTACCGCTTCGACTTCTCCGTCAAGCAGGGCATCTCCCGCCTGCCGTGGAAGCGCGAGGACGAGGCGGTCAAGCGCCTGCTCATCCGCGGCGACGACAACATGCTCGACTTCCACCTCAACATGACCCGCGGGAAGGCCCGCTTTTAGTGGACCTCCCCGCCCCGCGCCGGATTCTCGTCATCCAATTGCGCCGCCTCGGCGACGTGATTCTGACGACTCCCGCGCTGGCCGCGATCAAGAAGGAGTTCCCCGGCGCCACGCTCGACTTCCTCGTCGAGGCGCCGGGCGCGGAGGCCGTGGCCGGGCACCCCGCGATCGACGAGATCCTGACCTACGACGCGAACGGCGCTCTCGGCGCGCTGTCGTGGGCGCTGAAGATCCGCGGCCGGAACTACGATTGGGTCGTCGACTTCCTGGCCAATCCGCGCACCGCGCTGATCACCGCGCTCTCCGGCGCGGCCGTGAAGGCCGGCCCCGCTCACGTGCGGCGCCGCTGGGCCTACAACGTGCGCATGGAGCAGTCGCCTCAGACCTGCTACGCCGCCGACGAGAAGATCCGCTGGCTCGCGGCCCTGGGCGTGCGCTCCGGCGCCGAGCCGGCCCTGCCGAAGCTGTATCTGACGGACGGCGGGCGCGAGACCGACAACGTCGTCGGCCTCGTGCCCCCTCGCGCAAGGAGACGCGCCGCTGGTCCGCCTCTTCCTACGCGCGGCTCGGCCGCCTGCTGCGCGACAAGCACGGCTCGCGGCTCAAGGTGTTCTGGGGCCCCGGCGAGAAGGACTTGGCCGACGAAGTCGTCAAAGGCATCGGAAGCGGAGCGGCGGCGATCGCGGAAACCCGCTGCATCCGCGACCTCGCGCGCGAGCTGGCCTCCTGCCGGGTCGTCGTCACGAACTGCGCGGGCCCCAAGCACGTCGCGGTCGCCCTCGGCGTGCCGACCGTCACGATCCACGGCTCCTCGGACCCCGCGGCCTGGAACCCGCCGCACCCGAAGCACCCGTTCGTGCGGCTCGAGGAGCTGCCCTGCATCGGCTGCCGCAGCAACGACTGCCCGTACAACCTCGAGTGCATGACGCAGCTTCCGGCCGAGCGCGTTTTGCCGCTCGTCGAGCGCCTGCTGGCCGGCGCGGAGGCCAAGGCGTGACCTCCTGGAATAAGCGGCGCGAGAAGCTCAAGTCCAGCGCGGGCGGTCGCGTCCTGCTCGGAGCGGCGTCGCTCGCCTACGGCGCGGGCGTGCTCGCGCGGCGCGGACTCTACGAGGCCGGCATCCTGCCGCGCAGGAAGGTCGGCGCGAAGGTGATCTGCATCGGCAACCTGACCGCGGGCGGCACCGGCAAGACTCCGGCCGTGCTTCTGGCGGCGGAGACCCTGCGCAAGCGCGGCCACGACGTCGCGATCCTCTCGCGCGGCTACGGCCGCGAGGCGCCGAGCAAGGAGGTCACGGTCCTGCTCGACGGCAAGCCCGTCGACTGGCGCCGCTGCGGCGACGAGCCGTGGATGATCCACCAGTCGCTGGCGGGGCAGGGCGTGCCGGTTCTCGTCTGCCCGGACCGCGCGAAGGCCGGCGCGCTCGCGGTGTCCGCGCACGGCGCCGAGGTCCTGATCCTCGACGACGGCTTCCAGCACTTAGGCCTGCACCGCGACCTCGACGTGGTCCTCGTCAACGCGCGCGACCCCTTCGGCGGCGGCCGCCTGCTGCCGCTCGGCGACCTGCGCGAGCCGCTGTCGGCGATCAGGCGCGCGGGCGTCGTCGTCGTCACGCACGCCGACCGGGTCACGACCGCGGAGCTCTCGGCCCTGCGCAAGCAGCTCGAGGCGCTGCACCCGAAGGTCCTGATCGTCGAGTCCGCGCACCAGGCGGACCATCTGCTCGACGTGCGCACGGAAAAGAAGCTGCCCCTCTCGACCCTCGACGGCAAGGCCGTCGTCGCGCTCTCGGGCATCGGCGACCCTCTCTCCTTCGAGACCCAGCTCGAGGGCCTCGGCGCGAAGGTCGCGCAGTCGTGGCGCTACCCCGACCATCACCCGTACGCCGCGCGCGAGCTCAAGTCGATCGAGGACCTGCGCGGCGGCCTGCCCGTCGTGACGACGCACAAGGACTTCGTGCGCCTGCCGGCGGACTGGCGCGAGCGGCTGGGCGGCGAGGTGTACGTCCTCGGCATCAAACTCGAGCTGCTCAAGGGCCGCAACGGCTGGATCGACGCGCTCGAGAGCCTGGTCGGCGCGAGGCGCAAATGAGGCTCGCCGCTCTCGCGCTGTGCGTCGCGCTCGCGGCCTGCGCCTCGCGGCGCCGCGCGAACGACCCGGCTCCGACCGAGGCCGCCTCCGCCGCCGACGCGGCGGCCGCCGCCGCGCCTGTCCTCGTCAGCCAGAGCACCGTTCCCGTCAGCACGGCCGTGACCGCCCCCGAGCACCCGCCGGAGGCCGCCGCGGCCGCGCGCAAGCCCGCGTCCAAGGCTCCCGCGGCCGGCAAGCCCGTCGCCGCGAAGAAGAGGGAATGGGGCCAGATCGAAATCACGACGGCGATCATTTCCCCCGCCCAGCTCATCGGCCCCTCGGTCCCGTACTCCCCGGAATACCTCCCGTTGCCCGCGTTTCCGGAGAAGCTGACCTTCGCGATGTCGTGGGGCCTCGTCGCGGTCGGCGAGGCCACGCTCGCGGTCGACAAGATCGTGATGTTCAACGGGCGGCCCGCCTATCACATCGTCAGCGAGGCGAAATCCAACTCCTTTTGCGACACGTTCTACCGCGTGCGCGACCTCAACGAGTCGTGGCTGGACGCGCGGACGCTGACCAGCCTCGGCTACTCGAAGAAGGTCCGCGAGGGGCACTTCTTCCGCGACGAGTGGGTGCTCTACGACCGCGACGCCGGCACCTTCGTCAACCGGCGCATGCACAAGGACGGCACGTTCAACGTGAAGACGGGCACGATACCCGCGCAGGTCCAGGACATCCTCTCCAGCATCTACTACGTGCGCGTCCAGAAGCTCGAGGACGGCGGCGAGGTCCGCGTGAACGTGAACACGCCGGACAACTGGCCCCTGCGCATCAAGGTCATGAAGCGCGAGAAGGCGCGCGTGCCCTCCGGCCGCTTCGACGCCGTGCTCGTCGAGCCCGCCATGATCCGCGAGGGCATCTTCGTGCAGAAGGGCAAGCGCCTGCGCCTCTGGTTCTCCGACGATCCCAAGCGCCGCCTGCTGATGATGAAGGCCGACGTGTTCTTCGGAAGCGTCACGGGCGCGCTGCGGGAAATGCTATGATCAACACCCGTACGATGGCTTCCCCGCGCGCCGAGCGCCAAGAGCTTCTGCGGACGATCGCCCGGTTCCCCGGGCGCCGGGTCCTCGTCGTCGGCGACCTGATGCTCGACCAGTACGTGCGCGGCTCGGTCGGCCGAATCTCCCCGAAGCCCCCGTTCCCGTGGTCCGCGTCACCGGCGAAAGCCATGTGCCCGGCGGCGCCGGCAACGTGGTCAACAACCTCGCCGCCCTCGGCGCCGACGTGTCCGTCATGGGCGTCATCGGCGAGGACGAGGCGGGCTCGCGGCTCCTTCAGGACTTCAAGGGCCGCGGCGTCGACGTCTCCGGCGTGTGCGTCGACGTCGAGCGCCTGACGACCCAGAAGTGCCGCGTGATCGCCGAGCGCCAGCAGGTCGTGCGCTTCGACCGCGAGACCGGCGGCCCGCTGTCCCACGCGACCGAGTCGCGCCTGCTCGCGAGCCTGGGCGAGGAGCTGCCGAAGGCCGACGCCGTCATCCTCTCCGATTACGGCAAGGGCGTCATCAACCCGCGCGTGCTCGCGCGCGCGATCTCCGCGTGCCGCCGCCGCGGCATCCCGGTGACGGTCGACCCCAAGCCCGAGCACTTCTCGCGCTACAAGGGCGTGACCTGCGTGACCCCGAACACGTCCGAGGCCTGGGCCTGCATGCGCCGCGATGCCAAGCCCGGCTCCGACGCGATCGACGCCCTGGGCAAGGACATCCTGAAGTTCCTGCGCAGCGAGTCCGTGCTCATCACGCGCGGCCCCGACGGCATGAGCCTCTTCGAGAAGGGCGCCAAGCCGCGGATCACCCACATCCCGACGCAGGCGCGCGAGGTCTTCGACGTGTCCGGCGCCGGCGACACCGTGATCTCGACGTTGACGCTGGCGCTCGCCGCGGGCGCGCCCCTGCGCCGCGCCGCCGCGCTGGCCAACCACGCGGCCGGCATCGTCGTCGCGAAGCTCGGCACGGCGACGACCGACGCCAAAGAGCTCGCCCGGGCGGTCCGGTGAAGGTCCTGACCGTCATCCCCGCGCGCCTGGGCTCCACGCGCTTTCCGCGCAAGGTCCTGGCCCGCCTCGGCGGCAAGACCATGATCGAGCGCTGCTGGCGCGTCGCGAAGGCCGCCAAGCTCGGCCCGGTCCTCGTCGCGGTCGACTCGAAAGAAGTCGCGGCCGAGGTGAAGCGCTTCGGCGGGACGGCCGTGATGACGTCCCCCTCCCTGCCCTCGGGCTCCGACCGCGTCTGGGCCGCCGCGAAGGGCCGTTCCGAGCCCGTGATCCTCAACTACCAGGGCGACATGCCGCTCCTCAGGCCCGCGACCTTGCGCGCGACCGTGAAGGCCCTGACCGTGGGCGCGGACATCGCGACCTCGGTCATCGCGCTGGCCGACGGGCCGCGCCGCGACGCGAGCCACGTCGTGAAGGCGGTTTTGTCGAAGAACGGCCGCTGCCTGTATTTCTCCCGGGCCCCCGTCTCCTCGTGGGAGCACCTGGGCCTGTACGCGTACCGCCGCGCGGCGCTCAAGCGCTTCGTGTCGATGAAGCCGTCCCCGCTCGAGAAGAGCGAACGCCTCGAGCAATTGCGGGCGCTCGAGGACGGGATGACGATCCGCGCCGCCGTCGTGCGCGAGCGCCCCGTGTCCGTCGACGTCCCCGCCGATTTGCGCCGCGCCGAGACCATGTTGCGCCGAGGATTAAAATAAATCGACCATGACTACTAAATATATTTTCGTGACCGGCGGAGTCGTCAGCTCCCTGGGCAAGGGCATCACGGCTTCTTCTCTCGGGAAGCTGCTCCAGGCGCGGGGCCTCCAGGTGACGATGCTCAAATGCGACCCGTACATCAACGTAGACCCCGGGACCATGAATCCCTTTCAACACGGCGAAGTGTTCGTCACCGAGGACGGCGCGGAGACCGACCTCGACCTCGGCCATTACGAGCGTTTTCTCAACAAAGAGATGCACGCGAGCAACAACTTCACGGCCGGCAAGGTCTATCAGACCGTGCTCGACCGCGAGCGCCGCGGCGACTTCCTCGGCACCACCGTGCAGGTCATCCCGCACATCACCGACGAGATCAAGAACCGCTTCCGCGCGGCGGCGAAGGGCGCCGACATCGCGATCATCGAGATCGGCGGCACGGTCGGCGACATCGAGTCCCTCCCGTTCATGGAGGCCGCGCGCCAGATGGGCCTCGAGGCCGGCCGCGAGAACTCGCTCTACGTCCACGTGACCTTGATCCCCTTCATCCGCGCCTCCGAGGAGCTCAAGACCAAGCCCACCCAGCACTCGGTCCAGAAGCTGCGCGAGATCGGCATCGCCCCCGACGTGCTCGTCTGCCGGTCCGAGAAGCCGATCGACGCGAACATGAAGGCCAAGCTGTCCATGTTCTGCTCGGTGCCCAAGGAGTCCGTGATCGAGGCGCCGGACGTCGACTCGATCTACGAAGTGCCCATGGTCTTCCACAAGCAGGGCTTGGACGACCAGATCATGATGCTCCTGCGGCTGCGCACGCAGTCCAAGGACCTCGACAGCTGGACCAAGGTCGTCGACCGCCTCAAGCACCCCAAGCGCGAGGTCGTCGTCGCGATGGCCGGCAAGTACACCGACTACAAGGACGCCTACAAGTCGGTCAACGAGGCGCTCGTCCACGGCGGCATCGCCAACGAGGCGAAGGTCAAGATCCGCTTCCTCGACACGACGGACCCCAAGATCGGCGAGCAGCTCGACGGCGTGCACGGCATCCTCGTGCCCGGCGGCTTCGGCGACCGCGGCATCGAGGGCAAGATCCGCGTCGCCCAGATCGCGCGCGAGAAGAAGATCCCGTACTTCGGCCTCTGCCTCGGCCTGCAGATCGCCGTCATCGAGTTCTCCCGCAACGTGCTCAAGCTCGCGGGCGCGCACTCGACGGAGTTCGACCAGAAGACGCGCTACCCCGTCATCGACCTCCTCCCGGAACAGAAGACGGTCAAGGACAAGGGAGCGACGATGCGCCTGGGCACGTACGAGTGCACGCTCAAGAAGGGCTCGCTGTCCCACAAGGCCTACGGCACGCTCCAGATCTCGGAGCGCCACCGCCACCGCTACGAGGTCAACAACAAGTTCCGCAAGCTGCTCGAGGACGCCGGCCTCTCGATCGCCGGCCTGCACGCCCCGAAGAACCTCGTCGAGATCGTCGAGCTCAAGGACCACCCGTGGTACGTCGCCTGCCAGTTCCACCCGGAGTTCAAGGGCCGCCCCGAGGCGCCGCACCCGCTGTTCCGCGACTTCGTGGCCGCGATGGTCGAGCGCGCCGAGTCGTCGCCGTCCCGGAGCGCCATCCATGCGTAGCAACGTCGTCAAGGTCGGCAAGGTCGTCTTCGGAAACGACCTCCCCGTCTCCTTCATCGGCGGGCCGTGCGTCATCGAGTCCGAGGCGCTGATCCGCAAGGTCGGCCGCGAGCTCAAGAAGGCGGCCGGCAAGGGCGGCTTCGTGCTCAAGGCGTCCTTCGACAAGGCCAACCGCACCTCGGTGAAGTCCTACCGCGGCCCGGGCATGGAAGAGGGCCTGCGCACGCTGTCGATGGTCGCGCGCGAGCTCGGCGTGCCCTGCGTGACCGACGTCCACGAGCCGCAGCAGGCCGCGCTCGCGGCCAAGTACGTCGACATGCTCCAGATTCCCGCCTTCCTGTGCCGGCAGACCGACCTGCTCGTCGCGGCGGGGCGCACGGGCAAGGCCGTCAACGTCAAGAAGGGACAGTTCCTCTCGCCGTGGGACATGCGCCACGCCGTCGAGAAGATCCTCTCCACCGGCAACAGGAACATCCTGCTCACCGAGCGCGGGGCGACCTTCGGATACGGGAATCTCGTGGTGGATATGCGCTCCTACGAGATCATGCGCTCCTTCGGCTTCCCCGTGGTCCACGACGCGACGCACTGCGTCCAGCTCCCGGGCGGCAACGGCGCGACGACCGGCGGGCAGCGCCAGTTCGTCCGTCCGATCGCGCGCGCGGCCGCCGCCGTCGGCGTCGCGGGCGTGTTCTTCGAGACGCATCCCGATCCCGACAAGGCCCTGTCCGACGGGCCGAACTCTCTGCCCCTCAAGACGATCGGCGCGTTCCTCAAGGAAGTGCGCCGCTTCGACGCTTTGTCCAAGGAGCTCCAATGAGCCAGAACCCCAATCAGCAGGGAAAGAAGTCGAAGAAGGCCCTCCAGCAGGAGGCCTTGATCTCCCCGTCCTGGTTTCCGGACGCGCGGTGGCACGCGCGCACGCTGGGGATCATCTACGCCCTGCTGACGGTCGCGTACTTCGGCGTCTCGCACGCGCTCTCGATGCTGCCCAAGCCCTACAACCTGCGCCGCATCCCCGTGGAGATGACGCCGTGGCTCAACCCCGGCGGCAAGGTCCACCTGCCCGAGGACCAGCTCCACGCTCCCGAGCCCGACCTTCCTCCCGCGCCGACGAAGAAGTGAGATGCGCCCTCCTCGCGGGCCTCGTCCTGCTCGCCGCGGCCTGCAAGGGCCGCGCGCCGGACGGCCCTGAGGAGCGCAGGCAGATCATGGAGGGGCTGACCTTGAGCCAGTCCGAGAAGGGCCGCTCCTCCTGGACCTTGAAGTCCCGGCGCGCCCTGCTGCGCGAGGAATCCAAGACCGCGACGCTCGAGGAGCCCGTCATGGAGTTCTACGAGCGCGGCCGCAAGGTCTCGCGCGTGACCGCGCTGACGGGCGAGGTGTCGACCGAGACGCGCGACGTCCGCCTGTCCTCCTCCGTCGTTCTCGATTCCTACGAGGACAAGTCGCGCCTGACGACGACCGAGCTCCTCTACGACTCGAAGAAGGCGAAATTCACGACGACGGCCGACATCCTCGTGAAGCGCCCCGAGGGCACCCTCACGGGCAAGGGCCTCGAGGCCGCGCCCGACCTCTCGGAGATCCGCATCTTCAACCAGCGCTCGAGCTTCACGGGGACCCCGCGGTGATCGCCGCCCTCCTGCTCGCCCTCGCCTCCTCCTCCCCCGCCTCCGAGCCCCTCGTCGGCTCCGTCGTGCGCAGCAAGCAGTACGTGATCCATCGCGGCGCCAGCAAATCCGAGGAGCTCATCGGCGACGTGCGCTACGAGGCCGGCGGCAAGCGCATGACCTCCGACTGGGCGCTCTTCAGCCACGCCGACCGCTCCTGGAAGGCGCGCGGCTCCGTGCGCCTGCGCCGGGAGTCGGAGGACGGCGTCGTCTTCGAGGCGGCCGGCGAGAAGGCCGGCCACGAGCAGGACTCCGGCCGCGGCTTCCTCGAGCCCGCCGCCGGCGGCCGGGTCTCGTTCTCCCGGCGCCCGCCGGGCGTCGAGGCCGACTTCGGCACCAGCGGGCGCGTCTCGTGGAACGGCGAGCAGCGCGTGACGATGTCGGCCGGCGCGAGGGTCTGGGGTCCGCGTCTCGAGCTCGCGGCCGACGAGGCCGTCTACGAGAAGAAGGACGGACGCCTGACGCTCAACGGAGGCCGGCCGGTTCTCAGAAAAGTCGAGGGCGAGTGGACGACGGCGCTCAAGGCCGACACGATCACGGCGACCGAGGTCCCCCGGCGCGTCGAGGCGCGCGGCAAGGTCGTCGGCTGGATGATCTTCAAGGACGAGAAGAAGCTCAAGGAGTTCGCGAAATGAAGCTCGAAGCGCGCGACATCCGCAAGACCTACGGCGAGCGCATGGTCGTCAAGGGCGTCACGCTCAACGTCGCCTCCGGCGAGATCGTCGGCCTTCTGGGGCCCAACGGCGCCGGCAAGACGACGTCCTTCTACAGCCTCGCGGGCTTCGTGACCCCGGAGGAAGGCCGCATCCTCATCGACGGCGAGGACGTGACCGCCCTGCCGATGTACGAGCGCGCCCGCAAGGGCCTGGGCTACCTCGCGCAGGAGCCGACCGTCTTCAAGGGGCTGACCGTCGAGGAGAACCTGCGGGCCGTCCTCGAGCGCCGCGGCGGCGGACAGCTCGAGCAGATGCGCCGCGTCAAGGAGCTCCTCGAGGAGTTCGGGCTCTGGGACATGCGCCGGCAGAAGGCCTGGACGCTCTCCGGCGGCGAGAAGCGGCGCCTCGAGGTCGCGCGCTGCATGATCGGCGACCCCAAGCTCATCCTGCTCGACGAGCCGTTCGTCGGCATCGACCCGATCACGGTCGGCGAGCTCAAGGCGATCATCCGCAAGCTCGTCGGCCAGGGCATCGGCGTGCTCATCACCGACCACAACGTCCGCGAGACCCTGCCGATCATCGACCGCGCCTACCTCATCTACGACGGGCGCATCATCGTCGACGGCACCGCCAAGAAGCTCATCGAGGACCCGCAGGCCCGCGACCTCTACCTCGGCAAGGACTTCAAGATCTAGCCGCGACGCCCGCCGCGTAGACGAAGGTCAGCCGGTCGGCCTTCTCCCCGCGCGCTTCGTCAGCTCCGGCAAGGTCCGCGCGGAGTCGATCACTGCGCCGCCCTTGTCGACCGTCACCCACATCCCGGCGTACTCGTCGAGCACCTTCCAGATTCGTTGTCCCATGGGGACAAAATATGAATCCTGCGTTTCAAAGTTGTTAACGACACTCCGAATTGGCTCAGGTGTAGGGCTCGAGGTGGGCGGTGAGACCGGACCGGCGCGCGAGCGAGACGGCGGAGTCGAAGAGCTTCTCCGCTTCCTTCGTGCGCCCGCGCGCGTGCAGGATTTCGGCGAGAGACTTCCGCGCGAGCACGAGGCCGCGGTCTTCGGAGCCGCCCGCGAATCCCGAGAGCGCGGCGCGATAGCGGCTCTCCGCCGGCGCGAGTTCGCCGCGGCGCTGATGAACCTGGCCGAGGCCCCAATCCACGAACGCGAGATCGACGCGGTCGCCGATGCCGGCGTACAGCTTGTAGGACGCGCGGTAGTTCCGCTCGGCGTCGGCGAGCAGCCCGAGCTGGCGCTGGACGTTGGCCAGGCCGCAGTGCGCGTAGGCGCGGCCGAAGAGATCGGGGCCGCCCTTCAGGAGTTTGCCCGCCTCGGCATAGGCCGCGCGGGCCTCGGCGAACAAGCCGCGCAGCCTCGCGATGCCGCCCAGGCCGAACAGGGCGTAAGCCTCCCCCTCGGCGTCGTTGGCGCGGCGGAAAGCGGACAGAGACGCCTTGAAGTCGCGGTGGGAGCCGGAGAGGTCTCCCGAGAAGCGCCGCGAGCCCGCGATCGCCCACAGCAGGAAGCCCTCGGCGCCGGCGTCGCGGCGGCGCTTCGCGGCGGCGAGCATCGGCACGAGCGCCTTCAAGGCCGCGCGGTGGCGGCTCTCCGCGCGCAGGACGAGAGCGTCCTCGAGCGCGAGCGTCTCGCGGTCGGCGCCGGGCACGGCGCGGGCGCGGGCGAGGGCTTTCCGGGCTTCGGCGACCCGGCCGAGGCTGCGCGCGCAGCGGGCCAGGGCGAACCACGCCTCGAAGACGAGGTCCCGGTCGCGCGAGTCGAGGAGGCCGAGCGCGGCGCGATACTCGGCCATGGCCTTTTCGAAGTAGCCGATTCCGCGCAGGGCCTCGCCGCGAACGAGACGGCGCTCGCCTTCGAGATCGGCGGGGACCGCCGCGGAGAGGAGGCCGAGGGCCCGGTCGGGCCGGCCGTCCGCGCACAGCTCGCGCGCGGCCTCGAGGCGAGAGAAAGGATCGCTCACGGCCTCATGATAGCACTTCGAATCTTGGGAATCTTGGGGCCTGGCCCCGGCGCGGAGGTTATTCGCAGCTGCGCTGCTCGGCGGCGCACTTCGCGCGGCGCGAGGCCGCCTTGGCGCGCGCCTCGGCGGCGCGGCGCTCGGCGATCCACTTGATGTTCTTGTCGGCCCGGTCGGCGATGGTGCCGCCGTGCGAGGGGTCGTCCATGTCCCACTTCATCGCCCAGAGCCAGTCCTGCGCGCGCTGGTAGGAGGTGACGGTGGCGCTCTCCCACTTCGGGTCGACTTTGACCGCGAGCGCGCGCCCGTACTTGTCGGCGGCTTCCTCGAGCTTGGCCTGAAACGGAGCCATCTTCTCCTGGATCTTCGCGCCCATGTCCTTCGTGAAGCGGCGCACGGTGACCGCCGCGGGCTCGTCGTCGGGGATCGTGTTGCGGACCGACCACTCGTTGAACAGCTCGTCGACGACCCTGGACTGCTCGGTCGCGAGCGTTTTGGCGTCGCCGTTGGCGAGGTGTCCGATCTCGTGGGCGAGGAACACCGCCGCCTCGGGCTGATCGGCCATCGTGTAGAGCGCGCTCGTCGTGTAGACGAGGTCGTTGCCGCTGTGGTCGACGCCGCCGATCGTCTTGCCCGGCCCGTTGAGGCCGATCCCCTTGCCGAAGGCCGCCGCCGGCGACCCGCCGATCGCGAGATTGTTGAGGTCGATGACGAAATCGGGATCGAGCGTGTAGACGATGTTCTTGCCGTCGACTTCGACCCCCGTCTTGGCCGCGGCGATCAGGCGGGCGAAGATCACCTTGGCATTCTGCCTCAGGGCGGCCTCGTCGGGGCCCCAGTCGCCGCTCGAGTGGGGCGTCCGGGTGCCCGGCGTGGCCGGCGTCTTCTGCGGCTGGGAGAAGGCGGGCGGGGCGGCGAGCAGGAGCGTCAGGGCCAGGAGGGAGGGGTTCATGCCCGCAGTATAAGGCGGCGGAGCCCGGATTTCCAGGGGAATTTACGCCCCCTTATTGAAATAGAGTCTCAACAAGGCTATAATACCCCATGACCCTCGAGAAGGCCGCCCTCGGCGTTTCCGTGCGCGTGGCCGCGCTCCCGGGCATGGGCGAGAGCGACCGGGTCCGCCTCGCCGGGCTGGGCCTGCGGCCCGGCGTGCACGTCACCAAGATCCTCGCGACCCCCTGCGCGACCCGATCGAGCTCCTCGTCGGCTCGCAGCTGCTCGCCGTCGAGGCCCGTCTGCTCCCGCACATCCGCGTGGAGGCCCTGTGAGCCGCGTCGTCGCCCTCGCCGGCCGCCCCAACACCGGCAAGACGACCCTCTTCAACGCGCTCACCGGCCTGCGCCAGCGCACGGCCAACTTCGCGGGCTGCACCGTGGAGAAGGCCTCGGGAACTTTGCGCGGCGGCGACGTCGAGGTCGTGGACCTGCCCGGCACGTTCTCCCTCCTCCCCCAGACCGAGGACGAGAAGGTCTCCTTCCGCTTCCTCTCCGAGTGCGCCGACGAGGGCGTCGACCTGCTCGTGCTCTGCGTGGCCGAGGCGAGCAACCTCGACAACGACCTCGTCCTGCCCGCGGGCCTCAAGGCCGCGGGCTACCCGGTCGCCGTCGCGGTCAACATGATCGACGAGGCCCGCCTCAACGGCGTCATCGTCGACGCCGCCGAGCTGTCCGCGCGCCTCGGAGTTCCCGTCGCCGCGATCTCGGCCCGCGACGGGGAGGGCATGAAGGAGCTCGACGCCCTGCTCGCGCCGAAGCCCCTGCGCGCGGACCTCACCGAGGCCGCGGACTTCCGCCGGACGAGCCGCGCCCGCCTGCACGAACTCCAGGACGCGGCCGTCGAGGCCGCGCGCGAGGCCTGCGCCGCCTCGGTGACCCTGCCGCGCCGCGCCGTCCTGCCCACGATCGCGCGCTCGATCCGCGTCGACCGGGTCGTCATGCACCCGGTGCTCGGGCCCGTCATCCTCGCCGCCGCGATGTTCTTCCTCTTCCAGGCGCTGTTCGCGGGCGCGAGCCCGATCATGGACTTCCTCTCCGGCGCGCTGGCCTCCTTCTCCGAGGCGCTGCGCGCCCGCCTGCCCGACGGCGCGGTCGCGAGCCTGCTCTGCGACGGCGCGATCCCCGGGATCTCGGCGGTCGTCGTCTTCGTCCCGCAGATCGCGATCCTCTTCACGATGATCGGCTTCCTCGAGCAGACGGGCTACCTGCCCCGCGCGGGCGCGATGATCGACCGCGCGCTGCGCCCGTTCGGCCTCGACGGGCGCGTGTTCATCCCCTTTCTCTCGAGCTTCGCGTGCGCTATTCCCGGAGTGATGGCCGCGCGCACGATCCCGAGCGAGAAGCGCCGGATCGTCACGATCCTGCTCGCGCCGCTGATGACCTGCTCGGCGCGCATCCCGGTCTATACGCTTCTCATCGCCGCCTTCGTGCCCCCGGCGTTCCGCCCGTGGGGCTTCAACGGCCAGGGCGTCGTGATGGCGGCGATGTACGCGTTCGGGATCGTGATCGCGCTGCTGCTCGCGCTCGCGCTCAAGTTCACCTCGCTTCACGAGGCGCACCCTCGCCCGCCGTCGCCCTGCCGCCGTACCGCCTGCCGAGCCCGCGCGAGCTCGCGCGCTACGTCTGGGCGCGCTGCTGGCACTTCGTCGAGCGCGCGGGCAAGGTCATCTTCGTTCTCAGCGTGATCCTGTGGGCGCTCGGCTCGTATCCGCGCCGGGACGTTCCCCCGGTACCCCGCCGGAGGCCGCCGCCGCCCTGCGCATGGAGGGCAGCGCCCTCGGCGCCGCCGGCCGCGCGATCGAGCCCGTGTTCCGCCCCCTCGGCTGGGACTGGCGCGTCTCGATCGCGGCGCTCTCGGCGCTGGCCGCGCGCGAGGTGTTCGTGGGCACGCTCGGCACGATCTACGCGCTCGGCGGCGAGTCCGACGCCTCCGAGGGCCTCATCAAGGCCCTGCGCGAGGCGCGCGAGCCCGACGGGCGCCTGCGCTACGGCCTCGGCACGGCGGCGAGCCTGCTCGTGTTCTTCGCGATCGCGCTGCAGTGCGTCTCGACGATCGTGACCGTGCGCCGCGAGACGGGGAGCTGGAAGCTCCCGGCGCTGCAGTTCGTCTTCCTGTTCGGGCTCGCGTACGTCCTGGCCTTCGCGGCCAACCGCCTAGCGCTTCTCGTTTAGCAGCTTCGCGGCGGCGTCCGTCAGGATCGCCGTGGCCGACGGGCCGATGGAGTTGGTCTCTTCGTAGTGGCCGGGCCAGCGCGGCAGCAGCGACTTCGACGTCCTCACCTTGAAGTCGTACGCGGGAACCAGATAGCCCAATTCGTCGTTGGCGAGCCCGACGAGCATCGGCACCGGCGCCTTGATAAGGTCGCGCAGGTAGGGTCCCTTCGGCGCGCTCTTGAGGTCGCGCTCCGGCCCCTTCGGATCCACGACGGGCTTGCCGTATGAATACTTCCCGTCGTAGCCGCCGATCGCGAGCTCCGGGAACACCTCGGCGGGCATGCCGAGCAGGCGCGCCGGGCCGAGATCGAGCACGCCGACCTCGGTCTCTACGTATGGCCGCTGCGCGGCCTTGGTGCCGAGTAGCAAGTGCCGAACGGAATACAACGGAGCCTTCCAGGCCGGGATCGCCTTGCCATCCGCGGTCTTAAGGTCATGCCCGCCCGTCAGGGAGCGCAGGAAGAGCAGGTAGCGCGAGTTCTCGACGGGCACGAGCGGGCGCGCGGCGCGGTACGCGAGCTTGCTCCCGCCGGCCGAGACGGGGAGCGCCAGCGCCGCGTCGGCCACCGCGTGTCCGATGCGCGCGGTCTCGTAGAAGTTCTCTTCCGTCACGTCCGGCGTCATGAGGCCGCCGATCGCGCCGTTGAGGAAGAGGCAGGCGCCTCCCGTTTTTTCTTCGATGCGGGAGCAGAGCGGACCGGGGTAGTCGGCGGTGATCAGATTGTTGTCTCGGCCGATGACCTCGGGGTGGCAGGACCAGTTGACGATCGTGGCGATCGCCTTGCCGTCGCGGGCCTTCACGCGCAGGACGGCGAGATTGGGGTCGATCACCTGAGGGTCTCGCGAGTCGGCGCACAGGCCGCGCGGGTCGAGCGATCCCTTGCCGCCGGCGAGCGTCGCGGGGCGCAGCTGGGTCTCGAGCAGGCGCAGCGCCTGCACCACGCGGTCCATGATCCGTTCTTGATACGCCTTGTTGATCCCGGAGACGCCGGGCAGGCGGCCCCAGAGGCCGAGCGTGTCGGGGCCGCTGTGCTGGTGCGTCGCGTGGACGAACAGCACGCGGCCCGGCTCGCCGCCGGACCAGGCGCGGCGCAGGGCCTCGGTGTCGTTGAGGTAGAGACCGAGCAGGTCGAAGCCGGCCAGCGCGATCGTCGTGTTCCCCTCGCGCAGAAGGACGAGGCGCGCGTACAGCGGGTCGTGGACGCCGGAAGGACGGCGGCCCTTGGCGCCGAAGCCGGCGAGCCAGACGCGCTCGGAGGCCAGGTCCGGCGTGATGTCGACCTTGGCGGCCGCGGCCTCGAGCGCGCGGGCCGGGGCGGCGGCGAGAAGCAGGGCGGCGAGGAGCGCGGCCCGTCTCACGCGCCCGCCATCACCTTCTCGATCTTCTTGAAGAGCCGGACCGAGTCGAACGGCTTGATCAGGTAGTCGTCGGCGCCCGCGCGGAACGCCTCCTCGACGTCGCCCATGCGGCCGAGGCCGGTGACCATGACGATCTTCATCTTGGAGGTCTTGGGGTCGGCCTTGAGGAGCTTGCACACGTCGAAGCCCGACATGCGAGGGAGCATGACGTCGAGCAGGACGAGGTCGAACGTCTCCTTGCGCGCGCGCGTCACGCCCTCGGCGCCCTCGTGGCAGGTCGCGACCTTGTGGCCCTTGGCCGCGAGCAGGGCCGCGAGGTTGTCGGCGATCTCGGGCTCGTCCTCGACGATGAGGATGCGCGTCACGCGGCCCCCGCCGCGGCGTACGTCAAAGTCAGGCGGGAGCGGCCCGCGTCGTCGACCTCGTAGGACAGGTCGCCGCCGGAGAGGCGGGACACCTCGCGCACGAGCCCGAGGCCGAGGCCCGTGGCGCCGAGCGTCTGGCTCTTGCCGCGGCGCGCCGGGTAGTAGAGGTCCAGGCTGTCGCGCACGGCCCCCGGCGTCAGGCGCGGGCCGTCGTAGCTCACGACGAAGGCGGCGCCGGCGGGGCGCGCACGGCCTTGAGCTCGATGCCGCCGCCGGTGCGGAACTTGCGGGCGTGGAACAGCGCGCTCGTCAGGCAGCGCGCGGCCCGGTCGGGGTCGACGCGCAGCGGCGGCAGGCCCTTCTCCACCGAGCTCGTGAACTCGACGCCGGCCTGCTCCATGCCGCGCGCGATGGAAACGAGTGCCTCGTCCACTATCTCCTGGGCGCTCATCTCGGCGCTTCCGACCCGCAAGTCCTCGTGCAGCTCCATGTGCACGAAATCGCGAACCTCGCCGACGAGCCCGTTGAGCCGGCCGACCTGCTCGCGCGTCATCTCCACCCAGGGTTTAAGCGGAGCCGGGAGTTCCCCGAAGACGTCGGACAGCAGATTGAGGACCGTCATGTTGACGGCCGTGATCGGCGTGTTGAGCTCGTGCATCGCGAAGGAGAACACGCGCGCGAACTTCTTGGCGCTGTGCCGCTGCCACGCCCAGACGGCTCCGCCGCCCGCGGCCGCGCCGGCGAGGAAAGCCGCCGCCAGCATCAGAGGCCGAACACGACTTTCGACGAAGTCTTGTGGGCGCGCGCCAGCGCGACGTACATCTTCTCGCTGGAGACCAGCATCTTGAGCTCTTCGGGGCGCAGCTTGCGCACGACCTTCGCCGGGGAGCCGAGGACGAGGACGCCGGACGGGATCTTCGCCCCGGCGGGGACCAGCGCGCCGGCGCCGATCAAGGTGCGGGCGCCGATGGTCGCTTCCATGATGATGGCCCCCATGCCGACGAGCACCCGGTCGCCGATACGACATCCATGGAGAACCGCGCGATGGCCGACCGTGACGCCGCGGCCGATCACCGTGGGCTGGCCATCCCTCGTGTGAATCACGACTTGATCCTGGATGTTGCTGCGCGAGCCGATTTTAATCTCATCGATGTCCCCGCGCAGCACGCAGCCGGGGAACACGGACGCCTCGGCGCCGAGGGTCACCTTGCCGATGACCTCCGCGGAGTCGTGGACGAAGGCTTTCGGGTGTATCTTCGGGACGCGGCCGGAGAAGGAACGGATCATTTGTTAGAATCTAGCACTCCGCAACCCCCTTTCAATGTCGAAAAACGGACAACGGCGTCCCGATTTTCTCGTCCTCGGCAGCGGCATCGCCGGCCTGCTCAGCGCGCTGAAGCTCGCGCGCCTGGGGCGCGTGACGCTCGCGACGAAGAAGGCCGCCGCGATGTCGAACACCAACTACGCGCAGGGCGGCATCGCCGCCGTGATGAGCGAGATGGACAGCTTCGGCTCCCACGTGCGCGACACGATCGTCGCCGGCGCCGGGCTGTGCGACGAGAACGTCGTGCGCCTGACCGTCGCCGAGGCCCCCGAGCGCGTGCGCGAGCTCCAGGAGCTCGGCGTGCGCTTCACCGAGCGCGCCGCCGCGGTCGACCTGGGGCTCGAGGCCGGGCACTCCCACCGGCGCATCCTGCACGCCGGCGACATCACCGGCCGCGAGATCGAGCGCGCGCTCGTCGAGGCCGTCCGCTCGAACCCCGCCGTGACCGTCATCGAGAACGCGCTCGCCGTCGACCTGCTCCTCGACAAGACCGGCGCCTGCCGCGGCGCCTACATCATGGACCGCGACAGCGGGCGCATCGATCCCTACGAGGCGCGCGCCACCGTGCTCGCGACCGGCGGCGCCGGCAAGGTCTACCTCTACACGACGAACCCCGACATCGCCACCGGCGACGGCATGGCCATGGCCTGGCGCGCCGGCGCGACGATGGCGAACATGGAGTTCGTGCAGTTCCATCCCACCTGCCTCTACCACCCGCTCGCCAAGAGCTTCTTGCTGTCCGAAGCGCTGCGCGGCGAGGGCGGGCGCCTGCTGCTCAAGAACGGCGACCGCTTCATGTCGCGCTACGACCGCCGCAAGGAGCTCGCGCCCCGCGACATCGTCGCGCGCGCGATCGACGCCGAGCTCAAGCGCACCGGCGACGAGTGCGTCTATCTGGACATGACGCACCACAAGAAGTCCTTTCTCAAGGCCCGTTTTCCCAATATCTATGAGAAGGTAAAGACGTTCGGCATCGACATGGCCACTCAACAAATACCTGTGGTGCCGGCCGCCCACTTCTTCTGCGGCGGCGTGCACGTCGACGAGCACGGCCGCACCTCGGTCCCCGGCCTCTACGCCGTCGGCGAGACCGCCCACACGGGCCTGCACGGCGCCAATCGCCTGGCCTCGAACTCGCTGCTCGAGGGCTGCGTCTTCGCCCACCGCCTCTACGAGCACCTCGCGTCGGCCGCGCCCGCGCGCAAGCCCGCCGCGTTCCGCGCCGAGCCCTGGAACCCCGGCCGCGCGGTCACCTCCGACGAGGCCGTCGTGATCTCGCAGAACTGGGACGAGATCCGCCAGCTCATGTGGAACTACGTCGGCATCGTGCGCACCGACAAGCGCCTCGACCGCGCGCTCGCGCGCCTCGAGCTGCTCAACCGCGAGATCGCCGAGTACTACTGGGAGTTCCTCCCGACTCCCGACGTCGTCGAGCTGCGCAACATCGCCGACGTGGCCACCATGGTCATCCGCTCCGCGATGAAGCGCAAGGAGTCGCGCGGCCTGCACTACACGCTCGACTGGCCGAAGTCCCGCGCGGCCTGGCGCAAGGACACCTTCCTCAAGAAGGCGGCGGTCCGGCGCTGAACCCGGCGGCCAGCGCGGCCGCCTGGTTGTGCTGCCGGCAGACGAGCCTGAGGTTGCGCGCGTCGTCCGACCGTCCTCCCCTCGCGAACGGCCGGACGTGGTCGTACTCGATCCAGTCCCGCGAGCCGCAGACGGTGCCGTCGGCGTCGCGCCACGCGCAGCGGCCGTCGTCGCGGGCCCAGACCTCGGACTTCACCTTCGCCGGAATGTAGCGGCTGCCCGCCCAGGCGCGCAGGAAGCGCGTGGGCAGGCGGTCGCCCTCCTCGGGCGCGGGCATCGCGGTTGCATTCGATTTCGCCTCAGCCCGAGCGAGCCTTCGTTCCGGGTCCTTTCGGTCGAGATAGTCTTCCAAAGCCTCCCGGACAAGGTCTTCGAGCCTGCCCTCCGGATACTTATGCCGTAGGAGTTGCCGCATCCTCTCGAGTAAGCTGCCCAGAACAGACGGAGCGTCGAAGCCCACGCGCACTCGTGCCGCGCCGATCGGAATAAGCTGAGGGGGTCCACCGTCCACGGGAACTGCGACGACCGGCTCTCCAGGCATGTCGAACATCGAGCCTCCTTCTCCGCCGTTCGTGCCCGGGCCTGAAGCCGGGGCGGGCCCTGCTTCCAAGGCCCGGGGCGGCGCGGAACTGACGATCATCGTCTTAACCGCCAAATTCCGTACATGATCAGGCTGATCGGCTTGCGGGTATCGCGAGGCGACCAGGGCTTCGAGATCGCGCTTCGATCGGCCCTCGGCCGCCTTCATCCAGGCGGCAACGTTGTCTTTTTGAAGCCATGGCGACAGGACGACGAGCGCCGAAATGGTGACCCTCCGGGAAGCAAGGGCGGCGCACGCCTCCGGAAACGAGCGGATGATCCTTGCCGCACGGATGCGGCGATAAGCCTCCTGCTCGTCGAACCCGAGGACATGCAGGCAGTAGTCATAAGCGGATCTTTGCCCCTCTTCCAGGCACAGCCGGCGAGAGTCGAATTCGGCCAGATGGGCGAGCAAGCGCAGTTCGTTGTGCTTGGCTCGATCGGCGAGAAAGCGAACAGCCTGAACCAATTCCTTGTCCGAGAGCTTCTCGCACTCTTCCAGAGGATGGATGTCGTCGTTCATTCGGCCTCCTGACGTTTTGCATTTACTACTGATAATCACTATTCCCGGGAAGAGTGATTATCAGTAGTGGCCGACCGCCGGACACTACATATACGATCGACCCCCAAAAAAGTTCCATACCGTACATATGTACGATCGGCCATGATCTGCTATAATCAAGCCATGGACGTTATAAAGGTCGTCGGCGCCCGCCAGCACAATCTCAAGAACGTCAGCGTGGACATCCCGCGCGGCAAGCTCGTCGTGCTGACCGGCCTCTCCGGCTCCGGCAAGTCGAGCCTCGCCTTCGACACGCTGTACGCCGAGGGCCAGCGCCGCTACGTCGAGTCCCTGTCCGCGTACGCGCGCCAATTCCTGGAGCTGATGGACAAGCCCGACGTCGACCTGATCGAGGGCCTCTCCCCGCGATCGCCATCGAGCAGCGCAACCCGTCGCACAACCCTCGCTCCACCGTCGCGACGGTCACTGAGATTTACGATTATCTCCGACTCTTATATGCCCGCGTCGGCCAGCCGCACTGCCCGAATTGCGGCAGCCGCATCAAAAAGCAGAGCGCGCAGGCGATCGTCGGGGAAATACTGCGCAGCCGCGCCGGACAGTCGATCGCGATCTACGCGCCGCTGATCCAGGCGCGGCCGGGCCTCTACGAGGACCTTTATAAGCGCCTGCAGCGCTCGGGGTTCGTGACCGCTCGGACCAACGGCCAAACCCACGAGCTCGCCTCCCCGCCCAAGCTCGACCGCTACAAGAAGCAGACGATCGAGCTGTTCGTCGACAAGCTGAAGGTGTCGACGGACGAAAAGCAACGCCTGACCGATTCCATCGAAATCGCCCTCAAAGAATCGCGCGGCCTCGTGCGCGTCGAGCCCGCGAACGAGCCGTCGGCCGGCAGCCTGCACTCCGAGCACCACGCCTGCCCGAAGTGCGGCCTGAGCCTGCCGGAGATCGAGCCGCGCCTGTTCTCCTTCAATTCTCCCTACGGCGCCTGCGCCACGTGCGACGGCCTTGGGGTAAAAGTCAGCGTCGACGAAGAAAAATAATCCCCGACCCGACTCTCTCTATAAATGAAGGCGCCATCGTCGCGTGGGGCGACCCCGTCACGACGCGCACGAACCGCTGGAAGAAGTCCTGGGCGGGCTACTACACCGAGATTCTCGAGCAGGTGGCGGGACAGTTCGGGATCCCGCTCGACAAGCCCTGGAACAAGCTGTCCGACAAGCACCGCAACATCATCCTCCACGGCGGCGGCACCTACACCCCTCCTGGGCGAAGAACCCGCAGGACTTCGAGGGCGTGATCAAGAACCTCGAGCGGCGCATCAAGGAGTCGGAGTCCGACTTCGTGAAGGCCTCGATCGCCGAGCGCTTCATGGGCCGCGCGCCGTGTCCCGACTGCAAGGGCGCCCGCCTCAAGCCCGAGGCGCTCGCGGTCAAGATCGGCGGCGAGGGCATCGACAAGATCGTCGAGATGTCGGTCGAGAACGCCCGCGCGTTCTTCAAGAATCTCACGCTGTCCGACACCGAGAAGACGATCGCCCGCCAGGTGCTCAAAGAGATCGTCAGCCGCATCGAGTTCCTGTCGGCCGTCGGCCTCGATTACCTGACCCTCGACCGCGCCTCCGAGACCTTGGCCGGCGGCGAGGCCCAGCGCATCCACCTCGCGACCCAGATCGGCTCCGGGCTGACGGGCGTCATGTACGTGCTCGACGAGCCGTCGATCGGCCTGCACCCGCGCGACAACACCAGACTTTTGACGACTTTGCGGCGCCTCCGGGATCTAGGCAACACGTTGATCGTCGTTGAACATGATGAAGAAACGATCCGCAGCGCCGACTGGGTCATCGACCTCGGCCCCGGCGCCGGCGTGCACGGCGGCAAGATCGTCGCCGAGGGCAAGGTCCCCGACCTGCTCAAGAGCAAGGAATCCGCGACGGGTGCCTATCTCAGAGGCGAAGGGCTGCGTCCGCCGCTCTCGAAGAACCGCCCGCCCAAGGCCTGGCTCAAGGTCCGCGGCGCGCGCCAGTTCAATCTCAAGGACACGGATGTGGATGTCCCTCTGGGCACCTTCACGTGCGTGACCGGCGTGTCGGGGTCGGGCAAATCGACGCTCGTGCACGAAATCATCTACAAGTACCTGGCCAAGAACCTGAACGGCGCCAAAGACGAGCCGGGCCGCGTTCGAAGCATCACGGGAACGGAGAATCTGGACAAGATCATTCTCGTCGACCAGACCCCCATCGGCCGCACCCCGCGCTCGAACCCGGCGACCTACACCGGCCTCTGGGGCCCGGTGCGCGAGCTGTTCTCCATGCTGCCCGCCTCGAAGGCGCGCGGCTACAAGCCCGGGCGCTTCTCGTTCAACGTGAAGGGCGGCCGCTGCGAGAACTGCGAGGGCGACGGGATGCTCCAGATCTCGATGCAGTTCCTGCCCGACGTGTACGTGCAGTGCGACGAGTGCAAGGGCCAGCGCTTCAACGAGGAGACGCTGGCCGTCCGCTACAAGGGCAAGAGCATCGCCGAAGTCCTCGCGATGAACGTGTCCGAGGCGCGCGTATTTTTGTCGGCCTACCCGAAGATGGTGCGCGTGCTCAAGACACTCGAGGACGTGGGCCTGGGCTACGTGGCGCTCGGGCAGAGCGCGACGACGCTCTCCGGCGGCGAGGCGCAGCGCGTCAAGCTCGCGACCGAGCTCTCGCGCCGCGGCACGGGCCGCACGCTGTACGTGCTCGACGAGCCGACGACGGGCCTGCACTTCGCGGACGTGGCGAAACTGCTGGAAGTCCTCCACCGCCTGACCGACCAGGGCAACACCGTGCTGGTCATCGAGCACAACGTCGACGTGATGCGCTCGGCCGACTGGCTGCTCGACCTCGGCCCCGAGGGCGGCGACAAAGGCGGCAATCTGGTCGCCGCCGGGCGGCCCGCCGACATCGTCAAGAACAAGGCCTCGCACACCGGCCGCTACCTCGACCTGCCCGCCTCCGTCCCCGCCTAGAACGCCGCCTTGACCCTCCCCGGGGGCGGGGCTATACTGCGGGCATGAGAACCGCCCTCCTGTTGGCCGCCGTCCTCGCGCTGCCCGCCGCCGCCGACGAGGACCCGCCCGAGGAGGCCCCCGCCGAGGAGACACAGACCGCGCCGACGGTCCCTCACCGCGCGTTCCGCCAGCGGCCCGCTGCCGGGCGCCCCGCCTCTCCCCGCCCGCCGATGAGGCCGGGGACGCCGGCATTCAGGGCGGCGGCCAGGCGCTCGGCGGGCAGGGAATTCAAAGCGGCGGCGAGGACGGCACGACGCGCTCGTCGGGCGCCTCGAGCCCCGGATCCGGCGGCGCCGGACAAGGCTCGGGCGCGGCTCACGACCCCGGCGCCAAAGCGGCCGCGGGAGACTACACGGTCATCGATCTCGACAAGCTGCCGTGCGACGCGGGACCGTGCGCGCACGGTCACCGCCGCATCAACCTCAGCCGAGGACCGTACGCGATCCGTTTCAACTCCGGCCGGTATCCAGGCAAAGTGATCGTCGCCCAGACCTCGGATGTCCCGCCGAACATCGGCAGCGACGTGCTGTTCATCGCGGCGGTGGGCACCAAGCCGGGCGACTTCTCGATGGGCAAGGCCTGCCGGATCAAAGGCGTCCACGGCGGGCTCGGGCGGCGCACGCAGTCCGAGATCATGATGGTCGGAGACCCGGGCCCCGACGAGCCGCTGACGCGTCCTGACCTCCGAGGCAATCCTGTGCCGTCGTCCTGGGCGCTGACGAAGAGGATGGTCGAGCGCGGCGAGATCTGTCTTCTGCGTCCCGACACCGAGTATTTCTACAGCATCGCGGGCGATTGCGACTGGGGCCGCATCGAGAGCCAGCGCGAGCGCCTGGGCAAGGAGCCCAACGGCCCCAAGCACGGCTGTCCCGTCCGGCTGAGCAACAACAACTTCTTCCTTCTCGCCCCCGGCCGAAATCAGGAGAGAAAATGATCATCCGCCCCGCCGCCGTCGCCCTGCTGCTGGCCGCTCTCGCCGTTCCCGCCGCGGCCGACGAGGAGCCGCCCGAGGACGCCCCCGCCGAGGAGACGCAGACCGCGCCGACGGTGCCCCACCGCGCGTTCCGCCAGCGGCCCGCTGCCGGGCGCCCCGCCATTCCCCCTCCCGCCGACGAGCCCGGCGACGCCCCGCCGCCCGACGGCGGCGGCACGGGCGTTCAGGGCGGAGGAAACAGCCTCGGAGGCGCGGGCCTCGGCGTCGGTTCTTCGGCCCCGCCCTCGAACTCGGGCGGCGCTCCGCGCGCGACCGCGGGGGCGGCTCGTCGGGCGCGGGCGCCGCCGCTCCCGGCGACTTCACGATCGTCGACCTCGACAAGCTCCCCGACGCCTACAACGGTTCCGGCGGGCACAAGCGCATCAACATGAAAGGCCTCAAGGGACTCGCCGTGCGCTTCCACACGAAGCAGTTCTCCGGGCGGATGTTCCGATTCGTCACGGGCACCTATCTGGGCGGACAGGCCAGCGACGTGATCCTCAAGGCCGCGATCTCCCGGGTCCCCGGCGACCTGACCTCCGCCAACGGGTGCCGGGTCAAGACCGTCTCCAACGACGCCGGGATGACGCGATCGTTTTCCGAGATCAAGATGGTCGTCGACGCAGGAGAGCCGGCCGCCGACGCCACGGACCGCCAACGCCAAGCGGCTCGCACGAACCTCGGCTACGTCAACAAGGGCCAGGCGTGCGCGGTCGAGTCGGACTCAGAGTACTTCTACAACATCGCCGGCGACTGCGACTGGGCCTCCATCGAGCATCAGAACTCGATGGGCTGGGACAACAAAGGCCCGGCCAACGGCTGCCCGATCTCTTTGGCCAACAACGGGATCCTCGAGCTCGGCCCGGGCTACGTCCACAAGCCTTACGTGAAGAGCGACAAGCCCAAGTATAACGGGCTGACCGCGGCCGAGGAGAAGGAGTACCAGAAGTGGCTCGCCTCCCTCCCCGACAACGTCAGGCTTGTCATCCTCTCCGGCTCGACCCAGGGCCGCTACCAATGGTGGAAGGAGCTCGGCGGCGGCAAGTAGCCGCGCCGCTCTCTACTCGACCGGCTCGTTCTTGATCGTCGCGAGCTGCGCGTTGGCGAGCTCGAGCGCTTTCGGCGACGGCCCGAGCGCCAGGCCCTTCCGGAAGGCCAGCTCCGCCTTGGGGTAGTTCTTCCCCGCCGAGAAGCACATCCCGATGCCGATGTAGGAGTCGGCGACGCTCTCGTCGGAGTAGCCGTCGGCGTACGCCTGATTGACGCCCTCGGCGTAGGCCTGGATGGCCCCGCGGAAGTCCTTGCGCAGGACGAGGATCGAGCCGCGCCGCTCCTGGAAGCGCACGCGCCGGCGGTCGCCGGCGGGCAGCAGCGCCAGGCCGCGCCGCAGGCTCTCCTCGGCCGCGTCGTAGTCGCCGCGGCCGATCGCCTTCTGGGCCTCGGCGAGGTAGGCCTCCGGCGTGCCGGGCGAGGGCTTCTGCGCGCGGGCGGGATCGTCGATCTCCCCCAGCGCAAGGTGAAGCTGATGCGGTGCGCGGTGCCGAGCTCTCCCATCGGGACGAAGGCGTAGTCGGCTCCCAGGCGCGGCCCGCGCCAGCCGAGCCCGAGAGAGATTCCGAGGCCGGCGTCGTTGCGCGTCGTGAAGCCGAGGCGCGCGGCGAACTGCCGGTCGATCAAGGTCTCCGCGCCGAGGCCCAGGCGGATCTTGTCGCTGAGCGAGCGCGAAAGGTCCATGGCCACCGTGACGTCGTTGCGCGGCAGGCTCAGCGCGTACGCCGAGCCCAGGCGGATCGTCGTCGGCAGCTTCTCCGAGCGGGACGCGAACTTCACGGCCGGGCCGACGTTGAGCAAGGACGCGCCGAGCGTCAGGTTCCGCACCTCGGGCATCCGGTACAGCACGCCGCCGTCGACGGCGTAGCCGTTGGCCGTCGCGTCGCCGAGCGACTCGCTGACGTACTTGAGCCCCGCGCCGGCGGAGAGCTCGCTCGTGAGCTCGCGGCCGTACCCGACGCCGAGCGAGCTGTCGCTGACGTTGAGGCGCCCGCCCGTGCCCCCGGGGTTCGAGATCGTCGTGCGCGGCACGTCGCCCAGGCTGGCGTAGTTGAACTGCGCGCCCCAGCCGTTCTTGAGGGCGGCCGCGATGTACTGCTGGGTCACGCCCTGCGCGTACTGGTTGTGCATGAACGTCGCCTCGCTGGCGCTCACGCGCCCGAGGCCGGCGGGGTTGTAGAGCAGGGCGTTGGAGTCGGTCGCGAGGGCCGTGTAGGCGCCGCCGAGGCCGACCGCGCGCGCGTTGGCGTCGAGGCGCAGGAAGTCGAACGCGTCGGCCCCCGCCGCGGACTGGGCGCGCGCGCTCGCGGCGGCCAGGGCCGCCAGAAGCAGCGCCGCCGACGCGCGCGCGAGGCTCCTCATCGGATGATCACCAGCTTCTTGACCACGGTCTTCTGACCCGCGGCCTTGATCACGGCGAAATAGGCGCCGGAGGCGGCGTCGCGTCCGTCCTGGTTGCGCGCGTCCCAGCGGATGGTTCCCGTGATCGGGGCGTTGTCGAGAGAGGCGACGAGCCGGCCCGTGATCGTGTAGATCTTGATCTCCGAGCCCATCGCGAGATTGGCGAAGATGATTCCCGAGTTCGCGTCGCCGGCGCTGAACGGGCGGCCCTCGTCGGCGTTGCCGCCGTTGGGCTTGAACGGGACGGGGTAGACCTGGACGGAGTCCAGGTTCGGCGCGAACGCGGTGCCGATGAGCAGGGCGAACGTGCTGAAGTGCGGCGTGGCGCCGGTCACCGTGCGGCTCGTGGTGTTCACCGTCGACGTGAAGTCGCGCGACCACTGGCCCGTCGCCTCGTTGAGGTAGTAGATCTGCAGCAGCGACGGGAAGACGATCGTCTCGGGGTAGGTCAGCGAGATCGTCGCCGCGCCGTTGAGGGCGGTCTGGCCGTTCGAGAGGTCGATCTTGATGGCGGAGCCGACGAGATTGAAGCCGGACGGCGCGGCCGTCGTGATGACGGGGTTGGCGATGACGGTGACCGTCGCCGTCGCCGCGGTGACGGCGCCCGCCGGGATCACGACGCGCACCGAGGGGTCGGAGGCGCCCGCGCCCGCGGCGTCGACCACGCTCGAGACGCCGTTGGCGATCGTCTGGTTCTTGCTGATCGAGCCGCCCACGGCGTTCTCGTCGATGTCGGCGTTGACGGCCGCCGCGACGATCGCCACGCGCACGGCCGGCGGCGCCGCGTCCGGCACGCCGCCGCGGTCGTAGGCGACGGCGCGCAGGTCGTAATCGCCGGGCGCCAGCAGATCCACGTTCCAGTGGACGTAGTACGGGAAGGACAGATCGGGGTTGGAGTGATTGACGTTGGCCGCCGGCACGTTCGTCCAGGACGTCGCGGCGGCCGCCTTGAACTGGAACAGCAGCTGCTGCGCGTCGGCCGGCACCCCGTGGATCAGCTCGCCCAGGATCGTGACGCGGTTGCCGTGCAGGCGCTTGCCGGAGTCCGGCTCCTTGATCGCGGCGCGCAGGGCCGGCGCCGCCGCGGCCGCGCCCGACATCGCGAGCGCTCCCGTCGTCTCGACGAGTCCGCAGCGGTGCGCGGTCCGCAGCGCGAACGTGTACGCGGCGCTCGACGCCAGCACGCCGGAGGTCCACGACAACGTGCCCGAGCTCAGGGTCGCGATCGGCGCGGCGTAGGACACCGTGCCGGAGCCGGAATCCCAGAACAGGCGGTAGCCCGTCACGCCCTCGGTCGGCGAGGCGCCCCACGCGAGCCCCACCGTGCCGCCCGCGTTCGCCGCGGCCGTCAGGCCCGCCGGCGGCGCGGGCACGGTGTTGGCGGTGAGCGCGGCGTGCGTCGCGTAGGCCGTCGCGAAGCCGTCGCCGTTGACGTGCCGGACGCGGTAGTGATAGGTCGTGCAGCCCAGGAGGTCGGCGTCCGCGTAGGAGGTCAGCGCGCCGGCGGCCTTCGTGGAGTAGGTCACGGCGTCGGGCGAGCGCTCGACCTGGGCGGTCGTCCCCGCGGCGCTGCCGTTGAGGCTCCAGGTCACCGTCAAAGAAGAGTAGCCGATCGCCGTGGACGCGACGGCCGACGGGACGGTCGCGAGCGTGTAGACCGTCGCCGACGGCGACAGCGGCCCGGTGCCGCCGACGTTGACGCCCGCGGCGCGCAGGCCGTACGGCACGTTCGGCGAGAGCGCGGTCTGCACGAAGGGGCCCGACGTCGACGAGCCGAGATAGGCGTTGTCCGCGGCGCGGAACAGGTAGTGGTTCGTGGCCCCCGAGGCGAGCACCCAGGTCCACGTGACCGAGCTCGTGCCGAGCGCGGTCCCCGCCGGCGTGCCGGCGATGCCGGGAAGCGCCGGCGGAGGCAGGGCGACGACGGCGATCGACGAGGCGTAGGCGCTCGCGACCGCCTCGACGTTGGCCGCCCGGATCCGGTAGTAGTGCGTGACCGCGGGCGTCAGGTAGCCGTCGAAGTAGGAGAGAGAGGTCGTCGAGACGAGCGCCAGATAGCCGGGGCCCGTCGAGCGCTCGAGCTCGTAGACCGTCCCGGCGGGATTTCCGTTGGCCGTCCAGTTGACCGTCACGCTCGTCTGCTGGACGCCGACGGCCGCCAGCCCCGCGGGCACGGCGGCCATGGTCGCGCGCGTCGCCGTGCTCGAGTTCACGGAGCCGGCGGCGTTGAAGCCCTGGACGTGGAGCGGACCGGTCGACGCGTTGACGGCCAGGCCGGTCTGCAGCCAGCTCGTCGTATCGGCGGGCAGATTGCCGGACAGGCTGGCGAGTCCTGACATGACCCGGTAGCCGAGCTCGTTGGTCGCGGTCTCCGTCCACGACCACAGGATCGACGAGGTCGACACCGCGGTCCCCGCGAAGCCCGTGGGGGCATTCGGCAGCGGCGTCGGCGCCGTGATCGCCGTGATCGACGAGGCGTACGCGGTCGCGAGGCCGTCGCCGTTGTAGGCCAGGACGCGATAGAAGTATGTGCTCCCCGCGCTCAGCGCGGCGTCGCCGTAGGACGCCGCCGGGCCCGTCGACAGTATCGCGAAGCTCGCGCCCGTCGAGCGCTCGACCTGATACGTCGAGCCGGCTCCGGTCCAGGAGACGGTCACGCTGGTCTGGAACACGTTCGACGCCGCCAATCCGGCCGGCATCGAGGTCAACGTGAACCGCGACGCGGAAGCGGAGTCGGCGGTGCCCGTCGAGTTGAACGCCTGGACGAACAGCGGGCCCGTGCTCGCGTTGACCGTCAGGCCCGTCTGCGTCCAGGTCGTCGCGTTGGCCGCGAGGTTCCCGGAGAGGCTTCCCGACGCGGACATGACCCGGAACCCCGTCTCGTTGGAAGAGTTGTCCGTCCAGCTCCACTGGATCGAGAAGGTGGAGAGCGCCGTCCCTGCGAACCCCGAAGGCGCCGCCGGAGACGAGGCGACGACGAGAGGCAAGGTGATCACGGTGATCGAGGAGGCGTAGGCCGTGGCGATCCCGTCGCCGTTGTAGCCGAGCACGCGGTAGTGATAGGTCGAGCCGCCCGCCAAGCCGGTCTCCGCGCTCAGCGTCGCGGCTCCCGAGGAGACGGCGACGAAGCCGAAGCCGGTCGAGCGCTCGAGCTGATAGGTCGAGGCCGAGCCCGACCAACTGATCGTCGCGCTCGTCTGGTGAACGGGCGCGGCCGCGAGGCCGGCCGGGACGGAGGCCTGCGTGTAGCGCGTCAGCGGCGCCGAGTCCGCGGCGCCGCTGCCGTTGAACGCCTGCGCCAGCACGGAGCCGGTCGACGAGTTGACGGCGAGGCCCGTCTGCAGCCACCAAGTGGTCCCCGCGGGGAGGTCGCCGGAGAGGCTCTCGCCGCCCGCGGTCCTCACGCGGAAGCCGTCCTCGTCGGCCGAATTGTCCGTCCAGGAGTAGAGGATCGAGCTCGTCGACTGCGCGGTCCCCGCGAAGGCGGACGGCGCGGCCGGGCCCGCGCCGCCGGAGGAGGTCCCCGTGACGTTCATCCGGATCGTTCGATACGCGCCGAACGGGCTCGTGTAGGAGATGCCCGACACGTACATGTACGTTCCCGTCCCCCTGGCAACCGCGAACGGCCGGTCCGAGGTGCCGCTGTCATAGGTGCGCGAGGAGATCAGGGCCAGGCTCGTGTCGTACTCGAATATCTTCCAGTCCTCGGTCGCGCCAGAATCGCTGCTGCCGACGACGACCAAGGTGCTCCCGCCGACCATCATCGAGGCATGGCAGGTCTCGGTCGCGGGCGTGTCGTAGCCGACGGTCGCGAGGAAGTTGAGCGAGGCGTCGTACTTGCGGACGATCAGCCCCATGTTGGCGCCGCCGATGTTCCGCTCCCCGCGACGTAGACGTTTCCGGCCGCGTCGACCGAGGTGCCGCCGCGCCCCCGGTCCGTGAAGCCGCCGTCGAAGACCACCGTCGAGATCAGGACGAGCGAGGACGAGAAGCGGGCGGTCAAGGAGTCCCCGCCGCTGTCCCCCGAGACGTAGAGGTCGCCCGATGGCGCCAGCGCGATCGACATCGCCTGGTCGACGACGGCGGGGAAGCCGACCGTCGCCGAGGCGAGGACCACGAGCGAGGGCGAATACTTGACGACGAGAAAATCCTGGGTATTCGTCACGGCCGCGGAGGCGTAGCCGGCCACGTACGCGTTGCCGGCGCCGTCGAAGACGACGGCGCTCGCGACGGCCTGGACCGAGGACGTCCCGGCGATCGACGCCGAAGCGATTTGGACGAGGTTCGGGGTCAGCTTCTTGACGAGCCAGTTGGACACGAATCCCGACGTCGACAAGCCCACGACCCACACGTCGCCCGCGGGGTCCACGGCGACGCCGAAGCCCCGGCCCTTGCCCCCACGCCGGAGATCGCCGCGGAGGTCAGCATCACGCCCGCCGACGACAGCTTGATGGTCGCGCCCACCGAGCCGGACTCGCCGGTGACGTAGACGAAGGGGCCGCCCGCCGTGACCGTGTCGACCGCCACGCCGCGGGCCTCGTCGATGGCCGCGGTTTGATAGACGGCCCCGCTCGACAGCGAAAAATCGCCGGTGAATGTCTGTCCGAGGGCCGCGCCGGGAGCTAAGGCGAGGAAGGATAAGAGGATGGCCCGCCGGAGAACTGGGACGCGCACCGTCTTCGGTATACCCCCAAAACGGGGCTATTTCAAGGCTTAATTCACGAAAAAGACACGAATTTTAAGACGCTTATTTCCCGTCAGCCGCGGGGGTCGGCTTTGAAAACGAGCTCGAGAAGCTCGTGGAGAAGTTCTTGAACCCGGTGCCCTTGAGCCCGGTCTTGGTGACGGCCTCGTCGTCGCTCCCCGCCCGCGCCTGCGCGGACAGGGCCTGGATGCGGCGCTGGTGGATCGGGTCCTTGAGCCAGCCGCGCCACTTCTTGTCGAGGTCGGCGACGTGGCGGTAGCGGTAGGTCAGCCACAGCGCCTCGGCGACGGGCTTGCCGTCGCGCAGCTGGGCGCACAGGCTCTTGAACGAGAGGCGGGAGTGCTTGCGCAGCAGGAAGTGGGTGATCGAATAGGCCTGGACGTACCAGGTGGCGACAGCCTTCTCGTTTTCGGAGATGTCCTTCGTCGGGGAGACGGCAAAGAAGGTCTCGAGGTCGGGGAAGCTCTTGGGCTCGGCGTAGGCCATCTGCTGGTACCAGTGCGAGGTCTCCGGGCGGTCGGGCGACTCGGCCTCCTGCAGCATGGCCAGCCCCTCGTTGATCCAGGCCGGCGGCTCCTTATGGGCTTCGTGCCAGTAGCTGTCGAAGAGCAGGTGGGTGGTCTCGTGGGCCATGACCTCGATCATCTTGCGCGGGTCCTTCATCGAGGGCATCGCGACCGCCTTGCGCTCGTAGACCGCCAGGCCGTTCGACCACTTCGGCGGCTTGAACTCGCCGGCGAGGAAGGAGCCGTGGTCGGCGTAGATGTAGAGGTTGATCTTCTCCTTGGCCATCCACGGAGAGAACATCCCGAGGTCCATGCGCAGGCGGCCGTGGACCTTCTCGGCGCCCATTGAGAAGCCGGGCGGCAGCCAGGCGGCCTGGTGCTTGATATAGAAGTGCGGCGTGGTCGTCTCGCGCCACTCGAACCCGCTCTCGGCGGCTTGGAGCGACGTGGCGAGCAGGAGCAGCGCCGGGGCGAAGCGCGACATGCCTCAGTCTAACAGAAGTTCCGGGGGCGCGCTAGGCTAGAAGCGCGCGGAGAACGTGAAGCGGTGAGTGTTCCCGAGTTCTCCGGCGGCCTGGGCGGCGTAGTCGATGCCGAGGTTCCCGTGCCGCAGGCCCAGGCCCAACGTGAGGCCGCGCGCCGCATCGAAGCCGACTCCGTTCATCGCCGCGCTCTTCGACGTGTAGCCGAGGCGAAGGAAAACCCCTCCAACGCCTTGAACTCGCCGCCGAACGCGCCTTCCGAACCCGCGCCGCGCGGCCCGTTCTGAATTTCGGCGGCGACGGCGTGCCCTGCGCGAAGCGGTAAGCCGCGCCGACGTTCGCCCGCAGCGGCAGGTCGTTGCGCTCGTTTTCGTATCGCAGTCCGGGGCCGATGTTTCGCAACGTCGCTCCGACCACGAGCTTGCCGCTTCCGGCGGAGATCTCCCGGCGCAGGCCTGCGTCGACGGCGACGGACGTGGCCTGGGTTTGGCCGATGTGGCTATTGACCACCTTGACCGCCGCGCCGAAGTCCGCGAGCTCGCTCTTCACCGCAGCCGCGAGCGAGAAAGCGGCGTCGGACGCGGTGAAGTTGGACGTCGGCGCGCCGATCGTGTCGCGGCCGTCGATCGAGCCGTAGTTCAGGTAGGTGAACGCGGCACCGATCGTCGCGCGGCTCGTCGGGTGGGCGTATGAAATGAACTCGTGCTGGTTGGAGACGCCGAGAGCGGAGTGGCTGAGCGAGACATGCCGCTTCTCGAGGCGCGCCAGCCCGGCCGGGTTCCAATACACGGCGTCGGAGTCGTCTGCCAAGGCGGTGTAGGCTCCGCCCAAGCCGATGGCACGCGCGCCGGGTCCGACGTCGAGGAACGTCGCCGTCTCGGCTCCGAGAGCCGGAGACGCGAGCAGGACGGCGAGAGCCAGAGCCCTCACTTGATCACCCCAACCCGGCCAGTGCCGCGCACCGGTTTATGGCCCGCGCGGCGAGCCTCGAAGACGTAGGTGTAGACGCCGCTGCCGATTCCCGCCACGCTCCACGCGTGCTCGTACCAGTGCTCGCCGCCGGGCGCGGTATGGACGAAGTCGACGGTCCGGTGGACGCGCCGGCCCGCGACGTCGTAGACGCGCAGCTCCAGCTCGTCGGCCTGGCCGGTCAGAAAGCGGAAGGTCACCCGCCCGCCGCGCGCGGGGTTCGGATAGGCGAAGTGCTCGCGCAGGCGGAACTCGTCCTGCTCCGCGGACGTCACGCCGATGGCCATCGGCTGGTAGATCGAGAAGTGGTCGGTCTGCGCCGACAGCACCTTGCGCGCGCGGTCGATCGTCGTCGTCAGCGGCTCCCACGCGCGGCGCAGGGGTTGTAGTAGTGGATCGTCAGCTTGCTCTCGTCTCCCGCCAGCGCCGGGTCGTACGGCAATTCGATGGTGACCGGCGCGTTAAATGTCGTGCCGTCGGGGCCGAACTCGATGGCCTCGCCCGCCGGGCTCGTCTTCGCGGAGCGCGCGGCCGCCGTCTGCAGGCCGTCGGCATGGACGCGCTTGACGGTGATCTCGGTGTCGGCGTCGAGCGCGTTCGGCGGCAACGTGACGGCGGCTTTGGCCGGAGTCTCGACGCGCCCGCCTTCCGCGCCGGAAAGGTTCAGCGCGCCTTCGAAGTTCATGTCCGGCTGGGCGGCCAGGGACTGTGTGCTGTCCACTTAACGAAGCGACATTCAGCGCCTAAGTTCTGTTAACGCTTCCCGCCGTTTTCCATCCTGCAGCCACTCTTCGTACAGCCCCGCCTCCGCAAGTATTGTCCGAATTGCGCGTCTTCGCAAGCGTTCGTCATCGCTGCCGCGCAGCGCCACCCGCAGTTGGCTTTGAAAATCTGATCTTTGCCGTGCGGACAGGCCCGCATCCTCGAAATAGGTCTTAGCTGACGTTCGATAATTCAGAACGGCGCGCGGCTTTATGAAGTTAAGGGTCAGCATGCCGTCGTCGATCTCGCTTTCGAGCTCCGCCCCGCACTTGCCGACGACCGGCGCGAGCCAATTCTTAATCTCCTGATGATCGCGCTCGGTTCGTCCGTTCGCCCAGGGCGCCCGCGGCGGGATGGGGTACGCCGCGATCCCGTGCTCGGCGAGCAAGGCTTGGAACGCCTTGCTCATGAATCCCGAGCCATGGTCGAACTTCCAAACGAGCGGGGTTCTATCCATCCGTTCGATGATGCGCCGCGCATGTTGGACGACGCTAGCCGCCGTCTCGCTCGACGATAAATCCCAGCCCAGGCGGTAGCGACTGCGCTCGTCGAGCGTCTTGAGCAACTTTCGCCCGTCCGGTAGCTCGACGAAGTCGCTCGACCACATGACGTCTCGGGCCAAAAACCTCGTCCGCAAACCTCGTTTGGGCCGGACCGCCTTCGGACGCGGCCCGCGCTCCGCACGGAGGATCTTCGCGACGCTCGTCTTGCCGACCCGCGCCACGTGCGCAATCGCGCGCACGTCCCAGCTCGATCGATATCGTCGATCGAGCTCGACGACCGCTTTGACGCGTTGCGCAGCCAGGCGCGGTCGCCGGGAAGCCTTCTTCCACAGCGACCGCGCCCAGCGCCAGTGCGTCGAGCGGTGAATGCCCCAGCATTCGGCGAAAGCTTTGGCACTCGCGCCGGCCGCCCGCTCGTGGGCCCATTCCTCGAGATACATTTCTCGGGTCCTTTGGCTCGCTAGCCGTTTTTTTAGACGGGGCCTGCGGCTCCTCCCAACCCCGGCGCCGGATGATCCGCTTCGCCGTCTTGATCACCAGCTCCAGGTATTCGTTCGCCTTGCGCAGCTTCTTCTTGTCCTTCTCCAGCGCCGCGATCTTCAGCCGCAGCTTCCTGATCTCCGCTTCCGGGTCGTCCAATCGAATCTCCTTCGGGCCCGGCCGCGCTGGCTCCAGCTCCTTGAGCCCCGCCCGCCTTACCCGTCCCATCCACCGGTAGAACAGCACTTTCGACACACGCGCTTCCCGGCACAGCTGCGCCACCGGCTTCTGCCGGCCCATTCCCAGCACGATCAGGTCCATCCGTTCCTGCGGGCTTGGCAGCTTGGCTGTTCGCATCGGGCTTCTCCTCGAGCGTGATCTTCGCGTCTTTTGCGACTAAGCGCATCTCTTTGCCGCCGATGTTGGCGATGATGTACGTCGGCGGCTTGTAGTCGACGAGCGGACCTTTCTCCTGCTCGACCTTCTCGGTGTTCTCCGCGACGGCTTCCTGCACCGCGTTGGCCACCCGGAAGAACCGATCCGCCGGGATCAGGTTGCCGATGCCTTGGTGCGGGCGCTTGAAGTTGTAGTACTCGACGTATTCTCCAATCTTCGCCTGCGCCTCCTCAAAGCTCGACAACGGCACCTGCGATGTAGCGGTTCAGCCAATCTTGGACACATGCTTACTGACACTTAGGCCATCCCTCCGAGGTTCTCCAACCTGCGGCGATTCAGCGTCTTGCGCTTGATCGCCGCGCGTCGTTTCAGGATTTTCTTCAGCCTCCCGGCGTACATCTGATTCGGACTCACGTTGAAAATCGAACTGTGGGGCGTCGCGTTGTAGACCCGCATGAACTCGCGTAGCTTTCGCTGAAGCTCATCCGGCGAGCAGCTGATCTCCAGGCACATCGCCTCTTTGATCTTTCGGTTGAGTCTCTCGACCTTGCCCTGCGTCTGCGGGTGATACGGCGCCCCGAAGATGTGCCCGATGCCTCTGGCCTTTAAGTAATTTGCCAGGATCTCACCGATGAACCCTGGCCCGTTGTCGCTGAGCATCTTCGGCTTCGTCCGGGGATTATGACCCTCGCGCCGGGCGTTTTCAAGGGCTTCTTCCATTGCGTCCGCGATCGAGAACGACGTCTCGTCGGGCTTGAGCGGCAGTGCCAGCAGCTTTCGTGAAAAATCATCGATCACCGGGATCGCTTTGTAGCGGCCCCAGCCCGGGATAATGAACATCGTCGCGTCGCACTGGTAAATCTCGTCGCACCGCGTCGTCTTGTGGCTCCACTGCTTGGCCGCCGGCCGCTGGTCCAACGGGCGAGGCACGATCAGGTTGTACTTCTTCAGGATTCGGAACACCGTCGACTCCGAGATTGATTCATCTTCCTCGTCGACAAGATGGACCGACAGAAGCCGCGGCGACAGCTCCGGGCGGTCGTGGGCCACCCGGAGCACTATCGCCTCTTCCCGATCCGTCAGCGCGTTCCACGCGCGCCGCCCACGACCGCGATGCTCAAGCCCATGCGTGCCCTCGGCCTCGTAGCGTGCCTTCCACGCATAGTAGGTCGAGGATGGGACAGAAACGTCCCTCAGCCGCTTGCGGCGGCCTGGCCCGCGTGATTCCATGCCCTCAATAAGGGCTGCTCGCTGGATCGGCTTCATCTGAAGCGTCCGGCGGCGTTCTAGAGGCTTTTTTAAGCAGCGAGATCGCCAGCTCTTTGTCGGCCAGCAGGATCTTCAGGCGCTCGTTCTCAGACCGCAGGTCCTTGACCTCGCCCTTGCTCGCGTCGCGCATCAAATCGCGTTTGAGCCGCGACTTGCCCGCCTCCATGAAGTCCTTGACCCAGCTGTAGTACACCGGCGTCGGAATACTTTCCCGCCGACACAGCTCGGTCACCGACATCTCGCGCTTCATGCCTTCCAGCACGATGCGGATTTTCTCTTCGGATGAGAACTTCCGGCGCGTCTTGCGGCGCACGTCAGCGATGAACTTCTCGGCCGACTGCGTCGGGACTTCCTTCGTCATCGTGGCTTCTTCCATGGTGATACTCCATTTTATCACGGCTCCACGGAAGGACGGCACCAGAACTAGATGTCAGTAACTTTTAACAGCAAAGTGTCCCGTTTAAGCTGACGTTGAACAATTCCTATATCCGGCTGGATACGCATTTCCGGAGCGGACTCTCGAGTCAAATAGAGCTGATAAATGCCCGACGGGAAAGGAGAGTCATCTGGGGAGGCCGGATCTTCGACCGAGACATCGATAACGTCGTCGTCGATAACGTCGTTCTCGAAGAATGGGCGCCCGCTCCCCGTGACGAGATCGCTGATGATCGGGGACGCCGAATCGACTCTTTTCGCAAAGAGCTCGATCATCCCGGCCCCGCGCTCGACGGCGGGCTTCAGTTGCGTGGCGGCGAAATCCTGGGTCAGTGTCTGTTCGTGGCCGTTTTCGACTTTTTCATACCGGTCGACATAGAATGTAAAGACGCTAGCGGCGTTCAATCGGCGTGCGATCGGAGAACCGTAAACCTCCCACCAATCATTGTAGAACGAGTCGGAAAGCGTCCCCTCCTGTTTCAACGCGTCGTCGTAACACAGTTCATTCTCCGTGATCGGATCCCGAAGAATCCAGTGCCGGGCCGCCAAGCACTTGTTGGGGCTTCCTTCGACGCCATCGACCTGCGTAAGAAGTAATTCATTATCCCTGAGAAGTCCGCGGGGAGACACGCCGTCGCCGTTGCTGAAAAAAATGGCTCGATTATAAGTCTCCAATGCTCCACGCGCCATGAGCTCGGAGACATCATTCGTCGGTTCATGGAAAACTGCGTCGCCAGCAGGAATGTAATTAGCGACAGAGTGGCATTGTCCTTCAACGTATGCTTCCAGGAGGGATTTGTCGTAGGTGACGGTGGGGATATGCGCGTCGTTATGGGTATGCGCCGGCTGATAGAGATCCGCTAGCAGGTGCAGAGCGTGTCCGAGCTTATTGTAAGCCAACGACTTTTGATTCGAGCGATAGAGCCCGACAGCTTCAGCGTGATAGCGCGTTCCTAGTGTGACCGCGTCTTCGTTGCCACTCAACATGACGTACGGAAGCACGCCGGGCACTGACAGGGCTCGCCCGGTGGGCGCTTCGTAGAAATGATTCATGACGGCGCGCAGGATGGAAAGGCTGCTAGGGCCGCCGTCTTCGTCGCGTGTGCCGAGGCGCATCTGATGCACGGTGTCGAAGCTGCTGGCCTCGAGATAATTCCCTTTCGTCACGCTCGAAAGCAGTATGGCGGAATTCTGGACCATCTCCGGGTGGGTGCAAATATTCTCGAATCCCCACGCAGAGGACCCAAACATGATGACGAAGAGAGTGCTTAGTCGCATGTTGACGGCCAAATTCAACAGCTACGTTGACCTGAGCCCCGTAATTCGGACAGTTTGATAGTTGAGTCCGACGTGATAAAATCACGCACGGAGGACTCAAATGCCGCGAAAGCAATTCACCGAAGAACAGATCATCGCAGTTTTGAAGCAAGCGGACGCCGGTGCTAAAACGGCCGAACTTTGCCGGCAGCACGGCATCACGACAACGACATTCTACCGCTGGAAGGCCAAATACGGCGGAATGAATGTCAGCGAAGCGCGGCGGCTGAAGGCGCTTGAGGCTGAAAATGGCAAGCTTAAGCACATGCTCGCCGATCAGCTGCTCGACAATAAAGCGCTCAAGGAGTTGCTCTCAAAAAACTGGTAAGGCCCAAGGCCAAGCGCAAAGCTGTCGCGCACTTGGTCGAAACCTTGGGCCTTAAATTAAGCAGGGCGGCGCGCCTGACGTGTTTGTCTCGATCGAGTCTGTATTATCGATCGCGGCGACAGGACGGCCCGGTGCGCGAGCAGATGCAGCAGTTGGCCCTGCAATGGCCCAGGTTCGGTTATAGGCGGCTTTACGTGATGCTGAGGCGCTCGGGGCTGAAGATCAACCACAAGCGCGTTCAGCGGCTCTACCGCGAGGAAGGCTTGGCCCTTCGTCGACGGAAACGACGCAAGCGGGCCTGCACCTTGCGCGTGCCGATGCCGCTGGCCGCGCGACCCAATCAGAACTGGTCCATGGACTTCGTCTCAGAAGCGCTAGCTAACGGCCGGAAGATCCGGGCATTAACCGTAGTCGACGACTACACGCGGGAATGTCCAGCGATCGAAGTCGATACGTCGCTCAACGGCGTGCGCGTGGCTCGAGTGCTCGATCGGCTGGCGGAAACACACGGGTTGCCGAAGGTGATTCGAACCGACAACGGACCGGAGTTCGCCGGACAGGCTCTGGATGCTTGGGCGTATCGCCGCGGCGTGAAGCTGGATTTCATTCGGCCAGGCAAGCCGACGGACAACAGCTACGTCGAAAGCTTCAACGGCAAGTTCAGGGATGAATGCTTAAACGAGAACTGGTTTGAGACTTTACCTGAAGCAAGACTAGTAATCGAGAATTGGAGAAAGAAGTACAACGGCAAACGGCCACACAGCTCATTGGGGCAGCTCACGCCTGAGGAGTTTGCGGACAGAAGCCGCGCAATGCTACAAGCTCAGAACGTCGGATGACTCAACTTCAGATCTGTCCGAAGAAGGGGCTCAGGTCAACGTCTCAATCACGCTTATCGATTAAACCCAATGCCCCTTCTGCCTGCAGCTTAGCCGGATGGCCGGCGTTCTTTGCGATGGATTCGACGATTCGCCGGACGCTTGAATCGCCTGACCTAAATCTTCGCACCATCTCCGCGGTAATCCAATCCCGGAGTCTCTCATCACGGAATGCCTCATCAATGAGCGAATCCCGGTCTCCAATGTTTTTAGCAAGCTTCATTCGAAGCAATTGGCGCCCAATGCGCGCGTCGCGTTTATTGTAATCGCTCCGATGCGAAAGGATTTCGTCGAAAGTGGCTATATCCTTCTCGTTCCCTACACGGCCAAGAAGAATAAGCGCTTTCCCTTTGATTTCGATTTTCTTGTTTTCCTTTTCGATCTGTTTCGAAATATTCGGCGCGATCATATCTCGCGAAATTTCCTGGCCATCTTCGGCAAGGAGCCCCGCCGCTGTCAATCGAACCGCAGGATCGGGGTCGGCCAATCGCTTCCGGACTATGTCGTTCGCCGCACGACCACCTATCGCATGGATGTGGTTTAAAGCCGACTCTCTCACGACTGGCTCCGGATCCTCCAGAAGCGTCAAAAGAACCTTGCTCGCGCGCTCGGGCGCAATCGCACGCAATGACTGCGCCGCCGTCAGCCGAACCTCCTTGTCGCGATCATCGATAAAATTCGCCAATGCATCAGCCAGGTCCGCCGAACCGATGTATTGAGCGTACACTGCGCAGGACTGACGTTCCTTCACCGCGCCGTTCGCGGCGCAATCGATTAGAACGCGCTTTGCCAGCGGGATATCCTTTTTTAAGACCTCGACCGCATCCGGATCCAATCCGCCCTGTTGCCCTTTGTAAAAATCGCCCGGAGTCTTGAATTGCTTGGCTTCCGCCGCGGATGTGGAGACCGAGAGCAGGATGGCCGTCAAAATTATCACTATTGATTTCATTTCGTTCGATCTCACAGTTCAGATGACGACGGCAAGCCGCCAGAGCTCATGCGGCGGCCATAAAATTGTCACAAGGAGTATACGGCCCCATCTCCACAAAATCCCCACCACGGAGCCCGGGAACCCGCGTTAGGCGAGATCGAGGAGGTAGCCCTGGCCTTTCCGGCTGACCAAGCGGGCGCCCCACTTACGGCCGAGCTTACGGCGCAGCGTTGAGACGCGGTTGTCGAGCGTGTGGTGCCAATCGCCCGAGTGAGTCTCGCCCCAGACCGTGGACCACAGAGTCTCTGCGGGATGAACGATGCCGGCATGGCGCAGGAGCGCCTGAAGAAGCCCCAGCTCCTTGGGATTGAGCACGACTTCGCGCCCCTCCACATGGAGCTTCCCGAGCCGCGGCGACAGCCGCAGTCCGTCGAGCTCGATCACCGTGCCTTCCGTCTCGGGCGCCTGCGCCCGCGCCAGCATCAGGGCTTTTAAATGCCTCACGAACGCCGGGCCATTGGCGAAGACCTCGTCCTTCTGGAAGAAAAGATTCGCTCCGTGCCGGAAGGCCGCCGCTTCGTCGATCTCGCTACAGCGCTGAGCGGTGATCATCACGACGGGCAACGTCGCGTCCCGACGTCGAAGTTCGCGCAGAAAGCCGGGGCCGTCGACGCCGTCGCCGAGAAGCCAGTCAAGGACGACGGCCATCGGCCGGTCGCGCGCGATCGCTTTGTGGGCCTCGGCCGCAGTAGCCGCGTCGCACACCGAGATATCCGCGTCCTTGAGAATTCGCCGGAAAAGACATCTGCTCAGGAATTCGTCGTCGACGATGAGGACCTTGCGCACGGCACAAATTCTACCCCAGGGCTGGTCCAGGCGCAAGGACAAAAACGACAAGTAGACCTAATCTCACGAACCCCCGAATCAGCGGCGCCGGCGCTGGAACTGCTTTTCTTTCTGGCGCACCTCGTCCAAGCTGCGGACGAGCGCCGGACGCGGCTTGACCCGTATGGACATCTCGAGATCCTCGCGCGCGCCGGTCAGATCGCCGATGGAGAGGCGGTATTGGCCGCGCAGACCCCGTGCGTTGGGTTCGCCCGGGGCCAAGGAGATCGCGCGGTCGAGCGCGGCCGCCGCGCGCGGACCGTAGCCGCGCTGGAGGTAGGCGGCGCCCAAGCGCCAGGCGGCGATGGATTCGTAGGGATCCCCTCTCAGGTCGGCGGCGAGCGCCTCGTAGAAGACGACCTCGTCTTTCCAGCGAGGCTGCTCGGCAAGCGTGCGCCAAAGCAGGAACCCGAGCGCGGCCAGCGCGACCAGGCGAAGTGCGCGCGCGCCGCCGCGGGACAGCGCCCAAGCGGCGAGGAACGACCAGAACACGCCGGGGACGTAGGTGTAGCGGTCGCAGGCGACGAACACGCCCTCGCTGATGCCGACGAACGGGAAGGCCGCGACGAGATAGCCGGCCCACACTAGCGGCGCCGCCGGATAGGCGGCGCGGGCGCGCCACGCGGCGACCGTCAAGCCGAGCAGCACGGTCGCATGCGCGAAATAACTCCAGTGGAACGGGGGCCGATTGATCAAGACGACGTAGAACGGCGAGAGGCCGAACGGGCGCCACGCGCGCCAGAGGTAATCGATCCATGCGTAGCAGGCGCGCAAGCCCTGAGCGGCGAGGCCGAGGGCGCCGAGCTCCGGCGGCTTGTCCCAGGGACCCTGACCGCCGTACCGGGTAGCGGCCGCGGCCAGCGCGCCGAGAACCGCGATCGCGAGATAAGGGATCTTCTCCGGCAGGTCCCGCCGACGCAGTCCGCCCATCAAGGCGAGGGCGGCGCAGCCGCCGATGGCCGCGGGGTAGGAAAGGACGGCCGCCGCCGCCGCGGCGAGAGAGGCCGCGTACCACGCCGAGCCCGGCCGCTCGGCGCGCAGGCGGGCCAACGCGGCGAGGAGCAGGAAAAAGAGGGCGAGCGCGTGGCCCCGCGCCACGGCCCACGACACGGCCTCGACGCGCAGCGGGTGCAGCGCCCACAGCAAGGCGGCGGCGCCCGCCGCCAAGGCGGCGCGCCGCGGCGCGACGCCGGGCAGGAGCGCGGCCAGCAGGACGCACAGCAAACCCGCGTTGAGCGCGTGCAGCAGGACGCTGGTGAGGTGGTACGAGAAGGGCGCCAGGCCGGAGACGCGATAATTCACCGCCCAGAGAAGGTAGTTCAGCGGCTGGTAGCGCAGCGAGGCTTCGTTGCGCGACAGAGAGAAGATCGCGCGCAGATGCTCAGCGTCCAGGCCTCGGATGGCCTGATTATTGAGGAGGTATCCGTCGTCCCAGGCCGGGAGCCAGCCGAAGCCCAGCGACGGGGCGAAGGCGAGGAATGTCGCCGCGGCGCAGACCAGGGCAGCGAGGAGGAGCGGGCGGCGGGTCATCGCGGTCGCTCGGGCTTGCGCGCGGCGAGGAGAAGAAGGTCGCCGAAGTCCAAGGTGACCGGAACGATGAAGCCGCCCGGCGTCCCGGGCCAAGGCAGGCCCCAGCGCGCGGCGAGGCCGTGGAGCATTGAGACGAGATCGCGGGTGTGGGCGATCGAGCGCTCCTCGACCACCGCGAGCCCCGCGCTTTCGACAGCGCGGCGCAGAGTCGCCCGCGTGAAGTAATAGAGGTGGGTCGGAGGGTGGATCTGCCGCCAGTTCTCCCCCGCCGGCGCGCGAGCGCGCTGCTGAGGTCGCCCGTGGTCATCACGAGGTGCCCGCCCGGGCGCAGCCAGTGGGCGGCCTTCTCGATGACGCGGACCGGATGTGCCAGGTGCTCGATCGTGTCCCACAAGCAGACGAGATCGACGCTCTCCGGCTCGTCGGGCAGGGACAGGAAGTCGGCGGCGCGCACGTCGACTCCGAAGCGCTCGCGGGCGGCGGCGGCGGCGGCTTCCGAGACGTCGAGGCCGCGGACGCGCCAATGGGCGCGCGCCAGCTCGAGGAAGTAGCCGTAGGCCGAGCCGATCTCGAGGAGATCGCGGGCCTCCGGCGCCAGCGCCCGCAGCTCGCGGACGCGCTCGCCGAAGTTGCGCTGCAGGACGCGCTTGTCCCGCTCGTAGTCGAGATACTCGCCGCCCTTGAAGTAGTCGCCCCCGTAGGCGGACGCGGGATCGAAGCCATCTCCCTGCGGGAAATAGGCGAGGCCGCAGGAGGCGCAGGTCACGATGCCCTTGGCGGGGTAGAGCGGCGCGGGCGCGGCGGAGGAGCCGCAGAGCTCGCAAGGGCGAGCGGACGTCACGGGACGTCCGGCAGACCCGCGGCTTCCCGGACGACGTACAGCGGGCGCTCCTTGACCTCGTCGTAGACCTTGCCGAGGTAGAGGCCCAAGATGCCGATCAAGAGGAGTTGGAAGCCGCCGACGATCGAAACGACGATCATCAGGGAGGTCCAGCCAGGCAGCACCTGGCCCGTGACGAGCCGCGCGTACAGGGCGAAAGCCGCATAGGCGAATCCGAAAAGGCCGATGACGGCGCCGAAGGCGATCGCGGCGTACAGCGGCGCGGTCGAGAAGGAGACCAGGGCGTCGAGCGCGAACGCGGCCATGCGGACGGGGCCGTATTTGGACGCGCCAGCGGCGCGCGGGGCGGCGTCGTACTCCACGTAGGCCGTGCGGAAGCCCGTCCACGGGACGAGGCCGCGAAGAAAGCGATGCCGCTCGCGCATGGTTCGCAATGTCCGGACGACCGGCGCCGAAAGCAGGCGGAAATCCGCGGAATTGGCGCGCAGGTCGACGCCGCTGAGGGCACGGAATACGCGGTAGAACGCGCCGCTCGTCGCGTTCTTAAAGGTGGAAGCCCCTGCGGATGAACGGCGCAGCGTGCACACGACGTCGTGGCCCCCTTCCAGAGGGAAACGAGCTCGGGAATCAGCTCCGGAGGGTGTTGGAGGTCGCCGTCGAGGCTGATCACAACGTCCCCGCCGGCGCGGTCGAGCCCTGCGGTGAGAGCGGCTTGATGGCCGAAGTTGCGGGTCAGCCGAAGGAGCTTGACCCGAGGATCGGAGGCACGCAGTCCGGCGACGGCCTCGGCCGTCCGGTCGGCGCTGCCGTCGTCGACGAAGAGGAACTCGCAGTCCATGCCGAGCGGGGCGACGGCCGCCGCGAGGCGCTTATGCAGCGGCGCGACGTTTTCCTGCTCATTGTGTAACGGGATGACGATTGAAAGGAGCATGAGCGGGCAAACTATACCAAAGGCGGCGGAATTTTGGTAAAATGAACCCTCGTATTCAAGAAGTGAAAGCCTGACACCACAGACGTACGGAGATCGACGATGGCGACCATGCGGACCCTCTTCCTGAACCCCCTCTTTCGAAGGCTTCGACGGAGGCGCCGGCGCCCGCTACCAGGCCCGCCGCGAGATCCGCTCCTTCTGGTTCCCGACCTGGCTCGCCCAGCCGGCGGCCCTGATCCCGACCTCCAAGCTCATCGACGCCCCGGCCGACGACCTGACGCTCGAGCAGGTGCTCCAGCGCGCGCGCGGCTTCGAGCTGTGCGTCATCCACACCTCCACCCCTCCTTCGACAACGACACGAAGGTCGCCGAGGCCCTCAAGAAGCAGAACCCCGACATGAAGATCGGCTTCGTGGGCGCCCACGTCGCCGTCCTGCCCGAGGAGTCCCTGAAGCTCGCCCCCGTGCTCGACTTCGTCGGACGCGAGGAGTTCGACTACACGATCAAGGAAGTCGCCGAGGGCCGTCCGATGGACACCGTCGCCGGTCTCTCCTTCCGCAAGGCCGACGGCGAGATCGTCCACAACCCCGACCGGACCCTGATCGAGGACATGGACAAGCTCCCGTCCGTGCTCGACGTCTATAAGCGGGACCTGTGCGTGCCGAACTACTACATCGGCTACCTCAAGCACCCCTACCTTTCCCTTTATACGGGCCGCGGCTGCCCCGCGCGCTGCTCGTTCTGCCTGTGGCCCCAGACGGTCGGCGGCCACGTGTACCGCACGAAGTCCGCGAAGGCCGTCATCGCCGAGATGGCCCGGGCCAAGGAGATGTTCCCCGAGGTCAAGGAGTTCTTCTTCGACGACGACACCTTCACCGCCGACCTGACCCGCGCGGCCGAGATCGCCAAGGGCTTGGGCAAGCTCGGAATCATGTGGTCCTGCAACAGCCGCGCCAACGTGCCGTTCGAGTACCTGAAGATCTTCAAGGACAACGGCCTGCGCCTGCTCCTCGTCGGCTACGAGAGCGGCAACCAGCAGATCTTGAACAACATCAAGAAGGGCGTGCGCGTCGACATCGCGGAAGAGTTCACCAAGAACTGCCGCAAGCTCGGCATCGTCATCCACGGGACCTTCATCCTCGGCCTGCCCGGCGAGACGAAGGACACGATCGAGGAGTCGATCAAGTACGCCTGCCGCCTGAACGTCGACACGATCCAGGTCTCCTTGGCCGCCGCCTACCCCGGCACCGAGCTGTACCGCCAGGCGATGACCAACAAGTGGTACGACGAGAGCACGATGGTGCGCAACGACGGCACCCAGGCCTCGGCGATCACCTACCCCCACCTGCCGGCCGAGATGATCGAGGCGGGCGTCAAGCGCTTCTACTCGCGCTTCTACGCGCGCCCGACGCCGATCATGCGCATGCTCGTCAACATGGCGAAGGATCCTCTCGAGCGCCAGCGCCGCCTGCGCGAGGGGCGCGAGTTCCTCGACTACCTGCGCGGACGGCAGAAGCCCGCCGTCTCCCGCCTGGCCCCCGGCCAGACGAAGCACAAGGACCCGGTCGCCGCCTAAGGGGACGTCCCCTTTCCCATGGAGTGGGAGATCCTGGGGCTGTTCATGCTCGCCTCCGCGGTGGCCGGACGCGCCGCGTTCTCGGCGTTCGCGCTCGGGTGCGGGGCCTTCACGCTCGCCTTCGTCGCGGGCTCGATCCCGTTCGCCCGGCGCTTCCTGCTGCGCCGGACCGAGCGGGCGGCGGCGCCCCAGCCGCCGATCACCATCATCAAGCCGCTCAAGGGCGACGACCTGGAGCTGCACGAGAACCTGGCCAGCTTCGCCCGGCAGGACTACCCGTGCTTCCAGATCCTGTTCTGCCTGGCCAACCCCGACGACCCCGCGCTCGCGGCCGTCACGCGTCTTAAGAAGGAGTTCCCGGAAGCCGACATCGAGGTCGTGGTCTCGAAGAACCGCATCGGCTACAACCCGAAGGTCAACAATATGGCGAACGCGTACCCGTTCGCCAAGTACGACCTGCTCATGATGTCGGACTCCGACATCCGCGTCGAGCCCGGCTTCCTCAAGCGCATGGCCGCCCCCTTCGAGGACTCCTCCGTCGGCCTCGTGACCTCGTTCTACCAGGCCTCGGGCGCGCGCGGGCTGTGGGGCTGCATGGAGGCGCTGTCGATCAACGCGCACTTCCTGCCCCAGGCGGCGTTCTCCGCGGCGTTCGGCATGCGCTTCGCGATGGGCGCGGCGATGATGGTCCGCCGCCAGGCCTTCGAGGCCACGGGCGCCTTCGCCAACCTCGCCGACCACCTGGCCGACGACTTCTGGCTCGGCGAGTCCGTGCGCGAGGCCGGCTGGCGCCTCGAGGCGGCCGAGGGCTGCGTCGACTCCGTCCCCGGCATCACGAGCGGCATGGGCCACTTCAAGCACCTCGTGCGCTGGGCGCGCACGATCCGCCTGTGCCAGCCCGCGGGCTTCTACGCGAGCCTGATCCAGCACGGCTTCTCCCTGACGACCTTGCGCCTGCTCGTCCACGGGCCGGACCTGGCCGGCCTCGTCGTTCTCGGCGGCATCTGGGCCGCCAAGGCCGCCGCCGCGTCGTCGCTGTCGGCGGGCCTCGGCAACCGCCAGCCGGCGCGCGCGCTGTGGCTGCTGCCGCTGTCGGAGTGGTTCTCCTTCGCCGCCTGGCTCGGGGCGTGCGCCTCGAACACCGTGCTGTGGCGCGGCGAGCTGTTCGTCGTGCAGTCCCAGGGCTATCTCAAGCCCGTCGAGGCCAAGCCGGCCTTCGGCCGACCCAGCCCCGCGAGCCTGTAGCCCGCATGAAGGGCGCCCGCCGCTGGTTCACCGCCTTCGTGCTCGTATTGGGCACGGCCACGTTTCTCTACCTCCTCTGGTCCTTCGGCCCGATGGCCGTCTGGCGGCGCTTGTCGGGCTTCGGCTGGGGCTTCGTCGTCGTCATCCCGTTCCAGGTCTTCGACCACGCCCTCAACGCGCTCGGCTGGCGCTACGCGTTCGCGCCGGAGGAGGCGCGCCGCGTCGGCTTCATGGACCTGATCCGCGTGCGCGTGGCCGGCGACGGGGTCAACTACCTGACCCCGAGCGGCAACATCGCCGGGGAATTCGTGCGGCCCGGGATGCTGCGCACCGACCTCCCGCAGGACGCGCGCGTGAGCTCGGTCGTCATCGCCAAGGCCACGCAGGCCGCCGGCCAGGCCGTGTTCGTGCTCGGCGGCCTGATCTATCTCCTGAACGTGAAGGCCTACGCCTTCCAGGCGGGCCAGGCCGGCTGGGCGGCGGCCGGCATGAGCGTGATCCTCGTCGGCGTGGCGCTGTGCGTCGGGGTCTTCGCGATGCGCCCCCCGCCTGGCTCAAGACGCGGTTTCCCGACGCCATGGCCAAGAGCGAGCCGGTGCGCCTGCACCTGCGCGGCTTCCTCTCGCGGCACCCCGGGCGCCTCGCGGCCTCGACCGTGTTTTTCATGGTCGGCTACGCGTGGGGCGCCGCCGAGATCTGGCTCATCTGCCTGTTTCTCGGCGCCCCGCTGTCCTTCGAGACCGCCCTGTGCGTGGAGTTCCTCTCCAACCTCGTCGACTCCTTCGCCTTCATGGTGCCCGCCAAGATCGGCACCCAGGAAGGCGGCAAGGCCGTGATCTTCAAGGGGCTCGGCCTCGGGGCCGAGCTCGGCTTCACCGTCGGCCTCATCCGCCACGTGCGCGAGCTCGTCTGGGCGGGCGCCGGCCTGTTCCTCTATGCCGCACAGCAGCGGCAGCCCGCTAGGCCCTAGGGCCCAGGCGCCGGGCGGCGGCGGCCCTTATCCTCATAGCATGAGAGCCTGGCTCCTGGCCGCGTTCCTGGCCGCCCCCGCGGGCGCGGCGATCATCGAGGTGGCGCCGCCCGTCTGGAACGCCTCTCCGGCCCCGGCCCTGCGCGTGGGCGCTCTCGCGCTCCCGGCCCTGTCCGATCCCGCCCGCGCGTTGGCCCCGTCGCTGTCGCTCTCCCCCGTCGCCCTGACGCCCATCCTCGCCGCGCCCGCGATTCCCACGGACCGGCCCGTCCCCGTCGCGGCCGTCGCCGAGCCGGAGCGTGCCCGCGCCGAGCCGCCGACCGCGCAGGATCAGGCCAAGGCCCTGGTCGCCTCCTTGCTCGCGCGGCACGGAGAGGACGAGCCTCTCGACGCCGCCTTCGACGGCGCCACGGAGGAGACCGGCGCGACGGTCCTCACGCGCAAGGGCCAGTACACCCTCACGGAGGCGCGGGTCGCCCAGGAGGGCGAGCTGACGACTCGCTACGAGCGCTGGACGGGAGCCGACGGCAGGACTTTGTGGGTGCGGCGCCGCGAAGGCCCGGGACGCTGGGAGGTCGCCGAGTGGGGCGGCCGCTACGCGCCGCGGGGCTTCGCGAAGGACGGCCTGCCGCTGCCCCCGTCGTACTACGCGGACTTCGAGCTGTCGAACGGCCGCATGTCCTCGAACATCGAGACGAAGTCCGAGACCGGAGCCGTGTCGGCCATGGTCGACGCCAAACGTTCCTTCGAAGCCGCGCTGGAGCGGTTCGGTTCCGCCGTGACCGGGATCAAGGGCGCCTGGGTGTACGGGGACAATCTCGCGGAGTTCAACCGCCTCACGGCCCTCGGCGCGACGCCCGAAGAGGCCGCGCTCGCGACCTGGACCGGCCAGCGCGCCGCCGCGGCGGGCTTCACCAAGGTCGTGTTCAGCGACGAGATCAAGGCGCGCCTGGCGGCGGAGAAGCCCGGCGCCTACGAGGCGATGTCGGCGCTGTTCGTCAGGCCCTGACGGGGCCGGCGAGCGCGATCCCCTCGCGGTCGAGCGCCGCGCGCACGCGCGGGCTGAGCAAGGTCTCGAGCTCGGTGACGCTCTGGTGGGACGGGGCGGGGACGTCGGTCGCGCGCAGGCGCGGGTCCGTGGTCGGATGAAAATAAAGCTCGGTGTCGCCCTCCGGCAGGCGCGCGAGGAGCCACAGGACGTAGTCCTCCTTCATGAGGCCGGAGCGCAGCAGCCCCCAGGTGCGCGGGACCTCGAGCCCGGCGGCCGCGCCCCCACCCAGGCGCCCATCGCCCCGAATACGCCCGCCAGGACCGCGGTGCCGGCGTCCAGGCCCCCGGGAAGGTCTTGGCCGCGTCCCACTCCCTCCCGGCAGGCGCACGCGCGGGATCTTGTACTCCCGCGCGACGCGGCACAGCGCCGGGAAGACGACGGGGTGGACGTGCACGTTGATGTGGCCGTCGACGTGGGTGGGCGTCACGCCGAGCTCCAGGAGGGCGTCGAGCTGGCCGCGGATCTCGCCGTCGAGACCCGCGCGCGCCTTCGCATCGAAGAAGTAGCGCAGGCCGGCCTTCTCGGGCGCGTCGGCGCACAGCTCGAGATGAAGGCCCACGCCCAGCCCGGGGTTGTCCCGGGCGATGCGCGCGGCCTCGGCCGCGGCCGGGCGCCCGACCATGAGGCTCGCGTAGCGCAGGATGCCCTCGCGGTGGGCGCGCAGGACGGCCGCGTTGACGTGAGGGTGTCGCCGAAGTCGTCGGCCGTCGTGATCAGCCGGCGCGTCACTGGGGGTCGGAGGACGTGATCGTGATCAGGCACGGGGGCGGCCCGCCGACGCCGCCGCCCATGCGGCTGACGACGACGCGCGGCACGGCCACGGTGCTGGGGCACGAGCAGTCGCAGGTGTTCGCCCCCACTCCGGCGCCGGCGCAGACGAAGTACGTCGCGTCCGTCGAGCAGACGCTGTTGGTCTTGTTCCAGTACGTCAGCGCGCGCTGGAGCATCGCCTCCGACTCCTTGCGGTTGGCCGCGCCCTTCGTCGCCCGGTCGACGGCGATGTAGTTCATGAGGATCATGCGCAGCAGGCCGCCCGCGATGAACGCGACGATGACGCCCGTGATCAGGACGTGGATGAGGACCGAGCCGCGGCGGGAGCGAAGGTTAATCAAGGGTCGAGCTGTAGTTCTTGTTCATCGCGATCGCGATGTCGAACGGCGTCGATCTCGGATTGGGATCGTTGGTCGTCGGCGTCTGGCGGCCGATGACGTAGCGCACGCGCACGCCGCCCACGTTGTTGGCGCGGGTGAAGACGTTGGCCCCGGAGAGCTTCTCGAGGCGGAAGCCGACGACGTCGGTCTTCGTCCAGGTCCCCGACGGGGCGTCGGTGCAGGCGACGGGAACGCCGGGATTCGGGCACTGGACGGCGGGGCCGGTGTTCTCGAAGCGGCGCAGGAGGAGGTTCGACGCGTCGGTGGAGTCGACGCAGTACTGCACGACGGACGTGTTCGCCGCCGCGTTGGTCACGGGGTCGATCGTGTAGAGCTGGCCGCCGGGCAGGGCGCCCTGGGCGCGGGACCAGTTCTTGCACAGGATGAGCTGGTCGGCGCCGGCGCCGTCGGCGATCGGGAACGCGAGGACGTTGCCGTCCTCGATCTCCTTGGACATCGCGATGTAGCTGATCACCGACCAGCCTGTCGCGGTGCCGCTGCGGATGCCCTCGACCTGCGCGCGCGTCATCTGGGCGGCGATGCCGGCCACCCCGGCGAGCACGAAGGAGGCCAAAGACATCCCGATGACGAGCTCGATGAGCGACACGCCCGCGCGCTTCGTTCTCATGGATCCGTCCAGGTCGTCGTGATGCTGACCGAGGGGACCGGCCGCGTGTTCACGCCGTCCGTGATCGTGTCCGTCGCCGTGACGAAATAGATGACGCGCGCGTTGTACGGCGGATCCTCGAACGTGCTTGGGAGAATCCCCGTCAAGGTGTGGCTGCCGGGCGTCAGAGCGTAGCAGTCGGTGCAGCTCGTGTCGTTGACGGGAGGGCTATCCATGGACCACTTATTGGTGCCCTGCCCGGGGCCGGTGAAGCCCACCATCGTGCTGTTGGGATCGCCCGTGACGTAGTTCTTGAGCACGGCGGCCACCTGGCGCGCGCCCGCGGCCGCCTTGATCTTGCGCTCGCCCTTGGAGCCGCCGGTCTTGACCGTCAGGGCCACGCTGAACACAGAGGTGACCATGATCGAGGTCAGCAGCATCGCGACCATGACCTCGACGAGCGTGTAGCCGGAGGTGGAGTCCCCCCGGTTGTTCTAGTACGCCGCGGCAGGTGCCCCGCCATAATTGGTGATGATCCCCGAGCCGTTCTGCGCGTAGCCCCAGGCGGCGTAGGTGCCGGACTTGCGGCGCGCGCCGGCGGTCATGCCGGACCCGCCGCTCGTGCCGCACGCCCCGCCGCCGGGGTCGCACGCGAAGAACGTGTACGGCTTCGATCCGAAGTTCTGGTCCGCGAGATACTTGCACCAGACGAGGTTGCAGGCGCTCGTGTACGTCGTCGGAGCGCAGGCCGCCGTGCCGCAGCCCGTGTTGGCCGCCGTCGGAAACGTGCCCACGATGTAGTTGTTGGAGTGGTCGAGCGCGAACATCTTGTTCGTCGTGCCGATCATGTTCACGAGAGCCACCGCGTCGTCGGCCTTGGTCGTCTCGACGCTCTTCATGTAGGACGGCACCGCGACCGCCGCGAGGATGCCGATGATGAGCACGACGACGAGCAGCTCGATCAAGGTGAAGCCCTTCGTATCGTTCGTTTTCATTATTTTCCCAGGCTCGAGAGCTTGAAGACCGGCAGGAAGACGGCCAGCACGATGACGCCGACGAGAAGGCCGATGCCGACGACCATGATCGGCTCGATGATCGCGTTGAAGCGCCGCGTGAACTGCTCGATCTGCTCTTTATAGAAGCCGGACAAGGTCACGAGCATGTCGGGCAGCTTGCCCGACTCCTCGCCCATGAACATCATCTCGGTGACGAGCGAGGGCAGGGCGCCGGTCTTCTTGAACGACTGCGAGATCGACTTGCCGCCCGCGACGTCGGCCTTGACCGACTGGAGCACGCGCTTGAAGATGATGTTGTTGGCGAAGACGCCCTCGAGGACGGAGATCGCGTTCAAGATGCTGACGCCGGACTCGATCAAGGTCGAGAGCGTGGTCAGCATGCGCTCGATCATCATGTTCTTGACGAAGTCCCCGAACATGGGGAAGGCGAAGATCATGTTCCACTTCGCCTCCTGCCCCGACTCGGTGGACGTGTAGGCGTTCCAGACGAACCACAGCGCGATGATCGTGATGATCAGGCCCGCGAGGTGGTGGACGAGGATGTTCGAGACGACGATGATGGCCGCGGTCAGCGGCGGCAGCTTCACGTTGAAGGACGCGAAGATCTCGGCGAAGACGGGGACGATCTTGACGATGAAGAAGAGGAGCACGCCGCCGGACACCGTCATCAGGACGCCGGGGTAGGCCATCGCGGTGACGATCTTGCCCTGGATCTCGGCCTGGGAGTGCATGTAGGCGCCGATCTGCTTGAGCACCTTCGGCAGCTGGCCGCCCATCTCGCCGGCCTGCACGAGCGAGACCCACAGCGTGTCGAACGCCTTGGGGTGGCGCTCGAGCGCGCGGTAGAGGGCCGTGCCGGAGGAGACGTCCTTGGTGACCTGGGCGAGCGCGTATTGCAGGGGCTTGGAGCTCGAGTTCTCGCCCAGCAGGGAGAGCGCGCGCACCAGCGGCACGCCGCCGTTCAGGAGCGTCGAGAGCTGTTCGGCGAAGAAGACGAGGTCGCGCAGGGCCGGGGCGCCGCCGCCGGCCGCCGCCTTGCCCCCGCCCCGCCGCCGGTCTTGTCGGCGCTGATGGAGAGGATGAAGTAGCCCTTGGCCTGCAGCGAGTTGATGGCCTCATTCTCGCTGTTGGCCTCGAGCGCTCCGGAGGACGTCTCTCCCTTGCTGTCCTGTACCGTGTAGGCGTATCGCGCCATCTATGTTCCCAGTGTAACAGGAGCGTCTTACCGTGTCAATCGGACACGGTCACGGACATCACTTCGTCGATCGTGGTCAGGCCGTTGAGCACCTTGCGGAAGCCCGAGGCGCGCATCGTCCACATGCCGGCGGCTTCGCCGGCCTTCTTGAGCTTGCCGACGTCGGCGCCGTAGCGGTAGATGATCTCCTTCATCTCCGCGTTGAGCTTGTAGACCTCGTAGATCGCCTTTCGGCCCGAGTAGCCGGTGCGCGAGCACTTGTCGCAGCCGCGGGCCTCGTAGAACGTCACCGTCGAGGGATCCGGCGGGTTCTCGATGAGCGACTCTCGCACGACCTGCTCGGCGAGCTCCGGCGGGACCTTGGCCGGCTTCTTGCACAGCGGGCAGAGCAGGCGCACGAGGCGCTGCGCGGCGGCCAGCTGCAGGGAGTTCGCGAGCATGAACGGCTCGATGCCCATATCGATGAGACGCGCCACGCATGAGAGCGCGTCGTTGGTGTGGAGCGTGGAGATCACCAAGTGGCCGGTGAGCGCGGCGCGCAGGCAGGTCTGCGCCGTCTCCTGGTCGCGGACCTCGCCGACGAGGATGACGTCGGGGTCCTGGCGCAGGAAGGAGCGCAGCGCCGAGGCGAAGGTCAGGCCGATATTAGCACGAACCTGAACTTGGTTGATACCCTCGATCTTGAGCTCGACCGGGTCCTCGATCGTCATGATGTTGATGTCGGGGCTCTTGATCGAGTTGAGAATGGCGCCCAGAGTCGTCGTCTTGCCGGAACCCGTCGGGCCGGTCATGAAGAACAGGCCGTGCGGTTTGTTCGCCGCGTCGATGATGTCGTCGCGCTGGCGGGGGTCCAAGCCGACCTTGTTGATGTCGAGGTCGATGGCGCCCTTGTCGAGAATACGCATGACGACCTTCTCGCCGAACACGCAGGGGCAGATCGACACGCGAAGGTCGATGACGCGGTTCTGGACCTTGATGGAGAACTGGCCGTCCTGGGGAAGGCGGCGCTCGGCGATGTCGAGCTTCGAGAGAATCTTGATGCGCGAGATCATGGCCGAGAACAGGTGCTTCGGCGGGGGCGAGCGCTCGTACAGGATTCCGTCGATGCGGAAGCGCAGGGCCACGCGCTCGTCGTACTTCTCGATGTGGATGTCCGACGTGCGCTCCTGGATCGACTGTTTTAGAATCGCGTTGATGAGCGAGACGGTCTGGGCGCCGGCGGCGTCCACGGTGAGCTGGTCGAGGTTGAGGCGCTCCTCGCCGCCCTGAGGCGCCTCCTCGACGTCGTCTTCCCCTTCTTCGCGTTGAGGGTCGTGTCGATGGCGCTGCTGCCGAGGTAGAACTCGTCGATCGCCTTGAGGATCTGGGTCTTCGTCGCGATGAACGCCTGAATCTCGTGGCCGCTGAGCAGCTTGAGGTTGTCGATGAGCATCACGTTGTCGGGGTCCGACAGCGCGACGGCGAGCACGTTCTCGTCGACGAACAGCGGCAGCACGAGGTTCTCGCGCGCGTAGTTCTCGGGCACGACCTTCTCGAGGTTCTGGCCCTTCTCCGACTTGAGGATCTTGTTCTCGCGCGAGGCGTAGGGGATGCCGAGCTGCTTCGAGAGGGCGACGGCGATGTCGTCCTCCTTCGTGAAGCCGAGCTTGACCGCGGCCTCGCCGAACGCGCAGCGGCTCTGCACGGCCGCCTTCTGGGCCTTGTCGCGCTGCTCCTCGGTGAGGACGCCGCTGCTGACGAGAATTTCAGCCAGGTTGGACATGGGTTGGGTTTTACTCTCCCTTAACCGAAGTATGGCCCCCTCCCCCGGGAAGTCAAGCCCCCTCCCTATAGGTTTCACAAAACGACCACACCGGACTAGTCGCTGACGATGGTCGGGGTGATGAAGATGACCAGGTCGGAGTTGACCCGGCGCGTCGAGGAGCTCGTGAAGAGCCAGCCGACGATCGGGATGTAGCCCAGGAACGGGACCTTGCGCACGACCTTGGTCTCCGTCGAGCGCAGCAGGCCGCCGAGCACGAGGGTCTGGCCGTTCTTGATGCGCACGAGCGTGGACGCCGAGCGCCGGATCGGATTGAACACGCGGCTGGCGATCGTCGAAAGGCTCGACTCCTGCACGTCCGTGAACGAGGGCTGCACGAGCATCGTGATGTAGCCTTCCTTGTTGACCTGCGGGGTCACGCGCAGGATGAGGCCGGTGGGCTCGCGCGCGACGTCGTTGACGGTCTGTCCGCCCGAGCCGCCGAGGCTGCTCTGCGACTGCCGGAAGTTCGTCGCCTCGCTCGAGCTGATCTCGATGACGGCGCTCTTGTTGTTGAGGGTCAGGATCTTCGGCTTGCCGAGGAAGCGGGCCTCCGAGCGCGAGATGAGCGCGCGCAGCGCGATCTTCAGCGAGGTCAGGTCGAGCACGCTCGTCCGCATGAAGCTGCCCGTGTTGATCGGGCCGGCCGCGGGCGCCGCGGGAGCCGCGGCCTGCGCCGAGCCGCCGCTCGCGCCGATCGAGCTCGTCACGCCGGCCAGTGGGTCGAAGAAGCGGGACTTTTCGAGGTTGGTCGGGAGGTTCAGCGGGAAGGTCGTGTCGCGCACGCCGCCGGTGAAGGTGCCGAGCTCGCCGTTGGGCCCGCCCCACTCGAAGCCGAGCTCGCGGGAGCGCTGGGAGTCGATCTCGACGATCTGCGCCTCGATGAGCACCTGCGGAGCCTTCTTGTCGAGCTCGGCGATGATCTGCTCGACCTGAGGGAAGACCTCGGGGATGTCGGTGACGATCAGCGCGTTGGTGCGCGGCTCGACCTCGACGTGGCCGGACTTGGAGAGGACGCTGCGCAGGACGTTGATGATCGCGACCTCGGTCCCGCCCGACGCCAGGTTCCCGGAGCCGCCGGGCGCGCCTCCGCTCGATCCGCCGCTGCCCCCGCCGCTCGACGCGGAGGCGGACGTCGATCCCCCGAATTACCGTTGCTGGAGGCTCCGCTCAGGCTTCCGCCGGACGACGCCGGGTTGGAGGCCGAGTCGCCGTTGAGCGGGATCAGCGGGATGAAGCTCAGCGTGTAGATGCGCGTGATCAGGTTCTCGACCTGCTTCGAGCGCGGCGTCACCACGTAGGTGTTCGACTTGCCGATCTGCTGGTAGGTCAGGCCCTTGATCTCGAGCAGGACCTGCAGCGCCTCGCGCACGGTCACGTTCTGCAGGAACGCGGTCACGCGCTTGGACTCGAGGCCCTCGGTGATGATGAAGTTGACCTTGGCCTGCGCCGAGATCGTGTCGAGGAAGGTCGCCAGCGGCGCGCCCTTGACGCGGACCGTGACGCGCATGTCGAGCGGGGCCAGGGACGCCGTGCCGCCGCCGCGGGCGGGCGCCGTCGCGCCGATCTGCACGCCCTGGACCTGGCGCGGGACGGGAGACTCGTCGGGATCGGCCGGGGCGCCGGGGGCCTGAGGCTCGGCGTCGCCGATGGGGCCGCCTCCGCCTCCGGGGGACTGCTGGAACTGGGGATTCGCCTCGGGTTCCGCGCGGCGGCGCTGCGCGAGCGCCTCCCCGGGACCGGAAGCCGCCAGGCCGAGCGCCGTCAGCGCCGAGACGGCGCCTCGCGCGAGTTTCTTCAGCCGGCTATCGTGAGTGCGAATCATGGTGCCTCCTACGGCTCAGTCCTGGCTCACCGACTTGGTGAACTTCTTGCCCTGGTAATCGAAGACGACGCCGGCCTGGGTGATGCGCACGATCTTGACCTTGCCCAGAATGAGCTCGCCGACGCCGACGAGGTCGCCGTTGACGATGGCCTTGTTCCCGTCCTCGCCGCTGACGATGCCCTGAAGCTCGATCTTCTTGGTGATGTCTTCCTTCTTCGGCGGGCCCTTCTTGACCGGCCTGTTGGCGTTGGCGAGCGCCTCGGCCGCCAGGCGCTTCTTCTCCTCTTCCTCAAGGATGCGCACCTGGTCGTACGGTGAGAGCATCGGATCGCGCTTGAGCGCCGGGGCCGAGGCGACCGCGGCCGTCGAGGCGGAGGGCGCGGCGGCCGCGTTGGAGGCCGCGGCCGGCTCCGGGACGGGCGCGGCCCCCGCGGGGCCGGGGCGGGCGCCGCCGTCGCCGCGTTCGTCGCGGCGGAGGCGGTCTGCACCGCCGAGGGGCCGCCGCGACGGGACCCGTCGAGGGCGTGGGCGTCGGGGTCATCGGGTTGACGAGCTTGGCCTGGCCGGTCTGCGGGGAGAACACGCCCCCTCCGGCACGCGCGCGGCGGCCTTGGCCGCGACGGCGCGGGCCTGCTCGGCTTTGAGATGCGACCACCAGTTGTAGAACAGCACGCCGGGCACCGCCAGGGCGATCACGAGGATCACCCAGCCGAACCCGCCGCGCGTCCCTGCCGCGGCCATCTTAGTTGAACCTCTTTTTCGGAATCGCGGTCATGACGGAGCAGTTCACGGAGTTGTAGCCGAGCATGTCGGTCTTCTTGCTGACCTCGAGGACGCCGATGTGCATCAGCGGCCGCGCGCTCTCGAGGCGCAGCAGCCACGCGTAAAGATCGTTGAAGCGCAGGGTCATCTGCACCGACGAGGTCTGGAAGATGAGTCCGCTCGACTCGTTCTCGGTGACGGGCCGGAAGGACTCGGGCGTCAGGTTGTCGGCGCGCAGGGAGTCGATCATCGCGTTCGAGAGCCACTGCTGCTGGTCCTTGAGCAGCGGCAGAGTCCCGTAGGAGCCGGCGAGCTGGTCGCGCAGCTCCTTGTACTGCGACGCCGACGCCGACATCGCGCTGGCCGCCTCGATCTCGCGCGACAGGCGCGAGATCTTGCTCTGCGGCGGCTTGTAGACGAACCAGTACGCGAGGGCGACGAAGGCCCCGGCGATGCCGAACGCCTTGCCGAAGCGCTTGGCGCCCTTGTCGCGGATCGTGGACGTGACGACGTCGACCTCCGTCTTGACGACGGCGATGTATTTGTCGAGGTTGACGCCGCCCGCGGGCTTCTTGTCGTCGGCCATGTCAGCGCTTCCCCTTGAGCTCGATGGTCCACTCGGTCCGGTCCTCGAGCTTGCGCTGCAGCGCCTCGGGATCGAGGCCCTGCGAGCTGTCGGCCGGCCCGGGCGCCTTGCCCTGGACGGAAATCTGGACGTCGAACTGCGGCCCGAGCTTCGGGTCGCGCAGCAGGATCTCCTTGAACTGGAACGCGAGGTCCTGCTCCTCGGCGGGCGTCGCGGCCCGCGCGTGCCCGCGAAGCGAGATGTCGAGGCCGGCCTTGTCTCCGCCGAGCCCGTTCGTCGCGGTCAACTTCGTCAGCCAGAGGTTGTCGGGCATGAGCTCGACGATCTCGCGCAGCACCTGGGAGACGACGGGGCGCGTGCCCTGGTTGCCCGTCACCTGCTTGAGCTTCTTGAGCTGGTCGCGCATCTCGCCGAGCTTCGCGTCGATCTCGACGGGCTGGAGGCCCTGCAGCGCCGCCTTCACGTCGGGTTCGACGACGTAGTTGTCGAGCTCCTTGGCGCGGTGGCTGTAGGTCGTCGCCTGGAAGATGCCCGTGAGCGCGATCAGCGCGCCGAGGGCCATGCCCGCGATGATGATGTCGCGCGCGACCTGGCGCTCGTCCTCGCCGACGCGGTCCTTGGCGGCGAGGTCGATCGTCAGCGCCGAGGACGCCGTCGAGCGCGTCGAGGCGCCGATGGCCGCGTAGCCGCCCCAGTCGCCGCCCTTGATGGAGAGCAGCTTCGCGGTGTCCTGGATCTCGGCCTTGACGCCCGTCTCGGTCGTGAACGCCTCGACCCACGGGCCGAGCGTCGCGGGCGTGCCGCTGAGCTTGATCTTGTTGACGCCGGAGAGGCCGAGCTGCTTCTGCGCGAAGGACAGGCAGCCCGTCATGTCGATCTTGCGCTGATCGGCGATCGCCGCGGTCGCGCCGAGGAACACCTCGCGGAAGAACACGGGAAGCCCGCGGTCGTAGATCATGATGCGGACGCTGCCGCCGTCGAAGTGCGCCTGCACGAACGGCTCGGGCCCCTTCGGCGGCTCGACGGCCTGCCACAGGCGCAGCACCGAGCAGGGCGCCACCTCGAGGCCGATCAAGTTGAGGCCGAGCGAGGCGAGCAGGCCCTGGATGTTGGCCAGGTTCTTGCTCTGCGTGACCGCGATCAGCACGCCGTTGCGCGGCTTGCCGGCGGGGTCCGGGGGCATCGGCGCGACCTGGAAGTCGTGCGCGAGCGCGTCGAACGGGATCGGAATGTACTTCTTCGCCTCGACGGGAACCGCCGTGCGCAGGAAGCGCCGCTCCATGGGAGGCATCGGGAAGTAGCGCAGCAGCCCGAGGTGATGGGAGAGCGTCACGACGACGTTCTTCGAGTTCCAGCGCGTCTGCGACATCGATTGGCGGATCAGCCCGCCGACCTTGTTCGGGTCGGCCAGGAAGTCGGTGCTCATCGTCATCGTGCCGGCGGCCGCGGCCTTGCCGTCGGGCGGGATCGGAATGCGCACGAGGTGGTCGACCGTCACGACGCCGCCTTTGACGCGGGACTCGGCGATGTAGATCGTCTCCGGGCTCAGGTACAGGCCGAGGCACGGGCCGGACGCGGCCGCGGCCTTGCCGAAGGCCAGGGAGTCGATGAGCTGGTCGATCTGCGCGCTCATTCGGTCCTCGCGAACGCCAGGTCCACCTTCGAGCCCGAGCCGGAGGCCGCCGAGCTCATGAAGATCCTCTTGGAGTCCACCTGGTAGCGGTTGACCAGGATGCTCGCCACCATCTTCGCGCGCTGTCCGGCGAGCGCCGCGCCGTCGGCCTCGTCGGGGGCGCTGTGGCCCGAGACCTTGAGGTTCTCGAGCGGGTGAGAGGGCACGGCGGCGGCGGCCGCGGCGAGCTGCTTCTCGGCCTCGGGCGTGAGCTGGTAGGTGCCCTTGTTGAACGCGAGCGCCCACTCGGACTTCGAGGCGGCGGACTTGGCGGGCTTCGCGGGCGCGGGCTCGGACCCTTCCTCCTCGGAGGCCTCGGCGGCCGGGGCGGCGGCGACGGGCGCCTTCGGGGTGGTGACGCGGGCTTCCTTGCCCTTGTCGGCCTTGCCGGCCTTCTTGCCGCGCACCGGGCGCTTGGTCACCTGGCGCTTGGCGCGCGGCTGCTCGGCGCGCGGCGTGATCTCGACGGGCTTCGGCGCGGCCTTGATCCCCTCGACGAGGGGCTTCTCGCGCGCGCCGGCGAGGTCGGCGCTCGGCGCGAGCGCGGCGGGCGCCGACGCGGCGGGCGCGGCCGCCGCGGCCACCGCCGCCGGCGCCGCCTCGACCTTCGTCGCGCCGCCCGCATCCGCCGCGAGCAGGCGCTCTCCGCCGCCGTCGTCGACGACGGAGATCCAGCGGTGCACCGAGCGCTGGCGGTTCTTGGCGTCGAGGGCGGTCAGCACGCACTCGTAGCGCCCGGGCGGCAGCGACTCGCCGAAGTAGTTCTGCTTGCCGTTCCAGAAGATCTGGTGGAACACGGGCCCGCCGCCGACGACGTCCTGCAGCGGCGCGAGCTCCGAGCCGTCGCGCGACGGCTGGAGCAGCTGGAACTTCCAGGACACCAGGCCCGCGGGCGGGTCGGAGACCGAGAACTCGATGATGACCCCCTGGCCGCGCGACGGGCGGAACGAGGGCGGGTACACGCCGAGGGAGATGGGCGGCCCGAGCTCGTCGCCGACCGCGCTCTCGACGACGAGCGACAGCGGCTGGTTGTAGACGAAGACGATGACCACGCCCTTGAAGTCGAGCAGGCCCTTCGGGATGTCGACCTGCGTGTTGAGCAGGTTCACCCGCACGCGCGGCGGCGCGACGCCCGCGTTGAACAGGTGCGAGGAGATGCCCATCGTCCGGCGCATGTCCAGGACCTTCGCGTCGCCGATCGCCGTGCCCTCGGGCAGGATGACGGCCTGGGTCGTGCCGAGCGCGAACGTCAGCTTCGTCAGAGGGTCGAGGATGCGCTGCGCGCCGCTCTGGAAGGCGATGCCGGACTGGAACAGCAGGGGCGTGGGGATGCCGATCGCCTCGGGGTCGCCGTTCTCGCGCATGACGACGCGCACGCCCTCGACGGACTTCAGATCGGCGAGGCTCTTCTCGACGGCGCTGCGCAGGCGCGCTCGGATCTCCTTGCGCATCAGGGCCTTGTTGGCCGCGGGCATGTCGTCGCCGCGGGCGCGGGCCGCGGCGGGCTTCTTGCGGGCGTTCGGGCGCACGGACTCCTCGTCGAGGTTGTCGAAGCGCTCCGCGCGGCCGCGGCCGGCGGCCCCTCGGAGATCGTCTCCGGGACCTCGCGGCCGGCCGGGGACGCGCGCTTGATCGGGCTCGCGACGTTGGGATTGACGGGCTCGGCGACGGTCACGCCGGGCTGCGGAGCCGGCGCGCCGCCCTTGCCGCCCGAGGTGTTCATGCGGTGCGTGATCAGGTTGATGTACTCGTTGGCCATCGAACGCTCGGAGGGGTCTCCCTTCGTCAGGATCTCCATGAACCGGTCCATCGCCTGGATGTCCTCGCCCTGCTCGTAGAAGCGCACGGCCACGCGCATGGGACGGCTGAGCCCGCTCGAGCCCTCGTCTTCCTGGGCGCGCGCGTGGACCGCCCCGAGCACGAGGAGCGCCGTCACGACGACGATTCCGATTCTATTCAATGGCGAATTTGCGCGTTCCGGGCGTGATTCTCCCGGACCCGAGAATCATAAGAGAACCCGATTGCTGAATTATTACGCGCTTTTAACCTTTCGCCGCGCCGGCTCAGGGCTTCTTCCCCAGAGCCTCGAGGCGGGCGCGGATCGCCGCGTTGCCGGGCTCGAGGCCCAGGGCCGCCCGCAGCTGGGCCTCCGCCTCGGCGACGCGGCCGAGGCTCTGATAGGCGTTGGCGAGGTTCACCCGCGGAGCCGCCCTTCCTTTATCCCGGGCGACGACCTCCTCGAGCACGGCCGCGCCCTCGGCCGCGCGCCCGTTGGCGAGAAGGAGGCTGCCGTGGAGGAACTTCGCCTTGAGCAGGGACGGGCGCCGGCGCGCCAGCGCCTCCGCCCGCGCCAGCGCGCGCGCCGACCAGTCCCCCTTCGAGACGGCGGCGTCGAGCGCCAGCAGCTCCCGGGAGTCGGCCAGCGCGGGCGCCGGCGGGCGGCCGGACTGGGCCGCGACCGCCTCGAGGTTGCGCACGAGCGCCGGCGCCTCGGGATTGAGCTCGAGCGCGCGCGAGTAGACGTCCTCGGCCTCCGCCCAGCGCTTGTCCATCACGTACAGGTAGCCCAGGTTGTTCCAGTAGTTCGCGTTCAGCGGGAACGAGCGCGCGGCCCGCTTGAGCACGGCCTCGGCCGCCTTCTTGTTGGCGGCGGGATCGCGCAGGTAGAACGAGCTGACGCCGTTGGCGATCTCCGCGGAGAGAGGATTCAGCGCCCACGCCGCCTCGTAGTACGGGCCGGCGCGGTCGGGGCGGCCGAGCGACGAGGCGTACACCGTCGCGAGGTTGAAGTAGATCTCGTCGTAGCCCGCGTTGGCCTTGAGCGCCCCCTCGTACGCTTCGGCGGAGTCCGCCGCGCGTCCGGAGCGGGCGTAGGCGTTGCCGAGCTCATAGATCGCGTTGACCTCGCGCGGCCCCCACGCCCGCGAGCGCTCGAGCGCGCGGATCGCGGCGGGAAGGTTGCCCTGGCGCACGAGCTTGAAGCCCGCGAAGTACCAGGCCTCGCGGGACCAGTAGCGGACCTGCTGCCAGGCCGCGAACAGCGACGCCGCGACGAGCAGGGCGGCGACGGGCCTGCCCCACGCCGCGCCGCGGACGGGAGCGGGCCCCGCCTCGCGCGCCGCGCGTCCGACCGCCGTGCCGACCAGCCACCAGAAGATGAACGCCGGCACCGCGAAGTGCAGCGAGACGTTGAGCATGTTGTCGGCGAGCACGGCCGCCGCGCCGGCGACGGCGCCGGCCCACAGCGGATCGTCGCCGAGCCGCGTCCTGGCCCACTTCCACGCCCCGGCGAAGAACGTCGTCCAAAGCCAGAGCAGGACGCCGAGGCCGAGCAGGCCCGTCTGCGCGAACGTCTCGAGAATCTCGTTGTGGGCGTTGTTGGCGTGCGTGCGCATGTTGCGGTAGAAGTCGTAGGCGTGCAGGAGGCCGCCCTGGTAGAACGGGTAGAACAGCTCGAAGAGCCCCGCTCCCTTGCCGAGCACCGGCTCCTCCGAGCCCATGAGCCACGCCGACGTCCAGATCAGCACGCGCTGATGCAGCGGGCTGTAGAAGCCGTCGCGCTTGACGATCGAGGAGAACTCCGTGAGGCGGCCGACGACCGTCGGCGTGTAGCCGCTCGAGATCGTGCTCGACGGCCAGAGCAGGGCCAGCGCCAGCGCGACGCCGAACAGCAGCCCGGCCGCGCGCGGCTCCTCCTTGAGTCGGCGGCGCAGCAGCGGCGAGATCGCGAGAGCGGCCGCGCCGACGGCGGCGCCGCCCCACGAGGAGCGCGTCAGCGTCGCGAGCAGGGCCGCCTCGAGCACGAGAAACAGCGCGCCGTAGGCCAGGCGCCGCCCCCCTTCTCCACGAGGAACAGCGCCAGCGCCGAGGGCATCAGCGCGGCGTTGTACGTCGACAGGAAGTTCGGGTTGCCGAACGTCGAGACGGCGCGGCCGCCGTACGGGTTGAGCACGACCGGCCAGACGATCTCCTTGTTGAAGTACTGCGCGACGCCGTACAGCGAGGCCAGGAAGCCGGCGGCGAAAGCGAGATGCAGGAAGTCCGTCACGCGCCCGCGCCGGCACAGCCGCGCCGCCCAGGCGAGGCTCACGGCCCAGACCAGCGCCCCGTACGGCTCCCAGGCGATCGCCGCGAAGTCCTCGGCGCGCGCGCCGCGCGCGCGCGCGCCGCCGGCAGCCCGCACCAGAGGACGGCGACGACCGCGACGAAGGCGATCCACTGGCCGAGCGGCACGTCGCTCGTGCCGTCGTCCTCGGTCGCGGTCGTCGCCGCGAGCCACCAGGCCGCGAGGCAGTTGACGGCGAGGAACAGCGCGGCGCGCGCGCCCTCGGCGCGGATCGACTCCTTGAAGAAGTCGGCGTGGCCGAAGTACGCCCGCGTCCACGACAGCGCCCAGACGGCCGCGAACGCCGCGAGCGGCCAGGAGATCGACAGGCGCGGCACGCGCAAGCCGTCGCCGCGCGCGGCCTCGCGGCAGGCCCAGGCCGCCAGCGCGATCGCCAGGGTCGCGTTGAGCAGGGCGATCTGGGTGACGTACGGGTTGCGCGTGAGGTTGGTGAAGAACAGCAGCGGGCAAAGGAAATGGGCCGTCACCAGCAGCCAGCGCCGGGCCGTGTTCATTGGGGAAAAGACTAGCAAATACCGCTATTTCCGCGGGACGGAGGTCAGTGGGGCAGGGACTTCTTGAGCAGGCCGCCCTCGGCCCCCGACAGCGGGTGGTGGACCATGAACGCCGCCGGATCGATGCCGCGGACGATGCCCATCACGCGCCCGAGCTCGAGACGCGTCACGACGCAGTACAGAATGTCGTGCTCGTCGCCGCTGACGCCCCCGTAGCCGCGGTAGACCGTCAGGCCCCGGCCGAGCTCGCTCGTGATCCGCTCGCGCAGGGCCGTCGCCTCCCGCGAGACGACGGTCAGCGCCATGTACTCCTCCACCCCGTAGATCACGAAGTTCAGAGTCTTGGCCGCCGCGACGTAAGTCAGGATCGAATAAAGGGCCGGCTCGACGCCGAGCAGGGACATCGCGGCCAGGAACAGCACCACGTTGAAGATCAGGATCACGTCGCCCATCGTCAGCGCCGGATAACGCTTGCTGAGGAGCAGCGCCGCGATTTCCGTGCCGTCGAGCACGGCCCCGCCGCGCACCGCCAGGCCGATGCCCGCGCCGATGAAGACCCCGCCGAAGGCGGCGGTGAGCAGCAGGTCGGGGGTCACGTCGGGATACGGGATATGGGCCAGCGCCAGCGAGAGCCCCGCGATGGCGAGCACGCTGCGCGCGGCGAACGCCCCGCCGATCTGCCGCCAGCCGAGCGCGATGAACGGGACGTTGATCAGCGGCAGCCAGGCCGACAGCGGCACCTTCGTCGTCTTGGCGAGCAGCATCGACACGCCGGTGACTCCGCCGTCGATGAACCGGCTCGAGAGGAGGAAGCCGTACAGGCCCATCCCCGCCGAGAGCACTCCCAGCGTGATGAGCACGGCGTTCAACGCCTCGCGCTTGAGCGCGTCGCGGCTCGGCATGGACCGCGAGTATACCCCGCCGCGCCCTCCGGCGCTAGGCCGCGCCCGTCGCTTTTTTGTCGAGGGCGTACCAGTCGACGTTTCTCGTCAGGAACATGATCGCGCCGAGAGTGCCGACGAGCAGGGCGCTGCCCATCAGCAGCGAGAAGTCCTGCAGCTGCAGAGTCACGTACAAGTAGCCGTAGACGGCGGCCAGCTCGGCGGCGAGTATTCCGGCGCGCTTCCTCTCGCCGAGGATGCGCGCGCAGTAGCCGACGATCAGGCCTCCCGCCGTCAGCGCCGCGAGAAGGTAGGCGGCGGGAAACGGCGCGAACTCCGACAGCGACAGCAGGACGAGGAAGAACAGCGCGAGCGCCAGGCCGACGAGCACGTACTGGATCGGGTGGATCGTCAGGCCCGCCAAGGTCTCGAACAGGAAGAACGCCGCGAAGATCATCGCGATGAACAGTATCCCGTACTTCGTCGCGCGCTCGACGTTCCGGTAGGAGTCCACCGAGGACAGGAACTCGACGCCGAAGACGGACGGGTCGATCGTCTCGGCCGAAGGGTTGTCGCGCCCGCGGCTCGTCGACGCCTGCGGATAGCTGCGCCCGTAGTACGAGACGTCCCATTTCGCCGTGAACCCTGCGGCGCCGACCTCGCGCTCGACGGGAAGGAAGCCGCCGGAGAACTTGGGATCGGGCCACGTCGACCTCACCGCCGCGATGTTGCGCACGCCGAGCGGCGCGAAGCGCACGTCCCGCGATCCGTTGAGGTCGACCGGCAGGGAGAACTCGAGCTTCTCCCCTGCGCGGCCGCGCCGACGACGACGTGCGCGCCCGACTGGTAGCCGGGAATCCGCGCCCCGGGCTTCATCACGAAGGATTTCCCGCCCAGGCCGAGCTCGAGCGCGCCCCGGGCGCCGCGGAGGTCCGGGATCGCGGCGGTGACGACGGCGTCGCCCCAGAGCACGTCCTCGGGCTCGATCTTGAGGCTCTTCCAGTCCGGCGCCGCGAAGCGCCCCGACAGGGCGACCTTGCCGGTGTAGACGACCGCCTCGTAGATGCCGCGGTGGAGCTTCTTGGGCTGGACGTCCGCGTCGATCTTGAGCTCGGCGGGCAGGAAGTAGGCGGTGTCGACCGCCGTCTCGACCTCCTCGGTCTTGATCACGCGGCCGTTGACGAGCTCTTCCTTCTGGACGCGAAAACGGTAGCGGTACGGCACGACGAGCACCGGACCCACGATCGTCTGCGGGCTGCCCCAGGTCGAGGTGATCTCGCCGATGGCCTCGTCGCGGCGCTTCTTGCGCTCGTCGACCACCGAGCTCACCATCGAGATCGGGATCAGCAGCGCGAGCGCGAGGACGCCGATGATCGCGACGCGGACGACGGGGAGCGGTTTCCGGGGGCCGGGGACGGCTCGTAGTAGGTGGGCATACCAGTCGATATCCCGCCGGGCTGCGATTACTTACATCACAAAAGCGAAGCGCCCGCTCCTTTGGGAGGAACGGGCGCTTCATCAAAATAAGCCGGGAATCGGATTCGAACCGACGACCTGCTGTTTACGAAACAGCTGCTCTACCGCTGAGCTATCCCGGCGACAGGACATTTTAACTTATTTTCGGGTTATCCCCAAAAGTTCAACGTTGAACTCGGTCAGTGCAGGCCGAGGTAGGCTTTCTGCACGGCGGGGTCCTTCAGGAGCGTCGCGGTGTCCGACGCCGCGACGATCTCCCCGGTCTCGAGCACGTAGGCGCGCGACGCGGCGCGCAGGGCGCGCTTGGCGTTCTGCTCGACGAGGAACACCGTCACGCCTTCCTTGTTGATGAGCTCGATGATCTCGAAGATCTTGTCGACGACGACGGGCGCCAGGCCCATCGACGGCTCGTCGAGCATGAGCAGCTTCGGCGCGGCCATCAAGGCGCGGCCCATCGCGAGCATCTGCTGCTCGCCGCCGGACAAGGTGCCGCCGAACTGGCCGCGGCGCTTGCCCAGGACCGGGAAGAGGTGGAAAACGTGGTCGTACTCGCGCGAGAGGTCCTTCTCGCGGCGCGAGTAGGCGCCCATCTCGAGGTTCTCCATGACCGTCAGGCGCGGGAAGATGCGCCGCCCCTCGGGGACGAGCGAGAGCCCCATGCGCATGATCTGGTCGGGCGGCAGGCCGGGCAGGTCCCGGCCCTGGAACTTGACCTTGCCCTTCTCGGGCCTGAGCAGGCCGGCGACCGTCTTCATGATCGTGGTCTTGCCGGCGCCGTTGTTGCCGATCAAGGCGACGACCTCGCCGGCGCGGACCTCGAGCGACACGCCCTTGAGCGCGCGGATCTTCTTGCCGTAGACGGCGTGGACGCCCTCGAGCTCGAGCATCGCCGGAGGCTTCATCATCACGCGCCCTCCTTGCCCAGGTACGCCTCGATGACGCGCGCGTTGGCGACGACTTCCTTCGGCTTGCCCTCGGCGATCTTCACGCCGTAGTCGAAGACGAACACGCGGTCGGAGATGTCCATGACGACGCGCATCTGGTGTTCGATGAGCAGCACCGTGACGCCGCGGTCGCGGACCTTGCGGACCAAGGTCACCAGATCCACGGACTCCGTGGGGTTCATGCCGGCCGTGGGCTCGTCGAGAATCAACAATTTCGGCTCCGCTGCGAGCGCCCTGGCTATTTCAAGCTTCCGTTGCGCGCCATACGGGAGATTCTTGGCGAGTTCGTTCCCAAGAGCTTTCAGACCGACGAACTCCAAAAGCTCCTTGGCGGCTCTCTCCGTTTCTTTTTCCTCGGCCTTGAAGGCGCTCGTCCGCAGGAGCGGTCCCAGCAAGAATTCCTTAGTTCGGCCATGACGACCCACCATCACGTTCTCGAGCGCGGTCATGTTGCCGAACAGCCGGATGTTCTGGAACGTGCGCGAGACGCCGCGGCAGACGATGTCGTGGCACTCCTTGCCCCGGATCGGGTCGCCGCAGAAGACGATGTCGCCGCGCGTGCCCGGGTAGACGCCCGTGAGCACGTTGAAGAAGGTCGTCTTGCCGGCCCCGTTCGGTCCGATGACGGAGACGATCTCCCCTCGTGGATGACGAGGTTGACCTGGTCGACGGCCTTGAGGCCGCCGAAGTGCTGCGCGAGGTCCTTGACCTCGAGGAGGATCTTCGCGGGCTTGGTCATGACGTGAGCTCCGCCTCGCGGCGCGAGGACGGCAGGATGCCCTGCGGCCGGAACAGCGTGACGAGCACGAGGATCAATCCGAAGAACAGGTAGCGGTAGTTGATCCACTCCGCGGAGAGCTTCCACTGCATGATCGGCGGGAAGCCGACGAGCACGAGGGCCCCGACGAGCACGCCCGCGATCGAGCCCATGCCGCCGAGCACGACGATCGAGACGACGAGAATCGACTCCCAGAAGATGAAGGACTCGGGCGTGACGAACTGCTCCCAGAGCGCGAACAGACCGCCCGCCACGCCCGCGAAGGCCGCCGACAGCGTGAAGGCGAGCAGCTTGTACTGGCGCACCGGGATGCCGGAGAGGCGCGCCGCGATCTCGTCCTCGCGGATGGCGACCCAGGCGCGGCCGACGCGCGAGTCCTCGATGCGGCGCGAGGCCAGCGCGCCGACGGCGACGGCCGCGACGATCATCAGGTAGTACTGCGCGTTGGGGTCGGCGACGAGGAAGTTCAGCGGGCGCCACGGGGCGACCTGGATGCCCTTGGGCCCGTTGGTGAGCGCGTCGAGATTGTTGATCGTCAGGCGCGCGATCTCGCCGAAGCCCATGGTGACGACGGCGAGGTAGTCGCCGCGCAGGCGCAGGATCGTCAGGCCGAGCAGGCCGCGCACGAGCAGGCAGACGAGCACCGACAGCACGAGCGCGACAGGCGCGGGGATGCCGGAGCGCATCGCGATGGCCGTCGTGTACGCGCCGACCGCGTAGAACGCGATGAAGCCGAGATCGAAGAGGCCGGCGTAGCCGAGCGTGAAGTTCAGCCCCAGGCCCAGCAGCATGAACAGCCCGATGACCCCGCCGACGCGCACGAGGTACTGCGCCTCGAGCGCGCCCGCGACGAACGGGAAGCCGAGCGCCAGCGCCAGGAGAACCCACGGCGTCCACTTATTGTTGAGGAACTTGGTCATGCGCTTAGACCTTCTCCGCGATCTTCTCGCCGAGCAGGCCGGAGGGCCGCACGAGGAGCACGATCATGAGGACCGTGAAGGCGATCACGTCGCGCCACTGCGCGCCGTTGGGGATGTAGCCGGAGGCGAGCACCTCGAGGAAGCCGAGGATGAAGCCGCCGAGCACCGCGCCGCGAATGTTGCCGATGCCGCCGAGCACGGCCGCCGTGAACGCCTTCGCGCCGGGCAGGAAGCCCAAGTTGTACTTGATCGAGCCGTAATTCATGCCGTAGAGCACGCCCGCCGCGCCGCCGAGCGCGCCGCCGACGAAGAACGTCAGCGCGATGATGTAGTCGGCGTTGATGCCCATGAGGCCGGCGGTCTGGATGTCGTCGGAGCAGGCGCGCATCGCCTTGCCGAGCTTGGTGTGCTCCACGAAAAAGTGCAGCAGCGCCATCAGCAGGAGCGCCGAGACGAGGATCACGAGCTGCAGGGAGCTGATCGTCGCGCCGAGAACCTCGACCTGCGTGATGGCCACCGGCTCCGGGAAGCGCAGCGACTGCGTGCTGACCCAGATGAACACGCCGTTCTGCAGGATGATCGACACGCCGATCGCCGAGATCAGCGGCGCCAGGCGCGAGATGTGGCGCAGGGGGCGGTAGGCGAGCCGCTCGATGATGACGTTGATGAGGCCCGCGCCCGTCATCGCGAGCACGAACATGCCGACGAGCCCCATCGCCCCGGTGCCGAACGCCGACGGCAGCAGCACCGCCAGACCCAGCGCCATGAAGGAGCCCAGCATGAGCACCTCGCTGTGCGCGAAGTTGATCATCGTCAGGATGCCGTAGACGAGGGTGTAGCCGAGCGCGATCAGGGAGTAGATCGCGCCCAGCGTCAGGCCGTTGACGAGCTGCTGGATCAGCACCGGTCTCTTCTTAGCGGACCGAGTCGAAGGCGCGCTTCTTGGAGGCGGCGCGCGTCATCGTGACGATCTTGCTCGTCGTGTCGCCCTTGTCGTCGAAGACGGTCGTGCCGAGGACGCCCTCGTGCTTGGTCTTCTTGAGCTCGGCGATGACCTTCTCGCGGTCCGGGCCGCCGGCGCGCTCGATGGCGGCCATGATGATGTTCGCCGCCTCGTAGCCGAAGTGGTCGAAGGGCTTGCGCTCGTCGTTGGGGAAGCGGGCCTTGTAGGCCTCGACGAACTTCTTGGCGCTGGGCAGCTCGTCGGCGGGCACGCCGACGATCGAGAGGTACGCGCCGTCGGCGGAGTCTCCGGCCACGTCGAAGAGGCCGAAGGTCATCGAGCCGTCGCCGGAGATGAAGTCGAACGGGGGCTTCATGCCGAGCTCGCGCATCTGCTTGAGCAGGAGGCCGGCCTCGGTGTAGAGCCCGCCGAAGTAGACGCCCTCGGGCTTGGCGGGGTCGTTGCGGATCTTGGTGAGCAGGGCCTTGAAGTCCTTGTCGCCGACCGAGACGCCGTCCTCGGAGACGATCTTCCCGCCGCCGGCGAGGAACGCCTTCTTGAACTCCTCGGCGAGGCCCTGGCCGTAGGGCGACTTGTCGTGCAGGATCGTCATGCGCTTCTTTCCCAGCTTCTTGAGCGCGAACGTCGCGGCGTAGGAGCCCTGGACGTCGTCCGTCGGCACGACGCGGAACACCATGCGCGGCCCCATCCAGTCCTTGGAGTTCTGCTGGGCCGTGACCTCGGGGTTCGTCGCGGCGGGCGAGACCATCGCGATCGGCGCGCGCGCGTAGACCTTCGCGGCGGGCGTGGCGCAGCCGGAGTTGTAGTGGCCGACGACGGCGACGACGCGGGGATCGGAGACGACGAGGTTCGCGACGTTGACGGCCTCTTTCGGGTCGGCGCGGTCGTCGTAGGGCGCGGCCTCGAGCTTATAGGGGAAGCGCTTGGCGGCGTTGGCCTCCTCGACGGCGAGCTCGACGGCGCGGCGCAGGCCCTGGCCCTCGGTGCCCATGTCGCCCGTCAGCGGGACGGCGACGGCGATGCGGACCGTCTTCTCCTTCGGGCCGCATGCGGCGGCGAGGACGACGGCGGCGAGGACGAGGGCTCGGCGGAAGGTCATTCGGTTCTCCTCAAATATGCGAGTGGGGCCGATTATACACTGAAATGACTCACGCCCTCAATGGACGATGTTAAGCGCGGGGAATATGCTCAACGCATGCGCGTCCTCGCCCTGCTCCCGCTCCTCGTCGCCGCCGCGCGCGCAGGAGGCGCCGCCCGCGCTCGGCGACGTCAGCGCGGAGATCTTCGCCTCGAGCGCCGTCGTCACCTGGGGCACGGACCGGCCCGCGGTCGGCCAGGCCGAGTGGGGCGAGACCGAGGCGTACGGCATCACGACCCCGCTCGAGACCCAGCCCTCGTCCTCGCATTCCGCCTCGCTCAACGGGCTGGCGCGCGGCCGCACCTATCACTACCGCGTGCGCGCGCGCACGGCCGCCGGGGAGGCCGTGTCCTCCGATTACACGATCGGCGTCCCGTCGGAGCCCGGGGCTCCGCCGCCGGGCGCGGACTCCAAGGCCCCGTCGGCCGTGATCATGACGCCGTCGGCCGGGCCCCCGGTCGCCGGCGTCGTCGCCGTATCCGCCAACGCCACCGACGACGTCGGCGTGGCGACCGTCCAGTTCCTCCTCGACGGCGCCGCGCTGGGCCCCGCGCTGTCGTCCTCGCCGTACACCTTCCTCTGGAACACGGCCGAATTCGGCGACGGCTCGCACGCGCTCGCCGCCTCCGTGCGCGACGCGGCCGGCAACGCCGCGACCTCCCCCGTCGTGCGGGTGACCCTCGCCAACTCCGTCGCCTCCTCGACGGCGGCGCACGCCGCCTCCGCGTCGGCCCACGCCGCCTCGGACGCGGCCGCGCGCGCGCCGCAGAAGCTGCTCTCCCCGCGCGCGTCGACGGCGTCAACGACGCCGCCGTCTTCGGGCCCGAGGCCGCCGAGGTGACGATCCTCGACATCCGGGGCCGCCGCGTGTTCCGCTCCTCGGGGCCGGCGCCGATCACCTGGGACGCCAAGGACGGCTCGGGCCGGGTGCTCGAGAGCGGAGTCTACCTCGCGACGATCGTCAAGCGCGACGGCGGACGAACCTATCAGAGCTTCACGATCGCCAAATAACGGTTGCGGCGCCGCTACGGACTCGGCTCACGCGCGGAAGCTATCCTGTCCTCATGAGAAACCTTCTCTCCCTTTTCCTCGCGCTGCTGCTCGCCCCCGCCGCCCGCGCCGCGGTGTGCGTCGACTCCGCAACGGCCTGGAAGAACCTGAGCTTCCCGGCCAAGACCAAGTTCTTCTCCGTCGCCTTCTCCGCCGCCAGCTTCGGGACCGGCATCGACGGCGTCGTCGGCCTCGCGCCGGCCCCCGCCTCGACGTACACCGATCTCGCCGCGATCGTCCGCTACAACACGTCCGGAGCGCTCGACGTCTACGACGGGACGTCCGCCGGCTACAAGTCCCTCTCCTCCACCCCCTACGGCCCGGGCAAGTGGTACGCGTTCCGCATCGACGTCGACCCCGTCGCCAAGCGCTACTCCGTCTACGTCACTCCCCCGGGCGGAACGCAGAAGGCCCTCGGAACCTGGCTCGCCTTCCGCAACCCCGCGTCCTCGCTGTCGTCCTTCGCCTCCGTCTCCACGATCGGCTCCCACCAGGTCTGCGACGTCACCGTCGACGGCGTCCTGCTCGCCGCGCCGGGAGGCGCGCCCGCCCCGGCCCCCGCGCCCACGCCGGCCCCGCGCCCGCGCCGGCGGGCGTCGACCGCTTCGGCGTCAAGAAGCTCTACGCGACGGCCTCCGGCGGCAAGGACTGGACCGCGAAATGGGACAACGGCGTGGCCCGCACCTTCTCGTGGGGCTCCGATCCTCAAGACTCCTGGTTCCAGGGCAAGGGCAACGCCACCTACAACCCCGACGGCAAGGGCAACTTCAACATCTCCGGCGCCGTCCCGCGCATGTACATCATCGATCCGGCTCAAAGCCAGTGGCGAAACGTCGAGGCGACCGTCTACGCCAAGCGGGTCTCCGACTCGGGCACCGCCTGGGGCGGCATCGAGGCCGTCGCGCGCACGAACCACACGGCCGACACCACCAACAAGTGCGACACGCGCGGCGTCGACGCGCGCTTCCGCTACGACGGCAAGATCGATTTCGAAAAGGAGACCAACCACCCCGCCTCGGTCGCCTTCCAGCAGAAGCAGCAGTGGCCGACCCTCCCCTACAACGTCTGGATCGGCTACAAGCTCGTGGTCTACGACCGCCCCGACGGCAACGTCAAGATCGAGAGCTGGCTCGACCTCACCGACGGCGCCGGCGGCGGCAGCTGGGTCAAGGTCAACGAGCTCGTCGACACGGGCAGCAACTTCGGCGTCGGGGGCACGCCCTGCAAGGCCGGCATCAACCCCGCCATGAAGCTCGACGGCAGCGGCACCCGCTTGGGCTCGGAGACCGGCAAGCCCAACCTGGCCGTGTATTGGCGTTCCGACAACGTCGGGACCAACGGCCTGATCTACAAGAAAATGTCCGTCCGGGAGATCGCCGCCCCTTAAAGCTTGGCACGGCCGCGGCGGCGGCGTGGTATAATATCGCCGCATGATCAAGAATCTCGTGTCGGGCTGGCTGCCGCGCCGTGACCGCCGTTCCGTCGATATCGCCGCGGGCAGCCGCCCCGGTTCCGAAGCGGCCTCCTATAATAAGGAGATACCGGAGCGTCTCAACGAGGCGATCCGCCGCTCGCAGGAAGCCCTTCTGCGCCTGCAGAACCACGAGGACGGCTACTGGTGCGGCCCGATCTTCGGCGACACGACGATCGACTCCGACACGATCATGCTGCTGAACTTCCTCGGCCGGGGCAACTCGGTCAAGGTCCGGCGCATCGCCAACCACATCCTCAACAAGCAGAACGCCGACGGCGGCTGGCCGATCTACGACAACGGCCCCTCCGAGATCTCCGCGACCGTGAAGGCGTACTGGGCGCTCAAGTTCGCCGGCCACGCCCCGCACGAGCCCCGCATGGAAGCCGCGCGCAAGCGCATCAAGGCCCTCGGCGGCGTGCACAAGGCCAACTCGTACACGAAGTTCTACCTCGCCCTCTTCGGCCAGTACGACTGGCGCGGCATCCCGTCGATCCCGCCGGAGATCATGCACTTCCCGAAGTGGTTCTACTTCAACCTCTACGAGATGTCGGCGTGGACGCGCCCGATCGTCGTGCCGCTCTCCATCGTCTGGGCGTTCCAGCCGCAGATCCCCTGCCCTCCGCACGCGACCATCGCCGAGCTCTTCCCCGACTCGCGCCGCCACATCCCGCTGCGCGAGGCGGTGCCCGCCCACAGCTTCGTTTCCTGGACGACCTTCTTCCTCATCTGGGACTCCTTCCTCAAGGGCATGGAAGGCCGCGGCGGCCACTGGATCCGCGTCTGGGCCCTGCGCAAGGCCGAGGACTGGATCCTCGAGCGCCTTCAGGACTCCGACGGCCCCGGCGCCATCTTCCCGCCGATCGTCAACGCGATCATGGCGATGAAGTGCCTCGGCTACCCCGACACCGACCCGCGCCTGGTCTCCCTCCTCCAGGAACTCGACCGCCTCGAGGTCCCCTCCGAGGACAGCACGCGCTACCAGCCCTCGCGCTCCCCGTCTGGGACACCGCGATCACGATGATCGCGCTCGCCGAGTCCGGCCTCGACCGCTCCCACCCCGCCCTCGTGCAGGCCGCGCAGTGGACGATCTCGAAAGAGATCAAGACCCGCGGCGACTGGTCCGTCACCAACCCCTCGGGCCCCACCGGCGGCTGGCACTTCCAGTTCAACAACCCGTTCTACCCCGACGTCGACGACACGGCGATGGTCCTCCTCGCGTTGCGCCACGTCCACCTCGAAGAGCCCAACGCCCAGATCCGCGAGAAAGCCTTCCTGCGCGGCCTGAACTGGCTCATGTCGATGCAGTCCTCCTCCGGCGGCTTCGCGGCCTTCGACAAGGAGAACACCAAGGCCGTCCTCGAGAAGATCCCCTTCGCCGACCACAACGCGATGATCGACCCGCCGACGACCGACATCACCGCGCGCGTCCTCGAGCTCCTCGGCTACATCGGCTACGACGCGACGTACCCCGCGGCCGCCAAGGCGATCAAGTTCGTGAAGGCCGAGCAGGAGACCGACGGGTCCTGGTACGGCCGCTGGTGCGTCAACTACATCTACGGCACCTGGCAGTCGGTGCGCGGCCTCGTCGCGATCGGCGAGGACGAGAACTCCGCCTGCATCAAGCGCGCCGCCGCCTGGGTCAAGTCGGTCCAGCTGCCGAACGGCGGCTGGGGCGAGACCTGCGAGACCTACCACGACCCCAAGCTCAAGGGCAAGGGACCGGCCACGCCGTCACAGACCGCCTGGGCGCTCATGACCCTCATGGCCGCCGGCGACTACACCTCCGACGCGGTTAAGAAGGGCGTCGAGTATCTCGTCTCGACCCAGCGCCCCGACGGCACCTGGGACGAGACCGAATTCACCGGCACGGGCTTTCCCAAGGTGTACTACCTCGAGTACACCATGTACCGCAACAACTTCCCCTCCAGGCTCTCGGCATCTACCGCCGCCGCCTGTCCCAGGAGAACTAAACACAATGGCCATGTCCATGCAGGCGCAGCTCAGCGTTTTCAAGTATCTCGTCACCCAGAAGATGAAGGGCGTCGAGAAGTACCCGCTCGTCATGATGCTCGAGCCGCTGTTCGCGTGCAACCTCGAGTGCGCCGGCTGCGGCAAGATCCAGTACCCGACCGACATCCTGCGCAAGCGCATGACGCCCCAGGAAGTCTTCGACGCGGTCGAGGAGTGCGGCGCCCCGATCGTCTCCATCGCCGGCGGCGAGCCCTCATCCACCCCGAGATCCAGCAGATCGTCGACGGCTTGATCGAGCGCAAGAAGCCCGTCTACCTCTGCACCAACGCGATCCTGCTCGAGAAGAACATCCACAAGTTCAAGCCCTCTCCCTACCTCATCTTCTCGATCCATCTCGACGGCTCCGAAAAGACCCACGACCGCATGGTCTGCCAGCAGGGCGTCTACAAGACCGCGATCGCCGCGATCAAGCTCGCGAAGTCCCTCGGCTTCTGCGTCATGACGAACTCCACCATCTTCCAGGGCGAGGACGTCCAGGAGTTCCGCGAGTTCTTCGACGAGAACATGCGCCTGGGCATCGACGGCATGATGATCTCCCCGGCTACGCCTACGAGAAGGCCCCGGAGCAGCAGCTCTTCCTCAAGCAAGAGCAGTCCAAGGCCTGGTTCAAAGAGGCCCTCAAGGACTGGCGCACGAAGGGCTGGGCGTTCAACCACTCCCCTTCTACATGGACTTCCTCGAGGGCAAGCGCACGTACGACTGCACGCCTTGGGGCAACCCGCTGCGCAACGTCTTCGGCTGGCAGCGCCCGTGCTACCTCATGAACGAGGGCGGCTACGCGAAGTCCTACAAGGAACTGCTCGAGACGACGGACTGGTCCCGCTACGGCCACAAGTCCGGCAACCCGAAGTGCCTGAACTGCATGACGCACTGCGGCTTCGAGCCGACCTCGGTCGCCGACTCCTTCTCCTCCATCTCCTCCTTCTTCGAGATGGTCGCCGACTTCGCGTCCATCAAGGCGCCGAAGAAGGTCCAGCACTCCTACGACCGCACCGGCACCTACGAGGAAGTCCTCGCCAAGGCGCAGGGCAAGCAGCCGGCCGAGACGAAGCACTAAGTGGACTCGGCGTTCCTGACGGGCGGGACGGGCTTCGTCGGAGCCAGTCTCGCCCGTCTGCTGTTGAAGCAGGGCCTGAAGGTCCGCGCGCTCGCGCGAAAGGGCTCCGACCGACAGAACCTGAAGGGCCTCGACGTCGAGATCGTCGAGGGCGGCCTCCTCGACAAGGAAGCCATCGAAGCCGGCGTCCGCGGCTGCCGCTACGCCTTCCACGTCGCCGCCGACTACCGCATCTGGATCCCCAACCCCGACGAGATGTACCGCGCCAACGTCGACGGCACGGAGAACGTCCTGCGGGCCGCCGCCGCCGCCGGAGCGGAGCGCATCGTCCACTGCTCCTCGGTCGCCGCGGTGAAGGTCCCCGACGACCATACGCCCGTCGACGAGACGAGCGAGTACCGGAATCTCGAGGACATCGTCGGCCACTACAAGAAGTCGAAGTACCTCTCCGACGTGCTCGCGCGCAAATTGGGCAAGGAAGGCCTGCCGGTCGTCACCGTCAACCCCGCCGCGCCGATCGGCCCGTACGACATCAAGCCCACGCCGACGGGCAAGATGGTCGTCGACTTCCTGAACGGGAAGATCCCCTCCTACATCGACACCGGCCTCAACGTCGTGCACGTCGAGGACGTCGCGATGGGCCACTGGCTCGCGGCTAAGTCCGGCCGCATCGGCGAGCGCTACATCCTGGGCGGCGACAACCTCACGCTCAAGCAGGTGCTCGACATCCTGGCCGAGGTCACGGGCCTGCCGGGCCCGAAGTTCAAGACGCCGTACGCGATCGCCTACGCGTTCGCCACCGTCGACACGGCCCTCGCGACCATGCGCGGCACCGTTCCGCTGGCGCCGCTCGACGCGGTCAAGATGGCCAAGCACTACATGTGGTTTTCGTCGGAGAAGGCGAAGAAGGAGCTCGGATTCTCTCCGCGCCCCGCGCGGAGCGCCTTGAAAGACGCGGCCGACTGGTACCGCGCTAACGGCTACGCAAAGCCGGTCGCCGCGGCTTGACGTCCGGGCCACGTTCCCCGGCGGTCGGCCGCGCTATAATCCGCCCCAGTTCCAAAGCGGACGTGCCGAGAGCCAGATGAGATCGGACCAGCAGGTCCACGGACACGGACGAATCCGCTGATTCCATTTTCGCGAACCTGCTTTGACTCGACTGAGCGAGCTTTGCCGCCTGTTGCTGACCCATACCCCGCTTCAGGCGTTTGACGCGAAGGCTTCGCGCAAGCTTCAGCTTCACTTCGATGAACGCCGCCTCTTGATCGGAAAGCCCCAGGAATTCCTGCACGGTGCCTAAGCGCCACCCTTTCGCTTCCAGCCGCTTTCTCTTGGCATCATTCATCGTCGTAGCTCCTGAGCCGCCTCCGGCAAGCGGCGATCACCGCTCCGGGCGTCGTTTGTGTCTTCTTCCTGAACACTTCGACGATCAAGACGGCATCCGTGTCAACTCGATAGACCAAGCGCCACTCGCCGCCGACGTCCGTCACGCGCAGCTCATAGCAACGGGGCCCGATGAACGGCATCGGCCGAGAATGAGGCATTCCCAGCATTCCCCCGTCTTGAACGCGCCTCAACAAGTCGCCGGCCTCAAGTCTCCCTTCCCGCGAAAAGGGCGGAGACTTCACCTCTCCGTGCAGCCAAATGAGCGGCTTGCCAGCCCTCACTCGCCCTCAGTATATGTCGAATCTGACATAGTGTCAAGGGACCCCGGCACGATGTGGCGGCAGGCGATGGGCAACGTGTGGGCGCCGTGCTTGCGCGGCGCGGCTTCGGTATCGTCCATGGCAGGCCTCCGAGACCGCTCGCGGTCTCCCTACCAGACGATCCACCCCCTGAAAAGTTCCCTATTTCGCTTTGGCGAGCATCCGTCCGATCATGATGGCACTCGTGCGGGAACTGCGCGCCATCGCCGCCGCGGCCGGCTTGTCGGCCTCGCCGAGCGTCCACTTGTCCATGACCGTGCCGCCGAGCCAGACGCCCATCGCGTCGCTGATATAGCTGTCGGCGTTGCCGGCGAGCTTCACGACCGCGGGAATCTCGTCGGGGCCGATCGAGCCGCGGTCCATCTTGAGCAGGAACGCGGCCAGGTCCTGAACGGCCGTCAGGCAGCGCCGGCGCGCCGAGGGCGGGAAAGCGCGCGAGACGTTGGCGTGCAGCTCCTTCGACACTCCGGGCGTGCGCCGCTCCTCGAGGATCAGCACCCAGACGAGGATGGCCGCCTGGTACGCCGCGAGGCGGGCGTCGATCGGCTGCTTCTTCATCTCCGGGTACTTCGGCTCGGCGAACTGGAAGAACTGGATCGCGTACTTGAACGCGTAGGAGGTGATGATTCCGCCGGGAGAGCTCTTGTCGTCAGGCATCAGTGGTCCTCATCCTCGAATTTCATGACGACGATTCCCGCCGTCTGGGACAGGGATTCTAGCTCTTGTTCCGCCGCGTTTCGGCAGACGTCGCGCGTCCAGCTCAGCAGATATCGGTCGCCGCCGACGCGGCAGGAGTACTTGGGCGGTCCGCTTCGAAGCAGCTTGGCGTCCCGAGCGGAGACCGGAAGGATGAGGTCTCCCCGCCGCCCGTTCAGCGGCCCGTCGAACGGCGCGACGCTGCGGATGGCTCCCGTGCTGATTTCCATAGGGCCGAAGCCCGTCACGATGAGGGCCTGCTTCGGCTCCCGGATTTCGAAGACGTCCTCCGCCAAAGTGACCGTGAGGTCGCCGTGCCCGAGCTGCTCAGGCTTCGTCCCGGTGCTCACGGCGAGTCCTGACTCACGCCAAACGTAGACGTCCATGACCTTCTTCGGCGCCGGAACCCGCCGGTCGAGCTCACGGTAGGGGTGGCGGACGACCGTCGCCCCCGGGAAAACGGAGATCCTCGCGCCCACGAATTCAACCGGCTGTTCGGCGAGCGCCGCGCTGGCCGCCAGGAGAAGCAGGCAGCCCATGAGACGCCTCCTCGGAGCAATCATCCGGGATTCACACGATCCACAAGCGTAACTGTTGTCGACAACAGTAAAAGGCACCGTCCCGGTTGTTGTGGAAAATTGAAAAGCGTAACCTCTGGTTGAAGAAGTCAAACAACCGCGCCAGTTATCAGCTGGCGACCAGGAGGTTACGCTCACATGAAGTCTATCAAGGCCGTACCCGTTCGTACAACAGCCGTGGCGTTGCCGTTTTCGCTGGACGTCCTCAGTGATGCTGCCCGTGATCACATCCGTCAGGCCCTCGGACGAGTTGCCCAAGAAGAACTGACCGCCTTCCTCGGCGCCGGCGTCTACGCGAGGACCGAGACGCGCCGGGGCTACCGCAACGGCACCAAGACCAGAACGCTGAGCACGTCGTTTGGCCCCACGGAGCTCGTCGTGCCGCGCGCGCTCGTCTTCGACGGAGAACGGAGCCGGGAATGGCAATCGCAGATCGTCCCGCGCTACGCCAGGCGCACGCGGGAGGTGGACGCGGCGCTGCTGGGCCTCTACTTCGGCGGCGTCAACACGCGACGAGTAAAGCAGGCCATCCGGCCGCTGCTCAAGAACTCGCCGCTGTCGAAGTCGTCGATCTCGCGCGTGATCGTGCAACTCCAGGCGTACTTTGAGAACTGGAGCAAGCGGGATCTGTCCGGCGAGGATATCCGCTACGTGTACCTGGACGCGACCTTCATGCCAGTCAGATGCGGCGGCAAGGCCGAGAGGCTCCCGATCATGGTCGCCATCGGCGTGCGCTCGACGGGCGAGAAGGTCCTTCTGAGCTTGGCGGTGATGGGCGTTGAGAGCACGGCGGCCTGGAGCGGGTTTGTGACGAATCTAGCCGACCGCGGGCTCAAGCGCATCGAGCTGGCCATTGTGGACGGCAACAAAGGGCTGACGCGGGCGCTTCTCGAATTGTGGCCGAACCTGCCGATCCAGCGCTGCACCGTGCACAAGCTCTGGAACCTGCTCGGGCACGCGCCGAAGTCGCTGCAAGGCGAGGTGAAGGCCGACTACGACGCGATCATCAACGCCGACGACATCGAGACGGCGAAAGCGGCGTACGCCGCGTTCATGCGTAAATGGAGCAGGAAGGCCGAGAGCGTGGCGAGATCGCTCGAGGACGCGGGGATGGACCTACTGAGCTTCATGAGCTTCCCGAAGGAGCAGTGGCGCTCGCTGAAGACCACGAACATCGTCGAGCGTCTCAACCTCGAGTTCCGTCGCCGCACGAAGACTCAAGGCGTGTTTCCAACCCAGTCTTCGATCTTGGTGCTGTTGTTTGGGTTGGTCGCCTCGGGGATGGTCCGGATGCGCAAGATCGGCGGCTACGAGACGATGACGACAGGCGGCAAGACCGTCGAGCATGCGGATCTCAAGGCGTTGGCAGTGGCGTGAGATGAAAAAGAGAAACGAATCGAGTAGAATCAGGAACTCAACCAAAGGCTACGACAATTTCCACAGCTTTCGGGACGCCGCCAAGAAGACCACGACCGCAAGGTGATGAGACTCGACCGAGAGGCCCGTGTTCCCCGGCTTGGCTGGCGTGTGGTAGAGGTCCTGCATAAGGTCGATCGTGCTCAGAATGCCCAAGTGGAAGTAGGTGTATCCGCCCTCCCCTTCCTTAACGCCGCACCTTTGGCAGGCCTGGCCGACTTCCATCCGATCGAGGTCCCGATCGACAACATGGCAGCTTTCGCACTGGCAATAATCCGCTATGACGGTGCTCAGGCGCTGACGTTTTACGTTGAGGATGTCGACCATACGATCAGAATAGCAAACGTCGATTCTCAGGTCCTTTTTCACCATAAGCCCAGCCGTAGGGCTCATCATGAGTAGCAACAGCCGTGTCGGGGTGTCCGGCCAGGGTGACAGGGTGGCGGCGGTCGTTGTCGGTGCCGCCCGACATAGGTAAAGGTCCCTCCTGCCGCACTATAGGCGCTCTCTTCGAGCCCCTGTGTCTGGCAAGCTGTGTCCGGTCATCGAGCAGTGTCACCCCCGCTGTCGCCCCTTCTGGGAGATCGGAGAGCACCGACTGAAGGGCGCGGGCCGCATGGGCGCGGGCCGCGTGGGCGCGGTGACCGCCGGTGGCGCGGCTCATCTCACCCAACATACGTCTAAAGGGCAAATAGATGGTTTAAAACTCGCTTCCAGGGCCTTCAGCCGCCGGTTTTGATCTGCGCCCTAACCGGCGGGCCGCCGCCTGCGGATGACCTTTCTCACAGCTTCCCCAAATCTCGGGGAAGCTCCCGCAGGCCCTCAGAAACGCAGTGCGCGCTACCGAGGCAGGGTCGCCGGACGCCGTGCCGCGCCAGCAGCAGGCGCCAACCAGACAGGGAGCGTCGCCCAGGGCGCCGCATCGGCCACGGCGGTGACCTTCCGACGCCCGTCCCTGACCGTGCTGATCTCAATCGTCTGGGCATCCCAGACCACCGGACTGAGGGTTACCAGGCGAGAATTACCCGACATTCCCGACACAGAATTTAGTTCACTATGTTTGCGGTCGAGCCCGCCAGTCTTCACTAAAGATAGAACCTCATGGTTCGGACGGTCGCCCGCGGTTTCGGGGCGGCCGTTTTCTTTTCCCCGACGAGCGGCAGGGCGTATTCGATGGTGCCGCCTCCGGGCCGGTCGATCGTAACGCGCTTGACCCACTCCCGCAGGAACGCCTTGCGCTCGAACAGCGAGCCGTTCTCCAAGACCCGCCGCATGTCCTGCGAGTAGCGCTCGATGTCCGCCGCGCTGTAGCGCAGCTCCTTCGTCATCTGCTGTAACTCCAAGCCGACGCGCGCGGCCTTGAGGGCTTCGATCTGAGCGCGCAGGTCCTTGACACGCGGAGCCAGGTCGTCCATGTCGAAGCGGCCCGTCTCCAACGCCGCGTAGAGCTTGTCCAATCGGCCGTTGAGGACCGCGATCTGCGTGTCCTTCTCCAACACCTGCTCATCGACCTCCGCGCGCCCCTCGTTGATCTCCGCGTTGACGAGGCGCACGAGTTGGCCCAGGTTCTCGTCCGTCAGAACCCGTTCCTTGAGCCGCCCGATCACGGCCTGCTCCAGGCGGTCCCGGTTGATGAGCTTGGCCTGACACGCCGCCAGCCCGCGCCGGACGCGGTTATGACAGCCGTAGTAAAAGAAGCGCGAGCTTTTAGCCGCGCACCCGGCCATGTGCGCCCCGCAGCGGCAGACGACCAGTCCGCTCAAGAGGTACTGGCTGCCGAGCGTGCGCGGATGAACGACCTTGTGGCTGCGCGATGCGATCACCTTCTGCGCCTTCTCGTAGGTCGCGCGGTCGATGACGGCGGGGTGGGCGTTCTGGACCCGGATCGTCTGGTCCGCCGGGCGCTCCACGGCCTTGACCGAGTTTTTGTGGACGCGATTGAAAATGAGCGCGCCCGTCGCCGTCTCGTTGCGCAGGATGTAGTGGATCGCGTTGACCTCCCACAGCCCGCCGCGCCGCGTCCTCAGCCCCTCCGCGTTGAGAACGCGGGCGATCTCCTTCGCCCCCTTGTTCTCCAGGCACAGCTTGAACATGCGCCGCAGGACGGGCCCCTCCATTTCATCCGGGACGAGCTTGTACTTGTCGTGGTTGCCGACGCGTACCTTGAGCTTCTTGAAGCCGTAGGGCGGCGTGCTGCCGTTGAGGAAGCCGCGCCGCGCGTTCTCCTTCATGCCCCGGATCGTGTCGTGCGACAGGTTCGCCGAGTAGAACTCGTCGATCACCTCGATGATGCCCTCCAGGAGCTTGCCCGAGGGGCTGTCGTCGATCTGCTCGTTGATCGAGACGACCTCGACGCCGTGCTTGCGCAGGAGCTTCTTGTAGATGATCGAGTCCTCGCGGTTGCGCGCGAAGCGCGACAGCTTCCAGACGAGGATGTACTGGAACGGCGCGTTTTTCTGCCTCGCCGCCGCGATCATCTCCTGGAAGCGCGGGCGGTCGGCCGAGCGCGCGCTCCGGGCCTCGTCCACGTACTCCGCGTGGACGCTCCAGCCGCGCCTGGACGCGAAGTCGCGCAGCGCCTTGAGCTGCGCCGGGATCGACAAGTCCTTGTCCGCCTGCCGCTCCGACGAGACGCGCGCGTAGAGCGCCGCCTTGCCGCCGATTCCCGCCTGAGTTATCTCGTTCATTCCGTCCTCCCGCTCACCGGTCCCGCTGGGACCATAGTTTGACCCGCCTTCTGCTCCCTCGCAAGCCCTTCCTGCCGAAGCCCCCGCGCGATGAGCCGCGCCAAGAGCCTCAATGCTTCCACCTGTCCGTCCGTCTCGACGGAGAACACGCCTCCTTCATCCGCTATCTCCTTACGAATGAGGCGGCCGGAAAGTTCCACGTTATTTTCCTTCCGCTTCAACGGCTCATGCGCCCTTCGGTTCTCGATGTTCTGGTCTATTCGTCTCCTTTGCGGACCGGGCCCCGTCCGGTCCTTTATTTTGAGGGGGTCCCATTCCCCGGTTTTTATTCGAGCGAAACCGGCACTCGTTTGGTGCCGCAGCCTCCCATGTCCAGCGTGATCGCCAACCGCCGCATCGTGGCCGGCGCCCGAAAAGTCATGAGCCTGGACGTCCAGGTGTCGCGGCCGAAAATGCTTCCGTCTTTTACTTGCCACCGGCCAAGCCGTCGCCCCTTGGCGTCTTCTATGACGATCGTGCTAAGGATGCAGCCGCCCCACGACTCGAGGACAGTGCGTTTCAGTTCCACGCTCAAGCGAAAGTCTTCGCCTCGCGCCTGAACGACGGGAATTGAAAAATGGAAGTCGCCCAAGCTCCAGAACGTGGCGTCCGGCTTGAAATTTCGCCAATGCGCTTGTCGGGCGGGCCTGTCCGAAGCGAGCGGAAACGATGGCTTGAGATTCCAAAACAGGAGCACGGCAACCGCCAGCGCGACGACGACTTCAATGCCGGTCTTGATCTGTTCCGGATTCGGACCGTACCAGTACCAATAATCCGTCAGCCGTTCCACGAGGCCGGGCGGCGAAGGTTCCCACTCAACGGGAGCGACTGCGCGCGGCGGCACGGACTCCGGCCGGATGGCGGCTTCGGCTTGCGGCGGCGGCGGCGCGGAATAGAAAGCGACAGGTTCGGCGGGCGTTCGAGGTTCCGGTTCGGCCTCGGCTTGCCGAGGAAGCAACGTCGGCTTGGCCGCGTCGATCGTGAACGCCTGGCCTTCCGGGTCCATCAACTCGGCCTTGCCCTTGGCCGCCAGGAACTCCTCGAATAGGATGAAGAAGTGGCGCTGCGGGGCGAGCCAGTAGTCGCGGCGCTGGACCTCGCGCCGGACCGCCTTCAGCGTGGTCGTGTCGCCGCAGAGCCACCACACCTGATCCAAGTCCTTGCGGCGGCCAAGCTGCTCCATGGACTCATCGAGCTTGCCCTGGTTCTTGAGGGTCAGCTCGACTTCAAGGCCCACGCGCTCCGCCTTCTCATGGTCCGGGACCTTGTACCAGAACTCGCCATCGCAGAGCTTGTCGGTCGCCTTCTTGCGCCGCTTCCAAAGCCGACTTTCCGGCATGAACTCCTTGACGTTCGGGTGCTTGGCGAGCGTGATTCCGACCTTGGCGCAGGCCAGCCGGTGGCGGAAAATGAAGGTGCTGTAGCGCTCCATCTTGAAGCGCAAGCCGACCCTAAGCCGCTGGAATTTCCCGAGAACCCGGTAGCCTTTGTGCGTCAAATGGTGCCCCTTCCGCGGGCTCATCTGCGTGTCGAAGTCCGCGACTAAGCCCTGCTTGCGCAGGTCGTTCATCACTCCGTAGGCCCAGGTTTTATTGCCGAAGACGAAGTGGATCTCGGCCATGGTCAGAAATCCGTACTCGGATAACCTCTCCATGAGATCGAGCATCTTCGGCGTCAACGCTTCAGGGCCGGCCGCCGTCTCCTCCGGGTTCCCGGCCTGCTCCGTTTCTTCCTTCCCTCGGGCTTGCGTTTCCGTCCAGTCTTTTTCAGTCGCTTCCAAACCTACCTCCTTGTTTCTCATCCCTTCCGTTTTTTGTTTTTTCTTTCTGTTTTTCTTTTCTTGTTTTTTCTGTTTTTACTTCTCCATCCCCCACATCCCTATCACCACCCCTTTTGAGTCCCTTGCAACCATTCAGATTTATCTGATGGTTGGGGAGAGTGGTCAGGAAGCACGCCAGTGCTTCCTGACCACTCTCCCCGGCGAGAAAAGGGGCTAAAACGCGCGGATGTGGGGGATGGTGCGTTATAACGCGCCGCCCAGGCGTACCAGTGGCATGTATTCCTGTCAGGCACGCCGACCATGATTTGTACCAGTGCCCGCGCCACTGGTGTGTCTCTGCCGAGAGTCCCCCGTACTCTGATTAACGAGCGAGGCGGAGGTTTTAGACGGGGACCTAGGTCTCTAGGCCGTGCTTGCGGAAGTGCTCGCGGATGCGGTCCAGATGGCGGGCCATCTGCCGCTGGGGATGTCCAGGTAGCGGCCGAGCTTCGAGGCGTTGCCCTCGGCCCCGGGCATGAGGTAGGCGATGACGGCGAGCTGGATGGGAAGGCCGAGCAAGGCCTGGTGAAGCTTCTCTTTGAGCAGGCCGAGTTCCGGGTTGTCGGCCGTGGACGGCAGGCGCGGAGCCTTGCGGCCCGGGTCCTCGGCGGCCTGCTCCGCGCGCTCTTGAAGCTCATCCAAGGAAGTGAATAATCTCCCCTCGACCCGCTGCTTTCGCTTCAAATCAAGGCAGTGGTTCTTGAGCGCCCAGTAGAAAATCCGGCGTCGATCTTCGTCCGTCTCGGCCGCGTAGAACTTCTCGACCCAGGCCTTGGGGCGGAGCTGCTTCTCCGTGATTTCCCAACTTTGGCGGACGGTTTCCTCCAGCAGCTTGCAGAAGGTTTCCTGCCCTTGCCGCGTCAGTTCCGGCATGGCCTCGGGCACCACGAGGGATAAATCCGCCAGCACGCCTGCGATGAGCCCGCGCATCTGGTCTAGCCACTCCCGGGTCACGTACTCGGCGGGCGGAGCGCGCCGCTGAAGCTCCTCAATGGCCAGCATTACGAAGTCTTCGAGCAGATAACCGCCCGCCGGTTTCGGCGGGATGCCCATAGGCTGCCGGCCGGGCTGTTCGCTCATCTCGTCAAACCGCCAGCTCCCACACGCCCCAGCCCGCGCGCCGGAACAGTTCCTTGGAGGCGGACAAAGTCATCTGGACCGAGGCCGGTTTGTAGCCGTGCTGTTTCCGGGCGGCTTCGACCAGCTCGCGCCGCTTCGCCCGCCCTCCGTTCTCGCGGAGGAAGTCCACCAGGAAGTCCTTGAGGCTCGCCGCCGCGCGCAGATGCCACTCGGCCAGCCCGAAGACGCCGCCGTGCCGGGCCAACACGAACTGGTCCTTGCGGACGTGGAGGATGTGCTGGAGGCTCAGGCGGTTGACCGGCGCGCGCCAGGGGTAGAGACGTTCGATCTCGCTTCCGATCCGGTCGTAATGGACCGCCTTACCTGAGGCGGTCAGGGCCGCGCAGGCCATGTCGTGCAGGCTGTGGGCGTCGAAATAAGGCCAAGACCTGAGCCCGATCATCCCCGACTTCTCGAAGCCCAGCTCGCGCGATACCTCCACGCACCGCTTCAAATACTCGGGCGAGACCTCGATCCGGTTCTCGTTCTTCAACCAGTCGCGCATCTCTCCGGGAGGGATGGGGCGGCCGATGTTGAGAAGGGCGGTCTTCATCACTTCCACGGCCTGATCGTGGCGGTACTTGACGGTCACGCTGTCGTAGCAGGCGCCGTCCAAGCCTATGCTCACCAGTTGTTCAGGCTGGACTTGGCCGACATGGCACAGGAACGCGAACGCGAGGCAGGCTTCGATCTGACCCTCGTAAAGCGCCGAACCCTGGTCCTCCCACTCGTGGACCCCGGCCATGCCCTGCTTGCCCGTCAGCACGCGCAGGTAGAGCGCGCGCATGGCGCCGCGGAAGGCCTCGGAGTCGGGCCGCAGCAGCTTCCGCACGTCCGCGATGGCGGCGTCCAGTTCCCGTTCGGCTATGGGAGGAGCGATGCCGGCGGCCTTCGCGGCGGAAGTCAGCGCCAGCTTGCGTCCGTCCCATAGGCCGTTCCGGCGTTCCAAGAGGAAGCGGCGGCGTTCCTCGATGCGACCAAGCAGGTCACGGACATGTTCCGGCAGTTCCGAGAGCGAGCAGCTTTGGAGGCGGTCCAGCGGGTATTCCCCGCCAGGGCCGCGAGCAGCGCCAAGCGGACGCGGCGCAAGCGAATGGGGCCGAGCGCGACGGCGCTGATCGGTGCGGTCGCCAGGTCGTGGAGCGTACTGAACCCCTTTTCGCGCAAGGACCTGATAACGCTCAGTGGGAGGCGCAAGGATTTAAGGGGCCTTGAAGAAGCGAGAGCGGCCTGCGTCGCGGTTAGAGGGTGATCTAGTACGGCCTGCTCGCGGGCATCGGTGTCGGGCATTTTTAGTCTCGCTTGGCTGCGGCCATGTTGGCCGCGAGAATATTGCAGAAAAGCGCGCCCTGCCCGATGGCGTCGTCCAGTGCGACATGCGTGTGCGGTATCGGGTCGAACCAGGACTTGGGAAAGTTCTTCTTCGTGGAGTCGCGGTAGGAGGTCTTCAACACAGCCATCGCATAGCTCTTGATGTCCAGGGCCGAGAAAGAAAATGGGCTCTCGCCGGCGAAGCGCATCAAGTACCAGTAGACGAAAAGAAAATCGAACCCGGCGGGATAGGCCACGAAGACGGGGCGCCCGCCGAATCCCTTCACCCAATCGGCGTAGCGGCACATGGCCCGCTCAGGCGGCTCAAGATTCGCGCGCGCCGCATCCCAAGCCTCGGGGTGCTCACGCCACCACGCCATAGTATCGGGATGGCCCTGCGCGCCTGGGAGCGGTTCCAGGTTGACGGTGAACGTGCCGAGAAGCGTCTTGTCGGCGCGATACGCCGCCGACGCCATGCTCAACAGTGAGTGCGGTCCCGGGATGGGGCCGTCCGTCTCAACGTCGGTGCTGAAATAGATTTCGTCTATCTTGTGGTCGGTCATTTTATCGTTATAACTCATTCGCTCGAATGAGCGGGAAAATGGTCTTACGAACGAAATCGAGAAATTCGCTCTTTCGATTCTCCGAGCATTCACTGTCGACTGAAGGGAAATAAACCTCAAATCCAAACCTGCCTTCAGCATCTACTTTCGTGTTGTCGATGACACGAACTTTGATGTGGTCAGCGGTCGTTCCCTTGATGTAATCGCCCTCGTATTCACTTTCGCGCATGGACCATTCAAGCGGAATTTTTCCGACACGAAGAATCGCCAGCATCTCCTCCATGCTCATGTTCGTGGAGAAACGAATTTCAAAGACATTTTTCACCAGATCTACTCCTAAAGGCCCCAGTCCATCGAATCTATCTGACCGCGATCGGATAAGCCTACGAAATTGACCTCACGCTTCAGCTCAGCGGACCACTTTTCACTGAACGACTTCAGCGCCGGGTATTCTTCCATCATTTTTCTCGTACCGAATACCGGGTTATCCCCCTCTGCGGGCACGCGTCCGGCGCTCTTCATGTGCTCCACCAAGCTCGCTCCTTCGATGTTGATGTCGACATCGGCGGGTTTTGCAGGATTTGCGTCAAACCGATGCCCGAGCGGTTTCCCTGGATTTTCAGAATAAAAGGTCGTCGAAGTTCCCTTCATCCGCGCTCTCCCATCCGGCAAGCCGCTGGCGCGCAAAGACTCCGCAAGTTCTTGTTTGAATTTTCTGAACTGCTTGGGACTCTCAAAGGTCAACGGGCAGCGTTTCTCGAACATCCAGTCGATGCGTTGTTTCGAAATTCCAAGCGAGCTCGCATCCTCGACGAAGCGCGCTTTGCGATACAGACGTTTAATCTTCATCCGCCGAGCGAAAATACTCGGATTCACTTCGATGCTCGTGAGAATCATAGGATCAATATCGAGCGGAACTTCGTAAGCGGCATCTTCGGGCGGCGCATCAAGCTTGGGCTTTGCAGGTTTAGCGTCGGGGGATGCCTGCACGGCGCCGGACTTCAGCGCCGCGTCCGTCGTAACCGGATTCTCAACGGGGACAGCGCGGGTAGGTGGCACCGGCTCGGAAATAACGAGGCCCGGAGTTTTCGTCTTGACCCGCGCCTTGATGGATGCGTCCAGCCCGCCCAGGAGCAGCGGCAGCGTGGCCGCGTTCTCCGTCAGATTCTGGACGGCGGTGTAGTAGTGAGCGAGCGAGGCTGGATCGTGGCCGTCGTATTCCGCGCGGGCACGCGCGAACTCGCGTATGGAAACTCCCGTCGTCCAACCGCCATGCCCGCTCATCACAAGGCCGACGCCGTTTGCGGCGAGTTCCCCCATCGTTCCCAACGTGGCAACTTTGTGGAATACGCCGATGCCGACGGCCAGCGGCAACATGCCGTTGGCAACGCCCACCCCGCCCCGGTCACGGCCCCCAGCATCGGGTGTCCCTGGTCGGTCAGCTCCTGGCGGACGTTCTGGATATATTTCCTTTCATCGAGATTGAGCGCCTGGACTTCGCCGCGATATTCGTCGCCGCCGTAGCGGTTCCCCAACTCTGAACTGACCGCGTTGCGGACCAAGTTGACCGATGCGCGCTCGAACCAATCCCTCTGAAGCTCGGCGGCATAGCCCGAGACGCCGGGGACGGCCCGGGCTCCGTAAAGGCTCATCCCTCCGCTCGCCGCGAGAACGGAGGCCGTCACGTCGGTCACGCCCCTTCCGACGATCCCGATAGTTTCACCTGCCCCGGCGATCAACCCTTCGCTCTTATGGAATACGCGCGCCTGCTCGCGCAGCTCCTGAACGTCGCCGCCGCGCGTCCAACCGCCCTTGTCGTCGCGACGATAGTGGACCAAGGCCGGAACCAGATCCACGGAAGTCCCCAGCATCACGCCGCCGTGGATAGAAGACTTTTCCGTCAGCAAGCTCTTATCGACGCCTCCGCGATAGGCCATGACTCTGCGGAAAGGCGTCATGGCGTCGGTCGGGTCCTTGACGATCCGCTCATACAGCATCAACTCCATGCGCCCGTCTCCGCGCGGCGAGGGCTCAAAGCGAGCGACCTTCTGCCGCACGGCCCCGTCTAGAAACTCGTCGAAGGCAAGGCGCCCCTGCGCGCGATCGACGAAAATCTGCGTAGCCTTGCTCGGGGCGGAACGAGGCAGTAAGTCTCCTAGCAACGAGGCAATACTCTCGTTCTGGTAGGCCGTCTCGGATTTAGGAAGGCCGGTCTTGAGCCCCCGCTCCGTCAGCCAGCGTGCGAGTGAAGCGATGGAAGCCGAACCCTCCCCGGCGTCCGGGCCGCCGATGAACTCCGCGGCGTCAAGACTCCAGCCGAGAGACTTTCCGTCTTTGCCTCTCACGGACCAAGCTCCGGGCATATCCGCGCGCTCTCGCGTCGATCCGTCGGCGGCGGTGAAGCGGACGGGGACGAGCTTGCCGTCCTTCGTTGTCTCGTATTCGATCCCGACGAGCCCGGAGCCCGGCGGCGGCTCAAGTCCAAGCTCGGACGAAGTGATCCGCGCCCCGGGCGGGAAGTCGGCCAAGCGGCCTTGGACGAAGCCCTGGTAGTCGAGCCACGCCCCCTTGGCCTTGAAGTAGCCGGGCTCGGCCCGCCTGAGCGCGTCTAACTGGCGAGCCGCCGCCAACCGTTCCTCGGGCGTCGCGCTCCCCCCATCAAGGCGTCTCGTATGTCCGCGTCGGCTTGCGCCGTGTCGGTGCCGTCCATGAGCCGGGAGGCTCGCGACAAGGCGGCCGAGAGTTCCCGACGGCGCGCGGCGTCGGGAAGATCGACAGCACGCGTGATCGCGTCGAGAGCCGCGCGCGCCTTGGGATCACGCGAGGAGGCGAGCCACGCCGCCGAAGCTTGCGCGGCCTCAAGCAGCTTCAAGTCGCGTTGGACCGGCGTTCGCAGACGATCGAGAGCCGGAGCCAGCGCGCTCGCCGGCATCGGCGCGTCCGAGGAGGCCGCCTCCCAGGCTGATAGGGCCGATTGCTGAAGTTCCAGCAGCCGTTGCGAAGTGCCTTCCGTGTCCGTCGCTATGCCCGCTTCTTCACCGGGAACTGGAATGGTTCCTGGGGCGCTGTTCTTTATTGCGCGCGGCGCGGCAACTATTGCATTCGCCGGCAACGCAGTCGGTTCGGCCGCGTTCGCCGTTTGCGGCTGTGAGCGCGTTTGCTCCGGGTTGAGCGTCTGGACCGGCGCGGTTCTGCCCTCGGAGAGCTTGAGCAGCGCGAAGGCGTTCGTATCCGTGTGTCCACTGAGTTCCCAGGCTTGGAACGCGGCGGCGGCGGCTTCCTGGTAACGCTTGGCGTGATACAACGCCTCGGCGCGCACGCTGAGAAGGCCGTGCGCCTCCGGCTTGTCCGCGTCGGCGCGGCCCAAGACTTCCAAGAGCGCTTCTGCGCCCAGGACCTCGCGGGCGATCTCGCCCAAGCCGCCGTCACGGCTGAGAAAGCGCGCGCGATGAGGACCGAGGGCATCGAGCCCCGCGCGGAAGTCGCGTGCGGCGGCGGTCGTCGCGCCCGCGCGGGCGGCCTCGGGCAACCCCTCGGCCTCGAGGAACGATGTGGCTGCGTTCAGAGCGGAGACAACCGCGGGGCGGTCGCCGACGAACTCGCCGGAGGGCTCCACAAGACGCGCCTGGACCATGCCCAATGGGCGCGGCCAGCGCTTCTGAAGCGCGGCGACGGCGACAGGATCGAGGACGCCGGAGTCGTTCGCGGCCCGGAGCGGGACCGCGAGAAGCACAACGACTAGGAGGCCGAGGGGCGCCCACCTCACGGGCATAGAGTAGGCCTGCTTGTAACTTTCGTCAAGAGGGCTTTGGAAGGGATTCCATCGATAATAAATCCCTACCCGCACGGTCGATAAAAGGTCGCTGTCGCGCGATGCGCCAAGACCCCGGCACCTGCTATGCGACAGGGGTGATGCTGCCGTCGAGCGTTTTCATCGCGGCCTGATAGAGCTCGGCGCAACTGCCATAGCGGCCCTCAGGAAGCGGAGCCAGAGATTTACGCACGACTTGATCGATGCCGGTCCCGAGGGCCGGAACGAGCACCGATGGAACGACGAAGCGGCCATCCATCTTGTCGCGCATCTCGTTGGGCCCCTTGAAAGGCAAGGCACCCGTCAGCAGCTCATAGAAGGTGACTCCGAGAGCGAATACATCGGACTCCTTGACGACTATGCCCTTGGCCTGCTCGGGCGCCATGTAAACCGGCGTTCCGACGATCGTGTTGGTCGTGGTCAGAAGCGAATCCATCACCTGACGCGCGATGCCGAAGTCCATGACCTTGACCCAGCCCTCGTCGGCTAGCATCACGTTCGAGGGCTTCATGTCGCGGTGGATGATCCGCCGCGAATGAGCGTGATCCACGGCCTCGCCGATCTTCCGCAAAATCTCAAGAGCGCGGACAAGAGGGATTCGGCGGCCGGGGCTCCCGTTAAGCAACTCGTGAAGCGTCACGCCCGAGACGTACTCGAACACGAGGTAGGTGTCCGAGGAATCGCGGATGATGGTGTGAATCTCGACGATGTGCGGATGATGAAGAGAAGCCACCATCTCCGCCTCCTTGAGGAAGCGGTCACGCTCACGCGGGTTTACTTGCAGCTCGTCGCGCAGCTTTTGATCGCGACGGGCCGCTTGAGCACCTTGTCCCAGCCTTTGTAGATCGTGCCCATCCCGCCCTCGCCGAGCGGTTCCACGATGTCGTATTGAGAGTCGAGTTCCTTGCGCTCGGGAGCGAAACCGATGTGCGCCTCGGGCCGTGACCGGCGCGACATACGCCAGACGACGCCGACGAAGAGGAGCAGGCACGCGGAGGAGCCCGCCAGGACGGCGCGCAGCAAGCTGCGCGAAGTTGGTCCAGACGCGGACGCCGCCCGGGCGGAGTCAGCCGCATACTCGACGGCCGCTTTGATGTCAGCCGCAGGGATCGGCGGCTGTTCGGCGCGAACGCTTTGACCGAACCAAAATAGAAGTCCGACGAAAATGACCCGACAAAGTCGGCTTCCAATGGGCTTGACTGCGAGGCTTGGCTTCTTGCAATACATCGTCTTTCTGACGCTAAGTATTGCCGCCCAGCCGAATCTTGTCAATGTCCGCCGCGATTTTTTAACGCCCCTTAACTGTTACACAACTTCTAGGGGCTACGACGGGTATTTCTCTGGCAGCGGGTTCCACGTTTCGCTTTGACCCGGCCCGATTCTCGGGAGAGCTACACAGCGGGCTGAAAATCAGCGTGCCGCTTCAAAGACCGGACCAGGGAGTTTCAGTTTGACCGGACTTCCAGTTGGCCCAGCGCGCGGCGGTGAAAAGCCAGTCGGACAAACGGTTCAAGTAAACGATCAACCCTTCGGGCAGCGGATCACTAAGTGCAAGATCGACAACCCGCCGCTCGGCTCTCCGGCAGACGGCTCGCGCCAAATGAAGCGCCGCGCCCGACTGCGTGCCGCCGGGCAGGATGAAGGTTTTCAATGGATCAAGATCCTTCTCCCACGCATCAATTTCAGCCTCCATGCGCTTCGGAGCTTGTTCGAGAAGGCCGGTATCCAAACCTCCGACGAGATTGAGTTTATCAGCAGGCGTAGCAAGCAGCGCGCCGATAACGAAGCATTCCGCCTGGACACGAGCCAGAAGATCGTCTAGAGTCGCGTGCGGCTCTTTGCACAGAGCGCGGGCCACGCCAAGCGTGGAGTTGAGCTCATCGATGTCGCCATAGGCCTCTACTCGCGGATGACTCTTGTTGACGCGCGCTCCGCCGAAGAGTCCGGTCTCGCCCTGATCGCCCGTGCGCGTATATATCTTCATTTGATGGGAGCCTGATGCGACGAGGTACGCAGCGCGACGAGATGTCCGACTGTGCGCTCGGTATTAAGCCTGCATAGTTCGGGGTCCGGCACCATGTTCTCAAACAGCAAAGACATCATCGAAGTGGTGTACAGACGATAAAGATGCTCGATGGCGGCCGGAGGACGCGGCGGCGCATCTCCATACCCCGACCGGAATTGCCCCATTTCCAGCTCGGAGTATTCCTCGACGCGCAGCAGGTCCAACCATGGATCGCCGATGATCGCATTCCCCCAGTCCAGAATCGCAGCCACGCCATTTTTCGCGGCGATGACATTTGCACGGCGAAGATCCATGTGAAGAGTCGTTAGCCGCGGCATCGCGTATCCGTCGAACACGGCGGGGTGGACGGCGTCCATCAACGACGAATCGAGCCTCCGCCGCAAAACCAACTTATGAAGCCACTGGCGGATACATCCGAGAATCTTTATCTTGAAATCACTTTCGAGCTCCGCCGGACTCTTGCCGGCAATCGGCCAAGGACCGGCATCATGCACGGCACGCAGCGCTTGACCCAGTGAAAAATCGGTTGCAGACGTTCCATCGCCGATTATGAATTCCATGACGCACAACGGGAAGCCTTCGTTCTGGCTAAAGCCAAAACAATCAGGCACTTTGGCCCCATTGGACCGAAGATGCTTTAGGACCGAGGCCTCACGCGCCAAGCTGAGGCTCGTGTCTATCGCATCGTCGATATCGTCAGAGATCGAGAGAGCCGTTGCGGCCTTTATCGCCAAAGGTCCTTTGTCCGTCGAGACACGGAATAAGAAATACTCCATCCCCTCCGAAGCAAGCTCGACATCGCTCGTGCCCCAGCGGTTCGCCGCGTAAGCGCGCACGGATGAGGTCAACTCGGCGATCCTTTCTGCGGTCCTCAAGCGGCACTCCCCGCGAAGACAATCGTCCGCGTTAACTCGTAGAGTTTTTCGATGGCAGCTTCGCCATCGGCAAAGGATTTTTCCGTAGACCAGGATTTATTGGCGATATTCTGATCTCCATCCAGATTATTTCGCGCCGTCAGCGCTAGGGCGCCGCGGACATTGTTGTTGTGCACCGAGAAGTAATTGATGTTCACCCAGGGAATGATATCTAGATTATCTTGAACGAATGCGATCGTCTTTGTGTAGTCGGAGCCGGGAAATCCGATGATGATATTTGGAACGAGCAGAAAACCATTCCTTCTGACTTTGGCCGCGAACTCCGGCAAGTGGGTTTCGCGGTAAGCCTTGTTCATGGTCCGAAGAAAATCATCATCCACCAGCTCGATCCCCGATTCGATAATGCGGACTCCAAGCTCGCGCCACCGCTCCAGGTTGCCGCCCTTTAGAGCGAGGGCCGGTGGGGATTGGACGACGAATCCGTCAAATTCCGCGTTGTATGAGCGCACCTCGCGCCCGATCCACGACAGGGATTCAACGTTTTTGGCTTGGCCAAAGGATTTGTCGTCCAGATATATGTACCGGAATTTTAATTTTCTCATCGCGCTTACGGATGAAGAGATGGCCTCTTCGGATGTCTCCCGCACGGTCAGAGGGATATCAGTGCAGAACCGGCACTGGAAGGCGCAGCCCGTGCTCAGGGTCAAGCGCGGAAGACACTCAAGACCGTCGAACAAAGAATACTCGGGAGGCCGGTCGGGGTTCGAGGACGGGAAGATGTCCGGCAGCTCGGCGATCCGGGAGAGATAGATGCATCTGCCGTTGTTCTCATACCACTCCTTCTTCGTGTAGCCGCCCAATATGAAGTGGTTCCCAGTATGGACGATCAGGCGACGAACGAACTCTTCGTTCGCGTCCAGCACGGAAATAAAGATCACGTGATCGCGGAACTTTAGATTGATGGTCTCGATCGCCGAGTCGATGTTTTCGACGATCAGGAGGCTTCGTTCCAAATCCGCAGGAAGCACTCCAGAAATGACGGGAATCCAGTAGGGTATTTCCATGAAATGTTCGGGCAGGTGATACCCCTGAACTTTCCGGTAAGCGGCCTCATAATATTTTCTAAACCGTCGATCCTTGGTCAGCAACTTATCGCTGAATTGAATGAAGAGCAGCGGCTTTCCGAGAACCTTACTGCGAAGATCATCCGCGCGGCTTCGTCCGTTGAGCAGCCGATGTCCTTCCGGGATGGAACCTGCGGTGGTTAACGTGTCCATGCATTTCCCTCCGATATATTTGGAACGCTGCGCGCGTGCGGTATAGTCCGTGTCAGTCTCGATAGCGAAGGGAGCGGACGATTGCGCGCTCGTTGCCCTTCGCTTTTGGAGATCAATTTGAATGCCAACTCGAACCAATTATGAGCGGCCGTGCTGGCGAAGAAAGTTCTCAGCCGCCGATGATGGCGAGAACAAGGCGGGATTCGTAATTGGGAGGATTTCCGATCAGGAGGGAGAACGGAAAGACGGCCACGTGCTGTGACCTGAATCTTTGTGAGCCCGACGAAAATATAAGGGAAGTAAATCATAATGGCGATTTGCCTTCCCTTGGACTCACCCCGTTCCGGCGGGGTCGTGGATACCTCGGGGCCAATTCCCCAAGCTACAAGGTTGCCAAAGATATAGCCCAAGTGACGGCGAACTAAAAGTGCCAAAGGACCTATTTTGGAGCTCGGCCGATGGGCCTAGGTTTTCAATCGGTGAATTGTGGAGAAGCTGGCCGCTAGGGCGCGAGAGGAATCTCGACAGCGGCGGGAGCGCGTCCATGCGCGGCGTCCTCCGAGGAACGTAGCAAGCGGCCAATGCGGAGGAAGCCGATAGATGCCAGAAGGCCGACGCAGCCGATGAAAATCCATGGCCCGCTCGGCCATGTCGGGCTCAATCGTTCCAACCAAAATCCGCCCAATAATGGCGCAAGTGACGAGCCGGTTTGGAAGAACAATCCATGAAAGCCGATATAGCGTCCGCGGTGGCGAGGGCTTGCAAGGTTCGTCGCTAGAGACGGAAGGCCCGGCGAAACGACAATCTCCCCGAGAGTGATCACGATCATCGCCAACGCCATCGCAGAAAATGTCTGGGCATGCCCAGCGTACATATAACCAATAGAATAAAGGACGCATCCTAGTGCTAACGCTCGACTGAGTCGAAATCCCTGCGTCGCATTGACGATGGTGGTTTGAAGACCGATTACGACCAATCCATTCAGTGAAAACAGCCAGCCTACCTCGCGTTTGGAAAAACCCATGATATCGACGCAATGGACCGAAAAACTCGCGACCAGTTGGCCCATCACGATGGCGATAAGCGCCGAATAGAGACAAAATTCCAAAAAGCGGCTGTCGTATGCGGCGCTTAAAATCGTTGGGACGGATAAATCTTCGTTGGGCCGGGAGGGAACGGTGGGTGAAATCGCGAAGGTGATGAGAAGCGCGCAGAGCCAGCAGATCGCGGCGGTCACGGCGAACAGCATCGGGTAGGAATATTCCGAGGCAGCTCCTCCAATCGCGGGCCCAAGCGCCCATCCGGCGTTGATGGCTACGCGCTGCCACCCGTAGACTTTGAGTTTTTGGGCGCTTGGCACGCATTCAGCAATCCAGCTCCGTATTCCAGGTTCAAAAAAACCTCCTCCGAAAACGGCAGCGGCATTGAGCGTGATGATCGTCCACGGCGGCCATTTATTCCACATCGCCCAAGCCATTGCGGCGGAGCCTGCCCCGCGCATGATCAGAGCTCCGCTCATGACAATCTTGGAACCTCGCAGATCGCAATACTCGCCGCCGAGGAAATGGGCGATGCCGGAGAGTGCCACGGTGAACGCGAGCGCCGCGCCTACCTGCGTCATCGGGAGCCCTCGTGCTTCGTGCAGGTAGAGAGCGAGAAATGGGAATGACAACGCCAGCCCGACCACGAGAAGGGCCTGGCAAGACATGAGCGTCCACAGCGCGGAAGAATTTTTCATTCTCGCCAATAAACAGTGCGGCTCAGTTTAACCCGGATGACCCCAAGCGTCAAGCGTCCTATCCCCTTCCAACGTCACGGCATTTCCCGTCGTGTGCGGATTTAATACGATTGGGTCGCAGAGATATCCACCACGCCGCGCAGTGTTTGAGGGTCTGCCGCTATGGCCGCGGCCTGCCTGACGAGAGGATACGAATGGATCTTGCCGGCTATCTGAATAGAAAATCCGCGATTCCAAACGGCCGAACGACCGTGATGTATTCCAAGGATTTATTTCCCTTTGATGAGGCCGTCAAATCCTACCTGCGGCGGAAGATTCCAAGCTTTAATGGCGGGAGCCTCGCCCATCTTCACGAGCTTATTCCGCTCGTCTTTCAAACGAAAGCGGAAAAGGGCATCAACGGCGCGTCCTGCCGCGTCGGCCCGGAGACGCCCGAAGTGCTCCAGGTCTACCACAAGTTTATCCGCTATCTCTCTGACAGCTTTTTCCAGGAAGACCTCGTGTTTGAAGCTGCGCCTCAATTGCGCTTTCATTTCCCCGTTCCCGCGCGGGATACTCACCGCCGGAGCGACGGTCGCTTGGCCTGCCAGCACTCGGACATTATGTTCGGCGACTATTTTGAGCAGATAAATTGTTGGCTGCCGATCACCGCGTGCAGAGGCACGAACGCTTTGGAGATAGCGGAATTAGCATCCAGCGTCAGCTTAATCGAGGAATTCGTTTCTGCCCGACAGCTCGATCTTGCCGGACTCTACGAGTCGCGTGAGCTGTTTTTCGACGAGCTGAACCGAAACGATGGGTTTCACGAAAAAGTGCGCCGAGCGTGCCAGCCCGTTGAGGTAAATCGTGGAGAAGCGCTCCTATTCGATTCAAGATGTCTCCACGGCACGGCGGAGAACATCGAACAAGAGACGAGAGTAAGCATTGATTTCCGTGTCCTCACTGTCCCCGGGTATGTTGCGGCGACGGCTGCTAGAAAGAGTCTGGGCCTGGCACCAGTAGAAATCGGCGGCGAACCTCTCCTCAAGGGAAGTTTCTTCGACGCCAGGACAGCCTATATGGTGGGCATCGACTAGGGTCGTCATCACGGCGGGTAATGCGGCGGGGGCCCTGGTATTGCCGACGGACGAAATTCTCAGGGCTTCTTCAGATTTTCGCGATAGTAGCGAACCCAGAACTGAATCATCTCGCGGCTGCCCGCCTGCGCCTGCGAAACCGGAATGCTCTCGGCCTGGGAACTACCGTTGACTTTCCGCCAAACTGACGCTGCCTCGAGGACTCCTTCCGGCGAGATCAAGTAATTCCGAACCTCTCTCGTCTCCTTGATCCCTTGCGAGATGATGATGTCGGTCTTGCCTCGGAACGTGGTGACCGAGAATATTGTTATCACGGTCTGATCTGCTGGTTTAGCGTAGCTTTTGACCGGGAACAAATCACCTTTGAAGTTGAAGCCCAGGGCTCGCACACCCTCACCGTTCAGAGTCCCATCTAGAAGGGCGCCCCGGATGAGTGCCGCCAGCGCCTCCGACGTCTCATCAGCCTGCGCCGAAACCGGCAAGACTCTCACGGCTGCGGGGGCCTGCGGCATAGCGACTTCTGCCATGCCTGAGAATCCGGCCGCCTGCAGCACCTGCATTTGGCCGCGCAAAACTACGTTGGCATTTCCGGGCTGGGCAGAGGCCGCAAGCGGCGCGAAGGCGAGTCCCGCGACGACCGTGAGGGCGATATTGATCATTCTCAGATTGTACCCGAACCGGGTTCCCGATGCCTGGGCCACTGGGGGTAGGATCGCTGCGCTCTATGCCTAGATTCACGCTAGGCCTTTCGACCAAATGCACCTTGTTGATTCCCGTGAGCGGGGTTATACTGCCCCATGGCTTACGGAGCCGCCCTCCTGCTGGCCGTCTGCTTGGCAGCCGTCGGCGCCGTCCCTGTGGTGGCTCAAGATGACAACCGTACAGCACCTGAGGGCAAGCCTGACGACGGTAGTCCAGCTTCAGCTGGCAAGCTTGGTGGTGATGATTTTTTCGACGAAGCCCCCACTGAAAAGCCGTCTCAGCCTCCATCCGATAATTCTCCCGAAGCACCCGCGCAAAGCTCGCCGCCATCCGGCGAGCAGCGCTATGGGGCGCCGCCGCAGGTCTCGGCAGTGGAGCGGGCGCCGGCCACCATCCGCGAGCCGGCGGCCATCGCCGCCAAGCTCGCGATCCGGGACGCCCTGGACCGCAAGGACGCGCCCGCGGCCCAGCGGTTGTTTGACGACGCGTTGAAACGTTTCCCGCGCGACCGGGACCTGCGTGAGGTCCATGAACGCCGTGCATTGCAGCATCACGCTGAGATCGCTCGGGCCATTTTCGGTCGGGCGTCGACCGACGGCTCCAGGCTGTTCGGGCGCCAGTGGCAGCCCGGACGGACAATCGGTGACGGCGAGACCGGAGTTGAGTTGGAGATTACCCAGCGCGGGACGCGTGCTGCCGCGGTGAATAAGGCCCTCACCCAAGGTTACGCTTACATGGATCGAGGTGATGCCGCGCGGGCTGAGAGAGTCTTGAGCGGCGCCATCCGCAGGCATGAGAACAGTGCCGAGCTCCACTACGCGCGGGTGCTGGCCCACGGGCTGGGCGGGGACTTGAAGAAAGCCGACGAGGACTCCCTGAGGGCGGTCAAGCTCAGTCGTGAGCAGCCGGTGGCTCTCTCCCAGCGCGCGAGCCTGATGATGACGATGGGACGCCGGGAGGAGGCGTTCGCCTGGGCTACACGCGCATTGGAGGGCAACTCCCAGGATGCGGCCGCTCTCGTGATCCGGGGACGAGTCCAGTGGTTGGATCGCAATCGCCCCGACCTGGCGCTTGTAGATCTCAAGAAAGCCGCAGAGATCGATCCCGAACACTTTCAGGACGTCTACCAGGACCGTGTACGACGATTCCACCGCGAACGGGCGCTGAGCAGCGCCTTCAAGGGGGATTATAAGCAGGCGCTGGCCGACGCCGACACGGCGCTGGAGATCGACCCGGCCGACTCGCAGGCGCACATGGCGCGCGCGGTGGTCTATGAGAAGACGGGCAAGGTCGAGGAGACGATCAAGGAGACGACTTTGGCGCTCAAAACCGATCCACGCTCGATGTGGGCGCTGTTTTTCGCGCGAAGTCGATGGAGACGCTTGGGGCGCGAGAGAAGGCGCTGGCCGACCTCAAGCGCGCGGCCGCGATAGACCCTGGCAGGTTTCGGCGGCACTATGAAGATCTGCTGCGCGCGCAGCGCGAAGGAGCCCCGCCGATTTGGGTTCGGGAAGGCAACAACGGCGTTCTGGCCGACTCCCGCTGAGGCTGCCGGTTAAGGACAGAGATGCTCGCATCTTCATTTCATGTCAGCACGAAGCTGCACGCTCCCGAACGCTCTCAAGCACTCCTGCCGGTGGGAACCGTACCACCGAGCAACGACCCTGTTCCGGGACAGGACTCGCCCCTGAAAGAAATAACCTTCCTCAACCGCGCTCCAAATATCCACGCCGTATCGACAGTGGAGAAGGTGCTCCAGTTCGCCTTCGCCTGCGGGGATGATGAAATGTATGATGGCGACGTCCGTCGCGGCATGGCGGAGGAACAGCTCCTTGGCCTCGGATCGAGATGTCGTCGTGAAGACGCACGGCTCGGGAACGCCGCCATCCTGGTAGATGCGATACCCTTTCGCCCTGAGTTCGGAAAAGTACGTCTCCTTATCCGTACTTTTGTCAGGATCGAGGCCCCGCGAGCGCAACTCCTTCTCGAACGCGGCCTTCTTTAGGACGGCGTAGTGGCGCGATGGATGCTCGAGAAAGAAATCTCCCTCGAACATCAGTCCCAACCCCAGCGGCCGGTGTGAGATTTCGACCCCAGTCGGGTTCCAGCGCTGATAGTCGCCCAGAGCGATAGGGTCGGCGGACGGCTCGCTCGTCGCGAAGGGATCAAGAATACCGCTCATGTCGCAAGCCGCGAGCTCGGCACGCGTCACCTGATACCGGCTGGCGAAGAAATCCTCAAGCGACTCTGCCAGCCAGTCGCGGATGGCGTAGCGGGGCAGAGGATACAGGTCGCTCAAGCGCGCCGCGAACGCCCGGATCTCGGCGATGTCGAAGGTGAGCGGCGGCAGCCCCGGGACCAGCGGACGCCGAGCCGTTCCACGGCGCCGCCGATGCCCCAGGTGTCGTAGAGCCCCTGGAACCGCATCCTGGGCCAATCCCCTCCTACGGCGCCGCCGCCTGGCCCGACGGCGCGGAAGAGTCTGACGACCTCGCTCCTGTCGTTATCCCAGACGTAGAGGACGAGAGCCTTTTTCGCCATCGGAACCGTTATGCGCCAGGAGGGGTCGCCTGCCGCAGCGCCACGTCCAACGCCTCGACGAAATCCCTGCCCCGCGGATGGCGCTTCTCGGGGTCGGGATCGAGCACCTTCTTGAACACGACATCCACCGCGGCCGGGAGGCTCGGCAGCAGCGCCGAGGCCGCGGGGAAACGCCCCTCGCGTTTGTCGAGCTGCATGGGACCCATATCCCTGAAAGGGAGTATGCCGGTCAGCGTCTCATAAGCGATGATGCCGAGCGCATAGATGTCGGACTGCCGCACCACGATGCCGTCGCACTGCTCCGGCGCCATGTAGACAGGGGTCCCCACGATCATGCTCGTTTTCGTCGCCTGCGTGTGCTCGACCACCCGCGAGATGCCGAAGTCCATCACCTTGACCTTATCGCCGAAGACCATGACGTTCGGCGGCTTGAGGTCGCGGTGGATGACGCCCTCGCCGTGCGCGTAATCCACGGCGGCCGCGAGCTGGGCGAGGATCGCCAGCGCGCGGCGAGGCTCCAAGCGGCGCCCGGGGCTCTCGTTGAGCATGTGATGGAGCGTGTCCCCTTCGATGTGCTCGAATACGATGAGCGCGCGCCTCCCCTCCTTGAAGAGCGAGTGGACAGCCACGATGTTTGGGTGCCTGAGCTTGGCCACCGTCCTGCCCTCGTCGACGAAGCGCGCGCACTCCCGCTCGTTGGGGAGCAGGGCCTCGTTCATGCACTTGATTGCCACGTCGCGCTTGAGGGCGAGGTCGTAGGCCTTGTAGACCGTCCCCATTCCGCCCCGGCCGATCATGCAGACGACGCGATACTTGCCGCCGTCCACGGTCCGGCCTTCCAAGCCGTCAGCGCCGGCGCCATCGACATCCGCGATAGGCGTAGTGACCGTCGCAATCCGGCTTGAGCGCGTGAAGAAACTCCTTACGCGGCTCGCCGGCGAGCCTTCCTTGGCGAACCATAAGACGCAGCCGGCAAACAGCACGAACAGCGCTCCCATCGTACCCATGAAAAGATTAAAGCTCCCGCCCACCTTGCCGAGGAGCGTCGTCCATGCCTTATGGAACGAGTCCTCAGCCGCAGGCGATTTTTTAGGGAGCCCGGCTTCAGCCGCCGCGTCCTCGTAAATCGTTTGGAAGCGCGCATCAAGGCCGGCGGCTATCTTCAAGTCCGCCAGACCTTCCTTCACTTCTCCCAAGACGACTTCCGCCTGCCCGCGATGAAGATAAGCTGATGCCAAGTTCGGATTGTATTTCAGCGCCTCGCTCGCGGCTTCCTTGGCTTTTTCGGTTCGCCGTTCTGGTTGCGATAGGCGGCGCTGAGGCTGTACGCGCCGGGAAGCTCCTCCGTCCGTCCTCCCTCCTTGAATTTCTCGATCGCCTTGTCCAGAATGCTCAACGCCTGGCCTAGACGTTGAAGCGCGGCCAGCGCCAGCGCCTGCTGCATGTAGGCGTGTCCTTCGTTGGGGTTGATGCCCGCCGCCTTCTCTGCCTGCTTAAGCGCAAGTTCGTAGTCGCCCATTTTCAGGGCCTGAGCCGAGCCGTTGAGATGACCTTCGATCTCCCGCACGCGCGGATCGGTCATCGGCACGCGCACGACGGGCGCGGCAGCAGGTACGGCAGCCGGCATTAGAGCGGCGGCCGGCGCGGCGATCGTGGGGCCGGATTTGCCGCGGCCCTTCGACGCGTGATAGAGGAACAGAGCGTCCTCGTCCTTCGGAAACTTATCAAGGACCCGCCGCGCGGCCGTCTCGGACTTCTTGAAGTCGCCCGTCTTAAGCGCGGCGAATCCGCCGGTGTTCACCGCCTTGGCCCATTCCGGCGAGTCCGGCTTGGCGAGGCTTTCCCAGCGGTCCGCGTAGATCTGCGCTTTCTCCGGTTGATTCATGCTCAGGGCCGCCCCGGCGGCGGCGCCTTGAACGACCGGGTTGTCCGGGAACCGCGTCGCGTTGCGATCGAGTTGCTCCCCGATCGCGCCCTGCCTGGCGGCGTTGGCTTGGCGTTCGGCAGGCGTGATGTCGGGAGCCTTGTTGCGGTCTTCGAGTTGCTGATGCTCACCCGCGCCCGCCTTGATCTGCGTGACGGCCTCCTGCCAGCCGCCAACATTGTCTTGGTCTGCATATGTCGAACCGGACGTTTGCGGTACCACCGGAGGATTTTGGCCTCGGCAACGGCGCCGAGCAGCCCTATTGACAAAATTGCGCCGATCGTCGTCATTTTTTTCACGATGATTTTAGGACCCTTGACCATTGGGAGTAGAGTGTTATAATAGATAAACGAAATGAGTCCCTTGTACGGCAACGGGAGGTCTTTATGAAGCACGCGACCATCCGTATCGCCATCGTCGTATTGAGTATGCCGCTCGTTACCATCGCTGTCAAGGCGCAAAAGGCGCCCCCCACCAAGCAAGTGATCGCCGCGAATCCGATTTAAAGGATTCGGTTAAGAGCAGCCAAAGTGAGATTTCAAAGCTCGTTCAAATGCTGATGGCTTCCGGTCGTGATTCTGAGTACGTCAACGGCTATGCTCAAGCCGTCGGCCTTGATCAACCCAGACCTGCGAAGGTGGCTCTTGAGTTGGTCGGCACCGAAGCCCGCAAGTGCCATGTCATCTATGCGCCGGATGAGGACGGCATCAATCGGCCGATTTGTCTCCACCTAGTGCGGGCGAAAAAACAAAACAGGATTCGACAGAGCGGTTTTTTCGTGTCAGTTTGGATGGCCGACTTGAAAAAGTCGTGACGTTGTGGAACAAGCTTGACGAGAACGGGAAGGCGATGCGTGAAGGTCGCTCCAAGGTCGAAGAGGACATAGACTCGCCGGAAATCAGAAAGGCCTTCAAAACCGATATGTCGTTCTGGCTGAAGGACTGGCTCAAGAAGCAGCAGAAGCTCGACGCCAAGAAGGCGACCGCCAGCGCGGCCAAGAGCGGCGCCGTGGCGGCGGCGGGCGCCGCGCCCGTGCAAGCGACTCCCTGAGTTTCGCGGGACATCGGCTTTAAGCGGCAAGCGCGCGAAAACGTCGGTGCGCCTCGCATTGACAGCGCCCGGCTCGGAGGTTAACACTCAGAACCGAGCCAATCATCTGCGGTATCTTAGATCAGCCCGGCTTTGCGAAAGCTGAAATAGCGGTCGTCACAGACGATCAGGTGGTCCAACAGTTCGACTCCAAGGATCGCCCCCGCCAAGACGAGCCGCGCGGTCAACCGATGATCCGCGCGACTGGGCCTGGTGTCTTGGGAAGGGTGTGAGTGAGCGACGATCACGCCATGGGCATTGTTCAAGAGCGCCCCCTTGAATACCTCGCGCGGCTCGATGATCGCCGCGTCCAGTGACCCAACGGACACCAGTTCGTAGCCGAGGAGCCTGCGCCGTGAGTCCAGGTCCAACCGCCAAAAATGCTCCCGGTCGAGGCCGCGCGCCAGCGGACGCAGGGCCGCGTATACGGCCTCCGGCTCGGCAAGGCAAAGACTCGCCGGACGGCCGCTCCGGACGATCCTAAGCCGCGGCGTGAGACGGCAAGCTCCCAAGGTCTGCATACAGACCTTACGAACTAGGCACCGTCCCGGTTGTTGTGGAAAATTGAAAAGCGTAACCTCTGGTTGAAGAAGTCAAACAACCGCGCCAGTTATCAGCTGGCGACCAGGAGGTTACGCTCACATGAAGTCTATCAAGGCCGTACCCGTTCGTACAACAGCCGTGGCGTTGCCGTTTTCGCTGGACGTCCTCAGTGATGCTGCCCGTGATCACATCCGTCAGGCCCTCGGACGAGTTGCCCAAGAAGAACTGACCGCCTTCCTCGGCGCCGGCGTCTACGCGAGGACCGAGACGCGCCGGGGCTACCGCAACGGCACCAAGACCAGAACGCTGAGCACGTCGTTTGGCCCCACGGAGCTCGTCGTGCCGCGCGCGCTCGTCTTCGACGGAGAACGGAGCCGGGAATGGCAATCGCAGATCGTCCCGCGCTACGCCAGGCGCACGCGGGAGGTGGACGCGGCGCTGCTGGGCCTCTACTTCGGCGGCGTCAACACGCGACGAGTAAAGCAGGCCATCCGGCCGCTGCTCAAGAACTCGCCGCTGTCGAAGTCGTCGATCTCGCGCGTGATCGTGCAACTCCAGGCGTACTTTGAGAACTGGAGCAAGCGGGATCTGTCCGGCGAGGATATCCGCTACGTGTACCTGGACGCGACCTTCATGCCAGTCAGATGCGGCGGCAAGGCCGAGAGGCTCCCGATCATGGTCGCCATCGGCGTGCGCTCGACGGGCGAGAAGGTCCTTCTGAGCTTGGCGGTGATGGGCGTTGAGAGCACGGCGGCCTGGAGCGGGTTTGTGACGAATCTAGCCGACCGCGGGCTCAAGCGCATCGAGCTGGCCATTGTGGACGGCAACAAAGGGCTGACGCGGGCGCTTCTCGAATTGTGGCCGAACCTGCCGATCCAGCGCTGCACCGTGCACAAGCTCTGGAACCTGCTCGGGCACGCGCCGAAGTCGCTGCAAGGCGAGGTGAAGGCCGACTACGACGCGATCATCAACGCCGACGACATCGAGACGGCGAAAGCGGCGTACGCCGCGTTCATGCGTAAATGGAGCAGGAAGGCCGAGAGCGTGGCGAGATCGCTCGAGGACGCGGGGATGGACCTACTGAGCTTCATGAGCTTCCCGAAGGAGCAGTGGCGCTCGCTGAAGACCACGAACATCGTCGAGCGTCTCAACCTCGAGTTCCGTCGCCGCACGAAGACTCAAGGCGTGTTTCCAACCCAGTCTTCGATCTTGGTGCTGTTGTTTGGGTTGGTCGCCTCGGGGATGGTCCGGATGCGCAAGATCGGCGGCTACGAGACGATGACGACAGGCGGCAAGACCGTCGAGCATGCGGATCTCAAGGCGTTGGCAGTGGCGTGAGATGAAAAAAGAGAAACGAATCGAGTAGAATCAGGAACTCAACCAAAGGCTACGACAATTTCCACAGCTTTCGGGACGCCGCCCAGTAAAAACGCCATCATATTGATCCTCACCCTTTGCGTTTCTTGGGCAGCGGAATATTGGGATTGGGAGAGAAAAAGAAGAACCCAACATCCAATAAGACGATCACGATCGTGGCCTTCCACCAACCCGTAAAGAATCCTCCGATGAGCGAGAAAATCGTGGGCAAAATTCCTAAGCCGGAGCTGAATTTGCCGGTTTTTCACGTGGCGTAAGCTGCGGAGATGGTAACAAGCAGAAATACTGAAGCCAGGGAGTACATCAACAAGCCAGGGGCCAGTTTTTGAAAATACCTTAAATCTGATGCGTTCATAATCTTGGATCTCTAACGCCTAACTAATAATTGTACTGGTCAGCCCAATATCCCGACCTGTTTAGTCGAGATTCCCGAATTGTACTGCCAAAACCTCATCCGTGCCAGGCTTGTAGAAAAATATTGCGCCCCAATTCCTGGTCCGCCTAGCGCCAATAGGGCCGCCCCGTCCTTCGTCTCAAAAAGGGGTTCCAGGCAAGCCCGAAAAATGGGATAATAGACGTGATGTCCCTGTTGATGGAAGAAGAGCTCGAGTCCCCCCGCGCCCCCTCCCCAAGACCCCGGTTTTGATCACCGCGGCCACTATTTGGGAGGCGGAGCCTTTGGCGAAGGCCCTCGGCCTGGCCCGCACCTCGGCCGCCCGCTGGGACGGCTCTCACGCCGGCCGCACGGTCGTTTTGCTCAAGACCGGCGTCGGCGCCAAGAATACCGCCGATACCCTGACCGGCCTCGCCCCCAAGGACTACGGCATCACCATCAGCGCCGGCCTGTGCGGCTCCATGAATCCGCTGGCCAAGTCCGGCGACATCGTCGCGGATGCCCGCGAGGCGGACCTCGACCTCGTGAAGCCCCTGCGCGAGACGGCGCTCGCGATGGCCGCCCCCTTCCACTTCGGCAAGATCCTCCACACGAACATCGTCCTCCAGCCCAAGGCCAAGAAGGCCCTCGGCGAGGAGCAGCGCGCGGTCGCGTGCGACATGGAGAGCCAGGCCGTGCGGCGCTGGGCCGACGGCAAGACCGAGACGCTCGCCGTGCGCGTCGTGCTCGACGAGATGAACGAGGCCTGCCCCACCGAGACGCCGGAGAACGAGACGTTCAACGCCCAGCTCAAGTTCGCGCTGACCCACATGACGCAGCTCCCGCTGCTGATCAAGACGGTCTGGCGCGCGAGCCGCGGCATGAAGACCCTTTCGACGTTCATCACCAAGTACCTGGAGACCCTGTGAACGCGAGCCTGTCCCGCGCGATGGAGAAGAACACGGCCTTGGTCGACCAGGCGATGGAGAAGCTCCTCGCCCCGACGCCCGATCTTCCGGAGTCCGTGCGCAAGGCGATGCGCTACTCGCTGTTCGCCGGCGGTAAGCGCCTGCGCCCGACCTTGGTACTGGAAGCGGCGGAGTGCTGCGGCCTGAGCGCGAAGAAGGCGCTCAAGACCGCGGCCGCGCTCGAGATGATCCATACGTACTCTTTGATCCACGACGACCTCCCCGCGATGGACGACGACGATCTGCGCCGCGGCAAGCCCACGAACCACAAGGTGTTCGGGGAAGCGATGGCCATCCTCGCCGGCGACGGCCTGCTGACCAAGGCCTTCGAGGCGACGGCCGAGAACGCGGCGGACCTGAAGCTGAAGGGCAAGGCCACGGCCGAGCTCGTGCGCGTCGTCGCCTACGGGGCCGGCGCCGAGGGCATGGTCGGAGGGCAGGTCGCGGATCTCGCCGCCGAAGGGATGAAGCGGAAGCTGTCGAAGGCCGCCGCCGCCAAGATGCTGGAAGGCGTGCACCGCCGCAAGACGGGCGCGCTCATCGTCGCGAGCCTCGACGCCGGGGCGGTCCTCGCGGCGACGTCCGACAAGAACCGGGAGTCGCTGCGCGCCTACGGCGCGTGCATCGGCCTGGCGTTCCAGATCGCCGACGACGTCCTCGACGTCGTGGGCGACAAGAAGAAGCTCGGGAAGAAGGGGTCCGACGTCGCCAACGACAAGCTGACCTACGCCTCCCTCTACGGCGTCGACGGCGCCCGCGCCAAGGCCCGGGCGCTCGTCGAGATGGCCCACGCGAACCTCAAAGGATTCGGCCGCAAGGCCGACGTGCTGCACGATCTGGCGGACTATATCATCGAACGAGATAAATAGAAACCATGGAACTCCTGAAGAACATCAATTCGTCCGCCGACCTCAAGAAGCTCACGCCTGATCAGCTCCCGCAGGTCAGCTCCGAGGTCCGCGCGTTCATCCTGGACACGGTTTCCAAGCTCGGCGGCCATCTGGCCTCGAGCCTCGGCTCGACCGACATCACGGTCGCCCTGCACTACGCGTTCGACACGCCGAAGGACCGCCTCGTGTGGGACACGGGGCACCAGACCTACGGCCACAAGATCCTGACGGGCCGCAAGGACCGCATGCACACGATCCGCCAGTTCGGCGGCCTGTCCGGCTTCCTGAAGCGCACGGAGTCGGAGTACGACACCTTCGGCGCGGGCCACGCGAGCACCGCGATCTCGGCCGCGCTCGGCATGGCCGTCGCCCGCGACTTGAAGGGCGAGAGCAATAAGGTCGTCGCGATCGTCTCCGACGGCTGCATGACCGGCGGCGAGGCCTACGAGGGCCTGCAGAACGCCGGCCAGGTCCAGACCGACATCATCGTCGTGCTGAATGACAATCAAATGTTTATTTCAAACCGCGTCGGCGCGCTCGGCACGTTCCTGTCGAAGCTGCTGACGATGGGCGCGGTGCGCAACGCGGAGCACGAGGTCAAGAAGTTCCTGGCCCGGTTCCAGTTCTGGGGCGAGTCCGTGCTGCGGCTGGCCAAGCGCGCGAAGGTGCTGCTGTTCCCCGGCATGCTGTTCGAGGAGATGGGCTTCACCTACTTCGGGCCGGTGGACGGCCACGACGTCGAGCAGCTCGCCTCGGTGTTCGCGCACGTCAAGAAGCTCAAGGGGCCGATCCTGGTGCACTGCGTGACGAAGAAGGGCAAGGGCTACGCGGCCGCCGAAGAGGACCAGTACACGTGGCACGGCCCGGGCAAGTTCGACGTCGCGACGGCCAAGATGCTGAAGACGCCCGTGACGAAGGCTCCCCGCCGACCTACACCGCGGTGTTCGGCAACGCCGTCGTGCGCGAGGCCGAGAAGGACCCCGCATCGTCGGCATCACGGCCGCGATGCCCGAAGGCACGGGCATGGACAAGTTCCGCGACCGGTTCCCGAAGCGCTACTTCGACGTGGGCCTGGCCGAGGAGCACGCGGTGACGTTCGCCGCGGGCCTGGCGTCCGAGGGCTACCGCCCCGTGGTCGCGATCTACTCGACCTTCATGCAGCGCGCCTACGACCAGATCGAGCACGACGTCTGCCTGCAGAAGCTGCCCGTGATCCTGTGCCTCGACCGCGCCGGCCTCGTCGGCGAAGACGGCCCGACGCATCACGGCGTTTTCGACTACTCCTACCTGCGCATGATCCCGGGCATGTCCGTCATGGCCCCGGCCGACGAGAACGAGCTGCAGAACATGATGCGCACGGCCATCGAGATGAACGCGCCGGTCGCGATCCGCTACCCGCGCGGCGCGGGCGTCGGCGTGACGCTCGACGCCGAGCCGAAGGCCCTGCCCGTCGGCAAGGGCGCGCGTCTGAAGGACGGGACCGACGTGACGTTGCTCGCGATCGGCAACCGCGTGCACCCGGCGCTCGAGGCGGCGCAGATTCTCGAGGACAAGGGCTACAGCGTCGGCGTCGTCAACATGCGCTGGGTCAAGCCGATGGACGTCGAGCTGCTCAAGGAGTGCGCGGCGAAGACGCCGAGGCTCGTGACGATCGAGGACAACGTGATCCAGGGCGGTTTCGGCAGCGCGGTCCTCGAGGCGCTCACGCCCGGCCGCGCCGAAGTCCTGCGGCTCGGCATCCCCGACTCGTTCGTCGAGCACGGCGCGCCGCACCTGCTGTACGACTCGATCGGCCTGTCCGCCCCGAAGATCGCCGAGCGCGTCGCCGCGTGGCTCCCGCAGAAGAGCCGGGCGACGGTATAACGGAGAACATGATGACCACGTCCACCCCCTCCAAGATCAAGATCGAGAAGCTGGTGATCGCGAAGATCCGCGGCTTCTGCGCGGGCGTCGTGCGCGCGATCGACGTCGTCGAGCAGCTGCTGGCGATCGTCGGCAAGCCCGTCTACGTCCGTCACGAGATCATTCACAATAAATACGTCGTCGACGAGCTGCGCCAGAAGGGCGCGATCTTCGTCGAAGAGCTCAACGAGGTGCCCGAGGGTTCCTGGCTGATCTTCTCCGCCCACGGCGTCGGCCCCGCGGTCGTCGCCGAGGCGCGCGCGCGCAAGCTCAAGGTCATCGACGCGACGTGCCCGCTCGTGACGAAAGTGCACCTCGAGGCGATCGCGCTCGCCAAGCAGGGCTACACGATCGCGCTGATCGGCCACCGCGACCACGTGGAGACGATCGGCACGCTCGGCGAGGCGCCGGACCACATGGTCGTCGTCGGCGACGTGAAGGAGGCCGAGACGCTCCAGGTCCCGAACCCCGACAAGATCGCCTACCTCACGCAGACGACCCTGTCGCTCGACGACACGCGCGAGATCGTCGCGGTGCTCAAGCGCCGCTTCCCGAAGCTCGGCGCGCCGAAGAAGGACGACATCTGCTACGCGACGCAGAACCGGCAGAACGCGGTCAAGGCGATGGTGCCGTCGATCGACCTGCTGCTCGTGCTCGGGGCGCCGAACTCCTCCAACTCCAACCGCCTCGTGGAGGTCGCGCTGGCCAAGGGCGTCAAGTCGCGCTTGATCGAGCGCGCGGCCGACATCAAGGACGAGTGGCTCGAGGGCGTGAAGACGCTCGGGCTGACGTCGGGCGCGTCCGCGCCGGAGATTCTTTTCCAAGAGGTCGTCACGATGGCGAAGGACCGCTTCGGCGTGACGACCGTCGAGGAAGTCGAGACCGTCGAGGAGAACGAGCACTTCGGCCTGCCCGCCGAGCTCGTGAAGATCATCAAGGAGAAGGGCGCCAAGTGAGCCTCCCCGGGCAATGGCTGCAGCCGCGCCACGGCTCCAAAGAGGCGTTCGACAAGGATTTTCCGACCCTCGACGTGAAGGGAGCCGAGGCGCTGTGCCCCGGCTGCAAGGAGAGGGTCAAGCTGACGCGCAAGTCGCCCGCCGGCAAGACCGGCGGCTGGTGCGCGAAGTGCAATCGAGGAGTGGGATTATGATCGTGACGATGACCTTGGCCGAAGAGCTCGTGATCGAGAAGACGTACGAGGGCGAGCCCGAGACGCTCGAGCTGCCCAAAGAGGAAGTCGATCTCAACCGCATCCCCAAGCGCGCCCCGCCCAAGAAGGGCCTGTGCCTGCGCTGCGGCGAGGACAAGCCGATCAACCGCCTGATGCTGTGCTACCCGTGCTGGGTCAAGTCGCAGCTCGAGAAGGACGGGTGGAAGGAAGGCCAGCCCCACCCCGACTCGTGCGGGTGCGAGGGCGTCGGCGGCCACCCGAACCGCAAGTCCGTCGGCAACTAAGTCACGTCTTCGTCATGCGATCGGTACCGCGCCTCCATCGGCGATCGGTCGCGGCTAAGCTAAGATAACGTCAAGAAGCAAAGCGGCCCCCGCGTGAGATAAAGCGCGGGGGCCGTACTTCTTTCTAGGGAAGGTCTACTTAAAAACGGTCTTCTTGTAGTGGCGCAGCTCGTCGATGGACTCGTGCACGTCGGCGAGCGAGAGGTGCTGCTTGGACTTGGAGTAGACGTACTTCGACTCCGGATACCACCGGGCCACCAGCTCCTTGATGGACGACACGTCGATCGAGCGGTAATGGAAGTAGTCGTGCAGGCGGGGCATGTAGCGGACGAGGAAGCGGCGGTCCTGGCCGATCGTGTTGCCGCACAGGGGCGACTTGCCCGGGGCGCACCACGGGGACAGGAACTCGAGCGTGCGGGCCTGGGCGTCGAGGGCGGTGACCTTGGAGTCGCGGCAGCGCTGGGTCAGGCCCGACTTGCCGTGCTGCTCGACGCACCACGGGTCCATGCCGGTGAGGACGTCGTCGCTCTGGTGGATCGCCAGGCACGGGCCTTCGGCGAGGACCTTGAGCTCTCCGTCGGTGACGACGGTCGCGATCTCGAGGATGACGTCCTTCTCGGGGTCGAGGCCCGTCATCTCGAGGTCGAGCCAGACCAGGTTCTTTTCGTCGGGGGACGACATGCCTCGATCATACTAAATCGGGCGTGACCATCGTCACGTGACCCTTTCTTGACAGGCTCCCCCCGACTGTTAGACTTCGGGGAGCCGGGCCTGGAAGGCCCGGACCCCGGAGGATTCATGAACATGCACCGTTTCCGCCTGACCGCACTCGTTCTGCTCGGATCGCTGACCCTCGGCGCCTGCGGCGGCAAAGGCAAGCCCTCGCCGATCGCCAACAACGCCCCGGAGTGGGTGAACAAGGGCTCGGGCGCGATGAAGGATAAGGACGGCAAGTCGGTGTTCTACGGCGTCGGCATCGCCCAGGGCATCCGCAACCGCGCTCTCGCGGTGACCGCCGCCGACGACCGCGGCCGCGCCGAGCTCGCCAAGATCATGAACTCCTACGTCACGACGCTGACGAAGGACTACATGGCCTCCGTCACGGCCGGCGACATGTCGAAGTCCTCCGAGGAGCAGATGGTCTCCCAGACGATGAAGAACTTCGCCAAGTTCACGCTGCACGGCTCGATCCCGGTCGACCACTGGAAGGATCCGGCGGACGGCACGCTGTTCGCGCTCGTCAAGCTCGACATGGCGTCGGTCCAGCAGAGCCTCGGCGAGTCGAAGGAACTCGACGCCAAGGTCCGCGACTACGTGAAGGCCAACGCCGAGAAGGCCTTCGACGAGCTCGCGGCCGAAGAGGCCAAGCACTAAGATGCGCAAGGCTCTCCCGATCCTGGCGCTGGCCCTGCTGGCGTCCGCGTGCGGCACCTCGGTGCAGCGCATGGACGCCGGCGAGGTCAAGGACGTCAGCGGCCGCTGGAACGACACCGACTCGCGCCTCGTGGCCGAGGAGATGATCGCCGACTGCGTGGCGCAGGCCTGGTACCCGCGAGCGCTCAAGGAGACGGGCGGCAAGGAGCCGACCGTCATCGTGGGCACCGTGCGCAACCAGTCGTCCGAGCACATCAACACGGACACCTTCGTCGAGGAGCTTCAGCGCGCGCTGATCAACTCGGGAAAGGTCGAGTTCGTCGCCTCCAAGAAGGAGCGCGGCGAGGTCCGCGACGAGCGGCTCGACCAGGACACGAACTCCTCCGAGGAGACGCGCACGGCCCACGGCCAGGAGACGGGCGCCAACTACATGCTGTCCGGCACCCTGAACCAGATCGTCGACCAGGAGGGCGGCAAGGCGGTCGTCTACTACCAGACCAACCTCAAGCTGCTCAACATGAAGTCGAACAAGATCGCCTGGAACGGCCAGAAGAAGATCAAGAAGTTCGTCAAGCGCTCGAAGGCGTCCTGGTAGGATAGGGCGGCGATGGGCTCGAAACGGCCCCGTCTTTCCGTGAGGAGAGGCGGGGCCGTCCTCTTTATCCGGCCTCCTCGCGGCCTGCGGCGGCCCTCGGGCGAGATGCGCAAGGCCGTCAACGGCATGATCGCGGCGCGCAACTACGAGGCGGCGCTCGAGCGCATCCAGAAGGAGAAAGAGGGCTCCTACGGCCGGAAGAACCAGGTGCTCTACTACCTCGACCTCGGCGCCGTCCAGCACGACGCCGGGAAGTTCAAGGAGAGCGACGAGTCGCTCGATAAGGCCGAGCGGCGCATGGACGAGCTGTACACGAAGTCCGTCTCCCGCGCGGCCGGCACGCTCGTCCTCAACGACACGACGACGGAGTACCGGGGCGCGCGCTTCGAGCGGGCCATGGTCAACGCCTACCGCGCGCTGGGCTTCGCGTTCCGGGGCGACCACGACGCGGCCCTCGTCGAGACGCGCAAGCTCTCGCGCCTGCTCCAGGAGTACGCCGACGTCTACGGCGCCCGCAAGACGGCCTACAAGGACGACGCCTTCGCGCAGTGGCTGACGAGCCTGCTCTACGAGGACGACGACCGCCCCGACGACGCGCGCATCTCCCGCGAGAAGTCGCGCGCGGCCTACGAGCAGTACGCGAAGGTCTACGGGACGCCCGTCCCCCGCCTCGAGCCCGCCGGCGAGAAGGGCGGCGGCGAACTCGTCTTCATCCACTACAACGGCGTCGCGCCGCGCAAGATCAGCAAGTCGTTCTCGGTGGCCTGGCGGGACGCGGCGATCGCCGTCAACGCGACGAAGGACGACGAGGCCCAGTCCGGCCAGGCGATCAACGCGATCAACGCCGGCCTGCTCGGCAAGTCCATCTCGGTGGCCTTCCCCGACTACGTGCAGGACCCTTTCCAGATCGCCGGCTCCGCCGTCGAGGCCGCCGGCGTGCGCGCGCAGACCGAACTCGCCCAGGACCTCGCGGCCATCGCGCGCAAGGACCTCGACGAGGCCCAGGCGGTCGTGCGCACCCGCGCGATCGCGCGCGCGACGATCAAGTACGTCGTCGCCAAGGCCGCCGCCGACGAGGTGGCCAAGAAGTACGGCAAGAACTCCTGGCAGCACCTGCTCGCCCAGGCCGGCGGCGCCGCGACCGCGGCCGCGACCGAGTTCGCCGACACGCGCGCCTGGGCGACCTTGCCCGCGCAGTTCCGCGTCGCGCGCCTGCGCCTGCCGGCCGGGACCCACGACGTGCTGATCTCGTACACGGGCTCCTCCGGGAGCGCGATCGCCAACCAGACCCTCAAGGGCGTCGTCATCCGCAAAGGACGGCGCACCTACATCCACGACAGGACGGCACTATGAAAACCATGAATCGCCTCCCCTCCTCGCCTTGCTCCTTCTCGGCGCCTGCGCCGGGGGCTCCTCCGGCCCCAAGACCGTGGTCGGCGGCCCGCGCCCGGCGTGGGTCGAGGGCGAGAGCGGGAAGTGGCCCCGCGCGGCCAACGTGCTCGGCGTGGGCTCCGGCGACACGGAGGACGCCGCCGCCGACCGCGCGCGCGGAGAGATCTCGCGCGTGTTCTCCTCGAACGTGAGCGTGGACACGACCGTCGACGAGAGCGAGACCAACCTGACCTCCGGCGGCCGCGCGACGGGCTCGTTCTCCCAGAACGTCGCGCAGAGCATCCGCACGGCCTCGAAGAAGATGCTCGAGGGCGTCGAGATCGTCGAGCGCTGGAAGGACCCGACGGGCCGCTATTACGCGCTCGCGATCCTCAACAAGGGGAAGGCGATGACGGCCGTCTCCGAGAAGGCGCAGGCCGTCGACGCCGACGCCGCGAAGTGGAAGGCCGAGCTCGACGCCGCCGGCGACAAGTTCGCCCGCGCCAAGGCGGCGGCGAAGCTCTCCGCCCTGCTCAAGGGCCGTCTCGAGCTCGAGAACGACCGCCGCGTCCTCTCCGGCGGCCCGCTGCCCTCGACGGTCGACGTCTCGGCCGCGAAGCTCGCCGCGTCGAAGGCGCTCGCCGCGCTCGACGTCGTCGTCATCGCGACCGGAGACGGCTCCGAGAACCTCGAGACCGGGATCGTGACCGGCCTGGCCGCCTCCGGCCTCATGGCCAAGCGCGGCAACGCCGGCGACCGCGGCGACCTCGTCGTCGAGGCCGCGTCGGCGACCTCCCCGGTCGAGGGCGGCGACGAGCGCTGGAAGTGGTCGCGCGCCACCGCGACCGTGACGCTCAAGGACGGGCGCGAGGACAAGAGCTTCGCGCGCTTCGACGCCGGCGAGCGCCAGGCCTCCGCCGACGCCGGCGAGGCCCGCCGCCGCGCGGTGGCCGCGCTCGCGAAGAAGGCCTCCGAACAGACCGCCGCCGCGATCGCCTCCTTCTTCGAGAACCAGTAGAAGGGGTCAGACCTACACGTTTCACTTTCCCATCGGCGCAGTCGCCCGAGGAAAGTGAAACGTGTAAGGTCTGACCCCTATCGCTTCTGCAGGAGGTCGAGGATGTTCTGGCCTGCGTTCTGGAGCAGCTTGCCGACCTTCATCTTGGCCTTCGGGTCCGACATCGTCCCCGTGATCGAGTGCTCGACGGCGGGCAGGTTGCCGACCTGGGCCCGTGACGCCATGTCGAGCCGCTCGGTGGGCAGGTCGACCGTGCCCGTCGCGGTGACGTTGAGGTTCTTCGAGTCGAGCTCGGACTGCCGCACGGTCATGAGGCCGTCCTTGAACGCGTAGTCGCCGACGATCTTGCCGACGGAGATGTCGTTGAGGTTCACCCCGAAGCCGATCTTCTGGATCGCCAGGATCGGCGCGAGCACGATCTTGAGGACCGGGGACTTGAGGAGCAGTGCGCCGACGTCCTTGAGATGGCCGGTCCCCACGAGCAGCTTCGCGTCGCCGGCCAGGCGCTTGAAGTCCGGCGTGACTCCCCACAGGTCCCACGACGCGGTCACGTTGTCGAGCTGGGCGTTGGGGTGCGTGAGATGGCCGACCGTGAACTTGCCGCGCGTGCGGTAGGGGTCGGCGGGCTTCTCCTCGGCCGCGGACTTGCCCGCGCGCGCGGCCTTCGCGTCGCGCGCGGCCTTGTTGTCGGCGTCGAGCTTGGCGCGCGCGGCCTGGTAGCGGCCGAGATCGAAGCGGTCGAGCGCGGCCTCGACCTGGATCTCGGGGACCTTCGAGTAGTCCTTGATCGTCAGGTCCATCGTCAGCGCCCCGTCGGCGACCATGCCCTTGAGGTTCGGCACGTCGATGCGGCGCTCGTCGAAGGACACGGTGCCCGTGAAGCCCGAGAGCGGCAGCTCGGCGACGGTGGCGCCGAGGTCCTTGAACTGAAGCTTTCCGCCGAACACGGGCTTCTCCTTCGTCCCCGTGACCGACAGCGCGAAGAAGCCGGTGCCGGAGAGCTTGAGGTCCCGCGTGCGCGGGGTCAGCCGCGTCAGCTCGTCGAGGACGAACTTCCGCCCCTTGAGGAGCAGGTCGAAGGCTCCCCGTCCGCCCGGATCGGAGACGCCGCCCTCGATCGACAGCTCGTTGCCGCCGATTTTGACGCCCAGACGGCGCACGCGGATCGCGGGCGTCGTGTAGGTGAGGTCGACGTTCCATTTCGACGGCGGCAGCTCGAGGCCGGGCGGGATCGCGGCCAGCGGCGGAAGGTCCTTGTCGGTGAGCGCGGGGAGGTCGAGGTCGGCGGCGACGGAGAGTTCCGGCGCGGGCTTGTCCGTCAGCGCCCGCGCGACGGTCCCGTCGAGCTCGAGCGTGCCGGCCTTGCCCTTCACGACGACCTTCTCGAGCGAGACGTCGTCGCCCTTCACCTTGAGGCCGCCGTCGAGGCGCATCGCGGGAATCTGCAGCGACGGCGGGATCGCCGTCGAGAGAACGACAGGAAGGTCGGAGACCTTGAAGGCGGGCACGTCGAGCGCGAAGCGCAGGGAGAGGTCCGGCACGGGCTTGGCGGAGCCGAGCTTGCGCACCGTCCCGCTCGCGGTGAGCGTCCCCTCCTTGAGCTTGGCGGAGACCTTGCTCAGCCGGAGTTCGCCGGCCGAGTAGGCGGCCTCGCCGTCGAGGCGCAGCGCGGGGATCGCGCTGTTCGGCGGGAGCTTCACGAAGGCGTACTGGCCGGCCTTGATCTCGGGCACGTCCACGCCGAAGGCCGCGCGGCCGCTCGGCTCGCCGCCCTTGAGGGAGCCCTCGCCCTCGACCTTGCCGCCCTTCCATTCGAGCTTGTACGCCTTGAGAGAGACGCCGCCCGGCTCCCAATGCCCCTCGACGACCGCTTCGCCGGCCGGGATCGTCACCGCGGGAACGCCCGCCGACGGCAGGTACTTCGCGAGCAAGGTCGTGTCGAGGCCGGGAGTCTCGAGCGAGAGGTCGAAATCGGCGCCCGCGGAGGCGGCGCGGGCCTTGCCCTTCGCCTCGAGCAGGGTCTTGCCGGCGGCGGAGAGCTCGGCGTCGAGGTCGGCGGCCGGGCTCTCCAGGTTCTCGATCTTCCCCTTCGCCGAGAGCTTGAGGCCGTCCTGCTCGACGGAGAGGTGCTTGAACTCGAGCTTCATCTTCGGGCGCTCGAAGCGGGCCGGGTGGACGGTGCCGCGGAAGGCGAGCGCGGCGTCGACGGGGCGCTCGCCGGCCTTGCCCTTGGCGCGCAGCGAGACGTCGAGGGCGAACGGCTCCGCGAGCGAGAAGTCGTCGAGCGTGAGCTCGAGGCCGGAGACGGCCCACGCGCCGACGCCGTCGCGGTAGTCGACGGCCCCCGCGTCACGCGCAGGCGGCGCACGTTGAACTCGGCGGGCGGCGAGGCCTCCGCGGGCTTTTCGGGCGAAGGCGCCGCCGCCGACGAGGCCAAGGTCTCGTAGTTGAAGCGCCCGTCGGCGCCCTTGGCGACGCGAAGCCGCAGGCCGTCCGCCGACGCCGACGCGATCACGAGCCTCTTGCGCAGCAGGGCGCGCCAGGACGGGCGCACCGAAAACGTCTCGACGGCGACGAAGGTCCCAGCCGCGAAGTCCGGCCGCTCGGAGATCTCGAGCTTCGCGAGGTGCAGTCCCGTCAGGCCCAGGGAGAGGCGGTCGAGGCGCACTTCGCGCCCGAGCTGTTTGCGCGCGCCGTCGACGATGAGCGCGCGGATCTTCGGCTCGGGGAAGAAGGCCTTGAGCGCGACGAGGGCCGCCCCCGCGCCGAGCACGGCGAGCAGGACGGCCGTGCCGCCCACCTTCAGCCACAGACGCGCGCGAGCCATGAGCCGATTCTACCATTCCATGTAATAATTCCGGGGCGCCGGGCACGAATAAACGGATGAACACCACCGTGGTCTGGCTCGGGCGCGACCTGCGCCTGGCGGACAACCCCGCGCTGTCCCGCGCCGCCGCCGCGGGCGCCGTCGTCCCCGTCTTCGTCTGGTCCCCCGAGGAGGAGGGCGGGTGGGGTCCGGGCGGCGCCGCGCGCTGGTGGCTGCAGGCCTCGCTGAAATCCCTCGAGGCCGACCTCCAGCGGCGCGGCTCGCGCCTCGTCTTCAAGGAGGGCCCCGCGGCCAAGGCCCTCGTCGAGGCCGCGCGCGACTGCGGCGCGGACGCCGTCGCCTGGAACCGCCGCTACGAGCCCGCCGCGCTGGCGCAGGAGGCGTCCGTCGCCTCCGCGCTCTCCGCCGCGGGCGTGCGCCCCGAGCCGCACGCGGGCAACGTGCTCTTCGAGCCGGAGACGGTGAGGACCCTCGGCGGCGGCCCCTACCGCGTCTTCACCCCGTACTGGGCGCGCTGCGGGACCTTGGAGGGACCGGGGTCTCCCGCCGGTCCCTGTCCGCCGCTGCGCGCTCCCGCCAAGTCCGCGCGCGGCGTCGAGCTCGTGCGCCTCGGCATTTCGACGCGGGCCGCGTGGCAGGGCTCTCTGTCGGACTCGTTCATCCCGGGCGAGGCCGCGGCGAAAAAGGAGCTCGTCGACTTCCTGAAGACGCGCGCGCGGGACTACGCGGAGAACCGGAACCTCCCGGCCAGCGGCGGGAACTCGCGCCTGTCGCCGCGACTGGCCTTCGGCGAGCTCGACGTCCGCCGCGTCTGGCGCGAGGCGCGCGGCGAGGACCCCGGGACCAAGGGCGGCTTCCTCGGCGAGCTCGGCTGGCGCGACTTCGGCCGCCACGTCCTGTTTCACAACCCCGCGACCCCGGACGCGCCGCTCGATCCGCGCTTCGCGGGCTTCCGCTGGCGACGCGATCCCGACGGGTTCGAGGCCTGGACGCGCGGCCGCACGGGCTTTCCCCTCGTCGACGCCGGCATGCGCGAGCTGTGGGCCACGGGCTTCATGCACAACCGCGTGCGCATGGTCGTCGCCTCCTTTTTGACGAAGGACCTCCTCATCGATTGGCGCGAAGGCGCGCGCTGGTTCTGGGACACCTCGTCGACGCCGACCTCGCCAGCAACACCCTCAACTGGCAGTGGACGGCCGGCTGCGGCGCCGACGCGGCGCCGTTCTTCCGCGTCTTCAACCCGTCCGAGCAGGCCAAGCGCTTCGACCCGCGGTCGGCCTACATCCGGCGCTGGGTCCCGGAGTTCGGCACCTCGGCCTATCCCGCGCCCATCGTCGACCACAAGAAGGCGCGCGAGCGCGCGCTCGACGCCTTCGGCGCCTCGGCCGGACCGCGCTGACGCCTCCTTGACAACCCCGCCCCGCGGCGACATAATGCGGTCATGCGCCCCCTCCCCTCGCGGCCGCGCTGATCCTGGCCGCCGCCGCCCCCTCCCGCGCCGAGTCCTTCTCCGACCTCCTCAACAAGGTCTCCCGCTACCTCAACGGCGCCGCGGTGAAGAAGTCCCCGCGACGCGCCGCCGTCGCCGCCGTGCGCGGCGGCATCCCGACCGACCAGGGCGAGGACCTCGACGGGCGCCTGCTCGACCGGGCGAGGGCCCTGCGCGAGGCGCTCAAGCGTCCCGACGCCTCGGCGCGCGACGAGAACGCCCTGCGTCCGGTGTACGAGGCGCTCGCCGCCTCGCAGTACGTGCAGGCGCTGTCGATCGTCGGCGCGCCCGAGACGCGCGGCGACGCCGCCGCCGCGCTCGAGGCCTGGGCCAAAGCGCCGCACGTCCCGGGCGTGCCCACGGGCGTCTTGGCCCTTTTCTCCGGCCCTTCCGCCCGTATCGACGACAAGGAACTCGTGAAGGCGGGCTGGGGGCGTCACGCGCGCCTGCTCGCGCCCGCCGGCGCCCCGGCGCGCGCCGCGGCGCCCGGCTGGACCTCCTCCGAGGAGGCGGCCAAGCTCGACGAGACCTTGAAGGGCCTCTCCGACTCCTGGCTCGAGCGAAAGCTCGACGCCGAGGCCGAGGCCCGCGCTCACTTCTACGCGGGCGAGGTGTACGCGGCGCTCGCGCGCGCGGAGCTCAAGGGCCGCGCTCCGGCCGCGGCCGCCTCTCCCGCGCTCGCCGCGGCGCCCGCCGACGACGGGCCCGCCCCCGCCGAGGCGGCCGTCCCCTTCGAGCCCAAAGCCATCTACCAGAAAGCCTCGAAGGCCGTCGTGCTCATCGTCTGCTCCGCCGGCGACGGCGCCGGGGAACTCGGCACCGGCTCCGTCGTGGACGCCGGCCGCCGCCGCATCCTCACCAACGCCCACGTCGTCGTGCGCGACTCCTCGCGCCGCCCTTGGGAGCGCGTCAATGTCTACTTCAAGCCCGCGCGCCTGACGGGCGACCCGAAACGCGACCTCGTCGAGCCCATCGAGGGCAAGGTCGTCGCCTGGGACTCCGCGCTCGACCTGGCGCTGGTCGAGCTGCCGCGCCTTCCGGCCGGCGCCGCCGCGTTGTCCCTCGGCCGCCCCGACGCCGTCGAGATCGGCGACCGCGTCGCCGCGATCGGCCATCCCGAGCAGGGCGGGCTCTGGACGCTCACGACGGGAGTGATCTCGACCTTGCTCGCCGACCTCGGGGGCGTCAAGGGCAAGGACGCGTTCCAGACCGACACGTCGATCAACCGCGGCAATTCCGGCGGCCCGCTGCTCGACGCCTCGGGGCGCATCGTCGGCGTGAACACCTCGATGTCGCGCAAGGCTGCCGACGGCCTGGCGATCACCGCGATCAATTTCGCCGTGCGCTCCGACGTGGCGCGCCGCTGGATGGCCGCGCAGGGCACCGCGGTCGCCTGGGGCGCGGCGGGCGCGCCGGCGGCGACCGTCGCCGCGCTGGCCAAGGTCCCGGAGCCCGTCCCGGCTCCGCTTCCCACGGGCGCGACGGTCGTCGCAGCCGCCCCCGTGGGGATCGCCTCGCTGGCGGCCGCGCCCCCGCCGACGGCGTCCGCCGCACGCGGACCGTCGCGCGCGCGGCCAAGCCGCGCGTCATGATCACCGAGAGCAAGCCCTTCACCTTCGATGCCGTCATCGACGCCGAGATCCAGAAGATGGAAGACCTGGGCGACGAGATGAGCCGCGAGATCAAGGCCCGGAGCGGCCGGTGAAGGCCCTCGCCCTCCTGCTCGCCCTGTCCCTGCCCGCCGCGGCGCAGCCGCGCAAGAACGTCCTCGAGACGCTCGGCGAGAATCTCGAGAAGGACCCGGGCTACGAGCCGGCGGAGCGCCGCGCCCTGCTCGCCGCGATCAAGACCCGCTTCGCCGACTATGGACTGCAGACGGTGAATCCGCAGAGAGCCAAGGCGATCCCCGTCGTCATGCACATCTTGACCGAGGGCTCCTTCGACCAGGCTTCGCCGGAACGCACCGCCGAGGTCGCCTTCTCCGCCTACCAGGCCATGTCGCGCGGCGCCGATCCCGAGGTCGTCGAGGGCGTCGCGCTGTACGGCTATCGCAAGAAGGTCTCCCCCGACACCCTTTCGACCTGGGCCAACGGCTACAAGAACCTCACGGACGGGAAGGTTCCCGGCGACGTCGCCGCCGATCTCGTGCGCGTGGCGATGGAAAAGGACCTGAAGGACTCGGATTTCAACACATTGAAATGGTCTTTGGTCGACGGCGTCAAAAACGGTTTTGATCCCAAGGACTACGCGAGCTACCTCTTCGGCCATCTCCTGGAAGGGAAATCAGGGCCCGGGAAGATCAGCGCCCAGGCGAAGGCCGTTTTTCTCAAGGCTCGCCGAACCAAGACCAAGCCGTCGATTCCGGATTACAAAGGCGTCTTCTCGAAGGTCCTCCCCCGGCGCCCGTGTATGTTCCCCCGCCGTCAAATCCGTCGTCGACAAGAAGGTCGTGGACGCGGTCGAGGACATCCCCGTCGTCAAAGACGTCCAGAAGAAGACGACCGACGCGCTCGGCAAGTTCGGCCTCGGCATCCCGTCGATGCCGCGCGTGCAGGCGCCGAAGCCCTCTCCGAGGCCCGCGCCCGCGCCGAAGCCGCGCGTCGAGGAGACGCCCGTCGTCGCGACGCCCGAGGCCGGCCACTCGCCCGCCCTCAAGGAGATCTGGCCGGGCCTCGACAAGGCGTCGGCCTCCTACCTCGGCACGCCCTACGTCTGGGGCGGCGCCACGCACCAGGGCATCGACTGCTCGGCGCTGACGCAGAACACCTTCTCCGAGAACCGCGTGAAGATCCCGCGCGTGTCCCGCGACCAGTGGAAGACCGGCGACAAGGTCGAGAACCTGCGCGAGGGCGACCTGATCTTCTTCAACACGATGGGCGCCGGCGTGTCGCACGTCGCGATGGTCGTGAACGCGAAGGAAAAGAAGTTCATCCACGCCTCGTCGTCGAAGGGCGTGATGTACGCCGACCTCGACAACAAGTGGTTCGGCCAGCGCTACCTCGGCGCCCGCCGCGTCGTCCGTTAGGGGCGGCGCAACGCGCGGGCGAGGCAGGGCCAGGCGGCCAAGGTTCCCGCGGTGCCCACGAGGGACAGCAGGGCCATCGCGCGGTAAGGCCCGTGCGCGGCGGTCAGCGCCTCGTACCATCGGCCGCCCAAAGTGTTCGATGCCGAGGCGGCGATGTTGAACACGGCCATGTAGGCGGCGAAGGCCGTCGCTTCCGCGCCCTCGGGGCAGGTCTTCGCCGCGAGGTCCATCCACGCGAGGCGGAACACGACGCCCGTCAGGCTGAACAGCACGTTCAGCGCGGCGATCGAGACGGGGCCGGTGTAGAACAGATAGAGGAGCGACAGGGGCGCGCCGAGCCACACGGAGGCGCGGACGACCTTCTCCGTTCCTTCCTTCGTCAGCCGCCCGAACAGCGCCGCGCCCGCGAGGCCCGCGAACCCGCCGAGCGTCGCGAGGCCGCCGATGAACACCGGCGACAGCTTGACCGCCTCGCTCTGATAGTAGAATTGCGCCGTCCCCAGGAACGGGCAAAAGCTCCACAGGAAGATGCCGAGCGCGACGGCCCACGAGCGCCCGTCGCCGAGCATCGTCTTGAGGCCGCCCAGGCCCTTCGCGGCCGTCGACCTCAGGTCGCCGACGCCGGCCTCGTCGAGCCACCACGCCGAGGCCGCGGTCAGCGCCGGGAACAGCGCCGTCAGAAGGAAGACCGTCCGGTACGAGGCGTGCTGGGCGAGCCACCCGCCGCCGAGGCCGGTCACGATCAAGGTCGCGTACAAGGTGCCGATCGAGACGGCCTGATAGAGCCCGGTCAGGCCGCGCTCCTTGCCGCGTTCGACCATCACCGCGTCGCAGACCACGTCGGAGAGCACGAAGCCGACATTGACCAGGATGAGCAGCGCGAGCGCGGCGCCGTAATTCGCGGTCTTGAGGCCCGCCAGCAGAAGCCAGCCGAGCGAGGTGACGAGAGAGACCGCGATCAGGTGCGGCCGCCGCCGTGACCCCGCCCAGGGCAGGAAGTCGGTCAGCACGCCGAACAGCGGCTTGACCGTCAGCGGCAAGGTCATCCAGGCGACGAAGGCGGCCGACTGGCCGGGACCGAGGCCGAGGGCGTCCTTCAGGTAGTATGAGACGGGCTCGTAGGCGAGTCCGCCCATGCCCTGGGCGAAGTAGTTGACCGCGAAGAACGCCAGCAGCCGGTCGCGCCTCACGTCAGCCGCAGGACGAGGACGACTGGTCCTCTTTGCCCGGGAACCACGGCATCACGACCACCTCGATGCCCATGCGCGCGACCTCGGCCTCGGTCTCCGGGTCGGGCAGGCGCTGGTCGTAGCCGAGGACGAGCACGTCGGGCTTCTCGCGCCGCAAGGTCTCCGCGAAGGACGACGCGTCGCCGACGACGACCTTGTCGGCCACGCCGAGCTCCTCGATCCAGCGCTTGCGCGTGGCGGAGGGCACGGCGTTCGGCTTCCTGTTGTGCGAGTCGTTGGAGAGGACGACGACGAGCTTGTCGCCGAGGACGCGGGCGGACCGCAGAAGGCGCAGGTGCGCGGGGTGGACCCGGTTGAAGCAGCCCGCGGCGAAGACGGTGACCGGCTTGCTCAGGTCAGGCGTCCTTCTTGGCCGCGTCGTCCTCGAGGCCGTCCTTGAGGCCCTTCTTGAACATGTTCACGGCGCGTCCGCACTGCTTCGCGAACTCGGGGATCTTGTTCGGCCCGAACAGGATCAGCGCGACGACGGCGATGACGACGATTTCGGTGGTGCCCAGCCCGCCCATGACGATTCCTCCGTGCCGAGCCTCATTCTATCATTTTGGCTTGCCGTCGGGGCCGTAGTAGATCACCTTCTTCTTGTCTTTCTGCGCGTCCGCGGTCGCCTTCTGAACCGCCGCCTGGTAATCGGCCATCTGCTGGTTGGCCTGGCTCTCGAGGCGCTCGGCTTCGGCCTTCTTGTCCTTGTAGCGGTCGTAGTGGTATGCGGCGCCGACCGTGTGCCCCTGGGCCTGGAGGACCTGCGCGTGCTGCTTCTCCTTGCCCGCGTCCTTGCGCGTGTCGGCGGCCTGCTTGAACAGGTCCTGGATGTTGGCCAGAGGGTCGTCGTTGACCTCTTTCACGTCGCCGCCCCTCCTCCTCCGCCGCTGCCGCCCCCGCCGCCGCCTCCGGAGCCGCCGCCGCCCTCGCTCGCGGGCGCCGTCCCGCCGCCCTGGCCGAGGAGCCCGCCGCCCTGGCCGTTGCCTCCGCCGGAATAGCCGGGGCCGTTCGTCGAGCCGCCGCGGCCGCCGGCCGCGTCGGCCGAGTTCGCGGACGCCGAGCCGAGCGTCTGGACCTTGCCGCCGGGGGCGCGCTTGCCGGAGATATTGCGGAAGCCCGCGTTCTGCGACAGGCGCTTCATGCCTTGAAACTGGATCTTGCCGTAGGAACCGGCGACGTTGAGCTTGGCGCCCCCGCCCGCGCCGCCGCCACCGCCCGCGCCGCCGCCCGCGGCCAGGGCCGCGCCCGGGATGTTGCCCGAGGACATGCCCTTGCCGGACTGTCCGCCCCCGCCGCCGGGCCCCGCGCCGCCGAGCCCATCCTCCTCGCCGCCCCCGCCGGGAGCGTTCGGGGCGCCGCCGGCGAGCACGTTCGGGTCTCCGCCGGTGATGAGATCGGTCCGCATCTTGCCCTTGTTGGCGTCCGCCGGCCCGCCGAGGCCGCCGCCCGAGAAGCCGGTGCTGTCGCGGCTGCCCTTGAACGCGCGCATGTTCGTCGTCGAGCGGATGGCGCCCAAGTCGCCGCCGCCGGTCAGGCTGAAGCCGCCCTCTCGCATGGAGCTGAGCCCGAGAATTCCCCGCCGACGAGCATCAGGCCCGCCACCGCGGCGACCTTCGCGCCGGTGCCGAAGCGGGACTGCTCCTTCTCGGGCTGCCGGCCGATGCCGATCGTGGCCGCGGAGAGGATGGGCGCGCTGGCGGCCGATTTGGCGACGGGCTGGGGCGGCGCGGCGGGCGGCCGCGCCTCGGCGGCTTTCCTTAGGTCCGGGATCGACGGGTCGTTGTTGTCGGCCATATCCGCAGTGTAAGCCCGGATATGACGAAAGTCAACTAGGGCTTTCTAGTGGCGCTCGTAGTAAAAACCGACGTCGCGCGCGTCGTCGACGTTGATGAGCATGAGCTCATCCGTCGTGAAGAAGGGCTTCCAGTTGACGATGTCGATGAACACCGCGATGCGCGGGAGGACCTTGTCGGCGCCCTTCTCGGCGGCGCCCTTCGCCTTGAAGGTGAAGATCCCCGGCGCGGCCTCCACCATGTCGAATTTGCCGACGATCTCGGCCTGGAAGAAGTCGGCGACCTTCTCTTTGGAGAGGCGGGTGTTGACACGCTTGTGCAGGTAGTCGCCGCCCGTGGAGTCCTTCGAGCCGAAGTAATCGCCGGGGACGTAGCCCTCCCACGTCGAGGAGATCTTGTTGCGCCAGACGATGGTCTCGTCGGGGCGGCCGTCCTCCTTGCGCGCGAGCGTGCCGCCGGCGAGGGTGCCCGGTTGCGCCAAGGTCAGCTCGCTGACCGCCTTCGTCGTGTCGATCTCCAGGCCACCGGAGGCGGAGACCTTGACCGGAGAGAGCGAGAAGCGAAGCTTGTCGAGCTGGCCGACGCGGTAAAGGTACATGCGCGGAACCCAGTTGGCGACTCTCAGCCGCTCGGGCAGGAGCCCCGTCGCGATCGGGACGTGCAGGCGCGTGTACTCGGCCAGGACCGCCCAGCCGGCGGTCGGGTTGCCGGCGTCGGCCTTGATGATCAAGGACATGATGTCCGACTTTTCGATCTCGCCGGAGCCCCACGAGCCTTCGGGAATCGGGCCGGCCTGCGCGGACGCGGCGAGCAACGAGGTCAGCAGCAGAGAGCGGAGAAGGTTGTTCATGGATTTTCCTAGAAGAGGCCCTTGTAGACGAGCCAGGGGATGAGGATGTAGAGGATGCTGTCTCGCACGAGGTAGTACGTGAAGACCGCCGCGATCGCGACCCAGCCCGTCTGCCACACCGTCTTGAAGAACGAGCCGAACGCCCGCGCGTTCGTCATGAAGCGCGCGCCCGTGTACGGCAGGACCAGGCTCGCCGCGAGCGTGCGGACCGCGCCGAAGAGCTTCTTGAGGTCGCCCTTCGCCTTCTCCTTGAGCGTCGGCTTGCCCTCCGGGTTCGCCGCGCGCAGGTCGGGGTGCACGCCGTCGAGCGCGCGCTCGGAGGCGATGTCGGCCTGGGCCGTTCCCTTGTACACGCGCAGCATCATGCCGCGGCTGATCGCCGGGACGAGATGCTTGTCCTCGTTGGCGACCGTGTCCGCGTACAGCTGGAGCAGCTGGTCGGTGCGCTTCTTGACCGCGATCTCGCCCAGCCAGCGCGAGACCGGCCCGCCGATCCCGTTCTGGGAGTCGCGCCAGCGCTTGTCCTCGCGCATGCGCGCGAAGTCGTAGTCCGTCATGTAGTCCCGGCCCGGCGCGTAGCGGCTGAACATCTCGTCGAAGGCGGCCTCGTCGACGTTCCCGGGCGTCAGGCCCTTGTCGTTGCCGGCGTGCGCGTAGATCCCCGTGCTCGACGGGCCCTGCGCCTGGACCATGTTCGGCACGTAGATCGCGAAGGGCTTGAACAGCAGGCCCGCGTTCCAACGTCCCTTGAGGCCCAGGCCGCGCTGCGTGCGCGGCCCGAAGATCAGGTGCGAGAGCAGCGCGGTCTTGAACGCCGCGAGGCGCCCGAGGCCGTGCTCGTGGAGCACGCGATAGCTGTGCCGGACCGTCGCGACCGGCTGCTTGGCCCCCGCGGGGACGAGCATCCAATAGCGGCGCTCGAGGTCCGACTTGGCCGCGCCGGCGGCGACGTCGGCCGTCGTCGCGACGCCGTAGCCCTCGCGCAGGCGGTTCTGCAGGGCGATCTTGAGGATCGCCATGTCGTTCGCGTAGGCCTTCGTCGCCTTGATCACGCCGAGCGCCTTGAGCGCGGTGACCGCCGCGAAGACGGCGACGACGGGATTCGTCGCGAACAGGGAGAACGCCGCCCAGCCCGAGACGAGCAGCGCGGCGGTCGCCGCGAGCTTGCCCGCGCCGGCCGCCCAGCGCGCGACCTTCTCGCCGAGGAACAGCGTCGGGAACATCGAGCGGCGGCGGTCCGTGTACGCGGACTGCCACGTCTTCTGCATGTAGCGGTACGCGAGCATCCGCTTGTAGTACAGGAGGATGGGCAGGCCGAGCGCGGCCGCCGCGACGGGCACGATCGTGAACGCCGAGACCGCCACGCCCATCCACGCCGCGAACGCGGTGAACGTCCCCCACAGCGCGAGCTTGTACGTCTTCTTGAGGATGGCCGAGGAGTTCGCGTTCGCCGTGTCGAGCAGGCGCACCGGGAAGGTCTCCGTGTCCTGCCACGGCGCGAACCAGCGCGTCACGCCCTCCATGGCCCGGATGACGTCCCGGCCGTGCGGCAGGCCCTTCATCGCGCGGGCGATGACGCCGCCCATGCCGCCGGAGTGCCAATGCCACTCCATGCCCTCGAACGTGTAGTCCTTGTGGGAGTAGAGCTCGGTGAGGTGGCGGTTCGACTTCACGCGGCGCGGCGCGTTGAGCACGAACTGGTAGAACTGGGTGAAGCCGAGCGCGAAGCCCGCGGGCTTGGGCTCGGCCAAGATGCCGATGCCGGCGTCGACCTTGTTGACGTCGCCCTCGAACTTGATCTCGAGCGCCTTGGCCATCTCGGCGTCGCCGCCGGTGAGTTCCATGAAGCTCGTCACGGGCGGCTCGCCGACCGAGCGGCGGAACTCGTTGTAGGTGCCCGTGCCGTCGGTGCGCTCGCGGAACGTGTCGGCCTCGGCCAGGTCCATCAGCTTGTCGTGCTGCTGGTCCTTGAACTGCGTCAGCGCCTTCGGGAAGTTCTTGAGCGTCAGCGCGCCGGCCGACTTGCGGACGAAGGACCAGGCGAGCACGTCGTAGCCGTACTGCTCCACGATCGGACGGGTGTTCTGATGGATGAAGTCGATGAGCTCGCGGCGGCCGAGCAGGCGCTCGCCCTGCGTCGCCGACGGCGGGGCGACGAACTCGTGGTCGCTCAAGATCATCTCGTGCAGGCGGTAGACGAAGCGGAAGTGCTTCGGCACCTGGAACGGGCCGTCGTGGTGCTCCCACTTCGAGCCGGGCATGCCCCAGAACACGTCGTTGTCGGTCAGCGGCTTCATCAGCTTGCCGAACCACGGGTGGCGGTAGGACGCGCGCATCACCCACGCCTTGAACTTCGGCCCGAGCAGGCCGTAGTACTCGGCGTGCATGCCTTCCTGAAGAGTCGGGTGCTGAAGGAGGTCCTCGGTCCACTCCGTCGTGTGGATCTGCGCGGTGGAGGCGACGTTGATCTTGCGCGCGTAGTCCCAGAGCATCGCGTCGTCCCAGTCGGGGTGGAACTTCCTCAGGTGGTCGACGATGTTGTTGTGGTTGACCACGAACGCCCAGTGCAGGAAGGAGAGCAGCGGGTTGTAGTTGTTGATGAAGCCGGAGTGGTCGATGCCGGGCTTGGTCGGGTGCGGCGGGAGGTTGCCGTTCTCGTCGAGGCGGAACTTGCCGTCGGTCCAGGTGCGGAGAGGCTTCTGCTCCTCCTCGTTGGTCCCGTAGATCTGCGCCTGGATCCAGGCCTGGGTCCGCTCGTTCATCACCGTCGGGCGGCCGTTGTCGGTCACGCGCGTCGGGTCCTTCGTGGTGCGGTCGAGCAGGGCGGGTTCTCCGGCGGGCCACTTGTCGCTCGCGTTGCGCGGCATCACGTGGGGGTTCTGCCCGATCGGATCGCGCTTGGTGTTGCCGCCGAAGTTGTGGAACTGGAACTGGATCCAGCCGCCGGCGAGGTCGTTGAGGATGCCCGCGGGCTTGACGATGTCCTTGCCGGTGTTCGGGTCCTGCTCGCGGTGGCGCAGCTTGCCGACCTCGCGCGCCGAGGGCGTCATGTTCTCGACGTCGGGGCGGACGAGCTTGGGCGGGATGTTGGAGCCGAAGCGGGTGTTCTCCGCGCCCATGCGCGGGTTGTCTTTGTCGACGGCCCACGAGCCGTCGGCCGTGTAGCCGCGCTTGGCCTGCTCGGGCTCCTCGCCCTTCGGCTTGACGTCGTTGGAGGCGTAGTCGTAGGGGTCGGTGATCGTGCCGGAGCGCAGGAAGCGGATCTTGCCGATCAGGTAGACGAGGCCGAGCTTGGTCGGCCACTTGTCCCACGACACGCGGCGGTTCGGGTCCTTCGCGAACTTGAGGTTCGCCCACTGCAGGACGTTGTACAGCGCGTTCCAGTACACGTACTTCGCGGGGCTGATGCCGACGCGCGAGGAGCGCGGCGCGAACAGCTCGGGATTCGTCTCCGGGGAGACGGGCTTCGCGTCGGAGGCGGCCTTGAGCTCGGAGGGACGAGCCGCGGACTCGGGCGCCTTCACGCCGTCGTCTTCGGGCTTGGAGGCGGCGCCGCCGGTCCAGAACTTCTCGAGGGCCGGAGCGGCATCCTTATTATGGAGGGCGGCGGCGTTGACCTGGGCGGCGACGGCCTGGACGGCGGGCAGAGCGGCGACCGGCTTGGCGGCGGCGGGTGAAGCGGCGGCGCGAACGTTCAGCGCGGCGGGAACCTGGGCGGCGAGCGCGGCGGGCGCGAGCAGGGCCGGAGCAGCGGGAGCGGAAAGCGCGGCGGCGTTGAGGGCCGGAGCCTGGAGCGGGGCGATCGCCGGGAGGCCGACGCTCAGCTCGGGCCGGGAGAGGACTCCCCCGCCGCGGGCGAGTTGACGCCGGAGGCGGCGCCGCGTCCGATCACCTGCGCGGCGGCTTCATACGGCGCCAGTCCGGGAGCCGTGAAGACGACGAGGAAGGCGAGAGCCGAGGCGGCGATTTTCATGAGCGGTGTATCCTCCGGGAATGAGCCGGGACGATTCTACCGCTCGGGAGTCTCGCTCTCCCTGGGCCCAAGGCGCAAAATTACAAGCGCAGATGGCCCACGCTCTCTTGGGACTTTGGACTTAACCTATGTTAAGACAGGATCATGCGATTCCATTCTTCCCTCGGGGGTTTTGAGCAGATAACTGCGCAAAACCCTCCTCGGAGAAATGGCGCGCTACGCGCCGAAGACGGCGCAGCGCATCGACATCGACGCCATCTCGAACCCCTCGTAAGCCCACCGAACCGGGTCTTTGCCCGCGGCGCCGAGGACGTACAAATACGGGAGCCAGTGATCCGGCGTCGGCACCGCCGCCTGACCGCCCGGCATCGAGGACGTGTCGCCCGCGAGCTCGTCGAATTTCCCCTGCTCCGTCAGCGTCTTGACGTGCGCGTCGAACTCGACGTTCCACGCGTAGGGCTCCGGATGCGCGGTCCACTTCGCCAGGCGCAGGTTGTGCACGACGTTGCCGGAGCCGAGGATCAGGACGCCCTCCTCGCGCAACGGTGCGAGCGCTCGGCCGCGCGCGAGGTGCGCGGCGGGCGACAGAGCCGCGTCGATTCCGAGCTGGACGACGGGCACGTCGGCCTCCGGGTACATGTGCTTGAGCACCGCCCAGGCGCCGTGGTCGAAACCCCAATCAGCATCGTCCAAGGTCGCGCCGGTCAGCGCCGCGGCGCGCTCGGCCAGCTTCGGCGAGCCCGGCGCGGGGTAGCGAACGGCGAACAGCTCGTCGGGAAAGCCGCCGAAGTCGTGGATCGTCTCGGGCTTTTCCATGTGGGTGACCGAGGCGCCCCCGCCGTACCAGTGCGCGGAGACGCACAGGATCGACTTCGGCTTGCCCAGCGACTTCCCGAGCGCGCCGAGCGCGCGCGTGAACGCGTTGTCGGCGAGCGCGTGCATCGGGTTGCCGTGGCCGACGAAGACGACGGGCGCCTTCACTTGAGCTTGTCGGCGGTCTCGACGAGCCGCTTGGCCAGCGCGTCGACGGCGGCCTTGCGCTTGGGATCGGCGAAGGAGCCGTCCGGGGCGAACGCCTCGTGCGCCTTCGGGATCGCGACCTGGGCCGGGATGACGAGCGTGCCGATGTTCTCGAGAATCGAGCGCACGGCCGCCAGCGAGCGGATGCCGCCGAGCATTCCCGGCGAGGCCGACATCAGCGCCGCGGTCTTGCCCGCGAAGCACGCGAGCTGCGGCTCCCCTCCTCGGAGCGGGACGCCCAGTCGAGCACGTTCTTGAGCATGCCGGGAATCGAGCTGTTGTACTCCGGCGTGCAGATCAGGAACCCGTCGTGCGCCTTCATCAGCGCCTTGAACTTCTTGACGGTCTCGGGGAGCCCGGAGGCCTCCTCGAGGTCGCCGTCGTAGACGGGCATGCGGTAGTCGGCGAGGTCGACATGGGTGACTTCTGCGCCGGCCGCCTTCAGCCCGGGCAGGGCCGCCGCGAGCGCCTTCTTGTTGAGCGAGCCTTTGCGCAGGCTGCCCGCGAACGCCAGGATTTTCGCCATGCTCCCTTTATACTAGAATCAGCGCGTGAAAGTCCTGATCGCTTTCGTCGCGCTTTTGTCCGCGGCCTGCGGCCCTTCCGTCCCCTCCGATCCCAAGCTCGCCGGCAAGGCGTACTTCACGCAGGCCGGCTGCGCGTCCTGCCATAGGGTCGGCGGCGAAGGCTCCGCCGTCGGCCCCGACCTGACCTTGGTCGGCTTCCGGCACTCCGAGGAATGGCTGAATCGTTTCATCAAAGACCCGCAGGCGTGGAAGAAAGACACCTTGATGCCGAACAAGCGCATGAGCGACGAGGCCGTGCGCGCGATCTCCTCCTACCTGGCCGAGCAGAAGGGCCAGGCCTGGACGGCGGGCAAGCCCTGGGACTCGGCGAAGGCCGAGGAGAAAGGACGCGTGATCTACGCGCGCGCGGGCTGCGTCGGCTGCCACGGCGTCGGCGGCGCGGGCGGCTACCCGAACAACAACGTGAAGGGCGGCCTCATTCCGAGGCTCAACGCGGCCTGGGAGACCTACACCAAGCCCGAGCTCGTCGCGAAGATCAAGAAGGGCGTGCCGATGTCCGAGAAGGCCGACCCGAAGGGAGAGTCTCCTTTGATCCGGATGCCGACGTGGTCCGAGAAGCTCTCCGACGACGAGATCGGCGCGGTCGCCGACTACCTGATGACCCTGCGTCCCGGGAAGGGCGAATCGTCGGATTCGTCGTTTTGACGAAAAGTTCGATTTTCTGCGTCCGGTCAACGCGAATTCGCGGCGTCTTGTGATAGAATCCCCGCGCCGCGGACGTTTATAAGAGAGGACTGAATGGGCAAATACGGCTGGTCTATCCCCCTCGCCGCTTCGAGCTACGCCGGCGAGATCGACTTCGGCATCTGGCTGATCCACGCGGCGATGGTCGGCATCTTCGTGCTGTGGGGCATCTTCTTCACGTACCTCCTCATCAAGTACCGCGCCAAGCCGGGCGTGCCCGCGCAGCGCGAGGACCACGACGACACGCCGGCCCACATCTCGGTCCCCGACTCGTTCTCCAAGTTCCCTTTCGGCCAGCTGCTCTACAAGAACCGCTCGGCCCTGAAGTCGTTGGCGCCCGACATGGTCATCATGGCCTTCGAGATCGCGCTGATCGTCTTCTACGCGGTCCCGGTCTGGAACCGCATCAAGCGCTCGACGCCCGACGCGAAGGACGCGGTGAAGATGGAGATCGTCGCCGAGCAGTTCGCGTGGAACGTCCACTACGCCGGCCCCGACGGCAAGCTCGGGCCGCGCCGCTCGGAGCTCGTGCACTTCTCGAACCCGATCGGCCTCGACCGCGAGGATCCCGCCTCGGCCGACGACGTCGTCATGGGCAACGAGCTGCGCGCCCCGGTCGGCAAGACGATCCTCATCGACCTGTACTCGAAGGACGTCATCCACAGCTTCTTCGTCCCCGAGTGGCGCATCAAGCAGGACGCGATGCCCGGCATGAAGATCCCCGTCTGGGTCACGCCGACGAAGACGGGCCACTTCGAGATCGCCTGCGCCCAGCTGTGCGGCTTCGCCCACGCGCTGATGCGCGGCGACGCCTACGTGCAGACCCAGGAGGAGTTCGACGCCTGGTACAAGGCGCGGCTCGCGGCCAACCCCGCGGTCGCCAGCGCCGCCCCGTCCAACCCCGCGGAGGACTTCTAAGATGAGCAGCCACGCCCCTCACGATCCCCACGCCGGACACGGCGGCCACCACGAACTGACCTTCTGGGAAAAGTACGTGTTCTCCGTCGACCACAAGGTCATCGGCCTGCAGTACCTGATCACGAGCTTCATCTTCCTCGCGGTCGGCTTCGCGCTGATGGGCCTCATGCGCTGGCAGCTCGCGTTCCCGGGCCAGCCGATTCCCTTCTTCGGCCACCTGTTCCCCGCCGACCTCGCGCCCAACGGCGTCATGAGCGGCGAGTTCTACAACGCGCTCGGCGCGATGCACGGCACGATCATGGTGTTCCTCGGCATCGTTCCGCTGGCGGTCGGCGCGTACGGCAACTACGTGCTCCCCCTGCAGATCGGCGCGCCCGACATGGCGTTCCCGCGCATGAACATGATGTCGTACTGGACCTACCTGCCGGGCGGCATTCTGATGCTGGCCTCGTTCTTCATGCCCGGCGGCGCGGCGCAGTCCGGCTGGACGTCGTACCCGCCCCTGTCGATCATCAACCCCGGCCAGACCGTCTGGCTGCTGTCGATGGTCATCCTGATCACGAGCTCGCTGCTCGGCGCGATCAATTTCCTGGTCACGACGATCAACATGCGCGCTCCGGGCATGACGCTGTGGCGCCTGCCGGTGTTCTGCTGGGCGCAGTTCGTCACGTCCATCCTCCTGCTGCTCGCCTTCCCCCGCTCGAGGCCGCCTCGGTGCTGCAGCTGATGGACCGCGTGTTCCACACGAGCTTCTACATGCCCAAGGACATCGTCATCCTCGGCCAGGCGTACGCGGGCTCGGGCGGCGGACAGCCGCTGCTGTGGCAGCACCTGTTCTGGTTCCTCGCGCACCCCGAGGTCTACGTCCTCGTGTTGCCGCCCATGGGCATCGTCGCCGAGATCATCGCCAACAACACGCGCAAGCCGCTGCACGGCTACAAGACGCTCGTGTACTCGATGATGGGCATCGGCATCATGAGCTTCGTCGTCTGGGCCCACCACATGTTCATCTCCGGCATGAGCGCCGCCCTCGGAAACTTCTTCCTCGTGACGACGATGATCATCTCGGTGCCCTCCGTCGCGATCCTGACCTGCCTGATCTTCTCGCTGAAGGGCGGGAGCATCCGGTACAACCTGCCGATGGCCTACGCGCTCGCCTTCCTGCCGCTGTTCGGCATCGGCGGCCTGACCGGGCTGCCGCTGGGCCTGACGGTCACCGACATCTACCTGCACGACACGTACTACGTCATCGGCCACTTCCACTTCGTGGTCGTGACGGGCTCGATCATCGCTCTGTTCGCGGGCGTCTACCACTGGTTCCCGAAGTGGTACGGCCGCAAGATGAACGACACGCTCGGCTGGATCCACTTCTGGGGCACGGTGACGACCATGTGCGGCATCTTCGGCCCGATGCTGTTCATGGGCCTCGCGGGCGCCTCGCGCCGCCTCTACGACCCGACCGCGCAGTTCCACAACCTGCCGGTGCAGGGCTGGAACGTGGTGAGCACGTATTCGGCGTACGCGCTGGCGCTGTTCCAACTGCCGTTCGTCTACAACTTCTTCCACAGCATGTGGCGCGGCGAGAAGACCGTCGAGAACCCGTGGCAGGCGACGACGCTCGAGTGGGCGTGCCCGTCGCCGCCGCCGCACGGCAACTTCGAGAAGACGCCGACGGTCCACCGCGGCCCGTACGAGTACTCCGTCCCCGGCCGCAAGAACGACTTCTGGATGCAAACCGAGCCGTCCTGAGGAGAGCATGAGCCGAACCTACGATCCCGCCGCAATCATGAACAACCCCGACACGCACAGCGGGGTGACGAACGCGAAGCTCGGCGTGTGGCTGTTCCTCGCGTCCGAGATCATGCTGTTCGCGACGCTGTTCACGTCCTACATCGTCCTGCGCATGGGCTCGACGTCCTGGCCGTGGGGCTGGGACGTCCTGAACGTGCCGCTCGCGACGCTGAACACGGTGATCCTCATCAGCTCGTCGGTGACGATCGTCATGGCCTACGCGCGCGCCTACGACAAGGACAAGGGCGGCTTCCAGAAGTGGATGGCGGCGACCTTGCTGCTGTCGCTCGGCTTCCTCGTGGTCAAGGGCTTCGAGTACGGACACGAGTTCGCGCTCGGCATCGGGCCGCACACGAGCGTATTCTACGCGATCTACTTCACGATGACGGGCCTGCACGGGATCCACATCCTGGGCGGCATCGCCGTCAACGGCGGCCTGCTCTGGATGAGCACGGTCGACGAGCACTGGAACAACCACCTGTTCCTCGGACGCGTCGAGGGCGCCGGGCTGTACTGGCACTTCGTCGACGTGGTCTGGATATTCCTCTTTCCCGCGCTTTACCTCCTTTAGGAGAGGACCTTAGCATGGCCAAAAATAATAATAACCACGACGAGCACCGCCCGAACGTCGGCTTGTACCTCAAGGTCTTCGGCGCGCTGATGGTCCTGACCGTCGTGACCGTCGCGATCTCGAAGGTCCACCTCTCCCGCCCGCTGGCGATCGGCCTCGGCCTGACCGTCGCGTCGGTGAAGGCGGCCCTCGTCTGCGCGATCTTCATGCACCTCTGGGGCGAGAACAAGGTCATCCATAAGGCCCTGTGGATCACGGTCGCCTGCGGAGCGATCATGCTCCTGCCGCTGATCGACTGCCTGCTCGTCGCGCAGCGGATCACGGCGCCCGTTTCCGTCGCCGAGCAGCATCCCGGCGGCCACGGCGAGGCGCACGCCGCCGAGGCGCACGCGACCGAGCCCGTGAAGGTCGAGGCGGCCGCGAAGTCCAAGCCCGCGGCGAAGAAGGGCGGCCACTGAGATGTCGCTGAAGGCCTTCCACCGCTTCTTCATCGCGCTCTCGCTGGGCCTGTTCGCGTTCATGGCGTACTGGGCCTCGGGGCGCAACGCGTCGGGGCTCGTCACGCCGTGGCTCGTCTGGGCCTCCGCGGCCGGCCTCGCCGCCTCCGTCGGCTATCTCTACTGGCACGTCCGTTCGGTGCGCCTGCCCTCGTGAGACGCCTCCGCCTCGCCGCCCTGCTCGCGCTGCTGCCCGGCTCCGCCGCGGCGTGCGCGGTGTGCTTCGGCGGGCAGAGCGAGGCGCAGGGGCTCGTCGACGGCATCTGGTGGGGCATCGTCCTGCTGATCGCGGTCACGTTCACCATGGTCGGCGGCATCGCCTGGTTCTTTTGGAAGGTGGAGAAGAACAAGCTCGCCCAAGAGGGGGCCCGCGGATGACCGCCGTCGCCCCCGTGCCGCCGCCGCGCCTGGCCGCCGGCTCCCCGGGACGCCTGTGCGACCGCGCGTTCGCCCTCTGGGCGCGCGCGACGGCCGCCGCGGCGTTCTTCCTGCTGTTCGCGGGCGGGATGGTCACCTCGACGGGCTCCGGCCTCGCGGTGCCCGACTGGCCCCTGTCGTTCGGCACCCTGAACCCGCCCATGGTCGGGGGCATCTTCTTCGAGCACGGCCATCGCCTGATCGCCGGAGGCGTGGCGCTCATGACCGCGGTCCTGGCGCTTCTCGCGCGCCGGCCCCGCGTCCCCGCCGCGGCGCGGACGGCCGCGTGGCTCGCCGCGGGCGGCGTGCTCATCCAGGCCGCGCTCGGCGGGCTGACCGTGCTGCTCAAGCTTCCCCCGCCGTCTCGATCTCGCACGCCTGCCTCGGCCAGGCCGTGTTCTGCGTCCTGCTCGCCGCGGCCGTGCTCGCGACGCCCGGCGCGACGTTCGGGCCCGGCTGGTCGCGCGTGTTCCGCTTCGCCGCGCTCGGCTTCGGCGCGGCCTACCTGCAGCTGGCTCTCGGAGCCCTCGTGCGGCACACGGGGTTCGGGCTGGCCTGGCACATCCTGTGGGCGTCGTCGGTGATCGTGCTCGCCGCGCTCGCGGCCTTCACGGCGCTGCGCTCCGGCGCCGCGGTCCTTCGCGGCCCCGCGCTCCTGCTCTCGCTGGCCGTGCCGCTGCAGCTGTGCCTCGGCCTCTTCGCGCTGCGCGTGCGGGTCGATTCGGCGCTGATCCTCGGCTTCCGCGAGGCCGCCGTGTGGCGGACCGCGCACCTCTCCGGCGGCGCGCTCGTGCTGGCGTCGTTCCTGCTCCTCGCGCTGCGCTCGCGCCGCACCTCGGAGGCCGCGTGAAGGCCTACCTCGAGCTCTCCAAGCCCCGCATCGCGCTGATGGTCGCGCTGACGACCTGGCTCGGCTGGGCGCTCGCCGGAGGCGCCGCGACGCCCGCGCTGCCGGTCGTGATCCTCGGCGCCGCGCTGGCCGCGGCCGCCTGCGGGGCCCTCAATCAGCGCCTGGAGCGCGTCGAAGACGGCATCATGAACCGCACGAAGAACCGTCCTCTTCCGACGGGCCGCGTCACGCCCGACGCGGCGCTCGCCTTCGGCCTCGTCCTCGCCGTTCTCGGCACCGTCATGGTCTGGGCCGCGGGCGGAGGGCTCGCCGCCTCCCTGACCGCGGCCACGATCGTCCTCTACGTCGGAATCTACACTCCGCTCAAGAAATTCACGCCGCAGACGACGTGGATCGGCGCCGCGGCGGGTGCCACCTCGCCGCTGATCGGCTGGGCCGCCGCGGGCGGGCCGATGGACGCGCGCGCCGCGACCTTGTTCGCGATCCAGTTCCTCTGGCAGATCCCGCACTTCCTCGCGCTGTTCTGGATCTACCGCGAGGATTACGCGAAGGCCGGCTTCAAGGTCATGCCCGTCGTCCACCCCGACGGCGGCACCACCGCGATCCAGATCGCGATCCATTCCTTCACCCTGCTGCCGGCGACGCTGGCCCCCGCCCTCGTCGGCATGGCGCGGCCGTCGTACGCGCTCGGCGCGCTCGCGGTCTCCGGCTCCTTCCTCCTGCTCGGCCTGCGCGCGAGCTGGACGATGACCGTCGTCGACAATCGCCGCCTCTTCCTCGCTTCGCTCATGTACTTGCCGGCCATCTTCGTCCTGCTTCTCATCGGAGGCGTTTGACATGAACCGTTGGATTCTCCCCGTCGTGATTCTTCTGGCCGCCGCCTGCTCCTCGAAGCAGTCCGCGAGCACCGACCCCGTCGTCCGCGGCGAGCGGGCCTTCAACGGCCTCGGCTGCGTGAAGTGCCACGTGATCGGCGACTCCGGCCACAACTGGGGCCCGGATCTCACGATGCTCGGCTTCCGGAAGTCGGCCGTCTGGATCGACCAGTGGCTGAAGAACCCGCACGAGTGGAACCCGAAGACCGTCATGCCGAACTTCAACCTCGACGACGCGGCGCGCGCCGACCTCGTCGCCTACCTTTCCGCCCAGAAGGGCCAGGCCTGGAAGGAGAAGCCGTGGAAGACGGCCGCGGCCGCCGCCCTGCCCGCCGCCGAGCGCGGCAAGATCGTCTTCAACTCCGTCGGTTGCGTGACCTGCCACGCCAAGGACGGCTACGGCGGCTACCCGAACAACAACGTCGCCGGAGGCCTGATCCCCTCCCTCTCCAAGGTCACCGAGGGCTACAGCAAGCACGAGCTGCTCGAGAAGATCAAGGCCGGCGCGGTGCCGATCCCCGTCAGCTCCTCGCAGCCCAAGCCGCTGCTCGAGATGCCCAAGTGGGGCGGCCAGCTCGACGACTCCGAGATCAACGCCGTCGTGGAGTACCTCTGGTCGCTGGCGCCCAAGAAGAAGGGCGGCAAGCCCGCGGCCGACGATTTCTAAAAGTTCAAGGAGTTTCCTCTGAACTTTTGCGCCGGGCGTCTCGCGCCCGGCGATTCCGAGCCTACTTCTTCCTTGTCAGGCCCAATCGCGCCCTGAGCGTGTCGGCGTAAACGTTGGGCCCCAGCGCCCGCAGCGCCGGCGTGTCCTGGCGCGCGAAAATCTTTCGCGCGCGCTCGGGACGCCCGGCGGCCAGCTCGGCCTCGATGACGGCCCACTGGTCCGGGGGCCAGTCGTCGAGGCCGCCGGCCGTGCGCGAGACCTTCCCGTCCTTGACCAGGCGCGTCCAGACGAAGTCGAGCGTGCGGCGGGCGTGCGCCTTCTGCGCCGCGGTCGCCGCGCGCGAGCGCAGGACCGCGCGAGCCATGTCGGCGTTGGGGCCGGCGAAGACGCGGCGGTCGACCGACGGCAGGCCCGCGGCGCGCCGTCCCGCGTCGTCCTTCGCGAAATAGGAGAAGCCCTCCTCGATGCGCCCGTCGGCGAGCTCGACCTCGCCGCGGACGGCGTTGGCGTAGCCGCCGCCGGGCAGGGTCATGAACGCCTCGACGAAGCCGAGCGCGGCCTTGGCGCGGACGGCGTCGCTCGACAGGACCACGGCGGCCTGGTCGGCCAGCGTCTTGGCGCGCTCGTCCGCGGAGCGGAACGCGCCGCCCCAGACGGGGTCGTCGGGGCCCGCGGGGGCTCGGGGCGGCGGCGGACGGCCTCCACGCGGCGCCGCGCGTCGGCGGCGAAGCCGTCGGCCTTCGCGGGATCGGCCTTCAGCGTCTTGACGATCAGGCTCGCCCACGGCAGGAACAGCTTCGAGGTCAGGCGCGCCGCGCCGGCGAGCTCGCGCCCGTCGTGGTGCAGGAGGGCCGTCGTGGGCCAGGCCCCGACGCCGTACATGAACGCGAGGTCCGGCCGCTCGTCGGCGTCGGCGCGCGCGGCGACCGCGTTCTCCGCGATCCATTTCGCGACGGCGGGGTCGGCGTAGACCGTCTCCTCCATCACGCGAGCCTCGCGCGACCACGACGGCGCGAGGTGCAGGAGAACGACCCGGTCCTTGTTCTTCGCCTGGGCCAGGACCCCGGGATAGAAATCGACGAAGCTCACGACGGGCGCCGCGGGAGTCCGGTGCGCCCGGCTTGCGCCGCGCAGCCAGCCGCCGGTCATCCACGACGGGAACGCTCCCGGGTTCATCGCGATGAGGCCCGCCGCGAGCGCGCAGGCCGACATGATCGCGCCGAGGATCATCATGACCAGCGCGTGGACGCGCTTGGAGCGCAGCTTTTCTTCTTCCGTCTTCTCGGGCTTGGTCACAGGGTCTCCACGGGCAGGCCGCAGGCTCCGCCCTCGCAGCGGTAGGCCAGGGCCTTCGCGCCGAGCGTCATCGCCGCCGCGGCGGGCACCACGGCCGCGAACTCGGCCTGATCGCGGGAGGCGAACCCGGCGACGACGCGCCCGGGCTTGAGTCCCGCGCGCAGCGAGGCGGCCAGCTCCGCGCCGCCGGGCAGGTCGATCCCCGCGACGATCACGGTCTCCGATTTTTCGAGGGCGCGCTCATAGGCCGTCAGGAGAAACGGCATTCCGAGCGGGCGCCGCGCCAGCGACGGGCCGAAGCGCTCGAACGTCGCGTCGGCGTAGTCGCGGTAAGCGGCCTTGCCGGTGAGATCGTAGAGGCGCAGGCACACGTCGGCCAGCACCGAGCTCGGCGCGGGCTCGACGCCGTCGTGGTCTTCGATCGCGCGCGCGAACAGCTCGGCGCCGTCTCCGTCCGCGGTCTGATAGAGTCCTCCCCCGGAGCCGCGAATCGGACCAAAGCCGCGTCCGTGAGGGCCGCGCACCAGCTCAAGGCGCCGGGGTCGAAGGAGGCTTCGTGGATCGCCAGGAGGCCGTAAGCCATGTTCGCGTAGTCGTCGGCCATGCCGGGGACGGCCTTGTGCCCGTCGCGCCAGCGCCGCCACAGCGTCCGGCCGCCGTCCTCGCTCATCTCGCGGCGCACGAAGTCCGCGGCCGCGTCGGCCTGCGCGACGGCGCCGGCGCGGGCCAGGCCCGCGATCGCGAGGCCGTTCCATGACGCGAGAACCTTGTCGTCGAGCGACGGACGCGGGCGCTTGGCGCGCGCCGCGAAGAGCGTCTCGCGCGCCGCCGCGTCGTCCGGCATGGCCTTCGGATCCTTGTCGTAGAGGACGCACTTGCCGACGAACTCCCCGTGCGGGTCCGCCAGGGCGTTGGTGCCATCCACGATCCCGTAGCGCGCGCAGAACGCCGTCGCGTCCTTGCCCAGCAGCGTTTCGACCTCGGCTTTCCGCCACAGGTAGAAGGCGCCTTCCTCCTTGTGCCCGTCCTTCGAGTCGGGCGGCAGGGAATCGGCGTCCTCCGCGGAGAAGTAGGCCCCGCCGGGCGCGCGCAGGTCGCGGTCGAGGTAGGCGATCGTGCGCTCGAGCGCGGCTTTGAGCTCCGCGTCGCCCGTGAGCAGGACGGCCTCGGCGAGATTCTCCAGCAGCTGGGCGTTGTCGTAGAGCATCTTCTCGAAGTGCGGGATGCGCCAGGCGTGGTCGGTCGAATAGCGCGCGTAGCCGCCGCCGAGCTGGTCGAAGATTCCGCCGCGCGTCATCGCGCGCAGGGTCTCGACGGCCATCGTGAGCGCGTCCTTCTCGCCGGTGCGCGCGTGGCGGCGCAGGAGGAAGCGGATGTTCGCCGGCATCGGGAACTTCGGAGACTCGCCGAAGCCGCCCTGCTCGGCGTCGAACGCGGAGCGCAGGGAGCGCACCGCGAGGTCGAGCGCCTCCCGAGCGGGCTTGCCGCGGGCGTCGTCGACGGCCGAGGCGTAGGCGGCGACGGCCTTGGCCAGGCCCGCGGCGTCCTTGTCGACGTCGGCGCGCCGGTCCTTCCACAGCCGGGCCAGGTTCTGCAGCAGCATCGTCCAGCTCGGCCGCCCGAAGCGCATGTCGGGCGGGAAGTAAGTTCCCCGTAGAACGGCTTGAGGTCGGGCGTCAGGAACACGTTGAGCGGCCAGCCGCCCTGTCCCGACAGGGCCTGGACCGCCGTCATGTACAGCTTGTCGACGTCCGGGCGCTCCTCGCGGTCGAGCTTCACGCAGACGAAGTGCTCGTTCATGACGGCGGCCGTCGCGGGCACCGAGAAGCTCTCGTGCTCCATGACGTGGCACCAGTGGCACGTCGAGTAGCCGATCGACAAGAGGATCGGCTTGTCCTCGGCCTTGGCGCGCGCGAAGGCCTCGGGGCCCCACGGATACCAGTCGACCGGGTTGTCCTTGTGCTGGAGCAGGTACGGGCTCTTCTCGGCGGCGAGGCGGTTGCTCACGCGAGCCGTCCGGCGGCCGCGCCGAGGCGGAGGAGGGCCAGCCCCGCCGCGACGCTGAGGATCACATAGCCCGCCGCGCGCGACGGCGAGGACCTGGCCATCACGTCGAGCTCGAGGATGAGGGCGGAGAAGGTCGTGAACGCGCCGCAGAAGCCGGTGAGCAGCAGCAGCCGTCCGTGCGCGCCGCCCCAGCCGCGGCGGCGCGCCGCCTCGTCGAAGAGGCCCGCGAGGAAGCAGCCGGCCAGGTTCACCGCCAGGGTCGCCCAGGGCAGGGCGCCGGGGGCCAGCGCCCTCGACGCGCCGTAGCGCGCGAGAACCCCCGCCAGTCCGCCCGTCAAAAGAGCCGCGTAGGACATGCCTCATTCTATATAATGGCCTCGTGATCACGCTCGCCGCCGCGTTGGCCCTGCTCGTCTGCGCGCCGGCCGCGGCCGCCGTCCCCGACCGGATCGTCGTCATCACCGACTCCCACGGCGTCGGCTCCTTCGGCGAGGCGCTGGAGGCCTGGCTGCGCGCCCGCCCGGACACGGACTGGGACTTCTTCGCGGCGGGCGGCTCCGCGCCGCGCCAGTGGGCCTCCTCCCGCTGGACGACTCCGTGCGGCTATCACGCGACCTCCGCCGGCCCGGCCGTCAAACGCGCCTGCCGCGAGGAGACAGTTCCCCACCTCGACGAGCTGTGGGCCGCGCAGCCCGCCGGAACGTCGAAGACGCGCCGCGTCACGATCATCGCGCACGGCACCAACTACGCGCTCGACGCGAAGGCCTCGGAAGCCGCGTCGACCTTGCCGCTGCTCAAGGCCGCCTTCAAGGCCAGCGACGTCTGCGTCTGGATCGGCCCGCCGAACATGACGCGCAGCCCCGGCTTCGACGCCTCCGGCGTCGCCTACAAATACTCGATCATCGAGGCCGCGCTGGCCGCGGCGAAGAAGACCGGCCACGTCTGCTCGCTGGTCGACAGCAGGCCCCTCTCCTCCTACCCCAAGCTCGGCGGCGACGGGATCCATTATCACTGGCTGAAGACGAAGGACCCCGACAGCCTGTCCCAGGGCCCCAAGTGGGGCGCCGCCGTGGCCGCGAAGCTCGACGCCCTCCTCCCCCGCTGATTCTCCGACGGGACGGACCCCGCCGAATGGTATAATGAGGGATGGCCGTCGACAAGAAATTCATCCTCACGGGAGCCAAGCGGGTCGTCGACTCGCGGCCGATGTACGCCCAGGTGGTCGTCACCGACGACTGCAACCTGACCTGCTCGTACTGCGACGAGTACACCCCGGGGCGCCGATCATCCCGCTCGAGACGATGAAGGCCCGCATCGACAAGCTCGACGAGCTCGGCGTGCTCGTCTACGACTTCCTCGGCGGCGAGACGATGATGCACCCCGAGATCGCGCAGCTCGTCCGGCACGTGAAGTCCAAGCGCGGCGGCAGCAACCTCGCGACGATCATCACCAACGGCTTCCTGCTCACGAAGAAGAACATCCTCGACCTCAACGAGGCGGGCCTGGACTTCATGCAGGTCTCCGTCGACACCCTGCACCCGACCGACTGGTCCGACAAGTCGCTGAAGTCGGTCCTGCCCAAGCTGAAGCTTTTGGCCGAAACGGCGAAATTCCAAGTTGAGATCCAGTCTGTGCTCAACGAGGAGAACCTGAACAACTACGACGAATTCAGGAACACGCTGAAGGAGCTCCCTTTGCCTTCGGCTTCTCCATCATGCACGGCAAAGGCGGACAGATCGCCATCAAAGGCGAAAAATATTTGGCGCTTCTCGACAAGTACGGCGTGTTCGAGGGCGTCAATTTCTACGGCGAGCACCTCAAGGAGATGCTCGCCGGCGATTTCTCGCGCCCGTGGAAGTGCCTCGGCGGCTTCAAGTTCCTGTACGTGACCGCCGCCGGCACGATCCAGTGGTGCGCGCAGCAGCGCGGCGTCGCCTTCGACCTCATGAGCGCCACGCCGGAACGCCTGCAGACGAACAACGTCCACAAGCCCTGCGAGGCCGGCTGCTCGCTCGGCTGCGTGCGCATGGTGTCGCACACCCTGGGGGAGCCCTTGAAGACCTTCGGCGCGAGCGTCAAGCTCGCCATCGGCATGAGCAAGCCGAAGGCCAAGGCGTGTTCCCCGGACCAGAAGACGCCCGCGCCCGTCTGACCCCCTGGCGCAAACGGGGTTCTCCTGTTAGACTCATTCTCCCCATGAGGAGAATGCTCGCCGCCGTCCTGCTCGTCTCGTCCGCGGCCGCCGCGGAGTTCCCGCCGAACGACCAGCTCCTCGGCGCGGCCGACGATCCCCTCGCCTCGCTCGTCGAGGACGAGGGCGACCTGCGCGACGCCCTGGCGTCCCCGCCCTCTCCCGCGTGGCTCATGGGCGGCCTGCGCGCCAGCGATCCGGCCGACCGCCTCGCCGCGATCCACTCCGCCGCCGTGCCGCGCCACGTCTCGGCGATCGCGCCGCTCGCCGCGGAGATGCTGCGCATGGACGAGGCCCCGGAGCTTCGTGCCGCCGCGGCGACCGCCCTCGGCCGCATCGGAGACGCCGTCGCCGCACCCTCGCTCGGCGAGGCGCTCGCCGACCCCGCCGTCGAGGTCCGCTACGCCGCCGCGCTCGCCCTCGGCCGCTTGCCCGCCGAGGGCGCCGCGACGCGCCTCTCCCGCGCCCTGCGCGCCGACCCGGCCTGGTACGTGCGCTACGCCGCCGTGCTGGCGCTCGGCCGCACGCGCAAGGGCTTCGTGGTGCCCGCGCTCGAGGAATGCCTGCGCCTGGAGCCCAAGTGGCAGGTGCGCATGCTGGCCGTGCGCTCGCTCCAGGACATCGGCACGCCGCGCGCGGCCGACGCCGCCGCCAAGGCCCTCTCCGACAAGGACAGCGGCGTGCGCACCGCCGCCTCCCTCGCCTTGGCCGACATCGGCTCCGACGCCCACCTGCAGGCCCTCAGCGCCGCGCTCAAGGTCGAAACCGACCTCTCCGCCCGCACCGCCCACTCGGCGGCCTTCCGCAAGATCCTCTCCCGCCCGTAACGAGCCCCAACGGACGGGTGTCAGGCCTAACGATTAACGATTCCCCTCACGGCGCGCGTCCCGAGGGAATCGTTAATCGTTAGGCCTGACACCGGACTCGAGCGCCCGCTCCAGCCACTCCAGGATGGGCCGTCGATACTGGGCGCCCTTGGCGAACATGGCCTCGGTGTGGCCGGTTCCCTCGATCTTCCAGAACTCCTTCGGGCCGGGCGCGAGCTCGTAGAGGCGGCGGCCTTCGGCGTAGGGGACGACGGGGTCGCCCGTGGAGTGGAACATGAGCAGGGGCACGGGCTTGCGCCGGGCGATCAGGCGCGCGGGGGCCCAGCGGTCGGAGACGAGGCCCCAGGTCAGCGGGTACTGGAACGGCCAGGTCAGCCAGAAGCTCCCGAGCTTGCCGCGCGCCACGCGGCGATAAGAGGAGAACGTCGAGTCGAGGATCACGCCTCGCACCCCCTCGCCTCCGTCGCGGTCGAGCGCGGCCAGCGCGAGCGCGCCGCCGAGGCTCTGTCCGACGACGATGAGCCGGTCCGCCCCCCGCTCGCGCGGCCTCGCGCGGCCTTGATCGCCGCCGCGCCGTCGGCGACGGAGCCCGCGATCGACTTCTCCCCGCCGGAGGCGCCGTAGCCGCGGTAATCGAAGGTGAAGACGTTCCAGCGCTCGAGGGCGAGCCAGTAGACGAACAGGTAGTGGCTCGTCATGTTCTCGCCGTTGCCGTGGAAGTGGACGATCGTGCCGCGCGCGGGTCCGTTCTGCGCCGGGAACCACATGCCGGTCAGCTCGACGCCGTCGGACGAGCGGAAGCGCGCCTCCTCCCACTTCGCGCCGATGCGCTCCGGACGGTCGTGCAGGGCGCGGTCGGGCTGAAGGAATACGTTCGTGCAGCCCGCGAGAGGCAGGACGAGGCTAATGATAAAGCGACGCGTAGAGGCCTCCCTCCCGGTGCGGGCCGCGGATGAGGAACTCGGCGCGCAGCGCGCGGTCGCGGGACGGCGCCCAGTTCACGCCGACGCGCGCGCGATGGTTCGGCGTCTTGTCGCCGAAGGCCTGGGCGGAGAGGCCGCCGTCGAGGACCGCGCGCCAGCGCGGGGCGAGCTGGACCGCGGCGCCGAGCTTGAGACTGCCGCCGATCCGGTAGCCCTCGCGCAGGACGGCTCCGGCCGCTCCCTCGCCGACGGCGAGCGCCCAGGCCGACCCGCGCGAGCCGAGCTCGGCGGAGAGCCCGCTGCCGACATGGCCCTCGTAGACGAGCGACTGCGAGGCGGGACGCCCGAGTTCAAAAGCCGTGTCGAGCCCGGTGCCCACCGTCCACGACGGCTTGCGCATCCACGGGTCGAACGGCGAGACCGACAGCACGTCGACGACGCGCAGGTCGCGGACGTAGACGCGCCTCTCGTCGCGATCGTAGCGCAGGCGCCACGAGAAGCTCTCGATCTCGGCGCCCGGGACGTAGCCGTGCTGACGGTCGAGCAGGCTGTGATAGCCGGGACGCCAGGCGAGCTCGACGAACGAGCCGCCGTTGCGGCCTCCGGCGCCCAGGTGAAGACGGCGCCTCAGGTGCCCCTCGTCGGGCGGCGCGGCCCACGGGGGCGGCGGCGGCTCGACGGTCGCGGCGTCGAGCTTGGCGCGGCGCAGCAGGATGGGCCGTTCGAGCGCGCGGACCTTCTCGTCGACGTCGGGAGAATAGCTCTCCTTATACAGAACGTAGTCGTGGGCGGCGTCGAGGATGAGGGCGCGCCGGTCCGCGGCCAGCCCCTCGGCGAGACGGTCCCCCTCCTCCGGACGGCCGCGGCGGTAGGCGTCGGCCGCTCGGCGCTCCGCGGGCGTCAGCAGCCCCCGCCGCGCGCGCATGGTCGTCGAGTGCGACGGCCTGAAATTCACGGCCGCGACGAGGCCGGGCGAGCGCAGGACGGCGTGGACCGTGTCGACGGGGCCGACGACCGGCGGCGACCCCGGCATCAACGTGCGCGCGGGCAGCACGGCCTCGAGCGCGGGCATCAATTGGTAGGAGCAGTTCTTCGAGAGGAAGTAGTACGGGAAGGTGGCCTGGCCCATCTCCCAGGCGTGCATCGCGAGAAGGTCGACCTCGGCCGGCGTGAGCGCGAGCCGGTACTCCCACAGGTCGCGGCTCTCGATGTTGTTGTACTGCTGGACCATCATGTAATACGGCTGGACGGTGTATTTGCCCGGGTACATCCCGCCGAGACCCTTCACGGCGAAGAGCGCGCCGCCGTCGTCGCCCGTCTCGGCGGCGAAGTTCAGGGTGTTGTCGAGCAGGCGCTGGTCGCCGGCCTTGCGGCGCTCGAGGCGCAGGAAGGTATGCCCGAACATCGACGACGGGTTGTTGACGTAGGACGAGGCGAAGATCAGCGAGACCGCGCCGGGGTCCATGAGCCGCCGCCAGTCCTCGTATTTCGAGCAGTCGGCCTTGGGCAGGTCCGCCGGGGCCAGCGCCAGCCTGTCCATGAGCCAGGCCGCGCGCGCCGGGAAGCGGCAGCGGGCCGGCTGGGGCTCGGGCCCCGGCGCCGGGTCGTAGAGGCCGCGCACCATGGCCTCGAGCTCGGCGGCGGGGTCGCGGCGGCCGTCCGCGGCGAGGTAGAAGGCCGCGGAGTCCGCGTCGCCGGCGGGCTTGCCCCACCACGTGCCGGGTTTGTAGTGAAGAAGGCGCAGCCAGCGCGGGTCGGAGGCCAGCGCGAGCTCGCGCGCCCGGGCCAAGGAAGACTCCGCCGTCGCCGCGGCGCGGGCGCCGCCGGCCGCCAGAACGGCGGCCAAAAGGGCGGGACGGGCGAACCTAGATCCGCCCGTCCCGCCAGTCACTGCTCAGTCCGGATTAGAGAACGCAGGCCTTGGAGAGCGACGCGTCGGCCGCGATCTCCTTGTCCAGGTTCTTCAGAAGCTCCGCCGCGCCGGTCTTCGCCGACGGGAACAGCTTCTCGTATTTCGCCTTGCTCACGGCCAGGAACTCGTCGGATTTCGCGCCGCAGCCCGACAGCGAGGCGAGAGACGACGCGTACTGGCCCTTGCCGGCGGCTAATTCGCGCTCGATCGCGCGGAAGTTCGTGGCGACGAACACCTCGCGCTCCTTGGACGACTTGATGAGACCGCCGGACGTGCAGCCCAGGGTCCCCGTGGTGATGCCGAACGTCTGGTTTCCGAGCGAGCCGTTCGTCGTGGCCGCCAGAACCTGGTGCACGGGCTTCTGCTCCTTGAAGAGCATGCTCCCGAGACCGCAGCCGGCGTCGTTCTGGCCGCTGGCCTGAGCCGCGGTCGAAAGCACTAAGGCGGCGGCGAGCGTCCACAGCGTGCGTTTCATCATTCGGACCTCCTTTGCGTCATCCCCTGAAACCTCTCGGGGTCGGGGAAGCGTAGCGCATGAATCAAAACCTGTCAACCCCGGCCCATGTCAAGATTTTATGAGGCTACTTTTTCGCCTTCGCGGGGGCCTTGCCCTTCTCGGGCGCGCCGGGAGCCTTCGCCTGGGCCTCGACGTCGATGACGACGTCGACTTCCTCGCCGAGCATCACGGAGCCGGCGTCGAGGGCCTTGTTCCAGACCATGCCGAACTCCTTGCGGTTGACCTTGCCGCGCGCGGTGAAGCCGGCCTTCGCGTTGCCCCACGGGTCCTTGGTCGTGCCGCCGACCTCGAGATCGAGGACGACGGGCTTGGTCACGCCGTGCATCGTGAGGTCGCCGTGGAGCTTGGCGCCCTCGCCCTTGACGTCGGTGACCTTCGTCGACTTGAACTTCAGCTCGGGGTACTTCTCGACGTCGAAGAAGTCGGCGTTGCGCAGGTGCGCGTCGCGCTTCTCGTGGTCGGTGTTGATCGAGGCCGCGTCGATCGTCGCGTCGACCTTCCACGTCTCGGGCTTGCCGGGCGTGAAGTCGATCGTGCCGGCGAACTTCGTGAAGCGGCCGGGGACCTTGCTGACGAGGTGGCGGATGCGGAAGCCGATCTGCGAGTGAGAGGCGTCGATGTCGTAGGTCTCGGCGCGGACGGCGGGCGCGGCGGCGAGCAGAACGGAGACGGCGAGAATAAAGCGCATGGTGAACCCTCCTTTGAAGCGACGGTCAAATGTAACAGGTTCGATTACAGCTTGTCAAGCGAGCGCGCGCCCGCGCGCAGGGCGAAGCCCGCCGCCAGGACGACCGCGGAGGCGGCGACCTGCTTCCACCCTCCCTGCGCGCCGAGCCACACCGTCGCCGCCATGCCCGCCGCCGGCATCGCGGCGCCGCGCGCCTTCGCCCAGGAGCCGCGGGCGGCGCGCGCGCGGCGGCGCAGGACGACCGCGCACGTGGAGAGGAACTGCGCGCCGATGACGACGTTCGAGAAGTCGACGAGGCCGTCGAAATCGAGCAGCAGCGCCGCGACGAACGCGACCGCCGTCGAGCAGAGGATCGAGGCCGACGGCGTGCCGAAGCGCGGGTGGGCCGCCGCCAGGCGGCGCGGCAGGTGGCCCTCCTCGGAGAGCGCGACGAGATAGCGCGGGCCGCCGAGCGCCGAGCCCGCGACGTAGCCCGTCATCGAGATCACCGCGCCGGCGGTCACGAGGCCCGCGCCCCACGGGCCCATGAGGGCGGACGCGGCGTCGGCCAGCGGGCGCTCGGAGGCGGCCAGACCCGGGACGAGGGAGAGGGCCGCGATCTGGACGAGGAGGTAGAGGACCGCCGAGCCGCCGAGCGCCGCGAGCACGGCGAAAGGCACGTCGCGCTTGGGATCCTTCGCCTCGCCGGCGGGCACGGGCACGGTCTCGAAGCCCTGGAAGGCGAAGTAGGCGAGGAAGCAGGCGGGGCCGAGCGGCGCCCAGCCCTGCGGACCCGTCTCCGGCCGCCACGCGGGCAGCGCCTTGAGGCCCGCCGCGGCGATCAGCGCGATCGGCACGAGCTTGGCCACCGTGAAGAAATCCGTCGTCCACGCGCCCAGGCGCACGCCGCGCCAGTTCAGCGCGCCGAACGCCGCGATCGCGGCCGCGGCGACGGCCTTGCCCGCCCACGGAGCCGTGCCGGGCAGGTACGCGGCGATGCCGTTGGCCACCGCGGCCCAGCTCACGATCATCGTGATCCAGCACAGCCACCCGATCGCGAAACCGGCGGTCGGCCCGAACTCCTCGTGGGCGTACAGCGCGGGCCCGCCGGCGCGGTCGTGCCGGCTCGCGGCCTCGGCGAAGCAGAGGGCGACGGGCGCCAGCAGCAGCGCCGTCAGCGCGTACGCGGCCGGCGAGGCGGCGCCGAGGAGGCCGGCCAGGCGCCCGGGGAACAGGAACACGCTCGAGCCGACGACCGCGTTGACCCCGAGGCAGAGGAGGTCGAAACGGCTCAGCTGGCGGGAGCCGGGAGCGCTCACGGAGCGCCCTCGGCGGCGAAGAGAAGCTTGGTGCCCACGTAGCTCTGGGTGTAGAGCCGGCGAGCGACGGGCCCGGGCAGCGACAGGCACAGGTGGGGATAGGCCTCGTGCTCGGCCTCCTTGAGCGGCGGTCCGTGAACGACGAGCCCCTCCTTCGTGAACAGCACGTGCTCGCCCAGCGCGCTCGCGCGCACCGAGGTGCCCACCTGCGGCGGCTCCCACTGCAGCTGGCCGCCGACCTGGTCGGACTTCGGGCGCTCGGGGCTGGCGAAGCGCTCCTTCGTGACGACCGAGGCCGCGCGCGGCGGGGCGCGCGTCTCGCCGCCGACGGCGCGCGCCCGCGCCCCCGCGAGCGCAAGGCTCTCGGCGATCTGGTCGCCGCGCACGAGGTGGACCTTGCCCGCCTCCTCGTCGACGCGGATCCAGAGGCTCATGATCTCGAGCTGCTTCTCGAGCAGTCTCTTTTCCTCGGAGATCGCGAGGCCGCCCTCGAACAGCGCCTTGCGCGAGCGCGACAGCGACGTCGCGCTCTCCTTGGCGCGCTTGAGGTCGCGCGAGGCCAGCTCGCTGAGCGCCTGGCGCTCCGCGATATCGAGGTCGAGGTCCTCGCGCGCCACGGAGAGGGCCGCGCGCTCGTCCGCGGCGGCGGCCGCGCTCTCCGCGGCCCAGCGTCCGAGCAGGAAGGCCGCTCCGAGCACGGCGGCGCCGGTCAGCAGGAGCCCCGCGGGGCCGATGCGGCGGTCGAGAGAGCGCAGGCGGTTCTCGAGGCTCATTCGAAGATGAAGACCTTCGTCCCGTTCGGGACCGTCTGGTACAGCTTCTCGAGGTCGGCGGCCCCGACGCGCACGCAGCCGTGCGACGCGGGGCGGCCGAGCAGCTCCTCGCGTTTGGTGCCGTGGATCAGGTAGCCGTCGCCCAGGTTGAGCACGTAGGCGCCGAGCTCGCCCGAGACCATGCGCGAGGGGTCTCCCGGGGGCGGCACGGGCTCGCCGGCCTCGACGTACGCCCAGTCCGGCTTGCGCCACTGCGGGTCGGTCGCCTTTCCGATGACGCGGAACTCCCCGCGCGGCGTGACGAACTCCCACTTGCGCCCCGTCTTGCGGTCGACGAGCAGTCCGCCGCGGCCGACGGACACGTCGGCCTGCCACAGCAGCTTGGCGCCCTTCTTGACGTAGAGCTTGTTGGCTTTCGCGTCGACGACGAGGTGCAGGGCCCCCTTCAGGCGCTTGGCGACCTTCGCGCGCAGCAGCGCCGCCTCCCCTCGATGGCCTTCTGCGTCCGCAGGTAGCCTTTGTCCTCGGGAAGGATGTTCGGCAGCTCGCTGAGAAACCGCGCGTCGCCGGCGCGCTCGCCGGTCTCGCGCACGAGCCGATGCAGCCGCCGGGCTCCCGCGTCGAGAGCCCGCGACTCGTCCTCGAGCCGCTCGGCCTCCCGCGCGAGCGCGGAGGCGTCGCGCGACACCTGGCAGGCGCGCCAGCCGAACGCGCCGGTCCACAGGACGAGCGCGAGCGGATACACCGTGCGTCCGAACGGGTTCTCGGTCACGGCAGCGGGATCTCGTCGACGGGGTCGTCGGGACGGAACGCGCGGGGCGCGCGGCGCTCGGAGGCCATCGGCGCGAGCGCGCGCGCCGCCGCGGCGGCGATCTCCGCGGGGCTTGCGAAGGCGTCGCCCTTGGGGGACACGGGGGCGCGCAGGACCGCGTCGCCGCTGCGCGCGTCGACGGCCGAGACCTCGAGCGAGCGCCACGCGGGGTCGAGCGTCAGGAAGACCACGGAGTCCGCGCCCGTGATCTCCCGGATCTCGGCGAGCAGGCGCGGGTTCATCGCGGCCTCGACTCCGACCTGAGCGCCGGCGAGCACGCTGTCGGACTCCTCGAGCGCGGAGGCCTTCAGGCCCATGGCCTCGAGCCGGCGCACGAGCTCGCGGGAGATCTCCATGCCCTTGCCGCGCGCGCCCCGCGTCGCGGCGACGGCCACGGACTTGGCGCGGAAGGAAGGGGCCCTGGAGAGGGCGTCGTCGCGCCCGGAGCCGGCGCAGGAGCAGAGCAGGGCGAGGAGCGCGGGCAGGAAGCGCTTCAGGACGTCACCAGCCGTCGTCGTCGTCCGTCTCGAACCGGTGCTTGCCGCCGCCGCCCTTCTTGGGGCCGCCGCCCTTCTTGTCGAACTCGTCGGGCCCGCGCTTCTTCTTCTTTTCCTCGTAGCGGTTCTTGCGCTCGTCGAAGGGCTTGCTGTCGGCGCCGAAGTTGGGGTTGCGGTCGCCGCCGCCGGGGCCGCCGGGGCGGGGGCCGCCGAAGCCGCCGGGGCGAGGCCCGCCGAACCCGCCGGGAGAGGAGGGGCGCGGAGGGTAGCCGCCGGCCGGGCGCGGCTCCATCGGGCGCGCCTCGTTGACCATGATGCGCCGGGTCCCGAGGCTGAAATTGTTGTACTTGAGGATCGCGGCCTTGGCCTCGTCGTCGGTGCCCATCTCGACGAAACCGAAGCCTTTCGACTTGCCGGTCTCGCGGTCGATGATGACCTTCGCGCTGAGCACGGCCCCGCTGGCCGCGAACAGCTCCTTCAGCTGAACGTCGTTGGTCTCGTACGGAAGTCCGCCCACGAACAACTTCTTGCCCACGTTGGTGTCTCTTCCCCTCTATTTCGGGCTCATGAGCCCGGGAACGACCGGATTCTGCTTGCCGAACAGCTCGAGAACCACGGGGTCGGTCTTCGGCGCCTTGGCGACGAAGCCGCGGAGCTCCTCGGGCACGAGCTCAGGCTGCTTGAAGACCGCGTGATCGTGATTGAGCTGGGAGTCGAGCGACGTCTGGTCCATCGCGACCGTCGGCGTGGGCACCATGCGGATCGTGTCCCACGGACAGTCCTTCGCGCACAGGTTGCAGCCGATGCAGATGTCGTAGTTGACGTAGACGCCCTTGGCCTCGGGCACCTCGTCGGCGAACTTCTCGATGCACGAGGGCACCGGGCAGACGGCGATGCAGACCTCGCAGCCGGTGCAGCCGTCCAAGGAAACGAGCGCCTTGATCTTGGCCTTCGAGGCGCCTTTGACGAGGGCGGCGCGGCGAGCGTCGTTCTGGGGAGCGGGCATGGTGTTAGACGGCCTCCAGGATGGCTTCGGCGTGGCCGGCGACGGACACCTTGCGCTCCGCCGACACGATGCGGCCCGTCGGGCCGATCACGAAGGTCGAGCGCACGACGCCCATGAACTTGCGGCCGTAAAGAGTCTTTTCCTGCCAGACGCCGTACGCCCGGCAGATGTCCTTGTCCTCGTCGACGAGCAGCGGGAACGGCAGGCCGTGCTTGGCCTTGAAGCCGGCGTGCGACTTCGCCGAGTCGGGGCTGACGCCGAGCACGATGACCTTTTTCTTCGCGAAAGAATCGTAGCGGTCGCGGAAGTCGCAGGCCTCGACGGTGCAGCCCGGCGTGTTGTCCTTCGGATAGAAGTACAGGACGACGGTCTTGCCCTTCAGGGACTTCAGCGACCAGCTGCGGCCGGTCTCGTCGGGGGCGGAGAAGGCGGGCGCCTTCTCGCCGGCGCCGATCTCCTTGGTCTTCGTGGCCGTCATCCCCGACATTTTACCTTGCCCGGCACGGGGAGTCAACGGACCTCCCGTCGTTCACGGCAGCGCCGAGACCCGCTCGAGCAGCTTCTTGGCCGAGGCCGGGGACGGTTCCGCTCCGGCGAGCTCCTGAAGAAGCGCGTCGAGCTTCCCGTCCTTGTCGTTCGGCGCGGCGATGTCCTCGCGCGAGGCGAGCGCCTTCGCCCACAGCGTGACGTCGCCCGCGGAGAGTTCCCCCGCGAGGAAGCGCTCCAGAACCTTCGCGACGCGCGCGGGCGCGAGAGGCACGGTCCCGTCCTGGGCGTCCGAAGGATGCTTCGCGGCGCGCTTGGCCAGTTCCGCCGCCGGGCCGTTCAGTTCGATCAAGGCTTCGATGTCCGTTTTCCTGCTCATCCGTTTCTCCTCGCCACGCTCACGCCTCTAGCATAGGACTGCGGGGGCTTCGGGTCAATGCCAAAATTTCCGCCACGGCCCGCGCGGCCGCGTCGGGCACGGCGGCGCGGGCCGCCGCGGCGCGCATCGCCGACAGGCGGCCGCGGTCTCCGAGCAGCGCCGCCGCGGCGGGGACGCCGCCCGCGACGGCCGCGCCCGCGGCCAGCAGATGCCGCGCGTTGGCTTCCTCCTGCCCCGGAAGGACGTCGCTCAAGACCATCGGAAGTCCGCAGGCCAGGCTCTCCGCGACGCTGAGGCCGCCGGCCTTGCCCATATGGATATCGGCCGCCGCCATCAGGAGAGCGACGAACTCCGGGGACTGAGGCCCGAACGCGCGCAGCCGTCCGCCGCCGGGAGACAAGGCTCTTCGCAGCCCGTCGTTGGCGCCGCACAGCGCCAGGACGCGCGCCCGCGGCGCCGTCTCGAGAAGCTCCGCGGCCTGCCGTTCGAGGCGGCCGAGCCCTTGCCCCCGCCGGTCAGCAGGACGACGTCGGCGGAAGACGGCAGGCCGAGGATGCGGCGGGCCTCCTCGCGGGAGCGCGGCGACTCGAACGCCGGATGCACCGGGATGCCCGTGGCCGCCGTTCTCGCCCCCGGCGCGCCAGCACGGCGGCCGCCTCCTGCGTCGGGGCGAGCACCAGGTCGGCGGGCGGATCGGTCCAGAAGGGATGCGCGGCGAAATCGGTCAGCACCGCGACCACCGGGACGTCCAATTCTCCGCGCCGCCTCGCCTCGGACAGGACGGCCGCGACCGCCGCCTGCGGGCAGACGACGACCGACGCTCCCGACCGGCGCACGCCCTCTCGCAGGCGGCGCGCGCCGCCGAGGCTCAGGTAGGACGAACGGACCGCGCGCAGGACGGAACGCGCCCAGGCGCCGCGGTAGAGCGCGCCGTAGAAGCCGGGCGCCGCGCGCAGGAGCCCGTGGTAGGCCCGGGCCACGCCCAGGCCGGCCGCGGGATGGTGGTCGCCGGCGATTTCCACCCGGGAAAAAGAAGCCGGCCTTTCGGCCGGCTTCCTCGAGAGCGTACGCCGCCGCGGAATGCCCGCTCGGCTCGTAGCCGTAGACGAGCAGCCCGCGGGCGCTCAACGTCTTAGAGGTCCTTGGATTCCTTGAGCTCCGCGTAGCGCTTCGGGTTCTTCTCCTTCAGCGTGTTGATGAGGCTCTTGCGGTGCTCCGCCCACTTCGCGGCGTTCGCGCCGGTCTTGCGCTTGACGGAGTCGTAGGACAGGAACTCGTAGATGGACTTGCCGTCGGCCTTCTGCAGGTTGCAGCCGGGCTTGTTCATCATGCGCTTGACGTAGCGGCTCCAGACCTTGGTCTCCACGGTCCAGATCGAGGAGTCCGTGAAGATCTCGGGCTGAGCCTTCTTCTGCGCGGCGATCCAGGCGTCCTGCTTCGCGTCGTCGATCCCGCCCTCGGGCTCGACGAAGCGGCTGTTGAGCGGGCGCGCCGAGGAGTGGCACTGCGCGCAGCCGTTCTTGTTGCTGATGAGCTTCTTGTAGCCGGCCTGGACGTTGGCCGGGTAGGACTTGATCACGTCGTCGGGCAAGGTCTCGGGCCCGAAGTCGTTCGGGTACGGGTTGGCGAGCGCCTTCTCCTTCTCGCTCATCTCGGCGGCGCGGGCGACGGGCGCCAGCGCGAGGCCCGCGAGGGCCAGGATCGCGACGAAGGTCATTTTGCGGTTCATGATTTTCTCCTGTGACGGTTTAGAAGCCCGAGTCGTCCTTCTTGGCGATCGACTTGAGCCACGTCGCGAGCGCGTCGAGCTCGCTCTTCGAGATCTTGTCCTTCCACGCCGGCATGTACACCATCGGCATCGGCCCCTTCGGGCTCCACTTCTTGGCCTCGGTGGCCGGGACGCCGTTGGCGATCTTCTTGACGAGTTCCTCGTGCGTGTAGGTGCCGACGAGGTTCGGAAGCGTCGGCTCGATGCCGAGGTTCATCTGCTCGAACTGCTCGGCCTCGGGCATCTTCTCGTCGTACTCCTTCTGCCCCTCGCCCGCCGCGTTGAAGCGGCGGCGGCCCTGCTTCGCGTCGAGGCCGTGGCAGCCCTGGCACCCGTACTTCGCGTAGACGTCCTTGCCCGACAGCGCCGTCTGGCGCGGCGCGGGACCGGGGACGTGGTAGCGGTACGGAATGACCTCTTCCTTCGTCATGCCGGAGAGGTACGCGACGACCGCGTCGGCGTCGGCGCGGCTGATCTCCTTCGTGTAGTCGGGCATGCCCGACGGCGGGATCGGCTCGGCGTTGTAGTGCGCGAACGGGTCGTTCGGAGTGACGGCCGCCGGATCGTTGACCAAGTGGGCCAGGATCCAGTTCTGGATGTTCCAGTGGCTGTCGTGGTGCTCGTTCGGCAGCTCCTTGCCGTCGATGCGGACCTTCTTGAAGTTGTAGCCCGCGATGCGCTCGAACGGCTTGTCGGCGATGTCGCCGAGGTCGACGGAGATGACGCCGCCGACGCCGTTGATCGCGTGGCAGCCCTGGCAGCCGTGCTTGTTGAAGACCTTCTTGCCCTGGGCCGCGATCTCCGCGCCCTTGAGGGTCTCGAAGTTCCCGTGGCACTTCACGCACGAGCCCTGGATCGAGGCGCCCTTGAGCATCGGCTTCTCCCAGTGCTTGACCCAGCCGTGCGCGCCCTCGACGGTCGTCGCGAGGCCCTGGCCGGAGTGGCACGAGGTGCAGCCGAACTTGGTGAACGGATGCGCCTTCACGAGCGCCGCGTCCACCTTCGGATGCGACTTGTAGGGGTTCTCCTTGAAGTCGTTGACGAGGCTCGGGTTGGTGTACTCGTCCATGCCGACGTGGCAGGTCACGCAGCGGTCGAAACGCCCGAGGTCGCCCGCGATGATCTGCTTGATCTCCATGGGAGACCGCCGCATCTTCTTGGCCTCGGCCCTGAGGTCCGCGGCCTTCTTCGCGTCCTTCTCGGCCGCCGCCTTCTTCTCGAGGACGTCGGCGGACATCTCGTAGTACTTCTTCTGATACGGGCGCCAGGGCGCGGCGAAGTCCTTGGCGAAGGCCCAGACGAAGGCCGCCAGCATCAGGGCGTTGGACGCGATGAAAAGTTTTCGGTAGCTCATGTCAGATGTTCATGCTGATCGAAGGGATGGTCAGCACGTACTTGATGTTGAAGGCGAGATTAGCGCACATCTTAAGAAGCACGCTCATCGTGCTGACGACGAGGACCATCGTGACGAGGTACCGCGGCCAGTCCAGGGTCCGGATGTGCCGCTGGGGCAGCACGAAGCCGAAGTAGAAGGACGAGCCGACCAGGAACAGCAGGTAGCCGCCCTGGATCGCGTTCATCTTCCCCATCGCCATGCCCGCGGCCGCCCAGAGCGCGAGGAGGCCGAGGAAGGCCCCCATCGTCTTCTTGCCGTCGAGCTCCTTCTGGATGAGCTTGGGCAGCAGCATCCACGCCGTCGCGATCGCGCCCATCAGCGGGATGCCGATCAGCATGGAGTACGCGCCCACGCCCTTCGGGCCGAACACCGACCAGGTCGGCGGCGGCGCGGGCTTGTTCATGTACCAGGACTCCCACGGCCAGTACCACGCGTAGTTCGGGCCGCGGCAGGCGTAGCCGATGTAGATCAGAGCGAACCACATCACGACGCCGAGCATGAACAGCGTGTTGGCGAACGGGCGCTCCTTCCAGGCGTAATAGCCGACGCCCTTCGGGTTCGTGTCGATGTACGGAATCGCGATGAGGCCCACGATGATGAGGCCGGGCATGACGACGCCGGCGATCCACGGATCGAAGTACACGAGCAGCTCCTGCAGGCCGACGAAGTACCACGGCGCCTTCGAGGGGTTGGTCGTGACGTTGGGGTTGGCGATCGCCTCGAGCGGGGCGTTTTGCAGGATGGACCAGACCATGATGAACAAGGTCGTCGCCGCGGCGCCGATGTACTCGCGCTTGACGAGGTGCGGCCAGACGTCCATCTTCTCCTCGTTGGCCTGGTAAGGGGCCGCGGAGAAGGAGTCCTTGCGGATGCGCCAGAAGTGCAGGATCAGCAGGATGCCGACGACGAGCGGGACCGCGACGCAGTGCATCACGTAGAAGCGCAGCAACGTGTTCTCGCCGACCATCGTGCCGCCGAGGAGCGTGAAGCGCACGTCGTTGTTGATCCTCATGCCCACCAACGAGCCGAGCGGGCCTTCGTTGCCGAGCACGGGCGTGGCGCCCGCCATGTTCGTGCCGACCGTGACAGCCCAGATCGCGAGCTGGTCCCACGGCAGCAGGTAGCCGGTGAACGAGAGGAACAAGGTCAGCGTCAGCAGCAGGACGCCGATGCCCCAGTTGAACTCGCGCGGCTTCTTGTACGCGCCGGTCAGGAACACGCGCACCATGTGCGCGATGACGGCCACGACCATCGCCTGCGCGGCCCAGCGGTGGGCGTTGCGCAGGAACATGCCGAGGGTCACCGCGAACTCGAGGTCCTTGATGTCGCGGTAGGCCAGGCCGATCGTCGGGCGGTAGTAGAACATCAGCGCCACGCCGGTCAAAGTCAGGATCAGGTAGAGCGCGAAGGAGATGCCGCCCATGCCCCACGTGTACGCCCACTCGAGGGCGCGCGGGCGCACCTTGACGGGGTGCAGGTGGAGCCACACGTTGCCGATGATGTGGCCGGCGCGGTCGCGGGGCGTGTCCTTCCAGACGCCGCCCCGGAAGACGGAGCGCCACAGCTGGGAGTCGATGATCTCTTTCTTGATCGTCTCGAGGTCGAGGGTAGGCATGATTGTTTTAGGCCGCCGCGTACGGGGCGAAGTAGGGCGGTTCCTCGCGCTTGCCCGGCTTGTTCTCGAGGATCGCCTTGTCGACGATGAGGTCGCCGGTCGGCGCGAGCATGACCTTCGTGCGCCACAGCGGCATCGGCGCGGGGCCGGCGATCACGTCGCCGTCCATCGTGTAGTTCGAGCCGTGGCACGGGCACTTGAAGCGGTTCTGGTCGCCCCACCAGTTCGGCGTGCAGCCGAGGTGGGTGCAGCGCGCCCACATCGCGTAGAAGCCCGAGGGCGTGCGCACGATCCAGACGCGCTGCTCGTTGAGCCACTTGGTGGAGACGCCGAGGTCGTAGCCGGACGCCTGGCCCGCGTTGAACTTCTGCGAGGGCTCGTAGATCACGTTCGGGAACATGAAGCGCGCGCCCGCGGCGGCGGAGGCGGCGAAGAAGGCGGCGAGCATGCTCCAGCCCGCCCAGAGGAAGTCGCCGCGAGACATATCCTTATTAGGAGCGGGCTTGGGAGCCGGAGCGGCGGCGGGAGCCGGCGCGGCGGCGGAGCCGGCGCGGCGGCGGCGGGTTTGGGCTCGGGATTCGGGGCGGGATTCGGGTTCGTATCGCTCATTTTGTCGTTCTTACCTATATTAGTTTCGAACTGCGACGCCGCGAAGCGTCAAAAAATATCAATTAGGGCGCGGAGGTGTCAAACAGCGGTTTATTTCGTTTTTCCTTGTTGAAATTCAGTCTCAACAACAGCCTGCGCCCGGCCGCGGACCCAGGCCTCGAACCCGTCGTGCGGCATCAACGTGCGTCCGTCCCACGCGTACGTCAGCCCGGCCAGGTCCTTCTCGATCTTCTTCTCGATGCCGCCGCGGGCGATGAGCACGGGCACGACGAGCGCCGTCCCCCGCGGCCCGCACCTTCGCGCGCAGCGCGGCGACGGCCGCCGCGCGCACCGGCGCCGGGGAGTCGTCGCGCAGCATCGAAGCCGAGGCCGCGGAAAACTTGCCGCCTTCGCGCACGCGCGCGGCGAGGCGGTCGAGCGCGCCCTGCCAGGCGCCGACGGCGGCGTCGTCGTAAGGACCGTGCGCGACGAGGATCACGGTCTCTTCCGCCGGCTTCTTCGACAGGGCCTTGGCGCGCTCCGTCAGGATCCGGGAGACGAGCGCGTCGTCGTCGAGCGCCGCGGACATCGCGATCTTCGCCTTCGACTTCACGCGCTCGGTCGAGAACGTCATCGAGTGTCCGTGACCGCCGTTGCCGCCGTGTCCCGCGTGCGCCGCGTGCGCCTTGGCCATCCCTTCATAAGCGGCCTTGAGCGCCGCCGACGGCTCATCCGCCAGGCCCAGCGCGTACCGCGTCTGGTCGAGGACCTCGGAGCGCGTCTGCACGAACAGAGGAACGGCGACGATGCGCGTGGCGCCGCGCTTCTCGAGGCGCGTCACCGCGGCCTGCAGGGTCTCGAGGTCGGCCATGCCGAGCGCCGTCTCCGTCGGGGCCTTCGCGTCGACGCGGCCCCGGAGCTTCTCGACCTCGGCGTTCCACGACGGGTCGCCGCCGTGCGCGAGCAGGAGGATGCCGAGAGCGGCGGACTTCATCGCGGCGCCGCCGAATGCTTGAGGCTCAGCTCGCGGCCCTCGGCCAGCGAGCGCGCCCAGGCGCCGAACTCGGCGGCCTTGGCGTCGACGACGCGGCGGGCGGCGGCCACGCACTCGGCGCGCGAGGCCATGTTCTTCGCCACGATCGCCTCGAGATCCTCGAGCCGGTAGAGGTACACGCCGTCGAGCTCGTTGACGGAGTCCTCGACGTCGCGCGGCATCGCGATGTCGATCATGAACAGCGAGCGTCCGCCGCGGCGGCGCGCCGCGTCCTCGACGACGGCGCGCGTGAGCACCGCCTTCGGCGCGCCCGTCGACGCGATGACGACGTCGGCGCGCTCGAGCTCGCGCGGGAAATCCTCCCAGCGCACGGCCTCGCCCTGGTAGCGCGCGGCGAGCTGGTAGGCGCGCTCCCACGTGCGGTTGGCCACGGACAGGCGCGAGGCGCCGCGGGCGGCCAGGTGCTTGGCGGCGAGCTCGGCCATGGCCCCGGCGCCGAGGATCAGCGCGGACTTGCCTTCGAGACTGCCGAAAATCGACTCGGCCAGCTGGACCGCGACGGACGGGACCGACGCCGAGCCGGCGGCGATCGAGGTCTCGGTGCGGACCTTCTTGCCGACGTAGAGGGCGCGCTGGAAGAGGACGTTGAGGCGCTTGCCCGTCATGCCGAGGGACTTCGCGGATTCATAGCCCGTCTTCACCTGGCCGAGGATCTCGGTCTCGCCGACGACGATCGAGTCGAGGCCCGCGGCGACCGCGAAGAGGTGGCCGACGGCGGACTCGTCCTCGCGCGTCTCGACGTGCTCGCGGAGCGCCGAGCCCGCGATCTCCTCGAGGGCGCCGACGAGGGCTCCGGCGTGGCCGGCCCCGACGGCGTACAGCTCGAAGCGGTTGCACGTCGACAGCGCCGCCGCCTCGCCGACGCCGCGGGCCTTGAGCTCGGCGAGCACGCGCTCGACGGGCACGGCCGCGAGCGCCTCGCGCGCGGCGGAGGCGCGCGCGCGGTGCGACCAGCTCAGGGACACGAGCTTCATTTCGCCCCCAGGAAGTCGTGGCGCCCGGCGCCGAGCTCGGCGCCGAGGAAGGTCGCCATCAGGCAGGCGAAGCCGATCATCGAGACGTAGACCGGGCGCGAGCCGCGCTGGCCCGCGGCGTAGCGCAGCCACAGGAACTCGGCGTAGAAAAAGGCCGTGATGAGCGCCATCGTCTCTTTCGGGTCCCAGGTCCACGCGCGACCCCACGCCTGGTACGCCCACATCGCGCCCATGGCGAGGCCCGCGGCGAACACGGGCAGCGCCACGGCGACGATGCGCGCGTTGAGCGCGTCGAGATCGTCGAGCGGCGGCAGACGGTAGAGCAGGCCCCCGGCTTGCGCGACTTGAGCTGGCGCTCCTGGATCATGCGCGCGAGGCACACGCCGAAGGCGTTGGCGAAAGCCGCGTAGGCCGTCATCAGGACCATCGGGTGCGTGTTGAGCCAGTAGCTGCGCAGCTCGGGCGCCAGCGGCGCGGGCGCCGGGTCGGCCTTCAGCAGAGCCGCGCCGAGGCCGAGCGCGACGAAGGGCAGGATGAACGCCCCGAGGATGCCGAGCTTCTTGCGCGCCTCGATGAAGAAGAACGCCGCCGCGAGCGCCAGCGACAGGTAGGACAGCGCGCCGAAGAAGGAGTTCACGGGCAGGAACCAGCGGTTCTCCGGGAACGCCCAGAACGCGGCGACGCGCGCGCCGTAGGCCAGCAGGTGCAGCGTCAGGCCCGTTCCCAGAAGCGAGAGCATCCCGCGGCGCACGGGCTCGCTCTTGTTGCGCAGATAGACGAAGGCCGCGGCGCAGGCCGAGGAATAAAGGAAGAACGCGCACCACGACAGGAGCGTCTGCGCCATGCCGCGTTATTCTACCACGACACGGCGCGCTCGCGATTGAGCGCGGTCAAAATCAGTCGCCGGACCAGGGGTTGAACGAGCCGCCCTTGATCGGGGCGTCGGCGACGAGCTTCTCGAACAGCGCGACCTGCGCCTTCGTCGCGCCGCGCCGCTTGAGGTTCTCGAGGGCCGGGTAATACGACGCGTTGAACTCGGTCTGCGACCACGGGCGGCCCTTCATCGAGATGACGCCGGCGGCCGCGGAGCGGACGTCGTCGTCGGAGAGCTTGGCCTTCTTGGCGCGCAGGACGCCGGCGAGGCCGACGAAGCCCAGCATACCGCCCATGCCGCGGAACACGTCGTCGATCGACGGGATCGGGCCGTTGTAGCCGTCGGGCACGCCCTGCGGAACGGCGGCCGGCGCGTTCGTCATCGCCCAGTACAGGCCGCCGTAGATCAGCGCCACGAGGGCCGCGCCGATCAGCCAGGCCACGAAGGAGCCCAGCGTCGCGTTGGGGCTGCGGGGCTCGCCTTTGCGGACCTCGCCGGTGCGCGCGTTGACCGAGGCGAGCTCGGCGCCCGAGTCCTGCAGGGAGTACCAGAGGTCCTTGTCGCCGCTGACGGGCTCGACGCGGGGCAGGAGGCTCACGCGCGCCACGCCGTCGACGCCCTTGAGCGCCGTCTCGGGCGCCACGACGACGGCGCGGTCGAAGAGGCCGGCGGGGATGCCGTCCTTGAGGCGCTGCGCCGACACCGTCTCGACGAGCTTCGGCTCGAAGGCGTCCATCATCGTCTCGGTGATCATCGTGCGGCGCGCGGGCACCATGTACTCGACGCCGCCGCGCTCGGAGCCCCAGCCGAAGAAGAAGCGCCACTCGTCGCCGACCCACGCGCCGTTGAAGTAGCGCGTCTCGTGGACGGCCGAGAGGAGCCGGATGTCGCCGGCGGAGACGCCGGTCTCGGCGGCCTTCGCCGTGATGTTGGCCAGCGCCAGCGCGTACAGCTCGTTGGGCGCGACCGCCGTGGTCAGGCCCGGGGCGGCGGCCTTCTTCCCCTTCTCGGGCGCCGTCTTGACGACGAGAGCCTCACCCGTGCGGGCGTTGACCTTGCCCACGTTGCCGTGGTCGTCGTAGAAGCGGTACCACGCGTCGCGGTCGCCGGTGGCGGCGTCTTCTTCCACGCCGAGCGAGACGCTCGCGCCCCCGCCGAAGGCCGGCAGCGCCTTGCGCAGGAGGTCGAGGGCGTTCTCGGGCCCGACCTTGACGCCGAGCTTGAAGACGACCGGCGTCATCGCGAACGCGATCGCGCCGACAGGCGCGACGGCTCCCTCATAGACCCGCGTGCGGAAGTCCTGCGCGCCGCCGAGGAAGTTGTCGAAGTCGACGTAGATGAGGTTCGTTCCGCCCTTTTCATTCGGCGCGGAGAACGTGTACTTCCACTGCGACCCCTGATGGACGGGCGTCGAGGCCGTCGCCTCGACGAAGCGCACGTCCGCGGCCTTCGCGCCGAAGCCGGCGGCGGCCTCGGTCGCGGACTTGAGGGCCTGAGAGAAGGTGTCGTTGGGGTCGGTCAGCAGGCGGTGCGTGTGCCCGAGCATGCCGACCATGCCGAGCGTGGTGGCGCCCAGGAAGAAGCCCATGTCGGGGCCGAACTCCATGCCCTCGCGCAGGGCGCGCTCGCCCATCGAGATCAGGTCGCCGATGACGGAGGCCAGCGTGTACCAGCCGAGCGCGCCCATGCCGACGATCAGCGCCAGAATGCCGAGCTGGATCCCGGTCCCGACCTTGTCGTCGTCGGCGGAAGCGGTCTTCAGGCGCGCCGGCTTCGACGCGACGGACTCGAGGACCTTCTGCGTGACGGACGGCCCGTGGCCGGCCAGGTTCCAGCCGTTGGGGATGCGCGGGTCCATCTTGTTGCCGACGCCGAGGATCAGGCCGCCGGGGATGCCCTTCGAGAGGTTGCGGTCGGTCTCGTTGCCGACGTCGGCCAGCGGCAGGCCGGAGAGGCGCAGGCCGAGCTTGGTCAGCCACGACTCCTTCTTGGGCTTGCGCGGCACGAACATCATGTCGCCGATGCCGATGGCGTCGGACGGCGCGATCTTCAGGAGCTCCGCGATCTTCGCGGTGGCCGGGGTCTTCGTGATGATCGAGAACGTCGCGTAGCCGGGGTTGGCGAGGTCCTTGGGCAGGCGGCCGGACACCTCGACGTCGATGCCGCGCTTGAGCAGCTCCTCGCGCATGATCTCCGCGACCTGCTTCATCTGCGCCGAGTCGGCGCCGACCTTGATCATCATCGCGTAGCCGTAGGTGTTGAAGGACTCCGCGGGATTGAGGGAATCGCCGGGGTGCTGCTCGACGCCGGCCTCGGAGAGGCGGGCCTTCGTCGCGGCGGCGGCTTCCTTGACCGTCTCGAGCTTGGCGGCTTCGAGAGGCTCGGCCTCCCAGACCTTGACCGGGACGCCGTCGCGATACTGGTAGAGGCGGCCGCCGCTGTTGGCGGCGACATACATGCCCTCGGTGACGTCCTTGGGGAGGCTCGCGAGCGACTCGAAGACGGTGAGCTGGGTGGAGCCCTTGCGCTTCTCGTCGCCGCGGTCGCTGACGACCGCGAAGTGCTTGCCGGCGGCGCGGATCGCGCGGATCGCGGCGATCTTCTCCTCGGGCAGGACCGCGTTGTAGGCGGCCAAGGTGTCGTCGAAGTCGGAGATGACGAGCTGCTTGTCGGCCGCCGAGGCGATGACCTGGGCGGTGTGGGCGGCGCTCATCTGCGGCGCGGAGAACACCGCGCCGGTCAGAGCGGCGACGGCCTTGAGGGCGGCCTTGCGCCACTTATAAGAGGTAGCGTTCTTGGCGGTGAGCGGGACCGCGGGCGCCGGGGCGGCCGCGGGGACGGCGGCGCCGGCCTTCGGAGCCTCGGGCGCGGACGCGGCGGACAGGACCGGCGAAAGCGCCGAGGTCACGCCCGCGACGGCTTCGGCGTCGCCCTTCGAGGCGGCCGAGCGGCCGCCGGTGAGGACGTCCTCGAGCGCGCGGCCCGCGGTGGCGGCGGAGGCGCCGCCGGTCTCGGGCTTGGCGACGGCCTGCAAGATCGGGCTCGCGGCGGCGAGCTTCTCGGCGATCGCGGCCGCCGGCGTCGCGGGCTTGAGCGCGATGGGCGCCGCCTGCGCGGCGGCGACCGGCGACGCCAGGGGCGAGGCGAGCGAGGGAGCGAGGAGGCTCGGCGCCGTCAGCGACAGGGCGGCCGGAGAGAGGGCCGGCGCGGGAGAGATCGAGGACCCGAGGCCCAGCTGGGGCGCGGGCGAGACGGGAGCGGAACGTCCCGTGAAGGTCTGGGCGACGGCTTGCTGCGCGTCGAGCCCGAGCGAAAGGACGACGATCGCGGCGGAAAGGATGGACGAGAGGATTCGGTTGAGGCGTCGGGCCATGTCAGGTTTTCTCCCTGCGTCTGGTTCGGCGTCTTCAACATTATAGGGCTCCCCGCCCCGCCCGGCCTGGGCCCTGCGGGGAAGGCCCCGGAGGCATTCGTCCTAGGCCCCCTCGGGACATCATAGGTCCTTGGTCCTATGCGCACATAGGACCATCGGCCCTGATCTAGGCCCTTCGGCCCGCATACTCTTAGGTCCATGAGCCCCCTGCCCCCCTCCTCGCCGTGACCCTCGTCCTGCTCGCGTCCGCCTCGAGCGCGCAGGTCTGCCCGCTCGACGCCGGCGACACGATCCGCAAGATCGTCGCGTGCAGGCCCGGGGTCGGGACCGAGGCCTGCCGCAAGCTGGCGCAGAGCGTCGGCTGCTCGGTCGTGCGCGAGCTGCCCTCGATCAACGCGATCGTCATCGAGCTGCCCGCGTTCCGTTCCGAGGCCGCCGAGACCAAGCTGCGCGCCTCGGTCCAGGTCGAGCTCGTGGAGACCGACAAGGTCGTCAACTGGCTCAAGGCCGGCCCGGCCGCCATGCCCGCCCCGCCGGCCGCGCAGTTCGATCTCGGCGACGCGGCCCGCGAACTGCTCGAGCGCATGCGCCGGCTCCAGCCCGCCGCGCCCCCGCGCCCCCGGACGCCGAGCAGCCCTGGGGCATCCGCCGCGTCAACGCCGCGTCCTCGTGGGAGACCCCGCGCGGCCAGGGCGCGGGCGCCGCGGTCGCCGTCATCGACACGGGCATCTCGCGCTCCCACCCCGACCTCGCCGGGCAGATCCTCGGCGGCTTCAACGCGCTCGACGCCGCCAACCCCGGGAAGTGGGACGACGACCAGGGCCACGGCTCGCACGTCGCCGGCACGATCGCCGGCAAGCGCGACGGCAAGGGCGTGGCCGGCGTCGCGCCGCTGGCCAAGCTCTACGCGGTCAAGGTCCTCGACGCCGACGGCAACGGCGGCTACTCCGACGTGATCGCCGGCATCGAGTGGGTCGTCAAAAACAAGATTCCCGTCGCCAATATGAGCCTCGGCGCCGAGGAGGGCAGCGAGGCGCTCAAGCGCGCCGTCGCCGCCGCGACGAAGGCGGGCCTGCTCATCGTCGCCGCCGCGGGCAACTCCGGCGGCTCCGTCGGCTACCCCGCCGCTTATCCCGAGACCGTCGCGATCGCCGCCTCCGACATCAAGGACGGCGTCGCCGAGTTCTCGAGCCGCGGGTCCGAGGTCGACTTCATCGCCCCGGGCGTCGACGTGAAGTCGGTCGACTTCGGCGGCGGCTGGACCGAGCTCTCGGGCACCTCGATGGCGGCGCCGCACGCCGCCGGCCTCGCCGCGATCGCCTGGGCGCGCGGCGCGCGGACTCCCGCGGCGATCCGCTCCTCTCTGCGCGGCGCCGCGTCGCCCCTCCCCGGCCTCGGCGCCACGCTGCAGGGCGCCGGGATGATCGACGCCTCCAAGCTGCGCTGATCCAGGCCGGGCGAAAAGGGTCAGACCTTACACGTTTCACTTTTCCGATTAATCCGATCCGAGGGAAAAGTGAAACGTGTAAGGTCTGACCCCTACCGGTCGGGGGCGGAGTAGATCAGCTCGCCGCCGTCGATGAGCTCGCCCGCCTTCTTGAAGCCCGGCGTGCGCAGGTCGACGAAGTCGCGGAGGGCGCGGAAGCGGGTGCCGCCCGCGGACGCGACCTCGATGAGCACGTAGTCGCCCTCCGCGTCTTTGCGCACGCCGAAATAGCGGCCCTTGACCGTCTTGTCGCCGAGCAAAGAGACCTCGACGGGCTGGCCGATCGCGACCTTTCCGTCCACGGCCGAGATCGAGGAGATCTGCCCGCGCGAGGAGTAATGCTCGGAGCGCAGGACCGCCTTGTCGATGCGGTGGAACTCGCGCTGCACGTGGTACTCGCCTTTCGGTCCCTCGAGCACGAGCCCGTCGGCGTCGAGCTTCACGAGGCGGCCGGAGACGGTCTGGGCCGACCACTTGAGGTCGTCGAGGTCGCGCGTGTCGACGTCGAGCACGCGGCCTTTGTATTTGGCGAGATCCTTGAACGGATCGGCGACGGGCGCGCGGTCGTGCACGACGACCTCGGCGGGCCGCAGGTTCGCGCCGTCGAACATCACGTCGACCGTGCGGCGCACCTCGGCGATGTTCCCCCGTCCATCTTGAGGCCGACGAGCTTGCCGCCCGTCTCGAAGATCATCTTGCCGTCGGCCAGGCCGCGGAAATTGCCGCGCAGTTTTCGCCGCCGGCCAACGTGACGGAGAGCTCGGGGTCGGTCGGCGCGTCGCCGGGCTTGGAGCGCAGGACGGCGCGCGTGCCCTCGTCCTTCGCGTCGGCCGTGAGCTTCTCCCATTCCGAAGGAGAATAGTCGCGGCTCTTCGGCTTCATGGCCGCCGGGTCGATCGGGATGAGCGCCGACGGGGCGAGCGCCGGGATCGGCGCGCCCGGCGCGGGCGCGGCCGCCGGCGCCAGCGACGAGGTCAGCGACGGCGTCAGCGCGGACGGGGTCAATAAAGGAGAAGAAAGCCCGCCCGGAACGGCTCCGACGGCCGCCGAGCCGCCCGCGCGCGACGCGGAGGCGGCGTTCGCGGACTCGCCGACGATCTGGGCGGAGGCGGAAAACGGCAGGACGCAGGCCAGCGCGGCGAGGAGGGGTCGCATGGCCCCAGTGTAGGCCCGCAATCCCGTTTCGTCAACGGGCCGGGATGCGGCCTTCGAAATTTGTCGTATAATGCGGTCCGTGGCGATCGAGGACAACCGGCGCACCTGGACATTCGGCGCCGTCGGCGCCGCGGCCCTGCTCGGCGCCGTCCTGCTCCAGGTCCGCTCCTCGCGCCTGAACAAGAAGGTCGCCGCCTGCAAGGCTCTGTCCGAGGCTCTCGACAAGACGGTTCGCGACAGCTCTCCCCGCATCTTCGAGGGCATCGTCGATTACGCGTGGGATCGCAAGAAGGAGCGCTGCCTGGCCTCCATCGAGTACCACTACAAGCCCTGCGACCCCAAGACGGCCAAGAAGAATCCCGAGCTGTGCGCCGGCCCCGACGCCGACATCGGCATCTACGCCTTCCTGGACGGCGGCGCCAAGCCGCTCGTGATGTGCGAGCGCCGCTACGAGCCGGCCGCCGCCGCCTGCACCGAGTCGGTGTACGGAATCGACGGCATGCTCCTGACGTCCCGGGAGTTCCCCCGGAGCAGTTCCCCCCTCAAAGACGAGCTGTTCGACCGCCGCCCTTAACGACTTAAAGCCCGGCACCGGACGTTTGACTACGGTCAATGACGCGATCCGGGCGGGCGAGGTAAAATAAGAGAATGGATCAGAAAAACCCGTTGGATTTTCACGGTTCGGGCGAGTGGGCGGTCGTGCTCGGCGGCTCGTCGGGGTTCGGCCTGGCGACGTCTAAAAGACTGGCACGCGCCGGCCTGAACATTCTCATCGGCCACAAAGACAAAGAAGGCACCGTCGAGACGGTGATCAAGCCCCATTTCGACGAGATCCGCTCCTACGGCGTGAAGCTGGTCACCCACAACGTCAACCTTTTCGACGACGAGGGCCGCGGCGAGGTGTTCGAGTCCATCGCGCAGAACTGCGGCGCCGGCAAGGTCCGGCTGTTCATGCAGTCGATCGCGGCCGGCTCCTGCCGCCTCATGATCGAGGACAAGACCCCGACTTCCGCGGCATCGCGATCAAGGGGCTGGCGGAGGCCCTCGGCCTGCCCGCCGACAAGGTCAAGGCCGCGATCAACACCGCGTTCCACGACAAGGGCTGCGACGCCCTCCACACGCTCGCCGACTCCCGCATCCCGTACCGCGAGGAGCTTCTCACGGAAGACGATCTCAAGAAGACGATCTTCATGATGGGCTACGACTACCTGCTCTGGACCCGCGAGCTGACCAAGGAAGGCATGTTCGCGAAGAACGCGAGCACGGTCGCGATGACCTCCGAGGGCAACGAGATCGCGTGGAAGGGCTACGCGGCCGTCTCCGCCGCCAAGACCGCGCTCGAGGCGTCCTGCCGCGCGATGGCCGTCGAGCTGGCGCCCTACGGCGTGTCCTCCTACATCGTCCAGGCCGGCATCACCGACACGCCGGCCGGCAACGCGATCCCGAACTTCGACCTGATGAAGGCCTCGGCGCGCATCCGCAACCCGTTCCACCGGCTCACCACGCCGGAGGACGTGGCCGAGACGATCCTCGGCCTGTGCGGGCCGACCTTGCGCTGGGCCAACGGCTCGATCCTGCGAGTCGACGGCGGCGAGGCGATCTCGGGGCTGGCGTGAGCCAGCGTCCCCCCGTCAACGTCCTCGGGATGGGCTGGGCCCTTCCCGAGACCGTCATCGACAACAAGTTCCTCCACGAGGAAGTCGGCCTGAAGAAGGGTCCCGACTGGTGCCTCTCGCGCCTCGGCATCCACGAGCGCCGCTCGGTGCTCTCGCGCGAGTACATCAAGTCGACGAAGAACAGGGACTTCCTCGCGGCGATCACGCACGCGAAGTCGCGCGGCGAGACGCCGGTGACGCTCGCGGTGCGCGCGGCCCAGCAGGCGTTGGCGCGCACGGGAGTGAAGCCCTCTCAGATCGGGCTCGTCCTCTGCAACTCCGACATCCCCTTCGATCCCGTCCCCTCCTGCGCGAACTACGTCGCCAAGGCGCTCGGCGTCGGGTCCGGCCCCCACGCCGACCTCAACACCGCGTGCTCGTCCTTCGCGCGCCACATGAAGCATCTCTCCGACCTGCGCGACGACGCCTGGCCCGAGTTCGCGCTGACGATCCAGACCGCCTGCTACACCACGCGCACCGACTACTCCGAGGGCTCCATCGACGGCTACATCTGGGGCGACGGCGCCGCCGCGCAGCTGTGCTCGATGAAGCACCCCGGCCGCTTGAAAATAGAGCCGATGGTCTTCGAGAGCGCCTCCGAGGGCGCCACCGACGTCCTCGTCGACGGCACGAAGCACTTCTGGCAGGACGGCGCGAAGGTGCGCGAGTTCTCGATCCGCAAGACCGTCGAGACCTTCGAGGCCGTCGCCGCCGCCAAGAAGCTCTACGCCGACGAGGTTTACACCGTCACGCACCAGGCCAACAAGGTCATGATGGACTCGATCATCGGCCACTTGGGCCTGCCCGAGGAGCGCCACATCCACAACGTCGAGACGCAGGGCAACATCGCCGCCGGCGGCATGCCCTCGGCCGTCGCCCAGCGCCTCGACACGCTGCACAAGGGCGACAAGATCGTGTACGCGGTCCTCGGCGCGGGACTCGCGTGGGGCGGCGGGCTCATGGAGGTTCAGTAATGGATATCGCGATCGTGACGGGCGCGTCCGGCGGGATCGGCGCGGCGATAGCAAAATTGATCCATGAGAGGTCCGAGGGGCAGCTGACGCTGTGCCTCCATTACAACGGCAATGCCGTTGCCGCTCAGGCGCTTTCCGATTCGATTCCCAATTCGTTTATCGTTAAAGCCGATTTGGCGACGGCCGAAGGCCGTCAGGCTCTCCGTGACGCCGTGCTCGCGAAAGGGACTCCGTTCGCCTTGATCAACAACGCCGGCATCGACAAGCCCCACGAACCCGCCCTCATGATCTCCGAAGAGGGCTTCGACAAGCTCGTCGCCACGAATCTCAAAGCGCCGTTGTTCCTCATGCGCGACTTCGCCAAAGAGATGGCCCGCAACGAAAGCGGCGTCATCGTGAACATCTCCTCCGTCCTCGCGCGCAAAGCCGTCGTCGGCTCCGCCGTCTACCGCGCGACGAAGGCCGCGCTCGAGGCGCTGACCCAGCAATTCGCCTCCGAGATCGGCCCCAAGGGCGTTCGCGTCGTCGCCGTCGCCCCCGGCTTCATCGAGACCGCGATGACCAAGGACATCCCCGAGGAGCAGCGCGCCGGCATCAAAAAGGACGTGGCTCTCGGCGCCTTCGGCGCGCCCGAGGCGATCGCCGAGACCGTCTGGCACGCGATCGAGAACCAGTACCTGAACGGCGCCGTCATCGCCGTCGACGGAGGCATGGCGCTTTGAGCGATCTCACCGCCGCCGAAGTCCTCAAGCTCGTCCCCCAGCGCCCGCCCATGCGCTTCCTCGACGCCATCCTCGAGGTCGACCGCGAGCACATCGTCTCGCGCTACACCTGGAAGGACGAGGACTGCGCCGGCCACTTCCCCGGGAACCCCGTCGTGCCGGGCGTCAAGCAGGTGGAGATGTGCGTGCAGACCGCCGTCGTCGCCTGGGGCATCTACCTGATGGGCGCCAAGGCCGGTCCCGAGCGCCTGGCCTCGATGGTCAACCTCTTCACGCACGTCGACAAGGGCTCGTTCAAGAAGATGGTGCGCCCCGGCGACATCTTAGTTTGCCGCGCCGCCTTCGGCGCGAGTGGCTTTTTCCGCGACGGCAAGATGGCGGCCGAGGTGGAGCTCAAGTTCGCCGGCGGCCCCAAGGACGGCGAGACGACGTTCACGGGCCTGGTGTCCGGGCTGTGGATCCCCAAGGAGTCGGAGAAACTGAAATGAGCCGCTTCCCCAAGCGCGTCGTGATCACCGGGTACGGGGCCGTCGCCCCCAACGGCGTCGGCGTCGAAGCGTACCGCGCCGCGCTGCAGGCCGGCAAGTCCGGCATCACCTGGCACGAGGAGCTCAAGAAGCTCAACTTCGCCTGCCAGATCGGCGGCAAGCCGCCGATCGACATGGACTTCGTCGAGTCCGTGATCCCCGGCGCCGACCTCAACAAGCTCAACGAGGCGATGGTCTACGCCGCGCTCGCCGCCGTCGAGGCCGCGAAGATGTCCGGCGAGACGGTCGACCTCAAGAAGGGCTACCAGGACACGCCGGTCCAGTGGGACACGGGCGCGATCGTCGGCTGCGGCATCGGCGGCATGGACACGATGTTCGAGGAGCTCGGCCCCACGATGAGCGAATCCGAGACTCAAGATCCCGGCATGGGCTGCCGCGGCATGGGCACCGACATCGTCCCCAAGATCATGGAATCCTCCGTCTCGGTCACCGTCGGCAAGTTCCTCGGCCTGGGCGGCCAGACGACGACGAACTCCTCCGCGTGCAACACCGGCACCGAGGCGATCTTCGAGGCCTTCAAACATATTCAGCTCGGCTACGCCGACTCGATGTACGCCGGCGGCGCCGAGGGCACGCACTACGGCACGTGGGCGGGCTTCGACGCGATGCGCGACGTGCTGTGCTCGAAATTCAACGACCGCCCGGAGAAGGGCTCCCAGCCGATGGGCGCCGGCGCCTGCGGCTTCGTCCCGGCCGGCGGCGCGGGCGTCCTGCGCCTGGAGACGCTCGAGCGCGCGCAGAAGCGCGGCGCCAAGATCCTGGCCGAGGTCGTCTCCGCCTACTGCAACTCCGGCGGCCAGCGCGACGGCGGCACGATGACGTTCCCGAACGCGGACGGCGTGATGAAGTGCATCCGGCAGGTCCTCCAGGACGGAGGAGCCGAACCCCGCCGTATTTCATTAATAAACGGCCATTTGACCTCCACGACCGCGGATCCGCGGGAAGCGGGGTCCTGGATCAAGGCGCTCGGGCTTCCGCTAGACCAATTCCCGCTGATCCAGTCGACGAAGTCGATGATCGGCCACACGCTCGGCGCCGCCGGCGCGCTCGAGTGCGCGGCCGTCGTCGACCAGCTCGTCCACGGCTACGTGCACCCGTCGATCAACGCCTCCGAGGTGCACCCCGGCATCCCGGTCGGCGCCAGCATTCCGCAGACGATGGTCAAGAAGGAGCTCGAGTACGTCATCAAGGCCTCGTTCGGGTTCGGCGACGTGAACGGCTGCGTGCTGTTCAAACGCTGGGACGGAAAGTAATAGAATCGTCGTAGGATCTCAGGAGGAAGGATAACCATGGCATTCATGCGCAAGCAGGCGACCGTCGAGGCGACCGATCTCAACACGATCTCGCCGGAGGAAGCGGAGAAGCGGATCATCGCGGGCGTCAAGAAGTACGCCACGAACGAGGCCAACTTCGCCGCCGCCGACGGCAACACCCCCTATCTCGGCCACATCGTGGGCATGGGCATCGAGTCGTCGAACCTCGCCGACATCACGATGTCGATCGAACGCCAGTTCCTGACCAAGATGACGACGAAGACGCCGGTCGCCGAGGGCTCCGCGGAGTTCAAGCTGACGGCGGGCGAGCTCGGCAAGCTGCGCATCCTCGACGGCCAGGACGCGCTCGCCGCGACCCCGGGCCTGTCGGTGAAGATGCTCATGGACAACGGGCATATGGCGAAGAACGACGCCTACCTCGAGAAGGTCGTCTCCTTCGCCTACGTGATGGCCTGCGGCGACGGCTGGAAGATGTCCGACGCCCTCAAGAAGATGGCCGCCAAGGCCGAGAAGCTCGCGGGCGCGGAGCGCTCCGAGGCGGTCGCCAACCTCAAGGCCCTCGCGGGCCAGGCGAAGGAGTACGACGGCCTCCTCGCCGACGCGGCGAAGCTCGCGGCGTCGAAGTCGAAGGCCTACCAGAACGACAAGGCGGGCTACGACGCGTTGACCTCCGAGCTGAACCTCACGCTCGACAAGATCAAGGGCGTCTCGGCCGGCGGCGACGCGGCCGCGCTCGCCAAGCTGCGCGGCGAGGAAGCCGAGATCCGCACCCGCCTGAAGATGAGCTCGGCCAAGCTGCGCGTCTCGCAGGAAGTCGCCGAGGCCGCGGGCAAGCGCCGCGCGATCGAGGAGACGAAGGTCGCCGCCGTCCGCAAGGCGCTGCAGGACGCCGTCTCCGCCGCGGAGAAGATCAACTAACGTAATGGCCCTGGACGCGGAGGACGTCAAAGCCCTCCGCGTCCAGTGGGCCGTCAGCCGGGCGCTGGTCGCGCCCGTGTCTCTGCTCGTCGCGGCCATCTCCCGTTTCTACTTCGGCTACGAGCTTCACGAAGACGTCCGGCGCCTCAGACGCGAGATCTGGGCCAAGCTCGACGCCCACCCCGGCCCCGTGATCTGGGCCGCGAACCACCTCACCCTCATCGACAGCTTCCTCGTCTACTGGGCGGTGTTCCCCACCTCGCGCGTGCTCGAGGACCGGCGCATCCCGTGGTCGACGCCGGAGTACACGAACTACTACAAGCTCGGCGGCCCGGTGCAGAGCGCGTTTCTGCGCGGCCTCCTTTATCTGTGCCGCTGCATCCCGTTTCTCCGCGGCGGCGAAGACGCCGCCGCGGAAACTTTCCGTCAAAAGGCCTTCGAGAAGTGCGCGTGGGTGCTCAAGCAGGGCGGCGCCGTCTTCGTCTACCCCGAGGCCGGCCGGTCGCGCTCGGGCTGGCTCGAGCCGAAGCGCCCGAAGGACTTCCTCGGCCGCCTCGCGCTCGAGGCGCCGGACGCGAAGTTCCTCGTCGTCTACCTCCGCTCCGAGAGGCAGATCTCGACGACCGCCTGTCCGCCGTACGGGGACCGCATCCGCGTGGTCGCTGACCTAGTGGAAGGCGCGCGACCCGGCGATACGAACCCACGCGCCATTAGTCAGCGACTCTTCGACCGGCTGGCCGAGCTCCAGCGCGTCTGGTGGGACGGCTCCGACATGGCGCGCAACTGCGGCGGCAACGACGTCGTCGACCTCAAAGGGCCGCTGCTGCGCGAGAATTTTTCCGACGACCTGACCGAGGCCGATCAGGAGTGGCTCGAGCGGCACCTGACGAAGAAGGAGCTCTCCTACCTCGCGGAGCAGGGGCCGGCGAAGCTGTTTCGCACGTTCTGGAAGTTCTTCTGCGCGAAGGAGGCCTGCCACAAGGCGCTCGGCCGCGCGGTGATCACGGTCCCCAACGGCGCGTTCCACGAAATCGAGATCGACCTGTTCCGCAACAAGGCCGTCCACATCCCGACCGGACTGCAGCTCGACACCCGCTTCACCGACGACGACGAGGACAAGCTCCACTGCGTGGCGGTCCTGCGCGGCGGCTTCATCGGCGACGCGGACACCGAGGGCGACGTGCTGTGGACCGTCGCCGAAGTGCCGGCGGGAACCTCCCCGGGCGGCTTCGTGCGCGAACTCGCGCTCGACTTCATCGCGGGCGTCAACGACGAGATCGGCAGTTCCGCCAAGCTCGCCTTGACGGACCAGGCCGGCCTGCCCGGCGTGCTGTGGAAGGGCAAGCCCCAGGACTGGAGCCTGTCGCTGTCCCATTCGGGACGCTTCGCCGCGGCGTCGTTCATGATCTCGTGAGGGCCCTGCTCCTTCTCGCCGTCCTCGCCGCCCCCGGCTCCGCCGGAGAAACGCGGATCTCCGGCGCCCAGTACTGCCGTCCGGGCCTCGTCGCCGCGCGGGAGCCCGCGGTCTGCGGGAAGGGAAGGACGCAGGAGCAGTGCGCCCACGCGCTCGGAGTCTTCAGCCAGGCCTGCGCGAGCGTGTACGAGCAGGCCGTCCGGAGCGTCCGCCTCGGCGGCGCGCCCGTCGCCGAGCTCGAGGGCGTCCTCGACAACGCGCGCGCCTTGATGGACGCCGGCGCGCGCAATCCTCCGTTCGTCAGCGGCCTCTCCGAGACGCCGATTCGCGACTACCTCCACCTGGCGCGCAAGAACGAGCTCGCCGCCGTCCTGCTCCGCACCCCGCGCCGGGCCCGGCGCCCGTCCCTCCTGTCTCGGCTCGCGCGGCGGATCCCCTCGGCGGGCCGGCCTCCGAGCCCCCGCCAAGCGCCGCCGCCCGTCGGCCGTCCCCTATCTCGCCGGGCTCGTCGCCGTCTTCGGCGGCGCCGCCTTCCTGTTCGCCCGCGGCAAGCAGGAGGAGGAGGCGTCCTCGCCGCTGGCCGCCGCGCAGGGCCTGGCGTACGTGCCCGTCTCCAAGCGCGGGGCGCGGCCCGAGCGGCTGAAAGGCGTCGAGACCTTGGTCGAGGCGTATTCCAAGCGCGGGCCCTTCGAGCCCGCGTTCGTGCGCCGCGTGATGGCCCAGGCCTGCGCGCTCGTGGGCGCCGTCCACGCCTCCGGGCACGGCCACGGCGGCGTCTCGCCCGACTCGCTCGTCTTCGACAAGGACGCCGTGCTCTCCCTGCTGCCTCCGGGCCCGCCGACGTCGTTCGACGGCTGCGCCGCGCCCGAGGGCGTCGCGAGCCCGCGCGGCGACGTGTTCTCCCTCGGCGCGACCGCCTACTTCCTGCTCGTCGGCCGGACGCCCTTCGACGACTCGAAGGCCAAGGCCGACGGCGAGTTCGTCTCCGCGAGCAACCGCCGCACGACCCTGCCTCTGTCGATCGATCTTTTCTTCAAGAAGGCTCTCGCGCCCGACCCCGCCGCCCGCTTCTCCGACGCCGCCGAATTCCGCGCCGCCTTCGACAAGGCCCTGGAGCCCAAATGAGCGACGTTCCCCCTCCCTCGTTCCGCGCCGTGCCGCGCACGGGCGTCATCTACGTCATGGCCGAGGCCGCCAAGCTCGGGTACAAGGCCTCGGACGCGTCGTGGTCGAACCTCGGCCAGGGCATGCCGGAGACGGGGCCGCTGCCCGGAGGGCCCGCGCGCCGCGGGTCGGTCTCGATCGACCCCGCCGACCAGGAGTACGCCCCCGTCGCGGGGCTGCCGGAGCTGCGCCAGGCCGTCGCCGACCTCTACAACGCGCGCTACCGCAAGGGCATGAAGAGCCGCTACACGGCCGACAACGTCTCGATCGCCGGCGGCGGTCGCGCCGCGCTCACGCGCGCGGCCGCGGCGCTCGGCCAGGTCAACCTCGGGCACTTCCTGCCCGACTACACGGCCTACGAGGAGCTGCTCGACATCTTCCGGTCCTTCGCGTCGATCCCGATCCTGCTCGAGCCGGAGTCCTCCTACGCGTTCCCGCCGGAGGCGCTGCGCCGCGAGATCGAAGGACGCGGTCTCGGGGCCCTGCTGCTGTCGAACCCGTCCAACCCGACGGGCCGGACGATCTCCGGCCCCGAGCTCGCGAAATGGGTCGAGATCGCCCGCAAGCTCGACTGCGCGACGATCTTCGACGAGTTCTACTCGCACTACGTCTGGAACGGCGACGGCTCGCCCGTCAGCGCGGCCGCCGTCGTCGAGGACGTCGACAAGGATCCGGTGATCCTTCTCGACGGCCTGACCAAGAACTGGCGCTATCCGGGCTGGCGCGTGTCGTGGATCGTCGGCCCCAAGGCCGTCATCGAGTCCGTCTCCTCCGCCGGCTCCTTCCTCGACGGCGGCGGTTCACGCCCGCTGCAGCGCGCGGCGGCCGAGCTGCTCACGGAGAAGGGCGCCGCCGCCGAGGCCTCGTCCCTCCAGGCCGCGTTCCGCGCCAAGCGCGAACTGATGCGCGCCGAGCTGACCAAGATGGGCGTGATCCTCGACGGGCCCGGCGACGGCACGTTTTATTGCTGGGGCAGCGTTGAAAAGCTTCCACGGCCCCTTAATACCGGCATGGGCTTCTTCAAGAAGGCTCTCGAGTCGAAGGTCATCGTCGTGCCCGGCGAGTTCTTCGACGTGAATCCCGGCAAGCGGCGCGCCGGGCGTGGATCCCGCTTCCGCTCCCACGTGCGCTTCTCCTTCGGGCCCTCCGAGAAGAGCGTCCGCGCCGGGCTCGAGCGCCTGAAAGCGCTCGTTTCCGCCTCTTAATCGGCGACTTTTGTCGCCTTGACGCCGCTCCTGGAGGAGGCTACACTCCGGGGATGAGCCGACCCCTCGCGGCGCTGTTGGCCGCGCTCACCTTGACCTCGCCGGCCGCCGCGGCGGAATGCTCGCTGAACGCGTTCTCGCCCGCGGGCGTCAAAGCGGAATGCGCAACGGCGTCCTCCGACGGCGTCGCCCGCTGCGGGGCCTATCAGGACGCCGTCATCTCCGCCTGCCGCGCGCTGGCCGACGAGGCCTCGGCCGTGATGAAGCCATTGGTCGGCAAGAAGCGATCTCCCGACGAAGAGAAAACCTATCAAGAGGCGTCCACGAGGTACGACATCTCCTGGAGCGTCTTCATGGACGCCCAGATGCGGGGCCAATCAGCGACGGGCCCCGAGTACGACGCCTACCGCGAGTACAATGAAACCGCTCCGGGCTTCGTCGCTCTCCAGAAGATCAAGCCGCTCAACGAGCTCGAATTCAACCCGCCGTCTCCCGCCGGCACGCCGGGGGCGGTGACGCCGCCGCAGAAGGCGGTCGACCTCGTCGAGAAGACCGCCCTCGGCGGGCCCAAGCCCGACTTCGCCAAGGCCGGCAAGGTGGCCGAGCAGCACCTGGCCGCCGGCAGCCCGGCCGACGCCGAACGCGTCGCCAAGCTCGCCGTCGAGCGCAAGCCCGACGACGCCCGGGGCCCGGCGGTCCTCGCCGAGACCGCGCTGACGCGCGACGACCCGTCGGAAGCCGCGCGCTGGGCGAAGCGCGCGCTGGCGCTGGACCCGACCAACAAGCGGGCCAAGGACGCGCTCGCCTTCGCCGAGGCGGTGCTCGCGAAATCCAGGCTCAAAGGGCCCGGCGCCAGGCCCGGCTTCGAGGAAAAAGAAGCCCCCGATACCGGCGCGGCCGGAGGCGTGGCGCGCGTTCCCGCGGGTTCCGTCCCCCGCTCGGCGCCGCGCCGTCGGGCTCCGGCGGACCCGCTCCGGAGCCGCTCGCCGGGCCGCCGCACCTCAAGCTCGCCCACCGCAAGGCGGTCCTCGGCGACTACGCGGGCGCGCTCGCGGACCTGACCCTGGCTCTCGATCAGAACCCCGACGACGACGCGGCCCGCACTCTGCGCGCCGAGATCTCGAACGCGATGAAAAATCCGGCGGCCGGCCTCGCCGACGCCGAGCGCGTGCTCGCCCGCAATCCCAACGACGCGCGCGGGTGGCGGGCGAAGGCCGACGCGCTGATGCAGCTCGGCCGCCTCGAGGAGGCGCTTTCCGCCGCCGACCGCGCGCTGGCTCTCGACGCCGGCAGCGCGGCCGGACATCTGCTGCGCGCCCAAATCCTGGAAAAGCTGGCCCGCGTGGACGACGCGGTCGCCGAGTACCGTGAGGCCGCGCGCCTGGACCCCGCTCTGACTCCCGTCGCCGACGAGGCCCTGCGCCGCCTCGGCCGCGGCCCCGCGCCGTCCGGCCCCAGCGAGGCCGTCCGCCGCAGGCTCGTGCGCGGCGGCGCGATCGCGCTGTCGCTGCTGCTCGTGCTCGCGGGGCTCGTCGGCGGCGCGCGCGTCGCCACCCGCCGCGCGCGAGCGGCGACGGCCTCCGCCGCGAGCGACGGCCCGGACCGCACCGTCGGCCGCGGCGACACCGTCGCCGGGCAGTACACGATCACGCGCGAGCTCGGCCGCGGCGGCATGGGCGTCGTCTTCGAGGCGCTCGACGAGCGCCTCAAGCGTCCCGTCGCGCTCAAGCAGATGCAGTCGGACTTCCGCGCCTCGCCGGAGGACGCCGCGCGCTTCCTGCAGGAGGCGCGCCTCGTCGCCCAGCTCAAGCACCCGAACGTCGCCGAGATCTACGCCGCGGTCGACGACGGCGGGCTGTTCCTCGTCTTCGAGCTGATCGAAGGCAAGCCGCTCGACAAGGCGCTCGACGACGGCCCGCTGGACCCCGACGCCGCGCGCCGCATCGTCTCCGAGTTGTGCTCGGCGCTCGCGGCCGCGCATTCGCGCCGCATCATCCACCGCGACCTCAAGCCCTCGAACGTCATGCTCGCCGCCGACGGCGCGGCGAAGATCATGGATTTCGGCATCGCGCACCAGTCCCGCAGCGGCGCGGCCGCGACGCAGACCTCCGCGAGCGGCACGCCCCCTACATGGCGCCCGAGCAGGCGATGGGCTCCGTGCTCCCGGCCTCCGACCTGTACGCGCTCGCGGTGATGACCTACGAGCTGCTGTGCGGCAAGCGCCCGTTCATCGGCCCGGACTACCTCGGCCCCAAGATGCGCGGGGAGTTCGTGCCGATCACGCGCCAGCGCCCGGCCCTGCCCGCCCAGCTCGACGCCTTCTTCTCCATGGCGCTGTCCCCCGACCCGTCCCGCCGCCCGGCGGACGCGCTCGCCTTCCGCAAGGCGCTCGAGGGCTGCTGGGACGCCTCGATGCCGCGCACCGTGGTCTGACCGCGTCGACGAAAAGATAAAATAGCCGCATGAGCGAGAAAGTCTGCGCGCTGTTCGCCGGGCAGTCGGTTCAGGAAGCCGGCATGGGCAAGGAACTGCTGAAGATCCCCGCCGCCAAGGCCGTGATCGACCGGCTCAAGCCCTCCCTCGGCGCCGACCTCGAGACCTTGCTGACGACGATGCCCGATCCGGAGCTCGCGCTCACCTTCAACGCGCAGCGCGCGATCCACGCCTCGCATCTCGGCCACTGGTTCGCCTATCTCGCCAAGAATCCCGGCACGGAACTCAACGGCGCCGTCGGCCACTCGATGGGCGTCGTCGCCGCGCTCGTCGCGGCCGAGGCGCTCACCGTCGAGGACAGCGGCCGCTTCATCGCCGCGCGCGCCAAGGCGTTCTCCGACTGCTGCAAAGGCTTCTCCGAGCCGATGGGACTCGCGGCCGCGGCGTCCGACGATTTCCAGGACGTCGCCGATTCCGCCTCCGAGGTCCCCGGCGTCTCCGTCGCGCTGTGGAACACGATCACGAAGGGCACGCTCGGCGGAACCGCCGCCGCGCTTGAGGCCTACGCCGCGAAGGCCGTCGCCGAGGACTGGCCCGTGAAGGTGAAGGTCCTCAAGGTGGAGGGCCCGTACCACACCGCCGCGTTCGCGCCCGCGAAGCTCGCCCTCCAAGAGGTCGTTAAGTCGCTCGACCTCAAGGCGCCCAAGGTGCCCGTATTCATGGGCACGTCCGGCAAGGCCGAGACCGACCCCGCGCGCATCAAGGAACTCCTGGCGGAGCAGACCGTCGCCTGCGAGAAGCACCTCGAGGCGGTCCGCGCCGCGCACGCCGCCGGCTGCCGGACCTTCGTCGAGGCGTCGTTCAAGCCTCAGCCGGTGACCTGGCTCGGAGATCAGCTCGAGGCCGGCTCGTACGCGGGCATCGCCGTTCCCACCGCCGAACTGGCCTGACGCCTTGACGTTTGGACATTTGTCCTGTATAATATGGACAAATGGCTACAACTCTCGCTCCGTCGCTGAGCCTCCTGTTCTCCCTGCTGGCCGACCGGCCGCAAGCGGGGGCCGCCGCGTCCCAGACCATCCACGACGGCTTCAAATGGGCCAACGTCCGCCGAGCCCAGGAGGCCTTCCAGATAAAGGACAAGGCTTTCGCCCGCATCATCGGAGTGAGCGACCGCACTCTGACGCGCACCAAGCGCGACAAGGCAAGCCTTGATCCCGTCGCCAGCGACCGGCTCTATCGCGCCCTTCGGGTCCTGAAGATGGCCGTCGATCTCTTCGAGGACGTGCCTCCGGCCGTGCGCTGGCTGCAGCGCCCTCAGCCCGGGCTCGGAGGGAAGGTCCCGATGGACATGCTCGACACCGACCCGGGTTCCCGGGCCGTCGAGACCTTGCTCGGCCAGCTCGAATACGGCGTCCTGCCTTGATCCGCGCCTGGCGCATCGACAAAGCCAGCCGCGCGAAAGCGGACGCGTTCTCCGGAGAAGGCTCCCGCATCTATGCCGGACGCTGGAACACTCCCTCCCGGCGGGTGGTCTACGCGGCGTCGAGCCTCTCCCTCGCCGCCCTCGAGAAATTCGTGCATCTGGGGGAGGACGGAATGCTCATCCGTCATGCCAGCTATTCGATCGACATCCCGGACGGGATCGCGATCCGGGAATGGACGGAAATAGATCTCCCCCGGGCTGGAAGGATAATCCGACTCCCGAGGCGACTCAAGCTCGAGGGGACGAGTGGATCTCATCGGGCGAATCCGCGATCCTCGTCCTCCCCTCGGCCATAACGCCGGTGGAAACCAACATCCTGATCAATCCCGCGCACGCCGATTTTTCAAAACTGATCATTTCCGACCCCATTCCATATCTCTTCGATCCGCGGATGTGGAAGAAGACAGGACGCTAGAGCTTGGTGCGGGTCTCCCGCACTTGCTGCACTTGCCGCAGGGCTTCACGCCGCGCGGGTGCAGGCAGGAGAAGGTCAGCTCGAGCGGAAAGCGCTTGGCGAGCTTCGCGACGATCGCGCCCACCTGGTGCTTGCTCCGCTTCGTGTAGGGAGCGACGACCTTCAGGCGCGCGCGCAGGGCGTCGTTGATCGCCGACTGCATGTCGGCGAGGAACTTCGGGCGCGAGTCGGCGAACGGGTTTCCCTTGAGGACGCCGAGGGCCACGACGGGCACGCCGTGCGTGGCCGCGTAGACGCCGGCCTGGCTGAGCAGGATCAAGTTGCGCCCGGGCAGGTACACCGAGTCCCAGGCCGCGCGCGAGGACGGCGAGCCCTTGCCGTTCATGCTCCAGTGGTCCTTCATGATCCACTTCATCGGCACGTCGGCGACCGTCAGAGGCTTGAGCTTCTTCGACTTGAGGCGAAGCAGGAACTTGCGCAGCCAGAACAGCTCGGCCTTCTCCCAGTAGAAGCCGGAGCGCGCGTAGAACGGGTGCACCTCCCAGCCGCGGTCGAGGTAGTCGGCGATCAGCGCGGAGCTGTCGAAGCCGCCGCTGGCGAGCACGCAGACCTTCTTCATCCCGCGCAATGCGCCCACAGCGCCTCCCCGTCGAACGAGAGCTCGGTCACCTTGCGGTCGATGAGCAGAAGCGCCAGCTGCGACGAGAGCGGCGTGAAGGCCGCCGAGACGTCGGTGCGCGCGAACAGCGGCCAGCGCGGCGGCTTCTCGAGAGTCAGGGACCACGAGGCGCCGTCGTGCGCGAAGCCGGACACCGGGCACAGCGCGGCGAAGTCGGCCAAAGCCGAGTCGAGCGCGGGCTCGCCGAAGAAACCGGGCTTGAAGCGGCCCGGCTTGGGCGAGGCCCCGCCGATCTTGACCGCGGCGGCCTTGCCCGCCTTGAGGTCCCAGTCGACGACGAGCCACGGAGAGCCCGGCCGCGGCGCGGCGCCGGCCTTCGCGGCGAAGGCCTCGGCGGCCTTCTTCGACCAGGCGCCGTAGTCCCCCTCGCCGAAAAAGCGCAGGCCGATCCTCTCCAGGCCGCCGCCGCGCACGGAGACCTCCCAGCGTCCCGGCGCCTCGCAGGCCTCGGCGGCCGCGGCGAGCGGCTTCGTGTCGAGCTCCGGGAAGCAGGAGCGCACGGCTTTCAGGAATTCTCCCCGCTCCTTGGCGTTCACGCGGCCTCCTTGGGCTCCTCGTCCTGCGGACCGAGGAACGGCGTGCGGCGGATCTTGTCGACGTGGGCCGCGCTCTTGTGGAAGCCGGTTTCGCCGAGCGCGTACTTCTTGCGATGAGCGGCGGAGACCTTGGCCTGCTCGGCGCGCAGGGCCGGCGGGTACCACAAGGTCGCGTGGCGCAGGAGCTCGACCTCGCGCCACATGCCCATCACGAAGCGGCGGCCGAATTCGGTGAAGGAGCCGTAGCCGGTCAGGGCCTTCATCGCCGCCTCGACCTGGTTGAGGCGCAGGGAGACGTTGACCATCAGCTCGATCTTCTGGAGGTCGGGCAGGGACTCGCGCTCGAGCGAGGTGGCGAGGTAGCGCGCGACGTTGAGGAACGCGTGCGCGCCGAGCAGCAGGCCGCGCAGGCGGCGCGCGTCGGCGCGCCACGGCGAGTAGAACACCTGGCCGCTTTGCCCGGGGAGCAGCACCGGGTCGACGACGAGCAGCTGGTTCATCTTCTGGTGGCAGAACTCGTGGATCAGGGTCTCAGCCTGGAGGATCGGGTCCTCGGCGTGGGAGAGCGCGATCGCGCCGCGCAGGTTCACGTACGAGGAGCTGACGCTGCCGTGCTCGACGGGGTTCTTGAGCGGGACGAGAGCGAAGACCATGTCGGTCATCTCGGCGTGCAGGCCGGGGTCGCGCTCGGCGAGGTCGGAGAAGGCCTGCTTGAGCACCGCGGCGAAGCGCTCGCGCTCCGCCGCCTCGAGGGAGACGAGCCCGTGCATCGTGACGCCGTGGACGAGCAGCCAGCCGCGGTCGTCGGCGGTGATGCCGGGCACGGCCTCGACGAGCGGCTCGAGCTTCACGGGCTTGCCGCAGGCGACGAGGCGTCCGCCTTCGGCCTTCATCGTGAGCTCCGCGGTCGGCTTCGAGGCGACGAACTTGGGCGAGCCGTACAGGAAGAAGCGCCCGTCGGGGTCGGCCGTCGCGTCGAGCTCGAGGCGGTCGCCGCGCGCGAGAGCCAGCGAGGCCGCGAAGCCCTGGAACAGGCCGAACTGCAGGTGCCAGTCGCTGTCCGCCGCCGGGTTCTTGAAGTGCTTGGCGTGCAGGTCGAGCCAGTAGTCGAAGCACGGGTGCACGGCGAGGCGGTCGCGCTCCGGCCCCTTGGTGCGCAGGAAGTAGCGCAGGCCCGCGGCGTAGCGGCGCTTGCGCACGCCGGGCGGCGCGGACGCGAGGTACTCCTTCTCGACGCGCGCGAGGTCGGCCAGCGCGATCTCCCTGCGGCGGCGGACGACCCACTCCCACTCGGGGCTCAGGCCGCCGCCGTAGATCCAGCGGAACTCGTCGAGGGTCTTCATCAGTAGAGGGACCTCAGCACGTGGCCGTCGAGGACGCGGGTCAGGAAGTAGCCGAGAAAGATCCAGTTCGCGAAGGAGATCGTCGGCGCGAGCGGCACGGTCTCGATGCCCTCGTCGCGGCACCAGACCTTGAGGGCCTCGACCTGGTCGCGCGTCAGGCCGTCGGCGTAGAAGGTCGGGAAGTGCTCGTCGCGGAAGTCCTCGTCGGCCTCGATGCGCTCGACGAGGGAGGGCCCGAGGTTCATGAAGGGTTCGATGTGGTCGACGGGCACGGAGTTGTAGGACTCAGCGTCCCAAATCTTAACAAAAACCAGCGCGAGGCCGAAGAAGAGGCCCATCGCGGCCCACGTGCCGAGACCGGAGCCCTCGAGGGCGGTCAGCCAAGCCGGAACGCCGGGCGCCTCGAGCGCGGGGACGGGCGGCAGGCGCGGGATGGAGACCGCCGGGGCCTCGACCGTTCCGAGCAGCCGCGCCGCGGAGCGCAGGCCCTCCACGAAGACGCTCCAGACCCAGCCGATCATCATGCTCCACGGGATCAGGCCGACGAACATCATGAGCACGGGCAGGAACGCCCAGCCCGTTTTGCCGGCGAGGATGCGGAAGGCGATCTGGATGCCGAGGAAGATGCAGAGCGAGAAGACCGTGATGTGGCCGAAGATCACGGCCAGCGCCGGGACATCAACGTTCGGGTGGCGGTGGAGCATGAAGGCCAGGGCGGCGATCAGCAGGCCCATCGCCTGCACCGTGCCGATCAACTGGCAGACGCGGCTCCACCCGAACATGAGGGCGAAGCAGAACAGGGTCTTGAGCACGTTGGAGGAGATCACGTCGTTGAGGTAGTAGGAGATCAGCGACATCGTCGCCATCATCGCCAGCCACGAGAGGATGTCCTTGACGAGCATGAACGGCTCGGCGCGGTACTGGTCGTACCAGCCGAGCAGCACCTCTCGCACCGGCTCGACGGCGGCGCGCAGGCGGGCCGCGTCGGGGGCGCGCAGCCATTCCGCCGGGACCGAGGGAAGCGAGGGCGCCTTGGCCTTCGGCAGGGACAGCCCCGCCGTCCGCGCCCGCGCCCAGGCCGCCGCGCGGTCCGACCAGCCGGAGAAGCGCGTGCGCCACAGGTAGGCGCCGGCCGTCAGGAACAGGAAGGCCGCCGCGGGCACGAAGACGTTGATCAGCACCTCGAGAAACATCGTCCCCGAGCGGAACTGGGCGGGCACGCGCGTCAACGGCAGGACGAGCGCGAGGAGCGCGAAGAGCTTGACGTCGCCGGCGGGCCAGATGCGCAGCCACCACAGCGCGTAGGCCGCCGCCGCCGAGAACGCCGCGTGGCCGAGGAGCGCCGGGTAGTAGGAGGGCACGATGTAGACGCGGGTCCAGCCGAGCTCTCCGGCCGCCGAGTGGAGGGCCAGAGCCAGCCAGCCGGCGAGCGCGAGCTTGGCCCAGAACCAGAGGTACTGGTTGCGGATCTTCTGCTCCTTCCAGTCGACCCAGCCCATCTGCGCCCAGGCGGCGAGGAACAGGCCGCAGGCGTAGAGCTGGACGGCGGCGATCGGCAGGGGCGCGGCCGCGTTCATCGCGGTATCCTCGCCGGCGGAGCGCCGTCGGCCAGCCAGCGCCGCCAGTTCGCGATTTGAAGGCGCTGCGACTGCGACGGGGAGAGCGTCTCCGCCTCGGCGAGAGCGGCCTCCCCTCCGCCCGGCGTCCGAGAACCAGCAGGCTCGACGCCAAGGAGATGCGCACGTCCGCGTCCTTCGGATAGCTGGCGACGAGCGCGCCGGAGACCGACAGAAAGCCTTCGTCGTCGCGCAGGCGCGTCCAGCACTGGCCCATGCGGCGCAGATGCTGATCCTCGGGCTTGGCCGCGGCGGCCCGCTTGAGCGCGTCGCGCGCCTGCGCGGGACGCCCCGCGTCGACGGCGGCCTCGGCGGCCGCGACCCAGCGCTCGGGATCGGCGTCCGCCGCGGCGGAGGCGTCGAGGCCGAGCTCGACGGCCGCGGCCGCCGCGGAAGCGGCGATCCGGCGGCGGTGCGGGTGCCCGGAGGCGCGCTCGACGGCCTCGGAGAGAAGTCGAGCCCCGGCCTTGCGGTCTCCCGCGAGCGCCGCGGCCACGCCCAGGCTCACGCGCGCCCACGCGAGCGCGGGATCGGCGGCGACGGCCCGCGCGATGTCGGCGCGCGCGCGCTTCCAGTCCCCGTCGAGCAGGCGCGACTCGCCGACGTGCCAGCGCAGCCGGGGCCCGAAGACGGCGGCGTCGGCCATCTCGATGCCGTAGACCTGGGTCTGGGGATTCGCCGTGCGCGCGGCCAGCTCGTCGAGGTCCGCGAACCACGACGGTCGCGCGTGCCGCGCGAACGCGAGGTAGAACACCGACACCATGGACAGGTACTCGAAATCCGGCCACGACAGCCCCATGCGCACGTAGCCGAGGACGCGCCTGTCGTCGGCCTCGTCGCCCGCGGCGCCCTCCTTGGGGAGTTCGCAGGAGGCGCGCACGCCCCGCAGCGCCGCGGCGTCCCACGGCAGCGCCGGCAGGCTCACGGCGGCCGCCGCCGCGATCTCGGAGGAGACCAGGCAGTTGAATCGCGGCTTCCAATGCATGCGGTCGTTGAAGGTCTCGAGGCCGGGCGCCCGCGGCGCGGTCAGCCCGCGGAAGAGCGCGTCGGCCTCGACGAGGAAGGCGCCCTCGGCGGCGGAGGTCTCGCGCAGGATCTTCTGGCAGGCCGAGGCGCAGATCGAGGAGCGATCGTGCTCGGAGCTCCGGTCGTAGGCCTCGAGCGCCCGCGACCAGCGGCCGAGCCTCTCTTCCGCCCTTCCGATGAAGACCCACGCGAAGGCGTGGAGGTCCGCGTTCTCGGGCAGGGCCGCGGCCGGCGAGTCCAGGGCCGCCGCCCAGGCATCGCGCGCTCCCTTCCAATCGCCGCGCAGATAGCGGATCCAGCCCGCGACGAGCCCGGCGTCGTACGGCGTCCGGGCCGCCTCCGCGGGCGCCCGGTAGTTGCGCGGCGGGATCACGACCGCCGCGGGCACGCCGCGCGCGCGCGCGTGCCGGAGGTTCTCCGCGAGGTTCCGCCGGAACGCGGCGTCGCGCGCGTCGGCCTTCGCGCCTCCGCCGGAGACGCCGTCGCCCGACGGCCGCACCTTCCGGACCCAGGCGCGGTACGCCTCGAACCGGCTCAGGCGCTCCTGCGCGCGCATCACCCACAGCGGAATCGGCGCGGAGGCGATGCCCTCGTTGTGGCCGGTCAGGAAGACCAGCAGGTCCGGCTCGTACTCGAGGACCTCCTGCTCGACGAGCGCCTCCCGGTAGCTCTCGTAGCCGGCCATGCCGCAGTTGAGCACCTCGACCTGGCGCCCCGGCAGCGCCTTGCGCAGGACCGGCCCGAGGTCGCCGGGGCCCCCTCGTACTGCAGCAGGCCGGCGATCGAGCCGCCGAGCACGAACACGCGGAAGACGCCCGGGGGCTTCTCCTTGCGGAAGGAGCCGTCCTTCGACCCCGGCCGCTGGGCCTTCATCCAGCCGGGACGGGCGGGATCGGGCGCGAAGAACGGCGACGCGATGTCCTCGTAGTAGTATTTCTGAGCCCTGGAATCGGCCCGCGCGGACGTCGCGAAAAGGGCCAGCGTCGCCGCGAGCAGGACGCGGGCGGCGGCGGAATTGCTCATGTCCCGAAAGGATAAGTCAAAACGCGGAGAGCGTCAAGCCTCGCTAAAAATGGTTCGATTTCGGGGATGAGCCTGAATCCGCGGAGCAACGCGCTGGTCGAGGCCCTCGGGCGGCACTTCTTCCTGGGCCGCTCTTCCTCTTACGTTCCGGGCCGCCACGCCGTGCTCCACGCCGCCGCGCTGCGCGCGGCGCTCGCGAAGACGAAAGTCCGCGCGGAACGCGGGCGGCTTCTGCGACTGCTCGGCGATCCGTCGGCCCGGGCGGAGCTCGACGCGGCCGCGCGCAAGGAAGGCTCGGCCGCCGCGTTCGCCTGGCGCTGGGAGGCCGACGACGCCGCCGGGCGCGCGGACGCCGCCGACCTCGACCGGGCGATCGCCCTCGAGCCGAAGAACGGCTGGTGGAGGCTCTGGCGGGCGCTCGCGCGCGCCGGCGCCGGAAGCCGCGAGGCCGCGCTCGAGGAGGCCTCCGCCGCCGCCGGGCTGATGCCCGCGGACGCCCTGCCTCACGCGGCGCGCGGGATCTTCCTGAGCCTGCTCAAGCGCCACGAGGAGGCCGTCGCCGCGCTCGACGCCGCGCTGGCGCTCGACCCCTCGCTCGAGTGGGGCTGGCGCCTGCGCGGCATCGCCAAGCATGACGCGGGCGACGCCGCCGGCTGCCTCGCGGACTGCGAACGCGCGATGAGGCTCGACGAGAACTCCGGTCTTCTGTTCGTGATGCTCGGCATCCACGAGCTCAAGACCGACCCGCGGCGCAGCGTCGACGCGGCGACCCGCCGCATCGAGAGCAATCCCGAAGACTGGTGGGCGTACGTGTTCCGCGCCGACAACCGGCGCACGCCGCAGATCGGCGAGAACCTCGGCGCCGTCCAGGACCTGCGCCGCGCCGCGGAGCTCGCCCCGGACCGCGGCTTCGTCTGGGCGTACCTGTCGCGGTGCCAGGTCACGAGCGGCGACTTTAAAGAGGCCGGCAGATCCCTTCAGAAAGCCGTCGAGCTCGAGCCGGAGACGGGCTGGATCCGCGCCTGGCAGGGCGAGTTCCAGCGCCGCGGCGGCGACGCCAAGACCGCGGAGAAGACGCTCGACCGCGCGATCGCGCTGTTCCCCGACTACGAGCTCGCCTACGCCTGGCGCGGCAGCGCGCGGCGCCTCCAAGGCAAGTCGAAGGCCGCGCTCGCCGATCTCGACGTCGCGATCGCGCTCAAGCCCCACACGCTCGACCTGTGCCTCTTCGAGCGCATGCAGACCCACCGCGCGATGGGCGAGACCGCCGCGGCGCTCGCCGACATCCAGGCCGCCTCGCGCCTGAACGCGAAGTACGTCTGGGAGGCCGAACCCGCGCGCTTCGGCGCGGGCTTGGCCGAGCTCGACGCGGAGCTCAAGCGCGACCCGCGCTCCGCGTTGGCGCGGCTGTGGCGCGGCGACGTGCTCATGCGCCTGCGCGACTTCAAGGCGGCGGAGAAGGAGCTCACGCGCGCGCTCGCGCTCCCGGACTGCCCCCACGAGGCGCTCGTGCTGCGCGGGCGCGCGCGCTCCGAGCTCGGGCGCGGCAAGTCCGCCCTCGCCGACCTGAGCGCCGCGATCAAGAAGGCGCCCGGCTCCCCCGACGGCTGGGCCTGGCGCGGGCGCGTGAAGCTCCTCGCCGGCTCCGCCGCGGGGGCCCTCGCCGACTTCGACGCCGCGCTCGAGCGCGCGAAGAACTCCGCCTGGCTGCTGTGCTGGAAGGGCGAGGCCGAGATCCGGCTCAAGCGCTGGGCCGCCGCCGAGGCCTCGCTGACCCGGGCCATCGAGGTCCACGTCAAGTTCGCCGACGCCCACCTGTGGCGCGGCGTCGCGCGCGCGCGCCGGGGCGACCGCGAGGGCGCGCACGCCGACCTCGCGCGGGCCCTCGAGCTCAAGCCCGGCGACGGCCTGGCGTCCTTCCACCGCGCCTCGCTGCTCGCGGCGCAGGGCCGCCCCGGCGAAGCGCGCGCCGACGCGGAGCGAGCCCTCGCCGATCCCGGGCTCCTGTCGCCCGCGGAGCGGCGCGCCCTGCGCGCCCTGCTTCGCCGCAAGGACTCCCGCGATCCGGCGACCGAAGGGATCGCGGCCGCGCGCGCCCTGCAGAAGGAGGGCCGCCACGAGGAGGCCGCGGAGCTGCTCGGCCGGCTGCTCGCGCGCCGCCGCCGCGATCCGGACCTCCTCGAGGCCCGCGCGGAAGCCTGGCGCTGCCTGGCCCGCTACGACCTCTCCCTCGCCGACCTCGACGCGGCCGCGGCGCTCAAGCCCGGCGACGCCGCCGCGATCGCGCGGCGCGTCGAGATCAAGCGCCATCTCGGGGACTTCGCGGGCGGCCTGGCCGACGCCGACGCGGCGATCGCGCTCGCGCCGGCCTCGGCCTCGGCGTGGGTCCAGCGCTCCGAGTGTCTGCGCAGCCTCGGCCGCTACGACGAGGCCGTCGCCGCCGCGACGAACGCCGTCGAGCGCGACCGCGCCTGGACGTGGGCTCTCGTGGTTCGCGCGAAGGCGCGGCGGCAGGGCGGCGACGTCGAGGGCGCGATCGCCGACACGCTCGAAGCCGAGCGCGGCGGCGTCGACGCCTACGCGCGCGGCTGGCGCGCCGAGTTCCTGCGCAAGGCCGGGCGGCTCGAGGAGTCGCTCGCCGACGTCGAGCGCGCGAGCGCCCTGCAGCCGCAAAACGCCTGGTTCATCGCGTTGCGCGGGCAGATCCTCTGCGACCTCGGCCGGCGCGAGCAGGGTCTGGCCGAACTGCAGCGCTCGCTGCGCCTCGACCCGCGGCTGTCCTGCGACTACGACTTCCTCGGCGCCGAAGGGCCCGCGATCCGGGCGGACGCGGCGCTCGACTGGGTCTGGGGTCTGCGCGGGGCGTGCGTCGCGGCCGCGGCGAGCTCGACGCCGCGGCGGCCGACCTCGAGCGCGCGGCGTCGCTGTCGCCGTCCTGCTTCTGGATCCTGGGGTGGCGCGGCGAATTGAAGGCCGCGCGCGGCGACGCGAAAGGCGGCCTGGCCGATCTCGAGCGCGCGCTCGCCGGCCATCCGCGCTGGGCGCAGGCCTGGACATGGACCGGTCGCGCCCGCGCCGAGAGCGGCGACGAGGCCGGGGCGCTCGCGGCCTACGACGCCGCGCTGGCCGTCGAGCCCAACGAGGTCTGGGCTCTGATCGGGCGCGGCGTGTGCCTCGAGAAGGCCGGGCGCGCGCGAGAGGCCGCGGCCGCCCTGGCCCGGGCGCGCGAACTGGCCCCCGCTTTGTTCGAAAACCGCGGGGCCTAGCCCGCGCCGGGCTTATCTGTTATACTGCGGAATCATATAAGGAGGAGCGAAAGACCATGCTCAAGCTCGCAATCCTGCTCGTTTTGACGGCCGCGTCCCCCGTTTTGCGCGCCCAGACTCCCCCATTCCTCCGACTCCGACGCCCACGCCGACTTCCCCCACCTCGGCCAAGCCGGTCTCGCCGAAGGGCCTCGCCGCCGAGAATTCCAAGCGCATCGACAAGGAACTCGCCGACGGCGCCGTCGCCGTCGCCGAGGTCGAGGCCTGCTTCGGCGCGATCGGCGGGCTGCGCTCGTCGCTGGCCGCCAAGAAGCAGCAGCTCTCGACGGAGTTCAAGGGCAAGGTGCCCGAGGCCTTCACCCCGCTGCTCGCGGGCAAGACCGCGCGCCTGACCAAGGCCAAGCAGCGCTGCGTCGACCGCAGCGCCGCGGTCGGCGGCCAGCTCGACGGGATCATGCAGCTCTTCCGGACCCTGGAGCCGCCGAGCCCGAACATGAAGACCCAGCGCGCGTCCGTCGTCGAGCTCAACAAGAGGCTGATCGCCGCCGTCGAGAGGGAGAACCCTCGCGCGGGCGCGAAGAAGGCCGCCGCCCCGAAGGACGCCGAAGCGGGGCAGTAACTCCGTGGCGCCCGCGACCAAGCCCAAACCCAAAGCCGCGAGCAAGCTCGAGTTCTTCGTCGACCCCCGGCTCGAGCTCGACGGCGTCATGGAGCTCCTCGCCTACGACCTGACGAAGGGGTCCGAGGGAAAGGCGCACGCGACCGACTTCATGTGCCCGGACATCCCCTACGTGCGCGAGGCGCGGAAGTACTTCGCGCCGCACGCCAAGCACCCGGCGATCAAGCGCCGCGCCGAGGCCCGCTTCCGCGCCTTCGACCTCGGCCAGCGCGGCCAGGGGCTCATGCGCCTCTCGCCGCTGCCGGAACTCGCCCCCTCCACGCAGATCTCGATCTCCTTCCTCGCGCACTACGTCGGCGGCGAGGAGCACCTCGCGGCCTTCCTCCAGGACATGCGCGACTTCGCGCGCGACGCGCGGTTCCAGGAGTTCTTCGACAAGAACGTCAAGCTGCTCGACGCCGACCTCGCCGCCCTGCGCGAGGAGCTCGAGGAAAACGACCACATCGGCAAGATCGAGAAGTACTGCGGCCTGCCGTTCGAGGGCCGCTACGCGTTCGTGCTCACCCCGTTCGTCCAGTCCGACACGGGCGCCAACATCGTTCAGCGCGGCGAGGACGGCCTGGCCGACATCATCTCGGTGCTCGGGCCCATCGAGCTCCCCGCCGGGCGGGCCGATCAAGTGCACCTACAAGCGCCTGCACCCGCGCATCTGGCACGAGGCCGCGCACGGCGTGCTCGACAACGTGACCGAGCTCTATGGCGAGGACATCGCGCGCAAGCAGCCCGCGGCGCGCGAGCCCTCGCGCGAGTACCAGAACTGGATGCACCACGTGCGCGAGCACATGGTGCGCACCGCGATGCTGCGCATGGTCTGGCACGAGGTCAGCCAGGCCTACTCCGACGAGGAGCTGCGCCACGAGACGGAGTGCGGGCTTCCGCACCTGGCCGCGTTCAAGGAACGCGTCGCCGAGTACGAGAAGGACCGCAAAAAGTACCCGACCTTCGCCGACTTCTACCCGCGCCTGCTCGACGTGCTGCCCGCGCCGAAGGGCCCGTCCCGGCCGCTCGACCGCGAGGGCGACCCGTACCGGGACTGGATCGTCGAGAACGCGATGCCTTTCTACACCGACGCCCAGCGCAAGCGCGCGCTGTGGTACCTCGACCTGATGCTCGAGCGCTCGAAGAACCCGGGCCTCCTACTCAAGCGCGCGTGCCTGCGCCACCTCCTCGGCCGCCGCGACGAGGCCGTCGCCGACGCCAAGGCCGTGCTCGCGCTGCGCCCGAATGACGAGGGCGCCCGGAAGGTGCTCGCCGCGCCGGCCGCGTCCTCGCCGTCGCCCGGGCCCTCCGGGCCCGTCGAAAGGCGCCGCCCGGGCGCGAGAACGCCTACGAGCGGCCGGCCTCCCTCAAGAAGCTCAACGAGGAGGGCATGAAGGCCTTTCTCAAGGGCGACAAGGCCGGCTCCCTCAAGAAGTTCGAGGCCGCGCTCGCCGAAGCGCCGGACGACGTCGAGTCCCTGATCAACGCCGCGGCCGCGTGGTCGGCGACGGGCAAGGACGCCAAGGCCTTGGCCGCCTACGAGAAGGCGATCGCGCGTTCGCTCGAAATCCCCTCCCCGCAGACGCGCGCGGCCGCGGCGGCCGCGCTCTCCTCGCGCGCGAGCCTGCACGAGAAGGCCAAGAAGACGAAGGAGGCCAAGGAGGACCTCGCCCGCGCGCTGCAGCTGGCGCCGCCCGAGTGGGACCAGCGCGCCGCCGTCGAGAAGCGCCTCAAGGGGCTCGGTTGACCGAGGCCGAGCGCCTCCGGGCGCTGGAGCGCGAGATGGACGCGGCCACCGCGGCGGCCTGGCTGCCGCGGCTCAAGGAGGCCGTCGACCGCGTCTCGCACGGCGGCGGCGGGCCCTCCTCCCGTCCCGACGCCGAGATCGACTCCGCTCTCGGCAAGGCGATCTCCGTGCTCCCCTCCGACTGGGAGCTGCTCTGCCTGCGCGGCGTCGTGCTGGCCGGCCGCAGCGACTTCGCCGCCGCCGAAAAGGACTTCGAGCGCGCGGCCGCGCTCGCGCCGCGCTCGCCGAAGCCGCTGACCGACCGAGCCTATCTGCGCACGCGCCTCGGCGACTGGGCGGGCGCGCTGGCCGACCTCGACCGCGCGCTGCCGCTGGCCAACGGCGCCGCGTCCCTGCGCTTCGAGCGCGCGCTCGTCCTTCTCTCGCTCGGCGAGGCCGCGAAGGCTCGGGCCGAACTCGAGGCCGCGGCGGCCGCCGGCTTCAAGGGCCCCGAGCTCGAGTATCAGCTCGGCCGCGCCGAGCTCGCCGCGGGACGCCCGAAGGAGGCGCTCGCGCGCTTCGTCGCGGCGCGCAAGGAGTCGGCGGGGCGACCCGAGCGCGCCAAGCTGTTCGAGGCCTTCGAGGCCGCCGCCGCCGGAGACCAGATCATGAAGGAACCCAAGACGAAAAAGACGGCCGCGCCCAAGGCCGGAGCCGGACGCCTGTGGCTTCTCGGCGTCGGCATCGAGCGCCCGTACGAGATCACGCTGAACACGATCATGGCCCTGCGCCGCTGCGGCTCCGCGTACACGCAGAACGACACGCGCGAGGTGCGAGAGCTCCTCGAGGCGGTGTACCCGGGCCTCAAGACGATCCCGACCGCCTCCGGCCGCGGCGCCGATCCGCAGGGCGCGACGTGGAAGGCCGTGCGCGCCGATCTCGACAAGGGCCTTCAGACCGCCTACGTCACCTACGGCCACCCGATGCTCTTCGGTGAAGGCAACATGATGGCCAAGCGCTGCAAGGAAGCGGGCTACGAGTACCGCGTCGTGACCGCCCCTCCTCGATCGACGGGATCCTGACGATGCTGCAGGACGACCTCGAGCTGTGCGAGCGCGGCTTCACGGTGCAGAACGCGCGCTCCGTCGTCGAGGACGCCGGAGCGCTCGACCCGCGCCGCGGCGCGATCGTCCTCGGCGTCAACCGCGTCATGGAGGAGAACCGCTACGCGGCCTTCGCCGACGCGCTCGCGAAGACCTACGGAGCGGCGCATCCCGTCCACGCGCTCAAGTGCGGCGACGGCTACCGCGAGGAGACGCGCGTGCGCCTGACCGTCGGTGACCTGCGGTCCAAAGAGAAGGATTTGGATCCCGCGTCGACGTTCTTCATCCCGGAGAAGCGCTGAGCCCATGCCCGTCCAGGACCACTTCGGGTCGTCGACGTACAAGGACGCCTTCGCGCGCTGGGACGCGTCGTTCGACTCCGAGCCGACGGCGACCTACCGCAAGCTGCGCGACCTGTTCCTGAAGTCCGACTTCCGCCGCGGCGAGGCCGAGGCGCTTCCCGCCCCGTGGCGCCAGTTCTGCCTCGCCTCGCTCGAATGGGGCGCGGGCCGAGACCTCGAGGCCCTGCGCCTGCTCGGCGAGGGAAGCCGGACGTCGCCGCGTTTCTACTGGATGCGCTACTACATCGCCGAGATTCTCCTGCGCCGCCTCGACCTCTACGAGCTCGCGCGCGCGAGATCCAGGCCGTGGCCGCCAAATGCCCGTGGCTGTGGGAGGCCCGCTGCCTGTGGGCCGAGAACCTCATGGCCGTCGGCCACGCCGATCCGCTCAAGACCGTGCGCGGCGCGGTCTCCGTCCCCGAGAGCGGCAAGTCGGCGTTCCTCGCCTGGCGCGGCGCGCTGCAGCTCTGGTGGGGCGAGTACGAGCCCGCGGTCAAGGACCTCGACATGGCCGCCGCGATGGACAACCCCGACGCGCTGTGCTGGCGCGGCGGGGCGCTGTGCCGCCTCGGCCGGCTCCAGGAGTCCAAGCGCGACCTCGACCGCCTGCTCGAGATCGACCCGCACGACCCCGAGGGCCTGGTCTGGCGCGGAGAGCTGCGCCGCTTGCTCGGCGACCGCGACGGGGCGCTCAAGGACCTGGCCGACGTCATCGCGATCAGCGGCAACAAGCCGTGGGCGCGCGTCAACCGCGCGCTGCTCCGGCTCGAGGAGAAGGACCTTCTCGGCGCGTGGAAGGATTTCGCCTGCCTGTACCTGAACACCTCCGAGATCGAGTCCGCCTCGGCGTCGCCGCTCGCCGCGGAGCGCATACGCGAGCTGTGCGAGGCCGCGCTGAAGGCCGGGCGCGGCTGCCGCCGCTCCGATCCCCACCTCAACGCCGGGTGGATGCGCGCCGCCGGCTACGCGGTCCCCGCGCGGCCGGACGGCGGGGCGAAGCTTCTGCCGTGGGCGCGGGCGATGGGCCTCCCTCCCCCGTCGAGTCGTCCGACCCGCGCGCGATCACGGAGGAGCAGGCGCGCGCCGCGGCGGGAGCCCCCGGTGATCGCCGCCGCGCTGGCTTTGCTCCTGGCCGCGCCGAGCCTCGCCGCGCCGCTCGACGTCTCGGTCGATCCCCGCCTGGAGCTGCTCGGCGTCGTGCGCCTGCTCGCGGGCGCCGCGCGCGACGGCGACGACGTCGCTCCGTACCGCGCCGCGATCGAGAAGCGCTTCTCGCGACTTCGCTCCCATCCCGCCGTCGAGCTGTACAAGGGCTTCGCGGCCGACCCGGAGCGCGAGGAGGCCGCGGCCGTCCTGTTGCTCTACTACGGGCCGCCGCCGGAGCTGCCACTGCTGTCCCCCGACGCCGACATCCATTACATCAACGGTCCCGGGCGCGCCGAGGAGACGCAGCGCTTCCTGTGGGAGCTGCGCGACTTCGCCCGCGTCTCGGATTTCGCGTCCTTCTTCGCGGCCAACGCCTCCCGCTACCGCGAGGCCGAGGAGGCCGCGCGGCGCCGGCTCGGCGCCGATCCGGTCGCGGAGCTCGAAGCCTATCTCGGCCTGGGCTTGTCGGCTCGGTCGCGCGTCCTCCTGCCGCTTCTCGCGCGGCAGACGCGGGCCTTCATCCTGCCCTATCCTCTCCCGCCGGCGGCGATGGGCGTCTCCGCTTTCGACGCCTACACGCTGCCCGCCGGCCCCGCGGAGGCGATGGCGCCCGTCGCCGTCTGGCACGAGCCGCTGTACGTATTCCTCGACCCCGCGTTCCATTACTTCGACGCGCGCAACGCGCGCGCCCGCGGACTTCTACGGCGCGGAGATCGCCGCCTGCCGCCGCGCGGAGGCGGGCGTCGACTGCGCCAAGCACCTCGTCGCCCTCGCGCTCGCCGCCCGGCTCGAGAAGGCGCGCGGCGCCGGCCCGAGCGGGCCGCCCGCCGCCGAACGCGAACGCCGGACGCTCGAGGCGCTCGACGCGCGCCTCGGCGAGTACGAGCGCGACCGCCGCCGCTGGCCGGACCTCTGGACCTTCATGCCGCGCCTGCTCTCCGTGTTCCACGAGCTCGCTCACGGCGGCCGCGCGGCGCAGGCCTCCGTCCCCTCCGAGCCGCGCGTCAGACGCGTCGCCGACTTCTTCGATCCGGCGCTCGCGGCGAGGCTCTCCCGATGAGCGCTCCCGCGGCCGTCGTCCTCGTCTTCGCGCTGGCGCCGGGAGCACCCGGCGGCGACGCCGTCCTCGCCGAGGCCGCCGCGCGCGCGCGCCGCGGACCCCCGCCCGAGGCCGCCGCCGCCTACATGGGCGTCTCCTTCGGCGGGACGCGCCGCGTCGTCGTGCCCGCCGGCGAGCCCGCGCTCGAGCGCCTGCCGCGGTCGCCGGCCGTGACGCTGACGGAGGAGTCTCTCGGCTGGCTGAGCCCGCGGGCGGCCTCCGCGCGCCGGACGCTCGCGCTGGCCGTCGTCCTGCGCGCGCTGGCCCTCGATCTCGGCGAGCGCGCGTACGAGCGCGCCCTGCAGGACCCCGAGCTTTCGCGGGTGCCGCGCCTGGCCGCCGTCGCCGAGCGCCTCAAGGAATACGAGCGCGGCCCGCGCGGCCTGAAGGAATTCGGGCCACGCCTCGAGGCCGCTTCTGCGCGACAGCCTCGCGGAGGCGGCCGCCGCCCTGCGCGCCGGCCGCGCGGACGAGGCGCGCGCGGCGCTGTCCGCCGCCCGCGAGAGCGGCCTCGACGCCGCCGGGCGCTCGCGCGCCGCCGACCTCGAGAAGGACCTGCGCGCCGTCGAGGCCGCGCCCCGGGAGCCCGCGCCGTGACCAAGGCCGCCAAGCCGCTCGAGCTCGGCCTGGAGCACTTCAACGCCGGCCGCTACGCCGAGGCCCGCGCGCAGTTCGAGGCGGCGCTCGCGAAAGACCCCGCCTCCTCCCGGGCCGCGGTCTGGCTCGCGCACGCCAAGCAGTTCTCCGGAGACCCGGAGGGCGCGCTCGCCTCCGCGCTCGACTGCGCGAAGCGCCGGCCGAAGGACGCCGCCGCCCAGGCCGGACTCGGCGAGATCCTCGGACTGCAGGGCCGCGTCTCCGAGGCGATCGCCGCCTACGAGGCCGCTCTCGCGCTGAAGCCGAAGGACGCCTCCCTGCGCGACAGCCTCGCGAGCCTGCGGCTGCGCGCCGGCGACCCGGCGGCGGCCGCGAGCTCCGGCCGGGCCGCGTCCGGCGGCGCGCACGCTCGCCTCGCCTCCGGGGTGACGCGCTTCCAGGCGCTCGTGCGCCTGCGCGACTGGGCCGCCGCGTTCAAGCACGCCGACTCCCTGCTCGCCGACCAGGGCACGCAGGAGTGCATCGACTCCTTCTTCATCACGCCCGACCGGGCCGAACTCCTCCCGACGCTCGAGGGGCTCAAGGCCCGCGCCGCGGCCAAGCCCGCCGACCCGTGGCCGCGCTACTTCCTGGCCTCGGTGCTCAGCAACATGGGCCGCGGCGAGGAGGCCATCCTCGAGACCGAGCGCCTGGCCAAGGCGCCGAAGAAGCACCAGTGGATGCGCCACAAGCACGGCGAGCTGCTGCTGACCAACCGGCGCGATCACGAGGGCGCCGAGCGCGAGTACAAGGCGGCGCTGGCCTCCGTCCCCGGCTTCTGGAAGGCGCGCGCGGCGCTCGCCGAGATCGCGCTGTGCCGCGGCGACGAGAAGGCCGCCGCCGCGCGCGCCGACGAGCTCGTCGCCTCGATGCCGGAGCGAAAGCGCCCGGCCGCGCTCGCCGTGCGCGGACGCCTGCGCCTGTGGGCCGGCGACGCCGCCGGGGCGCTCTCCGACCTCGACGCCGCCGTCGGCGCGGGCATCCCGCAGACCTTGCGGCCGCGCGGCGCCGCCCTGCTGCTGTCCGGCCGGCTCGACGAGGCCGCGGCCGACCTCGACGAGGCGCTGCGCTCCGGCCCCGACGCCGAGGCCCTGACCTGGCGCGGCGAGCTGCGCCGCCGCCGCGGCGACTTCGCCGGCGCGATCGAGGACCTTGGCGCCGCGATCCGGCAGGACGGCTCCAACTCCTTCTGGGCGCTGGCCAACCGCGCGCTCGCTCGCTCGGCGTCCGGGGACGCCGCCGGCGCGTGGAGCGATTACGCGACGATTCGCCGCGACGTGCTGGACTTCTTCGAGAAGCGGGCCGGGAAGGCGCCCGCGGACTCCGCCGACCAGGAGGCCCTGCGCGCCGTGCTCGAGGCGGGCCTGGCGCTCGGGCGCGGCGTGCGCGCCTCCAACGAGCACCTCTTCCCCGTATGGATGGGACATGGCCGCGGCGCTTAGCCCCGACCGGCGCGCGCGCCTGCGCCGCGACGGCTTCGTCGTGGTGCCCGGCCTCGTGCCGCGCGAGCGCGTCGACCGCGCCGTCCGGGAGATCAATCACCGCCTCGGCTCCGGCTCGCACCCCGGCAGGGACGGCTACGCCGACAAGCTCGACTATCTCTCGGAGTACGTCTCCTCGCCCGCGATCATGGACCTCGCGAAGGGCCCCGTGAGCGCGCTCGCCGAGTCCCTGCTCGGGCGCGGCAAGGTCGAGCCCCTGTCCCAGGCGCAGATCGTCCTGCGCTTCCCGGCCGCGCACGACGGCGTCGAGTACCGGCGCCTCGTCCACGTCGACGGCCTGTACTCGAACCTCGACGGACTCGGCACCGGCGCCGGCAAGCCGTTGCGCTACTCGCTGTGCGCGGGCGTCTTCCTCAGCGACGTCCCGAAGCCGGGCATGGGCAACTTCACGGCGTACCCCGGCACGCACCTGGCGATCGCGAAGAAGGTCGCGGAGAAGGGCGTCGCCGCGCTCGCCGGAGACCTCGAGAAGTCCCTGCGCCTTCCTCCCCGGCCGAGGTCACCGGCCGCGCGGGCGACGTCGTGCTCTTCCATTTCCAGACCGCGCACGACAAGGGGCCGAACTTCTCTCCCCACATCCGGCGCACCGCGTACTTCCGCTTCTGGCACGTCGACTCGTGGCACGACCGCTCGCCGGAATACCTTCGCCGCGCGATGGAGGACCCGTGGCTCGAGTGGCCCGGAATGAGGACGCGCCGATGATCATGACCGCGGCCCGGAAGAAGGCGCTCGCGCGCGACGGCTTCGTCGTGCTGCCGCGGCTCGTGCCGCGTCCTCTGGTCGACGCCGCCCTGCGCGACGTCAACCATCGCCTCGGCACGGGAGAGCACCCGGGCAAGGACGCCTACGCGGACTCCCGCGACTATCTCTCGGAGTACGTGACCTCCCCGGCCGTCATGAATCTCCTGACGCGTTCGCCGCTGTCGAAGCTGGCCGAACACCTGCTCGGGCCCGGGCGCGTCGAGCCGGTCTCCCAGGCCCAGGTGGCGCTCAGGTTCCCGGCGCCGTCCGACGACGCTCCCGCCGCGCGCAGCGTGCACGTCGACGGCCTCTACGACGACGAGTCCGACGTCCCCGTGGTCCGCTACTCGTTCTGCGCCGGCGTGTTCCTCAGCGACGTGACCGGCCCGAACCAGGGGAACTTCACTCCCTATCCCGGCACGCACCGCCTGATCGCCGAACGCTTCCGCCGCGACGGCCTCGGCGCGCTGAAAGGCGGGCTGGAGAAGATCCTTCCCCTGCCCAAGCCCGTGCAGGTGACGGGGAAGGCCGGCGACGTGGTGCTTTTCCACTTTCAGACCGCGCACGACAAGGCGCGCAACGACTCGCCCGAGATCCGCTACATGGCGTACTTCCGCTTCTATCACGTCGACGCCTGGCGGGACAAGAGCCGCGAGTACATGGCGAAAGCTTTGGCGAACCCCTGGCTCGAATGGCCGGCGATGAGAGGCGTCCATGGAACTTGACCGAAACCAGCTGGAGAAGATGCGCGACGACGGCTACGTCGTCCTGCCCGGCCTCGTGCCGCGGGCGCTCGTCGAAGAGGCGCTCAGGGAGATCAACCACCGCCTCGGCCGCGGCCGCACGCAGGAGATGGACAAATACGCCGACGCGCGCGACTACTGGTCGGACGACACCGACGCGCCGGCGATCATGGACCTGCTGTTCAAGAGCCCGCTGTGGGAGCTCGCCGAGTCGCCGATCGGGCGCGGGGCTCTGCGGCGCCCGTCGACCGGGCAGATCGCCCTGCGCTTCCCGTCGGTCAACAACTCGCACGGCGGCCCGGCCTCGCACATCGACGGATTCTACTCGCCGAACGCGAACAAGACGATCTCGCGCTTCACGATGCTCGCCGGCGTCCTCCTCAGCGACCAGCCCTCGGGCTACATGGGCAACCTCGCGGTCTACCCCGGCACGCACCGCGTGATCGCCGAGTACATCGCCAAGAACGGCTCCTCCAAGCTCCGCGCCGGGCTCAACGCCGAGATCGCGATGCCGCCGGCCGTGCAGATCACGGGCAAGGCCGGCGACGCCGTGCTGCTGCACTACCAGCTCGCCCACGACAAGGAGCAGAACCTCTCGCACCTGATCCGCTACATGGCGTACTGGCGCCTCTGGCACGTCGACGCGGAGCGGGAGGATCGCCGCGCGCCGGGCCTGACCGACATCTGGATGGAGTGGCCGGCGGTCGCGGCGCTCGGCAAGGCGAAGAAGAAGAGGTGACGCCCTGGAAGACCTGAGCGCGCGCGGCGTCGAGCACTTCAACGCCGGGCGCTTCGACGAGGCGCTGGCCGCGTTCCGCGGCGCGATCGAGAACGGCGACCGCCGCCCTTCGACTCGCGTCTTCCTCGCCCACGTCCTCGATTCCGCCGGACGTCCCGCCGAGGCCGTCGCGGCCTTCGCCGCGGCGATCGCGCAATTCCCCCGCCACCTGCCCGCCTACGAGGGCCTGGCGGGAAGCCTCCTGCGGCGCCTGCCCGAGCGGCACGCCGAGGGCGAGCGCGCGCTGCGCGGCCTGGCGTCGCTGCCGCCCGGCGGCGCGGCGGCCAAGCCCGCCCTCGCCGCGGCCCTGCGCGCGGCGGGCCGCGCGCTCGCCGCCGCCGGGGACCTGCCCGCCGCGGAGCGCGCGCACATGCGCGCGCTGGCGCTGGCCGGCGGCGCCGGCGACCGGCGCCGCTTGGCCTCGGTCCTGAGGGCGCGCGCCGAGGCCGAGCTCGCCGCCGGCCGCCTCGACGGCGCCCGGCACGAGCTCGAGCGGCTCCTCGCCGTGCTGCCCGGCGACGCGTCGGCGCGGAGGGCGCTCGCCGCGGTCCTGCGCCGCAAGGGCCTGGCCCACGTCTCGGCCGGCCGCCTGGCCGCCGCCGAGAAGTCCCTGCGCCGCGCGCTCGCGCTGGCGCCGCGCGACTCCGGCGCCCGGCGCGGGCTCGCCGACGTCGCGCGCATCGGCCGCCTCTCCGCCGCGGCGCGCCGCGCCGAGGAGAAGCGCGCGAAGTCGCAGAAGGTCCGCCGCCTGCGCGCCGGCGGCCTGGCCAGCGTCGTCTCCGGAAACCTGGCGCGGGCCGAGGACCGCCTGCGGCGCGCGCTGAAGGCCGGCCCCGGGGACCGCGAGTCCTGGCGCCAGCTGTCCGAGGTGATCGCGATGCGCGAACAGGCCCGCGGCGCGCGCGAGCGCGCGGCGGCCCTGCGCAAGGCGGAGGCGCTGCGCGGCCTGCTCGAGGCGATGAAGAACTCCGCCCAGGCGTACTCGCCGGCCGAGCGCACGCGCGAGGCGCGGCGCTTCCTCAAGCGCGCGCTCGCCGTCGAGCCCGGCCACGCGCGCGCCCTGCTGATCGCCGGCGGCATCCTCGCGGCCAACGGCGCGGCCGCCGAGGGCCGCCGGCTGCTGCGGCGCGCGCTCGCCGCCGGCGCGGGGGCGCTCGGCGGCGGAGAGCGCTTCACCGCCTTGATGCGCCTCGGACGCCACCGCGCGGCCGTCGCCGAGGCGGAGCGGATATTGAGAGGCCCGGGGCCGTCGGTGGACGATCTGCGCGCGTTCTGGGATCCCTGGGAGTGGGATCCGGCGCGGACGCAGGAGCGGCGCAGAGAGCTCGCGCGGCTCGAGCGCGCGCTGCCGCGCGGCGCGGCGAACCCGTGGGCGCTGTACTACCGCGCCGACCTGCACGACCCCGACGAGGAGTCGGTCCTCCTGCGGGTCGCCGCCCTGCCGCGCGCGCGCTACGGCTGGATGCTCGCCAAGGCCGGGCTCTCCGACCTGATCGCCGGGCGCTTCGCGCGCGCGGCGGCGCGCCTGCGCGCGGGCCTGGCTCATCGCGCGCGCGACTGGCGCACGCGCGGCCTGCTCGCCGAGGCCCTGCTGTGCCTGGGCAGGACGCGCGCGGCCTACGCCGAGCTCGACCGCGCCCTGCCGGAGGCGCCCGCCGAGGAGAAAGGCCAGGTCCACGCGTGGCGCGGGCTTCTGCGCCTGTGGCGCGGCGAATACGCCGAGGCCCTGCGCCTCTTCGAGGAGGCGCTCACGCTCGGCGCGCCGTACGCCGCCGCCTGGCGCGGCGCCGCGCTGCTCAAGCTCGGCAGGCCGAAGGAGGCCCTGGCCCAGCTCGACGCCGCGCTCGCCAAATGGCCCCTCGACCTCGAGGCCTACGTCTGGCGGGCGGAGACCAAGCGCGCGCTCGGCCTCCCGCGCGAGGCGCTGTCCGACCTCGCCGAGCCAGGGCTCGCGGGGCGCGGGCGAGAGACGCCGGTCTGGCTGTGGGCGCTCGTCAACCGCGCGCTCGCCAAGGGCGAGCTCGGCGACGCGGCCGGCCTCGAGGCGGACTACGCGCTCCTGCCCCGCGCGGTGCGCGAGCACCTCGAGGAGAAGGCCGGACCCGGCGGGCCGAGGGACCGGCTCCTGGCCGCGCTCGAACTGGCGCGCGGCTACCGCCGCGAGGAGTACCGGCAGGCGATATGGATGACCTGACGCGCGCCGGCGTCGACGCGTTCAACTCCGGCCGCCTCGAGGAGGCCGCTGGGCTGTTCCGCCGCGCGCTGGCCGGCGGCGCGGGCCCCGGCGCGCGCGCCTTCCTCGCCCACGCGCTGGCCGCCTCCGGCGACGCCGCGGGCGCCGTCGCCGAGTTCTCCGGCGCGATCGCCTCGGTTCCGTCCTTCCTCCCCGCCTACGAGGGGCTGGCGGGGCTCGTCCTGCGCGGCGCGGCGCCCGCCGCCGCGGCCGCGGCGCTGGCTCCCGTCCTCTCCCGCCGCCCCGCGCCCGGGCTGGCGCGGACGCTCCTGCTGTGCGCCCAGGCCTGGAAATCCGCCGGCGACCTCGACTCCGCCGAGCGCGCCCTGCTCAAGGCCGCGCGCGGCGCCGGCCGCGCGAAGGAGGCCCGCGCCCGGCTGCTCGAGCTGCACCAGGCGCGCGAGCAGGCCTACCTGGCCCAGGCCTCGGCGTCGGCGGAGGCCGACGCGGCCGAGCGCTCGCTGCGCCGCCTGCTCGACCTGGCGCCCGGGGACGCGGAGGTCCGCGCGCGCTATCTCGACGCGCTGCGCGCGCGCGCGAAGGCCGCCGCGGACGCCGGCCGGCTCGGCGAGGCGCGCTCCGCCCTGAGGCGCGCGCTCGCCTTCGACCCGCGCGACGAGCGGGCGCGCGCCCAGCTTTCCGGGGTCCTGCGCGCCGCCGGCGAGCGGCGCGGCAGCCTCGAGCTGGCCGAACGCGAGCTGCGCAAGGCGCGCGAGCTGGCGCCCAAGGACCCCGACCTGCGCCGGCGCCTGCTCGACCTGCTCCTGCGCCGCTCGCTCGAGCGGCTCGAGGAGGGCCGGGTCGACTCCGACGCGAAGCTCCTCGCCGCCGCGCGCTCCGCCGGCGCCGGCCCCCGCGAGGCGCGCGAGCATCTGGCCGAGGCGCTCCGCCGCCGCGGCCTGGCGCTCTCCCCGACCGCCTGCCCGAGATCGAGAAGGCCCTGCGGCGCGTGCTCGTCCTGCGCCCGCGCGACGCGCGCGCGCGCGCTGCTGGCCGACGTCGTGCGCCGGCTCGGCGCCGCCGCGCTGGCCCGCGGCGACCTGCGCGGCGCCGAGCGCGAGTTCCTGCGCGCGGACGCCGTGCTGCCCGGCGACCCGGCGACGCGCGGCGCGCTGCTCGAGGTGCTCGCACTCGCCGCGCGCGAGACGCGCGGCGCGGGAAGAGGAGCGCGGCGCGCGCGCTGGCGCGCAGGGCCCTTAGGCTTTCCCCGGGAGACCCGCGCGCGCTGCTCATCGAAGGAGAGGTGCTGTTCGTCTCCGGCGACCGGGAGGGCGCGCGGCGCTCGCTCTCGGCCGCCCTGCGCCGGGACCGCGGCGTGCTCACGCGCGCCGAGCGGTTCAAGGCCTGCGTGAAGCTCCGCGACTGGAGGAGGGCGCTCGCGCTGGCCGGGCGCATCCTCGACGACGGACCGCAGCTGCAGGACCTGCGCGCGTTCTGGGACCCGTGGGAGTGGGACGAGCGCGTCCCCCGCGCCGAGCGCGAGGCCGAAATCCTCTCGCTGGAGAAGGCCGCGGGACCCGCCTCGCCGTGGACCCTCTACTACCGCGGCGCGCTCGCCGGCCCGTCGGCGCTCGCCGACTTCAGGAGGCTGGCCCGCTTGCCCGCGCGGCGTTGGGCCTGGATGCTGGGCAAGGCGGCGACGACCGCCCTCTGGAACGGCGAGTTCGCCCTCGCCGCGGACTGGTTCGAGCGCGCGCTCTCCGGCGGACCGGCGGACTGGCGCGCGCGCGCCTTCCGCGCGGAGACGCTGCTCTGCCTGCACCGGGTCGAGGAGGCCTACGCGGAGCTCGAGCGGGCGCGCGCCGAGGCCCCGCCGACCGAGTCCGCCCAGGCGCTCGCGTGGCTCGGCGCCTTCGACCTCTGGACGGGCCGCTACGAGTCGGCCTTGGCCCGTCTCGAAGAGGCGGACCGCCTCGGCGCGATGTGCGCGCCGTGCTGGAAGGGCGGGGCGCTCCTCAAGCTCGGGCGCGCCGAGGAGGCCCTCGCCGTCCTCGACGACGCGCTGCGCCGCTACCCGCTCGACTTCGAGGCCTACATCTGGCGCGGCGAGGCCAAGCGCGCGCTCGGCCGGCACGAGGCCGCGCTCGCCGACCTCGGCGCGATCGCGCTGCCCGACGCCGCGCCCGGCGCGCCCGCCTGGCTGTGGGCGCTGATCAACCGCGCGCTCTGCAGGCGCGCCCTCGGCGACCACGCCGGCGCCTCCGCCGACTTCCGCGCGCTGCCCGCCCGCGTCGTCGAGCACGTGCGCGCCAAGCGCGGCCTCGGCCCCGGAGAGGAGGTCCCGATCCTGGAAGCGGCCCTCGAACTCGCGCGCGGCTTCCGCCGCGAGGAGTACGGCCAGGCGATCTGGATGGACTGAGGCGCGCTAGCGGGCGGCCCGGCGCGCGCCCTCGAGCAGGGCCTTGAGCGCCGGCTCGCGGGCGGCCGAGGGCCGCGCGAGCGCCGCGTCGTAAAGGCGGGCGGCGTCCGCCGCGCGCCCCTGGGCCGAGCGCAGCGCGCCGAGCGTCAGGTACGGAGGCAGGAAGTCCGGCTCGAGCGCGATCGCGCGCTCGAGGTCGGCCGCGGCCTCCGCCTCGCGCCCGGCGAGATGCCGCACGAGGCCGCGGTCGGACAGCGGCGCGGCCGAGCCCGGCGCCAGGGCGGCCAGGCGCGTGAGGACCGCGTCGGCGCGGCCGTACTCCGCCAGCGACTGCCAGCCGTGCGCGACCGAGAAAAGCGACTCGCGGTCCTCCCCCGCCGCGCGCTCGGCCTCGGCGAGAGCCGCCGCGGCTTCCGCGCGGCGGCCGAGCGCCTGCAGCGCCGAGGCCCGGGCGGCCAGGACGGGAGCCGGGCGCGGCTTGGCCGCGGCCTCGAGGACGGCGAGCGCGTCCGCCGCGCGTCCCTGACGGCGGCGGAGCTCGGCGAGCTCGACGCGGGCGGCGGCGTCCGCGGGAGACCGGCGCAGCAGAGCCTCGAGGGCGGCGGCCGCGGGCTCGACCCGGCCCTCGCGCGCCAGGCGCGCCGACTCCCGCCGGGTCTCGGCGTCCTCGTCGCGCGGCGGCGGGCGCGGCGGCACGGCCGCCGGGACCGGCGCCGGCGGCGGCGCGTCGAGCCCCGCGAGAAGGACCTCGGCGCGGCGCGCGTCGAGCCCGCGGGCGGCGGCTTTCGAGGCGAGCAGGCGGCGGGCCTCGGCCGGGCGTCCCTCCCGAGCGGCCTTCTCGGCCTGCGCGAGCAGCAGATTCCCCAGCGCCGCGCGGTCGGCGGACGCCTCCCCCGCGGCGTCGAGGACCGCGGCCGCCTCGTCGAAGCGGCCCAGGCGCGCGTACAGGAATCCCGCGCGGCGCGCGTGCGGGCCGTCTTCGACGCGCCCGGCGGAGGCGAGCGTGCGCAGAGCGGCCTCCGCGCGGCCGGCCTCGGCTTCGAAGGCCGCGCGTTCGACGAGGAGCTGCGGCGGCGGCCGCCGAGAGAGCGAGTCGAGAAGGTCCAGCGCGGCGGCCGGATCGCCGGCGCGGCCGAGGGCGAAGGCCAGCTGCATGCGCTCGTCCTCGCCCCGCGCCGCGCGTGCCGCCGAGGCCAGGGCCTCGCGCGCCTCGGCGCGGCGTCCGAGCTCGGCGGCGAGCTCCGCGGCGCGCAGCCAAGGGCGCGCGTCGCCGGAATCCCGGCGCGCGCTCGCGAGAAGCACGGAGAGGGCGCGCTCCCGGTCCCCGAGCTCGAGCAGGACGTCGGACAGCTCCTTGGCCAGCGCGACGGGCAGGGGCCTGCTCTCGAGGGCGCGCGCGGCGGCGCGCGCGGCCGCGCGGTCTCCGCGCTCCAGGGCCGCCCGCGCGGCGCCCAGCGCCGCGTCGGAAGCCCCGCCGCCCCCGGCGCCTTCGGCGGCCAGGGCGGAGAGGAGAAGCTCCCGCCGCCCGCGCGGCATCGAGGGCAGGTACTCCGCGATGGGGTCCAGGGCCGGTCTGCCGGTCGACGCGGCGAGCGCGGCCCGGATCTCCGCGAGAGCCTGCGGGCGCCGGCCGCGCGCGAGAAGCTCCGAGCCCTTCAGCAGGGACAGCGACGCGGGCGGCACGAAGCCGTCGCGCGGCGGCTGCGGCTTGAGCCGGAGCAGGGCGCGGGCGCGCCCGCGAGCGCCTGGGTCCAGGCCAGGCCGACCGCGACGCGGCGCTCGCCCGGGCGCAGGGCCGCCGCGCGCCGGTAGCGCTCGCCGGCGCCGCGAGCGTCGCCGCGCGCCAGGAGCCGGCGCGCCTCGTCGAGAAGAGGCCAGGCCTCCTCCTCCGCCGCGTCGGTCTCGGCCGCCGCCGCGGCGCGCGCCGGATAGCGGACGACGAGCGTCAGGCTCCACGCCGCAGCCGCGAGCGCCGGCGCCAGGAGCGCGAGGACGACGGCCCGGGCCGGCTCCGGCCTCGGCGCGCAGGCTCCCGGGCGAACCCGGCGCAGCAGTTCCGCCGCGCCCGCGCCGCCGAGCGCGGCGAGCAGCGGCCACAGCGGCACGAGATAGGCCTCGGAGATCGCGATCAGGCAGTGGACGCCGGCGTAGTAGACGGCGAGCAAGGCCAGGCCCCGGACCTCGGCGCGCGCGCGGCCGAGCCACGCGCCCGCGGCGGCCGCCGCGAAGAGCAGGGGCTGGCCCTCGAGCATCCAGCGGGCGCGCGCCGCGCAGGAGGCCGCGTAGGTCCAGGGCGAGGCGGCGGCCGCCCGGGCCCACGCCGCGAGGCCGGGAACGAGGCCGGCCCCGAAGCCCGTGAACCCGCTGACGTGGCTCGGCTTCTCGACCCCGGCGATCGACGCCGCGAGCAGCCCCTCGATGCGCCCCTCCTCGAGCGGCATGAACTTCCCGTGGAGCCGCCAATTCATCCAGATCCACGGCAGCAGCAGGAGGGCGGGCGCGAGCAGGGCGCGAGCGCGGCCGCCGCGCCGGGACGAGAGGAGCGGGGGCGCGCGAGGTCGGCGGCGAGCAGGACGAACGGGAAGAACACGAGCGGCGAGCGCAGCAGGACGCTGAGGGCCACGCCGAGGCCGAGCAGCAGCCCGTTGGAGACGTCCGGCTCCCGCTCGCGCCGGACGAGCAGGCCGGCCGCGAGCAGAAAGCCCGCCGCGTAAAGCGTGTTCATCGGATACATGTCCCAGGCCCAGGACAGGCGCGCGACGAGCGCGAGCGCGGCGGCCGCCGCGGCCCAGCCGCCGGCCGCCAGCGCCAAGGACGCGGCCAGGACGTGCACGCCGGCGAGCAGGGCGGCCCAGAGCAGGCGCCCTCCCTCGAGGCCCCAATGGCCGAACAGGCACGCCGCGGCCACGGAGGTCAGCGGCATCGAGAACGACACGTTGAAGCGCGGCGCGGTCCGGCCGTGCAGCAGCAGCTCGCCGCTCTCGACCTCCGCGTGCCCCCAGTTGTCGTCGAACGGGACCGAGGTCGCCGCCGCGACGGCGAAGAAGGCGCCCAAGGCGAGCGCCGCCGCCGCCCAGGCCCGCCCGCGGCTCACGCTTTTCTCGAGGGAAGCAGCAAGGTCACGGCCGAGTCGGCGGCCATGAGCCCGCGCTCGAGCGCGGCGATCGTCGTCTCGACGGGCTCGTACTCGGAGTAGCCGGAGCCGGCCATCAGCCAGCACGGATCCTCGGGCGCGAACAGCCCCGCGATGCGGCGCGCCTGCGCGGCGCGCCCGTCGGTGGAGAAGTTGTAGACGATCGCGGGCAGGCGCGGGTCCATGCCGTCGAGCCCGTTGGTGTCGCGCACCTCGAAGCCGAGCGCCGTGCCGGTGCTGCGGCCGGCGAGCGCGGGCAGGAAGTCGGCGATCGCCACCGACGGCGGGATGCGGCAGGCGATGCCGAGCCTGGCGCAGTCCTTGACGAGGCGATACGCCAGGCGGCCGTAGTAGCTCGGCATGCCGCGCGTGACGACCGCGCCGCGCTTGAGCGTCTTCATGCCGCGCAGGACGATGCGCGCGCAGGCCGTCGACTGCCCGTCGGAGCGGCGGAAGACGATCGTGCGCATCGGCGAGCCGAAGAGGCCGAGCATGTCGGCGACCGTGGTGTCGGAGAGGTTGCTGAAGAACTCCTCGGCGGACACGAGCGCGCGGATCACCTCGACGCTCGACTGGTACGGGTGCCGGAAGCCGAGGCCCATGACGAGGAGTTCCCGGCCCGGCGGCGGCGGCGGGGCGGGCGGGGTCTCGGCGATGGTCCGCACGACGACGATATAGAAGCGGGCCGTCGCGGACAGCGACGGATCGGCGGACGCGGCCGCCTCCTTGAAGAGGCGGACGCTCTCGTCGAAGCGCTTCGCGCGGCAGGCCATGTAGGCGCGCCAGAACTCGCGCACGCCGGGGCCCCAGGCTCCGGCGAGGAGCTTTTCCGCGGCCTTCGCGTCGTCCTGCAGGACGCACAGGCGCAGGAGCTCGCGGCGGATCGACTCGTCGCCGGGCGCCAGGCGCGCGGCGCGCTCGATCGCGGCGCGCGCGCCGGGAAGGTCGCCCTCGACGAAGCGCACGCGCGAGAGCTGGCGCGGCACCGCGGCGTCGCGCGGCGCGGCCTTCGCGGCGCGCGCCAGGCGCGCCGCGGCCTCCTCGTACTGCGCCTGCTCGAGGTGGATCGCCGAGGCGCGCAGGTCCGGCTCCGGGCTGCCGGGCATCGTGCGGCGCATGTGGTCGAGCTCGGTCAGAGCGCTCCAGTACAGCCCCGACCGGTTGAAGGCCTCGGCGCGCTCCGCGCACGCCCACGCCGAGCGCTCGACGAGGCGCGTCGCGGCGAGGTCCTCGCGCGCCAGCTCGAGCTCCCCCAGCGCGAGCGCAGCAGTCCGCGCAACGCGCGCGTCCAGCCCACGGGCCCCGCGGGGCCGGCGGCCTCGAGCCAGCGCTCGGCGCCGGCGCGGTCTCCGGCCTGGGCGGCGAGCAGGGCCTTCATCGCGGGGCCGGCGGCGGCGCCGGGCAGCTTGCCGATGAACAGGTCGGCCTCGCGGCCGGCGCCCTCGAGGTCGCCCTTCGCGTACAGCGCGGCGGCCCGGTCGACGTGCGCCCACGCGGCGCCGCGCGCGGCGCGCCCCGCGCGGCCGCCGGGCTCGCCGAGCCACGGCGTCATGCGTCGGCGCTCGGCGGCGAGGTCCGGGCGCGAGGCGTCCGCTCCGAGCAGGCGGCCGAGCCCCTGCTCGAGCTGCACGCGCGGGCTCCAGCGCAGGAAGCGGCGCCCCGGCGCGGGATCGGCCGGATGCCCGCCCGCCTCGCCCGCCGCGCGCGGCGGCCGCGAGGCGTCTCCGGCCAGGCGCAGCAGCAGCGCGGCGGCGTCCGCCTCGGTCACGCCCCGGCCGGTGCCGACCGGGATCGTCGCGCCCTCGACTCCCGAGGCGTGGGAGGCGAGCAGGTAGGCCTCGACGACGTCGTCGATCCACACCCAGTCCTTCGCCGCCGCGGAAAGCTCCGCGGGGCGCGCGCCGCGGACCATCGAGAGCGGGAAGTCGCCGGCCGGCATGCCCGGCCCGTAGACGAGGAACAGCTCGAGCGCGACGACGGGCAGGCCGGCCGCGGCGAGCTCCGCGGTCAGGGCCTCGTCGTCGGCGCGCCGCGGCGCGTCGTGGACGGTGCGCACGAGCCGGCGCAGGCCGGGCGCGCCCTTGAGGACCCGTCCGAGGAGCCGCGTGGCCTCGGCCTCGCGCGCGAACGTCGAGGCGCCGCGGTCCTTCGCGAGGTGGAAGACGGCCTCGGGCGCCGCGGCCGCGACGGCGGCGCGCAGGGACGCCTCGTCCGAGAGATTCCCGACGTGCCTCTTCGCCTTGTCCCACGCGGAGCCGAGCTTGGCGCCCGTGGACGAGGCGCGCACCAGCAGATGAACCTCGGCCCCTTCGCGGACGAGTCGCTTGACGAGCGCGGAGCCGATGAAGCCGGTGCCCCCGGTGACGAGGACGCGCCGGCCGCGCCAGCTCACCATTTGAACTTGCGGACCTCGAGCGGCTTGGCCGGCGGGATCAGGAGCACGCAGCGGTCGCCGGGCGCGGCGGCGGCCAGCTCCGTCTCGCTCTCGCCGCCGGGCGCGAACAGCCGGGCCTTGTGCCCCTTCGGGTAGGACGGGGCCAGCAGGGCCAGCGCCTTCTTCCAGTCGGCGGCCGAGGCGCGCTCCGCGTAGAGCACGAGCGGCAGGTCGGCCGTCGCGCCCTTGGGGTCGTCGAGCACGGCGCTCACGTCGTAGGACTGGATGCCCTGGTAGCCGTAGTCGCCGCCGAGGAAGGAGACCGAGCGCGCGAACGACGAGCCGATCGGCGAGATCGCGCCGTACACGCGGTAGCCGAGCTTGGCCTTCTGGGCGCCGAGCTCGACGTCGCGCGCGAGCCGGCTCGACGACTGCGGGTGCCCCCACACCGCGAGGCCGACGCCCCCCTTCGGCGCGTCCTTGAGCACCTCGTCGGCCGACTTCGGCCGCACGAGCTTGGCGACGTAGCCCGACAGCCACTTCCGGGCCTTCTCGTCGTCGAGGTCGGAGTACACGACGCGGCAGTCCGCCAGCGCCTGGATGGTCTCGAGCGTCGTCTCCTCGGGCACGCGCACGCCGAGGCCGCAGATGATCAGCTGTTCCATGTTTTCCTCAAAGGTCCGGGGGCAGATAGGTCACGGTGCCGAGGTCGAGCGAGAGGAGCTTCTCCTCGATCCGGCTCACGGGCGCCGACACGACCTGCTGCTCGCGGTCGCCGGAGCCGGCCAGGAAGTAGACGGTGCGCGCCGGGTCGTACTTCTCCCGCACCAATTGACAGAAGCTCCGCCGGTCCTCGTCGTTGGCGATCGCGTAGACGATCGTCGCGAGGCGGTGATCGAGCTGGGACGGGTTCTTCACCAGATGGACGAGGTCGAAGACGCGCAGGCCGAACGGGCCGCGCGCCGGGCCGTGGTCGGGCTCGGCGGTGCCGAGGCCCCAGGCGACCTCGGTCAGCGAGACGGCGCCGAAGGCCTTGAAGTCGATCTTCTTCTCGTCGCAGACGACGACGAGGTCGTTGGCGATGCGGCGGTAGATGAACGGGTGGATGCGCGTGACGAACCCGGAGGTCTTTCCCCTCTGCAGGCCCGCGATGATGCGCTGCACGCGGCCCATCGCCGGCTCGTTGTCGACGCGGGTCACCGCGCGGATCTCGGCGCCGAAGAGGCCGAGGAACTCCGAGACCTGCGGGTCTCCGAGATTGTTGTAGAGGACCTCGCAGGCGTCGAGCGCGCGCAGGATCTCCGTCGTGATCTGGTAGGGATGATGGATGCCGACGCCGCACAGGTAGAACTGCGGGTGCTTGACGGGCTTGCCCGACGGCTTCTCCGACAGCACGCGGCAGACGAGCGCGTAGAAGCGGCAGCGCTCGGCGAACCCGCCCTCGGACGCGGCGGCCGCGGCGAGAAACGGCTTCACGGCCTTGGCGCGCTCGCCCTTGCGGCACAGCACGTAGGCGGTCAGATAGGAGTCGAACGGCGCCGACAACGCGCCCTTTTGATGGCCTTGAGCACCTCGTCGTAGCGTCCGCGCAGGGCGATCACGTTGAGGCGCTCGTAAACGAGCTGGCCGTCGCCGGGAGCGGACTTCAGCGCGCGGTCGAGGCCGGCCTCGGCCTCCTCCAGCCTCCCGAGAAGGAGATGAAAGCGCGCGCGGCGCGCGAGCAGGGCCGCGTCGTCGGGCGAGCAGGCGAGCGCGGCCTCCATGTGCTCGAGGGCCTCCGGGTAAAAGGCCTGGTCGAAGTAGATGTTCGCGGCCTGCAGGCGCGGCTCGGGCACGCCGGGCAGAAGCTCGGCGGCCTTGAAGGCGTCCTTGAGCGCGTCGCGGTAGAAGCCGGAGCGGTTGAGCGCGTCGGCCCGGCGCATGAGCACCCACGCCGACGGCTCGAGCTTGGCCGCCTCTTGAATATCGGCGAGGCCGCCCGGCAGGTCGCCCAGGCCGAGCTTGAGCAACGCGCGCACGGCGTAGGCGGGGCCGCTGTCGGCCTTCGCGAGGGTCGCGACGCCCTGCGCGGCTTGACCGCGCTGGCCTTCGACGAGGGCCGCGACGACGGCGGCCTCGGGCGCGTCCGTCTTCGCCAATTCGGCCGAGGCGCCGGCGACGTCCCCCACCGACAGCATCGTGACCGCGCGCAGGATGCGCGCCCACGGCCACGACGTCGCGAGTTCGGCCGCGCGGTCGAGGTCGCGGCGCGCCGGATCGAGCCGGCCGGCGAGCAGGTGCGCCTCGCCGCGCCAGGCCCAGGCCTCGGCGTCCTTCGCGTCGCGCGCGACGGCCTTGTCGAGGACGGCGAGAGCCTCGGCGTCGCGGCCGAGCATCGCGAGCGCGCGCCCGGCGAGCGCGCTTCCCTTCGCCCCGGCCAGCGCCTTCTCCCAACGCTCGCGCCCGCCCGGAGGCAGGCCGATCAGGCAGGTCAGGTAGCTGCGACCGTCGGAGTCGAGCTCTTTCATTTTCCCAGGGGCGGAACGTACAGCATCAGGCTCGCGTGCGCGGTCGGAAAAGTCTTGGCGAGCGCGCCGACGGCCACGGTCGCGGGCGCGTCGTCGTATTTCGGTCCGAACATCCAGCACAGGTGCTCCTTCGGGTAGAAGCGCTCGAGGCTCTTCTGGAACTTCGCGACCTCGCCCTTCTCCTCCATGCCCGAGTAGAAGCACGCGAGCAGCGGCACGGCCGTGTTCATGGTCTTCGACTTCTCGATCGCGGGGCGGTCGAGCGCCTGGATGCCGCCGAAGTCGTCTCCGAGCCCCTTGCCCGTGTAGGCGAGGAGGTGGTCGATCGAGGAGACCGCGCCGAAGGTCCGGTGGTCGATCTTGTTCGCGTGGCAGCGGCGCACGAGCTCGACGGCGAGGCCCCCGAAGACGAGCGGGTGCCCGCGAGTGACGAAGCCGACCGTGCGCCCCTTGTCGAGCTCCGCGAAGATGCGGTCGGCCCACTTCGGCTCGTCCTGCCACGCCTGGTAGGAGGCCGGGCGGATGTCGCCGCAGAACTCGGCGAGCACCTCGCGCGTCTCCGGGCCGGCGACGTTGTTGAAGATCACGTCGCACGTCGAGATCGCGTGCAGCACCTCAAGGGAGGCCGTGTACGGCGGGAAGATGCCGAGGCCGCACAGGTACAGCCTGCTCGGCTTGCGGGCGTTCGCGTCCATGCCATGCCTCCTGCGGAATTCGGGATCGACGGCGCGCGAGGCCGCCCAGTACAGGCGCGCCTTCATCGAGACGGGATCGTCTTGCGGCAGCTCCTTCATCAGGGCCTTGAAGCCGTTCTCGGCGCCGCGGTGGTCGCCGCTCTTGAGCGCGAGCTGGGCGCCGGACAGCCGCGCCTCGAGCCGGCCGCGCGGCGTTGCGTCCTTCGCGAGCGAGGCGCTCTCGGCCGCCGCCTCCTTCTCGAAGCCGCGCTGGACGAGCACGCGCAGGCGGCGCAGGCGCAGGTCCTCGTCGGCGGGCGAGGCCTTCAGCGCCGCCTCGAGCGCCGTCTGCGCCTCGGGAAGGCGGTCGGTCATCACGAAGAGCTCCGCGCGCAGCCGGGGAAGGTCCGCCTCGCGCGGGGACGAAGACGCGACGAGCTCGAGTTCCTTCTCCGCCTCGACGTAGTTCCTGCGCTGAAGCAGGAAGCGCGTCTTGCGCAGGCGCAGCGCCGCGCTCGGCTCGAGCTCGATCAGGCGGTCGAGCTCCTCGATGGCCTCGACGACCGCGCCCGCGTCGGAGAGGGCCTGGGCGCGCTCGAGGGAGGCCGGGTTCTTGTCCCGCTTCACGCCTGGGATTCTAACAAAAACGCCGCGAGCAACCGGGGATGGAACTCGGCGAGGGTCGTCCCCCCGGCGCCCTCGAAGCCTTCCAGCTCCGCGCAGAGCCGCCTCAGGTACGGATAGCCGGAACGGCTCCAGCTCGCGAGAACGGCGCGGGAGCGCGCCGCGCCGCGCGCGCGCAGCGTGATCGCGCGCACGAGGTGCTCCTCGTAGCAGCCCTCCCAGGAGCTCCGGTCGCGGCACGTCGCGGGCGGCCGGCCGGGCAGAGCCTCGAACGCCGCCCGCGAGGCGGCGACGAGCGGCCCGACGACGGTGTGGACGCGCTCATGGGCGACGCACGCGTCGAACGCGTCGAGCTCGAAGGTCAGCTTGCCCCCGTACCCGGAAGAGCCGCAGCGCACGCGCGTCTCGACGCCGCCGCGCGAGACGTTCACCGCGAACTCCCGCGGCAGGAGCGGGGCGAGGATCACGCGGCATCGGCCGGGAAAGGGAGTCCGCAGGTACGCCTCGACCTCGGCGGGCTTCTGGCCGCGCCCCGCCTCCCGCTCGGCGAGCCGGAGAAAGGCCGTCCGATCCCTTTTCCGCGAGTCGAAGAACTTCCGGGCGCCCGAGGCGCTCGCGAAGTCCGCCGCGTGCGCGAAAAGGCCGAGGTCTCGGCGTCGGCCAGGCCGCCGGCGTCGGGCAGAAGCAGCGCGACCTCGGTCAGCAGCGGCTCGGACTTCCCCGCGCTCAGCAGCGCGCGCAGCGCGGCGACGGCGGGATGAGCCGCGAACGCGGCGAAGCGGGCGCGGATCGCGCCCGCGTAGGCCCGGGCGCCGCGAGGCGCGGCGCCCGGCGGCCGCGCCAGCCGCTGCAGGACCGACAGAACCTCGACGCGCGCGTCCAGGCCGAACGTCGCTTCCGAGGAACGGACCATTCGCAGGATTATAAGTTATTGAGCCGTCGCCGGCTCGCGGCGCTAAAGAGCCGCCCGGCGAAGGCGCAGGGCGTTGGCGATCACGGAGACGGAGCTCAGGCTCATCGCCGCGCTCGCCATCATCGGGCTGAGCAGGACGCCGAAGGCGGGATAGAGGACGCCCGCCGCGACCGGCACTCCGAGGACGTTGTAGGCGAAGGCGAAGAAGAGATTCTGACGGATGTTGCCCATGACCTGCGCGCTCAGCCGCCGCGCCCGGACGACGGCCGCCAGTTCCCCCTTCACGAGCGTCACTCCGGCGCTCTGGACCGCGACGTCGGCGCCCGTGCCCATGGCGATGCCGACGTCCGCCTGAGCCAGCGCCGGCGCGTCGTTGACGCCGTCTCCCGCCATCGCCACCTTGCGGCCTTCGCGCTGCAGGGCCTCGATGTGCGCGCGCTTGCGGTCCGGCAGGACCTCCGCGATCACCTCCGGGATGCCGAGGCGCCGGGCCACGGCCTCGGCGGTCGTGCGGTTGTCGCCCGAAAGCATGACCAGGCGCAGTCCGTCGGAGCGCAGCATGTCGAGCGCCGCCTTGGCGTCCGGGCGGATCTCATCGGACACCGCGAGGATGCCCGCCGCCCGGCCGTCGACGGAGAGGAACATCGCGGTGCCGCCGTCCGCGCGCAGCGCCTCGGCCTTCGCCGCGAGGGAGTCCAGGGAAACGCCGAGGTCCTCCATGAGCCGCGCGTTGCCGAAGGCCGCGCGCCGGCCGGCGACGACTCCCGACACGCCCTTCCCCGTGAACGACCGGAACTCCGACGCCGCGGCGACCGGAAGTCCTCGCCCATCCGCGGAGGAGACGACGGCCGCCGCGAGCGGATGCTCGCTGCCCTTCTCCACCGAGGCCGCCAGCGCCAGCACCTCGTCTTCGGCAAAGCCGTCCGCGGCGATCACCGCCGTGAGCGCGGGCCGTCCCTTCGTGAGCGTCCCGGTCTTGTCGAAGACGAGCGTGTCCACCTTCTCGAGCGTCTCGAGCGCGGCCGCGTCGCGGAAGAGGACCCCGCCTTCGCCCCTCGGCCCATGCCGACCATGATGGACATCGGCGTGGCCAGTCCCAGCGCGCAGGGGCACGCGATGATGAGCACGGCGACGGCGTTGACGAGAGCGTGCGCGAAGCGCGGCTCGGGGCCGAGCCAGGCCCAGGCCGCGAACGTGAGCAGGGAGACGGCGACGACGAGGGGCACGAACCAGGCGGCGACCGTGTCGGCCAGCCGCTGGATCGGCGCGCGGCTACGCTGCGCGTCGGCGACCATGCGCACGATCCTCGCGAGCATGGTGTCCGACCCGACCTTCTCCGCGCGCAGGACGAACCCGCCGGTTCCGTTGACCGTGCCGCCGACGACGGCCGCTCCGGCGGCCTTTTCCACCGGGATCGGCTCGCCCGTCATCATCGATTCATCCACCGAGCTGCGGCCTTCGACGACGACGCCGTCGACGGGGACGCTCTCGCCGGGCCGGACGCGGAGCAGGTCGCCGGCATGGACCCGCTCGAGCGGGACGTCCTCCTCGACGCCTCCCCGGATCCTCCGGGCCGTCTTCGGCGCGAGCCTCAGAAGGGAACGGATCGCCTCGCCGGTCTTTCCGCGCGCGCGCAGCTCCAGCACCTGCCCGACCAGGACGAGGGTCGTGATCACGGCCGCCGCCTCGAAGTAAAGCGGCAGCGCCCCGTGCGCGTCGCGGAACGCCTCCGGGAAAAGCCCGGGAGCGACCGCGGCGATCACGCTGTACCCGTAGGCGGCGCCGGTCCCCAGCGCGATCAAGGTGAACATGTTGAGCGCCCGCCGCTTGAGCGACTGCCAGCCGCGCTGAAAGAACGGCAGCCCGCCCCAGACCACGACCGGCGTCGCCAGCGCGAACTGCGCCCAGGCCATCGTCTCAGGCTCGAGAAAGTGGCCGAACTTCATTCCCGCCATCTCCGCCGTAAAGACCGGCAAGGTCAGCGCGGCGCTGATCGCGAGTCGGCGCGTCATGTCGGACAGCTCCGCGTCCTCGGGCTCGTCGGCCGAGGGCATCATCGGCTCGAGCGCCATGCCGCAGAGAGGGCAGGAGCCGGGTCCGTCCTGCACTATCTCCGGGTGCATAGGGCAGGTGTGCTTCGTCCCGGCCGGCGCCGGCGGCGCGTCTTCGTGCTTCTCGCCGAGGTAGCGGCGCGGATCGGCCTTGAACTTCTCGCGGCACTTCGGGTTGCAGAAGCGGTAGGTATGCCCGTCGTGCTCGTGCGCGAGGCCCTCCTCGTCGACCTCCATCCCGCAGACCGGATCCTTCAGTGGCGTGTTCATCGTCGTTCTCCTTCGAGCCTTGAGCGGCTCTCACCCAAGGAGACGGACGAGCCCCGGAAGCATTACACCTTGCCGCAGTCGCAGTCGCGGCAGCCGTGCTCGGCGCACTTGCCGCAGGTCTGAATGAGCCGCTTCTTGAGCGTCTTGCGCGCCCGGTGCAGCCGGACGGCCGCGGAGTTCGCGCTCACGCCCGCGGTCTTGGCCAGGTCCTTCACGCTCGCGTCCTCGAGATCGACCTTCCTGATCGCGTCCGCGTACTCGGGCTTGATGGTCCCGACGAGCGCGCTCACGCACTTGCAGACCTCGCGGTCGAGCTTGGCGGAGTCCAGCTTCTCTTGCCGCGCCGTCTCGGCGCCGAACGCGTTCACGGCGCGGCCCTCGGCGGCCTTTTTGCGCCAATGGTCGGTCAACGCGTTGCGCAGCAGCTGAAAGAACCAGGCGGTGACCTTTTCACGATCCTTTATAGTCTCCGAGGACTTGAGTCCTTTGACGTAGGCCGCCTGAAGAAGCTCCTCGGCTTCCTCGCGCGACCCCAGACGAGCCTCGAGAAACGCGAGGAACCGCCCGCGTTCCCGCGCCAGCTGCGCCGCCGCTTCGTCGCGCGCCCGTTTCATACCCTCAGAATACCAATTTCTCGTCCGCCGTCCGCCTTGCGGCTGTAGACGTTAGGTTCTATACTCTGGACATGAAGTCGATCGTCGCGGCCGCGCTCGCGGTGTTTCTCGGGTCCTGCACCTGCCTGATGCCCTTGGCCGCGGCCGCGGACGCCGCGCAGGACCACTCCTGCTGTCAGCGGGCTCCGAAGGCGGAGAAGAGCGCCGATTGCTGCATGCGCGCCGCCGTCCCGGCGGCGGCCCCGTCCGTCGCGCCTCAATTCGACGCCCTCGACGTCGTCCTGGCGCCGGCGTCGGCGGCTCCCGCGGCGGCGGGGACGGTCCTGAGCTGCTGTCCGCGCTGGCGAGCGCCGCCGCGCCCGCGCCGGACCCGTCGGCCCTGCTCGCCGAGACGCTGACCGCCGACGCGGCCGCGCGCATCGCGCTGGCCCGCAATCCCGCGTTCAAAGTGAAGCTCGAGGAGGTGGGCCTGGCTCAGGCCGATCTCTCCCAAGCGGGCATCCTGGAGAATCCGCGCGTGCACGGGCAGATGCGTTTCGCCGGCGGCTCGGGAGCCGCGGGCCACGAGTTCGGCGTGAAGGTGAACCTGCTCGACTTCGTCGAGCGCCCGCTGCGCAAGCGCGTGGCGTCGCAGCGGCTCGAGCAGGCGAAGTCCCGCCTCGGCCACGAGGTCCTCGGCTTGGAGGCCGAGGCCCGGAGCGCCTTCTATGCGCACGTCGCGGCTCGCCGGCGGCTGGCCTTGCGTGAGCAGGCGGTCGAGAGCCTCGACGCGGCGGTGGAGCTCGCCGAGCGGCAGCGCGCGGCGGGCAACATCAGCGCCTTGGACCTGGCCAACGAGCGCGCCTCGAGGCAGACGGCGGCGGCGGAGCTCGCGCACGAGCGCTCCCGGGCCGCGGCCGCCCGCGAGCGCCTGGCGATGCTTCTCGCGATCCAGGACCGGGCGGACTGGACGGTCCCCGACGAGCTCCCCGCGCCGCCCGCGGTGGACCCGTCCTCCGCGGCGGTGGAGCAGGCCGCGCTCTCGCAGCGCTGGGACCTCGCGGCGGCCCGCCGGGATCCTCAGGTGCTCAAGGACGCGCTCGCCGTCGAGCGCCTGCGCTTCTTCGGTCCGCTCGAGGTCGGAGTCGACACCGAGCGCGAGTATTCCGGCGAGTCGAAATTCGGCCCGGAGTTCGAGATCGGTATTCCGATCTTCGAGCGGCGGCAGGCGTCCCGCGCCCGTCTCGCCGCGCAGCGCCGGCAAAGCCTGGCCTCGGTCGAGTCGCTCGAGACCGCGATCCGCTACGAGGCGCGCGTGACGAGCGCGGAGTTGGCGGCCGCCCGCGAGGCGGTCGCCGCGTACGCGAAGGCCTTGGCCGACCGCAAGGAAGGCATCGCGGAGACGCTCAAAAACTACAACTACATGCTCAAGGGCGTCTACGGCCTGCTCGAGGCCAAGCGCCTGGAGCTCGACGCGTCGTCGGCCTACGTCGACGCCTTGAAGGACTATTGGAGCCAACGCGCCGAACTCGAGCGCGTGGCCGGCGGCAAGCTTCCGGACGGAGGACAGTAAACATGATGCGCACTTTGATGACGGCTTTGGCCCTGGGCATGGCTCATGCCGCCCATGCGTACACCCCCGTGATCACGCCCAACGGTTCGACGCTCAAGTGGGAGATGAAGGACGGAGTGAAGGTCTTCCGCCTCACGGTGGAGCCGTGCGATCACGAACTGGCGCCGGGCTCGACGATCAAGGCCTGGTGCTACAACGGGCAGACGCCCGGCCCCACGATCGAGGCCGTCGAGGGCGACCGCGTCCGCATCCTCGTCGAGAACAAGCTCCGCGAGGCGACCGCCGTCCATTGGCACGGCCTGCTGCTGCCGAGCGGCATGGACGGCGTGGCCGGGCTCTCCCAACCCGCCATCCCCCCGGGCGACACCTTCGCCTACGAGTTCACGCTCAAGCAGCACGGGACCCAGATGTACCACTCGCACGCCGACGAGATGGTCCAGATCGGCCTCGGCACGATGGGCTTTTTCATCATCCACCCGAAGGAGCGCAAGCGCGCGATCGACCGCGACTACGCGCTGTTCCTCAACGAATGGGACGTCGCCCCGGGCGCCGCGCGGCCGAACCCGAGCGAGATGACGGACTTCAACCTGTTCACGTTCAACAGCCGTTCGTTCCCCGGCACGGCGCCGCTCGGCGCCAAGCCCGGAGAGCGCGTGCGCGTGCGCATCGGCAACGTCTCGCAGGACTGCCACCCGATCCACATCCACGGCCACACGTTCAAGGTCGTCGCCACCGACGGCGGCGACATCCCGGAATCCGCGCAGTGGCCGGAGACGACGGTCGTCGTCTGCCCCGGACAGACGCGCGACTTCGAGTTCACCGCGATCGCCGGCGACTGGGCGCTTCACTGCCACAAGCGCCACCATCCGATGAACCCCATGGGCCACGACGTGCCCAACATGCTGGGCGTCGACCAGAAGGGCGTCGAAGACAAGATCAAGAAGCTCGTCCCGGGCTACATGGCGATGGGCGAGACGGGGATGGGCGAGCACTCCCAGCACGCCAAGCACATGGAGGGACCGGAGAACACCTTGCCGATGATGGGCGGCGACGGGCCGTTCGGCTCGCTCGAGATGGGCGGAATGTTCACGGTGATGAAGGTTCACTCCGATCTGCCGGCCTTCGCGAGCGCCGAGGACTACATGAAGAGGGTCAAGCTGCCGGGCGATCTCGGCTGGTTCAAGAACCCGCCGGGCACGGTCGCTTCTTCCATCAACGCCAAGAAAAAAGCGCCCGAGCCGGCGACGACCGAAAAAGGGGTTTACGCCTGCCCGATGCACCCCGAGGTGAGGTCGGATAAGCCCGGACGCTGCCCGAAATGCGGGATGGACCTGGTTCCTGAACGGGATCACCACTAGAGTCCTCCTCCCTTGACGCCGTGGTTAGCATATGCTAACCTTCGGTCATGGCCGACGGCACCCGCAGGGACAGGACGATCCTCAGCGAAGGAGACCCCCCTCCAAACGCGCCATCCTCAACGCCGCGCTCAAGCTGTTCGTCTCCAACGGCTACGACGCGACCACGATCCGCGACATCGCCGCCGAGGCGCGCTACACGAATCCGGCCCTCTTCAAGTATTTTGATTCGAAGGAGGCGCTCGGCGTCTACCTGTTCGAGCGCGCCTACCGGGAGCTGCTGACGAAGTTCGAGACCGACTTCGAGAAGGAGGGGCCGACGAAGGCGGTCCTGCTGCAGTGGATGCGAACCTACGTCGAGCTGCTGTCGGACGATCTCGAGTCCGTGCTCTTCGTTCACGATCACCTGTCCCTGTTTTGGCCGAAGGTCGCCTCGCGCTTCGGGAACAGGACTCTTTTCGGCGTGCTGCGCGCCTGGCTCGTCAAAGGGCGCGCTGAGGGCCGGATCGGAACCGCGGTCCCCCTCGAACTCCAGATCGCCGCCGTCAGCGGATTCTTCCACCAGTTCGCGCTGATGATCAAGCTCGAGGAGCTCGACGCGCGCAGGAAGGAATCGACGATCCAGGGCGGAGCCGAAATCCTGGCCGCGATGCTGAAGCCGGATTCGGCGCCCAGACGCAGGAGGAAGCCATGACCCGTCCCAAGTCGCTGCTGATCGCGTTCGCCGCGGTCCTCGTCGTTTTCGTGATCACCCACGCCCTGAAGTTTCCGGGAAGCCTGGCGCATCTGATGGAGGCGACGGGCGGACAGAAGATTCTCGACATGCAGGCCTCGTTCTCGAGCGACGAGACCTATCGGCGGCTCGAGGCGATGGGCGAGCACGGCCGCCGCATGTACCTGCGCACCGTGCTGACGATCGACCTCGTCTTTCCCCTCACCGTCTTCGCCTTCTTCACGGTGCTCGCGCGCTTCACCACGGACAGGCTGAGCATGAGCCCGGCGCTCCGAAAGGCGCTGGGGGCCATGCCCGCCGCCTACCTGGCCCTCGACTTCATCGAGAACGCGATCGTTCTCGCCCTGTTGTGGCATTTTCCCGCGCGGCTCGAGCTTCTCGGCGGAGCCATCGGCTACTTCACGCGGGGTAAACGCATCGCCATGCTGCTGGCCATGTTTCTGCCGCCGGCATTGTTTCTGAAGGCAAAAGTGGCTTGATTTATTGATTTCGGGGGCTACACTTTCCCTAATAAGGTAACATCGGCGTGAACGGCGCGTGCCGTTCAAATAATGACGATAATTAAAGGGTTTTACGGGAGAAAACCGATGCGAATCGCGCTCATCGTATTGACCGCGTCTTTGGCGTCCTCCGCGCGCTGCGAAACCGAGACCGCCCCCGCCCCGCGGCGAGCGCCGACGCCGCCTCCTGCCGCGCGAATTTCTCTCCGGACAAGATGGTCAAGGAGATCCGCGGCCAGCTCGGGACGAACAAGTGGAAGGCGCAACTCGACCTTTTCGCGATGCACTTCGTGCGCTACTACCAGTGCCGGTCCCACGCCGACGGCAAGCCGCGCTGCGGCGCGCTCGAGAACTTCCACGAGCCCGAGATCGGCCTCATCGGCAACACGGCCAAGATCTGCTCCGACAACCTGCACAAGGACCGCTTCTTCTACGCCGCGGCGCAGAAGAAGCCGAAGGCCCGCAAGCTGTGCCTCCAGTTCCTGAAGTCCGGCAACGACACCTTCGCCCCGGAGTCCCGCGAACGCGCCTGCGACGCGTGGCTCGCCCACTGGGAGGACTCCAAGGCCGCCTGCGCCGCGCTCACCGTCCCCGGCATGGCCTACGCCGAGAAGCAGGAGAAGTGGGTCAAGCACTGCCCGGAGACGCTCGCGTCCTTCTACGGCGAGGACTCCTACTGCAAGGAGTTCAAGGGGTTCACGATGAACAACGACCCCGCGAACCCCGAGGAGTGCAACGACAAGCAGGAGTGCACGGACTACGGCGCGTTCCTCAAGGCGAGCAAGGCCGGCGACGCCGAGCTGTGCGGCGAGTCCGGCTTGTGCCGCTTCTTCATGACGAACAAGCCGGAGAGCTGCGGCGTGTACGCCAAGCAGCTCGAGGACTGGTACTGCGGCCGCTTCTCGTGGCCCGAGTTCGCCAAAGCCTCCCCGTGAACAACCGACCCCACGACCTGATCGTCATCGGCGCCGGCCCCGCCGGCTGCACGCTGGCGACGCTCGTCAAGAAATACGCGCCCGAGCGCCGCGTCCTGCTCCTCGAGAAGGAGGCGGGCCCGCGCCACCACATCGGAGAGTCCCTCCTGCCCGGGATCGTGCCCGTGCTCAAGGAGATGGGCGTCTTCGAGAAGGTCGACGGAGCCGGCTTCCCGAAGAAGATCGGCGCCAACTACGTCTGGGGCGCGGGCCGGAAGGTCTGGGAGAACGATTTCAACGAAGTCAACGTCACCGAGATGATCCGCCGCTTCGGGAAGATCCCGGAACGCATCGAGTACGCCTGGCAGGTGCGGCGGTCGCGCTACGACGAGATCCTGCTCAAGCACGCCGAGGAGTCCGGCGTCGAGGTGGTCCGCGGCGCCAAGGCGACCGGCATCATCGAGAAGGACGGCGCGATCGCGGGCCTCGAGACGCTCGAGCCCGGAGGCCCGCGCCGCCGCGAGGCGGAGTTCGTCGCCGACTGCAGCGGACAGGCGGGGTTCCTGTCGAAGTACCGCGAGATCCGCGGCTACCACGCGTCCCTGCGCAACGTCGCGGGCTACGCGTACTACCGCGGCGCGAAGTGGAAGTACACCTACTCCGGCCATCCCGACAAGACGAAGATCTTCGTGTGCTCGGTCGGGCCGGGCTGGTTCTGGTACATCCCGATCGACGACGGCGTCGTCTCCGTCGGCCTCGTGACGACCGTCGAGAACCTCAAGAAGTCGGGGCTGGAGCTCGAGGCGCTGTTCGCGCGCGAGCTCGCGGCGTGCGACGAGCTCGCTCCCCTGATGACGGAGGCCGAGCGGGTCGAGAACTTCGACGGCTCGGGACAGAGCTTCTTCAGCCACAGCGACTGGTCCTACCTCAACCGCGCCGCGGCGGGGCCGGGGTGGCTCGCCGCCGGCGACGCCGCGATCTTCGTCGACCCGATCCTGTCCACGGGCGTCACGCTCGCGCACGTCGGCGCGCACCGCGCGGCGTACACCTTGATCAGCCAGTGGGCGGCCGGCGCCGCGGAGCGCGAACTGCTCTGGAAGGACTACGGCGCTTTCTGCCGGGAGTCGGCCGCGCAGTACTTCGTGATGGCGCTGTTCTGGTACGGCCACGACAAGGACGCGTCCAAGTGGTGGGCCGAGGCCGGGCGCATCCAGCGCGCGTGGCTGCCGGTCGTGCAGAGCGACAAGGCCGCGTTCGTGACGGTGTCCGCGGGCCTGACGCAGCACTACGACCGCCTGTTCTCCGCGAGCAGCCTGCTCGACGAGACCCCGACCCGGCCCGAGGACTACCCGTTCTACGTCGAGGTGCTCAAGAACGCGCCCGGAGGGGCGCCCGTCTGCCGCTTCGGCGACGGCGACGCGCCGCGCCTGCTGACGCCGTTCGACGTCTCGATCTCGTTCCTCCCCGCGGGCGCCGGCGGGCGCCTGAAGCCCGTCAAGCGCGCGCGGTTCCTGAAGGAGGATCCGGGCGACTCGGTGCGCGACGCGCTGAACCCGAGGCGCTTCGTCACGCGGTGGCACGAGGTCCTGCTCGCCGCGCTCGACGGCTCGCGGACGATGGGAGAGCTCGGCGCGCTGCTCGCCGGGAAGGACATCCCCGCGTGGTGGTGGGAGGGCCCCGGCCGGCGGTTCGTCGAGGAGCTCGCGGTGCAGGGAGTGCTCGGCCCCGCGGTCGCGGAGCGCGCGTGAAGACCTACGAGCTCCTGCTCGGCTACGCCTGCAACGCCAAGTGCGGCTTCTGCTACAACCCCCGCTGACGCCCGACGTGCTCGCGCAGGAGATCGAGCTGCGGCGCGCCGCGGGGCTCATGACGAAGGCGCGCGCGGACGGCTTCGACGGCGTCTGGTTCACGGGCGGCGACCCGACCGTGCACAAGGACCTGCCGAAGCTGCTCCTGCTCGCGCGCAAGCTCGGCTTCGAGCGCATCCAGATCGGGACGAACGCCGTGCGCCTGGCCGATCTCACGTACGCGCGCCGCCTCAAGGACTCGGGCCTCAACTACGCGCGCGTCTCTCTGCACGCCGCCTCGGCCCCGCTGCACGACGAGCTGCTCGTCCTGCCCGGCGCCTTCGACGCCGCCGTCGCGGCGATCGGGCATCTGCGCAAGCTCGGCGTCTACGTCGGGCTCAACTTCGTCGTCACCGCGCGCAACTACAAGGAGCTCCCGGCGTTCTTCCGCTTCTGCGTCAAGGATCTGGGCATCCGCGACTTCGACGTGATCTTCCTGCATCACCGCGGCATGATGGAGCTCAACGGCCCCAAGCACGCGGTGCGCTACTCCGAGGCCGCCCCGTACCTGCGCGAGGCGTTCAAGGTCTACGACGAGGCCGGCTCGCGCCCCGACACCCCGACTTTGATCAACGTGCCCCCTGCGTCGTCCCCGAGCTCGAGCCGTGGATCGCGGACTGGTCCGTGGAAACGACCGACGACGCGCTCGCGCAGCCGCAGGACCTCGCGATCGACCTGCACGAGATGAAGGCGTCGCAGCGCGCGAAGTCGCCGTCGTGCGCGCGCTGCTCGCTGAACGCGAAGTGCCTCGGCTACGAGCCGGAGTACGCGCGGCTCTACGGCGCGGAGGACTTCGCCCCGTGCTGAGCGAGTCGAAGTCCGTGCGCGCGCGCCTGCGCGAGGCGCGCCGCGCCGTCGAGGCCGGGCGGCCCGCCGCCGCCCTGCCGGCCTTCGAGCGGGCCCTCGCGGCCGACCCGGACTGCGCGTACGGGTGGTTCTTTCGCGCCGGCGTGCGCGCCGTCCGCGGCGACCTCGACGGCGCCGAGGCGGACCTGCGCGCGCTCGGGCGCCTGCCCGCCTCGACGCTCGTGCGCTACCGCGAGTTCGACGCGCCCTCGGTCAAGCGCTACCCCGGCTACCTGCCGGCTCTCGACGCCCTGCTCGCGCGGCCGCGCCCTCCCGCCTGGGCCTACGTGCTGCGCGCCTTCGCGCTGCGCGAGTCGCAGCGCTTCTCGGAGGCGATCGCGAGCGTCGAACGCGGCGCCGCGGCCGCGCCGAAGGACGCGGGACTGCGCGCCATCCTCGCGCGCGTGCGCTTCGTCAACCGCTTCCCGAAGGAGGGCCTCTCCGACCTGCGCGCGGCCGTCAGGCTCGACCCGGCGTGCGGCTGGATCCGCGCGTGGCTGGGCGAGGCGCTGCGCCACCGCGGCGAGCCCGGGGCCGCGCTGGCCGAGCTCGAGCGCGCGATCGCGCTCGACCCGGGGTACTTCCGCTCCTTCGCGTGGCGCGGCGGCATCCGCAGCTCTCAAGGCCGGCACGCGGAGGCGGCCGCCGACTTCGACCGCGCGCTCTCGGTCGACTGGTCCTACTGCTGGGCGTACCGCGGCGGCGGCCGCGAGGCCGACCCGAACCTGTCGTGGGTGTTCAACGAGCGCATGCGCGCGCGCCGCGCGCTCGGCGACGTCGAGGGCGGGCTCGAGGACCTCAACCGCGCCCACGCGCTCAATAATCGATACGTCTGGATTCACGCTCCCGCGGGCCCGCCTCCGCCTTCGCCGCGGCCGAGGCGGAACTGACGCGCCTGCTCCGGCGCCGCCCGAAGCACGCGTGGGCGCTCGCGTGGCGCGGCTGGACGCGGCTCGAGGCGGGCCGGCCGGCGGACGCCGCCGCCGACCTCGACGCGGCGCTCTCGCTCGGCGTCGAGCGCTGCTGGCCGCTCGTCTGGCGCGCGCGCGCGCGGCTGGCGCTCGGCCGGCACGCCGAGGCGCTCTCCGACCTTTCGAAAGCCGCGCGCAAGGACCCGCGCTACGCGCCCGCGTGGGCGTGGCGCGGCGGGACGCGCCGCCTCTTGGGCAGAGCGGGCGCTCACGCCGACCTCACCCGCGCCGTCGCGATCGACCCGGTCTGCGCGTGGGCCTGGGCCTGGCGCGGCGAGCTCGCGCTCGGCGCCGGCGACCTCGCCGCGGCCGAGGAGGACCTCACGCGCGCGCTCACGCTCGATCCCGCCAGCCATGACGCGCGCCTGTGGCGCGCCGAGACGCGCCGCCGCGCCGGGCGCCTCGAGCCGGCGCTGGCCGACGCCGACGCGGCGCGACGGCAGAGCCCGGGTTCCTGGCGCGCGTGGGCCGCGCTGTCGCTGATCCGCGGCGGCAGCGGCGACGCCCGCGGCCAGCGCCGCTGCCTCGACCGCGCGCTGGCGCTGGCGCCCGAGGGCGCGCGCCGCCTCGTGGAGAGCGCGTGAACGCCGGCGCGGCCCTCGACCGCCTGAAGGCCTTCGACTTCGCGGGAGCCGCCGCGGGCCTCGGCCCCGGCCGCCCGGGGCTCGGCCTGTTCGCCGACCCTCTCCAGGATATCCGCTACCGAGAGCCCGCCGACGCCGGCCTCGCGGAGAGCCTCGGCCGCGCGGCGCGCCTCTCCGCGCGCGCCCGCGCGACGCGCGGCTGCGCCAGCTCGTCGCGGCGCTGCGCATCGCGCGCGGCGACTACCGACGCGGGCTCGCGGGCCTGCCCACCCCGGGAGGGCCTCCGCTTCAGAGGCACTGGTCTCTGCTCTGGGAGTTCCGCGCGCGGTCCCTGTGGGGGCTCGAGCGCCGCGACGCGGACCAGCTCGCCGCGGCCGAGGCCGCGATCGACGCGGCCGTGCGCCTCGAGCCCGATTCCGCGGCGGCGCTGTTCTGGCGCGCGGACTACCACGCGAACTTCGGCCGCTACCTGACCGCGCTGCCCGACCTCCACCGGCTCGTCGACCGCGGCGAAAACCTCGCGTGGGCGCTGTCCCTGCGCGGCGAGGTCTACACCGAGCTGCGGCTCTGGGAGCTCGTGCGCGCCGACTACGAGTCCCTCGCCGGCCTGGCCCGCGGCGCCGCCTGGGCGCTCGCGCTGCGCGGGCGCGCGAGCGCGAAGTTCGGCCGCCTCGAGGCCGGGCTCGCCGACCTCGACGCCGCGGTCGAGAACGCCGAGGCGCAGGGCGACGCGCGGACCCTCGCCGCGGCGCTCGCGTGGCGCGGCGAGACGAAGAGAAAGCGCGGCGACCGCGCCGGGGCCTTCCGCGACTTCGAGGCCGTCGCGCGCGGGCGCGCCCCGTATCCGCTCGCCGCCGCCTGGCGCGGGCGCGCGCTGCTCGAGGCGGGGCGTTATGAAGAAGCGCGGGCCTCTTTGAGCGGCGCGCTCGGCAGGCTCAAGCCCGTCGACGCCGCGCTCGCCGTCGCCTGGCGGGGCGAGGCGGCGGCGCGGCTCGGCGACTTCCGCGCCGCGCTCGCCGACTTCGACAGGATCTATCCGCTGAGCCCCAAGGACACGTGGACCGCCCCCGGAGTCGATGATCCGCCAGGCCCGCGCCGCGGCGAGCCCCGGAGACGCCGACGCGTGGACCTTCCTCGGGCGCCTGAGCCTCGACGCGGGAGACAACGAGCGCGCCGCCGCCGAGCTCTCCCGCGCGCTCGCGCTCGACCCGCGCCGCGCGCGGGCGCGGACGTGGCTCGGCCTGGCCCTGCTGCGCTCGGGCCGACCGGGCGAGGGCCTCGACGCCCTGCGGCGCGCCGGCGGCGGAGCCTGGGCGCGCGCGCACCGCGGGCAGGCGCTCGCATCGGCCGGCGACGCGGCGGGAGCCCTGCGCGAGTTCGGCCGCGCCGCCGCCTCCTCGCTGTCCGGCTGGCCGCTGCTCTGGAGCTCGCGCGTCCGGCTCGCGCACGGAGACGCGCGCGGAGCGGTCCGGGACGCGCGCGCCGCCCTGGCGCGCGAGACGCGCTCGGCCGAGATGTACGACCAGCTCTCGCTCTCCCTGCTCGGCGCCGGCGAGCGCGCTTCCTCGCTCGCGGCGTTCGCCGAGGCGGCCGCGCTCGACCCGTCGCTGCGCTGGCGCGCGGGCGGCGGCGGGGCGAGCCTCGAGCCGCGCCTGGCCGCGGTCGCCTGGGCGCTCGGCGACAGGAGCGTCGAGCCGCGGCTGCGCGCGCTGCGGGACGGAGGCGCGTGAGCGGGCTCTCCCCCTCGACGCCGACCGCCTGCTCGAACTCGACCTTCCGGGCGCCGAGGCGCTGTCGCGCTGGTCGCTGTTCGGCGTCTCCGCGCGCAAGCGCGCGGCCGAGGGCCCCCGCCCGGGCGCCGGGACCCGCCTGCTGCGCGGCGAGCGGCTCCTGCGACTCGGCTGTCCCGACGGCGCCCTGGCCGAGCTCGCGCGCGCGGGTTCATCGGCGAAGGCCCGCTACCTGCGCGCGACCGCGCTCGTGGAGCTCGGGAGGCCGCGCGAGGCGCTCCCTTTCCTCGACGCCGTCCTCAAGGCCGCTCCCCGGAATCTCGGCGCGCGCCTGTGGCGCGCCGAGGCTTTGATCCGCTCGGGGCGCCGCGCGGCCGGGCGCCACGAGCTCGAGCGGTGCCGGCGCGAAACGGACTCGTTCGTGCCCGCCCTGCTGCTGGGCCGCCTCGGCCGCGCCGGGGCGCTCGACGCCGCCGTCGAGTCGGCCCCGCGCGAGCTGTGGCCGCGCCTGGCGCGCGCCGCCGCGTCGCTCGCCGCGGGCCTGCCGCGCGAGGCGCGCGCCGACCTCGACGCGGCGCTCTCGCTCGACCCGAAGGTCAAGCTCGCCTGGCTGCTGCGCGCGCGCGCGGCCGACGAGGCCGGCGACGAGCGGGCGGCCCGCGCCGACCTCGAGCGCGCGCTCGCGTTCGACCCTCACCTCAGCGGCGCGCCGTCCGCCTGGCGCGAGGGCGACCCGGAGCCCGCGCTGCTGCGCTGGCTCGACGCGAAGCTCGAGCGCTCTCCCCGCCTGGCGTGGGCGCTCGCGTGGCGCGGGCAGCTGCACTTCGACCGCCTGCGCGTCGCGGAGGCGCGCCGCGACCTCGACCTCGCCGTCTCGCTCGAGCCGTCGTGCGGCTGGGCGCGCGCCTTGCGCGTGCGCATGACCTCGCTCTGGGACGGGACGGCGGGCTTGGACGAGCTCGCGCGCGCGGCCGCCGACTCGCCGGCGTGCGGCTGGATCCTCGCGTGGCGCGGCCTCGCGTTGTCCCGGACCGCCCCCGCCGCCGCGCGCGCCGACTTCGACGAGGCGCTGCGGCGCTCGCCGGGCTACGGGCTCGCGTACGGGTGGCGCGCCGCCGCGCGCGAGGCGGCCGGAGACGCCGCGGGCGCGCGGCGCGACCTCGACCGCGCGATCGAGCTCGACCCCTCGTACGGCCTGCACTACGAGCGGCGGCGCCGCCTGCGCTGGAAGTCCGGCGACGCGGCCGGCGCGTTCGAGGACATGGCCTGCGCCCTGCGCCGCGAGAGCCGCTTCTCCTGGGAGCCGTCCTCCGAACCCGCGCGGCTCGAGTCGGCGCTCGCCGAGCTCGCCGCCGCGCCGAGGTCGGCCTGGTCGCTCGCGTGGACCGGAGAGACTTTGCTCAAGACCGGACGCCACGAGGACGCCGAGCGCGCCTGCTCCGCCGCCCTGCGTCTCGACCCCGGCCTCGGCTGGGCCTACGCCTGGCGCGGCCGCGCGCGCGCCGCGCTCGGCCGCCGCGCGGCGGCGCGCGCCGACCTGTCGCGCTGCGCCGCCCTCGAGCCGGGCTACGCCGCCGCCTGGGCCTGGCGCGGCCTGCTCGAGGCCGAGGCCGGGCGCCGCAAGCGAGCGTACGAAGACCTCGCCGAGGCCCTGCGCCTGGACTTCGGCTGCGCGTGGGCGTACGCGGCGCGCGCGCGCCTGCGCCTCGAGGACGGGGACTGCGACGCGGCGCGGCTCGACTGCGACCGCGCGCTCGCTCTCGACCGCGGGAACGCCGAGGCCGCCGCGGTCCGCGAGAAGGCGGTCCGGAGGGTTCATGCGTCCTGACCTCGCCGCCGCGTCCGCCGCCGCGGCCGCCGGCCGCTTCGACGACGCCGTCCAGCTGCTGACCGGCCGCCGCCCCGCGCGCGGCCTTTCGCCGCGCCTCGACCCGCGCCAGGACCTGCTCTACACGACGCTCTGGCGCCGGCCGGAGGACGCGGAGTCCGACCGCCGCGCCCTCGCCGCGGTGACCGGGCGCCTGCGCGTCCCCGCGGTTCCCGGCCCGCTGCTGATGCTGCGCGGACTGCTGCGCTTCTACCGCGGCGCGCTGGCCGCGGCCGACGCGGACTTCGCCGAGGCCGCCCGCCGCTCGCCGGACTGCGCGTGGGCGTTCGTCTGGCGCTTCGCGTGCGGCACCTTGCTCGCGCGCGAACGCCGGCGCTTCTCGGACGCGCTCGACGCGGTCCGCCATCTCGAGCGCGCGCTCGAGCTCGACCCCGACAACATTCTCGCGCTGTCGATGCGCGCCGAGTTCCTGCACGACCGCGATTTGAGAGAGGAGGCGCTGAAGGACGTCGAGCGCATCCTCGAGCTCGACCCGGACTGCGCCTGGGCGTACGCCGAGCGCGGAGAGATCCGCACCGAGCAGGAGCGCCCGCGCGAGGCGATGAAGGACTTCGACCGGCTCGTGCGCCTCAATCCCCGGCAGGCGTGGGCGCTGGCCCTGCGCGCGCGCGCCAAGGCCAACGCGGGCCGCCTCGCCGCCGCGCTGCCCGACTTCGACGGCGCGGTGCGCCTCGACCCGCTCTGGGGCGCGATCCGCGCGTGGCGCGCCGAGGCGCGGCGCAAGGCCGGAGACGAGCGCGGCGCGTTCTCCGACTTCGACCGGGCGGTCGCGCTCTCTCCACGCTACATGCTCTCCTTCGCCTGGCGCGGGCGCGCGCACCTGGCCGCGGGCCGGCCCGCCGACGCCTGGCCCGACCTCGACCGCGCCGCGCGCCGCGACCCGCGCCACGTCCTGCTGTACGCCTGGCGCGGCGAGGCGGCCTTCAAGCTCGGCCGCCTGCGCGCGGCCGTGAGCGACTTCGACCGCGCCTTCCCGTTCCACCCGCGCCACTCCTGGAACCGCCTGCCGTCGCAGCGCGGACTCACGCGCGAGGCGGCCCTGCGCGAGGCGCTCGACGGCGCGGTCGCCGCGCGGCCGGACTCGCCGTGGTCGTGGGGCTTCCGGGGCCGGGTGCTCGTCGACTCCGAGGACCGCTCCGCCGGCCTCGCCGACCTGCGCCGCGCGGTCGAGCTCGACCCGGCCTGCGCGTGGGCGCTGGCCTGGCTCGGCGAGGGCGTGCGCCGCGACCGCGGTCCCGCGGCGGCCCTGCCGCTGCTCGACCGCGCGGTGCGCGCGGGCGGCGCCGAGCTCTGGGCGCGGCTGTGGCGCGCCCGCGCGCGCCTCGACGCGGGCGACTGGACGGGCGCGCGCCGCGACCTCGGCCGCGTGCTGGCGCTCGAGCCCGACCACGCGTTCGCGCTGCGCCTGCGCGGCCAGGCGGCGCTCGGCGCCGGAGACCGCGCCGCCGCGCTCGCCGACCTCGAGCGCTCGTTCCTTCTCTCGGCGAAGGACGAGGAGACCGCCGCGCTGCTGCGCCGGGCCCGGGAGGCGTCCGCGTGAACCTCCTCGTCTTCCTCTCGAACCGCTGCAACATGACGTGCGACTACTGCTTCCTCGACCTCAACGGCCACGCCTCGGCCGTGCTCGACGAGAAGGCCGCGCTGCGCGCGCTCGACGCGCACGTCGCGAAGTTCGCCGGCGCGCGCCGCGTGCACGTGACCTTGATCGGCGGCGAGCCGTTCATCCATTGGGACCTGCTGATGAGCCTCGCGCGGCGGCTCCACGCCCACGCGGGCCGCGGCGTGAGCGCCTCCGTCGTGACCAACGGGACCTTGGCGACGCCGGAGCGGATGCGCGCGCTGGCCGCGCTCGGCGTCGGCGTGACCGTCAGCCTCGACGGCGACGCCGCGGCCAACGACGCGCACCGCGCGCTGATCGGCGGCGGCGGCCCCGCGCTCGGACGGATCCTCGAGAAGCTCGGCGGCGAGTTGTCGGGCGCCGACGCCAACTTCACCGTCTGCGAGGACACCGCGCCCGCGCTCGTGCGCGGCTTCGAGGCCCTGCGCAAGGCCGGGTTCCGAAAGCTCAAGCTTCACCTCAAGATCCAGGAGCGCTGGACGCCCGGAGGCCTGGCCGCGCTCGGCGTCGCCCTCGACGGGCTCGGCCGCTGGTGGCGCGCCGCCGGCAAGGGCCTCGAGCTCGGCAACTTGGGCTCCCTGCGGCCGGCGGGCCCGAACCCCCACTGCGACAGCCCCGACCCGGCCTACCAGGACCTCGTGCTCGGCGCCGACGGCCGCTTCTACCCGTGCTACTCCGTCTTCGCCGAGCCCTTCTCCGCGCTCGGCGAGTGGGCGGTGGGCGACCTGGACGGCGGGGTCGACTGGAAGAGGCGCGAGCGCCTGCATGAGGAGGCGCGCGCCTTCATCCACGCGCGCCTTTCGCGCGCGCGCCACTACCGCTGCCCGCGCGAGGCCTACTTCCTCGCGCGAGCGGCCGGCGAGGACCCGGCGGGCCTCGTGCGGAGCTTCCACGAGGCCGACAACCTTCTCGGCGACGCGCTGAGCCGCCTGCTCGCGCCGGCGGGGGCCCCGTGAACGCCGAGGCGCTCTTCGCGTCGGGCCGCTGGGACGAGGCCGGCCTCGACTTCGGCACGGTCCTCGATCCTCAGCAGGACCTGATCGGCGACGCGCCCGGCAACCGGACGCTCCCCGACCCGTCGCGCGGTCTTGAGCTGTCGCGCGCCCTGCGAAAGTCCCGCCCGCGCGACGCCGCCTTGCTCGAGGCGGCCGCGCTCGCGCTGGCCGGCCGGCCGGAGGCGGCGCGCGCCCTCGACCGCCTCGTCGCGGCGCGGCCGAAAGGCGCGTGGGAGCGCCTGTGGCGGTTCCGGCTCCGCTCGGACGCGTTCTTCGCGACGCGCTCGGCCGCCGACCTGGCGGCGGCGCTGGGCGACGCGGACGCCGCGGTGCGCCTCGCCCCGCGCCTGCCCTGCGCGCGCGCCTGGCGCGCGTCGTTCCTCGCGAGCCTCGACCGCTACGACGAGGCCGTCGCCGACCTCGACCGGCTGCTGATCCTCGTCCCCGGCGAGCCCTGGGCGCTCGCGGTGCGCGGCGAGATCTTCTCCGAGACCGGACGGCGCGAGCCCGCCCTCGCCGACTGCGACGCGCTCGCCGCGCTGTTCCCCGCCGAGGGCTGGCCGCTGGCCCTGCGCGGCCGCGCGAAGGCGCGCCTCGGAGACCCCGCGGGCGCGTACGCCGACCTGAGCGAGGCGCTGCGGCGCTCGCCCGGCTACGGCGAGGTCTGGGCCTGGCGCGGCGAGGCCCGGCGCAAGGCCGGCGACGCCGCCGGCGCGCGCGCCGACCTCGACGAGGCCGTGCGATTGAATCCCCGCTCCCCCACCGCCTGGCTGTGGCGCGGGAAGGTCCGCCTGCTCGCCGGCGACGCCGCGGGCGCCGCCGCCGACGTCGGCCGATCCGTCGCGCTCGACCCGCGCGTCGACCTCGCTCACGCCTGGCACGGCGAGGCCCTCGTGAAGGCCGGGAAGTTCCGCGTGGCGGCGGAGGCGTTCGACCGCGCCTATCCCCTTCACCCCGGCCAGACGTGGTCGGACCGGCCCGGCCGGCGCCGCGCCGAGGCGATGGCCGCCGACCTCGACACGGCAGTCGCGCGCGCGGGCCGCGATCCCTGGGCCGCCGGCCTGCGCGGACGCCTCGGCCTCGAAAGCGCCGATCCCGCGCGCCTCGAGGCCGCGGCCGCGGATCTGCGCGCGATGCGCGCGCGCCTGCCGAAGTCGGCGTGGGCCGCGGCCTGGCTCGGCGTCGGGCTGTGGAAGCTCGCCGACGCGCGCGGGGCCAGGCGCGAGCTCGACGCCGCCCGCCGCCTCGACCCGTCCCACGGCTGGGCGCGCGCGTGGCGCGGCCGCCTTCTCCGCGAAGGCGGCCGGACGAGAGAAGCGCGCGCCGAGTTGTCCGCGGCGGCGAGGCTCCTCCCGCTCGCGCCGTGGCCGCGGCTGTGGCTCGGAGAGCTCGAGCTCGGCGCCGGCCGCGCGGCCGCGGCGCTCTCCGCCTTCGACGAGGCCGCCTCGCGCGGAGGCCGGGAAGCGGAGCTCTTGCTCCTGCGCGCCGAGGCCCTGCGCCGCCTGGGACGCGGCGCCGAGGCCGCGCGCTCGCTCGGCGCGGACGCTTCGCCCGCCGCCCGGCTGATCAAGGCCGCGTGCGGAGACGCCGCGGAGCTGACGGCGCTCTCGCTCGAGCGCCCCGACGCGCTGTGGTACCAGCTGCGGCACCCCGCCGGACAGGCCGATCCGCTCGGACTCGGCTGGAGGAACGGAGTCCTCGACGCCGCGCTCGCCGCGCGCCTGGGACTGCCGAAGGCGCTGCTTGCGCGCCTGGCCGAGCTCGTGCGCCTGCCGCCGCGCAAGTGCCTCGGCGTGCTCGGCCTCCCCGGGCAGATGGACGCGCGCCGCTACGCCGCGCTGCCGAAGGCCCTGCGCGCCAAGGACTGGCTCGCCGCGTGCTGGCGCGGCGAGGTCCTGGCGCGGCTCGGCCGCTGGAAGGAGTCCTCGGCCGCGTTCGAGTCCGCGGCCAAGGAGCGCCCGGCGTGGGCGCTCACGTGGCGCGCGATGACGCGCCTCTGGATCGGCCGCGAGGCGCAGGCGATCGAGGACCTCGAGCGCGCGCTCGCCGCCGAACCCGGACACCGCCTGGCGCTCGGCCTGCTCGGCGAGGCGCTCGGCAAGCTCGGCCGCCACGAGGAGTCGCTCGCGGTCCTCGGCCGCGCGCTCGAGCACGACGCGCGCGGGCGCGCCGGCGGCGGCCGTCCGACGCGCTGGCGCGCCGACGAGCTCGACCGCCGGATCGCGCTGACGACCGAGTACCTGCAGACCTTGTGCCGGCGCGGCGAGTCGCGACTGAAGTCCGGGGACGGCGACGGCGCCTTCGCCGACCTGGATCTCGCGCTCGCCCTGCGCCCCGACGCGGACTGGGTGCACTCGTGGAAGGGCGAGCTCCTGCTGTGGCTCGGGCGCCGCGACGAGGCCCTCGCCTGCCTGCGCGAGGCGGTCGCCCTCAACGACGAGAACGCCTGGGCGCACGGCTGGCTCGGCGGCGCGCTCGTGGAGAGCGGACGCTGGAAGGAGGCGCTTCCCCACCTCGACCGCTCGATCGCCGTCGACCCGTACGACGCCGAGTCGCTGGCCTGGCGCGCCGAGGCGCGGCTCATGCTCGGGCGCGCCGCTCCCGCGCTCGACGACATCGAACGAGCGCTCGCGCTCGACGCCAAGTACCACCTCGTCTACCGCGGCCGCGGCGACGCCCGCCCCGAGACGGCGGACCTCGAGAGAGCCCTCGCGGCGCTGCGCCGCGCGAGGCTCCCGCGCTCCGCGCGCGCCGGCGCCGCCGCCTGGCGCGGCTGGCTGCTGCGCCGCCTCGGCCGCGACCAGGAAGCCGCCGCCGAGTTCGACGCGGCGCTCGCCGCCGACCCCGGCCACGCGCGCGCGCTGGCCTGGCGCGGCGAGCTGCTCGCGCAGACCGGGCGCTGGGAGGAGGCGAGGACCGACCTCGACTCCGCGATCGCCGCCGATCCGTACTACCTGAACGCCTACGGCTGGCGCGGGCGCGCGCGCCTCGCGCTCGGCGGCGTCGCCGGGGCGGTGGCCGACTTCGACAAGGCGCTCTCGCTGGACCAGAAGAGCGTGTGGGTGTTCGCGTGGCGCGGCGCCGCGTTCATGATCCTCGGGCGGCTCGACGCGGCGATCGCCGACTTCGACCGCGCGCTGCACCTCGACGGGCGCGACCCGACCGCGCTGGCCTGGCGCGGCCGCGCGCACCTCCTCTCCGGACGCCCGGCCGAGGCGGCGGCCGACTATCGCCGCGCGCTCGACGTCCACGCGGGCCACGACACCGCGCGCGTGGGACTGGCCTTCGCGCTCGGCGCGGGCGGCGACGCCGAGGCCATGCGCGCCGAGCTCGCCCGCGCGTTCGCCGACGCGCCGGACTCCGCGCGGGCCGAGAAGGACGCGCTCGCCGAGGCGCTGCGCGCCCGGGAGGCCGCGTGAACGCCCTGCGGCTCGCCTGCGCGAAGAGCCGCCGCGCGGCCTGGGAGGGCGGCCGGCCGCTGCGCCCGTCCGCCGCCGACGAGAAGCTCGCCGCGAAGGTCCGCGCCGCCGGGCGCGCCCCGTGGGCGCTGGCCTGGCTCGCCCAGCACGAACTGCGCTCGGGCCGCCCCGCCGCGTGCCTCGAGGCCCTCGTCTGGGCGGAGAGCGGTTCGTGGACGTCCGTTTGGCGCGCCGAGGCGCGGCTCGCGCTGGCCGAGGCGGGCTCGCCCGCCGCGGAGCCCGCGGCCGAGGCGCGCCGCCTGGCGCTCGCGGGCCGGCCGGCGGAGGCCGCCCGGCGCTGGAGCCGCGCCCTCGCGCTGAGCCCCGGCGACGCGGGACTCCACGAACGCCGCGCCGCGTGCTGGACGCTCGCCGGGCGGCACGCGCGCGCGGCCGCCGACTGGTCCCGCGCGGGCCGCCTCTCTCCCGGCGCGCGCGCCGAGCTCGGCCTCGCCAAGGCCCTGCACTCCCTCGGGCTCTACGCGCGCGCCGCCGAGGCCGCCGCGCGCGCCGCCGCGCTGCGCCCCGGGGACGAGGAGCCGCAGCGCCTGCGCGACGAGGCGCTGCGCAAGCTGGCCGCGCCGCCGGCGCCGCGCAAGACCGCGCCCCTGTCGCGCGGACGCCGCGCGCTGATCGCGGGACGCCCGGCGCAGGCGCTGCGCGCCCTCGACGCGGCGTTGCGCCTCGAGCCGCGGAGCTACCAGGCCGTCGTCTGGAAGGCGCGCGCGCTGCGCGGCCTCGGGCGGCTCGACGAGTCCCTCGCGCTGTGGAAGCGCGCCGCGCGGCTGCGCCCCGAGGCGCAAGGTCCGCGCGTCGTCGCGGCCGAGCTCGGCGGCGACCCTCTCCGAGAGGCCTCGGCGCGCGCGGGCTTCGCTCTCGAGCGCGCGCTGCCGGGGCTCGCGGACGCGCTCGGCTGCGACCCGCGCTGGACCGCGCACTACGATCCCGACGTCCTCGCCCGCTTCCACCGCGACGGGCTCGAGGCCGCGGCGCGCTTCTCGACCGGCGCCGTCCGCGGTCGCGTCCTGCGCCTGCTCGGCCGCCTCGGCCCCGCCGCGGCGCTGCTGCGCGCCGAGAAGACGCCCGAGGCGCTCGCCTGGCTGGGCGAGCTCGAGCTCGCGCGCGGCCGCCGCTCCGGGCTCGCCCTGCTCGAGAGCGCCGCGAAGGCTCGGCCCGGGTGGGCGTGGCCGACGTTGGTCCGCGCGCTGGCGATGCGCGCGCTCGGCCGGAAGGGCTGGGAGGACGCCGCCCGGGCCGCGGCCGCCGCGGGTCCTCGCCGCGCTCCCGCGCTCGCCCTGCGCGGCGTCCTCGACGGCTCGGTGGAAGACCTCGACGAGGCGTCCCGGCTCGATCCGGCGTGCGCCGCCTTCCCGTCTCTCGCGGGCCTGCTCCTTCTCGCGGCGGGCCGCCGCGACGAGGCGCTCGCGCGCGCGGCGGCCGCGATGCGGATCAACCCGGAGACCAACGACGTCTACCACGAGATCCTGCGCCGCGAGTGCGCCTGGAGTTCCGCGCCGCCCAAGCCCTGGGACTGGACTCTCGTTCAGCCTCAGCTCGAGGCTTTGCTCGCGCGCGAGCCCGGCGCGGCCTGGGCCCTGGCCTGGCGCGCGGTCGCCGTCGGCGGCACGAACACAACGGCCGGCCTCGAGCGCGCCGTCGCGGACTTCACGCGCGCCATCGAGCTCGACCCGTCGCAGGCCTGGTTCTGGACGTACCGCGGCCGCATGCGCATCTACCGCGGCGACCCCGGCGGCCTCGACGACACGCGCCGGGCCCTCGAGATGGACGGCCGCAGCGCGTGGCTGTGGGCGTGGCAGGGCGCGGTGCGCCTGAAGCTGCGCGACGCCGCGGGCGCGCGCGCCGACCTCGACCGAGCCGTCGCGCTCGACCCGTACTACGACCGCAGCTGGTGGTGGCGCGGCATGGCGGAGGGCCAGGCCGGGCGCTTCGCGCAGGCCGTCGCCGAGTACTCGCGCGGCATCGACCTGCTTCCGTCCTTCGCTCTGTTCCACTTCGACCGCGCGGCCGCGCGCGCGCGGCTCGGCGACGCCTCCGGCGCCGCGGCCGACCTCACGGCCGCGGCCGATCTCGACTACAAGCTCGTCGGCCGCCTCGCCCTGCTCAAGCCCGCGGACCTCGCGCGCGCGCTCGCGAAGGCGGGGCCCCGCGACGCGACCGCCGCCGGCTGGCGGGGCCAGGCGCTCGTGCAGGCCGGAGACATGGCCGGCGCGCTCGAGGCCCTCGCGGCCTGCCGGCGCCTGTCCCCCGCCTGGTTCTGGGCGCGCGCCTGGAGCGCCGAGGCGTTCCTGCACGCGGGGCGGCTCGAGGAGGCGGTCGCGGAGGCTGGCGCGGCGCTGCGCCTGCGCCCGGGCCACCCGGCCGCGTTCTCCGCGCGCGGACGCGCGCTCGCGCTGCTCGGCCGCCTCGAGGAGGCCGAGAGAGACCTCGACGCGGCCGTGACGGCCGACGTGAAGGCCGCCGGCGACTTCTCCTGGCGCGGGCGCGTGCGCCTCGAGCGCGGGCGCCCCGAGCAGGCCCTGCCCGACCTCGACTGGGCGCTCTCCCTCGACGCGCTCGAAGCCGCGCCGACCTTGCTGCTGCGCGCGCGCGCGCGCGGCGCTCGGGGACGCGGCCGGCGCGCGCGCCGACGCCGAGGAGTCGCGGCGGCTGCTCGAACGGGGAGGCGCATGACGGGCCTCAGCGTCGCGGAAGCCGCCGCGCGCCTGCGCGAGGGCGCCGACCTGCTGCGCCGGCAGGGGCGGACGGCGGAGGCCGTCGAGGTCCTGACCGCCTTGCTCGGCCTGCGGCCCAAGGACCGCTGGGCTTTGGCGTCTCGGGGCACCTTGCTGCAATCGCTCGAGCGGCGCGAGGAGGCCGCGGCCGACTTCCGCGCCGCGCTCAAGCTCGACCCCGGGGCCCCCGACGCCGAGACGCTGCGCGGGCGCATCGCGCAGATCGACGGCGACTACGCGCGGGCCGAGCGGCACTACGCGCGGGCTCTCGCGGCCGACCCCGCGGACGTCGGCGCCGCCGCCTCGCGCGGCGCCGTGCTGCGCGTGCTGGGGCGCCAGGAGGAGGCGCTCGACATGCTGTCGCGGACGATCGCGGCCCGCCCCGACGACGCGTGGGCGCTCGCGCTGCGCGGCCGCACGTACCGCACGCTCGGCCGTTTCAAGGAAGCGCTCGCCGACTTCGACGCGTCGATCGCGCTCAAGCCGGAGGAGTTCTCCGTCTACTCGTCGCGCGCGATGGTCCTGCACATGCTCGGCGACTACGAGCGGGCGCGCAAGGACATGACGAAGGCTCTCTCGATCAACCCGCGCGACAACGGCGCCTATACCTGGCGCGGCATGGCGGCGTGGGCGCGCGGCGACGCGAAGGCGGCCCTGCTCGACTTCATGCGCTCCGTCGACGCCGACCCCAAGGACAGCACCGCGCACATGCTCGGCGCCAAGCTGTTCGCCTTGTCCGGCCGGCGCGCCGAGGCGGCCCTGCACCTCGCCAAGGCGATGGACCTGACCTACGGCGAGGAGCGCCTGGCCGGTCCCCTGTGCGACGTGATGATCGAGCGCGCGAAGTTCGCGCCCAAAAAGGTCGTGAAGGAAGGCTCCGAGGACTTCACCCCCAACGTCCGCCGCCACGAGGAGACCTTGGCCGACCTCTTCGCGTTGCGCGACAAGTCGCCCGGCGACGCGCTCGTGCACGCCGCGATCGCGCGCGTGCACCTGATGTTCCTGCGCATGAAGCCCGGTCTCGAGTCATACGGCACGGCGCTCAAGCTCGACCCGAGCCTCGGCTGGGAGCTGCGCCTGCGCGAGCTCAACTACGACCAGGAGGACGGCTTCCTCAGCGAGCTGCACGAGGCCGACAAGCTCGTCGCCTCCGAGCCGAAATCGGCGCTCGCGCGCTGCGTGCGCGCCAAGATCCTCGAGTCTCTCGGCCGACTCGCCGAGGCGGAGCGCGACCTCGCGGCCGCCGCCCGCCGCCCCGCGGCCCCGCTCTGGGCCGGGACGTTCCGCGCGCGCCTTCTCGAGCGGCTCGGGCGCCCGAAAGAAGCCCTGGCCGTCCTCGACGGGCTGCTGCGCCGCGAGCCGCGGTTCTGGAAGCTGCACGCGCTGCGCGGCGAGCTGCTCGCGCGGCGCGGCGCGCGCGCGAAGGCCGCGGCCGCGTTCGACGCCGCCGTCGCCGCCGACCCGCGCCGCTGGGAGGCGCTGGCCTGGCGCGCGCTGGCCGACCTGCGCTGGGGACGTCCCGCGCGGGCGCTCAAGTCCCTCGACGAGGCGCTCGCTCTGTCGCCGCGCTTCGGCTGGGCGCTGACGTGGCGCGCCGCCGCGCTGCTCGATCTGGGCCGCGGCAAGGAAGCGCTCGCCGATCTCTCGCGCGCCGTCGCGCTCGACCCGTGGGACGTCGAGGCCTGGATCTGGACGGCTCGCGCGCGCCGCGAGCGCGGCGAACTGAAGGCGGCCGAGGAGGCCCTTCATAAGGCCTGGAAGCTCACGGGCATCCCCGACCACCTCGAGGCCGTCGCCGAGCGGGCGCTGCTGTGGGCCGCGAAGGGCGACGCCGCGCGCGCGCGCAAGGAGCGGGACAAGGCGAGCCGCCTCTCCTCCCCCGCGCACGTCCGCGGCCCGCGCTGGGCCGCCGCGCTCTCGCGCCGCTGCCGCACCTGGGAGTCTCCGTGGCTGCGCTGAAGCCCTTCTGGTGGAGCGCCGACTGGCGCCGCGTCGACGAGGGCCGGGCGGACGCGGCGCTCGTCGCCCGCGTGGAGGACGGCCTGCGCCGCCACGGTCCGGACGCCGTCGCGCACAAGCTCCACGGCCGGGCGCTCTGGCGGCTCGGCCGCCGCGAGGAGGCGCGCGCCGCGTGGGAGCGCGCGCTGCGCCTCGACCCCGACGCGCTGTGGGCTTTCCACGAGGAGGCCGGACGCCATTATTACGAGCGCCGCTACGCCTCCGCGTTGAGGCTCGTCGACCGCGCGATCGCGCGCGACCCGAAGGCGGCGTGGGCCTGGACCTTGCGCGCCGAGCTGCGCCGCATCCCGCAGGTCGGGCAGAAGGCCGCGGCCGTCGAGGACCTGCGGCGCGCCGTCGCCGCCCGGCCGAAGCTCGCGTGGCCGCGCGCGTTTCTCGCGCGGGCCGTCGGCGGCAAGGAGGGTCTGGCCGAGCTCGACCGGGCGGCGAGGCTCGACCCCGGCTGCGCGTGGATCCACGCGTGGCGCGGCGAGGCGCTGCGGCTCGCCGGGCGGCTCGAGGAGTCCGTCCGCGCCCTCGATCGCGCGCTCGCCCTCGACCCGTCCTGCGCGGTGGCGCTCGCGTGGCGCGGCTGCGCGCGGCTCCAGCTCGGGCGCCCCGGCGCCATCGAGGACTTCTCCGCCTATATCGACTCCGAGGACGCGCTCGCGGCGCGCAGCCGCTACAAGATCCGCAATTTTCAGCCGGCGTACGCCCTTTCGTTCGCGCTGCGCGCGATCGCGAAGGCGCGGCTCGGGCGCGCGGACGGCGTCTTCGAGGACATGGAGCGCGCGGCCTCCCTCCAGCCCCGCCACGGCTGGCGCGAGGGCGAGCGTCTGGGCTTGAGTCCCGAGACGCTCGCCGGCGATCTCGAGCGCCTCGCGCGCCGCCCCGCGTCGCGGGCCCGCGCGCTCGCGTGGCTCGGAGAGTACCGCCTCGCCTCCGGGGCGTGGAAAGAGGCGCTCGCCCTGCTCGACCGCGCGCTCGCCGCCGACCCTTCCTGGGGCTGGGCTCGCGCCTGGCGCGCCGAGGCACTGATCCGGCTCGGCCGCGCCGCCGACGGCGAATCCGAGGCCGCCCGCGCGATCCGGCTGAGCCCGCGTTTTGCGCGCGCCCACGGCTGGCGCGGCGCCGCGCGGCGCGCGCTCGGCGAGCTGGACGGCGCCGTCGCCGATCTGAGGCGCTGCGCCGCCCTCGACGGCACGTCCGCCTGGGCGCACGCCTGGCTCGGCGAGGCCCTGCTGCGCCTCGGCCGCGCGCGCCCGGCGCTGGCCGCGCTCGACCGCGCCGTCGCGCTGGACTCCCGCAGCGCCGACTCGCGGACCTGGCGCGGGCGCGCGCTGTGCTCCCTCGCGCGCTGCGAGGAGGCGCGGGCGGAGTTCGACGAAGCCCTGCGCCTCGAGCCCGCGGCCGTCTGGGCGCTGATCGGCTCCGCCGACTGCCTCGGTCGCGGAGGCGATGCGGCCGAGGCGGCGCGCCGGCTCGAGCGGGCCCGCCGCTTGGCTCCCGGCCTCTTCTCCGATATAATCCCGTCATGAGCGAGCGCTGGGACCTGATCGTCATCGGCGGCGGGCCCGCCGGCAGCACGCTGGCCGGCCTGGTCAAGAAGCACGCGCCGGAGAGGCGGGTGCTGATCATCGAGAAGGCCCCCGGCCCCCGCCACCACGTCGGCGAGTCGCTGCTGCCCGGCATCATCCCGGTTCTCAAAGAGCTCGGAGTCTACGACAAGATCGACGCCGCGGGCTTCCCCAAGAAGCTCGGCGCGACCTTCGTCTGGGGCGCGGACCGCACGCCGTGGGACGCGGACTTCACCGACGGCTCGATCCAGGAGCTCATCGAGCGCCACGGCGGCATCCCGGAAAAGATCAACTACGCGTGGCAGGTGAAGCGCTCGGAGTACGACGAGCTCCTGCTCGGCCACGCCGTCGAGCTCGGCGCGGAGGCCGCGCGCGGCGAGACCGCCCTGCGGCCCATCGAGGAGGACGGGCGCATCGCCGGCGTCGTGACGGCGGGCGCGGACGGCGCCGAGATCTCCCGGCGCTGCGATTTCCTCGCCGACTGCAGCGGGCAGGACGGCTTCCTCTCGCGCTTCCGCAAGACGCGCGTGTACAACCCGGGCCTGCGCAACGTCGCGGCCTTCGCCTACTTCCGCGGCGCGAAGTGGAAGTACACGTACACGGGGGCACCGTCCCGGTTGTTGTGGAAAATTGAAAAGCGTAACCTCTGGTTGAAGAAGTCAAACAACCGCGCCAGTTATCAGCTGGCGACCAGGAGGTTACGCTCACATGAAGTCTATCAAGGCCGTACCCGTTCGTACAACAGCCGTGGCGTTGCCGTTTTCGCTGGACGTCCTCAGTGATGCTGCCCGTGATCACATCCGTCAGGCCCTCGGACGAGTTGCCCAAGAAGAACTGACCGCCTTCCTCGGCGCCGGCGTCTACGCGAGGACCGAGACGCGCCGGGGCTACCGCAACGGCACCAAGACCAGAACGCTGAGCACGTCGTTTGGCCCCACGGAGCTCGTCGTGCCGCGCGCGCTCGTCTTCGACGGAGAACGGAGCCGGGAATGGCAATCGCAGATCGTCCCGCGCTACGCCAGGCGCACGCGGGAGGTGGACGCGGCGCTGCTGGGCCTCTACTTCGGCGGCGTCAACACGCGACGAGTAAAGCAGGCCATCCGGCCGCTGCTCAAGAACTCGCCGCTGTCGAAGTCGTCGATCTCGCGCGTGATCGTGCAACTCCAGGCGTACTTTGAGAACTGGAGCAAGCGGGATCTGTCCGGCGAGGATATCCGCTACGTGTACCTGGACGCGACCTTCATGCCAGTCAGATGCGGCGGCAAGGCCGAGAGGCTCCCGATCATGGTCGCCATCGGCGTGCGCTCGACGGGCGAGAAGGTCCTTCTGAGCTTGGCGGTGATGGGCGTTGAGAGCACGGCGGCCTGGAGCGGGTTTGTGACGAATCTAGCCGACCGCGGGCTCAAGCGCATCGAGCTGGCCATTGTGGACGGCAACAAAGGGCTGACGCGGGCGCTTCTCGAATTGTGGCCGAACCTGCCGATCCAGCGCTGCACCGTGCACAAGCTCTGGAACCTGCTCGGGCACGCGCCGAAGTCGCTGCAAGGCGAGGTGAAGGCCGACTACGACGCGATCATCAACGCCGACGACATCGAGACGGCGAAAGCGGCGTACGCCGCGTTCATGCGTAAATGGAGCAGGAAGGCCGAGAGCGTGGCGAGATCGCTCGAGGACGCGGGGATGGACCTACTGAGCTTCATGAGCTTCCCGAAGGAGCAGTGGCGCTCGCTGAAGACCACGAACATCGTCGAGCGTCTCAACCTCGAGTTCCGTCGCCGCACGAAGACTCAAGGCGTGTTTCCAACCCAGTCTTCGATCTTGGTGCTGTTGTTTGGGTTGGTCGCCTCGGGGATGGTCCGGATGCGCAAGATCGGCGGCTACGAGACGATGACGACAGGCGGCAAGACCGTCGAGCATGCGGATCTCAAGGCGTTGGCAGTGGCGTGAGATGAAAAAAGAGAAACGAATCGAGTAGAATCAGGAACTCAACCAAAGGCTACGACAATTTCCACAGCTTTCGGGACGCCGCCTACACGGGGCATCCCGACAAGACGCGCATCTTCATCACCGCCGTCGAGGACGGCTGGTTCTGGTACATCCCGCTGGCCCCGGACCTCGTGTCGGTCGGCCTCGTCTGCCCGGTCGACAAGCTCAAGGAGCGCAAGGTCGTCGACGCCCGCGCGCACTTCCTCGAGCGGTTGCGCGGCTGCGCCGACCTCTGGCCGCTCGTCGAGACCGCCGAGATGGTCCAGGACTACGAGGGCACCGGCAAGGACTTCTTCACCCACAAGGACTGGTCCTACCTCAGCGTCTCGGCCGCCGGACCCGGCTGGCTGGCGGCCGGGGACGCGGCGGTGTTCGTCGACCCCATCCTCTCGACCGGCGTGACCTTGGCGCACACGTCTGGCCACCGCGCGGCCTATACGCTGATCAATTACTGGCGCGAGTCCGACCCGACGCTGCGCGACCTGCTGCTCAGCGACTACACGTCCTTCTGCCGGGAATCCGCGGCTCAATACCTCGTGCTCGCGCTGTTCTGGTACGGCAACGAGAAGAACTCCGCGGGCTGGTGGGAGGAGGCGCGCAAGGCTCAGCGCGCGCTGATGCCCGTCGACCTCAAGGACAAGCAGGCCTTCGTCGCGGTCGCCGCCGGCCTGCTGCAGTACTACGACCGCGCGGTGTTCACTTTGGGCCCCAAGAGCGGGGCGCCCGCCGACCGCCGGGGGCTCTACGAGCTCTACAAGGCGCTCGAGGACGGCCGGCTCGACGAGAGCTCCCCCTTCCGCGCAGCTTCCCTTTTTCGCCGGCGTCGACGCGCCCGAGACGAAGGCTCCGTCGGCCGGCGACGTCCCCAAGCTCCTGTATCCCTACGAGACGGGCTACACCTTCCTGCCGGTGTTCGGCGAGGGCGCGCTCAAGCCGGTCAAGCGTCTGCGCTTCCTGAAGCACGAGGCCGGCCACGACGTGACCGACGCCTTCAACCCGCGCCGCGTCGTCGTCAAGCAGCACCTGGCTCTCATCGAGGCGATCGACGGGCGCGCGACGATGGGCGAGATTTCGAAGGCGCTGCTCGCCAAGGGCGTGACGGCGGCCTGGCTCGAGGGGCCGGGCCTGCGCTTCCTGCGCGACCTGGAGGCCCAGGGCGTTCTGAGCCTCACGCCGGCCTAGCCGGCCGGCGTCCAGACGACCTGGTGCGAGTAGCCCGGGCGCAGCCACGCCCGGCGCTTTTCCGGCTCGAGCACGCAGAAGTAGTGATCGAAGTCGAAGCTCTGTCCGGTCTCCCAGCCGTGCGGATTTTCCTTCCGGCGACGCGCCTCCTCCGCCGCAGAAACCGCCGCCTTTCGGCTCAGCTGCGCCAGAAGAAAGCGCCCGTCGGGGCTCCACCGCAGCCGATTCGTGAAGTTCGTGCAGCCCGCCGAGTCGCCCTCAAGCTTCAGCACGCGCTCCGTTTTCCGCGTCGACGGATCCAGCGTCCACAGCTCGGAGTCGACGTCCGAGAACCAGAGCCTCCGTCCGTCCGGCGACCACTCCGCGCGGCGGCCCGACTCGCAGACTCGCCGCGTCGAACCCGAGGAGAAGTCCCAGACCGAGAGGCCCTCGTGAACGATGACGGCGGAGGCGCCGTCGGGGTGAAAGCTCAGGTAGCCCGGGTCCGACGGAGCCCGGGCGGAGGCGACCACCGCGCCGTCGAGACCGTGAAGCGTCACCTCCGGGGTTTCGCGCCCGAACAGCGCGCGGCGCGACACGAAGGAAACGTCGGCCGGGTAGAGCCCGCCTCCTCGACGCGGGCATGCCTCACGCGGCCGTCCGTGCCGACGAAGACGAGGCGCCCCGGAGCGCCGGCGGAGCCGGGCAGGAAGGAGACGACCTCGTCGGCGCGAGGGTCGTAGGCGAGCAGGTACGTGAAGCCGTCCGCGCTCGCCACGCGCCGAGATGCTCCGGTCGCGGCGTCGGTCTCGTGCAGCTCCGAAGGCTCCGCGCGAACCCAGTAAACGCGGCCCGCCGGGGAGGCGCACAACGGCACGCGCGCCTCGCGCCGCGGCTCGCCGGGAGCGGCCACCCGGGGCTCCAAACCCCTCCGCGCAGTTCGATTCGTCCCTGGATGAGGAGCGCCAACCCGAAAGGGACCCTCGCCGGGGCGACTTCGCGCCACCCCCGGGCCAACGTGAGGATCGCAGGCCCCATGCTCGCGGAAGAAGTCCCGGCTTCGCTCATAGCGTGGCCGTATTGTAACAGCTATACTGGGGAAAGATGAATACCCGTACGCTGTTGGCCGGGGAAAATCCGGACGGGCCGGGGCCGGACCGGCTCGCCGCCGAGCGCCTTCTCCAGCGCGGGCTTCTCAAGCGGGCCGAGAAGGCCTTCGCGGCCCTGGCCAGGCGCGGCGACGCGCGGTCGGCCTCGCGCCTGGCGCGCGCGCTCGCGCTCCAGGGCCGCCACGAGGCGGCGCTCAAGGCCCTCAGCGCCGCGATCCGACTGTCCCCCGCGATCCCGGGCCCTACGGCGTCCGGGCTCTGACCTGCGTGACCCTCGGCCGCTACGCCGACGCGCTCGCCGATTACCGCCGCGCGCTGAAGCTCTCGCCCGGCGACACCGGGCTCCTGATCCAGCTCGGCAAGGCGCTCCACCTGCTCGGACGCCTGCCGGAGGCGACGCGGTTCTACACGCGGGCGATCGCGGCCTCGCCGTCGAGCGTCAACCCGGTGCTCATGCGCGCCGACGCGCTGCGCCAGGCGGGCCGCCTCGAGGAGGCGCTGGAGGACGAGCGGCGGGCCGTCGAGATCGACGCGACCAATCCCGCCCTGCGCGTGCGCCTGGCGAAGGCCCTCGCGGGCCTCGGCCGCCTCGAGGAGGCGGGCGCGCTGTTCGAGGAGCTGGCGCGCGAGCGTCCCGGGGATCCGGACGCCTCTCTCTGGCGCCTCAAGGCCGAAGGCCTTCGCGGCGCGAGGGCCAAAGCCGAGGCCGCCCTGGCCAAGGCCGACGCCGCCCTGGCGCTCGACCCGCGCGCCTCCGGCAGCTGGCGGCAGCGCGCCCGGGCGCTGCTCAAGCTCGGCCGCGTCGCGGACGCCGACGCGGCGCTGACGCGCGCGCTCGCGCTCAACGCGCGCGACAAGGACGCGGCCGTCCTGCGCGCCGAGACGCGCCGGCTGCTCGGCCGCGCGCGCCCCGCGCTGGCCGACGTCGAGCGCGCGCTCAAGCTCGACGCGCGCGACGTCAATCTCTACGCGGCGAAGGCGCGCCTCCTGCACAACATGGGCCGCCTGCGCGACGCCGCGGCGGCGCTGAAGAAAGCCGCGTCGCTCGCGCCGAAGGACCCCGGCGCGCACACGCGGCTCTCGCGAGAGCTGAGCCTGCTGCCCGGCGGCCACGCGGCCGCGCTGCGCCATCTCGCGCGCGCCCTGGCGCTCAAGCCGACGGAGGTCGTCAACTACACGCGGCGCGGCGAGCTGCTGTACACCGCCGGGCGCCACCGCGAGGCGGCGCGCGACCTCGGCCGCGCGATCGCGCTTCGCCCGAACGGCGTCGGCGCCTACGTCCTGCGCGGCGAGTGCTACTGCGCGCTCGGACGCTGGCGCGAGGCGCTCGCCGATTTCGACGAGGCGGCCCGGCTCGAGCCGCGCAACGCCAAGTCCTACGAGAACCGCGGCCTCGCGCTGCGCGTGCTCGGCCGCGAGGAGGAGGCGCGCGCGGACTTCGCTCGCGCCGTCGAACTGGCCCCCTCCGCCGCGTGGAGGCTGGCCGCGCCGGCCGCCGAGCCGTTCGCGCGCGGCCGCGAACTCGCGATCCCGGCCTCGCGCGCTCCGGAGGCCGCCGTCCACTACGCGGGACTTCTCCGGCGCGACCCCTCCGACGCCGAGGCGGCCTCTTTGCTCTCCGAGTCGTTCCGCCTGCTCGGCCGCCTGCCGGAGGCTCTCGAGGCGGCGAGCGTGGCCGCGGCGCTGGCCCCCTCCGACCCGCTGCTCTCGCGCCGCCGGGCCTCGTTGCTGCGTCTGCTGGGGCGCCTGCCCGAGTTCGAGGCCGAGTGCCGTCGTCTCGTGAAGGCGGCGCCCGGCGACCGCGAGGCGCTGAGCCTGCTCGGCAAGGCGTTCGTGCTCAACGCCAAGCACGACGAGGCGCTCGAGACCTACCGCGCGGCGCTCGCGCTGGGCTCCCCGCGCGGGCGACTGGCTCAACGTCGCCAAGGCCGCGCAGCGCCGCGGGCTCCACGAGGAGGCCGCGCGCGCGTACGAGGCGGCCCTGGCGCTCGAGCCCTCGAACGCCTACGGCATGCTGGCCCAGGCGCTCGGCCGCCTCGGCCGGCATGACGAGGCGCTCCTCGCCTGGGGCCGCCTCATCGAGCTGTACCCGCGCGACGCCGCCGCGCGCGCGGGCCGGGCGCGGACGCTGTCGGCGCTCGGACGCGGAGCCGAGGCCGCCCGCGACTACCGCCGCGCGGCCCTGCTCGCTCCGCCCGGCCCGAACTCCTACGAGCGCCTCGCGGCCTCCGCGGAGCGAGCGGGCGAGCCGAAGGCGGAGCGTGCCTGGAAGGAGCGGCTCGCGGAGCTCGACGCCGCCGTGCGCGCGCAGCCGCGCCGCGCCGACGTCCTCGCCAAGCGCGGCAGCCTCCGCCAGGAGTGCGGACGGCTCGACGAGGCCCTCGAGGACTTCGCCGCCGCCGCCGCGGCCGCGCCCGGCGACCCCGCCCTGCGCGTGCGCCTGGCGCAGGGTCTGCTGCTCGCGGCGCGCCTCGACGAGGCCGAAAAGGAGTGCGACGCCGCCCTCGCGCTCGACCCGAAGATGGGCGGCGCCCTGCTGCTGCGCGCGCGCCTCTTCGCGCGGACCGGCCGCCACGCCGAGGCCGCGGCCGGCTGCGAGGCCTACCTCGCCGGCGATCCGTCCTCGGTCGAGGCGCGCGTGCTGCTCGGCGAGTCCTACTCGGCGCTCGGCCGCCACGCGGAGTGCGCGGAGGTGTTCGGACGGCTGGCCGACGGGGACTTCCCCACGCCTACGCGCGCGAGATGCGGCGCGAATCCTGGCGCCGCGCGGGCCGCGAGGACCTCGCCGCCGCCGAGGGCCTGGGCCCCCTCTCCCCGAGGACGCCGCGAAGACCCTCGAGGATCCTCTCGCCCTCGTGGGCATCCTCCCCGCTGGATCCCGACCTACGACGCCGGCCTGCAGCGGCGGCTCGGGCGCCTCGGCCCCGGCGCGCGCGAGTTCGACCCGCGCGCCGTCGTTCCCGGCAGCGCGCTGGCGCACATGCTGGCCGGCGCGCAGGCGCGCCGCGACGGCGACTACGCGCTCGCCGCGCGGGAGCTCGCGGCCGCGATGGAGCTCGACGGCTCTCTGTCGGGGCTTTCCGCCCTGCGCGGCCAGGTCCTCTACGAGGGCGGCGACCTCGCCGGCGCGGTCGAGGAAGGCCACCGCGCGATGCGCTTCAATCCCGAGAACCAGGCGCCGTTCCAGCGCATCCTGCGCGGCGAGGTCCCCGGAACCGAGGCGCTCGGCCCGGCCGAGGGCTGCTGGGACTGGAGCCTCGCGCGCCCAGCGCTCGAGGCCTACCTGCGCGCCGAGCCGGGCGCCGTGTGGGCGCGCGCCCTGCTCGCCGGCTCGCGCGGCGCCGCGAACACCCCCGAAGGCCTGAAAAGCGCCATCGAGGCGCTGACCGCCGCGGCGGCCGCCGAGCCGGAACGCGCGTGGTACCGGACCTACCTCGGCCGCATGAAGATCTTCTCCGGCGACGCCGCGGGCCTCTCCGACATGGACGAGGGCATCCGGCTCGATCCGACGTGCGCGTGGCTGCGCTCGTGGAAGGGGCTGGCCCTGCTCAAGCTCGGACGCCTCCCCGAGGCGCGCTCCTGCCTCGACGCCGCGATGTCGCTCTCGCCGTGGTACGACCGCCATTACTGGTGGCGGGGCGTCATCAACACGCGCGAGGGACGCGTCGGCGAGGCGATCGCCGACCTCACGGCCGCGATCCGGCGCCTGCCGGAGATGTCCCTGTTCTACCTCGACCGCGCGGAAGCGTTCCTGAAGGCGGGCCGCTGGACCGAGCTCGTCGCCGATCTCTCCACCGCCGCCGACATGGACTACAAGCTCACCGGCAAGGTCGCCGACCTCGGCGCCGCCGAGCTGCTCGCGGGCGTGCGGCGCGCCGAGGCCGCGGACCCGAAGGACCACCGCGCGCCGGCGTGGACGGGCTTCCTGCTGATGCGCGCCGGGAACTACGCGGAGGCCGCGGCCGCGCTCGAGCGCTCGATCGCGCTCGACTCGTCGTGGGCCTGGCCCCACGCGTGGCTCGCGCAGGTCGCCCTGCACTCCGGGCGCGCCGACCGCGCGCTCTCGCTCCTCGACGAGGCGGGGCGTCGCCGCGCGGAGCATCCCGAGGACCGCTACTGGCGGGGCGCCGCGCTGCTCCAGCTCGGACGCCGCGCCGACGCCGGGGCCGAGCTCGACCGCTGCCTCGCGCTCGACCCGAAGAACGACGAGGCCAGGTCCCTGAGAGAAACCCTGAGATGAGGAACGCGATCCTCTGCGCTCTCCTGATCGCGCCGGCCGCCGCGCGCGCGGATCACGCGCGGCCGCGCCCAGGCGTGCGCGCCTGGCTCGACGTCGAGGGCTCGTGGCTCAACCGCATGGACGCGGGCGCGGAGCGGACGTGGACGATCGGGTTCGAGGACGCCAAGACGGGGCCGATCAAGGACTTCGTTCCCATCCACGACAAGCTCCTGCACCTGATCCTCGTCAGCGAGGACCTCTCCCGCTTCGCGCACGTCCACCCCGTGTTCGATCCCGAAACGGGACGCTTCACGCTGACGGTCAACGGGACCGCCGGCCCCGACGACCGGCCGCCGGCCGAGCTCCTCGAGCCCGGGACCTGGCTCGCCTTCGCCGAGGCGCAGAGCGCGGCGAAAGGGCCGCTCGGCGGACGCTTCTCCGCGCGCGTGCGCGGCAAGGCCCGCCGCGCCCCGCTCGTCGCCGACGCTCCGGCGGCCTCCGGCTGGATCGAGAAGTCCTACGGCGTCGAGCGCGCCGCCGTCCGCGTCGAGCCGGCGAAGGGGATGCTCCACCTCGCGTTCAAGCTCGACGACGCGAAAGGCCTCGAGCCGTGGCTCGGCATGGAGGGCCACGGCATCCTGGTCTCCGAGGGCGGCGAGCGCTTCTATCACCTCCACGCGATGTCGGGCGACCTCACCTTCATGGTCCACGACGAGGCCCCCGCGCCGGGGCTCTACAAGCTCTGGATCCAGCTCAAGCGCCGCGGAGAGGTGCTCACGTTCCCGTTCACCGTGCGCTTATGAGGCTTCTCGCGCTCGCCGTCCTGCTCCTCGCGCCGGCCGCGGCCGCCGACGACGGCGTCAGCGTCGAGTACCTCTCGGCCCCGCGAAACGAGGCGCTGTGGATGGTCGAGTCCTGGCACAAGCTGCCGCGCGGCTTCCGCGTCGAGCCCTCGGTCACCTTGTTCCGCGCCCCGGGCGGGAGCGTCATGCATCGTTCCTTCGGCGCCGACGTCGGTTGGGAGCCTTCGCGCCGCTGGGACCTCTCGGCCGGCGGAGGCGTCACCGCCCCGCGCGACGGGTACCGCGGGCATCACGGCGGCTTCGAGGGGACGTTCCTCGTCCAGGAGCGCGCCGCGGTGAAGGCCGGTCTCGGCGCGACCTTCACCTCCCACGTCGACGAGCGCCTCGGGACGTCCGCCTCTCCCTTCCGGGCGCTCGAAACCTCGATCGGCGCGACGCTCTCGGCCGAGCTGGCGGGAGCGCGCTGGACCGCGAGGGCGCGCAAGAGCCTCTACGACCGCTCGCTGCCCAAGGCCGCGATCGACCGCTACGCCGGCTTCGCCGGCGGCGGACCCTCCCCGGCCCATTACTCCCCGTCGCCGCGACGATCATCCGCGGCTTCCACGACTCCGCGCAAAGCCTGCGCTGGGAGCCGAAGGTGAAGGGCCCCGTCGAGTTCTTCCTGCAGTTCGAGCGCACGGCCTTCGTCAACCGCCGCGCCGTCGCGCACGAGTACAAAGGCGGCTTCCTCTGGGACCTCGGGCGCACGGGCTTCGGCGTGGCGCTGCGCCGCTACGACTCCGGCGTTTACCGCCCGTCCGACGGGCTCACGCTCGAGTGGAGGCTCAAGCTGCGATGAGCGCGTGGCGGGAGTTCCTCGACGCCGGCTCCGCGGCGCTGTCCGCGCGCGAGCGCGCGCGCCTGGCGCGCCTGTTCACGGAAGACTGTCCGTTCGACCTGGCCGGCGACGAGCTCAACCTGCACTACGTGATGAGCCTGTGCATCCGCGTCACCTGCCACCGCGTGATCGATGGCCGCCTGCGCCTCTTCACGAAGAAGGACGAGGCCGGCATGCTGATGAAGGGCGGGCACATCCCTCTCTGCGGCCATCCGTTCACCTGGTTCGCCGTCACCGCCGCGCGCGAGGGTCGCCTGGGCGGGGCCTGGGCCGCGGCCGACGCCCTGGCCGACATGCTCGCCGCGCGGCCGCGCAGCGCGTTCCTGCACGCCCTGCGCGGGCTGGCGCTGCTGCCCGTGCGCCGCTACCAGGACGCGATCGCCGAGTTCACGCGCGCCCTCGAGCTCGGCGGCCGCGACGCGCGCGTGCTCGCGTGGCGCGGCTCGGCGTACGTCCAGCTGACCGACCTGACGCGGGCGCGCGCCGACCTCGACGCCGCCGTCGCGGGCGGCGCGGGCCCCTGGGCGCTGGCCTGGCGCGCCGAGGTGCTCTGGCTCGCCGGCCGCAAGGACGCCGCGCGCGCCGACCTCGCCCGCGCCCTCGAGCTCGCGCCCGGCAGCGCCGCGCTCCACGTCCTCGGCGCGCGCCGCGGCCGCGAGAGCCTCCTCGACCGCGCCGAGGCGCTCGCGCCGCGCCTGCTGTGGGTCCACGCCCTGCGCGGGCACATCCGCCAGTGGAGCGGCGACCTCGCGGGCGCCGAGGCGTCGTTCAAGCGCATGACCGAGATCCACGACCACCGCTGGTCCTACGCGCGCCTGGCCGGCGCGCGCCTGCGCCGCGGCGACGAGGCCGGCGCCGAGCGCGCGTGGCGCCGCGGCCTGCGCGACGAGGAGGACGCGAAGTGGGTGCTCGGCCGTCTGCCTCCGCTCGTGCGCTGCACGCTGTACTCCGGAGCGGGCGAGGACTGCGAGCTGGGCGTGCAGGACGTCGCCGACCTCGGGAAGCTCCTCGCCGACCGCCCCCGCCACGGCTGGGCCCGCGCGGTCCGCGCGAGCCTGATCGGCCACCAGCTCTGGAAGGGCGAGGAACTGCGCCGCGCCTCGCGCGACCGCCGCGACCCGCGGCTGACCGCCCTCTGGGCGCAGGAGCTCGTCTACCGCGCCCCGGACGCGGCGCTCGCGCTGCTCGACGACGCCCTGCGCCGCGAGCCCCGCAATCCCTGGATCCGCAGCCTGCGCGCCCGCGCGCTGTGGGCGAAAGGGAAGGGCCGCGAGGCGCTCGCGGCGTGCGCGCGCGCCCTCGACGTCTACGCGATGGACCTCGACGCGAACTGCCTGTCGGGAATCGTCCGGCTCACCGGAGCGAAGGACGCGCGCGGCGTCCGCCGCGCGCTCGCGGAGATGGGCGCGGGCCTCACGATCTACGCGAATCATCCGCGCGTGCTGCTCGCGCGCCGCGAGGGCCACGCCCGCCTGCGCCGCTGGCGCTCCGCGCTCGAGGACATGGCCGCCGCCGCCCGGGACGACGCCTCGCTGACGTGGGCCGACGCCGCCTCCGGCCCTCGCGACCCGGCTCGGGCCCTGCGCGAGCTCGAACGCCTGACCGCGGCGCTCCCGGAGGAGGCGGAGGGCTGGGCGTGGCGCGCGAAGGCCCTGCTCGACCTCGGGCGCGTCGCGCAGGGCGAGAAGGCTCTCGTCCGCGCGCTGCGCCTCGACCCGCGCTGCGCGTGGGCGTTGACCTGGCGCGGCGAGCTCGCCTTCAAGCGCGGCCGTCTCGCCGCCGCCGAGAGGGACCTCGACCGCGCGATCGCCGCCGATCCCTACCACGGACGCGCCTACGGGGCGCGCGCCGCCGTGCGAGGGGCGCGCGGCCGCCGCGCCGGCGCGGCCTCCGACATCGGAGTCTACCTGCAGCTGATCCGCACCGACCGCGGGGCCTCGCGTTCCGCGCGCGGCAGCGGCGGCTCGCGGGAGACGCGCGCACGGCCGTCCGGGAGCTCACCGCGTTCCTCACGCTCAACCCCTACGCGCACTGGGGCTTCTACGAGCGCGCGCTCGCTCGCCTCGAGCTCGGCGACTTCGACGGCGCCGTCGAGGACCTCGCCGCCAACCGCGCGCTCGCCGAGTGGCCCTTCGGACCGGGCTCGGAAGGCGAGTGGGCGCTGATCCCCGCGCGCGCCGAGATCGCCGCGGCGGCCGCCGGCTCCGGCGCGTGGGCCGCCGCCGCGAGCCTCTATCTGGGCGACGGGGCGGGCGCGCTGCGCGCGGCGCGCGAGGGCCGGGGCTTCGACGCGCGGACCGCGGAGGCCGCGTCGCTGCTGTCCTCGGGCGACGTCCGCGCCGCGCGCACTCTCCTCGACGCTCGGATCGCGCGCGGCCCCGCGGCCGTCTGGCCGCGCCTGCTGCGCGCCCAGGCCGCGCTCGCCGCGGGCGACGCGCCCCGGGCGCTGGCCGACCTCGCCGCCGCCGCGAAGTCCGGCTCCTGGCGCCCGCAGATCGCCCTGCTTCGCGCCAAGACCTTCGCCTCGACGGGGAACTGGAATGACGCCCTCGCCGCGCTCGATGCCGAGATCGCGGCCCTGCCCGGCCCCCACACGGAGACGGCGTTCGTCTACCGCGCGCGCCTCAAGCGCATGGCCGGGCGTCCCGCCGAGGCCGCCTCCGACCTCGAGCGCTACGCCCTGCTCGACGGCGCGCCTTGGTCCGGCTGGTCGCGCTACGAGCTCGGCTTGTCGCTGGCGGCGCTCGGCGCCCCGGCCGCGGCCCGCCTCCTCGAAGAGGCGCTCGAGCGCGGAGTCGCGTCCGAGGGCGGCCTGGGCCCGGCCTTCCTGACGCTCGCGCCGTACGATCCCAAAACCGACCTGAGGGAGCTCCTGAAGTGAAGACACAGGACCGAATCTCCGTGGCGCTCGATCCGGGCCTCGAGCTGCTGGGCGTGCTCGAGTGGCTGCACGCGGGGCAAGCGTCCTTCCTGCCCGCGCATCCTTACGGCAAGGCCCTTGAAAAGGCCTTCGCCGGGATGAAGAAGCACCCCGCGGTCGCGCTCAACGCGGCGCTGGCCGCGACCGACCGCGACGGCGCCGTCCGGAAGGACGCGCTGATGAAGCGCTCCGCTCCCCCGCGCTCGTCTTCGACGAGACGATGAGCGCCAACCGGGGCGAGTCCGAGCGCAGCGGCGAACTCGAGCCCTGGCTCGAGGGGCTGCGCTCCTTCGCGGCCGAAGCGAAGTTCGCCGAGCGCTTCGCCGAGTGCGCCCGCTCGCTCGAGAACGAGCTCGCGGAGCTGCGCGCGAGCGTGCAGGCCTCCGACTATCTCGGCAAGCTCGACCGGTACACGGGAGAACCCTACGAGGGGACCCTGCGCCTCGTCGCCTCGCCGCTGTGCCGCACGGGCGGCGTGCTCAACCGGATCTGGTACCGCGACGACGGCTCGGGCGTCATCCACTGCGTCCTGCAGCCGGAGACGGAAGGCGGCGCGCTCGGCTTCACGAGCCCCGAGCTCGACGCCTGCGTCTGGCACGAGGCCGCGCACGGCGTCCTCGACACGACCGTCCACCTCTACGACCACGACGAGCGCGACGTTCCGATCGACCTCGGCCCGCGCCTCAAGCGCGCCTGCCGCGGCTGGCTGCACGGGATGCGCGAGCACCTCGTCCGCTCCGTCATGCTGCGCCTCATCGCCCTCGACAAGGGCGCCGACGCCGCCGCCCGCCGCCTCGCCGAGGAGGAGTACGGCGCGAGCGCGCATTTCCGGGGCTTCCTCGCGGCGCTCGAGCGCTATGAGACGTCGCGCCGCGACTTCCCGACCTTGTCCGACTTCTACCCGACGCTGGCCGCGATCTACCCGAAGCCGGGGCCGCGGCCGAAGGCCGAATCGGGGAGCGGGTATCCCTGGGGCCCTTCTATACCCCGGGCCAGCGCGCGGCCGCGCTGAAGACGGCGGAGCGCCTGCTCGTCCGCTCGAAGGACCCGCGCCTCGCCGCGCGCCGCGACGCCCTCAAGTCCGCTAGCTGAGGTCGGGGCTCGCCGGCGGGACCGTCGGGGGCACGAGAGCCGTGCCGCTTCCCTTCAGAGCCTTCCCCAGCCCCGCGAGGGGCACGAGCGACGCTTTGCCGGCGTCCGGAAAGGCGTGCGCGAGGTGGCCCGGCGGCAGGCGCTGCGCGAGCAGGGCCCCGACCCGCGCCCAGGACGTCCCCCGCCCACCGTGAACGACGAGCGGCAGCCGCGCGGTGTGAAGGCCGGGATCGGCGAGCAGGCGGTCCGCCTCGCAGACCGAGATGCCTTGATAGCCGTAGTCGCCGCCCAGGCAGAACTGCGCGCGGGCGAACGCGGAGGCGACCGGCGACACGGACGGCGTCGCGCGCACGGCGCGGCGGGCGGCCAGGCGCCGGGCCGCCGCGCCCGCGAGCGGATAAGGGCCCGCCAGGGCGACCGCGCCCGGGCCGTCGTCCAGCGCCGCGAGCGTCTCGAGCGTCGTCTCGCCGGGGCGGCTGCCGAGGCCGTGCAGGCGCGCGACCGGCCCGCGGCCCTTGCGCGCGGGAGCGCCCTTGCCTCCCGCGGGGACGTAGAGCACGCAGCCGATGTCGGCCAGACGGAGCGCGATCCCGAGCCGCCGCCACGGCGTCCACGGCGCGCGGTCCTCGCGGTCTCCGGAGCCGCCGAGCACGTACGCCCCGCCCGCCGCGGGGTACGCGCGGCGCAGCAGGCGGACCAGGCGCGGCCGGTCCCGGTCGTTGCCGATGCAGTAGATCACGGTCGGCTCTCCCGGGCGCAGCAGGTCGGGATTGCGGTTGAGGTGTCCGATGTCGAAGACGCGAAAGGTCCCGGGGTCGGGAGCGGCGCCCTCGTCGAAGGCGCGGCAGGCCGCGAGCTCGGTCAAGGACACGGCGCCGAACGCGCGCGCGGGGATACCCTTGGCGCGGCAGAGCTCGAGGAGGTCCCAGCCCATGCGGCGGTAGATGAACGGATGGATGCGCGTGAGGAACGCCGCGCTCTCGCCGGGGCGCAGGCGCCGCACGATCCACTTGGCCCGGTCGAGGTTGGTCTTGTCGGCCCGGCGCGGGACGGACAGCACTTCGCCGGGGAACAGCGCGAGGAAGCGCCGCGCCTCGACGTCGGGAAGGTTCGTGAAGATCCGCCGGCTTCCGGCGATCGCCCGAAGGGTCTCGACGGTGAGCTGGAACGGGTGGCGCACGCCGACGCCGCACAGGTTCAGGCCGGGAGCGGCCGCCGTGCGCCCCGGCTCGAGCGCGCGGACGATCGCGCCGTAGAAGCGCGCGCGCTCCCGGAGCGGATCGCCCGGCTCGAGCCGCGCCGCCGCGGAGCCGAACAGCGCCGCCGCGCGCGCGCCCGCCCGCGCGCGCCGCGAGGACCCCGCGCATCACGAGTCCGAACGGCGTGCTTCCCAGCCCCCGCGCGTGAGCTCGCGCCCCGCCGCCGCGGCGTCGCCCGCCATGACGGCCGTCTCGACGAGCTCCTCGCGCAGGTGGACGTCGCCGGGCGAGAGGCGCAGGCCGGCGCGGATCACGCGCAGCGCCTCGCGCAGCCGTCCCGCGGAGACGAGGATGTGCGCCCGTCGGGCCTGCAGGTCATGGTCGCCCGGAGAGAGGACCGAGGCCGCGCGCATGGCGGCGAGCGCCTCGTCGTAGTAGGCCTGGTCGTAGAGCACGTTGGCGGCCTGGGTGAACGCCGCGGGCTCGCGCGGGAGGAGCTCGTGGAAGCGCTTGAGGTCCGCGAGGGCCTGCTGGTAGAAGCCCATGCGGTTGTGCACGTCGGCCCGGTGTGAGAGCACCCACGGGTACGGGTTCGCGCCGCGCCCGGCCCGGATCAGCGCGCGCAGGCTGCCCTCGAGGTCGCCCTTCTGCCGCAGGATCAGCCCTTCGAAGGCGCCGAGGGGCACGCCGTCGGCCTCCGACGTGCGGCGCGCGTTGGCCAGGAGCTTGAGCGCCTCCGGGAAGCGCCGCAGCTCGGCCAGGGCGAGCGCCCACATCCCGGCCGCGCGGGCGCCGACGCCTCGGCGCTCGGCGGCGCGCAGCTTCGGCAGCGCCTCCTCGGTCCGGCCCAAGGTCATCAGCGCGAGGCCGCGCAGGTACTCCTCCCAGCCCGACGGGCGCCGGGCGGCGGCGAGCGCGTCGAGATCGGCGAGCGCCCCCGCTCCGTCGCGCAGCGCGAGCGCCGCCTGGGCGCGCCACACGCGCGCCTCGAGCAGCGCGGGATCCTGCCCCACGGCGAGGTCGAGCTCCGCGCGCGCGCGCGCGGTCTGCCGCAGCAGCAGCAGCAGGCGGCCCTTCAGCGCGCGCACCCAGGCCGTGGCCCCCGCCTCCCCTCCAAGGCCTCGAGCTCGTTGAGCGCCTCGAGCAGGCGTGCCTGGCCGGGCGGCGGGCCGCCGAGGAGCGCGCGCGCGTCGCGCTCGTGGCCGCGCAGGCCCAGCGCGCGCAGCTTCTTGAGCGCCGCCTCGGGCCGGGCGTCGCCTCCCGGGACTTCGAGCTCGCCGCTCATCGCACGAGCGCCGCGACGGCGGCGCGGTCCTCCGGGCTGAAGATCTCGGGAGCCAGCGCGAGCGCCTCGCGGAAGTCCGCGACGCGCCGGCGCGCGCCCGCGGCCATCGCGCGCGAGAGCAGGACGCGGCCCTTCAGCGCGCGGGCCTCGGCGCTGCGCGCGTCGAGCTGCAGCGCCCGCTCGCACGACGCCAGGGCCGCGGCCCGGCGGCCGAGCGCCAGCTCGAGGCGGCCCTGGGCCAGCGCGAACGAGACGGTCGTGGGCGCCAGGCGGGCCGCCGCCTTCCAGGCGCGCAGCGCCCCGCGCGCGTCGCCGCGCGCCTCGAGCGCCTCCGCCAAGGCCTCGCGCGCCGCCCAGAGCTTCGGCTCGGCCCGCGCGGCGCGGCGCAGGTCGGAGAGCCCCTCGGCGGCGCGCCCCGCCGCGAGGCGGGCCCGGCCGCGCCAGACGAGCAGCAGGGCCGAGCCGCGCTCGCGCGCGAGCGCGGCGTCGAAATCCCGGAGAGCCTCCGCCAGGCGGCCCTGCGCGAGGCGCCGGCGCCCGCGCCAGGCGCGCGGCCACCCCGACGACGCCGCCCCCTTCACGGCCGCGTCGAGCTCGGCGTCGGTGCCGTCCCAGACGTACTTCGGGTCGGCCGCGAACGCCGCGACGAGGTCGCGCACCGCGCCCTCCCAGTCGCCGAGCCCGCGCCGGGCCCGGTAGCGCTCATAGACGCTGAACGCGTACGAGGGGTCGAGCCGGATCGCCGTCTCCAGGTCGCGCAGCGCGCCCGCGAAGTCGCCGCCCCGGTTGCGCAGGGCCCCCGCCACGCGTAGGTGAACGGGTAGGACGGCAGCAGGCGCTCCGCGGCCGCGAAATCCGCCATCGCGGCGCGGACGCGGCCCTGGCGGGCGTGGAGCGCGCCGCGCCAGGCACGGACCCACCCGCACCGCGGCGACAGGCGCGCCGCCGCGTCGAACTCGGCAAGCCCGGCGTCGCCGCCGCGCAGGTTGTTCCTGGCCCGGCCGAGCACGGCCCGCAGCCAGGCGCGGCGCGGCTCGAGGGCGACGGCCCTCTCGTAGTCGGCCAGCGCCTCCTCGTAGAGGCACAGGGCGGGCAGCCGCTTGAGCTCGGCCCGCTCGGCGTAGAGCGCCGCGTCCCGGGGCGCGCCGCGATCGCCGCGTCGAGGCGCGCGAGCAGTCCGCGCGGGTCGCTCCAGTCGAGGCGCAGGCCTTCGCTCTCGAGCAGGAAGGAGCCCGTCACGTCGATGTCGAGGTCGCGGGCCTCATGAGCCCGGGCGCGCGCCTCGCGGCGGCGTCCGAGTTCCAGCAGCGCGCGCGGCGGCGTCGTACCCCTCCGCCCGGGACGGCTCGGCCCGGATCGCGTCCTCGGCCGCGCGCAGCCGGCGAGCCGGCGATTCGCGGACGGCCGTCTGCTATCTCCCCGCGGGAGCGGGCGCCGGCGCGGGCTTGCCGGATCCGGTCCCGAAGTACTTCTCGAGGCGGAGGCTCAGTCGAGCGAGCTTTTCCAGGCGCTCGTCGATCCCGTCGGAGACCGCGCGCAGCGGGCTCTGGAGCGCCGCCTCGACGTCGGTCAGGCAGACCTGCGCCGCGTTGATGGCCGCCGTGGCCGCGCGCCGGTTCTCGAGGGACGACAGGACGCCCGTGCAGGCGAAGCCCTTGAAAGGCGCGGGAACCTTCGGCGCGGCCGCCGCGGGAGCCCCGGCGGGAGCGGCAACGGCGACGCGCTTGAAGCCGCTGCGCACCCGCTTCTTCCAGCCGCTGGTCAGGAACCACTCGCCGGCGGGGTTGCGCAGATGCTTGGCCGCGATCTCCTGAGCGACGCCCTTGGCGCCGCCCATCAGCGCCCGGCACTCGTACTGTCCGGCGCACAGGGAGATGTTCTTGGCCTTGAAGGCCCGCGCGTAGGCGGCGGTGCCCTCGCACTTGGCGATGTCCTCCGCCTGGTTGCGCGCGCAATCCCCGGCGACCTTGGGGTCGCAGTCCTCGGACTGCACCGGGATTTTCGCGCAGGCCGAGGCGTCGCCCACGGCGCTCAAGGCGAACGCGCGGCAGGTCGGCTCGCCGGTCTGGCACTGGGCGAGAAGCGGTCCGCAGGCCTCGGGGCGGCCGCGCACTCCGGCGATCAGGTCGCAGCAGCGGCCCGTCTGCGCGTCGGCCCTGTCTCCCTCGGAGCGCACGCAGGCCTTCGCGAATTGCGGGGCGGGAGCGGTCACGGTCTGAAGGAAAAGCAGCTTCCCGACCTTTTGCCGGCACTTGCGCGCTCCGGACGTGTACTCGAGCGGCGCGCACAGGGCGGGATCGCCGGCCGCGAAGGCCGTGTAGGTGTAGTATTCGAGGAGGTGCCCGGCCAGCGGCTGGTGTCCCCGCACGGCGTGATCGACGACGGCCGGCATCGGGGCGGAGGAGTACTCGACCTGCTCGACCGTCGCCGGCGCGGCGGGGGTGGAGACGGCGAGAGAGAGCACGTCGCCGGCCCCGGCGCACTCCATGACCGTCTGGACCATGCGATCCGCGTCCGCCATCGAGGCGTCGCAGCGCTGGAGGATCGCCTGCGCCGACGCGCGGACCGGGGCCACGCAGAGGGCCGCGGCGAGGATACTCAGGGAGATTCTTTTCATGATTTACGCTCCTAGGGGCGCCTGGCGATAGTATATATCAACTGATGCGGCAGCGGATCAGCGCTTCCTTAAGATAATCCTTCATCACGGGATCGGTCCGGGCCGCCAGCGCGACGCGATCCATGAACGCGCGGGCCATCTCGGTGCGCCAGCGGTACGGGTCGTTTCCCTCGTTGACCATCGGGTTGCTGTAGTAGTTCGAGGTGCAGTTCTTGCACAGGTCGGTGCTCAGGTCGAACGTGCAGTCGCGGTAGCGCTCGGGCACGCCTTCCTTCGCGGTGCCGACCTTCGACTTCTTGCGGCCGTCCCAGTCGACGAAGGCGAAGGGGTAAAAGAGAAGTTTCCGTCCGGGTACGTCTCCATCGAGGAGTGGAAAGGGCACCAGTCCTCGCGGACGACGCCGTCCTTGAGCATGAGCGGCACCAGCGAGCAGACGACGAAGCGGAAGCGGCCCTGGTGCGCCTCCTCCCAGATCCAGTCGAAGACCTTGGCGAGCATCGGGCGGAAGTGGTGCTTGGTGTCCTTCCAGCCGAAGCCGTGGATGACCTCGATCTCGATGTTTTCGAAGCCATAGCCGACGAGCGTCTTGTAGTTGTCGAGCATCTTCTCGACGTTCTCGGGGTGCACGCACTGGATCGCCATCGAGCGGCGCTTGCCGATCGTGTCGAAGATCAGCGGCAAGTTCGGCAGCATCTTCGCGTGCGAGCCGGCGCCGCCCTTCATCGTGCGGTGCGCGTCGTGGGTCTCGGCGTCGCCGTCCATGCTGACGCTCAGAAAAAGCGCATCTCGGCGAGGAACTCGAGCCACTCGCGCTTGAGAGGCAGGCCCGCGCTCGTGCAGATCGAGAGGTCGAGGTCCTTGCCGGCCTTCACGGCCTCCGCGCGCGCGTACAGCGAGATCTCGCGCGCGATGTCGAAGTTGACGAACGGCTCTCCGCCGTACAGGAGCAGCTTCTTGACCTCGCCCGGCGAGGAGAGCTGGAAGCGCACGAGATTCTGAACGTGCTCCCAGGAGATGGTCTCGCCGGAGTCCTTGTCGATGAAGCAGTACTCGCAGCGCAGGGGGCAGGCCGTGTTGATGGCGACCTTGAATCGCCGGATTTCCTTGTTGGACGCCAGCCCCAGAGCCCGCAGGCGCTCGAGCTCCTTGGGGCCGTACGCGGCGCCGGGCTCAGACGACGCGGACGCGCGCATAGATCTCCTCGAAGACGGGGTGGTCGCCGCACAGGTCGACGAGCTCGGTCAGGCCGTCGGCGAACGCGTCGGCCGCGCGGCGGAAGGCGGCCAGCGCGCGTTTGGGGTCCTTGCCCCCTGTTCGGCGTGGGCGACGACGCCGATCGGGCAGAAGACCTCCTTGTCGCCGCCTCCGAGCTTCTCGATGTACTCGGCGTAGGCGGCGAGCTGGCGGCCGCGGCCGGTCCAGTCGAGCGCGCCCTCGACGCCGCCCGTCTGCAGGGCCTTCGCCGTACCGATCGGATAAGAGAGGCCCTTGTCGCACGAGTAGTAGCGGCCGTCGGGTCCGAGCACCATGTTGTGGCACTCGTGCCACCAGCGCTCGCCGAGGCGGTTGGACTCCAGGTTCTGAATGACGGCGAACAGGATCTGGATCTGCGGCGGGCGGATTCCCATGTCCAGAAGTTTCCGATACCAGAGCGCAAGGCCCGACAGGGCCTTGCGCATATGGTTCAACCCGTCGTCGGTCCAGTCCTCGTAGAGCTCAGGGTTGAACGTGATGCGCCCGAAGCCCATCCCGTGGAACGCGTGCACGTTCGAGAGGAGGCGGTCGACGGTCGCCTGCGTGAAGACGAGGCTGACGCCGAGGTTCGCCTTCGGCAGCGGCGCCAGGCGCTCCATCGCGTCGTCGTAGACGGAGCGCTCCTTGGTCTTGTGGTAGACGCGGTGGAGGTCGTTGTCCTTCTTCTGCCCGTCGAGGCTGATCGTGCAGTGCACGCCGGTGTCCTCGAGGAACCGGACCTTCTCCGGCGTCAGGAGCGTGCCGTTCGTGAACGTCTGCAGCACGATGTCGGGGCCGCCGCGCTCGCGCGCGTAGCGCGCGGCGCCGGCGAACAGCTTCCAGTCCAGCAGCGGCTCCCCGCCGAGGAACGTCACCTTCCGGTCGGGGGACGGCACCTTCTCGCAGAATTCGTCGACGGCTTTCTTGACTTGTTCGAGGGTTAGGCGCGCCCCGGGGCTCTGGTTGACCGCGACATAGCAGTAGCTGCAGGCCAAGTTGCAGCTATCCGATAAGTACACGGCCAAATGATCGAGATGCCCCATGACGTCATACCCCGAGCCGTTGCCTCAGCAGCGCGGATTGCACCAGCCGCCGCGGCAGTGGGACCCGTGCGAGCCGTGGGACCCATGCGAGCCGTGGGAACCGTGCGAGCCGTGGGAGCCGTGCGAGCCGTGGGACCCGTGGGACCCGTGCGACCCGTGCGACCCGTGCGAGCCGTGCGACCCGTGGGACCCGTGCGAGCCGTGGGAGCCGTGCGAGCCGTGCGAGCCGTGGGAGCCGTGCGAGCCGTGCGAGCCGTGGGACCCGTGGGACCCGTGCGAGCCGTGGGAGCCGTGCGAGCCGTGGCTCGTATGGGTTCCCGTGCCGCCCGAGTTGTGCAGGTAGTTCGCGTGAGCCGCCGGAGCGGGCGTCGACTTGAGCAGGGCGGCGCCGATGATGCCGAGCGCGGCCGCGGTCTTGACGACGTTCTCCTTGGTGATCTTGCCTTCCTCGGAGCTCAGGAACACCGACGCGTCCTTCTTCAGCTGCGGCAGCAGCTGCGGCTTCTTGGACTTCTTGACCTTCTTCTTCGGAGTCTTCTTGGCCATGACTTTTCCTCCGCGGACTACCGCGATTTGTACTCCAGCCAGGACTCGAGCACCTTGCGGGACTCGGGGTCCTGGAGCCTGGTGAACACCACGTCGAAAATCCCCATCATCTTCTCGCACCAGCCGTTGTCCGGCATGCGGCCGAACACGCTGCCCTGGGTCTGCTGGTTGTACACCGGCAGGACGGTGCAGAACGGCGAGTACGCGCACTGCGAGCACAGCGGCTGGGCCTCCGGGGAGGCCGCGAGCAGGCTCGCGTGCACGGTCGGGTGGTCGAGAAGGTCCTGAAAGGTCGAGGAGGAGGCGTCGCCGATCTTGAAGAACTCGTCGCCCTCGTTGGCGAGCAGGCGGCCTTCCTCGCACGTGTAGACGCCGCCGTCGTGGTTGTAGGCCAGGCGCGCGACGCCGTCGGCGTTCGGGAAGCGCCAGTGCCCGCCCTCGAGCACGCGCACCATGAAGATCAGGCCCATCTTCTCGTAGACCTTCACGCCCTTCTTGTTGAGCGCGATGATGTAGTCGAGCGCGGCGGCGTAGAAGTCGACGAACTCCTTCGGCGAGTAGCCGATCGTGCCCCACGACTTCTTCGCGAAGCCGATCGGGTCGAGCGGGCCGAACTGCACGCGCTCGAGGCCGAGCTCGACGAGCTGGTCGACGATGTCCTTCGCGCGGCCGAGCGAGGCGCGCGTGACCGTGCAGATCGCGTTCGGGGTGTCCACCTTCGCGCCCGAGGCCTTGCGCGCCATCACCTTCTTGAGGCCGGCGACGGCGCCGGCGTGGCCGTTGCCGCCGAGGAAGATGCGGTTGCCGTCGTGCAGGTCGGCGGGGCCGTCGAGCGAGGTGCAGAACGAGACGCCGTTCTTGATCAGGAACTCGATCTTCTCGTCGTCGAGCAGGCTGAAGTTCGAGATCAAGCCGAAGTGCAGCGAGCGCTTCGCGTGCTTGTTCTTCTCGCGCGCGTACTGCACGATGAACTTCACGACCGGCCAGTTCAGCAGCGGCTCGCCGCCCTGGAACTCGATCATCAAGGTCGGGCTCGGGCTCTGGAAGATCAGGTCGACGACCGAGCGCGCGGTCTCGACGGTCATGTCCTTGCCGGGCGCGTTCTCGCCGACGACGCTCGCGTGGCAGTAAAGGCACTTGAAGTTGCAGCGCAGGGTGACGACGACGGTATGGACGTTGGGCCCCTTCCAGTCGAGCAGGCGGCGCTCGACCGTTCGCGTCGCGAGGTGGCCGAAGTCGTGCTGGTCGCGCAGGAAGTCCTTGCGCGCGAGGTCCGCGTTCTCGAGGCCGCCCGCGAGATAGCTCGCGTAGTCCTTGTCCGAGAGGACCGCGTGCTCGCCGGCGTCGTTGGTCATCAGGACGGACGTGCCCAGGCGGCGCGCGTTGTGCGCGGCCACCTTCAGCGGCGCGCGCTCGAGCGTGCCGGCGGGCTCGGTCAGTCTAGACACCGGCGTCCTCTTTCACGGGCGGGATCGGCTGGCCCTGGTGCGGGAGCTTCTTCGGCATCGTGCGCGCGATTTCGTCCTGGGCGGCCTTCATCAGCTCGGCCACCTTGGCCTTGAACTCCGGCGTCTGCTCCTCGGGCGGCATGGCCGGCGGCGGGTTCTCGCCGCCGCGCGCGGCCATGAGCGCCTGCGTCGTGATCAGGCTCGAGATCTTGCGGTTGAACGCGCCGACGACGAAGCGGTACTCCTGGTTCAGGAGCTCGTTGCGGAACTCGCCCTCGAGCGCGGAGAGGTCGGCGTCGCGGCGCTTGGCCTTCAGCTCGACCTCGTAGGAGCCCTTGCTCTCGCCGAGGTACACGTCGACCTTTGAGGACAGCACCTGCGCCGCGATGCGCAGCGCGTCCATCGAGTACGCCTTCTTGGAAAGAATCATTTCACCGCCTCCGCCTTGGCCGGCTCGGCGGGGTTCTCCTGCCAGCGGCACTTGTCGCGCTCCATCCACTTGTCGAGCACCGCGCGCGCGCGGGGTCGCGGAGCTTCCGGAAGATCACGTCGAACATGCCCATGTGCGAGACGCACCAGCCGCTGCTCGGCATCTGGCCGTAGACGCTCTTCTGCATCTCGTAGTGGAACACCGGCTCGGCGCCGCACCACGGCTTGAACGCGCACTGGCTGCACATCGGCTGGTTGTCGAGCGTCGAGGCCGACACGCACGCGCGCGTGGTCGGGTGGTCGATGACGTCCGTCCACTTGTCCTTCGTCGCGTCGCCGACGCGGAACAGCGGGTCGCCCTGATGGTCGACCATGCGACCCTCGTCGCTGACGAAGATCTCGCCGTTGTAGTTGTAGGCCAGGCAGCCGAGCACCGCGCCCGCGGGCGAGCGCAGGTCCATGAAGCCGGGGTCCTCGCCGCGCACGATCTTGGCGAGCAGCACGAGCGCCATGCGCTCCATGATGGACGATTTGCCCGAGACGTTGAGGTCGATGATGTAGTCGAGCGTGTCCTCGTAGAACTTGATGAAGTCGGCGGCCTCGTAGCCGATCTCCCCCACACGCGCTTGGCGTAGCCGATCGGCGACAGCGGGCGCAGGAAGATCTGCTCCATGCCGAGCTTCACGTAGAGGTCGACGATCTCCTTGCCCATCGGCAGCGAGAAGCGCGTCGTCGTCATCAGCGCGCCGGGCAGGTACAGCCCCTTCTCGGAGCCGTCGGCGCAGCGCTTCTGGATCTTCTCGAGCCACGCCACGACCTTCGGCTGGGCCTCGCCGCCGCCGAAGAACGGGCGGTTCTTGTTGTGCAGCTCGGCGGGGCCGTCGAGCGACGTGCACAGGGAGACCTCGTGCGCGAGAAGCCACTCGAGCTTCTCCTCGGTCATCAAGGTGAAGTTGCAGACCAGCGACATCAGCAGCTTGCGGCCCGTCGCCTTCGCCTTGGCCTGCGCGTACTCCGTGATGAACTTCACGACGGGCCAGTTCAGCAGCGGCTCGCCGCCCTGGAACTCGATGCAGATCGTCGGGTTCGGCGTCTGGAAGATGAAGTCGACCGTCTTCTTGGCGGTCGGCAGGTCCATGTCGGTGTCGGTGCGCGACGGGTCGACGACGCTCGAGTGGCAGTACTGGCACTTCTGGTTGCACCGCAGCGTGACGACGATCATGTGCAGGCTCGGGCCCGGGAACCACTGGAACGAGTTCTTGCGCACGTAGCCCGCGGCGAGCGCGCCGAAGTCGAGCCGGTCCTTGACGAAGCCGCGCTTCTCGAGCTCGGCGTGCAGCGGCTCGTCCGGAGAGACCTTGCCCGCCATGAAGCGCTCGAAGTCCTCCGTCGACATCATCAGGTAGTGGCCCCACTCGTTGGTCAGCAGGTGCCAGCCGCCCATGTCGCGGAAGTTGAACGCCGACAGGCCCTTCACGTCGACGGCCTCGGGCTTGGCCAGCGCGGTGAGGCGGCTCATGCGGGCTTCTTCTCCTGCGCGGCTTCCCACGAGAGCGCCGCGTTCTTGGGGTCGGCGACCGAGGGCTTGGCCTTGTCGGCGTTCATCGTCTTGATCTCGGACTCGACCTCGGCGATGAGCTTCTCGATCTCGAGCCTCTGCGCGTCGGTGAGCTCGTCGACCGCGGGCTCCGGCGCGGCGGCGGCCGGCGCGGCGGGCTTGATCTGTCCGGTGGCGATGAGCACGGCCTGCTCGGCCACGTACTCGCGCACGGGCTGGTTGTTCTTCGCGACGGCCCAGCGCACCTTCTGCGAGGCGAGATCGGACAGGAACTCGTCGGCGAGGGCGCGGGGCTTGAGCGCCTTCGCGTTCTTCGGGCGCAACGTCACCGTGAGGATCTTGGCGCGGTCGCCGCCGAGCGCGACGTAGGCGCGGTCGGTCAGCAGGTAGGCGGCTCCGAGAACGGGCTCCAAGCCGTGCGCCTTCACGTCGAGGGAGAAGGAGGCTTCGGAGGCGGTGAGCTTGGGAGTCGGCGCGGGGACGGACTTCGCGGCTTTCTTGACGGATTTCTTCGGTGTTTTCTTCTTCGCTTTCATCCCGAGTCCCGCAATTAAGGTATAGGACGCCCTTGTCTCAGGAGTGTAGCAGGATCGTCACCCCATGTCAACACGCCACTTATCCAATAAAAGCAACCATTTTTCGTCATCCAGACGGCCGAAAATACGGTCCCAAACCCCCATCCTCAGGGCGCACTCGGGGCTGTCCGGAAGGCGCCCCCACAGCGTCCCCTGCGCGGCGCGGCTGGCCGACGGCGGCACCGCGCAGAAGGCCCGGTAGGCGCACTGGGAGCACAGCGGCTGATTGTCCGGCAGCGACGCCGCGACGAGCGCGCGCACGGCCTCGGTCCCGGGCAGATCCTGCCAGCGCACCGACGTCGTGTCGCCGAGGCTCATGCCGCCGGGTTCGAGCGCGGCCTGCTCCGACGCGAAGGTGCGGCCCGAGGCGTCGTGCGCGAGGCGCTCGAGCAGGTCGGCTCCGGGCAGGAAGCGCGCGCCGGCGAACGCCGCGCCGGCCCACTCGTCGCGCACGCGGCCCTCGTCGCCGAGCTCGAGGAGCTCGTCGAGGAACGCCGCGTGGAACGCGTGGAAGGCGCGCGAGCCGTCCGCGTCGCCGCCGTCCGGCAGCAGCAGCACGGACTCGAAGCCCCAGCGCTCGAACCAGCGCGCCCAGCCGCGCGCGTCCTTCGCGCCGGGCCCGAGGCGCGCCAGCGCGCGCTGCGCGCGGAACGCCGGCGCGCGGCCCAGCTCCGGCGCCCCGTCGAGGACGAGCTCGACCCGGCGTCCCGCGCCGTGGCCGCGCAGGAATTCCGCCTGGTCGGGAGTCATCGCGCGCGCGCGGACGAAGAGGAACGTCGGCCGCCGCGACCACTCGCCCTTGCGCCGCGCGTACTGGACGGCGAACCAGATCCGCGGCCAGCTCGCCGTCGCGTCGCCGCACACGAGCTCGAGCGTGACCTGCGGCCCCGGGCAGCGGAACGCGAGATCGACGCAGGCCTTCACCTGCTCCAGGGTCATCGCGCCGGCCGGCCCGTCGAGCAGGAGGACGTGGGTGGCCGGGCCCTTCCAGGAGAGGAGCCCGCGCTCGAACGCGCGGCGCGCGGCCTCGTCGAAGTCGTAGGCGCCGGCGACGAAGCCGAGCGGCTGCAGCCGCGCGTACAGCGCGTCGCCGGGCTTGAGGCCAGCGAGCAGGCGCGCGTGCTCGGCCGGCGTCAGCAGCGCGCGGCGGCCGTGCTCGTCGGCGATCAGGACCTTCCCCCGGGCAGGACGCGGTACTGGTGCGGAGCCGCCGCGCCGCGCTTGGCCTTCGGGACCTTCGCGTAGCCCGCGAGCCGGCTCATCCGAGCCTCCGCGCGGCCTCGAGCAGCTGCGCGAGGTCGCGCGTGCGGTCCTCGCGCACCGTCGGCTCGAGCTCCTCGAGCGGGTCCGGCGGGACGGACGGGAAGGCCTCGGCGAACGTCCGCGACAGAAGGGCCGTCGTCAGCGCCGCGTTCTCGCGCACGACGCGCTGGCGCGCGGCGTGGCTGAGCGCCTCGTCGAGAAACTCCCCGCCAGCGCGAGCAGCGCGGCCGGCGAGGCCTTGCCGGCGGGACGGATTTCGACGAGGTGCGCGGCCTTCGTCTCCTCGACGAAGACCTGCGCGCGCTCGCCGAGCGCGAGGGCCCCTTCGGCGAGGGCCTCCGCGCCGTAGGCGGCCTTGCCGAGCGTCAGGGAGACGGCGCCTCGCGCGATCTTCACTTCTCGCGGTCCTCCCACGGCGTCGCGATGCCGAGCGGGTCGCGCGGCCCGGGGTCGGCGTCGGCCTCGGCGAGCAGGGCGGCGATCTCCGCCTTCTGCGCGGGCGTCAGGCTCGCGGCGGGGGCCTCGAGGCGCCCGCCCGCGGCCGCGGCGAGCGCCAGCGCGCGGCGCAGGGTCTCCGCGCGCAGGCCGAGGCCCTCGCGCGTCAGCCGCCAGCGCAGGGCCTGGTTCTCGTACTCGCGGCGGAACTCCGCGGCGAGAGACTTCCCGGAGCCCGGGCCTTTCGGCCAGAGGCGCGCCGTCGCGCTTTTGCCCGAGCGTTCGACGACGACGATCGCGCGGTCGGTCAGCGCGTGCGCCGCGCAGAAGAACGCGGTCTCGTCGACGGAGGACAGCCGGACGCTCGCCGGGGTCATCGGAACGGGTGGAAGCGGTCGCCCGTCGGGACGGCGGCGCGCGCGACGGCGATCGGCGCGATGTCCGGGGCGCCCATGTGGCGCGCGTAGCTGCGGTGCACGCCGACGCACTGCTCGCGGTGCGCGCATTTCGTGCGGCAGCCCTCCTGGTACTCGACCTTGAAGCCGGCGAGCGTGTTCCAGACGAACGGCCAGAGCCGCTCGGGCACCGTGCACAGCGAGAAGTGGTAGAGCCGCGCGTCCTTGAAGCGCTTGAGCTTCTCGTAGTTGCGGTCGAGGTGCGCCGCGCACTCGGACTGCGTGAACTTCAGGCGGTCCTTGTACTGCTCGGCGAAGCCCTCGATCTCCTCGAACAGGAACACGACGCGGTCGACCCACGGGTGCTCGGCCAGCAGGTAGTCGAGCAGGCCGTCGAGCCAGCGGACCTGGACCTTGGTCATGATGATCCGTATCTCGACCAACTGACCGGGGCGGCGGTGCTTCGCCAGGTGGCGCAGGCCCTGGGTCGTCTGCGCCCAGCTGCCCGGCGTGCGCGAGATCGCCTCGTGCGTCTTGGGATCGGGCCCGAACATCGGAACGGCGATCTCGAAGGGCGTCTGCGCGATGCCGCAGGTCCGGCGCGCGAAATCCTCGTAGTAGAACATGCGGCCGTTGCTCAGCAGCCGGATCAGGTTCGCCGGGAACTCCGTGCGGATGTGCGCGAGGATCTTCAGGAAGTCCGGGTGGTTCGTCGGCTCGCCGCCCGTCAGGTTGAAGTAGTCGCGCTCCTCGTCGAACTTGACGAAGGTCCGCAGACCGGCCTTGTAGTCGGAGAGCTTCTTCTTCAGCTCGTCGAGCGCGTAGCGGTCCGTCGTCTGCCGGAAGCCCTCGACGGGATTCGAGCAGAACACGCAGCCGATGTTGCACTGCGGCCAGATCGGGAAGTCAGGCATGCACCAGGGGCTTCAGTTCGTCGTCGCCGACCCGCTTGAGGTACTCGTTCCAGATGCCCTCGCACTGCCCGAACAGCGAGCAGCCCTTGCACTTCTCGGGCTTCGAGCGGCCCGCGACGACGCGGCCCGCGCCGACGTCGTCGTTCTTGAAGTCGGGCGCCCAATGGCGCGTGCGGAACGTCGCGACCTCGCGGATCTCCGAGATCTGCTCGAGGTCGTCGGGGAAGTGGCACAGCGGCACGTAGCGCGCGACGAAGTCCGTGGTCCCGCCCTCGCGGCCGATCTTGAGGGCCTCGCGCATGTACGGCGCGGCTTCCGAGATGCGCGGCACGAGCCCGTGGAAATTCGTGTACGCGCCGCCGTAAGTGGGATCGACGAAGATGAACTCGACGTGATGGATCTTCTGCTCCAAGAACAGCCGCGCGATGTCCGGGAGGTGCTTCATGTTCTGCTTGATCACCGTGCAGTTTCCGAAGATCCGCTCGAGGCCCTCCTTGCGGACGTTCTCGATGCCCTTCAGGAGATCAACGAACGACCCCTCCGCGTACGTGAGCTCGTCGTGCAGCTTGGCGGTGTGGCCGTGGATCGAGAACACGAGGTCGGTCACGCCCGCGGCCACCGTCTCCTTCGCGAAATCGGGGTACGCGAGCATGCGCCCGTTGGTGACGACGACGATGTCCTTGAAGCCGAGCTTCTTCGCGGTCTTGACGAGCGGGATGAAGTCCCGGCGGATCGTGGTCTCGCCGCCGATCATCTCGAGGTACTCGACGCCCGCGGCCTTGGCCTGGACCATCTCCTCGACGATCTGGCGCGTGCTCTTGTCGGGCAGGTCGCGTTTGTTGAGGTCGATGCAGAAGTGGCAGTGGCTGTTGCAGGAGAAGCCGGTGAAGAGCACCAGCTTCTGCGTCTTCGCCTTCGGTTCGGACCAGGTCACGCGGGGACCTCCGCGACGAGAGACCACAGGTACTTGCCCTTCTTGAACTCGCGCTTGACCGCGCCCATCTTGATGAGCGTCTCGGCCGCGTTGATGACCGCGTTCTCGTCCTTGCAGTCCTTGCACAGCGGCAGGGAGTCGGCGATGTCGAGGAACTGCTTGGTCGTGAGGTTGTTCTTGATCTTGAGGACCTCGAGCACGCATTGCTCGTTGTCGGTCAGGATCCCCCGCGGCCCTCGTGGCGCTCCTGGCGAGGGCCGCGCGCGTCGTAGCGCTCGGGGATCTCGAGGATCGGCTTGATCTCGTCGGTGCCGAAGTAGCGCGCGTAGCTCGCGTCCCAGCCGATGCAGCGGTCGTTGTACACGCACTTCTTGCACTCGTCGGTCTTCGTGGTGTGCGCCTGGGCGGTCTGGTCCAGGTCGCGCTTCTCGCCGAGAGGGTTGACCACCATCGTGTTGAACGCCGACCAGCCGAGCATCTGCTGCTCGTAGCCGGGGAGCACGCACGGCGTGAAGTGCAGCAGCAGCGGGGGCTTCGGGTAGTTGATCTTGGTGAAGACCTCGTAGGCCTTCTTGATGTACGGGGCCATCTCGGTCAAGGTCACGCCGATCTTGCCGCCGACCTTGGCGTTGAGCTTCATGTTGCCCTCGTACAGGGGCGCGATGATCACGAAATTAGACAACTGATGCTTCAAGAGAAAAAGCTCGTAGAACTCGACCAGATGCTTGTAGTTCCAGTCGTTCAAGACGATGTTGACGCCGATGCCGACGTTTAATTTTTTTAAATTTTCGATCGAACGCAGATTTTTTCGAAGGCGCCGGGAACGGCGACCAGTTTGTCGTGCAATTCGGCCGTATGGCCATGCAAGGAGTATTTGACGAAGGTCAGCCCCGCGTCCCGCAGCGTCTTCGCGTATTCGTAGTCGGCGATGCGTATGCCGTTGGTCTGAATACGCACGTACCCATAGCCGATTTTTTGGCCAGAGCGATCAGCTTAGGGAGCTCCGGTCGGATCGTGGGCTCCCCGCCCGTGAAGCCGAGCCTCCGGTAGCCGTTCTTGTACGCCATGTACATGAACTCGACGGCCTTCTCGAACGGGAGATCGTTCGGTTCCTTTCTCCACTCGAAGTCCTGCGAGCAGAACAGGCACTTGGCCGAGCAGTTGTAGTTGAGCAGGATGTCGAAGCACTTCGTGCCGTCGTAGCTCTCGCGGTCGATGCGCTCGAGCTTGGGCAGCTCCGCCATGATCCGGGGGCCTCAGCCATGACAGGCCTCCTGCGCGTACGAGCGGACCGCGTCGGCGAACAGGTCCACCTCCGCCTCCGTCGTGTGCGCGGCGAGCGACGCCCGCACCGTCGCGTCGACGCCGAGGCGCCGGTGTTGGAGGTGCGCGCAGTGCTCGCCGACGCGAATCGCCACGAACGTCCCGCGCAGCTCGTGATTGAGATACAGGTTGAAGTCCACCGGCGCGAAATCCGGATGCGCCGCGGCGAAGGTGACGAGCGAGCCCTTCTCGAGGTCCTCGGGCCGGCCGAGGACGCGGATCTCGGGAATCCTCGAGAGCGACTCCGCGAGCCGGCGGACCAGGGCGCCCACGTGGGCGCGGATCCCGGACGCCGGCAGGGATTCGCGGACCTTGAGCGCCTCGTGCAGGCCGATCGCTCCGCCGAAGTTCTGCACCCCGGCCTCGAAGCGTCCCGGCGCGTCGAGCCAGACGGGCTCCACGGGCCCCTTGAGGTCCCAGGCGACCGACTTGACCGTGCCGCCGCCGAGCTTCCAGGTCGAAAGCCGGTTGAGCTCGGTCTCGTGGCCCCAGAGCACGCCGATACCGAAGGGCCCGCCGAGCTTGTGCGCGGAGAAGGCGACGAAGTCGGCGCCGAGCGTGGAGACGTCCTCGCGGTGCGTGCCCAGGTACTGCGCGTCGTCGACGAAGACCTTGACGCCCTTGCGCCGGGCGAGCTTCGCGGCCTCGGCGGCGGGCGTGACGCCGCCCATCACGTTCGAGGCGTGCGTGATCGCAAGCAGGGCCGTCTTGTCGTCGAGCATCGAGTCGAGGACGTTCAGGTCGATTCTCCCGTCCTTCGTGGGGCAGATCGCGAGTTCGATTTCCCCGCGGCGGGCCTTCTCGATGAAGGGCAGCGCGACGGCGTTATGCTCGAGATCGGTGATCACCACTTTGCGCCGGCCGTCTCCATAAGGGAACGCGTGGCAGACGATGTTGGCCGCCTCGGTGGTGCCCGACGTGAAGACGACCTCGTTGGCGCCGTCGGCGCGGAGGAAGTCGGCGACGGCCTGGCGGGAGGCCTGAAGCCACGTCTCGACCTGCTGGCTGAGAAGATGGGTCGAGCGCTTCCCGCCGCAGCCGCCCCAGTTCGCGTAGAAGTCCGCGAGGCGCGCGGCAACGGCCGCGGGCTTGAGCGCGGTGCAGGCGCTGTCGAGGTAGACGAGCTTCTTGCCGGAGATCTCGCGCGAGAGCGCGGGATAGAGGGCGCGGACCTTCTCGACGTCGAGCGCCGGAGCGGCGGCGGAGGCCGGGGTCACGCGTCGGCCGCCTTGACGAGCGGCATCGGGCGCAGCTCGCCGTACACCTCGAGATAATCGCGGCGCGGGCCCGGGCAGGCCTCGCGCATCACGCAGCCGTCGCACTCCGCGATCTGCTGCTTCTCGGCGAGGTGCACGCCGGGCTTGTGCTCGCGCATCTTGCGGTAGTCGGCGTGGTGGTCCTTGTAGGCGAGCACGAAGCAGACCGGGATGTGGTCGACGTCGAAGTTGATGCCGAGCTCGGTGCACGCCTTGAAGGCGGCGTTCATATGGGGCGCCGCCTCTTCAAATCGGGGCATGATCAGCTCGTTGCCCTTCGCGCGGCCCATGCCCTTGCAGTAGCTGAACTGGATCCACTCGAAGCCCTTGAGTTCCTTCGCCGCGAAGCGCACGAACTGCTCGGCCTGGCGGTAGTTCAGCGAGTGCACGATGTAGTTCAGGCGCACGCGCGAGCCCTGCTCGATGAGCAGGCGCACGCCGGCGACGCGCTTCTCGAAGGCGCCCGGCGTCTCGGTGACCTCGAGGTCGAGGGCGGCGTCGTGCGCGGAGAAGTTGATGTTGAAGAAGTCGACGAGGCCGCGGATCAGCTTCAGGCGCTTCGGGTCGTACTTCGTGAGCAGGATGCCGTTGGTCTGGAACTCGATGATCTTGCCCTTCTTGCGCGCGTGGAGCAGGATCTCGAGGAGCTCGGCGGGGTCCTTCATCATCGGATCGCCGCCGGAGATCTGGACGTGGCCGGTCCTGTCTCGGTCGATCTCGTCGAGGAGGTATTTCTGCGCGTAGGTGCCGGTGCGGCCCTCGGCGGAGCAGAAGACGCACCTGATGTTGCAGACACCGTTGACCGGCAGGTGCAGGGCCATTGTTTACACTATACTACATCGCCCCGCCGGACCGAAGACCGGGCCTTAGAGCGTGCAGCCGCCCACGGGGCACGGGCAGCACAGCATCGTGCCGGTCGGGTCCGTCGTCGCGGAGCCGTACTGCAAGGCCACGAAGACGCCGGTGGTGTACGTCGCGTACGTGCCGCCGGGGCAGGCCACGACGCCGAACGCGTAGGGAGTGGCCGTGCAGGCCGGTCCGTTGTAGATCATCGCCACCGACGAGCGCACGCCGTCGTTGACCGTCAACGTGGGGCCGTTGCCGGTGACGGCGCCCGCGCCGGACGGCGTGGTGCTGCCGTCGTAGCCCGTATAGAAACGATGGCCGCCGTAGCCGTAATAGGCGTCGTATTTGATGCCCGTGTGATACTGCACACGCAGGTCGGGGTAGGCGCCGGACCAAGCGCCCGCCTCCTGGTAGATGCCGTAGTAGTCGCCCGCGGCGCCGGAGTTGCCGCCCACGCCGGGGAACTTGATGTGATTGGCCTGGACGTCGCCGACGACGTGGAGCTTCACGGCCGGCGCGGTCGTCCCGACGCCGACGTTGCCGCCGTCGCGCGCCAGGTAGGTGTTGCCCGTCGTGATCATGTTCGTGTACACGCCGGAGGGAGCGGGGTAGTACGTCGAGAGGGTGACGCTCTCCGAGTCGAGCTCGGGCACCGCGCACAGCATGATCGCGATGGCGCCGGCCCGCGACAGGAAGCGGCGCGTGAAGGTCAAGTCGAACGTCAATTTGATCTCAGTCATAGCACCTCCGACATTCGCAGTGTACCAGGCCCCCCCGTTTCGTCAAGACCTGGCTACTCCTCGGTCACGAGGCCTAAACCCGGGAAAGCGGCCCGGAGCAGCGCGGCCTTGGAGCCCGGCGACAGCGCCCCCGGCCGCAGGCCGTCCCAGACGCAGGACAAGGCCTCCGGGAAGTCGAAATCCGCCGATAAAGACTCGCGAAATCGATGAAGGTAGCCGGTGACGCCGCGCGAACTGGGCTCCAGGCTCACCCCGGCCAGCGAGCGCGAGGACTCGCGCAGACGGCCCAGCTCCGCGCGCGCCGCCGACAGCGCCTCCCAGGAAAACGCCAGCGGCTTGCGGGGATGCGTCTTCAGGCACATATAGTGAAAGTCGGCGGGCGTAAATCCGCGCGCCGCGAGCGCCTTCGGGTCGGCCTCTTCCGACGAGGCCGGCGCGACGCACAGCCGCGGCCCGGGCCCCTGCCCCGCGGTCACGCGCAGATCGACGGCGCCGTCCGCCGCGTCGGTCGTCTCGAAGCCGAGGAACTCGAGCGCGCCGCACGCGGCGGCGGCCGCGGCGCGCGTGCGCGCCGACGTCGCGGGACCGGCGCCGCGCGTCTCGGTCAGCACGAAGACCCGCGGCGGCGCCGCGGGCGCCCACGGCGAGAGAGCGCCGTCGCCGCCGAGAAGCCTCAGCCCCATGGGCTTATGTTACAATAAAATTCATGCCCGCCCGCCGCTGGCCGGAGACCGGAGTTTTCTACCGCGCGCTCGACCGCGAGTTCCCCCTGATCGTGCGCGGCGAGGGCTGCTGGCTGATCGACGCCGAGGGCCGCCGCTACCTCGACGCCTGCGGCGGCGCCTACGTCGCCAACCTCGGCCACGGCGTCTCCGCCGTCGCCGACGCGGTCGCCGAGCAGATCCGGACGGTCGCCTACGTCAACGGCACCGCCTTCACGAACGCGCCCGCCGAGGAGCTCGCGGCCGAGCTGCGGACCCTCAACCCGAAGGGGCTCGACTTCGCGTACTTCCTCTCCTCGGGCTCGGAGGCCGTCGAGGCCGCGCTCAAGCTCGCGCGCCAGCACTGGGTCGAGTCCGCCAAGCCCGGCAAGCACAAGATCATCGCGCGCACCCCCGGCTATCACGGCAACACCTTGCTGGCGCTCTCCGCGTCGGCGCGGGAGCACTACAAGAAAATGTTCGGGCCCTGGCTCGTGCCGGTGACGATGATCGGCGCGCCGTATCCGTACCGCCGCGCGCCCGATTCCCCCGAGATGACCGCGCAGGCCCTCGAGGACGCCATCATAAAGGAGGGCGCCGGCACCGTCGCCGCTTTCATCGCCGAGCCCGTCGGGGGCTCCTCGACCGGCGCGTCCGTGCCGCCGAAGGACTACTTCAAGCGCGTCCGCGAGATCTGCGACCGCCACGAGGTCCTCTTCGTCGCCGACGAGGTCCTGTCGGGCTCCGGCCGCACCGGCAAATGGGCCGCGATCGACCACTTCGGCGTTCAGCCCGACATCATGACCCTCGGCAAGGGCCTCTCCGGCGGCTACGTCCCGCTCTCGGCGGTCGTCGCGACGAAGAAGGTCCTCGATCCGATCGCCCGAGGCTCGAAGGCGTTCAAGCACGCGCAGACCTTTTCCCACTCGCCCGCGATCTGCGCGGCGGGGCTCGCGGCGGTCCGCCACATCAAGAAGGAAGGCCTCGTTCAGCGCTGCGCGAAGATGGGCGCGGTCCTCCATGAGAAGCTCGCCGCCCTCCTCGAGCTGCCTCTCGTCGGCGACGTGCGCGGCCTGGGCCTGCTGGCCGGAGTCGAATTCGTCGCCGACAAGACGACGAAGGCGCCTCTGCCGCGCGCCGCGCGCTTCGCCGAGACCTTCGTCGACGAGGCGCAGAAGGCCGGCCTGATCCTGTGGCCGAACACCGGCCACGCCGACGGCGAGAACGGCGACCTCGTGATGATCGCGCCGCCGTTCACGATCACGGAGGCGGAGATCGACGAGCTCGTCGCCCGCTTCAAGACGGCCCACAAGAACACTCTGGAGGCCACCCATGCCCGCCGCTAGCCCCGCGTCCTCGAAGATCACCTACACCGCCGCGACCGCCGACATGGCCGCCTTCCACAAGGCCTACGACGCGGCCGTCGCCGCCGCGCGCGCGAACGCGGGCAAGACCTACGCGATGCGCATCGACGGCAAGGCCGTCGCGGGCAAGGCGCTGACGGACAAGCTCTCGCCGATCGACGGGCGGCTGCTCTCGCGCTTCCCGTCGGCCTCCCCCGCCGAGCTCGACGCCGCGGTCAAGGGCGCCAAGCGCGCCCAGAAGGGCTGGGGCGCGCTCGCCTGGCGCGAGCGCCTCAGGATCCTGCGCCGCGCCGCCGCCCTCATCCGCGAGCGCAAGTACGAGATCGCCGCGATCGTCTCGCTCGAGGTCGGCAAGAACCGCATGGAGGCGATGGGCGACACCGAGGAGGCCGCCGACCTCATCGACTACTACGCCAAGCAGATCGAGGACAACGACGGCTACAGCAAGCCGCTCGGCAAGCTCCTCCCCAACGAGAACACGCGCTCGGTGCTGCGCCCGTACGGCGTGTTCGCCTGCATCGCCCCGTTCAACTTCCCCATCTCGCTGTCGGCCGGCATGGGCGGGGCCGCCTTGCTCGGCGGAAACGCCGTGGTCTACAAGCCCTCGCTCGAGTGCCCTCTGACCGGCCTCATGCTCTGGGAGTGCCTCAAGGACGCGGGCCTGCCCGACGGCGTGTTCCAGTTCGTCACCGGCGACGGACCCAAGGTCGGCGAGGCGCTGTGGCGCCACCCGCTCGTCGACGGCGTCGTGTTCACCGGCTCGCGCGAGGTCGGCCTCAAGGTCCTCAAGGAGTTCCCGACGCGCTACGCCAAGCCCGTGCTCATGGAGCTCGGCGGCAAGAACCCGACCTACGTCGCGGAAACCGCGAATCTCGATGAGGCCTCCGACGGCGTGATGAAGTCCGCGTTCGGCCTGCAGGGCCAGAAGTGCTCCGCGTGCTCGCGCGTCTACGTCCACGAGAAGGTCTACGACGCGTTCGTCAAGCAGCTGGTCTCCAAGACCGAGAAGCTCGTCGTCGGCGACCCGGTGAAGCAGGAAGTCTACATGGGGCCCGTCATCCACGAGCGCTCCGTGAAGACCTACCTCGGCGCCGTCGCGTCCGCCAAGAAGGGCGGAAGGATCCTGACCGGCGGCAAGCGGCTCCCGGGCAAGGGGCACTTCGTCGCGCCGACGATCGCCGAGCTGCCGCTCGATCACGAGCTGTTCTTCCGCGAGCTGTTCGTCCCGTTCCTCGCCGTCGGCAAGGTGAAGTCCCTCGAAGCGGCGATCGCCGAGTCCAACAAGGCCGACTACGGCCTGACCGCCGGCATCTTCACCGCCAAGCGCGAGGAGATCGAGAAGTATTTCGACGAGATGGAGACCGGCGTCGTGTACGCCAACCGCAAGACGGGCGCCACCACCGGCGCGTGGCCCGGCGTGCAGGCGTTCTGCGGCTGGAAGGGATCGGGGTCGACGGGCAAAGGCGGGTGCGGGCCTTACTACGCCGCCCAATTCATGCGCGAGCAGTCGCGCACCATCATGGAGTAGTCATGCCGAAAACGATCGAGAAGACGGACTATCCCAAGATCCTCGTCGCCCCGCCCGGCCCGAAGGCCAAGGCGATCATCGCCAAGGACAAGGAATTCTCCTCCCCCTCCTACATCAAGGAGTATCCGCTCGCCATCGCCGGCGGCAAGGGCGCGATGGTCGAGGACGTCGACGGCAACCGCTACATCGACTGGATGGCGGGCATCGCCGTCTCCTCGACGGGCTACCAGCACCCGGTCGTGACGAAGGCCGTGCAGGACGCGGCCGCGCGCTTCCTCCACATCTGCGGGACCGACTTCTACTACCAGGGCTTCAGCGACCTGTGCGAGGCGCTCGCCAAGTCCGCCCCGGGCGGCGGGAAGTGGCGCACCTTCCTCTCGAACTCCGGCACCGAGGCCATCGAGGGCGCGGTCAAGCTCGCGCGCCATCACACCAAGCGCGCCGCGCTCGTGTCCTTCCACTCCTCGTTCCACGGCCGCTCCTACGCCGCGATGAGCCTGACGACGTCCAAGGTCAAGTACCGCAAGGGCTTCGGCCCGCTGCTGCCCGAGACCTCGTACCACCTGCCCTTCCACAACCCCTACCGCAACACGCTCGAGGAGTGCGTCGCGGCCGCGAAGGAGCTGTTCGCCACGCGCCTCGATCCCTCCGACGTCGCCGCGGTGATCATGGAGCCGCTGCAGGGCGAGGGCGGCTACGTCCTGCCGTCGAAGGAGTTCCTGCAGTTCTGGCGCAAGTTCTGCACCGACAACGGCATCCTGCTGATCTTCGACGAGGTGCAGTGCGGCGCGGGCCGGACCGGGAAGATGTGGGCCGCCGAGCACTACGGCGTCGTCCCCGACGTGTTCGTCACGGCCAAGGGCATCGGCTCCGGCATGCCGATCGGCGCGATCGTCGCGCAGGAGAAGGTGATGACCTGGCCGCGCGGCTCGCACGGCTCCACCTACGGCGGCAACCCCGTCGCCTGCGCGGCCGCGCTCGCGACGATCTCCCTGCTCAAATCCGAGTTGAACGCCAACGCGACGGAGATGGGCAAGCGCCTGCTCGCCGGCTTCAAGAAGCTCCAGCAGAAGCACGACTGCATCGGCGACGTGCGCGGCCTGGGTCTCTTCGTCGGAGTCGAGCTCGTCCTCGACCGCAAGACGAAGGAGCCCGCCGGCGACCTCATGGCCAAGCTCGAGCAGCTCGCCTTCACGAAGGGCCTGCTCCTGCTCGGCTGCGGCAAGTCCACGATCCGCGTGGCGCCGCCGCTCGTGCTCACCGCCTACGACGTCGACAAGGGCCTCGAGATCTTCGACGAGTGCCTGACCGAGCTCGCCTGACGCGCGGCGGCGCGGCCGCGGCGCTCGTCGCCGCGCAGGCCGCGTGGTTCGCGGCCGGCTTCGTCTTTCCCGCGCTGCCGGGGTGGACGATGTTCGCGAAGGTCGAGCCCGCGCGCGCGCGGCTCGTCGACGCGACGGGGCTGGCCGTCGAGGTGTACGACCTGATCCCCAAGGACGTCTACCTCGTCGACCGCGCCGGCGCGCGCGCGATCGCGTCCTGGCAGTGCCGCACGCGCCCCGAGGGCGCGCCGTGGAAGCTCGTCTGGCCCGACGACGTCGCGGAGGACGCGTGCGCGCGCTGACGCGCCCCGTCTCCCCCGACGCGCTCGAGTGGGCGCACCGGCTGCTCGGCGTCGCGCTCGCGGCGCTCGCGCTCCAGCAGGCGATGGGCGGCCATCTCGGAGTCCACGCCGGCGCGCTGTACGGTCGCCGCCCCGCCTTCCTGCCGCTGCTGCCGCCGCTGGCGGCGGGCGCGCTGTGGCTCGCGCAGATTCTCGCGGGCGGCGCCGTCGCGCTGGGCCTGCGCCGGCGCTGGACCGTTCCCGCGGCCGCCGCGCTCGCGCTGGCGGGACTCTCGCAGGCGTACTTCAACCAGGGGATGTTCCTCTTCCTGACGCTGACGGCGCTGGCGCTCGAGTCGGTCGCGGCGGCCCGGGCGCAGTTGCTGCTCCTTTATATAGCGAGCGCGGCGTTCAAGCTGCGCGACGGGTTTTGGACCGGAGACTCCCTCGAAGCCCTGCTCGTCCAAGTGTCGGAGCGCGGACTCGGGCCCATCCTGACCCTCGAGCCCGCGTGGGCGCCCGCCCTCTCGAAGGCCGCGCTTCTCGGCGAACTCGCCCTGCCCGCCCTTCTCCTCCTGACGCCGGCGGCCGGGGTCGCCGCCGCCGCCGCCCTTCATCTGGGCTTCGCGCTGGCGCTTCCGGGACTGTGGCCGTTCACCGCGACGGCGCTGGCGGCCGCGCTGCTGTTCCTGCCGCGCAAATTTCCTAAAATGGCGCCATGAAGAACAAGGTTCTCTCGATGAAGGACGCGATCGCCGCCCACGTCAAGGACGGAGACACGGTCGTCATCGAGGGCTTCACGCACCTGATCTCCTTCGCCGCCGGCCACGAGATCATCCGCCAGAAGAAGAAGAACCTGACGCTGGCGCGCCTGACGCCGGACCTCATCTACGATCAGATGATCCAGGCCGGCGTCGCCAAGAAGCTCGTCTTCTCCTGGGCCGGCAACCCCGGCGTCGGCTCGCTGCACGCCTTCCGCCGCGCCGCCGAGGCCAAGCCCGCGACGCTCGAGCTCGAGGAGTACTCGCACTTCGGCATGGTCGCGCGCCTCTCCGCGGGCGCGGCCAACCTCCCGTTCTGGCCTCTGCGCAACTACGAGGGCACCGACATTCCCGCCGCCAATCCGCGCATCAAAACCGTCGACTGCCCGTTCACCGGCGAGAAGCTCGCCGCCGTGCCGGCGCTGCGCCCCGACGTGACGATCGTCCACGCGCAGCGCGCCGACGCGGGCGGCAACACCCAGGTCTGGGGCCTCATGGGCGTCCAGAAGGAGGCGGCCTTCGCGTCCAAGAAGGTCGTCGTCGTCGTCGAGGAGCTCGTCGACGAGAAGGTCATCCGCCAGGACCCCAACCGCACCTTGATCCCCGGTCTGCAGGTCGACGCCGTCGTCGTCGAGCCCTGGGGCGCGCACCCGTCCTACGCGCAGGGCTACTACGACCGCGACAACGACTTCTACGTCGCCTGGGACAAGGTCGCCCGCGACGAGGCGTCCTTCAAGAAGTACCTCGACGAGTACGTCTACGGCGTGAAGGACCGCGCCGAGTACATGAAAAAGAACCCGGGCTTGGCCGAGCGGCTGAAGGCCAAGCCCCAGGTCTGCGCCGGGGTCAACTACGGATACTAGGGCGTCAACCCGGTTCCTGCGCCGCGCCGATCCGGTGATGGCGAGGATCATCGACCAGGTCGGACCCTGCGCTCTCGTCCCCAAGAACCAGGAGACCTTCGAGTCCCTCGTCCAGTCGATCATCTACCAGCAGCTCAACGGCAAGGCGGCCGCCAGCATTCATGGCCGCGTGCTGGCGCTTTCGACGAGCTCACGCCCAAGCGGGTGCTGCTCATGCGCGGGGAGAAGCTTCGCGCCGCCGGCCTTTCCGCCAACAAGCTGCTCGCGATCCGCGACCTCGCGGAGAAGGCGCTGTCGGGCGTCGTCGCCCCGCGGAAGGATTTAGAGAAACTCTCCGACGAGCAGATCATCGAGCGCCTGACCGAGGTGCGCGGCGTCGGGAAGTGGACCGTGCAGATGTTCCTCATGTTCAAGCTGGGCCGGGCCGACGTCCTGCCGGTCGACGATTTCGGAATCCGCAAGGCGTTCGGGCTCGCCTATCGAAAGCCGCCCTCCGTCCTCGAGAAGCACGGGAAAATCTGGGCGCCCCACCGCACCGTCGCGAGCTGGTACCTGTGGCGAAGCCTGGATCAAAAACCGTTTGACGGCCGTCAAACCCCTTCGGGAATCCCGGAGCTATCATAGCCTTATGAGATACCTGATCCTGCTCGTCGCGCTGGCCGCCTGCTCCAAGGAGGACCCGACTCCGACGCCTCTCACGCCGCCCAAGGCGGAGGCGGCCGTGCCCGCGGCTCAGACCGAAAAGGACAAGGCCCTCGCCAACCCGTATCCCAACGACCTCGGGCCCGAGACCCTTCCCGACTCGCTCCTGGCCACCTACGACGCCGACAAGAAGAAGGGCTACGAGCTCATGCGCGCGCGCTGCTCGCAGTGCCACACGTCCGCCCGCCCGCTCAACAGCCGCTTCGAGGACTCCGACGTCTGGAACCGCTACGTCAAGCGCATGATGAACAAGCCCGGCTGCGTGATGACGAAGGCGGAAGCCAAGCAGATCTGGCAGTTCCTCGTGTACGACAGCGACAAGCGCAAGAAGGGCGCTCAGGCCGCGGCATGGAAGGCGCACCGCGCCAAGCTCGTCGCGGACTTCAAGGCCCAGCACCCGAAGCGCTACGACGAACTCGCCGCTGCGAACGATCTGTAAGCCGCCCGGGCGGGATGTCCTTTGGCCCTCCTGCGCGAGGTGATGTGTCACGACCCATCAGATCTTTGTGATGTGCCGCGACACATCACCTCGCATAGGCGGCGCAAAAGGGAACTTTCCTCCCCCTCAATCGTCTGGTAGGGTGCCCCGACTGACCCGCGTCCCCCTACCCCAGCGCCAGGCCCTCAACCAGGTCGTCGCCCTGCTGCGCGACCCGCCCTCGTCGATGACGCATCCTCCCGCCTACTACCTCCGCGCGTTGCGCGCGATCCTCCGAATGAGCCAACGGCAGCTCGCGATCCGCAGCGGCGTCGAGCAGGCCGAGATCTGCCGCATCGAACGGGGACGCATCGATCCGCAGTACGAGACGCTCAAGAAGCTCTTCGACGGCCTGTTCTGCGACATCCTCGTGCTGCCGCGCCCGCGCAAGCGTCCGGGAGACGCCCTCGCCGAGGTCGAGACCCATCCGCATTTCGACTGGGTCGAGAGGTCTCCCTGGAAACCCAAAAATTATAGAATGAAGCCATGACCCCCGGAGCTGAGACCGCGGCCGCCTACACCCTCAACGAGCTGATGTGCGTGCTGGCCGCGCGCGAGATCGGAGACGGAGACGTCGTGTTCGTCGGCATCGGCCTGCCGAACCTGGCCTGCAACCTGGCGCGCGCCACGCACGCGCCGAACATGACCCTGATCTACGAGTCCGGCGCCGTCGGCGCCGTGCCCGACCGCGTCCCCCCTCGATCGGCGACCCCGCGCTCGTCACCGGCTCGCTGATGGTCACGTCGATGGCCGACGTCTTCCAGTCGTTCCTGCAGAACGGCAAGATCCAGATCGGCTTCCTCGGCGGCGCGCAGGTCGACAAGCACGGCAACATCAACACGACCGTCGTCGGCCCGTACGCCTCGCCCAAGGTGCGCCTGCCGGGCTCCGGCGGCGCCTCGGAGATCGCGGCGCACGCCCAGCGCGTGCTGATCGTCACCAAGCTCGACAAGCGCGCGTTCCCCGAGAAGGTCGACTTCGTCACGTCGAACGGCAAGCGCGTGGCCAAGATCATCACGAACATGGGCATCCTGCAGCCCGACGACACCGGCGAGATGATCCTGACCGCCCTGTACCCCGGCGTCGCCTTCGAGCAGGTCCAGGCCGCCGTCGGCTGGCCGCTCAAGCAGGCGCCGAAGCTCGCCGAGGTCTCCCTGCCGACCGAGAAGGAGATCAAGCTGCTGCGCGAGAAGCTCGACCCGAAGAGGCTCCACATCAAATGAAGACCGCTCTCTGCCTGCTGATCTTAGGCGTCTCGGCCCGCGCGGAGCTGCGCGAGGCGCGTTCGTTCTCCGACGTGGCGCCCGCCGTCTCGACGGGGACCTTGCTCGTCATCGACATCGACAACACGACGCTCGAGCCCGTCGGCACCCTCGGCTCCGACCAGTGGTACTACTATCTCGTCAAGGTTCACGGCGAAGAGAAGGCCGGCGAGATGTGGACGAGGACGCTCCCGACCGTCAAGGTCAAGCCGGTCGAGCCCACGACGCCGGACTTCATCAAGTCCCAGCAGAAGCGGGGCGTGAAGGTCATGGCGCTGACCGCGCGCGGGATCGAGGACGCGGACGCGACGTTCGCCCAGCTCAAGGCGATCGGCGTCGACTACGCCGCCAACCCGCCGTCCCGGAAGGACCTCAAGACGAAGGAAAAGGGACTGTTCAAGAACGGCGTCTTCTTCCAAGGCGAAGGCCCGAGCAAGGGCGAGACGCTCGTCGCCTTCCTGAAGACGATCGGCCTCAAGCCCGCCCGCGTCGTCTTCGTCGACGACAAGCAGAAGCACGCGCAGAGCGTCGAGAAATCCGTCCGCGAGTCCGGCATCGAGGTGATCTCGTTCCGCTACGGCGCCGCCGACGCGAAGGTGAACTTTTTCAACGCGCTCACCGAAGAATTCGACGTGACCCCCAAAGGAAAATAGCCATGGCCTCCGCCACCACCGACACGAAGCAGATCATCTACTCCCTCATCGACGTGGGCCGCATCCACCCGCCCAAGAAGCAGGTGCTCAAGGGCATCTATCTCTCTTTCTACTACGGCGCGAAGATCGGCGTCCTCGGCGACAACGGCTCCGGCAAGTCGACCTTGCTGCGCATCATGGCCGGCAAGGACACCGAGTACACCGGCCAGATCACGCAGTCGAAGGGCTACACGATCGGCCTTTTGGAGCAGGAGCCCCAGCTCGACCCCGAGAAGACGGTCAAGGAGGTCGTCAGCGAGGGCGTCGCCGAGACGATGAAGATCCTCGCCGATTACAACGCGATCAACGACCAGTTGGCCGACCCGAACCTCACGCCCGAGGGCATGGAGAAGCTGCTCGAGAAGCAGGGCAAGCTCCAGGAGAAGATCGACGCGACCAACGCCTGGGAGATCGACTCGACCCTCGAGGTCGCGATGGACGCCCTGCGCTGCCCGCCGTCGGACCAGAAGTGCGGCACGCTCTCCGGCGGCGAGAAGCGCCGCGTGGCGATGTGCCGGCTGCTCCTGCAGAAGCCCGACATCCTGCTCCTCGACGAGCCCACGAACCACCTCGACGCCGAGTCGGTCGACTGGCTCGAGCAGCACCTCGCGAAGTACGAGGGCACGATCATCGCGGTGACCCACGACCGCTACTTCCTCGACAACGTCGCCGGCTGGATCCTGGAGCTCGACCGCGGCGAGGGCATCCCCTATAAGGGCAACTACGCGAGCTGGCTCGAGCAGAAGGGCCAGCGCCTGGCCCAGGAAGCCAAGTCCGAGACGAAGATGCAGAAGGCGCTCGCCGAGGAGCTGGAGTGGGTGCGCCAGGGCGCGAAGGGCCGCCAGGCCAAGCAAAAGGCCCGCCTCAACAACTACGACAAGATGCTCGAGGACGCGCAGAAGGAGAAGACCTACGACGCGCTCGAGATCTACATTCCGCCGGGGCCCCGCCTCGGCGACACGGTCATCGAGGCCAAGGGCATCGCCAAGTCCTTCGGCGACAAGCTGCTCTACGACAACCTGACCTTCCGCCTCCCCCCAACGGCATCGTCGGCGTCATCGGCCCGAACGGCGCCGGCAAGACCACGCTGTTCCGCATGATCACCGGTCTCGAAAAGCCCGACGCGGGCACGTTCAAGGTCGGAGAGACGGTCAAGCTCGGCTATGTCGATCAGAACCGCCACCTGGACGGAGAGAAGAACGTCTGGGAGGTCATCTCCGACGGCCTCGACGTCGTCAAGCTCGGCAAGCTCGAGATGCCCTCGCGCGCGTACTGCGGGCGCTTCAACTTCGCGGGGCAGGACCAGCAGAAGCTCGTCAAGAACCTCTCCGGCGGAGAGCGCAACCGCGTTCACCTCGCCAAGATGCTCAAAGAGGGCGCCAACGTCCTGCTCCTCGACGAGCCGACCAACGACCTCGACGTGCACACCTTGCGCGCTCTCGAGGAGGCCATCGAGGCCTTCCCCGGCTGCGCCGTGGTCATCAGCCACGACCGCTGGTTCCTCGACCGCGTCGCCACGCACATCCTCGCGTTCGAGGGCGACTCGCAGGTGACCTGGTTCGAAGGCGACTTCGCCGCGTATGAGGCCGACAAGAAGAAGCGGCTCGGCGACGTGCAGCCCAAGCGCATCCACTACAAGAAGCTGACGCGCTGATGCCCACGGCGGCGAGCCTGCTGGCCCGCCCGTATCCCGCGGCGCTGGCGTTGCTGCTCGCGGCCTGGCTCGTGTTCCTGCCCGGCGCGCTCGGGCGGCTTCGCCGCCGCCTCGCCCAGGCCGGGCCCTCGACGTGGGTCCCGTTGGGCGCCCTGCTCCTGGGCGCGCTCGTCCTCCGCCTGGCCCTGCCGTCCGCGCATCAGGTGTACTACGACGAGTTCGAGCACCTCGACATCGCGCGCCGCGTCGCGGCGGCCGGCTCCTTCGCGGGGACGCTCGCCGGCGGCCTCGAGGGCTGGGACGTCGCCTCTCGCCCGACCTGGCCCGGCGGGCATCACGTCGCGCTGGCCGCGGCCTTCCGCCTCTTCGGCGCCGGCGAGGCCACCGCGTTCGCCTGGAGCGCCGTCCTCTCCGCGCTCACCGCGCTGTTCGTCTTCTGGGCCGCGCTCGAGGCCTTCGACGACGAGCGCGGAGCCCTCGCGGCGGCCTTCGTCTGGGCGGCCTCGCCGCTCGCCCTGCGCTGGGGGCTCGCCGCCGACCTCACGAGCTCGTCGCTGTTCTGGTCGGCGGCCGCGCTCGCCGCTCTGCACGCGCGCCGCAACGACGAGGCGCTGGGCCCGTTCGCCGCGCTGACCCTCGCCTACTCGGTCCAGGTGCGCCCCGAGAACTTCCTGCTTCTCGGCTACGCCGCGCTTCTGCGGGCGCCGGCTCGCGTCATTCTGCCGGGCCTCGCCGGTTTCGCGTTCCCGGCCGCGATCGCGCTGCTCAACCGCGCCGAAGCCTTGCCCGGCTACTCCGCGTCGACGACGTCGCCGCTGGCGCATCTCGCGCGCCAGCTCGGGCCGAACCTGCGGTTCCTCGTCTCCCGGCCGGAATGCCTGCTCGCCGTCCTGCCCGGCGTCATCGCCGCGGCGACGCGCCGCCGCGCGGCCGCGCTCGGCGCGCTGGCCGCGTGCTTCCTGCTGCTCTACGGGTGCTTCTTCCGAGGACGCTTCGACGCGGGCACCGAGGACCGCTACGCTTTGTCCGTCCTGCTGCCTCTCGTAGTGGCCGGCGCCGCCGTGCTGCCCCAGGCCGCCGTCCCCGCCGCTTTGCTCGCCGCCGGTCTCGCCTGGCGCGGCCCGGCGCCGGCCGACGCGCGCAACGCCGAGTCGAGGCGCTTCCTCGAGGAAGCCGCCTCGAGGCTCCCGGAACGCGCCTACGTCGTCGCCTTCAACCCCCGTTCGTGCGCGAGGCCGCGCGCCGCCCCGCGGCCTGGGCCTATCTGCTCCTCGAGGACCTTCCCGCCTTCGAAATGGCGCGCGCCGCCTCGGGCGCGGCCCCGGAGCTGGCGCTCTACAAGGACTGGGCCTGGCGCTCGCGCGCCGACGACGCCGCGCGGTTGGAGAAGGCGCTCGCCTCGGGCTACTCCGCGTCGGTCCTCGCCGACGACGGGCGGGACTCGCTCGTGCTGCTGACGCCCGTCAGCCCAGCACTTCGCGCGCGACGATGAGGCTCTGGACTTCCGTCGTGCCCTCGTAGATCTCGGTCACGCGCACGTCGCGGTAGAACCGCTCCACGGGGAACTCGCGCACGAAGCCGTTGCCGCCGTGGATCTGCACGGCGTCGAAGCACGCCTTGTTGGCGATGCGCGAGGCGAAGGACTTCGCCATCGACGCTTCCTTGGTGCATTTCTCGCCGGCCGCGAGCTTCGCCGCCGCCTGATAGACCAGCAGGCGCGCGGCCTCGATGTTGGTCGCCATGTCGGCGAGCTTCGCCTGCGTCAGCTGGAATTCGGAGAGCTTCTTGCCGAACTGCTTTCTCTGCTTGGCGTAGGAAACCGCCTCTTCGAGCGCGGCCTGCGCGATGCCGACGGCCTGCGCGGCGATGCCGATGCGGCCGCTGTCGAGCTGGCTCATCGCGATCTTGAAGCCGCCGCCGACCTGCCCGAGCAGCGCGGTTTTCGGGATCTTCGCGTTGTGAAAGATCAGCTCACGCGTGTCCGAGGCGCGCAGGCCCATCTTCTTCTCCTTCTTGCCCACGGAGAAGCCGGGCGCTCCCTCCTCGACGAGCAGGCAGGTGATGCCGCGCGAGCCGGCCTCCTTGTTCGTCGAGACGAAGGTCAGGAACACCTTGGCGAAGCCGCCGTTGGTGACCCAGGCCTTGGTCCCGTTGACGAGCCAATGGTCGCCCTTGTCGACGGCCGAGGTCGACAGCGAGCCGGCGTCGGTGCCGGAGCCGGGCTCGGAGAGAGAGTACGCGCCGATCCACTCGCCGGCGGCCATCTTGGGCAGGAACTTCTGCTTCTGCTCGTCGCTGCCGTACTTGGCGACCGCCGCGCAGACCAGGGAGTTGTGCACGGTGGCGCAGACCTGGAAGGACGCCGAGCCGCGCGCGAGCTCCTCCATCGCGGCCGCGTAGGCCAGGGGCCCCACGCCGAGGCCGCCGTGCTCCTCGGGGACCGAGAGGCCGAAGAAGCCGAGCTCGGCCGCCTCTTTATAGACGGCGTCCGGGATTTTCTCGTGCTCGTCCCATTCCTGCGAGCCGGGCTTGAGCGTCTTCTCGGCGAACGCGCGCGCCGAGTCGCGGAGCATCGCCATCGAGTCGTCGAACTTGAAATCCATTATTTCTTGGGGTACTCGTAGAATCCGGCGCCCGTCTTCACGCCGAGCTTGCCGGCGGCGACCATCTCGCGCAGCAGCGGCGACGGCTTGTACTTCACGCCCCCGAAGCCCTTGTCGAGGACTTCCATGATCGCCAGACACACGTCGAGCCCGATATAGTCGGCGAGCTGGATGGGGCCCATCGGGTGGGCCATGCCGAGCTTCATGATCGTGTCGATGTCTTCCTTCGTCGAGACGCCCTCGCGCAGGCATTCGATCGCCTCGTTGAGCATCGGCATGAGCACGCGGTTGGAGACGAAGCCGGGGAAGTCGTTGGCCACCGCGGGGATCTTGCCGAGCGACTCCGTCAGGGCGCGCGTCATCTCGGTCGTCGCGTCCGACGTGGCCTTGGCGCGGATGATCTCGACGAGCTTCATCACGGGCACCGGGTTCATGAAGTGCATGCCGATCACGCGCGACGGGTCGGCGGCCGACTTGGCGATCTCTCCGATCGGGATCGAGGACGTGTTCGTGGCCAGGATCGCTCCCGGCGCGCCGTGCTTGGACAGCTCGGCGAACACGGCGGACTTGATGTCGAGGCGCTCGGGGACGGCCTCGACCGCGAACTCGAAGCCCTTCGCCTCGGCGATCGTCGTCGCGGTCTTCAGCCGCGCGAGCGCGGCGTCCTTGTCCGCGGCCGTCAGCGCGCCCTTGGCGACCTGGCGGTCCATGTTCCTGGCGATCGTCGCCAGCGCCTTGTCGCCGAGCTCTTGCTTCGCCTCGACGAGCGTCACGGAGTACCCCTTCTGGGCGAAGACGTGGGCGATGCCGTTGCCCATCGTGCCGCCGCCGACCACGCAGACACGCTCGATCTTCATGATTCGATCCTATCAAATTGGCCGACGCGGCATACTTGACTAATTCACTCAGGTATGCTACACTCATCAACAGTAAGGGGAGTAGATCTCAATTCTCCGGATCGTCAACACGCCCGAAAGGGCCGGTCCGGCGGGCCTCGCTGAGGCGATCAAGACCTTGCGCTCACGCGCGGGGTCTTTTTTCGCCCACGCGCGGAGAGAACGAACAAGGAGACTCCCGATGAAAAGCACCCATACCCGCCGCGCCGCGGCGACGCCGACGTTTTCTCCTCCGCAGGCGCTGGCGACGGCCGCAGTCATGGCCGCTCGAGCCGACGGCAAAGTCGGCCCGAGAGAGATCGAGCGCCTGCGATTGATGATGCGGGAGCAGCCTCTGCTCGCGCATGAGGAGCATGCGGAGCTGTTCCTCGCCGAACGCGTCGCCGCGGTCTTCGAGCACGACGAGGCCGCTTTGCTTCGGGCCTGCCGGGCGGCGCTGCCTCCCCGGTTGCGGGAAACCGCCTATGCCTGGGCGGCCCAGATGGCCCAGGAAGACGGTTCCCTGCATCAAAAGGAGCACGCCTTCCTCGAGAGGCTCCGGGCCGCGCTCGACGTGCCCGGCCCCTTGGCCGCGAAAATCAGGGCTGTCACGGCCATTCGGAGGGCATCATGATTGCCGTCGCCGCGCTTGCCGTCGTTGCGGCGTCGGCCGCTTACTCGGTCCCGGTCGACCTGCGCGACTCGGCAGGCTCGATCACTACGGCGCCGGCTCCGGTTACGGCCTCCGCCAGGCCTCAAGACGCCGCATACTCGGCAGGCTCCGAGATCATGACGACCCGCTTGGTGATCAACGACCTCCTCGCGATCGTGGAGGTTCTCCAGCACGAGGGCCGGCAGCTCGATCTCGACGCCGTCGACCTCTGGACGCAATGGCGGGCGATCGTTCCCGCGCCGTCCGGAGTCGTCGCGGGAGTGCCCGGCGTCGTCGGGCCGGAGGAGGCCCGTCAAATGGAGATCTTCGGCCTCCACACGACCGCGCGAAACCTGTCCTCGCGGCTGCAGGGGCTCATGCGAAAGCTCGAGAAGGGAGAGGCGGATTGGTGGAAGCGCTGGAAAGAGCTCGACGCGGCGGCGAAGGGCGACGGCGACGCCGCCGTTCTCCGGCCCAAGATCGAGGCGCTCAAGAACCGTCTCGAGGCTCTGTCCGCCGAGTCGAACGCGTTGGACGACTCCCTGCGCGCGGCGCAGAATCAGTACGACTTCGTCCGCCCGCTGGCGGTCGAGCACTTGCTCACGCGGCGTGGCGCCTCCCTGAATCTGCGGCAGCCATGGCATTGGAACTACGCTCTATCAGGGAACCCGCGCCCCGATATGCGCTATGATTTCAACGCGCGCTACGAGCAGCACTATGAGGAGAGCCTCGAGTGGCTGCGCGTGAGGCGCGCGCGCAGATGAGTCAATCCCCTCGCCCTCTCGTGAGATTGCTGGCGCTCATGTCCGCCGACAAGCGCGATTTGGCCGTTCTGCTCGGCTACACCCTGTCCGTCGGCCTCGTCGGCCTGGCCGTGCCGTTGACGGCCAAGGCGATGGTCAATACGGTCGCCTCGGGAGCGCTGCTGCAGCCGCTGGTCGTGCTGTCCGCCGCGCTGTTTCTGTCCCTGGCGTTCGCCGGGGTGCTGCGCGCGCTGCAGTTGTGGATGGTCGAAACCATCCAGGCCCGCCTCTTCGCCCGGGTCGCGCTGCGCCTCTCGGAGAGGGTGTCCCGCGCCCCCTGTCCGCCTGGGAGGGAGTCTACGCCCCCGAGCAGGTCAACCGCTTCTTCGACATTCTCAACGTCCAGAAGTCCTGGGCGAAAGTACTCGTGGACGGCCCCGCCGCGGGCGTGCAGGTTCTGATCGGCATGATCCTGATGGCGGCCTACAGCCCCATGCTGCTCGCGCTGAACCTGCTCCTGGCCGTGGGCGCCGGGGCGGTGCTCCTGCTCGGACGCCGAGCGCTTACCACCAGCCTGAACGAATCCGCGAACAAGTATCGCGTCGCGCATTGGCTCGAAGACCTCGCGCTCTGTCTTACGGCCGTGAAGATGCACGCCGACCAGGGCCTGGCGGCCTCCCGCGCCGACACGCTGACCGGCGACTACCTTCTCACACGGAAGGAGCATTTCAAGATCCTCCTGCGCCAGAACGCGGCCCATTACGCGCTCAATGCTTTCGCGCTCACCGGCGTCTTCGCCGTGGGCGGCTGGCTGGTGGTCGGGCGCGCCCTGACGGTCGGCCAGCTGGTCGCCGCCGAAATCGTGGTGCTGATGACGGTCGGGGCGATCGACAAGCTCGTCACGCTGCTCGAGCCCGCCTATGACCTTTTCACCGGCCTCGAAAAGCTCGCCGCGCTCGACGAGCTGCCGGCGGAGCGGACCGGCGGGCGCGAGCTGCCGAAGACGCGCACGGGGGCGGCCGTCGAGTGCCGCTCCCTGCGCTACGCTTACCCCGGGCGCCCCGGCCTGCTCGACGACGTGTCGCTGAAGATCCCCCCGGCGCGCGCGTGAGCCTCGTCGGCCACAGCGGCGTCGGCAAGACCACTTTGACTCGCCTTCTGTGCGGCCTGCTCGAGCCCACCTCGGGAACGGTGCGCGTGGACGGTTTCGACCTGGGCGAGCTCGATCTGCGTTCGCTGCGCCGCGTGACCGCCATGGTCGGCGAGGAATCGGAGATTTTCGCCGGCACCATCGAAGAGAACATCCGGATGGGCCGCATGCACCTGGGCGCCGACGACATCCGCCGCGCCTGCGAGCTGACCTTGCTCGATCCGATCCTCCAGCGCCTGCCCGGCGGCCTGGCCTACCCCTGATCAGTCAAGGCAAGAATCTTTCCCTGGGCCAGCGCCAGCGAATTCTCATCGCCAGGGCCGTCGCCGGCACGCCCCGCCTGCTGCTTCTCGACGAGACTTTCACCGGCATCGGCGAGAACAACAAGCTCATCATTCTCGACGCGTTGCTCGATCCCGGCCGACCGTGGACCGTCGTCGACGTCAGCCACGACGCCGAGGTCGTCTCGCGCAGCCAGCTCGTATTCGTCCTGGCCGACGGCCGCATCGCCGAATCGGGCGACCCGCGCGAGCTCGCGGCGCGCCCCGATTCGGTGTTCTCCGCCCTGTTCACCGAATTGGCACGCCAGTCGCGCGCGAGGGCCGCATGAGCTCTTCCGAACGCGACTTCGACTCGGCGCCCATCTCGCGGCGGCTGACGCGCACCCCCGTGCGCTGACGGCGCTGTTCGCGGCCTGGGGCAGCTTCGCGGGCATCGCGCTGCTTTTCATGATCTTCGTGCCTTGGACTCAGTCCGTGACGGGAAGCGGCGCGGTGACCGCCTTCTCGGCGATGCAACGCCCCCAGACGGTCAGCGCCGAAATCGACGCCCGCCTGGCCTCCTGGAAGGTCCACGAGGGCGACGTGGTGTCGGCGGGGCATGTCCTCGCCGAATTGGCGGAGATGCGCCCGGAGTACATCGACCCGTCGATGCTCGCGCGGGTGAAGGGCCAGCGGGACGCGGCCGCGCTCAAGCGCGACGCGGCGCGCGCCCAGCTCGCCACGTACGACGCCCTGGTCGCCGCGCTCCGGCGGCTCGGCCGGGCGCACCTGGCCAGCGCGGACCTGAAGGCGGTGACCGCGCCGAAGGAGATCGACGAATCAGGACGCCGCCTCGTGGCGGCCGAACAGCAAGGAGTCCTCGCGGCGAGGCTGAACCTCGAGCGCATCGAAGCGCTGCACGCCGAGGGCCTGAGGTCGACCCGGGACCTCGAGCTCGCCCGCCGGGAGTTGGCCAAGGCCGAAGGAGAAGTCGAGACGAAGCTTCTCGACACCGAACTCAAGCGCGCGAACGTCCTCGAAAAGCTCGGCGGCCTCGAATCCGACCTCCTCAAGGCCGAAACCGAGCTGTCCAAGCTCGCGCGCCGGGGCGAGCAGAGGTTCGTGCGCGCTCCGATGGACGGCAAGGTCGTCCGTCTTTTCGGCCTCGGCGCGGGGCACGTCTTCAAAGCAGGGGAAGCCATGGCGATCGTAGCACCCGACACCGCGGACCAGGCCGTGGAGCTTTTCGTCAGCGACGACGACGCCCCTCTGATCGCGCCGGGACGACCGGTGCGGATCCAATTCGCGGGTTGGCCGGCGCTCCAGATGTCGGGGTGGCCGTCGGTCGCGGTGGGAACTTTCGCCGGGCGGGTGGCCGTCGTCGACGCCTCCAACGACGGACGCGGGCGCTTTCGCCTGCTGGTGCGGCCTGACCGGGCGGCCGAAGAGAGCGGGCTCGATTCCTCCTGGCCGCCCTCCTCCCGGCTGCGCGTCGGCTCGCAAGCGGTCGGGTGGGTGCTGCTCGACCGCGTGCCGATCTGGTTCGAGCTGTGGCGGCGCTTCAACGGCTTTCCCCTGCCCTGTCCAAGGGCCCGCCGAGCGACGAGGTCGCCCCGGTCAAATGAAGTCCGGCGTCCTTATCGCCCTGCTGCTCTCGGTTCCGGCCGGCGCGGCCACCCCTTCGAGAGCTTTCTCGAGGGAGTCCTCTCCGGTCATCCGGACCTGAAGGCCGCCGGCGCCGCGCGCGATTCGGCAGACGCCGTGCTGCTCGAGCGAAGCGGGGCTTTCGACCCGACGCTCAACGCCAAATTCAACGAACGCCTCTTCAACAGCTCGTCGGCCCCCGGCCGGCCGAGCGAGGCCAAGGAAAGCGAAGCCTCGCTCGATTTCGCCACGCGCTGGGGCGCCCGCGCCTCCGTGGCGGGCAAGCTGGCGCGCGGAGACATGAAGACGCCGGTCTCGCCCACCGGAAGGGACGGAACCTTGACCTACGCCTTGGGCGTGCCGCTGCTGCGCGGCGCCCTCTCCAACCCGCGTCAGGCCGCCGAGCGGAAGGCCGAATTGGGGGTGACCGTGGCTCAGGCTCGCTACGCGGAGCGCCGTCTCAAAATCCTCCTCGGCGCGTCGGAAGCCTGGTGGAAGTGGGCGGCGGCCAAGCGCAAGCTCGACATCGAGAGGGAGCTTCAGACCAACGCGGAGTTTCGCATGGCCGCGGTCTCGACACGCGCGGCGAGGGGCGATCTCCCCGAAATGGCGGCGGTCGAGGCCGAGCAGGAACTGTGGCTGCGCCGCGGCCGCGTGGCGCGCGCCGAGCGGGCCATGCAGCAGGCCTCGCTCTCCCTGTCGAACTATCTCTGGACCTCCGGCGGAGAGCCGGCCGCCCTCCCCGAGTCCGACGGCGCCCGCGACGACGAGGCCGCCGAGGAGCTGCTCCCCGAGCAGGCCAGCGCGGCGGAAGTGGCGGCGCTCGCTCGCCGCCCGGAGATCCGGGCGCTGGAATTCACGCGCGAGGCGGCCAAGGTGGACCGCTCTCTGGCCCGGAACTCCCTCCTTCCTCAGCTCGACGCTCTTTGGAGCGAGGGCGAGGACCGCGGGGCGGGCGGCATCGGCAGGGTCCGCCGCATCGGAGTCGAGCTGTCGGTCCCCCTGTTCTTCCGCTCGGCCCGGGGGCTCTCGCGGCAGGCGCGCTTTACCATCGAGGGGTTGGATTGGGCCGAGCGAGCGCTGAAGTTGCGCGTTGCCAACGAGGTTCGAGACGCCGTCTCCGCGGTCAACGCCGACGCGCGTCGGCTGGCGGCCGCGCGCCGCGAGGCCGAACTCGCGCGGCGGCTCGAGCGCGCGGAGCGCGCCGCCTTCGATCTTGGCGACAGCACGCTTTTCCTCGTGAACCAGCGCGAAAGGGCCTCCGCGGAGGCGCTGGCCCGCGTCGTCGACGTCCTGGCGGAGTACCGGATTTCGCGGGCGGCGCTGTCCGCCGCGCGCGCCGACCCATAGCCGTCCGGGTCTTTTGACCGGGCGTCTTTGCCCCTCTGGCCCCCCATCGCGCGGCGCCGCCGTCCTATAATAATCGCGTGAAATCCGCCCTGCTCGGCGCCGCGCTGTCTCTCTCGCCCTCGCCCGCGACGATCGCTCCCGTCCAGACCGCGCCGTCTTTGAGCCCTTCGGCGGCTCCGTCGTTGCCGCTGCTCGCGCCCTCCGCTTTGAACCCGACGTTGGCCGTTCCGGCGGCGCCGGAGCGCCCGCGGACCTTGCTGCCGACCGAGATTCCCGCCCTGCCCGGCTTTCCCGGCCTCGCCCTGCCGCAGGCCGCCAAGCCTCTGCCCTCCGGCGAGCGCCAGTCCGCCGAGGCCGCCGCGCGCTTCGACGGCGCCCGCGCCGGCGATCCCGGCGAGGGCTGGACCTCCGGGACCTTCGAAGGCGACGGCGGCGCCGCGATCGCCTACAAGTCCCGCCGCGGCGCCGGTAGCGCGCCCGCGCGCGTGTACGCGGGCGGCCTCGCGCTCAACGAGAGCTTCGAGCCCCTCTTCGCCCGACCCGCCGCCCCCGCCGGCAACGAGCTCTTCGTCTGGACGCGGGGGCATCGTCCCTCGGAGTGGCTGCACTCGAAGTCGCCGATCGACGCCGACGCCCGCGACCTCGCGCGCGCCGTGTCGCTCGCCGCGGAGTCCTCCCCGGGCGGCAAGGTCGAGCTCGCCCTGCACTCCTTCGGCACGCTCGTCTTCCAGCGCATGATCCAGCTCCACGAGGAGCCCGCCGTCGCCGCGGCGCTCAAGGCGCTCGCCGGCTCCCGCGTGTTCATGCTCCACGCCACGACGCACTACGAGGGCAGCGAGCGCAAGGCCGGCCCCGACTTCGAGCGCATGAGCCAGGCCACGCGCGCCGTCGTCGACTGGCTCGACGCCGGCGACGCGACCGCCGACCTGTGGCGCCGGACCGCCGAGTTCAATCCCTTCCTCGCGCCGATGGTCGCCGCCTGGCTCCAGCAGTGGGACTTCCAGCGCGGCCAGGTGATCTCCATGGCGGCGCGCGACGCGGCCAAGATGATGAAGGCCGACCTCTCCGAGCCGTGGGACAAGGCCGTCGACCACATCCGCAAAGCGTTCCTGAAGGACCTCGCGGCCGACGCGCGCGACCCCGCCTGGCAGGAGTCGATGCTGCGCCGCTCCTCCGACATGTTCCGCCTCGAGTTTTCTCCCGAGGACGCCGCGCGGATCAAGACGCTCGGCATCCGCCTCGAGCTCGTCCACGCCGACGGCGACAAGCTGCTGAATTGGGAGAGCGCCAAGGCCCTCTTCGAGCGCCTCGGCATCCCCTGCCCCGCGAAGGCCCCGCCGGTCGGCGCCGTGCTGCGGGACGCCTCGGGCCGCTTCCGCGCGCGCCTGGTCTCCGGCGACCACTACTGGCCGCTCAAGCGCCGCGACGAGCTGGCGGCTTTGCTCAAGCCGTGAGCCTGCCCCGCTCCTTCGCCTTTCGCGTCGACTTCCCGCGCGCCTCCGAGCTCGTCGAGACCGAGCTCGACGACCTCACGACGGCCCCGCAGCGGGCGGCCGGGACGCTCGCCGCCGACGCGCTCCACATCGCGCCCCCGCGGAAATACTGGACGCCCGTCGACAAGCCCGTTCCCGGAACCTTGATCACGGGGACCTTGCCGCCGGAGAACCGCGCGCGCTTCCTGCTGCGGATTCCGAAGGAGTGGAACGGCAAGCTCGTCGTCGCCGCGGCCTCCGGCGTCACCGACGAGAACACCTACGACCTGTGGTTCTCGGACTACGCGCTCTCCAAGGGCTACGCGTTCGCCGCGACCGACAAGGGCGTGCGCCGCGCGCTCATCGACGGCGACACGATGGTGATGCCGATGACGCCGGAGAGCTCGGTGCGCCGCTGGGCCTGGCGCCTGGAGACGCTCATCGAGACCTCCCGCTCGCTGCTGCTCTCGCGCGGCGAGGGCCCGCGCCGCGTCTACGCGGTCGGCCTCTCCAACGGCGGTTTTATCGCGCGCCGGGCGGCCGAAGACGGCCTCGTCGACGGCGCGCTCGAGGTCTCCGGCGTCATGTGGAAGTCCGGCGGCGGCACCTTGCTGCGCGAGCTGCCCGCGCTGCTGCGCGCGACCGCCAAGGAGCCGTGGGACGAGGACGCGATCGTGAAGGCCGGCTTCCCTCGCCCGACGCCCAAGTGGCGCCCGCTCATCGACCTCTACAAGGCCGTGTACTGGGAGGCCTCGCTCGGCCTCTTCGTCTCGGACCTCGACCCGTCCTACGCGGGGCCGCTCGACCGCTACGACGTGGACACCCGCCCGGCGGCGCTCTCGGCCGTCGCCGAGCTGCAGAACACCGGCGACCTCAAGGCCCCGCTCGTCTCGCTCGCGGGCCGCGCCGACTGGCTGATCTCCTGCGCGGGCCACGCCGAGGCCTACCGCGACCTCGTCGCCTCGCGCGGCCGCGCCGACCGCCACCGCCTCGAGATCGTCGAGAGCGCCGCCCACATCGACACCAACGCCGAGCTCTTCCCCTTCGTCGAGCCGCTGATGCCCCGCGCCCACGAGGCCTTCGACCAGCTCGTTTCCTGGGCGGAGACCGCGCCGATCACTCAGCGCCCCAAGTAGGGGCGAGGTCCGTCGGGCCAGGCCGCGACGGCTTCCTCGTAGGCCTTCAGCGCCGCGTCGCGGCGCCCGAGCCGCTCCAGGAGCCGCGCCAGCCGCAGTTTTTCGCGCCGCTGCCGCATGCGCGTCAGAGCTGTCTCCGTGTCGAGGCGCAAGGTCCCGTCGGCGAGAGTCTCCGGGGCGTAGCGTTCGAGATCGTAGATAGGAGGCGTTCGGGCGGCCCCGCGGGGGCGAGGCGCCTCGCCGACCGCGTAGACCCGGTAGCCGTCGTTCTCGAACGCGAGCCGGAAATGCTTCAGCGAGTCCGGCCGGAACTGGAACCGGACCGCGGCCGTGTCGTTCGTCAGCCGCGGGCCGCCCGCGATGTAGCGCGGACCGTCTCCGGTCGTGTCCAGGATGTCGTCCGGCGTATAGACGAACCAGGCCGCGCCGTGCTTCCGGCAGAACGCGAGGAACGCGGCCTCGTCGGAGTACAGCGCGCCGAGGAACTCCGTCGTCTTGGCGCGCGTCGACGCCGCCTCGAATTTGGATTGAAGGAGGATCGGGCTGTCCGCGTACTCCAGAAAAGTCGGCGAGAGGCCGAAGTTGGCCAAGACCGGCTTGCGGCCGCCGTTCATCCGGAGCCAGGCGACGGCCTGCCGCTCGGAACCGACGGACGTCATCAACTCGTTGTCCGTCCGGGCAAAGGCCGCCGACAGCGCCATGAAGGGATTGAGCGGCGAGGCGGGCGCGACGGATTTCAGCGCCTCGGCGCCGGCCAGCAGCGCGAATCCGGCGAGGACGAGCCGCTTCCTCGCGAGCCGTTCCGGGAAGCGGGACGCGGCCGCGCACAGAAAAAAGGCGAACATCGGCAGGAGACGGGAAACCATGAGCGCCCCGACGGCGTAGAGGAGGAGCATGCCGTCCGTCAACGAGCCGGCGGCCGACTCCGGCGCCTTCTCCTTCCGCCAATGCCCCCACGCGCGCGGCGCGGCGATCAGGATCATCGGGAACAGCGCGTAGAACGCGAACTGCGGCTTCGGCGAATTGAAGGCCCCGAGCCACAGCAGCCGCGCCTCCTGGCTCAACAGCCGCGGATCGAGGGGCTTCGCCAAGCCGTGGCGAAGCTTCTCGAACAGCAGCGCCCAGACGTGGCCGTACGCCGCGGCTTCTCCCGCTCCTGAATTGCCGCGGAAGACGGGATCGAGCGCCCAGGCCGCGGCGGCGCCGGCGGCGACCGCCGCCGCGCCGAGACGCAGGCCGATCACGGACTGCGCGTCCTTGCGCAGGCGCCAGGCCGTCCAGAGGCCGGCCAGGACCAGGCTTGCGAGATAGAACCGCGTAAAATGCCAGCTCGAGAGGGCGGCCGCCAAGGCCAGCGCGGAGCCCGCCGCGTAGAGCCGGGCGCGCTTTTCCCGGGCGTCCAGCGCCCCGGCGAGGCAGGCGAAGCTCGCCGCGATCAGCGGCAGCGCGAAGCTCTCGTGGACGAAGCTGCGGATCCCGTTGCAGGCCGACACCCAGGAGACGCCGTAGGCGGCGGCGGCGGCGAAGGCCGCGACGTGGGAGCGCGACAGGCGCAGCGCCAGGACGTAGAGCGCGGGAATCGTCAGGCTCGAGACGACGGCGACCCAGAGAAGGGCGAACCGGAAGAAATCGTCCGGCCTGAGCGCCGACGGAAGCAGACGGTACGACCAGCCCGCCGCGCGCTCCATGACCAAGGTCAGTTCGCGCCGCGTGCGGATGCCCTCCGGGAACTGCGCGTCGCGGTCGACCTCCGGGATCTCCTCGCCGCGCGCGATCATCCGCGCGTAGCGGAATTGGAGGGCGCTCTCCTCCCGGAAGTAGCCGTTCTTGTCCGCGATGTCGTAGTTCGGCCCGTGCGCCGAGAGGCGGAATTTGAGATGGACGCCGAGCAGCGTCAGCGTGGCGAGGACGAGCAGCAGCCCCCGCGTCCGGCGCTACTGGGCAGTCCAGCCTCCGTCGACGCTGAGCGAGGAGCCGCGGATCTGCGCGGCGGCGTCGGAGCACAGGAACACCGCGATCCCGCCGATCTGCTCCGGCGTGGCGAAGTCGCGGGACGGCTGCTTCTCGGCGAGGAGCTTCGCCTTGGCCGCCTCGACCGACATCCGGTCGTGCTGGGCGAGCGCGTCGATCTGCTTCTGCACGAGCGGCGTGAGCACCCAGCCCGGGCAGATCGCGTTGCAGGTGATCCCCGTCGCCGCGGTCTCGAGGGCGACGGTCTTGGTCAGGCCGATCAGGCCGTGCTTGGCGGCGACGTAGGCGGCCTTGTTCGCCGAGGCCACGAGGCCGTGGGCCGAGGCGATGTTGATGATGCGGCCCCAATTCCGCCCGCGCATTCCCGGAAGGACGGCGCGGATCGAGTGGAAGCTCGAGGTCAGGTTGATCGCCAGCACCAGATCCCATTTGTCGGCCGGGAAGTCCTCGATCGGCGCGACGAACTGGATGCCCGCGTTGTTGACGAGTATGTCGACCTTCCCGAAGATCCGCTCCGCGTCGAGGACGAGGGCCGCGACCTCGGCCGGCTTGCTCATGTCGGCCTCGTGGTAGGCGGCCTTGGCCCCGGAGAGGCGCTCGATGCCCTGGCGCAGACTCTCGATCTCCTTGCGGTCGCCGAAGCCGTTGAGCATGACCTCGGCGCCCTGGGCGGCCAGCGCCTGGGCGATCCCGAGCCCGATTCCGCCGGTGGACCCCGTCACGACGGCCGTCTTTCCCTTTAGCATGCCCCGATTCTAGCCAAATTGCTAGAATGGGGTCGTGGCCAAGAAAGTCAAAGCCGACGCCTCCGGACAGCCGTTCCATTACCCGCTCAAGCGCGAGTTCCGCGAGCCGGATTGGACGCGCCTGCCGGGGTATAAGGGCGTCACCAAGGAGCAGTGGGAGTCCGCCCTTTGGCAGCGCCAGCACTCGGCCAAGAATCTCAAGGACCTCAAGGACGTGTTCGGCCCGTTCCTGACCGACGCGATCGCCGAGGAGATGTCGCGGGACCAGAAGGAGAAGGCGACGATGTCGCTTCTCATCCCCCCTCAGATGCTCAACACGATGGACGAGAAGGATCTCAAGAACGATCCCGTCCGCCGCTACATGATCCCGATGATCTCCGACCGCCACGCGGAGTGGCCGAACCACCCGAAGGCCAGCCGCGACTCCCTGCACGAGTCCGAGATGTGGGCCAGCGAAGGCCTCACGCACCGCTACCCCACCAAGGTGCTGGCCGAGATGATCGCGACCTGCCCGCAGTACTGCGGCCACTGCACGCGCATGGACCTCGTCGGAAACTCCGTGCCTCAGGTCGAGAAGCACAAGTTCGAGGGACAGCCCAAGGACCGTTACGCCGCGATGCTCGAGTACCTGCGCAAGACGCCGTCGGTGCGCGACGTCGTCGTCTCCGGCGGAGACATCGCCAACGTGCCGATCGCCCAATTGGAAAGCTTCGTGAGCGCGTTGATGGACATCCCGAACATCCGCGACATCCGCCTCGCGACCAAGGGTCTGCAAGGCCTGCCCCAGCACTTCCTGCAGGACGACGTGCTCAAGGGCCTCGACCGCCTCGCCAAGAAGTCGATCGAGCGCGGCGTCGACATCGCCGTGCACACGCACGTCAACCACGCCTCCCAGGTGACGCCGCTCGTGGGCAAGGCCGTGCGCAAGCTCCTCGACATGGGATTCCGGGACGTCCGCAACCAGGGCGTGCTGCTGCGCGGCATCAACTCGACGCGGCAGGACATGCTCGAGCTGTGCTTCATGCTGCTCGACCACGCGAAGATCATGCCGTACTACTTCTACATGGCCGACATGATCCCGAACTCCGAGCACTGGCGCCTGTCGATCGCCGAGGGCATGAAGCTCCAGCACGACATCATGGGCTACCTGCCCGGCTTCGCGACGCCGCGCGTGACCGTCGACGTGCCGTACGTCGGCAAGCGCTGGATCCACCAGCTCGCCGACTACGACAAGGTCAAGGGCATCTCATACTGGACGAAGGGCTACCGCACCGGCATCGAGGCCGACGACGCGGACGCGCTGACGCGCCGCTACGAGTACCTCGACCCGGTGTACACCCTCCCCCCGAAGGCCAGGCATATTGGCGAAAAATGCAGGATACGTCAAAAGAAACAGCTAGGGCGTAAGGCCCTTGCGAGTGAAACAGTATCCGTCTACACTTCTAGTATGGCGACTAAAGCGAAAAAGAAGCTGAAGAGAAAGGTCATCGTGATCGCCCGCAAAGGCGGCACCCTTTCCCTGCGCGACATCGAGAAGAGGGTTGACGCCTACAACCAGCAGCTGCTGAAGTCGGCGTCTGCCTCCGAAATCGCCATCCGGAATAAAATCCTTCAGGCCGCCTAGGCCCCATGCCGGATTCGGCGCAGCCGGCACACTCCCCGACGTATAGCGACGGTGTTTTCATCAATTGCCCCTTTGATGAAGCCTATCAGCCCCTGTTCGACGCCGCGATTTTCGCTGTCGCCGATTGCGGCTTCGTGCCGCATTGCTCACTGGAAGATTCGGATGGCGGCGAACCTCGCCTGCACAAGATAATTCGCCTGCTCAAATCATGCCGCTATTCGATCCATGACATCTCACGCACAGAATTGGATAAGAAGAGCGGACTTCCAAGGTTCAATATGCCCTTGGAACTCGGCATCGATCTAGGGCTTCGCCATTCCGGCGAAGACCGATGGGCGGATAAGAAATGCATCGTCTTAGATACCGAGGCATTTCGGTTCCAGCAGTTCATCTCGGACATCGCCGGGCAGGACCCCTGCCCTCATGCCAACGATCCCGATCGGATAATCAGGACTATACGGGATTGGCTGCGCACAGTATCAGGCCGGACGACGATTCCGAGCGCCGCAGCGATCATCGAACGCTACGCTCTTTTCAGGAAAGCGCTGCCCGTATTGTCCGATGACACGCCCCGGGACAAGATGCCGTTCGTCGACTACGCGACATTTGCCGGCGTGTGGCTGGTCAAGAATCCTTTCAAGTCAAAGGACCCGTGAAATCGCCGCTTATCGCGAGCCCAGGTACAGCCGCACGCCGACGCCGCCGTCCACGCCCACCCCGCCCCCTGCGTGACGCGGAACACCGGTCCCGCCTCTGCGAAGAACTCGAGCGGCTGCTTGGTCAGGCGCCAGGACAGCCCGGCGATCGTGCGCACGCCGAATTCGGCGTCGTTCCCCGACTCGATGCGCGGACCCGCGCCGAGATAAGGCAGCAGGCGCCCCTCGTTCGGCTGAGGCAGGAGGCCGTCCAGATGGTAGAGCGCGTCGGCCCAGAAGGCGACGTCTCCGCTGAAGCCCACGCCGAAGTCGAGCGCGACCGAGCGGTCGAGCCAGAGCTTGGCGGTGCCGCCGGTCGGGTCGCCGGCGATCACGCCCACTCCGATTTCCTTGGGATCCTCCGCCCGGACGGGGGCGGCGAGACACACGAGCGAAGCGAGCAGCGCTGCGACGAACGTCGGTTTGTTGGCCATGACGCCAGAGTAACATTCGACGTCAAACAGGTCCCCAAGACACGATCAAATCTTGTCCAAATCTGGCGCGCTCCCCTGTTTCCGGGGCCCGCGCGGGGTTAAACTACGGGTGCACGATGGCTTGGTACAAGGACGCCGTCTTCTATGAGGTGCCGATCAAGTCGTTCTATGATTCCAACGGCGACGGAATCGGCGACCTCGCGGGGCTGACGCAGAAGCTCGACTACCTCCAGAGATTGGAGGTCGACTGCCTGTGGCTGCTTCCCATGTATCCGTCGCCCCTGCGCGACGACGGCTACGACATCGCCGATTTCTGCGGCATCCACCCGAACTACGGCACGCTCGCCGACTTCGACAAGTTCATCGCGGCCGCGCACGAGCGCAAGCTCAAGGTGATCGCCGACCTCGTGCTCAACCACACGTCCGACCAGCACCCGTGGTTTCAGGCGTCCCGGCGCGGCGGCCCCAAGCGCGACTGGTACGTGTGGTCCGACGACCCGACGCGGTACAAGGACGCCCGCATCATCTTCACCGACACCGAGAAGTCGAACTGGACCTTCGACCCCGAGGCGAAGAAGTACTACTGGCACCGGTTCTTCTCCCATCAGCCCGACCTCAACTTCGACAACGCCGAGGTCCGCGCCGAGATGCTCAACGTCGTGAAGTTCTGGCTCGACCGGGGCCTCGACGGCTTCCGCGTCGACGCCGTGCCCTATCTCTTCGAGCGCGAGGGAACGAGCTGCGAGAACCTGCCGGAGACTCACGCGTACCTTAAAGAGCTGCGCGCCTACGTCGACGCGCACTGGTCGAACCGCGTGCTGCTCGCCGAGGCGAACCAGCTCCCGGCGGAGGTGCGTCCGTACTTCGGCGGCGGGGCGGGCGACGAGTGCCACATGGCGTTCCACTTCCCCCTCATGCCGCGCATCTTCATGGCGATCCGCCGGGAGGACCGCACGCCGATCGTCGACACCTTGCTCGAGACGCCGCCGATCCCCGACCTGTGCCAGTGGGGGCTGTTCCTGCGCAACCACGACGAGCTCACGCTCGAGATGGTCACGCCGGAGGAACGCGAGTACATGTATAAGGAGTTCGCGCACCTGCCGCGCATGCGCCTGAACGTCGGCATCCGCCGCCGGCTGGCGCCGCTGATGAACTTCGGCCGCCGCCAGATCGAACTGCTCTCCTCGCTGATCATGTCGCTGCCCGGCAGCCCGATCCTGTATTACGGCGACGAGATCGGGATGGGCGACAACATCTACCTCGGCGACCGCGACGGCGTGCGCACGCCGATGCAGTGGAGCGCCGACCGAAACGCCGGGTTCTCGAAGGCCGATCCGGAGAGGCTCTACGCGCAGCCCGTGCTCAACCCCGTCTGCAGCTACCAGGCGATCAACGTCGAGTCGCAGGAGCGGCTGCCGGGCTCCCTGCTCAGCTTCATGAAGCGGCTCATCGACCTGCGCCGCCGGCATCCCGTCTTCGGGCGAGGAACCTTCGCCGCGCTCGAGCCCGCCAACCGCCACGTGCTGTCCTACCTGCGCGAGCAGCCGTCGCAGGTCGTGCTCGTCGCGGCCAATCTGTCCCGCTTCGCGCAGCCGGTCGAGCTGGAGCTCTCCCGCTTCCACGGCTGGACGCCCGTCGAGATGTTCGGGCACACCCGCTTTCCGCCGATATCGGAGAAGCCGTACGCGCTGACCTTGGCGCCGCACGGCTTCCTCTGGTTCCGGCTGGAGCGCTGACATGACCGACTACCAGGCCGTCTTCGTGACCGCCGCGACCTTGCTCGCCGCCGCGCTCGCGGCGCGGCTGGTCCTGCGCCGACAGACGGACCGCCTGCTCGCGCGCAACGCGGCGCTGGCGCGCGAGCTCGAGCGCGCCAAGGAGTCCGCCGAGCTCGAGGCGCGCCTGCGCGAGCACGGGGACTCGCTGTGGACGCCGGAACGGCTGCGCGAGCACGTGCGCGTAAAGCTGTCGGGCCGGCCGCTCGTCGTCGTGTCCAACCGAGAGCCCTACCGGCACGTCGCGCGCGGCCTGCGCACCGAGTGGGTGACGCCCGCCAGCGGCCTCGTGACCGGCCTCGAGCCGCTGCTGCGGGCCTGCGGCGGGACGTGGATCGCGCACGGCGACGGCGACCGCGACCGGGAGACGGCCGACGAGCGCGGCCGCCTGCGCGTGCCGCCCGACCTGCCGCAGTACTCGCTGCGGCGCGTCTGGCTCGGCGACGACGAGGTCGCGGGGCACTACTCGGGCTTCTCCAACGAGGGCCTGTGGCCGCTGTGCCACATCGCGCACGTGCGCCCCGAGTTCCGCCCCTCGGACTGGGCGTTCTACAAGAGCGTCAACGAGAAGTTCGCGGACGCCGTTCTAGATGAAATAGGGTCCCAAGAGGAGCCGTGCGTGCTCGTCCAGGACTATCATTTCGCCCTCCTGCCCAAGCTCATCAAGGAGCGCCGGCCCGACGCGCGCGTGGCGATCTTCTGGCACATCCCGTGGCCGAACCCCGAGGCCTTCGCGATCTGCCCGTGGGCCAAGGACCTGCTCGAGGGCATGCTCGGCGCCGACGTGGCGGGGTTCCACACCCAGCACATCTGCAACAACTTCCTCGACAGCGTCGACCGCCTGCTCGAGTCGCGCGTCAACCGCGCGCGCTTCTCCGTCAAGCGCGGCGACCGGGAGACCCTCGTGCGCCCGTTCCCGATCAGCGTGGCGCTCCCGGAGGGGCCGGAGGCGACCGAGGCCGACGCCCGCGCCGCGCGCGCGCGCGTTCTCAAGGCCGCGGGGATCGCCCCGGAGTTCATCGCGGTCGGCGTCGACCGGCTCGACTACACGAAGGGCATCATCGAGCGCTTCCGGGCCGTCGAGCGCCTGCTCGAGACCTCTCCTGAGCTGCGCGGGCGCTTCACCCTGTTCCAGATCGGAGCGCCGTCGCGCGAGGCGCTGGCCGGCTACCGGGACTTCACGGCCGCCGTGACCGCCGAGGCGGCCCGCGTCAACGCCCGCTTCGGCGGCGGCGCGCCGGCGATCGCGCTGCTGGCGCGCCACCACACCCAGGCGGAGATTCTCCCGTACTTCCTCGCCGCCGACGTCATGCTCGTCACGTCCCTGCACGACGGCATGAACCTCGTCGCCAAGGAGTTCTGCGCCGCGCGCGCCGACGGGGGCGGCGTCCTCGTGCTGAGCCGGTTCACGGGCGCGGCCCGGGAGCTGCGCGACGCGCTCATCGTCAACCCGTACGACGCCGACGGCGTCGCCGCCGCGATCAAGACGGCGCTCGCCATGCCCCCGCCGGGCGCTCCGAGCGCATGCAGCGCCTGCGCCGGCAGGTGCGCGAACGCAACGTCTACCGTTGGGCGGCCGAGCTCATCTCCGAGCTGGCCGCCGTGCGCTTCCCCGTCCGCGCCTGAAACGCTATCATGAGGCCGTGCGACGGCTCCTGTTCCTCTGCCTCCTGTCCAGCGCCTGCGCGGCGCCGGGCGCCTCCGAATGGCGCCGCGACGCGGCGCTCGGCACGCGCGCGATGAGCCGCGGACGCCTCGCCGAGGCCGAAGCGCTGCTCGCCTCGGCGCTCGCGCGCGCCGAGTCCTTCGGGGCCTCCGACGAACGGCTGGCGGGTTCGCTGAACGCGCTCGGGGACCTGCGCATGGCCCAGGGTTCCCCGGCGAAGGCCGAGGCGCTGTACCGCCGCGCGCTGCCGATTCTCGAGAAGACCCGCGGGCCGGACGCGCCGGAGACCGCCGCGGCCGTCGCCTACCTGGCCGAGGCCTGCGCGGCGACGGGCAAGGAGGCCGAGGCCGGGCGCCTGCTCAAGCGCGCGCTCGCCTCCGCGGAGAAGGAGCCGGGCCGCCAGGGCGAGCTCGCCGCGCGCCTCTCGGAGCTCGCGAGCCTGCAGCGCGCGCTCGGCCGCGACGAGGAGGCGGCCGCGGCGTACCGGCGCGCGCTCGCGGTCACCGAGAAGTCCTTCGGCGCGGAGAGCCGCGCCGCGGCCGACCGCCTGACCGACCTCGCCCAGCACCACCACGCGCGCGGCGAGACCGCCGAGGCCGAGGCCTACTACCAGCGCGCGCTCGCCGTGAAGGAGAAGGTGCTCGGCCCGGGACACGCCGAGACGCTCGGCGCCATGGACGACCTCGCTCTGCTGCTCGAGGCCCGCGGCAAGCCCGACGAGGCCGAGACCCTGTATAAGAGGGCGCTGGCTCGCTCGGAATCCGCGGCGACGCTGGGCCATTACGCGCATCTGCTGCGCGGACGCGGCCGGGCCAAGGAGGCGGCGGCCCTCGAGGCGCGAGCCCGCGCGCTGCCCAAGCGCCCGTGAGGACGCCGAACCTCCGCACCCAGCTGCTGCTCCTGACGGGGCTCGTCTGGCTCTACTCCCTCGGATTCAGCGCCGCGTACTGGCGGCAGAACCGCGCCCACGCGCGCCTGGAGAGCGGCTTCCACCAGGGCCTGACGGTGCTGTCCTCCCTGCCCCGCCTGCGCGACCAGCTGCGGCGCGTCGACCAGAGCGGCGACCAGTTCCTGCTGTCGGGCCAGCCCTCCTGGCTCGCCCGCCGCGACGAGGCGCTCGAGCAGGTCCGCGGGCTGCTGCGCGAGCTCGAGGCCGCGGCCTCCGACGAGCGCGACCTCGCGACGACCGCCGAGGCCGACCGCCGCCTGACCGCCTACCTCGCCGAGCGCAGCCCTTGGATCTCGCGGCGGCGCGCCGGCCGCCTCTCCCCCGACGAGGCCGCAGCGGCCGCGCGGCGCGCGCGCGAGCTCGACGCCGTCGTCGAGGCGCTCAACGAGCTCAAGGACGTCAACGTCGCGGACCTGCGCGAGCGCCGCCTCGACGCCGAGCGCGCCGCTCGCTCCGCCCTGCGCCTGATCCTGCTCGCCGGCGCCGCCGCCGCCGCCTTCGTCGCGTGGCTGCTGTCCCGCGCGCTGATCGGCCCCGTCGCCGAGCTGCGCCGCCGCGCGCTCGACTGGGGGCTCGGCCGGCCCTGGCCCGCCGAGCCGCCGCCGGGAGCCGGCGCGGAGATCTCGGAGCTGCACGCGACGATGGGCGACATGGCCCGGCGCCTGAACGCGCAGTTCGAGCGCGAGACGGAGCTCGGGCGTCTGAAGGGCAGCCTCGTCTCGATGGCCAGCCACGAGTTCAACAACTCCCTCTCGGTGCTCGGCACGACGGTCAACCTGCTGCGCCAGACCGAGACGGCGCCGCCGGCGGGCAAGCGCGAGGAGTACTACGCGATCGTCGAGGCGAACCTGCGAGCGCTGTCGCTGGCCGTGCGCAGCCTGCTCGACCTCGGCCTGCTCGAGTCCGGGAAGTTCACGGTGCGCCCCGGCCGCGCCGACCTCGCGCGCCTGCTCTCCGACGGCGAGCGCGCGCTGCGCCCGCTGCACGAGCGCAAGGGCCTGCGCTTCACGCTCGAGCTGCGGGCCGATCTTCCCGCCGCGCACGCCGACCCGCAGGCCCTCAGCGTCGTCGTGACCAATCTCCTCGGCAACGCGGTCAAGTACACCCCGGAGGGCGGCGCGGTGCGCGCCGGCGCGTCGGTCGAGCCCGACGGCCGCCTGCGCGTGTACGTCGCCGACACCGGCATCGGCGTCGACGCGGCCGACCGCGAGGCGATCCTCGTCGGGCACCGCACCGAGGAGGGCCGCCAGGCCGCCAGCGGCTTCGGCGTGGGGCTGACGGTCGTCAAGCGCATCCTCGACGCGCACGGCGTCGCGCTCGAGATCGACGGGGCGCCCGGGAAGGGCTCGCGCTTCTCCTTCGTCCTGCCCGCCTGGAAAGGGCCCGCCGAAGAGCTGTTCGACTAGGCGTCGAAGCGGTAGCCGAGGCCCGGCACCGCGACGATGCGCTCGGCGATCTTCGCGCCGATCTTGCGGCGCAGGGTCGAGACGTGCACGCCGATCGTGTGCGGGTCGGAGTAGTCGGCGGGGTCGTAGCCCCAGACCGTCTCGAGCAGGTACGGCGCGGAGAGCACGCGCCCCGGCTTGCGCAGGAACGTCGTCAGCAGGTCGAACTCCTTGCGCGTCAGCGCGACGCGCTTGCCGCCGACCTTGACCGTGCGCGCGGCGACGTCGATGACCAGGCCCTGGGCCTTGAGCTGCTCGCCGAGCTCCTCGGGCGCGCCGTAGCGGCGCAGGACGGCCGCGATCTTCGCGCGGATGAGGGCCGGCGTGACGGGCTTGGGCAGGTAGTCGTCGGCGCCGCGGTCGAGGCCGTCGGCCTGGTCCTCGGCGCCGCGATGCACGCCCGACATCAGCACGACGGGCACGCGCGCCGTGCGCTTGTCGGCGCGCAGCTTCGCGAGCAAGGTGAGCCCGTCGCCGCCGGGCATCGACACGTCGGAGAGCACGAGGTCGGGCGCGGACTCGAGCGCCGCCTCGAACGCTTCCTTCCCGTTCGACGCGCGCTTGACCGCGTAGCCCTCCGCCTCGAGGACGTCGCCGTAGACGCGGCGGTTGTCCGCCTCGTCGTCCACCAGCAGGATTCTACACCTGGCCGCCATGGGCTGGATTATACGAGATATGCTAGCTTCCAGCCGATGACGGCCACGCGACGAAAAGAAGAAGGCGTCCCGGCGCCCGATTTCCGGCTCCTGTTCGAGAGCACCCCGGAGCTCTACCTCGTCCTGGCTCCGGACTTCACGATCGCCGCCGCCAGCGACGCGTACCTGGTCGCGTCGATGACGCGGCGCAAGGAGATCGTCGGCCGCGACGTCTTCGACGTGTTCCCCGACAATCCCGACGACCCGAAAGCCGACGGCGTCGCCAAGCTGCGCGCCTCGCTCGAGCGGGTGCTCAAGACGCGCCGCCCCGAGGCGATGGCCGACCAGAAGTACGACGTCCGCCGCCCGGGCTCCGAGGGCGGCCGCTTCGAGGAGCGCTGGTGGCGGCCGCTCAACATCCCCGTCCTCGGCGAGGACGGGAACGTCGCCTGGATTCTCCACCGGGTCGAGGACGTCACCGCGCTCGCGCGTCTCGAGCAGAAGGGCCGGGACCAGGGCCGCGAGCTCGACCTGCGGACCGCGGAGCTCGAGGGAAAGGTCGCCGAGCTCGACGCCGCCCGCGCCGAACTGGCGGAGAAGAACGCCGCGCTCGCCGCGGCGTACCGCGAGCTCGAGACCTTCAGCTACTCGGTCGCCCACGACCTGCGCGCCCCGGTGCGCGCCATCGACGGCTTCAGCTCGATCATCCTCGAGCGCTGCGCCCCCAAGCTCGACGCCGAGGACGCCGGCCTCCTGCGGCGCATGGGCGCCGCCGCCCGCGGCATGGGCGAGCTCATCGAGGCGATCCTCGAGCTCTCCCAGATCGCGCGCATCGCCGTGCACCCGGAGCGCGTCGACCTGTCGGTCCTCGTCCGCGGCATCGCCGCGTCCTTGCGCGAGGCCCAGCCCGCGCGCGACGTCGAGCTCGTCGTCGCCCCGGGCGTCGCGGCCTGGGCGGATCCGCGCCTCATCCAGGTCGTCCTGCGCAACCTGCTCGAAAACGCGTGGAAGTACACGGCCGGGCGTCCGAAGGCGCGCGTCGAGTTCGGGACGACGCAGGCGGACGGCGAGACGGCGTATTTCGTGCGCGACGACGGCGCCGGCTTCGACTCGGCCTTCGGGGGCCGCCTGTTCACGCCGTTCTCCCGCCTGCACGGCAAGACCGAGTTCCCGGGCAGCGGCATCGGGCTGGCCATCGTCGGGCGCATCGTCAAGCGCCACGGCGGCCGCGTCTGGGCCGACGGCAAGGTCGGGGCCGGCGCGGCCTTTTACTTCACGCTCCCCAAGCGGTAGAATCGCCGCATGGCGCTCACCTTCAAGCCCTACGGCGGCCTCGACGGACTGCTCCTCGTCGAGGGGCCCTTTTTCCCCGACGAGCGCGGATACTTCTTCGAGGCGTTCCGCGCCGACGACTGGGCGAAGGCCGGCCTGCCGCCCCTCGTCCAGGACAACCTCTCGCGCTCGCGCAAAGGCGTCGTGCGCGGGCTCCACTATCAGGTTCCCCCGAAGGCCGTCGGCAAGCTCGTGCGCTGCTCCCGCGGGCGCGTCTTCGACGCGGTCGTCGACCTGCGCCGCGCCTCGCCGACCTACGGCAAATCGGCCTCGATCGAGCTCGACGACGCGGGCAACCGCATGTTCTGGGTCCCCGCGGGCTTCGCGCACGGCTTCTGCGCGCTCTCGGACTCGGCCGACGTGACCTACAAGGTCACCGGCTACTGGAGCAAGGAGGTCGACGCCGGCATCCGCTGGAACGACCCCGCGCTCGGCATCTCCTGGCCCGTCTCCGCCGCCGAGGCGGTCGTCACCGCCAAGGACGCGGCGCTGCCGCTCCTCAAGGACGCCGGCTCGCCGTTCTGACGGCTACTGCCGGACGATGTGCGGCGCCGACGACCCCTGCGGCGTGACGTGCTCGACGCAGGCGTGGAGGCCGTTGAGGTTCGGGCCCCATTTCTTCAGCATGAAATTGAAATAGTAGCGTCCGCCTTCCTTCAAGGGGCAGTCCCACGCCCGGCGGTCCTTCGTCTTCCACTGAAGCTGGCCGCCCGTCCACTGCGTCTCGAGCATGCCGCACGGCTTGTGCGGATTGCCGCCGGCCTCGGCGAGCGGTATGCCCCCGGCTTGGCGGAGATCCAGGCCGCGTACCAGCAGGCGTCGGTGCTGTTGATGTCCTCCACGAACGCGAACGTGCCGTCGGCCCCCTCGGCCTTGAAGCCGACGGAGAACGCCGTGCCCGGGCCGCCCGCGAAATCGACGAGCCACTTCGAGCGGTTCCCCTTCCACGGCGGGACGTCCTTCCACGACTGATAGACCGTCGTCTTGACGACCGGCGCCTCCGCCGCGGCCTGAGCCGCTCCGACCGCGGAAGCCGCCCCGGCGGGCAGGCCCTGCGTGCGGTCGTAGACCTTTTCGGGCTTGGACTCGTCGCGTCCGAGCCCGGCCCCGCCGACGCCGACGGCCCCGTCGGCGTCGATCGTCCCGGGCGCCGTCCGCTTGGGCGCGGGCTTGGCGCCCGAGAACGAGGGCCCGCCGCGCCGCGCCGAGCCCGGGGCCGGCGCCGAGGGCGCCGACGGCTCGGCGGCCTGCTCCTCCTCCGCCGGCGGCTCCTCGTCGTCGGCGCGGACGGTGGCGGCGGGCAGCAGCAGGAGGGCGGCGAGCAGGATCTTCATGCCCCCAGTGTGCCCCCTCCCCGGAGCCCCGTCAAGAGGTAGAATCCACGCGTGTCGATCAGCCCCGTCCTCCTCATCGAGCAGGTGCGCTCGGCCGCGCCGTTCCTCTTCGGCGGCCCGGAGCCCGAGGGTCCCGCCCTGCGCTACCTGCGCGTGCTGCGCGCCTACGACGGCCGCCGCTTGAACCCGCTCGAGTACTACGAGCTGTGCCTGTGCGCGCACTGGGCGACCGCGGGCTCCTTCGTCCCGACCGACGTCGACAACGGCATCCGCTGGAAGCACTGGCAGGAGATCCAGCCCGGCCTCGCCGAGGAGCAGGCGGCCCTGGTCCTCGAGGCGGGGACGTGGGACTACGCGCCGGTCACCGCGCGCCGGCTCGGGACCGGAGCGGAGCGCGTCTCCACGCACGAGGGCACGTGGTTCTCCGTCGCCGTCGGCGCCTACGCGGCCGTGCGCGGCTTCAACCGGCCGCTGGCCGACCGGGTCCTCGCCGCGATGACGAAGGAAGCCGCCCGGGAGGACCGCGCGTTCGCCAGGACCGCCGGGATCGAGCGCCTCAAGGCGGCGGCCTTGGTCGCGCACAACTTCGGCGACCTCGACCGCGTCGCCGACCAGTGGGAGCTCAAGCCCGGAGACTCGCTTCACGACGCGCTCTACGACGCCGCCAAGCCCGGCTCGCCGCTGTACGGAGGGCGCCTGGGCGCCGCCGGCGTCCTGCACCAGAAGCACATGGGCGCCGACAACCACCGGCATTACCCGCTGCGCGCCGCGCGCGGCCTGCGCAAGTCGGCCGACCTGCTGCTGCCCGTCGGGCCCTTCTTCGACGACTGGGGCCGCCGCGTCGGGAAGCACCCGGCCCTGACCCCCGAGGAGGTCGCCGAGGTCGTGCGCTGCCTGCTCGACGGCTGGACGCGCATGCACGAGCCGCCGGGCTACGCGCGCGCTCTCGCCGGAATCCTCGAGGTGTTCCCCGGCGGCCGCAAGGCGCTGATCCGTCTGCTCCCGTCCAAGGACGGCCGCATGCTCGAAGCCGGAAACCTCAAAGCCGCGATGGACGTCCCCCAGGCGCGCTTCGAGGCGCAGTGGGCCAACAAGGCGAAATAGCAACGCGGCCGGTTGTGGGACGTCCGGACGCTTCCTATAGGGCCAAGGTCTCTCGTCGATAAGAGCCGTCACGTCTATCCTTAGGGCATGACGCTTCGTCCGGCCCTGCTCGCCTTGCTCCTCGCCCTGCCCGCCTTCGGGGCTCCCGCGCGCCCGAAGAAGAAGGCCGCCAAGCCCAAGCCCGCGCCCGCCCGCCCGATCAAGGCCAAGACGCTCGTCCTGAAGAAGTCGCCCGTGAAACCGATCAAGGCGGCCGCGACGCGCGGCTCCGAGGTCGCCGCGCCGCAGCCGCCGAAGCAGCTCCTGGAAGTGCCGAAGCCTCCGCTCAAGCCCGTCGTGATCCCGGATCGCGGCCGCGCGACCACGTCGGCCAGGGCCGTGGTCGCGCCCTTCATCGCCGCTCCGGCCAAGAAGACCGAAGCGAGGACCGCCGGCAATTCCGTCCGCGCGATCCCCCCGCCGCCAACTTCGCGCCGAAGGCGACTGAAGACCGCTCTTTCCAGCGCCGCGAATCCCGATACCGCTGCGACGCAGGGCGGCGCCCGGACGCCGCGACGCGCGGATGCCGGCGCGCGCACGGCCGGTCTTCTCCCTCCACGTCCGGATCGGGCCGGGGCCGCGGCCGCGGGAACGGCGGCTTCTTCGACGCCGCGCCGTCCTCCCCTTCACTGGGCCAGGCCGTCGCGAACGGCAGCCGCGCGGCCCGCGCCGGCCGCTCCGCCGCGGCGGCAGCCAACGGCGGCGGCGGCGGCGGTGGCGGTGGCGGCGGCAGCGGCGCGCGTCGCTCCGGCGGAGGCGGCGGCCGCCCGCCCGCGAATCGCGGCGGCGGCGGCGCGCCCGGCGGAGCCGGAGCCGCCACGGCCGCCAAGCCCGCGGCCCGCGCCATGCCCGTCTCCTACGCGGCCGCGACTCCGCCCGCTCCCCCGCGCCTCCCGCCCTCCCCATGGTCGAGGCCTCCGGAATCAAGCGCCTCGCGCGTCCCGCCTCGCCGGAGCCGTCGGTCTCGACGATCGCCGTCGCCGGCCGCAAGGCGTATATCCACGAGGGCGCGGTGTGGCTCGCGAAGGCCGACGGCCGCCCCGCCCCGGCGCTGCTCGTCGACGGCGTCTGGCGCCTCTACGAGGTCAAGGACGGGAGCGTGCTGTTGCGCCCCGCCTTCCCTGGCCTCTTCGCGGGACGCCCCGACGACCCGAACCTCCTGCTGATCGCCGACCCCGCCGGCCGCTGGGTCCTCCGCGTCGAGGGCGTGCGGGCCTCGGCCTCGCTGTGGGCCGACGTTTCCAAGCCGGTCCATGCCGCCGCGCTCGGCGACGGCGTCGCCGCCGCCTCATTCAAGGACGGGAAGGTGGCGGTCCGGCGGCGCGACGGCGCGTCATTCGTAGTGCAGGGCCTCGATCGGGTCGAAGCGCGACGCCTTCCAGGCGGGATATAAGGCGAACAGGAAGCCCGTGCCGAGCGCGATCAGCAGCGCGCCGCCCACGTGTAGCGCGCTGATCTCGAGCATGCGCTCCTCGCGCGGCGCGAGCGCCCAGATGCCGACGACGCCGAGCGCCGTGCCCCCGCCCCGCCCAGGACGCCCAGCATCATCGCCTCGGACGTGAACTGCCAGATGATGTCGGCGCGCGTGGCGCCGAGCGCGCGGCGGATGCCGATCTCTTTGACGCGCGAGAAGATCGTCGCGAGCGTGACGTTCATGATGCCGATGCCCGACGCGAGGATCGCCACGAGTCCGATGATCATGATCGAGACGACGAACTCCTTCATCTGCTTGAGCGCGCTCTGCATGATCTCGCGGTAGTCCTTGATCTCGAAGTCCTCCTCGCCGCGGTGGCGGGCCAGGAGCAGGACCTTGATGCGCCGCAGGTAGGCGGCGGCCGTCTCGGCGTCGCCGGTGTCGACGGCGATCTCCTCCACGACGTCGGGATTCTTCTGGTAGCGCGGCATCAGCGAGCGCTGCAAAGTCGTCAGCGGGACGAGCACCTGGCCGGAGCCGCCCCACGTGCGGAACCAGCGCGGGTCGAGGTCCTTCGGTGGCTCCTTGAGGACGCCGACGACGGTGAACAGGTGCTCGCCGAGCAGGATGCGGCGGCCGAGCGGGTCGCGGCGCGAGATGTGCTTGGTCAGCGCCTGTTCGGGCCAGTATTTCGCCCAGAAGGGCTTCTTGATCCAGCTCCCCGCCTCGACCAGCACGCACACGCGCGCGGACTCCGCGAGGTCGCGCTCATTGAGCATGCGGCCCCTCATGGTGTAGACCCAGTCCCGCTTGGCCCACTCCGGCGTGATCCCGCGGCCGACGAGATCGCCGTTCTTGAAGGAGTCGAGGCGGCCGTCGAGGCCGTAGTGCGAGTTGCGGGGCGAGACCATGTACAGCTCGGGGTAGCGCAGGCGGATCTCCCGGGCGTCCGAGAACGTCAGGCCGGGCGAGAGGCCTTTGCCCGCGTAGCCCCGCCGCGGCGAGATCACGAGCCTGCCGGGCCCGGCCAGGCGCAGCGCGTCGTCGTAGCGCTTCATCATGCCGGCCGTCTGCGAGAACGTGAACAGCATCGCGGCGATGCCGATCGACAGCGAGAGCGCGGTCATCGCGCTGCGCGTGCGGTGGGCGCCGATCTCCTGCAGAGCCGAACGGCCCAGTTCCGCGATCTTCATTCGGCCTTCAGCGCCTCGACGGGATCCAGGCGCGACGCGCGCCAGGCCGGCACGAGCGCGAAGCCCGCGCTGACCGCCGACGCCAGCGCCACGACGCCGAGGCAGTGAAGGACGGTCGGCTGCGCGAGGTCGCGCGTGCCGCCGAGCCCCGAGAGCCATTTCACGCCGCCGAGCCCCAGCCCGACGCCCGCGAGCCCTCCCGCCGCGCCGAGCATCGCCGCCTCGAGAAGGAACTGGGCCAGGATGTCGTCGCGCCCGGCGCCGATCGCGCGGCGCACGCCGATCTCCCGCACGCGCGCGAAGATCGTGGCCAAGGTCACGTTCATGATGCCGATGCCGCCGGCGAGCAGGGCGACGATGCCGAGCGCGAGGCCGGCCTTCACGTACTTGCGCATGTTCTCCATCTCCGACTCGATCTCCTCGCGCTGGTCCTTGATCTCGAAGTCCTCCTCGCCGCGGTGCCGCCGCTTGAGGATCGCCTCGATCTGCCGCCGCCGGGCGGCGAGCGTGCGCTCGTCGCCCGTTTCGACGCGGATCTCGTCGACGAGGTCGGCGGAGGCGTCGCCCTTGCCGAAGGTCTGCTGGAAGGCCGTGATCGGCACGAAGGCGTTCGGCGTGCTCCAGCTGTCCCAGCGCGGGTCGAGGTCGCGCGGCGGCGGCGTCAGCACCCCGACGACGGTGTAGACCGAGTCGACGATGCGCACGCGCTGGCCGAGGACGTCGACGCGCGCGGCGAACTTGTCGTAATCGTCCTCGCGGCCCCAGAACTTGGCCCAGAACGGCTTCTTGACCCAGCCCGCGGGCTGGACGAGGACGGCGACGCGCGCGCGGTTGGCGACGTCCCACTCGTTGAGGAAGCGGCCACGCAGCGTGTAGACCCAGTCCCGCTTGCGGAAGTCGGGCGTCGTGCCGGCCACGTCGACGCCCTCGAGCTTGCGGCCGCCGTAATGCACCGTGAGGCTGTAGGAAGAGCGCGGGTCGACCATGTAGAGGTCCGGCAGCTCGCGGCGCAGGGCGACGGCGTCGGCGTAGGTCAGGCCCCCGGAGAGCCCCTTCGAAACATAGTCGCGCTTCTTCTCGATCGTCATCCGGCCCGGGCCCATGAGCTCGAGGTTCCTCTCGAGCGCCTGCTTCATGCCCTGCGTCTGCGCGAGCGTGTAGAGCAAAGACGCCACGCCGACCGAGACCGCCGTGAACGACAGAGCCGAGCGGAACTTGTTGGCGGAGATCTCGCGGACGCCCGCGCGCAGGGCCTCGCGCGCGTTCACGCGAGCAGGCCGTCCTTGACGCGCAGCACGCGCTGCGCCGAGGCGCCGATCGCCGGGTCGTGCGTGACGAGCACGATCGTCGTGCCCTCGGCGTTGAGCTCCTTGAACAGCGCGAGGATCTCGGCGGACGACGTCGAGTCGAGGTTTCCCGTCGGCTCGTCGGCGAGCAGGAGCGCGGGCTTGTTGGCCAGCGCGCGCGCGATGCCGACGCGCTGGCGCTCGCCGCCGGAGAGCTGCAGCGGCGTGTGCTCGCCCTTGCGGCCGAGGCCGACGCGGTCGAGCAGGGCGCGCGCCCGCTCGAGGCGCGGCGCCACGGCCGCGCCGGCGTAGGCCATCGGCAGGGCCACGTTCTCGAGCGCCGAGAGGCGCGGCAGCAGATTGAAGGCCTGAAACACGAAGCCGATGCGCGCGCGGCGCAGGGCCGTGAGCTCGGCGTCGCCGAGGCCGGCCGTCAGGGCGCCCTCGAGGCGGTAGGTCCCGCCCGTCGGGCGGTCGAGCAGGCCGAGGATGTTGAGCAAAGTCGACTTGCCGCAGCCCGAGGGCCCCATGATCGCCGCGAACTCGCCGGCGGCGACGGAGAACGTGACGCCCTTGAGCGCCTGGTAGCCGCCCTGGTAGGTGCGCGCGAGATTCTCGACCGTGATGGCGGCGGGCGCGCTCACGGCTTCTTCTTCGACTCCGGCTTCTCGGTGAGGAGCTTGTCGCCTTCCTTCACGCCCTCGAGGACCTCGACGTCCATCTCCGAGCGCAGGCCGAGCTTGAGCTCGGACTTCTTCGGTTCGCCGGCGCCCGTCACGTAGGCGAACTCCTTGCCCGCTTCCTCGAAGACCGCGGACAGCGAGGCCTTGAGGACCTGCTTGCGCGAGTCGAGCAGGCCGTCGACGCGCGCGGTCATGCCGGGCTTCAGGCGGGCGTCCCCCTTCAGCAGCGTCACCTCGACCTTGAAGCTCTTGAGGTTGTTGCCGTCCTTCTCGGCCTGAGGCGAGACGAGCGTGATCTTCGACGGGAAGTCCTGCCCCGGCAGGGCGTCGATCGTCACCTTCACGTCCATGCCCTCCTTGAGCTTGAGGACGTCCATCTCGCTGATCTTCATCTTGACGATCAGGCGCGAGAGGTCGGCGACGGTCAGCAGGTAGGTGGGCGTCTGCGACTCCATGAGCCCGGTCACGTACTCGCCGAGCTTCGAGAGGCGGCCCTCCTGCGGATTGCCGGAGCTGCGGTCCTGGTAGCGCATGACGACGCCGTCGATCGGCGCGGTCAGGGTCGTCGGCACGTAGGCCTCGGCCTCCGTGCGGCCGGGCTGGATCACGGCGAGCTTCTGCCCTTTGCGCACGCGCGCGCCCTCGTCGACGGTCAGCTCGATGACGCGGCCGGAGACCTTGGACGCGACGTCGACGAAGGTCTTCGGCGCGAGCTCGCCGGAGTCGACGAAGTGGACCTCGATGTCGCCGCGCTCGACCTTCACGACGGCGGGCCCGCCGTCGGCGGCCGTCGCGCGGCGCTTCTTCCACCACCATCCGCCCAGCGCCAGCACGAGCGCCGCCGCCGCGAGCGGCTTCCAGCGCGCCTTCAGCCTCACCATAACGGGTCTCCCACCGCTCGCCGGTACTGGGCGCGGTTGATGAAAATGTCGTGCAGCGCGAGCGTGCGCTCGACGCGCGCGTTGAGCAGGTCGGCCTGCGCCTGGTTCATGCGGATCGCGTCGGCCGCGCCCTGCTGGAACTGCCGCCCGACGAGCTCGAGCGCGCGCGCCGCGATCTCCTCCTTGCGCACGGCGATCGCGTAGGACGTCAGCACCCGCTCGAGGGCGACGTGCGCCCCGTAAATGTCGGCGCGCACCGCGCGCTCCGCCGCGTCGACGGCCGTCCGCGCCCGGCGCAGGTCCGCGCGCGCGGCGGCCAGCGCCCAGCCCTGCGTGAAGCCGTTGAAGCCGAGCGGAAGGCTCACGGTCAGCCCGACCTGGCGGTTGGGATTGGGGATGGAGGAGCCGGCCCCGGGAAAATCGGCGTAGCGCGTTCGCGTCCACGACGCGTCCACCTTCACGTCGGGCAGCAGGCCCTTGATCGCGCGCTGCGCGTCGACCTCCGCCCGCGCGAGCTGGTCGCGGGCGCGGACCACCTCGGGACGGATTTCGAGAGCGCGCGCGAGGTCGGCGTCGAGCAGCGGCAGGCCCGTCGCCCCGGGCTGAAGGTCGACGTCGAGCTCGGCCTCCGCTCCCGGCGAGCGGTCGACGAGGATGTTGAAATCGGCCAGCGCCTTGCGCCTCTCGGCGTTGGCCGAGGCCAGACGCAATTGGGAGGACAGCCAGTCCGTCTCGCTCTTGAGCAGGTCGGCCAGGCTCTTCATGCCGTGCTCGTAGAGGTCGCGCGACTGGTCGAACTGCTTCTTCTGGTCGCTGAGGTTCTGCTCGGCGACCGCGTAGAGCTGCTTCTTGGAGTTGAGGTCGTAGAAAGCGGAGATCGCCGCGTACGCGCGGTCCTGCCGCGCGGCCTTCAGCGCCGAGGCGGCCGCGCGCCGGGCCGCGACCGCGTTGCGCGTCTTCTGGACGTCCTCGAACGAGTTGAACAGGTTCCAGTTGGCGACCGTGACGGCTTGCCCGTGGCGCAGCGCGTAGTCGCCGCGCTTCCAGCGGTAGGAATCGAGCGGGCTGTGCCCGTACGGGTACTCGGTGTAGGTGAACGCGAGCGTGGGCAGCAGCATCGCCGCCGCCTGGCCTTTCAACGCGGAGTCGGCCGCCTTCCAGGCGTCCTCGGCGGAGCGGACCTCGGGCGAGGTCGCGAGGGCGACCGCCGTGTACGTGGCGACGGTGATCGAGAGGAGCGCGGAGGTCATCGCGGCACGGGACGGCTCATTCTAGCATGCTACACTTTCCCGATGATCGCCCTTTTCCTCGTCCTCGCGGCGCTCCCGGCGGGCGCCGAACAGCTCGTGAAGTCGCGCCCCGCGAAGGCCGTGCTCAACGAACGCATCGAGCTCAAGCCCATCGACGGCCATCACTTCAACCCGGAGGCCCCCAGAAGTGCGGCAAAGAGCGCGCCGGCGAGGTCACCCCCGCCTCTTCCGCTGCCAGCTGCGCGCCTCCGGCAAGGTCGAGGTCGTCGCGAGCGTCTGCGACGACGCGAAGACCTTCTGCCGCCAGGACCGCTTCACCGTCGAGGTCGCGGGCCGCAAGCCCGACGCCGCGCGCGTCAAGCTCGAGCCGAAGCCCCACTCCTTCGCCGAGGGCTTCCTCGTCAACCAGCCCGGCAAGGCGGTCACGCTCGCCCGCCGCCACCGCCAGCCGATCTTCGTCCACTTCTACGGCATCTGGTGCCCGCCGTGCAACATGCTGGAGGAAGGAGTCTACCCCGGCGAGATTTTTCAGACCGCCTCCGAAGGCTTCGTGAAGCTCGCGCTCGACGCCGACGCGGAACTGTCCTGGGACTGGAAGGCGCGCTTCAAGGTCGGCGGCTACCCGACCTTGCTCGTGCTCGACGAGCGGGGCCAGGAGATCGGCCGCGCGGTCGGCTACCGCTCTCCGGAGGCGCTCGCGGCGTTCCTCTCCGAGTCCAAGAGGTCCTTGGATGAGCCGGTCGAAGTGGCCGCCGAGGCGGTCGCCAAGGCCGCGCCCGGCGATCACGGCGCGCGCCGCGCGCGCGTCGCGCGCTGGCGTCTCGACCGCGCCGAGCCCGCCGAGGCCCTCGCCGCGGCCGGGACCGCTCCCGAGGCCAAGCGCGAGGCGCTCCTCGCGCGCCAGGCGCTGGCCGCGAAGGCCGACGACGCGGCCGCGCTGACCGCGATCCTGAAGGAACTGATCGCCGCGTATCCGGACGACATCGAGCTGCTGGCGTGGGCCGGCGACCTCGTCGACCGCGACACCGTCGCCGCCTCGGCCCTGGCTCCCGCCGTATTGGAAGGCGCGGCCCGCTGGGCCGCGTCCCCACGCTCGGCGCCACCGGCTGGGTCGCCGGCGACGTGCGCTCCTACGAGGCCTCGTTCCTGGAGTCGCTCGGCCGGGAGGCCGAGTCCAAGGCCGCCTGGTCGGCCGCGGCCGACGCCTACGGCGCCGACGCGAAGGCCTCGCGCCTGAAGCTCGCGCGCGGCGCCAACCTCGAGCGCGCCTACTGCCTCGCCAAGGCGGGACGCCTGGACGAGGCCCGCGCCCTCTACGAGTCTCTCGTCGGCGCCTACCCCGACGAGTTCTCCTTCCACCAGGGCTACGCGCGCCTGCTCTTCGACCAGAAGGAGTACCCCTCCGCCCTGATCTCCGCGCGCGCCGCCGTCAAGAACGGCTACGGCGACAATTACCTGCGCGCGGTCGCGCTCGAGGCCAAGATCCTGAAGGCCATGGGCCTCAAAGACGAGGCCGCCAAGTCCCTCGACGCCGCGCTGGACGAAGCCGCCGCCCCCGCTCCTCCGCGGTCCGCACCCACCGCTACCTCGCCGACCTGCGAAAGCTCAGAAACGAGCTCTGATCGGTGTCAGGTTGTGCAATTGTCCGATTCTCCGCCCGTCGGAATCGGAGAGAATCGGACAATTGCACAACCTGACACCGTAGGGTTCCGAGCTACAGGCCGGCGGAGGCGCGGGCGGAGGGCAGGCGGGCGGCGGCCCAGGCGCCGAAGGAGGACCAGAGGGAGTACTTGGCCAGGCGGGCGTTGAAGTCGGCCTCGCCGGCTTTGCGGGCCATCGTCCAGCGCCACAGCTCCTCGGAGTAGGCGGCGGACTTGCCGGCGGCGAGCGGGTAGATCAGGGCCGGGTGCACGCCGGGGCCCGCGCCGAGCGAGGCCGAGAGGGCCTCGAGATCCGCGACGGTCACCGCCGGCGCGCCGCGCGACTCCGAGATCTTCGACAAGGCGGCGGCCGCGGCGGCCTCGTCGAGCTCGATCTCGGCGGAGGGCGCCGGGCGCGTCGCTCCGGCGCTGAGGCGGCCGGCCGCGGTCGCGATCGTGCCGAGCCAGCGCTCGATGTGCGTGTAATCGCGGATCATCTTCGAGCCGGAGCCCTCGACGCCGCGCATCGCGGGGCTCTCGCGCTTGAACGGCAGCGACGCGCCGCGCAGCTCGAGCGAGATCACCGCCAGGCCGTTCTCCAGCCCCCACCAGCGCACGCCCAAGTAGGCGTGCTTCTCGCTGTCGCGGTCCGTCCAGGACGGCTGGTGCGCGGGGCCGGCGGCCCGCGTCAGCGCGCGCACGCGGCGCGAGCGGCCGGCATGCCACGGCCGCAGCGAACCGTGGAGCAGGTTGTCGGGAGATTCGCCCGCGGCCTCCAGGAAAAGGACCTCGTTGTACGCGGCGACCGTCGCGAGCAGGCCGTCGAGCTGGGCGGCGAGCTTTTCCGGGGCGAGCTTGACGAAGGCGTGGTACTGCGTGCCGGCGTGGCCGGTGTCGCCGATGACCCGGCGCGTGCGGCCGATGGCCTCGCGGCCGGTCTTGGCGGCCTTGTCCTTGGCGGAGACGATCTCGGGCTGGATGAAGCGCTCCTCTCCCGAGCGCCTGCCGGACGGCGGCTCCTCCATGTCCGGGTGCTCGGCGACGAAGTCGGGCGCGTTCCTGGTCTTGCCCAGCAGCAGGAAGTTCTTCCCCCTCCACGCGGCCTCGGGCCCGCGCTCGGCGGCGACGGCCTCCTCGAGGCCGTTGACGTAGAAGAGCTTGCCCGCCAGCGGCAGGGCTCGCCACACCTTGGCCGGATCGGCGCGCGTCAGCCAACCGCGCAAGGTCCGCACCGCGTAGAAGAAGCGGTCGAAGGAGCCGAGGCCGTCCTCCGCCTTCTTGAGCAGTTCGGGGCGCAGCTCCACGGGCTTGTAGTACTTGAACACGTTTCCGGAGGAGTCCTTCGGGTCGGCGTGGCGGAGGTTGCCTTCCTGCTCGATCTGGAAGGAGACGCCCGGCATCTCGACGGCGAGAGGGTTCTCGGGGGCCTTCCAGCCGTCGAAGGCGGCGGCGGCCGCGGCCGGAGCGGCCTTTTCGCCGGTCGAGGCGGCCGCCCGCAGGACGGGCATGGCCAGGGCGGCGGGTGCGGCCTTTACGGGAACCGGAGCCGCGACGGCCGGGACGGGCACGGCCAGGGCCGGGGCCAGAGTCGGAAGCGCCGACGCGGCGAGCGGAAGGAGGCCGGGCCGGGCCGTCGCGGAGATCGCCGCGGCGCCCGAGACCGGCGCGACGGAGACCGGGACGTAGGTCTCGACGACGCCGGCCGAGGCCGAAACGGCCGCCGCGAGCAGCCAGGCCGTCAGGGATGGGAGCCTCTTCCTCATGAAAAAGAGTAGCCGGGACGCCGGTCCCGCGCCTGGGTCCGGGGACCTACCGGGGTGGGCCTACCAGGGCTCGAACGGGGGTCGCGGTTGAAGCGCGGGTTGCTGGGGCCGCGCGGCGACGGCGAGGGCGGCGCGGACGCCGTCCAGGCGCCGTTCTCGTAGCGCAGGTCCGGCGTGGAGCCGGCCGCGGCGACGGGCGCCTTGGGGAAGTTCGGGTCGCGCGCGTAGGCCAGGGCTCGCAGCGCGGCCGCGGCCAGCATCGGCCGCGTCTGGCTGAGGAGCATGACCTGCAGCTTCGAGGGCTTCGGGGCGCCGTTCTCGTCGAGGCCCTGAGGCCGGGCGTACTCCTCGAAGCGTCCCGAGCGCACGAGCGAGCGCGCCCACGCGTCGGGCGAGTTGAAGTAGGCCTGCTCGTTGACGCTCGCGATGTCTCCGGGCGAGGCGTTCATGAGCTCCTCGAGGGCCTCGAGCTCGGCGGCTCCGCCCGCGAGCTTCGCGGCCTCGACCATCGCGAGCAGGAAGGGCCACGTCGAGCCGTTCGAATAGTCCTTCACGCCGCGCGCGTCGAGGTAGCGCTTGATCGAGCCGCCGAGGTCGCCGACGAGGCGCTCGCGCGCGACGATCGAGGCCCAGGCGCGCGCGGTCTCGAAGCCCGTCGTCGAATAGCCCGTCTGGGTGCGCATCATGTTCTTGAGCCGGGGCAGGTCCTCGACCGTGCCCGTCTCGCCGGCGAGCTTGAGCGCGGCCTCGCGCACCGAGGCGTCGGAGTTCGTCCCCCAGAACGTCGTGTCGCGGAAGACGCGCAGCAGCTCGTCGGTCTTGCCCAGGCGCTTGACCATCGCGAGGTGGCCGTCGGCGTCCTGCTTCGCGTCGGAGGCGTCGGCGGGCATCCCGACGAAGCCGAGCGCGCGCTTGACGGCGGCGACGATGTCGTTGGTGCGGCCCTCGGTGATCTGGGCGGCGCGCACGGAGGCGGCGCGGGTCGCGGCGAGGCCGAGGCGCGCGTAGATCGCGGAGAGCGCCGAGACGAGCGCGCCGTGCACGGGGACCTCGTAGTGCGAGGTGCCCGTCACGCGGCGGGCCATGTTCTCGAGCAGCAGCGCGTCCTCGGCGCCGCCGAAGCGCTCGAGGATGAGCGCCGCGGTCATCGCGAGCGGCCACTGCGCGCCGACCTCGGCGTCGGCCTTCTTCTCGGTGCTTCCCCACGAGGTGGCCGTCTCGGTGATCCTGACGGGGTTCGCCCAGCCGTTGGCCGCGATCCACTCGCGGGCGATCGCCGCGTCCGACGGCTGCGCGAGCATCGCGTAGCCCTCGGCCGCGGCGATCCGGATCGCGTGCCCGTCGCGCTCGTTCTCCTTGAGCCGCGACTGGTCGACGATCTTCAGCAGGAGCTCGCGCGTCTTGGCCATCTCGCGCCGCTGGTGCGGCGTGCCCGCGAAGGCGGGCCCCTCGGACGCCGAGGCGGCCGCCTGCGGCGCCTTCTCGAGCGCCGGGGGACCGGTCTCGCGGCGGATCTCGAGCCAGATCTGCGTGCCCGCGGGCGCGGTCTTGAAGCCCATGCGCGCGCCCGGGATCGCCGAGAGGCGGCGGTAGAGGTCGAGCAGGTTGTGGTCCCAGAGCACCTTGGCCGTGAGGTTCAGGCTGTCGGACTTGTTCTGCGCGGCCTTGTAGGACTCCGGCGGCGTCCCGGTGAAGTGCATCAGCAGAGACTTGATCTCGTCGTCGCTCAGCGCGTAGGCTCCGCCGACGGCGACGCGCACGACGTCGGCGTCCGCCTCGACCTGCAGCCCCGCCGGCAACGCCGCGCCGGCGCGGGTCGCGTGCTCCTTCGAGAGGCGGACGAGCTGCTTGAGCCAGCCCTCGCCCTGGCCGTCCCGCGGCGCGTCGAGAGCCTCGAGGACCTCGGCGCTCCAGCCGGCCGCCTTGATCTTCTCGACGGCCGCCGCGATCGCCCCGCGCATCGCCGCGTCCTTCTTCTTGGCGTTGTTGTGCTCGGCCGACGTCGCGGTCCCGCCGAACTTCAGCGCGGACCCCGGCGAGAAGAACGCGCGCTTGCGGTCCTCCTTGACCTCGGCCTTCGCCTGCTCGGGCGACGCCTTGGGCGACGCGCGGCGCATCATCGCGTCGAACGCCGCCTCGCTCGGCTCCTCGCCCTGGCCCTCGGAGACGAGCGTCTCGAGGAGCTTGAACGTCTCGGCCGCGACGGACTCCGCCGCGCCCTGGATCGACATCTTGACGACGTCCTTGACCGGCTTCGGCTCGGCGCGGAAGAGGATTCCCCCATCCTTGACCGTGACCGTGATGCGGCCGCCGCGGGCGTCCTTGCGGCCTTCCGCGGCCTCCTTGAGGATCCACTTCGCGAGCGGGTCGACGATGTGCTTCTCGATGGCCGCCGTCATCGGGCGCGCGCCGTACAGAGGCGAGAAGCCCTCGACGGTCAGGAAGTCGATGACGCTCTGGTCGTGGAAGAACTCCGTGTCGTGCCGGTCGGCGAGCAGCGCCTTGAACTCGTCGAGCTGGATGGCCGCGATCTTGCGGACGTCCTTCTGGCGCAGGCGGTTGACGCGGATCCACTTGTTCTTCGAGTTCGGGTCCTCGTCGAGGCGGTTGAGGAACTCGGGGCGGAAGCGCGACTTCAGCGACTCCGCGACCATCAGGTCGATCTCGGCGTCCCACGCGGCCTCGACCTCGGCGACGGTCGGCAGCGGCTTCTCATTCGTCTCGACCGTGTTCCCGGCGGCGGCGGCCCGGTTGTGCGCCTCGATCTTGGCGATCAGCTTCGCGTACTTCTCGCCGTCGACGCCGGACATGCCGGCGTTCGAGGTCATGATGATGACCGTGTTCTTGAAGTCGATCGTGCGGCCCTCGCCGTCGGTCAGGCGGCCGTCGTCGAGGATCTGCAGCAGCATGTCGAAGACCTTCGGATGGGCTTTTTCGACCTCGTCGAAGAGCACCACGGAGTAGGGCTTCTTGCGGACGGCCTCGGTCAGCTGGCCGCCCTCGCCGTAGCCGACGTAGGACGGCGGCGCGCCGACGAGGCGCATCGCGGCGTGCTCCTCCATGAACTCCGACATGTCGAAGCGGACCATGGCCGTCGGGTCGTTGAACAGGAAGCGCGCGAGCTCCTTGGCGAGGTAGGTCTTGCCGACGCCGGTCGGGCCCGTCAGCAGGAACTTGCCCATCGGGCGGTTCGGGTTGGAAAGGCCCGCCTTGTTGCGGCGGATCGCGTTGGCGATCGCCTGAAGCGCGGGATCCTGGTTGACGACGCGCTTGCCGACTTCTTCCTCCATCGCGTTGTAGCGGGCCGCGTCCTCCTCGCCGAGGTTGAGCTGGCCGGAGGCGATGCCCGTCTTCTGGGCGATCACGCGCTTGACGACGTCGGTCGTGACCTTGCCGGCGCCGTCGGAGACGCCCGCGTGCTCCTTATAAAGGTCGGCGGCCTTCTGGACGAAGCCGGCGATCTTGTTCCAGTGCTCCGCCGGCAGCGCGAGCGTGCTCGCGATGCCCTTGTCGAGCAGGATCTGACGCGCCTCGTTGACGGCGACGACGAGCTCCCCCACGTCTCGCGGATGTCGAGCGCGATCGCGGCGCGCAGGTTCTCCGGGCGAGACAGCTCTGAGGCGTCCTGGATCGCCTTGATCGCCTTGTCGGGGTTGAAGTTCGTCTTGTCGAACTGGTCGGTCAGCTTCGCCGCGTCGACGAGCGCCTGGTCGGGGATCAGGGCCTTGTGCAGCTTCTGGAACCACGCCTTCATCGCGCGCAGCACGCGGATCGTCTTCTCGACGGTGAACTCCTCGACGTCGATCTTCTCGAGGCGGCGGCGGAACGCGTCGTCCTTCTCGACGTGCGTCTTGTACTCCTTGCTCGTCGTGCCGGCGATCACCGAGATCTCGCCGTTGCGCAGCGGGTTCTTGAGGATGTTGGCGATCTTGGTGCCCTGGGGGTCCAGGAAGAACTTCTGGATCTCGTCCATGAGCACGATGACTTTATTCCCGGCGCCCGCGTCCTTCTCGTTGAGCAGCGGCAGGAGCTTGAGGATCGCCGACAGCGTCTTGACCGGGTCCTCGGAGGCCAGCACCTCGTTGATGTCGAGCTCGACGAGCCAGCGGCCCTTCAGGCGCGCGAAGTCGAGGTGGCTCGACTCGCCGGTGAGCGCGGCGTGCTCGGCCTCCTCGGCCATCTCCGCCAGGCCCTCGGCGATCGCGGTCTTGCCGACGCCGGCCTCGCCGACGAGGATGATCGAGTTGCGCATGCCGCGCGGCGACGTGATGATCGGCAGGGCGCGCTTGATCTCCTCGGTGCGCGCGACGACGGGGGCGCGCTGATCGTCCGGGCTCTTGGCGATCGGCTTGAGGAAGTAGGTGATCAGTTGGATCTGCTTGTCGTTGAGCTTGCTCTTGCCGTCGGCGAGGGTGGCGTTCTGCAGGTACTCGACCCAGGCCTGCGCCGGGTCGCGGCGCGGGACGGCGGCGGCCTCGGGCGCCTTCTCTTCGGCGGCGGCGGGCGCCTGAGCCTCGGGAATGACGACCTCCGCGCGCTCGACGAGCGCGCGGATCGACGTCACCGGCAGGTGCGGGGCGGACAGCTCCTCGCCGAGCATGCGCGCCGTCGCGGCGAAGTCGGCCGGCGCCCGGACCTCGAAGGCGGCCAGTCCGGAGGCGCCGCGGTAGTTCAGGCGCACGAGCTTGAGCCGGCGGACCTCGCCGTACTCCTTGATCATCTCCTCGGTCGCCGCGTCGGCGAACTGCACGAGCAGGGTGCGCTGGTGGTCGTAGGAGACGGCCTCGGGGTACGGCTGCTCGCGCAGCAGCATGACCGCCTCGGCGTTCGGGTGGACCTTGATGGAAGCGACGGGCGCCTCGCCGGAGAGGAGCATCGCCGCCTCGATCGCCTTGGCGACCGTCGGATACTCGAGGGAAACCCGGCCGTCCGCGTCGAGAGCGCTGTGGCTCGCGGCGCCGGTCTCCGAGACGATGCGGCGCAGCTCTTCGGCCGCGTTCTCGGAACGCAGCTCGACGCCGAGCATCGTCGTGCTCCAGTCCTCTTTTCCATGCGAGGAGACCTTCTCGGGGAGCGTCGGAGCGGGCGGCGGCGCGGGAGCCTCGGGCACGGCCTCGGGCGCGGGCGCGGGCGCGTCGGCGGCGCCGTCGGCCTGAGGCAGCGGAAGCTCGGCCTGCGCCGGATCGGCGGCGGGCGCCTCCTCGCGCGCGGGGCCGGCGCGGGCGCCTGGTTGCGGGTGCGGATCAGATTGCCGTAGGCGATCGGCGCGACGACGACGGACTTCACGGCGATCTCCTCGGCGATCGCGCGGGCGAACTCGGCCGCCTCTCCGGGCGTGCGGAGGTTCGTCTCGAACGCGGAATGGCCCTTCATCTCCTTGCCGCTTCCCGGCGCGGCGCGGAAGGCCTGGCGCGCCGCGTGCGGGTTGTGGAACACGACGCGCAGACGGCCCTGCGGGTAGCCGTTGTTGAGCTTGATCTTCTCGTGCCACGGCTCGTCGCGGAAAGGGTCCGAGGCCAGGCCGACGGGTTCGGGAACGGGCAGGTCCATCGCCGCGCGCAGCGACGGCGCGACGACGACGCGGCCCACGGCCGCGTCCCGCGCCAGGCGGCGGGCGATCAGGTGGCCGTCGGTGCGGTTGGCGACGACGACGCGGTAGAAGCCCTCGGAGGCGGCGGTCGCCGTGTGGTCGAGCCCCGCGAAGACCCGCTCGACGTCGGCGGCGTTCGCGTTGGCGACGAGGTCGACCGAGATCGTGTCGGCGGAGAGCTCCTCGGACGTCTGGACCTTCGACATCGGGTCCGGCGTCGAGTCGTCGCCCCCACCGTGCCGAGCATGCCGAAGACGCCGAGCGTCGAGAACACCATCGCGACGAGCGGCGCCCAATCCGGGAACATCCCCGTCGCGCCGCCGCCGACGCCGAGCGCGCCGAGCGCGACGAACGCCGGCAGGCGCGAGCCGCCGGACTGCTTCTTGTCGGCCTGCTCGAGGGCGCCCTTCAGCTTCCCCTGCGCTTCCTTATTGTCCCAGCGCTTGAAGATCTCGTGCGTGCCGAACCACTGCCGGATGCGGTCGTAGAACGGCGCGTTGCGCGGGTCCGCGAGCACGGCCTTGATGCGCTCGAGGGAGTCCTCGGTCATCGCCTTGTCCTTGAGGAACTCGGCGGCCTTGTCGGGGTAGGCCTTCATCAGCGCCTCGAGCTTCTGCTCGTCGGAGAGGCCGCGGAACTCGTCCTTGGCCATCAGCTCGTCGACGAGCGTCTCGAGCGCGTTTTTCATGGCGTGCTCGGTCTCGTAGGCGGAGACCTCGCTCTCGAGACCCATGTCCTCGGAGATCTGCACGATCACGGCCGACCACTGGCTCATGATCTCCATGAGGTCCTGCACGGCGGCCTCGGAGCGGACCTTCTCGCGGATGCACCAGTAGTCGTACGAGCACGGCAGCGCCAGGAACAGCAGCGGCAGCGCGAGCGCGAAGTGGAAGTACGCGGCCGCGTAGAACGCCGCGAGCGCGGTGAAGGTCACGGTGTTGGCCAGGCGGTTGACGCCCTTCTGCGTGCGCACGCCCATGGCGTCCGCCAGCCACGTGAGGACGTTCGACGGCCCCTCGTACAATCTCTTGAAGACGCTCTGGTAGCCGCGCTCCACCTTCGGGTTGAACACCCACTTCGCGTAGAAGCGCTCCGGCAGGACCGAGGCGAGGATCTTCCCGCCGTCGAGCTGGGGCAGCGGCAGCATGTTGAACGCCGCGAGCGCCAGGTTCATCTTCCAGAGGCCGGCCGCGACGAGCGCAAGCACGCCGCCCGCGGGCAGCAGCGCCGCGGCGCCGAACGCCAGGCCCGCGATCGCGAGGTTCGTCAGAGGGCCCGCGGCCGCCACCCAGACGGCGTTGCGCGCCGAGCGCGGGCCGCCGAAGGGCGAGCGGAGGTTGTTGAAGTCGGCGTCGACGGGCTTGCCCGCGCCGAGCAGGAGCGGGAACGGCAGCAGCGCGCTCGAGACCGCGAGCGAGATCGCCGGCACGATGATCGTCTTGACCGCGTCGATGTGCGCGAGCGGGTTGAGGCTGTGGGAGTGCGCGTGCTCGGCGGTCTTGTCGCCCAAGCGGTGCAGGACGGCGATGTGCGCGACCTCGTGAGCGAGCACCGAGACGACCAGGCCCGCGGCGAGAGTCAGCACGGGGACCGCGCCGAACTGGATCGCGACGGCGACGGCGCCGACGACGGCGAGCGGCGCCACGACCTTCGCCCACAGCGGCGTGCTGCGCAGCGCGCCGACGCGGCGCGCGGCCTCGGGCGTCGGGATCGAGTGGTTCTCGATGATCTCCGCGGCGCGGGACGACGGCTTGAGCCCGGCGTGAGAGTGCGCGTGGGCCGCCTTGGCGGTCGCAGCGGCGGCGACGTCGCCGCGGCCCGACGCGGCGCCGTCGAAGGTCTGCGCGCCGTCACGGCTCAGGAAAGGAAGATACTTCGCGAGCGCCGCGCGGATGCCTTTGGGCGCGGGGCCGACCCAGCGCGGGCCGGAGTCCGACGCGGACTTCTGCGCGGGCTTGACCCAGCGCGGGCCGCCCTCGGACGGGGCGGGCTTCGTCGGCTCGGGGCCGACCCACCGCGGGCCGGCGTCGCCCTGCGCGGGCGCCGCGGGAGCGGCGGGCTGGGCCGGCTTGCCCGCGCTCTCGGGGGCGGCGGGCTTCTCGTCGCCCTTGGCGGCGGCGGCGACGGGCTTCGGCAGGGAGAGGGCCGAAGGGGCCGCGGCGGCGGAGAGGGTCGGGACGAGGCTCGCCCCGCCGAGGGAGGCGGCCGGCAGGGAGGGAACGCCGCCGAGAACGGCCGGGGCGGCGACGGGACGGACTCCGGCTCCGGCCTCCGCGGACGCGCCGGCGCGGAACGACTGCGCGGCGACGGGCGTGACGGTGCTCGTCACGAGCAGGCTCGCGCTCATGAGCGCGGCGACGGCCGACTTCAGATTCTTCGTCTTGAGCAGCGATGTCATTGGTTCTCTCTCCCGAGTACCACCACAACGTGCATCCCTATATAGAACGGTCCAGGCGCGATATAACGGCTCCGATTCTACCGAGAGTTGACCTGGATCAATAGGGACGATGGTCCCGCTTTCCCCGCTATTTGGGCCCACGCCCTGGCGGGACCATTGGAACGTAACTCTGCTCATCTAGCGCGGGCGCTGTTCGCGCCTCACAGCTCATGCGGGCGCGGCGGCGGATTCGATGGTCCCCCGGGGGCGGGGATTGACCCCGCCCTAACGGGTTCGTCCGCGGCGAAGACGGCCTCCTAGCCGCGGCGAACCCTAGCCCGGGGGACCATCGATTCCGCCGCCTCACCGCGCAGCGACCATAAGGCGCGCGCAGCGCGCCAGCTCGCTCATCGCCCCCGTCCGTTCAAATCATCCCGGTGAGGCCGGAGTATCGAACGTTTCGCGGGCTAGGATTCGCCGCGACCAGGAGTCTTCATACGTCGCGGACGAATCCGTTAGGGCGGGGTCAATCCCCGCCCCCGCGAAACGTTCGATACTCCGGCCGCGCCAGGATGGTTTACGTCAGGCGGACGTCAGGCGGGAAGCGCGCCGATCAGGCGCGCATGGCGAGGATGACGCGGATGCCGGCGACGTTGACCTTCTTCTCCATCAGCGCGCGGACGTCTTTGAGGCGCGCGAGGTCGTCGTCGTTGTACAGGCGCTGCTTGCCCTCGGTCCGCGAGGGACGCAGCAGGCCGTGGCGCTCGATCCAGCGCAGGGTCCAGATCGGGATGCCCGTCAGGCGCGACGCGGCCCCGATCGTGTAGACCGGGGTCGCCTCCGTGCGCTTGACCGGGCGGTAGAGCCTAGCCACGAGGAGGGCGCCGCCCCGGCTTGCGGCCCGGGCGCGCCTGAAGGACCGGCTCGGGCAGCGGCTGCTCCGAGCGGATCTTGACGTAAGGCGTCCAGGTCGCGGTTCTCTTCACGAACATCCAGGGCATCAGGTCCTTGGCGATCATCGGCATGATCCTCCTCGAACATCTACCTCGCCGGCTCCGACTATATAACAGGTTATCTAATATTTGTCAAGAGGTTATCTAACAAGTATTGTCATGGGATCGGGCGCGGGATTTTTTTGATAGTATCGGCGCGTGAAGACGCTGCAGATCTACCTCGCGGACCTCAAGGAGCTGCTCCTCGCGCGCGATTTCGTCTCCGCGCGCACGGTCCTCAAGGAGATCGGGCCGATCGACCTCGCCGACGGGTGGGACCACTTCGACGCCGACGAGCGCGTCGCGATCTTCCGGCTGTGCACGCGGCAGAAGGCGACGCAGCTCTTCGAGGAGCTCGACGCCCCGCAGCAGGCCGACCTGCTCGGAAGCCTGCAGCGCCAGGACGCCCAGGACCTGCTCAGCGACCTCGATCCCGCGGCGACGAGCCGCATGCTGCGCGACCTGCCCGCCCCCTCGTGCGCCAGTTCAAGGGGATCATGAAGAAGGGCGGCCAGGAGTGCGTCCAGCAGTACCTGCAGTACCCCGACAAGTCCGTCGGCGCCCTGATGCGCGGGCGCTACGTCACGCTCGAGGAGAAGTGGACGACGAAGGCCGCCGTCGAGCGGATCCAATACAGCACGCGCCTGCGGCGCATCGAGGAGACGCACCTCGACACCCTCATGGTCGTCGACTCGAAGAACAAGCTGCGCGGCACGGTCGGCCTGAAGTCGCTCGTCGTCGCGCCCAACGACATGCTCGTGCGCGACCTCATGGACCCCGCGCCGCCGACGCTGCGTCCCGAGGCCGACCAGGAGGAGGCGGTCAAGCTCTTCACGAAGTACCGCCTCAAGAGCGCGCCCGTCATCGACGAGGCTTCCTCCCTGCTCGGCGTCGTCGTCTACCGCGACATCTTCGCGGTCGCCAGCGAGGAGACCGAGGAGGACTTCGCGATGATGGCCGGCTACGCGCGCGAGCCCGGCCTGCGCTCGGGCTTCCGCGGCGCGCTGTCGCGCCTGCCGTGGCTGGCGATCACGTGCGCGGGCGGCGTGTGCGTGTCGATGATCGTCACGCGCTTCGAGGCGACGCTCGCGCAGATCATCGCGCTCGCGAGCTTCTCCCCCTGATCGCCGGCATGGGCGGCAACGTCGGCTCACAGACGGCGACCTACGTCGTGCGCGGCCTGGCCACCGGCGAGATCGGCGACGCCGACGAGGGCGCGACGATCCGCGGCGAGATCACCGTCGGCGCCCTGCTCGGGCTGTTCTACGGCGCGGTCGTCGGCGGGCTGGCCGGGCTGCTGTTCCACGCGCGGCACGGCTGGCGCTTCGGCGCCGTCGTCGGGTTCGCGATGGCGGTCTCGATGTTCGTCGCGTCGGCGCTCGCGGCGGTGACGCCGCTCGTGCTGCGCCGCTTCAAGGTGGACCCGGCCACCGCCGCGGGGCCGATGATCACGACCGCGACCGACCTGCTCAGCAACGCGTTCTACTTCACGCTCGCGAGCTGGCTCCTCCTGGGCTCCTAACCGCCTCTTCCGGCGAGCACGCCCGCGAACTCCGCGTCGGGCTCCGCGGTCAGGTCGTAGCCGAGCTCGAGCTTGAGCGTCCACGCGTGCAGCATGAGGCGCTTGGCGCCGCCGACGGGGCGCGGCGGCGGGCCGTAGCGCGGGTCGCCGAGCACGGGATGGCCCTCGGAGCTCAAGTGCGCGCGGATCTGGTGCTTGCGGCCCGTCTCCGTCGTCACGCGCAGCAAGGTGGAGCCGCGCAGGGGCTTCTCGACGCGCCAGTGGGTGACCGCGCGCTTGCCGTCGGGCGCCGGGGCGACGCGGCCCGAGGAGAATTCGCGCAGCGGCTTGTCGATCGTGCCGGAGCCGGCCATCACGCCGAGCACGGCGACGAGGTACTCCTTCTTGGCGCGGCGCTCCTCGAACTCCATGCTGAGCAGGCGGTGCGTCTCGGGGTCCTTCGCGAAGACGAGGATGCCGCTGGCGTCGAGGTCGAGGCGGTGGACCGTGAACACCTTCTTGCGCAGCCGCCTCTCGAGCTCGATGTTCACCGCGACGGCGATCTCGCCGCGCCCGGGGATCGTGGGGCGGCCGCAGGGTTTGTTCACGGCGATGATGCGATCGTCCTCGTGCACGACCGCGGCGTCGATCATCGCGGGCCGACGACCTTCGCCCAGGCGGCGGCGGGCGACAGCGCGGGCTGAGGATTCCTGTCGCCGGCGATCACGAGGCGCAGGAACTCCCACGCGGCCTCGGGGCGGCCGGCGGCGACGCCCGCCTCGTACGCGGCGCCGGCGAGCGCGCCCTTCGAGTAGGGCGTCGTCTCTTCCCCGAGGCCGGCGCGCGCCCACTGGCGCCCGCCCTCGAAGGAGCTCCAGTTGCCGGCGTGCACGGTGGCGGCGCCGCCGGCGGCCACGGCGTCGTAGCCGATCAGCTCGATGGCGCGCAGGATCTCGACCGCGACGGCCGCGATCTCCCCTCCATACTTGTACGAGACGTGCCCCTCGTTCTGCAGCCAGTGCGTGTACTCGTGGGCGTACAGCGGGCGGAAGTTCGCGGGGATGTCCTTGATGCGGCGCCAATCGGGCTTGACCATCAGGCGGACGCCGAAATCCTTGCGGAAGTGCCCGTCGGGGATGCCCAGGTTGTCGGGGTGGTCCTTGTAGGTGTAGGCGGAGTGCCAGTACATCCGGTAGCCGTTGGAGCGCTTCAGCGCGTCGGCGCGCCGCTCCGGGGTCAGCTCGTAGCCGAGCTTGGCGGCGACCAGCGGCAGCTCGGCCGCGATCAGCGCCGGGATCACGCGCTCGAGGAGGATGCGCTCGTCGACGGGCGCCTCGCCCGCGCCGAGCCCCGCCCGCTCGACGTCCCTCCAGGAGGTCATCTTCGACGCCGCGCCCAGCCGGCCCAGCGCCCAGCCGGCCAGCACGCCCGTCTTCAGCGCCGCGCGCTCCAGCCGCCCGGCCGCGAGCGCCGCGGCGTCCTCGACGTCGGAATTCCACTCGAGCACCCCCGACTTCGACGCGACGAACAGGCGCGCGCCGGAGCCGGAGTGCTCGAGCAGCTCCTCGGGCGTCGGGTAGGCGGAGCGCGACTCGCGCTCCTTCAGGAGCCAGCGGCCCTCGGGCGTCATGATCAGCAGGCGCGTCTGCCCCTTCTCCGTCAGCGCGCGCAGGCTCTGCGGCGTCACGACGAGGTCCAGCGGCGCGCCCTCGACCGCGGCGGCCGGCTTGGCGGCCGGCGTCTTGGCCGAGTGGACCAAGGTCAGGTGGCCGCGCTTGACGGGCTTGAAATCGGCCGAGGCGGCGGCGACGGAGGCCGTGAGCGCCGACGGGCCGCCGAGCTGGGCGCGGGCCATGAAGTCGGTCTCGGTCGCGGCGGCGGACTCTCCTGCGCCCATCCGGGACGTGTCGAGCGCCGGGGTCTCGGACAGCGACTTGATCACGAGCGGGCGCTCGCCGGCGGGGACCGCGGCCGCGACCTTGACGGGGACGAGCGCGACCGGCACGGGCGACGGCGCGAGCGACGCGGCGGCGGGCAGCGCCGGAGAGAGGGACAGCGGGATCAGCGAGCCGGCCCCGAGCTGGAGCGGCACGAGGGAGGCGCCGGCGGCGGGCCCGGACGGCAGGCCGAGCTCGGGAGTGAGCTCCACGCGCGTCGTTCCCGCGCGCGCGGGCGCGCCGAAGGCGAGGAGCAGGACGGCGAGGGGCCGGGCGTCCATATTAAGGAGCATAACACCCCGGCCCCCTCTGCGCCAGGGGCCGAAAGTTCTATACTGGCCCGGTGAAAAAGGCCCGCATCCTCGTGGTCGAGGACGACCGCGCCTCCGCCGAGCTCCTCCTGCGCCTCCTGGCGGCGAAGGGCCACTCGGCCCGCGCCGTCGACAACGCCGAGGACGCCGCCAAGGCCCTCGCCGCCGAAGCGTTCGATCTCGTCCTGCTCGATCACGTCCTGCCCGGAGCCACCGGGATGCAGTCCCTCGGCCGCCTGCGGGGACTCTCGAAGGCCCCGATCCACCTGATGAGCGGCTACACCGGCGACGACACGCGCGCCGACGCGCTCCTGCTCGGAGCGGCCGGCTTCGTGCCCAAGCCCGTCGACTTCACGGCGCTCGCCGCGCTCGTCGAAGCCCTGCCGGAGCGGCCCGCGTGAGGCCGCCTGCCCTGCCCGAACTGCGGCGCGAGGCGCTGGCCGGCCTGACGACGTTCTTCACGATGGCCTACATCGTCGTCGTCAACCCCTCCATCCTCTCGGCGCCGGGCACCGGGATGCCGTTTTCCGGCGTGCTCACCGCGACGGTCCTGCTCGCCGTCTCGATGACCTTGCTCATGGGGCTCTACGCGCGCCTGCCGTTCGCCGTCGCTCCGGGCATGGGCCTCAACGCGTTCTTCGCGTACTCGATCGTGCTGGGGCGCGGCGTGCCGTGGCCCGTCGCGCTCGGCGTCGTGTTCTGGGCGGGCGTCCTGTTCCTCGCGGTCTCGCTGACGCCGCTGCGCGTCAGGCTCGCCGAGGCGATCCCGGAGAACCTGCGCGTCGCCTCGGCCGCGGGCATCGGCCTGTTCCTGGCCTTCATCGGGCTCAAGAACGGCGGCTTCATCGCCGACGATCCCGCGACGCTCGTGCGCCTGGGCACGCTCGACCGGCGGGCGTTCCTCGCGCTGGCCGGCGGCGCGCTGACGGTCGCGCTCATGCGCCGCAGAAGCCCGTTCGCCTTCCTCGCCGGCATTTTCGGCGTCACCGCGGCGGCGAGCCTCCTGGGGCTCGTCGAGACCCCGTCGCCGGTCTGGGCCGCGCCCGACTTCTCGAGCGTGTTCCTCAAGCTCGACCTGCTCGGCGCCCTCAAGCTCTCCCTGCTGCCCGCGATCGTCTCGATCCTGTTCACCGACCTGTTCGATTCGGTGTCGACCTTCGTCGGCGTCGCGCACGGCTCCGGCCTCGTCGACGAGAAGGGCCGGCCCCTTCGCCTGAAGGAAGGCCTCGTCGTCGACGCGTGGGCGACCCTGTGCGCCGGGCTCTTCGGGACGTCGTCGGGCACCGCCTACATCGAGAGCGCCGCGGGCATCGAGATGGGCGGGCGCACCGGCTGGACGGCGGTGTTCTGCGCGCTCGCCTTCGTGCCGTGCTTCTTCCTCGGCCCGCTGGCCGGCATGGTCCCCCGTACGCGACGGCCCCCGTGCTCGTCGTCGTGGGGGCGCTCATGTTCCGCTCCGTCGCGCGCGTCGACTTCGAGCGCGTCGAGGACGCCGTGCCCGCGTTCCTGACGGTCGCGCTGATCCCGCTGACGTTCTCCATCACCCAGGGCCTGCTCTGGGGCTTCGTCTCGCACGCGACGCTGTACGCTCTCTGCGGCCGGCGGCGGGAGGTGCCGGCGGGGACGTGGGCCGTCGCGGCCCTCTGCGCGGGACTGCTCGTCCTCGATCACGCGCGCTGGTAGCGCGGCCTCATCTCCAGCCCGTGCATTTTCGATAGACCGCGTCGTACGGGTCCGGCCGGTCGAGCGCCTTCTGCGCCTCGGCCTCGTTCCTCTCGTAGCGGTCGTAGACGGGGTCGATCACCTTCCCGATCGCCGCCTTGAGCACGCGCGCGGCGGCCTCGAAGTCCGGCGCGATGACGGGGTCGAAGCGCGTCGGCAGCCCCTCGGCGGCGCCGAGCGCGTCCTCGAGCTCGGCGGCCGCCTTGACCGCCTGCTCGCGCGCGACGCGCCCGTGGCCGCGCTCGTGGGCGAGCACGATCTCGTACTCGCAGGACCCGGGCGCGTACTCGCGCGGCATGTGGATGACGACCGAGGAGACGGCGAGCTCGAGGATCACGTCGTCGAACCACGCGTACACGGCCGAGTCGCCGCGCGCCGTCGAGAAGCGCGTGTGCGTCGCGAGGCTGTGCTTGATCGTCGTCAGGCCCTGGGTCTTGAGGCCGCTGCCGGCCGCGCCCGGCATGCGGGCGATCTCCTTGAGCGTGCGGTCGCGCCGGATCTCGGTGGCGGCCTGCGTCGCCTCGACGCGGAACTTGTGCAGGCGTCCGCGACCGGTCGGCGGCGCGGCGGGCTCCCGCGGCGAGCGCGGCCCCGCGTCCGGGCCCGGCGCCGCGCACGCGGCCAGCAGCAGCGCGGCCGCGAACCGCCTCACAGCGCGGCCTCGAGCGCCGAGAGGGTCAAGAGCCAGCGCTCCTCGCGCGCCACGTCGTCGAAGGACTCGTAGGAAAGCCCGCCGGACGGAGCCTTCGCGAGCAGCGCGCGCGCCCGCGCGAGCGCAGCGCCAGCGGCGCGCGCGCCGCGAGCTCGGCGACGAGCGCGCGGAAGTTGAGCTCCGCGCTGTAGCTCATGCGGTCGCCCAGGACCGCGTAGTCGAACGACGCCGCGAGGATGCGCGCGCGGCGCGGCGGCGAGGCGAACGCCAGCTCGATGAACGGCACCCGGCGCTCCTCGACGACGCGGCGCTCCGTCTCCTTGCCGCGCCCGACGGGGATCCCGGTCGTCAAGGTCACGCCGAGCCGCACCGACCTCTCCGCGACGCTGGGCCCCTCGACGACCGTCTTGGCCGAGGACTCCGTCACCGCTCCCGCCGAGATCACCTTCAGCCGCGTCCACGACAGGCGCTCGCGGGGCGCGTGGGCCTTGGCCTCCGTCACGTCGAAGCCGTCGCCGGCGAGCTCCGCCTTCAGCACGGCGACGGGCTCCGGCGGCTCCTCGATCAGCGAGACGGGAACTGCCAGCGCCGGGCGCCCCGCGGACGTCAGCGCCGCGGCGATCGCCTCGGCGTCCTCGGCGCGCGACGGCTCGGCGACGATCCCCAGCCGCGGCGCACGACGGGCAGCAAGGTCTCGGCGGGAAGCCCGGCGGAGGAGGCCAGCACGACGGCCGTCGTCTGGGGATCGAAGCGGGCCGGCTCCCTCAGGAGCACGGCGTGCGGCGGCCGCGCGCCGCTGCCGCTCACTTCGGCGGGATCAGCGCGTAGCCGCGGCCCGAGACGCTGACGAGCCACTGGTCGGATTTCCACCCGAGCTTCAGGCGGATGCGGCGCACGTGCACCTCGACGGTCTTCAGAGCGCCCTCCGACGGGGCCTCGACGCCCCACACCTGCCGGTACACCTCGGCGCGCTCGGTGGGGTTCGGCGTGCGCGCCGCGAGGAAGTACAGCAGCTCGAACTCCTTCGGCGTCAGGTGCTGGTGCTCGTGCTTGCCGAGCTTGACGAGCTTGCGGGGATAATCGAGCGACAGGCTCCCGACCTCGACGGCGGCCGGCGCGGCCTTCTCTTCCCCGCGTTGCGGCGCAGCAGCGCGCGCGCGTAGGCGAGCAGGCGCTCGCTCTTGACGGGCTTGATGAGATAGTCGTCGGCGCCCATGTCCAGGCACGCGATGTCCTGGCCGTCCTTGTCGTTGCCGGTCAGGATGATGATCGGCACGTTGGCGGTCTTGGCGTCCTGCTTCAGGAACTGGCACACCTCGAGCCCCTTCATGCCGGGCATGATCAGGTCCAGGATCACGAGGTCGGGCGGGTCCTGCTGGGCGGCGAGGATGCCGGCCTTGCCCGACGGCGCCTGCTTGACCTCGTAGCCCTCGAGCGAGAGCACGTCGCTCACGGCCTTGCGGAAAGACGCGTCGTCTTCGATCAGGAGCACCTTGGACATGCCGGGATTTTATATAAAAGCACCGTGGAACCCAAGGCCTTCGCTTGCGCCGCCCTCGCCCTCGCCGCCGGCGCCGCCGCCGGCTACGCGCTCGGCCGCCGCCGCCGCGTCCGCGTCGAGGCGGCGCTCGCCGACGAGGAGCGCCTGGCCTGGCTGCAGCGCCTCTCCACGATCGGCCAGATGATGTCGGGCGTCGTCCACGAGGTGCGCACGCCGCTGGCCACCGTCGTGCTGACCGCCGAGCACGCCCAGCGCGTCATCGACAAGGGCGGCGACCCGCGCCCGCAGCTGGCCGCCGTCTCTCGAGAGGCGGACCGGGCGGTGGAAATCCTCTCCGACATCCTCGACTTCGCCAAGCCCTCCCCCTCGACCTCAAGCCCGTCGAGCTCAAGGCCCTGCTCTCCTCCTCCGTCGAGGCCCTGCAGATCCGCTTCGACGAGCGCGCGATCGAGACCTCCTTGAAATCCCCGGACGCGATCGCGGTGAAGGCGAGCGAGCGCCACCTTCAGCAGGTCGTGACGATCCTCTTGATCAACGCGCTCGACGCGATGCCGTTCGGAGGGCGGCTGGACGTGACGGCCTCCGTCTCGCGCGGCACGGCGACGGTCGCGATCACCGACACGGGCGTCGGCATCGACCCCGCGTCCTTGAAAGGCCTCTTCGAGCCGTTCGCCACGGGCCGCGCCGAGCACGGCGGCACCGGCCTCGGCCTCAACGTCGCGCGCTGGATCATGCACAAGCACGGCGGCGACGTGGCGATCTCCTCCGACGGCATCGGCAAGGGCACGACCGTGACCGTCACCCTTCAGACGGCTTGATTCCCGCGGTCTCCGCGAGCGCCTTGCGCGCCTCGCGCGACACCAGCCACACGGCCGCCCCCGCCGCGGCGATCGCGCCCGCCGTCAGCGCCCACTGTCCCGGCGTCCTCGGGAGCGCTCCCTTCTGGTACGCCTCGCCCGCCGTCGCGCCGACGTAGACGAAGAAGAACGTGCAGGGCGCCATCCCCAAGAACGACGCGAGCGCGAACTCCCCAGCGAGATGCGCGTCAGCCCGTAGCCGTAGTTGAGAAACGTGAACGGGAACACGGGCGCCAGCCTCGTCAGGAACACGACCTTCCAGCCCTGGCGCGTGACCGCGCGGCGGATCGCCCCGAACAGCGGCCAGCGCTCCGCGCGCTTCTCCACCCACTCGCGCAGCAGGTAGCGCCCGAGAAGAAACGACGCGCACGACCCGAGCGTGGCGCCGCACCAGACCAGCGCGAACCCTTTCCAGACCCCGAACAGCACGCCGGCGCCCAGCGTCAGCGGCGATATCGGCAAAAACGCCACGCACGCGAGCACGTACAGGCACACGAACGTCACGGCTTCGGCGAGGCCCATGCACGGACAGGATACCAAGATAATGCTAGACTCTCGCCGTCGCAACATAGGAGATTTCGATGGCTTTCTACCGCAAGAAGCGCCGCAAGGTCGGTCCCAGCAAGAACGAGAAGAAGGTCGGCCGCGCCCAGATCGCCGAGGACAACGAGCGCGCCGCGGGCACCATCTCGTCGCGGTACCCCCATGTGAAGGCCCTTCGCGTCAAGGTCTCGATCGCCACGCCTCAGGGCGTCGTCCTCGAGACCTCCGAAGAGACCTACGGCCCGAACGATCCCCTGGTGCTCGAGGCCGACTGCCCCGGCTCCTGCGGCTCCGGCGCCTACGACTTCGCGGCCCTCATCGCCGAGCCTCTCGAGCGCCGCGACGAGCGCGGCGCCGCGCAGGTGATCTGCGTCGAGCCGTCCTACTCCGGCGCGGCCGGCGCGCAGTGCGGCTGCATCGCGAAGGTCGAGTTCACGGCCGAGGTCGCCAAGTCCTGAGCCGGCTCCTCTCGCTGTTTCTCGCGGCGTCCCTGCTCGGCGCGTGCGCCGGCAGCCGCCGCGAGGAGGCGTCCATCTTCGACCGCCCCGCCTCGGCCTCCTCCGAGCGCGACACGGGCTCCTGCCGCCCCTGGTTCGTCTCCCCTCGCGCGACTGGGGCGAGGGCTCGGCCAAGCACTCGTGCTGGAACCGCTTCTGGGAGGTCCCCGCGGCGCTCGTCGCGGTGCCGCTGGCGATCGGCATCATCGCCTCGCCGATCCTGATCCCGCTCCTCCTGCTCTAGCGCGCGCGGCCCCAGGGCCACAGGAAGGTGTTGACCACGAGGCAGTGCAGCTTGCGGTCCGCCGCGTACGGCCGGGCGAACCGGATCAACTGATACCCCGCCTCGACCTTCGCCTTCGGCGTGTCGCGGCCGATTCCGACGAACAGCCGCTGCTGGTCGAAGCCGGCCCGCGGGGCGCCCGGCGTGTCGCCGATGCGCACGAAGGTCTCCGCGTAGCCGACGCCGTATAAAGAACCTCTGAGCTTGCGCTCGGCGCGCACGAACAGGCGGGCGCGCCACGCGGGGCCCGTCGCGCCGTCGAGCCAGCGCTGTTCGAGGCGCGGGCGCACGGTGAGAGTCCACCCCTCGGCCGGCTTGAAGGCCGCCTGGAGCTGGCCCCACGCGCGGTCCTCGTGCGTCACGGTTCTGGCTCCGCGGGTCCTTATGCGGGCGTAGCCGGCGTGGGCGAACGTTCCTTTCGCCAGCTCGCGCCCGAACCACGGGCGCACGATGAGAGTATTCATGCGGTCGAGGTCGCCGCGGAAGCGCGGGTTGACCTCGAGCATGCCCGTCCAGCCGTTCGTGACGGGGGCTTGGATGAACGTCGGCGTCCACAGCTCGGCGTCGCGCTCGAGCTCGAACGCGGGCGCCGTCCGCGCCAGCGCCATGACGACCGCGACGGCTAGACTCAGCCTGTACATCAGCGCGTTTTGCGGAAACGAGCGAGCGTTCGCTCGCGGTCGCCCCGGAAACCGGGCGTCTGCTCGCGGTCGTGCGCCCCGGCCTCGCGCGGCACCTGCGCGCCAAGGAAGTCCGCGAGTTCTCCCGCGGTCAGCGTTCCGTTTTTGTCCGCGTCGGCCTCGCCATCGAGCCCGCGGAGCGCGAACCAGGTGAAGAGACCGTGCTGCTTCGCGGGGAACGCCGAGCTCACCTGCGAGCCCGACGCCGCCGAAAACAGCGCGACCTTGCCCGGGGGCACCACGGGCGCGACCGTCACCGACAGCGGCCGCGCGTCCGCGAGCAGGGGACGGCTTTCGCGATCGGCGCCCGAGAAGCAGGCATCGAGCCACACGGTCGCCGAGCGCGCCTTCGAGCCGTCGAGTGCCTTGAGCATGTCGTCGATCGGGAAGCCGGTCTCGACCGCGTAGTTCGGGTCGCCGTCCTGCGGGACGAGGTACGCCGACTTTCCGTCGAGCGACGGCGCGCCGTGGCCCGCGTAGAACACGAACACATCCGATTGCGGCCCGACGCGGCGAGCGAGCCAGCCGTTCGGCGAGAACGCCTTGCGCAGCTCGGCAAGGGTGACTCCGTCGTCCAGGTAGAACAGGTGGGCGGCGTCGTCCGGCACGCCGAGAACGCCGGTCGCGAACGCGCGGAACGCCGCCGCATCGCGGCGCGCATGCGAGACGCGCGCGGCCTTGGAATACTCCTCCACGCCGAGCACGACGGCGAACGCGTCGGGTCTGGGCTCGCCGCGGACGGCCGGGCCCTGCGCCGCCGGAACCCCCGCCGTCGCGGGCAGGTTCTTCCCCTTCACCACGAGCTCGCGCGAGGCGCCGAGCGAGCGGCCGAGGGGCAGTTCCACCGGCGCGTCCCAGCCGTCGGCCCCGTCCGACAGCGCGGCGCGCAAGCGCAGGAACCCAGAGGCCGACGTGTTCGAGAACACGGTGAAGCGCGCGATCGCCGTCGCGCCCGGAGCGATGACTCCGAGCGCTTTGCGGGACTCCCCTGGACGAACGCGTCCGCGTTCGCGCCGGTCAGACCGACGGAGGCGGCCTTGGCCGGACCTTCGCCGTCGTTGCGCACCGTCACCGCGATCTCCGCGAGTTCGCCGGGAGAGACGACCCCGTCGCCGCCCGAGTCGTTCACCTTGAGCCCCGCCACCGACAGGCGCGAACCGCGGCGGGCGCGCGTTTCAAAAACGACCTTGAGCGCGTCGGAGACGAAGCCGTTCGCGTCGGCGGCCGTCACCGTGATCTCGCGCGAGCCGTCGCGCGAGCCGTCGAGCGCCTTGAGCGGCACGACGACCGTCTTGGACGCGCCGGGCGCGATCTCGCCCGCGAAATGCCGCGCCGCGTAGCTGAGCCCGTCCCCGGCCGGCGGCGCCGCCGCCACCGACGCGCCGTACGCCGCGCCCGCGCCCGCGTTGGTCACCGTGACCGTGAGCTTCGCGGATTCGCCGGCCGCGAGCCGGCCGTCGCCGTCGGCGTCGGCGAACTCCGCCTTGACCTCGAGCTTGGCGGGCGCCGCGGGCGCGCTGCGCGCCCGGCGGACCGTTCCCGCGCCGGAGGACCAGGAGTACACCTGTCCGAGCTCCTTGTCCGTCACCGTCAGCCTCAGCGCCTCGCGCTCGGGCGCCGTGCCGTCGAGCCGGTGGCGATAGACGGCCTCGGCCGACATCTTCCGCGTCTTCGCGGCCGGGGCGTCCTTGCGGGCGACCGACAGGCGCACGGCGCGCGTGCCCCCGTCCACCGTCACGCTCGCGTCGAACTCCTCCGCGTCCGCGTCGTAGGTCCCGACCGTGACGACGGCGGGCTCGGTGATCTCCTCGTCGAGCGCCGCCTCGAGGTCCTCCCGCGCCTTGCCTCCCTCGACGCGCGTCTTCGCGTCCCAGACCGCCGCGACGCGTCGCGTCTCCCCGTCCGCCTCGGCGCGGTCCAACGCGTCCTGCTCATCGGCCGCTTTCATGCGCAACGCGTGCTCACCGGCGGACTCGAACTCCCCTTTCGGAGTCCGGCGCGCCCCCATCTTGGTCGCGAGCGCTTTCGTGATCGCCTCGAGTTCGCTTTGGCGTCCCTTCGCCAGTTGCTCCTCGGTCGCCTTCAATCTCGCGACCAGCGCCGCGATCGCCGCCCGCTGGATCGGCCCGCGGCGCACGCGCCAGGCATCCCCGGAATTCGTCGCGAGCCAGCGGCCGTTGCCCGTGAAGACCGGATCATAGACGCTGGTGGTAAAGCGCAGAACGGTCTGCGCGTCGTAACGCAGGTCGACCAGGTCCCATTCCGTGTAGGTGCCCGAGCGACGCCCGAGGAAATACCGCTCGTCCGGGCTGAAGACGGCTTGATATTCGACGCCGAGCGGCACCGTCGCGACGCGTCGCCCGCTCGGAATCTCAAAGACGCCGTAGTCGTAGCCGCCGCCGGACAACGAAAATCGCACCGCCGCAAGACGCCCCGTCGGCGAAAAGCGCACCTCGCTGATATAGCTCCCGTTCGCCAGGTGCGCCACGGTCGCGCCCGTCGTGAGATCATACAGCGAGATTTTACCCCCGGGTTGATGACGGCCCACCGGTCGTCCGGCGATGAGTCGTAAGCCGAGTGGTGGCGCGTGACCTCGCCGAATCCGGGGGCCTCGTACACATTGAGCGAGGAAAAAAGATACCGTCCGCCCGAACTGAAATTCGTGTAGCAGTAGCTCTTGGACTTGCACCGCGCGATCGCCCGCGAAGTTTTGTCTTTGAGATCCACCACCCGGAGATCGTGCGAGTCGTCGTTGTAGGCGAACCAGCGCCCGTCCGGCGAAACGCGCGCGTAGCTCGCCGCGTCCTTGCGATACGCACCCTTATGGAGAACGGCCCCGTCGGCGCCGATCACTTCAAAGCGGTCGGAGTTGGGCTTGTTCACGATCTGCACCGCCGGCGCGGGACGATAGAATCGATCGAGGCCCGGCGCTCCGGCGTAGGGAGGCAGCACACATTCGCCGCCGTAGTTGCCCTCGCACCTCACGCCGGCTTCCAGGTCGTACGCGTTGGTGTACCCCTTCTCGTTGATGAACACCACGGTACGCGTCCCGCCGTCGAGTCCGAAGGTCGCTTTGCCGAGTTTATCTTCCTTAAACGTCGTCAAATCCACGACGGCAAGACCGCTCGAAGCGACATAAGCGAAACGCCGGCAGGCCTTGTCCGTCCTCCAGTTGCGCACGTCGAACGATTGGCCGCGAAACCGGACCTTCCCGTTCGCATCGGCGGCTTCGATCATGCCCTTTCCGGTCACCGTCAAACCCGGGCAAGGCCCCGCGACGGCGGCGACGGACTCGACGGGCCGAGTGAATCCGCGCGCGAAGTCAGCGACATAGCGGCCCTTCGTGCTCCAATTGTAATCGTTGTAGCCCGCCCGGACTTTTTCGGTCCGGTAGCCGTCGAAAAAACCGTGTCGTCCGGCCCCGCCTGAAGGCTCGACATCCCGTCGGCGTACTTCCAATCCCAGACGACGGCGAGGACGGGCGGGCTCGGCGGAGCGGCCTTGGCGCTGACGGCGGCGATGACGAGGAGGACGGCGAGGAGGCGAGGGCTCATGCCCCCATGCTACCGATTGCGATTTCCGCGGTCAACGGCAAATCCGCCCGTGGATATGGTATAGTGTGCCGCGGGGTAGAGCAGCCCGGTAGCTCGCAAGGCTCATAACCTTGAGGTCGCTGGTTCAAATCCAGCCCCCGCAACCATTTCGCGGCGTTTCTCGACGAGAAAACGATAAAAACCCTGGTCCAAAAGGCCAGGGTTTTTCTTTTGTAACCCTCGCCACACCACAAGGCTAGTGAGGGTCAAAAATGAGAAAAACGCTCGCGTTCCGCCCCGCCGCGCAGTTCGAAGTGACGCTAGGCTCGGCCTCGGAGGCATTCCGGCTGCGCTGCCAGGCCCAGCAGTTGTCCCCCGGCACACTCGCCTGGTATAAGCAGATCCTCAAGATGTTCGTGCGCTACCTCGAAACGCAAGGCGTGACGACGGCCCGGGCCGTGACGCCGTCTTTGATTCGAGAGCACCTAGAGGACATGCGCGAGCGCGGCAACGGCACGGTGATGGTCGCGCGCACCTACGGCGGGCTCCGATGCTTCTTCGGCTTCCTCGCACGAGAACGGATGATTCCCCAGAATCCGTTCCAGCTCGTCGAGAAGCCGCGAACGGAGCGCAAGCTCATCAAGCCGCTGTCGATGGAGCAGCTCCGTCTACTGCTCACTCAATGCAACCAGAAGCGCTACGAGGAGCAGCGACTTTGGACGATCATGGTCCTGATCCTCGACAGCGGCCTGCGCATTTCCGAGGTTATCGGGCTCCGCAAGGACGCCATCGACTTTCAGGCCGGCGTCCTGCGCGTGATGGGCAAGGGCGGCAAGGAGCGTCAGGTTCCCTTCGGGATCAATACCAAGCGCGCGCTCTGGACCTATGCGGCCCGCCGCGGCGACATTCCCGGCCAGGAGCTATTCTTCGTCAGCCGCTTCGGCGGACGGACTTGCCGCCACCTGCTCCGCAAAGAGTTCCACCGTTTGGGCGCTCAAGCCGGCATCCAGGGCGTCCGAGTCTCGCCCCACACGCTGCGCCACACCTTCGCGACGCAATACATCATGAACGGAGGCGACGCGTTCAGTCTTCAACAGATCCTCGGGCACTCGACGCTCGACATGGTGAAAGTCTATGTCGGCCTGGCGAACCGCGACGTGGCAGAGCTACATCGCAAATTCAGCCCGATGGACCGCATGTGCCTCGTGCCCGGAGGACGCCGCCGAGTGGTGGTAAGGTAGCCGAACTGCCGCGCATACGTCGTTCAGGAAACATTTTTCAGCGCCTCATGCGGCCGTTCGTTGTACGCCTCGCATTCCCAGGAGTCTTTCAGCATAGGCGAATATGTACACTTTGACAGGGCGAGCCTTGCGGCGCGTCGTTCATGAAGCCATCAAAGAATGAACCCTGCCCGTGCGGCAGCGGCCAAAAGTATAAACGGTGCTGCGCTCCCAGGGGAAATTTATCTGGGGGATCAACACCCGTTACTCCCAGGACTTATGACGAATCGCGGCAGCCGCTCGATTGGCGGCTTATCTTCGCGATCGCCCTGGTGACGTTTCTCGCCTTTTTACCGGCACTAAGTGGACAGTTCGTCTGGGACGACACACCCAATTTCGTCCAGAATCCCGACTTCAGAGGCCTGGGATTCGAACAGTTGAAATGGATGTTCGTCGACTCATTCAGGAAAGGAAACTATGAGCCGCTGAATTGGCTTATATTCGGCCTGACCTACAGCCTGGGCGGCATGAATCCCAAGGCGTATCATCTCGTCGGGATTCTTCTCCACGTCGCAGCTGCGGGACTATTCTTTGTCGTAGCTCGGCAGATTCTTCGGCTCGTAATAAGACCGGACGGCGAGCAGGAGCGGCGCCTCAATGTATGCGCCGCATTCGCAGCTCTACTCTTTTCAATCCATCCGCTCCGGGTTGAGGTGGTCGCCTGGGTGTCCGGCCTTCACTATACGCTTGCGGCGATATTTTTCCTGGCCTGCATCCACTATTACCTGGCGGCCCAAAGAACCGGACAAAGGCGCAATTTCTTGATGGCCCTGGCGGCATTCGCCCTCTCCTTGTTGTCATTTCCAATTGGGATGATGCTCCCTTTCATTCTGTTGATATTGGACGCATATCCGCTGGGACGCTTGGACACCAAGGAGCAGTCGTGGCGGTCAAACATGCGCATACTCCTGATCGAGAAGATTCCATTTTTCCTCCTCGCCGGCGCCGGAGCAGGGGTGATGTTGGCCTCACGCGCGACCCTCGGCGACATCGCCGATGTAGAACAACACGGCGTCGCCGCTCGCCTTCTGGTGTCCATGTATGGCTCGGTCTTCTATTTATGGAAAACCCTTCTCCCGTTGGGGTTGTCGCATTTTTACGAGATGCCTCGCCAAATTAGCGTCGGAAATTTTCCGTTCAATTTATCGACGACGGCGTTCTTCGCAATCGGGGCGATCACCTTCAAGTTCAGACGCCGCTTTCCGGCTGCTCTCGCCGTCTGGGTATTTCAACTCATCGTGCTAATCCCCGTTTCAGGCTTGGCTCAAAGCGGACCGCAAGTCGCCGCGGATCGCTACGCATATCTTTCTTGTCTCGGTTGGCCGCTCTTGTTGGGGGCCATGGTTTTTAGAGGGCTGGAAAGCCCGGTTGATCTACTACGAACCGCAGCAAAGCTTGCGCCACTTCCGATCCTCATCTGTTTGTGCGTATTGACTTGGCGCCAAGCCGAGACTTGGCATGATGATGAGACACTTTGGAGCCGAGTTTTGAACATGCAGCCATCCCATCGAATCGCCAATTTCAATCTAGGGAGGACATTGGATGAAAAAGGCAGGACCGAGGAGGCTATCCAACATTATGAGGTAGCGGCAGAAACCGATCCGGGCTACATGAACCCACATTTCAATCTGGGAACCATATACAGACGCGAAGGAAAGCTTGACGAAGCTGCTAATGAGTTCAAAATTGCGATTCGCCTGAAGCCGCATTATCCACTGAGCTATTTCTTCTTAGGCGGGACATTGGAAAAGCAGGGGAAGGTCAATGAGGCACTCGACCAGTATCTAAAAACGGTGGAACTGGACCCGCGATATGAGCCGGCCCATCGGCAACTCGGAGTTATCCTGCAAAGGCAAGGCAGAAACGCCGAAGCCGCTGATCACTACACCCAGGCGTTAGCGCTCAAACCGAATAACGCCGCTCTGCACAATAACCTGGGCATAATCTTTGCGACATCCGGCCGCGCGGACGATGCAATCATCCATTTCAGGACCGCGCTCGAAATATCGCCGGGCAAGGCGGAATATCACACCAACTTAGGCGGAGTGCTCCGGCTCAAGGGCGAACTTGATGAGGCGATCATAAGTTATCAAGCTGCGGCTCGCATAGCTCCCAAGGACGCCCGGATACAACACGAACTAGCCGAAGCCCTCGCTCTGCGCACTCGACGACCTCGCTAGTTTCTTGATCGAGCGCGGGGCCAAGTTCACGGCGTCTCCTCAAGCCCTTTGAGACCGACGCGCACAAATCCTTGCCCGATTCTTCCCATTCGGCCGCCGTGTCGTTGGACCTCGCGCAGCGAGGTGGCGCGTGCGGACCGACCCGCCGAAGCGGCCTAGTTTTGTGCGGAGACGTCAAGGAACGCGCCCCCTGCAGTTTGCGCCACATATTTGTGCGGATTCGGTCGCCTCGTTCGATAGGTAAGGAGGGGCCCCGTACGATCAACGTCGCGAAAGCGCCCGCTCAAACGAATACATAAGTAGAGCGTATTGTGCCGGTTTGCCTCCTCGCGCGGTAGGGAATAGGCCTGCTGGATTGCATTAGAGAGTGAGGGCGGTCGGAATATGTCCCGCTCAAACGAATATGTAAGTAGAAGGCCTGGAGGGAATTTGCCCTCCTCAAACGCATATATAAGTGGGGGCCGCGTACGGAGTTATCCCCCCGATCGGGATAAGAAAGGCGCTGGGTTTCGTCGGAAACTGCCCTGCTGAAACGCATATGTATGTAGGGGCCTGGCGGGAATTCGGCCCCCTCAAACGAATATATCAGTGGGGGCCATGTGCGGATTTCGGTCTCTCGCGGGATATGTAAGTGAGGGCTTGTCAGCGATTTCACCTCTCGTCCGATAGGTAAGTAAGGGCTAGGAAGCCGCCAACAGACCCGCCAACGCGTTGGCGGGGGTAGGGAAAAGTGCCGCATCAAAAAGTATCGATATTTTCTGCCCAAGGTCGCCCACCTCGTCATCGATGAGGCCGATGACGCTTCCCGACCCCTCTCCCCCAACCATACAGAGTGGTTGTGGTAGAGGGGTCGGGAAGGTGGTGGGCTGGGGTAGAAAAATAATGATGAGAAATTTGAAAGGAGAAGAATGGAATTAACAAAAAGGGATGTGGGAATATTGGCGGCACTGGAGAAATGGGGCGTGATGGGACTGGGTCAAGTGGATGGGTTGCTGTTTAGAACCGGGCTTCCAGAGGCCGAGCGAGTGAGACTTTTCTTCAACGACTTGAAGCGCGAGGACCACTGGGGCGGAGCGTACAAGAGGCTCCGGACCTTGGTCAACGAGGGGATGGTCAGGACCTTTAGGCCGACGAATTACTGGCAGGTTTACATGCTGACAGGCCGGGGCCATGAGCAGCTGAGGAAGCACCAGCAGGCTAGGTTTCCCCATCCGATCCGAGGCGTCGGCGAAGCTTATCTGCGGCACGAGATCACGGTTTGCGGGGTCGGGTTGGCCCTGACCGAGCTACTCGGCCTGAGGGTTCAGACCGCCCGGCAGACTTTTGAGGAGCTACGCCGCCGCGGCTTGTTGCGCGAGGGATTCTCCAAGCTGACGCTGCCGGACCTTCTCGTCTCCGACGCCGGCGGCCCGCGACACGCGGTTGAAGTCGAGCTGACGGCGAAGTCCCGACAGCGCTACCGGGAGATGTTCCGTAGCCGCCCGCGCAGCACCTGGGGCGGGATGATTCTGTACCTGACCGGATGGCCAACCGGGCGCGAGCACATCATCCATCTCGCCGCAAAGGCTCAGTCGTCCTCCATCTACGCCGCGAACCTCGCCGTTTTCGGGGCGGACCCGAGGCGCTGCGAATACCTGCGGCGACACAGCATGGGCGGTATCCAGAAGTTCTTACTGCCGGCAGTCTCGACGATCCAAGAGCCGCCTCGCGCGGAGGTGGCCGCCTGAACATCACCATGGAAGCCGCCTGCGAGTCCTTCCTGTCGCGTTGCCTGGCGTTGAACCTGGCCGCCGGAAGCGTGGCCTGGTACCGGCACATCCTGCGCGGCCTGAGAACGTCCCTAGCCGAGCGTGGAGTCCGAGAGCTCGGTCAGGTTGCGTCGACCTCCTTGCGCGATCACCTGTCGGCGCTGAGGCGCAAGGGACACTCCTCCGAGACCGTCTTCCGGACCTACGGCGGCATCCGCTGCGCATTCCGCTTCTGGAAACGCGAGGGCATGATCACGAGCAACCCCATGGAGCTGGTCGAGCGGCCGCGGCGAGAGCGCACGCTCATCCGGCCTATGAGCCTCGAGCAGGCGGCCAAGCTCCTCGAGATGCCCGACGCCCGGACCACGGACGGTCTACGAGACCGTGCCATGATGATGCTGATGCTCGACTCCGGCCTGCGCATCTCCGAGATCCTGTCCATGGAGGCCGGCCGCGTGGACTGGATGACGGGAACGGCCACGGTCATGGGCAAGGGCCGCAAGGAGCGCTCGGTGCCCTTCAGCGCGCGCACGGCGCAGACCTTGCTGGAGTACGCGCGCGCGCGCGCAGAGGCCCGCCAAGGCCCCGCAGCTCTTCCTTGGGCGCACCGGCAAGCCCGTCTGCCGCAGTAAGGCCAGGAAGCTCATCCTGCGTTATGGCCGGGCGGCCGGGATCGAAGGCGTGCGGCTCTCCCCCCATACGCTGAGGCATACCTTCGCCGTGCTCTACGTCCGCAACGGCGGAGACTCCTTCAGCCTCCAGGAAATCCTCGGGCATTCGACGCTGGAGATGACCCGGCAATACGTGAACTTGGCGCGGCGGGACGTGGCCGAGCAGCACAAGAAGTTTTCACCGATGGGAATGCTTTTACAGGGGGCCGCCGTAAGAAGCGTGCCCCTCCGGGTTAATACATTGATTTAAACGCGTTTCAAAGCACGATTCCTCAACAACATTGAGGATATATGCCTGCGAAAAACTCCCGACAGGAATATATGCATGAATTTTTACATAAAATACTTGCAATTAAGCTCGAAACAGCCTATACTGAGTGTGCCATGAAGAACGTCGAGAAACTCAAGAACGGCATGCGTCCGGGCAAGGTCTACCGGCGTTTGGAGCTCGCGGAGCTTTCGACCGCCGTCGACCGAGACCTGAAGGCCCTCGTCACCTCCGGGGAGGTCCGAAAGCTCTCCGGCGGGCTTTACTATCGTCCGCAGAAGAACGCCTTCGGCTCCGCGCCGCCCGAGGACCGGGATCTCGTCCGCTCCTTCTTAAAAACGGACGATTTCCTACTGACCTCCTACAACCACTTCAACCGGCTCGGCCTCGGGCTGACGCAGGTCTACAACAACTACGTCGTCTACAATCACAAGCGGGCGGGCGACTTCACGCTCGGCGGCAAGCGCTTCACTTTCCGCCTGGTCCCGACCTACCCCGCGAAGCTGAGCAAGGAGTTCCTCCTGGTTGACCTGTTCAACAACCTGAAGCGCCTGCCGGACAACACGGCGTCCGTCCTGAAAAACCTGGGCACGAACCTGAAGGCCTTCGATCACGACAAGGTCAAAGACTGCCTGGAACGCTACGGAAATCCCGGTGCGCGGAGAGTCCTGCAAGAAGCCTATGCCTGAGTTCTTTCACGACAGGAAAGACGCCAAAGCGCTCTTCGAGACCTTGGCTGCCGAGAAGGGATACCCGGCGGCCGTGGTCGAGAAAGACTATTGGGTCATGCATTGCCTTTGGGGCCTGCAGAAGAACGGCCTCCAATTCGAGATGAAGGGCGGGACATCGCTCTCCAAGGGTTGGGACATCATCCAGCGCTTCTCAGAGGACATCGACATCCGCTTCAATCCCCCCGAGGGTCTCAACATCAAAGGCGAGAAGCCCGCGCACATCGCGGCGCGTTTCGGCTTCTACGATGATTTGGCCGCGAAGATCTCCATCCCGGGAATCAAGACCGAACGCAATAAAGCCTTCGACGACGAGAAGGCGCAGAACGGCGGGATCAGCCTCAAGTACGATCCATACTTCGACCCGCTTCCGGGCCTCAAGCCCGAAGTGCTCCTCGAAGCGGGGTTCGCGAAGACCGCGCCCAACGAGCCGCGGGACTTCAGCAGTTGGGCGCTGGACAAGGCTCTCTCCGCCGGGCTCCCCGTCATCGACAATCGCGCCCCGGCCGTGAAGTGCTTCAACCCCGAGTACACCTTCGTGGATAAGCTGCAGACCATCTGCCGGCGCTTCCGGCAGCACCGAGACCGCAACGACGCGGAGCGGGACCGCCCGCGTCAATTCATGCGGCATTACTACGACCTGTTCATGCTCCTCGGCGTCGAGCGCGTCCAAGCGTTCATCGGCACGGAAGACTATGCGGTTTACAAGGCCGAAAAGATCAGGGGCGCCGACGCGACGGAGTTCGCCGCCCGGACGCCTTTCACTCTCCCGGACGCCAAAACCTCCGCGCTCTTCGACAAGGAATTCGACGCGATGAACACTTTGCTTCTGGGACCGGGACCGAAGTTCAAAGAAGTCCTCGTCAGACTTCGGGAATACGCCCCGAGGATCTAGCGTCCAGCCAGATGAAAGATTCCAAGGCCTACCAACTCTTGATTGTTCTGCAAGACATCAAGCCGCTCATTGGGCGGCGAGTCCTCGTGCCCAGTTCCATTACCTTTGCCAAGCTGCATAAGGTCATCCAAATCGCGATGGGCTGGAAAGACTGCCACCTTCACCAGTTCACCTCGGACTCCGCCGGGCCGATGAAGGCTAAACATGAAAAATTCCTGCGGCTCAGCGATGTCGCCAAAACCAAAGGTCCAGGCTCCAGTTTTTACTACGAGTACGATACCGGGGACAATTGGATCCACTTGGTCGTGCTCGAACAGGTCATCGACTCAGCGCCTTACCCGGCCTTCTTTGATTGTCTGAGTGGCGAAAGAGCCTGCCCGCCGGAGGACTGCGGCGGGCCAGGGGGCTACGCGGACTTGCTCTCGATCCTGGCTGACCCGAATCATCCTGAGCACAAAGATCGCCTCGATTGGGTCGGCGGGAAGTTCGACCCGGAAAAATTCGATCGGGCCCCGATCAGCAAGAAACTGAAACGACTCAAACTCTGAGACGCGAGGCGACACCATCAAGCGTACGAAAGAAATAAAAGCGGCTGCGCGGCCCGATGAACACCGATCGATTCAGTGGCGCGTTCCCAGTCTCGCGGGGACGAGCCTCTTTCTGTGCGCGGCCGTCGTTGTCGGTTTTTATTTCTACCGCGACCCGTATCACGGACATCATTGGCGCGCGACATTCGACCTGTTGCCCAATCCGTTCCTCCTTCAATCGTCGCTGCTCCTAAGATACTGTGGCATCCTTACTTCCTTGGGATGGCTGATATTCGTGGGAGTTCGGATCGGCTCCGCGATCATCGATCGCCTCGACATCGAAAGCCTGGACGACCTGGAGCGTCTCGGGTTCAGTCTCGGCGTCGGATGGGGCGTCATGGCGACCGCCCTGGCCGTGCTGGGCCTGCTCGGGTTATGGCGACTGCCCGTGGTGTACGGCGCCCTTGTCGTCCTGACGGTTTGGGGCGTCATCGACATGAGACGCGAACAGCCGAACAAAGGACGCGCCGCCACGCTCCGACTTGAGTCCCTTGACCGGGTGTTGGGTGGGCTGATCTTGACCTTCGGCGCGCTCAATCTGTTCTGCGCCTTCGTGCCCGAAACTTTTACGACGCCCTGGTCTATCACCTGGCGCTGCCCGAGCTTTACTGGATACGGCATGGGTTCGTCGCGACCCCGCACAATATTTATTCCGGCATCCCTATGCTCACGGAGATGCTTTACGGACTGGCCTTGCCGTTGGGCGGCGACAGGTTGGCCCACTTGATCAATTGGAGTCTGGGCCTGGGCACGGCCTGGATGCTGGTGTACTTGGGTCGCCGTCAAGGCAGCGTTCGTGCCGGGCTGTTGGCCGCGCTGCTTTTCTATTCGACGCCACTGGTCGGCCTACTCTCATGGAAAGCATCTGTCGAGCTGAGCTGGACCTTCTATCAGCTTTTGGCCGTCTACGCAGTGATCGTGGGTTTGGAAGAATCCGCGACGAATCCGCGCAAATGGTGGCTCATGGGAATCTGTCTGGGGTTCGCCCTGAGCACGAAATACACGGCGTGGCCGCTTGCGGGGGTTCTTGCCGCCCTCATCGTCTGGAGGCTTCGCGCTAAGGGCGAGTCGTTCTCATCGATCGCCGGACAATCCGTCGCGCCGGCACTATTCGCGCTCGGGATCGTCAGCATCTGGCCGTTGCGCAATCTTCTCTTCTATGGGAATCCGATTTTTCCGTTTTACCAAGATTCGATGGCGCCCCTTGGACCGCATGCCGATTGGAAAGGCTTGATGCTGGACGCCCATTCTCGGAACCTGACGACGGCGTTCGGCAGCTGGAATGGCGCATGGGGATTTATTCTGCACCCTTGGAGTGAATTGACGCTCGGGCGCTCCGATGTGGATATGATGGGCCCGATCTTGATTTTGGGACTGCCGCTGCTTGTCGTCACGCGATTTGTGACGGATAGCACGCGCACCATCTTCCTGGCGGCACTCTCTCTATGGGCGATATGGGGCCTCACGACGGATATGGCGCGCTTTTTTCTGCCCGTCTTCGCGCTCGTTATGTTTCTGTACGCGGTTTCATTTGAGGCATTGCTCTCCAAACCGGCCAAAACGCTGGCCTATGCCCTGCTGTCGATCGTCTTGCTCGATAATTTTCTGACGACGGCAAACTGGTTCCGTTTGTACGAGGCGGAAGGCGTTGTCACGGGGGCGGAGTCGGTTCCCAGTTATCTCGGGCGTGTACATCCGTCTTACGGTCAAACGCACTATGCCGCGGCCGAGTTCATTCGCGCGAAGCTTCCGCCCGAATCCCGCGTTCTCGTTCTGGGAGACGGCCGCGGATTCGGCATCGGTCGAGATTTCGTCGCGAGCTCGCGCTTCAGCGAAAATCCATTGGTCGGATATCTCCGAGAGAGCACGACGCCCGAAGAAGTTCCCAAGTTCAATTTCGAAGTGCAACACTTGACGGTCAAGGCGTCCGCTATGATGAGGCGAGATGCCGAAAACCTACAAGCACCTGACGGAAGACGAACGAGACCGGTTGTCGTTGTTCAAAGCTCATGGGAAATCATTGCGTGAGATAGCAGGGCTGATCGGTCGTGACGTAAGCACCGTATCGCGGGAGTTGAAGCGTAACGCGCCGCCAATTCGCCAGGGCTACTACCTTCCGCACAGAGCTCAGGAGCGCGCTGATGTCCGTAAGGCCGTGGCGCACGAGCGTGAGCGCCTGCGCAAGCCAGGATTGAGGGCCTATGCGGGCCGCATGCTTCGCCGCGGGTGGTCGCCTGAGCGCATTGCGGGGCGTTGGAATACGTTCAGCGCCGAGCCGATCAGCCACGAGGCGATCTACCAGTGGGTCTATATCGGGGCCCGAGAACTGATCCCCTTTCTGGTTCGAGCGCGTCGAAAGCGCCTTCGACGCGGCCACAGCAGCAAGCATAAATCGTCGCATATCCCGTCGAGAACGCCGATTTCTCAGCGGCCGGCGATTATTGAGCGTCGCGAACAGCCTGGACACTGGGAGGGTGACACGATCGTCAGCCGTAAAAGCCGACCGGCCCTTCAGATCCTGGTGGAGCGCAAGACCCGCTACACGCGCCTACGCAAGCTCCCAGCGAAGGACGCGACGTCGATGCGCAGGGCCACCAACCGCGCGCTCGCGCGCTACCCGAAGCATCTGCGTCGCAGCATCACCTACGACAACGGCAGCGAGAACGTCCAGCACCTCCAGGTCAACAAGCGGCTTGGCACCGTGTCGTACTTCTGCGAGCCTATGCATAGTTGGGAAAAGGGTTCCGTCGAGAACGCCGCCGGACTCGTGCGCCGACACTGGCCCAAGAAGACCGACTTTAGTATGGTGTCGTTCGAACAAGTCAAAAAAACGGAGCGTTGGCTTAACGGCTTACCCAGGAAGTGCCTGAAATTTAAAACTGCGGCGGAAGCCTTCCGTCAAAGTGTTGCACTTGCCGGTTGAACGCGGGGTTCGCAAAAAGCTGTTGAAGAACGGATTCACGCACATTCTCTTCAATCAAGCCGGAATGGTGACCGGTCAAGCTTTGCCCTTAGATGAGCGCGAGCGGAATCTTTTCAATGCCGTCTCGGGCAATTTCAAGACGCTGTTTGCACACCAGGATGAAATCCAGCCCCGCAACGGCGGGTCGTGGTGTGGAGTGCTGGAAATAACCCGTTAGAAGTCTCCCCAACATGCTACACTGACGACAAGACCACAAGGTTGAGTCGTTAGCCGCGTGGGTTTGGGGGTTGGTCCTCGACGGAGAGCGTTTCCTGGAAACGGGTGAAGCTCATAACCTTGAGGTCGCTGGTTCAAATCCAGCCCCCGCAACGGTCTTAGCTGATAATAGAGATTGACCGAGTTGGCCTAGCGCCGACTCGGTCAATTCTTTTGTAGGAACGGGACCTTGAAGAACCGGAAGGTTATGCCCGGGTTCTTCGGGTTGACCTGGCCATCGTGCAGGAAGCCCGCCAGGCAAGCCTTCTTTTCCTCCGGTCTGCCTTCTTCCAGGAGGTAGCGCACGTCCTTGAGGTGCGCCGTGACTTCATCGGCTACCCGGGAAGGGTCCAAGAGCGCCTGCGGCTTGCGGCGCTCTTCCTGCAAGAGCTTCTCCAGCGACGCACGACGCGACTCCAGGCGTTCAAGCTCGGCCTGGAGTGACGCCGGAGGTAGACCCGCTTTGACGCCGTCGATGACGCGGACTATTTCCTTCTCCACCTGCCGAAGCTCGGACTCCAGTGCCTTTGCGGTGTCCGGGGCTGCCGCCAAGTCCGTGCCCACGAACTCCTCGACGAGGTCGCGCAGGAAGCTAGTGGAGCGCAAGTCGCGCAGCTTCTTGTCGACCTGCTCCAGGACATAGTCGTCGGCAACACTGGCAGGGAAGCTCAGTCCAGTGCAAATGTATTTGCCCTTGTTATGATAGCCTCCGCAGGAATAGGAGCGCACGAACTTGCCCTCGTGATACTTTGAGATTCCCTGGTAGTTGTGATTGCAGGTGCATTTGAGTCGTGCCGAGAGCAGATAAGGAGTGTGGTAAGGCCGACCGCTGCTCATCTTCCGAGTCTTAAAGCGTGCCTGGACGCGGTCGAAGAGGTCCTTCTCGATGATTGCAGCATGCGCGTTCTCGACGATGACCCACTCCGACTGCGGCTTCATCAAACGAGAACCGAACTTCCGCCAGGACGTGTAGTCGCGCTTGTTGTAGACCTTCCGTCCAATGTAGGCGACGTTCTGGAGCAGGCTGCGCACTTGCGACTTGGCCCATGACTTTCCGCGAGGTGAGGCGATGCCCTCGCGGTTAAGCATGTCGACGATGGTCCACAATCCGACTCCGCGCTCGAAGGTCGCAAAAATACGCTTCACCGTTCCGATTCTTCCCGGGTCGCCGGGAACGAAAACGATGCGCTGTGTCTTGTCTGCCTTGGGCTTGCCCGTCTCCAGAACTCCGAGGTGCTTCCCGGACTCGTCGACCAGCATCCGGTCATAGCCGTATGGAGCCGCGCCGCCACAACTTCGCCCCTTCTTAGAGTGGACCAGGCAACCCGCAAGCGTGTCCCGGGAGAGCTTTTCCAGATATTGATGCGCCTCCTCGTGCTTCACGACCTTTGTCACGACGTCGCCGATGGAGCCGTCATTCTTAAAGTCGTCTGTCACCGAGATAATCTGAATCCCCGCTTTTTTAAAACGGTATTCCCAATAGATTTTCTCCTCGGACCCTTGCCGTCCTATTCGGCTGACGCTATAGACGAAGAGGTATCGAACTCCGTGTCGCCCTTGCTCTGCGAGTCGAACCATCTCCATGAAAACCGAATCACGGTCAAGCGTCCTTCCCGAGGCGAAGCCCTTTGCCGGGGTGAACTCACGGACGATTTCGACGCGCATTTGCTCCGCGCGCTCCCAGCACGCTGTCTTCTGAACCTCGAACGAGGCCTCCTGCTTGTCCGTAGACCTTCGGTAGAAGGCCCAAGCACGAATCGGCGCGGGGCTGTTGCTGTTCATTGGGTTACCTCGTGTTCGCGTTTCCACTTCGCTGCGGCGCACTGGATTAAGATTCTTAGCGCTTGCGTCAGGCCGTCCAAGTTCTCCTGCTCAATCGTCACAGACGAAAGCGAGACGTCAACGCGGGCAGATTTCCTACCCCGCCTAGAACTAGCATTAAGTTTTGCGCCGACTCTTCTCGCCTGCAAGGGACCTCTGACCTATGAAAACCTCATCCGGGCGCACCCCCGACCATTACTCCTGGGGTATCCGGTAGGGCGGCCCAGGAACCAGCCTGGCCAGCCCAGCCAATCCAACCCCAGCAGCACTCACGAGAAGAGCACGGTGCGCCGCGCGCCGCTCGTGCAACCTATCATCGGGCGAGCCTCCGGTCTGCGGTTCGCGTCGGCCTTCACGAATTGACGCGCCGCACATTAACTCGCTTGTGTGGCTTTCGCCACGACCCCAGTCGCCTGTTGGGTGTCGACCCCAGAGCAGGACATTTTCCGATGTCGGGTGCAGGTCCACTGAGCACTTCGCTCAGAACCGGAGCCATTGTTTCGAGTCTGACCCGACGATGCGTCGAGTCTTTCAGCGCGACGTCCGGGCGCGCACCTACATGATGGCGCGATTGCTAGAATTGGCCCGTATACCAAGTGGAGAAAAATCACTCTAAGCGGCAAGCCTGGGCAGACCTTCTCATACGCCACGAGGAGCTTGTTAAGTCTTTCACGTCGCAATGCCAGGGTGACGTCGACTTTCTGCGGTATCTCTACGAGCGCGAAGCGCCCTCCTGGAAGGACCCCCAGAAGGATTTCAAGCGCGCGTCGAGGGCCGCTGTCAAAAAGCTCGAATACGCTCTCACAATCCCCGACAAGCGCGCCGACGCTCGTAGACGTCTACTTCGTATCTGGTATGGCCGCCCGCTCAAGTGGGCAGAGCGCTGGATGTGGTTCTTCGCGCTGGTCCCCTACATGACGTTTAAGCGAGACGCTCCGAATTGGAGGTGGCTGGCATCTTGGGTCTACGTTCTGGAGGGCACGTCGCTCGATGAGGAGACGCTTCGTCAGTGGTGGACCAAGAGTCTTGAGACGGTCTCCACGGGCGCTGTAACCATGGAGGCGAGGTCCACGAAGGCGAAAGCTATTTCAACGAGCCGGGGAGTCGTTCGTCGCCTCGTCGACTGGCAGTTCATCACGGCTTCGCTGGCATACGTTCGCTTCTTGCGCATCAAGCGGCCAGCGGCGCAGCGCGGTGACATCACCGAAGTCCTTACGATGGAGCATCTTCTCAGGACTCCCGAAGAGGCGAGATTCGCCGATAGGGGCGTCCTTAGAGCCTTTGACTTCCTGGGCCGTAAGCCCGTGACTCAGAAATCTCTCCAGGACTACTACGACTGCATGCCCCGTGAGATGAAACTCCGACGGGTTCCATCAGGCTACTCGGAAGTGGTGAACAAGACGGCCCTCGAATAGTCCAGCATGCTGGACTGAAAAGTTGAAAATCTCGGGGCGCATCCGACCCCGACCACTGCCCTCCTGGGCAAGGCAGCCTGGTGGGTTCGCCGGACTACGCAGAACTGCGCAGGTTCGCGTCTGACGGGCTTTATCTGCCTGCGCATGTTCGCCCCGCCCGGAGACTCTCGAAGTCCTTATAGAGCATCCTGAGCCGTTCTCTCTGAGTCCAGCATGCTAGACAGCCGAGTCTAGCATGCTGGACTTTTTCGTCACGAGCGCCTCAGAAAACGGGGACTTCCCGTCACGTTATACGCCACAATCGGCGACGTAGAAGGAGATAAACGTCGATTCTCGTCACGAGCGGTGTGCGACGCGCAGAAAAACGGACCATTCCCGTCACGGTAGGGTGCAGCCGTTGTCCATTAAACAACTGATTCCTGGACGCCGATTTCTAGTCCGGACCTCCGAGGAAGTCGCCCCCGGATTTCGACCGGGATTTCTGGACAGCGCCAAGGTCCCCGCCACCCAGCTCTTGGACAAGCCCAGGCGCTCAGCAATGGCCCTAACGCTCATCCCGGTGGCACGGAGGGCTCCAAGGTCCTCCTTGGGGGTCAGACGCGGCCTTCCCAGCGTCTTGCCCTTCACGCGGGCCCTCTGGAGCCCCGCCAGAACCCTCTCACGGATGAGCGCTCGCTCGAACTCGGCGATGGCGGCGACCATCGCAAAGACCATTTTCCCGGCAGGGGTGGTCGTGTCGATGGCTTCCTGGAAGGAGACGAAGTCGACGCCCAGCGCTCGGAACTCCTCCAGCACATTCAGAAGATGCCGCGAGCTACGCGCAAAGCGGTCGAACCGCCAGACGAGAACAACGTCAACGCGCCGCTTGCGGGCACCGTCCCGGTTGTTGTGGAAAATTGAAAAGCGTAACCTCTGGTTGAAGAAGTCAAACAACCGCGCCAGTTATCAGCTGGCGACCAGGAGGTTACGCTCACATGAAGTCTATCAAGGCCGTACCCGTTCGTACAACAGCCGTGGCGTTGCCGTTTTCGCTGGACGTCCTCAGTGATGCTGCCCGTGATCACATCCGTCAGGCCCTCGGACGAGTTGCCCAAGAAGAACTGACCGCCTTCCTCGGCGCCGGCGTCTACGCGAGGACCGAGACGCGCCGGGGCTACCGCAACGGCACCAAGACCAGAACGCTGAGCACGTCGTTTGGCCCCACGGAGCTCGTCGTGCCGCGCGCGCTCGTCTTCGACGGAGAACGGAGCCGGGAATGGCAATCGCAGATCGTCCCGCGCTACGCCAGGCGCACGCGGGAGGTGGACGCGGCGCTGCTGGGCCTCTACTTCGGCGGCGTCAACACGCGACGAGTAAAGCAGGCCATCCGGCCGCTGCTCAAGAACTCGCCGCTGTCGAAGTCGTCGATCTCGCGCGTGATCGTGCAACTCCAGGCGTACTTTGAGAACTGGAGCAAGCGGGATCTGTCCGGCGAGGATATCCGCTACGTGTACCTGGACGCGACCTTCATGCCAGTCAGATGCGGCGGCAAGGCCGAGAGGCTCCCGATCATGGTCGCCATCGGCGTGCGCTCGACGGGCGAGAAGGTCCTTCTGAGCTTGGCGGTGATGGGCGTTGAGAGCACGGCGGCCTGGAGCGGGTTTGTGACGAATCTAGCCGACCGCGGGCTCAAGCGCATCGAGCTGGCCATTGTGGACGGCAACAAAGGGCTGACGCGGGCGCTTCTCGAATTGTGGCCGAACCTGCCGATCCAGCGCTGCACCGTGCACAAGCTCTGGAACCTGCTCGGGCACGCGCCGAAGTCGCTGCAAGGCGAGGTGAAGGCCGACTACGACGCGATCATCAACGCCGACGACATCGAGACGGCGAAAGCGGCGTACGCCGCGTTCATGCGTAAATGGAGCAGGAAGGCCGAGAGCGTGGCGAGATCGCTCGAGGACGCGGGGATGGACCTACTGAGCTTCATGAGCTTCCCGAAGGAGCAGTGGCGCTCGCTGAAGACCACGAACATCGTCGAGCGTCTCAACCTCGAGTTCCGTCGCCGCACGAAGACTCAAGGCGTGTTTCCAACCCAGTCTTCGATCTTGGTGCTGTTGTTTGGGTTGGTCGCCTCGGGGATGGTCCGGATGCGCAAGATCGGCGGCTACGAGACGATGACGACAGGCGGCAAGACCGTCGAGCATGCGGATCTCAAGGCGTTGGCAGTGGCGTGAGATGAAAAAGAGAAACGAATCGAGTAGAATCAGGAACTCAACCAAAGGCTACGACAATTTCCACAGCTTTCGGGACGCCGCCCGCTTGCGCGCCAAGTCCATCAGGCTATCAAGTGCCGGGCGACGCTCCTTCGCTCCCGATATGCCCTTGTCCACGAACTCGCTGACTGTCGTCCAGCCGCGCGCCTTCGCGTAGTCTCGGAGAGCAATGAGCTGATTCTCGGGCTCCTGCTCCTTGGTGCTGACACGCGCGTATATCGCTACTCGTTTCGTTTCCACGTTTCACCTCACTGCGGCTCTAGGGCAGCGCGAAGCTCAAGCCACGCCTCATAGACGAGTGTCTTGAGCGGCACGTTCGGCTTGAGGCGCTCAAGCGCCTCACGGAGCCTGACGACAGCGACCTGCGGAAAGACCTCCTTGGCGAGCTTTTTCCGGGAGGCAACGACGATGTGTTTCGCGTAGAGCATGAGCGCAACAGTGTCGGCAAACTCATAAATCTTGAGGATACCCTTGAGGCGCTCATCGGGCGAGATGGAAGCTGTGTGGCCGGACTTGTGGTCAAGACCATACTGCGCGCCGTTGTTCTCGGCATCGAATAGCCACGGAAACTCGTCGAGATACCCCGCGAGCCCGTTGAGGTAGGTCTCGGCGAGGTTCTTGTCGAGGCGGACGATGCGGGCCGAATCGCCTTTGTTGAAATTCACGCGCCGCTCAAACACTCGGGAGAGAATCTTTCCGAGGGCAAATCCCGTTTCGCAAACAGCAGGTTCGAGCGCAGTTGGCATGCCGCCCCATCCGGCATTTCCATGCGGATGCTGAGCCAAAGACCCCTGCTCCATCTTCTCATCGAGCTTCTCCATGAGGGCATCCGCCTTCTCGGGCTTCGGCTCCTCCGCGCGTGCCTTCTCTAGGGCCCTCTGCTGGGCGCGCAGTGCCTTCCGCTTCTCGGCCCACGCTGGACCCGTTAGAAGTGTGAGCAGTCGCTTGAGCGCTATCGGGTCGTGGAATTTGACCTCCGGGATGGCGCTCCAGACCTGCCGCGCCTCGTCACGTCGCTTGGAGTCGTAGAATAAATGGCCGAGGTAGCTTGCCGCTTCCCAGTAGGTCGGGTTGATTCGCAGTGCCTCGTTCACGGAGCGGATGGCCGTGTCGACGTCGCCGAGCTTGTGCGTGCATACTCCTGCCGCCAAAAGCGCCACGGCGTGCTTCGGGTTCAGGTCGAAGGCTCGCTGGTAGCACCGTCTCGCCTCACGAAATATGCCACGTTCGTAGAGCATGACGCCTATGCCATGAACAAACTCGGCATCGGTCTCGTGGGGACCAATAGCCTGCATGGCAGCTTCGATAGCCTGTTTCTGTCGCCCCATCGCAAGAAGGGCTTCGACGAGTCCTTGATGCACGTCACCCCACGTCGGGTGCTCCGCGCGGAGCGGCTCCAGAACTTGAATTGCCGGGACGTAGTTACCGAGATTGATTTGCACCATAGCCACGCAGAGCAGGAGGTCCTTGTCTCCTGGGAACAGCGCGAGACCATCGCGCAGAACGCGCAGTGCAGTGTCGGCCTCGCCTCGGTTCAGTAGGCCGATGGCTTCTTTCTCGAAATCGTCGCTATTCTTCATGGGACGTGCCTCAGACGTGTTTGGATGTGCTTCTGCGCTTCCTGGAGCGAGTGGCAGGTCTTGTGCTTCTCGCGGACTGCTCCTGCCTTGGGGCCGCGCAATACTGAGTCGACTATCTTGATGCTCCAGCACTTAAAAGGCCCGGGCATCGACGCCGGAGTGACCCAGTAGACCTGGCGGTGCGTCGTCCTCCCGGTCTTCTCACCTACGAGACTGTAGGACACGCTACCTCCCGCCCACGTGCGCTCGCTTCTTGCGGCGCTCGCGCTCAAGCCGCTTCGTGCGCTTAGTGACAAACGGCGCGAGCCGTGAGGCGTCTTCGACGCGCGTAAGACGCATAGAGCCCTCACCTGAGACCTGCTCGTAGATGAACGGCTCAGGCGCACCGTATTTCGACTCGGGCTCTGCGCGGATGATTCCTGGAGTCTCAGTCGCCCAGATGTAGATTGAGTTCTCCAGCCCGGCATGGATGACACTGCTTCCACGCAGCGCTTTGCCGCCCTGGCCGCTCCTCCCGGCCTTGCTAACGTGATGAGTGGCCAGCACCGCGACCCCGAACTCCCGCCGCAGACCATCAAACGCGGTGATTAGCTGACTCGCGTGCGTCTGGAGACTCTCGTTGAGCCCGTGACTGCGGTTAAGCGTGTCTAGGAGTAGAATCTCCGCCTTCGTCTCAGCGAGGACCTGTCGCAGACGGCGCAGTCCGTCTGCCGTGTCTATTCGTGCGGGCTCCACGGCGAATTGCAAGTATCCAGGCTCCGGGCTGGAGAGGCCGTGCCCACGCATCAGGGCGCTTGTTCGCTCGGCCAAGAGCTTTTCGGAATCCTCGCACTCCCAGAAAAGGACACGAGACTTGCAGGTCTTGAAGTGTCCCAGGAACGGTGTCCCGGTAGAAACTGCGAGTGCCATCTGGAGCCCGAGCCATGTTTTCCCCGTTTTCGGACTGGCCCCGCAGAGCCCAAGCGAGGAGCGGGCTACGAGCCCTTCAACGAGCCACTTGGATTCCTCCGCGTCGTTGGCGCGCGGAAGCAGGTCGCCTACGTCTATGATTGCCATGCCGTTTCCTCCGGCAGGCGGGCTTCCCAGGAAATAAAAAGTCCCGGGTCTGGGAGACCCGAGACGGATGGTTTCCCTTTTAGGTCGCTGTTGAAACTAGGCCGCGACCAAGTCGGAGTAAAGCCTCGCCTGTTGCACATAGTGTAACAGACGTTTTGTGAGACCGCCAGGGCTTGGGAGGGCATCAGTCGGGCACCTTCTCTGTCACCCAGGCAGGCAATTCGAGAGCCCGCCTCTTCGTGACGGGATTAGCCTTGAAATACGCTTCGAGGATGAGCAGGACGACTTCGGACACGCTCCGCCGCTGGCTCTGCGCTTCGACCTCCGCTCGCTCTCGAATCCACCCCAGCTCACCAGGCAAATATAAATTCCACGACTTGCCGATTCGCTTCGCTCGGCGCTTCACTCTAGGCATGCTGTGCTCCTCTGCGCTGGAAATAACCCTGGGTGTGAATCGCGCGCTGGATGATGCGCTTAGCTCGGCAGGCGGGACAGAACTGGTAGCTCGACAGCGAGACCGCCGACGCCTCCCGGTCGAATACGCGACGGCAGTGTGAGCAGCGTAGCGTCAGGACTGCGCCATTAAAAACCACGACATCCGACTTCGAGGCGCTCGCCGCGAAGCGGCCACGGGAATCCTGCCCGAGTCGACGCTTCCCGGGGCGGCGACGGAGCACGACAGCCGGGAAGAGACGGATTCTCGGCACGAGAGCACGATAGAGTCGGTGTTTTCGAGGCAGGAAGATAGTTGCGCCCTGGTAGAACCAGTCGAGCGCGTACCAGTCATTGAGCCCGCCAGTAACGACGAAAGATGCCTTGCTGGGGCCTGCGCGATTTACAGGCAGCTTTCTGCCCACGACTGCATCGAGACGCGCCTTCGTGCGCAGGATGAAGCGCTTGCTCGCGCTCACGATGCTCCACTGCCGCCCCGAAATCCCGCCGTCGCCATCGAAGACGCCGCGAAGGTAGTGCCGCTCAAGGTGCTTTGGCAGGCCCTTGGGCCAGTCGAGCGTCCAGGTCTTTCCCGGGACAACGCCGTGCTGGGCGAGGTCTCGGGCCATCTCAGCAGAGGTGATACTCGTTCGGAGCATGCCCTTCACCATCGGGCGAATTGCCGAGGGCCTCAGCCCGACGGCGCGCTCGAAACGCTCAAGCAGAACACGGTCGCGGTCCTTGAGCGCGAGACTGATGGTGCCACCGCTTACGTTTCCGTCGGTGGCCAAGAGGCCGAGCAAATACGCTTTCTCCTCCGTGTCGATTCGCTCGAAGTAGCGGTGTTTCTTTGCGTATTGCTCGAGGGCATCTCGGACATCATCACGGCGAAGTCGCGGAAGCGCGGCTAGGAGGTAGTCCGCTGGGGAGCGGAAGCAGGTCTGGCTTGCGCCATCGAGCTTGAGAAGCCGGAGAACTTGTGGTAGGCGCTTCTTGAGAGCGTAGCGCAGGAGGGCAACGGCGCGGGTGCGACCAGCGGCACCTGCCCAAAGCCATTAGGCAATCGCTCGCGCTTGCCGCTGTAGACGTCTCGCCAGGCTGCTAAGGCTTCTTCTTCGCTCATCGGTGGCCGGGAGTTTTCACCGCCACCGAAAACAACGGCGGCGGCCAGCCACTCCTAGCCACTGCAAGTAACCAGGAAGAATCCAACCGCCGCTTTCACGAGACCTTGCGGTCCCGCTATCTAGCGACATCTTCCCCGCTTGCAGTGTGCCTCCGGGCTTCCGCCCAAAGCTCAGTCGCGCCCAGGCGCGACTCGGAGTGTGCCTAAACTCGAACGTCAGCTAAAATTTGTCTCTTTGATTTCTCCGGTATAACAGAATATGCCCGAAGCTGCGCCCGGGCCCAAGTAGTTTAGCCCCGAAACGCCTAGGGGTCAACCGCAGCGACCTCGTTTACGGACATCGGGCCTCGCAAGCAACCGGGACCGGGATTTCGCACCGCAGTAGGCGAGTCCGTTTAACGCGGCTTCGGCGCACTCTAGCTCGTATGGCTACTGCTGCTTTCTCGACGGAGCGCAGTATAACGCGACGTCGTCCCGGCGCTCTCGGAATCAGAGTCCAGCATGCTGGACTCATCTGAGTCCCTCTGAGACCGATACTATGCCAGCTTGTCTTCGCGCCTGGCTGAGTCTGACAACCCCAACTGGTTGAGGGCCGATTCAACCGCTTCCGCAGCTTCTGCTACCGAGCAGCTAAACACCTCACCAAATGGGGCCCGCTTGTCCAGCCGCTCCGCCAGAATCGCATGCGCGCGCGACTCAACGTCGCCAGCAGATTTCGTGTAAAACCCGACCCTGTATTTCCACGACCCTGCTGCCCTAACGAAATCCCGATACAGTTCAATACGCCTCTTGAGGGTTTTGATTCTTCTGGTGTTTGAGCCCATCTCGTCACCAGAAAGCTCGCCATGACGCCCTTCTAGGCTCGCTAGGTGCGACTCGGCGACCGCAATATCCCTCTCCAACGGCAGCGCGTTGCCGCCGGGGCAACGGTTGCCGCTGACGACATGCTGAGGGACATAACCGCTCAAGTTGACCAACCGACCCGCACAAACCTGGCAAGTGACCTTCCGACCCAGCCACATGTCGTTAATAGCATCGAGCCGCGACGCGATGGGGTTCCAGGTTGTGCCAACTTTCACCCGCTGCACTTCGGGATTCTCAAAGATATATACAGCGCCGCGAAAGTCGAACATGAAACCCTAGCTGGCAGCCGGAGGAGTCGCGCCAAGAGCGACGGGAGGAACCGCCGGGTTGGAAAGACGCTCACCGCGCGCCTTGCGAGTTGCATTACCGTCCGCCTTGAGCTTGGTCATGAGGTTGCGAATCTCGTCGATTTCCTTCTTCAAGTCGTCCACTGAGGGCGGCGGAGTTCCTGCGGCCACTGGGGTCGAGTGCGCCCAGAAGGAACAGCGCGTCATGCCGTGATAGATGCGTTCCCAGTCCTCATCCAGGACCTTCACCTTGTCCAAGTTCTGCGACTTGATGTTGGGCCGCAGGCGTCCTAGAGTGTCTTGAAAGAGGTTCTCCTCGATGAGCTGTTCCCAGGTGTCACGCAGCTTGCCGCCAACGTCCTTCGTCCTGTCGGCATACGTCTGCGAGTTCGCATCGAGTGCACGCAGCTCGGGCAAGCGCGTGCCCTCTAGATACTGGAGTTTGTTGGCAACGGGGAGGATGACCCAAGGCGTCTCGCCGTCTCCGACCTTTCCGCACAGGCCAGCTTCGGGTCGAATGTCCCTCAGCGTGACAGTGACGTGGTTCTCCTCGGCGATGCGGCCAACGTCGGCCCAAAAGACAATGTCGTGCGTGAAAATCACGACCTGCCGCTTCCGGGCCTCCGCGATGATGCGGCGCGTGAGGCGTTCCCGGCGAATGTGGTCGAGCGAGGAGACTGGGTCGTCGATGACCAGGGGCTGGGTCTCCCCGAGCATGCGCGCCTCTGCCAAGAAGCAGGCGATGGCGACGGCGCGGTGTTCTCCCTCGCTCAAGACCAGGTCGAGGTTCGGGAAAGCAGAGTCACCGAAGATTGCCTTCTGGTAGGCGATACCCTTGGAGACAGCGAAGTCCAGCGTGACCTTGCGCGTCACGCCCACGGCGTCCAGTTCTTCCTGGAGCGTTTTCTTGAACAAGTCGTCGACAAATAGCTGGTTGAGCTTCTTCTTGGCCTCGGAAATCGCGCGGACAGCGACTTCCTTGATGCAATCGTCCAGCTTCTTCTTGGCGGCGCGATTCTCGATGAGCCGAAGCAGCGTCGTCTTGTGCTCAGCCAAGGTCTTTCGCGTGATGAGCGCCGTCTGTTCGAGCTTGAGCGCCGCCTTTCTCTCGGGCGTCAGGGAGTTCTCAATCTCCTTCATCTTCACATCCAGCGCGTCGATGTGAGCCTTGAGCGCGGTCGAGCATTTCGCAGGCTCGGCAGGGACAGTGGTGAAGTTCCCAGAAGGCACAGCGGCCATGATTGCAGCTTTCCGCGCGACGGCAGCCGCGATGAAGGGCTCGATGGATGCCGCGAGCGCAGGTGCATCAGTCTGCAACTCCGACAGCAGGGCGTGGTCATCCGGGCTGAGCACCGCCGAAACCTGTTCAATGACGCGCACCGCTTCGGCCCGCGCTGATTCCGCGACGCGCGCCCGGTTCGCCACGTCTCCGCGCACGAACTCCTCGAAGCCCTGGAAGCGCTTACATGCGTCCTCACTCAGCGGCTGGTGGCAGAGGACACACTGTGGCTCCTTGCCACCGGAGTCCGCGACGACGGGATAGTCCATCCCGGGATACGCCTGGGTGGAGTAATTACGCGCAGCCTCCCAGAGCTGCTTCCATGGGCCGCCACCAACGCCGGGAAGGAGGCTGGGGTCTGTCGAGAAGGACTTCTGCGATGCCGCGTCCGCAGCCTGCTTCGTCTCGCGTGCGAGCTTGCAGTGCTCCTCAAGCAGTCCGAGCTTCTCCTGCGACAGCGCGCTCTCGATGCGAGCGATTCGAGCGAGCAAGCCGTCGCACCGCGTGCGCCGCGCCCGGACTTCCGCGATGGCTTTGCCCGGGCTGTCGAGTAGCTCCGCGACCGACGCCAGTTTGGCATCATCGGCGGGCTCCCACTTCGACATCCCCTCGATTGCTTCGGGCGTGGTCGACGCGGTGATGCTACGGGCAATAGTTTGTGCGTCTCCTCTGGCAGGAATTGCGTTCTGAGATGCTCCATACGCGGTGTCCAGAGTCGCAATCTCTGCCGCCAACGTCGCCTTCAAACGCTCACACAAGTCGCTGAGCTTGTCGAGGAGGTCGAGGTTGAACGGCACGAACGCCAGCGCCGCCTCTTCTTCCACGTAAATGGCCGCAGCCTTTCGGTCGAAAACTCTGACCTGGCGCAGCTCGGGCGGGCAATCGGTATTCGCGGCCCACGTGACCTCCTTCTTGGTCTCAACCCCTGCGGCGGTTAGCGACAAGTGAAATGTCGCGGTGGCCGGAGGCTTGGTCTTGTAATCGCGGTCGAATACGTTGGCGAGAATGTCCTCGGCGGTCCTGGCGGCACACGCTTTCTTGAAGATGCGCGTGTAGCCCGACTTGCCGCTGCCGTTGGCCCCGTAAATCAACGTGAGACCGTTCGTGGAGAGGCCCAGAGTCTCCCCGGGCTTGAGCATATTGACGTTCTGTGCATCCGTGAGCTTCTCGATAGCCAGCCGGGATGTAGCCGCCGAAGTGCTCGTGAGATGCTCAGCGCCAAGCGGTCTCAGACCCCCAGCAGGGGCCGCGCCGATGCCGTGCAGGGCTTTTACTGCGGCGAGCATCACCGCACGGTCCTCCTCACGCAGTGCGCCCTGTTCGGCGAGACGTCGCAGAGCGTCACGCTGCCAGTCCGGACGTCCCTCGGCGAAGCGGAGAATTTCCTGGCTAGGGTCTCTAGGAGCTTCGCCAGCAGGCTGTGGAGCAGTAGGCATGGTGGTCTAGTTTTTCGCGCTACCGGAGAGGGCGACAAGCCCCAGCAACAACGCGCCGACGACAAAGATGCCCTCAGTCTGCTCCTTCTTCGCCTTGAGACCGTCCAAGAACGTGGTCAGGTTATGGAGCGTGTCCACGGGCGCGTCCCTGTCGAGTGAGACATACTCGCGTCCGAGGTCGAAACCAGCAGTATCGACACCCTTCTCGACGATGGGGATTCTCTTGAGAGGGATGGCCTCCGCGAATCCGATTTCCTGGTGAACCCACCGAGAATGGTCGCCCGCCTTAGTCAAGAAGGCGACCATGCAGTCGGAGGTGCGGATGGCCGTCTTAATTTTCTCGGGGAGAGGCGTGCCGGGCTGCCAGTCTCGCTCGGCGAGGTAGGAGTCGATGCCCTTGGTTTTGAGTAACGAGACGAAGCTCGTGAGCAGGTCGCGGTCCTCATGCGCCATGCTGTGACTGACGAAAATCTTGTAGGCCATCTCGTTCTCCCGCCCGGGGTTCCGCCCCGGGCATAAAAAATCCCCACCGCATCCGACGGTGGGGGCCGAAACGTCCGGTCAATGCCAGTGCCGGGTCGGGGTTTGGAGTAGGACGCTACTGACCAATCCCCGACGAGCGGTAGTATAACACAGATTAGCTAACCAGGTGTATCTTCCATGACCTACCCGTGAACAATTTGTAGCCCCTCTACCCAATTTTTGGAATAATCTGCCACCACTATTTGCGGGTCGCAGGGAGCGAACGGCATGGCGCGAGGCAAGAAGAGCACGGATAGCACGCGGACTGAGACTTACAGGCATCCTGACGCGGATAGCCCCATGCGCCCTGACGTGGGCACGCAGGCGCAGTTCAAGAAGACGAAGGCCCCCAAGACTTACCGCTACGACTCTTCGCTCGCTCCGGCCCTCGACTTCGACTCTAAGAACCCCGCCCGTGAAGAAGGTGAAGCGGCCATCCGAGAGGTCCTCGACGCGAAGACCCTGGAAGGAGCCAAGGCCGCCGCCGCGAAGCTCAAGGGGCTCAGCAAGCCCTTCCTGAACTGGGCCGGGAAGGCCGAGCGACTCTCGTTCGACGTGCCCACCTTGCCGTTATTCGTCCACGAGCGCCTCTCGACCAAGGCCATCTTGGAGACCATCAAGGGGCATCGCTCGGACAAGCAGATAGATTTCATGGACGACCTCTTCGGCGACCCGCGCCACTCCATCGCGGACCAGGTGCTCAAGTCCTACGAGCACCGCGATAAATGGGTCAACCGCATGGTGCTCGGGGACTCGTTAGTAGTGATGAACTCTCTGATTCACTACGAGGGGCTTGGTGGGCAGGTTCAGATGATTTACATGGACCCGCCTTACGGTGTGAAGTTCGGTAGCAACTTCCAGCCGTTCGTTCGCGCGCGGGAAGTAAAGCATGGCGACGATGAAGATATGACTCGTGAGCCCGAGGTCATTCAGGCGTATCGTGACACTTGGGAGCTTGGACCACACTCCTACCTTACCTACCTTCGAGACAGGCTATTGCTGTCGCGGGAATTGCTCTCCGAGAGCGGAAGCATGTTCGTCCAAATCGGCGATGAGAACGCTCATCATGTCCGAGAACTCCTTGACGATGTCTTTGGAGAAGAGAACTTTGTTTCCTCAATCGTTTTTCAGAAGACTGGCGGCCAGAGTCCCACCCACCTTTCGGCCATCTACGACACCATTTTGTGGTATGCCAAGGATAAGTCGCTCTTGAAATTTCGGCCTGCCTTCGTCTTGCACCCCAATCCTGAACCGAGCGACCCCAACTACATCCACCTGGAATTACCCGACGGGACATTGCGCTCCATGACCCCCGAAGAACGACGGCGCGAAGTGCCGCTTCCGGCGGGCGCAAAGATTTTTCGCTACGGCCCCATTACCTCCGCTGGTGCTGCTTCCTCTGACCAGACATTCAAGTTTGACGGCGAATCGTTCCGACCGCAGGCCAACTCTCACTGGAAGACGAGCATTGACGGAATGAAGGCGCTCGCCGCGAAGGGCAGAATTTTGAGGTCTGGGAAAGGGCTTGCCTACAAACTCTACTGGGATGATTTCGCGGCAGAGAGACTCTCGAACATCTGGACTGACACGCAGTCCGGTGGCTTCAATGACCCGCAACTCTACGTGGTCCAGACGACAACTAAGGTCATTCAACGATGTTTGTTGATGGCAACTGACCCGGGAGACCTGGTCCTTGACCCGACTTGCGGAAGCGGGACGACCGCCTACGTCGCCGAAAGTTGGGGCCGCAGATGGATGACGGTTGATACCAGCAGGGTTCCGCTCGCGCTTGCTCGTCAGCGCCTACTCACTGCGACCTTCCCGTTCTATCAGCTTCGGGACGAATCGAGAGGCCCGGCTGGCGGCCTGGTGTATAAGCGCCGCCAAAATCGAAAGGGCTCGGAAGTGGGCGGGATTATCCCGCATGTCACGCTCAAGAGTATCGCCAATAATGAGCTTCCGGACGAGGAGGTTCTTTTCGACCGCCCCGAGGAGTCAGCCGATGTGATTCGTATTAGCGGGCCGTTCACTGTCGAGGCGACAATCCCGACCCCTCTTGATTGGGAAGAGTCGGAGTCGGCGTCTTCTAAGACATCCACGGCGACGGAGCAGGGCTCATTCGTCGATAGGATGTTAGAGGTCTTGCGGAAGAGTCCTGTGCTGCACCTCGATGGAAGGAAGTCAGTAACGCTAAAAAACCTCCGACTCCCGGCAAAGACTCTGTCACTCTCGGCAGAAGGCGTAATCGTCAATGGAAAAGATAAGCCCGTCGCGCTTGTTTTTGGGCCCGAAAATGGCGCGGTGAGCGAGAAGCTCATTTTTGAGGCGGCGAAAGAAGCAAATGTTAAAGGGTATGCAACACTCTACGTCATCGGCTTCGCCATTCAGGCCAACGCGCGAGTGCTTATCGAGAAGTGCGAAAGCATCGTCGGAATCCCGGCCATATATATCCAGGCTACCCCGGACCTGATGATGGGCGACCTTCTGAAAAACATGAGGAGTAGCCAGATATTTAGCGTCTGTGGGCTCCCTGAGATTAAAGTCCACTCCAAAAAAGATGGCAAGGAGACGTTGCACCAGGTCGAGCTTCTAGGATTCGATGTGTTTGACCCGGTAAGTATGGATGTGGGGCATCGCGGTGGTGATGACGTGCCAGCCTGGTTCCTGGATACCAACTACAACGACCTCTGCTTTCACGTTTCACAGGCGTTCTTCCCGAGGACGAGTGCGTGGGACAACCTCAAAAAGGCGCTGAAATCCGAATACTCCGCAGAGGTCTGGGAACATCTCGCTGGGACCACGAGCGCGCCCTTCGCGGCGGGCGAACATCAGAAAATCGCCGTCAAGGTCATCGATGACCGTGGCAACGAACTTCTCGTCGTTAAGGACCTCAAGGCCGCGAAATGAGTGGCTACGAAGTAGGCGAGCCGATACTTAACACTCCGTTTGCGGAACCCACTGCCCACTGGTTCATCCAGGAGGGCGAGGCTCCAGAGCGTCTCGATGGGCGTCGGCCTGCGTTGGTGTATCCCCCAGAGAAGGCAACATCGCCTGGGACCTCACCGATGGGATGCTGGCGCTGTCAAAAACATACAAGCCCGCCTACGAGATGGTGCTAGTCAACCACCTGCGCGAGCGTGTGGCGTCCTGGCGCAAGCAGGGCTATCCCGGCGTGACTCGCACCACTCACGAGTTGTTGCAGTGGTGGCACCGGGAAGGCAGGCAAGCACGTCTATTCTTTGCGCAGCTTGAAGCAGTCGAGACCATTATCTTTCTCCGTGAGGCGCGGCAAGATTTCCTCCAGGGAATCAACGTTCCTCGGGACGAGCCTAGCGAACAGCAGAAGTCCGAGGGTAAGGCGGGGTTCCAACGCTACGCCTGCAAGATGGCCACAGGCTCCGGAAAGACCACTGTCATGGCGATGGTCGCTGCCTGGAGCATCCTGAACAAGGTCAACGACCGAAGCGATGCACGGTTTTCTGATGTTGTTTTGGTGGTCTGCCCTAACGTCACCATCCGTAACCGACTCCAGGAGCTTAACCCTGAGAACGGTGAGTCGAGCGTTTACCGCACGCGCGACATCGTTCCGCCGCACTTAATGCCCAGTCTCACGCGAGGACGGGTCCTAGTTACGAACTGGCACGTCTTCGAGCCACAAGGCATCCAGGTCGGCGGTGTGAGTTCCAAGGTCGTGAAGGCCGGGGTTCCAGTCCAGGTCCGCGAGACGATTTCGATTGCCGCAAAGACTACGACTGCACGCGGGACGCGCTACCTGACCGAGGACGACTTCAATCGCCAGGTCGCGGCAGGCATGCTCCGTGTCCTGGAAGAGAAACGAGATGCGTCTGGGAACTTGACCAAGGTCCATGTTGAGGCGTTCCGCTACGTCGAAAGCGACGCGCATCTCATCGAGCGCATCCTGGGTCGTGAAGTCGGGGGCAAGAAGAATATCCTCGTCATGAACGACGAGGCGCACCACGCCTACCGCATCCGCAAGCCCGAGCCTGATGAAGACGAGGAAGAAGACGAGGAGGCCGAGGATTTCTTCAAGGAGGCGACGGTCTGGATTGACGGCCTCGACCGCATCCAGAAACAGCGGGGCATCAACTTCGCTGTCGACCTCTCTGCCACGCCGTTCTTCTTGGGCCGCGTGGGGCGTGACACAAACAAGCCATTCCCCTGGGTCGTCAGCGACTTCGGGCTCGTTGACGCTATCGAGTCTGGCCTGGTGAAGATTCCTCAGTTGGCCGTGCGCGACACGACGGGCGCGCAGATTCCGGGGTATTTCAACATCTGGAAATGGCTTATGGATGAGAAGCTCACCCCCGCAGAACGCGGCGGCAAGAAGGCGAGCCCGAAGCCAGAGGCCGTGCTCAAGTATGCCCATCATCCTATCGCCATGCTGGGCGGTCTTTGGGAAGAACTCCTCACGGCGTGGCAGAAGACTAAGGCGGACGATAAGCGTCCGCCAGTTTTCATCATAGTCTGCAAGAACACGAAAATCGCCAAGCTCCTCTACGAGTGGATTGCCGAAGGTTCGACGGCTGGCGGATTGCCGCCAGCGAAAATCGACGGCTTCCGGAACAAGAAGGGCCAAATCAATACGATTCGCGTCGATACCAAGGTTGTCCACGAGACGGACACGGGCGAGGCTAAGAGCGACGAAGTCCAATGGATGAGGTCGACTCTGGACACTGTGGGCAAGGCCGCTTGGCCGTTCGACCGTCAGGGTCGCCCTATCTACCCCGTAGGCTTTGAGGCGCTGGCAACCAAGCTCCAGAAGCCTTTGACCCCTCCCGGGAAGGACATCCGGTGCATCATCTCGGTGGGCATGCTGACCGAGGGTTGGGACTGTAACACGGTTACGCATATCATCGGCCTACGCCCTTTCATGTCGCAGTTGCTCTGCGAGCAGGTGGTCGGACGCGGTCTTCGCCGAGCCAGCTACGAAGTCGGTCCCGACGGGAAATTTACCGAGGAGGTCGCTCAGGTTCTCGGCGTCCCATTCGAGGTCATCCCGTTCAAGGCGAACCCGACCGGGCCCCAGCCGCCACGGCCCAAGCAGAATCACGTTCATGCCATCCCCTCGAAGGAGAAGTTCGCTATCACCTTCCCGCGCGTCGAGGGCTACACCCAGGCTATTCGCAACAAGGTCACGGTCGATTGGAAGTCCGTGCCCACTCTGACGCTTGAGCCCGGCAAGATTCCGCCCGAAGTCGAGATGAAGGGCCTCAACGTCAACAACAAGGGCAGGCTCTCACTGAGCGGCCCGAGCAAGACGAGCACGGCCTCTCTTGATGCGTTCCGTTCCCAGAGACGCCTCCAGGAACTTGTTTTCGACCTAGCTGGGGCTCTGACCAAGGACTACGTGGCACAGGGACGCTACGAGGCTCCTGCTCACGTGCTCTTCCCGCAACTCGGTGCCATAGTGAAGCGCTATATCGACGAGAAGGTGAAGGTTCACAAGCCCGCTGACGTTAAAGACCTCTTCCTCTCGCCCTACTACGGCTGGCTCATCGAGAAGCTCCGCGACGCCATCCGCCCAGACACGGCCCAAGGTGAGACTCCAGAGGTGCCGCGCTACGAGAAGGGCCGTGGGCCAGGCTCTACGGCAGACGTTGACCTCTGGACGAGCCGTGACGTGCGCGAGGTGACGAAGAGCCACATCAACTACGTCGTCGCGGACACAAAGAAGTGGGAGCAGACCGCCGCCTATTTTATCGACAAGCATCCTCTTACGGAGGCTTTCGTGAAAAACGCGGGACTCGGCTTTGCGATTCCGTATTTTCACAACGGCCAGCCACACGACTATCTCCCCGACTTCATCATCCGTCTCAAGGGGCCGAGCCGCACCACCTCATCCTGGAGACCAAGGGCTTCGATGACACGGAAGAAATCAAGACTGCGGCGGCGGAGCGTTGGGTCGCGGCGGTCAATGCCGATGGCAGTCACGGTCGTTGGAGCTACGCCATCGTGAAGAAGCCCGAGGCTGTCGTCCAGGCGATTGAAGCGGCGGCATCGGAGAAGCGCGCAAAGACGTCCTAGGCTGCGCCCTGGCGCTCGTTACAGAGCCCGACAGCCCGACCTCGACTCGGCCCACAAAGACGCCTCTAGCGCGATTCTAGGGCCCCTGGCGGCCTCCGGATTTGCTACTCTCTTTCCAGGGCCGGAGAGGAAGGTAGCGAAGGTCGTAGAGGTTTTCTCCGCCAAGGACTAATTCGGCCCCCGCAACCAATTTAGACGAATTCGAACCTGAGACGAGAAATGTCAGGACCTCCACCCACCGAAAGGTGGGTTTTGTGTTTATACGTAGAATTCCGCATGGCTGTGGGCGCGCTCGTGGGATACAATCCGCCCATGATGAACAATTACGTGAGCTTCATGCTCGTCGCGGCGATTTGCTTCCAGACGGCCGCCTGCGGGACCATCATCCATCCCGAGCGACGCGGACAGCGCGGAGGGCGCCTGGACGTCGGCATCGTCATCCTCGACGCGATCGGCCTCTTGTTCTTCATCATCCCGGGCGTCATCGCGTTCGCGGTCGACTTCAGCAACGGGACGATCTATCTCCCGGGCGGAGGCAGGGGCATCCTGTCCGAGGTCAAGTTCGACAAGGCCGGGGGCGCCGCGGCCGTCGAGGAGCTCCTTCTCGCGCGGACCGGCGTCGCGGTCAAGCTCGACCGAAGCGACGTCCGCATCGTGAGGCTCGATTCGCTGGACCAGATGCACGCGCGCTTCGCCGCGGAGCGAGTACTGACCGCGAGCCGGACGCGTGACGCCAAGCGGCCGTTCTAGTCCCCCGTCGCCTCCGCGCTGAGCGCGAACACCTCGCGCAGCTCCGCGTTCGACAGCTCGGTCAGCCACCCCTCCCCCGCCCCGACGATCCGCTCCGCGACGCCCTTCTTGCGCTCCAGCATCGCGTCGATCTTCTCCTCGAGCGTCCCCGCGCAGACGAATTTGTGGACCTGCACCCGGCTCGTCTGCCCGATGCGGTGCGCCCGGTCCGTCGCCTGGTTCTCCACCGCCGGGTTCCACCACCGGTCGTAGTGGAAGACGTGCGTCGCGCGCGTCAAATTGAGGCCCGAGCCGCCGGCCTTCAACGAGAGGACGAAGATCGAGGGGCCCGAACCCGGGTCCTGAAACTTCGCGACCATCTCGTCGCGCTGCGCGCGAGGCACGCCGCCGTGCAGGAACAGGACTTCTTGCCCGAAGACCGATGCGAGGTGGCTCTGCAGGAGCTTGCCCATCTCGGCGTACTGCGTGAAGACGAGCGCGCGTTCCCCCGACTCGAGGACTTCTTCCAGCATCTCGCCCAGGCGCGCCAGCTTGCCCGAGCGGCCCTCCAAGACGGAGTCGTCCCCCAGAAAATGCGCCGGGTGGTTGCAGATCTGCTTTAAGCGCGTCAGGGCGGCGATGATGAGGCCGCGGCGCTTGATGCCGTCGACGCCCTCGATGGAGGATTCCGCCTCGCGGCCCACGGCGGCGTACAACGACGCCTGCTCGCGCGTGAGGTTGCAGAAGACCTTCATCTCGAGCTTGTCGGGGAGGTCGCGGATGATGGTCTTGTCGGACTTGAGGCGGCGCAGGACGAAGGGCCGCGTCAGGCGCGAGAGGCGCTCGGCGGCTTCCTTGTCGCCGGACTCGATCGGCGTGAAGAAGTTTTTCTTGAAGTCCGCCTCGGTGCCCAGAAGAGCGGGGTTGAGGAACTCCATGATGGACCAGAGATCGCCGACGTGGTTCTCGACCGGAGTGCCCGTCAGCGCGATGCGGTAGTCGGCCTGGAGCGCGCGCGCGGCGCGCGACTGCATCGTGCGCGGGTTCTTGACGTTCTGGGCCTCGTCGAGGATGACGCCGCCCCAGCGGACCTCGCGCAAAGTCTCGAAGTCGCGGCCGAGGAGCGCGTAGCTCGTGATGACGACGGCGTGATCGGCGACGAGGCGCGCGAAGTCGGAGGACTTCGACCGGTCGACGCCGTGGTGGACGAGGACCGGCAGGCCGGGCGTGAAGCGCTCGGCTTCTTTCTTCCAGTTGGAGACGACGGAGACGGGGCAGGCGATGAGGACGGGACGGCGGACGCCGGCCTCGCGGTCGGCGAGGATCAGGGCCAGGGCCTGGACGGTCTTGCCCAGGCCCATGTCGTCGGCGAGGCAGGCGCCGAGGCCGTAGCGGCGGAGGTAGGCGAGCCAGGAGAAGCCCCGGAGCTGGTAAGGGCGCAGGCGGCCGGCGAGAGTCTTGGGCGCCCGAAGGGTCTCGTAGCGCTCTTTTCCCTGAAGACGATCCAGGAACCGGCCCAGCTCCCCTCGGCGGAGACGTCCTCGATCTCGAGGCCGGTCGGAGCCCGCGCGCCGCCGAGGGACAGGCGGACGAGGTCGCGGACCGTGCCCTTCTGCGTGCTTTTCCAGAACGCGAGCGCGGCGCGGATGGCCTCGCCGTCGGCCTCGACCCAGCGGCCGCGCAGGCGAACCAGCGGCGCCTTGGCCTCCGCCAAGGCGTCGAGCTCTTCTTTGGTGAGAGCGTCGGCGCCCAGCGCGACCTCGTAGTCGAGGCGGATCGCGTCGTCGAGGGTCAGGCCTTGGGCGCCCTGGAGGCCGGTGCGCGAGGCCTTGGCGCGGGCCCAGAGGCGGGGACGGGCGCCCGGGCGCGTCCACCAGGCGGGAAGGAGGACGCCGAAGCCGGCGGCCTCGAGCGGGGCGGCGAAGTGCGTAAGGAAGTCGTGGGCCTCGTGCGCGTCGAGCTCGAAGCCGTCGAGCGCGGGCGCTTCGAAGGAACGGCGGGCGACGGGATAAACGCGGCCCGCGTGGTCGAGGGCGGTGAGGAGGCGCTCGCGCACCTCGTAGTGCTCGCGCCGCAGGATTTTGGGAGCGCCGGAGCCCGCGCCCAACGAGAGGCCCGGGGGCAGGAGCAGGCTCGGGTCGCTCGTCGATTGGAGGAGGCAGCTCATGCGCCAGGCGCCGCTCGCCGTCTCGGGCTCCTCCAGGCGGAAGCACAGCTTGAAGGGGCCGGCCGGCGCCGGGGCCGGCGCGGTAGGAGCGCTCGCGGGGCGGGGTTCGCGGCGCATGAGGTGGGCCGCGAAGTCGCGCATGAACTCCGCGAGCGGCGCGTCCGGAAGGCGGGCGGAGAGCTCCCGGAAGGTCTGCTCGTCGGGACCCGTGCAGAGCGGTTTCCAATAGGATTTGAAGCGGCTGTTCTCAAGCGCGTACGCCTGCACGAAGCGCTGGCGGACGACGAGCGAGGCGCAGAACTCGAGCGCGGCGATCCAAAATGAGAGGCCGGGACCGAGCGTCGCGCCGCTCTTGGCGGCGCCGGCGGCCAGGAAGTCGACGGCCTCGGCGGCGTCGAGCGCAACGGCGCGCTCCGACCAGGGCGGAACGCTGTCGTAGGAGAGCGGCCGCGCGACGCCGGACGCGCGCAGCGCGGCCTCGAGCGCGTCGGGGCCGGAGGCGGCGTCCCCCAGACGAAGAGGCGCCCGCGCGCGAAACCGGCGTCGAGAATTAACGGAATGTACAATGATATAAGTTCCGCTCATGAGATAAAATCTGCCCATGAACGCCCGCGAAACGGAGCTTCTGCTGTCGGCGCTCGACGAGATGAACGGCCTGGTCTCCTTCGTCGACCGCGACCGCCGGTACGTGGTCCACAACCGGACGTACGAAAAATGGTTCGGCGGAGGCCCCGGCGAGACCCGCGGCCGGCACATGCGCGAGGTGCTGGGCGGCGAGGCGTACGCGCGCGTCGAGGAGAAGGTGTCGGCCGCGCTGGCGGGCGTCCCGCAGGAGTTCGAGACGGAGGTGCCCTACCGCGCCGGAGGACCGCGCGTCGTGCACGTCCGGTACGTCCCGCGCCGGGACGCCGGCGGCAACGTCGAGGGCTTTCATGTGTTCGTCGACGACGTCACCCGCCGGCGGGAGTCCGAGGAGGGCCTCGCGCAGGCGAGCGAACTGCTGAAGGTCTTCATCGAGCACGCGCCCGTGGCGCTGGCGATGTTCGACCGCGAGATGCGCTACGTCTCCGCCAGCCGCCGCTGGCTGAGCGACTTCAAGCTCGCCGGGCCTCTCGAGGGGCGGTCGCACTACGAGCTGTTCCCGGACATGCCGGAGCACTGGAAGGAGATCCACCGCCGCGCGCTCGCCGGAGAGGTGCTGAGGTCGGACGAGGAGCCGTTCCGTCGCGCGGACGGGACGACGCAGTGGCTGCGCTGGGAGGTGCGGCCGTGGCGGCGCGGCGCCGAGATCGGCGGCCTCATCATCTTCTCCGAGGACATCTCGGAGCGCAAGCGCCAGGTGGGCGCGCTCATGGAGTCGCTCGAGTCGATGGTCGACACCTTTCCGCAGCTCGCCTGGATCGCCCAGCCGGACGGCTTCATCTACTGGTACAACCGCCGCTGGTACGAGTTCACGGGCACGACGCCGAAGGACATGGAGGGCTGGGGGTGGCAGAGCGTGCACGACCCGAAGGTGCTCCCGCGGGTCCTCGAGAACTGGAAGGCCTCCATCGCGACGGGACGCCCCTTCGAGATGGAGTTCCCCCTGCGCGCCGCCGACGGCCGCTTCCGCTGGTTCCTCACGCGCGTGACGCCGTTCAAGGACTCGGAGGGGCGCGTGCTGCGCTGGTTCGGAACGAACACCGACATCCACGACAAGGTCGAGCTGGTCGCGACGCAGACGCGCGACCTCCGGCGCTACGCCGACGAGCTCGAGTCGTTCTCGTACTCCGCGGCGCACGACCTGCGCGCGCCCCTGCGCCGCATCGGCTCGTTCGTGGAGCTCGCGCGCGACAAGGCGGGCGCGGCGCTGCCCCCGGCCGCCGCGGAGCATCTCGCCACCGCGCTGTCGCAGGTCGTGAAGATGTCGGAGACGATCGACGGCCTGCTGAGCCTGGGCAGGCTCACCACGCAGCAGATGGCCACCGAGGCCGTCGACCTGACCGGCCTGGCGCGCGAGATCGGCGGCGAACTGCGCGCGGGATCCCCCGACAGGGCCGTCGAGCTCGCGGTCGAGGACGGGATGAAGGTCAGGGGCGACCGCAAGCTGCTGCGCATCCTGCTGCAGAACCTCATGTCCAACGCCTGGAAGTTCACGGCCACGGCCGCGGCTCCGTTCGTCGCGGTCGAGCGCGCGGGACCCGGGATCTTTCGCGTCCGCGACAACGGCGCGGGCTTCGACCCGGAAAAGATCTCGCGTCTGTTCCAGCCCTTCCAGCGGTTCCACAGCCAGAAGGATTTCCCCGGCTCGGGTCTCGGCCTGGCCATCTGCCGACGGATCGTGGAGCGGCACGGGGGCCGCATCTGGGCGGACTCCAAGGCCGGGGGCGGCGCGACGTTCACGTTCACTTTGCCGGAAGACGGGCGATGAGCGCGTCCATCCGCGAAAGGCGGACCTTTCCTCTACGGGACGTCAGCCCGATCTTCGCCCGTCCGGCGCGGTCGTGCCCATGACCTCCCGGATGCGGTCGACGATCCCGGCGTAGCTGTCCAGGTTCGACGGCTTGCGGAGGTAATGGCCGGCGCCGAGGCGCATCGCCTCCGAGCGGTCGTTCTCGTCCCCCGACGAGGTGAGGAACACGACCGGGATGTTCCGAAGGCGCGGGTCCTCCTTGAGGCGGTGGAGCATCTCCAGGCCGTCCATGCGGGTCATCTTCAGGTCGGTCATGATCGCGCCCGGAAGCGGGCGCGCCGCCGCGTAATCGGAGCGGAGGAGATCGAGCGCCGCCTGGCCGTCCCGCGCGACGACGATCTCGTGCTCGAAGCCCTCGGAGCGAAAGCCGAGCATCGTCAGCTCCACGTCGTCGCCGTCGTCCTCGACGAAGAGCAAGGTCATACGTCCTCCGTGTTCAGCGTGAAGAAGAACGAGGCCCCCCTTCGACGCGGCCTTCGGCCCACAGGCGGCCGCGATGACGGCGGATGATCCGCTCCACCATGCCGAGGCCGACCCCGGTTCCCGGGAACTCCTCCTCGGGATGGAGGCGCTGGAAGGCGCCGAAGAGCTTGTGGGCGTAGCGCATGTCGAAGCCGGCCCCGTCGTCCTTGACGAAATAGACGCGCCGGCCTTCGACCGTCTTCGCGCCGAATTCGATGCGCGCCTTGGGGTGCTTGCTCGTGAACTTCCACGCGTTGGCCAGGAGGTTGCGCAGCGCGATCTCGAGGAGCTCGCGGTCGCCGCGGGCCTCGGCGCCTGCGGCGATGACGAGCTCGACCCGGCGGCCGGGCTCGGAAGCCTGGAGCTCCGCGGCGATCTCCTTGACGATCGCGGTCAGGTCGCAGTCGACGTAGGCGATCGACTTCCTCGTGGCTCGCGCGAGGTTGAGGATGTCGTCGATCAGCCGCTCCATCTTGAGCGCCGCCGCCGAGATCCGGTCGAAGTAATGGCGGCCCTCGGGGCTCAATCGGTCGGCGTCGGCCTGGAGGACCGCCTGGGCGAACGCCGCGATCTTGCGGATCGGCGCCCGGAGATCGTGCGACGCGGAGTACGCGAAGGTCTCGAGCTCCTTGTTCACCGAGGTCAGCGACGCGGTCCTTTCCTTGACCTTCAGCTCCAGTTCCTCGTTGACGGCCTCGGCCGCGACCTGCCGGCGCTTCTGCTCGGTGATGTCGACGACGGTCCCGATGAGGCGGGTCACCGCCCCTCCGGGCTCCGCGCCGAGGGCCATGAACGCCCGGGCGAGCGTCAGGACCGACCGGACGGAGCCGTCGGGCATGGTGATGCGGTACTCCATGTTGGAGCGGCGCGTGCCGCCCGCCTCCAGGCACTTCTGGAACTTCGCGGCGATCTCGGGGCGGTCGTCGCCGTGGATGCGCTCGAGGAACTGCTCGAAGCCGGCGTCCGTCGGGGCCGTGCCCAGGCCGAAGAGGACCGCCGCGCGCTCGGAGAGATGCAAGGTGCGGCGCGCGACGTCGAAATCCCAGGTGCCGAGGCCCGTGGACTCGGCGGCGAGGCTCAGGCGCTCCTCGTTCTCACGCGAGAGGTCGGCGAGCAGCTTGCGCTCCGTGTCGTCGCGGATGAGCTTGACGAATCCCCGCACCTTGCCCTTCTCGTCTTCGAGCGGGAACGAGATCCCGTAGCACCAGATGCGCTTGCCGTCCTTGCGCAGGTGCCACCGCTCGTCGTCCTCGCGCCCGTTCTTCAGCGCCTTGGCGAACTCCGACTCGTCGATGCCCTTGGCCCGGTCCTCGCGGGTGAAGAGCAGGGAGATGTTCCGGCCGATGATCTCCTTCTCCGTGTAGCCGAACATCGCCGCGGCGGGCCCGCTCCACCCCCGATGATCAGGTCCTTGTCCATCGTGATCAGGGCGTATTCCTTCAGGCTCTCGACGGCCAGGCGGTAGTATTCGGGGACGACCCGGAAGCTCAGGAAGCGCCCGCCCGACTTTCGGTTGGACAGGCGCCCGGAAAAGCGCCCCTTCATCCGGCGGCTGGCGGCCCGCGTCGCCTGAGCTCTCATGGTGGGCCTCCTTAATAATCAGTGTAGCCCGTTCTCCGGCCGCGGGCCATGTCGCCGGGGTAGCGTCGCGGTCTACGATTTCTCCGACGAGGAATCACTCCCGCCGGCCATAACATGCTATGTGTTCTCGGGGACCATGCTCGACAAGGCCAAGCGGTTCTATCGCGATCACGAGCCCGCCTGCACGGCGGGACTCTTCGTCGCGGGCTTCCTGTTCGACACGCTCGCCGTCGGGCGCATCGACCGGCTCCACAATGTCATCCATCAGGCGGTCTACCTCGGGCTTTGCGCGTGGTTCATCGGCCTCGAGATCCGCGAGCTGTGCGGCGAGTTCGCCCCCCGCCCCGCTTCGAGCGCGCCTGGCTCTACCAGGCCGGCGTCACGCACTTCATGCTGGGCACCTTGCTCAACATCTACACCTTGTTCTACTTCAAGAGCGCCTCGCTGAGCGCCTCGTTCCTCTTCCTGGCGCTCCTGGCCGGCCTGCTCGCGATCAACGAGCTGCGGCCCTTCGAGCATTCGGCCGTGACGATGCGCATGGCGCTGTTCAGCCTGTGCCTCATCTCTTATTTCACGTACCTGGTTCCCATGCTCGTCGGCTCGATCGGGACGCTGCCGTTCCTGGGCTCGATCCTCCTCGCGGCGGCGGCGGTCTGGGCCTTGGAGCGGCGCCTGTCGCGGCGCGTGCCGGCGCATCCGCACGTCATACTCCAGCACGTGCGGCGCCCCTTCGCCGCCGTCGCGCTCGGCTTCGCCGCGCTGTACTTCGCCAAGCTCATCCCTCCCGTGCCGCTGTCGATCTCCGCGATCGGGATCTACCACGACGCGGCGCGCGAGGGCGACGAGTATGTCCTGACGATGACGCGCCCGCGCTGGAAGTTCTGGCAGAAGGGCGACCAGACCTTCGCGGCGCGCCCCGGCGACAGGATCCACTGCTTCGTCAGCGTCTTCTCGCCGGCGCGCTTCAAGGAGCGCCTGCAGGTGCAGTGGCTGTTCAAGGATCCCGTCGCGGGCTGGCAGGAGTCCGACACCCTGCCCTTCGAGATCGCCGGCGGGCGCGACGGCGGCTTTCGCGGCGTCACGGTCAAGAGCCGCTATCAGCCCGGGCGCTGGCGCGTGAAGGTGCGGACGTCGGACGGCCGCGAGCTGGGGCGCATCGACTTTTCCGTCGTCGAGGACGCCGAGGGCGGCGGCCCGCCGCGGACCGTCCGCCTCTAGTCGTCTCAGGGCCCACCCGAGGGAGGGCCCAAAGGCCGCGCTCGACGCGGCCCTTCGGCCCTCCAAGACGGAGAGCGGGTTTCGCTACGATGCGCGCGTAGCCGCCGCAGGGAGACCTCCATGAAACGCGTTCTTTCGCTGTCCATCGCCGCCGCCATGCTCGCCGCGAGCATGGGACCCGCCGCTCCGTCGGCGCTCGCGCAGGTCTCCGCCGCCTCCAGGGCCGGCGCCCCCGCGCTCCCCGCGCTGAACCTCCCGACGCTCGCCCCGGCCCCCGCGCTGTTCAACGCCCCGCTTTCTCTCAACAGCGGCTTGATGGCGCCGACGCTCGGCGCGGCCTCGATCGCTCCCGCGCCCGTTGCCGCCGCCGTCCCCGCGGCGCTCGCTCCCATCTATCGCACCGCCAAAGGCGAGCCGACGCCGTTCGCCCTCACGATGAGCGCCCTGGCGGCCCCGTCGGCCGACGCCGGCGACAAGGGCGCCGACGTCGCCGGCGCGCAGGCCGGCCAGGACTTCGCCCGGCGCATCGGCCAGAGCGAGGGCGAGGTCGAGCTGCTGCTCTCCGCCCCCGAGGGCGCCGGCCAGGTCATGACCGAGGACGTCTACCCCGTGTCGATGTCGCTGCCCGGCGTCACGTTCCGGTCCCAGGCCGCCGCGATGGAGCGGCAGCTGGAGCGGCTCGGCGTCTCCCCGCACGCTCGAGGCGCACAACGCGCGCGCCATCGGCGCGGTCTCCAAGATCAACACCGCGGTCCTCAAGGTGAGCGCCGCCGACGCCGACCTGCTCTCCGCCGCGCTCGCCGCCCAGGGCCTCACCGTCCAGCGCGGCCGCACGTTCGAGGTGCCCCGTCCCCAGCTGGCGGAGCCCATGGCCCGGAGCGTCGGCCTCAAGGAGATGTCCAGGATCATCGGCGCCGACAAGCTCCAGGCGGAGCTCGCGAAGGTGCTCGGAGATCCCGACGCCAAGCCGTCGTTCTTCGCGAAGGCGAAGGCGTGGCTGGGGAAGGTCCTCGGCACCGCCGTGGAGAATCCCAAGCTCCCGTGGGCCGTGCTCGACACGTGGGTCGCGTCGGCCACGCATCCCTACCTCGCGGGCCGCTTCACCAAGGGCGTCGACAACAACGCCGACAGCGAGACGCACGGCACGCACACGGCCAGCACGGTCGTCGGCGTCGACCGCTGGAACTACGAGGGCCGCGCCTACAACATCTTCCCCGGCGGCCGCGCCTCGGAGAGCGACATCCTCTTCAAGATGAACATGGCCCAGGAGGACGGCGCGGTCGGCACGACGCACTCGTGGGGCGACGGCTCCGGCAACCCCGCGGGCGCCATCGAGAAGCTCTTCGTCAAGGGCGCGGAGTCCGGCATCCACCACTCCGTCTCCGCGGGCAACTCCGGCAGCCGCAAGAACACGATCGGCGGCCCCGCGATCGCGGTCTACACGACGGACCTCGTGATCAACGGCAAGGTCATCGGCAAGGTCGAGCGCATCAAGGCGATCGCGGCCTCCGACGCCGACAAGAGGACCGCGTCGTTCTCCTCGCGCGGGCCCGGCAGCCGCATCACGTCCACCAAGCCCGAGTACAAGGACTACCCGCAGAAGCCCGACGAGTCGGGCGTGGGCGTCAATCTGATCGCCGCCGTGCCGACCGGCGCGACGGTGCCCGAGCTCGGCGGCCCCGGAGCGGCGATGTCCGGGACCTCGATGAGCAATCCCGGCGTGTTCGGCGCGTTCCTGCTGCTGACGCGCGGCATCCTGGTGCTGCTGAAGGACGGCCTGCCGGAAGGCCCGTCCGAGGCGCGCACCCGGCTCGCGATGGACCTCGCGCGCTACGCGATGACGCAGACGGCGGAGAAGGTCGCCCCGGCCGACGAGGTCGGCGACGGCTTCATCAACGTCTGGGCGGCGTTCCAGTACGCGGCGAAGCTCCTGAAGGACTCCAAGAGCTGATGGCCGCCATCCGACCGGAAGACCTGACCCCGTTCGGCCGCCTCGCGCTGAAGCTCGACGCGGAATTCCGCGACTTGGGGAGAGCCGCCGCCGACATGGACCGGCTCGACGTCGAGACCGACGGCGGCCTCGACGAGGGGCTGAAGATCCTCTCGCGCGTCGCCGCGAGCGGCGAGGGCCTGGCCGCCGCCATGCAGCAGTTCGGCGCCGCGCTCCAGGAGGCCCGCGACCAGGCCGAGGCCTCGACGCGCCTCATCGCCGGCCGCGCGACGCTCATCCAGAAGAGGAGCGAGCGCCAGGCCGAGCTGCAGGAGCGGCTGACGGCGGTGAAGGACGAGCTTCAGTCCGTCGGCGCGAACCTCGCGGGAAAGCCGGCCGAGAGCGACAAGGCCCGCATCGCCGCCGAGCTCGAGCGCCTGCTCGAGCCGATGACGAAGTCCATCGAGGCCGCGCAGGCGATCAAGACCGAGTGCGCCGCCGGCAAGTTCCGGCGCCTCGAGCGCCAGGCCGACTCCGTGATCGACTCCTCCAGGCCTCGCGCCGCAAGATCACCCAGGCTCTAGCCTCCAAATAGCAGGGGCAGTTCCAGCTCGCCGCGCGGACGCGGGCGCTGCTTCGGCGCGAGCCCGTCCAGAATCTCCTCCGCCGCGCGCTCCAGCAGCTCGAGGTACTTCTTCACGTCGTACTCGAGCCCGTTCTCCATCAGGCTCAGCGGCTTCGAGCGCCATTCCTTCACGGAGTCTCCCGCGCTCGTGATCACGTAGCGCATCCCCTCTCCGATATGGAGCTTCACCCCGCGGCCGCGAGCTGCTTGGCCGCGAGCGCGGACACGGTGTCGTGCACGTAGTCCTCGGGCTCGCGGGAGAGATGGAAGGTGATCGCGAGCTCGTCGGCCGTCACCTGTCCTTCTTTCAAACGAAAGCGGTAGTCGTCCACGATGTCGCGCAGCTCCGGCACGAGCGCCTCGAGGCTCCCGCCCGGCGCCACGCGCGCCAGCCGCGACAGCAGGTCCGACTGCATGGACTTCAGAAGGCCCGGCGTGTCGCGCCGGCGCGCGGCGATGCCGCGTATCTTCAGCTTGCCGTCCGTGAAGGCGCCGAAGTAGCGGCCCGGGACGCCCGCGAGCTTGTCTCGCTTCGACGGGCAGAAACGGATCCACTCGTAGACGCCCTCGAGGGCCAGCGGACACTCGGCCTCGGCCTCGATGGCTGTTCGAAGCTCTTCCAGGTCCGTTCCCGCCGGAACCGTGACCCACAGCGCGTCGACGAGGGCGTGGTGCAGGCGTGCGCCGCGCCTCTCGGCCGCGTCCTTGGCGCGCAGGAGGACCTCGCGGCCCCACGCGGTGACGCACTCGTGCGCCTCGATCTTGCCGAAGCGCGCGTTCTTGAAGCCGAGGTAGCCGAAGCAGGTGACGAGGCACCACTTGTGCGCGTCGGCGCGGCGCTTGTGCTCGGCCGCGTCCGGACCGCCCGCCTTGTACAGGGCTTTGTACTTCGCGCGCTTGCGCAGGATCGGCTCGAGCACCGACGGCACGAGTCCCCGGCGCCGCGCGCACAGCCTGTGGCCGATCTCCGGCGTCGACGCGTCGGGACAGCACGCGCAGTTCACGGTCTCGGGCGAGATGTTCCGGCGCACCATCATCTCGGGGTACATCGACGTGAAGTCGTACTCGGCGACATTCCGGTGCCAGCCCACCTCGGGCTCGTAGACGAGGCCGCCCTTGTCGGCGACGAGCAGGTCCCCGGCCGGGCGGAAGTCCTCGGCCTGCTGCTTGTCCATCGGGATCAGGATTCCCCGCCGCCACGCCCAGGAGGTCTGCATGGAGGACAGGCTCGTGCCGATCGTGCAGCGCGCCGCGCGCTGGACCGGGATCTGCGCGATGCGCGCGATCTCGAGCAGCCCGGACAGGCCGGTCTCGCGCATCATGAAGGAGTTCTTCACGTCGAGGTGCCAGCGGCCGGAGAGATAGCGCGCCCCGCCTTGATACACCGCGCGGCCGTACGTGTAGAACGTCCTCTCCTTTCGGCTGCCCGCCGGGCGCAGGACGTCGCGCGAGAAGCCGAGCGGGACGCGGTGCTCGCGCGCGAGGTCTTCCAATTGCGGCATCAGCACGCTGTCGCCCCAGTCGGTGGTGATCACGTCGGGGTCCCAGGACTTGATGCGCCGCGCCAGGGTCTCCAGCTGCTGGCGGACCGGGCCCTCGAGCTCGGAGACGCGCCCGTCCATCGTGAGGAGCAGGCGCAGGCCCGGCGCGTGGTTGGGATCGAGCCGGCCCGCGACCTCGGACGGCGCGGGCGAGAGGTGGAGGAAGCGCAGGGACGGCAGCTCGTAGTCGAGCGCCCACGGGTCGTCGAGCGGCTCGAAGGAGACGAGGCGGTCGCCCTCCAGCGTGAAGCGGCACAGCGCCAGCGGGAAGTGGCCGCGGTCGTAGTGCCAGGTCTGGACCAGGTGCACGTCGGCGTCGTAGAGCGGGACCTCGAGCGCGGCGAGGCGCTTGACGAGGCGGTCGCGCTCCAACACGGGGACCGTGACCCGCAGGACGCGCAGGGAATCCCCGGAGAACAGCTCCGCGCGGTCGACGCCCGCCGTCTCGACCGGGAACGGCAGGCTCCGCAGGAGCTTGAGGACGCGCGTCAGCTGGGAGCGGTCGCCGCCGACGTGGAAGAACGGGCGCCACGGATCGAGGACCGAGCGGCGGCCGCCGCCCCGCTCGACGAGCCAGACGCGCATGCCCGCGTCCTCGGGGTACGCGTCAAAGATCCACGCGTCCATCCTCTTCCTTTTCCCGGCGCATGTCGATGACCTGGCGCTCGACGGCGACGAGCATGGCCATCACGGCCGCCTCGAACGGCATCGGGCGGCTGGCCATCGAGGCGGGCGCGGCGTGGTAGCGCGCGAAGCGCCACAGCGCGTCGAACGCCTCCTGGTCTTCCTTACGGAGAGCCCGGCGGAAAAGCTTCCAGGCCTCTTCCTCGGCCTGGAGCGTCTGCACGATCGTCGGAAGCGTTCGTCCCATGGAACCTCGTGAAACCGTCGGCGAGACGGATGAAATTCTCGTCCCAGCCCAGCCTGTCGTCCGGCGCCCGGCGCTCCGGCAGGAGCACGACCCACGCCGCGGGCAAGGCGTCCATCCCCTCCTGCACGCGCTCCCAGACGCGGCGCGCGGCGGCGGCGGGAACGTCCGGGTCGTAGAACAAGGGCAGCGGATCGGCGACGATCACCGGCTCGCCGCGCCAGCGCTCGGGCACCTTCACCTTGACCATCGTCTCGAGCTGGTGGAGGTTGAAGGGCCGCGCGAGCTCGACGCGCGAGAGCGCGTCCCGCGCGCCCGCGCCGAGCGCGCGCGAGGCGTAGCCCGCGCCGTAGGCGTTGAAGGAGTTGCCGCCGTCGAGCCACAGCACGCGCGCGCCGCGCAGCAGCGCCGGGCACAGCGCGGTCAGGAACCGCCCGCACAGGTCGCCGGGGCCGGAGACCGCGTGACGCCCGGGAGGCAGTCGCCCGTCGGAGAGGAACTTCATGCAGACAGTATAATCGAACATCCGTTCGATCGCAAGACCCAGACGGTTTTTTGATAGCGTTTCCCCATGTGCGCGCGCTACACCGTGGCCCAGAGCATGACGCTCCTGCGCGAACGCTTCGGCCTGAAGGCCGCGGACGTGGACGAACTCCCCTGCGCTACAACGTCGCGCCGTCGCAGAAGGCGCCGGTGATCGTGCTCGAGCCCGAGGGGCGCGTCCTGCGCCATCACGGCTGGGGCCTGATCCCCGCGTGGGCGAAGGACCCGAACGTCGCGCACAAGCTCGTCAACGCGCGCTCCGAGACGGTCGCCGAGAAGCCGAGCTTCAAGCGCTCCTTCGAGTCCAAGCGCTGCCTCGTGCCCGCCGACGGGTTCTACGAGTGGAAGGGCCAAGACCCGATGCGCATCGTCCGCCCCGACCGCGCGCCGTTCGCGATGGCGGGGCTCTGGGAGACGTGGGAGGGGCGGCGCACGTTCACGATCGTGACGACGGGGCCCAACGAACTGATGAAGACGATACACGGACGGATGCCCGTCATCCTCAGACCCGACGACGAGGCGGCGTGGCTCGACCCGGCCGCTTCCCCGCGGCGCTCAAGGCCCTGCTGGCGCCCTACGCGGGCGCGCTCGAGGCCTACCCGGTCTCCCCCGCGTGAACTCGACGAAGGCCGACGACGCGGCCCTCATCGAGCCTGTTCCGGACCAGCCGACGCTCTTTTAACCCCTGGGCCTTATGCCCCAGGCGGCCGGACCGTCACGTTGCTACAATGTAGGCGGATGAACGGTCCCCTCGGCCTGGTCCTTCCCGGCGGCGGCGCCCTCTGCTCGTGGCAGGGAGGCGCGCTCGAGACTCTCTCGAAGTCTCTGCGCTTCGACAAGATCGTCGGCGTCAGCGCCGGCGCCCTCAACGGCGGCGCCTATTTCACGGGCCGCCTGCCCGAGGAGATGCGCCACTGGCGCGACGCCGACTCGATCCGCGCCCTGCGCCTGCGCCCGCGCCTCTTTCCGGCGAGCGTGTTCTCGAGCGATCCCGCGTGGGAGCTCGTCTCGTACGCGGCCGACGACGAGCGCGCGCGCCGCGACGCGATCTGCGACCTGACCGTGCTGAGCCTGCGCGATCACGACCGGCGCACCGTCTATTCCCGCTTCACGCCGAAGGGCGCGCGCGGCTGGGACGGGCCGCTCGCCGACCGGCTCGTCGCGTCCTGCGCGATCCCGCTCGTCTACCCGCGCGTGCGCGTGGGCCCGCACTACTACCGCGACGGCGGCACGGCCGGCGTCGACGGCGCCCACTTCCTCGACCTCGCCGGCTGCGAGACCGTCGTCGCGATCCGCCCCGTGCGCCCCGACGAGCGCGGCCGCCGGCACTGGGGCCGCTCGCGCGGCGCGAGCAGCAGGTCCGAGAGGCCAACTTGAACGAGGTCGACCAGGGCCTCGCCTCGCTGCGCGCCCTGCCGCGCCCCCGCGCATCGTGGAGATCATCCCGTCGAAGACGCTCGACTTCAGCATGCTCGGCTTCGTCACGAGGAACTGCCTGCCCGCCGTCGAGCTCGGCGAGCGCGACGCGCTCGCGGCGCTGCCCGCCCTGCTTCCGGCCCCCGCCCGGACGGCCGTCCCCGCGTAAGGCCAGGCCGCGCCGCCGCCCAATAGTGCTAAACTGACCGGTCCGCAGCTTTCAGGAGACCCCATGAGAATGCACGTCTACGAGTTCCGCAGCGAGAAGAAGAAGCTCAAGTGCAGCTGCGGTTGGGAACGCACGCTCAAGTCGTCCGAGGACAAGCTGATCCGCGAGACCTTCCAGGCGCACAGCGCCGAAGAGGCCGTCAAAGCGGCGGCGTAGCCGCTTCGGCCCGGGCCCGCCCGGGCGTCTCATGATCGACGTCCACGTCCACCTCGCCGCGCTGCCCACGAAGGCCAACGGCTGCCTGCTGTCCAAGGACATGCTCGGCGGCGCGCTCGCCAAGCTCGTCGCCTGGCACCAGGGGCTTCCGTTGGACGAGCCCGAGCGCGCGAACGCGATCTTCGTCGACCGCGTGATCGAGAAGATGAAGGCGTCGACGCGCGTCGAGAAGGGCGTCCTGCTCGCGCTCGACGGGATCTACGGGGACGACGGCCGCCTCGACGAGGCGCGCACGCACATGCTGATCTCCAACGACGCGATGTTCGACGCGTGCGCGCGCTCGGGCGGCAGGCTCCTGCCGGGCGCGTCGATCAACCCGGCGCGGCGCGACGCGCTCGACGAGCTCGAGCGCTGCGCGGCCAGGGGCGCGGTCCTCATCAAGGTCCTGCCCAACGCGCAGGTCTTCGATCCCGCGGCGAAGCGCTTCACCGCGTTCTACCGCGCGCTCGCCCGCCACAAGATCCCCCTGCTCTCGCACATCGGCGTCGAGTACAGCGTCAAGGCGCGCGACCAGGCGGTCGGCAACCCGGAGCGGCTCGAGCGGGCGCTCAAGGAGGGCGCGACCGTCATCGCCGCGCACGCGTGCAGCTCGGGCCACGTGATCTCCCAGCCGCACGTCGAGACGATGGTGCGCCTCGTGCGCGAGCAGCCGCGCTTCTTCATGGACGCCTCGGCCCTCACGCTGCCCAACCGCGTGGGCATCGCGCGGCATCTGCGCCGCCACCCCGAGACCTTCGAGCGCCTCCTCTTCGGCAGCGACTACCCGCTGCCCGTGCTGTGGCCCGGGTCGAACCCCTTCGACCGGCACGCGGCCGCGCTCGAGGCGCTCGGCGTGCGCTGCGGCGCCGACGCGAAGAGCGTCCTGCGGCTCTGACGCGCCGTTCCAGATTCCGTTACCCGGCTTCCACAGCCCCGGCCGCGCGCGCGTTGTAAACTGCCCGCGTGATCGACACCACGCGCGCGCCGGGGATGCGCCTCATCCAGCTCCAGCGCCGCGCGCGCCGCCCCGATCTCGACCCCGTCCCCGGCGCGGGCGGGCCGCACTGGGCCGCCCGCTACGCCGCGGCCGCGGCGCTCGTGGGACTCTCGGTCGCCGCCAACGTCGCCGCGCCCGCGCTCATCGGCCAGCCGGTCCCCTTCTTCGTGTACTTTCCCGCGGTCGTCCTCTCCGGCTTCATCGGCGGCTTCGGGCCGGGACTCGCGGCGACCGGGCTCAGCGCTCTGGCCGTCGCCTGGCTCAACCTGCCGCCGCCGGGCCCGGACGTGGGCGCGCATGACGACCGCCTGCGCCTGCTCCTCTTCACCGGCGTCTGCGCCCTGCTCAGCTATGTCAACCACGTCCTGCACTCCGCCGTCCGCGCGGCGCGCCGCGCGGAGGCGGGCCTCGCGGCGGAGGCCGCCCGCAACGACCGCACGGAGGCCAAGTACCGGACCCTGTTCGACTCGATGGACGAGGGGTTCTGCATCATCGAGATGATCTACGAGGCCGGCGTCCCCGTCGACTACGTCTTCCGCGAGGTCAACCCGGCGTTCGAGCGACAGACCGGGCTCGTCGATCCGATCGGCAAGCGCATGACCCGGCTCGCGCCGGGCCACGAGCCGCAGTGGTTCGCGCTGTACGGCAAGGTCGTCGAGACCGGCGAGACGCTGCGCGTCGAGGCGCCCGCTTCGCGGCTCGGCCGCTTCTACGAGGTCCTCGCCTGGCGCTTCGGCGACGCCGCGCGGCGCCAGGTGGCCGTGCTGTTCAAGGACGTCACCGAGCGCATGGCCACGGCGGCCGCGCTCGCCCGCGGCGAACGCCACCTCGGAACGATCATCGACGAGATGCCCGCGCTGATCTCCTACATCGACCGGGAGCTGCGCTACGTCTACAACAACAAGCGCTATCTCGATTGGTACGGGGTATCGCCCGAACGGCTCAAGGGCACGCGCGTCGAGGACCTTCTCGGTCCCGCGCGCTGGGCGGTCGTCGAGGGCAGGCTGCGGCGGGCGCTCGCGGGCGAGACCGTCGCCTTCGACGCCGAGATCGAGTACCCGGACCGCCGGCGCTGGGTCCACTGCGAGTTCATCCCCGATCCGGAGCCCGGCGGCGCGGTCCGGGGCCTCTTCGCGTTCGTCACGGACATCACCGGCGCGCGTCGCCAGGAGGAGACGCTCAAGGAGGCCGTCTCCGCGCGCACGGCCGAGCTCGCGCGCTCGAACGCGGAGCTCGAGGCCTTCTCCTACACCGTCTCGCACGACCTGCGCGCGCCGCTGCGCGCGATCCAGGGCTACGCGACGATCGTCCTCGACCGCGCGAGCGCCCTGCTCGACGAGGAGACGCGCGGCCTGCTCGAGCGCATCTCCGCGTCGACGATGCGCATGGACCGGATGATCATGGACCTCCTCGCTCTCGGTCGCCTCTCGCGCGGCGAGCAGGTCCTGTCCCCGGTCGACCCCGAGCCGGTCGTCGACCACGTGCTCTCCCACTACCCGGGCTTCGACAAGGCCGACGTGACCGTGCGCCGCCCGCTCGGGCGCGTGATGGCCCAGGACTCGCTGCTGACGCAGGCGCTCTCGAACCTGCTCGTCAACGCGGTGAAGTTCGTGCCCAAGGGGCGGCGGGCCGCCGTCGCGGTGAGCGCCGAGCCCGCCGGGCCCGGGCGCACGCGCCTCGTCGTCGAGGACAACGGGCTCGGCATCCCCGAGGACATGCGCTCGAAGCTCTTCCGGCCGTTCTCCCGCCTGCACCCGCGCGGCGAGTACGAGGGGACGGGCATCGGCCTGGCCATCGTCAAGAAGGCCGCCGAGCGCATGGGCGGCACCGCCGGCGTCGAGTCCAAGCCCGGCGACGGAAGCCGCTTCTGGATCGAGTTGAGGAGGGCTCCCGATGCTGCCTAACGGCCTGGGCGTGCTGTACGCCGACGACAGCCCCGACGACCGGTTCCTGCTGCGCGAGGCGTTCGCCGCCGCCGGCATCGGCGGCAGGCTCGCCGTCGTCGAGGACGGAGAGCAGGCCGTCGCCTATCTCTCGCGGACCGGAGCGCACGCGGGCGCGGCGCGGCCCCACGAGCCCGGCCTCGTGATCCTGGACCTGAAGATGCCGCGCATGGACGGCTTCGACGCGCTGCGCTGGATCCGCGCCTCGAAGCGGTGGCGCTGCGTCCCCGTGATCCTGCTGACCGCCTCCAACGCGCCGGGCGACGTCGAGACCGCCTACGCGCTCGGGATCAACGCCTTCCTGGTCAAGCCCACGTCGTCGGCCGAGCTCGTCGAGATCGCGCGGCGCATCGACGCGTTCTGGCTGAAGACGGTGGAGTTCCCCGCTGCGGCTAGGCGCGGGACCGGACTAGGAGCGCCGGCGAAACGGCCAGGCGATGACGCGGCCGACGAAGAACGGCACGTCGAGCGCGACGCTCACGGGAAGGGCCACGGCGACCGCCGTCGTCTGCCACACCGCGCAGCCCGGGCCCCCGCAGTCCTTCACCTTCGCCTTGTAGTTCGACGCCGTCGTCGCGGTCATACGGCCCCACGCGTAGCGGCGGTACGGAGTCTCCCCTCCGGGACCGTGACGACCACGGTTTGCGGAGCCGGTTCGCTTCGCGCGCGGGACCACCACCAACGCCGGCCGCCCCCGCGGAAGCCGCGACCGTGCCCGTTGTCGGGATGCCCGTCCTCGTTGTGGTCGCCCTTGCCCTCGTCGCCCGCGCGCAGAGCCGGGGCCGAGACGAGGAGAAGGGCCGTCAGGAGGGCCAAGCGCGTCATCTTCCTTAGTGTAGCCCCGGCGGCGCCGGGGTCAAGGCCTAGTCGAGGCGCGCGGGGCGGTTGTACGGCAGCCAGTAGGCGAGCATGTTGGCGATCATGCCGGAGAACTCCGCGAAGCCGGTCGGCTTGACGAGGAAGGAGTTGGCGCCCAGGTCGTAGGCGCGCTTGACGTCGGCGAGGTCGTGCGAGGTCGTCAGCATGATGATGGGCAGGCGGCTCCAGTCCGCCTTCTGGGCGCGGACCCACTCGAGCACGTCGAAGCCGTCGCGCCCCGGCATCTGGATGTCGAGGAGCATGAGGTCGGGGAACGGGTGCTTGCGCCGGTCGGCGTACGGGCCCTCGCCCTGCAGGTAGGCGAGCGCGGCCTCGCCGCCGTCGACCGTGCTCAGGCGGCAGGTCGTGCCCGCGTGCTCGAAGGCCATGCGCAGGAGCGCGGCGTCCTCGGTGGAGTCGTCGACGGCGAGGATCGTCCTCATCGGGCGGCCCCGTCGGCGCCCTTGAGGAGGACCTTGAACGTCGTGCCGCCGCCGGGGCGCGGCTCGGCCCAGATCCGGCCGGCGTGGGACTCCACGATGACCTTGCTCGCGGCCAGGCCCAGGCCGGAGCCCGGGTACTTCTCCTTCGAGTGCAGCCGCTTGAACGGCTCGAAGATCGCCGCCGTGTACTGCGGCTCGACGCCGATGCCGTTGTCGGCCACCGAGATCAGCCAGTCGGAGCCGCGCGGCTCGGCCGCGACCTCGACTTTCGGGCGGCGGTCCGGGGAGCGGAACTTGATCGCGTTGGAGACGAGGTTCTGCAGGAGACGGCCGAGAAGGACGGGGTCGCCCTTGACGCGGGGCAGCGGCGCGTGCGCGACCTCCGCGCCGGCCTCGCGGATCTGCAGTTCGAGGTCGCGCAGGACCGCGGCCAGCACGCCGTCGAGCGCGACGGGGCCCTCGCCGCGCTTGTGCTGGGTCAGCCGCGAGAACTCGAGGACGTCGGTGACGAGCACGCGCATCCGTTTGGCCGCGTCGACGATGCGCCGGATGTAGTCGTCGGCCTCGTCGTCGAGCTTGCCGCCGTAGCGCAGCTTGAGCAGCTCGGCGAAGCTCGCCATCTTGCGCAGCGGCTCCTGCAGGTCGTGGGAGACGAAGGCGGCGTAGCGCTCGAGCTGCTGGTTGCTGCGGCGCAGGGACTCCTCGGCCAGGCGGCGCTCGGTGAGGTCCCGCGTGACCTTGGCGAAGCCGATCAGCCGCCGGGGCGTTTCCTCGCTCCACACCGCGGTGATGACGACGTTGGCCCAGATGCGCGTGCCGTCCTTGCGCAGGCGCCAGCCCTCGTCCTCGAAGCGGCCCTCGGCCGTCGCGACCCGCAGCTCCATCTCGGGCTTGCCGGCGTCGATGTCCTCCTTCGGGTAGAACGTCGAGAAGTGACGGCCGATGATCTCCTCGGCCCTCCAGCCCTTGATGCGCTCGGCGCCCTCGTTCCAACTCGCGACGTTGCCCTCAGGGTCGAGCATGAAGATCGCGTAGTCCTTGACGGTCTGCACCAGGAGGCGGAACACATCCTCCTTCGCGATGAGACGCTCGGCGCCCGGCTTCCTGTTCTCCACTCCCCCTAGGAAACCATATTGCGGGGGCCGTCATATGGAGGGCGTGTGACCGTTCACTTTTCCGTCGCCGGGGATTCACCCCGCTTTTCGTTGAGAACCGGAGTCTTCGGGGCTACGCTCAAGGCATGGACAACAACCCCGCCGACAAGGCCCCGAGAACCGACGTCGAGCTGCTCGCGATCGCGCAGGCCCTCTCCCGCACCGGCGGCGAGGCCCCCGCCTGGCTGAAGTCCGAGATGAAGCAGAAGCTCGGCCTGGGCCCGATCCCCCAGGACCCCGACGCCTACCGCTGGCACATGAAGGCGGCCCTGACGACCGGGGCGCTCCTGCTCTCCTTCATCGGCGGCGTCGACTTCGTCGCCGAGGTCAACGCCGCGCCGCACCTCGTCGCCCGCCCCTCGTACGTCGTCGACGAGGACGCCCGCGACGCGATTTTCCTGGTGCAGGGCTCGGTCATGGCCGGCGACGACTCCGCCGTCCTCGCCCGCTTGGGCGGCGTCCGCCGCCACGCCGACGGCGCGGCCCGCGCCTGGAGCGCGGAGAAGACGGGCGACGACTCCTACCTCGTGATCTACCGCGAGCCCGCCGGCGTCCCGGCGTACGCGTTCGAGGTGAACCTCGAGACCGAGGCCGTCGCCCCGACGCCCGAGGCCGCCGACGCGCTGGCCGTCATGCGCGTGCGCGCCGTCGAGGAGCATGACCGCGCCGTCGCCGCCGGGCTCGAGCGCGCCTCGGTGGCCGCGAATTAGTTTAATAGGGCCATGAGACAACTTCTTCCCATGGCCCTGTCGCTCGTCCTGGCGCTTCCCGCGGCCGCGAAATCCCCGGAGCCCCCGAAGGAGGGCGACAAGGCGCCCGAGTTCTCGCTGCCGTCGCAGGACGGGACCGCCGTCTCCCTCGAGAGCCTCAAGGGGAAATGGGTCGTGCTGTACTTCTACCCCAAGGACTTCACCGGCGGCTGCACGCTCGAGGCCCGCGGATTCCAGAAGAAGCTCGCGGAGTTCGAGACGCGAGGTGCGACGGTCGTCGGCGTGAGCGGGCAGAGCGCGAAGTCCCACAAGGAGTTCTGCGAGAAGGAGAGCCTCTCCTTCCGCCTGCTCGCCGACGAGAAGCGCGAGGTCTCGCGCGCCTACGGGTCGCTGATGCTGGGCGGCCTGCTCTCGGCGCGCAACACCTTCCTGCTCTCCCCGGCGGGTTCGTCGCCAAGCGCTGGCTCAAGGTCTCCCCGGCGCGCACGCCGGCGAGGTCCTGGCCGCCATCGACGAGCTCCGCGCGAAGAAATAGGTCCGGGCGCAAAAAGGCCCGGGGCGCAGCCCCGAGCCCTACGAGCCTCCCGCGCCGTCAACGATGGTGCGTGAGGTCGTGGTCGCGACGGACCGACGGCGTCCGGTGTCCGGCGATGCGGCGGCCGGCCGAGACCCCGAGGAAGGCCGTGACGGCGAAGAGGATCAGGAAGCCGACGAACAGCGCCTTCGCGATGCCCGCGGCGGCTCCCGCCACCCCCGTCATCCCCAGCGCTCCGGCGATCAGCGCCACCACCAGGAACGTGAATGACCATCTCAGCATAATCCCTCCTTGCGGCTGCCCCCAGTATACCCCCGCGCCCCCGCCGGGCGCCGTCGCCGTCCGGTGACGGTTTTGCCTCCCCTTCTCGACCGTCACAAAAGGTTCACCCTCCCGGCGCGAGTCCTCCACAGACAAATCCGTGACGTCGCCGTATACTTGCGATCATGCTCCCTCGAGAAAAGAACCGTGCCGGCGTCCTCGTCACAGTTTTCGAGGCGTCGAACCTCACGCGCAAGGAAATCTACGCGGGCACCACCGCGTATCTCCTCGACCGGCTGGTCAAGGACTTCAAGAAGCGGCCGCCGAAGGCCGCCGCCCACTGGAAGGAGAACGACGAGGTCGCCTATCACTGCGTCGAGTACGCTCTGCCGCCCGGCGACGCGCAGTCCTTCCTCGAAGGCTACTCGCGCAGCGCGGCCCTCATGGGCTGGAAAGTCGTCCGCGACTAACGCTAGAATCTCGTCGACCCAAAGGAGATTCCCATGCCCAGAGCCCAGGCGCGCCACATCCTCGTCAAGACCGAGCAGGAGTGCAGCAAGCTGAAGAAGGACATCGAGGGCGGCGCCAGCTTCGCCGACCTCGCGAAGAAGCACTCGCAGTGCCCCTCCGGCCGCTCCGGCGGCGACCTCGGCGAGTTCGGCCCCGGCCAGATGGTCCCCGAGTTCGACACCGTCGTCTTCTCCGCCCCGGTCAACACCGTGCAGGGCCCGGTCAAGACGCAGTTCGGCTACCACCTCATCGAGATCACCAAGCGCGCTTAAAAAGCGTTACGGGGCGTCTATGGGCTCCCTCCCGGGGGCGGCTAGAATGTAGCCGCCGCCTCCCGGGAGAAACCATGAAGCCTTTCGCCTACGCCGCGCTGCTCCTCGCCGCGCCCGCCGTCGCCCGCCTGCCCCAGACGCCCTTCGAGGCCCATCCGCCGGAGACCCGCGAGCGCGAGCACTCCACGCGCCACGCGCTCGACGCCGTGCTGGCCTGGCCCGAGGTCCCGCAGGGCGTCGCGCGCGCGATGATCACGCGCTACGGCTCGCCCGACCGCTGGGACGACCGCTCGATGGCGTGGATCCGGCGCGGCTCCTGGGAAAAGATCGTCGTGCGCCGCGACGGCCCGCGCCCGCTCGAGCAGACGATCGGCTACCGCGTTCCCCGGCCAAGCTCGGCGACCTGCCCCGCTTCGACGAGCGCGTGGCGCCGAACCCCGACACCAACGAGCTCACGGCCTCCGCGCTCGACGAGCGCGAAAACTTCCTGCTGCTCAACCTGGCCGACGACCTCGTCACCGAGAAGAGGGGCGTCGCCGACGCGCAGGCCTTCCGCGACCGGGTGCTGCGCCTCTCGGCCGCCGGCAAGTCCTCGCCCTACCTGGCGGGCTTCCTCTTCGAGCCGCCGAACGAGAAGGCGATCGTTCCGTAAAAATACGGAGGCGCGAAACTCGCATATTACGTAAGGTATGTAATGCGCGCAACACGAGCGGCGCCGGCGACGTCGGCGGACGCTTATCACGAGGTCTTCCGGCAGCACCCCCAGCCCATCCTCATCTGGGATCGCCTGAATTTCCGCATTCTCGACGCCAACGCCGCGGCCGTCCGGCAGTACGGCTATCCCCTCCGTCGCCTGCGCACGATGACGGTCTTCGACATCCGCCCCCCGCAGAGGCGGCGCGCGCGCGTCGGCGGCTCACCGGCCGCCGGCGAACGTTTAAAGAGGCCCGCTTCACGCATCAAAGAAGCGACGGCACGCCCTTCGACGCCGTCATCAACACACATTTCCTCTCGTACCGCGGCCGCAAGGCGGCGCTGGCGATCGTCCGCGACGTGACCGCCCAGAACAAGGAGTCGCGCGACCTTCTCGCCGCGGAGGCGCGCCTGCGCCTTCTAGTCGACGCCGCGAAGGACTACTCCTTCCTCATGCTCGATCCGGGCGGCCGCATCTGGAGCTGGCACGAGGGCGCGCGCCGCCTCAAGGGCTACGAGGAGGGCGAGGTGTTCGGGCGGCACTGCAGCCTGTTCCACACGCCGGCCGACGTCCGGCGCGGCCTGCCGGCCCGTTTACTGCGCCGGGCGCTCCGGTTCGGACGCGCCGAGGAGCGTTGCCAGATCGTGCGCAAGGACGGGTCGCGCTTTCCGGCCGAGGTCGTGGTCACGCCCGCGCGCGACGCCGCCGGCGTCCTGCGCGGCTTCGCCCGGGTGACCCGCGACACGACGGCCGGCGACCGCGCCGCCGAGGCCGTCGGACTCTCCCGCAGCATCGTGCGCGCCGAGGAGGCCGAGCGGCGGCGGATCGCGCGGGAACTGCACGACGGCGTCAATCAGCTGCTCGCCGCGGCGAAGCACCGCGTCCAGGACGCCGAAGAGCGGCTGGCGGCCGGGGGCTCGCCGCGCCCGGTCCTCGCCGAAGCCCGGGCCGTGCTCGACTCGACCATCCAGGAGGTGCGCCGCATCTCGCAGAACCTGCGCCCGGCTGCGCTCGACGAATTCGGCCTCAAGGCCGCGCTGGCGGGCGCCTGCGCGGACTTCCGGCGCGCGACCGGCGCCCGGATCAGCCTCGACGCCGCGCGCCTGCCGGCCGCGCTCGACGAGGAGACCGAGCTCATGCTGTACCGCATCACTCAGGAGGCCCTCACGAACGCCGCCCGGCACGCGGGGGCCCGGCGCGTCGAGGTCCAGGCCCTGCGCCGGGGACCGAACATACTGCTGAGCGTGCGCGACGACGGCAAGGGGTTCACCGTGGCGATGTCCGGCTCGGGCCTCAAGAACATCCAGGAGCGCGCGCAGTTCCTCGGCGGCCGCTGCGAGATCCACAGCCGGCCCGGCGCCGGCACCCGCGTGCTCGTCATCATGCCCACCCCATGACCGCCCGTCCCATACGCGTCCTGCTGGCCGACGATCATCCCCTGGTGCGCCTCGGCGTCCAAGCCCAGCTGGCCCGGCACCCCGGCATCCGCGTCGTCGCCGAGGCCGCCGACGGCGAGCAGGCCGTGCGGCTGGCGCTGGCGCTCAAGCCCGACATCGTCCTCCTCGACGTCGACATGCCGAAGCTCGGCGGCCTCGACGCCGCGCGGCGGATCCGGAAATCCGTTCCCGCGTGCCGCGTGATCATCCTGAGCATGCACGAGGACAGCGTTTACGTCCGCCAGGCCGTCGCCGCCGGCGCCAAGGGCTACGTCCAGAAGGACGCGCCCCTCGACGAGCTGAGCAAGGCCATCGAGACCGTTTTCCGGGGACGCTCGCATTTCAGCGACGCCGCCAGCCGGGCGCTGCTCGACGAGGTCGTGGTCGCCGGCGGGCGGGTCAAGGACGACGACGCCGCGGGCCTGACCGCCCGGGAGCGCGAGGTGCTCGTGCTCGTCGCCGAGGGCCTGCGCAGCCGGGAGATCGCCGCGCGCCTGAAGATCGGCGTGCGCACCGTCGAGACCCACCGCCAGCGCCTCATGCGCAAGCTCGACGTCCGCACGACGGCGGGCCTCACGAGGTACGCCCTGTCCGCCGGGCTCGTCAAGCTTCGTTAGCGCCGTACGCAGTATTACGGAGCGGCCCCTGCGGGGTTGCGGACTCGCTCGGACCGAGCGAGGGCTACAATAGCGGGGTGAACGACCAGCGGCTGGAGTCGACCGCCGAGGCCATCATCGACACCGTGCGCGAGCCGCTGGTCCTGCTCGACTCGGGCCTGCGCGTCGTCCGGGTCAACGGGGCCTTCCGCCGCGTGTTCAAGACGGCGCCGGAGGAGGCCGTCGGCCGCGAACTGGCCGCCCTCGGCGACGGCCAGTGGGACGACGCGGGCCTGCTCGCCGCGCTGAGGAAGGTCCTGGCCGACGAAGCCCCCTTCGAGGACCTCGTCGTCGAGCGCGTGTACCCCCGCCTCGGCCGCCGGGCGATGGCGCTCAACGCCCGCCCGCTGCGCCAGCCCGAGGGCCGCGCGCCCCTGATCCTGCTCGCCATCGAGGACGAGACCGAGCGCCGCGAGGCCGCCGAGCTCCTGCGCCGGCAGTCCGAGGAGCTCGCGCGCTCCAACCGGGACCTCGAGGAGTTCGCCTACGCGGCCTCCCACGACCTCCAGGAGCCGCTGCGCATGGTCGTCAGCTACACCCAGCTGCTCGCCAAGCGCTACCAGGGCAAGCTCGGCCCCGAGGCCGACGAGTTCATCGGCTTCGCGGTCGACGGCGCCAAGCGCATGCAGCGGCTCATCAGCGATCTGCTGGCCTACTCGCGCCTCGACCGCTCCGCCGGTCCCGCCCCGGCCGCCTCCGCGGGCGAGGCGCTCTCCGACGCGCTCCGCGCCCTGGCCGCCGCGCTCGAGGAAGCCGGCGGGACCGTCGAGGCGGGGCCGCTGCCCGCGGTCGCCGTCGACTACTCCCAGCTCGTCCAGCTGTTCCAGAACCTCGTCGGCAACGCGCTGAAGTTCCGGTCCGCGCGCCCGCCCGTCGTCAAGGTGTCCGCCGCGCGCGAGGGCGCGCTCTGGCGCTTCCGCGTCGAGGACAACGGCATCGGCATCGACCCCCGGTACTTCGACAAGGTCTTCATCATCTTCGAGCGCCTCCACGGGGTCGACGTGCCCGGCAGCGGCATCGGCCTCGCGCTGTGCCGCAAGATCGTCCACCGCCACGGCGGGCGCATCTGGATCGAAGCGGGCGCCTCGGGCGGCGCCGTGTTCCAGTTCACAGTGCCGCAGGGAGCCTCCCAATGACGACCGCCGCCGCGCCGCAGCCCATCGAGATCCTGCTCGTGGAGGACAACCCCGGCGACGTGCGCCTGACCCGGGAGACGCTCAAGGACGCGAAGATCCACAACAACCTCTCCGTCGCGGGCGACGGGGCCGCGGCCCTGGCCCACCTGCGCCGGGAGGGAGCCGCCGCCGGCGCCGCGCGGCCCGACCTCATCCTGCTCGACTTGAACCTGCCGCGCATGGGCGGCCGGGAGCTCCTGGGGCTGATCAAGAACGACGCCGCCCTTCGCTCGATCCCCGTCGTCGTGCTGACGACCTCGAAGGCGGAGGAGGACATCCTCCAGAGCTACGACCTCCACGCCAACTGCTACATCTCCAAGCCCGTCGAGCTCGACGGCTTCATCAAGGTCGTGAAGTCGATCGAGGACTTCTGGTTCACCGTCGTGAGACTGCCCAAGGAGTGAGGACCGAGTCATGAGCCCCCAGCACGTCGCGCTGCTCCTCGTCGAGGACAATCCGGGCGACGCGCGCCTGATCCAGGAGACTCTGTCCCAGTCGAAGCTCACCCGTTTCGCCGTCACGCGCGCCGCCCGCCTCGACGAGGCCCTCGCCGCGCTCAAGGCCTCGCCGCATGACGCGGTCCTGCTCGACCTGACCTTGCCGGACTCGCGGGGCATCGACACCTTCCTGCGGCTGCGCGCGGCCTTCCCCGCGGTTCCGGTCGTCATCCTCACCGGGCTCGACGGGGAGGACACGGGCGTCCGCGCGGTCCAGGAGGGCGCCCAGGACTATCTCGTCAAGGGCGAGCCCGCGGCGGAGGCCGTCTCCCGCGTCATCCGCCACGCCATCGAGCGTCAGCTGTCGGCGGGGCACCTCGCGCGCGAGCGCGCGCGCCTCGTCGAGGCGCAGTCCGTCGCCAAGGTCGGCAGCTGGGAGACGGACCTGGACACCATGAACGTGCTCTGGTCCGACGAAACGCATCGCATCTTCGAGACCGACGCGGCCGCCTTCCAGCCTACGCACGCGGCCTTCCTCGCGCTCGTTCACCCGGAGGACCGCGAACGCGTCGACGCGGCGTTCCTGGCCTCCCGCGGCGTCCCGGGGCGGCACGCGATCGAGCACCGCATCGTCCTCCGCGACGGCCGGCTGAAGGTGCTCGAGGAGCGCTGGCATATCCGGGACGGCGGGACCGTCGCCGTCGGCACGTGCCAGGACGTGACCGACCGCGTGGTGGCCCGGCGGCTGGTCGAGGACTCGAACAGCCGCTTCAAGCGGATGGCGGAGAGCATCAGCCAGGTCTTCTGGATGACCGACGTCGAGCAGAAGACGATGGTCTACGTCAGCCCCGCCTATGAGTCGATCTGGGGGCGGACCTGCGAGAGCCTCTACCGGGATCCCAGGAATTGGATCGAGGCGATCGTCCCGGAGGACCGCGCGAGGGTCCTCGCGGCGCACCCGCGGCAGATCGCCGGCGCCTACGACGTGACCTACCGGATCAAGCGGCCCGACGGCGAAATCCGTTGGATCCGCGACCGGGCTTTCCCCGTGAAAGACGAGGCCGACGTCGTCCAGCAGCTCACGGGCGTGGCGCAGGACGTCACGAAGGAGATTCTGGCCGAGGCCGCCCTCCTGCGCAGCCAGGAGTTCCTCGAGAAGGCACAGGAGGTGGCCAACATCGGCAGCTGGATCAACCCGCTCGACGAGGGCGAGGACATGGTCTGGTCCAAGGAGTGCCGGCGCATCCTGGGGGTGCCCCCGGACAAGCGACTCGCCGCCTCCGACTTCATGGAGCTCGTCCATCCGGACGATCGCGCCCTCGTCGCCTCCTCCCGGGCCCACGCGATCGGAGAGCGCGGCTCGTTCAACTGCGAGCACCGCATCATCCGCCCGGACGGCGTCCAGCGCTGGGTCACCACGCGCGCGGAGCTCGTCGTCGACAAGGCCGACGGCCGCTCCAAACTCCTCGGCATCGTCAAGGACATCACCGACAAGGTGGAAGGGGCGCGCCGCCTCGCCGAGACGGAGAGCATGCTGCGGCAGGCGCAGAAGATGGAGGCCATGGGCCGGCTGGCCGGCGGCGTGGCGCACGACTTCAACAACATCCTCACCGCGATCCTGGGCCTTTCCGAGATGACGATCGCGGCGCTGCCGAAGGACAGCCCGCTGCGCGACGACGTCGAGGAGATCCGCCAGTCCGGCTTGCGCGCGGCGAACCTGACGCAGCAGCTCCTGGCCTTCTCCCGCCGCCAGGTGACCTCGCCCCGGATTCTCTCCCTCGACGAGGTGATCGCCGGCCTGTCCAAGATGCTCGGGCGCATCATCGGCGAGCACGTCGAGCTCCGGATCGAGCCCGGCGCGGCGGACGCGTCGCTGAAGGCCGATCCCGGACAGCTCGAGCAGCTCCTGATGAATCTGGTCGTCAACGCCCGGGACGCGATGCCGAAGGGCGGCCGCATCACGATCCGCACCGAGGCCGCCTCGCTCGACGCCGCGCAGGCGCGGCGCGAGGGCGTGCCCGCGGGCCGCTACGTCGTCTTGAGCGTGGCGGACACGGGCACGGGGATGACGCCGGAGGTCAAGAGCCACCTCTTCGAGCCGTTCTACACCACCAAAGAGAAGGGCAAGGGGACGGGGCTCGGCCTGGCCACCGTCTACGGCGTCGTCAAGCAGAGCGGCGGCGAGATCCGGTGCGTGAGCCGCGAGAACGCCGGCACGACGTTCCGCATCCTGCTGCCCTGCGTCGAGGCGGCCCCGGACCGCGATGCGCCCTCGCCGCGGCGGAGCGCGGCCAAGGGCGGGGAGACGGTCCTCATCGTGGAAGACGAGGAGCCGGTGCGCCGGCTGGCGGCCCGCATCCTCCGCTCTTTGGGTTATGAGGTCCTCGCGGCGGCCGACGGGGCGCAAGGGCTCGCGCTGTTACGCTCCCCCGCGGGAGCGAAGGTCGAGCTGCTGATGACCGACATGGTCATGCCGGTGATGAGCGGCTGGGACCTCGCGCGCGAGGCCGGCGCGGAGCGCCCCGGCCTGCCCGTGCTCTTCGTGTCCGGCTACACCGACGACACGTTCGAAGGCATGTGCATACTCGACGACACGACCGACATCCTGCCCAAGCCGTTCACGGCCGAGGATCTCGCGGCCCGCGTGCGGGCGGCGCTCGACGCGGCTTAAGGCTCGAGCGCGGCGTCCATCGTGATCTTGGCCGCGGCGCCCAGCAGCCGCGAGATCGGGCAGCCCTTCTCGGCCTTCTCCGCCGCGGCCTTGAACGCCTCGGCCGACGCGCCGGGGATCTTGGCCTTCACCGTGAGGTGCACCGCCGTCACGGTCCAGCCCGCGTCGAGCTTCTCGAGGCTGACCTCGGCCTTCGTCGCGATGCGCTCGGCCGTCAGCGACGCCTCGGCGAGCTTGCCCGACAGCGCCATGGAGAAGCAGCCGGCGTGGGCCGCGGCGATGAGCTCCTCGGGGTTGGTCCCCTTCTCCTCGCCGAAGCGGGTCGTGAAGCCGTAGCGCGTCCCCGAGAGCACGCCGCTGTCCGTCGTGATCGAGCCCTTTCCGTCCTTGAGCCCGCCGTTCCATTCCGCCGAGGCGCTTCGCTTCATCTTCGCTTCTCCTTTTTCAGCTGTCGCGGCAAATCGTCGATCTCCGCCGCGAGCGCGAAGTCGCGCGGAGTGAGGCCGCCCGCGTCGTGGCTGGTCAGCTCGATCGCGAGGTTCCGGTAGCCCGTCAGGTGCAGATCGGGGTGATGGTCGGCGGACTCCGCGAGCTGGGCGACCTCGTGGATGAAGGCGATCGCCGCCGGGAAGTCGCGCAGGGCGAGCTCGAGCCGCAGGGCCTTGCCCTGGAGCGTCCAGCCCTTCAGGGCGGTCAGGCGCTCGCGCGCCTCCTTCGGTCCGATGGTCTCCACGGCCTTGATCATGCCTTATTCCCCGCCCTTGGTGTCATCCACGTCGGGGTCGGTCGCGGCGGCGTCGATGGAGTGCCGCGCGTTGTCCTTGAAGCCCTCGGGCTGGGTGTCGCGGAAGGACTTGCCGGCGCCCTCGTCGAGCGGCTCGTCGGTCGGGCGCGTGCGCCCTCCCTCGGGCTTGCGGTCGTCGATGTCCTTGATCTTCGGTCTGATGTCCATGCCCCCAGTGTAGCCCCGCCGCCGCCGGGGACCCATATCCGGCGCGTCGCGTTTTTTATCGTCGCGCGTTCGTGACGCGGCCGTCATGGCCGGGAAGACGCGCGTCCGTTATCATGTCGTCACCGAACCCGAGACCAGAAATGTCGGGACCCGACCCCGAGGCGAAAGCCCCGGGGTCTCGTGTTTCCGGGGGCGGAGCTCACGCGTCCAGCATCGCGCGAACGCGGGTGGCCAGGTCGCTCGGTGAAAACGGCTTGTGCAGCACCGCCAGCCGCTCGCCGGACGCCTCGTCCCGTAGCGCCCCGGGCGCGCTGTAGCCCGTCATCGCCAGAACGCGGATGTCCGGCCGCGAGCGCGCGATGCCGTCGGCGACCGCGCGCCCGCCGGCACGCGGCATCACCATGTCGGTCAGGATGAGACGTATTTCGCGACGGGTGTCCTTGCGCACGACCTCCAGGCCTTCCAAGCCGTCGCGCGCGGACAACACCGCGTAGCCCTGCTGCTCGAGGATGCGCACGGCGAGGCTGCGTACGGCCTGCTCGTCTTCGACGACGAGAAGCGTCTCCGTCCCGCGCGGCAGGGGAGCCGCTTCTCCCGGATTCGGGGCCTCGGGCACCGCCCCGTGAATCCTGGGCAAGTACAAGGACACGACGGTGCCGCGGCCGGCCTCGCTCGCGACGGTGATGTACCCGCCGTTCTGCTTGGTGATGCCGTAGCAGGTCGCCAGGCCCAGACCCGTCCCGCGGCCCAGTTCCTTCGTCGTGAAAAACGGCTCGAACAGATGCGCCTTGACCTCGTCGCTCATCCCTTCGCCGCCGTCCCTCACGGACAGGCGGACGAAGTCTCCGACGGCGGCCCCGGGATTCTCGCGGACGAAGGCCTCGTCCAGCTCGACATTCCCGGTTTCGATCTCGAGCCTGCCGCCGCCGGGCATCGCGTCGCGGGCGTTGACGCAGAGATTGACGACGACCTGCTCCACCTGGCCGGGATCGACGAGAACGGCGCCGAGGCCGGGCGCCAGGCGAGTGACGAGCTCGATATCCTCGCCGATCAAGCGCCGGAGCATCGTGCTGATCCCCGGGATCACGTCGTTGAAGCTGACGACTCGGGGCGCGATGACCTGTCGCCGGGAGAAGGCCAGAAGCCGGCGCGTCAGGTCGGCCGCCCTCCTGCCGGTCGCGGAGATCTCGCGGACGTCCGCGGCGACGGGATGGTCCGGGCCCAGGCTCGCCGCGGCCAAATCGGCGAAACCGAGGATGGTGGTGAGCAGGTTGTTGAAGTCGTGGGCGATGCCGCCCGCCAGCCGTCCGATGCCGTCCACCTTCTGCGCCTGGCGCAGCTTTTCTTCGCTGCGCCTCAGCGCCTCCTGGGCCGCCGCGCGCTCCGTGATGTCCCGCGCGATCATCAGCAGCCGGCCGTCGCGCGCGCGGACGAGGCGCGCCTCCCAGCTCCTCTCCCCCGAAGGGGTCTTCAGGGAGAACTCGAGCGGGGACGCCTCCCCGGTCTCACGCACGGCCGCCAGGGCCGCCTCGAAGCGCCGCGCCTGGTCCGGCGGCAGCGCCGCCTGGACCGGCCTGCCGGCCAGCTCGGCGAGAGGAAGGCTCGGCCTGTCCGGGCGGTTGACGCTGCACTCGAGGACGACGCCGCCCGCGTCGATGCGGAAAAGCGCGTCCGGGAACGCCTGGAGCAGCGCCCGAATCTCGTCGTTGCCGGCCAGCAGCTCGCGGGAGCTCAGTTCGAGCGAACGCTCGAGCATCTCGCGGTCCTCGTCGGACTGCCGGTAGGCCGCGTCGACCGCCTCCAGGAAGCCGGCGAGGCTCTCCGGGACCCGATCCTCCGAGCCGAAGCTCTTCTTGAGCTGCCGCGCCAGCAGGCCGTGCCGCTTGCCGCTCATCTCAGCGCTCCGAGAGCGTCGTGATGGTCATCGTCTGGTTGTGCAGCTCGCACTTCGCGTCCGGCGTGAACGGGGATATCTCCCCGTAGGAATAGAAGCCGGTCAGCGCGGCTCCCGCTCCGAGAACGTCGCGAACGCCCTCGACCTCCTCCTCGACTCGCTGCTTGAGCACCATCTTGCGGCCGACGCAGCTGATCAGCAGCGCCAGCTCCGGCACCCGCTTGCCGAGAGCCTCGTGGCTCGCGCGCGCCGCGCCGGCGGCGCCGTCGATGAGGCGGTCGAAGTTCGCCTTCATCAACCGGACGTAGGCGCCCTCCGGCACGTCTCCGGCGAAAGTCATGCTGCGCTCCTTCTCGTCGACGCCGAGGATGGTGCGGACGACGCCCGCCCCCCGCCCTCGCCGCGCATCGTCAACGGGAAGAGCAGGCCCGAGGCCGGAAGGCCGCGCGCGTGCTCGCCGAGGTAGTTCTTGTAGAGCTCCAGAGCCGACTTGCCGTCGAGCTCGAAGAGGACGTTGCCCTTCGAGCGGGTGATCAAGCGCTCCGGGCCGAAGGGGTCCCAGCCCCCGAGCGAGCCGCAGCCCACGCGCAGCCGGTCGCCGTACAAGCCGACGGCGGCGACGGTGTCGCTCTCCGCCTCCCCGTCGCTGACGACAAAGGTCTTTACGAAGCGCCCGGCGTCGCCGGCGAGGCCGCCGGTGACCACGACTCCCGCCGGCAGCCGCGCCGTCAGTCCCTTGACCAGGGCGCTGCCGTTGACGCGGATGCCGTTGGCCAGGACCAGCACGTGGACGAGTCCCGCCGGCTCGAGCGCGCGCGCCAGCCTCTCGCCGGCCGCGAAGCTGTCCTCGACGCCGATGACGCGAGTCCGGCACGCCATGAAGCTCGAGGACTCGAAGGCGATCGCCGTGGCGGCCATCGTGTCGTCGCGAACCTCGACGCCGAGAATCTCCCCGCCGTCGAGCACCCGAAGACTCGGGAGCGCGGGTAGGCGCCGCGGAGTTCGGCGAGCGCGGCGCCATCCTCCAGGAGGCGCGCGCTCGCGAACGCGAGCACCAGCTGGGCGGCGCCGCCGAGCCCGGCCGGGGGCGCTCCCAGCCCTTCTCCGCCGTCCAACGGCCTTGTTCGATCTTCATGTCAGCGCCCCCTCACGCCTCCCCGCAGAATAGCCCGGGGCGCCGAAGCGGCGCTTAAGTGGCGCTTAATTTTCGCTTAAGCGCGGGGAAGGCGCACGGTGAACTCGGTCCGACCGGGCCGGCTCTCGACCGTGATCTCGCCGGAGTGCTTCTGGACGATCTCGCTGACGAGGCTCAGTCCCAGGCCCGTGCCCTGGCCGACGGGCTTGGTCGTGAAGAACGGGTCGAAGATCTTCGACAGCGTCCCGGCGGGGATGCCGGTCCCGTCGTCGGCGACGCGCAGGCGCACCCAGGAGCCGTCGCCCTCCCGCTCGGTCGTCAGCGCCAGCCGCCCCCGCGGGCATGGCGTCGATCGCGTTCTTGGCGAGGTTCAAGATCACCTGCTCGAGCTGGTTCTTGTTGCCGAGGATCGGGGGCAGCCCCTCGCCGAGCGCGGCGCTCACCGCGACGTTGTTGAGCTTGGCCTGCGGGGCGATCAGCGCCAGGGACTGCTCGACGGCGGCGTTGAGGTCGGTGGGGCCCCGGTCGGCCTGCGAGGCGCGCGAGAACGTCAGCAGGTTCTGCACGAGGGCCTTGCAGCGCAGGGCCTCGCGCTCGATGGAGCGGACCGGCAGCTCGTCGGCGGCTCCGGGAGCCAGCGAGCGCGCCATCGTCTGCGCGAAGCCCAGGATCACGCCGAGGGGGTTGTTGATCTCGTGCGCCACGCCCGCCGCGAGCTGTCCGACGGCCGAGAGCTTCTCCGACTGGCGCATGCGCGCCTCGAGCTTGCGCAGCTCGGTGACGTCCTTCGCCGCGCCGATCCAGCCGGTGACCCGGCCGTCCGCCGCCTTGATGGGCGAGGAAGAGAAGAGGACCGGGATCTTCTCCCCGGACTTGGCGGCGAGCAGGGCCGGGACGCTGCGCGACGGCGCCGAGAACGACGCCCCCTCGCCCTCGACCAGCTCGGCGGCGGGGCGGCCGAGAAGCTCCGCCTTGGTCCGGCCCAGGAGCTGCGCGGCCGCGGGGTTGACGAGGACGACGCGCCCCTCGGCGTCGGTCACGATCACCTGGTCCTGGATGCTGTCGAGGATGTCGTTGAGGAAATCTTTCGAGACGGTCGTGTTTCCGAGCTCCCGGCTCATCTCGTTGAAGTTGCGCGCGAGCGCGCCGATCTCGTCGTCGGTCGTGACCGGGACCTCGACGCGGTATTCCCCGTCGCGGATCCTCTCGGTCGCGGCGGCGAGCAGGGCGACCGGCGCCAGCAGGCGCCGCAGGAAGAGGAAGAGGACGAGCCCCGCGACGCCGCCCAGGACGAGCACCGCGCGCTGCACGCCCCCGGCGATCGTCCGCTCCGTCGCCAGCTCCTCGTTGAGCGGCAGGCCGGCGCGGATGACGCCGACGCGCGCGCCCCGCTCCGCCCCCGCCGGCGTCCCCGAGGAGAAAATCCTCCTCGGGCTCCGCCGTCGCCGCCTGGAAGACGGGGACGGCCACGTCGAGCACGACGCGGTCCTTGAGCCGGAGTTCCCGGGAGCCCGGGACGCTCGCCGCGAGGGCGGCCCGGGTCGCCTCGTCGCTCAGGACCTTTCCCGTTTCCGCGACGTTGGTGTGGGCCAGGACCCGGCCCTCGCCGTCGAGCGCCATCGCGTAGACCCCGCCGGTGACCGTCAGGTAGGCCTGGAGCAGCGGCAGGATCCGCCGCTCTTCGCCGGTCAGCATCGCGGCGGCAAGCGGACCGGCGGACGCCTGCGCCTCCTTGACCGACGACGCCTCGAGGTGGGAGAGCAGGGCCTCGTGCACCGCCCGGCGGGAGTGGCTGACGATGCCCTGCCCCGCGAACAACGAGGCGAGCGCGACGCAGAGCAGCAGCTTGGTGTAGAGCCTCACGGGTACACCCTGTCGGCCCCCTTGAGCGCCTCGGCGGGCACGGAGAGCTCGGCCTCGGCGGCCGCGGACTTGTTGACGGCGACGCTGACGCGCTCCGAGTCGATCTCGGCGCGGGCCGGACGCGCCTCGAGCGCCCCTGGACCGCGGCGGCCGTCATGCCTCCCATCTCGCGGTAGGTCACCGACACCGACGCGGTCGCCCCCTGCTCGGCGAGCCCCTCGGTCGCCGCGTAGAACGGGATGTCGTTGTCGTAGGAGAAGCGTTTGATGATCTCGAAGCTGCGGGCGTTGATGATCTGCGGGTCCGGCGGAAGCCAGAGCGCGTCGGCCTTGCCCTTGAGCTCGCGCAGGCGGCTCGGCAGGTCCGCGGAGTCCTCGAGGCGCTCGCCCAGGACCTCGACGCCGGCGGCCTCCCCGGTTTTGGCGAGACGCGCGGCGGACGCGGCCCGGCTCGGACTGCTCCACAGAACGGCCAGCCGCCGCAGGCCGGGCTGAAGCGCCTGAAGACGGCGCAGGAGGGCGCCCGCGTCGGGGTCCATGGCGATCTTGATCGCCGCGCCGCCTTGGGCCTTGCGGTCCACCAGCACGCCGGGGGCGATCACGTAGACGAGGGTCACGCGCCCGGGATAGGGGAGCACGGCGGCCTTGCCGCCGAACGCCGCGACGACCTTCGCCGTCGCGGGAATCGCCGCGCCGAGCGGGAGCACCGGCACCGGCTTGCCGAAGGCGGCCTGGAAAGCCTCGAACGTCTCGCGCTGCGCGCGCTGATCGGAGGCCAGGACGGCGACGACCTCCTGGGCTCGGACGGACCCGCACAGCGCGGCGGCGAGCGCGGCGAGAATGAGACGCACTCCGATGTGTCTCATCAGAATTTCCAGGAAACCGTGTAGTCGATGCGGCGGCCGCTGATGATCGGAGTCGATTCGGCCACCCGTTGACGGACGTACTCCGGCACGGAGACGGAGCTGCCGGTCGCGTTGTGGATCGAGACGGTGTGCTTGAAGCCTTCCCGCCTCAGTCCGAAGCTCACGTCGGCCCATGCCTGCGCGGGAATGGTCGTACGCAGGGACTGCATGCTCGAGTAGTGATGCGCGACGACGCTGCCGAATAACGTCCCGGAGCCGAAAGGGTTCTCATGGTCCGCCGAGACTCCCGCGGAGGCCGTGTAGCGCGGCACGTACTTGAAATTCGAGGTCTCGCCGCCGGTCAGGCCGAAGACCCCCGGAGCCGGAACCGAGTAGGCGTCGCCTTTGCTTCCATGGATGTAATTGAAGGCGGAGAACGCATTGAACTCGCGGGCCGTATAACGGGCCTCGAGTTCCACACCCTGGCGTTGTAGCGCCGGGCGTTGTCGTAGAAGGAGATGTTGGAGAACGTCTGACCGTCGCGCGTGAAGTCCCCGCGGTTGCGGAAGATCGTATTCGAGTAATCCATGAAATAGACCGTCGCCTGCCCGAACATCTTGTCCCAGGACGTGAGGTATGAGGCTTCCACCGTGGATGTCTTCTCCGGGCGGAGGGCGGGATTGCCCAGCACCGTCACGGGCGCGGGCTGGAAATAGAGCTCGAAGGGCGTCGGGGCGCGGAACGACTGCCCGGCCATGAACTTCACGCTGTTGCGCTCGTTGACCATATACACCGCGGAGACGCGCGATGACAGGTCGTCGCCGAAAGTCGCGTTGTGGGTGAAGCGGGTCCCGGCCACGAACCGCCAAGGCTCGAGGTCGTAGACGAGCTGGCCGAACACCGACCCTTCCCACACCTGGCGGCGGTACAGCATGTTTTCGGACACGACGACGTGCGAGCTGCTGATGTAGTTTCGGAAGCGCTCCACCGTGCGATAGTCGTGGCTGCCGCCGACCTCGAGGCTGAACGGCCCGGCGAGATCCACCTCGGCGCTCAACGTGTTGATGACGCGCGTGCCCAGGATGTCGGAGCGCAGGGAAGCCGACGAGTCGCGGGAGTGGTGACGCCGTTGACGGTCGACGGTGCCCGTGTACTTGAGATTCCCCCAGCTCGGACCGAAGTCGTAGCCGTAGTTGACGAGCTGCAGCTCCTTTTCATGCGCCTTGCCCGCCCCGGTGGCGAAGGAGTTGGCGACGCCCCCGGTGTACTGAGTGCCGTTGGAGACGTTGGCCAGCAAACTGTGCCCGCCCTTGCGCCAATGGGCGTTGAAATTGCGGACGGTCAGGTAATCGTTGACTTCGAAGACCGTCATCGTGTCGTCCGTGAACGTGTAGCGCGGGCTTCGGCGGCTGAATTGATCGCCGGAAAGGAACAGCTCCGATTCGTCCTTTTCCCCGGCGTAGATGCCCGCGAGGCGGGAGGCCTGGACGGCATCCCCGCGGCCGTGGCCCGTTCCGACGCCCGCCACGGCCGCGGTCACGCGCGCGTTGCGCTCGGGGCGGCGCAGCACGATGTTGATGACGCCCGTCAGCGCGTTGGAGCCGTAGAGGACCGAGGCGGGCCCCCGCAGAACCTCGATGCGCTCGACCGAGTCGATCCCGACGCGGTCAAGGTCTCCTCTCCCGTCACGGCGTGCCACGCGGGAACGTTGTCGATCATGACGAGGACCTTGTTGGCGTAATGCTCCTGCAGCGAACCACGGAACGTCGGGATGTTCTGCAGATGGAACGTCCGCCAGACCATGACGCCCGCGACCGAGTGAAGGGCCTGGGCCACGGACTCGTAGTTGTAAGCCTCGATCATCTTGCGGTCGATGACCGTGACGTTCGAGACGCTGTTGAAGACGGTCTCCGGCCGCGCGGAGGCGACCATGATCACCTGCGACTCTTCCTCGAAGAGCTTGAACGCGTCTTCGGCGGCGCGGACCGGGACCGAGTGGAGGACGACGAGGGCGGCGGCGAGCAGGCGGGCCGGGGAGGTTCGGGGCATGGCTCGAGCGTAGCGGGATCGGCAAAGGGCGCGCTGAAGCGGCGCTTAACTCCCGCTTAAGCCGTCACGCGGCGTATTCCCCGCGGCGGAAGCGGGCCTTGACGCGCGCCCGCAGCACCTTCGGGCTGAACGGCTTGGTCATGTAGTCGTCGGCGCCGAGCTCGAGGGCCAGGGCGTGGGACTCGTTTTCCCCCATCGCCGTGACGATCATCACGGGCAGGTCGCCCAGGCCCATCTCTCCGCGCAGGGTCTTGAGCACGGCGAAGCCGTCGATCTCGGGCATCATGAGGTCGAGCAGGACGAAGTCGGGCTTGGTCCGCGAGATCTCCGCGAGCGCCTCGGCCCCTCCCGCGGCCTGGACGAGGTCGTAGCCGTCCATGCTCAGCGCCGCCTCCATCACGAGGCGGTTGTCGCGCACGTCGTCGACGATCAGCACGCGGCGGCGTGCGGGCGCCGCCGGAGGCTGCGGCGCGGCGACGCCGGCCGGCAGGGGCGGCTCCAGGTAGAAGGCGCCGTCGTCGGGGGTCACGTCGCCGTGCGCGATGTGCCAGAGCGCGTCATCCGACAGGGTCGAGAGCCAGCCCTTGGCCCCCGCCTCCGCCCGCAGCACGGCGGCGGCCGGCGCGGCGTCGACGGCGCGGCGCGCCTCCGGCGAGCGCAGGTCGAGCAGCTCCGTCAGCGCGACGCGGCCCCGCAGGCCGGTGAACGAGCAGCGCTCGCAGCCGCGACCCTTATACGCCCGTACCGGCAGGCCCGCCTTGCGCAGGCGCTCGGCCAGCGCCGGCTCCGGCGCGCGCTCCGCGCGGCAGTCGGGGCAGACGCGGCGCACGAGGCGCTGCGCCGCGACGCCGAGCAGCGCGGGGCCCATCTTGAAGCGCTCGACGCCCATGTCGAGGAGGCGTGCGACCGCCGAGGTCGAGTCGTTGGTGTGCAGAGACGACAGCACGAGGTGGCCCGTCAGCGCCGCCTGGAACGCGATGTCGGCGGTCTCGCGGTCGCGGATCTCGCCGACGAGCACGACGTCGGGGTCCTGGCGCAGGACGGAGCGCAGGACCGAGGCGAAGCTCATGCCCGCCTTGTCGTTGACCTGGACCTGGTTGATCCCCGCGAGGCGGTACTCGATGGGGTCCTCGACGGTGACCACGTTGAGGAGGTCGGACTTCACGCGGTGAAGGAGCGAGTACAGCGTCGTCGTCTTGCCCGAGCCGGTCGGCCCGGTGACGAGCAGCATGCCCGACTCCGAAGAGGCCAGCGCGACGAGGCGCTCGAGCAGCTCCGGGCGCATGCCGAGCGCCTCGAGAGGGACCTCCGCGCTGCGGCGGTCGAGGATGCGCAGGACGGCCTTTTCCCCGAAGGAGGTCGGGATCGTCGAGACGCGCAGGCCGATCTCCTCGGTCCCGACCATGAGCTCGGCGCGCCCGTCCTGCGGCCGGCGCCGGTCGGCGACGTCGAGGCGGGCCATGATCTTGATGCGCGAGACGAGAGGCCCCTCGCCGATCGCCTTGGGCAGCTTCATCATGCTGCGCAGGTCCCCGTCGATGCGGTAGCGGATGTTGGTGACCTTGTCGTCGTGCTCGATGTGGATGTCGGAGGCCTGCAGGCGGACCGCCTGGGCGAGGATCAGGTTCGCCAGCCGCGTCACCGGCTGGCTGACGCCGGAGAGCTCGAAGCCCTCGGCCCGCGGCTCCTCCGCGGCGAGCACCTCGACGCCGGCCTCCTCGGGCATCTTCTTGAGGAGGTCGAAGATGGCCGTGTCGGAACCGTAGCCCGCGGCGATGAGCTCCTCGATCTTATCCGGCAGGCCGAAGGCGGCCGCCGCCCTGCGCCCGGAGGCCGCGGCGACGGCGTCGAGCGCGACGGCGTCGAGAGGGTTGGCCATCAGCACCTCGATGTCGTCGCCGTCGAGGCGCACCGGCACGAGCGAGTGCTCGTGGCACAGCTTCTCCGGCACCAAGGAGAGCGCGAGCTTGTCGAGCGAGTCGCGGCGGGGCTCGACGAAGCGGATCCCGTACTGGGTCAGCAGCGCCTCCGCCAGCGCGCCCTTCGTGACCGCGCCCCGGCGCAGCAGTTCCGGCGCGGCGTGCGGCGGAGCGTCGCGGAGGACGGCCTCGGCGGCGGCCGGTTCGAGAACGCCCCTCCTGGCCAGCATGCGGACGAGCCATTCGTCGGAGCAGCGCGCGAGCGTCGGCATGTCAGTGTCCCACCTTGTCGCGGATTTTGCGCACGACGTCCTTCGGCACGCACGGCTTCGAGACGTACCCGTCGCAGCCGGCCTCGAGCGCCTTGAGCTCGTCTCCGGCCAGGGCGAAGGCCGTGAAGGCGAAGACCGGGATGTCTTTGGTCAGGTCCATCGATTTCAGGCGCCGCACCGCCTCCCAGCCGCTGACGCCCGGCATCGCCATGTCGAGCAGGATGAGGTCCGGACGCTCGCGCAGGGCCGCGGAGACCGCCTGCTCGCCGTCGGCCGCCGTGAGCACCGAGTAGCCCGAGGCCGAGAGCACGGCGGCCATGATCGCCCGGTTGTCGGGCTCGTCGTCGGCGACGAGGATCGTGCCCGTGTTCATTCGGCCTCCGCCAGCGCGACGAGACGCTCCTTGAGCGACTCCAGGATCGCCGTCACGCTGATTGAACCTTTCTGGATCACGTGGATGGCCCTGCTCTCCAGGCCGGCGTGCTCTCTCTCGTCGAGGTCCCGGCCCGTCAGGATGAAGACCTTCATCCCCTGATAGCGCCGGTTCTTCTCGATCTTCCCCAGGATTTCCAGCCCGTTCATGTCGGGCAGTCCCAGGTCGAGGAACACGACGTCCGGAGGGTTCGACTCGAGCGCGGCCAGCGCCGAGGCCCCGTCCGACGCCTGCTCGACGCGGTAGCCCTCGCCGCGCAAGGCCCTCTCGATGAGTTCGCGGATGCCCTCCTCGTCGTCGACGACGAGCACGCGCTTGCCGCGCACGGCCTCCAGGCCGCCGAGCTTCTCGAGAAGGGCGCGCCTCTCGAACGGCTTGACGATGTAGTCGGCCACGCCGAGCGCGAAGCCGAGCGCGCGGTTCTCCGTGATCGACAGGATGATCACCGGGATCGAGCTCGTCGCGGGATCGCTCTTGAGCGCCTGGAGCACCGACCAGCCGTCGCGGTGCGGCATCATGATGTCGAGGGTGATCGCCATCGGCTTGAGGGAGCGCGCCATCGCGAGGCCCTCCTCGCCGGACGTCGCGCCGACGAGCGTCCAGCCGCTGCCCGTGAGGCTGTCGCGCAGCAGGCGCAGGACCTCGGGGTCGTCGTCGACGGCGAGCAAGGTCTTCTTCCCTGACTCGAGGGCGGACGGGATCAGCGCGTCTTGCGGAACGACGGCTCGGGCCAGGGCCACGCGGAACGCGGTGCCGCGCCCGGGCTCGCTGTCGACGGAGATCGAGCCTCCGAGAAGCTCGACGAGCTTCTTCGTGATCGAGAGGCCGAGCCCGGTGCCGCCCGCCTTGCGCGTCGCCGCGCCGTCGAGCTGCCGGAACTGTTCGAAGATCATGGGCACGTCCGCCGCGGCGATGCCGACCCCCGTGTCCTCCACGACGAGCGCCACGCCCTCGCCGGCGCGCTCGACCCGAAGGGTCACGGCCCCCGAGGCGGTGAACTTGATCGCGTTGCCGGCGAGGTTGATGAGGATCTGCTTGAGCTTGGTCTTGTCGCTGCGCACCGAGACGGACTCGGACGCCGCGACTTCGAGGCGCAGGCCCTTCTGCTCGGCCAGGCACTGCATCGTGTCGGCGACCTCGCGGACGACGGCGCGCAGGTCGAATTCCTCGATATGGGTGGGCATCATGCCCGCGTTGAGCTTCGAGTAGTCGAGGATGTTGTTGATCAGGTCGAGCAGGTTCTTCGAGTTGGCCAGCACGCGGTTGAGCGCGTCCGCCTGGGCGCGCGGCACCTCGCCGTAGATCTCGTCGAGGATCAAGGACGAATAGCCGACGATCGCGTTGAGCGGCGTGCGCAGCTCGTGGCTCATGTTCGCCAGGAACTCGGACTTCAGGCGGTTGAGCTGCTCGAGCTCCCCGACCTTGGCCTTGAGGCGGCCGCGCTCGGCCGCCTTCTTGAGGACGGCGGCCAGGTGGTCCATTTCGTAGGGCTTGCTGATGTAGTCGTAGGCGCCCTCCTTCATGGACTCGACCGCGTTCTCGAGGGTCGCGTAGCCGGTCACCATCACGACCTCGAGGTGGGGTTGGATCGACTTGAGGGCCTTGAGCGTCTCGACGCCGCCCATCTCGGGCATCATGAGGTCGCACAGCGCGAGGTCGAAGGCCTCGGCCTTCGCTTTCTCCACCGCCTGGCGGCCGTTCTCGGCCGTCGTCACCGCGTAGCCCTGCCCTCCGAGGGCGTACACGAGCATGTCGCGCAGGCCCTTCTCGTCGTCGATCACCAGCAGCTTCGTCTTGGGTTGGTCCATGGCTCGAGGATAGCCGGGACCGCTGACCGGGCGCTTACGGCCTCCTTAAGCGGAGCTTAAGACCGGGAGGAGCGGCGCTGCGCCGCGAGCCTCTCGAGGGCGGCGCACAGCGCGATCACGTCGTAGGGCTTGGCCACGTAGTCGACGGCCCCGAGGGCGCGGGCGCGCGCGGCGGAGTCGTCGGACGGATAGCCCGTCACCAGGATGACCGGCAGGCCCTGCCGCTCGCGGCCGAGGCGCTCGAGGACTCCGAAGCCGTCGAGTCCCGGCATCATGACGTCGCAGACGACCGCGTCGAAGTCCCCGGCGAGCGCGGCGGCGACTCCTCCTCGCCGCCGGCGGCGGCGACGGCCTCGCACTTCTGCCGCCTCAGGGCGTAGGACAGCATGTCGCGCAGGCCCTTTTCGTCGTCGATCACGAGAAAGCGGGCGGGAGGATCCAGGGGCATCGCGGCCTCAGGATATCAATTCGACCGCGTCAACGGGAGCGCGAATCCCGTCGAGGCTCAGGGACCCGCGCCGGCCGAGGGCGAAGCGCTCCCCGAGCGCGGGCTCGGCGCCGGCGCCCACGAGGATCTGTCCCGGGCCGGCGGCCTCCTCCAGCCGCGCCGCCACGTTGACGGCGGCGCCGATCACGCCGTACTCGGCGCTGCCGCTGCCGCCGAGGCGGCCCGCCGCGACGAGCCCCGCGTTGATGCCGTAGCCGAAGCGCAGCCCGCCGCCCAAGCGCTCGACGGAGTCCCGAGAGCGCAGCGCGGCGCGCGCCGCCGCGCCGACCGGGTCGCAGTGGGGCATCGGTGCCCCGAAGACGGCCATCGCGCCGTCTCCTATCAGCTTGTTGATCGTCCCGCCCTCGGCGTGCACCGCCTCGATGAAGCAGGCGAGCAGCTCGTCGAGACGCGCCGCGGCGACGTCCGCCGCGACGCCCTCCGAGAAGGCGGTGAAGCCGCGCACGTCGGCGAAGAGCACGGTCGCCGGGCGCAGGCGCCGCGGCTCGATCTCGGGGGGCGCCGCGGGGCGCCCTCGCCGCGGCGGCGCACGAGATCGAGCAGCGCGTCGAGCGAGAACGGCTTGAGCAGATAGTCGCAGGCCCCGTCCTTGAGCGCGCGCACCGAGGACTCGACGGTCGGGTACGCGCTCATCAGGGCGACACGTGCGTCCCCCGCCTCGCGGGCGCGGCGCAGAAGCTCGTTGCCGTCGACCTCTCCCGGCATCGTCACGTCGCTGACGATGAGGTCCCAACCCTCCGAGAGCCTCGGCAGCGCCTCCTCGCCCGAGCCGCAGGCGTGCACGTCGTGGCCCTCGCCGCGCAGCGCCCGCTCGCAGAAGCGGCGGATGTCCGCTTCGTCGTCGACGATGAGGATCCTCACGCGACCTCCTCGAAGCGCGGCTTGGCGCAGGCGCGCAGGTCCTCGCCGACGACGGCGCAGCGGCGCGCCGCGGAGCGGATGCGCTCGAGGTCCTCGCGCTGGACGGAGCCCTCCGGCGCCTCCTTGAGCATGAGCTCGACCGTGCCGAGGATGATGCCGACCGGATTGTTCAAGGCGTGCGCGAGGCCCGGGATCAGGGCGTCGAGGCTCTGTCGCCGCAGCGCCTCGAGGTCGGAGGCCTTGCGGCGCTCGAGGGAGCGGGCCAGGACGTCCATGCGCTCGCGGATGCCGGCCAGGTTCTCCCGTTGCGCGCGCTCCCGGAAGGAAATCTGGGAGGTGACGAAGGCCGCGAAGGAGAGCACGCCCGCCTTGATCGCGAACTCGCAGGCCTCCCACGGGCGCCCGTCCCAGAACGCCTCCAGATAGAAGCACGCGAGGAACGCCCCCGAGGCCGCGACCGCTCCCTGTACGTGGCGGCGCTTGAGGTACAGGCAGGCGGTGAAGATCGGCAGAAGGTAGAGCGGCCAGAAGCTCGACTGCGCGCCGCCGGAGAAGGCGACCACGAGGGAGGAGAGCGCCACGTTGACCGCCATCGAGACGAGCGGCGCCAGCGCGCCGGAGGAGCGCCGCAGCATGCGGTGATAGGCGAGGTTGAAGGCGAGCATCGCGGCGAACGCCCAGAGGATGTCCGGAAAGCGGACGAGCGGGTTGTCGCGGCTGATCACCGAGACGACCGTCATCACGAGCGAGAAGAGCACCTCCTGGTAGTGAAGGGCCTTCGGGTCGACGGCGCCGACGGATTCGAGTTCGTTCATCATGCCTCCAGTATGGCCGCTCTCGCCTGCGCGTCCCTTACGCCCCCTTAACTCGCGCTGAAGTCATCGTCCCGTCCGCCGGTCGAACATAAAGCGGCTGAGCGCGCGTCCGGACTCCGCCTTCAGGAAGCTCTTGATCTCGCCCGCGATCTCGCACAGGCGGCCGTAGGAGTCCGCCCCGGGACGCGCGGAGGAGGCCACGGCGATCGACAGCGTCGGCGCGCGGACGAGCCCGCGCCGCGACTCCGGCACCAGCGCGGGCGCGGCCTCGTCGAAGCCCGCGGCCAGCCGCTGCGCGGCGTGCGGCGCTTCGGCGAGCGCGCACATCGCCGCGAAGTCGTCGCCGCCGACATGGCCGGAGAAGCCCGGGCCGAGCGCCTCGCGCAGGCAGCGCGCCGCCGTCCGCAGGACCTCGTCGCCGGCGGCGATGCCGCACGCGTCGTTGAACGCCTTGAAGCGGTCGACGTCGGCGTGGAAGAAGGCGAACGGCTCTCCCGCGGCGAGGCGCCGGACGGCCTCGGCCTCGATCGCGGCGTTGCCGGGCAGACCGGTCAGCGGGTTGGCCCCGAGCGCGAGCTCGTGGCGGCGCAGGAGGCCGTCGACGCGCGCCCGCAGCTCGGCGCCGGCGAAGGGCTTGGTCACGTAGTCGTCGGCCCCGCGCGAGAGGCCTTCGACCTTGCGGGAGACCTCGGCGCCCGAGGTCAGGATGATCACCGGCGTCAGGCGCGTCGCGGCGCCGGCCCGCAGCGCGGAGAGCACCTCCCAGCCGGTGCGCCGCGGCATCTGGACGTCGAGCAGGATCAAGTCCGGCCGCCGCGCGGCGGCGACGTCGAGGGCCTCCTGGCCGTCCGCCGCGGCGAGCACCGCGTAGGCGCCCTCGAGAGCGCGCGCCACGACGCGCCGGACGGGCGCCTCGTCGTCGGCGACGAGGATCGTGCGTCTCACGCGTTCCCGCGGCCGAGCAGCGCCCGGACCCGCGCCTCGAGGTCGTTCGTGTTGAAAGGCTTGGAGAGCCACGCGTCGGCCGCAGAGCCGATCGAGAGGTAGGCGGCCTCGTGCTCGCCGAGGCCGGTCAGCATGAGGATCGGTATGCCGCGCGTCGCCTCGGCGCCCCGCAGCTCGGCGCAGACCTCGTGCCCGTCGCGGCCCGGCATGCGCACGTCGAGGATGATGAGGTCGGGCAGGTGCTCGCGCGCCATCGCGAGAGCCGACTCGCCGTCCTCCGCCGTCAGCACCCTCCGGCCGTCCGCGAGGCACCTCTCGAGCACGCGGCGCACCCCCGGATTGTCGTCGGCGATCAAGACCGTGTCCTGGTTCGAGTCCATGGCGATTTCCTCCTCAGATTCCGCAGTGCTGCGCGAGCGCGTAGGCCCGCCCGTCCACCGCGACGAAGCGCTTGGTCTCCACCGGCGTCAGCGGCGGAACGACGGGGCGGGCGAACCACGCCTTCATCTTGTCGTAGAACTCCTGCTTGAGCTCGGGGTCCGAGATCGTCGAGCCCGGGTTGGCCTTCAGCGTCCGCGGGTCGAGGCCGTCCTTGAGCTTGCGCGCCCAGTAGCGCGCCTTGAGATCGAGAATCTGCGCCTCGAGGCGGTCGACCGTCGTCGCGGCGGTGTCGCAGTCCTTGTAGGAGAGCTCCGTCGGCCCCGCCGCGACCGCGTCCTTGAGCGCGAGCTCGCCCTCGGTGATGATCGTCGGCGCCTCGACGGTGAACTCCGGGGCGGGGATCACGATCGCCAGGTCGAACCAGTCCCGCTCGGCTCGCCGCTCGCTGGCCGCGACGATGACGCCGGTCTCGACGTTGATCAGGCGCGCGTTGATCACGACCTCGCGGCCGATCGTCACGAAGCTGCCGGTCACGATCCCTTCGGCGGACAGCACCTTGCCGAGCTTGCGCAGCGTCGCCGGGTCGAAGGCGCCGGTGCGGCCGAGGTCGTGCTCCTCGAGAAGCGTCTTGAGCATCGAGCGCTCGAGGGCCTGCACCTTGCCGGTCTTGACCAGCTGGGTGACGAGCTTCTCGGAGATGTTCCAGCCGTCGCGGGAGGAGCCGCCGTCGGCCGCGGTGAACGGCATCACGGCCACGCGCGAGACTCCCGCCTTCCTCGCGTCGGCCGCGAGCTCTCTCGCCATCGACTTGTAGCCGTCGGCGCGGGCCGTGCCCGCCGCCGCCAGGACCGCCGCGATCAAGATCGTTTTCATAAACCCTCCGACGTGCTTCATGTCTTGAGGGTAGCGGCGAACGCTGTACGGGCGTTGAAGGCGGGCTTAACTCGCTCTTAAACCGCCGGGGCGGGAGCGCTCAGCTCTCGAACTTGTAGCCGAGGCCGGGCAGGTTGACGATGCGCTTGCCGAGCTTGGGGCCGAGCTTCTTGCGCAGGTGGGAGACGTGGACCTCGACGGTGCCGGGGTCGTTGTAGTCGGCGGGGTCGTAGCCCCACACCGTCTCGAGCAGGTACGGGATGCTGAGCACCTTGCCCGCCTTCTCGATGAGCGCGGCGAGAAGGTCGAACTCCTTGCGCGTCAGCGAGACGGGCTTGCCCCCGCGGTGACCGTCCGTCCGGCGGGGTCGAGCTCGATGCCGGACTTCTTGAGCTTGACGCTCATGTCGGCCGAGGCCTTGTAGCGGCGCAGCACCGCCTCGAGCCGCGCGGCCAGCACCGGCAGGGAGAAGGGTTTGCTGACGTAGTCGTCGGCCCCGCCGGAGAACCCGGCCAGCACGTCCTGCTCGGCGATGCGCGCCCCGGACATGATGACGACCGGGATCGACTGCGTGGTGCCTTCCTTCTTAAGGACCCGGCACACCGCGTTGCCGTCGAGTCCGGGCATGTCGACGTCGACGAGGATGACGTCGGGGCGGGACTCGCGCACGAGCATCAGCGCCTCGGAGCCGTTGTCGGTGACCACCACGGCGAAGCCCTGGGCCGTGAAGTACTTCTTGACCATCGCGAGGATGGCTTTGTCGTCGTCGACGGCGAGGATCTTGCGCGGCATCTCTGCCGCCATTGTAGCTTGCCTGGCCTGGGATATCAACGCTTCCACAGATAAGCGGACAGCTCCGCGGCGGCGGCCCGTCCCGCGCCGAGGCCGGCCTGCGCGCCGGCGCTCGTGGCCGCGGCGAGCGCGTCCCGCTCCAGGCCGGCGGCCTCCAGGTCCCGCTCGGCGACGATCGCGCCGCTCGCCGTCTCGACGACCGACACGGCGACGCGCGAGCGGCCCGTCACGAACGGGGCCGTGCGCGGATCGACCCGGGAGGACGCCGCGACGGAGGCCGTCGCGGTGAACTCCGCGGTCGACAGCGTCACGGTGAAGCCGGCCTCGCCGAAGGCGCGGCGCAGCCCCTCCGCGGCGGGCCCTTCCCCGAGACGCGCACCGTGGCTTGCGCCGGCGGCGGAACGGCTTCCCCTCCTCGGCGCGCCGCACCGTCGCGCGCGCGCGCAGGACGAGCAGCCCGTCCTCGGTCCTCTCGGAGAGCACCGCCCACTCCTCGATCCTGCCGCGGGCGGCCGCCCAGACCCGCCCCTTCACGGTCACCGACTTCTCCACCTTGGTCGACGCGGCCACCGCGACCCCGAAGGCCTGCTCGACGGCGCGCTTGCGCGCGTCGGCGACGGCCCGCTCGCGCGCGCCCGGCCCTTGCGCGGCCCAGCCCTCGACGACGACCGTGCGCGAGCCGTCGAGGACGGCCGGGGCGCCGGCGCAGCCCGACGAGGCCGCCAACAGCGCGGCCGCGAGGAATCTCATTTGAACGCCACCCCCATCATCTCCTTGAGACGGCTCTTGGGCAGGCGCATCGTGACCACGCAGCCGTTGTCGGCCGTGAACTCGCTCTTGAGGATCTCCGCGCCCTGGATGCTCGCGTGCACGCGGCTCTCCAAGTTCGAGTCCTCCTCGATGGCGCGCTCGATCGTGTAGCCGCCCTCGAGCTCGACGCCCTTGACCATCGCCAGCAGCTCGTACTGGGCCTTCACGATCGCCGCGTCCCGCGCCAGCGACTTGCGCTGCGTGTCGCTCTCGAGGTCCGGGTCCGAGGCGCCGATCCCGATCGCCTCGATGTAGCCGCCCTTGTCGGGGTCCTGGTTGATCGTCGTCTGCACGACGCCCTTGGTCACGCGGCTCTGCACGCCGCCGCAGCCCGTCATCAAGCTCGCCGCCAGCACCGCGATCGTCGCGACCCTCATCGTCACCGCGTAGTTCATATCGTTCTCCCTGCGTCCTCCGAAGCATACGCCCTCGCGCCGAAGGCGGCCCTAATCGGCGCTTAATTTCCGCTTAAGCGGCTCCCCGAAGGGCCTATGAATTAGATGGGTCTTTAGGGTAAATATCGCTTGCGCCGCCTCCGGCCTTATTGCCAGGATCAGGCCGTTAGGAGGTGTGCGATGATTCGAAGCATCCTGGTGAGCGCCGTCGTCGTCGCGTTGTCCGTGTCTCCGTCGGCCGAGCTGTGCGAAGGGTTCCTGCCGGAAAACGACCTGAAGATCCCGATCGGGTCCCTCGAGGACAAGGGCATCTCGCAGGCGCAGTTCAACGCCGTGATCGACCAGGCCGAGAAGCTCTACGGCCCCGTCGTCGCCGCGCGCGGCGGCAAGCTCGTGATCAAGCGACTGTGGGACAACGAGACGGTCAACGCGTCGGCCCAGCGGCAGGGCGCGAACTACGTCGTCAACATGTACGGCGGCCTGGCGCGGCACGAGACGATCACGCAGGACGGCTTCGCGCTCGTCGTCTGCCACGAGATCGGCCACCACATCGGCGGCGCGCCGAAGTACGGCGGCGGCGACTGGGCGTCGAACGAGGGGCAGTCCGACTACTTCGCCAACCTCGAGTGCCTGCGGCGCATGTTCTCCGCCCCGGGCGCGTCGTCGTTCACCCGCCCCAAGGGCGACGACCCGGGCCCGCGCCCGGCGTGCGAGAAGGTCTTCGCGGACGCCTCGGACGCGGCTCTGTGCGTGCGCGGCGCGGCGGCCGGGATGTCGGTGACGTCCCTGTTCCGGGCGCTTCGGCGCGAGACCGTCATTCCCCGCTACGACACCCCGGACCCGAAAGTCGTCGCCTCGACGGCCGACGGCCACCCGGCGACGCAGTGCCGCCTCGACACGTACTACGCCGGCTCGATCTGCGGCCGGCGCGTGGACGAGGCGATGAGCGAGACCGACGCCCTGGCGGGGACGTGCACGGCCCAGTCCGGGCACACCCTCGGCCTGCGCCCGCGCTGCTGGTACAAGCCGGCGGCGGCGGTGGACGAGGTCCTGGAAGGCGTGGCCTCCCGGGCCCACCCGAAGACGCCCGCGGCCCTGGCGGAGCTGGCGAAATCGGACGTGTTCCGCGGCCTTTAAGCCGTCTTTTCAGCACGGAGCCGGCGCGGGGCAAGCCCCCGCGCCGGCTCGCTTTTCAGGTGTTTTTCCGACGACGATCCGTGGTATAATACTGACAGAGGTCGGGCAACCGGCCTCGCCACACAGACGTACGTGAGCAAGACGTAAGAAAGAGGTAGTAAATAGAATGGCTACGGGCAAAGTGAAGTGGTTCAACGATCAGAAGGGCTTCGGGTTCATCACGCCGGACGACGGGTCTAAGGACCTTTTCGTCCACCACTCGTCCATCATGGGCGAGGGATTCAAGACTTTGGCTGAGAATCAGGCCGTTGAGTTCGACGTGCAGCAGTCCGACAAGGGCCCGCGCGCCGCGAACGTTCGCAAGCTCTAAGAGCTTCGGACCTGAAAAAGACCCCCGCACCGAAAGGTGCGGGGGTTCTTATTTTAGGGCCAGGCCCCAACTTATCGAAGTTTCGACCCCTGGAAACACGAAACCCCCGCTTTGCTCGCGGAGGGTCTAGGTCCCGACATTTCTCGTTACGGGTTCGAAAGCTACCTGAACATTATAGCACGCTTCCCTATTAGTGTCAATGGGAATTTACTGAATGTACGGGCCTGGCACTAATCGGTGAGGATCGAGGGTTGGGCGAAGCGGGCTTTGGCCTCTCCGGCCAGGCGGAGCAGCTCGTTGTCGGGGCGCCCCTCTTGAGGACCAGGTGCAGGCTGAGGTCCTTCTCCTTCTTCGGGCGGTCCACGTTGGCGGTGAAATCGCCCGTCAGGTTCATCGGGTCGACGAGCTGGACGAAGACGCGCAGGGCGCGGTCGTACTCGAGGCCGCTCTCTCCTTTGCCGGAGAAGGCCTTCGCCAGCGCCGCGGTCCGGGCCTGGTTGTCGGAGGCGTCGCGCGCCGCCGCGAGGTCGGCGATCAGGCCGGACACCTCGCGCGCCATGCGCGAGATCTCCCCTCCTCCCAGCTGCGTTGGCCGGCGCCGCGGTCGTTGAAGGGGTCGGGGAAGGCCTTGCGGGCCGCGCGCCAGTCGTACTCGACTTCCCCGGTGCGGCCGTTGAGGCGGCCGTTCTCCATGAGCCACTTCATCGCGGGAATCGAATCGACCGTCGCGGCGTAGGAGCGGATGATGTCGTCGGAGGTCGCCGCGGTCAGTTGCTTGACGGCCTCCTGGTTGAACACCAAGGTGAAGGCCATCGCGCCTTTGCGGTTGGCCGGCTCGCCGCCGCGGCGGTCGTCGTCCCAGGAGCGGACGGGCGCCGGCGGCTCCGGCAAGGCCGCGGACAGCGGCAGGGCCATGCGCGGGTTCGGGCCGCCGCCGCGCGTGCCGGCGAGCGCCATGATCTCGCTGAACTGCTGAGCCTTGTCGCGCACCGAGCCCTCGGTCGCGCGCAGGAAGCCGTGCTGCTGGAGGTAGATCACGATGGGGTCGCCGTAGGCCTCGCCCGCCTTGGCCGCCGTCACGACCTGGACGTCGCGCTGGGCCTGATCCTTGACGAGCGGGCCGACCCACGGGATGTTGAAGTACTCGGACTGGCGCGACTTGTCGGCGCGCTGGAAGTGGATCTGCCCCTGGACGTCGGTGTAGCGCGTCATCGTGTCGTCGGCGGTCAGGCTCGCCCAGTTCTGCGAGGTCAGGAACGGCAGGTTCAAGGTCGTCGACCGGGCCTTTTCCGTGTAGGCGTTGATCGCCGCGAAGCGCGCGGCGCCGAGCTCGGCGTCGTGGGCGGCCTGAAGCTCCCGGTAGGTCTCCTCGGTGCTGGCGTCGGTCGCCTGCTGGGTGCCCAGGCGCCAGCCCATCTTCACGAGCTTCTGGAAGTCGCCGTGCAGGGCGTCGGCCACCGACTGGGCCTGGACGGGGTCGCGCGGGTCGACGATGTACTCGAGCACCACGCGCTTGCCCTGGGAGCGGGCGCGCGAGTAGCCGAGAGAGGCCTCGGTGTAGCGGCGCAGCTGCTTGGCGATCTCCTTGCTGACGAACTTGGAGAGGATGTCGGTGCCCAGGGCCGCGAACTCGACGCCCGGAATCGTCTGGACGAGGCGCGCGCCGCGCGTGCGGATCTCGACGCGGTCGACGCGGAATCGGAAGCGCAGCTCGGATTCCGAGAGGCGGTACACCGTCAACGTCGCCGCGCCCTGCTCGGTGCCGTTGAAGGTGAGCGAGACGTGCAGATCGTCGACCGGCGTGGCTCCCAGCGACTCCGTGTGGCCGATCGTCAGGCGGAAGGGCATGCGCCACAGTTCGCCGACCTTCATGGCCGTGACGCGCTCGCCCTTGAAGGGCAGCACGGTCTTGATGTCGCGCAGGTCGATCAAGGTGTCGAGCTCTTTGCAGGTCTGCTTGCCCGGCAGCGGGCGGATGACCATCGAGGAGCCCTCGAGGCCGCCGCCGACCCAGAGCCCCGCGGTCAGGCCCCCGTCGCCGCCGCCGATCGGCTGAGAGAACGTGTGCCCCCGCCGACGCGCAGGGTCTCCTCGTCGACGATCGTCAGCCGGCCGTCGGGCAGGGGAGCCAGCCAGCGCTTCACGCCGAAGCCGGTCCCGCTGAAGTTGCCGGGCAGATTGTAGTCGTACTTGAGCTTGACGTTGCGGCAGAGCTGGTCGAGGACGCGCTCGCGCATCTTTTCGCCGAAGATCACGCGCTCGGGAGCGGAGAAGCCGCCTTCGGGGGTCGTCGCCCCCACGGGGAGCCCGGGGCCGTCGAGGTGCTCGACCCCGGCGGAACGAACACGTCCCACTCGCTGTCCGGCTCGGTCTGGGCGAAAGCCGCCCCCGCATGCAGCGCGAGGGCGAGAACCGGCAGGGCGGCGCGGAGCTTCGATCGGTCTTGCATTGACCTCAGGATAGCCTCGCGCCGCCCCCTTCCTGGGGCTAAGGGCCTACGAAACGACTTTTATTCGTTCTTTTACTTATCAGTTCAGTCGGTCATGATCGAGCCGTCGGCGAAACGGCCGCGCGTGGCGCCCGCGTCCGAGAGGCCCGCCACCTCGGCCCGCCCCTTCTTGAGCACGTAGTGCGCCTGGATCTTCGTCCCGCGGCGCCCGGCGGAGTCCACCGCCGCCACGAAGTCCCCCGTGACGTCGAGCGGGTCGATGAACTGGATCAGCACGCGGAACACGTCGGCGTGGCCCATCCCGGAGCGGTTCTCGTGGGAAAAGGCCCGCGCCAGGGCCGCCGAGCGCTCCGTCGCGCTCGCCGCCCCCGCCGCCTCCGCCATGTCGCCCACGAGGCCCGCGGCGCGCCCGGCCATATTCTGCAGCCAGCTTTGGTGGGACTGCTGGGCGTCCCAGCCGAGGTCGCGGGCGGCCTGGGCCTGATCGTAGACCATGCGCCCGTTCTCGAGGCGGCCGTTCGCGACGAGCCACTCGGCCATCGTGCGATCCTCCGCCTTCGTGGCGAACGCCCAGGCCTTCAGCAGCTCCTGCGCGCTCGCCGTCGCCGCGTCGGCCACGGCCTTCGGGCTGATGACCATCGTCAGCGAGGTCCAGCCTTTCTGGTCGTTGGCCTCCACGCCGTCCTCCGGGACCGGCGGCACCTGCGGCAGCGGGATGCCCATCGTGCGATCGCGGCCGCCGGTGCGGGCCGCGCCGGCCAGGCTCAGGATCTCGTTGGCGTCGCGCAGGCCGCCCGTCACCGTCGAGGCCGGCATGCGCAGGAACGCCTGGTTGTGCATGTAGACGCCGAACGGAGCCTGATGCTCCTGCCCGTTCGGGGCGTACGTCACGAACTCCACGTTGCGGCTCTCGATGTCCTTGACGATGGGCCCGAGGAACGGGACGTTGAAGTACTCCCCGTTGGGGCTGCGCGCGGCATTATGGAAGGTGAACTCGCCGCCCTCGCCCGTGTAGCGCACGACGGTGTCGGAGCCCCGGGACGACGACCAGTCCCCCTTGAACAGGAAGGGGATGTTGATCGAGGTCGTGCGCGAGCGGCCGTGGTACTGCGACATCGCGGCGTAGCTCGCGTAGCCGAGGCGCAGGGCGTTCTCCTCCTGCAGGTCGGCGTAGGCGTCGCGCGTCTCGTCGGCCGAGGTCTTGCTCGTCGCCATCTTGCGCGCGAGCGTCAGCAGGTCGCGGAAGTTGCCCTGCAGGGCCTCGGCCATCGCCCGGGCCTGCTCGGGGTCGGTCGGGTCGATCACGTACTCGAGCACGAGCCGGCGGCCGTTGCTCTTGGACCGGCCCAGAGACAGATAAAGGGCCGTGTACTTGTTGAGCTGGCGCTGGACCTGCTTCTCGAGGAAGCCGAGCGCCGCGTTCGTGCCGTTCATCGCGAACTCCGCGGCGGGGATCGTCTTGCTGACGTTGAAGTGGCGGGAGCGCACGTCGACGTAGTCGATGCGGAAGCGGAAGCGGGCGCGCTTCTGGTCGAGGCGCCACAAAGTCATGCTCGCCGCCCCGTTCTTGGACTTGCCCATGCCGAAGGACATGGTCACGCCCGAGCCGTCGAGCGCGTCGGAGGCGGAGGCGCCGTAGCCGACGTTGAGCGTCAGCGGGATGCGCCACAGCTCGCCGGGCTCCATCGCCATGATGCGCTTGGAGGTGAACGGGATCGCGAGCTTGATGTCCGTGACGTTGAGCAGGCGGTCGACCTCGCCGCAGGTGTTGAACGTGCCCATGCGGCGGATGACCATCGACTTGCCGGCCACCGTGGCGCCGGCGTACACCGAGCCGGAGGCGCCGGAGCCGCCGAGTTCCTCGCTGAGCGCCTTGTTCCAGCCCACGCTCAGGCGCTCCTCGTCGATCATGGCCAGGCCGCCGTCGATGTCGGCCTCCATGCGCCGCGTGAATCCGATCGTGGTCTTCGGCCAGTTGTCGCCGCCGACCGAGAAGTCCTTGTTGAGCTTGAGCTTGCGGCACAGTTGGTCGAGCACGTCCTTGCGGCGCTCCTCGTCCATGCGGCGCCGGTCGGGGTCGGCGTAGCCGCCCTCGGGCGTGCCGGACGGGGCGCCCGGAGCGGGCGGCGCGGCCTCGGGCACCGTCCACTGGCTTTCCGCGGCGTCGTCGTCGGCGTCGAGCGCGGCGGCGTTTCCGGCGATCAGCATCAGCGCGACCAGGAGGTTCGTGTTCATGCCCTCAGGATAGCGGAGGCCCCCGCCCCTATCCCGGGGCGGGAGCCTCCAAAACGCGGGCCTGAGGTCCTAGACCAGTTTGGTTACTAGTTGAAGAGCTCCTCGAAGAAGGCCTTCATGGCCGCCCAGGAGCGCTTGTCGGCCTCCTTGTTATAGGCCATGCCCTTCGAAGGGTCGTTTCCGGCCTCGGGAACGGTGAAGCTGTGCACCGCACCGCCGTAGGAGATCAGCTGCCAGTCGGCCTTGGACTTGCGCATCTCGTCCTGGAACGCCGCCAGGCCGGGATTGACGAAGTTATCCTCGGCCCCGTGGAGGACCAGGATGGAGGCCTTGGGCTTGTCCGCGGCCGGAACGGGTGTCGCCAGGTTGCCGTGAAAGGACGCCACGCCCTTGAGGTCGGTCCCGGCGCGGGCCAGCTCGAGCACGGTCGTGCCGCCGAAGCAGTAGCCGATCGCGGCGAGTTTGGTCTCGTCCACATAGGGCAGCTTCTTGAGCTCGGCCAGGCCCGCCAGGGCGCGATCGCGCATCAGCGTGCGGTCCCCGAAGAAGGCCCCGGCGAGCTTGCCGGCTTCTTCATGATCTTTGGCCAGGACCCCTTTGCCGTACATATCGACCGCGAAAGCCGTGTAACCGAGCTTGGCCAGCTGTTCAGCCCGCTTGCGCGCATAGGGCCCGTGTCCCCACCACTCGTGGACGACCAGCACGCCGGGGCGCTTGTCCTTGAACCCGTCCTCCCAGGCGGCCCAGCCCTGGAGCACGACGTCTCCGTGCTTGTACTCGACGGCCTTCGTGCGGACGGTGGCGGACGCGGGAACGGCGGCGGCGGCGAGCGCGGCGAGAATGAGTTTTTTCATGGGTGCCAGGATACAAAATCCGTAACAGAATCCGCCCATACTGTCCTCGACGGCGGGGACGGTCCCGCCGGCGCCGCAACACCGAGGACAACACCGAGATGACGCGCCGAGGCGTCCCCGCCGTCCCCCTTAGGCCCTTTGGGCCCACCCCGATGGGGGCCCGAGTGCCCCTGCGCAGACCCCCTTTCCCGGCTACCTTAACAGGGATGAAGTTCCTGGCCCTGCTGCTTCTGGTCCTGGCTTCTCCCTCCCGCTCCGAGGATTGGGCGGAGTCCGCCCGCCCCGTCTACCGGGGCGTCGAGGCCGTCGCCGACGGCGTGTACGGGCTGGTCCGCGGCCACCTGATCTCCGCCGTCCTGCCCGGGAACCTCTCCCGCCGCATGAGCGCGGTCCCCGTGGGCACCTCCGACGCGATCTTCGCCGAGCGCCTGCGCCGCCGCCAGGAGCGCGCCGTCTACCGCTTGATCGAGCTTCGCCCCGTCGGCGCCGTCGGCCCGGCCGAGACCTCCGCGTGGCAGCGCCGGGCCGTGGGAGCGCACGTGACCGCGATGTCCGACGCCGTGATGGACGCGCTCGTGCGCCGCTACCAGCTCGAGCGCTTCGGCCAGGACAGCGGCGCCTACGCGTCCAACATCGAGAACTGGGACGCCGAATTCCTCGTCTCCGCCGGCACGCTCGGCGGCGCCTACCTTTACATGGCCGGCCTTCGCACCGATTGGACGATGGGCCCCGTCCGCGTCGACTTCGACACCGCGACGGGCATGGCGCTTCGCTCCGCGCTCCAGGGCGGGACCGGCTCGGGCCTCGCCGCGATCTCCGTGCGCCGCAAGGACTCCCCGCTGTCTCTGCGCACCGAGTGGGGCCTCACCGCCGGCCATTTCGCGACCGAGAAGATCGGCGTGAACTACTCCGCGCGGTTCTAGACGCTACAGGCCTTCCACACTGGAAACAGTCGCCGCCTGTCAAGCGGGTCTGCGCAGAAACACGGCGGCCAACGGCGGGAGCTTGAGCTTCACGGAGTAGGGTCGGCCGTGCCAGGCGTCCTTGTCGGCCTTCACGCCCCCGCCCAAGGTGACGCCCGACCCGCCGAACTCCGCGGCGTCCGAGTCCGCGATCTCGGTCCACCAACCGCCGACGGGCACGCCCACGCGATAATTGTTGCGGGGCACCGGCGTGAAATTAAAGACGCACAACACCTGCTCCCCGGCGCGGCTCCGTTTCTCAAGAAGCTCACGACGGAATTGTCCGCGTCGGAGTTGTCCACCCACTCGAAGCCGGCCGGATCGCAGTCCTTCTCGTGCAGGGCGGGCTCGGAGCGGTACACGCGGTTGAGCCGCTCCACCCAGCGCATGATGCCCTTGTGGCTCTCGTGCTCGAGCAGATGCCAGTCCAAGGACCGGTCGTGGTTCCACTCGCGGCGCTGCGCGAGTTCGCCGCCCATGAAGAGGAGCTTCTTGCCGGGCATCGCCCACTGCCACGCGTACAAAAGCCGAAGGTTGGCGAACTTGCGCCAGTCGTCGCCCGGCATCTGGTCGATCAGGGACCCTTTCCCGTGAACGACCTCGTCGTGCGAGAGCGGCATCACGAAGTTCTCGTGGAACTGGTAGATCGCCCGGAAGGTGATTCCGTTGTGGTGGTACTTGCGGTGGATCGGGTCCTCGCGCAGGTACTTGAGCGTGTCGTGCATCCAGCCCATATCCCACTTGAGCCCGAAGCCGAGGCCGCCCAGGTAGGTCGGCTTGGAGACGCCGCCCCAGGCCGTGCTCTCTTCGGCGATCGTCTGCACGTCGTGATGGGCGCCGTACACGGTCTCGTTGAACTTCTTGAGAAATTCGATGGCTTCGAGATTCTCTCGTCCGCCGTGCTTGTTCGGGATCCACTCGCCTTCTTTTCGAGAATAATCGAGATAGAGCATCGAGGCGACGGCGTCGACGCGAAGGCCGTCGGCGTGAAACTTCTCGAGCCAAAACACGGCGTTCGAAATCAAAAAGGCCCTGACTTCGTTTCTGCCGTAGTTATAGATGGACGACTTCCAGTCCGGATGAAACCCGAGCTTCGGGTCGGCGTGCTCGTAGAGCGCCGTGCCGTCGAAGAAATTGAGGCCGTGCGCGTCGGTCGGGAAGTGGGACGGGACCCAATCCAAGATGACGCCGATGCCCTCGCGGTGGAGGTGGTCGACGAGGAACATGAAGTCTTGCGGCGTGCCGAAGCGCGAGGTGGGCGCGTAGTACCCGGTGGTCTGATAACCCCAAGACCCGTAGAACGGGTGCTCCATGACGGGCATCAGCTCGACGTGGGTGAAGCCGAGCTTCTTGCAGTGCTCGGCGAGCGGAACGGCCAGCTCCCGGTAGGTGAGGAAGCGGTCGCCCTCCTCGGGCACGCGGCGCCAGGAGCCGAGGTGCATCTCGTAGACGGACATCGGGGCGTTCAGCGAGGCGCGAGCCTTGCGGCCCGCCATCCACTCGGCGTCCCCCCACTCGTAGGCGAGATCCCAGACGACGGAGGCCGTGCGCGGGGGCTCCTCGTGCCGGAAGCCGAACGGGTCGGCCTTCTCGCCCTTGTGGCCGTTGTGATGGGACGAGATCCAGTACTTGTACTTCTCGCCGCGATCGAGGCCGGGGACGAAGCCTTCCCAGATCCCCGACGAGCCGCGCGGCTTCAAAGGATGCTTCGTCTTGGCCCAGCCGTTGAAGTCGCCCATGACGGCGACCTTCTTGGCGTTCGGGGCCCAGACCGCGAAACGCACGCCCTTCTTGCCGCCGCGCGTCTCCACGTGGGCGCCGAGCTTGTCGTGAAGCTTCGCGTGGGTGCCCTCGTTGAAGAGGTGGAGGTCGACGTCGGAGAAGGCCGTCGGCTTGTGGTCGACGGCGCCGGCGCTCAAACGCCCTCCGGCGCGCGGCCCGCGGCGCCGGTGAGCAGGGCCAGGCGGCCGGCCAATCGCGCGGTGAGCGCGCCCTCGTCCATGCGCCAGCGCCAGTTGTTTTCCGTGGTGCCGGGCCGGTTCATGCGGGAGCGGCCGTCGAGATCGAGCAGGTCCTGCATCGGCGCGATCGCCGTGCGCGCGGGCGAGCGCCAGGTCATCGCGACCATGTCCCACGACGGGCGCTCGGAGTCGCGGCCGAGGGCGCGGCGGAACGCGGCGCGCTCCTTGTCGGCGATATCGGAAGAACGCAAAGCGTTCTGGGACCCATCGTCCTCCCACCAGCCGCGCGTGGTGTCGTTGTCGTGCGTGCCCGTGTAGGCCACGCAGTTTTCCGGCCACTGCGCCGGCCAATCCTTCTCCTCGCCGCCGAAGGAGAACTGAGCCAGGCGCATGCCGGGCAGCTTGTACTTGTCGCGCAGGGCGATCACGCCGGGCGTGGCGACGCCGAGGTCCTCGGCGACGATCTCGAGGCCGGGGACTTCCCTGAAGACGGTCTCGAAGAGCTCGTCGCCGGGCGCGTTCACCCAGCGGCCCTTGATCGCCGTCGTCTCGTTCGCGGGAATCTCCCAGTAGTTGCGGAAGCCGATGAAGTGGTCGAGGCGCAGGGCGTCGAAGCGCTCCGCGCAGGCCTTCAGGCGCGCGACCCACCACGCGAAGCCGGTTTCTTTGTGCTTGTCCCAGCGATAGAGCGGGTTGCCCCACAGCTGGCCGACGGCGGAGAAGTAGTCGGGCGGCACGCCCGCGACCGCGGTCGGGCGGCCGTCGGGGCCGAGGAAGAACAGCTCCTGGTTGGCCCAGCAGTCGGCGCTGTCGTGGCGGACGTAGATCGGCGCGTCGCCCATGAGGCCGACGCCGCGCGCGGCCGCGTGGCGGCGGACGGCCTCCCACTGGCGCGAGAACAGCCACTGCGCGAACTCGTGGAAGCGGATTTCCTCGGGCACGTTCCGGCGGGCCTCGTCGAGCCGCGCCGGGTCGCGGCGGCGCAGGCGCTCGTCCCACTCGGTCCACGGGCGGCCCTGGTTGGCGTCCTTGAGCGCGAAGAACAGCGCGTGGTCACCCAACCAATTCTTCTCACGCTCTCGGTACGATTCAAAGTCGTTCTTGTCTTCTTTATTGCCCCTCTTACGGAAGGCGGCGAACGCCGCGCGCAGGGCCTTGGGCTTGGGCTGGCCGAGCTCCGCCTTCTTGAGGAGGCCCTCGGCGGCGAGAAGCTCGGTCGAGATCAGGTCGGGGCTGCCGGCGAAGGAGGAAGGCGAGGCGTACGGCGAGCCGATCTCGTCGGGCGGGCACACCGGCAGCATCTGCCACCAGGACTGCCCCGTGTCTCCGAGGAAGTCGGCGAAGCGCAGCGCCTCGGCGCCCAACGCGCCTCCGCGCGCGCCCGGCAGCGAGGTCGGGTGGAGCAGGACGCCGGAGGAGCGGCGCTTGAGCGTCGGTTTGGCGGGCATCGGGCGACCATTCTACCAGAAGGTCCCGCCCCGGGGACATGACGCCCGTGTTGAGGTCCCAGGCTCCCCGGGCCCGAAGGCCCTTCCCGCGTCCTGGCCCGCCCCCTATCCTTAAGACGATGAGGCTTTGGCTCGTCCTCCTGCTGGCCGCCGCTCCCGCCGCCGCACAGACGCGCGCGGCGGGCGCCTCCGTCTCCGGCGTCTCCGGCGTCGCCGGGGCGTCCGCGTCGGCCGCCCCGGGCATGACGGCCCTGCGGCACGAGCTGAACCTGCGCATCGCCGAGCCCCCGCTGACCGCCGGCAGCGCCTTCCTCGCCGACCGGCCCGCCGCGGCGTGGCTGATCCAGAACCGGCCGCAGCTCTATCCGACGATGGTGGCCGCCGCCCTCGATCTGCGCGATCTCGAAAGGACGCTCGGCTCCTTCGAGAACCCCCGGCTGCTGCGGGAGGCCCTGCTCGTCCGAGAGGACAGCGAGAAGGCCAACGACCCCGCGCGGCTCATGAAGCTCGTCGACCGCACCCCTCGCTGGCGCCCAAGCGCGAGATCATCGCGATGGCGCTGCTCGACTGGTCCAAGATCGGCCCCAACTCGCGCGAGGCGCTCGCCCGGCGCGGCATCGGCGAGGCCGAGTGGGCGAGCCTGCGCCTGGCGCGCCGCTTCTCGGTCATGCGCGGCGTCCTCGAGCAGAAGGCCGGCGAGATCATGGACGTTCCCCTCGGCCACCCGGCGTACGTCGCCAAGTACGAGCAATCCTTCCGGATGCTCGCCGGGCTGATGTCGACCGAGGAGATCATAGTGCACAACGAGGCGCTCGAGCGCGCGAAGAGGTTCGCCGCGGGGCTGCGCGCCGCCGAGAAGGCCGCCGCCGCCGGCTCCGGCGCGGCGCGCGCCCTCGAGCAGGCGCGCAAGTCCGGGGACCTCGATGAGGCCGAGGGCCTCCTCGACCGAGCCCGCGGACAGCTGAAGCTGGCGCCGGCCGCCGCCGTCAAGCCCGTCTACGATCTGAACCCGGAGGAGACGCATCGGCTCACGGGCCGGCTCACGGACGCCGTCGTGCGCGCGCTGGGCGCGACCGAGATCGGCCGCGAGCTCATCGCGTCGGTCCGCGAGATGCCGGTCACGACCGAGCTCCGGGCGCTCGCGGGCTCCTCCGGAGGCCATTACGCCCGCCTGCCCGGCTCCGGCAGCGTGGTCTGGAACACGACCCTCATGGCCGAGTTGCTGGCCGAGATCGGCCGCTCCCCGCGAGGAGCGCTGAACGACGACGAGGCGCTTCGAGACGCCGTGGTCCTCTACTCCCAGCTCATGGCGCACGAGCTCACGCATCACCGCCAGCGGCTGCGCAAAGCGCCGCTCACCGACAAGCACTACTCGACGATGTACACGCGCGAAGACGAGATGGAGGCCAACAACGCCCAGGTCGCCTTCCTGCGCCAGATGCGCGCCGCCAGCCCGGGCTTCGCCGCCCGGGAGACGCGGCTGCTGGCGACGGGCGGCCGCTTCGCCGACTTCATGCGCCAGGCGGAGGAGCACGCCGCCGATCCCGCCCGGATGAACCACTGGCTCGAGGGCTCCTACACGCGCGTGCCCACGTTCGAGCGCGCGGCCATCCGCCTGATGGCCGCCGGCGGCCGCGAGCAGCAGCGCATGGCGCCGGCCGTCGAGCGCATCGAGGCGGAGCTCTTCCGCCGCCGCCGGCTTTCCTCCGCCGAGCGCGCCGCGCTCGAGAAGGACGGCGTCGAGGAGGGCCGCGCGCCCCTCTCCGCGATCAAGACCTCGGTCCTGCGCCGCATGCGCGCGTACTGGGCGGACACGGGCCGGGTGATGATCCAGGAGGCCTGGCGCATCGGCCGCGAGACGCGCGAGCAGATCGAGCGCCTCGCCCGCTGAGCGCGCCGCGCCGTCGATCTGATAGAATCGCCGCATGATCGCCCAGACGGCGTTCCTCGAGCGCCTCTTCGACTGGCTGTGGAAGGAGTACCGCGACCGCGTCTCGCACGCGCGCGCCTACGAGGACATCCTCAAGGAGCACGGCGGGACCTTCCGCAACGACCACCTCGCGTTCCGCACGTTCGCGGCGCAGGAGCGTTGGTCGGGCATCGCCTCGATCGCCCGGCCGTTCGAGGCTCTCGGCTACCGCGCCGCCGGCGCCTACGACTTTCCCGACAAGCACCTGACCTCCCTGCACTTCGCCCCGCCGTCGGAGAACCTGCCGCGCCTGTTCGTCTCCGAGCTGCGCGTCTGGGAGCTGTCGCCGCGCGCGCGCCGGATCGCGCTCGCCGCCGCCGCCAAGGCGGAGCCCGGCCTGTCCGACGAGGAGTTGGCCGGCCTTTCCGACCTGCCGCGCCTGCCGGCGCGCAAGCGCGACAAGCTGCTGCGCCGCTGGGCCGCGCAGTTCGGCCGCCGCTGGCCCGCGCCGAAGGCGGCCGACGCGCTCGCGCTCGAGAAGGAGACGCAGTTCGGCGCCTGGGTGCTCCTGCACGGCCACACCGTCAACCATTTCACCGCCGCCGTCCACGCGCACGGCGTCTCCGCGCTCGACGACATCGAGAAGACCGTCGCGGCTATGAAAAAAGCCGGTGTTCCGATGAAGCCCGACATCGAGGGCGACCCCGGCACCAAGCTGCGCCAGTCCTCGACCCAGGCCGTCGTGATCCCCGTCGAGATGCGCTCCGGCGCGCGCCTCGTCAGGAAGCCGTGGACTTACGCCTACTTCGAGATCGCCGAGCGCCCCATGCTCGACGGCCGCCGCTTCGAAGGCTTCCTCGGCGGCCAGGCCACGAACCTCTTCGAGATGACGCGGCGCTCGTGACGGCCCCGGCTCCGCGCCGCTGGCAGGTGCTCCTCCTATATAAGGACGGCTCCCCGCTCGTCGCGGGCCTGCCGGCCGCGGTGCGCGCGGCGTTTCGCGCCGGCCGGGAGCTCGGCCCCGACCGCATCGTGATCGCGGGCGCCGGCGACGCGTTCATGCGCAGGTGGGCCGCGCAGCTGCGCTCCTCGGCGGTTCCCGTCCTCGGCGACAAGCTCGGCGCCGCGGCGCTCGACGCGCGCCTGCCGGTGCTCGCGCTCGACGCCGAGAGCTTCCCCGACGAGGGCGCGCTCGCGGAGTTCGCCGCCGCCGCCGAAGGCGTCGCGACGGCGGGCGCCGGCGACGCGCGCCGCTCCGTCTCGGGACGCCCCGTCGCGGCCTTGCGCTGGACGCCGGGCCCGCTCGGCGCGGGGACGCGCTCTCCGGAGGAAGTCCACGCGAGGGCGCTGTCGGGCCCCGGGGCGGAGGTCGGCGCCGGACATTTCTTCGACGCGCGCGGCGGCGCCGCCCGCGTCGCGGCCGACGCGCTGTGCGCGCGCCTGGCCAAGGACAACGACGGCTACATCGCCAAATTCGACCGCACCCTGTCGATCGCGATCTCGCGCATGCTGCTGCCCTTCCCCGTCACCCCGAACCACGTCACGACGGCGGGGCTGGCTCTCGGGATCCTCGGCGCGTGGTGGCTCGCGGCGCCGTCCTCGCGCCTTCAGTTCTGGGGCGCCCTCGTGCTCTGGTTCTGCTGCCTGCTCGACGGCTGCGACGGCGAGATCGCGCGCCTCAAGCACCTGCAAAGCGAGTCCGGCGCCAAGTACGACCTCTGGGCCGACCACTTCTCCCACCTGGCGACCTTCGTCGCGCTGCCCGTCGGCGTCGCGCGCCTGCACCCGGGCCACTCCTGGCTCGTGCCGGGCGTCCTGCTCGTGACGGGCTTCCTCGCCTGCGGCTTTTCCGTGTGGTACCTCGTGCTGCGCGTCCCCGAGGAGAAGCGCGGACCGCTCGCCGTCGTCGTCGAGCGCATCGCCAGCCGCGACTACGTGTACCTGATCGTGGCGCTGACGGCGATCGGGCGCCTCGACTGGTTCGTGTGGGCCGCCGCCGTCGGCTCGCACGTGTTCAACGCGTGGCTGTGGCTCGTCGCCCGCCGATCCGCCTCCGCCTCCGCCTGACATACAGCGGATCGTGAACCATCCTGGCGCGGCCGGCGGATCGAGCGATCCGCGGGGGACGCGGATTGACCGCGTCCTAACGGATTCGTCCGCGATGCTCGACTGACTCCTGATCGCGGCGAATCCTAGCCCGCGGATCGCTCGATCCGCCGGCCTCACCGGGATGATTTGAACGGACGCGGGATGACGAATGAGTTCGCGGCTTCGCCGCGTTACGACCTCGCGTCATCGTGGTGAGGCGGCGGAATCGATGGTCCCCCGGGCTAGGGTCCGCCGCGACTAGGGTGCGTCATACGTCGCGGACGGACCCGTTAGGGCGGGGTCAATCCCCGCCCCCGGGGGACCATCGATTCCGCCGCCGCGCCCGCACGAGAAGCCGCTGGGCCCGCGCCCCGCTAGGCCTCTTGCCGCCGCTCCGCCGGGACTTCCGGTCCCCACAAAGCGCCCCCGCTCTTACTAAAGTTCGCCGGTCGGTCACAGGCGTCAGCGGAGGTCGCACTCATGAAGATCGCGGTCCTGTTCCTGTCGTTGATTCCCTCGACGGCCCTCGCGGGCGTCGTTTCGCGCGCGGCGATCGCGCCCGGCGCCTCGTTCGCGCCGCTTCAGCTCTCGGCGCCCGTCATGCCCGGCGCGGCGTCTCTCCTGCCGATGAGCGCCCCCGCCCTGACGCTGACGCCGTCGCTCGCGGCGCCCTCGATCGCCCCGGCGCTCGCCGCCGCGATCGCCCCCGCCGCGGCCGTCCCGGCCGCCGCCAAGCCCGCCGTCGCGGCCGCGCTTCCGGCCGCCGCGCGCGCCGAGGCCGTTCCCGCCGCGCTCGCGGCGCTGCTCCCGGCCGCCTCCGCCCCCGAGGGCGGCGCCCCGCGCGTCCCCGCGCAGTTCTGGGCCGACGGCGCGGCGCGCTTCGACGGCGCGTCGTTCGGCTCGTACCGCAACCTGGACTGGGCCGAGCGTCAGAAGGTCGACGCCACGGAGCGCTACGCCTCCAACGGCTCCCAGGTCTTCCAGTCGCTCAACGACGAGTTCCGGCGCCAGGGCGGCTACTACCTGCTCGACTCCAACCCCCACGCCAAGTACATGGCCGCCGCCGCCGTCGACCGCCAGAACCGCCCCGTCATCCTCCTGACCCACGACCTGCTCAACCGCTTCAACGGCCGCCATGAGGAGATGTACCGCGGCGCGCCGTGGGAGTTCATCGCCTCCGTCATCGCGCGCGAGCAGGTGTTCTTCAACGCCTGGTACGGGACCATCCCGGCCTCGGCGGAGAAGCTCGCCGCCTCCTTCATGAACATGACGCGCGTGTTCGTCGACCTGACGAACGGCACGTCGCGCTCGTGGGCCACCGACAAGGACTACCAGGCCGTCTCCGGCGACCGCTCGACGTACACGCAGTGGAACTGGTTCGAGCAGCTCGTCGCCGCCTCGCGCGCCGCGGCGCAGGGCGTCGGCACCAACTCCGGCCACCTGCTCGACTCCAAGTTCTTCTCCTGGGTCAGGGACTGGACCGCGCCGCAGGACAAGCCCGCGATTCCTTCATTCCAGTACTCCCTCTGGGAGCAGTACGACGGACGCTACTACCGCCCGGGCGACGCGAAGAACGGCCAGCCGCTCCCGCCCGGCGCGCCGCGCATCGACAAGGCGACGTACGACGCCGCCGCGAACACCGCGTACGGAACCGACGGCAAGGGCAGCGACCAGCACGGCGCGCTCAATCAGCAGACGATGTACGGCTGGATCATCAAGTGGCTGAAGGACCGCTTCGAGGTCTGACCTCGGGAGACACCATGACTATCATGAACGCCGCCGCCGCTCTCATCCTCGCCCTGGCCACGGTCCCCGCGCGGGCCCAGGTCAGCGCCGCCGACGCCTGCGCGACCCTGCGGGCCGAGGCCGCGAAGCTCACGTCGGAGAAGCTCCGCTGCGAGGCCGCCCTCGGCGGCCTCGTCCTCGCGGACGTGTCCGACTCCGTCCGCGCGTCGCTCGAGAAGGAGCTTTTCCCGAAAGGCACGTACCTCGGCCACGCGATCGTCGCCAAGCCGGTCCGCGCGCTCCCCGTCATCGCGGCCGTCCGGCCGGCGGTCGCGGTCAAGGCCGAGGAAGCCGAGCTCGCGGCCTCCGCGGAGCGCCTCAAGGCCTCCGCGGTCGTTCCGAACTTCGACGCCGGCCTCGTCCGGAGCGGCTCCGTCTCCGGCGCGGACGTCCGCGCCTGGGCGACCGAGGAAGGCGGCGTCCTGCGCGACGCGGTCGCCGACGTCCCGGCCGCGGGCGGCGCCAAGCTCCGTCTCGTCCAGGGCCCTCCCGGCTCCGGCGGCGCCGACCAGGACACCGTCCGCCGCGGCCAGCAGAACGGCCCTCCCGGCTCCGGCGGTCCTCCCGGCTCGGGCGGCGAGCGGCAGGAACCCCGCGGCGGCCAGGGCGGCCCCCGGCAGCGGCGGCCAGCAGCCTCCGCGCACGGGCCCTCCGGGCTCGGGCAACACCCCGGGCGGCAACCCGCCGAGCACGACGCCGCCGTCGCGGCCCGCGCCCGTCTGGCGCAGCTCGTTCCCGCCGCCCGCGCCGAACTGGTGGAACACCGACTTCGACCACTACAACTGGTGGACGGGCCTTCCGCACGGCTACGACCGGCCGTACAAGGACACGAGCAGCCCGGACCGGTTCTACTATTACAGCGGCTGGTACCGCTGGCGCGACACCTTCGTCACGAACTGGACGCGCACCGAGGACGTCGCCGTGATCAAGCGCACGGCGGCGAACCAGAATCAGCTCCACACCAACACCCTGACGAGCCAGACCTACCGCGAGGCCAAGGAGTGCTACTACCAGGCCGTGTACCGCTACGACTGGGTTCAGGGCGGCTTCAACGGCTCGCATTGGGAGGAGCGCTTCGACCACTACAAGGCGAGCTGCATCCGCCTCCCGCGCGAGTACGGCCAGCCGCGCGTCTACACGTCGCACGTCTCCTTCGACATGAGCCAGGCCGGCGGCTCGGACCTGCCGTGGGAGTCGGACGTCGTCCGCGTCAAGTACGACGGGCAGGGGCAGCCGCGCTACGACTTCTCCGGCGCGTCGTACAACTACGCGATCCGCACCGACAACCAGCGCGCGGGCAGCGAGTCCCTGACCTTCATCGCGGGGCCGAAGATCCTCAAAGCCCCCGAGGCCGACAAGGTCCAGGCCTTCCTGCGCGTCAACGCGGGCAAGGTCGAGCTCGTGATCAACGACGACCGCGCGTCCTTCTACCAGGGCGAGACCTTGCGCGTCACGGCGAAGATCGTGCGCCGCGTGATCTGGAAGGAGAAGGGCCGGCTCTGGGGCTGGAACGAGCGCCGCACCGACACCATCGTTCACAACGCGCCGATCGACGTCCTCGCCGACGCGGGGACGCCTCAGAACGTCACGGACCTCACGGCGGCCTCCAACGGGCCTAAGCCGGCCAACTTCGTGAGCCAGAGCGTGTTCATCGAGTCGTGGAGCTTCTCCCGCGTCAACAGCCGCATCAGCACGGGCGCGACGATGAACCGCGGCCGGGGCAACGACGTCGCTTACTGAGCCTTAAGCAGAAAGGGCCCGGGGAGAACGTCTCCCCGGGCCCTTTTCGTTTCTGGCCTAATCCGCGCCCCAGGACTTGAGAGCCGCGTCGGCTTCTTCCTGCGAACGCACTTTCTTGAACTTAGCGGGCGTGCCTTTCACGCGAGCCTCGCACTCCTTCCAAGTCTCGTGGCGCATCAGCTTGCCGTCGAGATAACTCAAGTACGAGACGGGGCGGGTGTCTGCGTCCTTCCGCTCCCCGCCTTCGGCCGGACGGGCAGGGCCTTCTTCTCGGAGGGCAGCAGCGAGCCGTACGGGTAGTTCATCAACGGCCCCTCGTAAAGGTCGTACGGCCGCCGCTTCGCGGCGCAGACCGCGAGCTCGTCGCAGCGCTCGTTGGCGTCGTGGCCGGAGTGGCCCTTCACCCAGCGCCACTCGACGCCCCCGCGCCCGCGCGCGACGACGAGCGCCTCGAGCGCGCGCCACAGGGCCTCGTTCTTGACGGGCTCGCCGGCGGCCGTCGTCCAGCCCCGGCGCTTCCAGCCGACGATCCACTTCGTGATCCCCTCGATGACGTAGGTCGAGTCCGTGTGCACGACCACGACGCCGGGCATGGCCTCGACGGCGCGCAGCCCGGCGATGACGGCGCCGAGCTCCATCTTGTTGTTGGTCGTCGGCTCGTCGCGGCCCGCGCGCTCGAGGACCTTGCCGTCCGGCGTGGCGATCACGCACGCCCAGCCTCCGGGTCCGGGATTGCCGGAGCACGCGCCGTCGGTGAATATCAGGATCATCGCCTCTAATGGTAGAATTTCCGACCAATGAGCGTCACTCCTATCACGTGGTTGTGGGCGGGCTTCGTCGCCGTCATGGGCGTCATGATGGTTCTCGACCTGGGCATCTTCAACAAGAAGGCCCACGTCATGAGCGTGCGCGAGGCCGGCGTGATGGTCGGCATCTGGTGGGCCCTGGCCGCGGCGTTCGCCCTGGCGGTCTACTTCGTCTACGGCCACGACAAGGCCTTCCAGTTCGTCTCGGCCTACATCCTGGAGCAATCGCTGTCCGTCGACAATTTGTTCGTATTCATCCTCGTCTTCACGTTCTTCGGCATCGGGCCCGAGGAGCAGCCGCGCGTCCTGCACTGGGGCATCCTGGGCGCGATCGCGATGCGCTTCATCTTCATCTTCGCGGGCCTGTCCCTGCTCGAGGCGTCTCACATGATGTTCTACGTCTTCGGCGCGATCCTCGTCTTCACGGGCGCCAAGATGCTGTTCTCCGGCGACGAGCAGATGGACCCCGCGAAGAACCCGGCCCTGAAGCTCCTCCACAAGTTCCTGCCCGTCACCCAGGGCCTGCACGGCCACAAGTTCTTCACGCGCATCGACGGCGTCCTGCACGCGACGCCGCTGTTCGCCGCGCTCGTCGTCATCGAGGGCACCGACCTGATCTTCGCGGTCGACTCCATCCCCGCGGCGCTCGGCGTGTCCTCGGACCTCTTCGTCGTCTACACCTCGAACATCTTCGCGGTCATGGGCCTGCGCTCCATGTACTTCCTGCTCGCGGGCTCGATGTCGGAGTTCAAGTACCTCAAGACGGGCGTGTCGGCCGTGCTGGTCTTCGTCGGCGTCAAGATGATCGCCAAGGACTGGTACCACGTCTCGACGGGCCACTCGCTGCTCGTCATCGGCGGCGTGCTCGTCCTGTCGATCGTCGCCTCGATCGCCGCGCGCAAGAAGCACGCCTAGCCGCGGCGGATCAAGGCCATACGACGGGGAATCTCGAGCCGCTGAGGTCCTGGTACCGACGGCATTTTTCCCGCGCCGTCCCCGCGAACCGCTCGAGGTCGCCCGGCGCGAACCCCGCGTTCGGGAGCCAGTAAGAAACTGCGGACTGAGGCATCATTAAGATGCCCTCAGGTATCCGCACAATTCGCATCAAGGAGTGCCACTCCAGAGAGCCGCTGGCGGACTGCGACTGATAGCGCAGGCTCGTTGCGTCGATCTCCCAACTCATCGCCAGGGCGTCCGGATTATGCGCGTGAGCCTTTCGAATGCCCCGCGCGAGATACCAACGATTGGTCAAGAGGCCGCCCCATAGAGCGAAGAAAAAATCATCGCGGCCGGCTCCGACCAGTGGGGCGTCCGATCATGATAGTAGCCGTAGGCGAGGGCGAGAAGGTATACGCCTCCCATAATGGCGACGACCTTCAAGACCGTTCCCCTCATAAGGGGCCTCGTGCACAGCGCGTAATCCCAGGGGTCAAAAGGAACGACGCAACGAATCGGCGGAGATTCCACCCGAGGAGTATAGGGCGGACACCGCTGACCGTCAATACGACGGTATCAGCGAACGGCGAGTATTTTGAGACGGTAACGCAGGGCCTTCCCCGCCAGGGGATGGTTGAAGTCGAGCGTCGCGGCCCCGCCTTCGATCTTTACGACGCGCCCCTCGGCCGCGCGGCCGTTCTGGGTGCCCGCCACGGTCGAGCCGGGCTTGAGGCCCTTGGCCATCTCGCCGAACGCGCCCAGCGGGACCGCCTTCACCTTGGCGGCGTCGTAGGCGCCGAAGGCCTTCTCCGCCGGGAGGTCGAGGATCCTTTCCGCCCCGGGCTTGAGGCCGACCAGTCCGGCCTCGACGGCCTCGGGAAGGCCGCCCGTGCCGAGCGTCACGACGAGCGGCTCGTCCTTGGGGCTCGCCTCGATCAGGGCGCCGCCGGAGGACAGCTCGTACTCGAGCGCGACGGTGGAGTCGGGCCCGGCGCTTCGCGCGCAGCCGGCGAGCGCGAGCAGGGCCGCGAGCGCCCCGCGCCTCACGCGTTCGTGACGACGGCCAGCGGCTGGAAGTCGCCGTCGGCGGTGCCGAGGCGGTCGCCGGCCATGATCATCTCGTTCTCGCGGTCGATCTTGCGCCGCAGGGAGTCGAGGATCTCCATCATGTGCAGGCCGGGGCAGTCGGTGCTGTTGTAGTGCTGGTGGCCCTCGAGAAAGCCCTTGGACGCGGGGTCCTTCTTGTACTTCACCGACAGGAAGGTGACCAGGCGCGTCAGGCTCTCGACCTGAGCGTCGGTGGGGCGGAGCTTGTTGAAGTCGCCCATCATCGCGACGCCGATGTTGCCGCGGTTGGCGTTCCCGGCGTGCGCGCCGAGGTACTCGGCCTTGCGGCCCTCGATGACGCGCCCGTCGCCGGCGATCAGGAAGTGGTAGCCGATGTCGGAGAAGTTGTCCTTCCCCTCCTTGCCGCGGCCGACCATGTGGTACCACTGCGTGCCCTTCACGCTCTTGGCGGCCTCGGCCTCGCTCATCGGGCGATGGCCCTGGGTGTGGTGGACCGTCACGCGGTAGGGAGTCTGCTCGACGTTGGAGCCCTTGCGCGGGGCCGCCTTCCAGCCGGCGCGGCTCATGATCGGGGCGACCGTGGCGAACTTCTGCTCGAGCTGGAACCGGGCGAAGCCGAGCAAGGTCTCGCCGGCGCCCGCGGCGGTCCCCGGCGTCGCGCCGCTCTTGGAGTAGTCATAGTCGTCCGGCAAGGGAGGCACCACGCCGCCCACGGGACGGCGCTCGCTCGAGGCGGCCGTATAAGGGATGCGCTTGCGGCCGTCCGGGCCGGTGCGGTGGGCGACGGAAATCAGGCGCGGGTCGGCGACGGCGTCCCGGACCCCGTTGCCGTCGAACATCGCGCCGAGCCGGTCGGCGGCGGTTTCGGGCGCGGCGCCGGTGAAGTCGGTCGCGGGCGCGTAGGCCATGAGCTCGCGGCCCGCGCGTTCGTTGCGCTCGGCCGCGCGGCGGGCGGGAGCCTCGTCGCGCTTCGTGGAGGTCTGCTGCTGCTGGTTCGGGTCGCAGCCCGAGGCCAGGGGCAGGGCCAGGGCGACGGCGGCGGCGGTCAGTCGTCTCATGCCCGGAGTTTATAGGATTTCCCGGAGACGACTATAGGCCGTTTGGCCTACGGGACCCGGGCCTAATCGGCCTAGGGAGTGCCAGGCTTAAGACGTTAAGATCATCCGGTTTAAGGCCGAAATTTCCCTCTAGACGGAGATGGTGCCAGGCTTTAGACGTTAAGCATTAATTCCACCGGCCTTGATCCAGTGGGCGACGCGGGCCATTCCGTCCTCGATTTTCACCTTGGGCCTCCAGCCCAGCTCGCGCTTCGCGGCCGAGACGTCGAACCAATGCGCGGTGGTGAAGGCGTCCACGAGGAACTTGGTCAGGGGCGGCTCGGACGACAGCCCCAAGGTCCGCCAAATCCCCTCGCACGCCGCGGCCAGGGCGTAGGCGAGGCTCTTGGGCATGCGCTTCTTGACCGGCGGAAGGCCCGCCGCGCCCAGCATGCGGTCGACGATCTCCCAGAAAGGGCGCGGATCGTCGCCGGACAGGAAGTACGCCTTGCCGGCGATCTCCGAGATCGGCGAGAGCTGGATCGCGGCCAGGACGTGGGCCTCCACGCAGTCGTCGATGTAGATCGTGTCGATGAGCTTGTTGTCGTCGCCGATGCGGTACAGGCGCCCGGCCCTCTGCTTGGCCACCACGCGCGGCAGCAGGTTGCGGTCGCCGGGGCCCCAGATGAAGTGCGGGCGCAGGGATACCGTGGCGAGCCGCTCGTGGTTGGCCGCGAGCGCGATGCGTTCGGCCTCCGCCTTCGTCCTCGAGTAGAACGAGTCGAAATGCTCGGGGTACGGCGCGCTCTCGTCGACGCCGTCGACGTCCCCGCCGTGGAACACGACCGACGGCGAGCCCGTGAACACGAGCTTGGTCACGCGGTTGCGCAGGCAGGCCTGGATCACGTTCTTGGTCCCGCCGACGTTGACGGCCTCGAAATCCTCGTACTTCCCCCACAGCCCGACCTTGGCGGCGGCGTGGAACACGACGTCGCGCCCCTCGCAGGCGGCGTTGACCGCGTCGAAATCGGTGATGTCGCCCTTCGCGCAATCGATGCCGACCGCCTCGAGATCGGCGTACGAGCCGCGCCCGAACACGCGCACCTCGTCGCCCCTCTCGCGCAGTTTTCGAGCGAGGGCGGCCCCCATGAACCCGCCGCCGCCCGTGACGAGCGCCCTCACGCGCCGAGCTCCTTGGCCGCCCAGACGGCGAGGGCCTCGCGGTTGATCTTCGCGTTGTGCCGCGTGTCGACCGGGAACGCGGGGTGGAACAGCAGGTCCTTCACCTCGGCGCACGCGTTCGGCAGAGACAGCAGCTCCGCCTTCAAGGATTCACTCGGGATGTTTCCGGGCTCGAGCTCGACGCACAGAACCGGGATCATGCCCGCCCCCACGAGCGCCGTGCGCTTGACCGCGGGGTGGACGTTGTACGCCTGCTCGACGCAGATCGTGTACAAAGTCCCCTTCTCGGTCCGGACGCGGTGCGCCTTGCGGCCGCAGAACCACAGGCGGCCCTGGTCGTCGAAATAGCCGAGGTCGCCCATGCGGTGCCAGAAGGTCTTGCCGTCTCCGATTTTGGCCTTGGCCATATCATCCACGCGCCGGAAATATTCCCCCGTGACCACGGGCCCCTGGACGACGATCTCGCCGACTTGTCCGACAGGAAGCTTGAGCTCGTCGGACCAGGTCTTGATCGGCCCGTCCTCGATCCGGATCACCTCCGCTTTTATTCCCGGAACCGGCCGCCCCACGCAGATTCCCTTGCCTTTCGCCGTTTCCTTGGCGGTCTCGCGCAGGATCTCGTTGGAGTTCGTGAGCGCCACGGGCAGCGCCTCGGTCGCGCCATAGGGAGTGTAGATCGGCGTCTCCGGGCTCAGCATCTTGGCGAACGTCTCCATCACCTTCGCCGGCACCGGCGCCCCCGCGCTCATCACGCGCCTCAGACTCGGCAGCGCGATCCCGTGACGCGCGCCGAAGCGCCCGACGCGGTCGATCAAGGCGGGCGAGCCGAACAGCTGGGTCACGGCATGCTTCTGGACGGGCTCAACGATCGCCATCGGGTCGACCATGCCGGGCCGCGTGAAGTCCATGTCGGGCAGGATCACGGTCTGCCCGAGCGCCAGGTCGAAGATCGCGAACAGCGGGAAGGTGGCGAGCGAGACTTCGCCCTCCTTGATGTCGAACAGGGAGCGGAGCTGGTCCACCTGCGCGGAGAACATCGAGTGCTCGTATACCGCGCCCTTCGGGGCGCCCGTGCTGCCCGACGTGAAGAGAATCGCCGCCCGCGTCTCGGGCGAGAGCTCCGGCAGGGGCAAGGTCCGCCCGGCCCCGATCTCGCGCATGGTCTCGAGCGTGGGCAGGCCGAGCGACGGCCCTCCCGCCACGATCTTGAGCCTGGCGCTCGGCGCCCAGCCCGCCCCGGCCCGCGCGATGTGCGCCTTGGCCGAGCCGACGAACGCGTCCGGCTCCGCCTCCCCGAGGCAGCGGCCCAAATTGGAGAACCCGATCCCCGGGTCGATGAGCACGGGCGTCACGCCGGAGCGGAACAGCGCGAAGGCCGTCGAGAAAAAGTCCCGCGACGGCGGAATCAGCACGGCCGCGCGCTGGTTCCTCTGCAGGCCGGCCCGCAGGAATCCCTGCGCGAGCAGCTCGACGTCCTTTCCGAGCTCCTCGTACGTCGTGACCTTGTCCCGCTGGATCAGCGCGGGCTGCTTGCCCAGGCGCTTGGCGTTGTCGAGCAGGCGCGAGCCGATGTCGGCCGCCTGCGTCGCCGTCACGCCCGCACCGCCGCGCCCGCGACGAAACCCTTGATCAGCGGGATCACCTCGTCGCGCGCGTCTTCGAGCAGAAAGTGGCCGCAGTCCTCGAACCGCTTCACCTGCGCCTTCGGGAAGCGCTTGATCCAGCCGTTCAGGAAGGCCTCGTCGAACACCCAATCTCGAAGCCCCCAGGGCAACAGCATCGGGACTTCCTTCAATAGAAAGAGTTTGCTCTCCGTGTCGACGACGACCTTCCACGCGGGATCAGAGGGCTGCAGCGGAATATCCTGCACGAAGCGGTGCACGGCGCGGCTCTCCTTCCACCCGTCGTAGGGATCGTGATAGCCCGCCATCGTCGCCTCGTCGAGCTTCACCTTGTTCGTGCACGAGCGCAGGACGGTGCGGCGGAAGAAGGCGCTCAGGCGCAGCGGGATCCCGGTCAGGGCGCCGCGCATCACGGTCAGGCCGGGTGGGAAGGGCTTCTCCTCCGGCAATCTGAAACAGCCGGTGTTCAAGGCGACGATCGCCTTGATCCGCTCCGGATGCCGCACGGCCCAGGACATGCCGATCATGCCGCCCCAGTCGTGGACGATGAGGGTGACGGGGCCGGACGGGGCCGCGTGGGCCATCAGCTTATCGAGATCGTCGACGCGGGACTGGAGCGTGTAGGCGTAATGCTTGTCGTCGGGGCGGGCGGAGAGGCCCATGCCCATGTGGTCGGGGACGATGCAGCGGTAGTCCGGCGAGAGGGCTTTGACGACGTTCCGGAAATAGAACGACCACGTGGGGTTGCCGTGAACCATGAGGACGGTCTCGCCCTTCCCCTCATCCAAGTAATGAAGAGAGTTGCCGCCGAGGTCGAGTCGATTCCCGGCAAACGGGTAAAGAGATTTCCAAGTCATTCAGCGTACCAGGACAACTGTCCGTGAAAAATCTACCGCATCGGCGGGCCGAAACTCCATGAAATAGCACGCCCCGAGGGCCCCAAGCTCTAGCGGTCCGGGATCCAGAATCTTGTTCGATGATTCCAACGGGTGCACGGAAGCGGCTTCGGCGCCGAAGTCCCAAGGCTTCGCTCCCCTCTCAAGAAGGTAAAGCGCCGGGGGCGAATGATCGAATTCACCCGTGAGGCCAATCCGGTCGCGGAAATTCACGCCTACCGGATCGCGCGCCGTTTTAAGCGAGAAGACCAATGCGACGTCCGCAGGAATCTTCTCCCGATCTCGCATTCTACAGGCCATCTCGAGAGCCGAGAGCCCGTTCACTATCCATTTTTGCTTTTCAGACCACGCGGGATCGATGTCGTCGATGTGCAAATCATGGAATCGCCGAATACTGTCGTTCTGGAAGGCGGAGGTCATCCATTCCGTTATCCGAATCTCTTTCTCAGAGGTGGATTTCATTGTAGATGCGTTCACGTGTTGGCCTTCTCGTCCGACTCATAGGGAACGAATCGTCTGTAATGGAATTGACCATTCAGATACTTTTTCCCCGTCTTCCGATTTAGTCGCACGGACAGGAATATGACGATATGGATTCCTTTCGTCGAATCGGCCCTGAATCGAATCCATGAACAAAAGTTGATTCTGAATGAAAACCGTCTCGCCCTCTCGCCACATGGGCCACCACATCAGGAAGTTCGCCTTGGCGGGATCGACCATGGAAGTTATCAGACAAGAGGAGGCATGCCCCGACTGGAGACGCCCGATGGCTTCGCGCCACTGCGCCCGATACTGTTCGCGGCGCCAATACTGCAGAGGAACCTCGATAATTTCCCTGTGATTGCCGATAACGATCTCCGCGTTTGCTGTTCGAGGCGTTTTGGCGGGCAAGAGCTTGATCGAAAACATTATTTGCCTATCCAGACGAGGTTTTTATCGTAGGTTCCCAAGCGTTGACCGGCTCTATTGAACATCTTCCAGACACCGCCGTTATGACCATCGGCGTCGGGAGTGATGTACTTATTCCCGCTTTGGAAAACCGGTCGTCCATGCGAATTAAAAGGAGCTTTATGCGCGGGGATTTTTTTGTCGTAGCCGAGTTCTTTGGCGGCCTTCTCGGCTTCTTTGGCCGTCATTCGTACCGAAGACGGCCGCTCCAATTCCTTTTCATCGTCGTCCGGCGGCTCGTTGGGTTCGCCTGGAGTCGAATGCCACTCCGACATTGCGTGCTTTGCTGCCTCGGAGTCCAAGTCGCGCTGTCCCCTCTCTGCTGCCGCCGCAACCATAGGACCGGACGCTTTGGCGGCGCCCTGTCCTTGAGGAGCCGGAGCGCTATGAGGCGCCGGCTTCACGTCCGCGATCTCCTTGCCGAGAAGCCCGTCGCACGCCAGCTTGGCCGAAGCGACCCAAGCCGCCCCGATGGCGGCGCAGGCGCCTTGCGACAAAGTCGCGCTCGCGACCACCCGGCCGCCGCCCGCAAGCGCGAGCTGCGGGGCATAGATCGTAGCCGTGATCACAAGCGCGCCTTCCGCCGCCATCACGGTGACCTGGCAGACGTTGTGCGCCGCCTGGGTGTGCGCGGCGTTCGTCAGCCACGGATGTTTCGCGCTTTCCACGTCCAAATTCTTATGAGCGATCGCCGCGGCCGGGATCGTGATGGTCAGTAGCGCGACGCCGGAGGCGTCGGTCGTCGCGGTCGCGGAAGTGGAGACGTCGACGCCGTTGACGCGGAATTCGACGACGTGGCCGTCGAGCTTCAGGTCCTTGCGGTTCCCCGAGACCCGCGCCGTGAGGGTGAGAGGCTGGGTGGAAGTCACGAACGCCTCGGCCGGAAGCAAGGTCAAGGTGAGCTTCGGATCGGGAAGCTTCTCCTCTTCCTTCTGCTGCTCAATTTTCTTCACTTCACTGAGAGCCACCATCTTCTGCGTGGACTGAGACTTCGGCTTCGACTTGAACAACGACGCGATCCCTCGGAACAGCGCCGGGATGCCGCGAAAGATCAGCGCCTCGACGAGCGGCGCGAGCGCCTGCCCGAGCGCGCGGCCGAGCTCGGCGCCGCCGGAGTCCGAGCTCGAGTACGAGGACGACCCCGACGAGCCCGAATAGCTCGAGTAGGAGCGCGGCGGCCCCGCGGAGGAGCGCGGGCGCCAATTGCCGACGCCGCCGCCACCCTCCCAGTTCACGCCGCCCAGGCTACTCGGCAGGCCCGCCTCGACGGCCTCGCCCCCGGCTCCGGGCAGGTCGCCCGTGATCGGGCGCGCCGTAGTGAGCAGCGACGCCGTTCCAGTGTGCGAGGCCGACGGCAGTTCGACGGGGCCGACCACGGCGCCCGCCAGAGCACGGCGCAAGGTCTCGGGACGCAACGCGACGGGCGCGCCGCCGGGCGTCAGGATGATCAGGCCGACGACCTCGCCCGCGTCGTTGAGCATGGGTCCGCCCACGAGATCCGGTCCGACAAGCGCGTCGGAGGCGAAAGCAGACTCGCGCGTCTCCGTGACGAGGCCCTGCGTCGTCGTCCACAGGCCGGCCGCGGACAGGTGCCCGAGCGCGCGGAAGAAGTCCCCCTCGACGGCGGGGCCCGAAGCCAGGCGCAGGGCCGGAATGCTTATGGCCGGCACCCGGCCGACCAGGATCAGGTCGTCGGCGCTCGCGACGATCACCGGGTAGGCCGAGCCGAGCCCTCCGTCGCGGCCGCGCGTGATCGCGGAGAGGACGCCGTCCTCGGCCGGCTTGAGCCGCGCGTCGGTGAGCAGCCGCGGACCATCTGCGGTTTCGACCATGGTGCCGGCGCCGACGACGCGCGGAGCCTTCCCATTCGCGGCCCAGGCGAGCGCGACGACCGAGTCGGCGGCCTCGCCCAAGGAGAGCCCCGCCGTGATCGGAGCCCGGGAAGCGCGGTGCGCCTCGGCCAGGGACTCGTATGTCTCGGCGCGAAGGCAGTACAGCTTGGCGCGCTCTCGGCCCTGGGCCTTCTCGGAACGCAGGGCGGCGCTGATCTTGGCGGCCTTGGCGCGCAGGCGCTCGTAGTCGCGCCCTGACGTCGCGGACCTCGAGGAGGCCCGGTCCAGCGCCTCGGTCGCGCTCCGACCCACAGCCGCCGGGCCGAGCAGGCGGGCCAGCCACGGCGACAGGCCTCCCTGGTCGTCGGCGAACAGACCGTCGTCGGCGGCGAGCAGGGCGGCGCGGCGCTCGCGCGGCTCGCAGCCCGGCTCGGGGAAGCGCGAGGCCCAGGTGTAGTCGGTCACGGCCAAGGTGCGGTAAATCGTCAGAAGGGCGGCGTCCCGGTCCTTGAAGAACGGGCGGAGTTCCGGGATCACGTGGTCCGGCAGGTTCACGAGCGCGGCCTCGGCGTGGGCCGGAGCGCGGAACAGCTCCAGGCCCTCGGCCATCAGCGCTAGGTCGGCGGAGACCTGGGCCAGGCGCTCGCCCGCGGGAGCCTCGGCCTCGGGCGTGGCCTCCGCAGCCGCCGCGTCGACAGGGCCGGCGTATTCGCGCAGAAGGTGGGACAGCGCGTCGAACGCGGGCTCCGCGGCCTGGACCGGAGTCCAGAGCGCCAGGAAGACCGCGAGTCCGGCTCTCACCATTCCAGGCCCAGCATCATGCAGTTGAGCCCCGAGCCGATGCCGATGAAGCCGACGCGGTCGCCCTTGCTCAAGAAGCCGCGCTCGTCGGCGAGCGCCGCCGTCAGCGGGAGGCTCACCGTGCCGATGTTCCCCAAATACTCGTAAGTCGGGTAGTCCTTGTCGTGGCCGACGCCGCACGCCGTCAGCAGCGCCGTCGTCTGCGGGCCGCCGACCTGGTGGGTGATCGTCTTGTCCATGTCGGCGCTCGTCCAGCCGAGCTTCTTCGAGAACGCCTGCCAGGTGATCTTGGCCAGCTCCATCCCGTTCTTGAGCACGGCCGGCGCGTCGGTCCTCATGAAGTCGCGGTCCCACTGGCACAGGTCCCAGTGCTGGGGCGCGGCCAAAGTCGCGCCGCCTAAAAGCTTGGGGCCGGTGCGGCCGAAGGAGCCGTCGGTGAGCACGACGCCCACGGCGCCGGAGCCGCCGGTGAGCGTCGCGATCGAGAGCTTGAAGTGCTCCATCGTGGGCGTCTTGAGCATCGACTGAATCATGCTCTCGTTGATCTCGCGGGCGGACTCGCAGGAGACGACGAGCCCCGCCTTGATCTGGCCGAGCTCGATGCGGTTGGCGATGTCGATCATGCCGGACATGACGCCGAGGCAGGCGTTGCTGATGTCCTGCACGACGCAGTCGTTCTGGACGCCGAGCTTGGAGGCCACCGCGCAGGCGGTCGCGGGCTCGCTCGACTCCTTGCAGACGCCGGCGTAGAGGACGACGCCCAAGTCCTTGGGGTCGACCCCGGCCTTCGCGAGGGCCTTGCGCCCGGCGGCGGCGGCGCCGTCGGAGAGCTTGAAGCCGGGGTCCCACCAGCGGCGCTCTTTAATACCCGTGAGGGCTTCGAGCTGTCCCAGGGGCAGGCGCAGGGCCTGGTAGACGGGCTCGACGCGCTTCTCGAGTTGCTCGGAGGTGACGACGTTGGGGGCCAGCTCGTAAGCCAGACCGTCTAAAGAGACCTTGGTGTATTTCATGAGTTGATCTTGAGGCTGAAGTCGCGCATCTCGTAAACCGTCAGGCCGTCGCGCAGAAGGTAGCCGTCGGCGGTGAGCGTCTTGGTCGCCTCGTCGACGGCCGTGATCCAGCACTGGACCTCGACGTTCTTGTTCACCGGCGTGTACTGACCGCGGTACAGCCACTTGTGCGTGCGGCCGAGCACCATGCTCTCGAAGCGCCCGGGCCCGGGCCAGCGGTCGCGCGCGTGGCACTTCATCAACTCGATGAAGGACTCGAGGCCGAGGGAGCCGGGGCAGACCGGGTCCTGATAGAAATGGGCGTCGAAGAACCACTCTCGCGGATTGACCGCTCGATGTCCTAATAGGGCGCCGAGCCCCATGGGGCCGGCGCCGTCGTACTGCTCGACGGAATCGAGAAGCAGGAGCTTGGGGCCGGGAAGCGCGGGCAGGCCGCCCGACAACGGAAGCATTCGGGCCGGCGTCGCGGGAACGAACGGCTTGGCGCCGCGCAGGCCGACCTGGTTGGCCAGAGACTCTTTCGTGAAGAACCCGAACTCGGTCTTCCCTTTGTAAACGACACGGCCACGGGCATCCGTCATGGACATATCAAATGACTGGATGATCATTCCTCCCGACTGAGAGAACTTGGTCATCGTGACCGTCGTGATCAAGGTCCCGGTGTCGGGGTGACCTCGATCGACTGAACGGCGTCGCCGCCGAGATTGCGGAACGAGAGATCGATCGGGCTCGTCAGCGCCGAGCCGCAGTAGGCCGCGAGCCAACCGCAGGGCTGGAGCGCGACCTCGAGCAGGACGCCGAAGGGCATCGTGGCTTGGCCGTTCTCGGCGAAGTACCAGGCGTCGCGAGGCACGTCGTATTCGCACGTCGCGGAGGCGCCCGGCGTCAGTTTGAACGGAGCGCCCTGAACGTCCACGACGCGGTCCAGGAACTGATACGGCGGCCCCGGAAGCCGTGCCAGGATTCGGTCCTTGTCGAAGACTTTGTAGGGTTCTCCGAACGCCTCCGAGGGGTTTCCGTTCGAATAGGCCATGATCTGCTTCGGCCCGTACAGAATCTTTTCTCTTTTTTCGTCCAAAGCCGTTCGACGTCCTGGCGCGTGGTGCCCGACAGGCGCACCGACATATCCGTGATCTGCACGATGTTCTTCGCGTCGCTGTACATGAACGCGTCGGCGATGCAGTACGGCGCCCCGTCGGCGCCGTAGCCGAGCTCTTTGATGTGGAGCTCGTAGCGCGCCTTCTTCGTGGACGCGAGCACCTGCCCGCGGCACTTGAGCTGGGAGGCGACGCCGGGCACGGGCTCGTGCCAGACCTCCCCTTCTTGCCGACCCAGCCCATGCGCATGAGCTGGACGCGCAAGGTGTGCAGGCAGCACTCGTACATGAGGGTGCCGGGCATGACGTTGTCGTCTTTGAAATGACAGACGAGATGCCAATCGTCGGGATGAATGTCCATCTCGCCGACGGCGCGGCCCAGGCCGTAGCGGCCGCCGTGAGGATCCAGTTCGAGAATCCGATCGACGAGCTTCATACGGCCGCCGGGCAACGTCTCGGGCGTGAACGGAAGGGAACCGAAAGCCGGGCCGAACGCCGTCTTGAGGTCGCCCGCCCGCAGCGCCGCGAACTGCGCGTCGGACAGAGAAATCTTCTCGTTGAAGGGTGCCAGGGGCTTCCAGTCGGAAGGCTTCTTGCCCGGGACCGGCGCCTTCTCCGCCTCCGTCAGGACGATGCCCTTGCCCTTGGCGAGCTCGGCGTTGGTGAAGAAGCCGGCGCAGCCCTTACGCATGGTCAACAACGGTTTTCCGTTGACGGTGCTGTCGTAGCGGAAGAAGAACAGCCAGATGTCGTCGTGCTGGCCGAAGCCGTCGATCGAGATGTCGTACTTGATCACGTCGCCGGGCTTGGGAAGATGGTCGTGGAAGGTGACAATCGCGTCGAGGAGGCGGTAGACCGCGAGTCCCTTGGTTTGGGAGTCGATGCCCAAATACCCGGACAGGAACAGGTCGGCCTGGCCGGCCTCGACCGCGATACACGTGGGAATACGGCCCCCATCGAGGTACCAGCCGTTTTCCAAAACGTCGTGCTCGGTGACGCAGGACCCCGACTTCATCGAGTTCGGCGCACCGGTGACGGACATGACGCGGTCGCACAGCATCAGCGGTTCTTCCGGCAGACGCACGCGCGTCGGATACGCGTCGACGTGGGCGAACGCCTCGCCGAGGACCTTGCCGATCTTGCCGGAGGCGTACTCGAGACACGCCTGACGGTCCATGAAGACCTTCGGAGAATTTACGGAATGTACGTGCCTGGCACTGACATTCTGGCCGGTCGCGATTCGAATCTGTTCCGACAAGTTCTTGGTCTGGAGCGCGGCGTAGTTCTGCGCGAGCTTGAGGAACATCTCGTGTGCCTGAGCGGTGAGGGCGGCGGCGTTGGCGAGAGAACCGGCAGGTGACTGAACTGGCGGCGGCTGATGAGCCGACGGAACTGGTCCCGGGGTCAGATACGGGGGCCGATGAGCCGCCGGCCGCGTGAATTCAGCACCCGGCAATTCAGGCGCGGGCACGCGAACACTCGGGGCCGAGACGAAGGGCTTCGACGGAGGCGGCGGCTCGCGGCGCGGCGGCGTCCAGGTGACCTTGGAGGGCCGCCCGCCGAGCGGCAGGCGCACGAACTGCGCGGGAGCGGGCGCGGCGGGCTGATGGCCGGCGCAGAAAGTGCGCGCGCCGTACAGCGGCTTGAGATCGACGGGCACTCGCTCGGCGATCAGGTAGGCGAGCAGCTTGAGCACTCCCGAGACCTCGTCGGTCCCCCGCCCGTCGATCGCGCGCGCGCTGTGCGTGAGCGGGCCCAGGATCTTGCCGATCATGCGCGTGCAAGATCCCTGAGGTCCAAGTTCCACGAACGTCCTGACCCCGTCCTCATACGCCGTTTTGATCAAGGCGGCGAAATTGACGGCCCGAATCGCCTGGGTCGTGATCGAGTCGGCGGCGGACTCGCGCGTGACGTCGTAGGCCTTACCGAACGCTCCTGAATAATAACGGATGCCTTTCGGAGCCCGCGTCGGGAAGAGGTGGAGATCGCGGTACTGCTTCTCGACGAGCTTGGCCGCGGGGAAGTGGACGGTGGAGACGCCCTGCAGCGGCAGGAACACGCAGCCGAGGCCCTCGACCAATTTCTCGACGGCGGAGCGGTAGCCGCCGACGACGCACTCGACGGGCGCGTTGACGATCAAGAGAGCGGCGCGGTCGGCGGCCTTGAGCGCGCGGTTGACCGCGTCGGCCGGACGGTCGACGACGCCGAGCACCCAGTCGACCTTCTCGTTGGCCGGCAGGCGCCAGAACTGGCGGGCCGCGTCGCAGGGGCCGGCGAGCTCGGAGGTGAACAAGGACGACTGCTTCATGCGGCGGAGCATCTCGTCGCGCGCCGACCAGGCCCGAGTGGCGAAGAGCCCCGCCGTCTCGCCGAGCGAGTAGCCGATGACGGCCGTGGGCTCGACGCCGAGTGAGCGCAGGAGGTCGGAGGTCACGGTCCCATGCGCCACGGACGCGAAGATCAGGGCGTGGTAGTCGGCGTTGAGCTCGCTCTCGGCCTTGGCCTCCCACCCCGGTTCATAGGAGAGTCGCCAAGGGGCGACGCGCGCGGGTGTCATCTGATCGCGGAGATGCCCGTTCTCGGAATCGAGCCGGCGCAGAATCTCGGGGAACTGAGCGGCGAGGCCGGCCGTCATGCCGAGGTACTGGTTGCCGGAGCCCGGGAAGACGAAGGCGAGATCCTGGCCCAACGGCTTGCGCGTCGTCAGGTAGGCGCGGTCGGTGGGAAGCGGGCGCTCGGGGTTCTCGCGCACGGAGTCGGCGGCCGAGCGCGCCAGCGCGAGCAGCTCTTTCCAGTCGCGCGCGACCAGCACGCAGGCGTGCGCGGCCTCGGGAGCGGCGCCGCGCTTGATCCACCAGCGCCGCGCGAGCGCCTCGATGCCGTCGGCGGAGTCCTGCGACGCGGTCCAGTCGATGAGGGCGCCGAGCCCGGAGAGCAAAGCGGCGTGGTCGGCGGCCTCGACGGCGAAGAGGGCCTCGGCGCGGGCGCCGAGCGGCTGGCGGCGCTCGTCGTCGACGCGCGCGTCGGGGGCGGAGCGCTCGAGCTGCTCGAGCACGGCGTGGACGGCGCCGCCGTCGACGCCGAGCGAGGTGACTCCCGCGCGGCGCGGGCCGTCGGCGCGGTTGCGCAGCCAATAAGAAGCGCGGCGCGGCGAATGGAAGCGCTTGCGCGCGCCGGCGAGCGGCGAGATCGGGTTGACGATCGCGGGGCCGGCGGGCAGGATCTCCTGGTAGAGGGCCAGCGCGGCCTTCACGAGTCCGGCGAGGCCCGCGGCCGCGCCGGCGTGGCCGATGACGGACTTGGCGGACGAGAGCGCCAGCGGCAGCTCCGCTTCCGCGGTGCCGAACACCTCGACGAGGGCGCCGGCCTCGGCGCGGTCCTCGCGGGCGTCGCCCGAGCCGTGGCACTCCATGAGGCCCACCGTGCTCGGGTCGGCCTTGGCGTCGTCGTAGGCGCGGCGCAGGGCCTCGACGCAGGCCTCCTGGGTCGGAACCGCGGCGTCGGCGCCGCCGCCGGTGGCCGAGCCCATGCCCTTGATGACGGCGTAGACGCGGTCGCCGTCGCGAAGGGCGTCGTCGAGGCGCTTGAGCACCACGCAGGCCGCGCCCTCCCCGGCGTCGAGCCGTCGGCCGAGGCGTCGAAGGGGCGCGGGCGCCCCCGCGGTCCAGGGCTTGAGCGCGTGAGCGCCCGCGAGCGCGCGCGCCTCGCCGGCCACGTCGACGGCGCAGGCGACCGCGGCGTCGGTCTCGCCGCGCTGGAGCGCGCGCACCGCCGCCTCGAGCGCCTTCAAGCCGGAGTTCTCCTCGGCGGAGACGGTGAAGGACGGGCCGCCCAGGCGGAACTCGCGCGCGACGCGGCTCGCGGCGACGGAGGCGAGGCCGCCCATGACGCGGTTGGCGGTCAGCGCGGGGCCGGCTGCGTTTCTGAGCGACTCGAGCCAGGCGGCGCGCTCGGGGCCGGCGGCGGCGAAGCCCTTGGCGTCGGCCCACTTGTCGGCCGAGTTTTCGAGCGTCCAGCGCAGATCGTATTGAGTGATCGCGAGGTCGAAGGCGGCGCCGAGGAAGACGCCGACGCGGTCGCGGCCTTCTTCAGACAACTTGGCGTCGGCGATGGCGGCGGCGGCGCTTTGCAGGGCGAGGAGCTGCTGCGGGAGCATCTCTTCGAGTTCTTTCGGAGGGATGCGGAAGGCGGCGGCGTCGGAGCCCGCGTCACGAAGAAATTTGCCCTTGAAGCCGGCCGGGGCCTCGACGCCGTGCCAACGGTCTTCGGCGTAGGCGCTCTTAAGCTCCGTGCCCGAGAGAACGGCCTCTTGGAACGAACGCAACGAATTGAGAGAACCGAAGCGGGCGTCCATGCCGACGATGGCGACGGGAACGGAAGACGGATTTGAACGGCGAACGGAAGGGGACCCTTTTGCGGCACGGCGGCGTTCGGGCGCCTCTTCGACAATAATGTGTGCGTTAATCCCGCCAAACCCGAAGGCCGAGAGGGCCGCGCGGCGCGGCGTCTTGCCATCACGTTTGGACCAGGGCGACGCCTCGCTCTGAACCCTAAACGGAGAGCCTTCGAGGCTTGCGTTCGGATTCATCGTTCTGAAATTGGCGTTGGGCGGGAGCGTCTCGTTTTCAAAACCGAGAAGGACTTTCATTAATCCGGCGGAACCCGCGGCCGTCAGGAGGTGGCCAATGTTCGATTTCACCGATCCCAAACCACACTGACCGGGCGTCCAACCGCGTTCGCCCCATAATGCCTTAAGGCTCGCGATCTCCACGGGGTCGCCGGTCGGCGTTCCCGTCGCGTGGCACTCGATGAAGTCGATCTGCGAGGGCGAGAGCCCGGCCTCGAGGTAGGCGGCGCGCATGGCGCGCAGCTGGCCGACCGTGTTGGGTGCCAGCAGCGAGCCGCCGACGTCGTTGGAGAGGCCGCCGCCGAGCAGGACGCCGCGGATGCGGTCGCCGTCGCGGCGCGCGTCGTCGAGGCGCTTGAGCACGAACACGCCGGCGCCCTCGCCGACGACGAGGCCGTCGGCGGAGGCGTCGAAGGGGTTCGGCGTGCCCGAGGCCGAGAGCGCGCGCAGCTGGGAGAAGCCCATCTGGGTGTACAGCGACTGCGGGCGCGCCATGCCGCCGGCGAGCATCGCGTCGGCGCGGCCGGCGCGCAGCTCCTCCATCGCGAGCTTGAGCGCGTACAGCGACGAGGCGCAGGCCGCGTCGAGCGTCCACGCGCCGCCGCCGAGGCCGAGGGCCTTGGCCACCACGCCGCCCGGCAGGCCCGCGACGAATCGGTCCGCCGGGTTGGCGCGGCGCGCGGAGCGCGAGGGCGTCAGGCCGAGCGCCTCGCGCTCGAAGGCCGGCAGCAGCAGCTCGCGCGACCACGCCGCCGCGCCGTCGGTCGGCAGGACGAGCTGGCCCAGCACGACCCCCGTGCGCGCCTTGTCGGCGGCGCCGAGCTTGGCCTCGGCGGCGGCGGCGCGCGCGGCGTGCAAGGCGAGGTGGAAGGCGGGGTCGAGCGAGGCCGCCCACGCGGGATCGAGCGCGAGGCCCGCGGGATCGAAGGCGAAGTCCTCGATGAAGCACGCCTTTTTCGAGTAGACCGAATCCGCTTTCCCCTTCGCGGGGTCGAACACGGACTCCGGCGGGACGGCCCAGCGGCCGGCGGGCACGTCCTTCGACTCGCAGCGGCGCGCGGCCAGGTTCTCCCAGAACCGCGCGGGCGTCGGCGCGCCGGGGAAGATTCCCCGGCGCCGACGATCGCGATCGGCTCCTTGGCTCGGCTCATCTCTTGTAGATCGTGTACGCCTCGGCGTCCTCGGTCCACTCGACGTTGGCGCGATTGAGGCGGCGCAGCACGCCGAGCCAGCCGCCGTCGGCGGGGCTCGTCATCGCCTTCGACAGCGCCGCCTTGGAGGCGATCACGCGCACGGTCTCGGCGCTGACTTCGTCGCCCGCCTGGGGAAGCTCCGCGACGAGACGCACGCCGAGCTTCTTGGCCTCGTCGTCGGGATACTCCCAGGTCTGTCCCGCCTTCAGGCGCTTCTCATGAACGTGCTCGTTCGGGACGACCAGGGCGGTCTGGTCCTTCGAGCCGAGGTCGTAGACGTTGTAGAGATACACCCAGCAGTCCCGCGTCGCCGTGACGGACAGCTTGGCTTCGTCGCCGTGAAGAAAGCGGTGGTTCGAGACGTTGAGCTCGACGTAGAAATCGCGGTCCCCCTGCGCGTCGCGGGGCACCGCGCACGCCTTGAGGCGCACGCGGTACAGGCACGCCGGGCAGTCGGGCGCGTCGCGATAGCTCTCCTCGAGGACCTGCTCCTTGAGAATGCGCCCGTTGCGCGTCGTCTGCAGGATGCCCTCGGTCAGGCGCGACTCCTTGCGCAGGCCTTCCTGCTGGAAGTCCATGAACTTCGACTTCACCTCGACGCCGAGGAAATCCTGCACGGCGGCGGCGCGCGCCTGCTCGATCGCGGCGGCGCGCGTCTGATGGCGCGTGTCCTGCGGGCCGACCGAGACGGTCGCCGCCCCCTCGAGCCAGGTGCAGCCCTCGGGATCGACGCCGAGCACCTTGCCGCGGCGCTCCTGGACCTCGTTCTTGACCGGCGCGTCCTCGCGCGACTCGCCTTTCTCGGTCTTGACGACGTCTCCGGCGGTCGCCGGCGCGGAATGCTCGCCGTGCGATTTGTCCGCGCGCGCCTTCACCGCGGCCACGGCGGCCGCGTCGGGCTCGTTGCGGGTCGCGGCGCCGCCGCCGCAGCCGGTGAGCGCGATCGTCAGGAGCGCGAGCGAGGCGAGGACGCGCATCAGTAGCCCCCGGCCTCTTTGTCGAGCGAGTCGTGCGAGCGGTCGGACGCGGAGCGCGAGCCGTCGTAGTTCGGCTTCGGGTCGGCCTTGCGCTCCTTGCAGGCGGCGGACGCGAGCGCGGCGGCGGCGAGCACGGCGAGAATCAGGTTCTTCATGTCGTCTCCTAAAGCGAAGCGGCTCCGTCTCCGATGAGCTGGGGCGTCTGGTCGCGGTTGTCGCGGCGCGCGGCGTCGCGGACCTTGGGGGTGACGTAGTCGAAGAGCTCTTTCATCGTCGCGCGGCCGCCCTTGGCGGAAAGGCCCTTCAAGAACTGATAGGTGAACAGCCCGTGTCCGGACGCGGGATCCGTCCCGGTGTACTCGTCGGCGGCCGTCGCCGTCAGGGCGACGACGCGTCCCGCGGCGGCGGCGCCGTCGTCGACCTTCGAGACGAGCGGCCTCGCGCCCTTGGCGAGCACGGAACGCCCGCCAACCCCGGAAAAGCATGCGTCCATCGCGACGAGGACGCGCCTGGCCTTCAGCGCGCCGAGCTTCTGGTAGAGGCGCTTCACGGGGTAGCCGGTGCTCTCCACGAACTTCGCGTCGCCGTCGGCGGGCATCAGGTACGCCTCGCCTTTCTCGATGTCGGGAGCGCCGTGGCCGGAAAAATAGAAGAACACGGTGGAATTCGCGTCGACGTTGCGGGGCAGCCAGGCGTCGACGTACTTCTCGATGCCCGACTTGCTGGCGGACGCCCCGGTCAGGAAGATGATGTTGCGCTCGGGGTATCCCGCGGCGAGAAGATGCGCCTTCACCGAGGCCGCGTCCCGTTCGGCGTGCTCGGCGGCCGGAAGCAGGGCATACTTCTCGACGCCGACGACCATCGCGATTTTGCTCTCATTCTCCGGCAGGCGATACGCGGGGGCCTCGACGTCGGAGCGAAAGCGCGGAGCGACCGCCGCCTCTGGTCGCGGCGCGGCGGGAACCGCGGCGGAAACCGGAGCGGGGCCGGCGACATGGCGGTTCGCGGCATAGCCCGGCAGGTTCACGGACCGGCGAAGCGCGAGGGCCAGGAACTTCATCGCGCGCTCCTGCGACTTGGCGAAGGTGTCTCCCCCGTTGAGGCCGTGGCCGAAGTCCTGGAAATCCATGGACTTGCCCTGCACGGAGATCGTCTCGATCGGGGCTCCCTTGGGGTCGGAGAAGGCGAGGCTCACGGAGAAGACGTCGTACTGGTTGCGCTGACCCGCCTGCTGATAGTCCACGGTGACGGCGACGACGAGGTCGACGCCCTTGTTCTGCGCCTCCCAAGCGCTCTCGACACGCTCCACGCTCTTGAAATTCTCCTTGAGCGTCTCGGCGAGCCGGGACAAAGCATCGGCCCTCGGCATGGTCTTGCTCAACGGCTCTTTGGCTGACGCGAAGGAGCCCTTGAACGAATAGGTCACGTCCGCGTCCTTGATGATCGCGCCGAGCCGCAGGTCCGGCGCGACCGGCGCCGGGGCCTGGGCGAACGGGTCGGCCGGCGGCTCGACGTTCTCGTAAGTCGCGCAACCGGAGACGGTCAGAACGGCGACGGCGGAGGCGAGCGCCAGCGACTTCACGCGGCGGCCTCGACGGCGTTGCGGCGGAAGGCGGGCGCGAGCGACGCGTCGGCGGCGCACTCGAAGCCCTCGAGCTTGGCGATCAGCGCGCCGCGCTCGTCGGTGAACTCGATGTCGGCGCCGGCGAGGCCTTCGGCGCGCTTGACCGCCTTCGCCGTCACGCGCACGCCCCCTCCGGGAAGCGCTCCGCGTACTGGCGGTACTTCGCGGCGAAGCTCGGCAAGGACGGCGCGCCCATCTGGGCGTCGGTCCACAGGATCATGGCCTGGAACGCGGCGTCGAGCGCCGCGGGGTCGGTGACCCAGCGGTCGCGGATCGGCTGGCGCGCCCACGAGGCGGGCGGCAGGGCGGTCTTCGAGTCGACGACGATGCCCTCGGGTCCGCAATGCGGCGCCGCGATCAAGAACTGCATGTCGGCGCCGTGAAAGAGAACTTCTTTATACGCCTTGGCCATCGAGCGGCCGTACGCCGCGCCGCCGACCTTGAGGGCCGCGGCGGGAGCCGCCGCGCGCTTGGCCGCGAGGATCACCTTCGCCGAGACGTGCAGGACGCCGTCCTTGCCGCGCAGCTCGGCGGGCACGACGAAGTGGCCGTCGCGCTTCTCGAGCGCGCCCGCGTGGGCCTTGAGCGGCGTCGAGCCGCCGCGGCGCACGATCACGCCCTTGGCCACGCGCAGGTCGTCGAAGCCGGCGAACGCCATGCCGGGGTGCGCGTGCAGCGCGGCGTGCGCGAGCCACTCGGCGGAGACCGCCAGCGGCATCACCGCGCGCCCGGCCAGCACGTGCGACTCGAGGAACGGGTAGGCCTCGAGGGTCAGGTCGCGCTCAAAGGCGAGCGGCAGGGCCGGCTTGGCGCCGGGCAAGGACGCGAGCACGACGGTCTCGGCCGGGCCGGAGCCGCGCAGTTCGGCGGCGAGATGCGCGCCGCCTTCCGTCAGGCCGATCACGCCGACGCCCTCGGAGGCGAACAGCTTCTTCAAGTTGGCGTCGACCATCCCGCCGTCCCACGGTCCCCAGCCGAGCGAGGCGACGCGGCAGTCGGGGAGGCGCGCGGCGAGGAGGCCGGCGGCCTTGTTGAGAGCCTCGTTGGCGATCGCGTAGTCCGACTGGCCCAGACGGCCGTAACGAGCCGTGGACGAGGAGAACAGCGCGAGAATCTTGAGGTCGGACGGCTTTACGGCATTGAGCAAATGACGGAGCGAAGCGAGCTTCGTATCCAGGACGGCGTCCAGCATGGCCGATGATTTATCGAGAATGGTCTTGTCGGCCAAAACTCCGGCTCCGTGAACGATCCCCCGAATCGGGCCGAAATCAGCCTGGGTCTCTTTTACGAGCTCCTGAACGGCCTTCTCGCTTCGCACGTCCACCGCGCGGTAGCGAGCCTCAGCGCCCGCGTCTTTCAGGCGGGCCAGGTTCGCGCGGATCTCGCGCGCGGCGAGGAGGTCTTTAGCTTTGGCACCGATCTCCTTCGGAGACAGGCCGCCGGCCTTCGCGATCGCGCCGCGAAGCTCGGCTTCGGTCTTGAACGAGGCGTACTCCGCCGGCTCCGCGCCCGGAAGCGGGCTGCGGCCGACGAGGACGAGGCGCGGCTTGAACTCGCGCGCGAGTGCCAGCGCGCACTCGGCGGTGACGCCGCGCGCGCCGCCGGTGACGAGGACGGCGTCGCCGGGGTTCAGCGGCGAGCGGCCCGCGACGGCCGCGCGCTCGACGAGCGCGACGGACGTCAGGCCCGAGGCCGTCAGGCCCGCCTCGACGGGAGCGTCGTAGCCCATCTCCTTGACGAGGAGCCTGGCGCAGGCGTCGAGCCCGAGCGCGGGATCGGCGTCGATCGCGCGGCAGCGCACCGACGGCCACTCGCGCGCCGCGGTCTTGATGAGGCCGGCCAGGCCGCCGAACGCGGGGTCCTGGTCCTTGCCGCCGGAGAAGCCGAGGGCGCCGTCCATGCGCGTGACGGTCAGCACGAGCCCGCGCGCGCCGCGCGCGGCGAAGGACTTGCCGGCGGCCTGGACGAGCAGGTAGGACTTCTTGAGCCACGCCTCGGACTCCGCGGTCCACGGGCAGCCCTTGGCGGCGGGTCGGGCGGGCGCGATGACGACGAGTGCGCCGAGTTCGGCGGGCAGCGACTCGGGAGAATCGACCGAGACCAGCTCGGTTCTAAATCCCTTCGACTTCAGCTCCGCGATCACGGCGGTGTCGAGGCCGCTGTCCTTGGCGACGGCGATGACGAGGGACTTGTCGAGGGTGCCACGTCGCGCGGGCCGACGGGGATCATCTCGGGAACCAAGCGCGAGATCGTGCAGGGCTCCTCAGACGCCACCACGACGGGCGCGGCGACAGGGGCCGGAGCCGCGACGGAAGTGCCCGCCGAGAGATACGCCGCGATCTGGTTCAGGTTGCGGAGCGTGCCGAGGTGCTCGGGCTTCACGCGCGGGGCATTCGGGAGCTTCTCGGCGACAGCGGAGAGAATCTCCACGCGCTTGATGGAGTCGATGCCGAGGTCGGCTTCGAGATCCATCTCGGGATTGATGGTCTCAGAGGGGTAGCCGGTCTTGTCGGCGACGACGGCGAGCAGGACGGGCAGGACGTCGCCCTTGGGAGCCGCCGCGACGGGAGCGGCGACCGGGGCAGTCGGCATACCTTCGGAGAGGTACGCCGCGATCTGCTTGAGATTTCGGAGCGTGCCGAGGTGCTCGGGCTTCACTTTGGGCGCGCCCGGCAGCTTCTCGGAGACGGCGGAGAGGATCTCGACGCGCTTGATGGAGTCGATGCCGAGGTCGGCCTCGAGGTCCATCTCGGGGTTGATCGTCTCGGCGGGATAGCCGGTCTTGTCGGCGACGACGGCGAGCAGGACGGGCAGGACGTCGCCCTTCGGCGCCGCGACGGGCGCGGCGGCGGGTGCGGAGACGGTCATGCCCTCGGAGAGGTACGCCGCGATCTGCTTGAGGTTGCGCAGCGTGCCCAGGTGCTCGGGCTTGACCTTCGGAGCGCCCGGGAGCTTCTCGGAGACGGCGGAGAGGATCTCGACGCGCTTGATGGAGTCGATGCCGAGGTCGGCCTCGAGGTCCATCTCGGGATTGATGGTCTCGGCGGGGTAGCCGGTCTTATCGGAGACGACGGAGATGAGGACGGGCAGAACCGAAGGCTGTGCCGCATTCGTCACGGCAACCGGAGCCGGGGCCGCGACTTGTGCCGCTGAAGGCACGCTCGCCATTCCCTCGGAGAGGTACGCCGCGATCTGCTTCAGATTGCGGAGCGTGCCGAGGTGCTCGGGCTTCACCTTGGGAGCGCCGGGCAGCTTCTCGGACACGGCCGAGAGAATCTCGACGCGCTTGATGGAGTCGATGCCGAGATCGGCCTCGAGGTCCATCTCGGCGTTGATGGTCTCCGCCGGGTAGCCGGTCTTCTCGGAGACCACGGAGAGGAGAACGGGCAGAACAGGCAGCACGGTCGCCTTCGGCGGAACGGCGACGGCCTCGCGGATCGGAGCCGGGGACGGCAACGGAGACGGCGACGGAATATTAACGGCGACGGATTGGGCGGGTCTTCCGGGGGCCGGAATGACGGATCCGTTCGAGAGCGTCGCGTATAACGCTTGCTGTTGCTCGACGAGCGCCTGAACGGAGCTTTGCGCGGCGGCCTGACCCTGGAGGAACTGGAGATGAAGGGCGGCGGTCTGCTCCTGGAGCTTGGTCATGGCGTCGATGCTGGCTTGCGCCGCGGAGAGAGCCTGGGAGAGCAGCGAGCTATCGCCGCCTTCGGCGGCGAGGCCGGGATGCTTCGCACCCGGCACGGACGCGGCATCGGAAGTCTTCATAGCGTCCAGCCTCGGCGCCGGGAAATTCTTCTTGGGAGTGGAGCGGTAGGTCGCGCCGGTGAGCTTGACCGCCATCTTCGGCGTGGGGCGCGCGTCGCGCAGACCCTTCTCCCCACCCTGCCAGTCCTTGAGGTCGACGGAGTAGCCGAGGGCGGCGAGCTGGGCGAGCGTCTTGGCGAGGTCGCCGATTCCGTTCTTCTTGCCGTTGGAGGCGTCGACGGAGATCGCCGTCGCGTCCTTGGTGATCAGTCCGACGAGTCCGGTCAGGCGGTTGCCGGCGCCGCACTCGACGAAGGTGGTGACGCCGTCGCGGATCATCGATTCGACGAGCTTCACGAACTCGACGGGCTTGGCCAACTGGTTCGCGAGAGCTTCCGCGCCTTCGGCGCGGAGTCGGGATAGACGTCCCCCGTCGTGTTGGAATAGACGGCGAGCGACGGCTTGCCGAACGGCAACGAATTGAGCGCCGTCGCGAAGGGCTCGAGCGCCGCGGCCACGAGTGGGCTGTGGAACGCGGCGGCCACGGGCAGCCGCACGGCCTTGATGCCTCTCGAGTTGAACGCCTTGTCCGCCTTCTCGATCTCGGACGTCGCGCCCGACAGCACGTTCTGCGCGGGAGCGTTGCGATTGGCGATGACGAGGTCGAGATTCTCGGCCTTCAGGATCGTCTCGACGTCGGAGAACGACGCGATCACGGCGAGCATAGAGCCTTTGTCCGACCCGTCGCCCTTCATGAGCTTGCCGCGCAGGCCGGAGAGCTCGTGCAGCGTCTTGGAGTCGTAGCGGCCCGCGACGTGCAGGGCGACCAACTCGCCGTAGCTGTGGCCGGCGGCGGCGTCGGCCTTCACGCCGAAGCGCGACAGGACGCGCCACGCGGACAGCGCGGCGGAGCCGAGGGCGGGCTGGGCGACGGACGTGTCGCGCAGGGCCTTCTCCTGGGCGTCCTTCTGCTCGGCGTTCCAGCCGGGCTTCGGGAACATCAAGGACGAAAGCGTCCCGCCGGAGACGGCGTCCGCCTCGGTCAGGGCGTCGAACGCCTCGGGGAAGGCGCAGACGAGATCGCGCGACATGCCGACGTACTGAGCGCCCTGGCCGGGGAACAGCACGCCGAGCTTTCCGGGCTTGCCGGCGCCGTAGTAGATGCCTTCGGCGGGAGACGACTTCAACGACTTGGCCTTCTCGGCGAGGGCCTTCCAGTCGGACGCGCGCTCGAGGACGAGCACCAGACGGCTCGGAGCGGACGGATCAAACGACAAACGGGACTTATGACAAAGGGAACGGACTTCGTCCCAATTCCTCGCGGCGCCGAGCATGGCCAATTGTTCTTGAAGGGCGCCGCTCGCCGTGAACAGCTCATGCTCGGCGTCCCAGTCGGTCTCGGTCTTCGCGGACGACGACTCTTCGAGGATCGCGTGGAAGTTCGTACCGCCGAAGCCGAGGGCGGAGATCGCGGCGCGGCGCGGGTGGCCCTTGGGCGCCAACCAGGGGCGCTTCTCGAGGCTCAGGTAAAACGGAACGTCGCCCTTCGCGAGGATGGGAAGCGGCTCGGTGACCTTGAGCGTCGGCGGGTACACCTTGTGGCGCAGGGCCATCGCGGCTTTGACGAACGCGGCGGCGCCGGCGGCGGCCTTCGTGTGGCCGACCATGGACTTCACGGAGCCGAGCGCGGCCCAAGAGCCCTCGCGGCCCGTCTTCTTGTAAACGCCCGAGATCGCCTCGACCTCGATGCCGTCGCCGACGGCCGTGCCGGTGCCGTGCGCCTCGACGAGCTCGACGGTGTCGGGAGAGACGCCGGCGAGGCGGTAGGCCTCCTCGATGGCGCGCGTCTGGCCGCCGGCCGAGGGCGCGTAGATGGACTTGCCGCGCCCGTCGGAGGACGTGCCGAGGCCGCGCAGGATCGCGTGGATCGTGTCGCCGTCCTTGACCGCGTCCTCGTAGCGCTTGAGGACGATCATGCCGACACCCTCGCCGAGGGTGGTGCCGTCGGCCTTAGAGTCGAAGGGCTTCGAGTGACCCGACGGCGACAGCGCCGGGGTCTTGGTGAAGCACGTGTACATGAAGATGTCGTTGAAGGTGTCGACGCCGCCGGTGACGACCATCTTGGCGCGGCCGGCCTGCAGTTCCATCGCGGCCATGTGGACGGCGGAGAGCGAGGAGCCGCACGCGGCGTCGACGACGCAGTTCGTGCCGCCGAGGTTGAAGCGGTTGGCGATGCGGCCCGCGATCACGTTGCCGAGCAGGCCGGGGAACGAGGCCTCCTGCCACGGCACGAACTCGTCGGCCATGCGCGCGAGCGCGTCGTCGACGCGGTCCTTGGGCACGCCGGCGCCCTCCATCGCGGCCTTCCACTTGGGGTGCATGAGGCGCGCGCCGAGCGGGATCACGATTTCGAGAGCGCCGGTGACGCCCAAGATGCACGACACGCGCGTGCGGTCCCAGGTCTCTTGGTTCACGTCGTAGCCGGCGTCGGCCAGCGCCATCTTGGCGGCGACCAGACCGAAGAGCTGCGCGGGGTCGGTGGCCTCGAGCGTGTTGGGCGAGAGGCCGAACTCGGAGGGATCGAAATCGTACGTGTCCAGGAAGCCGCCCTTGTAGGAGTAGACCTTGTCCTGCTTCTTCTGGTCCGCGTCGAAGTAGTCTTCCTTGGTCCAGTGGCTCGCGGGAACGTCCTGGATGCAGTCGACCTTGTTCTTGATGTTGGCCCAGTACTGACGCAAAGTCTTCGCCTTCGGGAACACCCCGCCGAGACCGACGACGGCGAGCGGCATGAATTCATGATTGGTTAATTTGGCCATGATCTATTCAGTCCAATAGGCGGGCAAGTTCGTCGGCTGTTAATGGCTCGACGCGGGTCGTTTCAGGTTCCAGGATAACGCCCTGACATCTCAAGAAATGGGCGCGCGTCAGCACGGCCGCCCCGTACAGAATGTTGCGCGCCACGACGGCGACCGTGCGGTTCTCGGGCGCCTGCAGGAAGCTTCCCTGCGCCCACTCGTTGAACGCGCCCATCGCGGGCCCGCACCAGACCTGATAATCGAGGACGCGGTCCGGCACGCCGGCGTTGGCCCAGCGCGAGGCCTGGCCGAGGTAGGAGCGGAACACCAGCGCGAGCTTGTGCTTGGGCTCGCGCTCGGCGCGGTCTACCTGAGAGGGATCCCTCTTCAAGAAGAATTCCCGCGTCGAGGACCAAACGGCGTCGAGATTATCCTTGAAGAGATCCTTTTCGAGCTGAGCGCGAACGGCGGCGGGGATCGCCTCGATGGAATCGAACGACTTCCAAACGTCGTAGAGTTTCATGCCGCGCTGGGCGAACATCGTGCCGCGCTTGAGCACCTGGACCTTCACGCCGAGCTCGAACATGTCGGCGGCGGGCGCCATGATGCAGTCGGCCTGGCCGGCGGCGGCGAGCATCGCGCGCACCTTGTCGGAGGAACCGGATTCCACGCAGCTCTGGTTGACGGAGCCCGTGAGCACGTAGGCGGCACCCATCATGTACGCGGCGGCCGCGGCGTCGGGCGTGGCGATGCCGCCGGCGGCGCCGACGCGCGCCGGGTTCTTGAACTTGAACTTCGCCTGCAGGCGGTCGCGCAGGGCGATCATCGCCGGGAACATCGCGACGAGCGGGCGGTTGTCGGTGTGGCCGCCGCTGTCGGCTTCGACGGTGAGGTCCTGGGCCATCGGGAGCTCGGCGGCCAGCGCGGCCTGCTCGGCGGTGATGAGGCCCGACGCCGTCATCTCGCGCAGCATCGTCTCGGAGACGGGAGCCAGGAACTTCTCGGCGACCTCCACGCGGGACACTTTCGCCACGACCTTGTTCGGCGCCTCGACGCGGCCGTCCGCGCCGCGGCGGATGCCGTGCAGGCGGTAGCGCACGATCGCCGGCGTCAGGCCCATGAAGGCCGAGGCCTCGACGAGGCGCACGCCGCGGCGCAGGTACAGGTCGCACACCGCGTTCTCGAGGTCGCTCTCGCTCGGGCTGTGGATCAGGTTGAAGCCGCGCGGCAGGGCGCCGAGGGATTTGTCGAGACGGTCGATCGCGGCCTCGACTCGGGCGGGCGGCAGGCCCGCCGCGCCGAAGAAGGAGAGCAGGCCGGCCTTGGCGCCGGCCTCGACGAGGGCCTCCGAGGCGATGCCGTTGGCCATCGCGCCGGTGGCGTAAGGATATCTCACGCCGTGTTCCTTCAGGAACGCGGGGTCGCCGAGCTGCTCGGGCAGGAGCGCGGGCGCGGAGGCCTTCCCGGAAACGACGGGGGCGCGCAGGTCGCGCAGGAGGCCGCGAAGGCCGGCCGGGGACGTCTCGAGGGTGCGGGAGCTCGGGGTCATTCTACGCGCGCGTATTAGGAATGGCGCCTAGATTATACCGGGTTTTGACGTCCGTTTATCCGATTTTTGCTACCCTTTCGCCCATGATCGGAGACATCACCCGCTGGATCATGGACATGATGCAGGCGCACGGCCCCATCGTCGTGTTCCTGGGCGTCATCGTCGAGTCCGTCATCGTCCCGATCCCCTCCCCGCTGATCATCATGGGCGCCGGCGCCCTGCTGATCACGCCGGGACTGTCCTGGTCGGGCGCGCTCGTCCCCATCCTCACGCGCATCGTCCTGCCCGGCGCCGTGGCCTCCACGCTCGGCGCCTACTTCGCCTTCGGCATCGCGTATTGGGGAGGCAAGCCCATGATCGACCGCTGGGGCCGCTTCCTCGGCTTCGACTGGGACGACATCCTCGCGATGGAGGCGCGCCTCAAGGGCCGCGTCCCGACGATGATCTTCCTCCTGCGCGCCGCGCCCATCGTCCCGCTCTCGCTGATCTCGGCGGCCGCCGGCGTGCTGCGCCTGCCGCTCGGGCAGTTCACGCTGTGGACCTTTCTCGGCTCCATCCCGCGCTGCCTGCTGCTCGGCTACCTCGGCTACCTGACGCGCGACACCTACGAGGGCCTGGCCAAGCAGATCAACACGGCCGAGTCCCTGATCTCGGCGGCGATCGTCGCCTCCGTGCTGGGCGCCGTCCTCTGGCTGCGCGCCCGCATGAAGACCCGCCCCTAGAAGGGAGCGGGCGCCGGAGCGCCTCCGGCCGCGCGGCGGTACTTCTCGAGGATCAGCTCGATCGCGGCGACGCGCGCCTCGGCCGTCACCGGATGCGCCGTGTCGAACCAGCGGTCGGCGAGCGCCCCCTTCCCCTTCTCCGCGGGGAACACGACGAACGGCTCGTCGGTCCCCTCCGCCTTCTTCAGCACGCGGATGTTCTTGATCACGAAGGCATCCGCGATGATCAGCTCCGCGAACGCCATGAGCTTGGTGGGGCGGTCCGACGTGTCCTGGTACGGCCGCACGCGCGCGTCGAGTTTCGGCAAGTTTTCCATGGTACCCTCCTGGCCGCCTTTCCGGCGGCCTCGCTTACCAGACGATTGAGGGGGCCGAAAAGTTCCGTGACCTAGGCGCCGGAGGTCTTGTCCGCGAGCTCGCGAAGCGCCGCGCCGTCGACGAAGGCCGATCCACCCTCGGCTTCGCGCAGGATTCCCCGCCGTCTCAAGAAGCGCACGGCCTCGACGACGCGCTCGGCGTCGATCGGCACGCTCGGGAAGTAGGAGCGCGTCGCGCCCCACAGCGCCGACAGGCTCGGCAAGAAGAGGCCGGCCTCGCTCAAGCCCGCGTGCGCGAGGATGTGGCGCATCACGGCTTCCTCGTCGACGCGCAGCCCGGCCTTCCCGACGAGCGCCGTCAGCTCCGCGACGAGCGCGGCCCGGTCCTCCGGCGTGAGCTTCGAGAGGTCCTTCTTAGGCTCCGATCCACTCATAGGCCGAGCGATGGCTGTCGAGGGCGTCCGCTCGCGCGACCAGGCGCGCGTACGTCGGGTGTCGGCCGATCGTCGCGGAGTCCCCGACGACGATCAGGCAGCGCCGCGCGCGCGTGATCGCGACGTTGAGCCGCCGCAGGTCCGACAGGAAGCCGATCTGTCCGGACTCGCTCGAGCGCACGAGGCTCAGGATGATCGCCTCCTTCTCGCGGCCCTGGAAGCCGTCGACGGAGCCGATCTCGACGCCGCGCTCCTGAACGAGCGTCTTCAGGCGCTTGGCCTGCGCGACGTACGGCGTCAGGATCGCGACGTCCTTGGGCTTCAAGCCCGAGCCGAGCAGCTCGTGGAGCAGCTTCACCGCGAGCTCCGCCTCGCCCTTGTTCTCGCGGCTCTCGAGCAGGTCGTTCCAGGTCTCGTCGAAGCCGGCGCCCGCGGTGTCGACGTAGGTGACGGGGCGGCTCGTGAGGTCCGAGGGCGCTACGCCCGGCAGCTCGGCGGCGACGTGCTTGGCGACGGACTCGTCGGCGATGAGCTTGCCCTCGTAGAACTCGTCCGACGGGAAGCGCATGATGTCCTCGTGCATGCGGTACTGCACGCGCAGCAGGGTCTGCGCCGACGCGGGCAGGATGTCCTTGAGACGGTCGAAGAGCGTGACGGTGAGGCCGCCCTCGGCCGCTTCTTTGGAGTAGATCGTCGGCGGCAGCTGGTTCGAATCTCCCGCGAAGATCGCCTTGCGCGCGATCGTCAGCGGCACCCACGACAGCGGCTCGCTGGCCTGGCTGGCCTCGTCGAGCACGACGAGGTCGAAGTCGCCCTTCACGTGGCGCTTCGAGAGCCCCGCGTGCGTCGCGAGCACGACGTTGGCGCCGGCCACGATCGAGCGCGAGATATCGCTCTCGAGGTCGCGCGCCTGCCGCCAGAGCCGGGCGACCTCGCGCTCGCGCAGATTGCGCTCGTCGTAGCCGAGCTGGTCGCGGCCGCGGCCGAAGCGCGACTTGCGGTGGATCAGGCGCTCGCGGTACGCGTCGAGCTCCTTGACCTCCTCGTACGCGGGGTCGGCCTCGACTTGCGCGGCGAGGTTGCCGTGCCGCAGGCTCTCCAGCGTGCGGGCCGGATGCCCCAGGCGCACGACGCGCAGGCCCAGCCCGATCAGCTTCTCGAGGATGTTGTCGACGGCGATGTTCGAGGGAGCGCTCGCGAGCACGCGCTCGCCGCGGGCGACGTGCTGCCGGATGATCTCGACGAGGACGGTCGTCTTGCCGGTGCCGGGCGGGCCGTGCACGAGCGCGACGTCCTGGGCGGCGAGCGAGCTCTTGACCGCGGCCTGCTGCCACTCGTTGAGGTTGCGGTTGAGCCAGATGATCTTTGGGACGCGGACGCGCTCCGGGACCTCTTCCCCGAGGAAGATCTCGCGCAAAGTCGACAGGCGCGAGCGCTTCGACTCGGCGGCCGTCGTCAGCGCCTTGCGCATCCGCTGGTAGGTCGCGTCGGAGCCGAGCAGGTCGATCTGGCAGTGGCCGCGGACCTCGTCGGGATCCTCGGGCGCGGGGCCGTTGAGCGCGACGGTGACGCGGTGGTCGCCGACCTTGAACAACGTCCCCTCGAGGCTGCCGGGGTCGGTGCCGTTCGGGAAGGTCAGGAGCACGTTGTCGCCCGCGTTCATCGCGTGGAACGGGGTCAGCTCCTCGCCGGAGCGCGGCGCGCGGGAGAGCGTGACCATCGTCATGCCGCCCATGCCGCCCTCGAAGCCGTCGATGACGAGCGCCGTCACGGTCTTGCCCCGCGTCTCGCGCTGGGAGACGGGGAACTTCCGCAGTTCGCGGAGGTTCTCCGCCTTTTCGGCCTCGCGTTCGAGGTCGATCAGCGCCTGGAGCCGTTCGAAGTGTTCCTTGCCCGCCATCGTGGGATATCCTATCAGTTTGATACGATCGGGCGATGGAGCTCCCCAAGCTTCCCCCGTCCGGAAGTTCCTGCGCCGGCCCGCGCCGGGCTCGTCCGATTTCACCTGGGACGCCGACGAGTACGTCCCGAACAACAAGCTCTCGCTGTTCGTGCGCGGCTCCTCGCTGTACGCCGCGATGTTCGACGAGATCGCGGCCGCGAAGGACTCCGTGAGCCTCGAGACCTACCGTTTCGGCGGCGACGCGACCGGGCGCGCCTTCGCCGGCCGCCTCGCCGAGGCGGCGCGCCGCGGCGTGCGCGTGCGCGTCATCTACGACTCCGTCGGCTCGCTCGAGCTGCTCCCGGAGACGGTCTCGATGATGCGCAACGCGGGCGTGCAGCTCCTCGAGTACCACCCGGTGGCGCCGTGGCGGCCGCGATGGGCGTGGAACCGCCGGGACCACCGCAAGATCCTCGTGGTGGACGGCCGGATCGGCTTCGTCGGCGGGATGAACCTCAGCGACGAGCACGCCCCCGCCGACGCGGGCGGCCTCGACTGGCCCGACGCCCACGCGCGCGTCGAGGGGCCGGCCGCCCACGAGCTCGAGCGCCTGTTCCGCGCGGTCTGGCACAAGGAGACCGGCCGCTGGTTCGAGGCGACGGCGCCCGAGGGGCCGCCGGCCGGCTCGGCCTCCGCCCGCGTCGTCGGCAACCACGAGCTGCTCAAGCGCTTCGCGATCCGCGAGGCCTACGTCAACGCGCTGCGCGCCGCCAGGTCCGACGTCGCGATCGCCAACTCCTACTTCATCCCCGACTGGCGCATCCGCCGCTCGCTCGCGCAGGCCGTCAAGCGCGGAGTCTCGGTGCGCGTGCTCGTGCCCGGGATCTCCGACATCCGCTCGGTCTGGTACGCGATGCGCTCGACGTACTCCTCCCTGCTCTCGCGCGGCGTGCGCATCTTCGAGTGGCAGGGCCCGATGATGCACGCGAAAGCCGTCGTCGTCGACGGCCGGTGGAGCGCCGTCGGCTCCTACAACCTCGACCGCCGCTCGCTGCAGCACAACCTCGAGGCGAATCTGCACGCGGTCGACGAAGCGTTCGCGTCGGAGCTGCTCTCCGCCTTCGCCGTCGGGCTCCAGGGCGCGCGTGAGATCACGCCCGACGCGTGGGCGAAGCGGTCGGCGCTCGAGCGCGGGCTCGAGCGCTTTTTCTCGTCCTTCGATTACTTCTTTTAGATAACGAATTAACGAAATGGCATAATTCATGGCCATGAAACGGATATATCTCATGCGCCACGGTCATTCTTTGTCGACGAGCGAGGCGCGCGTCTCCAAGGACGCCCTGCGACCGCTGTCCGACAAAGGACGAGCCGACGTCCGCGCCATGGCCGCCGAGATCGCCGGCCGCGGCGGCAAGCCGTCGCTGATCCTGCACTCCCCGCTGCTGCGCGCCGTCCAGACCGCCGCCGAGGCCGCCGCCGTGCTCAAGCCCTCCGGCGGGGCCGCCGAGTTCCTCCCCCTGGACAACACGCGCCCCGCCGAGGAGCTCGCGCGCGAGCTGGCGCTGCGCGGCGTCTCCGCCGAGGAGGTCCTCGCCGTCGGACACCAGCCGCAGATCGGCGAGCTCGCCGCGATGCTCGGCCGCCGGCTCTTCGAGTTCACGCCCGCCACCGTCGTCGCCCTCGAGCTCGAGCCCGCGCCGCGCCCCCTGTGGGCGGCGGGGCCCGAAGCCGCCGGATGAGCCGCGACCGCCGCCGCCACGGCGACCGGGACGAGCGCGGGGGCTGGCGCGCGATTCCGCACTACTACCTTTACCCGGCGATCGGCGCCGTACTGGGCCTCGGCTCCCCGACGGGCGCCTTCATCCTGCGCTTTTGGCTGCAGGAGCCCCTGCTCAAGCGCCTCTGGATCCAGCACGAGCTCGACTACAACTTTCTTTTTACGCGTATATGGCAATCGGAACGGTCCTGGCGTTCATGACGTTCGGCTACGTCATCGGCCTGCGCTCCGAGCGCCAGCGCGTCAACAACCGCCAGCTCTCCGCGCGCGTCGACGAGCTGCACCTTAAGTCCGTCACCGACGGCCTCACGGGCGCGTTCACCCACGGCTACCTGCAGGAGATCCTCGAGATCGAGATCCAGCGCGCGCTGACCGAGAAGTCGCCCCTCTCGGTCATGATCATCGACATCGATGACTTCAAGCGCATCAATGATTCCCACGGCCATCTTTTCGGCGACCGCGTCATCAAAGAGACCGCGGAAACCCTGTCGGCCAACGTCCGTTCCGACGACATCCTCGGCCGCTACGGCGGCGACGAGTTCGTCGCGATCATGCCCGGCGCCGACGCCGACACCGCGCTCCACGTCGCGAGCCGGGCGCGCTCGGGCATCGCCAAGAACGGCTACCTCGCGACGATCAGCGTCGGCGTGGCCACGTTCGAGGGGTCCGGGGTCGAGACGCCGGCGGAGTTGCTGCACCGCGCCGACATGAACCTGTACCAGGCCAAGCACGACGGGAAGAACTGCGTGCGGGACTACTGCAAGCTTCCCGGCGTCCCGCGCCGGCGCCACGACGACGCGAAGAAAAGTTAGGGAACTTTTCCGGGGTCTCGATCGTCTGTATGGTGGAGGCGCCCGCACTCTTTCCGGAAATCACCGCCGTGACTCCAAGGTCACGCGGACTATCCCCGGGAATAGTTCGCGGGACGTATGAGTCACATGAGCGAGGAACTCTGGCTCGACGAGGCGCCGGTCACCGAGTTCGTCCGCCATTTCCGGTTCAAGCTGCGATTGTCGCAGCAGGAACTCGCGGACGCCGCGGGGATCGACCGGGGCTTCCTGGCGAAGGTAGAGAACGGACGCGATCCGCGCCTGAGCACCGTGATTCGGATCGTCTCACGGCTCGGCGGCGCGCTCGTGCTGGGCGTCCGCTCGCCGCGGCCGCTGTGCGTCATGGCCGACGATCACGTCGCGGCGCGGCAGGAGGCCTGGCTGGCGCGCAGGGAGCAACGCGTCCGGGCTCACTTGGCGACGGAGTAGGCGCAGTCTTTCCGGAAATCGCACCGCTGGCAGAAGCTCGTGTTCGGCTCGAACACCGCCGCCTCGATCCCCGACGCCGCCGCGCGCACGTCGGCCGCGAGCGAGTCCACGCCCGACGGGTCGTACGCCGCGCTGACGCGCGCGCCGGCGACGACGCAGTCGACGGTCAAGGTCGACGGCTCCATGTGCAGCCCGCGCGAGAGGCCGAGCGCGTAGAAGCGCATCTGCGGGTCGGCGGCGACCTGCGCCGCCGTGGGCACGCCGGGGCCCGTCTTGTAGTCGATGATCTCGTAGGCGCCGTCGGGGCCCTGGTCGATGCGGTCGATCATGCCCCGGGCCTGGTGCGTCCCGACCGGGAAGACGAACTCCTTCTCCACGCCGACGGTGCGGGCGCGCCGGGATTCCTCGTCCTGGTGGAACCGCGTCAGGGCGCGCTCGGCCTTGGTGCGCCACTTGTTCTCGTCGGACTCGTCGGCGTAGCCGGAGCGCAGCCACTGGGAGTCGAGCGCGTCCAAGAGAGAATCAAGGTCGAACGTTCCCCCGCGCAGCCACTTCTCGAGCGCCCGGTGCAAGGACAGGCCGAAGGACGACTTGGCGGTCAGCGGGATCTTGCGGCCGTCGACGAACAATAATTTATATTTCCAGGGGCATTCGCGGTAGACCCTATACCGCGTGTACGAAATTTCCAAGATAACGGCCTAAGCGGCCGGAACGGAGCGACGGATGAACTCGACATCCGTATCGCCGTACCGCTCTTCCCGGTACTTCTCGTACCCCGCGGGCAGCTCGACTTTCTCTTTCTTATACCGCTGGAGAAGAATGATGCCGCCGGGAGCCAGCAGAGCGGCCTCCGCCACCCGCGCGAGAGACGGGGTCGAATAGGCGAGCATGACGTTCTCTTCCGTTCGATACGGCGGCCCGAGAAAGACGATGTCGAACTCGGAGTTCCCCGCCCGGTAGCCGACCCAGGACAGGTCCTGCAGGATGTCGCCGAAGCTCGCGCGCCCCTTGGCCGCGAAGCCCAGGCGTTTGAGGTTCTCCTCGATGACGGCGACGCAGCGCTTGTCGGCGTCGACGAAGAAGCAGGACGCGGCCCCGCGCGAGAGGGCCTCGAGGCCGACCGCCCCCGTTCCCGCGTAGAGGTCCAGGAACCGCGAGCCCTCGAGGCGCGGGCGCAGGATGTCGAACACGGACTTCTTGATCCGCGCCGAGATCGGCTTGACCATCAGTTCCTTGGGCACGCTCTTGAGGGAGCGGCCCCGTCCGGCGCCCGCGATGATGCGCATGCTTTATTATAGAATACCGCCGCCTATGCCGCCTCAAATCATCATCGTCGACGACGACCCGCTGGTCGGAGGGCTCACGCTCGAGCTCCTCAACGACGCGGGCTACTCCTCGATCTTGATCCAGGACAGCCTCAAGGCCCAGGACGCGATCAAGGCCGCCAAGCCGGCGCTCGTCGTGCTCGACATCCTGATGCCCGGCCTCGACGGGCTCACCTTGCTCCATAGACTCAAGTCCGACCCCGAGACCCAGTCGATCCGCGCGATCGTCGTGTCGGGCAAGTCGTTCGAGGCCGAGAAGCAGCGCGCCGCGCAGTACGGCGCCGAGGCCTTCATCGAGAAGCCCTACGACGTCGACCTTTTCGCCCAGAAGGTGAAGGAGATCATGGACAAGGCGGGCGCCGCGCCCGGCAAGATCGCCCGCCCCCTCCGAGCCCGCGCCGATCGCGCGCGCCGAGGTCAAGGCCGCCGTCTGGGGCGCCCGCTCGACGTCGACGGCGACCTCGCCCGTGGTCGCGAAGTACGGCAAGCACACGGCGTGCGTGTCGATCGAGACGCCGCAGCATATGTTCATCTTCGACGCGGGCTCCGGCATCAGCCTGCTGGGCAACGAGTTGATGAAGAGCGGCAAGCACAAGGAGCTGTGGTTGTTTCTCACCCACTTTCATCATGACCATATAGAAGGGCTGGCGGGCTTCCCCTGCGCGCGGGACAAGGACTACACTCTCCACATCAGCGCCGCCTCCGACCCCGACAAGCCGCTCGAGCAGGCGCTCAAGGCCGCCTTCGAGCCCGGCTTCGGCGCGGAAATGCCCCCGGCCAAGATCGAGCTCTACGAACTGATGGAGCAGACTTACGAAATCCTGCCCGGCGTGCGCCTCTCGGCGTTCTACGCCAACCACCCGGGCACGACCTTGGCGTACATCCTCCAGGTCGAGGGCCGCAAGATCGTGTACTGCCCGGACAGCGAGCTCTACGGCGAGTACGCGACCGCCCTGCAGGACTACGACGAGAAGATCGGCGCGGTGTGCCGCGGCGCCGACCTCATGTTCCACGACGGGCGCTTCACGCCCGACGACTACAAGAAGAACCGCAACCAGGGCCACTCGAGCTTCATCGCGGCCGTCGACTTCGCGGGCAAGAACCTCGTGAAGGCGCTCGTGCTCGTCCACCAGGACGGCTCCTACGCCGACGGCGTGCTCGACCAGATGGGCAAGGACGCCAACGCGCGGATCGAGGAGCGCGGCTACAAGAACCTGAAGGTCGTCGTCGGGCGCGAAGGTCTGCGCGTCTCCGCTTAAGCGGAGGCCAGCGCGCGCGCGAACGCAAGATTCGCGCGATCCGACTCCGGACCGTCCTTCGGCGTTTCTAAAATACCGGCAACGGCGGAGAACTCGTCGCGGGTCAGCAACGCCTTGAGGCCCTCGGAGCCGAGGCGGCCCTTGCCCCAATGCTCGTGGTTCTCGCGGTTGGAGTTGAGCAGGGCGCGGGTGTCGTTCAGATGAAAAGCCTTGATCGCGTCGAAGCCCATGAGGCGGTGGGCGCGGGCGATGAACTTCAGCGCGCCCTCGATCGTGGAGCAGTCGTATCCCGCCGCATAAGCGTGCGCGGTGTCGAGACAGACGGCCATGCTCGGCGCCCTCGGCTTCAGGGCGTCATAGAGCCGTGCGACTTCTTCCAGAGGCCCTCCCATGCGGCGTCCTCCGCCGGGCACGTTCTCGATCAACAACGGCACGTCGCAGGAACTTCTCTGGACGGCCTCGAGGATCGACTCTGAGAACAGCCTGACGCCTTCGTCGAGGGACGAGCCTTCGGAATAGGCGCCGCCATGAATGACGTACGAATCGGCGCCGAGCGCCGTGGCCAGTTCCAGCTCGTGCGCGAGATGTTCTATTGAACGACGACGGCGTTGGGGATCGGACGAGGCGAGACTGGGGACGAAACGCGAGTGCACCAACAATACGCGCACGCCCGCGGCCCTTCGGGCCGCGTTGAACGACGCTAAGTGCGACGGATTTGGATGGGGATCGTGGCGCGGGTACGGCAAAATCTGGAGTGACGCACAGCCGAGCGCCACGGCTTCTTTGAGAGCCGCGTCGAAGCCCATGCGAACGGACGCATGGACCCCGAGTATCACGGCAAACCCATCAACTTTCTAAGGAACCCGGCCTTGCGCTCGTCGTACGGGAACCACCACAGATCCGGCGCGGCGTCCGGCCACTCGTGGACCAAGACCGATTGAGACTGCGTGAACGCCAGCAATCCTTCGTCGCCGTGCCTTCTTCCCATTCCCGATTGCTTCATGCCGCCGAACGGGAGCGCGCCGAACGCGTAATGAGACGCGGGCTCGTTCACTCCCACCAAGCCGACTTCCAGCGCGGCGGCGAGCGTCTCGCCCTTCGCGAGGTCAGTCGTCCACACGGACGCCGCCAGGCCCTCGGAGCCCGCGTTCGCGAGCGCGACGGCCTCCTCGGCGCGGGACACTTTCATCACGGGGATGACGGGCCCGAAGGTCTCCTCGGTCATGACCTTCATGTCCATGCGAGCGTCCAGCACGATCGCGGGGGCGACGACGAGGTTGGCGCGGTCGATGACCTCGCCGCCGATCACGCGCGCGCCCTTGCCGCGCGCGTCCTCGAGCTGGTCTTGGATGCGGTCGACGAGCGGCGGGAAGACGAGGCGGCCGAGGTCGGCGTCCTTGCCGTCGAGCTTCTGGCGCAGGGCGGCGACCTTGGGCTTGAGGAGCTCGACGAAGCGGTCGTAGGCGTCGGCTTCGACGAACACGCGCTCGACGCCGACGCAGACCTGGCCCGCGTTCGAGCAGGCGGCCCAGACGGCGGCGGAGGCGGCGCGCTCGAGGGAGGCGTCGGCGCAGACGATCATCGGGTGCTTGCCGCCGAGCTCCAAAATGGACGGCTTCAGCTGCATAGCCGCCCGCGCGGCGACCGCGCGGCCGGTCTTCGTCGAGCCGGTGAAGACGACCATGTCGGAGGCGTCGATGACGGCCTCGCCGGAGGCGGCGCCGCCGGGCACCACGGAGAGCAGGCCCTCGGGCAGCAAGGCGGTCGCGGCGAGCGCGCCCTCGAGCCACAGCGCGGTCTTCGTGGTCCATTCGGACGGCTTGAGCAGGACGGCGTTGCCGGCGAGCATGGCCGCGAACGCGTCGCCGAAGGGAATCAGGAACGGCATGTTCCACGGCGTGACGAGGCCCACGACGCCGCGCGGCACGCGGCGCTCGTAGGCGCGCTTGTTGAACAGCGACCAGGGCTTCGACGCGGCCTTGTCGGCCAGCACGCGCGGCGCGGCGGAGGTCATCCAGTCGACGAGCAGGCCGGCGGCGCCGAGCTCCATGAGGTCGACCTCGACGAGCGGCTTGCCGGTCTCCTCGTGGACGACGGCGCGGATCTCCTCGCGGCGGGCGGCGAGCGCCTTCCAGACCGAGCGCAGGGCCTTCACGCGCTGGCCCACCGTGGTGCGGCGCCAGACGGCGGCCGCGCGGCGGGCGGCGGCGGCCTTGGCGGCGGCCTCCTCGGGCGTGGCCTCGAGCGCGGACGGGAAGCGCGCGGCGCCGCTCATTTCTTCCCCTTCAGCATGCCGCCGAGCCGGCCCAGGACCTCGCTCGCGGCCGTCTCGAGCGCCTTGCCGCCGAGGTTGGAGACGGCCTTCGCCGCCCCGCCGGAGATCGCCGACAGCACCTCCGCGGCCGCGTCGGCCGGCGAGCGGCCCTTGCCGCCGAGGTTGCTCAAACGCACGTCGGGCAGCGCGACCGTCGCCGAGCCGAGCGCGGCGGCCGAGAGCCCGACCTGCCCGCCCGTGACCGACAGCAGCCCGATCTCGAGGGACTTGCCGCCCTGGGACGCCGCGGGCTTGCCTTTGCCGCCCTCGGCGTTCTTCTGCAGGCGCGCGAGGTTGCTGCCGCCCGGGCCGAGCTCGTAGTTGATCCGGGGCTCCTTGATCACGACGCGCTCGACGACGACGGTCTCGCGCGCGAGGGTGGCGAGCTTGATCTTCACCTCGATGGAGCCGACGCGCAGCGCGTAGGGTCCCTTGAAGCCCGGCGGGTTGCCGATCTCGAGGTTCGTGATCGTCCCGACGCCGGAGAACGGCGCCAGCACGACGGCGCCGACGGTCACGGGCGCGCCGACGATGCCCGGGCCGAAGCGCTCGACGGCGAGCTTGACGCCGCGGCCGAGCCACAGCGAGGCGGCGCCGGCGGCCACGAGCCCGAGGATCAGGACGAGCAGGAACAGCGCGCGCAGGCCTTTCTTCATTTCTCGAGCTCCTCGAACGGGACGTCGAGCACGGGCCAGTCCTTGGCGTCCGCGTCGCGGTAGTGCCACCACTCGGAGGCGAGCGGCTCGAAGCCGGCCGCGCTCATCGCCTCGTCGAGCGCCTTCACGCGCACGCGCGCGCGCGGGCCGAACTCGTCGTAGGCGGACGGCGACGGAAGGGGCTTGCCGTTCGCGTCGGCGAGCGCGACGTCGACCGCGCCGCCGCGGTTGTGCGACGAGCCCTTCGCCGGGTTCGCCACGTAGTTTGAGTCCGGCTTGATCGCCCAGAGCGCCTTCTGGACCGAGAGCGGGCGGTACGCGTCGTGGACGACCAGGCGCAGGCCCCGGGCGCGCAGGGCGTCGGCGGCCTTCACGAGCTTCTCCGCGGAGGAGCGGCGCAGATAGGCGGCCGGGAACGGATACAGGGGCTTTCCCGCGATGTTGTCGGCCGTCGCGTAGCGGACGTCGAGCACCGCGTCCGGGATCAGCTTCCGGAGGTCGACCAGCGGGTTCGTCGTCGGAGGCAGGGCCATGGCGATGAGCGCGGCGAGCACGCGCCCATCTTACCAGATACCGCGCCGCCCGGTCAGGCCGAGACTTTCGGGACGCTCTTGTCCGGCATCGGGACGGCCTTCAGGTACTCGACGAAGACTTCGTCCGCGCCCATGTAGCGGGCCGAGATCTCGGTGCGGATGTCGTCGAGGCGCGCCGGCTCCACGAAGCGGCGCAGGTCGGCCAGGCCCTTGAGGGCGGCCTGCATGCTCTCCGTCGGGTCGAAGCCGCGCTTGGCGGCGACGTCGGTGACCGCCTCGAGCACGAGGATCGAGCCGCGCACGACGCTGTGGTCGGCGAGCAGCAGCGCCGTCATCGCGCCCTTGACCGTGTCCTCGATGACGACGTACGGCTTGAAATCCTGGGGCGGGGTCGCCTGGTGGGCGGCGTCGATCGTCTTGCGGACCACGGCGGCGGCGGCCGCGCAGGGGTCCCCCATGAGCCGGAGCTCCTCGGCCACCATCTCCTTCGTCAGCTGCACGATCCGGATGTCATCCATGTCGTTGCCACCTCTCGTCATGGTTATAGCCCCGGAGTGCCCGAAGTCACCACCAAATAAAACCTAAATGGAAAGTTAACGCCCCGGCGAAGGGTAAAAAACGAACCCCCTTTCGGGGGTTCTGTGTCGGGAAATCTTGGACCTTAGCGGGATCGAACCGCTGACCTCCTGCATGCCATGCAGAACGGGCTTTGTTGGGCTTTCCCTCATATTTACGAGGAGGAATCCTCTTTTTCCGGGTTCCAATCGCGATGAAAATCCCGCCAGGTGTCCAAAAAGTGTCCATACTCAGTCAAATTCGGGCGAACTCGAACCAACTCCGGCTATTTGGGGGTAGCCGAGCGCGACCCTGACCCCGGTTCTCCCGTTTCTCTCATGGCTTCCTGTTCAACCAGAGTGTAATGCTTCTTCCCCCGACATGCAAAACCAAGGCGCCGCCTCACGCCCGAGGTCGACGCGGGCTACGGCTTCATTGCCTCCGCGAACGCCTTCATTTCCCGGTCCAGATGGGCTTTGGACAGATGCGCGTAACGCTGCGTCATCTTCAACGACGAATGGCCGAGGAGGCGCTGGAGGGCCGGCAAATCGCCCGTGCTCATGACGAAATGCGAAGCGAACGTGTGGCGAAGGTCGTGAAAGCGGAAATTCGCGATTCCAGCCTTATGCAAAGCCTTCGCGAAGTGGCGCCTCACCGCGACGACGGGCATCTCAAATACGCCCCCTCCGCGCGAGGCTCCAGCGAACGGAGTACCTCGGCAAGCTGCGGAGTTATGGGCAATTCCCGGGCCTTGCCCGACTTCGATTTCAGGATGTAGATGATGCCGACGCTCAGGTCGATGTTTTCCCATCGAAGGCCGAGGATCTCGCCCCGTCTCATGCCCGTATGCAGGGCGCAGACGATCACGGGATAGAGCCGTCCGCTACAGACCGGAAGCAGTTTCGCGATTTCTTCCTTTGAGAGAAATCGGGTCTTGTGGTTCTCCTCGCGCTCTTTCTCGACATCGTCGGCAGGATTCGGGCCGACATACTCCTTCCATTTGCGGGCCGAGTTGAAGATGTGCGCCAGACGCGCCAAGTGGCGATTCGCCGTCGCCGCGCTTGTCTGTTCGCGCTTGTGGTTGTAGTAGTCCTGGACGAGCCCGGGCGTGATGCGGTCGAGCGTCCGGGCCCCGAAGGCGGCGAGGAGCGATTTCTTGATGAACGCGCCCCCTTTGCCGGACAGCCGCTTCCAATGACGCTCCCAGTATTTCTCGATGAATTCATCGAAATTGAGCGGGTGCGCCTGAGCTTGCCGCTCGGGAAAGTATTTGCGGTCGGCGATTTCCGTCAGCCGCTTGCTCAAGACCTCCTTGGCGAGGCTCTTGGACGCGCCGACCGTTTCTCTCTTCCGCCGGCCATCGACGTAATAATCGATGTACCAGGTTTCATCCTTCTTGAATATTCCCATAAGTTAATACGATTTCACCCCTCTATTCGTTCCCGATATTCACGCGAACGCCGGCCTGCGCACCACGGCCTGAGCGACCTTCCGCTCATTGACCCACAGATCGATTTCCGCGAGATCGAAGCGGAGAGATCGGCCGATTTTCACATGCGGGATTTTCTTCTGATGGGTCCACGTATAGATCGTGGCGACCGGCGTGTCCAAGTACACTGAAAGGTCCTCGATCTTCATTAGCTTTCGATTCAACGCGACACCCCCATCAATATTCGAGTCTCTGCGGGATATAAATTCGCAGACCCGTCTCCGCCTCGATTGTGATGCTCTGCGTCACTTCCTGGCGCTGGACGTCCAGCTCCTTGACCGCCTCCTGGGTGATCCCCTGCGTCGCCGAGGATGCGATGGGGCTGACGCCGCTCATCTCCAAGGCGGACTGCGTCCCGTTGACGAAGGAGCGCAGCACCGTGTTGGCGACCGCCGCGTCCTTGTGCGTCTCGACCTTCCCCTTTAGGCCCGCCGAGCCGTCGAGGGCCAGCGCCATGCCCGTCAACTTCACTTCGTCGCCCGTCTCGAAGACGAGCGTGTGGAAGTTGACGAGCACTCGGTCGTGGCTCTTGAGGACGGCGACCGAACCGATGGCGCGCGTCCCTGCCGGGATGACCACGCGCCTGAGGTAAACCACGTCGCGCTCCACCACGGCGATTGCCGGGGTCTCCACGTTGAAGCTGAAGATCGCGTTCTCCAAACGAACAGGAAAGGTGAACCCGGTCGGCAGGAAGTAGTTGGTCTTCGAGGGCGTCTTCTGCGTGACGCCCAAGAACTTAGCCGGAGGCCCCGCGCCCTCTTTCTTACCGATGACCGCCATGGTCCTCGCGGTCGGCCAGTTCGGCTGGTTCGCGGGCCGGGGAGCCTCGCCGCCACGCTCACGGCGCTCAGCGTCCTGGCGTCGCTCGGCTTCGACCGACTGACGAGGGGCACCGTCCTGTGCTTTCTCTTCGAGCGTCCGCGCTGGGCCATGCTCGCGGAGCCCGGCGTCCGGAAAGGCGCGGTGCCAGAGACGCTTCAGCCCGTACCTGAGTAGACAGCGCGATGAGAACGCGAGCCCTAAACATCATCCGCCTGTCGTCGCGAGAAGGACGAATCCGAGTTTATTCATTCTGTACTCCTCATAACCGTCAGCGGCATGGACAATCTTCACGCTTGCCGCCGGCCGGCAAGGGGCCGTGGAAACGGCGCTTGTGCTCCGATGAAGAGCATTCAATTGATTTCGCCGCTTGGCGAAAGAAAAAGCGCTTCCGCCCACGGCAATCGTCAGAATGACCGTACCGAAAACCCACGTAACCCAGACCTTGGAACGTCGAGACCTCCTCTTGTTATCGCCCTTTCGCCGAGTCATTACCGGCTCGATGATCCTGCCCCCGAATCGGCGAGCAGCCGCAAGGCGTTGAAGATCACGATCAACGACACCCCCATATCGGCCGCGATCGCGCTCCACAGCGAAGCGTAGCCGAGAAACGTCAACAGCACGAACGCGGCCTTGGTTAATAGGGACAGCCCGATGTTCTGGCGTATGATCCGCAGACTGCGCCGGGAGTGCCGCATGAGCCAGGGCAGCTTCAAAAGGTCATCCGACATCAACGCCACGTCTGCTGTCTCGATCGCCGCGTCGCTTCCCGCAGCACCCATCGCCACCGCCATCGTGGAGGCCGCGAGGGCGGGCGCGTCGTTGACGCCGTCGCCCACCATCGCCACCGCGCCGTAGCGTGAGACCAGCTTCTCGATGGCGGAGACCTTGTCTTGCGGCAGCAGCTCGGCGTAGACCTCGTCGAGACCCAGCTCTTTGGCGATCGCGTCCGCCGTTCCCTTATTGTCGCCGGTGAGCATCACGAGGTGCTCGATGCCCTCCGCGCGCAGCGCCTCCAAAGTCCTCCGGGCCTCGGGCCGGACCGTGTCCGCGAGCGCGATGAGTCCGCAGACGTGCTTTTCGTCCCCGACGATCACGACGCTGCGTCCCGAGTTCGTCATGGTCTCGAGCATCTCGTGGACTTCCTTCGTCTCCTGTCTGCGCTCCTCCAGGTAGCGATGCGAGCCGAGCCAGTACCGCTCTCCGTTCACGGTCGCCGTCGCTCCTTTGCCTTGAATGATCTCGAAGCCGCTTGCCGCGGCCGGCCGGACGCCCTTCTGCTGGGCGTAAGCCATGATGGATTTCGCGAGCGGATGACCGCTGTGCGCCTCCATGGCGGCGACGATCTCGAGCAGCTCGGTCTCGGTGTGGCCGCCGAGCGCCGTGACCGACACGACCGCGGGCTCGCCCTTCGTCAAAGTCCCGGTCTTATCGAACGCCACGGCCTTCAGCCGCGCCGGCGTCTCGACGAAAGTCCCCCTTTGAGCAGAACGCCGTTCTTGGCGGCGGCCGCGAGGGCGGCGACGACCGTCACCGGCGTCGATATGACGAGCGCGCAGGGACAGCCGATGACGAGCAGGACCAAAGAGCGGTAAAGCCACGGCGTCCAAGGGCTTCCGAAGAGCAGCGGCGGGATGAGCAGGACGGCCAGGGAGAGGACCATGACGGCCGGGGTATAGATCCTCGCGAACTTCTCCACCCACTGCTCCGAGGGCGAACGCTTGCTCTGGGCCTCCCCACCAGCCGGATGATGTGGGCCAACGTCGTCTGTCCCGCGGCCTTCGTGGACCGGACTTCGAGAGCTCCGTCGCCGTTGATCGTGCCGGCGTACACGACGCCGCCCGGCGCCTTCACCACGGGCATGCTTTCGCCGGTGATGGGCGCCTGATTGACCGCGCTCTCCCCCGCGACGACGAGGCCGTCGAGGGCGATCTTGTCTCCCGGCTTGACCACGAACACCGCGCCGACCGGCACCTCGCCGGCAGGCGTTTCGCGCAGCGTGCCGTCCTCGAGCTTCAGGTGCGCGACGGACGGCGACAGCTCCATGAGCGCTGCGATCGCCCGGCGCGCGCGTCCGATGCTCCAGGATTCGAGGAGCAGCGCCACGGAAAATAAGAAGGCGACAGTGGCGGCCTCGAACCATTCTCCGATGCCGACGGCTCCGGCGACGGCGACGATCATGAGCAGGTTCATGTCGGGCCGCAGGCGTCTGGCCGCGAAAAGCGCTTTCGGCAGTATGAGCCAGGAACCCGTCAGTATCCCGAGGCCGTAGAGGACGCGCGCCCCCGGGGGCACGGCATGGGCCAGGCCGAGTCCTTCCGAGCCCATCGCGGCCAAGAAGCTCCCGGCAAGCCAGGCGTGGGCAAAATAGCCCGACGCGAGACAAAGGCCGCTCGCGGTCGTAAGAATCGTTCGCAGAGGACCGAGTTGAGAGCCGGACTGATCTGACTTGTCCGATTCGTCCCAGGGCCGTGCGCTCATTCCCGTCCGCGCGACGGCCTCGACGATGGCGGAAGAAGGCGCCGTGGGCGATTGCACCGTCATCTTGCCGTTGAGAAGGTCAAAGGAGAGCTTGTCCTCACCGCCGACCATAGGCCCAAGTTCCCGCTTCAAGGCCGAGACCTCTTCGGCGCAATCCATCCCTCTTATCTTGAAACTGCTCATCTTGTTATTCTCCTAGATCCGCTTACGCTGATCGGCCGCTTCCGGCGATGGCGGCAAGGCGGCGCGCCACAAAGGCAGACATGAGGCGCTTAACGAAGCTTGGAAGTCCCATTCGGGCAATCAACCGCTCCGACCAAGTTTTCAGGAGCTCAACCTGGATGCGCCGTGCCTCGCCCGCCAAGTGAGTCCGGTTTGCTCCGGCATGATGGAGGGCATGGTTCGCCAGGGTAAACGATAACGCCTTGGCTGCCCGGCGGCCCAATGCCCACGGACGCCATTCGAGGCCCGCCAGCCGGAGGATCGAAGCCAATTCGACGTGCACTACGGCTTGCCCGTTTTTATGCGAATACCGCGTGGTCAATCGGGGGTTGTCCGGGCTGTCGCCGCCGACCTCCCAAAACATGAGACGAATGCCTTTGAGGCGGTGGGCGGGAGCGCAGTCAATCATCTCGCGCAGCGTCACCTTCAGCAGCGGCGCATAGGATTGAGGCGTATTATCGACGATCTGCATTCAGATGGCTCCGAACTGCTCTCTAATGTTCATCTTTGCGATGCTTACACAACGTATAAAGGGCAACGACGATAAAGGCGACGCCTCCGAGCGTGCAGGCGACCGCGACATAGCCCCGCATGCCCATCTCATCCATTACCGGCCTTTCCGTACCAGGAAGGTGATGCCGCATGCAGGACAAACGGCCTGACGACGGGTATGAGCGTCATCCCACTCGTACCGGATGCTTCCGCCGCACTCGCACATATTGATTCCGAGCCACTGAGTTTTTTCGAAGACACTGGGAAAATTCAAAGATAGAACCTTGGTTCTCCCATCGGGATAGACGACTTCGATCGTCGCCAATGCGCCGCGATCCATGTCCTCCGACGCCATTAGCGAAGCCTCGCCTGCACAAATCCGCTTTGAATGTTTCTCATTTTGAAATACCGGAGATCCGAAACGGGAACCGTCGCGCACTGCGTCGCGTCATACTGCACGGTTATCGTCGATCCTCCCGTACCTGGTAAGTGATGCCGCATGCTCGACAGATGGCCTTTCGACGGGTGCGCGCGGCATCCCACTTGTACCGGATGCTTCCGCCGCATTCACACATGTTGATTCCCAGCCACTCCATTTTGCCGTAAGTAGTAGGAAAATGCAAAGTTAGAACCTTGGCTCTCCCATCGGGATAAACGACTTCAATAGTCGCCCATGGACCTCGATCCATGTCTTCCGACGCCATTAGCGGGGCCCCGCCGGCTCAAATTCGACTCTAATGTTTTTCATTTTGAAATGGAATCGGAGACCCGAAACGGGAACTCGACATCTATCTTCAGTCCAGGGGATAGGCGGATCGCAAGTTTCGCAGACCATTCCCCTTTGGTATCGAAGTTCGAGCGCGCCCGGTAGGTACCCGGCGCGGCCGCTCCCATGCCGGACTTAAATTCCAGCTCACGCATATATCCCGGCATGCTCGGCATAACGGCGATCCCGATGATAGTCGCATCGGTGATCGGTTGGGGCGGCTCCTTGGATTCGTCATGGATGGAGACTTGAAAATAAGCTTCCTGACCTTGCTCCGGCGTCCGGGGATCACGTCAAAAGCAATGATGAAATCGTCTTTTGACTGGCGCCAACGGGTCTGAGGATCGACCTGAGCCTCATGGCCTTTGATGAGCGGCCCGCATCCCGGCAGCGTCAGGCACAGAACGCCGATCATCGCGGCGGCCCGTCGCGGATAGTGCGTCATAGCCCTGACACCGCACCCGTCCTCAGATCTATCCGGACCGTCCTTCCCGCCGCAACGAGCCGGGCCAGCTTCTCCGCTTCAGCTTCGCCGAAATATTCCTTCACGTCCTGAACGACGTCCGCCCACGTCTCCGGGTCGGCGCGAGAGGGGTCCAATACCACTTCGTGGACATAGACGGCATCGCCCATGGCGCGGCTGAGGTGGTCGCCGTGAGTCGGGGAGGGTTTCTTCTCAATGACGGGGACCTTGAGTATCGGCTGAGGGAAGTCGAATCCGGCAGAGCGGGGGCCAGTCGCGGAAGGGGCGGAAACGAGGCTTGAGGGCGACGCCGGGACGCGCCACGGGCCGTAGGGCACCGTGATCCGGAACGCTTTATAGGACCGCTGAACGGGATACTGCTCGTTGTCCTTGCCGAAGGAGGCCACGGTGAGCAGGCAGTTGGCCCCGAGTTCCGCGGCCTTCTCCGAGGCCAGATGCTGGGCGCTCCTCTCCCAGGGCCCGCGGATGGTCACCTTGACCAGCGCCACCTCTTCTCTTTGCGAGCCCGAAAGAGTATTCGTGTAGCAATCGGCGACGGCCACATTGGAGGCGAGCATGTGCGGGCGCTTCTCCTGAAGGATCTGCGTGACCTCTACCTCGGGCTGGTATTGGCCCCAGGCCCGGGAGGCGGCGCAAAGCAGGATGCCGAGCAGGGCCGTGCGCCTCATTCGAGCGTCCTCTTCACGAATTCCAGCATGACCTTCGAGCGCTTTTCGGACGCCTTATCCAATTTTTTATATTCCGCGGCCGAGAAATTCTCCCGGACGTACAGCTTCAATTGCTCCAACTCATCCTTGCTCGCGGACGCCGTGTCGAAGCCGAGGCGATGGGAGAGGACCGAACTGTCCTTCGTCCAGACCCAGTCGAAATGACGGTGCTTCCTGGGCGGCGCCGGCGGGGCGACGGAAGCGGCCGCCGCCGGCTTCGGCGCAATGAAGGGACTCCCGGACGACGCCTCGGGCGGCTTGGCGGACGGCGCCTCCGAATCGGGCTTCGTATAAAACGGCCTTCCGAACGTGTCCGTAAAACGGAATGCTCTGTAGGTCATGCTCGCGCCGAAGCCTATGTCCTCGCGGCCGATGGATTCGACAGGGAGGAGCCCGTTTGCGCCCAGCGACGCCGCCTTCTCCCGCGCCAGGTAGTCGGCGGATCTGTACCACTTGCCCTTGAATACGACCCGTATGGAGGCGATCTCCTCCATGGAAAAGGACTTGTTCCTCAGCTTGTAGAACTCATCGGTGCTCATGATGGACGGCTCGTCTTCCGCGACGGCAGGGTATGTCTTCTCGGAAAGTTTTTGGACCGCCACTTCCGGCTCCACGTACTGCGCGGCGGCCGGAGCCGCGCAGAGGATTGCGGCGCCGAGAGCGAGGACTCTCGCGCTTACCACCGCTGCTGCTCCTTGAGCTCGTCGTCGACAAGCTTCTTCAGCGGTTCGTACCCGAAGTTCATCAGCGGCTTTCCGTTGACGAAGAACGCCGGCGTCTTGGTGACGTTTAGGCTGCGGAGGTCTTCGAAATCTTGCGCGATTGCGGCACGGATTTCAGGAGCGTTCATGTCGGCCCGCATCTTTTTAAAATCCAACCCCAGCCCCCGAGATGATTCCAAACCAAGTCCACTTGCGCCGTATGGTGCGGAGCCCAGTCCGCCTGCGCGGCCAGCAATGCCTCCAACGCCTGCCAGAACTTGCCCTGCCGGCGCGCTGCCTCCAGCACCGCGACCACTTTATCCGAACCGTGATGGAAGGGCGCGTAACGCAGCACCATCCGAACCTTGTCGGGATTCTTCGCCAGCAATGTCTTGACCAGCGGGTAGAAGGTCGAGCAGGTCTCGCAGGCGGGGTCGATAAACTCGACGATCACGACCGGCGCGTCAGGCTTGCCGAGCGTGGGCGAGTGCGTGCGTACAAGAGGGGCGCTGTTATTTTTAGCCATTTCCGCGAGCTGCCTGGCTTTATTTCTCTTGTAGGTGACGGTAACCGTCGTGAAAGCCACCAGCAGGGCCGCGACGGAACCGACGAATAGAGTTTTATTGCTCACTTGATCTCCTGACGCCCGCTAGAACCAGCAATCCGATGATCGTCGTGGAGGCCGCGGCCGACAACAGCGGAATCGTCACGAAGCCGAACCACTCGATCGCCTTTTCCGAGCAGGGCACGCCCTGGGTGCAAGGCTTTATGCTCTCCGGGATGATCCCGGCGATCAGGAGCAGGTGAAAGACGGCGAACATCCAGCCGAGCGCGGCCAACGGCAGCGCATAGCGGACCACTTTACGGTCGAGAGGAAACAGACCTATCGGCAGGATCAATGCCAGCGGAAACATGAAGATTCGCTGATACCAGCAGAGAACGCATGGAGGCAGCTGCATGACTTCGCTGAAAAACAGCGCCCCGAGCGTCGCGATGCTGGCGACCAGCCAGGCGCCGAAGATCAAAGTCCATGTCGTCGGGCCGGTGCGTCTGAGCGCGGAGGTTTTCATTTCCCCCGCTACTTCGGGGCCTGGAGCTTGGAGATGATCTCCTCGAACGCCTTGACCGGATACGCCCCGCGCAACGGAACGCCGTTGATCAGGTACGCCGGCGTGCCCTCGACGCCGAAGCCCTTGCCTTCCTTGATATCGGCCTCGATCTTATTCTTGACCGCGTCGCTCTTGGCGTCCTTGGCCGCTTTTTCCACATCGAGCCCGAGGTCCTTCGCCAGCAGCTTGAAGTAGTCCTCGCCGAGCTTGCTCTGGTTCTCGAACAAAGTGTCATGGAAGGTCCAGGCCTTCTCAGGAGACTGCAGGGCCAGCGCCTCGAACCACTGCGCCGCGGGCAGGGCCATCGGGTGGAAGTCCAACGGGAAGTTCTTGAAGACGACGCGAAGTTTGGCGCCGTAAGTCTTGCGCAGCTGCTCGAGGTTCTTATACCCCTGCACGCAGTAGGGGCACTGGAAGTCGGAGTACTCGACGATGGTGATGGGCGCGTCCGCGTTTCCGCGCGTCCGGGCGTCGCCGCCGATCACGGGCTTCAACGGATTTTTGAAAGCCTTTTCCAGCTCCTGCCGCTCGCGCTTGGCCGCTTCCTGGCCCTTGTTCTTCTGGTATTCCTGCTGGGACTCGACGACGATCTCAAAGAATTTCATCTTGTCCGCCTTCTTCAGCGCGGAGAGGACCAAGTCGGGATTGGCGTCGAGCGCCTTCTTGAGGTCGTCCCGGGATATTTCGGCGGAGGCCGAAGCGGCGAGTAGCACGGAGAGAAGCAGGGGCGTCATGCGAACGATGTTCATTCAGGTCTCCTTTTGAGCAAAGTCATAATGTCGTTTTCGGCCGCGCGGACGTCCAACGGGCCGACCCAGCGGCGCGCGATGCGGCCGTCAGCGTCGATCAAGAATGCGGCCGGCAGGCCGCGCACCGCGTAGGCGACGGAAGCCTTGCGGTCGGCGATCAGCATGGGGAAGGTAAGTTCGTGCTCCTTAACGAACGGCGGCACCACCGAGTTCGCGTTCTCGTCCATGGACAGACCTATGACGGCATATCTTCCGCCGGAACGGCGGAAGAGCGCCTCGAGGTCCGGCATCTCCACGCGGCAGGTGTCGCACCACGTGGCCCAAAAGTTGACGAGCACCGGCTTGCCCCGGAATGAGGAGAGGCTCACGGTCTTGCCGGAGAGGTCCGGCAGGACGAACTCCGGCGCCTGGCGCGACCCCGCGGGCTCGCCGCAGGCGGCCAGACCGAAAAATATCACCGCAAAGAGCGCTTGATTCAAGGCTGAGCCATGTCAGACCGCGGCGTCACCCCGCTGCCCGGTTCGGATGCTCACGATCTCCGCGCAGTCGAGGACGAAGATCTTGCCGTCGCCGGGCCCGCCCGTGCGCGCGTTCGCGGCGATCTCATCGATGACTCGCTTGACGTCCGTGTCCTTGATGACGAGTTCGAGCTTGGTCATTTCCTCGTTCTCCGGCTCCGAGTCGAGCGAAGTTCCGACCGACTTATGGTAGCCGTGAACGTGCGAAACGGTGCAGCCCGGCAGATTCTTCATCGCGCGCAAGGCGCGAAGCACCTTCTCTAGAACATCCGTCCTGATGATGGCTTTGATCTCCTTCATAGCTCTATCTCCTCCTTTTTTCGCGGCACGACCCACACATTAAGCACGGGAATCAGCAGGAGGGTCAGCAAGGTCGACGATATGATCCCACCGATCACGACCGTGGCGAGCGGCCTTTGAATCTCCGCGCCGATTCCCGTGTTCAGCGCCATGGGTACGAATCCCAGGCTTGCGACAAGCGCGGTCATGACGACCGGGCGCAGACGCCGCAGCGCTCCTTCCCGAGCGGCTTCACGCGGCGGCACCCCCTTGGCCAGGAGCTGGTTGAAGATCGTCCTGAGCACCATGTCGCTTAAGATGGCGATGCCCATGAGCGCGATAAATCCCACGGCGGCCGAGACGCTGAGCGGGATGCCTCTCAAGGCGAGCGCGAAAACCCCTCCGGTCATCGCCAGGGGAACGCCCACGTAGACCAGCAGGGCCTGCTTGATGCTGCCGAAGGACCACCAGAGAATGAGCAGGATGGCCAGGAGCACGGTCGGCACGATCAAGGCCAGACGAGCCTTGGCTCGTTCCAAGTTCTTGAATTGCCCCCCAGGTCATCGTATAGCCCTCGGGCAGCTTGACCTCGCGCTCGACGGAGGCGCGGGCTTCGGCGACGTAGCTCGCGATGTCGCGCCCGCCCAGGAACACGGCCACGGCCGCGTACCTTTGGCTGTAATGGTGGGCGATAGTCGTGACCTCGTCCTTGACCTCGAAGTCGACGACCTTGTTGAGGGGAATCGAACCGCCGTCCATCCCGACGGGAAGGGACTTGATCGTATCGACGTCCTCGCGGTGCTTTTCTTCCACGCGCATCACGATGGGAAAGCGCCACTGCTGCTCGAAAAAGCTCCCGACCTCGCGTCCCGCCATGGCGGCTTCGAGCAGGTCGTTGACCCGCTGGATGTCGAGCCCGTAGCGGGCGATGGCGGCGTAGTTGGGCCGGGCGCTTAAGACCGGGCTTTTGCGCAGCGCGGTCAAGGCGTCCATCTCGGCCTCCTGGGTGCCGGGCACCTTCTCAAGGACCGCGATCGACTTCTCGAGCAGGTCGATGAGGACCGGAAGCTCCTTGCCGTAGACGCGCAGGGTCACGTCCGCGCGGCTGCCCTCGAGGATCTCCGCGAAGCGCATCTCGATGGGCTGGTTCTCGCCGACTTCCTGGCCCGGGACTTCCTTTTCCAATTCCATCTTGAGGGCTTCATACAGTTCGGTCTTCGTACGCCGCCGGCCGTTCACCACGGTCCATTTGGACGCGTCTTTTTGAAGGACCAGGAAAGTGTCCGCCAGGTGCACGCCCATCGGGTCGGTCGCGGACTCGGGCGTTCCCAGGCGCCCGAACACGCGCTCGACCTCCGGGAACTTGGCGATGACTCGCTCGCTTCTTTCCTGCATTTCGAGCGAGGCGTCCACGCCGATGTCGGCCGGCCGCGTGAAGTTGATCACCAGGTCGCCCTCGTCGAGCGGCGGCATGAAGTCCGAACCCATGCGCGAGGCGATCACCAAGGACGCGGCGAACAGGAGCACCGACGGGACGACGACCGCCAACGGACGCTTGAGGCAGTAGTCGAGGATGGGCGTATAAACCTTGAGCATCCCGCCGTAGAGCAGCCCTTCGCTATGGCCGTCGCCGTGGCTCTTAGGAGCCTTGAGGAAAAGGTAGGCGAGCACGGGCATGAGAAACACGGCTACGAGCAGCGAGGCGCCCAGCGCCATGAGCACGGTCAACGCCATGGGGTGGAAGAGCTTGCCTTCGATGCCCTCAAGCGAAAGGATCGGCACGTAAACGAGCATGATGATGAGCAGGCCCAAGGTCACGGGCTTGATCACCTCGGCCGCGGCATCTCGGAAGAGCGCAAGGCGCTCTGAGGCGTCGAGCTCGCCGTTATGTTCCTCGAGGCGGCGGATGGAGTTCTCGATCATCACGACCGCGCCGTCGACGATCAGGCCGAAGTCGATGGCGCCCAGGCTCATCAGGCTCGCCGAGACCCCGAACCATTTCATGCCGATCGCGCCGAACAGCATCGAGATCGGGATGGCGAGGGCGACGAGGAGCGCCCCGCGGATGTTGCCGAGGATCGCCAGCAGCACGATGACGACCAGCACCGCGCCCTCGCCCATGCTCTTGACGACCGTCTTGAGCGTGGCGTTGACGAGGTAGCTGCGGGTGTAGAGCAGCTCGATCCGCACGTCGGGGGCAGGGGCGCGTCTTTCAAAGCCTGCTCGGAGTCGAGCGACACCCGGCGCGAGTTGGCGCCGCTGAGCATGAGGATGGTGCCCAGCACCGTCTCCTCGCCCTGGCTCGTGGAGCCGCCCATGCGTTGGGCGAAGCCTTCCTTGACGTCGGCGACCTCCGACAATGGCACGGGCTTGCCGCGCACGTCGAGCTTGATGGAGATGCCCTCGATCTCCTTAAAACTCTGGAGCCGCCCGGAGGTCCTCACGATCAGTTGCTTCCCCTTGGGCTGGATGTAGCCGCCGCCGGAATTTTCGCCCAGGCCTTTGAGGCGCTCCGCCACCTGCTCGATCGTCACGCCGAGCTTCTCCAGCTTCTCGGGGTGCAGCTCGATGTGAATTTCCTTTTATAGCCTCCGGTCGTGTCGATCTCCGCCACATTTTTGATCGAGCGCCGAAGATAGGGTACGACGACGAAGTCTTGAATGGTCCGCAGGTAGAGCAGGCGCTCCGCCTTGGGCTTGGCGGCCAGGGGCGTGCCGGGCTTGGCCACGACGGAGTACATCACGACCTCGCCCAGGCCGGTGCTGATCGGAGCCAACTGCGGGGAAAGCCCCGCCGGAATCTCGCCTTTGGCTCCCTGCAGCCTCTCGCCCACCTGCTGGCGCGCCCAGTAGATGTCGGTCCCGTCTTCGAAAACGACGAGAACCTGGGAAAGACCGTATTTAGACAACGACCGCACGTCCTTCACATGGGCGATGCCGCTCATGTCCGTCTCGATCGGGAAGGTGACGGTCTTCTCGATCTGCTCGGGGTCGAGCGCGCCGGTCTTGGTGTTGATCATGACCTGCACGGGCGTGATATCGGGCACGGCGTCCACGGGCGTATTGGCGACGGCATAGAGTCCGATCGCGGAGCCGAGCGTAAATAGTAACAACACGGTCAGGCGGTTCTTGAAAGTCCAATCGAGTAGGCGAGTCATGTCGTTCTCCTAAAATGAGGCGAGCTTGGTCAAAGCGTCGCGGTCGGCCGTCAGCGCCAGCACTTCCGCAGCCTTGGCGGCCAGATCGGCCTGGGCGTCGAGGGCGAGTCCGTAGGTCTCGGCGGCGGAGCCGTCCAGCTCCAGGAAGGTCAGCAAGTCCACCTGCCCCTTGCGGAAGCCTTCGTCGGCTCCCTTAAGCTGGCCTTCCAACTCGGCCATCGTCCCGGACGGGTACTTGAGAACAACCTGCCTCGCCGCCTCGTATTCCACGAGGGCGCGCGATAACTCGGCTCGAAGCCGCTGCTCGGCGAATGAGAGCTGCCGCTCCGAGGCAATCTTCCGCTGCTCGGCGCTCTTGATCCCGGAGCGGTTGCGGTTCCACGACGGGAAGCCGAAGCTGAGGCCGAGCCCGTAGGCCGTGCCGATTATGTCAGCCTGCCCCTTCTCATAAGAAGCGATCAACGCCGCGTCCGGAAGACCCGCGCGTGACGCCAAGGTTTTCTCGAGTCCCGCGCCCTGGACGGTGAGCCGCTGCGCGCGGAGTTCGGGGTTATCGACGAGAATCTTATCCATCCACTCCTTCTCATCCAGGCCGCGGGCGCCGGAGAGCCAAGGCACGTCGATGTCGGGGTACGCGCCGGAGTCCAACGGCACGAATGCCTTTAATTTTTCCAACGAAGCCTTGTAGCCGGCTTCGCCTCGAATCGCCTCGGCGACAAGATTCTTGACCCGGTTGGTGACGATGCGGCTCTCCGCCATGCGCTGCGGTGTCGCGAATACCCGGCCCGCCAAGTAGGACTCGATGAGTTGGAAGCGCTTACGGCGGCTCTCCGCGAAGGCCGCCTTTCTGCGGCTGGCGGCGTACTCGTAGGCTCCTTGAGCGACGCTCAGCGTGACAAGGACTTCCGAGGCCGCGCGCTGGACGAGCAAAGACTCAGACTCCAGGCTCAGCAGCCGGCCGCGCAGGCCCGGGATTCCTGTCAGCGGGATCGGTTGAGCCAGTGAGAGTTCGTAGCGCGACCCGCTCGCTTGGGTCTGCTTCGTTCGCCCAAACAGCAACCCCACGGACGGACCCTGCCAGACGCGGGCCTGCGCCGCCGAGAAGGTCTTCTCCTCGAGGCGAGCATCCTGAGCCGCGAGGAAGGGAGTGCTCTTAAGAGCCAACACCACGAGTTCCGCGAGCGCGTATTTCTTCGCGGACGGCGCGGATTCCTGAGCCAAGCCCGGGCAGGCGAGGAGCATGGAGACGGCCACGGCGACGACAGTGTACGGACTAAAGTGCATTGATGACATAGTGCCTCGATGGATGCGGTTCGCCTGCCGGAAAACGCACGGCTAGAAATGCTGCCGAATTTAGCAGCAACGACTCGGGAACGCGCTAGCCTAAGCGACGAGGCAGGGCGGGCGGAAAATCGACGAAGGAAGGAGGAAGGCGTACGAAGGCGGCGCGTAGACGGCATGCTGCACCGGCGCGGGGGCCGCGACGATCACGATGATCCCGGGCGAAACAAGGTGGGGTCCGCAAGCGCAGGCGTGGCAAGCGGCCGCGGCAGCTTTAGAGTCGTCGCAGCCGGCGGCGTCGGCCACGCTGTCGAAAAGCGTCAGGCCCAGCGCGATGGCGAATAGGAATCGAAGAGCCTTGCGGCGCATCATCGCGGCACTGTAACATACAAACGTAAGACTGTCAAATCACTATCGCCCTCCGCAACTGTCATTTTGACGCGACACGGTACACGCAGTGCCTGGACAGCCAGACCGGCTCACTCCCGGATCAGTTTGTAGGCCTTGGCGCCCGCGATCGCGCCGAAGATCGGCCCGGCGCAGTAGATCCACTGTTGGTTGAGGCTCATCGTGACAAGAGCGGGCGCTAATGAGCGAGCCGGATTCATCGACGCCCCTGAAATCGGCCCGCCGAACGCCGCCTCCAGGGCGACGACCGCTCCTATGGCGATTCCAGCCATCGTTCCTTCCGCGCGATCATCCGTAGCCACGCCCATGATCGTGAACATGAGCATGAAGCTGAGGATGAACTCCAAGACTAAGCTCTGCATCGCCGGCCCAGCCGGCAGCGTGACGCCCAGCCCTGTCGCTTGTCCGAAGAACAGGGCCTTGAGCGTCGCGGAGGCGACCACGGCGCCGATCAGCTGTGCGGCGATGTACGGCGCGAGCTCCGAGGTCGGGTGTCGTCCTACCGAGTGAAATGCCAGCGTCACCGCTGGGTTCATGTGTGCCCCAGAGACGTGCCCGATGGCGTAGATCATGGCCATGACGACGAGGCCGAACACGAGGCTGATCCCCAGGCGAGACACCCGTCCTCCGGAGACCTCATCGACGACGACGGCGCCGGTGCCCGCGAAGACGAGGCAGAAGGTGCCGATCGCCTCGGCGAGATAGCGCGCTCTAGCGCCCGACATCGCCTGCAGTCTCCTTGATGAAGGCCTCGATCTTGGCCTTGATCTCATCCCGAACGACCCGAGTCTTGGCGAGCTTCTCTTCGGCAGTTCCCTCGAAGGCGGACGGGTCCCTAAAGCTCCAGTGCATGCGTTCGCGAACAACTCCAGGGAATATGGGGCATCTCTCGGAACTTGATTCGTCGCAGACGGTCACGACGTATTGGTACATCCGGCCTTGCTTGAAGAGGTCGAAGACGCTCTTGGTCTTGGCGGCGGAGATGTCGATTCCGATCTCCTTGAGCGCGGCGACGACGACAGGATTGAGGGTGCCGGGCTCAAAGCCCGCGCTTTCGGCTTCGAAACGTTCGCTTCCGATGCGACGCAGCAGGGCCTCGGCCATCTGGCTTCGCCCCGAGTTGTGGATGCAGACGAACAGCACGCGCGCTCTTCCCATAATCCTCCGTATACGCCTATGCAGATATGATGATCAAAAAAATCATCGACAAGCCGCTCTATTCTTCTTGAGCCTGGCGGCGTCAGTGCGCAGGGCGGGCGCTTCGTCCAGGCAGGAGCCGACGCAGTCGATCAGCCGGCGCTGGAAGGCGGATTCGGGCCTCGTCAACGAATAATGGCGCCAGGGGCCCTCCTTGCGGTCTACGACTAGGCCGGCGCGCTTCAGATAGGCCAAGTGTCGCGAGATCTTCGGCTGGGGAGCCCTGATCACGGCCATCAGGTCGCAGACGCAGAGTTCTCCCTTCGTGAGAAGGTGGAGGATGCGCAGGCGGGTCTCGTCAGAAAGGGCGCGAAAGAGTCGATTGGGAGCGATCATATCTGCCTAGGCAGATATTAGCATTCGCAGCGCTCATTTGCGGTTGACCTCGGCCAGAATGACTTTTACAGCCGCGGCGACGTTGCCAAGGCAGCAGACCCCTTGGGGATTCTTTCGTTCGCAGTCGCAGCGGCCGGCCTTGATGCCTTTCTTGATCTCCTCCGGGATCGTCGTCTTGCCCTTTTCAAGGATCTCGCGACGAATATCGGCGCGTTTAAAATCGAAGCAGTAGCAGACATGGACGTCGTCGCCGGCGTCCTTGATCGTGACGGGCAGCACGGTATCGCCGCGCCGGATGAGCATCCCCCTGGAATTGCAGTAGACCACGGCGCAGTTCGGATTGGCGCAGAAGCTGCCCTGTCCTCCGGACTGGGCATAAATCTCGCTCGGCAGGTGATTCGCGAGCGTGAGCGCGCTCACGAGACGGCCCGCGTCGCCGCAGACCGGGCAGCGGCAAGCCGTCGACTTGGGTGGACGGCGGGGCTGCGCCTCGTCATTGGACATGACGGTTCTCCTCAAGCCGCGCCGAGTACGGTCCGGCCGATTGGACGGCGTGTAGCAGGTCTGAAGCGGAAACGCGGCCGCGGTCGGCGTAAACCGTCGCCTCGCCCTTGTCGAAGTCGACCGAGGCGTCCTGAACGCCCGGGACCTTCTTGAGCGACTTCTCGATTCCTGCGGCGCAAGCCGCGCAGTCCATGCCCGAGACGGTCAGCTTGATCGTCTTCGCGTCCGCGGCGGCCGGACGCGGCGAATGGCGCAGAAGAAGCGGCGCCCACGATGGGAACGACGCGACTCCGAGGGCCACGGCCGCGATGATCCACAACGCGCGCCTCCTCGAATGGCTCGACGCCCCCGTCTTGCAATCGCCGCCGGAGCAAGACTCATCGCGATGCCGATAAGCTTGGAAGAAGCCTATGCCCAGAAGTATCGCCGTGGCGAGCAGGAAATAAGGGCGATATTTCTCAAATCCCGCCGCCAAGCCGACGCCGCCCAGTCCGAGCGCGGCCAGGACGACGGGCCCGATGCAGCAGACCGACGCCAACGCTGCGGAGACCACGGCCGCGGCTGCTGCGATCCTGTCTTTCATGCTCGCCTCCTCCGTTTCGCCGTTATGCCGATCTCCAGGCTCTTGAGAATCGGGCAAGAGTCCGTTGCCGCTCGGGAGCGGCAAGTATCGACCAACTCAATCAGCGCTTTCTCGATGGCCTTGAGAGAATCGATCCTAGAGCGCACGTCGTTGAGCTTCCCTTCCGCCTTCCGTTTGACTTCGCCGCATTTGGACCTATGGCTGACTTGGAGCTTGAGCAAGCCCAGGATCTCGCCGAGCGTAAAGCCCAACTCTTGGGCGTTCTTGATGAATCGTATTTTCTTGACCGCCTCGCCCGAGTACAGGCGATAGCCCGACTCCCGATGGTCCTCGGGAGACACCAGGCCCCGGCGCTCGTAATAGCGGATCGTCTGGATGTTAACCCGAGCCCGTTTGGCGACAGCTCCTATCTGAATATAATGCTCTGACATGCATTCCCCATCCCCTTGTTAAAGCATAGACTCTATACCATGATATAGAGTCAAGGCCCGGCCTTGGTTGGACGACTCGGCGTTAGTAGGGCTGGGCGTCGACCGTGTGCGGGCCGGGCTTGTCCGTGATGTTGTCGGAGGGCGGGCGTCCGCCGGGTGCGCGCAGCGGCAATGCGAGATATCGTTTCATCGTTCCTCCAGCAGGTCGCGCCAGACGCGACGGAGCGTCTGCGGATCGACGGCCGAGAGATGGTGGCGGAATAACACGTGCCGGCCACGGTCGAGGATGTAGAGGTTGTGCAGCGGGCAGGTCCCCAGCGGATGCTCCAGGCCCAACTGCCGCCCGACGACGTCCTCGGGGTCGAGGAGGACCGGGAAAGGGGCGGTCTCGCCGTACTCCAGCGGCAAGGGATCGTCCGGCGTCAGGATGCTCACGGCGAGTACGCGCAGGCCGGCGTCCACCATCTCGCCCAGCAGCGGCGCGCGGCTCCGGCAGTCCTCGCAGAGGTTTGTGAACCACAGGACTGTCGGCCCGCCGGAAGACAGGGCGTGCGGCCTGCCTGTGGTGTCCCGGAGCGTGAAGTCCGGGAACGCCTGCCCCTCCGGGCGCCGCGCCTCCGCGGCGGCCCGCACACGCCAGGTCGCGCGCCACAGCGCGGTCAGAAGTCCCATCTCATGCCGTCCATTTCCAGTTCTGGATTTCCGGCAGGTCTTCCCCGTGCCGGCGAACATAGTGAAAGTGCTCGAGCAACTTGGCGCGCATCGCCTGCTCGACGCGGGCCGCCTCGGCGCCGAGCTGCGGCAGGCGATTGACGACGTCGGCCACCAGATGGAAGCGGTCGAGATCGTTCATCACCGTCATGTCGAACGGCGTGGTCGTCGTGCCTTCCTCCTTGTAGCCGCGCACATGCAGGTTCCCGTGGTTCGTCCGGCGGTAGGTCAGCCGATGAATGAGCCACGGGTAGCCGTGATAGGCGAAGATGATCGGCTTGTCCCGGGTGAAGATGGCGTCGAATTCCTGGTCGCTCAAGCCGTGCGGATGCTCGCGCTGCGACTGCAGCGTCATGAGATCCACGATATTGATCACCCGGATTTTCAGCTTCGGAAGCTGCCGCCTCAATATGCTCACCGCGGCCAAGGTCTCGAGAGTAGGAACGTCCCCCGCGCAGGCCATCACGACATCCGGCTCCGCCCCGTGATCATTGCTCGCCCAGTCCCAGACGCCGATGCCGGCCGCGCAGTGCGCGATCGCGGCGTCCATCGGCAGCCACTGCGGCGCTCGGCTGTTTGCCCGCGACGATCACGTTGACGTAGTTCCGGCTGCGCAGGCAGTGGTCCGTGACCGAGAGCAAAGTGTTGACGTCGGGCGGCAGGTAGACGCGAATCGACCTCCGCCTTCTTATTGACGACATGGTCGATGAAACCCGGGTCCTGATGGCTGATGCCGTTATGGTCCTGCCTCCAGACGTGCGAAGAGAGCAGGTAGTTCAGCGAGGCGATCGGCCGCCGCCACGGGATATGATTTGCCGTCTTGAGCCACTTGGCGTGCTGATTGAACATCGAATCCACGATGTGAATGAACGCCTCATAGCAGGAAAAGAAGCCATGACGGCCGGTGAGCAGGTAGCCTTCGAGCCAGCCCTCGCACTGATGCTCGCTCAGCATCTCCATCACCCGGCCGTCGGGCGCGACGCGGTCGTCCTGGGGAATAATCTCCGCCGTCGAGCAGCGGCTCGTCGCCTCGAATACCGCGCCCCAGCGGTTCGAGGATGTTTCGTCCGGGCTGAAGACGCGGAAATTGCCGGGATTGAGTCTTATCACGTCGCGGATGAACTCGCCTTGGACGCGGGTGGCTTCGCCGTTTACGGCGCCGGGCTTCGGCACAGGCACCGCGTAGTCGCGGAAATCCGGCAGGCTCAGGTCCCGCAGCAGGACGCCGCCGTTCGCGTGCGGATTGGCGCTCATGCGGCGCTCGCCTTTCGGGGCAAGTTCCGCGATTTCAGGACGCAGCTTGCCGACTTCATCGAACAGCTCCCGCGGACGATAACTCTTCATCCACTTCTCCAGAATCTTCACATGCCCCGGACGGCTCATGTCGCCCATCGGCACCTGATGCGAGCGGAACGTGCCTTCGGCGGGTTTGCCGTCCACGCTCTTCGGACCGGTCCAACCCTTCGGCGACCGCAAGATGATCATGGGCCAGCGCGGACGTATTTTGAAACCCTTGGCGCGGGCGCCGCGTTGGATGCGCCCGATGTCGGCCACGGCCGCGTCGAGCGCGGCGGCCATGAGCCGGTGCATCCTGACAGGGTCGTCGCCCTCGACGAAATACGGCTTGTAGCCGCAGCCGCGGAAGAGTGCTTCGAGCTCGGCGCGCGGAATGCGCGCCAGCACGGTCGGGCCCGCGATCTTGTAACCGTTTAGATGCAGGATGGGCAGCACGGCCCCGTCGTGGACCGGATTGAGAAACTTGTTCGAGTGCCAGCTGGCGGCGAGCGGGCCGGTCTCGGCTTCGCCGTCGCCGACGACGCACGCGACGAGGAGGTCCGGGTTGTCGAACGCCGCGCCGAAAGCGTGCGACAGCGAATAACCCAGCTCCCCGCCCTCGTGGATCGAACCCGGCGTCTCGGGCGCGACGTGACTCGGTATTCCCCGGGAAAGGAGAACTGCTTGAACAGACGCTTCATCCCAGCCTCGTCCTGCGAGATGGCCGGATAAACCTCGCTGTAGACGCCTTCTAGGTAGGCGTTCGCGACCAGCCCCGGCCCTCCGTGGCCCGGCCCGGTGATGTTGAGAACGTTCAGGTCGTGTTCCGTGATGACGCGATTCAGATGGGCATAGATAAAGTTCAATCCCGGCGTCGTGCCCCAGTGGCCGAGCAGACGCGGCTTGATGTGCGCGAGCTTGAGCGGCTCCTTCAGCAGAGGGTTGTCGAAGAGATAAATCTGGCCGACCGACAGATAGTTCGCGGCGCGCCAATAGGCATCGAGCTTGCGCAGCGGCTCCGGCGCGAGAGTTTTCGTTTTCACAGCTTCACCGTCCGAAGCCGCAAGGCGTTGCCGATGACCGAGACGGAGCTCAGGCTCATCGCCGCGCCGGCGATGATCGGGCTGAGAAGCAAGCCGAAGAAAGGATACAGCGCCCCCGCGGCCACCGGAATGCCGAGCGCGTTGTAGAGAAAGGCAAAGAACAGGTTCTGACGGATGTTTCGCATGGTGGCGCGGCTGAGGCGGATGGCCTTGGCGATGCCTCGGAGGTCGCCCTTGACGAGGGTGATGCCCGCGCTTTGCATGGCCACGTCGGTGCCGGTGCCCATGGCGATGCCGACCTCCGCTTCGCTGAGGGCGGGCGCGTCGTTGATCCCATCGCCGGCCATCGCGACATGCCGGCCTTCCGCGCGCAGTTTCTTGACGTAGGCGACCTTCCCGGCCGGTTCGATCTCCGCCTCCACGGCGTCAAGGCCGAGCGACTTGGCCACCGCGGCGGCGGTGCGGCGGTTGTCGCCGGTCAGCATGATGAGCTTCAGTCCAAGCGCGTGAAGCTCGCGGATGGCCTCGGGGGTGGTGGATTTGATCGGGTCGGCGACGGCGAGAATACCGGCCGGCTTGCCGTCGATGGCGACGAACATCGCGGTCTTGCCTTCTTCCTGAAGCTTCACAGCCGACGTTTCAAACGGCTCCAAACCGGCGATTTTCTCGTTTCGCAGGAAATCCGGCTTGCCGATCATCACCACGCGGCCGCCGATGGCGCCGACCACGCCGCCCGCCGTCACCGAACGAAAGTCTTTCACGGCCTCGAGCGCGAGGCCCTGCTCCTTCGCGCCCCGCACGATCGCGGCGGCGAGCGGGTGCTCGCTGCTCTGCTCGAGTGACGCGGCGAGCCGCAGGAACTCCTTCGGGTCGATGCCGGCTGCGGGCAGGACGTCCATGAGCTTGGGCTTGCCCTCCGTGAGCGTCCCCGTCTTGTCCACGACGAGCGTGGTGACTTTCTCCAGGCGTTCGAGCGCCTCCGCGTTTTTCACGAGCACGCCTTCCTGCGCGCCGTGCCCGACGCCGACCATGATGGACATGGGCGTCGCCAGGCCGAGGGCGCACGGGCAGGCGATGATGAGGACCGCGACCGCGTTGACGACGGCGTGCGCGAGCCTCGGCTCGGGCCCGAGCCGCAGCCATAGGATGAAGCTGAGCGCCGAAACCGCCAGCACCGCCGGCACGAAGATGCCCGCGATCTTGTCGGCGAGGCCCTGAATGGGCGCGCGGCTGCGCTGGGCTTCGGCCACCATGTTCACGATCTGCCCGAGCAGGGTATCGCTGCCGACGCGCTCGGCGCGCATGACGAAGCTGCCGGGGCCGTTGACGGTTCCGCCGGTCACCTTGTCGCCGACGGCCTTTTCCACCGGGAGCGATTCCCCGGTGAGCATGGCCTCATCCACGCTCGAGCGGCCTTCGACGACCGCGCCGTCGACGGGCACCTTGTCGCCGGGAACCACCCGCAGCCGGTCGCCGACTTTCACCTGATCGAGCGGGACCTCATGATCACCGCCCGGCGCGACCTGCCGCGCCGTGGGCGGAGCGAGATTGAGCAGCGCCTTGATGGCGCTGCCGGTACGGCTGCGGGCGCGAAGTTCCAGCACCTGGCCGAGGAGGACCAGCACGACGATCACCGCCGCGGCCTCGAAGTAGACGGCGACCATGCCCTCGTGCCGCATCGCGTGCGGGAATAGACCGGGCATCAGCATGGCCGCGGCGCTGAAGACGTAGGCCGCGCCCACGCCGATGGCGATCAACGTGAACATGTTCAATTGCCGCGTCACGAGGGAGCTCCAGCCGCGGCGGAAGAACGGCCAACCCGCCCACCAGACGACGGGCGTGGCGAGCGCGAATTGCGTCCAGCGCGAGGCGTGGCCGTTCGCCCAGGACAAGCCCGGGATCAAATGGGCCATCGCCAGCAGGAATACGGGCAAGGTCAGCCCGGCGCCGATCCAGAGGCGCATTGTCATGCCGCGCATCTCCGCCAGCGCCGCGTCATCGGCGCCCGCCGTCGCCGTCTTCGGTTCGAGCGGCATGCCGCACTTGGGGCAATCGCCGGGGTGATCCTGCTCGATCTCGGGGTGCATCGGGCAGGTGTAGACGGCGCCACGAACCGCCTCGGCTTTGGCGGCGGGCTTAGCCCCGGCCAAAAACTGTTTCCGGCAGTGTTCGCTGCAAAAGAACGCCTTCACCCCATCGTGTTCGGCGTGAAGTGCCGTCGCCTCGTCCACCGTCATTCCGCAAATCGGGTCCTTTGTCATGGCTGCGTCTTCCCCTTCCGCGGCTTTCAGCTTTCGGCCTCGAGACAGTTCTGCCTATGTGCAGCAGCCGCCTGACTTCTTCTCGGGATCAGCGCCGGATAGAAATGACTTCTGGCAGTGCTCGCCGCAAAAGTAAAAGGCCTTACCGTCGCGTATCGAGCGTGCTGCGGTCGCCTCGTCCACGGTCATTCCGCAGACGGGATCTTTTGTCGCGGGTTTCGGTTCTTTCGTGGTCATATTTCCTCCTCCTGCGCCTCAATTGTAGCCACCCGTGATCCAGAAGCACATGCCCGCACCGTAAAGTTTTAACGCCCGCATAGGCCGGCGCGAGGTCGAAATACCTTTACATCCGCGCGATGGTTCCGTGTCGGCGTAATTGTTCCAGTACCGTCACCGTACAGGTTTAGAACATGCAAATAGGAATTGTGGGACTGGGTCGAATGGGCGCCAACATGGCGCGCCGGCTGCTGCGTGCGGGACACGAGGTCGTGGTTTATAACCGCTCCCAGGACAAAGCGAAGGGCCTTGAAAAGGAAGGCGCGATCGCCAGCTCCTCTCTCGCGGAGTTCGCGGGCAAGTTGAGCGGTCCTCGCGCGGCATGGGTGATGATGCCGTCCGGCGAGGTGACGCATTCCGCGATCATGGAGATCGCGGAGAACATGGAGCGGGGCGACATCATCATCGACGGCGGGAATTCCCGCTATACCGAGGATGCCAGGCACGCCTCTCTGCTCAAAGAGAAGGGAATCCACTTCGTCGACTGCGGGACCAGCGGCGGGGTTTGGGGATTGGAACGGGGTTATTGCCTCATGATCGGCGGCGAAAAAGATGTCGTCGAACACTTAGATCCGATCTTCAAGTCCTTGGCTCCCGGCGCCGGCGGCATAGACCGCACTCCGAACCGCGAGGCGTTCGATCAGACCGCCGAGCAAGGCTACCTGTATTGCGGCCAGGCCGGCGCGGGCCATTTCGTCAAGATGGTCCACAACGGGATCGAGTACGGACTCATGCAGGCGTACGCCGAAGGATTCGACATCATGCGGGCCGCCAAGTCCGACGGCAACGCGCCCGAATTGCGCTATGACCTTCCCCTCGCCGATATCGCCGAGGTTTGGCGCCGCGGCAGCGTCGTCGCTTCATGGCTGCTCGATCTTACGGCGAGCGCCCTTGCGAAGAGCCCGCAGCTGGAGAAGTTCAACGGCCGCGTCGATGACTCGGGCGAGGGCCGCTGGACGATCGAAGCCGCGATCAACACGGCCGTGCCTTGCCCCGTGCTTACGGCAAGCCTCTACGCGCGTTTCCGGTCGCGGCAAGATCATACGTTCGCGGACAAACTGCTCTCAGCCATGCGCTCCGGGTTCGGCGGCCACGTCGAGCCGCTCAAATGAGCGAGCCGCTGTCCGACGCCCTCGTCTTTTTCGGGGCCACCGGAGACCTCGTCTATAAGAAGATCTTTCCAGCGCTCTATGCGATGGAACGGCGCGGACATCTCAAGGTTCCCGTCATCGGGGTCGCGAGGTCGGACTGGACGATCGAACGGTTCAGGGCGCGGGCACGCGAGAGCGTCGAGAAGCAAAGCGGCTTCGATGAGACGGTCTTCGCGAGATTTCAGGAGCGGCTGCGCTATATCAGCGGCGACTACGGCGCTTCCGCGACGCACGTCGCGCTCCGCGAGGCGCTCGGCGGCGCCGCCCACCCGCTGCACTATCTCGCGATCCCTCCGAGCGTATTCGGGAAAGTCGTGGAAGGCCTCGGCCGGTCGGGCTGCGCCCGCGGCGCGCGCGTCGTCGTCGAGAAGCCCTTCGGCCGCGATCTCGGGTCCGCGCGCGAGCTCAGCGCGACGCTCCATACGGTGTTCGATGAGTCGCGGGTCTTCCGCATCGACCATTATCTCGGCAAGGAAGCCGTGCAGAATATCCTCGTGTTTCGCTTCGCGAACACCTTTCTCGAGCCGTTCTGGAATCGGGATTACGTGGAGAGCGTCCAGATCACGATGGCCGAGAGCTTCGGCGTCGAGGGCGCGGCGGCTTCTACGAGGAGTCCGGCGCGATCCGCGACGTGATTCAGAACCACATGCTCCAAGTCTTGGGCTTCATCGCGATGGAGCCGCCGGCGGCGACGAGCCAGGAGTCGATCCGAGAAGAGCAGGTGAAGGTGTTCCGGAAAATTCCCCCTTGGTCCCCGGGATTCGGTGCGTGGACAGTTTCGCGGCTATCTGAAGGAAGACGGCGTCGCGCGCGACTCGAAGGTCGAGACATTCGCCGTCGCCCGGCTGCGCATCGACTCTCCTCGCTGGGAAGGCGTGCCCTTCTATATCCGCGCGGGCAAGCGCCTGCCGGTGACTATGACGGAGGTTCTGGTCACGCTCAAAGCGCCCGCGCTCGGCAAGCTATGCCCCGGCCAGGCGAACTATGTGCGCTTTAGGCTGAGCCCCGACGTGGCGATCGCCCTCGGCGCCCGAGTCAAGCGTCCCGGCGAACATTTGATCGGCGATCCGGCGGAGCTCAAAGTCGTCAGCCGCCCGGACGGAGACGAGATGGGCGCCTACGAGCGCCTCTTGAGCGACGCCATGGCGGGGGATGGAACCCTTTTCGCCGGGCAGGACGGCGTGGAGGCGGCGTGGGCGGTCGTCCAGCCCATCCTGGGGGCGGCGACGCCCTTGCACGAATATGAACCCGGAACTTGGGGACCTCCGGAGTCGAACAACGTCCTCGCGGGCGGCTGCGCCTGGCACTGCTCTTGTGACGCGGCGCTCACGGGGACGCCGGCGTGAAGATCCTCGTCATCGATGTCGGCGGGACGCACGTCAAGTGTCTTGCCACGGGATTTGAAGAGCACCGCCAATTTGCGTCCGGCCCAGCCATGACCGCGCTCGAGATGATAGCCTCGGTGAAGCGGCTTTCGGGCGATTGGGAGTACGAAGCGGTGTCCATCGGGTATCCGGGGGCGGTCCTCCACAATCGCCCGGCTCTGGAGCCTCACAATCTCGGCCGCGGCTGGGTGGACTTTGATTTCGAAAAGGCGCTTGGCCGCCCGGTCAAGATGGTCAACGACGCGGCGCTGCAGGCGCTGGGGTGCTACCGGAGCGGGAGCATGCTGTTCCTGGGCCTCGGCACCGGGCTGGGGACGGCGCTGGTCGTCGACGGCATGCTCGCGCCCATGGAGCTCGGGCACCTCCCCTACAGGAAAGACCGCACCTATGAGGATTACGTCGGCGCGCGCGGTTTGAAGCGTCTCGGCGAAAAAAGTGGAAAAAGCACGTCGGAGCGGTGGCGAAGCTGCTGAAGGCGGCGCTGGAGGCCGACGACCTCGTGCTAGGCGGCGGGAATACGAACAAGCTTAAGACTTTGCCCGCCGGAGCCAGGCGCGTTCAAAACTCGAGCGCGTTCACCGGCGGCTTTCGGCTCTGGGACAAATGAAAACGACCCGAGCCGACGTCGAAGTACTCCCTAACGGCGACGCGCTCATGCTGTTCGCGGCGGAATGCTTCGTCGCCGCCGCCGCGGATGCCATCCGATCATCCGGTCGATTTTTCGTCGCGCTTTCGGGAGGCTCCACGCCGACGAGCCTGTACGCGCTGCTCGCGACCGACCGCTACGCCCCGCGCATCGACTGGTCCCGCGTCCATGCGTTTTGGGGCGATGAACGCTGCGTGCCGCCCTCCGATCCCATCAGCAACTACCGGATGGCGCGCGAGGCGCTGCTCTCTCGCGTTCCCGTGAGACCGGAGAACGTTCACCGAATACGCGGCGAGAGCGTCCCAACCGAGGCCGCCTCGGCGTATGAGCGCGAACTGCGGCAGGCCTTCCGCGCCGCCGACGATCCAAAGGCGCCGGTCGCGCGCTTCGACCTCATTATCCTCGGCATGGGCGAAGACGGGCACACCGCTTCCCTTTTTCCAGGCTCGCCGGGCGCGGGCGAGGAATCACGGTGGGTCACGGCGCGGCACGCTGCGGAGGCGAGCATGTGGCGCGTGACCTTTACTCCGGCTCTGATCAACGCGGCGGCAGAGGTCTTGTTCCTCGTCTCCGGCCGGAGGAAAGCGGCGATGCTCCGCCGGGTGCTGGAAGGCCCGTATCTTCCCCAAGAATTACCGGCGCAGCTGGTCGCGCCTCGCGCCGGCCGCCTGCGGTGGCTCGTCGACGCCGCCGCGGCGGCGGAGCTGACGGCTGGAGGAAACGATCTATGAACATGAATGAGTGCCCGGCCGCCTTTGGAGCGCCGGGGATCGAACCGCGCTGGACGTCCAGCGCCAAGAACGGCGTCGGCACCGCGTACAACAGCAGCTCCCGAGTCTGGTTCACGCTCAGCCACGGCATCGTCAATGAGATCTATTTCCCGTATGTCGATTCGCCCAATACCCGCGACTTAGAGTTTCTGATCACCGACGGGGAATCGTTCTGCCACGAGGAAAAACGCGACCTGCTGCACAAAATCGAATACCCGGAGCAGAACGCGCTGCTGTACCGGCTGACCAACTCCGACCCCGGGGGACGATATCGCCTCGTCAAGGAGATTCTTTCGGATCCGCATTCGCCGGTCTTATTGATGCACACGCGCCTCGAAGTCCTCGACCCAAAGCTCCTCGGCAAGCTGCGCCTTTACGCCCTGCTTGCCCCCACCTGAAAGGCACGGGCAAGAATAACTCGGCTTGGCGCTGCGACTTGGACGGCCGCAAGCTGTTCGACGTCCAACGCGAGGATATAGACATGTCGTTCGGCTGCACCCCGGATTTCACGCGGAGATCCATCGGCTACGTCGGATTCAGCGACGGCTGGCAGGACTTGATGGACAACTTCAAGATGGACTGGGAATTCGGCCGGGCCGAGGACGGGAACATCGCCTTGACGGGCGAGATCGATCTCTCCAAGGGGATGGAGTTCACGCTGGGCGTCGGATTCGGGCATACTCCGCACAGCGCCTCGGCCCACCTGCTTCAGTCGTTCGCCTCTCCATTCAGCGAGCAGCGCGGGAAGTACGTAAGCCAATGGCAGCGCACCCGCGCCGCCGTCGATTTGAGCCCGCACACTCAAGACGGCGGCTCGCTGCTGCGGCTGAGCCAATGCCTGCTGCTGGCGCATGAGGACAAGACCTTCCAGGGCGCGTTCGTGGCGTCGCTGAGCATCCCCTGGGGAGAGACGAAGGACGACCAGGATAGGGGCGGGTATCATCGGGTCTGGACGCGCGACATGGTGCAGACCGCCACGGCGCTGCTCGCGTGCGGGCAAAAGAGTCGCCGCTGCGAGCGCTGATCTGGCTTGCGTGCGTCCAGGCCGCCGACGGCCTCCTGCCGCAAAACAGCTCGATTTCCGGCAAGGCCTACTGGACAGGCGTCCAGCTGGACGAAGTGGCGGCGCCGATCCTGCTCGCCTGGCGCCTGGAGCAGGCCGGCGCGCTCCGTCAATTCGATCCTTGGCCGCTGGTCTCGCGCGCCGCGCGTTATTTGATTCTGCATGGGCCGGTGACGGCGCAGGAGCGTTGGGAGGAAAACTCGGGCTATTCCCCGTCGACGCTGGCGACGATCATAGCGGGGTTGACGTGCGCGGCCGAATTCGCGCGCGGCAGAAAAGATGAGTTCGCGGCCGACATTCTGCGCGATTACGCGGACTGGCTCTCAGCGCATGTCGAAGATTGGACGGTCACCGGCCGCGGCGAGCTGGTGAAGGGCAAGCCGCGGCACTACATTCGCATTGCGCCCGCCGACCCGGGACAGGCCGCCGTTTCCCCAGCCCGGACGAGGCGGACCTCGTTCTAGCCAACGCCGGCGGAGTATTCCCGGCGCGCAACATCGTCAGCGGCGATTTTCTCCAACTTGTTCGCCTGGGAGTGCGGGCAGCCGATGAACCGCTGATGAGAGATTCCCTCGAGGTCATCGACCAAGTGCTCAAACGCGACCTGCCCCAAGGGCCCGGTTGGCGTCGCTACAATCACGATGGATACGGAGAAAAAGCGGACGGCCGCGACTATGACGGAACGGGCGAAGGCCGCTGCTGGCCCATTCTGAGTGGCGAACGCGGTCACTATGAGCTGGCAGCGGGTCACGATCCGCTGCCTTTCATCGATCAGCTGGAAAACATGGCCAATGAGGGCGCCATGCTCCCGGAGCAGCTGTGGGACACCGCCGATTTGCCGGACGGGAAGATGATACTCGGCGGCCCGACCGGCTCGGCGATGCCGCTGTGTTGGGCGCACGCGGAGTACGTGACCTTGGTTCGGAGCCGAAAAGACGGCGTCTGCTTCGACCGCATCGAGCCGGTTTATCAGCGTTATGCCAAGGCCAAGACGGGCAGCAACATTGAAATGTGGACATTCGCTCACCAACTGCAGCGGATACCCCATGGGAAAACACTGCGCATCATCACCGAATCGGCGGCGACGATTCTTTGGAGTTTTGATGGGCGGGCGACGACGAACGAGCTGGCTGCGCGAGACGCGGGATTCGGCTGCTGGTGCGCGGATTTGCCTTCGAACACGCTTCAGAGCGGCGCCCAAATCGTCTTTACGGTGCAAAACAAGGATTTCAAGGTACAAATAATTGACTGAATCGTCGCTACGACAAATTGGACCTGTCCGCTTCGGTTTGGTCTGCTAAGGATAATCAATATGGTTTACGGTGCGGTCGATACCGCCGATGCCCGGAGTCAAGGTTTTGAAGATCGGGTCCAAACGTTCGACGACGGCTTTCTCGCCGCCGATCATCAGGCAATATCCCCGTTCCAAGCCCCACACTCCTCCGCTGGTCCCGCAGTCGACGAATTGGATTCCTTTCTCCTTCAGCAGAGCCGAGTGCCCTGCATCGTCGACGAAACGCGAATTGCCGCCGTCGATGATGATGTCGCTGGGCTCCATATGGCCGGCTATCTCCAAGATCACGGCATGCGTCACCGCGCCGGCGGGCATCATCACCCAGGCCGCACGTGGTTTGTTCAGCTTGCCCGCGAAATCGGCGAGGGTGGGGGCGCCGATAGCGCCTTCCTTCACAACGTCCGCCGTTTTCGCCTGAGTGCGGTTATAGACCACGACTTCGTGTCCCCCGCGAAGCAGGCGACGCGCCATGTTGGCGCCCATTCGTCCCAGTCCTGCGATTCCAATCTGCATAATGGCGTGGACCGAGTTAACGCTGTTCCAGCACGCGGTTCATCGTGCCGAATGCATTCGCTACGCATTTGGAACAGCCGCGATATTCATCCTCGCACCCCGGCTCGCAGCACCATCGTCCGTCCACGATGTACTTGAATTCGTGGTGCCCGGGCGGCAACGGCAGGGCGGTGCGCCAATTCCCGTCGGCGTGCCGCTTCAGCGGGATCGACTCGGGATGCCACTCGTTGAGGTGCCGGCCACTGTTTGAAATATCAAGCCGGTACAGCTTCGCGCATCTTCACGCGCTTCAACAGCAGGGCGTTGGCGACCACGATCAAAGTCGAACCGGACATCGAGAGAGCCGCGACCTCGGGACTTAGAAGCCACCCGGTCAGGGGATAGAGCAGACCGGCGGCGAGCGGGAAGGCAATCACGTTATACCCGGCAGCCCACCACAGATTCTGTCGCATCTTGCGCCGCGTGGCGCGGCTGAGGATGACGGTGCCGATCACGTCGAAGGGGTCGCTCTTCATCAGCACCACATCGGCCGTCTCCATCGCCACGTCGGTGCCGCCGCCGATGGCGATGCCGACCTCGGCTTGGGCGAGCGCCGGCGCGTCATTGATGCCGTCGCCGACCATGCCGACCCGCAGGCCGCGAGCTTGCATCTCTTTGACCTTCTCCGCCTTCTGCCCCGGCTGTATTTCGGCGAAGACCGTCTTGATGCCGAGTTCTTTGGCGACCATATCCGCAAGCCTTGATTGTCGCCCGTCAACATCGCGACCTCGATGCCTAACGACGTCAACTGCTGGATCGCCTGTTTCGCGTTCGGACGGACCGAGTCGGAGATGGCGATAAGTCCACCCGGAGAGCCGTCGACGGCCGAATAGATGACCGTTTTGCCCATCTGCTCCAGCGCCTTCGCCCGCTCACTGAGCCCGTCGAGGACGATTCGATTGTCGTCCATCAACCCGCGGTTGCCCACGAGCACCTTGCGTCCGTCGACCGAAGCGCTCGCGCCCTTCCCTGGAATCGCGATAAATTGCGTCGGCGCGCTGAGCGCCGCGCCGTCGGCCTTCGCCTTATCGATGACGGCTTGCGCCAGCGGGTGCTCGCTCGATTGTTCAAGCGATGCCACGAGTCGGAGCAATTCCTTATCTGTGACGGATCCGCCTTCAGCGACGATCTCGACGACTTGCGGCTGCCCGACGGTCAGCGTGCCCGTCTTGTCGAAGATGACCGCCTGAAGTCTTCCGGCCTCCTCAAGCGCGGTCGCGTCCTTAAAGAGGATACCGTGTCGCGCGCCCTTGCCGCTGGCGACCATGATCGCCATGGGCGTGGCAAGACCAAGCGCGTCGGGGCACGCGATGACGACGACCGTGATTGCCGCGAGCATGGCGAAGACCAGCGTCGCTCCTGCGAGCCAGTACCAGACGGCAAAGGTCGTGAAGCCGAAAACGATGGCTGAGATGGTCAGCACTTGAGCGGCGACATCAGCAAAGCGTTGCGATGGGGCCTTCGAGTTCTGGGCCGCCTGAACCAGCTTGACGATTTGGGCGAGCGCCGTGTCCGCCCCGACCTTAGTCGCGCGAAATTGAAAAGTTCCGGTCTTATTGATCGTGGCGCCGGTCACCTTGCCGCCTGCTGCCTTGTTTACCGGCATGCTCTCGCCCGTGATCATCGACTCGTCCACATTAGACTCACCTTCGGTGACTTCGCCGTCCACGGGAATCTTGTCGCCGGGGCGAATGAGCACGATGTCGTTCATGAGTACTTCCGGGGTCGGCACCTCGAGCGGTTGGCCGTTGCGTATCACCGTGGCCTTGGGAGGCGCCAAGTTCAAGAGCGCCTTGACCGCTTTTGACGCGCCGGAGCGGGCGCGCATCTCAAGCCAGTGGCCGACCAGGATGAAGACAAGCAGCATGGCGAGCGCTTCGTAGAAGACCTGCGCCTTAAAGAAGAAGGTCGCTCCGACGCTGAAAGAATAGCCCGCAATCACCGACAAGGAAACAAGCACCGGCATATTGAAGATGCCGTGCTTGAGCGCGCGCCACGCGCCGATATAGAACACCCAGCCGCCGTAGAACACGGCCGGGGTGGCGAGCAAGAACAGCCAGACATTCTTGGAAAGACCGAAGGGCACCGATAGCGTGACTCCTGTCATCTTCATGAACATCGGCCCATAGAGATAGATCGCGACCAGAAGGACGAACGTGACGATGAGGCGACCTTCCCCCAACGTTGGGCCGTTGTTAAGTTGAGTTCTTAACGAACCTGCGTTCCGTGAGCAGGTCCGTCTTTCATCTTATCATGATGTAGCCGGAATTCTGCCGGCGTCAGATTGTCCAGCGAGCTGTGCGGCCGTACGTCGTTGTAGTCGATACGCCAGTCCTCGATGAGTTTTCTCGCGTGGTCGAGCGTCTCGAACAGATTTTCGTTCAAGCACTCGTCTCTGAATTTTCCGTTGAAGCTCTCGCAGTAGGCGTTCTCGTTCGGCTTGCCGGGCCGGATGAAAGCAAGCCGGACCTTCCGCTTGAACGCCCACTCGTCCATCACCTTGCTGTCGAACTCCGTGCCGTTGTCGATCGTGATGGCCTCAGGCGCGCCGTGGCGTTCCGCCAGACGCTCCAAGACCCGCGCTACACGCCGGCCGCCAATCGATGTGTCTACCTCAAGCGCGGGGCATTCCCGCGTGAAGCTATCCACGATCGTCAGCGTCCGGATCTTCCGGCCGCTCGTCAGCCGGTCCTCTACGAAGTCCATCGCCAGGAACTGATTCGGCCTCGTCGCCACAGGCAACGGCACCCGCGGCCCCACGAACTTCTTGCGCCGCTTTCTCCGTCGGAGAGCCAGCTTCTCCTCGGCATAAAGCCGTTCGACTTTCTTGTGGTTGACCTTCCAGCCCTGGCGCTTGAGCATCACGCCGATCCGCGGTGAGCCGAAGCGCCGCCGTTTCTCGGCGATCTCGCGCATGGCCTGCCGCAGCTCCGCGTCGTCCGGACGCCGAGACACATACTGGTAGCTCGAGCGCCACAAGCTCACCAGCAGGCAAGCCCGCCGCGCGCTCAGCCCAAGACTCACCACAACGTGCTCTGCCGCCGCACGTTTCGCCTTGGGCCTTACCAGTTTTTTGAGTTGATCTCCTTCAGTGCCCGGATGTCCAGCGCCTGGTCGGCCACGATCTGCTTCAGGCGGCTGTTTTCCTGCTCAAGACTGCGCAAGCGCCGAGCTTCGCTGATCGTCATGCCGCCGAACTTGTCCTTCCACTTGTAGAACGTCCCTTCGCTGATGCCGTGCTTGCGGCACAGCTCCGACGTCTTCATGCCGGCTTCCGATTCCTTCAGCACGCCGATGATCTGTTCTTCCGTCCTTCGCTTCGCCATTTTTTGAGTCCTCCGTTGGGTGTTTTACCACTTCGGACTCAACTTTCACTTGGCCCTGTTTTCGGGGGAAGGTCGGAGGCGGTTGCGAATGTCGCGCGCCATCCCTTCCAGGTCCTTTCCCTCCCCATGCCCCATCTCCGACGCCATTTCCGCCTTATTCGCCGCCATCGCGTCCGGCTTGTGGCGCTTGTGATCGTCCGACTTCGGTTCACCGCTCACGGGGGCCTGGGAATCCTTCTCCCCTTCTGCTCGGTCGGTTTAGCGGCGGCCGGCTTCGGAGGCGATAATTCTTTGTCTTTCTCGTTCACGGGCTTAGCGGCCACGGGAGACGGAGCGGTCGGAACTGGAGCATCTCCGCCCTTCGCGCCGCCGCCCTTCGGCGATGGTTCGGTTTTAGTCTTTTCATCCTTGAGCGGCGCAGGCGCCTTGGAATCGACTTTGGCCTCCGGCGGTTTTACCGCCGGTGTCTCTGGAGGCACCGCAGGCTTGGATGTGGATTTATGCTTTTTCGCGTGCTTGACGCGGGAAGCCTGCGTCGAATGCGACTCGGATTGGTGCACGGCCGTCTTGATATCGGCCGCCTCGAGCTGAGTTTCGTCGTAGCGGACCGTGGCGGTGCCCGCGGCGAAATTGACCGTCGCACTTTCGACTCCCGGCACCTTCATAATCCGTTGTTCCACTCCGAGCACGCTTAACACAGATAGGAAGTCACGCACTTCAATTACGCTGGTTTTCATGCAGCCTCCCGTTCCAATAGCGTCTTAGCCTCGAGAAGATGCTGTCGGTGTTCTTTACTTGTAGCTGGGTAGCTCAATTTGAGCGATTTGAGTTTTTCGACAATTATATCGGCGACAGCCGTGCGAGTGAACCATTTGTTGTCGGCGGGGATGATGTGCCAGGGCGCATGTTCAGTGCTCGTATGGTTTAAGGTGTCCTCAAAAGCGTTCATGTAGTCGTCCCAGTAGGCCCGCTCTTTAACATCGTTGAATGAAAACTTCCAGTTCTTCTCCGGCGTATCGATGCGCGAGAGCAAGCGGCGCTTCTGCTCTCCTTTCGAGAGGTTGAGGAAGAATTTTAGGACGACGATCCCGTTCCTGACTAGATACTTCTCGAAGCTGTTGATCTCATTGAAGCGATGCTTCCAGATGGTTTTTCCCTCGTTCCAGGCGGCAGACCTTGTAAATCCAGAATCTTTGGATGGACCCGTACGACAAGCACCTCTTCGTAATACGAGCGGTTGAAAATGCCGATCCCGCCGCGTTCCGGCAAAGCCTTCATGCTCCGCCAGAGAAAATCGTGCCCGAGCTCTTCCTCTGAAGGTGCTTTGAAGGAGTGGACTTGCGTGCCCTGCGGATTGACTCCCGACATCACATGCCGTATCACGCCGTCTTTGCCGGCTGTGTCCATCGCCTGCAGCATCACCAGCAGCGCATAAGTCTTATTGGCGTAGAGCACGTTCTGATATTTCGCCAGTCGTTTAATATCCTTCCGCAATTTCTCCGAGGCCTCGTCCTTGTTCTTGTAATGACACGTGAACCCCGGATCATAATTCTTCAATCGGATCTTTTTTCCGGGCGGAACAATAAAATGATCGTGATTCATCGACATCATTTCTTGGGAGTGGAATGCGGGGTGATATCGTGCTGGGCCTCTTCATGTTTCCCCTGATGAGCGCGGCCATGGAAGAGATGCATCAACGGGCAAGCGAGGAGGATCAGGTAGGGCAATGCCCGGAGAAGATGACCCCGGTGTTCCATGAACGCGTAGACGCCGACGGCCGCAATGAGAATCCAAAGCACCCAATTCGCTCGCGTTCGTTCGCCGCAGCAACCGCCTGTCAGCATGGCTTCCTCCGTGCACCGCGCTCAGTATCGCACGCGTGGCCTGCCATTGCTATTCATAGTGGGCAATGGAATTATGAATCTTATATGACACGCAGTTAACTGAAAGGCGACAAAACCACGACAAACCCACTATTCACGCCCCGCTCTATTTAACGGACACTGTAATGGAAAATGAACGTTCTAAGGTCTCTCTTGAGCCGCCTCCTATGCGAGGCCGGAATTATCGGTTTGGCAGTGATACTGCCTGCCTGCGGTCCTTCGTGGTCCTTTGCGAACGCGAACATCGCCGGCCCGACCGAATTGAGCGGCAAGACGATCGATCTGACGATCGATGATCTCTCCTTCCGCGTCGATGGCCGCGCCGGAAAGGCCATGGCGATCAACGGGTCCGTGCCTGGACCATTGCTTCGCCTGCGAGAGGGCGACGACGTGACCCTGCGCGTGACGAACCGTTTGAAGGAGTCCGCCTCCATCCATTGGCACGGGCTCCTCGTCCCAGCCGGCATGGACGGCGTGCCCGGCGTCAGCTACGCGGGCATCGAGCCGGGAGAAACCTTCGTTTATCGCTTCCCTATCGTGCAAAGCGGAACGTACTGGTTTCACAGTCATTCGGGCGGGCAGGAACAGGCCGGCGTTTACGCGCCGATCATAATCGAGCCGCTTAAGGCGGACCCGTTCAAATACGACCGGGAGCACGTGATCGTGCTTTCCGAGTGGACCTTCAAATCGAGCGCAAAACTCATCGACAAGCTCAAGAAGCGCTCCGGGTACTTCAACTTCCAACGCAGGACCATGCGCGAGTTCTTCTCGGACGCCGCTGAAAAGGGACTATGGGCCGCGATCAAGGACTACCGGTCGTGGGCCCGCATGCGCATGGACCCGACCGACATGGCCGACGTCACCGGCGCCGAGTACACCTATTTGATGAACGGCATCGCTCCCGCCGCCAATTGGACGGCTCTTTTTCACCCGGGCGAGCGGGTGCGGCTGCGGTTCGTCGCCGCGGGCGCCATGACCTTCTTCGACGTGCGCATCCCGGGTCTCAAGATGACGGTCGTGCAGGCCGACGGGCAAAACGTGCAGCCCGTCGAGGTCGACGAGTTTCGCGTGGGGCCCGCCGAGACATATGACGTGATCGTCGAGCCCAAAGAGGAGCGCGCTTACACGATCTTCGCCGAGGCGCTCGACCGCAGCGGCTACGCGCGCGGCACGCTCGCTCCGCGCGCCGGGATGAGCGCCGACGTCCCCGCGCGCCGCCGGCGTCCGGTCCGCACGATGGAAGACATGGGAATGGCGATGGAAGGCATGAAGATGGCTCCCATGAAGGCCGCGGCAGCGGAGCCCGGCGCCGAAAGCGCCGGAAGCATGCCCGGCATGGACATGCCGGCCCCGGCGCAGGACATGAAGACCCCCGAGATGAGCGATACAGAGTCCTTAAGCGCGGCGGTCAAACACGGACCCGACGATCACGGGTCCGGCAATCAGATCGTTCCGGATTCCACGCGCAGTCGTCCGAAGGATCCGGGCCGCGGACTAGGAAGCGACAAGCGGCGCGTGTTGGTCTATGCCGATCTGAAGAGCCTTGACCTGTACCCCGACCAGCGCCCCCTGAACGCGAGCTCGAACTGCATCTGACGGGGCACATGGAGCGTTTCATGTGGTCGTTCGACGGCGTCAAAGCCTCGGACGCGAATCCGATTCCCTTTCGCCAGGGCGAGCGCCTGCGCTGGACCTTCATCAACGATACGATGATGGAGCATACGCTCCACCTGCACGGAATGTGGATGCACCTCGACAACGGCGCGGGCCGGCGGCTGCCGCGCAAACACACGGTCATCGTCAAGCCCGCCGAGCGCGTGTCGGTCCTCATCACTCCGGAAGAGCTCGGAAAGTGGGCATTCCACTGCCATCTCCTCCTGCACATGGAAGCCGGCATGTTCCGAGTGGTGGAAGTAACGAGCGGCGCGCCCGAGGTGAAGCCATGAGCCCCCTGGCGCGGATCGCTGTCGGAGTCGTCGCGCTCGGCCTGTCCGTTACGCCCGTCTCCGCCGAGGTCGGACATGGCCCGCATCCTCCCGGAAGCTTCCTACAGCCGCCGCGAGTCGAAGCGCCCAAGTGGCCGGCGCCCGCCGTGTGGCCCAGCCCCACCGATGACCAGGCGCGGCACACCTTCGTCCTCGCCGACTTGCTCGAAATCCGTCCTAAAAGGACAGCGCCGATATCCGGTGGGACATCGTCGGCTGGAGCGGAGGCGACTATAACCGCCTCTGGTTCAAAAGCGAGGGCCAACGCAACACCGCCTTCAAGGCGGACTACGATTATGACTTTCAACTGCTTTACGGCCGTTTCCTCAAACGCTACTACGACGTTCAAGTTGGAGCGCGCGTCGAGACCCAGACTTACCGTGGGGGCAACGTAGCGCGCGCCTTCGCGGTTGTCGGGCTGGCCGGGCTTGTTCCGTACCGCTATGAGATCGAACCCGCGCTGTTCATCAGCCAAGACGGGGACATCTCCGCGCGCTTCACCGCGACAAGGGATTTATTCGTGACCCAGCGATGGGTTCTCCAGCCTCGCTTCGAAACGAACGCGGCCGTTCAAAAGGTGGAGAAGTTTACGACCGGCGGCGGGCTCAATAACATCGAGCTGGGGCTGCGCTTACGTTATGAAATTTGGCGCGAGATCGCGCCTTATATCGGAGTTTCGTTCGAGCGGAGCTTCGCCGGAACGGCCGAGCTCGTTCGGCAGGATGGCGGTGATCCCAGTCAGGTTCGCTTCGTCGCGGGAATCCGATTATGGTTCTAGGTCGTGCGCACGGACAATACAAGGAGGCACCATGAAAAGAAAACAGCTGCAAAGCCTCATCACCACGGGAGTCCTCGCAGGCTCGCTCATGAGCGGACTTGCGCATGCGGAGGACGAGCCGATGGATCCGTCGATGAACATGAATAAGGCGGCGGAGACGAAGCCCGCGGACGAAGTGAAGCCGCAGGAGCCTAAGAAGGTCAAGAAGATGAAGAAGGCAAAGAAGCCGGCGGACGCGTCTATGCCGGCGAACGACGCGGCCGTGGACCAGCCCGCGCAAGACCACACGAAGCATAAGGACCACAAGAAACACGACAAGAAGGCCAAGGATAAGGGCATGCCGATGAATCCCGACTCGAAAACGATGGACGGGATGTAAGCAAGGTGAAGTCGGCAAACGCCCGTCATCAGGTTGGTCAGCGCAGCGGGATTACCGCATGCGCTGGCCAACCTTGGCGGGTCAACCATAGATGCAAATCGTATCTGACGGCGATCATGGTCTTGGGTATTTTCTCAAGCACCCGGGACATCGCCGCCGAAGATGATTTGGCGATGGAGCGCTCTCCCGCGGCTGCCGTCGAGGACAACCAACTGCTGCTGAACCAAATCGCGGAAATACGGGGCCAAATCGCCCGTTTACAAGCGGCTGTACAGCAGTTACCGCGCGATAAGCCCGCCGCTCCAGGAATGGCTTCAGACATGGGGTCGGGTCCGGGCGCTATGGCCGTCCTGCCCGCCTTTCAGGGGACTCCGCACCTCTATCATGTCGGCTCATCCGATTTATTCCTTGATTACTCCGCAAAGGTCGGTCTGACCTCCGAGCAGAAGATCGCGCTGATGCGCATCAAGAAAGACACTGTTCTCCAGATTTCGGAGCGCCAACGACAAATTGATCAGGCAGAGAAAGAACTCCTGACGCTGGCGGCTTCCGCGCAGCCGGATGACGCGCAAATCCAATCCAAGCTGGCGGAATCCGCGCTAATTCGCGCCGATTTGCGTCTATATTTTATTCGGCAAGTGGGCGAGGCAGCCCGCATGCTTTCCGATGGACAGCGCCGGCGGCTGTCTGCGACGGTGGCGACCCAATAAAAGCATCAACCAAGAAAATGACGATGAAGCTAACTGGAGGCGTTATGAAAATCGCAAAAAGCTTGTTGCTGGGGTTCGGGATGCTGACTTTCGTCGCCGTTCAAGGCGCCTATGCCGAAGACGACCAGATGGGGGCGATGCCTCCGGCGGGAGCCGCCCCGGCGCCCGCAATGGGCGGCATGATGGATGATGACATGATGGGCGAGATGGGCATGCCGCCAAAACCGGGAGCGGCGATGGGAAGCGCCATGCCTCCCGCGGCCGCCGCCCCGGCGCCCGCAATGGGCGGCATGATGGACAAGGAGATGGGTGGAATGGCGCCGAAGCCGGACCCGGCGATGGGCGGCATGAAGGATGACCCCATGATGAAGAAAATGGACGGGATGGATATGATGGGGAAAATGGGAGCAAAAGGCGGCATGGCAGGCATGTCGGCGCCGCTTCCGCAGATGCCCGGCAATCCCCACATCTATCATGTAGGCGCTTCCGGCTTCTTCATCGATCACGCGAAGAGGCTCGGGCTTTCAACCGAGCAGAAAGCGGCGATCAACGTCATAAAGAAGCAGTCCCTTCAGCGCAGGGCCGACTTCAAACAGAAAATCGTTTCCGCCGAACAGCAGCTTTGGGCTCTGACCGATTCTGATGCGCCGGACGCGGCGCGGATTCAAGCGAAACTGGGTGAAATCGAAAAGCTCCGCGCGGCTCGGCGTTACGACCTCATCAACAGCGTCGGAGAAGCGGCCAAAGTGCTGACGGATCATCAGCGACAGATGGTCGTGGCGACACCGGCTTCAGGGAAGACCAAGTAAAGTCGAGATAAGAGGCGCCTCTATGATTCGGCATCGCTCATTCATCAGGAAAGCCGGTGTTGTGTCGGTTGCAGTCCTTGTTGCGGCCGGCTTGTTTTCAAGCAAGGGATACTGCGCCGATCCATCGCCCAGCGAGCACGAATCCCACCATCCGAAGGACGCGTCCGCCGGGACGGGGCAACCCGCTCCGGCGGATCCTCCGGCGGGGAGCGCTCCAGCAGCCGCGGTACCTGGGGCGATGGGGAACATGGGTGGTCCGCCCGCTTCCGATGGTGGTCCTAAGGGCGGACCGCCCGGCGGAGCGCCCGCGGGCGGTATGGGCGAAATGATGGGCAAGATGATGGAGAAGATGGGGACTCCACCTCCTAAGCAGCTCTACCCCACTTTGATGGAGTTGCCCACCCTGTCCCCGGAACGCCGTTTGCAAATGGAAGGATCGGCTCATGACCGCGTAAAGGCCGGGGCGGCGTTGATGTCCGGAGGATTTGAACGGCTGGCAGCCGTGGCCGCGACGGATGATTATGCCGGCCAACAGGAAGCGATGGCGCAGGTTCGAGAAGGAATGGATCAGTTCGAAAGCGGTTTGGCCGTTCGTCAGGCTCTCGCGGTGGGAATGGCTCCCCGGTTCGTGGCGCTCAGCTGGTTCAAAAGCGAGATGAACCTCGGGCCGCAGGCCGCCTCTGAAGAGCAGCGCACCATCCTCGGCGTGACGCCATTTCACCTCTTCTCGATGCTGCTGCTCATCGCCTTCGCGCTGGCGATGATCGCCATGTACTTCTTCAAGATGCGCCGCGCGGCGGCCCTCTTTGGGCGTCTCGACGAAGAAAAGAACCCGCCGCCCGGAGCAGCGCCGCCTCTAGCCGGAGCATCCGGGCCATCCGCGCCGGGAGCGCCGAAATCACCCGGCACGCCCGCCAAGGCCGCTCCGGATGGGAAAACCGCGAAGGCGGAAGATAAGCCGTCAATCCCCCCGGAAAATCGCCGGAGGACCCGCCCCCGGAGGGGCGAATGCTCCTGCCGCTCCGAAATCCCCAAAAACGCCGCCGGCCGGGTCGCCGGCCGCTCCGGAGAAGCCGGCTAAAGACTCGCCCGCCAGAGCCGCCACTGATGCCAAGACCTCCGACACGACGGAAAAGCCGCCGCCCAAGACCGCGAATTGGCGCGGCCGGCTGCGCGTGGCGGGCATCGTCAAGGAAACTCCGTTCGTGAAGACCTTTCGCCTGCTGCCCTCGCCTGACGGCCCATTCCTCCCCTTTACCTTCGTGCCCGGGCAATTCCTCAACGTCGCGTTCATGATCGGCGGCGCGCGCATGAACCGCTCGTATTCGATCTCATCCTCGCCGGCGCAGCGCGAATATGTCGACCTGACCGTTCGGCGCGAGCCGCGAGGCGCGGTGTCCCGCCATATCGTCGATCTCTTGAAGGTCGGCGAGACGATCGAGGCGGGAGGCCCGATCGGACGATTTACGTTCGACGGAACGGAGGCGGACAGCGTAGTCCTGATCAGCGGCGGCGTGGGCATCACGCCGATGATGAGCATCACGCGGTATCTTACCGAGCGGTCCTGGCCGGGCGAGATCTTCTTCATCTACCAATGCCGCACTCCGTCCGACTTCATCTTCGCCGGCGAGTTCGCCGCGCTCGAGCGGGACAACCCGAAGCTGCGCGTCACGGTGGCGATGTCTCGCCCTGAAGGAACGGACTGGAAGGGCCCCCGCGGACATCTCACGAAGGAGCTGCTCGCGCAGACGGTGCCCAACCTCGCGGCGCGGAGAATTCATCTGTGCGGGCCGCCGTCGATGATGGACGCCACCAAGGCCATACTCGCCGAACTCGGAGTTCCCGCGGAGCGCTTGAAGACCGAGGCCTTCGGCGCGATCAAGCCCGCCCCGGCGGCCCCTGGGACCACCGCCAAACCGACGGCTCCCGCGACCGGCCCGCTGGTCACGTTTTCAAAGAACAGCAAGTCCGCCAAGATCCATGCCGATCAAACCGTTCTGGAGCTCTCCGAGGAGCTCGGCATCGGAATCGAATTCTCATGCCGCATCGGCACCTGCGGCGTGTGTAAGGTGAAGATGACCGCCGGCGAGGTCGAGATGGCGGTGCAGGACGCCCTCGGCCCCGACGACAAAGCCGGCGGCGTCATTCTCGCCTGCCAGGCGAAACCGAAGGTCGACGTCGCGGTGGAGGCCTAGCCATGAAGGAGCGCGAAAGCCTCATCGCGACCGGGGCGGTCTTCGTTTTGATGCTGGTCTGGCTCGGATTTCTCGTCCACAGCTCGCCGAGGTTCGCCGGCAGCGGAGCCGGGACGGCGTTCGGGATCGCGGGAGCCGCGCTCATGCTCGTCCCACTCGCGTATACCGTCGCAAAGCGCGTCCCCTCCCTCAAAACTCGGATAACAGCGCGCATTTCGATGCAGTCGCTGCTGACTCTGCACGTTTACTCGGGCCTTCTCGGGCCGCTGCTGGCGCTCATTCACACGGGCCACAAGTTCGACAGCGTGCTTGGAACGGCGCTGACGGCGGCGATGCTGCTTCTGATCGCGAGCGGGTTCGCCGTTCGCTACCTGCTCACTTATGTCAACCGTGAGATCACCGACAAATTGCTCCTGCTGCAGACCGCGCGGGGAGATCTCGACAGCGCGTGGGGAGCGCTGGAGAACTCCCCGGTGGAACTGAGAACGCGGCCCCGAATGCCCGTCCTGGCGGCGGGCCTGGCTTCGGTCGGGATCGAACTCCCCTTCGGGGGTCCGGCCGGCGAGGTCGTCAAAACCGCGGAAAGCGTGGCGGATTTGGAGTACGCGATTCGCACGCATGAGCTGTTCAAGAAGTGGTTCGGCCGGGCTCTGGTGCTGCACATCGTCCTCTCCGTCGTTTTCTACGCGCTGCTCGGGCTGCACGTCTGGTCCGGTATCCGATTCGGACTGCGGTGGCTTCGTTGAAGCGATGGCTGCCTGTGCTTTCAGCGGTAGCGGCCATCTCCGCGATCGTCTATATGGTCGCGGCGCCCAAACACAGCCGCACGCCCGTTTGGGAGCATCAGGCGAGCCCCGGAGCATTGTCAAAATCCCACGCTTTTCTCAAAAACGACTGCGCCTCCTGTCATACCTCGGGCAAGGGGATCGAGCCGGCGAAGTGCATCTCGTGCCATGCCAATGACCTGGCCTTGCTGCAGAGCCAGCCGACCGCCTTTCATGCGAGCATCGGCAGCTGCGTCGAATGCCACGTCGAACACCAAGGCGTCAATCTTCGCCCCGTGAAGATGAATCATGAGGCCCTGGCGGACGTTGGGTTAAAGAATCTTAAGCGCGCGCCGCCCGGCAGCGATGACGAGCAAGCGGCGAGGATCGTTAAGGCCTATTTCCGACAAGGCGGCGGCGCCGAAGAATCCCCGTTCTTCAATCATTCCATCACGCCGAAGGAAAGCGCCCTGAATTGCGCGTCATGCCATGCGACGAAGGACGTTCACCGGCAGCAATTCGGCTCGGACTGCGCCTCCTGCCACGGCACGGCTCAATGGACCATCGCTGAATTTCAGCACCCGCCGCCCCGATCCATGGACTGCGCGCAATGCCATCAAGCGCCCCCCAGCCACTACATGATGCATTTTCAAATGATCTCGATGAAAATCGCCACGCAGCCGAAAGCCGCCGTGTCGCAATGCTTCAAATGCCACCAAACGACGTCATGGAACGACATCAAAGGCATCGGTTGGTATAAGCATCACTAAGAAATAACGGAGACGACATATGAAACCGCCCACAGCAGATAAGAGCAAGACTCAACTCGTCGAATTCACCTGCCATGCGCCGGAAGCACAGGCCGTGTTCGTGGCCGGCACCTTCAATGAGTGGCGTCCCGAGGCGGCCCCGCTGAAGCGTCAGGCCGATGGGAATTGGAGAACGGCGCTGCCGCTGCCGCCCGGGCGTCATGAATTCAAGTATGTCGTGGATGGTCAGTGGTGCTGCGAGCCGGGCTGCGAGGACGCATATCGAGGCTGCCCCAAATGCGTGGCGAATGAATTCGGCACGATGAACCGCTTTCTCGAATTGAGCTGAGCCCGCATCCGCGCGGGGGCGAAAGCGGAAAAGGAGGTCAAGCGGAAAAGCACCATCCTAGGAAGGCGCCGTACGCTAAATGCGCGAGGACCGTCACGATGGGGGTGCCCGCTCCGTAATTGAGCGCCATGAAGCCAGGAGGCTCGAGCAGTCGTTTAACGCCCGGGCCGCACTGTTCAGTCGCCATGCGCGGATGGAGAGATGGAAGCAGGGACATCCCGGCGGTCAGCACGAACAGGGAGTGAGCGAGGCCGATGGCCGCCCCGAACAGCGGGTAGGACCAAATGCCTCGGTGAAGCGCGAAGGCGGCGAAGTAAATCCAAGCGAAAAGCCAGCCGTTGACGAGATTTACCACAACGCCCACCCACCGAGCCTTGTCGCGATCCGGCGTCAGCATCGTTCCGAGCATGAACGGGATGTCCATGCGCGTGAGCCCCATGCCGCGGCTGCCGCTGATGAGAATCGTCATGGCGACGGTCCCGCCGAAGGCTCCGACGGCGTGGGCGAGCCAGTTCATCGGGCTTCGCTCGCCTTCGAAATCGCGCAGGCGGCATTGATCAGGCCGATATGCGTGAAGGCCTGCGGATAGTTGCCGAGAAATTCGCCCGTCTCCGGATCAATCTCCTCGGACCAAAGCTGGACGGCGTTGCGGCGGCTCAGGACGGCTTCAAACCACCGCTTCGCCTCATCGACGCGCCCGCAGAGGGCGAGGTTCTCGGCCATCCAGAAGGTGCAGAGGCCGAAGGCTCCATCGCCGCCGGGAAGGCCGTCGCGCGTGCGGTCCCGGCGGTATCGGTAGACGAGGCCGTTGCGCGAGAGCTGTTGGCTGACGGCCCGGCGAGTTCCTTGCATGCGTTCGCTGGACGCGTCGCAGTAGCCTACGAGCGGAAGGACCAATAAGCTCGCGTCCACCTCCTCGCCGTCGAAAGTCCGCGTATAGGCGTCTAGGCGGGAATTAAACCCCCGGGCTTCTATCTGGGAACGCAGCCTTGCCGCCGCCGCTTCGAACTCTTCGATCGGCGCCTCCCACTTCCAGCGCCGGCAAGCGCGAACGGCTCGATCGAGCGCGACCCAGGCCAGGGCCTTCGAGTGAGTATGATGCTGTCGCCCCGACCGGACCTCCCAGATGCCCTCATCGGGCTGTTCCCATAACTCGCAGACGGCGCGAGCCTTCTCGATTACGAAGCGGCGCGTTTCGGAATCGATCCGCTCGAGGAAGGGAAGCAGTTGAAAGACGCCGTCGAGCGTTTCGCCGTAGATGTCGAGTTGAAACTGGCGGGAAGCGGCGTTGCCCACGCGTACGGGCCTGGATTGCCGGTAGCCCGAAAGGCCCGCTATTTCCCGCTCCTTCGGGATGGCTCTGCCGTAGAGTGAATACAACAACTGCAGCCGAGGCCGGGTCAGGGCGGTCGCATGCAAGGTCCAGCTCATGAACGTCTTCGCCTCTTCCTGAAAACCCAGCGAGAGAAAGGCCCGCGTCGTGAAGGACGCGTCGCGCAGCCAGCAGTAGCGATAGTCCCAGTTGCGCGAGCCGCCCAGCGCCTCCGGGAGCGACGTCGTGGGGGCGGCGATGATCGCCCCGGACGGGGCGAACGTCAACAATTTCAGGGCTAACGCGCTGCGCCGCACTTCATCACGATAGGGGCCCTCATGCCGGCACTGGCTGACCCACGACCTCCAAAAGGACTTCGTTTGTTCGAGTCGTCTGAGCGCTTCACTCGCCAGCGGTCCAACGACCGCCGGCGCTTCCTGGGAATAGGTCAAGGAAAAGACGACGCGTTCGCCGGCGCGGACCCGGAAGGAGCCGCGCAGTTCCGGGCCGGAGGCCGCGTCGCGAGCGCGCAACTCGACCTCGCAGTGAAGGAGAAGCAGGTGCTTTCCGAACGTGCAGGCGGTTCCAAAGCGGCCGCGCTTCTCGAACCGAACGGCTTTCGCTCCGTACTCAGGCCGGGGCGCGAAGACAGCCTCGAAATCCACATGGCCCGAGACCCCTTCGACGATTCTCAGGATCTCCTGATCGGGCCAGAGCTCGCCGCGCACCGCGGACTCTTCGCGAACCGGGAAGCAGTCCACCAACCGCGCCGCGCCTTCCGCGGTCTCGAACACCGTCTCGAGCACGTTTGTATCGGACGCGTAGGTCTGGCGGCCGCGAGGCGCTCCTACCGGCGTGAGGCTAAAGCTGCCGCCGCGCGCGGAGTCCAGAATCGCGGCGAACACGCTCGGGGAGTCGAAATTAGGCCAGCAGCACCAGTCGATCGAGCCGTGAGAGGAGACAAGCGCGGCGGTCCGGCAGTTGCCGATCATCCCGTAATCAGAGATGGGGATAGGGGCTGAATGGTCTTCACGCATACCGCCTCCTGAATGCGAGCCTGAAAGAAGCTGCGGCGGCATCGGTTGGCATAAGCATCACGAGCGGAGCGAACGCAGCCGCGGAAACAGTTCTTGCTCCTCGTAAGCCAAGTGATGCTCCAATTCTTCAGCCACTTTAGACATCAAGGTTCGCAGCGCATAGACATGCTGGCCGTCGTACAAACCGGTCACCGTTTGCAAGAGTCGAAAAATGCCTCTGACGGCCGCGTGCCCGGTCTCCACCGCTTGACCCGGGGAATTCCCTTCCAAGGCCAAGCGCCTGAGGAGATCGGACAAGCGCTCCTCTTCCGTCCGCTCATGGGCCTTGAGCATGGCCGAAAATCGCATTTCCGCCTCCTTCAGCTGCGGCAGGTCCACGTCCGTTTGATCGTCCCAGCCTACGCCTTGAGCCTTGCCCAGCAGTTCCTCCATCTCCGCCAGGGAGCTCCGTAATTCAGCGTGCTCCTCGAGCAGGCTGTCGAGTAAATCCTTCATATGCTTACCCTCCGGGCTTCTCATGGCGCCGCGCGGCGGGGATGGAGAAAATGAAGGTCGCCCCGCCCTCCCTCCCGCTCTCGAACCAAATCCGGCCCCCGTGCGCCTCGACAACGACTTTGCAGAAATAAAGCCCCATCCCCATCGACGCCCGGCCGCCGCGCTGCTCCCGCGCGATGCGCGCGAACTTTTCAAAAAGCCGGGGGCGCAGTTCCACGGGGACCCCAGGGCCCGTATCCGCGACGCTGACGCGGAGCTCGGAACGGCCCGCGTCGTGGGTCGCCGCGACCAGGATCGTTCCGCCGCGGGGAGTGAATTTGAGCGCGTTGCCCACGAGGTTGGTGACGACCCGACGCAGCCTGTCCTCATCGCCGCTGACCGGCGGGAGGCGACCAGGCAGAGAAACCTTCAGCGCCTGCCCGTTGGCGGCCGCAAGCGGCGCCAGAATACGAGCTCCCTCCTCGATAAATTTTTCCGGCTCCGTCTCCCGCAGGGCGACCAGAGGCTGACCTTCTTCGAGGCCGGAGATATCGAGCAGGTCGTTGGTCATCTCGAGCAAGCGCGAAGAACTTGATTGCGCCGTGGCCAAGAGGAGCTTGCGCTCCTCGGGCGATAGGCTGTCTTCCTCGCGCAAGGCCTTCAAGCCCGCCAGCATCGCCGACAGCGGCTGGCGAAGGTCATGCACGATCGCTTGGGTGAGAAGATTCTTCTGCCAATCGCTCTCTTGAAGCCGCAGGTTCAATCCGCGCAGGATGTGAACGCAGTAAGTGGTGATGAGGGCCGTGCCGACGCTCGCGACGAGAAGATTGGCCAGATGCGACGCCAGCATGCCGGGCATGGGAATCATCACCATGAATAACCAATGATAGATGAGCTGCCAAGTCCCGAAAATAATCACCGCCGTAACGGCGATCCTGCTGACCGAGAATGGGGCGGCTTGGTTCGGCGCGTTCGCCCGGCCAGCGTTTTTAACCTTGGTGTCCATAAGTCCTAAGCCTTCATCCGCCACGGACGATCGTTCCTATCGACGGCTTCCGGCTTCATGGTGCTTCGCACCTCGGACATCAGAGCTTCCATGTCGAAGGGCTTGGTCACGTAAGCGGCGGCGCCGAGCCGCAGGGCCTCTTTTGCCGTCTCGATGTCGGACTCGCTCGTCAGCATGATAACGACGACGGCGGGATCGACGGCTTTTATGGCGGCGAGAGCGTCGACGCCGCATAAGAGGGGCATGGTGACGTCGAGCAGAATGAGACCCGGGCGTTCCTTAGCCGCCGCCTCGACCGCCTCGCGGCCGTTTGAGGCTTCAAGGACCTCGTATTCCTTGGGGAGCAAAGTGCGGAGCGTCGCTCTCAACTCCGCGTCGTCGTCCGCGATCAATATTTTTTTCATCGCTCACCTGCCGGGCTGCTTGAGCTCGTCAGCCTTCCTCTCGTGCAGGATCGACATATCCTCGTACTGGGCGGCCAGCGCGGAGAGCTGCTCGATGAGCCGGTCGCAATGGGCCGCCATGTCCGGTTCCTTATCGCCATAGAGCCGCTTCATGGCGGAATGTGACGCCGCCTCCCGCCGGTATTGGTCGGCCTTGTCCAGGTACGCGCGGGCGGCTTCCCCATGCTCGCCCGTCGTTCGCGGGACTTTCGCGAGGAACGGAGCCGCGTCCTTGGCGGCGCCTTCGGAGATGGCGGACGGCAGCTTGCCCGGCGCTCCATGAAGCGGCACGCCGTGGCTGCGGGCGTCGTGCCCTCCGCTCCCGGCGCGGGTCGGAGAGGCGGAGGTCATGCCGGCGGGATGTCCCGACCAGCGCCACGCGGAACAGCCCGGCAAGAGCGAGACCATGCCCGCGAACGCCAGAACTCTTGATGAGGATGTCATATCAAGGCCTCCCGCCGCATATCGTTTTACCTCGTCCGGGAGACCGGGGTCGGTCATATCCTTGCCACAGAGCATTGAACCCCTCCGTCGAGCGCGGAAAGATTATGGCGAAATACAATCCGGCCGTCCTTATCAAGAATGTAATGGTTTCGAAGCGGGCATGTCTGCGGCGGATGAATCAGCCCCAGCTTATGGGCCACGATGTCTTCCGGGTTGATACCGGCAGGCGTCATCTTTCGTCTCATCGTCATATTGCGCCTCCTTACGAGGCGAGCAGGCCGCTCGCCGATAGACTCACCACGCGTCTAGGCGCTGAGATCGGAGCCTGGACGGCATACTCCAGGAATGCAAGAACCGACTTGCAGCCGTCGGCGTATCCTTGGACGATCGCCGGCCCCAACCCTCGTCCGTCGAAGTCGAGTTTCCCGAGCCCCAGGGGCGCGCTCGGGCGCAGGGTGAAGAGCTTGAGGTAGCGATAGGAGCGGTTGCCCAGGTCGATGAGCACCTGCTCGGGGCGGACGCCGAGCTCCGCGGCGAAGCGCTCGCAAAGGCCGTTCATGGCGACGAGGATCCGGGAGTCCGTCCTCAGGTTGTGCGCCATCATGATCTCGATCGAGCGAAGGCCTAGGTCGAGGAAGGTGTGTATCGTCGCCTCCTTGTCGTCCAGGGCGTGAGGGACGACGAGGAAGAGCACGTCCGCCCCGAGGTTCACGGCGGGACGGACAGGCTGATTCACGACGATGCCGCCGTCGGTATAGAGGCCCCCGTTCATGGACACGGCCTCGTAGACGAGGGGCAGCGCCGACGAGGCGAGCAGGGCCTGGATCAAGTCCTTCGCCGGCTCCATCTCGGCCGCGACGAACGCTGCGTTGGCTCCCGGTTCCGCCGAGAGTTCGGCCTGAGACGCGTTGGTGAAGAAGCGCTCGGACCCTTTCCGCAGGTCGGTCGTGGCCATGACGACGCGAATGGGCGAGCGGCGCAGAGACTCCGTGGGGATGTGCTCGCGCAGGAAACGGGTTCGCTCGTCGTTCGGGAAAAGGCCCGAGCGCAGCGGCAGGCGCAGAAGCAGATGGCTCAGCAGGCTGACCTGACTTCGGATGCGGCGCCATGCCAGCCAGGACGCCAGCACCGCCGCCGACGCGGCGGCAGCGAGCCGCGGATGCCGCAGTATCAGGTTTCCGAAGGACAGATGCAGGTGCGCGGGACTAACGACGATCCACAAGAACGAGCACACGACGAGGTTGGCGAACAAAGACAGAGCCAGCTTTCTGACGTCGGGCTTGCAGCGCCCGTCGCGGAGCAGGTCGGCGAGGACGCGGCCGAGATAGGGCATCCGGTCGTGAAGGAACAGGACGGACGCCCCCGCCAAGGCCAGGAAAGACCAGGTCAGTCCAGGACGATGCAGGTGGATAAGCACGATGCCTTGGCGGCCGAGCCAATCGCTGAAAAGGTTGCCGAGACCCGTCATGGCGGCGAGGAATCCGCCGAGCACGAACATGTAGCGAGTCCACTCGATTCCCACGGCTGGAGAGGTCAGACGCAGCCACGACTCGACCAGAGGCTCCGCGTTGCCGACGAGCGTCGCGGAATGCGCCGCGTAGGACGCCGCGTTCACGCTCCCGATCGACGCCGCGGTGATGATGTGCGTGCGCAGGCCGGCGTCCTGGAAAGCGAGCAGGGCTCCGGCCTCGTACGCGCCCCTCGCTCCGCCTCCGGACAGGACGACGGCGACCCGTCCCGGGAACGCGGCGCAGAGGTCGGCGGACCGCCTCTCGGCGAAGAGCTTGCGATGGAACAGGCGCTCGCGATCGAGCAATTCCCTGACTTCCTTCACGCTTCTCATATCAGGCGCCCTCTCCGTTCTTGAGAAGGTCTAGCCAGACGCGACGAAGCGTCTGCGGATCGACGGCAGAGAGATGATGGCGGAAGAGCACGCGCCGCTCGCGGTCGAGGATGTAGAGGTTGTGCAGCGGGCAGGTCCCCGGCGGATGCTCCAGGCCCAACTGCCGCCCGACAACGTCCTCCGGGTCGAGGAGGACGGGGAACGGGGCGGACCGCCCGTATTCCAGCGGCGACGGATCGTCCGGGGGCAAGATGTTCACGGCCAGCACGCGCAGGCCGGCGGCCGCCATCTCGCCCAGCAGCGGCGCGCGGCTGCGACAGTCCGCGCAGAGGTTGGTGAACCACAGGACGGTCGGTCCGCCGGAAGACAGGGCGTGCGGCCTGCCCGTGGTGTCCCGGAGCGTGAAGTCCGGGAACCTGTGTCCCTCGGGGCGCCGCGCGTCCGCGGCGGCCCGCACGCGCCACGTCGCTCGCCACAACGCGGTCAGAAGTCCCATTCTCGCCTCCGCGCTTCACCGGCCATAGAGGGTCCCCATCGGCTTGAGGGCGGACGCGGGCTTCGCCGACTGCGGCCACGGCGGTCCGTTCACCTGCACGGGATACGTGCCGTAGAACTGCCGGCCGTCCGGCAGGATCGCCTGGAAGACGATGTCCCAGCGGCCGCCCATCCCGAAGTTGATCGGCGGCATGTCGTAGCGTCCCGGCGCGGTTTCCTCATGATCTTTGTGCGCGCCGAAATCGTGCAAGTGGCCCGCGACCCGCGGCATCCCGACCTTGCAGGCGACGCGCGCTCCGGTCACCGCTTTGGCCGGGACCTGCGAGCGGTCCTCTATGAGGAACGAGATGCGGACCTGGTCCTGCGCCGTGGCGGGGCTCGGCGTCATCAGCAGCCGGACGGCGTAGGCGCCCGCGACGCGCTCGGGCGTGGGAGGCACGGCCTCCTCGACACCTTCGAGGTTGTAGCGGTAGAGCACACCTTGGCTGGTTTCGGCGATGTCGTACGGAGTGACCGCCGCGCAGCCCGAGAGGGCCAGCGCGGAAAGAATTAAGACGGGGCCGGCGTTTTTCATGGGGAGACCTCCAGCAGTTCTACGCCATATCGCGCGGCCGTCTCGCGGAGCTTCTCTAAGGGGATGGTGATGAAGGCCTTAACGATGCGCTCGTCCAACGCCGCGCCGGCTTGGTCGCGGAGGCAGGCGACGGCCTCAGCGTGCGAGAAGGCACGCTTATAGGGGCGCGCCGTCGTGAGGGCGTCGTAGACGTCGGCCACGGCGACGATGCGGGCGCCCAGCGGGATGGCCTCGCCCGAAAGCCCGGCGGGATAACCCTTGCCGTCGTAGCGCTCGTGATGGGCTGCGATGACTGGCGCCGCGTGCTCGAGCGCGTCCGAGCCGCGCGCCAGGGCCGCTCCGTTCTCAGGGTGCTGCCGCATAGTCTCCCACTCGGCGTCGTCTAGCACCCCGGTCTTGAGGAGCACGGAGTCAGGAACGCCGATCTTACCCACGTCGTGAAGCAAGGCCCCGGTCTCGAGCGCGCGCAGGAAGGCCGGCTCCCGGAGGCCCAGGCGTTCGGCCGCGAGCAGGCTGTAGGCGGCGACTCGCCGCGAGTGGCCCGCCGTGTAGGCCTCGCGCAGCTCCAGGGACGACACGAGCGCGAGCAAGGTGTCCGCGTGGGCGCGGCGCAATCGCTCGGCGGCGAGCCGCTCCGCGCGGAAGACGGCCCAGCCGGCCGGCGCTGCGATCCACAAGTTGAGGAGTTCGGCCGACTGGTCGGCCTGCAGCATCGGCTGGCCTCTCCAGTGAACCGCGATGTGGAGCCCGAAGGCCGCGCTCGCGAGCGCGGTCATGAGCAAAGTCTCGCGCAGGCCGAACCAGGCCGCGCACATGAGCACCGGCACGAAGAGGAGTTTCTGCGCGACCAGATGCAGCCAATGCCACTCGTGCGGTCCCGCGGGAGTGGTCCAGTGAAGGACGAGGACGAGAGCGAAGACCGCGGCGACCCAGGCCGCGCGTCCGGGCGGCGGGGCGACCATGGCGGCCTCGGCCGAGAGTTTCACGATTTCTCCTCCACCCGGGTGACGCCGAACCCGATCCTCATCCCATTCGCTAACGCCGCTCAAGGAGCCTATCAAAGCGCGCGGTTGCCTCATCCCTATAGCGAAGTCGATTTTTTGTCTCAGTCCCATGACTTGAAGTTGTCTTACTCCCCCGATAAGCAACAAAACTGCCAACAAGAGCTCGCGCCGTGAGTGGTTGTTTTGGTGCAACACGGACATTATGCCCGCCGAACTGCGTCTTCACCTTGCGCCTGCCGCAGACGTCCGCCGAAGGAGGCGTGTCATGAGCGTCTTTAAATCCCTGTCCGAAGAGCATGCCCTTCTGCTGAACCTCGTCGGCCGGCTCGAACGAGCATCCGACGCGAAGGACGTCCGTAATCTCCTTCTCGTCCTGCTCAAGGCGCTCGAGGCGCACGAAAATCTGGAGCATATGGTCTTCGACCGAGAGTCCACGGCGTCCGGCGCGACAGGGGCGGCGCTGGCACTGATCGAACGCCAGCACCACGCTCTGGACGAACTCCGCGAGGAAGCGTCCGAGTTGCTCAAGAACGTTGGGCGCGAGAAAGACGCCGCGGTACAGACATTGACCCGGCGCCTGGCAAGCCTGCTGCGGCGCCACTTTGAGGACGAGGAGCGGACGCTATGGCCGCGCTTCGACGCGGCCGTCGGACGTTCCCCGCGCCACCGCCTGGGCCGGGTCGCGCGCGCGCAGGTCAAGGCGATGAAGAAGGAGCTCGACGACTACCGGGTCGCCGTGGAGGATTATCTGACCTGAGCCCTTGAATGCGGCTTTCAGCAGGATGGGAACCGAATGCTTGAGATCGTTGGGGTGCTTCAGGCAAGACGACATTCATGACCTCTACATATTTGATTGACCCGCCCGCAATGTTTCCGCGCCCGTGATCCGAAGTATACTTCGTGACCATGAAACGGCCTGGCAGAAACGTTGCTTGCGCGATTGGCGAATGAACCCTTCGGAGCAGATGTTCGTCGTGGGCCTCAACCACCTGAACGCATCCGTTTCCACGAGAGAGAAGGCCGTCGTTTCCGCGCAGGCGCTTCCGCGGTGCTGGCTCAGATGAAAGCCCTCGTCCCCCTCGACGAACTCGTGGTGCTCTCCACCTGCAGCCGCGTCGAGGTCTTCGGTGTGTGCGCGGATTCGCGCCGCGGGCGCGAGCTCGTGCGCGCGTGGTTCACTAAGCGCGCCGGCGCCGAGATCGAGCCGGCCTTGTACGCGCGCGAAGGCGCCGACACGCTGAGGCATCTCTTTCGCGTCGCCGCGGGCCTCGACTCGTGGATCATCGGAGAGACCGAGATTCTGGCGCAAATCAAGAAGGCTTATCAGTCCGCCTTGTCCGGGGGCTTCACGAGCCGGATCTTAAACCGGGCGTTCCAGACCGCGATCGCCGCGGGCAAGGACGTGCGCGCCGCCACCGGCATACAGCACGGCATCCACTCGATCGGCGGCGCGACCGCCATGATGGCCAAGCGCATCTTCGGAGAGGCGGCGGGAGGCGAGATCCTCGTATTCGGGGCGGGGCAGACGGCCGAGACGGTGGTCCGGCACCTGGCCGCGAAGAAGTTCGACCGCATCGTCGTCGCCAATAGGACCCTCGAGAACGCGCGCGCGATCGCCGGCAAGCTCGGCGGAACGGCCGCCGGGCTCGACGAGGGTTTGGCGCTTTTGGAGCGGGCAGATGTCGCCGTTTTCTCCGCGTCCGTGAGCGAGCCGCTGCTCATGGCCGCGGCTCTCGCGCGCGTGCTCCCGCGGCGGAACAAGCCGCTCTTCCTCGTCGATCTCGGCGTCCCGCGCAACGTCGATCCCGCCTGCGCGAAGCTCGATTCGGTTTACCTTTATGACCTCGACGATCTTAAGCGCATGATCCAAGACAGAACGGCGGGCAAGCGCGCCGAGAAGGACCGCGCCGAGGAAATGGCCGCGCTCGCGGCGCACGCTTGCCGCCGGGAAGTCGATAAGCCGCCGCGCGACGTTCGAACGACGAGCCGTGAGGAAGCACGCGTATGAATACTCTCATAGCGGCGGACCCGAGGAACTCTTGAAAAACATAAAGACAGCGTGTATGGCCGTAAGCTTGCTGGTGGTCGCTTGGCTCGTCCCCCCGAAGCGGCCGCGCTGCCCCAGTGGTCGCGCCGCTATGGGTTCGAATGCGGAGTCTGCCACACGACGATCCCGCGCATCAATCAAACCGGCTTTAATTTCCGCCGCGCAGGCTACCGGATGCCCGACGAAGCCGGTCAAGAAGCGAAATTCAGCGGGCTCAAGGACGTCTTCGGCTCGAAGTTCGTCGCGAAATACCTGGCGGCGGCCTCCGCCACCGATGGCAGCGCGACCAACGAGAAAGTCGCGGCTACCCGGGGATTTGCGGTCCCAGCGCTCAAGCTCTACCCCTTCTCGGGCGCCTATGGCGATTACTTGGGGGCTCGCGGAGAATTGGCGTTCAAGGGAGGGAGGCCGAGGTCGAGCAAGCTTATATCCGCGGAGCTTACCCCTACAAGGCGGTTCTTATCTTTGCTCGAGCGGGCATCATGCACGGCGTGGAGGGCTTCGGAGCCTCGGATCAGCCCCTGGGCAATTTCGATCCCTTATTCTGGACGAACTCGGCGAAGAACGGCGCATTCGACACCCTCGTGACCCTTAGGGAGCAGGGCAGCCTGGGCGCGGAGTTCGGCATGGGCTACAAGGACACGACCGTGAGCTTGGCGGTGCTGAACGGATACAATACGACGAATGACTCGGGGATCAAAGGCGGCAATAAAAAGAACCAGGATCTGCGCTTGTTCGTGAACCAAATGCTGGGCGAAAAGGCGGCGGTCAGCGCGGAATACCTCAACGGCAAGACCGAATTCGGCTACGGCGGGGTGCAGCCGTCCGGCGCCTCGGTGGATCTGGAAAATCCGGTCTTCACGATCAACCCGGCGGTGCTTCCCCAATATGTCAACAACTACCAGCGCCTGGTCGCGTACGCCAACTACGAGCTTCTCGGCGAGAAGCTGAACATTCTCGGCGGCTGGATGGTCGGAACCGACCATCTGCCGAATCCGAACAACAATAGGGATAATACGGACAAATTCAACAGCACGGGCTGGTTCGCGGAAGCGCAGTCGAAGATCTGCAAGCGGTTCGTCGCCGGGTTGCGCGGCGAGACCTTCAGGCCGTCGCTGCGAACCGCGGGCAACCGGCTGACCGCGCTCACGCTCACGGCGGTGGTTCCGATCGACAACATCAAGTTCACGACGGATTACCAGGTTCGGAGGACTCAGTCCGCCGTCGGAAAAGACAGGACCGACAACACGGTCCTGGCCGAGGTAATGTTCGCCTTCTGATGTCCACTGGAGACTACTATGAATGCCATTCTTCCTCTGATCTTGCTTCTCGCCTCCGCCGCCCTCGCCGCATCCGCGGCCGACGCGCCGGCCCCGAAGGCCGATCCCGTCGCCGCCGTCTACAAGTCGAAATGCGCCTCCTGCCACGCGAAGGACGGCACGGGCAATCCCGCGATGGCCAAGATGTTCAAGGTCAAGCCCGAGGCCATGAACCTCGTCGACGAGGAGACGCTCGCCGCGAAGGATGAGGACCTGGCCAAGGTCATCGAGACGGGCAAGGGCAAGATGCCCGCCTTCAAGAAGGATAAGCTCAAGGATATCACCGTCGCTGACCTGACCGCCTACTTCCGGTCCTTGGCGCCGAAGAAGGAAGCGAAGCCGTGAGCGGGCCGGACGGCTGCGGCTGCGCGGGGAAAGGGTGCACGGAGAAAACGCCTGAAGAGATCGGAAGGCGCGCCTTCCTGACAAGGACGATCGTCGCGCTTAGCGCCGTCATCACGGCCGCGCTGTCGACGACGGGGCTCGGGTACTTCGTGTCGCCGGCCTTCCAGCGGCGCGACGAGGACTGGGTGGACTTGGGCCGCGCCGGAGATTTCAAGGCGGGCGCTCCGAGGCTGGTCGAGTTCACCCAGAGAAAGCGCGACGCCTGGGTCACCTCCGAGCGCCGCTCCGCGGCGTGGGTCGTCACGTCCGACGGCAAGACCTTCACGGCGTTCGATCCGCGCTGCACCCACCTGGGCTGCCCGTATCGCTGGGACGCGGGCAGTTCCCGCTTCATCTGCCCCTGCCACACCGCTGTGTTCGGGCCCGACGGCAAGGTGCTCTCGGGGCCGGCGCCCCGCCCCCTCGATCAATATCAGACCAAGCTCGAGGGAAGCCGCCTCGCGATCCTGCCTAAGGCCGAACAAATTACATGAGAGTCCGAGCGATGAAGGCTTACGAGTGGGCGCGCGAGCGCACCGGACTCGATCAGATCTGGACCGCGCTCATGGAGCGAAAGATACCGGAAGCCAGAGGCTGGGTCGGGCTGCTTTACACCTTGGGCAGCGCCACGATGATGATCTTCACGGTTCAGGCCGTGACCGGCTTCCTTCTCGCCACGAACTATGTCCCGTCGCCGGATCATGCCTACGACTCGGTGCGCTATATCGACTCACAGGTCCTCTTCGGGCGCGTCGTGCGCGGGCTGCACCACTGGGGCGCGACCTTCATGGTCGTCTTCGCCGTCCTGCACATGATGCGCGTCTACTTCATGGGCTCCTATAAATATCCCCGCGAGGCGACCTGGATGGCCGGCGTCGGCCTGCTCCTGCTCGTGCTGGGCTTCAGCTTCACGGGCTACCTGCTGCCCTGGGACCAGAAGGCGTATTGGGCGACGGTCGTCGGCACGACGATCGCCGGGACGACGCCGTTCGTGGGCGCGATGATCGCGGACATCTTGCGCGGCTCCGACGGCATGGGCCCCCGACCTTGACCCGGTTCTACGCTCTGCACGTCCTCCTTCTGCCCGCGCTGACCGTGGGACTCATCGCCGTGCATTTGTTCCTGGTGATTTGGCACGGGATCTCCGAGCCGCCGAAAAAAGCTTCGAAGCAAGCCCCTTAAAATGGAATCCTGGCACGAAGAATACAGGCGCCGCTATGCCCAACTCAAGGAGAGCGGCAAGCCCTTTTTCCCTATACGGTGTTCAAGGACGTCTGCGTCGCCCTCGCGGTCCTCGCCGTGCTGTACGCTCTGGCCTACTACCGCCCGCCCGAGCTCGAGGCTCTCGCCGATCCGACGGACACCCGTTACAACCCTCGGCCGGAGTGGTACTTCCTCTTCCTGTTTCAGGCGCTGAAGTTCTTCCCCGGACACCTCGAGGCGGTCGCGGCCATCATCCTGCCCGGGCTCGGCGTCCTGCTGCTGGCGGCCGTGCCGCTCCTCGACCGCGGACCTAAACGACATCCCTTCGATCGACCAATATGGACCGCCCTGGGCTTGGCGAGCATCGCCGGTTTCGCCGCGCTGACCTGGGCGGGCATGGCGAGCCCCTGACGAACCCCACCGAGGTGGCCGATCCCCAGATCGCGGCCGGCCGGCGGCTCTACGATCAGCTGAACTGCGCGCATTGCCACAAGGTCGGCGGCAAGGGCGGCGTCGTCGGCCCCGCCCTCGACAAGGTCGCGGGCGGCGAGACCGAGGAATGGCTCACAAGGCACTTCAAGGACCCCCGCAGCGTCACGCCCGGCTCCGTCATGCCCAAGCTGAACCTCCTCGACGACGAGGTCAAGGTCCTCGTCGCCTACATGAAGTCCTTCCACGCGGAAGAGCCCTTCACGAAGGCCGCGCCCAAGCTCTTCACGGAGAACTGCACGGCTTGCCACAAGCTCGGCAAGGAGGGAGCGGACTCAGGCCCCGATCTCTCGTTTATCGGGACGGCCCGCGACAAGGCCTTCATCAAGAAATACATCGAGGATCCCTCGGTATCGATGCCCGCCTCCGCGATGCCGGCCTTCAAGGGCCAGCTGACCGACGTCCAGATCGAGGATCTCGCCCGCTACCTGTCGGCTCAGGGCCGCTTCTAGGCGAATTGCCAAAATAAAGTGATGAGACTCCGCATCGCCGCCGTGCTCCCCGTCTTGGCTGCGTTCCAGCTCGCCTCCTGCGGCGAGGAGGCGATCACGCGCGCGCGTGTGCCGAAAGCTGAAATGGAAGGGCCAGACCGAGCCATAGGCGAGGAAATGTCCCCCCAAAGTCCGCAAGAAAGGGACTCGTCTGGACCGTGCCCTCCGGCTGGAAGGAAGTCGCGGGCAACGGCATCCGCCTCGCGACCTTCACGCCTCCGGGCGGCCTCAAGACGGAGGCCACCGTGGTCGCCCTTCCCGGCGCCTCGGGCGGCGAGCTCGCCAACGTCAACCGCTGGCGCGGGCAGATAGGCCTGCCCGCGACCGACGACGCCGGCATGGCGGACGCGCGCACGACCCTCGTCACGAAGGCGGGCCCCGTGAAGGTCTATGATTTCACGGGCGCGGGCGAGGTCCGCGCGCGCATGATCGTCGCCGCCGTCGACACGGGCGGCACGACCTGGTTCTTCAAGCTCATGGGCGAAGCCGCGGCGACCGAGTCCGCCCGCGGCGGCTTCCTCACGCTCATCCAGGAACTGAAACCCGATGCCCCAAAATGAACTCTTGAGCCGTCTGGCCGCCGCGGTGAGTTCGCTCAAGCTCACGATCGTCTGCTTAGCCCTGCTCATGATCCTGGTCGTCGCCTGCACCTTGGCGCAAGTCGACCTCGGCACCCATCTGGCCGTCGACCGCTACATCCGCGCCTTCATCGTCTGGTGGACTCCGGACGGGTCCGCCGTTCGCTTCCCCGTGTTCCCGGGCGGCGGTCTGCTGGGCGGCCTGCTCCTGCTCAACCTCGTCTTCGCGCAGTTCCGCCGGCTCGAGCTGACCTGGCGCAAAGGCGGGCTGTGGATCATGCACATCGGCCTTGCCCTGCTGTTCATCGGCGAATTCGCGACCGCGCTCCTGCAGGTCGAAAGCAACATGGCGATCGAGGAGGGCCAGACGAAGAGCTTCAGCGAGGACTACCGGCGCATGGAGGTCGCCGTCATCGATGAGACCGACAAGGAGTTCAACGATGAGCGCGGCATCCCCGACGCGCTCCTGAAGTCGCGCGCCGAGATAGCCGACGCGTCGCTTCCCTTCAAACTGCGGGTGCGAGCCTACCACGACAACGCGGCGCTCACGATGCGCGCTCCCGGCGGGCCTCCATCCATCGTCACGGCGGGCGTCGGCGCGGGCATGTCCTATCAGCCCCTGCCGCCCGTGACCGGCGACAACGACCAGAACACCGCGGTCGCGGTCGTCGAGCCCGTGCTGAAAGATGGACGCAGCATGGGCGTCTATCTGTTGTCGAACGCGCTGGGCGCGCCTCAAGGCTTCAGGCACGAGGGCCGAAGCTGGAGGCTCAGCCTGCGCCTGCGCCATTACCAGCACCCCTCTCTCTGACGCTCAAGGACTTCAAGCACGACCTTTATCCGGGAACGGACATTCCTAAAAACTTCTCGAGCCTCGTGCGCCTCAAAGATCCGCTCGCGGGCGACGATCGCGACGTGCTGATCTACATGAACTCGCCCCTGCGCCACGGCGGGCTGACCTTCTATCAGGCGAGCTTCGGCAAGAACGACACGCTGTCGGTGCTGCAGGTCGTGCGCAATCCCGCGTGGACGCTCCCGTATTTGTCGTGCGCTCTGGTGGCTCTGGGCCTGCTCTGGCACTTCGGCGTGATGCTGCGCAAAGCGCTCGGCGCGAGGCCCTCATGAAGACCAAGCGGCTGCAGGCGGCGGCTTTCCTGGGCGCGCTGGCGCTGGCCGCTTTCCCGGCCTTTTCGCCCGAGCCGAAATCTGACTTCGACTTCCGGACCTTCGCCCGCCTGCCGGTTCTCGAGGGCGGCCGCGTCAAGCCGATGGACAGCTTCGCGCGAACCGCCTTGCTGTCCATCCGAGGCAAGCAGAGCGTGGCAGTCGACGGTGAGACGATCATCGCGACGCGCTGGCTCCTTGACTCCGCGTTCAAGCCCGAGGCAGCCGACACCTACCCCGCCTTCGTCGTGGACGACCCCGAGGTGCTGGGGCTGCTCGGCATCCCCAAGGCAAGACCCGTTATTTCGCCTATTGGCAGATCGAGCCCAAGCGCGAGGAGGTCTCGAAACAGGCCTCCGCCGCCGACCAGGTCTCGAGCGGGAGGCGCTCCCGCTTCCAGGACGCCCTGCTCAATCTCGACCGCCGCCTGACGCTCTATGAGCGCGTCAAAAACACCTTCATGCTCTCCGGGCAGGGAGATCCGGCGACGGACCTCGCTATGTTCTCCGCGGCGCTTCCCGATGCTCTGGCCGCCTTTCACGCGAAGAGCCCCACCGCGAAGGATCGCCGCGCCTTGAAGGCGTTGTCGGTCCTGCTGCAGGGCTATCAATTCCTCGCGCAGGCTGCCGCCTTCAAGGCGCTGCCGCCGAGAAAGGGCCAGTCGCCCGACGCCTGGCTCAGCACCGGCGACGCCTTGTCCGACCCGACGACGGGACGCGACCCGCATCCGGGCCTCGCGTCGCTCGCCCTGATGGGACGCGCCTATCGCGCCGGCGACGCCGCCGGTTTCAACGCGGCCCTGTCCGAGCACGCGAAGTGGATCGCCCAGAACCAACCCGCCGCCGCGCGCTCGGCGCGGGTGGAGACCCTCTTCAACAAGGCGACGCCGTTCGTCTCCGGCATGGCGCTCTACCTGACCGCGCTCCTGCTCGTGTTCGCCGCCTGGGCGACCCGGCGCGAGGACGTCGCGGCCGCCGCGCGCTCGCTCGCGTGGGCCGCCTTCCTCGTGCATACCCTGGGCCTTCTCGCGCGCACTGTGCTGCAGGGCCGCCCGCCCGTCACCAATCTTTACTCGTCGGCCGTGTTCGTCGGCTGGGCGGCCGCGCTCCTGGGACTAGTTTCGGAACGCATCCACCGGCGCGGCTTCGCCGCCTCGGGCGCCTGTGCCATCGGCTTCACGACCCTCTTGATCGCGCATCACCTGAGCGCCACGGGCGACACGATGGAGATGATGCGCGCGGTCCTCGACTCGAACTTCTGGCTCGCGACCCACGTCGTCGCGATCACGATCGGCTACAGCTCGACGTATCTCGCGGGCATGCTGGGCATCGCCTGGGTCGTGCGGCGGCATCTGCCGCTCAAGCCCGATCCGGAGGCCTCGAAGGCCCTCGCCTCGCTCGCCTACGGCGTGATCGCGTTCAGCCTGCTGTTCAGCTTCATCGGCACCGTGCTCGGCGGCATCTGGGCCGACCAGAGCTGGGGCCGGTTCTGGGGCTGGGACCCCAAGGAGAACGGCGCGCTCCTGATCGTGCTCTGGAACGCGCTGATCCTGCACGCGCGCTGGGGCGGCTACGTGCGCGAGCGCGGCATCATGCTGATGGCGATCTTCGGCAACATCATCGTGAGTCTCTCCTGGTTCGGCGTGAACATGCTCGGCATAGGCCTGCACTCGTACGGCTTCATGGACAAGGCCTTCCTGTGGCTCTCCGCGTTCTCCGCGCTGCAGGTCGCGTTCATGGCCCTCGGCGCGCTCCCTCCGCGCTTCTGGGTCGCGAACCGAAAGGACGCATAGGCACAACGGTATGGAAATTCATAAGAAAGGCGCGGACTACTGCATGACCCCCTGCTCAACAAAGGGTCGGCCTTCACCTACGAAGAGCGGCGCAGCCTAGGCCTGCTCGGACTCCTCCCTCCGAAGGTGTCGACGCTCCTAGAGCAGTCGACCCGCGTGATGGAGAACATCCGCAAGCGCGGCGCGGATCTGGAGAAATACGTGGACATGCTGTCCCTGCTCGACCGCAACGAGACGCTCTTCTACCGGGTCGTCATCGATCACATCGAGGAGCTCATGCCGATCATCTACACCCCCGTGGTCGGCGCGGGCTGCCAGCTGTACGCGCATCTCTTCCGCCGCTCGCGCGGTCTTTTCATCACGAAGCGCGAGAAAGGCCGTATCCGCGAGGTCCTGCGCAATTGGCCGCAGAAGAACGTGCGCGTCATCGTCGTCACCGACGGCCAGCGAATTCTCGGACTGGGCGACCTCGGCGCGAGCGGCATGGGCATCCCCGTCGGGAAGCTGTCGCTCTACACGGCCTGCGGCGGCATCCCGCCCGATGCCACTTTACCGATCATGCTCGACGTGGGGACCAACAATCCCGCGCTGCTGGCCGACCCGCTGTACCTCGGCACCAACGAGCGGCGCATCGAGGGCGCGGAATACGACGAGCTCGTGGCGGAGTTCGTCTCGGCGGTCCAGGAGATCTTTCCCAAGGCCCTTCTGCAGTTCGAGGACTTCGCGAACCACAATGCATTCCGCCTGCTCAAACAGTATCGCGATAAGGTCCGCTGCTTCAACGACGATATTCAAGGCACCGCCTCGGTGACGTTGTCCGGACTCTTCTCCGCCGGCCGCATCACCAAGAGGCGACTGGTCGACGATAAGATCCTCTTCCATGGCGCCGGCGAGGCGGCGATCGGCATCGGCGACCTCGTCGTCGGCGCGATGATGGCCGACGGCCTGACCAAGAGCGAGGCGTTGTCGCGCTGCTGGTTCGTGGACTCGAAGGGCCTGGTCGACAGCGCCCGCGCCGACCTTCAGGACCACAAGAAGCCCTACGCTCACGCGCATACCCACGGGCCGGTGCCCGACCTGCTCGCGGCCGTCAAGGCGCTCAAGCCGACGGCGCTCATCGGCGTCTCGGGCCAGGCCGCGCAGTTCACCCGGGAGATAGTCGAGGCGATGTCCCGTCTCAACGAGCGGCCGCTGATCTTCGCGCTGTCCAACCCCACCGCCAACGCCGAATGCACGGCCGAGGAGGCTTACTCCTGGTCCGACGGCCGGGCGATCTTCGCCAGCGGCAGTCCCTTTGCCCCCGTCGTCCTGAACGGCCGCGCCTTCGTCCCGGGCCAGGGCAACAACGCCTACATTTTTCCCGGCGTCGGTCTGGGCGTCGTGGCGTCCGGCGCAAGGCGCGTCACCGATGAGATGTTCTCCGCGGCCGCGCGGGCGCTGGCCAAGCTCGTCACCGAGGAGGATCTCGCGAAAGGCGCGCTCTTCCCGCCTCTGACCAAAGTGCGGGAGATCTCCGCCCGCATCGCCGAGGCAGTCTCCGAAGTCTGCTACGCGCGCGGTCTGGCGTGCGTGCCTCGGCCGGCGGATCTACGGAAGGCGATCGAAGCGGCGCAGTACCAGCCGGAATACAAAGACTACGTCTGACGCGCATAGCAACATTGCTTATCATGGACAAAATGGCCGCGAAAAGACAGCCGCTCCTTTCCCTTTCGGCATGGCAGGTGATCCAGGCCATGCAGGACGGCGTCGTCATCACCGATCCGAAGGGCGCCATCCGAGCCGTCAACGACGCTTTCTGCGCCGTCACCGGCTACGCCCGGCCGGACGTCATCGGCCGGAATCCGAGCCTGCTCCATTCCGGGAGGCACGACCGCGCGTTCTACTCCCGGATGTGGTCCTCCATTCGCGTGGACGGAAGCTGGCAGGGCGAAATCTGGAACCGGCGGAAAAATGGGGCCGTCTATCCGGAGTGGCTGACCATCAGCGCGGTCAAGGACCCCTGGGGACACACGCGCTGCTACCTCGGCGTCTTTCGCGACATCACGAGTCCCAAGCTCGACGAGGAACGGCTTAAGCAGCTGGCGCAGTTCGATCCTCTCACGGGGCTCCCCAACCGGCGCCTGTTCAACGAGCGATTGCACAGCGCGCTGGCGGGACGGCGGCCGCTTGCCGTCCTATTTCTAGACCTGGACCGCTTCAAGGACGTCAACGACCGGTTGGGCCACGCCGCGGGCGATCTCCTCCTTCAAGCGGCTGGGGCGCGCCTGCGCGGGTGCGTGCGCCGGACGGACACAGTGTCGCGCTGGGCGGGAGACGAGTTCGCCGTCCTGCTCGCCTCGGTCGCGAACCGCGCCGACGCCGATCGGATTGCCAGGAAGATCCTGGGCGTCCTGCGCCGGCCGTTCAAGCTCAACGGCCGCCGCGCCCGGACTTTCACGAGCATCGGAGGCTGCATGCTCGCAGGCAAGACAACTCCGGAGCGTCTGATGCGCAAGGCGGACCGGGCGATGTACGCGGTCAAGGAGCATGGCGGCGACGGCGTCCGGTTCTGGACACGAGCCGTTGCACGCTCACCGCGAGTTCGTCGCTGACGGTCCCGGCCAGTTGCATTGGGAGCGAGAGCGACTCGGACTTCACTACAGATAGGCTCGGACGACGTATTGCTGCACCATGCGCTGCGTGTTGAAAAAAGAGCCGTTGAGAGCGATCGCGTGGCGCATCACCTCGGTATACCCGCTTCGATCCCGATAGAACATCGGGATGATGGTCTCCTCCAGCTTCTCGTAGAGCAAGCCGGCGTCTCGATTCAAGTCCTGCGACTCTTGGGCCGCATGGTCCTTCCCGATGGCCCAGCCCGTGATCCCTTCGATGTGCCCCTCGATCCACCAGCCGTCGCGGACGCTGAGGCTCGGCACGCCGTTGACCGCGGCCTTCATGCCGCTGGTCCCCGAGGCCTCCAGCGGCGGCTGCGGGGTGTTCAGCCACAGGTCGGCGCCGGCCGTCATCAGCCGGCCCAGGTCCATATCGTAGTTCGAGAGGTAGGCGACCTTGATGCCGTTCCTCAGCGCTTTGCCGGCCTCGATGATTCTGCGGATGACCTCTTTTCCCCCTGGTCTTGCGGGTGGGCCTTGCCGGAGAAGACGAGCTGAAGTCCGCCCGTCCGTTCGGCGATGCGCGCGAGCCGTCCCGCGTCGTGGAAGATGAGGTCCGCCCGTTTGTAGGCCGTCGCCCGGCGCGCGAAACCGATCGTGAAGCTCGTCGCGTCCATCCCCGCGCCGCTCTCCGAATTGACTCGCTGGATCAACTCCGCCTTGGCGGCTTGATGGGCCGTCCAAAGCTCGCTTCCAGGGATGCTTAAAGCGTAACGGAGGCTGAAGTTGTCCTGCCGCCAGTCGGGAATATGGCGGTCCAGCAACTCGCCGATCGACGGACAGGCCCAGGTGGCCGCGTGGATTCCGTTGGTGATGGAGTCGATGGGATAGCGGCCGTACATGAGGCGGGTTACCTCCCGTGCCGCTTGGCCACGCCGTTGACGTAATGGCTCAGGTTCAGCGCCAGGTACGTCATGTTGAGCCGGCCCTCGCAGCAGAAGACCTCCTTCATGTCGAAAATGTCGCGCCGCCCCAGAACGCGCTCAACGAGCTCCATCGGGAACTGGTCGTGGCCGGCGGCGACGGGGTGTGCGTCGTGAACACGCAGAGCTTCCTGACCGCCTCCACGTCCTCGTGCGCCGCGGAGCGCCGCCCCGCCTTCCTGGCCTGCTCGTCGAGGAGCTCCAGCGCCAGGAGGCTCGAGTGACCTTCGTTCATGTGGAAGCGGTCCAGGGCCGCGTAGCCCAACGCCCGGAGCATCCTGACGCCGCCGATTCCCAGCACGGCCTCCTGACAGAGCCGGTAACGCGCGCCGTCTCCATAGAGGAAATCGGTGAGCGTCCTATCCCAGGCCGAGTTCTCCGGCAGGTCCGTATCCAGAAAGTGGACCGGTACGATGGCCCCGCCGACGCCGCGGACGTCCCGCCGCCACGCGCGGATCAAAACTTTGCGGCCCTCCACCGCCACTTCGACTCGCTGCGGCAGCTCGCTCGCGAAGTCTTGGACGGGCCAGGGCGCCGGCTCCTCGTGCTGCCAGCCGTCGCGGATGCTCTGCCGGAGATAGCCCTTGCGATGGAGCAAGGTGACGGCCACGAGCGGCACGCCCAGGTCGGCGGCGGAGCGGATCGTGTCCCCCGCCAGCACGCCCAGCCCGCCGCTGTAGGTCTGCATGCCGGACTCCAGCCCGATCTCCATGGAGAAGTAGGCGATCTTCGGGGCGGTCTTTCGTCGTTCGTCCATGGCCTATGGCCCCCTCATACTGTTTCGGACGTAATGTCCCAGCCCGTCGTCTTGCCCGGCCGCAGCACCTTCACCAGTTCCAACACCATGAGCGGGATGGCTCCCAAGGCCAGCAGCAGGAAGCAGTCCGCGAGCGGCATGGATGATGTCTTTAAAAAGTGGCCCAGAAACGCGTTGTGATGGCTCCACACCTGGAGGCCGAAGGAAACGGACACCACGATCATGAGATTGACGTTCGAGAGCAGCGAGATGCGCCAGACGGGCTTGGTCTCGCTGCGCGCGCCGAACGAGCGCAAGAGCTCGGCGAAGACCAGCACGGCGAAGGCGGACGTGCGGGCCATTTCCTCGGTTCCCGTCTTCAACGCGTAGAGGTAAACCGAGAACGCCACGCCGGCCGTGAGGAAGCCGGTCAGAAACATCGTCTGAAGAAAGCCGCGGTCAGTGATGCGTTCCGACGGACGGCGTGGGCGGCGCTTCATCACATCGGGGTCGATGGGGTCGGTGGCGAGGCAGAGCGCGGGCAGGCCGTCGGTGACGAGGTTGATCCAGAGAAGGTGAATCGGCAGAAGCGGCGTCGGTAGGCCCACGATCACGCAGCCGGTCATCAGCATGAGCTCGCCCGTATTGCCCGCCAGCAGATACTGCAGGGTCTTGCGGATATTGTCGTAGATGCCGCGGCCCTCTTCGACGGCCGCTACGATCGTGGCGAAATTGTCGTCGGTGATGATCATGTCCGACGCCTGCTTGGTGACCTCCGTGCCGCCGCGGCCCATCGCGATGCCGATGTCGGCGCCTTTGATGGCCGGAGCGTCGTTGACGCCGTCGCCGGTCATCGCGACCACCGCGTCGTTCGCCTTCCAGGCGCGGATGATGCGCAGCTTATGCTCGGCGGTGACGCGCGCGTAAACGGCGATCTTGGGCGCGCGCTGCCGGAGTTCGTCGTCGCTCATCTTGTCCAAGTCGACGCCGGCAACCGCGACATCGTCGTTGGACGCGATGCCGATCTCCCGTGCGATGGCCGTCGCGGTGTGCGGATGGTCCCCGGTGATCATCACCACCCGTATGCCGGCGGCGCGGCATTTCGCGACGGCCTCTTTTGCCTCCGGGCGCGGCGGATCATGCATCCCCGTGAGTCCGACGAATACGAGGTCGCGCTCCACGGCGTCCGCGGTGAGACCCTCGGGCGAAGCGTTGTCGAGGTCGCGATAGGCCGAGCCGAGCACACGCAGTGCCTGCTGCGCCATCGCGGTATTTTGCGCGGCGATATTCCGGCGATCCTCGTCCGTCATGGGACGGACCCCGGCGCCGTCGTAGAGGTTCGCGCAGCGCTCGAGCAGCACGTCGGGCGCGCCGTTGATGAAGGCGCGAAGCCTCCCGTCCGGCCTCTTGCGAATCACCGAGCTCCGTTTGCGGTCGGAGTCGAAAGGCAGCTCATGATGCTTCGGGAACTCACCCTCGATGCGCTCCCGGTCGCCGCCCGCTTTCAAACCGGCGGCGAGCAGGGCGCCTTCGGTGGGATCGCCGACGACCGTCCAGGCTCCCTCTTTCTGGATGAGGTGAGCGTTATTGCAGCCGAGGAGGATGGTCGCCAGCTCCAGCAGCGGCGGGGACTGCCGCGCGTCGACCTTCTTGCCCTCGGAGCGAGCTTCCCCTCCGGCCCGTAGCCTTCGCCGGTGACTTCGAAGGTCTTTCCCGCGACATAATGCGCGCGCACGGTCATTTCGCCGACCGTAAGGGTCCCGGTCTTGTCCGTGCAGATAACCGTCGTCGAGCCCAGCGTCTCGACCGCCGGCAGCTTGCGCACGAGCGCGCGGCGGCGGGACATGCGCAGCACCCCGAGCGAAAGCGAGACCGTGACGACGGCCGGCAGCCCTTCCGGCACGGCGGCCACGGCGAGGCTGACGGAGGTCATGAACAGCTCGAGGAGCTTCGTCCCGCGCAGCAGCCCCAGGCCGAACAGCAGCCCCACGATGCCAAGCGTGGCCCAGACGAGAACGCGCCCGAAAGCATCGAGTTTCTGCTGTAGCGGGGTCCCATTCTCCTCGCCCGCCTGCTCGAGCAGACCGGCGATGCGTCCCAGTTCCGTGTTCATCGCCGTGGCCACGACGACGGCCAGGCCGGTGCCCGCGGCGACGCTGGTTCCCATGAATACCATGTTCTCGCGGTCGCCGAGCGGGATGCTCTCCTCGCCCAAAGTCGCGGACTTCTTCACGGATGCCTCGGATTCGCCCGTCAGCGCGGACTCGATGCACTTGAGCGAGGCCGCTTCGAGGAGGCGGGCATCAGCCGCGACCAGGTCGCCGGCTTCGAGCGAGAGGATGTCTCCGGCGACGATTCCTGAGGCGGGAATCAACGCGACTTGCCCGTCGCGGCGCACCTTGGCCTGGGGCGCGGTCATCTTTTAAGCGCCTCGAGGGACTTCTCCGCGCTGTACTCCTGGTAGAAGCCGATAGCGGCGTTGAGGACGACGATGGCGAGGATGGCGACGGCGTCCACCGTTTCGCCGAGAGCGCCGGAAACGACGCCGGCGACGATGAGAATCCAGATGATGATGCTTTTGAACTGGCCGAGGAATATCCGCAGCGGGCTGATGCGCTTGCCTTCCTTCAGCTCGTTCGGGCCGTCGGCCGCGAGGCGCTCCGCGGCGGCCGCCGCCGAGAGCCCGGCCGCCGAGGAACGGAGTTGGGCCAGGGCGTCTTCGGCGGAACGGCTATGCCAGGCCACGTCTTTTGGTCGGCCGCTGGACTTCAGCGTCTTCATCGGAATTCCTTCTTTTTCCCCTCGTTCAGATGCAGAGTCCCGAACAGCGTGGCGCGGCTGTATGTCCGGCGGACTTCCGTGAATCCGGCTTCCCGCATGAGCTCGGGGACCATGCCCGCTACGTTCTCGGCCGTCGTGGCCCAGCCGTCGAAAAATGCGGCGGCGTATCCAAGAACGACCTGCACTGGCCCAGCCGGACGGCCGAAGTCCAGGATCAGCAAGCGACCGCCGGGTCGCAGGACGCGCAGGGCCTCGCGGAGCGCCGCCCGCTTGACCGTCGGCGGCAAGTGGTGGAAGACCAAGGTGCTGGCGACGATGTCGAAGGCGTCCCGATCGAACGGCAGAGCCTCCGCCCCCGCGATCTTAAATGCAATCCCTGCGGTCGAGGACGCCGCCTTCCTTTCGGCCATGCGCACGATGTCCGGGTCGGGATCTATCCCGATGACTTCGGTTCCCGGACTCGCGCGGGCCAGCATGATCCCGAACGTCCCGGTCCCGCACCCGAGGTCCAAGACGCGCATGCCGGGGCGCGGCGCGATCCTTGCCGCCAAAGCCTCCCGCATATTCCGCTCCGGCATCAGAAGCCTGATGAAGAAGTCGTATAGCGGCGTGAGGACCCGGTATCTCAGCGCGGGCGTGCCCTGCATGGCGACGCTCTCCGCCATGGCTTTCCTCACAGTCAGCCCTCCATGACGCGGATGTCGAGCTTACTGACGTCCACTGTTCCCCGCTTCATCTCGTACTCCCACTTCCAGATGAAGTAGATGGCTGGGTAGACCAGGAGCTCCAGGAGAAAGGAAGTGAAGAGCCCTCCCAGCATGGGCGCCGCGATGCGCTTCATCATGTCCGCCCCGGTCCCCGTGGCCCAGAGGATGGGCATGAAGCCGAGGAAGTTGGTGGCCACCGTCATCACCTTGGGGCGGATGCGGCGCACCGAGCCGTGGAGTACCGCTTCCTTAAGGTCGTCGAAGGTCTTCATGCGCCCGTCCTTGACTCGGTCGTGGTAGGCGAGATCGAGGTAGAGGAGCATGAACACCCCCGTCTCGGCGTCCAGGCCCAGCAGCGCGATGATGCCGGCCCAGACCGCCACGCTCAGGTTGTAATCGAGCGCCCACAGCAGCCAGACGGCGCCGATGGCGGAAAACGGGACGGCCGTGAGGACGATGCCCGTCTTGACCCACGAGCGGGTGTTGAGGTAGAGGAGGAAGATGATGATGAAGAGAGTCGCCGGCAGCACGATGACCATACGCTCCATCATGGCCTGCATGTTCTCGTACTGGCCGCTCCAGGACAGCGAGTAGCCGGGCGGGAGCTTGAGCTTCTCTCGAACCGCGGTCTTGGCGTCCTTAACATAGCGGCCGATATCGCGCCCTGCCATGTCCACATAGACGTAGCCCGCGAGCATCCCATTCTCATCGCGGATCATAGCGGGGCCCGTGAGTAGCTTGATGTCGGCCAGCTGCTCGAGCGGAATCTGCGCCCCGGACATGGTCGGCACGAGCACGCGGCGGAGCTTGGGCAGCGAGTCGCGCAGTTCGCGGGCGTAGCGCACGCTCACGCCGTAGCGCTCCCGGCCCTCCACCGTGGTGGTGATCGGCTCGCCGCCGATGGCGGACATGATGATCATCTCGGCTTCCTTGATCGTCAGGCCGTAGCGCGCCAGTTGATCGCGGTTGAGGTTGAAGTCCAGGAAGTAGCCGCCCGCCGTGCGCTCGGCGTAGACGCTGCGGGTGCCCGGGATGTCTTTTACGATCGCCTCGATCTCGGTCCCCAGTCGCTCGATCTCCTGCAGGTCCGGACCGAAGACCTTGATCCCGATGGGAGTGCGCACGCCGGTCGTGAGCATGTCGATGCGCGCCTTGATCGGCATGGTCCAAGCGTTGGTCATGCCGGGAAATCTCAGAGACTTGTCCATCTCGGCGAGCAGATCCTCGTAGGAGATGCGGTCCGGCCAGATCATCCGGAAGGGCGCTTTGGCGAACTCGGGCAGCCACGAGGAATACCAGCGTTTCGTCGGCCGCCACGCGTCCTTGGGCTTCAAGATGATGGTCGTCTCCATCATGGAGAAGGGCGCCGGGTCGGTGGAGGTCTCGGCGCGGCCGGCCTTGCCGAACACGCGCTCGACCTCCGGGAAGCTCTTGAGCACGCGGTCCTGGGTCTCGAGAAGCTTCTGCGCCTCGGTAACCGAGATTCCCGGCAAGGTGGTGGGCATATAGAGGATCGTGCCCTCGTAGAGCGGCGGCATGAACTCGGAGCCGAGTTGGAAATAGACGGGGATGGTGACGGCGACGAGCGCCAAGGCGCCGAGGATCACCTGTTTTCGGAAACGGATCACCCATTCCACGGCCGGCCCATAGATGCGGAACATCGGCCGGCTGATCGGGTGCTCCTCCTCGGGATACAGCTTGCCGACGAAGAGCGCCGTGGCGAGGCTCGCCAACCAGCGCGGCTTGAAGTCGTAGGGGTCCAGGCGCGTGAAGCACAGGCGCACCGCCGGGGCGACGGTCACGGCAAGGATGGCCGCGATCGCGAGCGAGAGGTTCTTCGTGTAGGCGAGCGGCTTGAAGAGGCGTCCGGCCTGGTCCTGCAGGGCGAAGATGGGCAAAAACGCCACGGCGAGGATCATCAACGAGTAGAACGCGGATGGGCCCACCTCCTGCATGGCCCGGATGAGCACATGTTGGATGTCGCCCTTGCGGCCGGCCTTGTCCCACTCCTCGACCTTCTTGTGCGCGTTCTCGGCCATGACGATCGAGGCGTCCACCATGTCGCCCACGGCCACGGCGATGCCTCCCATGGACATGATGTTTGAGGTCACCTTGAGGAAGTACATCGGGATGAAGCTGAGCAAGGTGGCCAGCGGGAGCGTCGTGATGGTCAGAAGGGCGCTCGGGAAGTGGAGGAGGAATATGATGATGACGAGGCAGACGATCACGATCTCGGTGACCAACGCCTCGGTGACGGTTCCCATAGCCTCCTTGATCAGCTCCGAGCGGTCGTAGGTGGTCACGACCTCGACGCCGGGCGGCAGGGAGGGCTTGACGTCCTCGATCTTGGCCTTCACGCGCTTGATGACGTTGAGCGCGTTCTCGCCGTGGCGCATGATCACGATGCCGCCGACGGCGTTGCCTTCCCCGTCCAGATCGGAGACGCCGCGGCGAATCTCGGGACCGAGCTGCACCTGGCCCAGATTGCGCACCAGGACCGGCGTGCCTTTCATGTCCCGGCCGACCACGATCTTCTCGATGTCCTCCGTCGACTTGGCGTAGCCGCGGCCGCGCACCATGTATTCCGCGCCCGCGAACTCGACGAGACGGCCGCCCACGTCGTTGTTGCCGTCCCGGATGGCGTCTACGACCTTCATGAGAGGGATGTTGTAGGCGGTCAGGGCGTTGGGGTCGAGGCTCACCTGATACTGCTTCTGGAAGCCGCCGATGGAGGCGACCTCGGCGACGCCGGGCACGGACTGCAGCCAGTAGCGCAGGTACCAATCCTGGAAGCTGCGCATCTGCGCCAAGTCATGTTGTCCGGTTTTGTCCACCAGCGCGTACTGGAAGACCCAGCCGACCCCGGTCGCGTCCGGCCCGAGTTCGGTCTTCACCCCCTCGGGGAGCCTTGATTGAATCTTAGAGAGGTACTCGAGCACGCGGCTGCGCGCCCAGTAGATATCCGTCCCATCCTCGAAGACCACGTAGACGTAGGAGAATCCGAAGTCGGAGAAGCCGCGGATGGCCTTGACCTTGGGCGCCCCCAGCATCGCGGTCACGATAGGATAAGTGACCTGATCCTCCATGATGTCGGGGCTGCGGTCCCAGCGCGAGTAGACGATGACCTGGGTGTCGGAGAGGTCGGGGATCGCGTCGAGAGGGACAAGCTTGAGATAGTGCCAGCCCGCCAGCCCGCCGAAGACGGCGAGGACGAGGACGATGATCTTGTTCTTCGCGCAGAATGCGATCGTTTTTTCGATCATCGGGGTTCCTAGTGGCGATGCTCCGGTTTCGGCTCAGCCGTCTTCTTCTGGTCCTTACCGCCCGGCACGGCGGATTTGAGCCTTGATTCCGAGTCGATCAGGAAATTGGCCGAGGTCACCACTTTCTCCCCTCGCGCGCGCCGGAGAGAAGTTCGTAGTAGCCGCCGGCCTCGCGCCCTACCCCGACCTCGCGGGGCTCGATGCGACCCTCGCCGAGGTCGATGAAGACGAGCTGCCGCTCGCCGGTGTCCAGGAGTGCTGCCTGCGGCAGCGCCAGTTTCGTCCCGAGATCGGCCCGGATCAAGGCGTTGACGTACATCTCGAGCTTGAGTAGGTTCTCGGGGTTGGGCACCTCGATGCGGACCTTGAGCGAGCGCGTTTCGGCCGACAGGATCGGGTCCACGGCCTTGACCACGCCTCGGAACTTCCGGCCGCGGAACGCCGGGCTCGTGATCTCGGCCGTTTGTCCGGGCCGGACCATGTCGATCTCGTATTCGTAGATCTGCGCGTAGACCCAGACGGCCCCTCCGGCTCCGCCGAGGATCAAGTTCGTCGGCGACTGCTCGGAGCGGCCCGACTCCTCGATCTGGGCCTCGGATAGTCCCATCTGGCGCAGCCGCAGGAAGGACGCGCGCACCAGCGCCCCAGCTCGCTCGAGCACGTCCGGCCAGGGGCTGTCCTTGACCTTATCCCGCGCCCGCACCGCCTCCCGGTACTCGGTGAGCGCGTTGTAGAGGTCGGGGTCGTAGGCCACTCGGCCGCTCGCGCGCACGGTTGAGGCAAGGGCGCGCCTCTCAATGACCTCCGTCTTCATGCCGATGAGCTGCCGGCCTTCGGGCGAGACGCGCGTCGTGGCTTGTCCGGGGACCGGGACTTCCGTCTGCTCTTCCTCGGCGTAGACGGGGACGTAGTCCATGCCCATCTCGTCTTTCTTGGGCGTCGGGGAGGTGACCTCCGGGCGCATGGGATGGCGGTAATAGAGGATGCTTCCCTTGGCGATCTCGGCGGCCTCGGCGACGTGGGTGCCGCAGATCGGGCAGGTGACCGTCTCCCCCGGCTTCAAGGTGAGCTCCATCTTGCAGCCGGCCATCTTGCACTTATGGAGCAAGCACATCTTCTTGCCCGAGGACACGGCCATGCCGCCTTTTTCCATGAGAACGAGCTTCATGTTGCAGATGGGGCAGTCTCCCGGCTTGTCCGACGTGTAGCTGGGATGCATCGGGCAATAGTAGGTGACGGCATGCTCGCCTTGATCCATGCCGGCGAGCCTGGACGCGCGGAAGACTCGGATGCCCCAGCCCGCCGCGAGAAGCAGCGCGAGCGCCGCCGCCGCCGCGAGGTATTTTTTCTTCATGTTCATAATCCCCTTCCCACGACGCGCTCGAGTTCTGCCATGCGCTGCTCGTAATCGGCGAGGAACTGGTAATACTCGACTCTGAAACTAAGGAGCGAGCGCTGGGCGTCCAGGAGGTCAAGGAAGCTCGTCTTGTTCGCCTGATAGCCCGCCTCGGCGACACGGATGGCCTGGTCGGCCTGGGGCAGGACGCTCGTGCGGTAGATGTCCGCCAAGCGCCGGGCGGTCTGGGCCCGCACCCACGCGGTCTTCACCTCGGCGGAGGTCATGGCTTTCATGCCCGCGAGTTCCGCCTCGGCCATTTCCCGCTCGGCCTTGGCCTCGGCCGCCATAGCCGCGGGCTTCCAGAACCAGAGCGGGATCGAGAGGCCCAGGACAGCGTCGCGAGTCCTCCCCCGCATCGGGTCGTTGCGCTGCCGGTACTGTAGCATCAAGTCCGGGAGATACTCGGAGCGGGCGATGGCCAGTGATTTTCCCGCGCGCTCCACGTTGAGCAGAGCCTCCTTGAGCTCGGGGCGCTCGGCCATGGCCAGGGCCGAGACGGACTCCAGGCTCTGCTCCGGCTTGGGAAGCGCCGGCTCGGCCGGGAGCCCCAGGGGCTCGCGCGCGTCGCGGTTGAGGAGCGCGCTCAGCATGGCCGCGGCGGTCTCCCTGTCCTGCTCCAGCATCACGCCCATGTTCAGCATCTTGGTCAGCTCCACCTGGGCCTTGAGCGCGTCCGACTGGCTGGCGTGGCCGGCCGTGTATTTGGACTCGGCCACCCTGGCGAAGCGCCGCATGAGCTCGATGTTCTCGTTGATGATGTCGAAGCTCCTGCGGGCGAGGTAGAGCATGGCGTAGGCGGAGCGCGTCCGGGCCAGCACGTCGCGCACCTTGGCGCGGTAGGATTGCTCCGCCATCGCCGCCTCCTTGGCCGCCGCGCCGCGGCGCAGGTAGAGCGTGGTGGGAAACGGAATCTCCTGGGTGATGGCGAGGCTCTTCTCGTCCGCCTGGGTGAGGACGCTGCTGCCGGACGGGACGTACATCCTCTCGATGTCGAGCCGGGGCTTGTCGGGCGTCGCGGCCTGGGGCACGCGCTTCTGAAATGCCGCCCAGCGTTTTCGCGCCGCCAGGATCTCGGGGTTGTCGCGCTCGACCAGTTCCAGCACCTGGTTCAAAGTGATCGTCCCGGAGGAAACGGACTCGATGGCGGCCGCAGAGACGGGTGCCCAAGCGAGCAACACGGCGGCAAATAGCGAACAACTCATCTTAAAGGGCATGCCTCTCCTGCGTTACTCGAAGATCATACTTAGAATGACCGCGCCGAATGGCTTGGCGGCGAGGTCATGGTATCGTCTCAGTCTGATGACTACGGCCTGTTGATCGCAACATAACGGCCAACGGCTGACGAAGACCACTCGCGCGGAGCGAGTGAGGAGCCTTAAGCGAGGCGGGGCGGGGAGAGGCCGGAGGGAGCGAGATAGCCGCGGGCGGGCGGCGACCAAACCTCGCTGAAGGCGACGGCGTGTGTGCCGATCGGAGCCGGCAGTGTTACGGTGGACGGCAGGATGGCGCAGGAAACCGGAGCGGCCGGCGCCGCGACGGTGACGGCGGCATGGTCCGGAGCAGCGCTGATCTTACAGCAGTCGGGAACCTTCTTGCTCGGCTTGCCGGTCGGGCAGCTCGAAGTGCAGCAGTCCCTCGCCTTCGCGGGCTTGCTGGCAAAGCTCGTCTGCGCCGCCAGACCGAAGGCGACCGGCAGGATCAACGCCCAGCGAAAAATGACGCCTGGCTTCATCACCGGTACTATAACACCCCCATCCTACGACTTCAAGGCCCTCGGAGCCCTCCAGGTCCTCGCGTCCCGTTGTTGAGATTGCATTTCAATAAGGACGTGTGCTAGAATTTCCCTGTTGAGACTCGGTATCAATAATATGACGGAGGCGTTTGACATGGAGTCGATGTTCAAGAAGCTGGCGCTGTTGGGTGATGTGTGGGTGCTGTGGCTGCTAGTCGGCGCGAGCGTGGTTTCGTTCGGCGTGATGTTCGAGCGTTGGCGGGCCTTCCGGCGCGAGCGCTGCGACTTTGCGCGCTTCCTCGACGGCCTGGCCGAGCGCATCGAGCGCGGCGACCTCGCCGGCGCCCGTCAACTCGCCCAGGCGACCGCCGGCGTCGAGTCGCGCGTGGCACTCGCGGGCCTGGCCAACTTCGCCAAGGGTCCGGCCTCGGTCGAGGAGGCGATGACGGCGCGCCTCGTCCTCGAGCGCGGCGCGCTCGAGGAGAACCTCATCGTCCTGGGCACGCTCGGCAACAACGCCCCGTTCATCGGCCTCTTCGGCACCGTGCTCGGCATCATCAAGGCCTTCAACGACCTCGCGGTCTCCGGGGGCTCGGGCGTGGCGGTCGTCATGTCCGGCGTCTCCTCGGCGCTGGTCGCGACCGCCTTCGGCATCCTCGTCGCGATCCCCGCCGTCGTCGCCAACAACTACTTCCAGACGCGTCTGCGCCGCTCGGTCTCGAACGCGCTGAGCTTGGCCCACATGTTCCAGGTCTATTTGCGCGACCAGGCCCCGCGTCCGTCGCCGCGCGGCGCGGCGCTGGAGCGCGTGCTCTCGTGAATGCCGACCTCGACGCCGACGGCACGGTCACGGGCATCAACGTGACCCCCTCGTCGACATCATGCTGGTCCTGCTGATCGTATTCATGGTCACGGCCCGCTTCGTCCAGGAGTCCGGCGTCTCGGTGAACCTGCCCAAGGCGAGCGCCGGCGACTCTTCGGCGCTCGCGGACCTCGTGGTCACGCTCGGTCGCGACGGGAGCGCGAGCCTGGGCGGGCGCGAGCTCGATCTGGCGGCGCTCGGCGCCGTCCTCGAGACCGAGGCCAGGGCCAATCCCGGAGTGCGCGTCTCGCTGGCCGCGGACGAGGATCTTCCCTATAAAACCGTGGTCTCCGCGCTCGACGCGGTCAAGCGCGCGGGCGTGACGCGCGTGGCCCTGGCGGCCCGCCGGTGAGCGCCGTCTCCAGCCGCGCCGTCCTGTCCGGCACGCTTGCCTCGGCCGCCGCGCACGCCGCCGTCGGGGCCGGGCTCTACGGCTGGCTCGCCTGGTCCGAGCCCGCGCCGATCGTGGCCGAGCTCGACCTGACGATGTCCACGATCTTCGCCGCCGCGTCCAACGCCGGCGGCGGCCGCGGCGCCAAGCGCGCGCCGGAGTGGGTCGAGCGCCTTGCCGCCAAGCCGGCCGCGGCACTCGCGGCGCAGACCGCCGAGGAGGTCCGCCGCCAGGGCAGCCTGCCCTCCGACTGTGCCGGGCCTTGCGCGGACGAGCCGCTCGTCGGCCGGGGCTGGGGAGGGGCAGCGGCGAGGGCGACGGGCAGTTCGTGCCCGCCGAGACCGCCGCGCGCCAGCCGCGCTGGCTGCGCAACCGCATCACCTCGAGCGACTACCCGCTCGTCGCGCGCCGCGAGGGCAAGGATGGGCGCGTGACCTTGTCCGTGCTCATCGACCGGGACGGGCGCGTCGCGGACGCGCGCGTGCTCGAGGGCGCCTATGACGCGCTCAACGCCGCCGCCCTTCGGAGCGTGCGCCGCGCCGTCTTCAGCCCGGCCTTCGACGCGCAGGGCCGGCCGGTCCCGTGCAAGCTGACTTTGCCGATCCGCTTCGAGCTGCGCTGACGCGACGAGATTTGGTGGAGACTGGGGAAAGGAGAGGACGCATGATCATTCAGAGAGCGAAGAATACGGCCGCGGCGTTCGCCGCGGCGGCGCTGGGCCTGACGGGCGGAGCGCCCGCCGCGCGGGCCCAGGCGTCGGCGTCATACCCGGAGATCGTGGTCGTGGGCAGCGCGGAAAACCTCTCCAAGCTGCCGGGCAGCGGGCACAGCCTCGACAAGAAGACCATGGAGAACGGCCGCCCGTTCACGGTCAACGAGATCCTGCGGAGGATCCCGGGCGTCAACGTGCGCGACGAGGAGGGCTTTGGCCTGCGCCCGAACCTCGGTCTGCGCGGCCTCAACCCCACGCGTTCGACCAAGGTCACCTTGCTCGAGGACGGCGTCCCCGCGGCCTATGCGCCCTACGGCGACAACGCGAGCTACTACCACCCGCCGATCGACCGCTTCGAGCGCGTCGAGGTGCTCAAGGGCGTCGGGCAGATACGCTTCGGCCCGCAGACCATCGGCGGCGTCGTGAACTACATCACGCCCCAGCCGACGGAGGAGCTGGGCGGCTTCGTCTCGCTCACCGGGGGCAACCGCGACTACTTCGACGGCAAGGCGCGCGTGACCGGCAAGCGCGCGATGTTCGATTTCACGCGCAAGCAGGGCCAAGGCGCGCGAGAGAACACGCACTCTTACCTCAACGACGCCACCGCGAAGGTCGTCCTGCCGGTCAGCGAGCGGCAGACCCTCACGCTCAAGGCCAACGCCTACAGCGAGGACTCGACCTTGACCTACAGCGGCCTGACCGAGGCCGAACTCCGCAACTTCGGGTTCCGGTACAACCCATTTCGCAACGACAAGTTCGAGGGGCGGCGCTACGCGGGCTCGCTCCTCCACGAGCTGCTCGCCGGACCGGCCAAGGTCGTGACGAGCCTCTACTACTCGCGGTTCAGCCGCGACTGGTGGCGCCAGTCGAGCGCGACGACCGACGGGCAGGGCGGCGTGGCCGCGGCGCGCGCCGCGGGGCAGAGGATCGACCCGAACGCGATCAACTCGATCCAGGGGCGCCTGCGCGACTACCAGACCTACGGCGTCGAGTCGCGCGCGACCGTGCCCTACGACCTGCTCGGCGGGCGCAGCGAGTTCGAGGCGGGCCTCAAGGCCCAGTTCGAGAATCAGGACCGGCGGCAGATCAACGGGACTTCGCCGTCGGCGCGCACAGGCGCGGTGGTCGAGGACAACGAGCGCAACACACGCGCGCACTCGGCCTTCGCGCTCAACCGCTTCGGCTTCGGCCCTTGGGCCCTGACCGCCGGCCTTCGCGTCGAGCAGATCGACTCGGAGCGGATCAACCGGCTTACGGGCGGACGCGGCACGGACTCGCTGGCGAGATGGATCCCGGCGGCGGGCGTCACCTGGACTCCGGCGGACTCGACGACTCTCTTCGCCGGCGTTCACCGCGGCTTCGCGCCGCCGCGCACCGAGGACATCATCGGCGGGGCCGGCACGGCCACGGACGTGGGCCCCGAGGATTCGGTGAACTACGAGGCGGGCGTGCGCTGGAAGCCTTCCGAGAGCGTGGACCTCGACGCGGCCTACTTCCGCAACGACTTTCGGCGCCTCATCGCGGTGGGCTCGATCGCGGGCGGGTCGACGCCTCTGTCCCAGGGCGAGGCCCTGTTCCAGGGAGTCGAGGCGGCGGGCCGCTACCGGCACGGCAGCGGGCTCTACGGGCGCGGGGCCTACACCTGGCTGCCCACCGCGAGGCAGTCGACCGCGTTCACTCAAGTCGTCGGCGGGGCGGTCGCCGCCGGAAGCCTGGCGGGCAACCGCCAGCCGTACGCGCCCGAGCACTTGCTCACCGCGGCGCTCGGCGGCGAGAGGAGCGGCTTCGACGCGAGCCTGGAGTCGGTGCTCGTCGGCGAGCAGTTCGCGAACTTCTCGAACACCCGCGTCGCCTCGGCGGACGGCCAGAGCGGCACGCTGGCCGCTTACGTGATCTGGAACACGGCGGCCAGCTACGAGATCGTGTCCTGGAGAACGACGGTGTTCGTCGCGGTCAAGAACCTCTTCGACCGGGATTACATCGTGGACCGTACGCGCGGCATCCTCACGGGAAGCCCCAGGCTCGTCCAAGGCGGGGTGAAGTATTCGTTCTAGGAACCTGACAGTCGATCATGGCGCGCGCGCGGTCACCGTCTTGTCGCCGGCCTCTTTTTCGCGAAGCGCGGCTGCCGCCGGACGGAGCCGATGGAGAAGGAACACGCCCGCCAAGAGCCAGAACAGCTCCCTTGACCGCCGGACGAGGCTGATGAGAACCCCCGCGGCGGGCGGAAGACCCAGCATCGAAGCGGCCATGTAGTGCCCGAACTCGAAGGCGCCGAGGCTGCCGGGGATCATGAAACTGCTCGCGGCGGCCAAGGTCGCGACCGCCTCCATGATCAGGGCCCCGCGGACGTCCAAGGAGAGCCCCAGGAAACGAGCGATGACGAGCAGTTCGACGGCGCCCAGGATCATCCCGGCCAGATGCCAGAGCGTGGAGAGGAGAAAACGACTTTTGTGCAGTCGATAAAAGTCGGACAGACAGCCGTCCATCGCGACGACCGGCCCAAGCAGAGACGCGAGCTTTCCGGCTTGCGGCCAACGGCGCAGGGCCCGCTTGGCCAAGCCGCCCAGCAGCCCGGAGGAGGAGCCCAGCACGAGCGCGGCGGCGCCGCCAACCAGGACGGCGGCGGCGCCCCCGCGGCGGCCGCGAGCCCGGGAGGAAGCTCGGCCTGCCGGGACGCCAAGGCCACGCCGCCGAGGATGAAAAGCCCCAACGCGAGGGTCTGAGTCGTCTTGGCCACGGTCACGGAGCTCAACGACTCGGCCAACGCGACCTCGGGGAGAAGCAGCATGGCCTTGACCGGCTCGCCCCCAAGTTGCCGCTGGGAAGAAGATCGTTGACCGACTCGCCCGCGATCCGGGCGGCCAGGAGCCTTAAGAACGGGACGGCGGCGCCCGGGGCCCTGAAGGCATAGCCCCATGCGATCGCGTTGGGAATCATCCACAGAAGCGACAAAGGAACGAGCACGACGATCCGCCAGCCGATCCGGGCGACGGCCTCCCAGGCCGGTCGGAGTTCCATTCCGTAAAGGAGCCAGACGAGCAGGCCCGCTCCCAGGCACAGGGGCAGCCAGGTCGTCCAGCGCGCCGCTAGGCGCATGCCGGGCTCCGCTGGTAGACGTTGATCGTCCAAGCGCCTCCGCGTTCATTGGTCACGAGATAGCTCGCGGCGGGCCGCGCCAGGCTCGCAAGCCTACGCCGCGTCCACGCGGCCTTGGGATTATTTCCCAAGGAGACGACCAGGACGCTCGCGTCGTCTTTAAGCAGGCTCAGCGCCCGGCGGAAGGCCCGGTCCATGGCGCTGAAGTGAAAATAGTAGAGGACCTCGTTTAGGACGACCACGTCGAACCCCGCGTCGGCCTGGAAGTCCTCGAACGCGCAGGCGTCGAAGCGGCACCCGGGGTCGCCCTTGAAGGTCTTCCTGCATTCTTCAACGGCCGCGGCGGCGAGGTCGATGCCGCGGTAGCTCGCGGACTGCGGCTTGAGCAGCGGGAAAAGGGTGCCGTAGCCGCAGCCGACGTCGAGCATGTCCGCGCCCGTCGGAAACCGGTCCCGGACTATCCCGGAGATCATGTAGTGCCGCGGCCTCTCGTCCGTCGAGCGGAGGCAGTCCCATCTGCCGGAAGCGTAGGTCTCATCCCAATAGGACTTGCTGCTGTGAATGAACAAGGCCCGGAACTCGCTGAGCCCGTGAGACCATGGGTCGGGCAGCTCGAGGAAGTCCAGATGCGGCGAGAACGCCAGGAGATAGACGATCGCCCCGGCGATCAAACCCAGCGCCGCCGCCTCGGCCGGGATCAAAATGGCGATCAGGAGCGCCGCCCCTGCCAGGCCCGCGAGGATTTCCGGCCGGGCGCCCGATTTGCGGGCGCCCAGCAAGATGAAAAAAGCGAAGGCGGCCCCGAGCGCCGGCGCGCGCCCGGCCGGCTCCAGCCCTGGAGCCAGGACGGCGGCGAGCGTCAGCGCCGAAAAGCCCAGCACGAGGCGGCGCGGCAAGGCGGGTGAACGCGTCAATGCGCCGCTTCCAACAGTTCGTTCTTCTCGTCCAGGAGCTTTTTGAGCTTCTTCTCGAGCTTGGCGCGTTTCTTCGCCGACAGCTTCGGATTCTCGAGCTTCTCGTCGAGCTTGTCTATCTTTGCCTGAAGCGACTCGATGCGCTCGCGACGGGCCCCCTTCGCGTCGCGCTCCCGCGCGGCGGGGTCCGCGTCCGGCCGCTGCTCGGAGTGGCCGGGGCCGGCTCCGCCGCCGTGCGCCCATGCCGCCGCGGGAAACGCGGCCAGCGCGAACAATGCCGCCAATATCGTTTTCATCTCGCTTAGTTCCTTCCCTTTGCGGCGTCCGCCTCTCGCGTCAGGACGGCGACCCGGTCCAGGTTCTTGCGGCGCATCGGGCATTTCGGATCGTTGTTCAGGCACGAGGCGACCGTATAGCCGCAGCCGCACGGGCAGTCTTCATGGTTGGCCGTCGTCCGGACCCGCTCGATCGCGGCCGCCGGCAGTCCCCCTCAGGCAGGCCTGGAAAGCGATCCTGGAACCAGCGCTTGTGTTCCGGCGCGGACCGGGCGACCGACTCCATCGCCCGGCGGAAAAACAGCGTGCCGACGCCCCCGAAAAGCGCCAACATCAGCGCTCCAAATATCCACGGTAGCCAGGCGTCGGAACGCCGGGACTTCACCATGCTATGGCCTTCGCCTGCGGTCGTCGAGCATGAGTCTCAACGATCAGCTCTTGACGGCCGCGCGCTCATGATAACGGCGTGCCGTGTCCTCGCTCTCGAAGTACAGGGCTTCCCCGCGCTCGCCCTCAAGGATCACGGCCTCGGACTTGTCGACGTCACGGCCGGTCACCGGGTCCGCGGCGACGCGAGCCTTGCGGTCATTATTGAGACGCCCGACGCAGCCGGCGCAGCAGCCATAATAGGTCTTGCCGCTCACGACGACGGGCAACTGCGGCCGGCCGAGCACTTTATCGTTGACCATGCAGACGAGGCTCCTGTCTTCTACCCGCCCGACCAGTTTTCCCGGCAGGCGCGACACCACGGCCGCGCCCAGCGCGCCTCCAATGGCCACCACCGCGAACGTCGTGACGATTCTTTTCTCATGTTCATGCCGGAACCTCCGATTTTCCCTTCCCAGGCTCTGTTCGAGCCGCAGCCAGGCCGACGATTGCGACGACGACCGCGGTCATGCCGGCAAGCTTTACGTCGTCCATGCCTTCCTGCCAGAACAATCGGCCTCCGATGGCGGCGAAGACGAACGCCAGCAAAGTGGCCACCGATCCGGAGGAGACGCGGACTCGCTCGTAGCCGAGCGTGAGGCAGACTTGGCCGGCGGTGCCGATGATGGAGATCGCGGCCAGCCAGGCGGCTTGGCCTAAGGTCGGCTGGCGCCAGGTCGCCGCGGCCGCCGGCAGCAGGGCCAACGCGGCGACGGCGTTAAAGTAAAAGACGATCCTCCAGGGCGACTCCCGGCCGGCCATCGCCTTGACCGTGACGAAGGCCGCGGCCGAAAACACGCCCGCTCCAAGCCCGATAGCGTAGCCCGTCGTCGAGCCCTGCCAACTGGGCCTCAAGCCCACCCAGAGTCCCGCCATGGCCAAAGCCAGCCAGCCGAGAGCGGCGCGGCTGAGCTTCTCGCGCAAGACGAGGACGGCCAGAAAGGAGGTAAAGACCGGAGCGGAAAAATTGAGCAGCGCGGCGTCGGCCAAAGGTATCGATCTGAGCGCGACGAAATAACAGACCATCGCCAGCAGCCCCCACGCGCCTCTCAGGCAGAGCAGGGGCCAGCCGAGGCTTAGAAACGCCTCGCGGCGATACGTGAGAATCATCGCAAGCGGAAGAAGGCCGACGAGGCTGCGCAGAAAGCCGATCTGCCAGACGGTGAAGCCCGGGTCCGCGGCCTTGATCATCATGCTCATGCCCGCCGTGCAGGCCGCGTACGCGGCGACGAAGGCGATGCCGGCCGCATCCCGGCGGCTGGACGCCCGCGCGCCGCCCGCGAAGAGCGCCGGCGCGCGGTCAAGCAGCGCGGGCATGCTCGGGCGCCTCGTCGCGGCGGAAGGCGTCGGTGGATAGATATTTTTCGCCGCGATCGGGGAAGATCATGACGAGATTTCCGCGCGCGCCGCGCTCGGCGAGATGGAGGGCCGCGCGCAGCGCCGAGCCCGAGCTCACGCCGCAGAAAAGCCCGCAGCGAGATACCAGCTCGCGAGCCGTTCGCGCGGCCTCGCTGTCGCTCACTTCCATGATCTCATCGAGCGCGCGGCGGTCAAGGATCTCCGGGACGCGAGTCTTGTCGATATTGCGCAGGCCTTCCTGATGACTGAACGCCTCCGCCGGCTGCACGCCGACGACGCGGACGGCGGGGTAGGCTTTGCGCAGGGCGCGCGAGACGCCCATGATCGTGCCGCCCGTGCCGATCCCCGCCACGAAGTAGTCGATTGGGCCGGGCGCCTGCTCGACGATCTCCCGCCCCGTCATCGCCTCGTGCATGGCCACGTTGTCAAGAGAGGAATGTTGAGAGACTCGGCAGCGGGTCTGGGGGTCCTCCGCCGCGATATTGTCAGCGACGCGGCGGGCTTCATCGGCGCCGCCTTCCCGGGAGGTCAGGACGAGGCGGGCCCCGTAGGCATGCAGCAGCGCCACGCGCTCCGCGCTGGCCTTGCGCGACATCACGATGAGAAGCGGGTAGCCCTTCAGGCCGCAGACCATGGCAAGCCCGATGCCCGTGTTGCCGCTCGAGGCTTCAACGACGGTCATGCCGGGGCGAAGCGCGCCCGAACGCTCGGCGGCTTCGATCAAGGCCAGCGCCGTACGGTCCTTGACGCTGCCCGTGGGATTGAAGCCCTCAAGCTTGGCGTAAAGGGCCAGTCCGGCGGGTTCGAACGCGCGCAGCCGCAGCAACGGCGTGCGGCCCACGAGCTCCAACAAGGTATCAGCGATCTGCATGCGCCCTCCCGAGGATCCGCGCGTCCGCGCCTTGGACCAAAAGACCTACCCATGGACTAGGCCTATTGTATTCATTCCGAGAGCCTGTTGCGCGAATCATTTGATGTCGTAAAAGTCGGCCTGCCGGTCGACTTCCGCTCCAGCCGGCGTCTGCGTCTGAGCCGTCGCCGGCCCGGCGAGCGCCAGGGCTATGACGAACGCCGCCGCCTTGATCAGCGCCCCGCCGGGCCGCGGGCTCCAAAGGGACAGCCGCCAGGCCCCGAGGAGCCCGAGCCCCGCCCAGAGCGCTTCGCGCGCCCGGCGCAGAAGCGCGATCGAGAGCCCGAGCTCCGGGCTCAGGCCGATAACCGCCGCGCCCGCCGCGTGCCCGGCCTCGAAGGAGCCCAGCATGCCGGGAACGAAGAAGCCCGCGACGGAGACGGCCATGGCGAGACTGGACATGATGAACGCGTCGTCGAGGCCGACGGGGACCCCGAACGCCCGCGCGAGAAGCCGGACTTCGATCGCCCCGGCCGACCAGCCCAGGAAATGCCAGCCCACGGACGCGGCCAGGCGGGCCTTGTGGCCGCGCAGAAACGAGCGCTGGGCGTCTTCGAAGGCGCGCGCGCTCTCCGCCAGCCGCGACAGTATCGAGGCCGCCCGGCCCGGGCGCGGGCCGGCCGCGCCGCCGAGCAGGCCGGAGGCGGGGAGCAACAGCAGAGCCAGCACGCCGCAGCCGAGAAGCGCGCACACGAGCGCGACGGCGCGCAGCAGACCCGCGGGAAGCGCCGCGCGGCCCGCGGCCAAGCCCGCTCCCGCGGCGATGAAGGCCAGGAGCGCCGCGGTCTGGGCGGCTTTGGCGACGGCGACCGAGCTCATCGCGGCCGGCGCGCTCACCCAGCGGGCGAGGGCTGCGGCCTTCAGAGGCTCGCCGCCGAGGCCCGACGGAAGCAGGACGTTCACGGCCTCCCCTGAGAGCCTGGCGAGAAACAGCCGCCCGAAGCCGGGGGCTGGGGAGCGGCGGCAGCGCGCAGGCCCAGCCGAGCGTGTTGGGCACAAGCCACAGCAGCGCCGCCGGCACGGCGAGGACGGCGGTCCAGTCCAGCCGCGCCAGCAGTGCCGCCACGGCCGACGCGTCCAGCGCCTTGAATAGCCAGACGCAGGCGGCCAGGCCCAGGGCGCCGGCCAGAAACGCGAGCGGGCGCCTGCCCGACGCGGACGCGCCGGAGGGCGGCGCGGACGAGAGAGTCAGGACGATCACGCCCAGCGCGAAGAGGTGGCTGCCGACCGCCGCCGCCCACAGGAAGTACGGCAGGCCGCCCGCGAGCACGACGAAGTTGAGCCCGAAGATGAAGTCGCGGCGGCTCAGTTGGTCCGCGGCGCGCGCGACGGCCGCGCGCCAGCCGCGCGGCGAGGGCGCGGCCGCGGCCACGCTCGTGTAGGCGCCCTTCGGCCGCACGCTCGTCCAATACACCCAGCTCGCCGACGCCAGCACGCCGAGGGAAGCCGCCGCGCCCACGGCGAGCCAATGGCGCCCGCCCGTGTCCCGGAAGAGCCCCACGCCCATCGCCGCGAACACGGCCATGTGGACGACGTTGTCCGACCAGAAATCGAGCAGGCCGCCGAGCCGGGAGGTCTGGAACTTGAGCCGGGCGAGTTCGCCGTCGCAGCCGTCGAGGAAGGACGCGCACCAGAACGCGAGCGCTCCGGCCTGCTTAGCCGCTTGCCCGGGCAGGGAGAACAGCCAGGCGGCGCCAAGCCCGATGAGCACGACGGCGGCCGTCGCCTGATTCGGCGTGACTGCCGTGCGGCATAAAACGCGCGTGACCGACAGCGAGAGCCGCCGCTCGAGCAGCCTGGAGACCAGCCCGTCGGTGGGCTTGCGCAGCGAGTCGAAGAGCAGCGCCTCGGCCGAGTCGAACGCGCGCCGGTCGTCGACGTCCTCCCAGCGGGCCGCGCCGACGTCGTGAGCGAACAGGCGTCCGCTCTCGGCCAGCAGCCTCATGCCCTCGCCATGCGCGCAGCGCCCGGGCGTCCGGGCGCGGCAGGCGTCGAGCGCGTCGAAGACGCCGGAGGTGCACAAGGAGGCGCCGGTGTCGATCGCGTCGTAGGGCCGCAACTGCTTGCCGACGTCGACGACGCGCGCGCCCTCGAGCCGGACCTTGGCCGCATCCTCGGGATCGGCGAGCAGGCCGCGCTTGAAGTCGACGGCCATGACCGCTCCGCCCTCCGGCGTCCGCGTCGCGGCGAGCCCCTCGAGCAGCCCGGGCAGGAAGAGGTGGTCCGCCATCAGCACGAGGAAGGGCCGCGGCCCCACGAGCGGCCGTGCGGCCAGCAGGCTCGCGCCGTTGCCTTCCTTCCAATCCGCCGAGACGGCCCAGCGCACGGCCAAGTCGCGCACGAGCGGCTCGACCTCGGCGCGGACGCGGCCGGCCTCGAAGCCCGTGACGACGACAAAGTCGCGCGCTCCCGCGCGGCTCGCCTCGCGCAGCGCGCGCACGAGAAGCGGCAGCCCGCCGAGTTCGAGCAGCGGCTTAGGCCTCTCGACCCCCTGGGCCAGCAGGCGGCTTCCGCGGCCCGCCGCGAGGATGACGGCCGAGAGCGCTGTGGGCATGCGTCAGCCGAGCCGGTTCCAGTTAAAAAACGCGAGAGCAAAAGCCGCCAAACCCAGCAGGGCTCCCGCAGGAATGTCCGCCAGGTAATGCTGCTTGATCAAGACCGTTGAGGCGCTGACGAGCGCTGCCGCAGCGAAGAAGAGCGCGGCCCAGTCCGCGGGGAGGAGCCTCGCGGCAAGGCAGGCGACATAGATGGAATTCGCCACGTGAAGGCTGGGGAATATGGGGTAGCCGGAATCGACCGCGTATAATCCGCGCACGGCGCGAGCGCTGGGCGAGTCGCCGGGGACCTCACCGCGGGGAATGTTTGTCGGAAAGAGGATGAAGATGACCCATGCCGCGGCGAATTGGAGGCAGTACCCCGCCGCCGCGCGGAGAAAGAGAGCGTCATCGTCCAACAGCCCCGGGAAGAAAAGCGGAGCGACGCAGAGCGGGTAATACAGCAGGTAGGCCCAAATCCATCGCGGCCGAAGCGGCACGCGGCGGTCGAGAGCGCAGGAGACGTCATAGAATCTGCGTCCGCAGAGCAGTTTGTCGAGCCCGAAGAATCCCGTCGTGAACAGCACGATCATTCCGAGCGACGCGGCGACCTTCACGATCAACTCCCGGCGGACGCGCGTCCTTGATACTGGCGCGCCGTCTCCTCGCTCTCGAAGTACAGGGCCTCCCCTCGCCCGCCCTGCAGGATCACGGCCTCGGACTTGTCGACGTCGCGGCCGCTCACCGGGTCGACTGCGACGCGCGCCTTGCGGTCCTTGTTGAGCCGGCCCACGCAGCCGGCGCAGCAGCCGTAATAGGTCTTGCCGCCGACCTCGACAGGCAACTGCGGCTGGCCCATCACTGCGTCGTTGACCATGCAAATCTTACTCCTGTCCAGCACTTGCCCCGCCAGCTTGCCCGGCAGGCGAGACGCCAGCGCCGTGCCCAGCGCGGCGCCGACGGCCATCACCACGAAAGTCGTGACGATGCGATTTCTTGTGTTCATGCTTTGACCTCCGCTGTTTTACCGCGGCGATAGACCTTGACCGTCCAGTAGCTGCCGGTGCGCAGGTTGTGGACGCGGATGCCCTGCTCGACCGGCGCGATCCCTTCCAGCCGGCGCCAGATCACCTTCGCCTTGAGGTTCCGGTTCATGGAGACGACGAGCGTCCCGCCCGGCGCCAGCCGCGCTAGAGCGTGGGCGAAGACCTTCTCGATCTCGGACAACGGATAATAATAGAGCACCTCGTTGAGCACCAGCGCGTCAAAGCCAGCGTCCTTGAAAGCCTCGAACGCCGCGTGCGCGAAACGAACGCCGGGCTCCGCCCCGTAGGCCGCCGCCGCTTTCTTGAGGGCTTCCTCGGAGAGGTCGAGGCCGACGTACTCGGACGCGCGCCCTCGCAGGAGCGGATAGAGCGTGGCCAAGCCGCAGCCCGCGTCCAAGACGCGCCCGCCTTCGCGCGGAAGCCGGTCGGCCAGCAAACCCGCGATGGCGTAGCGGCGCGGCCGCTGGTCCGTCGAGTCAAGGAAGTCCCAGTGGCCGGAGGCGTAGGAGTCGTCCCACGCCGAGCGGCGGTTGTCCGCCACCAGGTTGCGCAGCTCCCCAAGCTCGTGACGCAGGGCGCTCCAGGGGTCGTCTCTATGTAGGAACGCCAGGTCGCTCCAATCGGCGAAGGCGGCGGCCGCCACGCCCAAGGCGCCCCCGCCAGAAAGTCGGCGAACGCGTGCCGCCCCGTCGCGACCATCGCGACGACGGTCGCGGCCAGCAGCGCCAGCCCGGCGGCGACGGCCGCTTTCTGGCCGCGGCGAGCGCAGAAGATCACGATTAAAGTCATGCCCGCGACCTGCAGACACGGCGCGGCGTCGAGGCCCAACCGCTCCCACGGCGGCAGCAGAAGGACGAGGCCGGCCAAAAGCAGCGCCGTGAACGCCATGAGCAGGCGCCTCAAAGCGCCGGCCTCCGTCCTCACCGCGGCCAAAGCCAGCGGGACGAGGTAGACGGCGTAGCTTAAAGCATAGACGGCGTCCCAGAGCGACGCGCCGCCCGCCTCCGGATGCCGGCCGTGGAGCGCCGCCTCGAGCGCGAAGAAGCCCGCCGTCAGGACGGCGCCGGTGGCCCAAACCGGGCTCTCGTAGCGCAGCGGATAAAACGAGGCCGACAGCGGACGCGGGCTCATAGCTTCTCCTTGCTCTCGACGATCTCATGAATCGCCATAAGACGGCGGACTCCATCCAGAAAAGCCTGGGCGCTGAGCGCGGCGCGCGCGCTCGCGCCCGCCGGACGGCTGAAGCGGTCGAGCTCGCCCAGCGACTTGCCGAGCAGGCCCGCTCGCCAAGCCGGCGGCGGCATATAGTCCGCGGGCTCGTCGAACGACAATATCTCGGATCGCATGAGCCGGCCATCCGGCGTCAGCACCGCCATGATGACCTCCGTGCCGTCACGAAGCCGGTGCGACTCGAAGAAGGCCGCGCCGACGAGTCCCGTCGTGGAATGAGCCAGGTAATAGCTCACGACCGCGGACTCATGCAGGCACCCCGAGAGCTTCGAGGCTCGTTCGAGCTCCGTCTTGGCCAAATAGGCGGTTTTTCGCTCGAGGTTCAACCCCGGGAACGCCGCCTGGAGCGCTTGGCTTTGAGTGAGCATACGCCGCGGCTCGGCTTTGTGGGGTCCCTCGTGACCCCATGCGCCGACGGCCGTCGCCACCAGGCAGGCCGCAATGCCCCAGGTCGAAGTATTGCCCAAGCCGCGCCATCCACGCTCGATCATCATGTTCATGAATTTCATCGTCAAGGCTTTTGGATGACAAAGACTATGCCGCATGCGGAGCAGACTGCTGTCCGAAAAGCATGCTCCTCGTCCCAGCTGTATTGGATGCTTTCGCCGCATTCGCAGATGTTGATTCCCATCCACCGCTCCCCCGTGGGCGTGCTCGGAAACAACAAGGTCCGTAGTTCGGCTCTCCCGTCAGGACGGGTTATCTTAACTCTCGATAAAAAACCGCGTCCTCCAAAGTCTGATGTCATGGCAATTCCCCATACTCGCCCGCCCCTTTCGCGCAGCGTGGCGAAAGAGCCCGCCGTCAGGGTGGCTCCAGTCGCCAAGACGGGGCGATCATAACGAAGCGGGTAGAATGATTCGGATAGTGAGCGTGGATTCACACATTCCTCCTCGGCCGGTTCTTAACGAGAGCTGAAGATTTCACTTTCGCCCCTTCCTTTCCCAAGGCGCCTGCTCCGACCCCGAAATGACGAATGGGAAACTCGCTTTAAGAACCTTGCCGTCCGGAAGCGAAATGTCAAACTCGGCGAGCCATTCTCCGCCCATGCCGAAAGTCAGATGCATGCCGTATGCTCCTGCGGCGACCTCTTTATGCAGCACGAGCAAATCCAAAACATGGATGTGCCCCGGCTTTCTCGGCATGCGGGCCGTGCCCTTCACGCGGGCACCGGCGACAGGCCGGGGAGGATCGGCGGATAAATCGGTGATGGAGATTTCAAGCTCGGCCGGCTGAGTCTCATCGGGCGCCATCGGCTTGAGCGCGAAGTCGACGCGAAAGCCGTCTTGATGCAAAACCCAGCGGCTTTGGGGCGAATCCCAAGGATTCTCCTGCCGCTGAAAGACGGGTTCCACGGCCGCGCAACCCGCAGTCATCGCGCAGGCGACGATGACGACGAGCGCTGGCCTGATCACAGATCCCGCCGAATCCGCATGTTCTTGAAGTCGACCACCACTTTCTCTTTGCCTCTGCGGGCCAGGAGCAGCTGCTGGTATTCTGAAGACGGGAAATACTCTTTAAAGTCGAGCGCGACGTCTTCCCATGTTTCTTTCGAGAATTTAGCCGTGTCCATGCCGATTTCGTAGCGGTAGATGAAATTCCCGCTGGTCCAAAGATGTGCGTGGCCGGTCGGCGCGGGCGCCGGGCGGGCTTGCGGAGCGGACGCGCCCGGCGGAGGATTGGAACCGCCGGTGGAGGCCGGAACGAAAGAAGGCGCGGCATCCGCGCGGATGGGAATCCAATAACTCGTGGAGCCGAAGCCCTTCTGCCGAGTCAAGCGGAACGCGCGGTAGGCGATCGTGAACGGATAAGAGACGGGAATCGGCCCCAAACCGGGTGGAAATTGACTCATCAGGCAGTTCGCGCCTGCTTCGCCGGCTTTTTCCTTGGCCAGATGTTCCGCGGTTTGATACCAAGGCGTGTAGGCCATAATCTGGATCGTTCCTATTTCCTCTGATCGGATGGTGCCGTCCGTCCTATTGATGCCGATGCAATCCGACATGACGACGTCATCGGCCTCCAAATGCGGATACTTATTCGCGGAAACCGCCGGCTCCAGTTCGACTCTGGGCGGGACGTACTGTGCCGAGGAGGTCGGCGGCAATGCTGCAGCTAGCAAGAAGAACCCGAGGCCGAGCGCGCACCCGATCCGCTCCGCCTGGAACATGCGGCTTAAACTCATATTGAGCGCCTTATCGCTTCGATGACTTCGAATCGAGCAGTTCATTTTTCTGTTTCAACAGCTTCTGCAGCTTTTTTCCAGTTTGGCGCGCTTCTTGGCCGGCAATGTCTCGTCCTCTAACTTTTCATCGAGCTTGTCTATTTTCTTCTGGAGACTCGCCAGTTCCTCCTGGCGGACCGACGCCGTATCGGACGGCGAGGATCCCTCGGAACGCGGTTGGGCCATGGAGCCGCTATCTGCGCCGCCATGCGCCCAGGCCTGGGCGCATGGTGAGCAGATCAGCGCCGCGATGAGCGTTTTTATCCAGAGATTCTTCATATCGCCTCCTTCAAGATGACAAAGATGATGCCGCATCTCCGGCTATTTCGGCCCCGGCAGGGAGCCGACAAGATTCGACGCGATCCCCTCCACCGCGGATTCCACATCGAGCGCCTCATAGGTATAGGCTCCGGTCCAGATGATGTTGCCCGTGGACACCTCCAACATCTGGGCCGTCATCCCCACGGAGGCGTTGCTGGTCAGAATCTGCTGCTGCAGTCCCGAGCCCATGGTCGTGCTCGTAGTCGGAGTCCCTCCGGAGATCGGAGTCGGACCCCCGCCATAGCGCGGCGTCCCGAAGGGCGGCATTGGCGGATAATTGGTTGTAGAGTAAGGCGAGGAAACATAAGGTTGCGCCCCGTAGGCCGGGGGATAGTAGGTCGCAACCTGGCTGGGAACCTGGTTTATCACGTATTTCTGGTCCTTCTGGTACCGGGTATAACTGGCCACGATAAAATAGTTGAAGCCTTTTGCGCGCGCTTGGTCCCGTGCCGCCTGGAAACCCCCGCCTTCGAGCACCTGCACCGTTATCTTCCCGGACATCATCTGCCTGACCCATTCGTTGGTCGCGGCTTGGCCCGAGCCGGGGGCGCCTGGAAAATCCGGCACCGGGGCCAAGGCGATTTGGTTGTGGATCATCATTTCATGGCCGGGGGCGACCGCGGTTTTGACCGAAGAAGCTCCGCATCCAGCCAGGAGGAGCATAAATCCAAAAGCCGCTCGATTTATCATGTGGTTTCCTATGGGGTCTTCCCTTGGTCCTTTTTAAGGTGCTCCAACTCGTGAGCTAAGTGCTTTTCAGCCACCTGGCGGGAGTCCACGTCGAGCTTATGGGAAAGGAAAATTCTCCAAGCGGCAACAGCTTTTCGATGCTCCTTAAGCTTCTCGTACAGGAGAGCCAGAACATAGTGCGTGGAGGCCGAGCCGGGCTCCAGTTTTGCCGCGCGCTCCAACTCCCCCTTGGCCATGACGTACTGTTTGGCGGACAGGCGGGCGGACCCGAGCGCCAAGGCGGCCTGATACGAATCGGGCGCCGCCTTCGCGGCTTGCTCAAGCAAGGGGATCGCTTCCTCCCATTTCCCCTGGTTGCTCAGTTCGATTCCCTGGGCCAACGGACTTTTCTCGGGCTGCGCCCCCAAGGGTCCACCCAGGAGCAGCACGAACGGCAATAACAGCAGTTTCATAGGCGTGCTCCCTTTTCAGTGTACAAGCTTTTCTCGATTTTTCACCGCCACGAATTCATCCGCCCGCGACCGCCCCCTTCGCGGCATGAGCGAAAGGGGCGGGCTTCATCCCGACGCTTACTTCATCGGCATGCCGGCGGGCATCTCGCTCTTCGGCTCTTCCGCCTTGGCCTTCTTGCCCTTCTTCTTCATCGCTTTTTGGACTTGGCGCCTTTTGCGTCCTTGTGATCGCCGCCCTTGTGGTCTCCGGCCTTCTCGGCGGCGTCGTGCCGCTTGCGCTCGAGTTCCTTGTGCGCTTTCTCGGCATCCTGATCTTGATTATTCGTCTTAGGCTCGTCGTGCTGCTCGCCTTCGTGCGCCATGACGCGGGTGCCGAGCGCAAGCATTAGCGCGGCGACCAGCATGAGTTTTTTATGCATAGACCTCCCTCCATCGTTATGTCTCAAGACTTGACCTTGACGGGCGGCGTCGCGCCGGTCTTCGGCGGTCCGACGCGTTTGCCCGACATGTGGATGTGTTTGATCTTCCAGCCCTTGCCGGTTTTCCCCAAGACGAAGGTGGCGGCGCTGAGCAAAACCACCGGTTCCTTCGCGGTGACGATGGTATAGGTCGCTTCTTGGATAACATAGGCCAAGTCGCCGCTGACCTCGAGGCGCGAAATTTTGGAGTCCGCCGCCGTGAACTCCGTCCACTCCGCCATCTCCGGGCCGATGTGCTTGTCCCGGTAGTCCGCCCAGCCGTCGTTCTTGTGCGTGCCCTCTAAAATAAGGAGGTCGTCCGTGACGACGTCCGCCAGTTTCTCGACTTTGCGCGACTCCATCGCGGCTTGGTAGTCCACGAGGACCTTCCGGATCGCGCCCTCTTCCGGAGACGCCGCGAACGCGACCGCCCCCGCCGCGGCCAACGCCGCCGCGCCCAACAGTCCGACGATCATCTTTTTCATTCGGTCGCGACCCCCATTGCATGAGTGAACACCAGTTCTCCGCCCTGATAGCCCGTGGCGAGCAGCACGCCGCACGCGGCCAGCCAGGCCGCCAGGAAATAGACCTCGGCTTTGCGCCCCAAACGCCACCGCCACAGCGACAGGACGGTGAACAGCCCGACCGTCCACCAGCCAAGCGTCTCGTGCAGGTTCAAAGTCTCCCACGCCGAGGGAACGTGCGGCGCGGTCTTCGCCGCGAGCAGGCCCAGGCCCAGCGCCGCCCAGGCCGAGAGCGTCCCGGCCCACAACAGCCACGAGGCCGCCGAGGCCGCCGCCTCATGGCGGCGGCCCAGGACCCCGGCGGCCCACCCCGCGATCAGCAACGCGATCGGAAAATGGACCGCGACGGGATGCAGCAGGTACAGCGGCGGAGGCGTCACCTACTTCTCCGCCTTCCCCGTCATGACCATGTTGACCACGATGGCGTTCAGCCCGCCGCGCTTGTACATGTCGCCCATGATCGTCACCGTCTCCGTGACCTTGCCGCGAGCCTCGATGTAGGGCTTCCGCAGCTTCGGCTTGCTGTGGTTCTCGAGCAGCAGATAGACCGTCCCGTCCTCCGTGAGCAGGCCGACCGGAGCCCCGCCCAAGGCGCACTCCTTCGCGCAGACGGCGTGCTTGGCCCCTTTGCCGTCATGGGCCGAGAAGCAGGCCATGTCGACGATCTCGCCCGTCATCGTCACTTTCTCGGCGCCCTTGCTTTCCGCGGTGTCGTGCTTTTCGTCTCCGTGCGCCCAGACCGCGCCGCTCAGAGCGAGCGCCAGACCCACTGCGGCCGCCGCGACATGACCGGATGTCTTGATTTTCATTTCGTTTTCTCCTTGTCTTTTTCTTCCTCAGCGTCATCCAGCGCGTCCTGCGCCGTCTCGGGCCGCAGCTTCATGCCGCAGACGGGGCACTCGCCCGGCGCGGCCTGATGCTTGACGTGCCCCATGTCGCAGCGGTAGAGAACCTTCGCCGCGGGATCAGGCTTCTCGCCCTGCGGCTTTGCGTCCGGAGTCATCTTCATCTTGGAATGGTCCATTCCTTCCATCCCGCCCTCTTTCTCGTCCATCTTCATTCCGCCGTGACCGGACTTCTTCGGCGGCTTGCCCGTGATCGATTCCGCGACGGTCCCGGGAGGATTCTTGAACCAGCCGCCGTCCTCCGGCAGGCGGATGCGCTTGGCGTATTCCTCCTGGCTCGCGAACTTGGGCATGTCGTCGTGGACCTTGACGAGCGAGAACATTCCGCCCATGCCGATCATCTCAAAGGGGCCCTCGCCGCCCATCATCGGAAGCGTGTTCTCGGGTCCCGCCATGCCCATCTCCATCATGTCGTCCATGCCGGTTTCGCCCATGGCCATGTAGCCGGGCTCGATCTTGCGGATCTTCTTCTCGACGCCCTTCTGGCTGACGCCGAGCATGTTGGGGATATCATGCCCCATCGGGTTCATCGGGTGATGGCGCTTGTGGCAGTGGATGGCCCAGTCCCCGCCGATCGCCGTGAACTCGAAGTCGCGGGTCTGGCCGGGGCAAACGACGACGGTCGTCTCGGGCCACTGCGCCGATTCGGGGATGTCGCCGCCGTCGGTGGCGACGACGTTGAACGTGTGCCCGTGCATGTGGACGGGGTGGCAGTCCTGCGCCACGCTGCCGATGCGGATGCGCACGCGCTCGCCGGTGCGCGCGACCATCGGCGCGGTTCCCGGGAAGGCGCGGCTGTTGAAGGTGAAGAGGTTGAAGTCCGTCATGATGTTCACATTCGGTTTCGAGCTTCCGGGCTCCACGAACCACTCGCTCAGGAAGAGCGCGTAGTCGCGGTCGATCTTCCGCTTGCGCTCGCGCGGGTGGATGATGAACATGCCCATCGTGCCGAGGCCGATCTGGACCATCTCGTCGCCGTGGGAATGATACATCTGCGTGCCGTGCTGGCGCAGCGTGAACTGGTAGGAGAAAGTCTCGCCGGGCATGATGCGCCGCTGGCTGAGGCCGGAGACGCCGTCCATGCCGCTGGGAAGGATCAGCCCGTGCCAATGGATTGAGCTGCCCTCAGGGAGCTTGTTGGTGACGAGAAATCGAACCCGGTCTCCCTCGACGGCCTCGATCGTCGGTCCCGGCGTGACGCCGTTGTAGCACCAGGCGTCGACCGTCATCCCGGGAGCGACCTCGTGCTTGCATTGGTCGATCGTCAGCCGGAACACCTTGACGCCGTCCTCCATCTTCCAGGGCAAAGTCGAGCCGTTGGGCGTGAAGACGGGGGTGTAAGCCGCGCCCCAGGCGGCGGGGACGAGCCCGGCCGCAAGCGCCAGAACGGCGAGGTTGATTCTTCGAAGGGTCATTCGTTTCTCCTTAATGTTTGTGCTCAGGCGTCGGAACGGTTTCCGGCTCGGCGGGCTTCTCGGGTTCGGCTTTCGGCGTCTCTCGGGGCGCGGACGGCGCCGCGGCCAACTCGGGAGGGATCTTCCCGCCCAGGGCGCGCTCGAGCTCGGCCCAGGCCGTCCAATAGTCGCGCAGCGCGTCGATATATTCGCTCTGCGTCTCGAACTCCTCGCGCCGGGTGCGCAGCACGTCGTAGACGCCGAGAAGCATGAAGTTGTATTGCTTAAGCGTCTCGGCGGCGACGCGGCGCGTCAGCGGGACGAGCGCCGCGCTGTAGCGCTCGACGGCCTTGCGCGCGGCGGCGACCTGGCTGCGCGCCAGACGCACCTCGAGGCGCACCTGGTTTTCCAGGGCCGCGACGGTCAACGCGCTGCGGCGCAGCTCGGCCTTGATGCGCGCCGAGGAGGCTCGCTGCTGGTCGAAGATCGGCACGCTGAACTCGATCGACGGTCCGAGGCCTTTCTCTCCGCCGTACTCCTTTTCCGCGTCGACGCCAACGGAGATCTCGCCGAAGAGTCCGAGGCGGTTCACGGCCAGAGCCTTTTGAGGATGCCCGGCTCGCGCCGCGCCGCGTCGAGGTCCCAGCGCTGGCGCAGCGCCGTCTCCTCGAGTTGGTCCAAGGGCGGCTCGGCGGACGCGGGACCCGCGGGCGTTTCCTCGACCGTCCAGGACGGCCTATCCTGGACGCCCATGAGCGCGGAGAGCCGTTCCGAGGCCTGCTCGGCCTCGGCCTCGGCGCGCGCGAGGGTGACGGCCGCGCGCTCGGCCTCGGCCTTCTCGCGCGCGTGTTCGAGCGCGTTGATGTTCCCGGCCGTTCTTTGGCGGTCGAGGAGCTCGACGGCCGCCTCGAAGCTCTCGTACGCCGTCCGGCTCAGCGCGAGGTGCCGCCGCGCCGCCTGAGCGGCGTAGAACGCCGTCTTGACCCCGGCGGAGAGGCTTAAGATCTCGTGGCTGATGCGCAGCCGCGCCTGCTCGTAGCGGCCCGAGGCGAGCCTGCGGCGCAGGGGCAGCGCCACGAGGTCCATGAAGTTCATCGCCGCGGACCACTCATAGCCCGTCGCGCCATCGGCGCTTCGACGCAGGCCGTAGTGAAATCGCGGGTTCTCGATGTTGCCGGCCTGCGCGAGCTCGGCGCGCGCGACGGCGATCTCCTGCGCGCCTTCTCCTAGCGAGGGGCTGTTAAGGAGAGCGAGCTCGACGGCCTTGTCCGCGGTGAGCGATCCCTGCGTGAGGAGCGCCTTCGTTCTCTCCATGACGGCCAGGTCTCCCTTGGCACCGCCGAGACGCGGTTGCACGGCCAGCCTCTCGCCTGCGGTCTTTTCGACATCCGCGTAGGCTTTTTCGGCGAGGGCGAGGCGCAGCTCGCAAGCGTCAACGCGGCGAACCCGGCGACCGATCCGGCGATAAATTTCCTCATATAGCTCCTAATGCTTGTTCGAACCGTGCGATTCCTGCATCGGTTTGGCGTCATGCACGGGCGGACCCAGTCGAAACTCCGAATGCCGAATCTGGCCTCCGGCGTGCGCGATCCAGCCGCCGAGCGCGGAGCAGAGCAGCGCGCCCGACGCCGCCGCGAGCGTCGCGGGCTTATCCCAGGCGGGCCTGCGCCGGCCGGCCGCCAGCGCGAGGACGGCGAGAAGTCCCGTCAGATAAAAAGCCCACTGCGCGTCCTCCGCGCGTTCCATGTGGACATCGGCCCATTGCTGGGACTCGAGTTCGATCCCGTTATAGACGCGGTCGTAGGCTTTTTGCCCGAGCTTGACCGTCGCCAACGCCCCCGACGCGGCCAGCATGATCAGAACGAGCCCCGCCTCCTTCGCCCCGCGGCTGCGCACCGCCAACGCGAACAGCAGCAGGGGTACGGCGAGCGCCATGCCCAGTATGGGGAAAGGATGGATCAGGACATGCAAATACTCCGACTGCGTGAGATGCATGCGCAGAACCGTCAATTCGCCGACGGGAGGCCTTGGCGGCCGCACCGCGGCGTCGTCCATCGCCATCTTCATCGGCGCCTTCTCCTCGCCGCCGGCAGGCTTCATGGGCCCTTCGTGCGCCGCCGCCGGCGCGGCGAGCGCCATCCCTAAAGCGACGGCGAGAAAAAATTGCATTGACCTCATAACGCGGCTCCTGTTGATCGCGACAAACCCCGCACTTTCCGTTTCGATTCCCCCGGACGAACGAGAGGAACGGCGAAACGAACGACGATTGCGCTCGAGTGGGCCGCGCTAACGCGGCTCTGTTCGAGCTGGGCTCAGGCGAGGGGAGGCGCGCGTCCGCGGCGGGAGTCCGCGAGGAGGACGCCCGGAGGACCGGGCGACGCGGCGGGAGCGAGCTCCGCCGCAGGCGCCGGCGGGACGAGGATCAAAGTCGCGACGGCGACGAGCGTCGCGACGGCTGACTCGGGAGCGGGAATTGCGACCGCGGTTTGGAGCAGGACGGCCTGGCAGCAGGCCATGGCCGCGCAATCCGACATCGGGGACTTCGACGGCGCCCCCCTCGTGACAGGAGGACGTGGGCTCGGCTGCACGCGCGGTCGCCAGGCAATGAACGAGCGGCGACCAAGCGGTCGCAAGCAACGCCGCAATCAACGCGAAGCGAGGCATCGCAGACAGCATAGCAGACATCGCGGAAGATAGCAATTGACTATTTTCCACGAAGTTTTCTGCCTTCCCCCCGCTTGCAGAAGATCTCCGCCGGTCCACTCGAGGACCGCGGGCGAGTCGGGCCTGCCCTTGCTGGGGCGATAGGTGACGAGATCCTGCTCGGGCTTGTACACCAACTGTTTGAGCGACAGCGCCGGGCGCAGGACGTAGAGCAGCAGGCGCTCCAGGCCCGCGCGGTCTTGCGCCTCGACATACGTGCCGCCGTCAAGCGAGAAGCCCCCGTGCGGCCGATGCAGGTTCACGCTCGAGCCAAAGCGCTGCAACACATGGAACTGCGCGGGCGCTGCGTCCTTGGGCGCCGCGCCGCGCCGGAGGTGGAAGTCCGTCAGTGTCTCGGCTAGGAGCCGGCTGATCTCGCCGGGAAGGCGCGCGTCGCGGTGGACGAAGTAACGCAATCGCTTCGGCACGACCAAGACCCACTGCCGATACGGGACGTCGGCAAGAAGTTCCTCCAGGGCATGGCCACTTTCCACGACCGCCCGTTTTGAATCGCACGCTACGCATGCCATTCTGCGTTTACATGAGAACGGCACGAAGCGGCTATCGCCGCAGTCCTTACAACGAAAGCGCGCCACACCGAAGCGCGGGATGCCGCACTCGAGGAAGGCCCGCAGGGAGGACTCGGCGCAGGGATGGGCCGGGGTGTCACGTTGCCGGGAGCGCTCGGCGAGATAAGTCTCCAGCGAAGCGAGGATCGCCCGGTAGAGCGGGCTGGCCGCGGCGTCGCGCGGGCGATAGGATGAGCCGACAGTCGAGGGGGCACACCTTCATACGATCAAGCCCCCTTTTGTTCCGGCAGTCCGCGACGGCAGGCCCCCGCCCCATCCCCCAAAAGGCTGGATCGCCCGATTTGGCCGAGCGGGAACGCCAGGTCGCCTGATTCTGCCGAATCAGACCCGGTTTGGGGAGATACCCTTGGATGCCATTGAACATACCGTTCCATCGGGCTGTTCAGAGGTCACTTTCCCGACTGCTCGGTTCCATCGTGGCGCGCGCAGCTTGCTGGAATCTATTGTGGCAAGGGGCGAGAGCTGAGGCCGGCGGGCCCCCAGGCTGCCGCCGGCCGTAATGAGTCCAGGCAATCACCCGGCCAAATTCGGGAGCGTGGCAGAAACGTCATTGGGGCCCGAATCCAAATCGATCCGATGCGGAAGCCAGTGCCAGCCAGCATCGAAACCCCAGAATAAGTGCAAGGTACAAAGGTGACCCTCCGCAGTCCGAAAGATTGTCCCATCGAAGAAGATTGGGATGATCTTATCGTCGTCATCCAGCTTCTTCCACGCTTCCGGAATGAGAGACTTGTTCTCGAACAAGATCTGGAGGACTTTTGCATCAAGGCGAATGTGGCCGCTCCTCTTGAGGCGGTTCAAGACTCCTTGGCGACTGAGGGAAGTTTCACCAGGCTGGTGCATGCTGACGAGTTGAATCTTCCCCAAGTCAAGTTCGGTCAGTGCTAGAGAGTGCTCATCTTGTTCTTCAATGGCCCAACCCAAGCTGCCGTAAGTCTTGAGGTCAAAGGGATTGGCACGGTCAAGGGAGATAATCAAGTTTATGCCTCCAGAATCGATTGGCGCCTAAAGACGCTTTAACGCTATGGCGCCTTAACGTCATACAGCAAGGCGGTTTGTGGCCGGCCGCGCTCAGCTCTCCGGCGCGTCGCGCCCGTCCTCCTCGACTTGGCCGAGCGCCCGGCACAGCTCGACCGCCGCGGTCTGGTAGCCGAATGATTCGTCGCCTTCCCCCAAATGTCGGCATAGAATTCTATGGCGCGATGGACGGCGCGCAGGGCCAAGGGAACCAAAGCGGGCTTGAGTTTAGATCGGTTCGCTTTTATCCAGCTCCGAACCTTCGCGGGGATCTCCGCGTCTCGATGTCCGCGAGCCGCGCCGACGATGATGGCCCCGGCGACTCCAACGGCGACTTGCTCCAAGGTCAATTTGGCGGGAGGCGTGTTGGAACCGCGGACGATCGCCGCCCGGACCGCCGGCCAGCCCTTCTTCAGAAGAATCGGCACCCAAAGCTCGACGTAGCGCTCATCGGTGTCTGTAGCAGTCCACAGCCCCATCGTTTTCTCCAAGGCTTACTTGGGATCAGTCAGGAACGCGTTATGGAACGAATTCCAGTTCTGCCCCCACGCTCAACTTCTTCCGATCAGCGTTGTCGGCAAGGCAAAACGCAAACACCTTGGGGTCTTGCGTCCCATCCGCTCTTGTCGATCGCGGCTGGTCTAGAAACTTCAGGAGCTTGCAGCCGCCGAGAGTCGAATTTTCGCCGACGGAAAAATCCATCGTCCCTAAGGAGCGAGCGATTATCATGACGGGGTTTGATTCCCGGATATGCTCGATCTTAAATCTATGCCCTTCGCTCATCGGAGCGCCCTCACTGCGCGGTCAGCGAATTGATGCGCGGCGCCCGTTTCCTGTTTCACGAGCGCGCCGCTCGCGCCACCTGAAATGTGGCTGGTAGCAAGGCGGTGGAGCTCATGCAAGACGGTCTCTGGACGTTATCTCGTTTCGTCATAATTCCCCGCCTGCAGGGCTCAAAATTACTGAGGCTTGTGGGAAATCGCCTCTTTCAAGAGCGCCACTTCGTCCGCCTTGAGGTTGAAGAGATCGATGCGCGCAAGCTGCCCGCCATCTTCAATGCCAAAGCGAACACGGGCGTTGACGACCCATGAAGTAGGAGACTTCCTCGCCGGGAAGCGGATGGAAGCGGACGCGGGACCGATGACGAGTTCAATCTCGTCTTTGACTCGGACAAACCTTCTCTCCCAATCTTCCCGGACTAAGTCGCTTGGCCAAGCTTCCAAGCTAAAGGCAGGACGACGGCCTTTCGTGGGAACTGATGGACCTTCCGCATCAACGGACGACATCTTTACTCGTCGGCGCGGAAGACCGTTTAGAATGAACTCGCGAAGAAACCCGCTGCCGAACTCGAACATGAACTCCAGAACCGTCTGGTTGTCAGGTTCAACCAGGAGAAACAGCAACGGGCGGTCGGATTCGGGAGCAAGCTCCACGGCTACAAGCACGTTCGGGTCGAACGTGATATTCGTGAAGGCTTCCGAGCTGGTGTCAGATAATTTGAGGTTCATCGGCCCAGGTAAACCGCGTGCTGTACTACGGGATTCGCCTGACTAGGCCATTGTGACAGAACGAACTCCCAGCCATCAACAACAATTTTTTCACCGAATTTCGGAAGCCCTCGGGCAGTTGCTTTCTCAAGGGCACTGCGGAAGCTCGCCATGAAGGCTTGGCTCGTTGCCGGTGAGACGTAGCCGCCGCCGAAGCGCCCCAAGTGCTGCGCGAAATGTTTGGTCGCGACGGGATGAACGACTAGCAAGCGCCCGTTGACTAGGATATCGAATGACCTTGGAATGTCGGTGCCTTTGATAAGCGGGCCAGTTGCCTTGATCGAGTCCCAGACAGTCCCGGTTGTCCCGGGATTGATAGCTCCTGCCTCCGACAAAGCGACTCGTTGAATGGACTCTCGCCCGCCACGAAGCGCCGTAGCTGCGACTGGCGCTACCGCGTTCCACGCTATCGGCCCGCCGTAGACGAGGCCAAAGATCACGACCGGCGCTCCGATGAGGACCGCCGAGTTCACGTAGTTGCGCCGCGCCTGCTCAGGCGAGACATACGGAGCCGGATTGATGCCGTCGTCTGACGTGCGCGCATCCTTGGACTTGACGATTTTATAGCCGCCAGCGGCCATAAGCCCGGCGCCCGTGATAAGCATGATGGGAAGCAGCGGCGAACTCCTCTTGGGCGCGGGCGCTTTCGCGGGCGGCTCCGCCGCGCGCTTGACCTCAAGCTCCGCGCTCCTGCGCCGTACGTCTTGGAGTATGCCGTAGGTGTCGTCGCTCGGACTTCTGTCGTAGGCTCTTTGAGCCCACGCGACTCCCTCCGCGCCGCGCCCGGCCTCGATGGATACGGCGGCCCGTTCGACGTAGGCTTTCATGTCGGCGTGCTTCTCCTGGTCGGCCTTGTATAACCCGTAGAGCTTCTGCACCGAATGCGAGGTTGGATCTGCATTCATCGCCGCCTGAGCGTATCGCCAGGTTCCGGCCATGTCGAACCGACGGCGCGCGACGGTCGCTTGCCGGATGAGGCCCAGGGCTTGAGGGTTGATATCGTGATTCTCGGGGATGGACCAATCGAGCTTTGCGAAGTCCGAGGCGGGACGCAACTGCGACGCGGGCTCGCCGCTCCGCGCGCCCGAAATCCGGCCCTCGGACATCTTGAGCAGCGCCCAGGCGCGCTGGTCCTTGCGTCCGCTGGCTTCCCAGGCTTGGCGCGCAAGCTCGGCGGCGGCGGGGTAATCTTTCTGCTCGTGAAGGATGCTTCCCTTCGCCACGAGGAGCGCCGAGTTCTCGGGATCTTCCGCGAGCGCCTGCTCCAAACTCGTCAGAGCTTGGCCGCGCTCCTGCTCGCCCAGGCGCGCGAGAATCTGAGCATGAAGTCCTTTGTTCTCGGGATTCGACGGGACGCGGGCCATCACGGCGTCCAGTTCCACGCGGAAGCTGACGACGAATTGCTGGTACTTCTCGGGCGGCAGTTCGCCCTTGTCCCGAGCATCCTGCTTCTGCATCAGTGACCGCTCAAGGTGCATGAGTTGCGGCGCGGGCGCGGGTTGCGCGTCCTGGGGTTGTTCTTTGGGCAACGGGGCCGCGTCGTCGGCGCGGGATGGCAGCGCCGATAGGGCTAGCAGAGTCAGGATGAGGGAAAATCTCATGGATACCCAGTTTGGGGAGTATAACCCCCGCCACGATGTTTGTCCACGAGCCCAGGCGGCTATAGGTCAGGGCCGATCTGCTGCAAGAGGCACCCAAAGCTCGACGTAGCGCTCATCGGTGTCCGTCGCGGTCCAGAGTCCCATCATTTCCCCGAGGCTTTGCCGTTAACTGACGCTTTAGGGTCTGCGCTTGTCCCGGGATTCTCCAATCGGCCAAGGACAGGACGCTGTTCCGGCTCTCGCCGGCCCATTCTTCACGGACGAGGCCGAGGCCCGGCGCGTAAAAACGCGAGCCCGAGTCGGTGTCCTCGTTGGTGAAGCCGACCTCAAGGCAGTCGGTGAAGTCCTTGACGATGGTTCGCGCTTTGGCTTTCGTAGAGAGGATCATACGCTTGTAGTAGGGATCGTCGGCGGCGTCCCAGGCGTCGCCGAGCTTGGGCGGAAAGCGAATCTCGAGGTTCTTTCCGGCCCACGCCCCTTTGCCGTCGACGCGCAGCTCCTGCGTCTGCGGCGCGGCCGCGCCCCACTGCTTGGTGACCTGCGCGCGCAGTGTGTCGCCGTCTTGGGCGGCGCTCACGACGCGCAAGATCATGCGAGTGACCTCTGGCTCGGATTGGCTGTAATCGACGTGGACGTAATAAAGCGTCGCGCCGGCGATGAGGGGGAAATAATCCGGTTTTGGCTTGGCCATCGGGGGCGAGTCTAACAAATTGGGGCGCGGGCGCAAAATTCAGAGCTTCGGCGCGAATTCCCGCAATCTCGCGGCGACCTCTTCAAACGTCGGGCCGGGTGAAAGAAGCAGCCTCCCCATCGTTTTGAATTCGGCCTCAAACAAAGCGTAGGTCGCCGGATCGGGAAACGTAAAGGCCTCGCGGGAATCGAACTCTTTTGCGTCCCCCCTTTTAGTTTCTCGGCCTTATAGGCCTGATACTCCTTGCTGCCGATAAAACGCACGACCCTCTCGACGGCCAAGAGCATGTAGAAATCGTAGTAGTGGCGCAGGAATACGCGGGGCAGGGGCTTCTCGCCTTCTTTGCCGTCTCGATGCTGGCGGTAGAACCTGCAGATTGTTTGCAGCTTGTCGACGAACGTGTACTCGGGATTGAAACATTTCACGCGCTTGGCGCTGTTGTCGACGACGTCCAAGCCCACCGTCAACGCCTTGTCCAAGGCCCAGCTCGTAAAATCCCGCGGCTCATTGGGCGCGGTTTGATGAAATCCGATCTCGAGAAGAACCTCGGATTTCAGCGCGGGGTCCGGCGGAAAATGGGACGGGTACTTGAGGCCGATCCCGCCGTTCATGGCTTTGCGGTGATCGTGCGCCCGGTTTCGCCCCACTTCGATGCCGGGAATTTTGATCTTCGCGGCGAGCCCGTCGAAGAAATCGAGACGAGCCTGCACGTTCGCCGGCTTTTTCTCATCTCTGACGTTGAGGGTCGCGGGCGGCTCGAATCGAATGTCGATGTCCTCTGAAAAGCGGTCGATGACGTCCCAGCCGCGCGAGAGGGAAGTTCCCCCTTCATCTCGAACTTAAATCCGCCGCAGATCAGCCCCCACAGGCAATGCATGACCCAGTAGTCTTTTTCCACGATCGCCGCGGAAATATTTTTTCTTTGGCCAGGGCCGCGAACAACCCTTGCGCGTCTTCGAGTTCGTGGAAAAATTTAGGCATGGGCCTGGTGCAGAGCTTCTCTCGCTCTCGCCTTCCCGTAGAGCGCTAAATTTTCTTCGACCTTGTCGGCATCGAAGTCGCTCAGCCGCTTCTTTAAATTCTCGACCACGTTCGACGTGTTTTCTGGGAGCTCCTTTAAGTTGTTCAGGAGATCGACGAGGAGAAACTCCTTGCTCAACTCCCGCGGATACGAGCGCGGGCAGCGAAACAGAAAGCGTCTCCCCCAGATTAAAATCCCCTTTGCGCGCGTGGTTGTAAACCACACTGTCGTTGTAGAGCTGAGTGAGCCCCAGGCCTAACTGGTTGAAGTAGGTGTGCGAGGTCACAAGAAAGTCATCGGTCTTTAGGAAGGCGCGAACGAGCTCTCGTTCCGACGGCGGAACGGCGCCGAAGGCATTTCGCTTGGGACGATAGTAGAGTCCCCCGCGAGCTTTTCGACCTCCCCGCTTTTGACCAAGGTCTTCAAGTCGCGATCGGGCGTGCTTGAGAACTGCTCCAATTCTTGGCGCCGGTAGACCCGGCCCAAGGTCATCGCGTTTTTTAATTTCTCAGCGTTTTTCATGGTCGCGTCTTCTCGTTGCTAGTATACACTGTTTTCCCCTTATTTGCAAGATATATGCGCCAAATTATTTACCATTGGCTAGCGACCGCTGGCTTCTGTTGTAAGTTAGTGCCGTACTGCGGTATTTGTTGAACTGGGGATGGCGTAGTGGCCGCTACGGCTGTAAGACTGCCAGCGGCATGATGATCATGCCGCGCCGGGCAATGCCTATCAGTTCGCGCGCTGATCGCGGCGGAAGTCCCACGGCGGCACCGGCGCCGGATCGATCCATAGGCCGAGCTTCGCCTCGCGCGCGCGGGTCTGCTTGCGGCCGAACTCGCCAAGATCGGGATAGTAGCGCTCGTACCACCAGGCCCAGCCTTCCTCGACAAGGACCTCGTTGAGCCAGACCCCCCGCGATTGCGCAGGCGGATCCAGCCGACCAGACGGCCGTAAGGGTCGACGTCTTCCACTTTTACCTGGATCGTCGCGCCCTCGGCCGCGATCAACTCCGCGGCCCGGGCGCCGGCCTCGGCGCCGTAGGGCTGGCCGGGCTTGGTCCGGTTGCGGGAAACCTCCGGCGCGTCCACGCCGGCCAAGCGGATGTAATCGTAGACGGACTGGTTGGTGCCGAGTGCTACGGTGTCGCCGTCGGACACGCGCTTGAACTTAAATTCAAGCTCCTCTCCCGGAAGGATTCGCCGCAGTCCCGCGGCAAGCCGGCGCCGGAAGACCCACGGAGCCTCGGGCGAAAATTCGCCCCCGCGCGTCTTGCCGGCCCACAGGCCCCGCCGGGCGAGGATGGCCTCGTTCTCGAGGCGGTTGAGCGCCTCGTCCTTGTTGAAGAAGAAGTTCCACCAGGCCCAGCCCTCGCGCAGAAGTTCGTGCTGAAGGGCGCGCCCGTCCGCAAGAGTGACCCAGCCCACGAAGCGTCCGAATTTGTCCGCTTCCTTAATGTAGACCGTCACCGTCTTATCCAGCACCAGGCGGCTGACGAAGCCGGCCGCCTCGTCGCCGTAGGGCTGGCCCGGCTTGCCGTACTCAGGCTTCGCCGTCTCGGGGGCGTCCACCGCGTCGAGCCGGATCTGGACCTCCCCTGATAGCTCACCAGAAAGGTGTCGGCGTCCAGCACCTTGAGCACGCGCCCCGAGATCACGTCGCCGGGCTTGAGGTCGGGAACGGCGGGAGGAGCGACGGACCGCGGGAGCGCGGGAGACGGGCGCGCGCCGGCAAGCAATGCCTCGATCTCGGATCGCGAGGGCGGTTCGTCGAAGCGCCCGGATAGGGCCGAAGCCGAAAGAGAACCCATCAACAGCCCGAGCGTCAACGCCCCGGCTTTCGCGTTCCTAAGTATAGCCGAAGTATAGCACGAGATTTCCCCATTGACACCCCCATCCTATCGGTTGAAGGAGGCATACGACGCTGCGGCGCTCGGAACGAGACCGGCGAACTGCTCGCGCGTGCCGTTGAACGCATTGAGGTCCACATCGCCCTCGATGCCGTCGACGCGGCCGCGAAACGAATACTGCCAGAAAGTCCAGGCGAGGCCTGGAGGCGTCTCGGGCGCAGCGCCATGAGGGTCCGCGATCCATATCTTGTGCCGGCCGGCGACTTCCTTAAGATACCTCTCGTACACCTGCTTGTTGGTATAGATCATGGGCAGACGGCCGTAAGCCGCTTCGAGGCGCGCGACGAACACAGCGAACTGCGCGAGGAACTCCTCTTTCGACGGCGCGCGCGCGCAGTCGCCGGAAAGCTCGACGTCGACGATCTCCGCCAGCGCCCGCGGGTCGCGCGGCACGCGCGCGATGAAGTTCGCGGCCTGAGCGCCGCCGTCCTTGCACAGGCTGTAGAAGTGGTAGGCGCCGCGAGCGAGGCCGGCGGCCCCCGCCGCTTCCCAGTTGCGCGCGAACTTCGCGTCGACATGGTCGACGTTCTGCGTGGCCTTGATGAAGGCGAAGGCGATGCCCGACGCGGCGACTTTCTCCCACTGGATGTCTCCCTGATAGAAGGAGACGTCCACGCCGCGCACGGGGAAAGCAGCCGGGCCCGGCGCCGGGAGGCCGGCGGCGGGGACTGCGAGCGAGCGCGCCGCTCCGCTGCGCCCGGCCAGACTCTTGATGTTGCCGACGGTCTCCGCAACGCGCTCCGCGTCGAAGAAGGCCTGCGCTCCCGCGGAGACCGGCCATGCCAACGCGACCGCGAGGAGGACTGGAGTTGGGTTCATGAAAGCATGATAGTCGCGGAGGGCTCGGAAAGAATGGGTCTAAAGACCTATATAATAATGGGTCTTGCGACCTGCCCGCCGCTCCCGGCGACCGATTTTTTACTCTGATCGGCACGATCCGGGAGCGTAAAGCCGCCCCTTCCATCCATTGGACGGAAGGGGCGGTTTATAGAAATGCCTGTCCAGCGGTCAGCGGCCCTGGGCGAGCTTCAAGGCGTTCGGAAGGCCCGCCCCTGGCCCACGTCCGGCACGCCCGCGAGCTTGGCGGAGGCGGCCTTGAGCGCCGAGCGCGCCTGCGCCGGCGTCGCGCCCTTGTGCGTCGCGACGTAGAGGGCCGCGAGCCCGGCCACGTGCGGCGTGGCCATCGACGTCCCCGACAGCGTGTCGTAGCCGCCCCCATGTAGGTGGACTTGACGTCCACTCCCGGGGCGATCACCGCGACCGCGGGACCGCGGCTCGAGAACGAGGCGAGCTTGTCCTTCGAGTCGGAGGCCCCGACCGCGATCGCGCCCGGGTAAGCCGCGGGATAGCCCACGGAGCCGCCCGAGTTCCCGGACGCCGCGATCAGAATCACTCCCGCCTTGCGCATCGCCTCGACCGCGTCGGCCAGCGCCTGGTTGCCTTGGTCGGCTCCGAGGCTCATGCTCGCGATCTCCATCTTGTTCTCGATGGCCCACAGCATGCCGGCGATTACCCCGTCAAAGGTGCCGGAGCCGCCCTCGTCGAGGACCTTCACGCCGTACAGGTCGATCTGCGGCGCCACGCCGACGACGCCCGCGCCGTCATCCTTCGCGGCGATGGTGCCCGACACGTGCGTCCCGTGCCCGTTGTCGTCGTTGAACGTCGCGGCGGTCGAGATCGCGTTCCAGCCGCCTTTGATGATCCCGGCGAGCTCAGGGTGCGTCATGTCGATGCCCGTGTCGATGACGGCGAGTTTGACCCCCTTGCCGCGCGAGACCTTCCAGGCGTCGGGCGCGCCGACGCGGGAGATCCCCACGGCGTCTCCTGCCCGGACGGCGGAACGGCGGGCACGGCCTGCGGCCGTTTCTTCAGCGCCTCGATGCCCTTGAGGATCCCGGAAGCGCTTGGCGCCGCGAAGTCGACGCCGCGCGCGTCCGCCATGTTAAGCCAGTTGATCTTAGGGTCGAGGTCCACGCGCTTGACCTCGGCCAGCGCGCGCAGCTTGCTTTCCGCCATGCTGATCTGCGTCGCGTGCTCGATGACGACGGCGTTGATCAGCGGCAATTCGCGAACGACGTCGCCGCCCGAGGCCTTCGCCAGCGCGACGCGCTGGGCGGGACTAGTCTGCGGCTGGAAAACAACGATGCGGCGGTCGGCGAACGCCGGGGACGACACGGCCAGGAGCGACAGGGCCAGGAGCCCCGCTAGCTTAAAATCTCGAACCATAACACCTCCGTTGACGGCTCGCCGCGACCCCTCGCAGCGCACGACGAATCGGTATAACATATTCCGGCCCGAAGGGCCTATCATTAAAGTGGGCCTTTAGGTCCGGCGGATGCGGCCTCTGTACTCGACAGGATCCATTCGGTCAGGCGCGGGTCACCGAGGATGCCTTTGCCGTTCCAGCTGTAGCCCGCGCCGCCGAGCTGGCGCTGCAGGAGCTTGCCGACGCGGCGGCCGTCGAGGGCAAGCGGCACCGCGGCGACCCCGCCCTGCGTCGTCAGGCGGCGAAGCGTCGCCATGTTCTCGGCTCGATCCGCCTCCTTCTGGCCGGCGCGCGTGCCGTCGCGCACCCGGATGATCGCGGCCTCGCGGAAGGCGCCCTTCACGCGGACGGCCTCGGCGATCGCGTTCGCGGCGGTCTTCCAGGCCTCGAGCCCCTTGTCCGAGCGCGGGGCGAGACCGACGAGGACGACGGCCTCCTTCGCCGGGTCGCGCGCGAGCGCCGTCGCGCGAGCGGCCAGGATGTCGGCGAGCGCCGGGGACTTGTCGATCGTCGCGGCGAGGACGAGTTCGGCCTCGCTGCTGAGCCGTTTGCGGCCGAGCCCTGGGATGACGAGCGTGCTCCTCTTCACGGGCGAGAACGGCGCCATGCCGGAGTGCGGCGCGTCCGGGCGATCTCGCGCCGGCGCGGCGCGCATGCCGAGCAGGTAGCGCAGTTCGCCCATCGAAGCCGCCTCGGAGACGGGCTCGAGCGGGACGACAACGATCTTGGAGACGCGGCGGGCCCTTAGGCGGTCGATCTGGCGCTGAATCCCGGCTCCGTCGCGGGAAGTCTCGACGCTCTCGACGGGGACGCCGCGCAGTCCCGCGCGGATCGAGCCGAGCTCGGACTTCCAGGCGCCGCCGTCGTCGGGCGTGAGCAGAAGCACGCCGTACGGCTTGGCGCCGATAGAGGCGTCGCCGAAGCCGGCGGCCGCGGCAGGAGCGGCCGCGAGCGCCAACAGCAAGCCGATCCAGTTCGACCATTCCATGAAATCCTCCCCGCGGCGCCCGGCTCTTGCTTTCCAGTATATTGCCGAGGCCCCTCCAAGCCAATGGAATGCAGGTAAAGCTTCGAAGACCGGAATGCGTCCTATCCGCCTTCACAAAAGATTTACCTCGCGTCCATCGATGAATCTCCGTCGCGCGTCATACGCTGTGGCAAGCCGGAGAGAATCAACGGCGTCCTCGGAGAAAACATGGCGAAAGAAATCCGTCGGATCACGGTAGCGCTGGCGGCAACGGCCGCCTTTTTGACGGGTGCGGCTTCGGCCCAGGAAACCGTCTATCCGTTCCGCGGTCTTTCGCTGGGCCCGCGCTTCTCCGCGTTCATGCCGGCCGACAACAGCAGCGGCTGGTCCGGCAACGGGGGTGTCCAGTTGCGCGCGCACATGACGCCGGTCTGGGCGCTGGAGGCCTCGGCGGACTACCGGAAGCGGGACCTTGCGGGCTCGCGCGTGAAGATCATCCCCGTCCAGGCCTCGCTCCTCGCGTATCCGTTTCCGAACCGCTACCGGATCAGCCCCTATATCCTGGCCGGCGGCGGCTGGTATCCCATGCGCGTCGAGGGGCCCCAGGGAACGACGAGATCCGACCGCTTCGGCCCCCACGTGGGCGGGGGCATCGAGGTTTGGCTCAACCGCGCATGGTCGCTCGACGCGGACGCCCGCCATGTCTGGCTCAAGGACATCCGGGTCGCTGACGCCTCAGGGACGACGCGGAGCTTCCGCGATGACTCCCATCAAGTGACCGCCGGCCTCAATTTTCACTTTTGAGTTGTGGGCCGGTCCTTTAGCCCCGCCGAATCAACTCATCTGAAATGTGACCGAAGGAAGGCTCGTCGGCGAAGGATATGAAAATCTGACATTTCATCTCTAGGATCGGCGTAAGCGAGGGGTTACACTGAAAATACCATGAAGAATTCAGCAAGCCTGATGAGCGCCGCAGCCCTGGTCACGCTCGTCGTATTGGCCGGACACATGCAGCGCGGCAAGGCGCAACTCATTGTTCCGGGCGATAGCCGGTATCAAACCGGCTGCGAGGCGGTCGACGTCATGACCGTTGAAGGCTTCGTAAAGAACCCCGGAACCGGCATCATCCGGATCAACGGAGATGTCCTCTTCCGCTTCACGGTGGCGAACGCGATGTCTCGCCCTTCGATCCAGGTGAAGGCCGACGCCTTGATTCCGTCCGGACGAACCGTCAGCGTTGCCCGGGCCCGGGTTGCCACGAGCCTGCTCCCCGGCGAGGTCTGTCAGTTCGACGTGAGCGGAGCGGTCAGGTAATCAGGAGCGTCTTAAAGGCCCTCGGCGGGTCCGCCCGGCGCCAAAATTCCGCGGCCGACTCCAGCGTCTCCAGGAAGAACGCCCGGTCGGCCGGCTTCGCCTTCAGGATTTCCGCGGCGTCCGTCACGATCAGCAGCCAGCCTTGCGCGGGCAGGAACTCGTCGAGGTCCGTCAGGCAATCGCGAAGGGCATCGAAGTTCCCGCCGAAGTAGGGCGGGAAGTTCATCTTCGCGGCGAGCGCCGTCATGAGGGGTTCCTTGCCGCGAACTTCCTCCCCTCCGATGCGGATAGGCAGGAGCGCAGACGCCGCCGCCGCTTGGAGCGCCTCCGTTCCTCCATGGTGTACGGCAGCGCCTTCGATATCAGCGAAGGCCTTCTTCCAGTCCACGGTCAGCGCAGGACCGTCAGCGGGAGGAAGGTCTTGTAGTGGTCAGGCGAGTAATAGAGGAGCTCCCCTCCGCCGATGACGAGGCGTTCGGCGCCGCGGCGTCCCTGAGGCGGGGAGATCGCGAACGTCTGGTCTCCGACCGTCACGCTCGACGGCGCGCCGGGCGGCGGAAGGACGGTGTACTCTCGATAATATCCCTTGGGCTTCCCTGGAAGCCGTCCCTCCCTATTCTCGAAGGCGATCCCGTCCTTCGGGAAAGGAAGCGCGCCGCCGTCGTAGACGGCGGCGACGATCTTCAGGATCAAGGAGACGCGCCCGGGATCGCTGAACTTGGGGGAGAGATCCTTGCCCGGGACGACGGCCGACGCGCCGGGCGCCGCGATGGCCGCGCGAGGCGCCTGCGGCGCCGCCACGACCGATGAGGCCGGGGCCGCGGTGAGGAGTTGGACCAACGCCGACTCGGCGGATGCCGCCGGAAACGCGGCGGACAGCAGAATCGTGACAGCGGAAAGTACCGCGAGGAAAGAGTTCTTCTTCATGTCCGCATTCTAACATGCGGAAGACCGAAAGACCCATCTATTTTAGGGGTCTTTTGGCCCCCTCTCGACAGCGCGTCGCCGATTAGGCTAGTATTCCTCCCGCTAGGGGTCCTGAAACCAGCGAGTTTCGGGTGAGAAAAACCCTTCGAACCTGATCTGGATAATGCCAGCGCAGGGAAGCGCAAAGTCGCCGCCCGCTTTGTTTGCTCCCGCGTTGCCCAAAGGAGCAAACGATGCCCGCTAAAGCCCGCCGAACTTTCGTCTCCGGCCTTTGCCTCGCTCACGCGCTGAGCTTCCTCGCCCCTTCGCGGGCGGAAGAACTCCCCTCGCCGCCGCGCGCTCCGGTTGTCGTGACCGCGCCTCGCGTCCCGGACGACTACGGGCCCGCGCGTGTGCGGCTGGGACTGACGGGCCGGCCGCTCCTTGAGACTCCCGCGTCGGTGACCGTCGTTCCGAGGAGCTTGATGGACGACCAGGGCGCGCGCGGTGTCGCCGCGATCATCGGAAACGACGCCTCCGTTGGCGAAAACTACGCCCCGCTCGGCTATTACGAGGCCTTGTCGATACGCGGCTTCACGCTCGACGGCGCGAGCGGGTACAAGCGCGACGGCCTGACCATCGCCAACGAGTCCAGCATGCCTCTGGAGAACAAGGAGCGCGTGGAGATCCTCAAGGGCGTCGCGGGCTTCGAGACGGGGCTGGCGGCTCCGGGTGGAGCGGTCAACTATGTCGTCAAGCGGCCGACGGACGCGCCGGCGCGCCGTGTCACGCTGGAGTTGAGCGATCGCGGCACGCGATACGCCCACGCGGACCTGGGTGGGCGTTTCGACGGCGGGCGCTTCGGCTACCGCTTCAACGCGGCCCGTGAGTCGCTTCACCCGTACGTCAAGGAGGCGGTCGGACGGCGCGACTTTTTAAGCGCGGCGTTGGACTGGCGGCTCGGCGAGAATGCGCTTTTCGGAGTCGACGTGGACTGGCAGAAAAAGAGCCAGTTGTCCGTGCCCGGCTATCAGCCCCTGGGCGGAACCGCGCTGCCGGCCGCCGTTAGGCCGGAGACGATGCTCAACAACCAGCCGTGGAGCGAGCCGGTCGCGATCGAAGCCTCCAACATGGGCGCGCGGTTCCAATACGAGGCCGGCGACGATTGGCGCTTCGAGGCCTCGGCCAACCGCAACCGCGTCGCCTCAGAAGACAAGGCCGCGTTCCCCTACGGCTGTTCCAGCGGCCCCGCTTATTTGAACACCTTCTGCGCCAACGGCGATTACGACCTTTACGACTACCGCAGCTCGGGCGAAATCCGCGCCGCGCTGCAGGCCCAGGCCGTCTTGAGCGGGGGCCGCGACTGGGGCGCGCTGCGCCATGACGCGATGCTCGGCCTGTCTCACTTCAACCGCGAGGTCTCGCTCGGCCGGGAAGTCTATGATTTCGTCGGCACCGATAACATTTATACGCAGCGCCCGTCGGTCTTCCCGCCCTCACCCACCACTGCGGGCGTCGTTCATCGCAACCAGGACTATACGGAGCAAGCGTTGTTCGCCCAGGACTCGATCTCCTGGTCGTCGCGCTGGCGGCTGCAGGGCGGCCTGCGCGCGAGTTTCGTCACGGACGACCGTTTCAGCAAATTGGACGGCACACGCGTCTCGAACTTTCGGCGGACGTTCCTGTCGCCGCAGCTGGCCCTTACCTTCACGCCCCGGGATGGCTTGATGGGATATGCCGCCTTCAGCCAAGGCCTGGAGCTCGGCGGCACCGCGGGCGTCACCGCCGCGAACGCGGGCCGGACGCTGGACCCCAAGGTCGCCAGGCAGGTCGAGTTCGGGATCAAAAGCGAACTCTCGGCGCGGCTTTTGGCGACGGCGGCGCTGTTTCACATCTGGAAGCCATATGAGTTCACCGGCCCCGACAACGTTTTCGTCCAGCGCGGAGTCGTCCGGCACAGCGGCCTGGAACTCGCGGCCGTCGGACGCGCTACCGACCGACTGCGCGTGGTCGTCGGCGCGACTTTTATCCGCGCGCGGCAGGACGGCACCGGGGTGGCGGCCTTCGACGGCAAAGCTCCTCTCAACGTGCCGCGGCTTCGAAGTCAGGTAACGCTCGATTGGGGCGTTCCGGGCATGCCGGGAGCGGCGCTCAACGGCTCCTGGGCCCGCGTCTCGGGAAAATACGCCCGGCGCGACAACGCGTTGACCGTCCCCGCCTACAACCGCTTCGACCTGGGCATCCGCTACGCGCGGCGCGCTGGTCCCGTCCAGGTGGTTTGGCGCTTCCGGGTCGAAAACGTCCTCGACACTGTCTATTGGAAGGACGTCGGCGAATACTTCGGCGACGGCTATCTCCATCTCGGCGCGCCGCGCACGTTCAAATTGTCAGCTCAACTCGACTTCTAGCTTGCTTTAATCCCAATGATCGCCGCTATGACGTTGCCAAGGCAGCACGCTCCCTGCGGATTTTTGCGTTCGCAATCGCAACGCCCCTCCTTAATCCCCTTTTTGATCCGCTCCGGGATATCCGTTGTACCTTTCTGCGCCAGGTCGCGCCGCAGGTCGCCGCGCGTGTGCTCGAAGCAGTAGCAGACGAAAATCTCGTCGCCCGGGTCCTTTTGCGTGACCGCCAGCACGGTCTCGCCCTTGCGGACGGTCGCCTTGCCGCTGAAGTACACGACCTCGCAGGCCGGATTCGGGCAGAAGCCCGCCTCATCGCCGAATTTCGCGCGGGAAGATTGCTCCAAGTGATGGTCCAAAGTCTCTTTCCCGACCCGCCTGCCTTGCTTGCCGCAGACGGGGCAGGCAAGGGCAACGGCCGGAAGACGACAGCACGCCTCGTGCTCGTCAGTGTTACTCATGGCCGGCTCCGTTGAGCAGTTCAGCCTTGTACCCGACGGCCTCCACGGCCCGAATCACAGCTCCCGGATCGACCTTGCCGTCCGAGACAACGGTCGCCCGTCCTCCGGAGAAGTCGATGTCCGCGGAGAGGACGCCCGGCACTTTCTCGACCGACTGCTTGATCGCCGCGGTACAGGCCGCGCAATCCATGCCCGAGACTTTCAGGGCTAGTATTTCAGCGCCCGTCGGAACGGCGACGGAAGCGTTTGAAACGAGCCTCCCCGACCAACTCGGGAAAGTCGCCATGGCCGCCGCCAGCGCCGCCACCATCCACACGCCGGCCTTCATCGCCCGGCCGCCCGAGCGGAGCTCGCAGCTTCCGTCGACGCACGCCACAGACCGCTTCCGATAGGCGAGGTAGAAGGCGACGGCAAGAACGACGCCGGTCATAGTCAGGAACAACGGTCGGTACTTGCTCAGGCCCGCCGCCAACCCCAGGCTTCCCAACCCCAGACCCGCCGCGATGAGGGGACCGAGACAGCAGATGGACGCGAGCCCGGCCGAAGCCAGTGCCGCCAGTCCGATGAGTTTCTTATCCATAGCGACTACCTCCTTGATTCAAGACTGTCCAGGATCGGGCAGGAGTCCGTGGTGCCGCGCGCGGCACAGGTCTTGAGCAAACGCCGCAAAATCCTTTCCATCGCCCGCAATCCCGCGATCTTCCCCTGCACCAGTTCCAGCCGTGCCTGGGCCTGCCGCTTGACCGGCTCGCATTGGCTTCGCGAGCTGACCCGCAACCGCAGGAGCTTGGCGATCTCGTCGAGCGTAAAGCCCAACGCCTGGGCGTTCTTAATGAAGCGGATGACGCGCACGGTTTCCGGCGCGTATAAACGGTAGCCGGAGTCGGAGCGTCGGGCCGGCGACAGCAGCCGCCGTCTTTCGTAATAGAGAACGGTCTGCAGGTTGACCCCGGACTCCCGGGCGATCTTTCCGACGGTCAGATATCCTTTCATGGCGCCTCCTCGATTCCAGTATAGACCCTATACCTAGGTATGGAGTCAAGCCCCTCTAACGCCTCGGGCCGACCGTCGACCTGGGCGCCCGCTACGCGCGGCCCGCGCGTTCAAATTGTCGGCTCAACTCGACTTCCAGCTTGCTACACTGTGTTCCATGTCCGTCGTCGCTCTCGCAATGTTCCTGGCCGTGTCCTCGTCGGCCCATGAATCCGCCCACAAATCGGCGCCGGGCGTCATCATGACGCAGGCGCAGGCCCTCAACGGCACGTTCGGCGGCGTCCCGCCCGAGCGCAAGACCCTGTTCTTGACCGCCGAGCAGAACGCCGGACTGGCAGCGCGCCTCGATGAGAAGGACCTGCCGTCGGTCATCACCTATTATGTCGGGAAATCCTCGGGGAGCGCGGCGTTTTCCTTCTTCGAGAGGCGCCGCACCTTCGTCGGAGACGCCGTTCTGATGACCCTCGTGCGCCCGGACGGACGGCTGGCCTCCGTGAGCTTCCTCGCCTTCGAGGCCGCCGCCGACCACATGCCCGACCTTGACTGGCTGGCCCGCTTCGAGGGCAAGAGCTTCGAGGAGATACACGCCATGCCGTCCGGGTCCGCGAGCGACGCGAGGCTGGCCGCCGTCCGCGCGGCCGTGCGCTCGACTGCGCTTCGCTCCCTCGCACTGTTCGAGACGGCCGCGGGGCGCTGATCACGATCGCGCGCGTGGACAATGCCGCCCTGGAGACCTTGGTCGGCCGCTACAAAGACGACCCGGAGTCCGTTTACAACACCTGGTTCGCGAGCGGCGAGGAGCGGCTCAAGGCCTTCCGCGCGATCCGCCGCGGCGTGAAGGACGCGGTGGACGCCATCGCCGCCGGGACCTTCGGCAACGACTTCCGCGGCTCGCCGCTCGAGACCGTGCTCGCCGCGATCACCGAGCAGAAGGAAGTCTTCGAGGGCGCGGCGCATCCCTTCTACTGGAAGCCGAAGCTGCGGATTCCCGACATCTACGAGAACGAGGCGAACAAGAGAACCTTCGGCGCCTTCCTCTCCGCCTGCCTGGCCGCGACGCGCGAGGAGCAGGTCCTGTCCGAGATGAGCCGCCTGGCCGAGGCGCGGATCAAAGGCTTGGGGCCCTCGGTCGCCAACATCGCGTATTTCCTGCACCCGACCATCGTCCCCCCGTTCAACACCGCGATGGTCAAGGGCTTCAACGCCCTGTTCGGGGACAAGAAGAAGCTCGGCTCATGGGAGAGCTACCTCGCGATGCGCGAGACCATCGTCCAGGCCAACGGCGCCGCGCGGATGTCGAAGGACCTCGGCGCGTTCGCGGGGCTCCTCTACGAGATCGGCACGGGGCGGCTCGCGTGCGGGGACGGCTCCGGCGCGCTGCACGAGGCGAGCGCCGCGGCCGCCAAGAAGGCGAAGTCCCGGCACGACAAGGCGCTCGCCGGGCAGCGCGACGCGTCCGAGCACACCAAGATCCAGCATCTTCTCGTCAAGATCGGACGCGCCCTTAAATACGACGTCCATGTGGCACGCAACGACCGCAACCGCAGCCATGACGGTCAGTCTTTCGCCCTGCTGACGATCCCCGGATTGCCCGACATGGAGCTTTCACCCGAGATCGCCGATACGGTCTCCCTCATCGACGTACTATGGCTCAAGCCCGGCACGAACGAGATCGCCTGCGCCTTCGAGGTGGAGAAAAGCACCGCCATCTACTCCGGAATGCTGCGTCTCGAGGACTTGGCGCGCTCCATTCCCGGCTGCGCGTGTCACTTCTACCTCGTCGCGCCGCGCGCTCGCGAACACGAGGTCCGCGCCCAACTCGCTCGCCCTTCCTTTAAATCCCTCATTGCCGACATCACGCTCGCCTACATCCCCTTCGACGAACTCTGCGAGCATTGTGACGCGCTCTGCAAGTTCGGCGATGACCGGGAAGCGCTCAAGAAGATCGCCCGCGTCTAGTTTAGACCTAACCGGCGTTGACTCGCCTCACGCCGTATGCTAACGACTGGTGTGCCTCCCTCCCGATCCGTCGCGCGCCTGTACGGTCTCGGCACCGCTTTGCCCCCGACATCGTCCCCCCAGTCGACCGTCATGCGCTTCATGACGGCGACGGCGCGGGCGTCGTTCGGCGAGGAAGGCGCGCGCGCGGAGCCGCTTATCGAGCGGCTCTACTCCTCCTCCGGCATCGAGCGGCGTCACAGTGTCCTGACGGATTACGCGCAGGATGATCCCTCCGGCTTTGAGTTTTATCCACCAAACAGGACGCTAGAGCCGTTTCCGAGCACTGCGCGGCGCATGGAAGCGTACGAACGTGAAAGCCCGGGCCTCGCCGAAGCGGCGGGGCGCGCGGCGCTCGCGCGCTCGGGGTTCACGGCGCAAGAGGTGACTCACCTCGTGTTCACGACCTGCACCGGCTTCTTCGCCCCCGGTCCCGACGTGATGCTGATCGCCCGCCTCGGCCTGCGCGCGGATGTTGCGCGCACGCAGGTCGGCTTCATGGGCTGCTACGCGGGATTCAACGCCATGAAGCTGGCCGGCGCATTCGTCGCCGCCGACCCCGATGCCGTCGTGCTCATCGTGTCCGTCGAGCTGTGCACGCTTCATTTTCAAAAACGACTCTTGCCGGAATTCCTCGTGGCCAACAGCCTGTTCGCCGACGGCGCCGCCGCGGCCGTGTTCGCGGCCCCGGGCGCGCGCCCGGGCGGCCTCGCCGACCTGGCCGCGACGCACGGGCGCATGGCGCCCGACAGCCTCGATCAGATGTCCTGGCGCATCGGCGACACCGGCTTTGAGATGAGCCTCGACCGGCGCGTGCCCGACACGATCCGGTCGCACGCCCCCGCCTTCGTCGCCGAATTGTCGGCGCGCGCGGGCCTCGCCCGGGATGAGATTCGGCGTTGGGTGCCGCATCCCGGCGGGCGGCGCATCGTCTCGGCGCTCTCCGAGACGCTCGGCCTCGATGACGAAGCGACGCGCTCCTCTCGCGGCGTCCTGGCCGACTGCGGCAACATGTCGAGCGCTACGATCTTCTTCGTGCTCGAACGAGAGTTCGCGCGCGGCGGGACGGGGCCGCTCGTCGCCCTCGGCTTCGGGCCAGGGCTGACGATGGAAGGCGCGCTCTTTCTCCCCGCGCGATGACGCCTGTCGATTTCCGCAGGCGCAGCGACGCCCTGGAACTGATGGACGCCGACGACGCGCCGGAAGCGGAACTACGCGCGACTTTCCGTGAGCTCGCCGTCATCAACCGGCGCCTCGGCGGACACGCCGCGACGCTCGGCGCCTTGAACGCCCTGACTCCGCCCGGGACGAAGCGCTTGCGGATTCTCGATGTAGGCTGCGGCGACGGCGAAGCCGCCTCCGTCATATTGGATTGGGCCGAAGCGAGCGGCATCAAGGCCGAAGTACACGGCATAGATCTGTCCGGGGCGTCGGTTTGCCTGGCCTCGAAGCGCCGGCGGCCGGGGCTCGCCTTTTCGCAGGACGATCTCTTCGCGCTCGGCGCGGGCGACGCCTATGACATCGTCCACGCGGGCCTCATGCTTCACCATTGCCCCGGCGACTCGGCGGAGCGGGCGCTCAAAGCGATGCACGAGCGCGCGCGCCTCGGCGTCGCCGTCAACGATCTCCACCGACATCCGCTGGCGTATCACGGCATTAAGCGGCTGACGGCCGTGCTCTCCGGCAATCGCCTGATTCGCCATGACGCGCCGCTCTCCGTGCTGCGCGGCTTCAGCCGCTCCGAGCTCGAAGACATGTGCCGCCGGGCCCTTCTGCCGGAGCCGGACATCCGGTGGCGCTGGGCTTTCCGCTGGCAGATGGCGGTGCCGCGGTGAACTTACCCGAGCGCTGCTCCGTGGCGATCATCGGCGGCGGACCGGCCGGAAGCGCCTTGGCCGCCCTCCTCGCGCGGGCCGGCGGACGGCCGGTGCTGCTCGAGCGCGACCGCTTCCCGCGCCAGAAGCTCTGCGGCGAGTTCCTTTCCATGGAGGCGCAGTACCTGCTGAAACGGATCGGATGCCTCGACGCGGTGCTCGCGCTGCATCCCGCCGCGATCACGGGCGCCCGTTTCTTCTCCCCTCCGGCCGGAGCATCGAGATCGACCTCGGAGCGGAGGCGCTGGGCCTCGGTCGAGTGGCGCTGGATGAGACTTTGTTCCGCCACGCGGAACAGTCCGGAGCGTTGGCCTTCGAGGGCGCGTCCGTCACGCGCATGGACGAAAGCGCGGCCGGCGTCCTGCTTGAGATCGAGCAAAGCCTCCCCGACGGGACGCGCGCGAAGCGCCTCCTGCGCGCCGATCGCGTCGTCGCCGCCTATGGACGCCGCAGCGGGCTCGACCGCCCGCTCGACCGTGACTTCCTGCGCCGACGGTCCCCCTTCGTCGGCTACAAGCGCCGCCACGCTCTCCTCCCGGGAGCCGACGCCGTCGCTGCGGAGTTGCGCGGAAAGGTCGAGATACATCTATTTGACGGAGGTTACTGCGGGGTCAACATCGTAGATGGCGGCGCGGTCAACGTCTGCCTCCTCGCCGAGGATCGCGTTTTCGCGGCGGCGGGCTCAGCTCTCCGTCGCGATGCGATTTCGCATTTGGCCCGCCTAAGCCCGAGCCTGCGCGGCCGGATCGAGGCCTTGCGACCGGACGGTGAGCCTATGGCCGCGGCGCAGCTCATGTTCACGGCGAAGGAGCCCAGTTCCGGTTCCATTTTATTCATCGGCGACGCTGTCGGGATGATTGCGCCGCTGTGCGGCGACGGGCAGGCGATGGCCTTGGAATCGGCGATTCTCCTCGCCGAACTCATGGCTCATAACGACGGCGAGTATCTTCCTAAGATTTGGGACGATGTTTGGCGCAAGCGCTTCGCCTCGCGACTTCGCGCGGGGCGTTGGCTTCAAGCGCTGCTGATGCGGCCCAGCGCGGCGGAGGCCTCCATCCGTCTCCTCAAGCCCTTGCCCTTCCTGGCCGTGCCACTGCTAGCCCGGACACGAGGCGCGCCGCGCCTTCAGCTGTAACCTCCGTGCCGGGTATGGACGACGTATCGTTGGACCTCGGCGCCAGCCGAGGTGGAGCGGCTGCGGACCGACCCGCCGAAGCGGCCGCCCGCCTTTCGGGGGCGGCTCTTCGCGTTAATCCTCGCCCTTGAGCATCACCGTGATGACGGGCTCGGCATCGTCGCCGGGGCCGCACTTGGCCCACATCTCGACGGGCTCGACCTTCTGCCCAGGCTCCCGCAAAAACAGTGGAGCGAATCGAACCTCATCCGTCCGCGACGCGCTCCGGATGCCGTATCTCAGAATGGCCAACATGTCCCACGCCCGACCGGCCATGTCCTGGCCCTCCGCTTCCAATTCCTTCGTCGGGTTCAAGACCCCCAAAACGCCCCGCGTCACCGCGACGGGAAAGCGGTAGCCCGCCTCCCGCGCCAGGTCGCTCAGGTCCACCAGGACGCCGTCCTCGATGGCCTGCGCCCGAGTGTAAGCGTGTATGACCACAAATCCCTCCAACCTCGTATCGTTTTCCATGTTCATGTCCTCCTGTTTTAAACCAACCCAACCCGGCCCGCCGTCTTTCTCAGGTTCAGACGCGCCCGATGAAGCCGAGAGCGCACCGTCCCTTCCCGCACCCCGAGCCTGCGGGCCGCCTCGGCGTAGGCCATCCCCCGCGCGTCGCACAGCATCAGCACTTGCCGCTCCGTCGCGCGAAGCCTCGCCATCGCCCTGCGCACCTGGGCCGCCGTCTCCGCGCGTTCCAAGCGTCCGAGCATGTCCTCGTCCGCGCCCGCGAGCGTCTCGTAGAAGGGAGCCCCGTCTCCCGCTCGACCGCAGTAGTCCAGGGACAGACCGTCCCGTCGCTCCTTGCGCCGCCGCGAGTCCATGAACGCGTTGCGTAGGATGGTGAAGAGCCAACTCTTGACCGCCTTCGTCTCGTCGTGGCTTTCACGAGCCTTAAGCGCCCGATAACACGCCTCCTGGACCAACTCTCCCGCCTCGTTCGCGTCCCGGCACAGCCCGTAGGCGAAGCTCCAAGCCTCGGAGTTCCGTCCGTCCAGGTAGCCCTTCAGCGCGTCAGCGACCTTGTTCGCCCTCACAGCCCGGCCTTTCCCCTTCCCGTCCCGTACGACGCTCTCGCAGTTCTTTTTCATGTCGCACCTCCGCACACCCGGAGGGCGAGGGACACGAGGAAGGCCGTGCGCCGAGGAATAAATGGGGGCTCCCCGGAGAATCGCCCTCGGCGCAGCCGAGATGGCGACCCCGGCGCAGCCGGGCTGACGGAGAAAGTGGAGCTAGCAAGGCTAGGCCATTTCTCCGTTTCTCCGAGAGGGGTGCCCGTTTATGCCGCAGAAGTAGGCCTTCACTCCTGTAGTCCCGAGAGCGAGGGGCGACATGAAAAAGAACGAAGAGGCGGAGGACGGGACGGGAAGGCGTGAAAAAGAAAAGAAGAAATCCCGCCGCCGAGCGGTGGAGACTGTGGAGTTCGCGGTCCCTGCCGCCGTCGGCAGGGAGGAGCGACGCGGACCGATCCGCGCCCGAAGGGGCGAAATCCAAGCGGCGGTGGGCGGGGTGGGCAACTCGCAGAGTTGTCCACGCCGTCCACGGACGCGGCAGTATCCACCGCAAATTTTAGAGCCTGGGCCTTGCGAGATCGAGTTTCGCACCCTACACTCCGAACGAGCGAGGCCTTCCCCAGGAGCGGCTTCGTTCGACAGGCGACCCGGTACGACTCAGTGCCGGGTCGCCTCTTTCTAGAGTAGCCGCGCCTTCTTGAAGCTGAAGTAACAGTCGTCGGTTACGATCAGGTGGTCGGCGAGTTTAACGCCGAGCAAGCACCCAGCGAGTTGAAGTTGCCGCGTGACTTGCCGATCCTCGGCGCTCGGCCTCATATCCTGGGAAGGATGATTGTGCCCGACCATGACGCTGTGAGCGTTGTTGAGGAGCGCACCCTTAAAAACCTCTCGCGGGTGGACTATGGAGGCGTCGAGGCTGCCGATCGAGACGAGCTCGCATCCGATCAGACGCCGCCGCGAGTCGAGGTCGAGCCGCCAGAAGTGTTCGCGATCAAGGCCGCGAGCCAACGGGCATAGAACTTTATAGGCGTCCTCGGCCGAGAGAATGACCCGCCGCGAGGGAAGTCCCGAGCGCACGACCCTCAGGCTCGTGATCACCGCAGGATCTCGCTAAGCAGGCCCGCGGCGCGGTCGCCCATGTGCGCCGCGCGCCAGAACTGCACCGACCCAAAGACGAGCCCAAGTTCGACGCCGAACGCCGCGGCGAAGTTCGCGGCGAACGGCGCGCGGCCCGCGAAAGGCCGCACGAGGCGCTCCGATAAGGCGTAAGCGGCATGGTCGAGCGCCAGGGCCAGCCGGAAGGCGCTCGTCGCGATGAGAGCCTGGACATAGGTCAGCCAACCGAAGGAAAGCAGCCAACCCAGCACGAGCTCCCGGAGGACCAGGTGGAGGAGGTCCAGCGATACGGCGTGCCGCAGTCGCGCCCATACGGCGGCGAGGAGGACCCAGACGACGAGCCGCGCCAGCGGCCGCCAGTCCCAGTCCTGCCAAGCGAATGCGTCGGGGGTATCCTGCTCCATGGAGGATATACGACTACCCCCTCATTTCGTTCCAACGGAGTTCGCGGTCCCTGCCGCCGATCCGGCAGGGAGGAGCGTCCGCGGACCGATCCGCGCCCCGCAGGGGGCGAACTCCGGGCGTCTGGGTTGCCCCTTTCCGGCTACGGCTCGGCTGGGACGACCACGAGCTCAGCTTCCTCCGGCGCGATGCGCCTCCTGTCGAAGGTCAGGTAGTAGCCCTGCGTCAGGAAGCGCCTTCGGAAACGCACGGCGAAAGCCTCCGCCTTGGCTTCCGTCGCGAACTCCTCAGGGCTCGCGAATATTTTGTCCGTCTCGTTCCACAACTTGAACATGGTTGATCTCCTTCGGGCCAGCCGCCCGCGGACCGCCCCGGGTTGCCCCGGGGCGGCGGCGTGGACGGCCCGCCTCAGAGCAACCCGTGCTCTCGGAAGCTGAAGAAGGTCTCCCCCTCGCCGATCACGATATGGTCGGCAACAGGAATGCCCAACAGCTCTCCGGCGCGTTGCAGGCGTCTTGTCGCCTCCCGGTCCTCTGCCGAAGGCGACGGATCGCCGCTCGGATGGTTGTGCGAAACGATCACCGCCGCCCCATTGAGGAGGATCGCCGCCCGGAACACCTCGCGCGGGTGGACCAAAGACGCCGACAGCGTACCGACGCTCACTTCGTTGATGCCGATCACCCGCCTCCGGCTGTCCAGCACCATCAGCACGAAATGCTCCTGGGGCGGGTCGCCCAGGAACTGACGGATCAACTTCGCGGCTTCCGAGCCTTGAGTCACGACCGCCGAACCTTCCTTCACCAGTGACCCAGTTCGGTCCAACACGACCCGGTAAAGCGGTACGCGCGATCTCTTTACCATCAAAGCCGCCGTGGATTCGTAGGCTACAAGCGCCGTCGCCGACTTCCCGTCCTCTCCGACATTCACGCAGGTCTTGTTTTTCATAACCACCTCTCGACCGCCCGGAGGGTCGAAGACGGCCGAGGAGCGCCGAAGCGGCGAGGAATAAATGGGGGTCCCCCGGAGAACCGCCCTCGGCGCAGCCGAGCTGGCGGCCCCGGTGCGGCCGGGGTGACTGAGAAAGTGGAGCTAGCAAGGCTAGGCCATTTCTCAGTTTCTTCGAGAGGGTGACCGTTTATGCCGGAGCCGCGGCGGCGCTCACTCCTGGCCGGCTGAGCGGGAGGTGGTTATGAAAAACAAGACCGGAAGTTTTATAGGAGGAGCGGACGGGAGGGCGGTCCTGTAGAGAATGAGTCGGATATTTCCGACCGCCGGGCGGCGGTGAATGTCGATTTCTCGGGTCCCTGCGACTCGGCAGGGAGGAGCGTCCGCGGACCGATCCGCGCGCCCCGGCAGGGGCGGAGAAATCTAAGCTGCGGCGAGCGAAGCGGAGCCGCGGACGCCGGTCAAAAAGCAGGTGTCCTAAAAGTGTCCATAGCCCCTCAAAAGCAGAAAACCCGGTCAAAGCCGAACAAATGGCTTGAACCGGGTTCTCGTCGAGAAACGCGAATAAACTGGTGGACCTTAGCGGGATCGAACCGCTGACCTCCTGCATGCCATGCAGGCGCTCTCCCAGCTGAGCTAAAGGCCCGTGACGGTCATTCTACCAGATTGGCCCGCCGATTTGAAGCGAGCCTTAGTCGCGGCGGTAGGGCGCGAGGCCGGTGGACCGGGGCCGGCCGTCCGGGCCGTAGCCCGTGTACTCGGCGGGCACGCCGACGGAACCGCGGATCTCCACCGTGTCGCCGCCCGAGGCGCCGGCCCCGTCGAACAGCGTCTCGAGGCGGCCGAAGCGGTCGTACGTCGACGCCTCTCCACGGGGATTCACGGCGCCGCGCTCGCGCAGGGCGGCCAGCAGGCGCCGGTCGCCGGTGCCCGAGGTCTCGCGCAGCAGCTTGGCGGTGTGCTTGCCGAGCCCCGCCTTGTTCGACTCGAGGCCGTCGAGGACTTCCCGGAACTGCTCGGGACGGGCCAGCGCGTTGGCGAGCAGGATCGCCGCGGCGCGCTGAGGCTCCATCGCCTCCTTGCCGAGCGACTCGCGGATGGCCCGGGCCGTGTTGGCCCCCCGGCCCCGACGACGGCGACCTCGAGGTAGTCCTTGACGGCCTGCGGCGACGTCATCGCCGACACCGAGCGCAGGTGCAGCTCGAAGGAGTCGAGCAGCCGCGAGCCGTAGAAGCCGTCCTGTCCGAGCGAGACGGCGACCATGCCGACGTAGGCGCCCGGGAACCCCGTCGGGGCGGCGACATGCGCCGACCCCGTCGGGCCGGCGGCGGCGGGCGCGCAGAGAAGGACGGCCAGGCTCAGCGCTCTCATCCCCCGAGGATAGCCCCGGGAGGGCACGGAATCAAGGGGCGAGCAGGCCCGGAAGAAGCGCGCAGAACTCGAGGTCGGCCGGGAACATCCGGTCGAGCGGGAGCGCGTTCACGGGGCTCCAGAACAGCTCGAGCACGTCGTCGCCGTTGCCCGTCAGGCGCAGGTCGCCGGAGACGCGCTCGACGAGCCAGTACAGCGACACGATCTGGATCGGCGCCTGGGTCGACAGGTGCGCCTTCTGGCTCGCGTGCAGGATGCGCGCGGGCCGCACGACGAGGCCGGTCTCCTCGCGGAACTCGCGCAGCAGCCCGTCGCCCGGCCCTTCCTCGATTTCGACACCGCCGCCGGGGAAGTTCACGAAGGTCCGGTCGCCGAAGCGCGACAGAGTCAGAAGGACCTTGTCCCCGTCGCGAAGCACGCCGTACGCGCGGACCGAGAACGTCCTCACGGGTTCGCTTTGAGCCAGGCAACGACGGCCGTCTTCGCGTCGCCGAGCAGCGGGTCGCCGTCGCCGACAAGCAGATGGTCGAAGTCGAAGGCGCGCAGGAGCTTCAGCGACTCCTGGAGCCGCGCCGGATCGTCCTGCTTTTCGGCGGGCACGGTCTTGAGCTTGCCGCGCGGCGCGATCAGCGCGTCGCCGACGAGGAACAGGCGGCGCTCCGGCCAGTACAGCGCGAGCTCCCCGGCGACTTGCCGGGCAGGTGCACGACGACGAGGCCATGGATCTTGTCGCCGTCCTTCACGGTCCGGTCCGGAGCGATCCCCGCCTCGGCGGCCTCCGCCTCGTGCAGGATCGTCGGGATCGTCCAGCGCTTGAGCACCGACTCCCTCTCGCGCAGGTGATTTCGGTTCGTGATCACGAGCGCGTCGGGCTTGAGGCCCTCGGCCTCGAGGTACGCGAGGTCGTCCGCCGAGAACGCGACGGGGTCGACGATCACGGTGCCTTCGGCCGTCCGCAGCAGGTGGCCGTTGAAGTTGAACTTCTTCTCCGCGTTGAACGCGGACCAGGCGTAGGCGCCTTGGACGAGCTGGATCATATGGGGAGCGGCCCCGGCTTGAGCATCCGGACGGCCTGGCGGAAGCCCCACTGCGGCACGCCGGCCGCGCGCAGGCCCGGATCGAGGATCGCGTGGGCCTCGCGGTAGCGGTACCAGGGCAGCTGCGGGAAGAGGTGATGCACGGCGTGGAGATTCTGGCACAGAAAGAAGGGGTCGAGCCAGGCCGGCAGGATGTTCGCGGTGTCCCGCAGCCGCCCGCGCGCGGTGTGCGGACGGTGCGGCCAATAGTCGAACGTCAGCGCGAGCGCGGCGACGGCGAGCTGCGCCGGCAAGGTCCAGTACAGCAGCATCTCCGCCAGGAAGCCGCCGGCCCACGCCCAGGCGTGCAGGCCCAGGATGAGCGCCGCCGTCGCGACGGACTCCGCGTACGCGCGGTCGCGGCGCCGCAGCTTCGTGAAGTACGCCCAGTAGTGGCGCTGCAGCATCGTCAGGCAGCGCAGGGCGGTGCCCGCCCAGGTCTCGCCCGCCGCCCAGAAGTCCGGGTCCTCGCGCGGGTCGTTGGCGTGCGCGTGGTGATGCAGGTGGTTGCGGCGGATCGCCGCGTACGGGCCGCACAGCGTGAAGGTCGCCGCGTAGCCGAGCGCTTCATTGAGAGGCCGGATGCGCGAGGCGGAACCGTGCAGGGCATCGTGCAGGACCGTGAACTGCGCGTACGCGCAGGCCGCGTTGACGAGCACGCCGGCGGCCGCCGGCCAGGCGCCCGTGACGGCCGCGGCGGTCGAGCCCGCCTGCACGGCCAGCGCCGCCAGGCAGACGCCCGCGGTCGGCCAGGCCGTCTCGCCGTCGCGGAGCTCGAGGTGCCGCACCGAGCGGGGCTCCAAGCCGTTCACCCGTCGATGATAGCTTTTTCGTAAGATCGCCCATGGCCCGCCGGAGCCCGGCCCTCCTCCTCGTCCTCGCTCTCCTCGCCGCCTGCGCGCGCGAGTCCTCCGGCCCCGCGCGGCTCGTCGTCGCCGCTCCGATGACGGGCGACATGGGCAACGAAGGCCGCGGCCTCGAGCGCTCGGTGCGCATGGCCCTGGCCGACGAGGCCGCCGAGACCGGACTGCCTCCCGTCGACCTCCTCGTGCTCGACGACCGCGCCGACCCCTTCGAGGCGGGCGCCGTCGCGCGACGCGCGGCCGACGACCCGGCCGTCTTCGCCGTGATCGGCCACATGACCTCGGGCTGCGCGCTCGAGGGCTCGCGCGTCTACGCGCTGTCCGGCCTGGCCATGATCACGCCGTCGGCGACCGCCACCGAGCTGACCGCGCGCCAGGACCGCCCGGACTGGACCGGAGAGCGCGTCGTCTTCCGCCTCCCCGTCGGACGGCGTGCAGGGCGATTTCGCGGCCGATTACGCGGTGAAAAGGCTCTCGCTCAAGCGCTTCTCGCTGATCCACGACCGCACGCCCTACGGGCTCGGCCTCGCGGAATCCTTCCGCGCCGGCGTCGAGCGCCGCGGCGGCGCCGGCGGCGAGCTCATCGCGATCTCGCGCGGCGACACGGACTTCGCCGCGACCGTCGCGGCCGTGAAGGCGGCCCGCCCCGAGGCCGTCTTCTTTGGAGGGCTCTACATGGAGGCCGGGCTCCTGCTCAAGCAGCTGCGCGCCTCCGGGTGGACGGGCGCCTTCTTCTCCGGCGACGGCGCCAAGAACCCGGATCTCTTCGACACCGCGGGCCCCGCCGTCGACGGCGCGTACTTCTCCGTCGGAGGCGTGCCTGTCGAGTCCCTGCCCAGCGCCGCGGACTTCGTCGCGCGCTACCAGAAGCAGTGGAACGACGCCCCGCGCACGTTCGACCACTACGGCTACGAGGCCGCGCGCGTCGCCCTGGCCGCCCTGCGCAAGGCCGGCGGCCCCGACCGACCCAAGGTCCTCGCCGCCGTCCGCGCCTCCGGCCGCCGCGCGATGATGGGCGACCTCGTCTTCGACGCCAAGGGCGACACGCTCAAGGGCCTCGTCACCATGACCAAGGCCGACTACGCCCGCCGCAAGTTCGAACTCGCCTACTAGACTTCCCCAGCCGCCGAAAAAGAGCCGGCCCCTTTCGGGGCCGGCTTTTCTTTCGATAACTTTGCACGAGGGGGACTCGAACCCCCAAACCCTTTCGGGCGTACGCACCTCAAGCGTATGTGTCTGCCAGTTCCACCACCCGTGCGCGGGTTTGCGACGTTACTTCGAGGTTTTCGGCGCCGGCTTGGCGGCCTTGTCGGCCGCGGTCACCGGGTTCTCGGCCGCCGACGGAGACGCCGCCGGCGCGGCCGGAGCCTCCGCCGAGACAGGGGCGGGCAGCGGCGCGGCCGACGACGAGGTCACGCTGTGCATGCCGCTCCGGTCCGAGAGGAGGGTCAGGAAAAGGGAGGTGAAGGCGAAGGTCGCGGCCAGGCCGGCCGTGAACTTCTTCATGAAGCTCGAGCCGCTGGGCGTGTTGATCAGGGAATCGCCGCCGCCGCCGAACATCGACAGGCCCGCGCCGCGGCCGGTCTGCAGGAGGACGAACAGGATCATCCCCAGGCAGGCGACGATGTGGACCGTCATCAGGAAAGTGTACATTGAGCCTCGATTATACCTATTTTACGCGGCGAGCGCGACCAGGCCCGGAAGGGCCTTGCCCTCGAGAAGCTCGAGGGAGGCGCCGCCGCCGGTGCTGCAGTGGCTCATCTTGCCGGCGAGGCCGGTCTTCGCGAGGACGGCGAGGCTGTCCCCCCGCCGACGATCGTCGTGGCGCCCTTTCCGGTCGCCTCGGCCATCGCCTTCGCGACGGCCTCGGAGCCGGCGGCGAACGCGGGCATCTCGAAGATCCCCATCGGGCCGTTCCAGAAGATCGTCTGCGCCTTGGCGATGTGCTCCTGGAAGAACTCGATGGTGTGCGGGCCGATGTCGACGCCGATCATGTCCGGCGGGATCGACATCGCCTGCGTGACCTTGGTCTCCGCGTCGGCCTTGATCTCCTTGACGGTCACGTGGTCGGCGGGCAGGAGGCACTCGACCTTCTTGTTGTAGGCCTTCTCGATGATCGCCTTGGCGGCGTCGATCTGGTCCTTCTCGAGCAGGGACTTGCCGATGTTGATGCCCTGGGCGGCGAGGAAGGTGTAGGCCATGGCGCCGCCGATCAGCAGCGAGTCCACACGCTCGCATAATTTCTCAAGAACGGCGAGCTTGTCGGAGACCTTCGCGCCGCCGATGATCGCGAGGAACGGGCGCTGCGGGTTGCCGATCACGCGGTCGAGGAACTCGAGCTCGCGCTGGACGAGGAAGCCGATCGCGCCGGGCAGGTGCTTGGTCACGCCGGCCGTCGAGGCGTGCGCGCGGTGCAGGGCGCCGAAGGCGTCCTGGATGAAGAGGTCGCCGTTCTTGGCGAGCGCCTTGGCGAAGGCCGCGTCGTTGGCCTCCTCCTCCGCGTGGAAACGCAGGTTCTCGAGCAGCAGCACGTCGCCGGGCTTCAGCGCCGCGACGGCCTTCTCCGCGGCGGGGCCGACGCAGTCCTCGGCGAACGCGACGGGCTTCTTGAGGAGGCGGCCGAGCTCGGCCGCGACGGGCTTGAGCGAGTACTTCGGCTCGGGCTTGCCCTTCGGGCGGCCGAGGTGCGCGATGAGGACGATCTTCGCCCCCTCGTTGATCAGGTGCTCGAGCGTCTTCAGCGTCTCGCGGATGCGCGCGTTGTCCTCGATCTTCGCGCCCTTCATGGGCACGTTGTAGTCGACGCGCACGAGCGCGCGCTTGCCCTTGACCGTCATCTCCTGAAGGCGCTTGAGCTTCAGGGCGGGCTTGTCGTTCATCATTATTTTGCTCTGTTGGGGACGTGTACTCAGTAAATATTCTTGCCCATCGCGGACGCGATGAGCTCCACCGCGAGGACCGCGGTGGCGTTCTGCGTGTCCTCGAGAGGGTTGACCTCGACGAGGTCCAGGCCCACCATGCGCTCCGAGTCCGCGCACAGCTCCATGAGGAGGTGGGACTCGCGGTAGGTGAGGCCGCCGCGCTTGACGGTGCCGGTGCCCGGCGCGTTGCCCGGATCGACGGCGTCGATGTCGAAGCTCAGGTGAAAGCCGGCCGTGCCGTCGCTGGCCATGTCGATGGCCTGCTCGGTGACCACACCCATGCCGTAGCGGTCGATCTCCTGCATCGAGAACACCCGGATGCCGGACTTGCGGATGTTGACGGCCTCGGCGCGGTCGACGTCGCGAATGCCGACGAGCACGACGTTGCGCGGGTCGATCTTCGGCGAGAAGCCGCCCAGGCGCGCGAAATCCTTGTGCCCCATGCCGAGCAGGTGCGCCAGCGGCATGCCGTGCACGTTGCCCGTCGGAGAGGAATCCGGCGTGTTGATGTCGGCGTGCGCGTCGACCCAGATCAGGCCGACCTTGCGCCCCTTGTCGCGGAACGCGCGCGCCACGCCCGATACCGAGCCGACGGCCAGCGAGTGGTCGCCGCCGAGCGTGATCGGCACCGAGCCGTTGGCGACCGCCTCATAGGCCTGCTTCTCGAGCGCCTGACAGACCTTGAGGATCGCCGGGCCGTTCTTGAGCTTGCCCTTCGCGGCGGCTACGATCTTGGGAACCTGGAGGTCGCCGGCGTCGGCGATCTCCAGGTCCAGCGCTTCGAGAGCCTCGACGAGGTTCGCCCGGCGCACCGCGGCCGGACCGCCCGAGGCCCCTTTCTTGGAGGCCCCGTAGTCGAGGGGAACGCCGATGACCGTCGCGTGCCGCTTCTTGCCGCTCACGTCTTAGGCGTGGACGGCCGACTTCTTGGCGATGTAGGCGACGAGGTCGACGACGCGGTTCGAGTACCCCCACTCGTTGTCGTACCAGCCGAACACCTTCACGAGGTTGCCGTCGATGACGTCGGTGAGCGTCGAGTCGAACACCGAGGAGTGCGCGTTGCCCATGACGTCGCGGGACACGATCTGGTCCTCGTTGTACTGCATGAAGCCCTTGAGCGTGCCGGAGGCGGCGGCCTTCTTGAACGCCTCGTTGACCTCTTCCTTCGTCACCGACTTGTTGAGCGTCGCCGTGAGGTCGACGATCGAGACGTCCTGGACGGGGACGCGGATCGACGTGCCCGTGAGCTTGCCCTTGAGCTTGGGCAGGACGAGGCCGATCGCCTTCGCCGCGCCGGTGGAGGACGGGATCATCGACACGGCGGCCGCGCGGGCGCGGCGCATGTCGGAGTGGCGCTGGTCGAGCAGGTTCTGGTCGTTGGTGTAAGCGTGGACCGTGGTCATCAGGCCGTTCTTGACGCCGAACGCCTCGTCGAGCACCTTGCCGAGCGGGGCGAGCGCGTTCGTCGTGCACGACGCGTTCGAGATGATCGTGTGCTTCGCCGGGTCGAAGAGCTCGTTGTTGATGCCCATGCAGATCGTGATGTCCTCGCCCTTGGCGGGAGCGGAGATGACGACCTTCTTCGCGCCGCCGGCCAGGTGGCCCTTGGCCTTCTCCGCGTCGGTGAACAGGCCGGTGGACTCGACGACGATCTCGACGCCGACCGACGACCACGGCAGCTTCGCCGGGTCCTTCTCCGCGAAGACCTTGATGACCCGGCCGTCGATCTTCAGGTCGTTGCCGACCGCCTCGACGGTGCCCGGGTAGGGACCGAAGGTCGAGTCGTACTTGAAGAGGTTCGCGTTCATCTTCGCGTCCGTCAAATCGTTGATCGCGACGACCTGGATGTCGGGATTCTTGAGGGAGGCGCGCATGACGAGGCGCCCGATGCGACCGAAACCGTTGATGCCGACTTTGATGGCCATGGTGGTGAGTCCTCCGTGAGGACCCATTCTAGGATTTTCGGAGCCCATTTTCCACCCCCTGGTACGGTGTCTGTCCTCCCGTTGTTGCATTATTCGAATCAGAATTTCCCTTACGAATAATGCAACAACGGGAGGACAGACACCATCAATAGGCGGGCCGCCCGGGGGCTGAGACCCGGGCGGCCCTGTTACGGAGGTACGGCGATCAGTTCGTGAGGGCCTTCGACGAAATCGCCGCCTGGGCGGCGGCCAGGCGGGCGACGGGAACGCGGTAGGGCGAGCAGGACACGTAGGCCAGCCCCGCGTCGTGGAAGAAGCGGATCGACTGCGGGTCGCCGCCGTGCTCGCCGCAGACGCCGATCTTGAGCGTGGGACGCGCGCGGCGCCCGTCCTCGACGGCCATGCGCACGAGGCGGCCGACCCCGGAGCGGTCGAGCGAACGGAAGGGGTCGGTCTCGAGGATCTTCATCTCGAGGTACTCGTTGATGTAGCGGCCGTAGTCGTCGCGCGAGTAGCCGAGCGTCATCTGCGTGAGGTCGTTCGTGCCGAACGAGAAGAACTCGGCCTCTTCGGCGATCTCGGCCGCGGTCAGCGCGGCGCGCGGGACCTCGATCATCGTGCCGACGCGGTAGCGGATGCACGAACCGGTTTCCGCAAAGACCTGATCCGCGACGTTTTGGATGCGCCGCTTCTGGTGGCGAAGCTCCGCGGCGTGGGCGACGAGCGGGATCATGATCTCGGGCTCGACGCGCAGCCCGTCGCGGCCGAGTTCGCAGGCCGCCGACAGTATCGCGCGCGCCTGCATCTCCGTGATCTCCGGGTAGGTGATGCCGAGGCGGCAGCCGCGGTGGCCGAGCATCGGGTTGGCCTCCTTGAGCTCGAGGGTCTTGGCCCACAGCTTGGCGGCGTCGAAGCCGTGCTTCGCCGCGGCGACCTTCGCCTCCTCGGGCGAGCGCGGCAGGAACTCGTGCAGCGGCGGGTCGATCGTGCGGATCGTGACGGGGAAGCCGCGCATCGTCTTGAAGATCGCCTTGAAATCGGCTTTCTGGAGAGGGTACAGCGCCTTCACGGCGGCGTGCCGCTCGATCTCGGTGTCGGCGAGGATCATCGCGAGCACCTTCGGAATGCGGTCCTCGCCGAAGAACATGTGCTCGGTGCGGCAGAGGCCGATGCCGGTCGCGCCGAGCGCCAGCGCGGCGCGCGCGTCCTCCGGCGTGTCGCCGTTGGCGCGGACTTCGAGGGTGCGCGCGCCGTCGGCCCAGGCCATGAGCAGGCGGTAGCGCCGGTAGAGCTCGGACTTGGCGACGGGCCGCTTGCCCATCAGGACCTCGAGGATCTCGGAGGGGCGCGTCTCGACGCGGCCCTCGAGCACGCGGCCCTTGAAGCCGTCGAGCGAGATCCAGTCCCCCTCCTTGAGCCCGAGCGACTCGAGCTCGCCGCAGCCGACGACGCAGACCTTGCCCATGCCGCGGCCGACGACGGCCGCGTGGCTCGTCATGCCGCCGGTCGCGGTCAGGATGCCCTCGGCGGCCGCCATGCCGTGGATGTCGTCGGGGTTCGTCTCTGGCCGCACGAGGATCACGGGCCCGTTCTTGGCCTCGGCGACGGCCCGGTCGGCGCTGAAGAACACGCGGCCGGTGGCGGCGCCGGGACCGGCCGGCAGCCCCTTGGCGAGGACCTTCGCGGCCGCGACGGCGTCGTCGTCGAAGACGGGGCGCAGCAGCTCGTCGAGCTGCTCGGGCGTCAGGCGCATGACGGCCTGCTCCGGCGTGATGAGGCCCTCCTCGACCATGTCGGTCGCGATGCGCAGCGCCGCGATCGCCGAGCGCTTGCCGGTGCGCGTCTGCAGCATGAACAGGCGGCCCTTCTCGATCGTGAACTCCATGTCCTGCACGTCGCCGTAGTGCTTCTCGAGCTTGCGCGAGATGTCGAGAAGGCGCTTGTACGTCCGCGGCATCTCCTTCTGAAGCTCCGCGAGCGGCCGCGGTGTGCGGATGCCGGCGACGACGTCCTCGCCCTGCGCGTTGACGAGGAACTCGCCGTAGAACGAGCGCTCGCCGGTGCCCGGGTCGCGCGTGAAGCCGACGCCGGTGGCGCAGTCGGCGCCCATGTTGCCGAAGACCATCGCCTGCACCGTGCACGCGGTGCCGAGGTCGTCGGGGATGCGGTTGAGCCTGCGGTACGCGATCGCGCGCGGGTTGTTCCACGACTCGAAGACGGCCGTGACCGCCAATCGCAGCTGGTCCCCGGGCTCCTGCGGGAACGGGAAGCCCGCGTGCTCCTTGTAGATATCCTTGAAGATGGCCACGAGCTTCTGCAGGGCCTGCGTGGAGAGGTCCGCGTCGCTGCGCACGTCGGCGGCGGCCTTGACCTGCCGCAGCGCCGCCTCGAAGTGGTCCTTGTCGATGCCCTTCACGACGTTGCCGAACATCGCGATGAAGCGGCGGTAGCAGTCCCACGCGAAGCGCGGGTTGCCCGTCTGCGTCTCCAGGCCCCGCACGGTCCTGTCGTTGAGGCCGAGGTTGAGGATCGTGTCCATCATTCCGGGCATCGAGAACTTCGAGCCCGAGCGCACGGAGACGAGCAAAGGGTTCTTCATCTCGCCGAAGCGGCGGCCCGTGTTCTTCTCCAGCTTCTTGACCGAGGCGAGGAACTCGGCGACGACCTCCCGGCCGATCGACTTCTCGGAGCGGTCGGGGTGGCGCATCGCGTGGCGCGTGAGGCCCTTCTCGGCGCGGCGCGCGTAATACGCGCGGCAGACGTCGGTCGTGACCGTGAAGCCGGGAGGCACCGGCAGGCCGATGCGCGACATCTCGAAAAGTCCCGCTCCCTTCCCGCCCAGAAGCGCGCGCGCCGCGTCGCGGTCGAGCCGCGACACCGCCCGGACATCCGACAACTCCCCGAAGCTGTAGATGGTCTTGGCCATGCCCGTTAGATAGCAAAACGCGCGCGGCGTCAACAGAAAATTATTGCTGCCGGAGCGGGCATTTTTTGACCGCGGGATGACGGGGCCCGTCGGGGCGGGCCGGACGCCGTGTCTACTTTCGCAGACGCTCGGCCGCGTCGAGCCTGGCGAGCGTGTCGAGCACGTGGGGCCGCAGCGCCCCGGCCTCCGGGAGCGCCTCCAGAGCGAGCTTGCGCGCCTGCGCGAGGCGCTTGCCGCGCGCGAGGTAGGCCATCGCGAGGTTGTTCGCCGCCCCCGCGTGCCGCGGCGCTATCCGGAGCACGCGGCGGTAGCAGCGCTCGGCCTTCTCGTAGTCCCCCGCCTCGTAGGCGCGGTTGCCGAGCGCCATCCAGGCGCCCTGGTGGCGCTTGTCCAGGACGAGCGCGCGCACGTATTGCTTCTCGGCCTCCGCGCCCAGACCCTCGGCCTCGTACGCGGCGCCCAGGCGGGCGTGCTCCTCGGCGCTCAGCGGGTCGGCATGGCGGAACACCTTCGGCAAGGTCCCGCACCCGCACAGCGAGAGCGCGAGCGCGGCCGCGACGGCGCCTCTCAAGAGGGCCGCGAGACCCGGAGCATCCAGCGCCCGGTCTTCGCCCATTGCGACTCGAACTCGCGCCAGGTCCGATGGACGTCCCGGCGCTCGCCGGAGTGCGCGTAGACCCCGCGCGCGTCGTAGCCGGTCACGACCACGAAGTGGCCGATCGGAACGAGCTTGAAACCGAGGTTCAGGAACGCGATCGCCGGGCGCCCGGCGTCGATCTCGCGGCGCAGCTCGTAGGCCCCGCCCTCGGACATCGACGCGCTGAGGCCGTGCGCGCGCGCGGCGAGCATCAGGTCCATCGGCAGGCTGCCGCCCAGCTTGGCCGTGTAGATCTCCTTGCGCAGGCCGTCCGGCTCCGTCGCGTCCCCCCAGTACGACATGACGCTCGCCAGCGCCGACGGCCCGCACTGGTCGGTGTCGTCCGGGAAGAACGGCACCTGCAGGCGCGCCGCCTTGCGCTCGGACGGCCAGCCCGGCGCGCGCTCGTGCGCGCAGCCGGCGAGCAGCACCGCCGCGAGAAGGCCCGCCCTCATCACACGCGCCGCGCGAAGTAGATGACGACGAGCACGAGCGCCACGATGACGAGCACCTCGACGACGACGCCGCCCGGGGCGACGGCCTCGATGCGCGTCGCGAGCTGGCGGATCTCCGCGTCCGAAAGCTTCGACAATCGCGCGTCGGTCTCGGCCTCGCTGAGCCCCATCGACTTGAGCTTGGCGCGCAGGACCTTCGACTCGAGCGCGGTCGAGACGGTCTTCATGTCGGCCGCCCGCGTCGAGACGGCGCCGGACTCGGCCCCGATGCCCGACGGCGCGAGGCTGGCCCACCCGCGGACGGGCTGCGCGAGCATGGCGGTGGTCGTGAGGATCAAGGTGAAGATGAGCGTCCGGGAGTGTTGTCTCATGGGCGTATGGTGCCAGGTCCGAGGCTTTTCGGCCATGGAGGAGTCGCGACGGCGAGGTGACTCTATTGCGGCAGGGCCGCGTCGAGACGCGCGAGCGCCTCGGGCATGTTCTCGCGGCCGAAGCCCACGCGCACGTGCGGCCGCGGGTACGCGTAGACGCTCGAGGGAAGGAGCAGCACCCCCGCAGACCTCGCGAGGGCGCACAGCGCCTCGGGCTCGTCGCGCAGCAGGCCAGGGAAGCCGATCGTCCCCGCGCGCGGGCGCACCCAGGTGAAGCGGTCGGCGCGGCGTGAGATGAACGCCTCGAGCAGGCCGAGGTTGCGCGACAGCCGCGCACGGTGCCGCTCGAGGATCCGGTCCTTGGCGCGCAGGCCGATCACCGAGAGCAGCTCCGCCGGCGCCGCGCCGCAGATCGTCGTGTAATCCTTCCACGCCTTGAACTTCTCGAGCGCCGCGGCGTCCTTCGTCGCGAGCCAGCCGACGCGCAGTCCCGCGAGGCCGAAGGACTTCGACATGCCGCACAGCGCGACCGCGTTCTCCGAGACCTCGCAGGCCGACGGCAGGCGGTCGGCGGGGTCGTGCTCGAGCCAGCGGTACATCTCGTCGGAGAACACGCGGACGCCCCGCTTCTTCGCCAGCGCCATGATCTCCGCGAACGTCTCCTTGGTCGGCAGATAGCCGGTCGGATTATGCGGGAAGTTCATCACGAGCAGCTTGGTCTTCGGCGTGAGCAGCGCGTCGAGGTCCTCGACGCGGAAGCGCCAGCCCTCGTCCTCGACGGACTCCCAGCGGGCGACCTCGCAGCCGATCGTCTCCGCGATCTGATAGAGCGACTGGTAGCCCGGGAAGGTCGCCACGACGCGGTCCCCCTTCTCGAGGAGGCAGTTCATCGCGATGAGCACGAGCTCCTGCGGAGCGGCGACGAGGAGGTTCTCCGGCGCGATCCCCTCATAGAGGAGGCGATCTCGCGGCGCAGCAGCGGCAGGCCGGCGGACTCGCCGTAGCCGAGCGTGAGCGTCTCCCACAGGCCCTTGGTCTCGCGGTCGGCCCAGGAGAGCAACTCCGAAAGGGCCAGGCCGTCGCAGTCCGAGCTCGACAGCAGGTACGGCACGGAGAACTCGTGCTCGGCGAAGTACCGCTCGAGGGCGAACGGCGGAATTCTCAAGCGGCCGGGGCCTAGCGGTTCAGCAGGACGATCTCGGCGCGCTGATCGGAGAACGGCGCGCGCGTCGCGTCGACGGAGACGTGGCGCACGGCGACCATCAGCTCGCGCAGCAGGACGTCCTGGATCGCCTTGGCCTGCGCGTCGCCGAGCTCCTTGGTGTTGGCGAACACGCGGACCGCGATCGGGATGCCGGAGTACTTGCGCTTGACGAGGTCGGCGGCCGAGCGCAGCAGGTCCTCGCCGAGCGGCTTCTGCAGCTCCGAGGCGTTCTTGCTGGTGCCGAACAGAGCGGAGGAGTCGAGGCTGATGTGCAGGCCCGTGTCCTCCTGGTGGACGATGCCCTTGAAGAGCAGGGGCTTGCCGACGGTGGTGCGCGGCGAGCCGTCGGGGCTCGTGAACGTGTAGACGGCGGAGTACGAGCGGCCGGCGCGGACCCACTCGCCCTGCTCGTTCTGTCCGCTCCAGAGCAGCTCGTCGGGCGGGTCGCCGGAGCCGGAGTAGTTGTGGAACACGCGGCCTTCCTCGTCGGCGATCGTCAGGCTCCAGCCCCACTTGCGCGCTTCCTTGGGCTCGAGCTTGCCGCCGAGAAGCGACTCGAGCTGCTCCTTGATCTTGAACCCGATGCCGGAGCGCTGGCTGAACGTCGTGCGCCACGGCTGGATCACGCGCTCGTTCATCAGGATCTCGGGATGCGTGCGTCGCCAGGAGACCGTCAGCGGCGAAACCGCGAGAAGCAGGTTCTCGTCGGGCTTGAGCGACGGGCGGATGGTCTCGAAGGGGTCGACCTCGATCTTGAGCGGCGGCTTCTGGTCGTTGAGCTTGGAGCTGCCGTCGGCCTTGATGACGATCTCGGCGGGCATCCCGCCGGACGCGGCGGCGGAGGCCGCGGCGGGGGCGGAGCCGGTCGTGCCGGGCAGAGGAGGCGTCTGCGCGGAGGCGCTCGCGGCGACGAGGATCAGCGGCAGGATCGCGGTTTTCATGTTCACTCCAGAAGGAAGCGGAAGGTGATGACGCCCCACTGCGCGCCGGAGCCCGGCGCCTTGGCGAACGTCCAATTCTTGAGATGCTCCATGCACAGGCGGTCGAGGCGGCCGTAGCCGGAGCCGCGCTCGACGGTCATGCCCGGCATCACGGCGCCGTCGGCGTCGACGGTGAAGCGGATGGCGACCTCGGCCTCCATGATGCGCTGCGCCTTCGCCCAGTCGGGAAACGTCGGCACCGCGGCATTGAGGACCTTGCGGTCCTTGAGCGGGCCTTCGATCTCGATCCCCTTCTTCGGGGCGTCGTCGACCGAGGCGGCGGCCTGGCGCCGGCGCTCGAGCTTCGGCGTCTCGGAGATCGCCTCGAACTTCGGCGCGGCGGCGGCGCCCGTCGCGCCGCGCGGCTTGAGCTCGATGGCGTCGGGCAGGAAGGAGGCCGTCTTGCGCGCCGTCGCGGCGGGCGCGCCCTCCGCTTCCTCGAGCTTGGCGGCGGCGGCGAGCACGGCGCGCCGGCTCGTCGGAGCCGGGGCGTCGAGGGGCCCCGCGAGCATCGCCGTCGCGGCCATGCGCTTGTCCTCGAGCGCGATCGCCTCCGGCAGGTTCTTCACCCGGCGGCGGCCGACGTCCTCCAGCTTGGGCATCGCCGCGAGCGTCTGGGCGGCGCGGCGGCGCGTCATCGGCTCGGCGTCGAGCGTCGCGGCGGCGCTGCGCGAGCGCGCGAGGTCGAGAGCCTCGAGGGCGGGGGCCAGGCTCTTGCGCGTGCGCTCCTCGAGCTTCGGCTCGGCCAGGACGTCGCGGCGCCGCTCGGGGACCTTCAGATCGACGGACGCGAGCTCGGCGCGGCGGGCCGGCGCCGCCGGCAGGGCCATTTTGAGGAAGTCCATCGTGGACAGCTCCTTCTTGACGACCGCCGGGGTCTGCTGCGCCGGGCGCGAGGGAGCGATGAGCAGGTCGACGCCCTCGACGATCTGCGCGGCCTGCTTCGGGCCCTCTTTGACGAGGCCCATGAACAGGACGAGGAACGCCGCGTGGACGGCGACGGAGATCACGACGGAGGCGGGCACCCGTGTCGGCATGTGATTGTGACCCGCGTTCATTTGAGCTGTTCCGTCGCGATCGTGAGGGATTGGGCCCCGGCGTCCTTGGCCCGGGCCATGAGGTCGGTCAGCTGGCCGTGCAGCGCGTCCTTGTCGGCGCGCAGGACGACCATCTTGGACTCCTTCTGGGCCAGGGCGGCCTTCAGGGCCTCGCCGAGCTTGGCCGGATCGGTGAACTTCTCCGCGTCGATCGCGTACTCGCCCTCCTTGGAGAGCGTGATCGTCAGCTTGTCGGCCTCTTCGCCCTCGTGCGTGTGCGCGGAGGGCAGGTCGACCTTGATCGGCGGGTCGGAGAACATGGGCGCGGTCACCATGAAGATGATGACGAGCACGAGGCACACGTCGACGAGCGGCGTGATGTTGATGTCGGTGATCGGGTCGTCGGACTCGATGTTGGAGCCGGCCATCTTAGGCGCCCCCCGGCCTTCATGACCGCGAGCTTGAGCGCGCCGGCCTGCTTCGAGGCGTCGAGCACCTCGACGACGAGACCGACCTTGTTCGTCGCGTCGGCCGTGATGATGACCATCTTGTCCTTGCTCGACGCGAGCGCGGAAACGAGCACGCCGCGAAAGGTCACGCCGTCGGTCCGGGTGCCGTTGACGGTGATCGCGCCGTCGGCCGTGATCTTGATGTTGACGTTCTCGTCGGCGGAGGCCTTGCCCTCGGCGTTGGAGGGTCGCGTCTCGAGGACCTTGATGCCGAGCGTGACCGCCATAGGCGCGACGGCCATGAAGATGATGACGAGCACGAGGCAGACGTCGACGAGAGGCGTGACGTTGATCTGCGTGATCGGTTCGTCTTCTTTCTGGCTGCCGCCGGCCATGGCCGTTTCTCCTTACTTCGTTCCGAGCATCACGAGCAGCCGCGCCGACGCGATCTCCATGTCGACGGTGATCACCTTCAGGCGGCGCATGAAGTAGTTGTACAGGATCGAGGCCGGGATGGCGACGAGCAGGCCCGCGGCCGTGGCCACGAGCGCCTCGGCGATGCCGCGCGCGACGACCGACGGGCCGCCGGTGCCGGAGGCGGCGAGGTCGCGGAAGGCCTTGATGATGCCGACGACGGTGCCGAAGAGGCCGATGAACGGCGAGATGTTGCCGAGCGTGCCGAGGACGCCGAGGAAGCGCTCGAGCTTGACGCGCTCCTCCTTGAGCTTGGTCAGCATGAGCTCCTCGAGGTCCTTGCGCGAGCGGGAGGCGTGCACGAGGCCGTAGTGGACGACCTGCGCGACGGCCGACGGGTGCTTCTGGCAGTAGCTGGCCGCGGCGTCGGTCTTGCCGCCCTCGAGGCTCTTGCGCACGTGCGACAGGACGTCGTCGGGCGAGGCCTGCGCGGTGCGGAAGTACCACCAGCGCTCGAGCGCGAAGGTGATGGAGAGAACCGAGCAGAACAGCATGATGACGAGCGTGAAGCTCTCGCGGAACAGCGCCAGGATGTGGATTTCGCCCATAGTCTCTCTCTTCTCCCTTCCCGATTAACGGATGTCTTCGGCCGCCGGCATGCCCGGCAGATTCGGCTCCGCGGCGCCTCCGGCGCCGCGGCGTCCTTTACAGCCGACTTCGGCGCCGGCTTCGCGCCCTTCTTCGGCGCGTCGTCGGCGGGCATCACCATCGTGCCGCCGCCCTCGGGCGCCACGTCGCCGTCGACGTCGGGCGCCTTTGACGGGGCTTTCTTGGGCTGCTTCGCGCCGCCGGGCGACTTGCGCAGCGACGCCGCGCGCGCGGCGGCCTTCGCCGCCAGGTCCTTCGGCGCGGAGCGAGCGTAGTCCTCGTAGACGTCGGCGGCCGCGGAGGCGTCACCGGCCTTCTCGTAGGCCTCGCCGAGCTTGGCCAGCGCCTGCAGGCGGAACGGCGAGCCCAGCGGCTTCATCGCGCGCATCTTGTCCCAGGTCGTCTGCGCCTCGTCGGGACGGCCCGCGGCCACGTGGACCTCTGAAATACGATACATGACCTCGATCGCGAGCTCGGCGTCCGCCTTGCCCGAGTTCTTGATCTGCTCGAGCGTGGCGACCGCGCCCTCGAAGTCCTTGCGGTCGCGCTGGATCTGGTAGGTCTCCCACAGCGCGTTCTGCGCGAGGTTGTCGCCGGGCTTGGAGGCGGCGACGTACTTCTGGTACGCGTACTGCGCCATGTCGAGCTTGCCGAGCTTCTTGTAGGCGAGCGCCAGGTTGAACTGCGACGGCGCGACGTACTGCGACTGCGGGTATTCCTCGATCAGGCGGGAGTAATGGCGCGTCGACTCGTCGAACTTCTCGAGATTGTAGTACGCGGTCGCCAGGTGGAATACCGCGATCGCGGTGTCCTCGCTCTTGTCGAAGTTGCCGAGCAGGCGCTCGTAGGCCGGGATCGCCTCCTGCCACTTCTGCTGGTTGAACAGCGACTCGCCGAGGTAGAACTGCGCCTTCGGCAGCTCCGGATGGTTCGTGAAGTCGACGGAGAACTTCTGGAAGTCGGCGGCGGCGCCGGCCCAGTCCTTGGCCTCGAACGCGCGGCGCGCGAGACGGAACTGCGCCTCGCCGCCGATCGGCGTGCCGGGCTGGCTGGTCACGATCGCGCGCAGGCCGGCCTTGTAGTCGAGGCCGCGGTTGCGGTCGTAGACCTGCTCGAGGATCTCGAGGCCGTCGTTGGACTCGGGCGCGGCCGGGAACGTCGCGACGAGCTCCTGGATCTGCTTGATCGCGCCGCCGTCGTCCTTGGCGGCGAAGGAGGCCTGCGCGATGCGCAGGTGCGAGAGCGGCGCGCCGGGCCCCTTCGGGTCTCCGGCGAGGATCTCGCGGTACGCGGCGATCGCCTCGGGGTACTTCTGCGCGCGGAACAGCGTGTCGGCGATCTGCTGGCGCGCGGCCGGGGCGTCCTTCGACTGCGGGTACTGCGCGACGAGCTTCTGCCACAATTCGATCGCCTGCGTGTAGAAGCGCTGGTGGTACGAGCTCATCGCCGCGCGGTACAGCGACGACGGGGCCTCGGGGGCGTTCGGATTCTCGCGCGCGAACTTGTCGTAGAGCTGGAAGCTGTCCTCGTAGTTCTTCTGGTTGAACATCGAGTCGGCGATGCCGAGCTCGTTGAGGCCCGTGAACGAGAACGAGGAGGTCGCGACCGCCATCATGTCCTTGAGCTTCTGGCGCGACTCCAGCGCGAGCACGTCCTCGCCCTTATACGAGTGGCACCACGCCAGGCCGTCCTGCGCGTAGAAGGCGGCGGGATCGTCGGGGTAGACCTTGAGGATCATCTCGTAGATGACCGCGGCCTCGTCGACCTGGTTGAGCGACAGGTAGGCCTCGGCCGCGTACAGGTAGCTCATCGAGCGCCACTTCGACTTCGACGGGGGCAGGTGGCGGAAGATGAACTGATAGGACGTCAGGATCGAGTTGTGCGCCTTCTGGTCGTACTGGTTCTTGAGAATGGAGAAGAGCGCCTGCTCCGCGATGTCGGAGGAGGGCGCCAAGTCGATGATGCGCTGGAACGAGGACGTCGCCTCGACGTAGCGCTTCAGCGCGATCTGCGAGTTCGCCATGATGAGGTACACGTTCTTGGCGAGCACGTGGTTCGGGTACTGGGCCGTGAAGTTGCTGCCGGTCTGGATGGCCTGCATGAAGTCGCCGACCTGGTGCTGGCACCACGCGAGCTTGAAGTACGCCAGCGGCGTGATCTTGACGGCGTCCGGGTACTGCGTGATGACCTTCGTGTACGCGAACAGGGCCTCGCGGACCTGGCCGGCGACGAGGTGGGACTCGGCGATGAAGAACTGCGCGAGCGGCGCGAAGAAGTCCTTCGGGTAGCGGTCGAGCACGGCCTGGAAGTTGGCGCGCGCCTCGACGTAGTCCTTCTTCTGGAAGTACGACGAGCCGATGCGGAACAGCGCGGACACCCGCAGCGGGCTTTCCGGGTAGATCGCGATGAACGCCTGGTACTTCGAGATCGCGCCGTTGTAGTCCTCGGCGAGGAAGAACGAGTCGCCGATGAAGAACTGCGCCTCCTCCTTCAGGTCGGAGTCCTTGTAGTCGCGGATCAGGTTCTCGAACGCGGCGGCCGCGAGGTAGGCGCGCTTGGAGAGCAGGAAGGTCTTGCCGAGATAATACTGCGCCTCGGCGGTCTTGACCTGCTTGAGCGCGCGCTCGGCGCCGGCGTAGTCGCCCTTGTGCAGGGCCACGATGCCCTGCGCGTACAGAACGACGGGCTCCTTGAGGAAGGTCGGGAACGTCTCTCCGAGCAGAAACAGGTTCGCCTCGGCCTGGGAGAACTGCTCGAGGGCCAGGTCGGCGTAGATGATCCCCATCAGCGACTCGGGGTTGATGTACGCCTTCGGGTAACGCCGGTCGACTTCCTTGAACTCCGCGACGGCCTTCTCCCAGTCCTTCTCGTTGTACGCGACCTCGCCCAAGCGGTACTGGGCGGAGGCCGCGAGGCCCGACTTCTTGTCGCCGAGCGTCGCCTGGTAGGCCTTGCGCGCGTCCTGCAGGGCCTTCACGGCGGCGGGATTCTTCGGCGCCAACAGCCGCGCCGAAGAAGTCTTTTTAGCCGACGCCTCCGCCTTCAAGATCGACAGCGCGTGCTGCATGTACGCCTCGCCCATCAGGAACTCGGCGTCGGAGACGCGCGGCGAGCGCGGGAACTGCGCGACGAAGTTCTCGAAGGCCTGGACGACCGCGAGCTTGTCGCGGCCGGTCTCGAGGAACAGTCCGGCGGCGGACGCGAAGGAGGCCTCTTCGGCCGCCGCGTCGAAGTCGGGCTTGGCGGCGCGCGCGGCGCCCGCGGGGAGGATGATGAGTGCGGCCAGCAGAATCGATTTCATTCTTTTCCTTGTGCCGGCGCCTGCGCCGGCCAGTCCGACGTCGTCCGCTTCTCGTCCGCTTCCGTCTTGATCTTGGCGATGAACTCTTCGGCCTTGAGGCCGTTGAACTGGCGGCCGTCCTTGAGGCGCACGGAGATCGTGCCCGACGAGACGTCGTTCGGCCCGATGATGACCATGTAAGGGACCTTTTCGAGGGTCGTCTCGCGGATCTTGTGACCGATGCGCTCGCGGCGCAGGTCGGCCTCCACGCGGAAGCCGGCGGCGTCGAGCTGCGCGCGCAGCGCCTCGGCGGCGGCGTCCTGCTCCTCGGTCAGCGTGAGGATCTTGATCTGCACCGGCGAGAGCCACAGCGGGAAGCTGCCCGCGTAGTGCTCGACGAGGATGCCGAAGAAGCGCTCGATCGAGCCGTAGAGCGCGCGGTGCACCATGAGCGGCCGGTGGCGCTGGCCGTCGGAGCCGACGTACTCCATGTCGAAGCGCTTCGGGAGGTTGAAGTCGAACTGCACGGTCGAGAGCTGCCACGGGCGCCCGATCGCGTCGATGAGCTTGACGTCGATCTTCGGGCCGTAGAACGCGGCCTCGCCCTTGCACAGCTTGTACGGCGTGCCGCGGCGCTCCAGCACGTCGATGAGCGCCTTCGTCGCGCGCTCCCACTCCTCGCGCTCGCCGACGTAGTCGCCGGGCTTCTCCGGGTCCCAGGTCGAGACCTCCATCTTGTACTGCGTGAAGCCGAACACCTCGAAGACCTTGAGCGCGAAGTCGAGGCAGCCCTCGATCTCCGACTCGATCTGGTCCGGCGTGCAGAAGATGTGGGCGTCGTCTTGCGTGAAGCCGCGCACGCGCATGAGGCCGTGCAGCACGCCGGAGCGCTCGTAGCGGTACACGGTGCCGAGCTCCGCCAGGCGCATCGGCAGCTGCTTGTAGCTGCGCAGGTTCCCCTTGTAGATCAGGATGTGGCAGGGGCAGTTCATCGGCTTGAGCATGTAGTCGGCCTTCTCGACCTCGATCTCGCCGAACATGTTCTGACGGTAGAAACCGGTGTGGCCGGAGACGTTCCAGAGGTCCTTGTTCGCGATGTGCGGCGAGTAGACCATCTGGTAGCCGCGCTTGAGCGCCTCGGCGCGCAGCCAGTCTTCCATGATCAGGCGCATGCGCCCGCCCTTGGGGTGCCAGAAGATCAAGCCCGGCCCGGCGAGCTCTTCAATGCTGAACAAACCGAGGGCCGGGCCGAGCTTGCGGTGGTCGCGCTTCTTGGCCTCTTCGAGCATCTTGAGATGCTGTTGGAGCTGGTCCTTCGTGGGCCAGCACGTGCCGTAGATGCGCTGGAGCATCGCGTTCTTCTCGTCGCCGCGCCAATAGGCGCCGGCGACCGAGAGCAGCTTGAAGTGGCGGATCTGCTTGGTGCTGGGCGTGTGGCCGCCGCGGCACAGGTCGGTGAACGTCGAGTGCGTGTAGTGGGTGAGCTTCTGGTCCTTGAAGCCTTCCAGCAGCTCGAGCTTGTACTTCTCCCCCGGGCCGTCCAGTACGCCTTGGACTCCTCGTAGGTGACTTCCTTGCCGGAGAACGGGTGGTTGCCCTCGACGATCTGGAGCATCTTGCGCTCGATCGCCTTGAAGTCGGTCTCCGCGAAGCGGTGCTCGGACTCGAAGTCGTAGTAGAAGCCGTTCTCGATCGCGGGGCCGATCGTGATCTTGGTGCCCGGGAACAGCTCCTGCACCGCCTGGGCCAGCACGTGCGCCGTGGAGTGGCGCAGCGCGTCGAGCGCCTCCTGGGAGTTGGGGTCTTCAGCGCGAACGATGTCGGCGGCGGGCATCTTCAGCGGGGCTCCTGGGGCAAAAAAATGGTGCCCAGTATAGGATTTGAACCTATGACCTTTCCCATGTCAAGGGAACGCGCTACCACTGCGCCAACTGGGCACGAAAACGAAAATAAAGAGCGAGGCGTCGGCGATGATCTTATCATGTCCAGGAGGCGATAATCAACTTATGACTAATTTAGCGAGATCGTGTTACGGTTTCAAGGGGTACATCGAAGTGTTACCTTATAGCCATCTTATGGACAACGCCTGGGCGTGGATCGTTCTCGCCGGTTTGTGCGAAATAGCGTGGGCCGTGGGCCTCAAGCTCTCCGACGGGTTCCGCCGTCCCGGGATCACCGCGGCGACGGTCGCGGTCATGATCCTGAGCTTCGTCCTGCTCGCCCAGGGGATGCGCCGCCTGCCCGCGGGGACGTCCTACGCGGTTTGGACGGGCATCGGCGCCGCGGGAACCGCGATCGTGGGGATGGCCTTCCTCGGCGAGAGCGCCGCCCCCGCGCGGCTCGTGAGCCTCGGGCTCATCGTCGCGGGAATCGTCGGCCTGAAACTATCGTCCGGCTGACGGAGTTATCCACGACAGTTCAACGTTGAACTCGGAATCGTTCAGAGTTTCCGGCCCGCCGAGTCGAGGCGGAAGAACTCTTCCGCGTACTCCGAGCCGTTCTTGCGCAGGACGTAGGCGCGCACGCGGTCTCCCCGCGGATCGAGGTAAAGGTTCTGCGGGTAGAGGCTCTCGTTCGACGAGTAGCGGTAGTTCCAGACCACGTCGCCTTGGCGCGAAAGCTTCCACACCATCGCGTCGAAGCCGGCGGCGCCCTTCACCGCCGCGAGCACGTAGGTCGAGCCCTCGCCGTCGCTGACGACGCCCGCCGGGTGGCACAGGCCGGCACCGTTGGGCGAGACTTCCCAGATCGAGCGCCCCTGGCCGTCCCACCGCGCCGCGAAGCAGCCTCCCTTGTAGGGCCCGGCGACGACCACGCCGCCGTCGGCCGTCGTCGCGAGCGCCGTGGCCTCGTCGCCGCGACCGCGCCCGAAGCGCAGGTCCCAGAACACGCCGCCGTCGGCGGCGAGCTTGCGCAGGACGATCTGCCCGTTGACGCCGTTCGGCGCGGGCTGGGCCGTGTAGATGAGCTCGCCGGCGGAGGCCGAGATCGTCGCGCCTCCGCCTCCGGCGATCGGCTCGGCGGACGCGGACGCGGCGAGGAGCAACGCGGCGAGGGCGGTCTTCACGCCGCCGATTCTATCAATTCGCCGAGGCTTCGGCCGGCTTCGGGTCGATCTCGACGATGCCGAAGCGGTAGCGCAGGACCTTGCCGGCCAGCGGATGGTTGAAGTCGACGCGGGCGGCGCCGTTGCTCACCTCGAGGACGACGCCCTCCGCCGGCTTTCCGTTCTTGAAGCCGAGAATCTTCTTGCCCGGCGTCAAGCCCGCGCCCATGGGGCCCAAGGAGGCCAGCGGCAGCGACTCCACCTTCGCCTCGTCGCGGGGGCCGTAGCCGGCGCCCGCGGGGACGTCGATGTCGGCGCGCTGGCCGACGCGCATGCCGACGAGGGCGCGGTCGACGGCCTCGGGAAGGTCGCCCGCGCCCTGGATGATCTCGATGGGGCCGTGGAGTTCCGTGCTCTCGAAGGGCTTGCCGTCGACGTCGAGCTTGTAGTCGAGGCGCACGGTCGAGCCGGGCCTGACGACGCCCTCCTCGCGCCGGGAGCACCCGAACGCGAGCAGCAGGACGGCGGCGGCCAGCGCCGCGCGCGGTCTCACGCTAATTCGTGACGGCGGCGACGACGAAGGCGCCGTTGCCCGGCTTCTCCTTCTTCTGCGCGAGGACGAGCTCGACCGCCTTCTCGCGGATGGGGCGGAGCATCGACATCACGTTGTTGCCGGGGCAGGATTTGCGCACGTAGTGCTCGTGGCCGCGCACGAAGTCGGGCGAGCCGGTGTCCATGCTGTAGCGCGCGCCGACGTAGGCCGTGAGGCCGACGAGGCTGGCGATCATCTTCTCCGACGGCGCCTGCTTGTCGTAGTTCCCGGCGAGGCAGATCCCGATGTTGCCGCGGTTGTTGTTGCGGGTGTGCGAGCCGACGAGCTCCATGCCCTGGCCTTCCACGACGGTGCCGAGGCTGTTGATCACCCAGTGATAGCCCATGCGCCCGAAACCCTTCTTGACGTGGTCCTTCTCCCAGCCCGCGATCTGCCCGAGCACGTTCGCGTCCGAGTGCGAGGGCGAGCCCGCCGAGTGGTGGACGGTGACCTTCATCGGGGTGTGCGCCTCGGCGTCGTGCCCGTACCGGGGCCGCCAGGAGGAGCGGCCCATGACGTTCACGCCGAGGTTGGTGAGGGCCGCCTTCACGTCGTCGACGATGCTGCCCCGCGACACTCCGCCCGCGGGGACCGCCGTCGGCGGAGGAACGTCGACGAGGCTCAGGTTGCGCAGGACGCTCGGCTCCGGGCCGGTGTAGGCGGGCTCCGTGCGGCTGGCCCCGCGCTCCGGTCGCGACGGCGCCGGCGGCGGCGTATAAGCGCGGGCCGCGGCGCGGAAATCGGGGTCGTGGCGCAGGTCGGGGCTCAGAGACTCGCCGGCCAGGCGCTGGCGCTCGCGCAGCTGGTCGCGCAGATGGATGTCGGCGATCATGGTGGCCTGCTTCGCGGCGTCCGCGGCGCGGCGGTCGAGCCGCTGCTGCGCGCGGCCCACGGACTCGGCCAGATTGTCGCCGCTCAGCGCGACGCCGTCGAACAGGCGCTTGGACATGCCCTGCTGCTCGGTCACGGCCTTGGCGCTGAGGTTCTTCAGAGGCAGCAGCGGCGACGAGCGCGCGAGCACGGCCGCCAGGCGCTCGCGGTCGGCCGGGCTGATCTCCCCTCCACGTCGGGCGCGACCGCGACCTTCAGGTCGCCGTTGCGGGCGTAGTAGCCCTTGAACTCCTCGCGGCACTTCTTGCGCGAGGCCTTCTTGTCCTTGCCGCGGGCCTTGAGATGGAGAACCTTCGGCTTGGGCTTCTTGTCGTCGGACGCCGCGGGGGCCCCGGCCCCCGGCTCCCCGGTCGCCGGCTTGCCGGCGGGCTTGTCCGCGGGGCCCGCCGTGCCCGGCTCGGGATCCGGGGCGCCGAAGAGATCCTCGGGCTCGTCCTTGGTCCCGTCGGCCGCGGGCTGGCCCGACGCCAGCACGAGCAGTCCGCCCTTGCTCGAGCAGGCGGCGGCCAGCAGGGCCTCGCTCGGCGGCTTGGGCGGAGGCTTGGGCGCGACGTCGGGAGCGGCGCGCAGGCCGGACGCCAACGACAGAGCCAGCAGGGACAGGAGGGGTTTCACGCCGCCAGTATAGCCCCGGGCGCGGCCCGGCGCAAGACCGATAGTCCCGGCGCCCTATGGGCCTAAAGGCCTAGACGCCGCCTTGCGCCGGAACAGCGGCAGCAGGCCGCGCCGCGGGGAGAAGTCGCGGAACAGCGGGTCGGGGTTGTTCTGCCACAGCAGGACGGGCCCCTCGGCGCCGGCGTGCTCGTAGGCGGGGCCGCCGGCGAGGGCGGCGAGCTCGATCGAGGCCTGCGGGTCGAGTCTCAGCCACGGCGAGATCAGGAGCCAGTCGGGCTTGATGTAGGCCAGCTCGTCCTTATAGATGGGCTTCACGCCGGCCGCGAACATCAGCGACAGGTTGTCGGCGTCGGACCACGCCGTCTCCCCCGCGCGCCCGGATCGCCCTCGCGGCGGCGTCGATATAGCCCTCGGGCCCGCGCGCGAGCTCGCCGGCGAAGCGCGCGAGATCCGACCGCGGTCCGGCGTCGCGGATGCGCCGGCGCATCATGCCGGACACGGTCTCGGCCGGCGAGGACGGCGCGGCGACGGCCGACGCGGCCCGCAACGGCAGCCACCCGGCCCAGTTCACGGCGCACAGCGCCGCGGCGAGGCCGGCGGCGGGCAGGGCGCGGCCGTTCGCGAGGCGCGAGCACCACAGGCCCGAGAGGACGGCCAACGCGGGCATCGCGCCCATGAGGTAGCGGCCGTACGGCTCGGCCGCGGAGGTCGACAGCAAAGCCAGCGACGCGCCGAGCCACAGCAGGCATTGCCGCTCCAACGCCCGCGCGCGCACGGCCGACCAGCCGAGCCAGGCCAGCGCGAGCGCCGCGGCGGCGCGCGAGATCCCGCCCTCGGCCGCGAGGCCGCACAGGACGGCGAAGCCGAGCGCGAGCGCCGGCCATTTCCGGGACTTCGCCGCGGCCGCCGCGGGGAGCAGCGGCGGCACGGCGAACAGCGCGATCCAGAGCAGGAACGTCTTCAGGAACTCGAGGCCTTCGGCGGTCCCGTAGAGGTGGTTGCCGGGCCGGTCCCAGATCCGGAAGTACAGGCAGGCGGGAAGGGCGAGCGCGGCCGTCCACGCCGCCGCCTCCAGGAACCGGCGCTTCAGGCACTCGCGCCCGCGCAGGGCCGCGTCGAGCCCGAGTGCCAGGACGGCGATCGCGAAGGACGCGAAGGAGGCGTGCAGCAGGAACTGGAGCGCGGCGACGAGCGCGAGGACCGCGCGCGGCTTGTCGGCGAGCAGACGGCGCCACGCCCACAGCGCGAGCACGCAGCCGAGCGCCGTCAGCGCGTAGTAGCGCGACTGCCGCCCGAACAGCAGGTACGCGGGACACAGCGCCAGCGACGCCAGGGACGCGAGCCCGGCCGCCTCGTCCTCCTCGCCCTCGAAGAGGCGCGTGAGAAGGAAGAGCGCGAGCCACGCCGCCAGCGCGAAGGGCAGGCGCGCCGCGAACGGCCCGCGGCCGAGGACCGCCATCGAGGCGGCCGCCGCGTAGGCGGGCAGCCAGGTGTTCCACGTCCAAATGCCGGACCTCGTTCCTTCATGAGCCGCCAGCGACGGCTGCGCGGTGACGAGGGTCCCGTCGAGATGAGTGCGCGGCAGGCCCGTCTTCTGGATCGAGACGGCCCGCAGGGCCGTCTCCGACTCGTCCTGCCACAGTGCCGGTGAGTTCAGTCGGAAGAGGAGCAGGCACGCGCCGAGCGCGAGGAGCCCGGCGCGGACGCGAGGGCTCAACGCGGGCCGAAGGCCTTGCGCGGCCAGCGCGCCGTGATCGTCGACTTCATGCCGCCGCGCGGCGTGAACTCGCCGACGACCTCGAGCCAGACCGGCTTGGTCGCCTTCGCGATGTCGTCGCAGATGCGGTTGACCGCGTTTTCATAGAAGATGCCCATGTTGCGGTAGCCGAGCATGTAGTACTTGAAGCTCTTGAGCTCCAGGCACTCCTTGTTCGGCAGGTAGCGCACGATGATGTTTCCGAAATCCGGGAGCTTGGTCTTCGGGCACACCGACGTGAACTCCGGCACCTCGATCTTGATCTCGTAGCCCTTGTACTGGTTGGGCCAGGTCTCGATGGGCGGCAAAGGCGCGTCGGCGCCGGACAGCGACAGGTCGGGGTTGTAGCCGTAGATCAGGGGCTTCTTAGACATCTTTTCTCCTCAGGCGAAGCGAATTCAAGGCGACGGAAATCGAGCTGAGCGCCATCGCGGCGCCCGCGTACTCGGGCCGCAGCAGGATCCCGAAGCGCGGGTACAGCGCGCCCGCGGCCACGGGCAGCAGCAGAAGATTGTAGACGAAAGCCCACGCGAGGTTCTCGCGGATCACGACGCGGATGCGCCGGCTGAGCTTGATCGCGCGCGCGAGCGTCATGAGGTCGGGGTTGAGCAAGGTCATGTCGGCCGACTCGTTGGCCACGTCGGTGCCGGTCGCGAGCGCGACGCCGACGTCGGCGTGCGAGAGCGCGGGCGCGTCGTTGAAGCCCTCGCCGACCATCGCGACCTTCTTGCCTTCCTGCTGGAAGCGGCGCACGATGCCGGCCTTCTCCTCGGGCCGGATCTCGGCGAACACGGTGCCGATGCCGCACAGCTCGGCCGCGCGGTAGGCGGCCGCGTTGCGGTCGCCGCTGACGAGATAGACCTCGAGGCCCATCTCCTTGAGCGCGGCCACCGCGGCCGGCGCCGAGGGGCGCAGCGCGTCCTCCATCTGGAACGCGCCGAGCAGGCGTCCGTCGAGCGCGACGCCGAGCAAAGACCCCGACTGCGAGAAGAGGATCGCCTGCTTGGGCGGGACTTCGACGCCTTCCTCCTTGAGCCAGGGCAAGGACCCCGCGCGCACGGCGCGCGCGCCGGCGCGCACGAGCACGCCGCGCCCGGGGAGCGCCTCGAAGGACTCGACCTTCGGCGCCTTGACGCGGCGCTCGCGGGCCAGCGCGACGATCGCCGCCGCGAACGGGTGCTCGGAGCGCTCCTCGCAGGCAAGCGCCCAGGCGAGCATCTCGTCCTCGGTTCCCTCGACGACGATCGCGCCGGAGACGCGCGGGCGGCCCTCGGTGAGCGTGCCCGTCTTGTCGAAGAGGACCACGTCGAGCTTGCCGGCCTCCTCGAGGATTTCTGCGTTCCGCAGAAATACTCCCATTTCGGCCGCGCGGCCGATGCCCGCGACCACCGCCAGCGGCGTGGCCAGGCCGAGCGCGCACGGGCACGCGGACGCCAGCACCGCCACCGAGCACGTCATCGCGAACAGGAAGCGCGGCTCCGGCCCCCAGCGCAGCCAGTACGCCGCCGTCGCCGCCGCGAGCAGGATCACCAGCGGCACGAACCACGCCGCGATCTTGTCGACGTAGCGCTGGATCTTCGGCTTCGTCGACTGGCTCTCGCGCACCGCCTCGACGATGCGCGCCAGCGCCGACTCGTCGCCGGGCCGCGTCACCTTGATCTCGAGCGCGCCGTTCTTGTTGAGCGTGCCGCCCCACACGCGCGAGCCCACCGTCTTCTCGACGGGCAGGCTCTCGCCGGTCAGCATCGACTCGTCCACCGTCGAGGACCCGCCGGTCACCTCGCCGTCGGTGCCGATCTGCTCGCCGGGGCGCACGCGCACCGTCTCGCCGACCTCGACCTCGGACAGGGGTGCGACGAGCTCCTCGCCGCCGCGCACGACGCGCGCGGTCTTGGGCGCCATGCGCATGAGCTTGGCGACGGCCTCGCTCGTCTTGCCGCGCGTGCGCGACTCGAGCCAGCGGCCGAACGTCACGAAGAGGATCAGCCCGCACACCGCGTCCCACTGCGTCACGCGCGCGGCCGGCGGCAAGGTCTCCGGGAACAGGACCACGTAGGCGCTGTAGCAGAACGCGGCCCACGTCGACACCGACACCAGCGAGTCCATGTCGGCGCGCTTGCGCAGGATGGAGCGCGAGAGGCCCTGGTGAAAGTGCCAGCCGCCCCACACCTGCACCGGCACGGCGAGGAACAGCGCCGTGTACGGCGAAAGCCCCAGCGTGTGCGAGAGCATCAGCGGCACCGAGAACACGAACGCGCCCTGCAGCCGCGTCATCAGCGCGCGCTGCTCGGCCTGCTGCGAGAGCAGGCTCATCGACTCGGCCTGCGTGCGCGTGTCGCTCTCGCCGAGCACGTCGTAGCCGGCCTTCTCGATCGCGCGCCTCAGGTTGCGCACCTCGAGCTTGCCGGGGACCGGCGTGAACTCGACGGCGACGGTGCGCGAGGGCAGGTCGACCGACACGCCGCTGACGCCGGAGAGCCGCGTGAGCGCGCCCTCGACCTTCGTCACGCAGGAGGCGCAGTGCATGCCGCGCACGGGCAGGACGACGCGGCGCGCGCCGGCGGGAAGGACGCGGCTCACTGCAGGCTCCGGATCCAGTCCGAGCGCAGCTGCTCGGCCGTGCGCCACGAGCCCGGGAAGCCCTCGGCGATCGCCTGGTCGAGCGGCCGGTCGTAGCGCAGCGCGGCCAGGAACTGCGAGTAGCCGATGCGCCCGCCGCGCTCGATCATGAAGCGCGTCATGCTCTCGGCCTGCGCGTACCAAAGGCTCACGTCGTAGGCGCGCTCGGTCGCGGGCACAAGCCGCACCATCTGGTCCATCGGGATCGGCGCGGAGCGCAGCCCGCCGCGCAGGGCGGAGAACATGTCGCTCTGCCCTTTGGAGCCGAGGGCCTTGTTCTCCTCATAAACCGCCAGGCCCTCGTTGACCCAGCGGTAGTCGGGATTGAGATGGCCCATGTACTCGAACCAGATCAGGTGGCAGACCTCGTGAGACAAGGTCGCCTCGAGGCGCGGCGAGAAGTACGTGTAGATCGCGTTGCCGACGGCGACGCCGCCCGACCATTCCGGCTGGCCCGTCTTCTTGCGGAACTCGTCGACGGAGCCGTACACGACGATCGTGTACAGGCCGCGCGGCATGAACGAGTTGAGGCCCGTGTCCGTCATGATGCGCGTGTACGCGGCCTCGGCCATCTGCGAGATCGCGAACGCGTTTTCGGAGCCGTAGGCCTTCACCTTGAAGTGCACGCTCGAGTTCTCCGACGCGCCCGGATCGAGGCCGGGGTAGACCCCCTCGATCAGAGGGTTGTGGGAGCGGCCGCGCCCGTCGTCGGGGAGCTCTCCGGGATAGGGGATGCAGGCGGCGAAGAGGAGTCCTGCCATGAATAGACTCGCGAAGCGATTCACGGCCTCATTCTATGAAATTGAGATGGCTACGGGTCCCCCCGCGCACCTCCAGTTCGCTCCAGAAGAAGCCTTGCTGCGTAATTACGAATGCGCTCGGCTTGTCTAACGTCGGCGGGTCCTGCGCCATCGATAGACAAGTGCACGACACGAATTTTGCCATCTCGCACTCGCATGAGCACCCTTGATACATCGTCTCCGGACATGGACTTGATTTCATTCAACACGGGTTCGCTTATTCCCGCGTTCGATATCACCTTAATCATCGCGCGACGCGCCTTCGGCGATCGATGCTCAGACAGAAAGCGGACGGCCCAAATGCTCTTTGGAAAGTTCAAAGCCTCCTCTTCAAATCTATCCCATTGCTCATTGCGCGCCCACAAAAAGAACTGCGCCTTCCATGCCTGCATAGCGATCCCAGGTGGAAGGGCGGGCGCCTTCTGAAGAAACTTTCCGATTGCAATCTCCGAAGCCGCCCCGCTCTCACCGGCGCGCAGGATCGCGGAAAGAAACGGGTTGTATTCGGCCAAAGCGAATCCACCCCGAGCGAAGCCTCTGTTTAGTCCTAGATACTTTGCTTCAACTTCTTTCACGCTCTTTGCTGAAATCGCGCCGCCGCCGTGAAGAAGCATTATCCGACCTGCTGTCGTTGGATAAACATCGAACAACGCATTCGGATGAACGCTGACGCCGAACCACTCCTTCGCAGTACGCCGCAAGCCCCGATTTTTCGCATCCACGACGTATAAGCCAGACCTGGAACTTCGATTATCCGAGTTCGACGAACCGCACCCCGCCGACAAATTTTGATTGTCCGCTTTGGGGGATGCTGGATCCCGATATGTTCCGATGACGACCTTATCCTCAATGGGAAATTGAATATACGGGAATTGCCCGTCCAGGTCCGTTTCGACCGAAAAGATTTTTTAAATTCACTCCCGTCAAATTCAAAGAGACCGCTCGTCGTCCCCGCCCAAAGCCGTCCATTGACCCATGCGAGCGATGTCACTGAAAAGCTTTCGCTTCCCGGGACAGCCATCCATCGATCTCCTTTCGCGCGCAACGAATAGATGCCCTTTCCGCCGACATAATAACTGTCCGGGGAAATCGCGACTGCGCTAAGCAGATTCATCGCCGGAGTTTGAGTTCCAATCATCACTCTCAACGGCTCGTCAGCCTTGTCTTGGATGACGACAATTGACCGGCGCGATCTGGAAGCCACCGTGTGCCCAGCGATGATTACTCTTTCGCCAGAGACGGCGACGGGGCGAGGATGACCTTGCAGTATCTCGACGCCGTCCATGCATGACCAAGCGACCGGGGCGCCGAATGAGACACTAATTGCACCCAGGAGTGTAGCGCGAATGATTCGCAGGCGCGGCGAATTCAGCACGATCCCAGTGTAACCGTGCTGGGCTCGATTTCAAGCCCTACAGTGGCTCAGGGCTTTAGAGTTTAACCGAGTCGAGCGCGCCCTCGAGCGCGGACAGCCCGCGCTCGAGCTCGTCGTCCTTGATCACGAGCGGCATCAAGGTGCGGATGACGTTGTCGTGCACGCCGGCCTTGATCGCGATGAGGCCGCGGTCCTGGCAGTCGTGAAGGATCGCCTTCACCTTGGCGGCGGGAAGCGGCGTCTTGCTCTTCTTGTCGGTCACGAGCTCAATGGCGCGCATGGCGCCCAAGCCGCGCGACTCGCCGACGAACGGGTACTTGGCCGCGAACGCGTCGAAGCGCTTCTTGACGGTCTCGCCGACCGTCTTCCCCTTCTCGACGAGGCCGTCGTTCTTCACGATGTCGAAGACCGCGAGCGCCGCGGCGCAGGCCATCGGGTTGCCGCCGTAGGTGCCGCCGATGGCGCCCGTGGCGACCGAGTCCATGATGTCCTTGCGGCCGACGACGCCGGAGAGCGGCATGCCGCCGCACAGGGACTTGGCCGTGACCAGCAGATCGGGCGCGATCCCGTCGTGCTCGATGGCGAAGAGCTTGCCGGTGCGCGCGAAGCCGGTCTGGACCTCGTCGATGATCAGCACGATGCCGTGCTTATCGCACAACGATCTCAAGCCCTTCAAGAATCCGGCGGTCGGGACGATGAAGCCGCCCTCGCCCTGCACGGGCTCGACGATGATCGCGGCGACGTCCTCGGCGGCGGCGGAGACGCGGAACAGGTTCTCGAGCGACTCGAGGCAGTGCGCCGTGAGATCGGCCGGTGAGACGCCCATCGGCGGGCGGTAGGAATAGGGGTAGCGCGCGTGATGCACGTCGGGCGGCATGGCCCCCAGGCCCTGGCGCAGCGGCTTGTGCTTGCCGTCGAGCGCCAGGCAGAGCAAGGTGCGGCCGTGGAAAGCGTTGTCGAAGGCGATGACGGTGCGGCGCTTGGTGAACCCGCGCGCGAACTTGACCGCGTTCTCGATGGCCTCGGAGCCGGAGTTGAACAGGATGGCCTTCTTCTCGCCGGGAATCGGGGCGACCGCGATCAGCTCGCGGCAGACGCCGAGGTAGTTCTCGTAGGCGGCGACATGGAAGCTCGTGTGGAGCAGCTTGCCGGCCTGCTCGCGCAGGGCGGCGACGACCTTCGGGTGGCAGTGGCCGACGTTCAGCGCCCCGATGCCGCCGGCGAAGTCGATGTACTCCTTGCCGTCGACGTCCCAGACCTTGGCGCCGAGGCCGCGCTCGAGCACGAGGTCGGTATAGGCGGCGGTGCCGGAGGAGACGATCCTGGAGCGCTCGGCCCAAAGGGCGGCGCCGCGGGAGGTCTTCGGAAGGGAAGGCTTGGTCTTGGTGGCCATGGGGCATATGATATCATCTCTCCGTGGAGCAACGAGCGGCCCTGGCCGTGGGCGAGACGCTGACGGTGAAGGTCGACCGCATGGCCCCGGCCGGCGACGGCCTCGCCAAGGCCGAGGGCTCGAACCGCGTCGTCTTCGTCCCCGGCGCCGCGCCCGGCGACCGCCTGGAAGTCGAAGTGTTCGACTCCAAGTCGAGCTTCGCCCGCGCGCGCATCAAGAAGGTGCTCTCCTCCGGGCCGGAACGCATCGACCCGCCCTGCCGCCACCACGCCGCGCCCAACCGCCCCGGCCCCGCCTGCGGCGGCTGCGATTGGCAGCACATCGCCTACGAGTCCCAGCTCGTCCACAAGCGCTCGGTCGTCGTCGACTGCGTCGGCCGCATCGGCAAGTTCCCCGACGCCGAGAAGCTCGTCCTCCCGACGCTACGCGCCCCGAAGCCCTTCGCCTACCGCAACAAGGTGCAGATCCCCTTCATGCCCGGCGCCAACGGCCCGCGCATGGGCTTCTTCTCCGCCGGCTCGCGCGAGATCGTCGAGATGCAGGAGTGCCCGATCCAGCCCGACCTCTCCGTGCGCATCGCGCTCACGGTCAAGGAGATGGCGATCGCGCGGCGCTGGACGTACTTCGACGGCAAGACCGGCCGCGGCTGGCTGCGCCACCTCTACATCCGCACGAACGCCGAGGGCCGCGCGCTCGTCGCGCTCGTCACGACCCATCAGGAGTTCCCCGACCGCGAGGTCTTCGCCGCCGAGCTGCGCGCCAAGCACCCGGAGATCGAGGGCATCCACCAGAACGTCAACCCGGAGCGCACGTCGGTCGTGCTCGGGCCGGTGTGGCGGCGCCTGTGGGGCCAGCGCGAGCTCGAGGAGACGCTCGGGCGCTTCCGCTTCACGGCCTCGCCCGGCGCGTTCCTGCAGGTCAACACGCCGGCCGCCGAGGTCCTCTACGCCGCGGCCAAGGACGCGGTGAAGGAGGGCGGCCGCAAGTTCGCGACCGGCCTCGACCTGTACTGCGGCGTCGGCACTTTGACCCTGTGGATGGCGGACTGCTACCCGAAGATCGTCGGCGTCGAGGAGAACAAGGACGCGATCTCCGACGCCTACCGCAACGCCGAGCGCAACCGGATCAACAACGCCCGCTTCAAGGCCGGCCGCGCCGAGGCCGTCCTGCCCAAGCTCGCCAAGGAGCTGCCGGAGAACGTCTGCGCCGTCGTCGACCCGCCGCGCATGGGCCTCTCCCAGCCGGTGCGCCGCTTCCTGACGGACCGCAAGATCAAGCGCGTCGTCTACGTCTCCTGCGACCCCGCGACGTTCGCGCGCGACGCCGGCTACCTGTGCCACTCCGGGTACGTCCTGCGCCGGGTCCAGCCCGTCGACCTGTTCCCCCAGACGAGCCACGTCGAACTCGTCGCTCTGCTCGACCGCAAGTAGGTCTTTAGGCCTAGACGTCAATGGGAAAAAGCCCTTGCTAAATGTCGGTTTTGGGCTTATATTGCGAATGCCGATCCTTTATAGGACCTGAGAGGACCCCTATGATCACCCCTCGCCTCGCCCTCATCGCGCTGCTGGCCGCCTGCGCGCCCGCCCTCGTCCGCGCCGAATCCTGGGATCCCACCACGCAGGACGCCGACAAGTGGAAGGCCGTCCACTTCACCGACGAACTCGGCGACGCCAAGACTTACTGGTTCAAGTCCGACGCGCTGAATTCCCAGGGCGACAAGCCTCTGTACATCCTCACCGCGAAGGAGAACGCCTCGGTCGGCGGCGACAACAAGTACTACGAGTCGGTCACCTCGATCTGGGTGCTCAGGGTCAAGATCACCGCCGGCGGCAAAGGGACGTCGAGGAAGACCCTCACCGTCACGCGCACCGGAGCCACCCTCGAGCTGCCGGCGACCGCCGGCATCACTCTCGGCGCGCATCGCTGGGCCACCGAGCATCCCGAGACGAAGAAAGAGTGGCGCCGGGGGCAGGGCCAGATCGACGTCCCGGCCCGTCCCTACGTCGCGGGAACCGTGAAGGTCGTCGTCGCGGCGCCCGGCGAGCAGACGGAGCAGGCCTCTTCGTCGCCGATGACGCACTACATCGTCGGCGTCGGGCCGCAGAACTGGGAGACCTATTACTTCAACCGCACGCCCGCGCCCAAGCCCGCCGGCCGCGCGACCGATCCGGACGCCTCCTACCGCGCCGCCATGAAGCCGTACGCCCCGCTCCACCGGCGCGTCCACCCGTTCGAGGTCGTGCTCAACCCCAACTCCTGCCACGTCATCCCTGAAAACTGCAAGGATCCGAAGGTCCCCGCCTACGCCGATTTCATCAAGGCCGCCGCGGAAAACAACGAGAACAACGCCCTGATGACCGAGCGTCTCGCCGTCCGCGGACACGCACAGTTCAAGGCCCAGGCCGAGGCGTTCAAGGCCGAACACGCGTCTCCCCCGAGACCCAGTTCACGCAGAAGGAAACCGAGCTCCTCCAGCGCCTGCTCGCCAACGCGGGCAAGACGGCGGAGTACCAGACCGCGCTGAAGGCCGTCGTCGGAAAACCCGACCAGCTCAAGCTGTTCGTCAAGAAGTGGCGCGCCTACGTCCAAGCCGAGGTCGACGCGTACCTGCGCGAGGTCGATCTTCTCGGCAACAAGGAGGTCGACAACAAGACGCTGACCGCGGCGATGAACTCGCGGGCGGCGACCGCCATCTCGGCCCCGTTGACGGCGGCTCCCGTCGCCGGGACCCGCCCCGGCGCCCTCCCCGGCAACGCCCGGGCGGCGCTCGAGAGCGCCCTCGACAAGACGACGGCCGCGGGCGAGTGGTACGTGTTCGACTCCGCGACGACGTTCGGCCCCAGGATGTTCGGCATCTCGCTGCCCGGCTCCGAGCAGGTGTATTGCCGCATGGGCGGCATCGGCGGCGACCCTCTCATCTTCATCAACACGTCCGTTGGCAAGTCCTACGAGTGCGTCACGCTCAAGAAGCCCGTGCCGGCGGTCGCCACCGGCCTGCTCAAGGCGCAGGTGGACCAGGTCGGCTCCGCGACCTTCGATCCGCTGACCGGCCTCGACGCGAAAAAGGCGACGATGACCTTCCGCCGCAGCCCTCCATGGAGCTCGCAGCTGTCGCTGTCCAACGGCCGGCCGATGGCCGGGTTCGGCCCCTCGGCCGCGGGATCGTGTCCTTCCACCCCTCCACCAAGGATCCCGCCGCGCCCGCGACCGGAGCCGCCGGCGACGCCATCGCGTCGATCGGCCTGAGCACGAAGGAGAAGCTCTGGCTCACGAAGATGGAGCTCGCGACGCTGGCCGACCTCTCGAAGGCCGTCGAGGCGCGCAAGGCGATCGTCGAAAACCTCAAGCCCAACCCGGGCGCCAACGCGAAGTACGCGGACGCCGCCGCCAAATACACGGCCGCGATCGGAAAGACGCCCCCGTTCCCGCCGACATCGACGCCGCGCTGCCCGCCCAGGTCTGGGGCGACGGCGCGAAGGTCATCGTCTCGTCCGTCGGGACCAACGCCGACCTCCAGCTCAACTCGGCGGAGTACGAGAAGCTGAAGGCCAAGCCCGACGCGCTGCGCGCCTACAACCAGGTGATCGTGCGCTGGGGCGGAACCTCCGACCCCAACGGCGGCGGCACCTTCAATGAGACGCTCTACGACCCGATCGCGCTGCACAAGGCCGCTGTCGCGGCGCGCACGGCGATCACGCCGGCGGTCACGCCTCCCGCCGGGACCCAGCCGGGGGCGGTTTCGCCGAATCTTACGGACGCGGAGAAGAAGCTGCTCACCCCCTCGAGCTCAAGGAGTACGAGTCGATCGTCTCCGGCAACGGCGGCGACCCGGCGAAGAGCCCGAACCTCAGCGCCCAGAATAAGAAGTTCCGCGACATGGTCGTGGCACGGCAGAAGGACCCGGCCATGCCGAACCCGGTGACGGCCGCCAACTTCGACGGGATGACGGACTGGCAGAAGCGCCAGTTCTGTCAGGGCCGCGGCGCGATGACCGCGTCGGCGGCGACCGACCGGCGCCCCGGCGAGATGGCCGCGACCGGCGACGCGCGGACGCAGCTGACGGGCGTCGAGACCCAGGCCCGCACGGCCGCCTCCGTGGCCGGCACGGGGACGGCGCAGAACCCGACCGCCGATCCGTTCGCCGACAAGTGCAAGGACTACATGGGGCCCGCCCCGCAGACGGCCGGCAACCCGGTCACGACTCCCGCGGGCGGCACGCCGCCGTCGCCGACGAACATCGCCCACGGCCCGGACAAGGAAGTCCCGGCCAAGGAGAAGAGCAAGTGGTTCACGCAGGACCTGCTGACCAGCGGCGCGAAGGGCGCCATGGTGGGCCTGCTCGTGGGCTCCCTGTTCGGGCCGGTCGGCCTCATCGCGGGGCCGATCCTCGGCGGCCTGCTGTTCTACGGGCTGACCAAGGCCACGTCGAAGGATTGACGGGGGTCTTTAGACCCAGCGCGCCGGGGGCCGTAGGCCCCTTACGGGGCTCCGTCGGGAGCGCTATCCTTGAGGCATGAACCTCCGCGCCATGCCCATGCTCCTCGCCGCCTGTCTCCTCGCGCCCGCCGCCGCGTCGGCGTCCGGCGCCATCGGAGACGCTCGCGGCGTGGCGGGAAATCCGACCGCGTTCGACGGAGCGCCCCCCGCCCGGAAGGCGGCGCCGTGCGCGCCGGCACGACCGGCGACCGCCGCACGGCCGAGCAGATCGCCGCCGACGAGCAGCGCCTGGCCGACCAGCGTTCCCGCGCCGCGATGTCGGCCCGCGTCCACGGCCCGGACAAGGAGATCGAGCCGCCCAAGCCCAACGAGTGGCTGAAGAAAGACCACATCATCATGGGCGTCAAGGGCGCGATGATCGGCATGCTCGTGGGCTCGCTGTGGGGCCTCACCGGGCTCGGGATCGGGATTTTGGTCGGCGGCCTGATCGGCTACGGCCTGTCGAAGCTCACGGCTTAGCCGGAGCCTTCTTCGCGCCCGGCTCGTCGCGCAATCCCCAGGCGAGCAGTCCCGCCCCCACCGTGATGCACGAGTCCGCCACGTTGAACACCGGCCAGTGGTGGATGTGCAGGAAGTCCACGACGTAGCCGTAGGCGAAGCGGTCGTAGAGGTTGCCCACCGCGCCCGCCGTCACGAGCCAGGCCCCCCACTGCAGCCAGGGGTCGTCCTGAGGCCACTTGCGGCGCAGGTACTGCAGCGCGATCACGAGCGCGACGGACACCGCAGTCAGGATGCCGCCCGCGCCGCGGCCCATGCCGAAGGCTGCGCCCGTGTTCTCGACGTAGGTGAGGTCGAAGAAGGGGACGAGCGGAATCGTCCCGACGGGGCGCAGGGACGCGAAGGCCCAGGCCTTGGTCGCGCGGTCGAGCGCGAGCAGGACGACTACAGCTGACGCGCGCAGCGCCCGCATAGCTCCGGGACGGCGGGAACGGACCCGATGTCGGTCTGCCAGCGCCAGCAGCGCGGGCACTTGGCGCCCTCGGCCTTGGAGACGACGATCTCCGAGCCGGCGCCCCGCTCCACCTGCGACACGCCGAACACCTCGGCCAAGGAGAGGCCCTCGAGCGCGGGCGCGGCGGGAGGCAGGACGACCTTGGCGTCGAGCCCCTTGCCGACGAGCTTCGCGGTCCGGGCCTCCTCGATCTTCTTGAGGACGCGCTCGCGCAGGGCGAGCGCCTCGCTCCAGCGGACGCCGAGCGCCTCGTCGGTCCAGCGCGGCTCGGGGGCGGGCAGGTCCCACAGGAACACGCTTTCGGCCGGCTTGGCGGGCCAGAACCGCCAGGCCTCCTCGGCCGTGAACGAGACGACGGGCGCGAGCAGCGCGCACAGGCGGCCGAGCAGCTCCGACATGACCGTCTGCACCGCCAGGCGCTCGGGCGCGTCGGCGCGGAAGGTGTAGAGGCGGTCCTTCGTGCCGTCGAGGTACAGGGCGGAGAGGTCGAAGGCGCAGAAGTCGACGAGGCGCCGCGCCGCGTCGCGGAAGCGGAAGGCCTTGTAGTCGGCGAGCGTCTCGTTCTGCAGGGCCGCGAGGCGGTGCAGGACGTAGCGCTCGAGCTCCGGCAGCTTCTCGTACGGGACCGCGGACTTCGGGTCGTAGCCGTCGAGGGCGCCGAGCAGGAACTTGAAGGTGTTGCGCACGCGCCGGTAGGAGTCCGCCGGGCCGGCGAGCAGCTTCTCGGAGATGCGCGTGTCGCCGTGCACGTCGGCGAGCGCCACCCACATGCGCAGGACGTCGGCCCCGTCCTTGGCGATGACCTCCTGCGGCGCGACGACGTTGCCCGCGCTCTTGTGCATCGCGTGGCCCTTGTCGTCGAGGACGAAGCCGTGCGTGAGGACGGCCTTGTACGGGGCCTTGCCGCGCAGGGCGGCCGACATCACGAGCGAGGACTGGAACCAGCCGCGGTGCTGGTCGGAGCCCTCGAGATAGAGGTCCGCCACGGCACCCTCCCCCAGAACGGATCGCCAGGACACGCCGGAGTCGAGCCACACGTCGAGAATGTCGGTCTCGCGGCGGAAGCCTTCGGAGAGCTCCGCGTGCTTCGGCAGCCACGGCCAGTCGGAGGGCTTGAGCGTCTCGCCCCACTTCTCGAACCAGAAGTCGATGCCGTCGGCCTCGGCTTTCTTGAGCACGGCCTCGAGGACGGCCGCGTCCTTGACGACGGCGCCGGTCTTCGCGGAGTAGAGGACGGGAATCGGCGTGCCCCACACGCGCTGGCGCGACAGGCACCAGTCGGGGCGGTTCTGCACCATCGCGCCGATGCGGTTGCGGCCCTCGGCCGGGATCCACTCGACCTTGCCGATCTCGGCGGTGAGCGTCGCGCGCAGGGCGTCGGAGAGGCCGAGAAACCACTGCTCGGTCGTGCGGAAGACGACGGGGTTTTTACACCGCCAGCAATGCGGGTACGAATGGGATATATCCTTCTTCGTTAAAAGCAGTCCCCGTTCCGCGAGATCCGCGACGATCGCGGGATTGCCCTCTTTGAAGATGTGCTTCCCCGTCCACCGGGGAGCCTTATCCGTGTAGACTCCGCCGTTGTCGACCGGGTTTAGAATCTCCAATCCGTAGCGTTTGCCGGTCGCGAAGTCGTCCTCGCCGTGCCCAGGGGCCGTATGAACGATCCCAGTTCCGTCCTCGGCCGTCACGTACTCGGCCGTCACCGAGATCCCCGTCGTGTCCGTCGCGGACGTCGGATACGGGAGCTCGTAGCGGAGGGTCTTCTCGAAGTCCGCGCCCTTCCACGTCTTGAGCTCGCTCCAGGACGTCGCGCCGCAGGCGGCTTTCACGGCCTCGAGGCGGCCCCGGCCGAGCAGCAGCGAGCGCTTCTGCCCGGCGATCTCGGCGGCGACGAGCGCGTACTCGAGGTCGGGGTGGAACGCGGCGGCGCGGTTGGCCGGCAAGGTCCAAGGCGTCGTCGTCCAGATCACGAGTTCGGCGCCGGCGAGCAGCTGGTCGTCGGGCTTGGGCAGCTTCGTGCCTTTGATCTTGAGCGCGACGTAGATCGAAGGCGAGGTCTTGTCCTTGTACTCGACCTCGGCGTCGGCGAGGGCGGTCTCGCACGTCGGGCACCACAGCACGGGCTTGAGCCCGCGGTAGACGTGGCCGGCGAGCAGGAGGTCCACGAAAGAACGAAGGATCGCGGCCTCGTAGCCGCGCGTCAGGGTCTTGTACGGGTTCGCCCAATCGGCGAACACGCCCAGGCGCTTGAACTCCTCGCGCTGGATGTCGATGAAGCGCTCGGCGAAGGCGGCCGCGTCCTTGCGGAACTTGGGGATGTCGGTCACCCCGCGCTTGCTCATCTTCATCTCTTTGAGGAGGGCGGTCTCGATGGGCAGGCCGTGACAATCCCAGCCGGGCACGAAGGGAGTCGAGAACCCGAGGAGGGCGCGGCTCTTGACCGCCATGTCCTTGAGAATCTTGTTCTGCGCGTGGCCGATGTGAATGTGGCCGTTGGCGTACGGCGGGCCGTCGTGGAACAGGAACTCGGGCCGTCCCTTCTGCCGCGCCCGCAGCTTTCCGTAGAGGCCCGCGTCCTCCCAGGCCTTGAGCAGCTCGGGCTCCCGCTTGGCGAGATCCCCCTTCATCGGGAAATCGGTCTTCGGGAGGCGGACGGTCGCGGACCAGTCGGTGCGGGCTTCGGGCATGCGGTGATTCTACAAAAAGCGGCAACCTTTCGGGCCCATGCGCGGAACAGACATTTCCCCAATTTTTGGTAGGATGGCCGTCATGGACACCTTCATCGCCGTCTGCCTCGCCCTGATCGTTCTCGAGCTCGCGATCATGATCGGCGTGTTCGCCTACGTCATGCTCCGCGTCAAGGACGCCGCGACCGCCGTCGAGGTCGCCGCGTACCGCGTCGACCAGGAGGTTCTCGCCGTCGGGGAGAGCATGCGCTCCGGCTGGGGCGGCGCGCTCAAGACCGCCGTGCAGGCGGGGCTGTCCCTGTTCGGCCGGTGAGCGCCCTCAAGTCGTTCAAGCGCTGGTTCATCGACCCCGCGTTCTCGCGCAAGAAGCAGTTCCTGCGCTCGCTCGAGATCTTCAAGGAGCTGCGCGACCGCGACCTCGGGCACCTCGTGCAGGCGCTGCACTCCCGCAGCTACCGCGAGGGCGAGGTCATCTTCGTCGAGGGCGACATCGGCCGCGCGCTGTTCATCCTCGAGTCGGGAGCCGTCGAGCTGACGCGCCCGGGCCCCGGCGGCGAGGCGCAGGTCCTCTACAAGCTGGAACCCGGCGACTTCTTCGGCGAGATGGCGCTGCTCGAGTCGCTGCCGCGCACCGCGACGGCGACCGCGACCGAGAAGACTCACCTGCACCTGCTCTACAAGAGCAAGCTCGACTCCCTGCTGGCCGGCGAGCCCCGTATCGGCGTGACGATCATGAGCCACCTCGCGCGGCTGCTCTCCGCGCGCCTGCGCCGCGTGACCAACGACATGAAGTTCATCGCCCCGAAGCATGTCTGAGCGCCGGGAATTCCCGCTCGTCCCCGTCCTGCTGCTCGGAGGCCTCGCGGCCTACGCGTTCTTCCGGCTGCATCACGCGCTGGCCCCGTTCCTGCTCGCCGCGGCCTTCGCCTACGTGCTGAACCCCGTCGTCGTCTACTTCGAGGCGCGCGGCTTCAAGCGCCTGCACCTCGTCGCCGGAGGCTACCTCGCCGCCGCCGCGCTCTCGTTCTTCGTCTACACGGGGCTCAAGGGCGTCATCGTCGAGGAGACCGAGCTGCTCCAAAACCGCGCGCCGGCCTATATCCAGCGCCTCAAGACGACGGCGGCCGTCCAGCAGGCCGCGCTGACCAAGAAGCTTCCCCTCCCGCCCAAGGTCGCCGAGCACGCGCTCGAGTCCGCGCTCGGCGGGGCGCTGCACGCCGTCCAGGAGCTGCCCTCGCGCGTGCTGGCCCTGCTTCCGTTCCTCGCGCACGCCCTGCTGATTCCCTTCATCGGGTTCTTCTTCCTGATGGACGGCCCCTCCGGCGTCGAGGGCCTGATCCAGTTCTGCCCGAGCCGCTTCGTCGAGCAGGCGATCCACCTGCTCAGCGAGATCGACACCGCGCTCGGCAACTACCTGCGCGGCCTGTTCATCGTGATGACGGTGATCTTCATCGTCTCGTTCTTCGGCCTCGTCGCGCTCGGCATCGACAACGCGCTGATCATCGCGGCGATCTCGGGCGTGAGCTCGGTCGTGCCGTATTTCGGTCTCGTGATGGGCATCCTCATCGGCGGCGCGATGGCCTTCTACCAGTTCGGCACGGCCGCCGCCGCGCTCAAGGTCGCGGCGCTGTTCCTCGGCATCCGCGCGTTCGAGGAGACCTTGATCCAGCCGATCATCGCGCGCCACAGCCTGCACATGCACGCGATGACGAACCTGCTCGTGCTGATCCTCGGCGGAGAGCTGTTCGGCTTCCTCGGGCTCGTCTTCGCCGTGCCCGCCGCGGGCGTGCTCAAGGCCCTCGCGACGGTCACCTGGTCGTGGTACACGAGCGAGCGCGGCTTCGACTCGGGCGGCGCCGCGGGCGCCGGCGTGCCCTACACCTAGCGCGCGTCGCGCGCGATCCGGAAGCCCGTCCCGCGCTCGGCGCGGATCGCCGGAACCTCGCTGTCCCGGTTCCACACCCGCAGGTTGTGCGCGTCGCCGTCCCACTGCCCGCCGCGGTCGGACCTCAGCGGCGTCGCCGGCTCGGAGACCCAGGCCGAGCCGTCGGCCGGCGCCCCGCGATAATCCGCGTGGTAGCGGTCCTCGGTCCACTCCCAGACGTTGCCGCCCATGTCGCAGAGCCCTTGCGGGGTGTTGCCGAGAGGCTTCGAGCACACGGGCCAGGTCGCGCCGCGGCCGCAGCCCGGCCCCTCCGGGGAGTCCCCGAACACGACGCGCGAGCAGTCCGGCGCCGCGTCGCCCCACGCGTAGCGCCCGTCGCCGCCGGCGCCGCGGGCCGCGTACTCCCACTCCGCCTCCGAGGGCAGGCGTCCGCCGGCCCACGCCGCGAACGCGCGCGCCATATCCCACGAGACGCAGACGGCGGGCTGCTCGGGCCCGCGGAAGGCGGGTCCGAGGCAGTCGGGGTCCTGGGCCTCGCAGGCGCCGGCCGCGACGCACGCCGCGTACTGGCGGTTGGTCGTCTCGGTGCGCGCGAGGTCGAAGGCCTTCAGCGTCACCTTGTGAACGGGCTGCTCCGTCTCGAACTCGCCCGACCCCATCCAGAACGAGCCGGCGGGGATGCGGACCCAGTCGATGTCGACGGGCGCCGGAGCGCGCGGCGGCGCGGCGCAGGCCGCCAGCGCGAGCAGCGCCGCGGCGGCGGCCCTCATCCCTGCACGTACGGCGCGAGCAGGACGCGCAGGTCGGCGGGCACGCGCGCGGGGCGCCAGAGGTCGGTGACGATCGCGTGGCGCGAGTGCGCGCGCGCGACGACCTTGCCGCCGAGCTCCTGGTCGACGACCTCGCACGTGAACCCGACGCTCGCGCGCCCGAGCTCGGAGATCCAGGTGCGGATCGTCAGCAGGTCGTCGTAGCGGCTCGGCGCGAGGTACTCGCACCGCGCCTCGACGGCGGGCAGGAACAGCTTGCGCTGCACCTCGAGATCGCGGTAGCGCACGCCGAGCGAGCGCAGCAGCTCGGTGCGCCCCTGCTCGAGGTACTTGAGGTAGTTCGCGTAGTAGATGATGCCGGCCTTGTCGGTGTCGGCGTAGGTCACGCGCACCTGGAACTCGTGGAACTTCGCCCGCTTGCCGGACGCGGGCGCCGCCTTCGGCGCCGCCTCGGCCTTCTTCTCCTCCTTCGGCGCCGGCGTGCCCGTCGTGTTGGGCAAGGTCACCTGCTTGATCGCCTGCTTGTCCTCGCCGAGGACCTGATTGACGACCGACAGGATGCCGTGGAAGCCGACGGGCTTGCGCAGGAAGAACGTCTTCGTGCCGGGCTTGATCTTGCCGCGCAGCTCGTCGAGCGTCAGGCCGGTGGAGAAGATGACGGGCGTGCCGCTCGTCAGCGGCGAGCCGCGCAGGCGCTCGTAGGTGGCGCCGCCGTCGGCGCCCGGCATGTAGAAGTCGAGGATGATGAGGTCGGGGCGCAGCTCGGAGGCGAGCAGCAGCCCCTGCGCCGCGTCGAAGGCGACCGCCACGCGGTAGCCCGCCGACTCCAGGCCGTCCTTGAGCGGCGCGACGAGCGTGACGTCGTCGTCGACGACGAGGATCGTCCGGGACACCGGCTCAGCCCTTGACGCCCGTGAACGTGGCGACGACGCGGCGGTTGCTCGCGCGGCCGGCGGCCGTGCCGTTGTCGTCGCGCGGCTTGTCCGGGCCGTAGCCGGCGGAGGTCAGGCGCGAGGCGTCGGCGCCGAAGCGATCGATGAGGGCCTGGCGCACCGCGGCGGCGCGGCGCGCGGAGAGGTCCTTGTTGTAGGCCGGCGAGCCGACGTTGTCGGTGTGGCCCTCGATCTCGGCCTTGCTCGACGGGTAGGCCTTCAGGAAGTCGGCGACCTTCTTGAGCTGGGCGTCGTACTCCGGCTTGACGACGTCCTTGGCCGTGTCGAATTTCACCTCGAGGTCGATCGTGACCTTCTCCGAGACGGGAGCCGGCGCGGGGGCCGGCGCGGGGGCCGGGGCGGGACGGGCGGCGACGGGGGCCGGCGCGGGAGCCGGGGCGGCGGCCGTGGGCGCGCCGATGCCGAAGAAGCAGCAGGCGGACGACGAGAGGATCACGGCGGCGGCGAGGACGATGGCTTTCATGGTGTCTCCGGGGATCAGGCGGCCTGGGGCTGGGAGCAGTGCCCGCAGCGCTTGGCTTTCAGAGGGATGTTCAGCAGGCACTCCGGGCACTGCTTCTCGCTCGGCGCCGGCGGCGGGCGGCCGGCTCCGAGCGCTTGAGCGTGTTGATCGCCTTGATGGCGGCGAACACGGCGGCGGCGACGATGACGAAATCGATGATGTTCGTGACGAAGGCGCCGTAGTTCAGCGTGACCGCCTTGCCGCCCTCCGGGGCGGCCCTGAGGATCACGTTTTTGTCCGTAAAGTCGACGCCGCCCATGAGCAGGCCGAGCGGCGGCATCACGATGTCGTTGAGGAAGGAACTCACGATCTTGCCGAAGGCGCCGCCGATGATCACGCCGACGGCCATGTCCACGACGTTGCCCTTCATCGCGAACTCTTTGAATTCCTTGACGATCTTCATGGCCCGGATTATATCAATGTTATAATGCCGCGATGGCGATCACCCCCGAGCGCGTCCTCGAGCTCGTCCCGCAGCAGCGCCCGATGCGCTTCATCGACGGCATCGTCGAGCTCGACGACGACCACATCGTCGGCCACTACACCTGGAAGGCCGAGGACTGCGCGGGCTACTCCCCGAAGGGGTCGTGCCCCCTTCAAGATGATCGAGATGGCCGCCCAGATCGGGTCGGTCGCCTGGGGCATCTACCGCATGGCCGACAAGGTCAGCGCCGAGGAGCTCGACCGCATGGTCGGCTTCTTCACGCAGGTGGAGTCCGTCGAGTTCAAGGAGGTCGTGCGCGCGGGCGACAAGCTCGCCTGCCTCGGCTCCTTCGAGCCCGAGGGCTACTTCCGCGACGGCAAGCTCGTCGCCTCCGTCGAGTTCCAGTTCGACGGCGGCCCCAAGGACGGGACCACGGTCATGACCGGCGTCGTGGCCGGGATGTGGGTCCCCAAGAACTCGCCCTCTCTCGGCTGACCGCGACGACGCGCGCCCCGCCGTTGGGCAAAACGGGGCGCACGAACGGAGGCCCGGTTTTGAAATGAGCGCTGGAGCGATGCCTCGGCGTTATTCGGGGGCTTCGAGGCGGTAGCCGACCGCCGGCTCGGTCTTCAGGTGCTTCGGCCGAACCGGCTCCTTCTCGATGCGGTGCCGGGTCTGGTGGACGAGGATGCGAAGCGCCTCCGGCGTGCTGCCGCCGTCGGGCCACAGCTCCTTGAGAAGGTCCTTCTGAGAGACGACGCGACCCGCCCGTCGGACGAGCGCGGCCAGCAGGGCGTACTGCAGGGGCGAGAGGCGCGCCTCCTTCTTCCCCACCCACACGCGCCGAGCCGTGAGGTCGATCTTAAGGTCGCCGTGCTCGTACACGGGCTCGGGGTCGCGAGCCGCGTTCTCGGCGCGGCGCAGCGCCGCTCGGATGCGCGCGAGCAGTTCCTCGACGCCGAACGGCTTGGTCAGGTAGTCGTCGGCGCCGCGGTCGAGGCCCGCGATCTTGTCCGTCTCCTCGCCGCGCGCCGAGACGACGATCACCGGTGCCGAACTCCACTCGCGCAGGCGCTTGAGCACGTCGAGGCCGTCCTGGTCGGGGAGGCTCAGGTCCAGCAGCACGACGTCCGGCTTCTTGGCGACCGCGGCCTCGAGCGCGGACTTTCCCGTCGTCGCCTCGAGGACGGCGTAGCCGTTCTCCTCCAGCGCCGGCCGAAGGAAGCGCCGGATCGCGGGCTCGTCGTCGACGATCAGGACCAGGGCCTTCACCGCGCGCCCCGGGGCAAAGTGAGGATGAAAAGGGCTCCCCCGCCCGGCCGATGCTCGGCCCGGATCGTCCCGCCGTGGGCCTCGACGACGGCCTTGCAGATCGCCAGGCCGAGACCCGCGCCCGGCGCGGCGCTCGCCCGGTAGAACTTCTCGAAGACGCGGCCGAGGTCTTCGGCCTTGATCCCGGGCCCGCGGTCCGCGACCGATATCTCGACTCCGTCCATGCGCTCGCGCGCGACGAGGTCGACGGCCCCTTCGGGCGCGTGGCGGGCGGCGTTCTCGAGGAGATTGACGAACACCAGCTCCATCAGCACCGGGTCGAGCGGGACGAGCGGCAGATTCTCCGGCAGGTCCGCCTCGAGGCGACGCCCGGCGAGGATCTTCTCCGTGCGCTCGAGGGCGGACGCCACGATCTCCTCGAGGGCGTGAGGCTCCTTCTTCAACGCCGCCCCCGACTCGAGCCGCGTCGTCTCGATGAGGTTGTGCACGAGGCGCGTCAACCGCTCGGCTTCGTCGCGGATGTTGGTCAGCAGATCGCGCGAGCCGTCCCCCGCCTGGGCCAGCAAGGTGCTCGCCGAGCCCATGATCGCCGTCAGAGGCGTGCGGAGTTCGTGCGAGACCGCGCTGAGCAGGGAGCTGCGCAGCTTCTCGGTCTCGGCGACCACCTCGGCGCGCTTGGCGGCCTCGGCCTGAAGCCGGACGCGCACCGCCAGATGGCTGATCAGCAAAGCGACGGCGAACATCACCAGGAAGGTGACCACGTACTGCGGGTGCTCGACGTGAAAGGTGTAGCGCGGCGGCACGAAGAAGAAGTCGAAGGACAGGACGCCGGCGACGGACGCGAACAGGGCCGGACCGCGGCGACCGCGCAGAGCCACGAAGAGAGTTCCGAGGAGATAGACCATGACGAGGTCGGTGACGGTCAGGGCGCCGTGCACGGCGAAACCCGCCGCCGTGCAGGCCGCGACGGCTCCGGCTGCGAGAGCGTATTCCTTCATCCTCGTCAGTATACCCGAACCGGCAGCACGACGACCTGCACGCCGTTGAACTGGAGTCGACGCTGCAGCGAGTTCGCCGTCTCGCTGTGCAGGATGGGCTGGTACCAGCGCTCCTCCTTGAAGATGAGCTTTCCGGTGAACACGATCATGCGCGGGAACTCGCGCGAGAGCTCGACGAGGGTCTTCTCCAGCACCTCGATCGTCTCGGTCCCGAGAGCCAGGCGCGACTCGGCGTCGAAGCCGTGCTGTCGGGCCCACGCGACGTACTTGTCCAGGTGCGCGCGCTTCTCCGTCTCGAGGTGCCCGATGGCGTCGCTCCCCTTGAAGTTCCCCGAGTCGAGAACCCCCACGGAGACGAAGACGAAGTTCTTGAAATATCCCGGAAGCAGGCGCTGGATCGCGAGGATGTGGTGCAGTCCGTAGCCGGAGAAGCTCGACACGGTGAGCACCGCGGTCGGGGCCTTGGGATCGATGCGTCCCGCCCTGGTTTCCTCGCCGGCCAGCGGGGCCGCCTCGAGGATCTTCTCGAGACCCTTGAGGCTTTCCCCCACCTCGCGGTAGTGGCGACGCACCCGGAAGCACAGAGCCACCGTCAGCGTCGTGATGACGGCGGTGACCCAGCCGCCCTCGAGGAACTTCTCATGCAAAGTGACGCAGAGGATGCTCACGCACATGACGAGGCCGGTGCCGTGGATCGCGAGCTGGGACCGCCAGCGCGGCTCGGTCGACCGGTGGACGATCCAATGCCTGGCCATGCCCAGCTCGGTCAGCGAAAACGTCAGGAAGACGTTGATCGAGTACATGACGACCAAGGTCGTGATGTGCCCATGAGTATAGATCAACGTGGCCAGAGCCGCGACGCCCATCAGGAAGACGCCGTTCTGGGTGACGAGGCGGTCGGAGAGGCGCGAGAAGCTGTGCGGGACCCACGAGTCGAGCGCCATGTTCGAGAGGACGCGCGGACCGTCGAGGAAGCCGGTCTGCGCGGCGACGAGCAGGAGGGCCGCCTCGGAGAGCAAGGTCAGTATGACCAGGACTTTCCCGGAGGAGCCCCAGCCCCCGTAGAGATTCTCGAGCAGGACGGCGTTCATCGTCTTGCCCGTCTCGGGAACCGCGGCGACGAGCAGATAGCCGAGGAGGATGCCGCCGGCCGTGAACGCGAGCGAGGTCGACATCAACAGCATCGTGCGCTTGCCCGTCTGTACGCGCGGCTCGCGCAGCATGCCGACGCCGTTGGAGACGGCCTCGATGCCCGTGTAGGTGCCGCCGCCCATCGAGTAAGCGCGCATGAGGATGAAGGCGACCGGCGCGAAGCCGAGCGCGGAGATCGAGCCGCTCAGGTCGTTTCCCGCGTCCTTGAACACGCCGGGAAGGGCGGTCAGGTGGCTGCCCACGGTGTACAGGATCATGAAGACGTGCAGGGCGACGAAGGCGAGGAAGATCGGAACGAGAAAGGTGACCGACTCCTTGACGCCGCGCAGGTTCAGAAGCAGGAGGAAGAGCAGGGCCGCGCACGCCGCGAGCAGCTTCGTTCCGGACCAGTGCGGAGGCAGGAAGGAATACAGCGCGTCGCACGCCGACGCGACCGACACCGAGATCGTCAACACGTAGTCGACGACGAGCGCGCAGCCGGAGACGACGCCGGCCTTCTCGCCGAGCAGCTTCGTCGCGACGAGGTAGCCGCCGCCGCCGCCCGGAAAGTGTTCGATGAGGTTCGAGTAGGCGATCGAGATCACGAAGATCGTGACCGCCGTCATCACCACCAAAAACAGGGCGAGGTGGTGTGCGCCCCCAAAGCGCGGTAAGCCTCGTCCGGGCCGTAAGCGGAGGAGGACAGGCCGTCGGCGCCGAGGCCGACCCAGGCGAGGAACGCGGCCAAGGAGACTTTGTGGAAGACGTCCGGATCCCGGATGTCGCGCGGCTTGCCTAACAGCAACTGCTTGATTCGGTCGAGCATGCCTCCATGATGCCTCCGGAGGGCGTTATGAAGCCATTATCGACTCGTCTTGCGCGCCTTCGGGGCGGAGGCTATACTGCGGTGATGCGCCCCCTCCTGCTGGCGGCCCTCTGCCTCTGCGCGCCCGGCGCGCGCGCCGGCGATCCCGACCCGCCCGTCGTCTTCGATGAGGATCCGCCCGAGGAAAAGACCGACGACAGCTTCGTCGGCCCACCGGAACCTCCGGGCCTGCGCCGGCCGCCGCAGCAAGGCGGCGACGCGCCGGGAGCGGCGCCTGGCGGGGCACCCGGCGCGGGCCGCACGCCCGGCGATCCACTGTCGGAAACGTCGACGCCGTCCGAGCAGGCGCCGGCCGACGACGGCGTCCCATGGTACCGGCGCCTGGGCTTGGGCGCGGGCTCGGACTCCGGCGGCGGCTCCGACTCCGAGACGGCGCCCGCGGGCTCGCCGGAAGCCGCGTCCCAAGGCGCCAAGAAGGCGCAGTCGCGCTCGTCCTCGGCCGGCCAGGCGGCCTCGCGCATGGCGTCCCAGATGAAGTCGATGATGCCCGGCGCCGACGCCGGCGCCTTCGGCGCCGCGGGCTCGAAAGCCGCGGAAGCCCTCGGCAGGACCGGCGCCGCGGCGGCTCCCGCCGCCAAGACCGCGGCGGCGGGAAAGCCGGGCGCGCCCGCCTCGCCGTTCGTCACGTTCGCAGGCTCTCCCGGCGCCGGGCCCTCGAAAGCGCCCGAGGCCGCGGCCTGGGCCGGGCCTCTGCGCAGCCTCGCCGAGTCGCGCGGCTTGGCGCCCTACACCGCGCCCGACGGCAGCGTCGCGTTCCGCCGGCGCGACGGCTCGCCGGCCTCCGCCGACGAGGTCGCCTCGCTTCGCGAGGCCGCGGCGCGGGAGCCGAATGCCTTGGCTAAATATCCCGACTTCTTCCGCTCGATCTCGCGCCAGGAGTTCGACAGCCTGCGCGGGGAGTACCAAAAGAATCCGTCGCGCCCCGACTTCAAGGACGTCGCCATGACCGAGGACCCGCGGCAGGACCTCGTCTGGAACCGCTCGTGCGAGAGTCTCTCGGGCGACTGCAACAAGAACGCCGACTCCGCGGGCTACAAGAAGAACGACTTCGTCAAACCGGAGACCGCGAAGAACATCTGGAAGAGCATCTTCGCCGCCGTCGGCATCGGCGAGGACGAGGAAGAAGAAGAGAAGAAGCCGGGCCGCCTCGCGGCCGCGCCCCAGACGGCCGAGGAAGCCGCCGAGGAATCGTCGTCCGGGCAGGCTCCCCGCCGCGGGGCCTCGGCCGCGGCCGCGCCCGCCGCGAAGGCGCCGGAAGGCGCGCTCGCCTCGGTCGCCGCCGCCGTCAGGGCCAAGCTCGGCTGGGGCCCCGCGCCGACGACGGAAGAAGGAGCGCCCGCCGCGCCGGCGCGCCGCCTGCCGTGGGCCTGGGGCGTCGGCCTGCTCGGCGTCGCCGCCCTCGCGGTCGCCCGCAAATTCGGCGGAGACTGACTACTTCGCGGTCTTGGAGATCGCGAGCGCTTCGTTCTTGAGCGCGTCGTTCTCGGCGAGGAGGACGCCGCGCGGGCAGTTCTCGTCGCCGAGAATCTTGCCGGACGACGTGATGTGGTAGGCGACCGAGGTCAGGGACGCCGCCGCGGCCTCGCGCGTGGTCGTCGGCTTGCCGAGGCCCATGTACTCCGAGGCGATCGGGCGCGTCAGGTAGGCCTTGAGTATCTTCGTGTAGTCCCTGCGCAGGCCCTCGATCTCCTCCTTGTCGGCCTTCGGCGCGCCGCAGGAGAAGACCGACAGCGTCTCGGCGTAGAACTGCACCATGGGTTCGAACTTCCTCGAGTTCTTGACCGAGATGTCGCTGTCCTTGGCGAGCTTCGTGAACTCCCCGACGGCGGCGTTGAATCCGACGAGAGTGCCGATGCGGCAGAACATGGGCTTCATATCCGCGCCGACCTTGGTCTTGTTCCGGTCCTCGTCGTTGCCGGTCAGGCCCGCGGCGTCGGCGTAGATCCGGCGGACCTTCGCGTTGTCGATCTTGACCTCTTTGCCGTCGGCCTTCGGCAGGTCGATCGCGCACCACTGCTTGACGTCGATGAAGCCGAGCATCTGGTCGTTGGCGCGGGCGGAGGAAGCGAGGGCGGCGAGAAGGACGAGGGCGGCGATTCGAGGGGTCATCGAGGGGTTCCTCCCGGAAGAGTCCCCCCAGTATTGGGCCGCCGGGACGCGAAGTCAACCCCCGAATGGTAGAATACGGGCGGGCCGGCGTGGCGGAACGGCAGACGCAATCGACTCAAAATCGATCGGGCACACGCCCTTGTGGGTTCAAGTCCCACCGCCGGTACCACTTTTTATGAACGGACTCGCCTGCGCCGTCCTCCTGGCCGCCTCGGCCCACGCCGCCCCCGCTGTCCCGGCGGCGCGGGCCCGAGCCTCACCGGCGACGCCTTCAGCCCCGTGCAGTGCTCGACGGCGACCAAGCCCGCCCCCGCCCTGCCGGGCCGGCCGCCGGTCCCGGTCGCGGACGCCAAGAAGGCGCTGCGCGAGCTCGAGGGGCGCTGGGAAGGGACGTTCGCCCACGCGCTCGGGCGCTACAACGCCGTCCTGACGATCAAGACCGGCTGGTCGGGCAAGACCGAGGCGACGCTCGACCTGCTCGAGCTTCAGTTCCGGGAGAAGCTGACCGACAAGCTCGTCTTGAAGCCCGCCAAGGACGGCTGGGACGCGGTCTGGACGTCGAGCATCGCGCCCGAGGCCTCGCTCCAGGGGACCTTGGCGCTCGGCGACGAGCGCGTCGAGGGAACGGCGGCGGCCGGCCGTCAGGCCGATCTCTCGTTCGTCAACGGCGCCTCGCACCGGATCGCCTACCGGATCGCGGGCAAGGACCTCGAGGTCGCGGTCGCGAGCGCGGTGCCGGGCGCGCCCCCGCAGACGCTGCGCGCGGTCTTCACGCGCAAGAAGTAGTCAGTTCGCCAGCGCCGACGCCGGCACGAACTCCACTCCTTCCTTCTCGTAGCGCGGCATCTCGTCCTTCAGGCAGTCGAAGGTCGTGCGGAAATAGTGGTGCCCGATCGCGATCGACGAGCCGCTCTTGCGCGCGCGCGCGACGGCTTGCCGGAGCATCTTCTCGCAGAAGGCCTTCGTGTGCAGCTCGGCCGTGTCGAGGAAGATGAAGTTCATGGCGGCCGGGATGCCGGCGGCCTTGGCCTCGGCGTAGGCGACCGTCTTCTCCGAGACGCGGGAGTCGAGGAAGTACATGCCGGTGGGCTTGAGCATCGCCATGAACGCCTTCATGAGCGGGGCGTTCTTCGTTCCCTTGTACGACCTGTGGTTGTTGAGACCCTTCGCGCCCGGGATCTGCTTCATCGCCTTCTCGAGGAGCTTGAGCGTGGACTCGGCGTCGGCCGGGTCGACGGCGTCCTTGGCGAGCTTGAGGTTCTGAAACGGGTCGAACGGGAAGTGGATCATGAGTTCCTTGTCCTTCGTCGCCGCCGTCAGCGCCGCGGACTGCTTGGTCTTGGGCGATTCGGGCATCACCGCGTAGGTCAGGGCGTGCGGCAACGCCATCCATTCCTCGTCGGGAGGGGTCTTCTTGTAGTTCAGGCCGAAGTCGTCGATGACGACGGCGACGCGCGGCTTAGCGGGCTCGGCGGCGAAGGCGGCCGGCGACAGCAGCAGGACGAGGACGAGCTTATTCATGGTTCTCCAGGGCGCGGCGGCCGAGCCGCCACGGCACGACGAAGGCGATCAGGTTGACGACGAACCAGCCCGATAAAGAGAGCAGCGCTACTTTGCTGTTCCAGACGCCGGTGCCGAAGCGCTCGGAGAAGTGCATCTGCATGGGGCCCGCGAGAGAGGCGATCGTAAAGCCGACGTAGAACAGGCAGGCGGCCATGTAGACGAAGCCGCCGACGGAGGACTCGATCTGGTGGATGTTCTCGACGGCGAAGTTCGGGAACAGCGCGCCGAAGCCCACGCCCATCGCGCAGATGGCCAGGCCCACGACGAGCAGCGCGCCGAGCGACAGCCACGAGGTGAAGCGGTCGGCGTCGAGGATCCAGTTCGTCATGAGGGCGAGCGTCGCCGCGATCGTGAGGATCGGGACCGCGGAGAAGAGGAGCTTCTGGCGCATGATCCCGCCGACGTCGACCGGGGCGGTGCGCAGGACCCACCACGACCGGCCCTCGAGGCTGATCGCGGGAAACGTGAAGCGCAGGCCGAGGGCGGCGAGCACGAAGCCCGCGGTGCCGACGTTGAGGAAGGAGACGAGGCTGCGCAGCTCGGCGGAGTCGAGCGGCAGGCGGCGGATGCTGAACAGGTAGACGAAGACGAGCCCGATGATGAGGAGGATCTGAGACCAGTGCTTCACGTCGCGGAAGAACGTCGTGCGCTCCTTCCAGAGGAGGACGGCCGTCGAGCGCGCGCCGAGGAGCGCCTGTTCCGGCAGGCGCTCGAAGGCGTGCCGGCGCTTGCGCAGGGCGCCTTCCTGCGCGCCGCTGTAGCCGACGAAGTAGATCTTCCCCGCGAGCGCGACGAGCAGGCCGTAGACGAGCGCGGCCGCCCCCACAGCGCGCCCGCGCGCAGCGCCCAGCCGCGCCAGTTGCCGCCGGCGGCCATGCGCAGGCTTTCGGCGAGCCACCACGACGGCAGGTACGGCGCCGTCGGGGCCTGAAGGAAGCCGAGGTACTGCGCGACGACCTCGAGCGCGTCGGGACGGATCAGCTTCTCGGGCTCGGCGAAGCGCACGAGGCCGTAGACGACGGTCAGCGAGAGGCTCGAGAGCACCCAGACGACGTCGCGCGTGCGCGACGACGGGAAGAGATAGAGCAGCGCCAGCGTGAACGCGATGCCCCAGGAGGCGGCGAGCAGCAGGAACGGCGGCGTCGCGACGGCGAAGGCCGCGAGGAAGCTCCAGCCCAGGCCCTGCACGCGCATGATCGCGCCGACGTAGGGCACGAGGATGAGCCCGATCATCCAGGACGCGAAGAACGCGCTCTCGAGCGACTTGTCGAGGAAGACGGCGCGCAGGCTGACGGGGGCCTTCATGAGGAACTTCAGGTCGAAGGAGTAGAACAAGGTCGTCAGCGCGGTGAGCAGCGACGAGACGACGACCATCGACAGCGTCATGAGCAGCAGCATCGCCGTCAGCTTCCATGTGAGCAGGCCGCCGATGAGCTCGACGGTCGAGAGGTACTTGAGAAGCCGGTAGAAGCCGTAGTGGAGGCCGTAGAGCAGTCCCAGGCCGGCGCCGCCGAAGGCGGCGTTGCGCGCCCACTCGTAGGCGGTCCAGTGGGAGACCGTGTTGACGAAGGAGCGGGCCCGGCGGCGAAGCAGCGCTGCGAGCATCCTACAGGTACTTCAGGAGGGTCGAGTACTCGGCCCCGCCGGTCAGGCTCAGGAAGATGCTCTCGAGATCCTGCCCCTCTTTCCTCGCGGTCGAGCGCAGCTCGTCGAGGGTGCCGCAGGCGATCATCTTCCCCCGATCATGATGCCGATGCGATGGCAGAGCTTCTCGGCGATCTCGAGGACGTGCGTGCACATGAACACCGCGGTGCCGCGCTCCGCCAGGCGCTGGAAAATGTCTTTGACGAGACGGCCGCTCTTCGGGTCGAGGCCGACCATCGGCTCATCGAGCACGAGGATCTTGGGCTCATGGAGCAGGATGCCCGCCAGCACGAGCTTCTGCCTCATCCCGTGGGAATAGCTTTCGACGAGCTCGCCGCCCCAGGGCGTGAGCTCGAACATCTCGAGAAGCTCGGGCACGCGCTTTTTCATATCCCCGAGGCCGACGCCGTACAGCTCGCCGATGAAGCGCAGGTACTCCTGGCCGGTGAGCTTCGGGTAGACGAAGGGCTCGTCGGGGACGAGGCCCATGGTCCGTTTGGCGGCGATCGGGTCGACGGCCATGTCGATGCCGCCGACGAGGACCCGGCCGGCCGTGGGCTTCAGCAGTCCCGTCATCATCTTGACCGTCGTCGTCTTGCCGGCGCCGTTGGGTCCCAGGAAGCCGAAGATCTCCCCGGCTTGACCTCGAGATTCAGGTCGGCCACGGCGACGTGCGCGCCGAAGGTCTTGCGCAGCCCTTCGAGGCGGATCACGCCGCGACGGCGCGGCGGGTCTTGAGCAGAGCGTCGGCGCGCGGAATCGCCATGCGGTCGGCGAGGTCGTGGAAGCGCTCGTCGATGACGTCACGCTCCAAAGCCTCGATGTTCTTCGTCGAGAAGTCCTGGACGTTGAACGAGGCCATCGTCGTGCCGTAGGCCATCGCGCGCTTGAGGTGCGAGACGTCCTTGTAGGACTCGGTCGACGCGAGGTAGCCGAGGAAGCCGCCGGCGAACGTGTCGCCCGCGCCCGTCGGGTCCTTGATGCGCGCCAGGGGTAGGCCGGGAAGACGTAGAACTTGGAGCCGACCTTCATGAACGCGCCGTGCTCGCCCTTCTTGACGACGACGACGGACGGGCCCCAGCCGGAGAGGACCTCGGCGGCCTGGAGCGCGTTCGGCGCGCCCGTGAGCTTCATGGCCTCCTGATCGTTGGAGAAGAACACGTCGACCTTGGCGAGGAGCTTCCGGATCGCCGCGGGCTTCGAGTCGATCCAGTAGTTCATCGTGTCGCAGGCCACCAGCGCGGGCGACTTCATCTGCGCGAGGACCTCGGCCTGCAGGTCCGGGTCGATGTTCGCGAGGAACACGACGGGCATGCGGCGCTGGGCCTCGGAGAGGGCGGGCTTGAACTCCTTGAAGACGTTGAGATGGGTGGCCAGGGTCTTGGCGACCGAGGCGTCCTTGCCGTAGGAGCCCGACCAGCGGAAGGTCTTGCCCTTCGCGGCCTTCAGCCCCTCGAGGTCGATCTCGCGGCGCTCGAGCACGCGGCGGCACTCGCGCGGGAAGTCCTCGCCGACGACGCCGACGAGGGAAACGTCCGAGAAGTAGCTCGCCGACAGCGAGAAGTACGTCGCCGAGCCGCCGAGGGCCTCGACGCTCTTGCCGGCCGACGTCTTGACGGAGTCGAGCGCGACCGAGCCGACGACGAGGATCGAGCTCAAGACGCGCCCCCTGGTTCTCGATGCGGTCGAGGAAGATCTGGTGCTCGACCTGCGCCGACATCTGCTTGAGGCAGTAGTTGATGAGCTCGACGGCGCGCTGCTGCTGGAGCTGCTGGGCGACGCCCTCGCGCGTGAGCTTGGCGGCGTCCTTCTTCGGGGCCGCCTTCAGCGCGGCCGCGTAGGCGGCCTCGACCTCGGCGACGGGCGGCTTGGAGACGCGGTAGAAGAGCTGCTTGAGCTGGCCGGCCTTGATCGACTTGCGGCGCCCGCGCTCGTACTCCTGCGGCGTCTCGCGGAAGCGCGCGCGGACCTGCTGGAAGTACGCGTCCTGGCTGAACTGGCCGCCCTGCTGGAACGCCGGGGTGCCGCGGATCTCGCGCGCGAGCTGGTCGTTCGTGACCTTGAGCCCGAGCTCGTCGGCCTTCATCGCGAGCAGCTCCTCGATCATCATCTCGTTGAGCATCTCGCGGCGCAGGCGGACCATCATCGCGTCATCCATCTCGGTGCCCTTGTCGCGCAGGACGTCGGCGTACTGGTTGGCGCGCAGCTGCACGCGCGCCGCGGGGATTTTGACGCGGCCGATGCGCGCGGCGACGCCGTCCATGTCGCGGCCCGTGAACCACGCGCCGCCGAACCCGACGAAGCTGCCGCACAGGAACACGGAGATGGTCGCGACGAAGATGCTCTTCTGATGACGGCGGAGGAACGAGATCATTCGGGGGTCCTTTTACTGGGCGGATTTTTCGTACGCGCCGTCGCCGGAGGCTTCGGCCTCGGCGCGCGCGCGGCGGCGTCGCGGCTTGTCGTCGGCTCCGCCCATCGCGCAGGAGCCGTCGAAGAACGCGCCGTCGTCGATCTTGAGCTTCGGCACGCGGATGTCGCCGGTCACGCGGCCGCTGGCGAGAATCTCGAGCGAGCGAGACGCGACGATGTCGCCGACGACCTCGCCGGCGACGACGATCGTCTCGGCGGCCACGTTGCCGACCACGCGGCCCTTGGCGCCGACCTCGACGTCCACGGCGTCGGAGATGTCGCCCTCGAAGACGCCCTCGACGCGCAGGGAGCCTTTCACGACGAGCGAGCCGTGGAAGAACGCGTCCTCGCTGATCAAGGTCATGCCCTCGCGGGCGTCCCCGCGGGCGGATTTCTCGCCGAACATCAGGAGCGGGCCTTCGGCGCGGAGGGCGCCCAGCCGAGCAGGTCCGGCCCGGAGCGCACCTTGAGGTAGGACATCGGGTTGACGGGGCGGCCCTGGCGCCACACCTCGTAGTGCAGGTGAGCGCCGGTCGAGCGGCCCGTCGTGCCCATGTACGCGATGACCTGGCCGCGCATCACGCGGTCGCCGGCCTTGACCAGCGCCTTCGACGTGTGCCCGTAGAGCGTGCTGACGCCGTAGCCGTGGTCGATGACGACCATGTTGCCGTAGCCGTGCGACCAACCGGAGAATCGGACCGTGCCGTCGGCCGTCGAGTGGACGAGGGTGTCGGCGGCGTTGGCGATGTCGAGGCCGGCGTGGAACTCGCCCGTCTCGCCGTCGGCCCGGTGCATGGGCGAGAAGCGGTAGCCGAACAGCGACGTGATCGAGCCCTCGGTCGGCCACAGGCTCGGAGTCGCGTTGCGCAGGCTCTTCTGGTTTCCGACGTACCAGGCGATCTCCTGGAAGCTCGCCAGGCGCCCCTCGGCGTCGCGGCGCAGGCGCGCGATCTCGCGGTGCCACTCGGACTGGCGCAGCTCCGCGCCGCGGCCGCCCTCGAGCAGCTTGCCCAGGCTCAGGCGGTCGGCCAAGGTCGGGCCGCCGACGCCGGTGGCGGCCTCGATGGGGTCGCGGGAGCCGGCCATCGTCAGCAGGCCGCGCAGCTGGCGGTCGGTGGAACGGGCCTGGTCGAGCGCGTAGCGCGCCCGGTCCATCTCCTGGGCGAGGCGGGTCATCTTCGTCAGCATGACCCGGTTGTCGGCCTTCGTGATCCAGTAGTCGACGTGGCGCCCCGCGATGACGCCGGCTCCGACGGTCACGACCGACCACAGGGCCAGCATGAACAGGAAGAAGGCGGTGGTGCACTGCCAGCGCCAGGGCTTCATCTGGGTCTGGGGGATGACCAGGACGGTCAGCCGGCGGGACAGGGCGTCGAGGATTTTTGCGCATGGCGCGTTTCGTCGTCGGATCATGTTATAACAGACTCCCTCCGGCCTGTCAAACGAAATGATTGTTAACGGATTGGGGGCCCCTTGACAGGGCCCAAACCCGGGTTTACACTGCGTTCATGCGGCCCCCTCGCGCAATCCCGCTGCTTCTTACCTTAGTTGCACTGGCGCTGCCCGCGGGCGCCCAGGTCAAGACCGGGGCCGTCGCCGGCGAGTCCGGCTCGGCCTCGGGCTCGGTCGGCACCTCTCTCAACGGCGGGATCGCCCCCGTCGGCCTCACGCAAAGTTCGCTCGCTCCTCTGTCCCTGAACGGGTCCCTGACCCCGGCCCTGGCCGCCCCCGCTCTTTCCTTAAACCAAGGCCTGGCCCCCTCCGCGCTGCAGGCCTCGCCCGTCCGCGCCGCCGCCTCCACGTCGGACGAGCCCGCCGCCAAGCCCGTCGCCGCGGCCGCCGCCGCGACGCCCCCGAAGACTCCTCCGAACGGCGGCCCCACCGCCGCCGCCCCGGGGCCCCCGGCGGACCGCCGTTCTTCGTCCAGCAGCTCGTCAAGCTCGGCGTCTCCTCCGACCTCGCATTGCGCGTCCAGTCCTTCCTCGACACCCGCCATCCCGGCGACCAGGACAAGGTCTACCACGGCCTCGGCCACTCCCACGAGGTCGCCGACCTCGCCGCGCGCGTCGTCGCCGCGCAGAACCTCCCGGCCGACAAGCAGATCCTGCTGATCGTCTCCGCCGCCCTGCACGACGTCGACCCCGGGCGCGCGGCGAACTCCCCGGCCCGCGTCTCGGCGACGCTCGAGCATCTCGACAAGGACGACGAGGCCCGAGCCCTGCTGCTCGACCTCGGCTCGCGCCACGGCTTCACCGCCGCGCAGGTCAAGGCCATGATCATGGCCACCGACTTCGCGATGGATCCGGTCCAGATGAAGGCCAAGCAGGAGGCCTTCGAGAAGGCCGCCGCCGCGGCCTTCCCCTCCGAGCCCGGCTGGGCGCTCGCCTGGGGCAAGCGGCTGGCGTTCAGCGACCAGGTCTCGACCTATGTCGGCTCCCTCGAGCAGGCCAAGAAGCGCGTGCGGGGCCTGGCCCTCGAGATCCGGGCGCAGGTCGAGGCGCTCGGCAAGGGTCCCGGCCCCTCCGACGAGGCCATGCTCGCGGGCTCGTTCAAGTTCCTGAACGTCCTGCGGCAGAGCCCGGAGTTCGACCTGCTGCCCCCGAGCAGCGCAAGAACTTTGCGTTCGTCCTGACCTATTTCGAGGCGCGACAGACGCCGGAGTCCTGGAAGAACGACGGCGTCCCCCGCCCGCGCGCGCGCCGCCCGCGAGCCCCGACCTTGCGGCCGCGCGCCGCTACATCGCGGGCATCATGAGCGGCCGCGCCCCGACGGAGCGCGAGGCCGACGCCCTGCTCGGCGACTGGCTCGACGAGAAGGGCATCCCGCGCGGCTCGCCGCGCGCCGCCGGAGTCCGCGCCGCGCTGCTGCCCGCCCGCGCGGCGAGCGACGCCGACGTCGCGGCGAAGCTCAATCCGAAGCTCCGCCGGTTCTCCTCGATCCTGATCCGCATCGCCGCCGAGCACAAGATGACCGTCGCGGCGGTCGAGGCCGTGCTCGTCAAGCGCGGGCTGCTCGAGTACGTCGACGACATCCCGACCTCGCGCTTCGAGCACCAGGTCGAGCTCGCCCTGCGCTCCGACGAGCTCGCGCGCGCCGTCGAGAACTACCCCGACAACGCGCAGGGCGAGACGATGCGCTCGGTCGCGACGGCGATGAGCGCCCGCGGCGGCAAGTCGGTCGAGGAGGTCGCGCGCGACGGCGTGTTCCTGTACGCCGACTTCTACGGCGCCTCGGCCGGCGCCCCGTCCGGCCTCGTGGCCACGCGCGACCCCGACATCCAGGCGCCGATGGTCGCGTTCTACCTCAAGCACGAAGGCGGCCGCTGGATCATCGGCGTCTACCGCCAGAACAAGCGCGCGCCGCAGCGCTCCGACGCGGCCTACGTGGACGCGCTGAAGGCCTGGCTGATCAAGGGCGGCATCCCCGCCCGCGACCTGCGCTGACGCGATGTAGTAGAATGGCGGCATGACCACCGCCACCGCGTGCCCCTGCGGCACCAAGAAGAATTTCTCCGAGTGCTGCGAGCCGCACATCTCCGGCAAGACGCCCGCCCCGACGGCCGAGGCGCTCATGCGCGCCCGCTACTCCGCCTACGCGACCGGGAAGATCGATTTCATCGAGAAGACGCACGCCCCCGAGAGCCGCGCCGATTTCGACCGCAAGGCCTCCGAGAAGTGGGCGAAGGACTCGCAGTGGCGCGGCCTGCACGTGATCGCCACCAAAGGCGGCGGCCCCGGCGACGCGACGGGCATCGTCAGCTTCATCGCGGGCTTCGCGCAGAACGGCCAGGATTACGAGCACCACGAGATCGCCACGTTCCGCAAGGAAGGCGCGACCTGGTTCTTCGTCGACGGCAAGTCTCCGAAGGCGGAGACCGTGGTCAACACCGGCCCCGACGTGGGCCGCAACGACCCCTGCCACTGCGGCTCCAACAAGAAGTTCAAGAAGTGCCACGGCAAGTAGGCTGAGTGCCAGGCACGTACATTCGGTAAATTCTCATACCCGGGAATTTACCGAATGTACGTGCCTGGCACTATTTGAGGCGCTCGCGAAGGTAGCCGGTCAGCTCGGCCCAGACGCGGGCGCGGTCGGCGGGGCTCAGGTCCTTGAAGTGGAGCGTGAGCACGCTGTGCTTCTTGCCGGGGACGACGACCTCGCGGAAGTTCTCCCCCAGGCCTTCCTTCAGCGTGTCGAAACGCGCGGCCTTGCACAGGAAATCGCCGTCGAACCGGAATCCCAGGACGGGGATATTCTCCGCGCGCGAGCGGAGCTTGGCGTTCTCCCACTCCTCGTCGGGAATGCCGAGCGCGGAGTCCTTCCAGCCGCCGCCGGGCTGGCAGATCACGGGGGCGATGAGCTCCTTGTCCATCATCAGCGACAGCGCGAAGCGGCCCGTGAAGCACATGCCGATCGCGGCGACGCCCTTGCCGCCGCACTCCGAGTGCGCCTGGCGCGCGAGCGCCCGAAGCCAGTCGGCCGCCGGGCTCTTGCCCTTGGTCGAGAGGACCGAGAACTCCTTCCAGACGCACGGCCACAGCAGCGGCGCGGTGCCGTAGTTCTTCATCGGCTCGCCGAAGAGCAGGGGCATGTACACGGAATAGCCCTCGGCGGCGAGCTTGCGCCCGAGCTCGACGCATTCCGGCACCATTCCGGGCAGTTCGTGGAGGAGGACGACCGCCGGGCCGGAGCCGGCGCGGTAGACGGGCTTCTGGACGCCTCCGTCGCTGAACGCGAACCGCTCGAACCCGGGCAAATCGACCATGAGCAACTATAACAATTGCGTTTTCGATTATTTCACCGTCGCCGCGCGGCTGAAATGCTCGGAAACGCAAATTCACTCTCAATGACGTCACGATGGGAGAAAAGCTATAATGCTCCTCGTAAAACCATGAAAACCAGCGCCCAGCTCCGCTCCGGCTACCTCGACTTTTTCGTCAAGAACGGCCACACCCTCAAGGCCTCCGCCCCGATCGTCCCCCAGGGCGACGCGACCTTGATGTTCAACTCCGCCGGCATGGTGCCGTTCAAGCCGTACTTCCTCCAGCTCAAGACCGACCTCAAGCGCGCGACGTCCTCGCAGAAGTGCTTCCGCACCACCGACATCGACCGCGTCGGCACGACCTTGCGCCACATGACGTTCTTCGAGATGCTGGGCAATTTCTCCTTCGGCGACTATTTCAAGGCCGAGGCCGTCGCCTGGGCGTGGGAGTACCTGACGAAAGAGGTCGGGCTCGACCCGAAGCGGCTCCATCCCACCGTTTTCAAAGAAGACGACGAAGCGATCGAGCTGTGGAAGAAGGTGGGCTGTCCGAATCCCGCCGTCCGCCTGGGCGAGGACACCAACTTCTGGAACATGGGCCCCACCGGCCCGTGCGGCCCCTGCTCCGAGATCTACTACGACCTCGGCCCCGAGTTCGCCTCCGGCAAGGACGACTTCGTCGGCGGCGACGGCGACCGCTACATCGAGATCTGGAACCTCGTCTTCACCGGGTTCGACCGCCAGCCCGACGGGAGCTTGAAGCCGCTCGCGCGCCCGTGCATCGACACCGGCATGGGCCTCGAGCGCCTCGCCTTCACCGCGCAGGGCACGAAGTCCCCCTTCCAGACCGACCTCTTTTCGCCCATCGTCGAGAAGGCGTCCAAGATCCTCGGCACCGACCCGCTCGATCCCAAGCACGCGCTCGGCTACCGCGTGATCGCCGACCACGCCCGCGCCGCGACCATGCTCATGAGCGAGGGCATCATCCCCTCGAACGTCGAGCGCGGCTATGTCCTGCGGCGTCTCGTGCGCCGCGCGGCGCGCTACGGCCAGATGATGGGGCATGAAGCCCCGTTCCTTCATGAGCTGGTGCCCGCGGCCGTCGAGATCTTCGCGCCCGGCTATCCCGAGCTGCGCGCGGCGACCGCCCAGGTCCAGGCCGTCATGAAGACCGAGGAGACCAAGTTCCGCGAGACCCTCGTCGCGGGCGAGGGCGAGCTCAAGAAGGCGCTCGAGAAGTCGGGCAAGAATTTATCCGGACAGACGGCGTTCCACCTGTACGAGACGTTCGGCTTCCCTCTCGAACTCACGAAGGAAATCTGCGGCGCGTCCGGCGTGGCGGTCGACGAAGCGGGCTTCGCCGCGGCGAAGGAGAAGGCCGCCGACGTGGCGCGCTCGTCCTGGAAGGGCTCCGGCGAGAAGAACCTGACCGCGCTCGTCACGAACGCGCCCAAGACCGAGTTCGCCGGCTACGACTCGGAGACCGCGACGGCGAAGGTCGTCGCCTCGGCGCCGGGCCTCGCGGTGTTCGACAAGACCCCGTTCTACGCCGAGGGCGGCGGCCAGGTCGGCGACACGGGCAGCGTCGTGTCCGCCGACGGCAGCAAGATCCTCGCGCGCGTGCTCGACACGCAGAAGCAGAACGACGTGTTCGTCCACATCCTCGAGGAGAACGCGTCCCTGCCGGTCGGCACCGCGGTCAGGCTCCAGGTGGACTCGGAGCGGCGCGCCCGCATCAAGCCCCATCACACGGCGACCCACCTCATGAACGAGGCGCTCAAGCGCGTCCTCGGCGGCAACATCCGCCAGGCCGGCTCCTACGTCGGCCCCGACAAGCTGCGCTTCGACTTCACGCACGCCAAGGCGCTGACGCCCGACGAGGTCGCCAAGGTCGAGAAGATCGTCAACGACGAGATCAGGGCCGCCCACGCCGTGCATCCGAAGGTCCACCCCGTCTCGAAGGTGGCCGAGTTCGGCGCGACGACGCTTCTCGGCGAGGACTACGGCTCCGACCCGCGCTTCCTGTTGATCGGCAAGGGCTGGGACGCGCCGAAGGAGCGCTTCTCGCTCGAGCTGTGCGGCGGCACCCATGTCGACAACACCGCCGACATCCTGGCTTTCAAGATCATCAAAGAATCCTCCGCGTCCTCCGGCGTGCGGCGCATCGAGGCGATCGCCGGCAAGGCCGTCGAGGAGCACGCGGCGGCCGTCGCCGCGGCGAAGCTCGAGGCGGAGAAGGCCGCCGGCGCCAAGGCCGCGGCCCTCGTCGCCGAGATCCTGAAGCTCGGCGGCAAGGCCGACGCCTCCGAGGGCGCCAAGGCGCTCGAGAACAAGCTCGGCCAGCTCAAGTCGAGCAAGCTCGCGGCGCAGGCCGAGGCCGGCAAGCAGGTCGTCGAGATCGGCGGGGTCAAGCTCGTCCTGCAGCGCCTGGACGGGGCGGACCCGAAGTCCCTGCGCGGCCTTTCCGACAAGATCAAGACCGAGGTCGGCTCCGGCCTCGTGTTCCTGGCCGCGCCGGGCGGCGGCAAGCTGTCCTTCGTGCTGGCCGCCACTCCGGACCTGGCCGGCAAGGGCGTGGACGCGGCGAAGATCGCCAAGGAGTTCGCCTCCAACAACGCGGGCTCGGCCGGCGGACGGGCCGACTTCGCTCAGGGCGGCGCGGCGGACAAGGACTGGAACGACGTCGTGGCGAGCCTGACCGCCGCGATCAAAGGATGAATGAAATGACCACCATCTCCAACGACGTGGCCGCTCAGATCGACGCGGCCTTCGACCACCGCGGGCACGTGACGCTCACGCTGAAGGACGGGAAGGTCCTCGAGGGCTACCTGTTCAACCGGGAGCTGTCCCCGATGAAGGGCGAGGCGTACATCGAGTTCATCCCCAAAGACAAGGAAGACCGCCTGCGCTTCGCGGCCGCGGACGTCAAGTCGGTCGCGCTGACGGGCAAGGACTTCGCCGCGCCGTTCGTCCCCCCGCGAAGTAGCCGCTACCGGACGTTTCGCGAGGTCTCGGAGGCCGCGAGACGGCCGCTCGACAGGCGCGAGCCCATCCCGGGGCGCGAGGCCGCGGGCGAGGCCGCCGCGGCGGCGGCCGGAGCGCCGTCGACCGCGACGATCGTGACGTTGTCCTTGACCGGGACGGCGCCCGCGGCGGCGGAGGCCGACGTGGTCTGCTCGCCGCGCCCGTAGACGGTGAACGTGCGCATCTCGCCCTTGATCGACTTCTTCCAGGACTTCGCGGGGCCGGACTGCGTGTCGGCGGGGCTGTCGGTCATCTCGACCGAGGAGCGCTGCTCGACGGCGTCGGGAGCGCGGTAGACCGCGGCGACCTCGGCCTTGTCCTGCTCGCGGTCGAAGACGGCGAGAATGCGGTCCTCGTGCTGCTTGTCCTCCTGGACCTGGGTCGCGACCTTGATGACGCGCGTGGCGTTCGGCGTGTCCCGGCCGCCCTCGTTCATGTTCCGCAGGTTGCTCCACAGGGAGCCGCCTCCCGTCATGTCGACGAAGATCGCGGCGTAGAGCCCGACCGCGACGAGCGCGTAGCCCGCGGCGGTCTCGAGAGCCTCGGAGGCGACGGTGAGCACCGACTTCACTTTGGCGGTCATGCGGTGAGTATAGGCCCGGCACGGCGCCTTCGCAAGGGGCTTTGCCGACTTTTTACCGCAAAACGCTGCGTTTCTCGTAACCGATCTTTTACCCGTCTGTAACACGCCGGACGCCATGTCATGAGGACATCACGAATCAGTGTCCCGTCCGATATTTTCAACCGTGGAATAGACGACATATCATCCTCGCATGCCCCAGATAACCGCGGAGAGAATCGGACCCCGAATCGGCGCCTCCATCCGCGCCTGGCGGAAGAAGAACGGCCTGACGATCAGCCGGCTCGCCGAGCGCGCCGATATAGACCCCGGCTTCCTCGCCTACATCGAAACCGGCAAGAAGCTGCCGAGCGTGCACACGTCGCACAAGCTCGCCGAGGCCCTGGGCATCACGCTCTCGGAGCTGTTCCACGGCGTGCCGGCCGGCGCGTCGCGCGGCCTGCGCGCCGAGCTCAGCCGCGCGGCGCAGTCGCTGTGCCTGAAGTGCAGCCGGAACCAGCACGAGGATCTGATCGCGGTGTTCCGCCACCTCGACGACCCGCGCAAGGTGCGCGCGATCCTGACGCTCGTCGGCGGCTAGCGCCGCGAGTCGAGCTCGGTCCAGCGCGCGAACAGCGCCTCAACCTTCCCGCGCGCCTCGTCGACGCGCGCCTGCCGCTTGATCAGCTCGGGCACGTCCGAGGCCACCGCCGGGTCGGCGAGCGCGGCGCGCGCCGCGGCGACCTCGTCCTCGGCGGACTTGATCGAGGCCTCCATGCGCGCGAGCTCCTTCTCCTCTTTAGGCGAGAGCCCCCCTTCGACGCCGCGGGGGCGGATTTCGCGGCCTCGGGCTCCGCGTCGCGTCCGAGCGCGGCTTCCCACTGGGATAATTCCGCGTAGAAACCCGAGCCGCCGCGCCCGTCGAGGCCGAGCAGTTCGGGGCACACGCGCTCGAGCATGTAGCGGTCGTGGGACACGAGCACGAGCGCGCCCGGGAAGTCGCGCAGGCTGTTCTCGAGCACCTCGAGCGACTGCAGGTCGAGGTCGTTGGTCGGCTCGTCGAGCAGCAGGACGTCGGCGGGCTTGAGCATGAGGCGGGCGATGAGCACGCGCGCCTGCTCGCCGCCCGACAGGCGGCTGACCGGGAACTCCATCTGCTCCTTGCGGAACAGGAAGCGCTCCGACCAGCCGTAGACGTGGATGCGCTGGCCCTTGTACTCGACGTGCTCGCCGGCCTCGCACAGCGCGCGCTTGAGCGTCTGGTTCGGGTCGAGCTGCTCGCGGTGCTGGTCGAAGGTGACCACGCGCAGGCCGTCGGCGCGCCGGACCTCGCCGGCGTCGGGCTTCAAGGCGCCCGTGATGAGCTTGAGCAAGGTGCTCTTGCCGGAGCCGTTGCCGCCGAGCAGGCCGAGCTTGTCGCCGGGCGAGAGGATCAGGTCGAGCGGGCCGAACAGCTTGCGCCCGCCCAGGCTCTTCTCGACCTTGAGCAGGCGCACGAGGCTCTTGGAGCGGCGCTCGGTCGCGTCGAAGTCGATCTCGGTGGCCCGCGTCTGCGAGTTGCGGTACTTCAGCTCGGCCAGGTTCGAGATCATCTCGCCGGCGCGGTCGATGCGCGCCTGCTGCTTGGTCGTGCGCGCCTTCGGCCCCTTGCGCAGCCAGGCGATCTCGCCGCGCACGGTATTCGCCAAGGTCTGCTGGAGGTTCTGCTGATGCGAGAACAGCTCCTCGCGCTTCTCCAGGAAGTCGCTGTAGTTGCCCTGGCTCGAGAAGTGCCCGTCCTCGTAGCGCTTGTTGAGTTCGATGACGCGGTTGCACACGCGCTGCAGGAACGCGCGGTCGTGGGTGATCATCAGGAACGGGAACGACAGCTCGATCAGGAAGCTCTCGAGCCACAGGACGCCGGCGAGGTCGAGATGGTTCGTCGGCTCGTCGAGCAGGAGCAGGTCGGGCTCGCGCACGACCTGCGCCAGGATGCTCAGGCGCTTGCGCCAGCCGCCGGACAGGACGCCGACGGCCTGGTCGGGGCTCGAGAAGCCGGCGCGCTCGGCGCCGGACTCGACGCGCATGTCGACCTCCCAGTCCTGCAGGTCGAGGCCCTGCAGCGAGCGCGTCAACTCGTCGCGCACGGTCCAGCCCTCGCCGACCGCCTCGAAGCGGTCCTGTTGGGCCAGGTAGCCGACGCGCAGGCCGCGGCGGGCGACGATCTTGCCCTCGTCGGCGGTCTCGCGCCCGGCGAGGATCTTCAGAAGCGTCGACTTGCCGGCCCCGTTCGGTCCGATCATGCCGGCGCGCTCGCCCTCGAAGAGCCCGAACGACAGGTTCTCGAAGAGCGGGCGCACGCCGAAGCTCTTGGACAGTTTTTGGCAGCTGAGGAGGATCGCCACGGGGGACGGAGAGTATAGCGAATCGGCTAGCGGACCGGGGCGCCCGCCGTCTCGAAGACCGCGCGGCCGCGCGCCTGTATCTGCGCGGCGGACTCGGCGGGCTGAGGGTCCTTCGAGCCGGCGACGATGCGGTACTCGAAGTCCGGGCGGTTGCTTCCTCCGCGGTTGGGGTCCGCGTTGATCCCGAGAGAGCGCGCGACCGCGATCGACGCCTCGCCGAGCACCCCGGCCGGGCCTCTGTCTCCGACGATCGCGTATATCGTCTTAGGGCCGTACGACACCGTCGCGTAATCGCCGAGCTTGACGTTCGGGTGGGTGTTGCCGAAGTCCGTCGGGACGACGATGAACGGGATGCGCGTCGGATCGAGGCTTCGTCCGTTCTTGTACAGAAGGGCCGTTTGCGACTGGCCGGTTTTGTCCGAGCGATACGCCTCGCTGTCGCCGTCGGCGTCGATCGCGAGCTTCGCTCTGAACCCGACGACGCTGTGGCCGGTCGGGGTGACGTTGACGACGGTCGGGATGATCGCGGGCCCATTCGGCTTCAATTTGAACATGCCGCCGTTGACGGTCGTCGTGCCCACGCGCGGCGTGCCGATCACGGGCTGGATCGCCGGCTCGTCGGGGGCCGCCGTCTCTCCAGGTCCCGCGCTCATCGAGCCGAGGCTCGAGCCCGACGGCCCCGCGCCCGCCGTCGCGCCCGGCTCGCCTTTCGCGGCGTCGGGCTTGGGCGCCGCCCCGGACATTCCCTTGCCGCCGCCCGCGGCGCCGCCGCCTCCTCCGCCGGAGCCGCCTCCGCCCCCGTCCTTTCCCGTCGGCTTCGGCGCGGCGATGCTCGGCAGTTCCGGCGCCTTGCCGTCGGCGCCGCCGGGCGGGCCGCCGGCCGCCTTCACGTCGCCCGACAGCTTCCCGGCCGCGCCGCCGGGAAAGCCGGGGCCGCCGCCCGAGCCCCTCGCCGCGAGAGCGCCGGCGGCATTCCCGAAGCTCGCCGCCGCGCTGCCGGACGCGCGCGCGTCGCCCGGCTTCGCGCCGGCCGCCGATTCCGCGGCGCGCGGGCCGGTTCCGAACGTTCCGCCGCCCGTGCCGCCCGCGCCGGCGCCGCCGCCGGCCGAGGCGCTTGCCCCGGGAGCCGGCGCGGCGGCCCCGGAGCGGCCGACGAGTACGAAGAACTGCGCGAGCCGCCGGGGAAATTCGGAGAGGAATCGACGAGCGACGGATTCATCGCCCGCGCGGACGCGTACGCCGGCGGCGCCTCCTGGGCGCCGGGCTGCCCGCCGGTCGCCCCGCTCGGATTCGAGAACAGGCGCGAGGCCGCCTTCGTCATCATCGGCTCGGGCGCCGAGAGGCCTGCGCCGGGCGACGAGGCGGAGGCCGCGGCGGCGGCCGGCTCGGGCGCCGACGGACCGGGATCCGGCGCGAGGCCGAACGCCGAGAGGCGCGAGCGGAACGAGGTGCCCGCCTGTCCGCGCCTGGAGCCGCCGCGGCCGACGAACAAGGAGCCGACCGCGATCAGCGCGATCACCGCGACGGCGACGTAGATCCGCCTGTCCTCGTCCACGCCTGAAGGTTAACAGATGAGCGAACTTAGCGCCAGGCGTCTTGAAGATACCGGCTTCGGAGCTTATACTGGCTGCATGGCGCTCCCGGAGAATTCGCCGAATGAACCCGCCCCCTGGGAAACGGAGACTCCGAGTATTCTCGCTTCTGGAAGCAAATCATTCTTCCGATGATTCTCGCCGGAGAGTCTCGCGAGAAAATCCGCGACGTGTCCTGGGAGGCTTACAATCGCCTGGTTCCCTTCGCGGAGCAATGGCCGAAGAAGTCCGGACCCTCGGCTTAGCGAGAAGCGCCTAAAAGTGGTGCGCCCGCCAGGAATCGAACCTGGACCCGCAGCTTCGGAGGCTGCTGTGATATCCATTTCACCACGGGCGCGATGAGGATGGAGGTCTATTCTATCAAACCGTGCGGTGGTGTGTCCGGACATACCACCGCACGGACGGGGGCGTCAGACCCTGGCGGATCGACGGGGCCGGGGCTATACTCCGAGGGATGCCCCTCTTCCGTCGAGCATGGCCCCTCGTGCTCGCGGCCGCGCTGTCCGTGCGCGCGGCCGCCGGCGTCGTCACGCCGGCCTACGCGCCCGTCTACGCGCCGCCGTCCGGCGCGTGGGGCGCGCCGCTCGGCGCGGGCCTGGCCGACGCGTCGGTCATGCCCCTGCTTCCGGCGGGACTCAACGTCCCCTCCCTGACGACGCCCGAGGGCCTGCGCGCGGCGGCGCCGCTCGTGCAGTCGCTGCAGAAGGCGTTGTCGATCTCGCCGCAGGCCTTCGCCAAGATGAAGCCCGCCGACAAGGCGTCCGCGATCGAGCTCGCCGTCGAGGACGCGCGCGAGCAGGCGCGCATCAAGGTCTACGAGCTCGTCGAGGAGGCGCGCGTCGCCGCGAGCCGGCCGATGGACAAGGAAGGCCGCGCCGCGCTGTACGCGGCCACGGCCAGGCTCATGGAGGTCCGCACGTTCTACGGCCCGTGGCTCGAAGAGGACGCCTCCGCGGCGATCGAGCAGAGCTACACGGCGACCTCGGCGCGCGCGTGGGAGGTGCGGACCTCGCTGCTCGACAGCGACCTCCCGGACGCCGCCCCCGCCGCCAAGCCGAAGGCGGACGCCGCCCCGAAGAAGGCCTACGTCCTCGACCCGTCGAGCTACGCGCTCAAGCTCCGCGAGGACATGAAGAACAACAAGAGCGGCTGGGGCCAGGACGACCTGCACGCGATCTACACCGGCTTCGGCTTCGAGCTCCGCCAGGGCGGCAAGCACCGCTTCTACTCGCACCCGGCCTTCCCCCAGCTGCACGACTCGGTCTCGCGCCAGAACGACCTGCCTCCCGGCTACGCGTCGAGCGCGCTCAAGAACATCGCCGAGCTCGAGCGGCTCGTCGCCGAGCAGGGCAAGACCGCCGCCGCTCCCGCGACGGGCCCCCGGGCGCGTTGACGCTCGACGATTTCGCGATCCTGATGTCCCAGCCGAAGGAAAAGCCCGCCAAGCCGCGCCCCGTCGAGGCGCGCGAGGCCCGGCCCGTGAAGCCGACCCGCCCGGTGCCGGCGCGCGTCGAGGCGAAGGCCGATCCCGATCCGCTCCCGGAAACGACGGCCGTTCCCGCCGTGACGTCGCTCCAGCCCGCGACCGAGCGAGTCGTCGAGCTCAAGCCCGAGCCCCCGCCCGCGAAGACGAACCCCGACACGCCGGGACCGCTGGGGCGCTTCGTCGACAACCTGCGCTCGCTGTGGCGCAAAGACTGACGGCTACTTCGGAGGGCGCGTGCCGACGGGACGGCCGAGCTGCTTGAAGAGGAGTTCGGCCGCGACCTTGAGCTTGGCCGAGTCGACGCCGGTCTTGCCCCCGCGGACTCGAACGCGGAGACGAGCGCCTCGGTGGCCACGTTGCCCGTGGCGCCCGGCGCGTAGGGGCAGCCCCCGACGCCGCCGGCCGAGGAGTCGTAGCCGGAGATGCCGAAGGTCTTCCAGGCCACGATCGAGTTCGCGACGGCGCGGCCGAACGTGTTGTGGAAGTGGAGGAAGATGCTGTCCTTCTCGACGACCTTGCAGAGCAGGAACAGCAGGCGGCGCACCTCGTCGGGCGAGGCCTTGCCGATCGTGTCGCCGATCGAGAACTCGGTGACGCCGATGCCGGAGAGCATCTTCACGACCTCGACGACCTTCTCCGGCTTGACCGCGCCCTCGTAGGGGCACCAGAAGGCCGTCGAGACGTAGCCGCGCGTCGGCAGCTTGGCCTGTCGCGTGCGCAGGACGACCGGCCGGAACCTCTCGATCGAGTCCTTGATCGACGCCTTGATGTTGGCCTGGTTGAAGCTCTCGGTCGCCGCGGTGAAGACGGAGATCTTGTCGGCCTTGCACGCGAGCGCCAGGTCGAGGCCGGTCTCGTTGGGCACGAGCGCGGAGTAGATCACGCCCGGCTTGCGCTTGATGCGCGCGAACACCTGCTGGGAGTCGGCCATCTGCGGGACGGCCTTCGGGTTCACGAACGCGCCCGCCTCGATTTCCTTGAGGCCCGTCTCCGAGAGCGCGTCGATAAAGGCGACCTTCACGTCGAGCGGAATCCGCTTGTTCTCGCTCTGCAGGCCGTCGCGGGGCCCCACCTCGACGAGGCGCGGCGCGGGACGCGGCTTCGGAGTTACCGCGTCCATTCGGGAGCCCGCTTTTCGAGGAACGCGGCCAAGCCTTCCTGGCCCTCGGGCGAGGAGCGCAGGCGCACGAGCGTGTCGACGGTCAGCTCCACCTGCTCGTCGAGCGTCTTCGACGGGAGCCCGGGGATCAGCGCCTTGGCGGCGCGCACCGCGTTCGGGCCGCACTTGAGCACGTTCGCGGCGACGGCGTCGGCGCGGGCGGAGAGCTCCTCGGGCTTGACCGACTCGTGCGCCAGGCCCATCGCGACGGCCTCCTTCGCGCCGAAGATCTCGCCCGTGAGGTAGTAGCGCCGCGCGTTGGCCAGGCCGATCTTCGGCAGGACCCAGGAGGAGATGACGGCCGGCATGATGCCGAGCCGGCACTCGGAAAAAGACATCTTCGCGTCGTCGGCCAGCAGCGGGATGTCGCAGGCGGCGACGAGGCCCAGGCCCCCGCCGAAGACGTTGCCGTGCGCGGCGACGATGACGGGCACCGGGCACTCGTCGACGGCCTTGAGCATCTCGGCGAGCAGACGCGCGTCGCGCTTGCCCTCTTCTGGCGGGAGCTTGCCGGACGCCTTCATCCAGTTGATGTCGGCCCCGGCGCAGAAGTCCTTGCCCCCGCCCGTGACGACGACGGCGCGCAGGGCGTCGTCCTTGGCCAGAGCGCGGAAGCAGGCCGTCAGCTCCTTGAGCGTGACGTCGCTCATCGCGTTGCGGACTTCGGGACGCGACAGCGTCACCTTGGTCACGGGGCCGGCGTGGAGCTTCAGGTGCTCGTAGTCCACGCTACATCCGGAAGACGGGGCGGTGCAGCTCGCCGATCGGCGCGTGCTCGGCGGCGGCGAAGGCCATGGCCAGAACCTTGCGCGTGTCGGCGGGGTCGATGATGCCGTCGTCCCAGAGCCGCGCGGTGCCGAAGTAGGGATGGCCCTCGGTCTCGTACTGCGCGCGGATCGGGGCCTGGATCTCGGCCTCCATCGTCGCCGTCAGCTCCTGCTTGGTGCGCTTGAGCTGCTCGCGCTTGATGATCGTCATGACGGTCGCCGCCTGGTCGGCGCCCATGACGGAGACGCGCGCGTTGGGCCAGGTGAACAGGAAGCGCGCGCCGTAGGCGCGGCCGCACATCGCGTAGTTGCCGGCGCCGTTGGAGGAGCCCGTGATCACCGTGATCTTGGGGACCCGCGCCGTCGAGACGGCCTGCACGAGCTTGGCGCCGTGCTTGATGATGCCGGCCTGCTCGAAGTCCTTGCCGACCATGAAGCCGGTGATATTTTGAAGGAACAACAACGGAATTTTGCGCTGATCGCAGAGCTCGATGAAATGAGCGCCTTTGAGGGCCGCCTCGGAGAACAGGACGCCGCGGTTGGCCAGGATGCCGACGGGGCGGCCGTGGATCTTGGCGAAGCCGGTGGTCATCGTCGTGCCGTACAGCGCCTTGAACTCATGGAAACGGGAGCCGTCCACGATTCGAGCGATCACCTCTTTGGGATCGAGCGGACGGCGGAGATCGCGATTGACGAGGCCATAGAGCTCATCGGCCGGATAGAGCGGAGCCTCGCCCTCGCCGAGCACGAATTCGGGCGCGTTGAGATTGGCCACGATCGAACGAGTGATCTGCAACGCGTGCTCGTCGTTGTCGGCCAGATGATCCGTCACGCCCGACACGCGACTGTGCATGTCGCCGCCGCCGAGCTCCTCGGCCGTGCTCTCCTCGCCGGTCGCGGCCTTCACGAGCGGCGGGCCGCCGAGGTAGATCGTGCCCTGGTTGCGGACGATCACGCACTCGTCGGCCATCGCGGGGACGTAGGCGCCGCCGGCGGTGCACATGCCCATGACGACGGCGATCTGCGGGATCCCCTGCGCGGACATCTGCGCCTGGTTGAAGAAGATGCGCCCGAAGTGGTCGCGGTCGGGGAACACCTCGGCCTGCTTGGGCAGGAACACGCCGCCGGAGTCGACGAGGTAGACGCACGGCAGGCGGTTCTCGAGGGCGATCTCCTGGGCGCGCAGGTGCTTCTTGATCGTCTCGGCGTAGTACGTGCCGCCCTTGACGGTCGCGTCGTTGGCCGCGATCACGCACAGGCGTCCGCTGATCACGCCGAGGCCGGTGATCATGCCGGCGCCGGGGACCTCGTCGTCGTAGAGGCCGAGCGCGGCCAGCGCCGAGAACTCGAGGAATTCGGTCCCGTGGTCGAGCAGGCGCTCGACGCGTTCTCTCGCCGTCAGCTTGCCGCGGGAGCGATGAAGCTCGACGGCCTTGGCCGAGCCGCCGGCGCGGGCCTTGGAGAGCTTGGCGTCGAGGTCCTTGAGGAGGCCGGCGTGGTGGGCGGCGTTGGCCTGGTACTCCGAGGAGTCGCGGACGGCCGAGGACGGGATCGGGGGCGTGTCGGCGTCGATCATGTCTCGATGATACTAATTCCCATAAGAGTAAAAAATGGGTGAAAAACCGGGAGTTTGGTGGACGTTTCCGGGCCCGGGCCCCATACTTCTGATCATGCCTATCACCCCTTTGCCGGTGTCGACGCGGCGCATCCGGGTCTACGAGCTCGTCAACCGCACGCGCATGGAGAGCCTGCTCGTGACGACCGAGAGCGACTCCTCCGACCTGCTGCGCCGCCTGCGCGCCGCTCCTCCGATCGAAGCCGGCTTCTGGCGCCCGGAGGACGACATCGACGTGGCGACCTTGGCCCTGTCGGTGACCGAGCCCACGGCGGTCCATTTGATCGAGTCCTACCTCGCCCAGATGCAGCGGCGGACCTGGCGCTTCCGCGTCTGGCGCGCCTAGCGCGCGGCGAGGAACTCCGCGAGCAGGGCCGACAGCTCCGGCAGACGCCCGTACCAGCCGTGATCGGCGTCGAGCAGCGCGAGGCGCCCCCCGCCTTCGCGTGGAAGCGGCGCGATAGCTCCGCGGAAACCTCCGCGTCGCGCAGGCCGTGGACGAGCAGCAGTTCCTCCTTGCGCATCGGCCGCGCCCCGGTCAGCGGGTTGCCGGCCAGGCGCGCGCGCTCGAGGTCGGCGGCCGAGCGCTCGAAGGCCTCGGGACCGGCGCCCAGCACCTGGGCGAAGTGCTCGAAGTAGTACGGCAGGAAGGCGCGCACGGCCGCCTCGTCCGGAAGGTCGAGCAGGCCGGAGATCAGCGCGAGGCGGCCCGCGCGCGCGCCCAGCGAGCGGTGCGCGTTGAACGCGACGAAAGCGCCGAAGCTGTGGCCGGCGACGTGGACGCGCTCGTAACGGGACGCCAGGGCCCCCGCGAGCGCGATGCCGTCGCGCAGCGCGCCATCGAAGCGGAACGTCCCCGCCGGCGCGAGCCCGTTGAAGCCCGGCAGGTAGCAGTCGAACCCGCTCGACGCCAGGACGGCCTTGGCGAGCTCCACCCGCATCTTCGGCGGGCCCGTGAAGGCGCCGGGCGCCGGCGCAAACCCCGGGAAGCCGGGGAACAGAACCACCGCCTCGCGCGAGCGCTCCGCGGACAGCGCGGCCGAGAGGCCGGCGCTGCCGCCGGCGGAAAACGGCGTTTCGAGGATCGCGTTCGCGTTCATAAACGGGCGCAGACGCTGATCGTCTGCGCGTTGCCCAATTCTCCCATGGGTGCCAGCGAGTAGTCCAGCCGCCATGTGCCGAGGCGCACGCCGAAGCCGGCCGTGAAGCCGCGGACGACCGACGCCGCCCCGCCGCCGTTGGCGCGCGCGGCCGATGAACTGAAGCCGCCGCGCAGGATGAACGCGGGGAAGATCGCGCGCTCGGCGCCGAACGCGACCTCGTCCTTGAGCGTCGCGCGCGGCCGGCGCGTGTAGTCGGCGCCGACGAGCAGTCCGGACGGGAAGCGCCAGCCCGCGCCCGCGGCGAGCGCCAGGGGAAGCGGCGTCGTCTCGTCGTAGTAGCGCAGGCCGGCCCCGAGGCCGCGCACCGCGAGCCCGAGCATGGGAACGCCGTAGCCGTCGCGCGTCTTCGGTTCCCAGCGCGTGCCGGCGTCGAAGGCGTAGGTCCGGGCCGAGGCCTCGGCGATCGAGCTGCGCACGAACTTCGCCCCCGCGCCCGCGCGCCAGCCCGAACGCCCGAGCGGGACCGCGACGGCCAGGCCCGCCGAGAGGTCCGAGGCGTTGTAGCGGCCGGTCGGGAGGCCGGCGGCGTCGCGGCCCGGGATCGGGTCGTGTCCGAGATAGGCGCCCTGGAAGCCGAGGACGGCCTTGCCCCACGGCACGGCCGCCGCCAGGACCTCGTGCCGCGCGCCGGCGAGTGCCTCGCGGTGCGTGAGCTGGATCTCGCGCTCGGCTCCGGCCAGGCCCGCCGGATTCCAGGAGATCGCGCTCGAGTCGTCGCCCGCGGCCACGTACGCGCCGCTCATCGCGGCGGCACGGGCTCCGGAGCCGAGCGTGAGGAACGACGCGCTCTCCTGCGCGGCGGCCGGCCCCGCGAGGACGAGGAAGGCGGCGGCCGCGGCGCGCCTCACTTGATCACCCCGAAGCGGCCCGACGCGCGCACGTCGGCGTGCCCCTGCTTCTTGACGAGGACGGTGTAGAGGTAGACGCCGGAGCCGGCGCCGGCGAGGTCCCAGGTGAAGTCCTGCGAGTAGTAGTCGTCGACGATGCGCGGCGCGCCGGCCTCCCCGCCTTCACGAGGCGCCCGGCCAGGTCGTAGACGCGCACCTCGACGGAGTCCGCGAGGCCGGCGCGCACGCGGATCGTCACGGGCTGGCCGCGCCGCGACGGGCTCGGGAACGCGTAGTGCTCGCGGAAGGAGAACGACGGGTCCGCCGCGGGGCTCACCGTCTCGGCGCTCGACGTGCCGATCGTGAAGGTCAGGGCGTTGGAGAGACCCCCTCCCGGCGCGGGGTTGAACACGCGCACCTCCGCGGTCCCCGCCGCCGCGACGTCCGACGGCGGGATGTAGACGATCAGGCGGCTCGAGCCCTGGAGCGTCCCCGGCCGGTTCAGTCCGTTCCAGCGCACGGACGCCCCGCTCGCGAAACCCGCGCCGTCGACGGTCAGGTTGAAGGCGCCGCCGCCGGGCGGACGCGACGAAGGGCTCAGCGCGGAGATCGACGGGACCGCGTTGGCCCCGCCCGAGGGCGCGCTGCTCCCCGTCACGACGAAGGTGCGCGCGTTCGACGGGCCGCCGCCGGGCCCCGGGTTCACGACGGTGATGGTCACCGTCGCCGGGGCGACGACGTCGCTCGCGGGAATGTAGACGATCAGGCGCGTCGTGCCCTGCAAGGTGCCCGTGCGCGTCGCGCCGTTGAAGCGCACGCTCGCGCCGGAGACGTAGTTCGCTCCGTCGACCGTGAGGTTGAACGCCGAGCCCCCGCGGGCCACGACGCGGGGCTGTGCGCCGTGATCGTCGGGACGGGATTTCCCGCCGGCGGGGGCGCCGAGGCCGCCGTCACCGTGAAGGACGCCGCGTTCGAAGTCCCCCCGTGCTGATGACGGTGACCGACGCCGTCCCCGGCGCGGCCACGTCGCCCGCGGGAATCGCCGCGTCGAGCCGCGCGGCGGACACGAAGGTCGTCGCCCGGTTCGCGCCGTTCCAGCGCACGGCCGCGTCCGCGGTGAAGTTCGCCCCGTCGACGCGCAAGGTGAACGCGGGCGAGCCCGCCGTCGCGCTCGACGGCGACAACGCGGAAATCGACGGCGCGGCCGGGGTCTGGACCGGAGGCGGCGAGACCGTGAAGGACGCCGCGTTCGACGTTCCCGCCGTGCTCACGACCGTGATCGACGCCGTGCCGGGGCCCGACAGGTCGCTCGCCGGGATCGCCGCGTCGAGGCGCGCGGCCGAGACGAAGGTCGTCGCCCGGGTCGCGCCGTTCCAGCGCACTCCTGCGTCCGCCGTGAAGTTCGCGCCGTCCACGCGCAGCGTGAAGGCCGCGGAGCCCGCCGTCGCGCTCGAGGGCGACAGGCCGGAAATCGAAGGCGGCGCGGGCGGCGGAGGAGGCGGCGCGGACGCCGCCGCCACCGTGAAGGCCGCCGCGTTCGAGTTGCCGTTGGGGTCGGCGACGGTCACGGCGAAGCTTCCGGCGGCCGCGATGTCGGCCGCCGCGATCGAGGCGTCGAGGCGGACCGGGCTCGAGTACGTCGTGATCCGGTTCGCGCCGTTCCAGCGCACCGTCGAGGCGGTCGTGAAGCCGGATCCGTTCACGCGGAGCATAAAGGAAGGGCCGCCGGCCGTCGCCGAGGAGGGCGCCAGCGAGGCGATCCCCGGCGCCGGCGGAGGCGGCGGAGGCGGCGGCGCGCCGAGCGCCTGGGCCATCGTCCGCACGACGGTCCCGTTGGCCGAGCGCGGACCGAGCCAGTCCAGGAACGCGCGCAGGTTCGCCTCGGTGATCGTGTCGGAGCCGCAGCCGTTGCAGACGCGGTGGATCACGAACGGGACCAGGCCGCCCCCGCTGTTCTCGGCGTCCGTCACGTACTTCTGCAGCTGGGCCAAGGTCGTCTGCTGGAGGACGAGCGGCGGCGTGCGGATCGCGAACATATTGGCCGGAGGAATCGTCTCGGCGCGCGTTCCGATCCCGCCGACGGTCCGGGCGTTCGTGTATCCGCACGAGCGCACGATGTCGATCACCGCGGAGTTCCAGTTCCCGTTCGGGTACGCGAAGGAGACCGGGTTGAACCCCAGGACTGCAGGGTCGTCCGGTCGTTGCAGGCCTGGCGGCGAGCCTCGGCCGCGGAGACGTTGGTCAGGATCTGGTGGGTCAGCGTGTGCCCCGCGATCTCGTGGCCGCCGGCGGCGAGCGAGGAAAGGTCGGCGCGGCTCAGGTAGTAGCCGCTGGTCCCTATATACTGGGTGTTGATGTAGAAGGAGCCCTTCATCCCCCGCTCGTCGAGCAGGCGCTGCGCGATCCGGTGAGTGGCCGTGTTGTCGTCGAAGTTGAGGCTGACGACGGTGCCGGCCGAGGCGCGCGCTCCCGCCAAGGCGGCGGCGAGGACGACGGCGCGCGCGGCAAAACGGCTCCAGCTCATCGAACCTCCTTTCGGACGGCGACGCGACGGCATTGTACCGCCGGCGTTGGGCTGGGGCGAGAAGCGGGACGTGACTTTATTGTCCCCGCCGCCGCCATGAAAATGAGACAGGAAGTCCATGGGCCCCGTCGCGGGGATGAATTAAAGTTGTGACGCGGACGGGAAGCCCCGATCCGCGGAGGAGCGCACATGAACGACGGACCCCTGTCCCCCCGGGAGCTCGACGCGATCGACGCCTACTGGCGCGCCGCGAACTATCTCGCCGTCGGCGAGATCTTCCTGAAGGACAACCCGATGCTGCGCGTCCCGCTGAAGCGGGAGCACGTCAAGCCGCGCATGCTCGGCCACTGGGGCACGTCGCCGGGCCTCAACCTGATCTGGGCGCACGTCAACCGCGTCATCAAGGCGCGCGATCTCGACGCGATCTTCGTCGCCGGCCCGGGCCACGGCGGCCCCGCCGTCGTCGCCAACGCCTATCTCGAGGGCACGTTCAGCGAGCTCTACCCCGACGTCACGCGCGACGACGCCGGCCTCAAGCGCCTCTTCAAGAACTTCGCCTGGCCCGGCGGCGCCGGCAGCCACGCGCCGCCCGAGACGCCCGGCTCGTTACACGAGGGCGGCGAGCTCGGCTATTCGCTCGCGCACTCCTACGGCGCGGTGCTCGACGACCCGTCCTTGCTCGCGGTGTGCGTCGTCGGAGACGGAGAGGCCGAGACGGGCCCGCTCGCGGCCAGCTGGCACTCGAACAAGTTCCTCAACCCCGCGCGCGACGGCGCCGTCCTGCCGATCCTGCACCTCAATCAATACAAGATCGCCAACCCGACCGTGCTCTCGCGCATCCCGCAGGACGAGCTCGCCTCCCTGCTGCGCGGCTACGGCCACGAGCCTCTGTTCGTCTCGGGCAGCGACCCGCGGGCCGTCCATCAGGCGATGGCCGCCGCGCTCGACGCCTGCGCCGACGAGATCGCCGCGATCCAGAAGCGCGCCCGCGCCGAGGGAGCGGCCGCCGTGCGCCCGCGCTGGCCGATGATCGTCCTGCGCACGCCGAAGGGGTGGACGGGCCCGGAGAAGATCGACGGACAGCCCGTCGAGAACACCTGCCGCGCCCACGCGTTCCGCATGAACGACATGGAGAAGCCGGGCCGCGTCGAGCTGCTCGAGGGCTGGCTCAAGTCCTATCGGCCGGAGGAGCTTTTCGACGAGAAGGGCGCCCCGCGCCCGGAGATCGCGGCGCTCGCGCCGTCCGGGACGCGCCGCATGAGCGCCAACCCCAAGGCCAACGCCGGCGGACGCTCCGCCCCCTGCGCATGCCCGACTTCCGCGACCACGCGTTCCAGGTCTCGCGTCCCGGCGCGCACGACGCCGAGTCGACGCGCGTGCAGGGCAAGATGATCCGCGACGTGGCGAAGGCCAACCCCGAGTCGTTCCGCGTGTTCGGCCCCGACGAGACCATCTCCAACGGTTGGAGCGCGCTCTACGAGTCCGACTCGAACTGCTTCATGGGCGAGATCTACCCGCTCGACCTCAACGTCTCGGCGAAAGGGCGCGTGATGGAGGTCCTGAGCGAGCAGTTGTGCCAAGGCTGGCTCGAGGGGTACCTGCTGACGGGCCGCCACGGGTTCTTCAACTGCTACGAGGCGTTCATTCAACTGGTCGCGTCGATGCTCAACCAGCACGCGAAGTGGCTCGACGTCGCGTCCAAGGTTCACTGGCGCCTGCCGCTGCCGTCGTTGAACTACCTGCTCAGCAGCCACGTCTGGCGCCAGGACCACAACGGCTTCAGCCACCAGGCGCCCGGGTTCCTCGATCACGTCCTCAACCTCAAGCCCGAGCTGATCCGGACCTACCTCGCCCCCGACGCGAACACGCTCCTGTGCGTGACGGACAAGGTCCTGCGCTCGCGCGGGCTCGTCAACGTCGTCGTCGGCGGCAAGCACGTCGCGCCGCAGTGGCTGCCGATGGACCAGGCGATCAAGCACGTCGCCGCGGGCCTCGGGACGTGGGACTGGGCCGGCACCGACGACGGGGCCCAGCCCGACGTCGTCATGGCCGGCTGCGGAGACGTCCCGACCCAGGAGATCATCGCGGCGGTGGAGCTGCTGCGGACGCTCGCGCCGGGCCTCAAGGCGCGCGTGGTCAACGTCGTCAATCTCATGTCGCTGCGCGCGCCGGGCGAGCATCCCGACGCGATGCCGGAAAACGAGTTCCTCGACCTGTTCACGCCGGACAAGCCCGTCGTCTTCGCCTTCCACGGCTACGGGGGCCTCGTCCACCGTCTCGTGCACGCGCGCGGCAATTCGAAGAACTTCGCCGTCCACGGCTTCCGCGAGGAGGGTAGCTGCTCGACGCCGTTCGACACGCTCGTGCGCAACGGCGTCGACCGCTGGAGCCTGGCGGAGGCCGCGCTCGCGCGGACGCCGCGTTTCGCGCACCTTCTGGCGCGCGTGCGCCAGGACCTGCGCGCACGCCGCGTCGAGCACGACGCCTACGTCGTCGAGCACGGCGAGGACCTGCCTGAGATCCGGAACTGGCGCTGGAGCCCGCCCATCCAGCCCGTCGCCGAGATCCTTGAGGAGATCGCCCCGGGGCCGATGATCGTGACGCCGATCGAGCAGCAGGCCCTCTCAGCGGAAATGACGAAGAATCCGTCGTCCCTGTCCTAGCGTCGGGCGGGACGCAGGCCCGCCGGGATCGTCAGCACCGGAGCCGTCGCGCGCCGCGCCACGCGCTCGGCCGTCGTGCCGGCGAACAGATCCTCGAGGGGCGACCGGGAGCGCTCGACCATGACGATGAGATCCCGCCCGCGCGCCGCGCGCAGGATCTCCTCGACGGGACGCCCGAGCCGGACGAGGGGCGTCGGACGGGTGGCGCGACGGACTCCCGCCGTCAGGGCCCCGACCCTCGCCCGGAGCAGGGGCTCGGGGCGGACTCCGAACAGCGGGTCGGTGACGACGTGCAGGACGTCGAGACGCGCGCCCAGAGCGCGCGCGACGACGCCCGCGGCGACGAGTCCGCGTTCCGCCTCCTTGTCCTCGCGCAGCGGCGCCAGAACGTGGCGCGGCGGCCGGAAGCCCCTCGCACGACGAGGACGGGCACGCGGGCGCCGCGCATGATCGACGCCGCGACGGAGCCGTTGAGCGCGCGCGCGGCGCCCAGCCGCCCGTGGGTTCCGACGACGAGCAGGTCGCAGCGCCGCACTTTCGCCAGGCGGAGGGCGACCGCCGCCGGGGACCCGGTGATGATGTGGAGCGCGTGCGCGCCCTTGAACCGGCGGCGCAGGAACGCTTCGGCCCGGCGGCGCTCGTGCCGTTCGACGGCCGAGCCATAGGCGTGAAGTTCGGGGGTCGCGGCCGGCCGGCAGTGGACGAGCTCGAGGCGCGCGTGAAACTTGTCGGCCACCCAACGCGCCGCGCGAAAGGCGCGCAGCGAGGCCGGCGTCAGGTCGACGGGGACGAGGATGCGGCGCGGCGGAAAGTGGAACATGAGGCCTCCGGACGTCTCTGCCCGGAGAGCAAGCAACGATTCTGCCGCTCGGACCCGAAACGGAAGCAGGGCGGTCATTTTGGCCGCCCTGCCTTGCTGACTTCGACGGAGCGCCGTTTCAGGGACCCATCTCGAGCCGGGCCATCGGCGTCGTCCGGTGCGACTCGTCTTTCGCGTCGGCCCCGCTCCGCGGGGCTCTTGGGTGGAGGGCCGGGGCTCTTGTCCCCGCCCTCCACCCGGGATTATCGCAACGCTTCGGCCAGCCGCCCTCGGCGGCGCTTTCGTTGCGTCGGTTTAAGTGTCGATCGGAGGTGGACGCCATGCTCGCCAAGAACGTCATGCGCAAGCCGTTGATCGGACTCTCCCCGGACACCACGCTGCGGAAGGCCGCGGACCTCTTCGCCAAGCGCGGAATTTCCGGCGCCCCGGTGATGACCGCGGAGGGCCGCCTGCTCGGGATGCTCTCCCGCACCGACTTGATAGGCAAGGAACTCGACTCGGGCCTTACCGTCAAACAGGCGATGACCCCGTGGGTCGTCACGCTGGAGGAAGACTCCTCGGTGCGCGACGCGGCGCGGCAGATGCTGTCCAAGCGAATCCACCGGATCGTCCTCACGCGCGACGGAGAGCCGACCGGGATCGTCACCACGCTCGACATGCTCCGCGCGCTGCTCAGAGGCGGGGGTTAATCCGGGTCTTTCTTCAACGCGTTGCGCACCGCGTTGACCGTGCGCCGGGAGACTTCGATGCCGCGCTCCTTCTTGAGGCGGCGAGCGAACTCGGCGTCGGTCGCCTGGGGGCCGGCGGCGAGCCATAGCCGCAGGACGTCCTTGAGCACGCGCCGCTGGCCGGGAACGAACGAGATCATCGGCAGCTCCGGCCCCCACGGCAGTCTCACGGTGCGGTGCGACAGCGCGCGCGAGACCGTGCTCGGAGAGAGCTGCAGGCGCCGCGCGAGCAGGCGCAGGCTCACCGGGCGCTGGTCCTCCGGGCGGCGCGTACGGAGGAAATCGGATTGGATCACGGCGAAGGACTCGAGTATCCGGAAGATCGTGCTCTGCCTCAGGTTGAGCGTCTCCAACTTCTTCAGGAGATGGCGCAGACGGCGGCGCTCCTCGCCGCTGAGCCGGCCGGAGGACTTCCAGGACTCGAGATCCTCGTAGCGCACTTGGTAGAGTCCGCGAGCCCAATACGGCGCGAGGAACTCGAACGCCGCGCGGCCAGGCTCGCCGGTCAGCCGGGCGAGGCACACATTTCCCTTCGCGGCCGGCGCGGCCTGGGGAGCGCCGGCGAATTCCGCTTCCGCGCCGACCTCGAGCAGAAGATCGTGCACTCGCCCGACTTCCTCCTCGGTCAGCCCGGTGCGCTTGGCGATCTCCGGCAAGGTCACCGCTTCCTCGGCCTGGAGAAAATAACGCTCGAACGCCGGCTGTCCCATCTTGCGTATCAGAGGCAGGACGTCCCTCCGGGCGTCGAGCTTGCCCTCCACGTCGACGCGCTGCGCGCCGCGGCGCGGCCCTCGTCGACGTCGTAAAAGCTGGACGACAGACGCCCCCCGGCCAGCGCCGGCGGCGGATGGCCGACGGCAGACCCGCCGACCCGAAGTACAGCTTGCGGAAGAGCGGGTCCTTCTCGACCTTTTCGACCTGCCGTGCGAATTCGCGCTCGGGCATCTCGATCCAGTCGGCCATGCGGAGGCGGCCGAGGACGGAGAGGCGCTGCTGAAGGCGTAGTCCTTGAGCCTGTTTCATGTAGAATCTCGGTGCGAAGGCCGTCGCTCGTTTAATATAGCAACATAACGGCCACTCGCCCCGTAATCACCCGTCAATGGAAAAACGACTTCTGCTCGTCGAGGACGACGCCGCCCAGGCCGCCATGCTCGCGCTCGAGCTCAAGCGGCGCGGCTGGCGCGTCGACGCCGAAAGGACGGTCGCCGCGGCCGTCGCGCGCGTCGAGAAGCAGATTTACGACGCCGTCGTCACCGACCTGCGCCTCGACGGCGGCGACGGCCTGCAGGTCCTCGCCGCCGTCAAGGCGAGCCAGCCCGAGACCGGAGTCATCGTGATCACGGGCCACGGCTCGATCGACACCGCGGTGGCTGCGATGAAGGCGGGCGCATTCGACTACCTGACCAAGCCGGTCGAGGCCGAGGAACTGGCGCTGGCCCTGCGCAAGTCCGTCGAGCACCGGGACCTCGTCGGCGAGGTGCGCCGCCTGCGGGCCGAGGTGCGCGAGCGCCAAGGCTTCGCGAAGATCGTCGTCGCCAGCGAAGAGATGAAGAAGGTCCTCGTTCTCGTCGACAAGGTCGCCGGCACCGACGCCACCGTGCTCATCACCGGCGAGTCCGGCACGGGCAAGGAAGTCATCGCGCGCGCCCTGCACGAGAACTCGCCCCGCCGCGACGGCTCCTTCGTCGCGATCAACTGCGGCGCCCTGCCCGAGGGTCTGCTCGAAAGCGAACTGTTCGGCCACGTCAAAGGCTCGTTCACCGGCGCGGACCGCAATAAGCGCGGCCTTTTCGAAGAGGCGTCCGGCGGGACGCTGTTCCTCGACGAGATCACGGAGACGACTCCGGGCCTGCAGGTGAAGCTTCTGCGCGCGCTGCAGGAAGGCGAGATACGGCGCGTCGGAGACAACCACCCGGTCAAGGTCGCCTCGCGCGTCGTCGCCGCGAGCAACCGGGATCTTGCCAAGCTCGTGGCCGAGGGGAAGTTCCGTGAGGATCTCTATTACCGGCTGAAGGTCTTTCCGATCGCCATTCCCCCGCTGCGCGAGCGCCGCGACGACGTGATGCCGCTGGCCGAGGCCTTCCTTAAGAAGGCGCGCGTGCGCACAGGGTCGGCGGCGGCAAGGTTCTCCCCGCCGCCGCGAAGGCGCTGACCGCCTACGCCTGGCCCGGGAACGTGCGCGAACTCGAGCACGCCGTCGAGCGCGCGCTGATCATGGCCTCCGGGCCGACGATCGAGGCGGCCGACCTCCCGCCGGAAACCCTGGTCGCCCCCAAAGCCGCCAAGCCCTCCCCGAAGAAAAAGCGCTGACCGCCGACAGCGCCGCGGCCCCGGCGCCGGCGCGACCGGCGTGGCACATTCGTTGCTACGCCATAGATCGAGGTGAATCGAATGAACATCCCGATCCCCGCCGTCCTTCTTCTGGCCCCCGCTCTCGCCTGGAGCGCCGCCGTGAACCCGGGAGGATTCCTTCGCGTCGAGGGCGATTCCACCCTCCATAAGTGGAACGCCGCCGCGACCGTCCTCAAGCTGGACGTGGATGCGGCCGAGGGACTCAGCCCCGCCGCGGCCGTCGCCTCCGGCAAGGTCAAGACGCTCGCCCTGAGAATTCCCGCCGCCGGTCTCGAGTCCGGCGACAAGAAGCTCGACAAGAACATGCGCAAGGCGATGAAGGCCGAGGAGTTCCCCGAGGTCGTCTATACGCTCTCCAAGTACGAGCTCGCAAAGGCGGCCGACGGGGCGCTGACGGCGACGACGACCGGCGAGCTGACGATCGCGGGCGTGACCAAGAGCGTCGCGCTCTCCCTCGTTCTGATCCCCGGCGACGGCTCCGTCGCCGTGCGCGGCTCGCACGATTTGTTGATGTCCGACTACGGCATCGCCCCGCCGAAGCTCATGATGGGAACGATCAAGGTACGCGACGCCGTGACGGTCCGCTTCGACCTCATTCTGAAGACGCAAAAGGAGAACTAGTATGAAACTCGCGATGACGGCCCTCATGGCCTCGGCGCTGCTGGCGGGAGCCGTTACCGCCGGCGCGATCGAGGTCGTCAAGAACGATAAGTTCAGCCTCAACATCCGGGGCCGAGGCCAGATGATCGGCGTCGGTCAGGTCGCCGTCCCCGATCCGTACCGCGACCACGCCCGGGTGTACCTGTTCATGAAGCAGGCCCGCCTCGGCTTCTACGGCAACTACGAGGACGTCAAGTACGAGACCCAGTTCACGCTCGGCGGAGAGAACGCCAACGGCTCGAACACCGACCTCGGCATGCTCGACTTCGTGGCCGACATTCCCCTCAAGCCGCTCGGGGAACGGACCGACCTCAAGATCGGCCAGTTCCGGGTCCCCTACGGCCGCGAGGGTATTTCCGACCGCGGCTTCATGAACTTCGCGGAGCGCTCGATCGCGACGATGGCTTCCTATCAGGGACGCGACTACGGCCTGGCTTTGCAGAGCCGCAGCGCCGGAAACCTGATCGGCACCATCGGCCTGTTCTCCGGCGGCGGGCGCGACGTTCCGCAGCGCTATCTGCCTGAGACGCTCGGCGTCCCGGAGGTCGTGGCCCGCGTCGGCTACAACGACGGCGTCGACTCCGACATCTACCACGTCGTCGGCACCGACATCGACCTCACCCGCACGACCAAGGCCGCCTACCTCAACGCCCTGTTCATGCAGGACACGATCATCGGCCACGGCATCGTGCAGAACCTGCGCACGATCGACAAGAACCTGCTGATCGACGCGAACTACAACCCGTTCATCACGGCGGGGCCCAACAACACGGCGGGAACGACCGGCGGCGCCAATACGCTGCAGCGCGGCCGCACGTGGTTCGTCGGCGGCGACGCCGTCATCCGGCATCCGCTGTCCAACGGCCACGTCGTCGAGGCCGAAGGACAGGTGGACTGGGGCGGCTTCTACAACCGCTACGGGGCGCTGCACATCGCCTCGGCGCGCGGCCAGGTGGCCTACCACGTCAAGCCGTACCAGATCGGCCTCCGCTATGCCGCCCTGGCCATGGACGAGAACTCCGGCTACATCAACGCCGGCGTCAAGAGGAGCCCCGGCATGGGCTCGGTGATCCACGAGATCACGCCGTCTCTGACCTGGCACATCAAGAAGCACAACCTGAAGGTCGTCGCCGACATGCCGATCTATATGAACATGCCGGTGTTCATCGAGAAGGGCGTCGGCGCGTACGTGTTCGCCAGCCAGCCCGGCCAGGTGACCACGATCACGACGGGCGGCAACACCGTCGTGCGCCGCACCGTGATGGAGGGCCGCATGCTGTTCCAGTTCATGTTCTGAGGATCGGATGAAAACGCTCCGGCGCGCCGCGGTCCTGCTCGCATTGGCCCTCGGCGCGCCGTCGGCGTTCGCGGCCCGGGTCGAGATTTCCCGCGCGCCGGACAAGTCGTACGAGGTCGAGGGTTCCTTCACGGTGAAGGCGTCCTCGTCGGCCGTCTGGGCGGTGCTGACGGACTACGACCGCATCGGCGGCTTCGTCAAGTCGATGAAGACCAGCCGCGTCGTCGCCAGCCGCATCGACGGCACGACCGTCGTGGAGCAGGAGGCGGTCGGCGGCGTCCTGATCTTCTCGCGCAAGGTCAAAGTGCTGCTCGAAATCCGCCGCGAGCCCGGCCGGCTCACGTTCATCGACGTCGGTCGCGAGGACTTCTGGGATTACAGCGGCTCGTGGAGCGTGACGGAAGGAGAGGAGGGGGCGCAGGTCGTCTATCGCCTCAGCGCGCTGCCGGACTTCATAGTCCCCCCTTCCTGATGCGTTCCGGAATGAAGAAAGGCGCCGGAGAGCTCCTCGATCAGGTGCGCGAGGAGATCGTCCGCCGCGGAGAATAGGAGGCGGTCATGTGCACGCTCGCGGACGTCGTGCCGGTAATCGCCGCGTTCGCCGTCGTCGGCGCGGCGATGCGATTCATTTTCATCTGCGGAACCTGGTTGGACGAGGAAGGCGGGCCTCGCGTCTAGCCGTGCCGCCTCCGCTATTGTTGTAAGATGCCTCGTCATGGCGAAGAAGGCATCGAAAGTCCCCCGCGTCCCGCCGCTCCGCCCGAGGATATCTTCCGCTTCATGGTGGAATTCTCGCCGACGGCGCAGCTGCTCGTCGACCGGGCGGGCAGGATCGTCCTGCTCAACGAGAAGGCCGAGACGCTGTTCGGCTACCGCCGGGAGGAGCTCATCGGCGAGCCGATCGAGGTGCTGCTGCCCCAGCGATTTCGAGAGGCCCATCGCGGCTACCGGGACGGCTATTCGAACGCCCCCAGTCCCGCGCGATGGGCGCGGGCCGCGATCTGTTCGGCCGCCGCAAGGACGGCGTCGAGGTCCCGGTCGAGATCGGCCTGAACCCCGTGCGCACTCCGCAGGCCGTGTTCATCCTGGCCGCCGTCGTCGACATCACGGAGCGCAAGAAGTCCGAGGAGCGGTTCCGCCTCGCCGTCGAGGCCGCGCCGAACGCGATGATCATGGTCGGCGGGGACGGGCGCATCGTGCTGGCCAACCTTCAGGCCGAAAAGCTGTTCGGCTACTCGCAGGCCGAGCTGCTCGGCAACCCGATCGAAATGCTCGTCCCCGTGGCGGCCCGCGGCAGGCACGAGCGCTACCGCGCGGACTATTCGCGCGCGCCCGAGTCCCGCGCGATGGGCGGAGACCGGGAGCTGTTCGGGCGGCGCAAGGACGGCTCCGAGGTGGCCGTCGAGATCGGACTCAACCCGATCAAGAGCGGCGAGGAGACCTTGGTCCTCGCGGCGATCCTCGACATCACGGAGCGCCGCGAAATGCAGCGGCGCCTTGCCCAGAGCGAGGCGCTGGCCGCCGTCGGCTCGATGGCCGCGATTCTCGCGCACGAGATCCGCAATCCGCTCGGCTCGATCGTGATGGCGGCCCGCTCGCTCGACCGCCCCGACCTTAACGCCGAGGAGCGCGCGACGATCTCGGGCGTCCTTTCGGATGAGTCGCAGCGGCTCAACCGCACCCTGCAGGACTTCCTGCAGTACGCGCGCCCGCGGGAGCCGAAGCTCGCGGTCTCGGACCTCAACGCGCTGGTCAAGGAAACGGTCGCCGCCCTTCAGGCGGACGCGGGGCTGGCCGGCCGAGTGAGCATCGAGCTGCGCCTCGACCCCGGACTGCGGTCCTTCCGCCACGATCCGGATCAGGTCAGGCAAGTGCTTTGGAACCTGATCCTCAACGGCATACAGGCCGTGGACGGCGAGGGGCGCCTCGAGGTGTCCACGAGCGTCGAGAACGGCAGCGCGTCGTTGCGGGTGGCGGACTCGGGCGCGGGCATCGAGCCCGCGGCGCTCGCGAAGGTCTTCGACCCCTTCTTCACGACCAAAAAGAAGGGGACCGGTCTCGGGCTGGCCATCTGCCGGCGCATCGTCGCCGCCCACGGCGGCAGCATCGCCGCCGACAACCCGTCCGGCGGCGGCGCGCGCTTCACGGTCCTGCTCCCGCTATAGCCCGTTCCAGGCTGTTTCGTTGCGTGTCAACGAAGCATGACCGTTCTCCTGGTCGACGACGACAAGAGCAGCCTGACCTTGCTGCGCCTGCACCTGGTGCGGGACGGCTGCGACGTCTCCGCCACCCTCGATCCCCGGGAGGGACTGCGCCTGCTCCAGGAACGCTCCTACGACTGCCTCGTCGTGGACGGCCAGATGGGCCCGATCGACGGCTTCGCGCTGGCCGGACTGGCCAAGGAGCTGCATCCGGACATTCGCGTGGCGATGGTCAGCGGGGTCTATGAGCGGGACGACATCGCCGGCAGCGCCGTCGACCGTCTGTTCCAGAAACCGGTCGATCCCGACGCACTGGCCCGCTACGTCCGAATGATATAATCCGGGCCCTCATGGCCCGGCTGCTCATCGTCGACGACGACGTCCGTCTCGTGGCGCTGATGCGCTTCGTGCTCGAGCACGCCGGCCACGCGGTCGAACACGCGGAGCACGGCCTGGCCGCGCTCGAGCGCCTCGGCGTGGAGCCGCCGGACGCGGACAAGCCGCTGCCGGACCTGCTCCTGCTCGACGCGATGATGCCCGTCATGGACGGCTACACGACCGCCGTCGCTCTGAAGGAGGCCGAGAAGACCGCTCGCCTGCCGATCCTCGTGCTGACCTCGAAGACCGACCTGCGCGCGCTCTTCGAGTCCCTGCCGTCGGTGAAGGGCTTCTTCCCGAAGCCGTTCGACCCCGCGTCGCTGCGCGCGGCGGTCGCCGGGGCCCTCAACGCGGCGCTCGTCCTGCTCGCGCTGCTCCTGCCGGCCGGCGCGCGCGCCTTTCCTGTCCCGAGCCCGCGCGCTTCACGCTGCGCTCCGGGATCACGCACGAGGCGTATTCGTTCGCGGGGCCGGGAAACGGCGGCGCCGTCGTCCTGCGGGACCGCGCGTTCCGGGGCTGGGACGCGCACGTGGGCGCGGGCTATCAGCACCGCTTCCGGCTCGACGACGCCGAGGTCTGGGCCGGCGCCGTCAGGAAGATCCCGGGCACGCGCGCGTACGCCGGCGGCTCGGTGGGCGGCGCGACGCGCCACGTGCTGCTGCCGGCGCTGCGCGCCGCGCTCGAGGGCGGCGCGGGCCTCGGATCCGGCTTCTCCGCCGACGCGCGGACGGAGTGGCGGCGCTACGACAACGCGCACACGCTCGTGTTCTCCCCGGGCTGACCTGGGAAGGCTCGGGGCTCGAGCTCTCGGCCGGCTACGCGGTCTCCTCGGCCTGGTACTCCTCTCGCGCGAGCAGCGGAGCGCTCTCGTCCTGGCGCGTGCGCGCGGCCTGGGCGCGGTGGTGCCGCCTCAAGCCGTGGGTCGGCTGGGCCCGTTCGCGCGAGCCCTTCGAGGTCGGCTCCGGGCGCGGCGTCTCCAACTTCGCCGCGGACCATTGGAGCGCGGGCGCGGAGTGGCGGGTGTCCGGCGGTTGGGCGGTGGACGCCTCATTCCGCCGGGAGCTGCGCGACGGCTCCGCCGGCCGGATATCCCACCTCGGCGCCGGACTTTCGTACAGCTGGGGTCCTCTGTGAGCCGGAAGGTCCTCATCTTCGACGACGACTCGATGATGCGGACCCTGCTGTCGGTGTTCCTCAAGCGCAAGGGCTTCGAGCCCGTCGTCGCGGTCGACGGCGTCGACGCGGTGGCCCTGGCCGCGGAGCACCTCCCCGCGCTGATCGTCATGGACTTCATCATGCCCGCCAAGGACGGTCTCGAGGCCATCGGCGATCTGCGGCGCGCGGGCGTCACGGCGCCCGTCGTCATGTTCACGTCGAAGGACGTTCCGGAGGACCGCGCCCGGGCCCTCGGCGCCGGGGCGACGGCGTACCTGCTCAAGCCGTTCAACCCCGCCGAGTTCGAGCGCGTCGTCCTGCCGCTGCTCGGGAGCTGAGTCCGTGCGCGCCCTCTGGGAAGGCGCCTCCTCCGCCGCGGCCGGCCGCTTCTCCCTTCAGGCCGTCGTCTACGCCAGCCTGGCGCTCTGCGCCGTCGCGGCGGCCATGTCGGTCTGGATCCTCGTCTTCCGCGCCTGGGCCGGCGTCATGCTCGCCTACGGCCGCCGGCGCCGCGCGGTCTACGAGCCCGGGGTGGAGAAGGTCCTGCTCGACGAGCCGCTCGAGGCCGTCGTCGAGGCCTTCCGGCCCCGGCGCGTCGGCGACCGCGCGATCGTCCTCGAGACGATGCTCGACTCGATGGACCACCTGGCGGGCGCGCCCTTCGAGACGATGCGTCGCGCCGCCGAACGGCTCGGACTCGTCGACGACTGCCTGCGCGGCCTGCGCTCGCGCGGCGCCGACCGGCGCGGACGCGCGATGGAGGCTCTCGGGATCATGCGCGAGCGCCGCGCGATCGTCGTGCTGCTCGACGTTCTCGAGACCGAGACGCTCGATCTCAAGCTGACGGCCCTGCGGGCGCTGGCGCGCATCGGCGACCCCGCGGTCCTGCCCTACCTGACCCGCGCGGCGCGAACGATGCCTCCCGCGATGATGACGCGCCTGGCCTCGCTCGCGCTCGAGTTCGGGCCGCCCGGCCGCAAGGCGCTTGCCGCGCTCGTCACCGAAAGACCGGGCTCCTTCCCCCGCGCGTCCTGCGCGCGGTCCTCGAGCAGGCGGCGCTCGAATGACGCCGCGCGCGCTCGACGTCGGCCTGATCTGGTTCTTCTTCCTCCTCAACGGCGGCTACCTGCTTCTCTCGCTGATCGCGTTCCGCGACGTCTATGCGCACCTCAAGCGCAGTCTCTACGGCGGGCACTCGCACTTCGCGCGCAGCCCGCTCACTCCGCCGGTATCGATCATCGTTCCCGCCCACAACGAGGAAGTCGGCATCGCGCTGACGACCGGCAACCTCCTGCACCTCGACTACATGCGCTACGAGGTCGTCGTCGTCAACGACGGCTCCAAGGACGGGACCCTGGCCGCGCTCAAGGAAGCGTTCGACCTCGAACTGCGCCCGGAGCCGCCCGACCCCGGCCTGCCGACGAAGCCCGTGCGCGCGGTCTACCGCTCGCGCCGCCATCACAACCTCGTCGTCGTCGACAAGGAGAACGGCGGCAAGGCCGACGCGCTCAACGCCGGGCTCAACGCGGCCGTCCATCCGTACTTCTGCTGCGTCGACGCGGACGTCATCCTCGAGGCCGACGCGCTTCAGCGCGTGGTGCGCCCGATCCTCGAGTCCGAGGTGCGGGTCATCGCCGTGGGCGGCATCATCCGCGTGGCCAACGGCTGCCGGGTGGAGAAAGGCCGCGTGACCGAGGTCGAGCTCAGCGCCAATCCGCTCGTCATGTTCCAGATCATCGAGTACTTCCGCGCCTTCCTGTGCGGCCGGACCGGGTTTTCGCGGCTCAACGCCCTGATGATCATCTCGGGAGCCTTCGGCGTCTTCGAGCGCGATCTCGTCGTCGAAGCGGGCGGCTACCGCGTCGGCACCGTCGGAGAGGACATGGACCTCGTCACCCGCCTTCACGCCCGCATGCGCCGCGCGGGCGAGAAGGACTACAAGGTCGCCTTCGTCCCCGACCCCGTCTGCTGGACCGAGGCGCCGTCGACCGCCTCTGTACTCTCGCGCCAGCGCCGGCGCTGGCACCGCGGCCTGCTCGAAACGATGTCGGCCAACCGCGGCATGCTGTTCAATCCGCGCTTCGGCTGGATCGGCCTGTTCAGCGTGCCCTTCCACCTGCTGCTCGAGGGCTGGGGCGTCCTGCTCGAACTGCTCGGCTACTGCGTCTTCGCGTGGTCCTGGAGCCGGGGCGCGGTCGACGCGGACTTCATGATCGCCTTCATCTGCGTCTCGTTCTTCGCGGGCGCGACGCTCTCGCTCTTCGGCGTCCTGCTCGGAGAGATGACCCCGCGCCCGTACCCGAAGGTGCGCCACTGGATCGCGCTGTGCGCCTACGCGCTGCTCGAGAACTTCGGCTACCGCCAGTGGACGTCCATGCTCCGGCTCTGGGGCCTGGTCGACCATCTGCGCGGCGCGAGCGGCTGGGGAGTCATGACGCGCACCGGCCTGGGCCGCCGGCCCTGAGGGCTCAGCGAAGCTGGGAGGCGCGGCGCGCGAGCCAGGTCTCGAGCTGCTTGGCCTGCTTCGTCTGGACCTCGAGCACCTCGCCGGCCAGCGCCTTGGCGCGCGGGTCCTTGCCCTTGACCTGCTCGTCCTGCGCCAAGGTGATCGCGCGGCGGTGATGGACCAAGGTCTGCTCGACGAACTGCCGGTCCGGATCGGCCCCTTTGGCCTCGTCGCCGGTGTACGCGACGAAGACGACTCCGCCCGTCACGGCGGACGCCAACGCCAGGATCAACGCGGTCTTCATGAGGCCTCCCGAGAGCAAGCTCCCGGGAGTGAGTTTAGCCCACTCCTGTCGGGGGAGCCGATAGCGGCGGGGTAAGGCCTTTTAACGTATAATGGCCGCGTCGTCGTCGTTCGGTAGCGTGGCTGAGCGGTCAAAAGCACCGGTCTGTAAAACCGGCGGCAATAGCCTACACAGGTTCGAATCCTGTCGCTACCAAGCTCTGCGAGAAAGCCGGCCCTTCGAGGCCGGCTTTCTTATTTCAACCGGTGCCGGAGCAGTCCTGAAGTACCTTCTGCTCTTTAAAGCGCAACTCCAAGCCGGCGACGCGCCTGAATGCGTGGTTCGAGGACGATTGCGCTTTAAAGAGCAGAAGGGGGCGAGAGACAATCCCCCGCGCCGCTCCGCTAGGCGCGCTTGATCGCGAGCGTCGCCGCGAAGCAGGCGATGCGGTCGGAGAACGCGCTGATCCCCGGCTCCCACGCGTCCTCATAGAAGCCCGTGAGGACGAAGCCCGCGTCGAGCTGGCCGGCGAGCTGGTCCTCCAGCGTGTGTCCGAACACGAGAGGCTCCTTGGTCTCGAGGCGCTTCTTCTTCTGATCGGCCGGCAGCTGGTCGTCGGTGTAGGGGATCCGGTAGGCGATGTCGATGACGCCCTTCTCGTCCTTGGGCTCGTCGACGAGGAACCAATGCGGCAGGCAGAAGCCCGAGAGCAGGCGGCCGCCGGGGCGCAGCACGCGCGCGGCCTCGTTCCACACCGGACGGATCGCGGGAACGAAGCAGTTCGAGCAGGCATGGAAGATGAGATCGAAGGAGCCGTCGGCGAAGCGCGAGAGATCGGCCATGTCGCCGAGCTCGGTCTTGATGCCCAAGCCGTCGCGCTCCGACACCATGCGGTCGTGGCCGAGCTGGACGGGCGAGGCGTCGAACACCGTGACCGCGGCTCCGGCCGCGGCGAGCAGCGGACCCTGCTGGCCGCCGGCGGAGGCCAGCGCCAGGACGCGGGCCCCTTCAAGTCGCCGAACCATTCCCGCGGGACCGGCTTGCGCGGCGTGAGGATCATCGACCAGTCGCCGGCGCGGGCGCGCGCGACCTCCTCGGAGGTCACCGGGATCGACCAGCGCCCGCCTCCCGCGGACTGCTTGTCCCAGGCCTCGCGGTTGTGCTCGTAGACGCTCAGAGCCAGCCCCTGCGGCGGAACCAGAACAGCATCGAGCCGGACAGCGTGAGGCAGGCGATCACGAAGGCCGGGAACGCGTGCGGCCACTTCCACGGGAACACCTCGAAGTTCATGCCGAACACGCCGGCCATGAAGTTCATCGGGATGAACACCACCGAGATGATCGTCAGAACCTTCATGACCTCGTTGAGGCGGTTGTTGACGGCCGAAAGGTGGGTCTCCGAGAGGCCGGCGACGACCTCGCGGTAGGTCTCGAGAATGTCCATCGCCTGCACGACGTGGTCGTACAGATCGGTCATGTAGGTGCGGGTGTTCTCGCTCAGGCACTCGTGGCGCTCGCCCTGCAGCTGGTGGACGACGTCGCGCATGGGCCACAGGGCGCGTCTGAGCAAAAGGAGCTCCCGCTTGAGCGCATGAATGTCGAGCAGGACGCGGCGATCCCGCCCCGCGACGACGCGCGTCTCGAGATCCTCGAGGCGGTCGCCGTAGGCCTCGAGCACGGGAAAGATATGGTCGACGATCGCGTCCATCAAGGTGTAGACGAGGAAGGAGGCGTCGCCCTGTCTCAGCCTCGAGCCCTTCGAATTGATGCGCTGTCGGATCGGGTCCCAGACGTCGCCGGGCGATTCCTGGAAGGTCAGCACGGTCTTGTGGCCGAGGAAGATCGAGATCTGCTCGCTCTCGAGCCGAGTTTCCTTGAGCTCGATCATGCGCGTGATGACGAACAGGCGGGAGCGGACGTCGGGGTCGCCGCCGTAGGCGTCGGCCTTCGGGCGCGTCGCGGTGTTGAGCAGATCCTCGACGGCGAGCGGGTGCAGCTCGTACTTCTTGGCCAGCGCGTCGATCGCGCGCGGGTCGGTGAGGCCGTCGACGTTGATCCAGCGCACGGTCGACCAGGCGGGCCGGTGGGAGGCGATGAACGCGTCGAAGTCGAGGACGCCGTGCATCTCGACCTGGTCCGCAGACCAGTCGATGACGGTGACCTTGACCGACGTGGCCGGCTCGGGAGACTTGACCGCACCGACCTGGCCGGGCAGCACGCCCGGAGACGTGCCGGGCTTGCGCTTGCCGAACCGGGTCTGTAGTTTGAGCTGTCGCTCCTTCGCCATTTTTCGATTATGCCAGTTTTGCTATGCTACAAGCATGGCACTACATATCGTCAGTGTGCGTGAAAAGCACCCCCTCCTCCGTCAACGTCGGCGTCGACGCCTCCGGCCAGCCCAAGATCGCCGGCGTCCCGACGTCCCTGAACCCCTTCGACGAGTTCGCCGTCGAGGAGTCGGTTCGCCTCAAAGAGCGCGTCGCCGGCTCGACCGCGACCGCGATCACGGTCGGCAACGACGCGGCCGCCGAGGTCCTGCGCGAGGCGATCGCCCGCGGCATGGACGCCGGCGTGCACGTCTCCGGCGCCGAATTCGACGGCGGCGACTCGTTCGCGACGAGCCTGGCTCTCTCCGCGGCGATCAAGAAGCTCCACGGCGAGAAGCCCGTCTCCCTCGTGATCTTCGGCAAGAACACGAGCGACATCGGCGGCGGCGTCGTCGGCACGCAGACCGCGGCCTGGCTCGACTGGGCCTCGGCCTCGGCCGTCAAGAAGATCGACGCGATCGACGAGAAGTCCGTCACCGTCCTGCGCAACATGGAGGACGGCGCCGACACGCTCAAGCTCGCCCTGCCCGCCTGCGTCGCGACGGTCAAGGAGATCAACGAGCCGCGCCTGCCCTCGCTGAAGGGCAAGATGGCCTCGAAGAAGGCCGTGTTCCCCAAGTGGGGCGCGGCCGAACTGGGCCTGCAGGCCGGCCAGGTCGGCGCCGCGGGCGCCGGCTCGACCGTCGTGAAGGCCGCCCTCCCGCCCGCGCGCCCCGCGGGCCTCAAGATCGAGGGCGCCACCGCCGCCGAAAAGGCGACCAAGCTCGTCGACATCCTCGTGGAAAGGAAGCTGATCTAACATGGCCAACATTCTCGCCGTCGCGATCCCCCAGCGCGGAGCCCTCGGGCCCGCGTCGTACGAGCTGCTCGGAGCCGGCCGCGTCCTCGCGGACGCGCTCAAGCTCCCGCTCAACGCCGCCGTCGTGGGCGCCAATGCCAAGGCCCTCGCCGCCGACATCGGCGCGCGCGGCGCCGAGAAGACCTACGCGGTCGAGCACCCCTCGCTCGCCAACTTCACCGAGGAGGCCTACGCCAAGGCCGTCGCGGCCGCCGTCGCGGCCGCCGGCGCCACGCGCGTGATCCTGCCCTCCTCCGTGGCCGGCCGCGCGCTCGCCGCGCGCCTGGCCGTCCTGCTGAAGGCCGGTCTGGCGACCGACGTCACCGAGATCCTCCCCGACGGGAAGGTCCGCCGCGGCTACTTCTCCGGCAACCTCGTCGCCGAGATCGAGTTCAAGACGCCCGTCGCCGTGCTGACCGTCGCGCCGATGACGTTCCCGCGCGCCGAGGCCAAGGGCGCGGCGAACGTGCAGGACGTCTCCTTCGACCCCGGCGCCGCGAAGAGCGAGTTCGTCTCGTTCGCCGCCGAGGCCTCGCGCGAGATCGATCTCGGCGCGGCCGAGAAGGTCGTCGCCGGCGGCTTCGGCCTCGGCGGCCCGGACGGCTTCAAGGCCGTCTTCGACCTCGCGCACGCGCTCGGCGCGGCCGTCGGCGCCAGCCGCCGCGCGGTCGACTCCGGCTGGATCCCGTACCGCCACCAGGTCGGCCTGACCGGCCGCATGGTGCGCCCGAAGCTCTACATCGCGGTCGGCATCTCCGGCCAGATCCAGCACCTGGCCGGCATGTCGAACGCGGGCACCATCGTCGCGATCAACACCGACAAGGACTGCCCGCTCATGCAGATGGCCTCGATCGCGGTCCAGGGCGAGTACGCGGAGCTCCTCCCCTCGTCACCGCCGAGATCAAGAACCGCAAGGGCCACGCCGTCGCCGCCTAGCGCTCACCGTCCTCAACGGTTACGGTCGGTTCCCTCGCGGGGACCGGCCGTTCGCTTTGTCCAGGACGGCGAGAGGGATGGTCATGTCCTGCGGGGCCGCTCGGGATTGACCCTCGCTGACCATCCCTCCCGCCTCGCTAATCTATAAGCGACCGGTCACTCGGCGGTGAACACCGCTTCCATTTTTGAATCCGCGGTGATTGGGGCGGAGAGTCGATCGCCGGCGGGGCGTGGGGTCCGCCGAGGCTAGGGCGTTCTCATTCGCCTCGGACGGACCCCCGAGCGAGGTCGATCCGAGCGTCCCCGGCGGCGATCGACTCTCCGCCCGCGCCCGCGTCAGTCTAAGTGAGGCGGCCGGTCCCCGCAGGGACCGGCCGCTTACTGTTTGCTGCTTGCTCCCGGCTCGAAATCCGGGAGCGTGCGCCTTTAGGCGGCGCCGGCCAGGGCGCGCTTCGAGTTCCGCCCCCTGGAAGGCTCCGACTCCTTCGACGTCCACACGCACTTCCCGCCCTCGCAGCGGACCTTCGCGAACGGCTTGTAGGCCGCGCTGCTGCGGCTCTTGAACAGCCACGGCATCAGCGCCTTCGCGGCATCCCTCTCGCTCATGATCCCCTCCGTCCGTCCCCGTCCGTCTTCCGTCGTTCAGTTGTAACAGGTAATCTAATATTTGTCAATAGGTTATCTAACATAAAATATTAGGTATGAAAAATGAAAAAGCCCGGCCGATCATCGGCCGGGCTTTTTCTACGCGAAGGCGACGCGAGGCATCGACAGCGCGGCCTGCTTCGGCGGCTCCGCCGGCGGGACCGGGTCCTTGTCCGGGTGGTTCCCGTCCTTGAAGATCCACTTCGGCACGTTGTACTGCAGGACCGCGGTGATCGTCAGGAACACCGCCGTCGCGATGACGGCCGGGCCGATCCCCGCGAAGTCGAGCAGCAGGCCGAGGAACAGCGCCCCGATGGACTCGAAGGCCACGTCGACCATGAAGATCGAGCTCTCGATGCGAGCGAGCTTGTCGTCGTCCATCTGCTTGCGCTTGACGGGCTCCATGACGATGCCGACGGGCGCGTGGAAGAGCTGGACGGTGAACAGCACGCCCGCGACGATCGCGAGGTTCACCCAGAACAGGCCCGGCGTCAGGTACACGGGCGCCAGCAGCGCCCAGAACAGCAGCGAGGCCATCGCGGCCTTGCGGTAGAACGTCCCGTGGCCCTTCTTCTCGATGATCGCGTCGCCCTTCTCCCCCTCGAGGCGCGCCGACGGGATGAACCGGCCGACGTACTCGACGGAGAACAGCAGGCCCATGAGGCCGCCGGCGGTCGCCACCTGGACGAGCAGCAGCGACGGCCACAGGCTCAGCGCGCCGATCGCCGCGGCCGCGACGCCGAACCAGAGGGCCGGCGACCAGGACTTCACGGCCTTGACGGCCTTGGCGGCGGCGGCGAGCGCGGCGGCGCCGGCGGCGACTCCGGCGGCCCACAGCGGGATCGACAGCGTCGTCGGCGCCGCGCCGAGCGCGTCGGTGATCAGGCTCGGGATCAGGACGAAGGGCAGCGCGTCGATGAGCAGGACCTCGAGCGCCATGACGCCGGTCAGGATGGTCAGGATGCGATTGCGCAGGATGTAGGCCAGGCCCTGCGTCGGCTTGTACTTCTCGAGCGCGTCCGCGAGGCCGGCGACGCCCCCTTGCCGGAGGAGCGCATGGCCTTGGCCGCGCGCCAGGCCGCGGGGACGCGCAGCAGGGCCTTGAGAAGGGCGACCGGGAACAGCGCGGCGCCCGCGACGGAGACGAGGACCTCGCGCGCCAGCCACGCGGCCTTCGCGGCGCGGCCCTCGGGCATCGGCGCCCGCGCGCCGGGAAAGATCGAGTTGAAGGACCAGCGCAGCATCAGCGTGAACGGATGGATCACGCTCGCGCCGAGCGCGGCCATGAAGACGGCCGTCTGGGAGGCGAGGCCCCAGACGCCCAACTTGTCGTGGGCCGGGAAGCGCGGGTCGCGGATCATGCTCCAGTAGATCGGCAGGGAGGCGAGCAGCAGCGCGGCGTAGACGCCGTAGGCCATCGCGTAGCCGCCGAGGCCCATCGTCGTCACGAGCCAGCCGACGGCCCAGCCGGCGATGAGCGGCATCAGCATGCCGGCCAGCGAGTCCCACTTGCTCAGGGTCGCCGCGGCGTCCTTGTTGAGCTTCTCGTCCTTGCCGAGGAACGACTTGCGCGCCGCGCCGTCGGCGACGATCATCGCGCTCTGGAAGATCGGGTTGATCGCGACGATGAGGGCGAGCACGGTGAACGGCAGGGCCCCCGCGGCGAAGAGCATCGGAATCGCGCCCATGAGCGCGGCGCGCGCCAGCGTCGTCGCGGTGAACACGGCGCGGTAGTCGGTCTTGTCGATGAGGTAGCCGATCGGCAGGAAGTTCACGATCGCCATCGAGCCCATGTGGATGTTGCGCACGAGGCCCATCGTCGCGGTGCCCATGCCGAGCGCGTCCTTGACGAGGAACGGCTGGCTGAGGATGTGGAAGTTCACGCCGAATACGGTCACGATGTGATGTCCCCAGAACAGGCCCCACAGCGAGCGCGGCAGCTTGGTCTTGCCGGCGGGCGCGGGCGGCTGGTCCGGGGCTCCGGCCGCGGGCGCCTTCGCGGGCTCGAGGCCGGAGGCGGCGGGCTTCTCCTCGGAGGAGGCGGCGGGCAGGACGACGTCGAGCGCCGAGCGGGAGACGCCCTGGTCGAAGAGGACGGCGGCGGCTTCGCCGGTCTTGGCCTCGGCGAAGGTCTTCGGGGCGCTCGCGGCGCCGGAAACGACGGGCGCGGCGTCGGACTTGGCCGCGGCGAGGGCGACGGGCTTCAACGCGGCCGGCACGGCCCTCGCCGAGACGGGGACGGCCTTGGCGGCGGCGATCGGCGCGACCGCGGCGAGGGCGGCGGGAGCGGCGAGCGGCGCGGCCAGCGGGGCCGGAGCCGACGGAATCGCGAGAGAGGAGTGGAGGCCCGTCGGGGCCAGCGACGGAGCCGGCGTCGGAATCGCCAGTTGCAGGTTGACCGCTCCGACGGCCCCGGCGGAGCCCATGACGCCCGCGCGGGCCGCGGGAGCGGCGATCGTCTGCGCGCACGCCTCGTAGAATCGGCCGCCCGGGGTGAGCAGGGCGAGAGCGACGATGACGGTCGAGGCGACGAGGCGTTTGATCATTGAGGAAAGTGTATCGATATATGCGTTTTTCCCCTAGGGTCCTAAGTCGCAGTCGGGCGGGGTCTTTGGTCCCGGTGCCCTGGACAACCCTCCCGCCGACGGCTATCCTATCGTCGTGAAACGCCTTCTCGTCGCCGCCGTCCTGCTCGCGGCCTGCGCCCACCCCAAGCCCGTCCTCTATCCCGACGACCACTACAAGGCCGTCGGCGAGAAGGCGGCGGAGGCGGACGTGACGCAGTGCGTCGAGGCCGGGAAGGCCTACCTCAAGGCCAACCCCGCCAAGCGCGTCGGCAAGAGCGCCGTGCGCGGCGGCGTGTTCGGCGCGGTCATGGGGACCGTGTTCGGCGCCTTCACGGGCAACTACGCGCGCGCCGTCAGCCAGGGCGCCGCCGTCGGCGCCGCGGGCGGCGCCGTCCAGGGCGCCTGGGAAGCCGGCTCCCCGACGAGATCCAGCGCGGCTACACGCAGCGCTGCCTGGCGGACAAGGGTTACTCCGTCATCGGCTGGAAGTAGCGGGCCGGCTAAGCGCCGCGGAACGGACGCCGGCGACCGGCGGGGTCGATGCCGAGGTGGGTGAGGAAGTCGGTCGTGATCTTGTCCTCGGCTTCGCGCCAGGCCGCCTCCGCCGCGTTCTCGCCGACCTCGACGGAGCCGCCGGCGATCATCCCGTGCCCGCCGCCGCGGTTGCCTCCGCCGAGCAGGCGCTTCAAAGACGCCCCGCTCCGGCGCCCGGATCGTTGGCGCGAAGCGAGACGTGCAGGCGGCCGGCGTAGCGCGCGGTCACGATCGACCACTGCATCTTCTCGAGCGTGAGCAGGAAGTCCGCCATCTGGGCGACGCGGTCGGGCGTGGTCACGGGCCCGAGGTTCGCCCCGATGACGCGCCCGGCGACGAAGGCGTCGCGGATGCCGTGCGTCAGCGTGCGGAAGAAGTCCTCCGTACGCTGCGGGTAGGAGATGCGCCACAGCGTCTTCATGTTCGCCTTCGGCCAGAACGCCTGGTAGGCGTCCATGTCGCGCGGCGTCGCCTCGCGGCCCAGGTTCTGGGTCTCGGAGCCGATGCCGTAGACGATCGCCGTCGCCAGGCGGCCGGGAACGCGCAGACCGGCCTCCTGCAGCGCTTCGACCAGGATGGTCGTGGTCGCGCCGACGGCCTCGTCGATGAGGGCCATGTCGGAATGCGTGTCGGCGTGGCGCGGGTGGTGGTCGACGATGAGGTCGGGGATGCGGCGCGGAGGGCACCGGTTGTTCTTGAACGGGGGCTGGGTGTCGACGAGCGCCAGGTGCGGCACGCCCGCGAGCTCCCCTTGCGCAGCGGCCGCGCCGGGACGAGCAGGCGCTCGGCCATCATGCGGTTCTCCGCGCGTCCGATCATGCCGCCGTAGACGATGCGCGTGCGGATCTTGCCGATGGACTGCGCGAGGTGCGCGAGCGCCCAGGCGCTGGCCAGCGAGTCGGGGTCCGGGTGATCGTGCGTGAGGATCGTCAGCGGCGAGAGGGATCGCCCCTTCTCGCGGATGAGCTTCACGAGGCGGCGCGCGTGGAAGCCGGGCTTCACCGTCCGCCTCCGACGCCGACGAAGAACGTCCACAGAAGGATCGACACGGCGGCCGCGATCGCCTTCTCGCGCAGGTTCTGCGTCGCGAAGTGATGGACGTAGTTCTGCGGCGTGCGCGGCAGGTGCTTGGTCAGGAAGATCTCGATGCCGTCCTGCAGGTCCTCGAGGTCCTTCACCGGGACGAGGTCGCCGCGCAGCGCGACCGAGATCTTGCCCGTCTCCTCGCTGACGACGAGGCACATCGCGTCGCAGCGCTCCGAAAGGCCGAGCGCCGCCGAGTGCCGCGTGCCGACGTTCGTGATCTTCGCGAAGTCCTTCGACAGCGGCAGCTGCGCGCCGAAGCGCGACACGCGCCCTTCCTCGACGACGAGCGCGCCGTCGTGGCCGAGCGAGTGCGAGTCGAAGATGCTCTTGATCAAGGCTTCGGAAAGATCGCCGTTCAGGTCCCAGCCGCCCTCCACGTGGCGGTCCAGCGGGTCGAGGCCGCGCAGGACGACGAGGGCGCCGATGTTCTCGCGCGCGAGGTCCCCCAGGGAGCTGACCAGGATCTCGACCTGGCGGTGCGTCGGCGCGGCCTTGAGCACGCCGCCCGTCAAGCTCCAGATCGCGATGCGCTCGAACATCGAGCGGATCTCCTCCTGGAAGATCACGATGACGGCGACGAGGAAGACGGCGAAGAAGCCCTGGAAGATGCGCACCGTCATGTACATGCCGGCGACGAACGCGACCGCGTAGACGACGACGAGCAGCAGCAGGCCGAGGGCGACGAAGGCCGCCTTGGTGCGCTTGAACCACAGCAGCAGGCCGTAGACGAGCGTCCCGACGAGCAGCATGTCGAGGACGTCCGAGACGGCGATGGGCTTGAGGCCGGTAGGCATGCGGCTCGAAGTATAGCGGAACTCGGGCCCCGCGGCCAGGGGGCTAGAGCCGCAGATGAAGCGGCACGAACTCGAGGATCATGCCCCAGTACAGCGCCCAGAACACGAGCGTTTCCGCGGAGAACAGCCGCACCGCCGCGCGCCGCAGGGCCCCGTCGCCGCCCGCGTCGAGGCAATAGGCGGTCCAGACGCACAGCGCGATCAGCACGTGCAGGGGCGCGAACAGGAAGAAGGTCGCGGAATAGAGGAGCAGGATGCCGAGACAGTGACCGACCGCCGCCCCGAAAGCCCCGAAGGACGCGGCCCCCGCCGCGACGACCGCGGCCAGATTCAGACCCCACATTCCGCCGAGCGCCTTTTCCGGGAAGCTCATGCCTCCAGTGTAGCCGGAGAGGCGCCTCGCGTCATCCAAACTCCCGCTGAACGAAAGGTTAAGGCATCGCGAGCTGGATCGCCGCCTCGAGGAGCATCGCGGCCACGCGGTCGGCCAGGTCACGGCCGTATTTGGCGAGGAAGGTCCCGGTCAGCAGGGCGACGCAGAGGACCATGCACAGCAGCATCATGTACTCGACGGAGGCCTGGCCGCGGCGGGGGCGCACCCTACACTGTAGAGCGGCGGGCCCGCCCGCGCAAGGGCCCTATTCGGCGGCCGCGGCGGCGGTCCGGAGCTCGTCGTCGAAGGCGCGCGGGTCGGTGTAGACGCACATGCGCGCTCCCAGCCCGGCGTACTTGCGCACGAAGTCCGCGCTGATGCGCACGAAGGGGGTGCCCGTCAGCATGCGGATCGCCGTGAAGCGGTTGCGGTTCTCGGCGAGCCAGTGCGCCCAGTCGGCGCTGACGTCGGTCGTGGGAGCGCGCGCGGCCCGGGCGTCGATGAACAGCTCGATCGTGCGATGATCGGACAGGTCCTTTTCGATCTCCTCGAAAGGGCCGTCGCCGAACTGGCCGGCGTCGACGCCGGCGATCGTCACGACGACGACGCCGGCGGCGGGACGGCGGATCGAGAGGCTGCCGTCGGCGCCGTCCCAACGGGTCGCGGGCAGGTCTTCACGCAGGGCCATGCCCCAGGATAACACCTCCGAGGGGTCATTATTGTGACTTTGAGGTGACAGTTTTGCGACGGCCCGCGCGGGCTACTTGCCGCGCGTCAGCCCGTTGAGGTCGAGCAGCGGCGTCGCGCCCCCGCCCATCATGACGTTGGGCATGCGTCCGTCCCACTTCTCGATGGCGAGCTTCTGGGTCTCGACTTGGCGCAGCTGGATGAGGCCGGGGTGATGGCCTCGCGCTGCATCTTGAGCGATTCCGCCTCGGCGCGGGCCGTCGCGATCTTCTGCTCGGCCTCGATCTTGATGCGGTCGAGGTCGCGCTTGGCCTTCAGCGCCGTCTGCTCGGCGATCTGCTTGGACTCGATGGCCTCCGCGAACTGGCGCGAGAAGTCGAAGTCGGTGATGTAGAGCTCCTCGATGCGGATGTTCACCTTGGAGACGTACTTCTCGACGAGCTCCTGGATGATCTTCTTGACGTCCTCGCGGTGGGTGATGAGCTCCTCGGCCGTGAACCGCGCGGTCGTGGCCTTGACGGCCTCCTGTACGGCGGGCGCGATCACGCGATCGGAGTAGGCGACGCCGACCTCGGAGTACAGCTTCGGCACGGCCTCGGGCACGGGGCGGAAGTTGAGCGCGACCTTCGTGTGGACGGTCTGCAGGTCCTTGGAGGCCGCCGTCGCGTCGTAGCTGTCCTTCTGCACGCGCACGTCCATGAGCACGGTCGACTCGAGAACGGGGATCACGAAATTCAATCCCTCGTTGAGCGCCGCGGGCTTGATGCCGGAGACGCGGTTGAAGATCACGCCGCGGTGGCCGGGCGGGACGATGACGACCGTGCTCGAGATCAGGGCGACCACGATTCCCGCGAGGGCCGCCGTCCCGCCGATGCGCACGATCAGGCGCGTCAGCGCCTCGGAGTCGACGGTGCGTCCGTCCCACCACTGGGACCGCTTCGACAGAATGATCAGGGCGGCGACGGCGAGGGCTATGGGAATCATGTTCTTCCTTTGTTAAGTCTTCGGGAGACCTTTGCCGGCGTCGCCGAGGAGTTCGGGCATGGACCAGATCATCGCCTGGCGGTCGTAGGACGAGAGCTCCACCTGGTTGGCGTCCATGTGGATCGCGTCGACCGGGCAGGCCTCGACGCAGTAGCCGCAGAACACGCACATGCCGAGGTCGATGTCGAAGGTCTTGGCGCGCTTCTCGATCTTGGGATCGGGGGCGTTCTCCGCGGTGATGCGGATGCACTTCGCGGGGCAGATCGTCTCGCAGAGCAGGCAGGCCGTGCAGCGCGGCGCGCCGTCGTCGCGCTTGAGCAGGCGGTGGCGCGTGCGCGCGCGCTTGCCGAGAACGGCGGGGTCGTCGGGGTACTGGATCGTGACCGCGCCGGCCTTGTAGCCGCCGATGCGCAGCGCGGTCATCGTGTGCCGGAACAGGTTCACGAACAGGTGACGGAACGTCAGCGCCAGGCCCTTCCAGACCTCGACGAGGTAGATCTCGGTCGCGAACGTGCGCTTCGGGCGCTCCACGGCTTTGACGGTTATCGCCATAAATAGACCACCCAGGCCGTGACGAGGAAGTTGATGAGGGACAGCGGCAGGACGTTCTTCCAGCCCAGGTCCAGCAGCTGGTCGAAGCGGAAGCGCGGCAAGGTCCAGCGGATCTGCATGAGCAGGAACAGCAGCAGCAGCATCTTGCCCACGAAGCTGTGGACCATCAGCACGCCGCCGAGGATCCCCATCGTGTTCAGCTCGAGGAAGGGGATCGTCCAGCCGCCGAGGAACAGCGCGGTGATGATGCCGCAGATCACGATCGACTCGAAGAAGTCGGTCATCAGGAACATGCCGAACTTCATGCCGGAGTACTCCACGTGATAGCCGACGATCTCGCTCTCGCCCTCGGGCAGGTCGAAGGGCGTGCGCTTGGTGACGGCGGCGCCCGCGGTGAGGAACAGGATGAAGGCCAGGGGCTGGACGACGATCCCCCACACGCCGTGGCGCGCCTGCCAGAGCACGGCCTCGGAGAAGTCGAGAGTGCCGTAGACGAACAGGATGCCGGCCAGGGAGGAGGCCAGGCACACCTCGTAGGCGATCATCTGGGCCGCGCCGCGCAGGGCGCCCAGCAGGCCGTAGTTCGAGCCCGACGCGTAGCCGGCCATCACGATGCCGTGCACGCCGAAGGCCAGGGTCGCGAGCACGAGCGGCACGCCCATCGGCAGGGCGATCGGCTGGAGGTCCCACAGCCGGCCTCCGTGCTCGATCACGCCGCCGTAAGGCAGCGCCGCCAGGCAGAACATCGCGCAGCCCAGGGAAATCATGGGGGCGAGCGCGTGAAGGCCCTTCGTCGCGCCCTTGGGGACGAAGTCCTCCTTCGTGAGCATCTTGATCGCGTCGGCGATGGGGTGGAAAAGCCCGAGGATCTTTATACCGAAGATCGACGCGCGGTTGGCGCCGATGCGGTCCTGCATGACCGCGCTCTGCTTGCGCTCGACCCAGCCCAGCAGGCCGGCGATGTTGAGGCCGACGCCGAAGACGGCGAAGGCCACCTTCGCGGCGGTGAAGAGGAGGTCGGTCATGGGCAGGGCCGGGTTCACGCGACGGCCTCCTTCGCAGCACCCTTGAGCGCCTTGCCGAGGAGCAGGAAAATCTCGTGGTCGGGGCGCGCGTCGCCGATCTCGGCCAGCGCCTTCTTGTAGCCCTGGACCTTGCCCTCAAAATTCGTGAAGTGGCCCTCCTCCTCGACGTAGGCCGTCGCGGGCAGGCGGTACGTCGTCGCCTCGCCGAGCGCGAACTTGTTCGGGCCCTGGAACACGGAGGCCTTCGCCTTGGCGAGCAGGCCGGCGGCCTTCTCCCCCACACCTTCGTGAGGTCGCGGTCGATCACGTACAGGAGCTTGATCTTCCCGGCTTCGAGGTCCTTGGCGAGCGCGTCGAACGTGCCGCTCTTGAGACCGAGCGCCTCGGCGCCCTTGAGATTGGCGACCTTCTCCTTGCGGCGGAGCAGGGCGTCCTCCTCTCCGATCTGGTCGGGCTCGGCGCTGAAATAGTGGCTCTTGACCTTGAGGCCGTCGACGAACAGGGCCTTGTACGCGGCCCAGTCCTCGTTGGACAGCATGCCGGAGGCGACGACCGCCAGGCCGTCGCCGGCCTCTTTGAGCAGCGGCGCGATCTCGGACGCGGCGTCGAACCAGGACAGCTCGGCTTTCGCCGGCGTCAGCCGCAGCACCTTGCCCAAGCGCGCCGCGTCGAGGTTGCCGAAGCCGTAGCGGCCCTCGTCGCACATCCAATGCCCGTTGACGTCCATGTTCACGCGGGGCTTGAGCCGCGCCACGCGCTTGCCGTCGTTGTGCCACGGGCGGTGCGTGTTCGTGTGCACCGTGATGTTGCAGCCGCGCGAGCAGTTCGGGCAGATCGACTCGGTCTTCTCGAGGTACCAGACGCGGACCTTGTAGCGGAAGTCGCGGTCGGTCAGCGCGCCGACGGGGCAGATGTCGACGACGTTGCCGGAGTAGGCGTTGTCGAGCGTCATGCCGGGCGTCAGGTCGACCCTCTCCGTGTGGCCCATGCCGAAAACGCCGAGCTCGTGGGTCTTCGTGACGTTGTCGACGAAGCGCGTGCAGCGCGTGCACAGGATGCAGCGCTCCTGGTCGAGCATGACGTGGGGACCGATCTCGACGCGCTTCTCCTTGTGCTCCTTGTCCTCGCGCACCGAGCTCGAGTACTGCCCGATCTTCATGTAGTAGTCCTGAAGACCGCACTCGCCGCTCTGATCGCAGACCGGGCAGTCGAGAGGGTGGTTCACGAGGTGGAGCTCGAGCGCGCTCGCCTGCGCGCGCTTGACGGCGTCGGTGTCGGTCTTGACCTCGAGGCCCTCGCGCACGCCGGTGCGGCAGGAGACCTGCGGCTTGGGCGCGCCGGCCACCTCGACGATGCACATGCGGCAGTTGCCGGGGTTGCCGAGCGCCGGGTGGTAACAGTAGTGCGGAATCTCGATGCCGGCGTCCTTCGCCGACTCGATGACGAGCTGGCCCTCGGGGGCCTCGCGCTCCACGCCGTTGAGCTTGTACTTGACGATCTTACCCATGGGTGACCCGCTTCTTGAAATCGTCCGGATAGCGCCCGATGTAGCCCTTGAGCACCATGCCGACCGTGTCGCCGAGCGCGCAGATCACCTTGCCGGTGATGTTGTCGCCGACGCGCGAGAGGTTGTCGACGTCCTCTTGGCCGCCGTGGCCCTCGAGCACGCGCTCCAAAATCCGCTCCGACCAGTTCGAGCCCTCGCGGCAGGGCGTGCACTGGCCGCAGGACTCGTGGGCGAGGAAGCGCTCGATGTTGTGGGCGACTTCCACCGCGTCGACGGTGTCGTCCAAGATGATCATGCCGCCGGCGCCGAGGAAGGTCCCCGCCGCGCGCACGCTGTCGAAGTCGAGCGCGATGTCGAGGTCCTTGGGCATCAGCGGGGGCATCGAGGTGCCGCCGGGGATGACGCCCTTGAGCGTGCGGCCGGGCAGCGGGCCGCCGCAGGCGGCCAGGACGTCGCGCAGCTTCACGCCCATCGGGAATTCGTAGAGGCCGGGGCGCTCGCACGAGCCGGAGATCGAGAACACCACCGTGCCGCCCGACTTCGGCGTGCCGAGCTTGGCGAAGGCCTCGCCGCCTTCTTTGACGATGAAGGGCAGCATGGAGAGCGTCTCGACGTTGTTGACGACGGTCGGCTTGGCCATGAGGCCGGCCACCGTCGGAAACGGCGGGGGCTGGCGCGGCCAAGCCTTCTTGCCTTCCATCGTCTCGAGCAGAGCGGTGTCGAGGCCGGAGATGTAGGCGCCGGCGCCGCGCATGAGGTGGATCTTCACGTCGCCGAGCAGGCTCGCGGCGCTCGCTTCCGCGAGCGCCTTCTCGAGAATCTCGTACTGGACCTGGTACTCGCCGCGGATGAAGATGAAGCTGTCCTTGGCGCCGATCACGTAGGACGCGATCAGCAGGCCTTCGATGAGCTGGTGCGGGGCGCGCGTGACGAGGACGCGGTCCTTGTAGCAGCCGGGCTCGGACTCGTCGCAGTTGACGACGACGTAGCGCGGGCCGGGAACCTTGTCCTCGGGCGGCACGGTGCTCCACTTCATGCCCGTCGGGAAGCCGGCGCCGCCGAGGCCGCGCAGGTTCGACTTCTTGACCTCTTCGAGGAGCGCGGCGCGCTCCATGCCGAGCGCCTTCTTGAGCGACTCGTAGCCGCCCAGACGACGATAGGCCTCAAGTTCGTGGAACTTGGGCTCGGTGTCGAAGTGCTTCGTCAGGATCTTGGTCATTTCTTGAGCTTGGAAATCGTCTCTTCCGTGGCCTTACCGACCAACCGGTCGTTGACCTGCATCGCCGGCGCCTGCTCGCATGCGCCGATGCACTCCATCGGCTCCCAGGACAGCTTGCCGTCGGCCGTGGCCTGCTTCTTCGGCACGCCGAGGGTCTTCGTGAGGCAGGCTTCCATTTTATCGGAACCCGCGAGATAACACGTCAGGCCATGGCAGATGCCGACGCGCTTCTCCCCGTCTTCCAGCGCGTGAACGTCGGGAAGAACGTCGCGACGCCCCAGACGTGGTTGAAGGGCATGCCGAAGATCTCGGCCACGCGCGCGGCGGCGGCCGGACCGACTTGCCGGTGCCATTCCTGAACGGACCGCAACGCCTCGATCAGGCCGAGGTTGGTATAGGGGTACTTCTTCGTCCAGGCGACGAGCGCCTTCTCCTGCTCGGGAGTGAAGGCGTTCTTGATCTCGAGGGCGGCCTGCGGCGTCATCGGTCGAGCTCCCCGGCGATCATGTTGACCGACCCGAAGGTCGGGATGATGTCGGCGATCTGGCCGCCGATCAGTAATTTCTTCAAAGCGGCCATCGGGAACAGGCACGGCGGGCGGCAGCGCACGCGGTAGGGCCCGTCGGAACCGTCGCTGACGAGGTGGAAGCCGAGCTCTCCGTTGCCGCCCTCGACGGCGAAGTAGGTCTCGGACGGCGGGATCTTCACGCCCCAGCTCCACATCACGAGCTCGAAGTGGTTCATCAGGCCTTCGATGTTCGTGTAGGTGCTTTCCTTGGGCGGCAAGGTGATCTTCCTATCCAGCACTCGGGTATCCGGCTGGTCGGCCTTGCTCATGCCTTCCAGAGTCTGGTCCACCTTGGCCTGATACTTCGCCAAGAGCGCGGTGTCGCCGAACTTTCCGGCGTCCTGGATCTCGTAGGCCCACTTGATCTCCTTGGGCTCGAGCGAGTGCTTGCCCGCGGGAATCTTCTCGAGGCACTGCTCGATGAGGCGAAGCGACTGCTCGATCTCGGCCATGCGCACGAGGTAGCGGTCGTAGTTGTCGCCCTTCGTGCCCACGGGGATCTCGAAGTCGAGCTTGCCGTAGATCGCGTACGGGTGCGAGCGGCGCACGTCGTAGGCGACGCCGGTCGAGCGCAGGAAGGGGCCGGTGATGCCGTAGGCCAGCGCGTCCTCCTTGGAGATCGCGCCCGTGCCCTCCATGCGGTCCATGAAGATCCGGTTCTTCGTGAGCAGGACGTCGCTCTCGCGCACGGCCTCGCGCACCAGGGCGGCGACTTCCTTGAACTTCTCGGCGAACCCGGGCGGCAGGTCGCTCTTCACGCCGCCGACGCGGGTGAACGCCGTCGTGATGCGCGCGCCCGTGAGCGTGTCCACCATCTGGTAAAGGTACTCGCGCGCCTTGATCATGTACAGGAACACGGTGAAGGCGCCGAGCTCCATCGCGGAGGCGCCGACGCAGGTCAGGTGGTCGGTCACGCGCGACATCTCGCAGGCGATGACGCGGATGTACTGGCCGCGCTCCGGCACTTCGATGCCGCCGAGCTTTTCGACGGCCATCGCGTAGCCGACGTTGTTGATCAGCGGCGAGACGTAGTTCAAGCGGTCGGTCCACGGCACGACGTTGTTCCAGGTCTCGGACTCGGAGTGCTTCTCGAAAGCGCGGTGCAGGTAGCCGATCTCGACGTCGGCGTCGACGATCTTCTCGCCCTGGAGCTCGAGAATCAGGCGCACGACGCCGTGCATGGCCGGGTGCTGGGGGCCCATGTTCAGCATGTACGTCTTCTGGGAGGTGTCGCTCATCACTCCCCCGTCACGGTCGGCTTCAGGATGTTGAACGACGGGCTGCCGGCCTTGTCGCCGGACTTCGGCCCGATCAAGGGCTGGCGCTTGGCGATCGGGTAGTCCTTGCGCAGGGCGTGGCCCGAGAACTCCTCGTACATCAGGAGGCGCTTGATGTCCGGGCGGTCGGCGAACTTCACGCCGAACATGTCCCAGACCTCGCGCTCGAGCCAGTCGGCGTTGGGCCACAGGCCCTTGGCGGAGCGCAGCACGGGCTGCTCGTCGACCGCGCAGCGCGCCTCGGCGCGGCCCCGGTCCTCGCCCGTCGCCGCGTCGAGCTTCATGAAGCGGTAGACGACTTCGAAGCGGGGCAGCTTCCCCAGCTTCAGGCGGTCGATCGCCGTCATGTCGACGAGGACGTTGAAGCCCTCGGCCTTCAGCTTGGCGAGCTCCTCGACGTTGGACGCCGCCGGGATCTCGCGGATGTCGCCGCGCAGGAGGTCGCTCATCGGAACTGGCCCCGCGTCTTCTGGATCTTTTCCTGGAGCATGGTCAGCCCCTGGATGACGGTCTCCGGTCGCGGCGGGCAGCCGGGGATGTAGAGGTCGACGGGGATGATGGTGTCGATGCCCTGGACCGTCGAGTAGTTGTTGTAGAAGCCCCCGGTGCACGTGCACACGCCGAAGGCCACGACCCACTTCGGCTCGGCCATCTGGTCGTAGATGCGGCGCAGGACGGGCGCGATCTTGTGGCTGATCGTGCCGACGACCATCAGCACGTCGGCCTGGCGCGGCGAGAAGCGCGGGAAGCCGGCGCCGAAGCGGTCCATGTCGTAGTGCGAGGCGGCCGTCGACATGTACTCCATGCCGCAGCAGGCGGTCACGAACGGGTACTGGAAGATCGAGTACTTGCGCGCCCAGCCCAGCGCGGCGTCGAGCTGGGTCGTCATGACGCCCGCGGGAGCGGCTTCCTGGTTCATCGGCATTCGAGGACTCCCTTGCGCCAGAAATAGGCCAGCATCAGCAGGACGAGCGCGATGAAGCAGGTGATCGCGGCCATCGCCTGTAGGTCGAGCGCGGGCTTCGACAGCGCCCACGGCAGAAGGAACGCGAGGTCGACGTCGAAGACGACGAAGAGGACCGCGTAGCGCCAGTAGCCGACCGTCATCTTCTCGTAGGCCGGGGCCAGCGGCGGCAGGCCGGTCTCGTAGGGAAGGTCGGCGTCTCCCTGGTGCTTCGGCTTCGGGCCGAACAGCTTGCCCGCGCCGGCGAACAGGCCCGTCACGCCGAGGACGACGGCGGCGTTGAAGAGCAGGGCGAGCATCGCGAGCTTGGTCATCGCGCCCCCTCGAACAGGCCGGCCATGAGCCACGGCGCCGCGCCGAGCAGCAGGGCGCCGGCCGCGCAGGCGATGACGAGCGCCGAGCCGCGCGGCTCCGCCGGAGCGGGGCCGGCGGGCTCCGCGAACCAGAGGTCGCGCGCCAGGCCGAGGTAGTAGCCGAGCGAGATCAGGGCCGCGACGGCGGCGAAGATCGAAGGCCAGACCAATCCCGCGTCCAGCGCGCGCCACAGCACGAGCAGCTTCGCGATGAACCCGCCGGTCGGCGGGATGCCGCCGAGCGAGAACAGCAGGATCGTGAACGCGCCGGCCGCGGCCGGCATCGCGGGCCCGAGCCCCTTGAGCTGGGAGCGCGTCTCGAGGCCCGTCGCGGCGAGGAAGCCGAAGGTGCCGTTGCTCATGAACGCGTACGCCCCGAGGAACAGCATGAGCGCGACGACGCCCTCGGCGGGGCGGCCGGAGACGGCCCAGGCGCCGACGCCGAGGATCAGCACGCCGGCGTTGGAGATCGAGGAGTAGGCGAGCAGGCGCTGCAGGCGCTCCTGGCGCAGCGCGAGCACGGCGCCGGCGAGCGCGGTGAGCGCGCCGGCGGCCGGGAGATACGCCGCGAAGCGCGCCTCGGGCGCCAGCTCGCACAGCCGCATCAGGAACAGCACCGCGGCCGCCTTCATCGACGTGGAGAGGAAGCCGGAAACCTCGGGCGCCGCGGCCTCGTAGACGTCGGGCAGCCACCAGTTCAGAGGGAACGCGCCGAGCTTGAACAGCGCCGCGCAGGCCATGAGCGCCGCGCCCCCTGGCCGAGCGGGGTGAGGACGCTCGAGGCCGCCAGGGAGCGGGTGTCGGCGTAATAGAAGGACAGGCCGAGCATGAACAACGCGCCCGCGACGCCGCCGGAGAAGAAGTACTTGACCGCCGCCTCGAGGCCGCGCGCGCCGGGGCGCGAGCGCGCGACGAGCAGGTACGCGGGCAGAGACATGAACTCGAGCGCGATGAAGAGCATCGGCAGGTTCGCCGCGGAGGCGAGCAGGGACATGCCGAGCGTCGAGCCCAGGAACAGGGCGACCTCGACGTCGTCGGTCCCGTCGAGGCGCAGCGCCAGCGGCAGGGCGCCGAGATAGATCAGGTACTGCCAGCCGACGCTCTTCGCGTCGCCGAGCGCCACCGTGGAGAGGGCGCCCAGGTCCGGCATCCAGGCCGTGAGGCCCATCGCGGCGACGACGGCGAGCACCGCGATCGCGCGCAGGAGCAAGGCCGGCGGCCGGCGCATGAGACCGAGCGACAGCGCGCCGAGCGTGCCGGTGGCGAGCGCGAGCTGGGGCGCCATCGGAATCGTCATCGCACGAGCCCCTTGAGCGCCGGCTCGAACCAGGCCAGCCACGGCTTCGGCGCGAGTCCGATCCAGAGCATGAGGCCGCTCAAAGTCCACAGGATGCCGCGCTCGCGGGCGGTGAGGTCGGAGACCTTGGCGCTGACGGAGCCCTCGCCCTCGGGCGCCCAGAACACGGCCTGGAACGCGGGCAGCGCGTAGGCCGCCGCGAGGTGACGCCGACGCAGCCGACGACGGCGAGGATCGGGTAGGGCGCGGACATCGCGCCGGACAGAGCCATGAACTCGCCGACGAAGCCGTTGAGGCCGGGCAGGCCGATCGACGCGAGCGTCGCGAAGCCGAAGAAGAACGCGAAGTAAGGCGCCCGCCCGGCGAGGCCGCCGAAGTCGGAGAGGCCGCGCTTGTGCGCGCGCTCGTACAAGAAGCCGACGAGCAGGAACAGCGCGCCCGTCGTCAGGCCGTGGTTGACGAGCTGCAGCGTCCCTCCCGTCAGGCCTTGCGCGGTGCGCGACATGACGCCCAGCACGCAGAAGCCGAGATGGGCGACCGAGGAGTAGGCGATCATGCGCTTGAGGTCGGTCTGGGCCATCGCGCACAGCGCGCCGTAGACCGTGCTGAACGCGGCCAGGCCGCCGATGACAGGCAGGGCGTCCCAGGCGAGGTCCGGGAAGAGCGGCAGGGCGATCTTGAGCAGGCCGTAGACGCCCATCTTGAGCATGACGCCCGCGAGCATCACGGAGCCCGCGGCCGGAGCCTCGGTGTGGGCGTCGGGCAGCCAGGTGTGCAGCGGAGCGACCGGGATCTTGACCGCGAAGCCGAGCACGAGACCCCAGAACACCCACTTCGCCGACGCGCCGAGCGTCTTCGCGTCGAGGGCGGCGAGGTCCCAGGTCCAGACGCCGGTCACGCGGTGGTGCGCGCTGACCAGCGCCAGGATCGCGAGAAGCATGAACACCGAGCCCGCGAACGTGAACAGGAAGAACTTCAGCGCCGCGTGCAGGCGGTTGCTCGAGCCCCACAGGCCGATGATGAAGAACATGGGGATCAACGTCGCTTCCCAGAACACGTAGAACAGGAACAGGTCGCGCGCGAGAAACACGCCGGTCAGCGCGGAGGCGAGCGCCAGGAAGCAGGCCCAGTAGGCGGGCGGCACGTCGAGCTCCCACGAGGCCGCGACGCAGACGAGGTTCAGGAACGCCGTCAGGGCGATGAGGCCCAGCGACAGCGCGTCCGCCGACAGCGCGTAAGAGACGCCGAACGCCAGGCGCGGCCCCTCCTCGACGACCGTCGCGAGCCCCGCGCCGTGCTGGATGAGCATGAGGCCGAAGGCGAGGCCGGCGTACAGGCCGGAGAACAGGAGAGCCGTCGCGCGCGCGCTTGCCGGAGACGACGCAAGCGGCGGCGCCGATCAGGGGCGCGAGCCACAGCGTCGTGAGAGGGCAGCTCATCGCAGCACCCTCCCCATGAGGATCGCCGAGCCGGCGACGAGCCACCAAAGGTAATCGTTGACGCGGCCGCGCGCCGTGCTCGCGAGCAGGCCGCCGGCGCCGCGCGCGGCGTCCGCGGAGCCCTCGATGAGGCCGTCCCACCAGGCCTTGTCGAGGACGCGCCCGGAGAAGCGCGCGCACCAGGAGACGCCCGCGACCAGCCGGCCGACGACGATCTTCCAGCCGAAATCGGATTCGAACGCCCTCTCCAGGCGGCCGCCGCGCCATCGCCAGTCGAAGCCGGGGTCGGACATCGTCAGGCGCCAGGCCGCGAACGCGCCGAGCGCGGCCATGGCCGTCCCGATGAGCGCGACCGTCATGTTCAGGTGCGGGAGCGTCGGCTGGCCGGGAAGATCGAACGCCATGCCTTGGAGCTCCGGCAGTCCGGCGGGAAGGCCGCGCAGCCCGAAGACCATCAGACGCTCGAACGGAGACTTGAGCTCGGCGAAAGCGAGCAGCGGAGCCTTCAGCAGGCCGGCGCACACCGCGCCGAGGGCCAGGAACAGGACCGGGACGCCGAGCATGGGCTCGGCCTCATGGGCGTGCGGAGCGCGCTTCTGCTCGGGGCGCGCGCCGTAGAACACGAGGAACAGCATGCGGAAGATGTAGAAAGCCGAGCCGGCGGCCACGAGCATCCCCATCACGGCCATCGCCCCGCCGTGGTGCCAGGCGGCGTCGAGGATCGCGTCCTTGCTCCAGAAGCCGCCGAACGGCGGAACGCCGGCCAGCGACAGCGCCGCCAAGAGGAAGGACAGGTAGGTCAGGCGCATGCTCGAGCTCAGGCCGCCGACGTCGTCGACGTTCGCCGTGCTCTGGTGCAGCGCGTGGGCGATGTTTCCCGCGCAGAGGAACAGCGCCGCTTTGAAGAACCCGTGGACGACCAGATGGAACACCGACGCGCCGACCTGGCCGAGGCCGAGCGCCATCATCATGAGGCCGAGATGGCTGACCGTCGAGTAGGCCAGGATGCGCTTGAGGTCCTTCTTCGAGCCCGCGATCACGGCCGCGAACAGCGCCGTGAACGCCCCGATCCACGCGATCAGGTGCGGCAGGCCCTCGACGGCCGCGATGAGCGGCCACGAGCGCACGAGCAGAAACACGCCCGCCGTCACCATCGTCGCGGCGTGCATGAGCGCGGAGGTCGGCGTCGGGCCCTCCATCGCGTCGGGCAGCCAGAAGTACAGAGGGAACTGGGCGGACTTCGCGCACGCGGCCCACACGAGGCACACGCCGATCAGGGGCAGCAGCTCGAACTTGGCTCCGCTGATGAGCTTCAGGTAGATCAGATGGAAGTGGGTGACGTTGAACTGGTACCCGATGACGAGGACCGCGAGCAGGAGGCCGAAATCTCCGACGCGGTTGGTCATGAACGCCTTGAGCGCGGCCGCCCGGGCGCTTTCCTTGTGGTACCAGAAGCCGACGAGGAGATAGGAGGCGACGCCGACGAGCTCCCAGAACAGGTACAGCTGGACGAAATTGTTCGACGTGAGCAGCCCGATCATCGCGAGGAAGAACAGATGAAAGACCAGGAAGAACCGCGAAAAACCCGGGTCGCCCTTCATGTAGGCCGCCGCGTAGACGTGGATCAGCGAGCCGACGAAGGCCACCATGGTCAGCACGGCGACGCCGGGCCCGTCGACGCGCAGGCCGAAGTCGACGCCGAACGGGAAGGGCCCCGTTCCCGCCTCCGCCCAGCGGAAGAAATTCACGTCGAACATGTGCCCGGAGAGCACCTGCGCGCACAGCGCGAACGCGGAGGCGGTGACGACCGCGCAGGAGAGCAGGATCGGAACGTGCGTGAGCTCCGGCTTCCAGCGGCGCATGACGAAGAAGCCGAACAGGATCGCGGACACGGGAGCCGCGAACAGCAGCCAGGCGGCGAGAGGGACCTGGGAGGGCGTCATCCGCGCAGCTCCGTGAGCAGGCCCGCGTCGGCGCCGGGACCGCCGCGGCGCACGCGCAGGATCAGCGCCAGGCCGACGACGGCCTCGGCGGCGGCGACCGCGATGACGAGCGCCACGACCGCGAGCGCCTCGGCGTCGTCGAAGAGGCCCGCGTGGTGGACGAGGCTGACGTTGACGGCCGCGAGCATCAGCTCGAGGCCGAGCAGCATCGCCAGCAGCTGGCGGCGGAACACGACGACGGCCAGTCCGATCGCGAACAGGGCGCCCGTCGCCAGCCACACGACCGCGGTGAGGCTCATCGCGTCTCCCCTTTTCGGGAGCGATGGCCAAAGCGGCCAGGAACATGAGCAAGGTCACGGCCTCGGTGGCGAGAGCGTACGGCTTGAACAGCGCCGCGCCGAAGCGGGCCTGAAGTCCCGGGTCGACGGCGACGGCCGCGGGAGCCGAGCCGCCGGACAGAAGGAACGCCGTCTCCGCGGCGGCGCCGATGAGGCCCGCCCAGGCGAGCCAGCGCGGAATCGACAGGTCGGCGAAGCGCTCGCCCTCGGAGCCCGAGGCCATGATCGTGACCACGACGAGGACCATGACGGCCCCGGCGTAGATCATCACCTGGAGCAGGCCCAGCAGGGGCGAGCCGCACAGCACGAACAGGACCGCGGTCTGCACGAGGATGACGAGCAGGCTGACCGCGCTGACGTAGAGGGAGCGATGCAGAAGCATCACTCCCCCGAAGAAGACGGCGATGGCGGCGGCGGCCAGGGCGGCCCAGGCGGTCATTGGGGGGCGATTTTAGCCAATTTTCGCCCCGCGGTCCAATCCTCCGACGGTCAGCGCGTGATCAGGAGGGCCGAGCGGTCGGGGGTGACGCGCAGGCGCACGACGTCTCCCCGTACATCTTATAAGAGGTAGGAGCGGCCCCCAGGACCTGGGACAGGGGCACCATGTAGAACTTGTACTCGTGCCCCCCGCGCTCGTGTCGTCGTAGATGAAGCAAAGCCCGAGCGTGGGCTTCTCGGAGTAGAACAGCCGGTAGGGGCGCCCCGCCAAGGTCACGGGCTCTCCGGCGCGGTACGCCAGGCGGAACAGTTCGCTGATGCGCTTCTCCCAGACGAGCTGGCCCGTCGCGGAATTACGGATCTGGATGAAGTTCGCCAGGCGCGGGCGGAAGACGCTCACCGACAAGGACGCCTTGTAGGAGTGGACGCCGTCGCTCCAGCTCCCCGACATCCCGCGCTCGAGCTTGATGAACTTCGGCGCCCCGCCGGGGGCGTGACCGCGAGGTAGCCCTCGCCGTCGGCGTCCATCGTGCCGGCCACCTTCGTGACGCCGCCCGCCCCCGGAAGGAGTCGGTCACGTCGAGGTGGCGGTCGAGCAGCGGCGGCAGCTCCACTCTGGCCGTGTCGCTCAATATCCGCGCCTGGCCGAGCGGGACGAAGACGGGCGCCGGGATGAAGGCCGGCGCCTCGAGCTCCGCGAACGCGAAGCCGGGCGGCAGGGCGGAGCGCACGAGCGCCGCGGGATCCGGCGCGGCGTGCGCCGAGAAGGACAACAGCGGCAGAAGGAGCAGCCCCGTTCTCATCGCCGATAATCCTACTAGATAATCGGCTTATTTCGACGAGAGATCGCGGTCGAGCGCGGCGGCCTCGCGCAGGACGGCGGGCTCGGAGACCTTCAGCCCCCACAGCACGAGGACGCTGAGCAAGGACGGCGCGATATAGTACGCGCCTCGGTAGAGCAGCGCGGCGACGAGCGCGCGCCCCGCGTCGTAGCCGAGCGCCCCGAGCACCGCCGCCGTCGAGCCCTCGGCGGCCCCGAGCCCGCCGGGCAGCGCCGGGATCAAGGTCGCGCCCTGGCCGACGGCGAACGCCGCGGAGAGCGGCCCGAGCGGCAGGGGATCGCCGACCGCGCGGAAGCACAGCCACAGGGAGATCATCGCGAAGCCCCAGTCGAGGCACGTATACAGCACGGCCAAGCCGAGGCGCCCGCGCTCGTGGCGGATGCGCGCCAGGCCGTGCGCCATCTGCCGCTCGAACTGGAGAAAGCTCTCGCGCGGGATCTCCTTGCTCGACAGGCGGAACGCGGCCTGGTTCGTCCAGTGGAAGACCCGGCGCGCGGCCTTCATGCGCAGGCGCCCGTTGAGAAACAGCGCGATGAGCCCTCCGGCCGCCACGAGCAGGACCGAGAGCCCGGCGACGCCCTCGAGCAGTCCCGCGCGGCTGCCGCGCACGCCGAGCGTCAGCGTGAGCAGCCCTTGGACCAATATCGCGGCCAGCACGGCGTACAGGATCACCGAGGTGAGCGCCGAGGCGACGATCGTCGTCGCGATCGGCACGAGGCGCTTGTGCAGCAGGTGCGCCTTCAGCGCGAAGCCGGTGACGCCGCCGGTCGACACCACGTAGTTGGCCGTCGTCGAGACGAGCGAGATGCCCAGCACGCTCGGCGCGCCGAGCGGATGCCCGAGCAAGGTCAGCACGGCCGAGAGCGCGAAGCCGCCCATCGCGTGCGACACCAGCGCGCAGACGAGCGCGGCCGACGCCCACCACCACGACAGCCCCTCGGCCGCGGCGCGGACCTCGGCCCAGCGCGAGCCCACGACCCACGCGAGCAGGCCGAACGCGAGGAGCACGCCGGCCGCGAGCGCGGCCCGGCCGCCCAGCCTCACGGCCCTCCGCGCGCGGCGGCCGACGACAGGGAGAGCGCGTACGCCGTCGAACGCCGCATGTCCTCCTCGGTCCCCTCCCCGCGCAGCACCGCGATCAGCGACTGGGCCGTCGCGGGATCCGGCGCCGCGAGCGACAGCGAACCCGACGCCCAACGCTTGGCGAGCGCCTGGCCCGCGAGGTACGAGCCCCAGGACGCGGCGCCTCCGGCGAGCAGGAGCAGAGCGGCCAGCGCCGCGACGGGGCCCGCGAGCCGGGGCCGCTCCGGGGCCGGAGAGAGCGCGCGCAGGTCGGCCGCCAGGCGCGCCGCCGCGACGATGCCGAACGGAGCGAACAGCGGCGTGAGCAGCCAGCCGATCCACGGGATCCACGACGGCGTCCAAAGGATCGCGGCCAGAAGGACGAGCCGGCCGAAGACGGCGCCGAGGCGGGGCATCACGCGCGCCCACGACAGCTCGAGCGCGGCGAGCCCGGTCTCCTCGCCCTCGAGCTCGTAGAACGGCGCGAAGAAGAGCAGCGCGGCCAGGACGAGGCCGGGCACGAGGAAGAGCACGAGGCCGCCGCACGCCGCGAGCAGGACGAGGCTCAAGGTCCACGCGAAGGCCGCCGTGCGCCGCCAGCCCTCGGCCATCGCCGGCATGGCGCCGCGGTCCGAGGAGGCCGCGATCATCGCCGCGGCCTGTCCCCACGTCGAGAGCCACAGCGCCGCGACCGACGAGACGGCGAAGGCCGCGCCCCAGATCAGCCAGGGCGAGGCGGCGCCGAGCCAGTGCGCGAGCGCCGCGGGCGCCAGCGGCAGCAGCGCGCCGGCCGCGGCCGCGAGGCTCGTCAGCGCGAGCACCGCCGCCAGCGGCCAGAAGCGGCGCTTGTAGTCGGACCACGAGTCCGACAGCCAGTCCTCGACGCTCGGGAGCATGCGGGGAGTGTAGCTTTCCCGCCGGATTAATCAAGGGGCGAGCGTGGGCATTGACTCCCCGGCCTGCGCTCGCTACACTGGGCGGGTGAAGAAGGTCGTGATCGTCGACGACGACGACGACATGCGCGAGTTGATGGCGATGCTCCTGCGCGGACGCTACGAGGTGACCACCGCCGCCGACGGCGCGCAGGGCCTGGAGGCCGTGCGCTTGGTGCGCCCCGACCTGCTCGTCCTCGACCTGCTCATGCCCGTCATGCACGGCTTCGAGGTCTGCCAGCGCCTGCGCGCCGACCCCGAGCTCAAGACAACGAAGGTCCTGATCTCCTCCTCGAAGTCCTACCAGCACGACGTGCGCACCGCCGTCGAGGAGACCGGCGCCGACGGCTACATCGTCAAACCCTTCGAGGTCGCGGAGTTCAACCGCCGCGTCGACGAAATGGCCGGGGCGAAGTGATGCGCGTCAAATTCTGGGGCGTGCGCGGCTCGATCGCGGCTCCCGGCCCCAAGACTTTGCGCTACGGCGGCAACACGCCGTGCGTCGAGCTCGAGATCGCGGGCGAGACCTACATCATCGACGCCGGCACCGGCATCCGCGAACTCGGCTTCGACCTCATGCGCCGCGCCGCCGGCAAGCCCGTGACGGGCCGCCTCTTCATCGGCCACACGCACTGGGATCACATACAAGGCTTCCCGTTTTTACGCCCGTCTTCCTGCCCACGTCGAAGTTCACCGTCTACGGCATGCACGGCACGACGAAGGGCTTCCAGGAGATCATGGCCGGGCAGATGAGCCCGACGTATTTCCCCGTCCAGATGAAGGACCTCGCCTCGAAGCCCGAGTTCGTCGAGCTCGGCGGCCCGTCGGAGATCGGCCCGGCCAAGGTCTCCTACCACTTCCTCAACCATCCCGGCATCACGGTCGGCTACCGCTTCGAGCACGCGGGGAAGGTCCTGTCCTACATCAGCGACCACGAGCCCTACGGCAAGCTCAACGTCAAGGGCGAGTTCAGCGACAAGGAGGACGCCGCCGTCGCGCGCTTCGTCTCCGGCTCCGACCTGCTCATCTGCGAGGCGCAGTACACGACCGACGAGTACAAGCTCAAGCGCGGCTGGGGCCACGGGACCTTCGAGGACGTCCTCGACCTGGCCCAGCAGGCCGGCGTCAAGCGCATGGCGCTCTTCCACCACGACCCCACCCACGACGACGACAAGCTCGACGCGCGCATGGCCCAGGGCCTCTCCCTGATCTCCTCGCGCAAGGCGACCGTCGAGTGCTTCACCGCCCGCGAAGGGCAAGTCGTCGAGCTATAGACGAGCCGCACGCGAGCAGGACGAGCGCGTTCGCGGCGAAGAGGGCGAGCATGAGCCCGAGGCGGACCGAGCGCGGGCGGTAGTCGAAGCGCACGGCGGACCTTCCGGCGGGCACGGCGACGGCGCGAAACGCGTGGTCGGCGCGCAGGAGGGCGGCGGGCTTTCCGTCGACCGTCGCCTCCCAGCCGGGGAACCAGCCGTCGAGCAGGACGAGCCAGCCGGGCCCGGCGGCGTTCACCTCGACGGACACGGAGTTCGCGCGGTCCTCGACGATCCGCGCGCTCCCCTTCGCCGGCGCGCCGCCCGCGGGCACGCCGTCGAGATGGACGCCCTTCGCCGGATCGAAGCCCGGCGCGCGCACGGCGGCCAAAACCTCCGTCGGCGTCCCGCCGAGCGAGACGGGGACGAACAGCGCGCGCGGCGCGGCCTTGGGCGAGCGGAACACGTACAGGCCGTCGCGGTGGACGTTGACCCAGTCGCCCGGCACGCCGGCGACCGACTTCTCCGTCGCGGCCGCGGCGCCGATCGCGAGCACGGCCGGGTTCGGCGGCATCCCTCCCCTCCCGACCAGAAGTCGAAGTCGCCGGAGCGGCCGGTGACGAGCTCCTCATAAAGGCGCGGCGTCGCGAAGTCGCGGCCGCGCGCGTCGCGCACGCGGAAGGGCATGCCGAGATCGGGCTCGAGCGCGCGGCCGAGAGCGAAGGCGCGCCCCTCGCCGGCGGCGTCCTTGAGCGCTGCGATCGACGCGTGCGCCGGGTAGAACGTCGACGCGGGCGCCGAGGTGTTCACGCCGAGCGCGGGGATCAGCAGGAACAGCGCCGTCAGGCCGACCGCCCCCTCGCGCCGCCGCGCGACGCGGCCCGCCGCCGCGCACTCGGCGACGAACAGCGCGACGACGAAGGTCGCGAAGAAGCTCTCGGTCAGTTCGAGCTCGTCGAGGTGGTTCCACACGGTCGCCCAGTAGAAGAGACCGAGCGTCACCGCGAGAACGAACGCCGTCGCGTGCGCCTTCTGCCGCGCCGTGAGCGGAAGATCGTTGAGCTCGAGATCGGAGCCGAGCGCCGCGAGCACGGCGACGCCGAACGTCCAGAGCATGATGAGGCGCGTCGGGTTGGCGGCCGAGACGCCGGGAATGATCTTCCAGAGCCAGGGCAGCGGCGGCGCGCCGAGCGCGGCGGCGAGGCCGAACAGCGCGAGGCCCGCGTGAAACGCGGCCTCGCGTCCCGGGCGCTTCTTGAGGAGCGCCAGCGCCGCGAGCGCCAGCGGCACGATTCCCGTCCACGCCGCGCGCTCGACGAAGTTGCTCTCGGGGCCGAGGCGGAACATGCCGCCGAGCACCTCGGCGCCCAGCGCCGGCGACCCCGAGGCCAACGGCATGAAAAGGTGCAGGGCCGTCCACGGCGAGAGGCTCGTGCCCCAGCGCGCCAGGCTCGCCGCCGACTTCGCCGTCGCGGAGAGCGGGTGGTACTCGAGGAACGGGAGCAGCGCGGGCGCCGCCAGGCACGCGCCGAGCGCCGCGCCCGCCGCGGCGAGCGCCGCGAAGCGCGCGCGGCCCGGGCCTCCTCCCGCGAACAGGAACAGCGCGTACGCGCCGGCCGCGCCGAGCACGTGGAGAGCCGTCGGCGGGTGCCCGCCGAGCAGCACGAGCCCGACGGCGAGGCCGAGCGCGGCCGCGCGCGGCGCCGACGGCTCGTCGGAGAGACGGCCGAGGGTCCAGAACAGCGCGGGCAGCAGGCAGGCGACCGTCGAGTGCGGATGGCCGAGCCAGGCGACGATGAAGCCGCCGAGCCCGAACACGAGCGCCGCGACGGCCGCGCCGCGCGCGGAGGCGCCGAGCCGGCGCGCGTGCAGGCCCGTGAAGAAGGCGGCGGCGAACACCTTCAGGAACGCCGCGACGAGGCTGTACGGAACCGCGCTCAGCCAGAACAGCCCCCAGCTCAGCGGGTGGAACGGCGCGGCCTGGACGCAGGCCGCGAACGGGACGCCGCCGAGGATGAACGGGTTCCACAGCGGAAAGGAGCCGGTCAGCAGCTCCTCGCGCAGGAACTGCCGCCACGGCGCGAGGTAGAGCAGCTGGTCGGCGAGCAGGCCGGCGCCGGGACGCGGAACGAGGAAGCCGCTCCACGGGGGCACGCGCCACAGCGCGGCCGTCGCGAGGAGCCCTCGCCGCGCAGAAGCGCCGGGGCGATCACCGCGAAACCGGCCAGGGCGGACGTCAGGACGAGCGCGCGGTTCTCGCGCCGGGGCTCCATAGGACAAAGATAGGATTATGTCCGCGCGGTGGAAAAGCGCTATAATCGCCGCACTGGAAGGGTGGCCGAGTGGTCGAAGGCGCACGACTGGAAATCGTGTAGGGTCTAAAAGCCCTCGTGGGTTCGAATCCCACCTCTTCCGCCAGTTTTGACTTCTCCGCGGCGCGACGTCTCCCTGCGCTCCGCCGCCGTGCTCGCGGCCTGCGCCTTGCTCGTCCTGGCCTTCGCGCCCGCGCAGTACTTCGGGCGCCAGCAGGACGACGTGCTCTACCTCGTCGGCGCGCGCGCCCTCGCGATGGGCCGCTACTGCCTGCTCACCGACCCCGCGTGTCCGCCGCTGACGATGATCAACCCGCTGTGGCCGGCTCTGCTCGCGCCGCTGTCGTGGATCACCGAGTCCGTCGGCCTCTTCCAGGCCGCGTCCGCCCTCCTGCTCGCGCTGGCGCCCGCCGGCGTCTGGCTGTGGCTGCGCCGGCGTCTCGGCGAGACCGAGGCCCTGCTCGGCGCGGCGCTGTTCGCCTCCTCGCCCCTCGTCCTGGCGCAGGCGGGCGTCGTGATGTCGGAGATTCCCTACACGTTGGCCCTGCTCGGCCTGCTTCTCGCCGCCGACGCCGGCAATGCGCTTCCCGCCGGGCTGTCCGCCGCGGCGCTCTTGCTCACGCGCACGGCCGGGATCGCGGCGCTGCCCGCGCTCGCCTTCGCGCGGAAAGGAAAGGACCGCGCGCGCGCCTGGCTGCCGCCGCTGCTCGCCTTCGCCGGCTGGTCCGCCTATTCATACAGCCGGTCTCGCACGGTGGAGAAGCTCGACATGCTCGGCCTCACCTACGGCGACCGCGCCGCGGCGAAGCTCGCCTCCGTGGCCGCGTCGAACGCCGCGTACTACGCGCGCGGCGTCGGCGCCTGCTTCCTGCCGCCGAGCCTGGCCGAGGGGCCGGCGGCGCTCGCGCTCGGCGCCGCGCTGCTGCTCGGCGCGGCCTGGGGCGGACTGAGCGCCCTGCGCCGACGACGCGACGATCCCGCCGCCCTGGCGCTCGCGGGTTCGGCGGCTTTGCTCGCGGTCTGGGGCTGGCAGTACGAGCGCTACCTACTGCCGCTGCTGCCGCTCCTGTATTGGGCGCTGGCGTCCGCGCTCGGCGCGCGCGCGCCGCGCGCGCTCGCCGCCCTGCTCGTCCTCCAGCTCGGCTTCCAGGTCGCCCCCCGTATCGGACGGCCGAGTCCCTGGGCCGAGCCGGAACTCGCGCGCACGTACGCGTGGCTCGCCGCGCGGCCGGCGGGCTCTTTGCTCACGAGCGCGCACAACGTCCGCGACGGCTGGCTCTCCGGCCTGCCGAGCCGGCCCCTGCCGCTCGTCGAGGACGACGCGGAGTTCGCGGCCGCGCTCAAGCGCGCGAAAATCACCCTTATCGTCCGCGCCGACGGGCTCGACTACGGCCTGCTGGCCGATCCCGACGCGGGGCCCGTGCGCGAGCTCGCCCGCATCAATCGCCGGCTCGAAGACCCGCGCTTCTTCCGCAAGGTTCACGAGGAGCCGTCCGAGCGCGCGACGGTGTACGAGCCGCGATGACCGCGCCCCTGCTCCTCGCCGTGGCCGCCTTCATCCTGCGCGCGTGGATGATCCCTCGCGCTTTCCGTACATCGACGACCTGCTCCAGCTGTACGCGGTCACGCGCCCGTCGGCGGCCGAGGCCGCGCGCGCGGCGGCCGGCGTCGGCCCCCTGCAGCCCCCGCTCGACTACGCGCTCGGCTTCCTCGCCGCGCGGCTGAGCCCGGACCTCGCCGTCCTGCGCCTGCTGCCCGCGCTGTGGGGCGCGCTCGCCGCCGCCGCGGCGTGGCGGCTCGGCGCCCGACTTCGCGGCCCGGCGCTCGGCCTGTGGTGGGGCGCGCTGACGGCCGCGTCCCTTCCTCTGGTAAGTTACTCAGTAACGTTCCGCTCGTACTCGCTGGCGGTCCTGCTCGCTTTGCTCGCGTGGAATGCCTTCGAGGACCTGCTCGACGGGCGCGACGCGCGGCCGTACGCGCTCGCGCAGGCGCTGCTCCAGCTCGCCTGGCCGCACGCCTGGCTGCTCGGCCTGGCTCAGCTCGCGCGCGCGGCGCTGCGGCACCCCGCCCGGCGCGCGGCCGCGGCGAAAGCGCTCGTCCCGTCTTGGCTCGCGCTGGCCGCGTGGCTCGGGGCCTGGCACCTCGCGGTCCCGTCGCGCGGCGGCTTTCATTATGAGGTTCCCCTCGCCGCGCTCGGCGCGATCGCGCGGACGTTCTGCCAGGGCCTCGGCCCGGGGCTGATCCTGCTTCCCTCGCTCGCCGCGGCCGGCGCCGTCCTGGCCCGGCGAGAGCGCGCCTCGCTCGCCGCCGCCGTCCAGCTGGCGCCGCTGGCCCTCATCTTCCTCGTCCACCGCGCGGAAAGCGTCTTGCTGCTGCCGCGACACGTCCTGCCGCTGCTGCCGGCCTGGCTCGGGCTCGCGGCCCTCGGCGCGGACGCGCTCTCGCGCGGACGCCGCGCGGCGGCCGCCGCCGTCGCCGCCTGTCTGCTCTGGGCGGCCGCCGTCCCCCTGCGCGTCCTGGCCGCGCGGGAGGCCGCCTTGAGCGGCGCGATCGCGGGCGCCACCGCGGAGCTCGATCGCCTCGCGGGGCCGCGAGACGTGCTCGTCTTCGCCGATCCGAACACGGGCGCCACGGTGCTGCACGGGCTCGACCGCCGCGCCTTCGACGCGCTCGCCGGCGTCTCGATGCGCGAGGGCTTCGCCTTCTTCGAATTCCCTCCCGCGCTGAGGGCCGCCGGCCGCGACGCCTACGCGCTGTGCTTCCTCGACCCGGGGCTCGCGACGATCGACCGCGCGCGCTACCGCGCCCTGCGCGCCGCGGGGCGGACCGTCTGGCTCGTCGCCCTCGACGGGCTCAACGCGGCGCCGCGGCCGGAGCCGTTCGACGCGCTCGGCCTGGCGCTCGCGCGGCTGGACGAGCGCGCACCCGGTATATATACGGAGCGCCGGTGAGGAAGGGCGAGCGTCTCCCCGCCGTCGCCGCCGCGCTCGCGTTGGCGCCGGCCGTGCTGTGGCCTCTGTCGAACCCCGACCTGTTCTGGCACCTGAGCGCGTACCGGCGCATGCGCGAGCTCGGCGCCGTTCCGGACAAGGACTGGCTGTCGTGGACGATGCACGGCTCCGCCTGGACGGACTTCGAGTGGCTCGACCAGATCCTCTTCGGCGTCCTGCACGACGCCGGCGGAATGACGGCGCTCTGGCTGCTCAAGGCCGCCGCGATGGGCGCGGCCGCCTTCGTCCTGTGGAGGACGCTCGCCTTGTACGCGCGTCCCGCCTGGGAGCGCGCCGCCGCCGCCGCACTGTGGGGCGCGGCGATGCTGACGCGCTCCGACATCCGCCCCGAACTGTTCTCGACGGCGGCCTTCGGCCTGCTCGTCTTCCTGCTCGAGCGCGAGCGGCTCGGGCGCGGCAAAGCCTCGCCGCTCCTGATCGGCGCGCTGTTCTGCGCGTGGGCCAACCTCCATCCCGGCTTCGTCTACGGCCTGGCGCTGCTCGTCTTCTATCGCGGCGGCCGTCTCTTCGCGGCCGCCCTGCTCGGCGCGTGCCTGCAGTACGACCCCTCGGCCACGCCGCGGCGATCCGGCGCCACGTCTCCGATCTCGGCGCGATCTCCGCCCGCATCACGGAGTGGATGCCCCCGCGCCTCGACGACCCGTGGCACGCGCCGTTCTTCCTCGCCGTCGCCCTGTCGTCCGGCGCGGCCTTGCTCTGCGTCCTGCGCCGCCGCCCCGTCCCCCTCGGGCCGCTGGCCGCCGTGCTGTTCTTTTCCTGGTCCGGCGCGCGCCACGCCCGCATGTCGGGCTACGCGGCGGCGGCGGCCATCCCGCTTCTCCTCGCCTTCCTCGACTCGGCGCGGGAGAAGGAGCGCCCGCGCGCCGCGGCGGCGCTGTTGGCCGCGCTCGCCGCGTTCTCGCTGTGGTGCGGGACGCGTTACGGATTGGGCCGCAGCGTATTCAACGATCATTTCCTGCCGGTGTCGGCGGCCGAGTTCCTGGCCTCCCGCCCCGCGCCGAAGCGGCTGTACAATCCCTGGGGCTGGGGCGGCTACCTCGGCTGGCGCCTGCCGCCGGCGTGGCGCGTCTACCAGGACGGGCGCTACCTGTTCCACGGCCTCCTCGCCGAGGAGGGCGCCGCCCTCGAGTCCCCGGAGGCCTGGCAGGCGTTCCTCGACCGGAAGGGAATCGACGTCGCCCTGATGGAGAACGCGCCGCTGCTCGTCGACGGCCGGCCCTACCACGAGGCGTACATGCCGCGTTCCCGCTGGACGCTGCGTCATAAGGACGGCCGCGCCCTCGTCTTCGAGCGCCGCGCCCGCTAGGGAACGAACGGCCAGCCGAACGGCAGCAGCTTGAAGAAGCCGAACGCGGCCGCGGCGGCGAGGAAGGGGCCGAACGGGATGGGGTCGGTGCGCTTGGCGCGGCGCGCCTTGAGCAGCCAGACGCCGTACACCGAGCCCAGGGTCGAGCCGATCATCAGCGCGTCGAACGCGCCGGTGCCGCCCGTCCAAGCGCCGATGCCCGCGAGCAGCTTGACGTCGCCGCCTCCGAACGCGTCCTGCCCGAACAGCGCCTCGCCTCCCACGGCCACGCCCCAGCCGAGCAGGAAGCCGAGGCCGGCGCCGCGCACGCTGAACCACAGGGGCTCCCACCACGGGGCGCCGGGCGCGGCCAGGTAGGGATTGACGAAGCAGAAGAGCAGGCCGGACAGGACGAGGCCGCCGGAGAGCTCGTCGGGAATGAGGAACGTGTCCCAGTCGATCAGCGCGAGCGCGAGCAGGGCGCCGCAGGCGAGCGCCGCGCCCGCGGCGAAGACGGGGTCCCCGGGCCAGCGCGCGAACAGGCCGCCGGCGAGCAGCGCCATGGCGGCCTCGACGGCCGGGTAGCGCGCGGAGATCGGCTTGCGGCAGCAGCGCCCGCGGCCGCGCAGCAGAAGCCAGGAGACGACGGGCAGGTTGTCCTTCGCGGCGATGGGCTTTCCGCAGTGCGGGCAGCGGGAGCGCGGGCTCACGACGGACTCCTCGCGCGGCAGGCGGTGGATCACGACGTTGAGGAAGCTCCCGTAGAGGGAGCCGAACAGCGCGGCGACGGCGGCTTCGATCGGAATCAAGGTCCTTGGGCGAGAAAAAGCCCCCGGGGTCTTTCGACCCCGGGGGCCTTCGTCGACCGTCTAGCTCAGTAGCCCGTCCAGACGGTGCCCTTCGTGTCCGTGTGCGTGCAGTTGACGAGCACGTTGCCCACGTTCGCGTTGGTGGTCTGGTCGTTGTAGTACCACGAGCCGGCGTCCGTCGGGTTCGCCGCGGCCGTCAGCAGGACGACGGAAGCGCCGTCCGCGTGGTAGTTCGGCGACTTCGCGTTGGGGACCACCGTCAGGTACTTGCCGCCGATGGTCAGCGCCGTGATGTTCGCCGGGTACGAGCCTTCCATGTCGCCGTAGTAGATGCTCATGGCCGACCGGAGAGCGCCGAGGTTGCCCTTGGACGCGCCTTCGGACGACTTGCGGATCAGCTCGGCGAACTTCGGAATGGCGATCGCCGCGAGAATGCCGATGATCGCGACGACGATCATCAGCTCGATGAGCGTGAAGCCCTTCTTGGACAGCTCCTTCAACTTCGTCATTTGCATGACCCCCTGTGCCGATTATTTATGGATGACTGGGACAGATGTTTTATATGCCGGCACTCTGGTCATGCGACTGGACGAAGTATAACCGGAAGCCGCGCCGCTGTCAAGGAAACGTCGACCAAACGTCGTGTGACTATGGTCGCCGTCGTTGCGTCTGCTTCATCCCGGTCGGTGGGCAGGAAGGGACTTGAACCCTTAAGAGCTTGCGCCCACACGGTCCTGAGCCGTGCGCGTCTGCCAGTTCCGCCACCTGCCCACCGCCCGGGACGAAGTGCTACAATCAAATTCTACGATATCATGGCGCGCAAAGACAACAAAGACGAAAAAAGATCGTTGCGACCAACCGAAAAGCGCGCCAATTCTTCGAGATTTTGGACGTTTTGGAGGCCGGTCTCCAGCTGGCCGGGCCCGAGGTCAAGTCCCTGCGCAGCGGCCAGGCCAGCCTGGACGGCTGCTACGCCCGCCCCAACGACAAGGGCGAGCTGTTCCTGCACAACTTCTACATCCCCCCTACGTCTTCAACACCGCGGCCGAGCCCCTCGACACGCGCCGCAACCGCAAGCTGCTGCTCCACGGCGCCGAGATCCGCAAGATCCAGGGCAAGCTGACCACCAAGGGGCTGACCTTGATCCCGCTCGAGGTCTACTTCCGCAACGGCTGGGCCAAGGTCTCCCTCGGCCTGGCCAAGGGCAAGACCGGCTCCGACCGCCGAGACGACATCAAGAAGAAGGACCTGCGCCGCGAGGCCGAAAAATCCTTTAAAGGCTCCTACCGCGGCTAGTAACGAAAGGGACAGGTACTTTCGTTACGCCTTAACGCATGCGCCTAGGCCTTTCGCTCAGTTTTAGGGCGGACTCGGCGCGCTCCAGATTCAAGCGCGCGCCCATGTCACCCGGATCGATCGTCGCGGCGACCTTGAGTATCTCACGGGCCGCCTTCAGGTCCCCCGCCTGGCCGCGCACCGCGCCGACGTTGGCGTAGGCCTTGCGGCACACCGGCTCGATCTCCACTCGCCGCGCCAACGCGCGGCGCTCCGGGCCGATGTCGCCGGCGTCGATGAGCGCGGCGAGGCGGATCTGCCGGTCGACGCAGCCGGGAAACGCGGCGATGGCCAGCCGGAACTCGGCCTCCGCCTCTGCGAGGCGCCCTTCCCCGGCGCGGATCACGCCGACCGAGCCGTGGGCCGTCGCGCTCGCCGGGTCGAGCGCGAGCACGCGGGCCCACAGCGTCTCCGAATCGCGCCAAACCGCCTGCTGCATGACACCCGCCGCCGTGAGCGCAGCGATGAGCGCCAGCGAGATGAATCCGGCAAAAATCTTCGAGGCGGCGGAGGGCGTAACGAAAGTGCCTGTCCCTTTCGTTACGCTCCGCAGGGCGGCGCCGGCGAGGAGCGCGAGCGGCCACGTCGTGAAGTAGGAGTAGCGGTCGGCGACGAGCTGGGGGCCGAACTGGGCGAGGCCCGAGACGGGCGCCAGCAGGACCGCGTACCACCAGGCCGACGCCGCGAGCCACGGGCGCGAGCGGCGCAGGCGCCAGCAGGCCCACGCGGCGGCGGCGACGGCCGCGGCGCTCAGCAGGAAGCGCGGCTCGGAGGGATCGAGCGGCGGGCGCAGCTCGTAGAGCGGCGCGAGGTCCGACGGCCACAGCGTCTTGCGGACGTAGAACGCGAGCGCGTAGCAGGCCTGCGCGAGCCGCGCGAGGAGCCCGTGCTGCTCCCACGTCCAGCGGATGCGCTCCTGGACGCCGACGCCCGCGAGCAGGAAGACGGCGGAGAGCGCGAAGAGCGGAAGCTTCTCTCGCAGCGCCGAGTACAGGCCCTCCCCTTTCGGGCCGATCCGGCGCAGCGGGTAATAGTCCAGCGCGAGGAGCGCCGCGGGCAGCAGCGCCGTCATCCCCTTGGCCAGAAGCGAGAGCAGCAGCCAGGTGAACGTCCACGGCCGTGAGCCCCGCAGGTAGGCCAGGACGGCCGCCGCCGCGAACGCGCCGCACACGACGTCCCGCCGCTCCGCGATCCAGGAGACCGACTCCGCTCGCAGCGGGTGAAGCGAAAAGACGAGCGCGGCCAGGAGCGCCCCCGCCTCGTTCTTCAGGAGCTCGCGGGCCGCCGCGCAGAACAACGCCGCGGCCGCCGCGTGCCAGAGGACGCTCTGCAGGTGATAGCCGCGCGGGTCCATCCCCCACAACGTCCAGTCGAGCCCGTAGGTCAGCCAGGCCAGCGGCTGGTAGACGCTGCCGACGCGCGACGAGAACGCCCAGGTCCAGTTCGACACGGAGAGGCCGCGCCAGCCGGTCTCGCCGAGCAGGAACATCGGGTCATCGAAGTTCGTCCAGCCGGACGACAGGCTGGGCAGGAACGCCAGGACGGTGATGGTCGCCGCGAGAGAAGGGGCCGCGAAGCGGCGCATCCTTCTAGAAGCGCACGCCGAGGCCGGCTTCCGCGCCCGCCTGCCCGTGCGCCATCGTCGCGGCGAGGCTGAGGTAGGTGAACTGGTACGGCGTCAGCCGCACGCCGAGGGTGCCGCGGCTCTCGAGCGTGGAGACCTCGCGGCCGTTGAGCGTCGGGTCGAGCGAGGACTGCCGAACGACGAGCCGCGTGCGGTCGAAGCCGATGCCCGCGTACGGGGCGAAGAACGGAGTTCCCGCGGAGCACACGAGGTTCGCGCCGAAGTGCGAGGCGGAGAAGTCCGCGTGCACGACGGAGTGGCCGACGCCGGAGACGAGGACCTGCGGCGCCCAAGGCTTGTCGGACTCGGCGTAGATCCCGTAGCGCAGTCCGCCTCCGGCGATCGTCAGGCCCTGGTAGGAGATGCCGCGGATGAAGCCGGAGAGCTTGAAGGGCATGCCGACCTCGGCCTGCACCCAGGGCAGGCCGAAGGCGCGCACGCCGTTGTTGCGCAGGATCAGGTTGCCCGCCGACGGGCGGAACTGGCCGCCGAAGCGGACGCCGACGTCGAAGCCCGTCAGCCCGAGCGAGCGGCCGCTCTGGAACGTCGCGGAGCCGAGCACGCCGCCGAGGTCGCGCGCGAAAGGCTTCAGCGACCCCGAGTCCGCGTAGCGCGCGAAGCCGCCGTATTGGTCCGCGCCGGCGAACGCGGGCGCGGCGACGGCGAGCAGGGCGGCGGCGAGGATGAATCGCTTCATGCGCGTATGATTATGCGAAATCGCCGGGCGAACCTCAACAGCGCCCGCGCGCGTCATGCGTTGTAGTACTCGCGGTACCAGCGCACGAAGGCCGCGACGCCGGCCTCGACGCTCGTCGCGGGCTTGAAGCCCGTGTCGCGCATCAGGTCGCCGACGTCCGCGCAGGTTGCGGGCACGTCGCCGGGCTGCATCGGCAGGAGATTCCGCTTCGCGGCCTTGCCCGTCGCCTTCTCGATGGCCGCGATGAAGTCCTTGAGCTTCACGGGGTTGTTGTTGCCGATGTTGTAGAGGCGATAGGGCGCGGAGCTCGACGACGGGTCGGGGCGCTTCGGGTCCCAGGCCGGGTCGGGCGCCGGCGCGCGGTCGAGCGTGCGGACGACGCCCTCGGCGATGTCGTCGACGTACGTGAAGTCGCGGACCATGTCGCCGCCGTTGAACAGATCGATCGGCTCGCCGGCGAGGATCGCCTTCGTGAACAGGAACAGGGCCATGTCGGGCCGGCCCCACGGCCCGTACACCGTGAAGAAGCGCAGGCCGGTGACCGGGAGCCGGTAGAGATGGGCGTAGCTGTGAGCCATCACCTCGTTGGCCTTCTTCGTCGCCGCGTACAGCGAGATCGGGTGGGCCGTGCCCTGCTTCGGCGAGAACGGCATCTCGCCGTTGAGGCCGTACACCGAGGACGTCGACGCGAACACGAGGTGCTCGACGCCGGCGTGCCGGCAGCCCTCGAGCACGTGCAGGGTCCCCGTCACGTTGCTGTCGACGAAGACGTGCGGGTTGGTGATCGAGTGACGCACGCCGGCCTGGGCCCCGAGGTGGACGACGCGGGAGAACTTCCCGGACCGGAACAGCTCCTCCATGGCGGCGCGGTCGGCGAGATCCGCCTGGACGAAGGAGAATCCCTTCTTCCCCTCGAGCCGCTTCAGCCGGTCGCGCTTGAGCTTGGGGTCGTAGTAGGAGTTCAGGTTGTCGAGTCCGACGACCTCGTCGCCGCGCTCGAGAAGGCGGCGCGCGACGTGGGAGCCGATGAAGCCGGCCGCGCCGGTGACGAGGATCTTCACAGGCGCCACACGCGGAAGCCCAGGGACGCCAGCTTTGCCCGGTCGTAGGCCGATTTGACGTCGAGGAACGGGGCGCCGGGCCCCGCGAGCTTCGCGAGCCGGGCCGGGTCGAGCGCGAGGATTTCCTTGTGGCCGACCGCGGCGATCACCGCGTCCACCTTGGTCAACGCGCCGATGGAGACGAGGTCGATGCCGTACTCGTGCTTGACGGCTTTGGGGTCGGCGACGGGGTCCCAGACGAGCGGCTCGACCCCGAAGCCCACGAGCTCGGCGTGGATGTCCTGGACCTTCGAATTGCGGACGTCGGCCACGTTCTCCTTGAAGGTCACGCCCATGATGAGGACCTTGGCCCCCTTCACGGCGCGGTCCGCCGCGATAAGCTCCTTCACGGCGCTCTGTGCGACGTAGGCGCCCATCCCGTCGTTGATGCGGCGGCCGGCGAGGATGACCTGCGGATTGTACCCGAGCCGCTCGGCCATGAAGGTGAGGTAATAGGGATCGACGCCGATGCAGTGGCCGCCGACGAGCCCGGGACGGAAGGGCAGAAAGTTCCACTTCGTGCCCGCGGCCTTGAGCACCTCGAGGGTGTCGATGCCGAGCCTATGGAAGATCAGCGCGAGCTCGTTGACGAGCGCGATGTTGAGGTCGCGCTGGGTATTCTCGATGACCTTGGCGCTCTCCGCCACCTTGATCGAGGAGGCCTTGTAGACGCCCGCCTTCACGACTTGGCCGTAGAGCCAGGCGACGCGCTCGAGCGACTCCGCGTCCATCGCGGAGACGACCTTCACGATGTTCTCGAGGGTATGCTCCTTGTCGCCCGGATTGATGCGCTCCGGGGAGTAGCCGACCTTGAAATCGACGCCGCACTTCATGCCCGACTCCCGCTCGAGGATCGGAACGCAGACGTCCTCGGTGACGCCGGGGTAGACCGTGCTCTCGAAGATCACGAGAGCGCCGCGCTTGAGCGCGCGGCCGACGGCGACGCTCGCGGACTCGACGGGCGAGAGGTCGGGTCGCTTCGCGTCGTCGACGGGGGTGGGCACCGCCACGACGACGAAGTCCGCGTCCTTCAGCCGGGAGGGATCGGTCGTGTAAACCGCCTTGGAGGCGGCCTTGAAGCGCGCGGGCTCGACTTCGCCCGTGGGATCGACTCCGCGCTCGTAGGCGGCCACCTTCTCCCCGGAGAGGTCGAAGCCGATCGTCCTCATCTTCGCGCCGAACGCCAACGCCAGGGGCAGGCCCACGTAGCCCAGCCCGACCACCGCGACCGTCTTCTCCTCGGCCATGCGCCGATTATGCGATTTAGCGCGTGCCGCCGCAACCGCCCCGGCTACTCGTCGACGAGGATCTTCAGGGCTTCCGACAGGGAGGTCTCGCCGCGCTCGACGAGGTCGAGCGCGCCGCGCCGCAGCGGGCGCATGCCCTCGGAGACGGCCAGGGCATGGAGGGCGTCGGGATTGACGCCGCGCGTGATGGCCTCCCGCATCGGCACGGTGCGCACGTGGAGGACTTCCATGACCGCCGTCCTGCCTTTATAGCCGATTCCGTCGCAGCGCGAGCAGCCCTTCGCCGAGCTCGCGAACGTGAGGCGCTGGGCCTCTTCGCGCGTCAGGAACCGCGTCTGGGAGTCCGTCGGCTTCCACGGCTCCTTGCAGTGGACGCAGAGCGTGCGCACGAGCCGTTGCGCGACGACGAGGCGCACGGCCGCGGCGACCATGTACGGCGGCACGCCCATGTCGACGAGGCGCGTGACGGCGGTGACCGAGTCGTTGGTGTGCAAAGTCGAGAGCACGAGGTGGCCCGTGACGGCCGCCTTGAGCGCGGTGTTCGCGGTCTCGGCGTCGCGGACCTCTCCGACGAGGATCACGTCGGGGTCCTGGCGCAGGAAGGCGCGCAGGGCCCGGTCGAAGGTGAAGCCGACCTCGTGGCGCACGTTGACCTGGGTGATGCCGGGGAGCTCGTACTCGACGGGGTCCTCGGCCGTGACGATGTTGCGGTCGGAGCTGTTGAGCGAGGAGATCATCGTGTAGAGCGTGCTCGTCTTGCCGCTGCCCGTCGGGCCCGTCACGAGGATCAGTCCGTTCGGGTTGGCGAGCGCGGACTGCACCGCGTCGAGATCGCGCTGGTGGAGCTTGAGCGAGCGCAGGTCTCCGCTGATGCGGGCCTGGCCGAGCAGGCGCATGACGACCTTCTCGCCGTAGCGGCTGGGCAAGGTGCTCATGCGGATCTCGAGCTTGCGTCCGTCGGGGAGCTTCATGCGGAAGCGGCCGTCCTGGGGCACGCGGCGCTCGGAGATGTTGAGGCTGGCCATGACCTTCAGGCGCGTCGTCATCGGCGAGCACATCGAGGACGGGATCTCGATTTGGGGGACGAGCCCTCCGTCGATGCGGAAGCGCACGCGGACGGACTTCTCCTGAGGCTCGATGTGGATGTCGCTGGCCTTTTTGTCGACGGCCATGCCGAGGATCGCGTTGACCATCTTGATGATGGGCGCGGCGTCGGCCTGGGCGGCCTCGTGGACGTCGAGGGCCGACGGGCGGTCGGACTCGAAGTCGTAGGCGTCGCGCGCGGTGCGGCCGAGCAGGCCCTGCAGTTCGGCCTCGACCTTCCTCGGGTCGAAGGCCTCCGATGGGGGCTGGTGGTGGTCCGCGGCGGCGCGGGCGTCCTCGGCGTCGACGTCCTCCTGAGAGCGCGCGGGCAGGCGGGCGCCGAGCGTGCGCGACAGCGCCTCGACGAGCGCGTCGCCGCCGATCGGCTTGCGCAGCAGGACGGAGAGCTCGCACTCGAGGCTCTCCGCCAGATTGAAGGCGCGCGGACTTCCCGTCAGCATCATGACGGGCACGGAAACCAGCGCCTCGTGATGGCGCATGCGGCGCACGAGCTCGAAGCCGTTCATGAACGGCATCTCGAAATCGCTGACGACGGCGTGCGGGTGGTGTTGCAGGGCCATGGACAAGGCGGACTCGCCGTCGCCGGCCTCGAAGACGACGCAGTCGTAGCGCGCGAACACGCGCCTGAGCGCGGCGCGCAGCTCGGGCTCGTCCTCGACGAGCAGGATCTTCGTCCCCGGCGGCAAGGTCCTCTCGCGCCAGCTCTCGTCCGGCGACCGGACCGCGCCCAAAGCCGTGCCCGCCGCCCGATGGTGGTGTCGTCTCTGCATGACGACAGTATGACCGCCCCCTCAACGCGGCGCCTGGGCCATCGGACCCGGCCGCGGGGACGCAGGTCCTAGGGCGCGCGGCCCGTGCGCAGGAGGGCCGCCAGGCGGACACGGTCGAACAGGCGCTCCCTCCACAGAAAAATCCCCACAAAGAGCAGGCCGGCGGCCTCGCCGCCCAGGTACCAGAAGTCGAGATGGCTTTCAATGAAGCCCTCGCGCTCCATGGGAGGCAAGGCCCCGCGCAGCGGCCAGAAGAAGATGTCGGGGCCCCGCCCGAGCCACATGCGGTCGAGCAGCAGATGCGCGGCCCAGCAGCCCCACAGGAAGGCCGCTCCGCGCGGGCGACGGCGCGCGGCGACGAGGGCCCCGCCCAGGACGACGGCAGCGAGCGCCGTGTGCGCGACGCCGCGCGTGTTCCCCGACGCCAGCGCCGGGATCAGGACCGACAGCGGCTTGTCGACGAGGTCGGGCCCGAGGGCGAACAGCGCGGCCAGCCGGGGATCGGCCCCGGCGCGCCGCGCCGCCGCGATCGCGGGCCCCGCGTGGCCGAACGGGAACATCAGGGCCGGCGCAGGCGCCAGTACGACGCGGCCCAGGCGCCCGCGAATCCGCGCAACAGGAGGCCGAGGCGCTGCCGCATCTTCAGCAGGTCGCCCCGGTGCGGGGTCTTGCGCTTCTTGATCGGATGGTAGATGACGTCGCGAAGCAGGAGCGGCAGGAAGTGCGGCGGCGCGGCGCGCAAAGTCCCGAGCAGCATCTCCCCCTCGGAGGAAGACACGCTCGTATAAAAGAGCCTGCGCCGGTCCTCCGGCGTATACGGCCCGTCCCCCCGAGATCGGAGAAGGAGAGCCCGGCCTCGCGCACGGCGGTCGGGATGAGTCCCTCGTGATGACCCGTCCAGCCGTCCGTCACCCGCCGCGCGACGGCGTCGAGGGCGGGGCGCGAGATACGACACAGCGGGAAGAACCCCCTCAGCCAGGTCGACTCGGCGGGCCCGCCGCGGAAGTCCATGAACGGCCACCAGAACCACCCGGGCTCATCGGCGCGGCCGCGCACCCCGCCCGCCAGGAGATCGGAGCCGTCGCGGCCGACCGCGTCGAAGAGCGACCTCCAGCTGCCGTTGAAGACGACGTCGTACTCGATGAACCAATAGTGGTCGAAGTCCGGGTGCGCCTCGCGGAAGTCGAGGAAGGCCAGATGAACGTTGCCGGGCACGAGGCGGTCGCCGATGACCTTGGCGGGGCGCTTCTTCAGGCGCGCGAACTCGAAGATATGGGTTTCGGCGGCGAGCGCCGCCGGAATCGCCGAGCCCTTCTCCGCCATGATGAACACGGAGGACCCGTCCGGGGCTTCGGCTTTGAGCTTCGCGTAGCGGGCCTCGAGTTCGGCGTCGAAGTAATGCGTCAGGAAGACGACCGCGGTCTTCATCGGCCTATGGCACGGTGCCAAATCTTCCGCACCAGGTCGCGCGCGCGGATGAGAGACCAGGTCAGCTGGTTCTTGCGCAGCATCTGCTCCCGGACGAAGGAGTAGGTGTCGGGCATGTTTTTGACCTTCCAGCGCGCGGCGACCGCGCGGTTGCTCGCGTCGGCGCGGCCCACTTCCCAGCGGAAATGGAAGAAGTCCGTCTCCTCCCGCTCGACCGGCGGCGGCGCCTTGAAATCGACCTGCGCGCGAGGCTCGAGGATGACCGGGACGCCCTTGCGCCACGCGGCCACCGACATATCGACGGCCTCCCGCGTGTTGAGCTCCTCGTCCTCGCGCCCGAGCTTCGCGAGCGCCGGGCGGGTGATGAGGTAGCAGTGGTGCTCCATGAAGGTCACGCGGCGCGGCGTCTCATCGAGCGGGATCGGAGGCGTCCTCTCGGGCAGGATGTCGATCGAGCCGTCGGGCAGTTCGACGATCTCGGAGGCGCTCCAGTCGTAGTGGCGGGTCCGCCCTTCCCACAGCCAGGGCTGGATCAACCCGCCCGGATACTCGCGCGCCGTCTCGACCAGGCGCTCGACGCAGCCGGGCCGGATCATGTTGTCGTTCTCGATGAACAGAATCAAGTCGCCGGTCGCCTTCTCCAGTCCGAGGTTGCGCGCGCGTCCCGGCAGCACGTAGCCCTCGGTCCGGATCACCGTGACGTCAGGGCGCCCCTTCAGAGCCTCGTGCATCCGGCTCTTGTAAGGCTCGGGAGCGTCGCCCTCGACGACCACTAGCTGGAACGGAAGCGCGCAGTTCGCGAACAACGTCCGGAGGGACTTGTCGGCGAGCGAGAAGCGCTCGCGAGGAGTGAAGACGACCGTGAGGTGTGGCATGTCGAAGAGATGATAGTATACCGACATGGAATTGACCATTCACGCGTCGCGCCTGCGCCGCGCACTGGTGCTCTTCGTGTCGTCCCTCGCCGCGTTCAGCTTTTCGCTGGCGATGTTCGAGCTGTTCTCCGGAATCCGCCTCGGCACCGCCGGACGCTTCTTCAGCGTGACCGCTGAAACCAGCCTGCCGACCTGGTACTCCTCGCTGTCGATTGCCGTCGCGGCGTCCCTGCTGTTGCTGATCGCGACCGCCTCCAAACGTCTCGGCGAGCGCGACGTGCTCGCATGGGCGATCCTCGCTGCGATGTTCGCCGGGATCTCCATCGACGAGATCGCGATGGTGCACGAGGCGGTCGGCTCGAAGGTCAGCGACCTCATCCCCGCCACGGGCTTCCTGCGATACGCCTGGGTCATCCCCGCGCTGGTCGTGGTGCCCGCCGTCGGCGCGACCTTTCTGCCGTTCCTGTCGCGCCTCTCCTCGCGGCGGCGCTTCCAGTTCGTGTCCGCGGGGGCGCTCTACGTCACCGGCGCGCTCGTCATGGAGATGGTCGGCGCGAAAGTCAGCGAGGGGATGGCGACGGCGCCCGGCACGATGCTCTATTCGGCGACCGAGAAGATGATCACCCCTCCTACGCCGTGTGCTTCCATCTCGAGGAACTCTTCGAGATGCTCGGCATCGCGCTGTTCAACTCCGCGCTCGTCGAGCACCTGGCCGGCCTGCTCGGCGCGCCCGGCCTCGCGCTCCGCATCAAGGAATGACCTCCGGCGTCCGCCGCGTCGTCTTCGTCTGCACGGGCAACATCTGCCGCTCCGCGATGGCCGAACACCTGCTGCGCCACTGGGCGAAGACGCGCGGGCTGCCGCTCGAGACCGCGTCCTGCGGGACCGCCGCCGAGGGATGGTACGAGGTTCCGGCCCACGCGCGGGTCCTGCTCGGCGCCGAGGGCGTCCCCCCTTCGAGCACAAAGCGCGCCTGGCGACGAGGGACATCCTGCGCGGCGCCGACCTCATCCTCGCGATGACCCGCGCGCACTACGACCACATCGTCGACCGCTGGCCGGAGTTCACGGGCCGCACGCGCCTGCTGCGCGAACTGGCCGGCCAGGGCGAGCTCGACGTTGAGGATCCAATGGGCGGCGACGAAAAGACCTTCGCGGAGTGCCTGGCCGTGCTCAAGGAGTCGCTCGAGGCGCTCCTGAAGTCGGATTTCCGCGGCCCTTCCGCTTAGGAAAGGTCCGGGATCTCGACGTCGACGGGGATCGGCAGCTCGTCGTGCACCTTGTCGGCCGTGAAGGTCGGCACGAGCTGGGCGAGCGCGCGGATCATCGCCGGCTTGTCGGCGCCTCGGCTCATGACCTCGATGCCGAAGATCCGGTCGGGCAGGCCGTCGGAGGGCTTGTTCTCGGCGCGCAGGACCATGATGTCGGGATGCTCCGACTGCTCCTGGCCGGCGGGATCCTCGACGAGCTCCTCGGACATCTTCTCGCCCGGCTTGAGCCCGGTGATGTGTATCTGGATGTCGCGGTTGGGCTCCAGGCCCGAGAGCAGGATGAGGTTCTGAGCCATGTCCATGATCTTGACCGGCTCGCCCATCTTGAGGACGAAGAGCTCTCCGCCCTTGGCGAGCACGGAGGCCTGCAGCATGAGGCCGACGGCTTCCTCGACCGTCATGAAGTAGCGCGTGGCCTCGGGGTGCGTGATCGTGACGGGCCGGCCCTGCTCGATCTGCTCCTGGAAGATCTTGAGCACCGACCCCGAGCTGCCGAGGACGTTGCCGAAGCGAACCGACATGAAGCGCGTCTTGGAGCGCCGCGCGAAGTCGGAGATCACCATCTCCGCGGCGCGCTTGGTCGCGCCCATGACGCAGCTGGGCCGCACGGCCTTGTCGGTCGAGACGAACAGGAACGACTCGACGCCGAACTTGTCGGCCTGCGCCGCGAGGTGGTAGGTGCCCGCGACGTTGTTGCTGACACCCTCGTGGACGTTCGACTCGAGCTGCGCGACGTGCTTGTGCGCCGCGGCGTGGAAGACCGCCTGCGGCCGGTGCTCCCGGAACACACGGTCGAGCAGGCTCTGGGGCACCGTCCCGGTTGTTGTGGAAAATTGAAAAGCGTAACCTCTGGTTGAAGAAGTCAAACAACCGCGCCAGTTATCAGCTGGCGACCAGGAGGTTACGCTCACATGAAGTCTATCAAGGCCGTACCCGTTCGTACAACAGCCGTGGCGTTGCCGTTTTCGCTGGACGTCCTCAGTGATGCTGCCCGTGATCACATCCGTCAGGCCCTCGGACGAGTTGCCCAAGAAGAACTGACCGCCTTCCTCGGCGCCGGCGTCTACGCGAGGACCGAGACGCGCCGGGGCTACCGCAACGGCACCAAGACCAGAACGCTGAGCACGTCGTTTGGCCCCACGGAGCTCGTCGTGCCGCGCGCGCTCGTCTTCGACGGAGAACGGAGCCGGGAATGGCAATCGCAGATCGTCCCGCGCTACGCCAGGCGCACGCGGGAGGTGGACGCGGCGCTGCTGGGCCTCTACTTCGGCGGCGTCAACACGCGACGAGTAAAGCAGGCCATCCGGCCGCTGCTCAAGAACTCGCCGCTGTCGAAGTCGTCGATCTCGCGCGTGATCGTGCAACTCCAGGCGTACTTTGAGAACTGGAGCAAGCGGGATCTGTCCGGCGAGGATATCCGCTACGTGTACCTGGACGCGACCTTCATGCCAGTCAGATGCGGCGGCAAGGCCGAGAGGCTCCCGATCATGGTCGCCATCGGCGTGCGCTCGACGGGCGAGAAGGTCCTTCTGAGCTTGGCGGTGATGGGCGTTGAGAGCACGGCGGCCTGGAGCGGGTTTGTGACGAATCTAGCCGACCGCGGGCTCAAGCGCATCGAGCTGGCCATTGTGGACGGCAACAAAGGGCTGACGCGGGCGCTTCTCGAATTGTGGCCGAACCTGCCGATCCAGCGCTGCACCGTGCACAAGCTCTGGAACCTGCTCGGGCACGCGCCGAAGTCGCTGCAAGGCGAGGTGAAGGCCGACTACGACGCGATCATCAACGCCGACGACATCGAGACGGCGAAAGCGGCGTACGCCGCGTTCATGCGTAAATGGAGCAGGAAGGCCGAGAGCGTGGCGAGATCGCTCGAGGACGCGGGGATGGACCTACTGAGCTTCATGAGCTTCCCGAAGGAGCAGTGGCGCTCGCTGAAGACCACGAACATCGTCGAGCGTCTCAACCTCGAGTTCCGTCGCCGCACGAAGACTCAAGGCGTGTTTCCAACCCAGTCTTCGATCTTGGTGCTGTTGTTTGGGTTGGTCGCCTCGGGGATGGTCCGGATGCGCAAGATCGGCGGCTACGAGACGATGACGACAGGCGGCAAGACCGTCGAGCATGCGGATCTCAAGGCGTTGGCAGTGGCGTGAGATGAAAAAAGAGAAACGAATCGAGTAGAATCAGGAACTCAACCAAAGGCTACGACAATTTCCACAGCTTTCGGGACGCCGCCGGCTCTGGTCGCGGATGTCGCCGAGGACGGGCACGACGGTCACGCCCGGCATCTTCTCGCGGACCTCGCACTCCCGGTAGAACAACGCGGTGGCGTGCTGTTCGAGCAGCAGTATCTTCTTCGGGCGGTACGTCACGATCTGGCGGCACAGCTCGCCGCCGATCGTGCCGCCGGCCCCCGTCACGAGGACGACCTTGCCCTCGAGGGAGCGGGCGATGCGCATCGCGTCGAGGCGGACCTCCTTGCGGTTGAGCAGGTCGGCGGGCTGGACCTTGCGCGGATTCGCGCCGGCCGAGGCGGAGCGCAGCATCTCGTCGACGCTCGGCGCGACGCGGATCAGCGGACGCTTCTCAAGGTGCCGAAGCGCCTCGGCGACGTCGGAGACGGCCTGGCCGCGGGCGACCGACACGGCGACGATGACCTCGTCGACGGGGCGCTTGCGCAGGAAGGCGGCGAGGTTCGCGATCGGGCCCGTGACGGGGACGCCGTGCAGGCGCAGACCCCACTTGTTCGAATCGTCGTCGAAGAAGGCCACGATGCGGTAGTTGATCTGGTCGTCGGAGCGCATCTGGCGGTAGACGAGCTCGCCGAGATCGCCGACGCCGACGATGACCGCGGTGCGCACCGCGCCGATTTCGGAGCTGCGGGAGCGCAGATAAGAGCGGAAGTAGCGGCCGACGGCGTGCGTCGTGCAGATCATGAGCAAAGACAAAATCGGGGAAAGGATCAGCACCGACCGCGGGTACAGGCCCTGCGTGACGAACAGCACCAGGACGCCCTGGATCAGCGCGGTGAGGCCGACCGCCTTGCCGATGTTGACGACGTCGCCGAAGCTCGAGAAGTGGCGCAGGCCGCGGTGCACGCCGAAGTAATAGGCCGTCAGCGCGTAGGTCAGGACGCCGTACGGCGACGTCGTGAGCAGGAGGTTCGAGTGATAGGCGTCGAGGGTGAAATCGAACCGGAGCAGGAAGGCAAGCCCATAGGCCGCGAGCACGCAGGCGAGATCGAAGCCCATCACCAGCATGCGGCGCGCGGAGGCCGCGTTCGACTCGCTCATCACGGGGATATCATAACCTTTCAACGCCGATTGATGGGTCATGCCTGAATTATGACGGCGCCGGGAACGCGCATGAAGGGCCCTTGGGCCCAGGCGGCCTAGGCCCCGGCGATCTTAAGGAAGGTGCCCGCGATCAGCTCGAGGTCGCGGGCCAGGCTCACGCCGGCCAGGTAGCGGCGGTAGAGGCGGATCTTGTCCGGCAAGATGACCTCGACGTAGGCCTTTTCCGGATCGGCGTAGCGCGCGAGAACGGCCTCCTCGTCGCGGTACTCCAGCGCCGCATCGTCGGTGATCCCCGGCCGGGCCTCGAGGATCTCGGCGTAATCCGCGCGGAAGAGCTCGACGTACTTCGCCACCTCCGGACGGGGCCCCACCAGGCTCATGTCCCCGAGAAGGACGTTGATGAGCTGCGGAAGCTCGTCGATCTTCGTCCGGCGCAGGAAGCGTCCGACCGCGGTGACGCGCGGGTCGCCGCCGGCCGTGATCGCCGCCCCGCCCCTCCGGCCCGCATCGTACGGAACTTGAGCACGAAGAATGGGCGGAAGCCGCGGCCGACTCGCTGGTGCCGGAACAGCACCGGCCCCGGGTCGAAGACGAGAATCGCCGCCGCCGCGGCGAGCAGCACGGGGCTCAGGACGACCAGGCCCGCCGCGGCCGCGGCCGCGTCCAGCGCGCGCTTGCCGCGCCGCGCGTAGAAGCTATCGCGCATGCGCGAGGACGCCCTCGGCCACGCGGCGGACCTGCGCGTCCGTCATGTCCGGGTAGATCGGCAGGGACAGGGAGCGCTCGAAGACGCGGTTGGCCACGGGATAGTCGGCGTTCCGGTAGCCGAACGCCTTTCGGTAGTACGGGTGCTTGTGGACCGGGATGAAGTGGACGGACGTCCCGATGCCGTCGGCCTTGAGCTTGTCGTAGAGCTCGTCGCGGCCGGCGACTTTGATCACGTAGAGGTGCGCGCACGTCGTGCGGTCCGGCCGGACGACGGGGCGCACGACCGCGGAGCCGGCGAACGCCCGGTCGTAGCGCGCGGCGATCCGCAGCCGCGCGGCGTTCATCGCGTCGAGACGGCGCAGCTGGGCGAGGCCGAGGCCGGAATTGATGTCGGTCGTGTTGTACTTGTAGCCGTTGTCGACGACCTCGTAACGCCAGCTGCCCTTGAGCGTGTAGCGGTCCCACGCGTCGCGGCTGATGCCGTGAAGGCGGTTGATGCGCGCATGCTTCGCGTACGCCTCGTTCGCGGTCACGAGCATCCCGCCCTCGCCGGCGGCGAGCGTCTTCGTGGCGTAGAAGCTGAAGCAGGTGATGTCTCCGATCGTACCGACGGGCCGGCACTTGTAGTCGCTCGGCAGGGAATGCGCGGCGTCCTCGATCACTTTGAGGCGGCGGCGCCGGGCGATCGCCATGATCTCGTCCATGTCGCAGGGCTGGCCGGCGAAGTGCACGGGGATGATCGCCTTCGTGCGGCGCGTGACGAGGCGCTCGATGCGGGAGGCGTCGATGTTGTGCGTGTCCTCCTCGACGTCGCACAGGACGGGGACGGCCCCGAAATACGTGACGACTTCCGCCGTCGCGATGAACGTCGTCGTCGGGATGATCACCTCGTCGCCGCGCTTGAGGCCGATCGCCTTGAGCGCGAGGTGCAGCGCGGCCGTCGCCGAGTTGGCGGAGACGGCGTGGAGCGTCTCCGGCTTCAATCCGCCGCGCTTCGCGAGGTAGGCCTTGAACTCGGTCTCGAACTCGAGGGTCTTGGGGCCCATCGTGATCCAGCCGGACTTGATCGCCTCGGCGGCCTGCGCGAGCTCGGCCTTCCCGAGGCTGGCGCGGTGGAACGGAATCGGCGTCGGCTTCTTCTTCATTGGCAGATGTCCTTGGCGTAGCCCGAGACGGAGTTTCCTTCGACGACGGCCTTTCCGGAGACGCGGATGCCGCAGGCGCCGGTCCCGGTCACGAGGTTGCCGGAGAGGTGGGAGCCGTCCGCGTCCTCGGAATGGATGCCCGCGCCTTTGGCGGCCTCGACGAGATTGTCCTTGATCGAGAACCCGCGCCCGCCCTCGAGCTTGATCCCGCTTCCCGTCGTCCCCGAGACGAGGTTGCCCGTGACGGAAACGAGGCTCGACTTCTCCTTCAGATAGATGCCGATCCAGGCGCCGCGGATGTTGTTTCCGGAGATCACCGCGTGGTCGGCCGCGGTGCCGACGATGCCGAAGCTGCCTTCGCGGCCCTTCGCGTCGACGATGTTTCCGGAGACGACCGCCGCGTGCGGCGTCGCGTACTCGAGCGAGATCCCGTACTTGCAGTTCTCCACGAAGTTGCCGATGACGCGCGTGTTCTCGTTGTCGACGACGATGCCCTGCTCGCTGTCGCGCACGGAGCTGTCGGTCACCGAGTTGTCGGAGCCGAAGCCGGGCGCCTCGTCGAAGACGATCCCTGGCCGTTCGTCGAGCCGCGCACGGACACGCGGACCACGCGCACGCCGGAGGAGCCCGCGAAACGGATGCCCGCCGGCCAGAACACCTTCGTCCCGTCGGCGAGCACGGTCAGATCGCGGACGGTCACGCCCGAGACCTCCCGGCCGAAGATCGCATAGGAGGCGGTCTTGCCGTCCGACGGCGGAGCGATGACGAAGGTCGCCTCCGTCCCCTCGCCCGCGAGCGCCACGCCCGAGCGGGCCACGACGCGAGCCTTGTAGCGCCCGGCCGGGAAGAAAACGGTTCCGCCGCCGGCCTCGGCCGCCGCGGCGAGGGCCTTCTCGATCGCGGCGGAGTCGTCGGCGCGCCCGTCGCCCTTGGCGCCGTAGGCCGAGACGTCGAACGTCCGGGCCCCGGCGGAGGTGGCGAGCAGCGCCAGCGCGAGCGCGGCGCCCCTCATCGAGCCACCGGCCGCGGGACGGAGTATCGTCGCGTCTTCCATTTGAACCAGGGCATGGCCGCCAGCCCCGCGAGTGTGCCAAATCCGTAGGCGCAATGCATGAGGAAGAACAGGCCCGCCAGCGCGGGAGCGCGGGCCGGCCCCGCCGCCGCGAACGCGAAACCCGCCGCCGCCGCCGCGTACGCCGCGAGCAGCCCCGCCAGCGGCAGCCACGACAGCGCCGGCCCGAGGGCGAGCGCCCCGAGAAGAGCGAGCGTGAACGCCCCCGGCACGAAATGGCGGACGCCGAAGGCGCCGGGCGCGACGCCGAGCGTCAGCCCGATCCACAGCCCGTTGCCGTACTTCTGCCGCAGCAGCCCGGACACCGTCGCGCGGGCGCGGCGCGTGGAGCGGATCGCCGGGTCGAACCAGAACCGATGCCCCGCCCGCTTCATGCGGTGGTGGATTTCGTTGTCCTCGGTGCGCGCGAGCCGCTCGTCGTAGCCTCCGACCTCCGCGAAGACGGCCCGGTCGTAGGCGGCGTGCGCCAGCGTGTCGACGAAGCCGGGCTCCGTCCGGCGGCGGAACGCCGCCGCCCCGCCGCCGAACGGCGAGTTCTCGGCGAGCGCGATGAGCCCTCCTCCGTCCTCCCAGTTCGTCGTCGTCGGCCCTCCCGTGATCGCGCGGCCGCCCGAGCGCGCCTCGATATGGCGCCGCACGAAGTCGGGCGGGAACTCGGAGTGGGCGTCGACGCGCAGGACGACGTCTCCCTGCGCCCGCGCGAGCGCCGCGTTCCAACCGCTGGCGAGCAGGCGGCCGGGGTTGTCGAGGATCGAGAAGTCGAGCGCGGGGTGCGCGGCCTTGAACTCCGCGGCGAGGCGGCGCGTGCCGTCGGCGCTCAGGCCGTCGACGAACAGGCACTGCAGGCGCTCCGAAGGGTAGTCCTGCGCCGCCAGGCACGCGAGCGCGGCCGGGAGGTGGCGCTCGGCGTCGCGCGCCACGATGATGAAGGTGACCTTCGGGGAAACGGTCACGAGGGGTTGAGCCTCCGCACCTCGTCCTTGTACCTAACGGCGTGCTGGACGCCGAACTCGAGCGCGGGGCGTCCGAGCGCGAAGCCCGCGACGAAGTTGGCGAGGTAGACCGTGCGCAGGACGAGCGCCCCCGCCGTGCGCAGGGGTCGCGCTTCTGCGCCCAAATCGAAGCAAGGTAGAGGACGGTCAACGCGACCGCGACGGGCGCGGGCCGCGCGAACGCGACGCCCGCCAGCCACAGCGCGTGCAAGAGCAGGTCGCGGCGGAAGCGCAGAAGGTGCGGCCACCAATCCGTGCGTAGGAGCGCGTGGCGGAAGATCGCGCCGGGAACGAGCGCCTTGCGGCTGAACATGAGGTGGCCGAGCACCGCGCGCGGCCCCGCGATCTTCGTGTCCCAGTGGACGATCATCGGCTTGTCGATGCGGTAGAGCTCCCAGCCCTTCAGCTTGATCTGCGCGTAGAGGACGAAGTCCTCCTCGGGGACGACCGCGGGCTCGAAACCTCCGGCCGCGTCAAGCGCGGCGCGCCGGAACAAGAAGGCGCCGCCGACGTCGTCGCCGACGCCCTGCACGGCGGCCGAGATCCGGTGGTAATTGGGGATGCGGACGTAGGCGCCGCCCGCCAGGCGCATATCGTCGCGCACCCCGGCGACGCCGCCGGCCTCGGGCCGCGACTCGAGGAAGGCCAGGCCGTCGGCGAGCCACCCCTCGGCGAGCTCCATGTCGCCGTCGAGCGTCATGACGTACTCTCCGGAGGTCAGAAGGTAGCCCGTCGTCCGCCCGTTGGCGCAGTTGTAGTACCAGTCCGGCGGCCGGACGACGCGGAAGCCGGCGGCCCGCGCGACGGCCTCGGAGCCGTCGGTCGACCAGCTGTCGACGTAGGTCACGGCCGCGCGCACGCCCGTGCGGCGCTCGAGCTCGGCGACAGCGCGCCCGACGGACGCGCAGCACTTCACGAAGCTCTCGCCTTCGTTGCGGGCGACGATCACCACGTCGAGGGAGGGCGCGGCGCTCAATAGGCCTCCAGGCCGAGCCGCTCGCGGTAGAGGCGGCTGAACTCTCCGATCATCGTCTCGACCCGGAAACGGGCGCGCCAGGTCTCGCGCGCCGCGTCGGAGACCGGCTTGAGCGCCGCGGCGGGCGTCGTGAATATCCGCTCGAGGACGGCGGCCAGCGCCGCCGCGTCGCCGGGCTCATGGAGGAAGCCGTCTCGTCCGTCCGTCACGCACTCCGGCACCGCGCCGACGCGCGAGGCGACGACGATCCGCCCGACGCTCATCGCTTCGAGGATCGACAGCGGCAGCCCCTCGGCGTCGGACGGCAGGACGACGACGGGAACGCCGGCGAGCGCCGGGCCGACGCTTTCGGAGAAGCCCGCGAAGTCGAGCAGATCCGCGACGCCGAGGCCGGCCGCCAGCGCGCGCACGCGCGCCGTCTGGGCCGGGTCGGCCGTCTCGGAACCGACGAGGCGGGCGCGTACCCGCCGCCCGCGCCCCGAGAGCAGCGCCAGCGCGCGCACGAGCGTGTCGTGGCCCTTGCGCTCGACCAGATTGGCCACCATCGCGACGAGCGGCGCGGCCGGCTCGGCGGAGTCCCAGGCGGCGGCCTGCGCTCCGCCGGGCGCGTCGCAGCCGTTGAGCACGATTTCGACCTTCGCGGCGTCGACGCCGGAGCGACGGACGATCTCGTCGGCGACCGCGCGTCCGTTGGCGAGGTAGATGTCGACGCCGCCCGAAGTCAGGCGGTCGGCCAGGTGGTAGGCGCGCTTGCGCCACTCCGGGATCCACGAGCAGTCGACGTAGGTGTGGGCGCGGAACGCGTGCGCCACGCCGGGCCAGCGGCGCTTGAGAGCGCGGCCCACGAAGCTCTCTTTGAGCATGTGGCTCTCGACGGCCGCGATCGACGCCGGGTCGACGAGGCGCGCCAGACGCCCCGCGGCGAGCGGCGCGTCCAGACGGCCGAGCGGCGCGACGAACACCCTGCGCCCCTTCGCGACGAAGCGGCGCGCCAGCAGGCTCGCCGCATCCGTCGTCAGAAGCGCGGGCTCGAGGACGCCCTTGGCCGCGGCCGCGTCGGCGAGGCGGTCGATCTGGCTCTCCACCCCGCCGAAGTTCCCGGAGGTCTCACGGGCGTACAGCAGCAGGCGCCGCTCAACCATGGAACCGCCGGTGATGCGCGAGGCCCGCGACCGCGCCGAACAGGATCCAGGTGTCGCGCGAGTAGAAGCAGTTCAGGAACATGAACTCGGTGAACAAGGCCACGAGCCCCGCGAGCAGGACGGGCGACAGGAGCCGGTTCGCCGGCCCCGCCGCCGCGCGCGCGGCCCGCCAAAGGCGCGCGAGCGCGAGCATGAACAGCGCGAAGCCCGCGAGGCCCGTCTCGACGAGCAGTTCCAGATACTGGTTGTGGGTGATCGCGAACTCCGCGGTATAGCTGCCGCGGATCACCTCCTTGGCGCGCAGGACTCCGGCCCCGGCGACGATGTAGCTCGGAGCCTCGGCGAGGTAGTTCGACCAGATGTCGAGGCGGTTGGCGCCGCGGTCGGCGCGGATGCGCCCGATGCTCGCCCGCTCCTTCAGCGACTCGAGCATGGCGCCGGGCATGAACGCGAAGGCCACGATCCCGACGAGCGCTCCGGCGACCAGGATGTTGACCTTGCGCGAGAGCTTGTCGGTCAGGACCATGAAGGTCACGAGCGCGAACAGACAGCCCATCATCGAGGCGCGCGAGCCGCTCTGAAGGACGGCCAGGCCGCCGACGGCCGCGGCGCCGCAGAGGGCGGCCTTGAGGCGCGCGTCCCTGCCCGCTTCGGTCCAGGCGAGCATGGCCAAGACGATCGCGGTCAAGCCCGAGAAGCCGAACGAGTTGGGATCGAGGAAGCCGCCCGCGTTGCGCACTTCGGCGGACGCGCGCGTGACCTCGGTCGAGACGTAGCCGCCGAGCGCCAGCACCGCGAGCAGGCCCGCGCCGTAGCCGAGCGCCGCGAGGCGCAGCCGGCGCGGCTCCCAAAGCAGGGCCGCGAAGGCGTAGCCGAACGCCATGAACAGCGCGATGCGGGAGCAGGCGATTCCGGCGCCTTCGGAGCGGACGACGAAGTCCGCGCCGCGGGTGGAGGACCCCGTGAAGCCGAACTGCAGTTCCTCGGGGAAGAACACCGTGTAGGTGAGGACCATGTGGAGGACGTAGAAAGCCGCGAACCAATTGAAGGCGCGCGGGAAGACCGCTTTCTTTCGCGCGAACAGCGCCGCGTACGCGATCACGATCGCCGCGAGCAGCGGAAAGATCTTGGACAGGTCGACCGGGCTGAGCTTCTGCATCCCCGAGCCCCAGGTCGAGAAGAACATCGTCGCGAACAGCAGGCCCCCGACCGGAACGGCCCGGTGCCACTGCGCGGCGGCCTTCCCTCCGTTCGTCACGCGCGCCCTCCCGCGGCGCGCTTGAGGCGGACCGCCCAACGCGTGACCGGGGCCGGCAGCAGCGACCACGCGCCCCAGTAGCGAGCTTCACGGGCGAAGAAGCCGCTGCGGCACTCGGCGAGGCGGGCGCGCGCCTGCGCGCCCCGGCCCGCGAGGACGAGCTGCGCGGCCGTCGCGATGAGCTGCTTGTCGACGAGCCCCTCGATAAAGCGGCGCGAGCGCTCGGGAACGCGGCCGGCCGCGAGCGCCTCGCGCGCCGTGTCGACGAGGATGTAGCCGTCGAGTGCGGGCAGGACGTCGGACAGGGAATTCGCGACGTCGCGGTGGTAGACGGCCCCCTCGGCGCTCGAGAAGGCGACGGGGCGGCCCAGCGCGATGCGGAACCAGAGCTCGATGTCCTCGCCGGGCAGACGCTCCTCCCGGAACCCTCCGAGCTCCTCGAGGACCGCCTTCGGCACGGCGACCGCCGACGAGCAGACCGGCTGCAGGCCGATCGCCGAGTCGAAGTAGTCCGGGATGAGCCCCTCCCAGGGAAACGGCGGCAGCCCGCGGAAGGTCATGGTCCGCTCGACGCCGGCGCGGTCGACGATCGCGTACGCGCAAGCGAAGGCCCCCGCCTCGGGATGGCGCGCTCGCAGGCGCAGCACGGTCTCGAGGAAGGCGGGCCGGTACTCGTCGTCGGCGTCGAGGAACGCGACGAGGTCGGCGCGCGCCTCGCGCGTGCCGCGGTTGCGCGCGGCGGAGACGAAGGCGTGCGGCTGGGACACCAGGCGCACGCGCGGGTCGGCGCAGGCGCGCACGATGGCCGGGCCGCCGTCGGTCGAGGCGTCGTCGACGACGATGAGCTCGAAGTCCCTCTCCGTCTGCGCCAGCACGGAGGCGAGCGCCCGGCCGATCGTGGCGGCCGCGTTGTACATGGGCACGACGACCGAGACCTTAGGCATCCCGGCGTCCGGCGTCGAGGAGGTCCATCAGTTCGAGGCTCGTCTTAGGGTCGACCTTCCGGCAGAGCATCTTCCCGGAGGCCTTGATGGCCTCGTAGTCGCCGCGCCCGAGCAGCTTCGGGTTCGGCAGGCGCTCGGACCAGTCGACGTAACGATGATTGTCGTTGACGATCGAGCCGCGCATCGGCGAATTGAGCAGGATCGTGTGGAAGATGACCTCGTCGGGGATCGAGACGCTGCGCATGAACTCGACGTAGCTCGGGTTCGCGGCGACGAAATCCATGATGTAGGCGACGGCCTCGCGCGAGAAGGTGAACCAGTTCGCGCCGCCGTAAGGCTTCATCCCGCCGGGCATCCCCCGCTTGACGCCGAGGGCGCGCATGACGCCGCGGACGGCCTTCGACGCGGCCAGGCGGACGCGGGAGGTCCCCGTGTAATGCGGGAATTCGACGCGGTCGGCCGCCTCGGGCCAGCCGCCCGGCGCCAGCTCCGCGAAATGGACCAAGGACTTGCCGCGCGCCTCGTCGAGAAAACGCAGGATGCGCGCGCAGCTCCAGACCGGGTAGTCCTGGCCGCTGATGTTCATCAAGTAGTCGTAGCCGCCGTCGCGCTCGATCTGCGCGAACGAGTCGAGCGCGGATTCGACCCAGCTGAAGGAGCCCCAGTAGATGTTGCGCTGCGGCTGGATCAGGCGGGCTCGCGGGTCGAGCCGCGCGGGATCGATGCCGGACTTCAAGTCGAGGCTCAGGTAGACGGAGATGTCCGGGTGCTCGAACGTCCGGATCAGCCGGTCGATGATCTCCGGGTCCTTGTGCGCCTGGATCAGGACGGCCAGCTTCATGCGCGGACCTTCCGCCGGAAGACCAGCTCCGCGACGTACCGGCGTTCATCCTCCCCGAGTATCAGGAAGTAGGCCGCGGGAGCGAACAGCGCGGCCTGCAGCGCGACGCAGACCGAGAGAACGAAGAAGTCGGGGCGGATGAAGCCGCGGATCGCCCAGAAGTAGAGGCACAGGGGCGCCGCGGCCTCGAGGACGGTGCCCAGGATCGCATCGAACAAGTAGACGCGCACGGGCAGCCCGACCGCGCGGCAGATGTAGAACGGCTGGACGGTCAAGCGCAGCAGCAGGATCTCGGCGGCGGTGCCGAGCGCGGCGCCGTACATGCCGAACACTCTCAGGAAAACCATGCTCAGAAGCAGGTTCAGCGCGCCGCCGGCGATATTGAGCGCGGCATAGGAGCCGTGCTTCGAGAGGCCGTAGAGCAGCTGGACCCCGGGGGACATCGGCAGGTAGACGGTGAACGCCGCCGCGAGGATGACCGTCACCGTGTAGCCGGATTGGAAGCCGGGCCCCATCCAGCGCAGGATGAAGGCCTCGCCGTAAAAGATCAGGCTCAGGCCGACGAAGGTCGTGAGTAGCGCGGTGAACCGCGTGACCTTGAGCAGCGCCTCGCGCATGCCCTCGAGGTCGCCGCGCCCCTCGTACTGGCTGAAGACGGGAGCCATCATGCCGACGCTCGCGCCGACGAGGCTCTGGAACCCGTCGACGAGGCGCACGCCGATGGAAAACGGCGTCAGCAGCGCGGCGTTCAGGAAGCCGGCGATCAGCACGGAGTCGAGCTGGAAGCGGAGGATGTCTCCGACCTGCCCGGCGAGGATCTTCCAGCCGTAGTCGAACATCGCGCGGACCTGCGCCGCGTCCCGGCGGAACGGGACGACGCGGATGTAGGGCAGGCGGGCCCGGCAGACCGCGTAGTAGGCGGCGTTCTGGGCCAGGTTCGCGGCCGCGGTCACCACGGCGACCGCGAGGAGTCCGTGCCCCTCGCTCAGCAGCAGCCAGATCGCTACGTTCGAGACGACCGCCTTGACGATCGAAATCAGCGCGATGATGTCGTGGCGCACGTCCGCGGTCAAGATCCCGCCGAAGAGGTTCAACGGGAAGCCGGCCGCCGTCGCGACGCCGAGCACGAGCAGGACGCGGCGCAGCAGCGCGATCTCGGCCGGATCGCTCATGAACCAGCCGCACGCCGCGACGCCCGCCAGCGTCGCCGCGAGCGTCGCGGCGCCCAGCGCGCAGAGCAGGAAAAAGCCGGTGTTGGCCGCGCGGTTGACCTCCTCGCGGTCGCCGACGCCGAGCGATTTCGCCACGTAGCGCGAGGCCGCGGCGTAGACGCCGTAGTTCATGAGGTTGTAGTAGCCCATGAACGCGCCGACCAAGGTCCAGAGACCGTACTGCCGCTCGCCCAGCGCGCGGACGATGACCGGAGTGATCCAGAAGGAGAGCCCCAGCAGCGCGAACAGCTCCACGTTGCGGAACAGCGAGCTCTTGAGGATACGGGCGGCGACGCTCATCGCGGGCGGCCCTCGAGCCACAGAGCCCGGCCGGCGGGGAGGCAGAACCGCCCCTCGCAGGGCGCCAGCGCCTCCCGCGCGTCCGCGCGGGCCTCGAAGAGGGCGCGAAAGCCCGCGAGGTCCCGGCCGTCGAGCGCGGCCTCGGCGGAGGAGTCGTTGACGAGCACGACGTACGTCCTGCCCCTCAGGCGCCACGCGCGCGCGCACGCCCGCGGGCGCCGTAAACGGGACGTCCGCGGCGGCGCCGCGCTCGAGCACGGACCGCATCGCCTTCAACTCGCGCAGCGCGCGGGCCGGCGCCTGCCATTCTTCCGGCAAGTCGAGCAGGTCGCCCCCGGCGGGCGGGGCCGGGAGGCGCACGAAGAAGCCGCGCGAACCCTCCGCCGCGGCGCGCGCCGCCGCCAGGCGCAGGACGGCCCAATCCGCCGCCATCTCCCCTCCGCGCGCGGCCGGCGAGGCCGCGGAGGCCGACGCGGCGCCCGCGGGAAGGGCGTCGGCGACGTCGAAGCCGAGCCTGCGCGCCTCCGCCGCGACGCGCGGCGACGACGGCCCGAGGATACCCACGGGGAACGGCGCCGCGGGCCCGTCCGCGCACGCGGCGGCCGCCGCCGCCAGCGCCAACAGCGCGCGCCTCACGTCGCCTCCCCGCGCGGCTCGTGCACCGCGGCGAGCATGAAGGCGAGCAGGAGGAAGAAGCGGTAGCCGTCGAGAAGCGGGCCCGTCAGCAGCAGCAGCGCCGCGCAGGCGAGGAACGCGCCGACGGCCGCGCGTCGCCGCAGGTCGTCCTCGGAGCGCATGAGGGCGCGGACGACGAAGACGGCCGCGGCCGCGAGCAGGCAGGCCCCGAGGGCGCCGCCGCGCGCCAGCCAGTGCAGATACTGGGGGCTCGTCGCCGAAACGACCTCATAGCGCGCCGGCCCCCAGCCCAAGACGGGCGAAGCGCCGATGAGGCGCAGCACGTCGGGAGCGGGCGAGACTCCGAGCCGGGCCCACGCGGTCGAGAGCGCCGCCAGGGCCGCCCCGGCGTGCATCAGGCGCAGGCGCGAACGCGAGAAGAGGAGCAGGTAGCAGAGCGTCAGCGCCGCGGCGGCGAATCGCTCCCGCGGCGAGTCGAAGACGAGCCACGAAGCGTACGCCGCGGCGGCCATCGCCGACTCCACGGCCTCGCGCACCGCGGGCCCGTGGTGCCGTATCAGGTGGACGGCGAAGACGCCGAGCAAGGTCCACCGCGGGAGGTCGAGCCAGTCGAGCGGACCGGTCTGCGCGCCCTTGAAGGCCAGCGCGAAGAGGTAGGAGATGAGCCAGGCGACCTGCAGGGCGCCGGCCAGTGCTGCGGCGCGGAACGCCGGCGCGCGCGTCTCCCACGGGGCGGGCAAGGTCCAGAGGCTCGCCGCCCCGGCGGCCGCGGCGAGGACCGCCAGCGGCAGGTCGAGCCGCCCCCGCGAGGCGGTCGGGCAGCAGGAAGACGCACCAGGCGAGCGCGACCAGCGGCGAGGGAAGCCTCACGCTCACCGGCGCTCCCTCCCCTCTCCCACGACGACCGGCGTAAACCGCACGGAGCGCGACCTCTCGTAGAAGTCGGCCGCGTCGCCGGGCCGGCCGAGGCGCGCGAGCACCCGGCCCGCCTGGGCGAGCGCAACGTAGTCGTGAGGGCGCAGAGCGGCGGCGTCGAGCGAGAGCGTGAGGGCGGCGCGCAGCGCCGGGGCGCCGGCGGGACCCGCGCCGGACGCCGACTCGAAGGCGGCGAGGCCCAGGCGGCGCAGGCGCTTGCCGTCGAGCTCCGGCCCCGGGCGCGCGGCCCCGATCGAAAGGAGGATCGCGCAGGCCGCCGCGGCGGCCGCGGACCAGGCCGGCGGCGGAGACGGCCGCGCCTCAGGCGCGGCCTTGTCCTTCCACAGCGGCGCGGAGAGCAGGAAGCCGACGATGCCCATGAACACGGCGGCGTTGCCGGGGATCTGGAACGGGAAGTCGAACAGCGCGTGGACGGCGAAGGCGGCCGCGGCGCCGATGGCTCCGCCGATGAGCGCCCGCATCTCGCGAGACCCCGCAGACAGCCACGCGCGCGCGGAGATGGCACCCAGGGTCGCCGCGGCCGCCAGCGCGGCGAGCAGGCCGGGGACGCCCGTCTCGAGCGCGAGCTCGAGCCAGTCGCTGTGCGCGTGCTGCGCGAGCCCGCCGAGGCTGCGGTCCTGGTACGCCGGGTACACGGTCTCGAAGCTCCCGAGGCCGGTGCCGAACAGGGGCGCGTCCTTGAGCCAGGTCCAGGCGTCCCCGTACATGAAGAAGCGCATCGTGATCGAGCGGTCGGTCATCGCGCCCGCCTCGGCTCCCGCGACGACGACGCGGTAGCAGAAGAACACCGCGAGCGCCGCGGCCCCGAGGAATCCGGCGGCGCGCAGGCGTCGCGTCCGCGCGTCCGAGGCGAAGCCCGCGCCCAGGAAGCCGACGAACGAAGCCGACAGCGGCATCGCGAGCAGGGCCCCGCGCGAGCCCGTCGCGAACACGCCGGCGAGCACGACCGCGGCGAGCGCCGCGAGCCGGGCGCTCTCGAGCCGGTCCTCGGCCGCCGGGCCGTCGACGGCCGGCCGCCGGCGCCGCCGCGATACGAGGACGCCGAGCCCCATCCCCAGCGTCATGAGCAGGAAGTTGGCGGCGTGGTCCTTGTTGTAGTACGAGGCGAAGGTGCCCGTCAGCTCCGTCTCGCGCACCCAGTACAGCCGCCCCCCGCGCCCGTGACCGACTGCAGCACGCCCTGCGCGGCGATGGCGGCGCCGAGCCCGAGCAGCAAAAGGCGTAGCGCCGGGCCGCCCGGTGGCTCGTGAGCACCTGCGGCACGCTCCACAGCAGGGCCGCGTACGCGGCCCAGAGCAAGGTCGCGGCCCGCGTGGCGGCGGCGGCCGCCGTGAAGGGGCCGGCGGGACGCGGCATGTCGGCGGCGGCCGGCGAGAGGGTCTGAAGCGCGCCGAGCAGGGCGAAGCCCGCGGGCACGAGCCAGAACCACGACGCCGCCGGCGGGACGGGACGCGGCCCGCGCAGGAAGCAGCCGAGAGCCAGCGCGAAAGCCGCGATCTCGAGGACCGCCCGGGACCACGGCTCGACGCAGCCGAACGCGAGCGGGGCGAACGCGGTCAGCGCGTAGAGCAGGCCCTCCAGGACGGCGGAGGGGACGCGCGCCGTCATGAACGGCGCTCTTTTCCTTTCTCCGCGTCGACGTAATCCCGGTAGTACTGCTCGTAGTACCGGCCGTCGGCGTAGGTCATCGTCCCGAGCCGCGCGCCGTTGACCACGCCGCCCAGGATCTTGATGCCGCTGCCGCGCAGGCGCGCGCACGCGGTCATGATCAGAGGCACCCGCGTGCGGCCGAAGCGCGTCACGAAGATCGCCGGCTTGACGTGCCGGCCCCACAGGAGGATGTCGCTGATCGGGAACACGGGAGGGCAGTCGACGATGACCCGCGCGTAGCGGCCGCGCGCCCACGCCACGAACTGGGCGAGCTGGTCGGTGTTGAGCAGTTCGGCCGGGTTGGGCGGGCGGGAGCCGCAGGTGATGATGTCGAGGTTCTTGATCTCGGTCTTCTGCACGAGCGACTCGGGGTCGGTCACGGCGCCCGACAGGAAGTCCGTCAGGCCCGTCTCGCTCGACGCCCGCAGGTTGCCGTGCTGGCGCGGCCGGCGCAGGTCGCCGTCGACGACGAGGACCTTCTGTCCGAGCTGGGCCATCACGACGGCGAGGTTGCTCGCGACGAAGCTCTTCCCCTCCTCCTGCACCGAACTCGTCATCAGAATGACGGGCTCGCCGGCCACGGCCTCGGCGAAGCCGACCATCGTTCGGAGGTTGCGGAAGGACTCGCTGAGCAGGGAGACTTCGTTCGACAGCAGCGGACCGTAGATCGCGTCCCCCTTCTTCTGGCGCGCGAACGGGATGAGGCCGAGGAACGGGATCTTCAGCCGCCGCTCGATGTCGTCCTGCGTGCGGACGGTCTGGTCGAGCATCTCGATGAGCAGGGCGGCCAGCGCGCCGAGCGTGAGCCCGCCGAACAGACCGAAGGCCAGCGCCATCGCCTTGCGGGGGCGGATCGGATTGTCGGGAAGTTGGGGCAGGTCGATGATGCGCACGTTGTTGGCGCGCAGCTGGCCGGAAAGCTCGGTCTTGAGGCTCGAGACGATGTTGTCGACCTCGTTGTTGAGGACCTTGTGCATGGACGCCAGGCGCGACTTCAGCGAGATGATCGCCGGATGGCTGTCGGTGTACTTCATGCGCAGGTCGGCCAGGTGCGCTTCGCCCTCGAAGATCTGAGCCTTGATGTCCTGGATCAGCTTGTTGTTGACGACCGAGGGAAGGGACTGGTTGATCTTGTCGGCGTCCATGCCGCGAGTGCGCTGCTGCAGCGCGTCGAGGACGTCCTTCGACATGAACAGCTTGCTGTTGAGGTTCTGCTCGACGAAGTGGTTCGAGAGCGCAGCCGACACCTTCATCGCGAGCTGGGGATCGGTGCTGTCGACGTTGACGCGGCACAGGCGCGTGCGCGGGACCTGCACGACGCTGATCGCCTTCGCGAGCGACCCCAGATTGTTGAGGTCCTTGGCCGCGGAGAGGTTGAGGTCCTGGAAGACGCGGCGCAGCGCGGTCTGACTGGTGATCAGCTTGAACTGGGTCCCGAAGTAGTCCTCGTCCTGGACCTCGACGAGGCCCTGACCCGGCGCCCCGCCGCCCGCCTCTCGTTCGATATTGAGCACGGTCGTCGCGCGGTACACGGGCGGCCAATACAACGCGTACCACAAGGCGCCGGAAAACACGGCGGCGGCGATCGCGACGACGATCCAGCGGCGGCGCGAAAGTATCGAAACGTAGTGGGAGAGGTCGAAATCGACTTCCTGGTCGTTTTCGGCCATGCCTAGAAGAAGCTCTGCGGGACGTAGACGATATCGTTGGGTTCCAGGATCATGTCCTTCTCCTTCTGCCCTTCCTGCGTGATCGCCCTCGTGTTGATCGTGTAGGTGACGCTCTGGCCGTTGACGTTGCGCAGCACGCGCGCCCGGTCCTGCGCCGCGATCGGCGTGAATCCGCCCGCCGTGCTGATGGCCTCGAGCACGGTCATGCGGGACTCGGTCGGGACGGGGTAGGAGCCGGGCTTGGCGACCTCGCCCATGACGAAGATGGTCTTGTTGCCGTAGTCCTCGATGAACAGCGACACCTGAGGGCGCACGAGGTACTTCCCGAGACGCGTCTCGATGGCCGCCTGGGCGTCGATGAGCGTCATTCCGCCGACCTTGACCTCTCCGACGAGGGGCAGCGAGACGGTGCCGTTGGCGTTGACGCGCACCTTGCGGCTCATCTCGGCATCCTGGTAGACCGTGACGCTGATCAGGTCGGCCGCGGAAATCCGGTAGTCGGACTTGGACTTGACGACCTGCTGCAGGGCCGCGGCGATCGCCTCCGATTCCTTTTCGGAGGCCGCCTGGCGCTGCTCAGGGGTGAGGTCCGGCGCGCCCACCTGGGCTCCGGCCGCGGCGCCCGCCGGCTCCGGAGCGGCACCCTCGCTCACGCGGAAGCCGCCGCACGCGGCGACGGCCAGACAGAGCGCGGCGGCGGCCGACCGGAGGAGTCGTCTCATTCCGGGGCTATTATACAGCGCTTAGAACTTGACCGCCAGGTTCCAGGCCGTCTGCATGTCCTGGTAGTTGAACTCGCCGGAGAACGTCGAGTTGCGCTCTCTGAAGACGTAGGACACTCCCGTGGAGAGCCACTGCTGGATGTCGTACTCGACCCACGCCCCGCCCTGGTAGATGTCGTCGCGGCGGGTGCCCGTCGCGCCGCCGAGCACCGTCTGGGAGTCGGGGTACTTGTCGAGGCCGAAGGCGCCGTTGAGACCCGCGGAGAACTTGTACGGGAACTTGTGCTTGACGTCGAGCGAGACCGTGTTGCTGATGTAGAAGCGGCTGCTCGCGTTGATCGACTCCTCGAGGCGGCGCGTGGCGTTGAGGACGATGTCGGTCATGTTGCTCGGCCGGTACGTCACGCCCGTGGCGACCGTGAAGTTGCGCGTGACGCGCGTGGCGCCGCCGATCGGGGCCTCGTCGTATTCGCGGTAGGTCATGCCGCCTTCGACCTGGCCCGTCATCTTCGGGGTGAGCTGGCCGTTCACGCCGAAGCCGAGGTCGTGGGACTTGCTGTTCTTGTCCTGGTCGGGCAACTGGCGGCCGACCGTGTAGTGGATGATCCCGCGGTGGTAGGAGGCGTACAGCTTCGTCTTGGGCTGGATCTTGTAGCCGACGTTGAAGCCGGCACGCTGCTCGTAGCGGTTGAGCTCACGGCCGCGCGCGGCGCCGAGGTACTTGTTGACCATGTGGCTCGCGTCGACGCCGCCGGCCATGCGGCCGCCCTCGGGGTCGTAGTCGAGCGACGTGTAGACCGTGTTCGCCCAGCGGCGGTCGCGGTCGACGAGCTGGGAGAAGGCCTGGTCGCGCGTGTGGATGTACTGGTCGCCGGCCCGGAACGTCAGGCCGTAGGCGCCCTTGTACGCGTAGTCGAGATGCGCGCGCTGGTTGATCGTGTCGTTGAGGTCGGGCTGCGTCGTGTAGCTGTGCGCCTCGGCGCCGTAGCCGGCCTTCAGCTCGTGCAGGTTGCGCCAGGGCAGGATCGTCTCGACCGCGAGCTCGTTCTTCGTGATCCAGGAGCCGCGCACGCCGCCGCCGACCGTGCGGGTCGGGGTGTCGCGGGGCACGAGGTAGATGTTGCTCTGGTACATCTCGGTGAGCTGGTAGTAAGGATGGATCGCCAGCTGGCCCCAGTGGATGTTCGGCTTCTTGTACTGAGTCAGCCAGTTCATGTTGACGGCCTGGGCGGACTGGGCGAGGAGGGAAACGACGGCGAGCACGGCGACGGCGCGTATCTTCAGGCGCATGTGAGGGGTTTCCTTCGCGTCTTGGTCTTCGGGGTTCTCCGTTCAGACAGAAAGCCCAGTCCCGGTATGCGGGACTGGGCTTCTGCTCCGAACGGGCGCTACATCAGCGGTACTGGCAGTCGCTGCACTCGTTGTTCGTCTCCTCGGGCGTCGAAGGAGACAGGTTCTCCGGAGGCGGGTTGAAATTCTGGCTCGGGTTGTTCGCCTGGGGGCCGAAGCCGCCCTGGCCCATGCCGCGGGGAGGCGGGGCGACGTCGCCGAGCGTGTTGCCGTTGTTCGGAGTGCCGACCGCGTGTCCGGCGACCGCGTCGCGCATCTCGTCGCCGGTGCCGCTGGCGAGCGTCAGCTTCGGGCCGGAGCGGCGGCCGCGGGAGGGACCGCCGGCGACGGCGTCGTTGAGCTGCGAGTCGTTCATGTTCAACGCCAACTGGGGCGCCTGCTTCACGGTGTACGCCCCGATGATGCAGAGAATGATGATGATGACGGCGTTTCGGACTCGGTGCATCCATTCCTCCGACGACTTGTGTACGTCATGTATACGTCGTGTGACGTAGACGTTGCTTCCTGAATATGATATCTCATTGTCCCATCCAGGGCAAGCGGCATTTGGCCCGGATTCGCGGCATTCGGTCCCCGGACAGGGGGCCCATAGGCCCAGGGACGGAGACCGATGAACGACCTGATCTCGAAGCTGAAGCAGCCGGCCCTCTGGACGATCAGCGTCCAGCTCATGATCCTCTACGTCGTCTCCGTCGCGGTCTTCTACGCGCTTCACGCCGTCCACAAGAAGCTCGAGGAAGCCGTCAGCGGCAAGGTCGCCGCCGGCTCCGCCGCCGCGTGCGCCGCCGTTTTCCTTGGCGCGGTCGCGCTCAACTTCGCCGGCGTCTGGGCCGTCATCTACGTGACCGCCAAGACCGGCGAGACGATCCGCAAGGCGATGATCCTCGTCCCGCTGTTCCTGATCATCGAAGCGCACGTGCGCCGCATGCGCGAGCACCCGCAGGAGCGCAAGCTTCAGCTGCTCGGCCTCGCGGGCGTCGCCGCGGGAACGCTCGGCGCTATCGCCGCGCTGATGCGCGCCGCGCCGCTGAAATAAGCCCGGCCGAAATCCGAAGACCGTCGAGCGTCAGCTCCGGCGCCGCCGTCACGCCCGGAAGGTCCCGCAGGAACAAGGACGACAGTCCCCCGTCGCCGCGACCCGCGCGCCCGGTCCGAGTTCCTTTTTCGTGCGCGCGAGCACCTCGCGGATCATCCCCAGGTAGCCGTAGTAAAGGCCGGCCTCGAGGCAGTGCTCGGTGTCCTTGCCGATCACGGTCCGCGGCTTGCGCACCTGGACGAGCGGCAGCTTGGCCGTGAACTCGTGAAGCGCCCGGGCGGCCGAATTGGGACCCAGGAGGATCGCCCCTCCTATATAAGCCCCCCGGCGTCGACGCAGTCGAAGGTCGTGGCGGTTCCGAAGTCGATGGCGATCGCCGGCCGGCCCGGGAACAGTTCGCGCAGGCCCACCGCGTTGAGGATCCGGTCGGCGCCCACCTGGGACGGGGTCTTCACCTTCAGCTTGAGCCCCAGCGGCGAGACCGGCGTCACGAACTCCGCCTTCACGCCGAAGGCCGTCAGGACGGCCTCGGCAAGCGTACGATCGAGCGGCGGCACGACCGAGCCGACGACGGCCCTGTCGGGCCGTTCTGATATCTTGCGGAACGGGCACTTCAGCGCCCGCGCGTACCAGGAAGAAGTTCGCCGGGGATCGGTTTCGAGCCGCCATTGGCGGACGAGCCGATCCCCGGCGAATACTCCGACCGTGATATTGGTGTTGCCGGCGTCGAGAGCCAGCAACATCGGTCTTACTTGAGCGCCCCGACCAGTTCCTTGACCGCGCCGGCCGACTTCAGGAGCGCCGCGCGCTCCTCGACCGTGAGGTTCAGCTGGATGATGGACTCGATGCCGCGGGCGCCGAGCTTGCAGGGCACGCCGACGAAGACGCCGTCGACGCCGTACTCTCCCTCGAGCAGGGCCGCGCAGGGCAGGATCTTGCGCTTGTCCTTGAGGATCGCCTCGACCATCTCGGCCGTGGACGCCGACGGCGCGTAGTACGCCGAGCCGGTCTTGAGCAGCTTGACGATCTCCGCGCCGCCGTCGCGCGTGCGCTGGTTGATCGCCTCGATCTTCTCCTTCGGGAGCAGTTCGGTGATCGCGATGCCGTTGACCGTCGAGAACCGGGGCATCGGAACCATCGTGTCGCCGTGGCCGCCGAGCACCATCGCGTGGACGTTCTCCATCGAGACGTCGAGCGCCTCGGCGATGAACCAGCGCATGCGCGCCGAGTCGAGGACGCCGGCCATGCCGATGACGCGGTGCTTCGGGAACTTAGAGGTCTTCAGCGCCACCTGGCACATCGCGTCGAGCGGGTTCGAGACGATGATCAGGATGCAGTTCGGCGAGAACTTGACCGCCTGCTCGGTGCAGGAGGCCACGATCTTCGCGTTCGTGTTGAGAAGGTCGTCGCGGCTCATGCCCGGCTTGCGCGGGATGCCGGCGGTGATGACGACGATGTCGGACCCGGCCGTGGGCTCGTACGTGGTGGTGCCGGTGACCTTCGTGTCGTAGCCGTACACGGGTCCGGACTCCATGAGGTCGAGCGCCTTGCCGGCGGGCATGCCCTCGGTCATCGGAATGTCGACGACGACGACTTCGTTGGCGACCTCCATCTCCGCGAGGCGCTGCACGAGCGTCGCCCCGACGTTTCCGGCGCCGATCACCGTCACCTTCGTTCGAGCCATATCAGTTCTCCTGTGTGAGCCGTCTATATTATAGCGGGATATTGCCGTGCTTCTTGGGGAGGCGCGTCACCTTTTTCCCCTTCAAGAATTTGAACGCCCGGATCACCTTCGGGCGGGTCTTGCGGGCCTCGATGACCTCGTCCACGTAGCCGCGCTTGGCGGCCTGGAACGGCGAGGCGAACTTGTCCACGTACTCGGCGACGAGCTCGGCCCGGCGCTTCTCCGGGTCCTTGGCCGCCTTGATCTCGTTCTTATAAAGGATGTTGACCGCGCCCTGGGGGCCCATGACGGCGATCTCCGCGCACGGCCAGGCGTAGTTGACGTCGCCGCGGATGTGCTTGGAGCTCATCACGTCGTAGGCGCCGCCGTACGCCTTTCTTAATACAACGGTCACCTTGGGAACCGAAGCCCGGCAATAGGCGTAAAGCAATTTGGCGCCGCGGCGGATAATCCCGGCATGCTCCTGCTCGAGGCCGGGCCAATATCCGGGAACATCGACCAAGGTCAACAACGGGATGTTGAAGGAATCGCAGAAGTTGATGAACCGGGCGCCCTTCTCCGAGGCGTCGATGTCGAGGGCTCCCGAGAGGACCTGCGGGTTGTTGGCGATGACGCCGACGGACTCGCCGTCGAGGCGGATGAAGCCCACGACGAGATTGCGCGCGAAGCCGCGCTGGACCTCGAAGAACTGCTGGCCGTCGGCGATTTCCCAAATGACATCGTGAATCTTATACGCCTTCTTCGGCTCGAGCTCGCCGACGCGCTCCAAGATGTCGCTCTCGCGCTTGGGGTCGTCGGAGGGCATGACGGACTTCGGCTTCTCCCGGCAGTTCTGCGGCAGGAAGTCGAGCAGCTCGCGGATCTGGCGGAAGCAGTCGTGCTCGGAGCCCGCGGTGAAGTGGCACACGCCGGAGAGGCGCGCGTGCGTGTCGGCGCCGCCGAGGGTCTCGAAGTCGCAGGTCTCGCCGGTCGCGGCCTTCACGACCTCGGGGCCGGTGATGAACATGTGGCTCGTGCCGTCGACCATGAAGATGAAGTCGGTCAGCGCGGGCGAGTACACGGCGCCGCCGGCGCAGGGGCCCAAGATCGCGGAGATTTGCGGGACGAACCCGGAGGCGTCGACGTTTCGGTAGAAGATCTCGGCGTAGCCGCCGAGGGACTCGACGCCCTCTTGAATGCGGGCGCCGCCGGAGTCGCACAGGCCGATGACGGGCACGCCCGCGGTGATCGCCATGTCCATCGCCTTGCAGATCTTCATCGCGTGCGCGAGACCGAGCGAGCCGCCGACGACGGTGAAGTCCTGAGCGTAGACGCAGACGGGGCGGCCGTTGATGCGCGCAAAGCCGGTGACGACGCCGTCGGCGGCCAGGTATTTCTTGTCGAGACCGAAGTCGGTGGCGCGCGTCTCCACCAAGGCGTCTATTTCCTCAAAAGAGTCGTCGTCGACGAGCAGCTCGATGCGCTCGCGCGCGGGGAGCTTGCCGGCGGCCTTCTGCGCGGCGTGGCGCTCGGGGCCGCCGCCGGCCTCCACCTTGGCGCGCTTGTCGAAGAGCTGCTGGGTCTTCGGGGAGACGAGGGGGCGCTCCTTCTTCTCTTTTTCTTTGTTATCCACGAGATTCGCTCCTCGAACTGTAGCCGGCTACAGTTCTCAGTGGCCCTCCTCGACGAGCTCGATCAAAACGCCGGAATGGTCTTTAGGGTGAAGAAAGGCGACCTTATGCCCCCACGCCCCGGGGCGCGCCGCGGCGTCGATCGGCTTGCGGCCGGCCTTGGCCTCCTTCTCGAGCTCCACGGCGATGCTCTTGACCGCGTAGGCGACATGGTGCTGGCCCTCTCCCCTCTTGTCTATGAATTTAGACACTGGAGAATCCGGACCGAGGCCGGCGACGAGCTCGATCCAAGGTCCGGAGCCCATGAAAGCGACCTCGACCTTCTGGGCCGGCACCGTCTCGCGATGGGCCATCGTCATCCCCAACGCCTGATAATGGGATATGCCGGCGTTCAGGTCGCGCACGGCCACGCCGACGTGGTGGAGCTTCACTTGAGAAGCCTCCGCCCGAGCGACGCGGGGTCGGTCTTGCGCGCGACGAGCTCCTCGAGGTTCTTGTCGGTGACGCGCTCGAGCGCGCTCTTGATGACGCGGCGCTGGATCCAGAACTGCAGCTCGGTGGCGTGCTGGCGCTTGAGGCGCGCGCGGCCCTCGCCGGACTTCTTGAGATGGTCCCAGTGGCCCTCGAGGCCGGCCGCGAGCTCGGGCACGCCGTCGCCGTCCTTGGCGGAGGTCGCGAGCACCGGCGGCTCCCAGGCCTTGACCGCCTGGCCCGCGGAGTGGCCGAGGCCGAGCGCGGCCTTGAGGTCGGCGATGGCCTTGTCCTTGCCGGCGAGGTCGGCCTTGTTGACGACGAAAAGGTCGCCGATCTCCATCGCGCCGGCCTTCATCGCCTGGATCTCGTCGCCCATCGACGGCGTCGTCACGTAGAGGACGGTGTCGGCGACCGAGGCGATCTCGACTTCGTCTTGACCGGTCCCGACCGTCTCGATGAGGATCTTGTCGCAGCCGAGCGACTCCAATACGTGAATCGCGCCGAAGATCGCGTAGGTGAGGCCGCCGATCATGCCGCGCGAGGCCAAGGAGCGGATGAACACGCCGGGGTCGGTCGCGTGCTCCATGATGCGCAGGCGGTCGCCCAGGAAGGCGCCGCCGGAGATCGAGGACGATGGGTCGACCATGAGCACGCCGACCTTGAGCTTCTTCGAGCGGAAATGGCCGACGAGGCGGCCCGTGAGCGTGGACTTGCCGACGCCGGGAGGCCCCGAGACGCCGATCTTCTGCACGGAGCCCGAGGCCTTGAAGAACTCCTTGGCGAGCGCCTCGGAGTCCTTGCCGTCGTCGACGACGATCGACAGGGCGCGCGACGCGGCCGCGTGCTCGCCCTTCCGCACGCGCCGGACCAGATCCGAGGGGTTCGTCTTAGCGGGCAACGGCCAGCTTCCCCTTCAGGTAGTCGACGATCGTCTGCAGCGGCGTGCCGGGGCCGAACACGGCGTCGACGCCCGCCTTCTGGAGCGGCTTGACGTCCTCGTCGGGGATGATGCCGCCGCCGAACACGAGCACGTCCTTCAAGCCCTTTTTCTTCAGCTCCTTGCAGATGGCCGGGAACAAGGTCAGGTGGGCCCCCGAGAGGAGCGACAGGCCGACCGCGTCGACGTCCTCCTGCATGGCGGCGGCGGCGATCATCTCGGGCGTCTGGCGGATGCCCGTATAAATGACCTCGAAGCCCGCGTCGCGCAGGGCGCGGACGATGACCTTGGCCCCGCGGTCGTGGCCGTCGAGGCCCGGCTTGGCGATGAGAACGCGCAGCGGCTTGTCCATCAGAAGGTCCCTCCATGGGATTCGAGCACGGCCTCGAACGCGTCGACGACGCGCTTGTCGTAGCGCGTGCCGACCCCGTCCTTGGCTTCCCTGAGCGCCTGGACGCCGAGCGCGACGTCCTTGAGGCCGGCGGCGCGCAGCTCCTCCATCTTGACGACGAGGCCGAGGATGCGCGCGCCGAGCGGAATGTCGTCGCCCTTGAGCTTGCCCGGGTAGCCGGTGCCGTCGACGCGCTCCTTGTGGTGGCGGATCATGGGCACGGCGCCGTCGAGCATCTTGATGCCCTCGAGCATGCGCGCCGAGAACGCCGGCAGCATCTCGTCGTTGGCGCTGGTGACGCCCAGATCCGCGAGCAGTCGCGGGCTCTTGAAGGCGATGAGGCCGATCTTGTGCAGGACGCCGGCGTAGTAGAGCATGCGGTAGTCGTACTCGTCGACCTCCATGGCCCGGCCGATCGCGCAGGCGAGCTTGGCCGCGCGTACCGGGTAGTTCTCGAGGCCGGGCCTCGACGTCTCGATCGAGGCCGTCAGCAGCTCGAGCACGTGCGAGAAGAAGTTCTTCTGCTCGGCCATGATCTTCGCGTTGACGATCGCCACCGACGCCAGGTTGGCCAGGGAGCTCAGCAGGCCGATGTGGCCCTCGCCGTACCCGCCCTCGCGCTTGTTGAGCACCTCGACGACGCCGACGAGCTCGCCGCGGAACATCATCGGCACGCACAGGAGCGAGCGCGTCGTGAAGCCGGAGGCCTTGTCGAACTTGCCGGCGAAGCGCGGGTCGCTCTTCGTGTCGTTGACGACCTGAGGCTGGCGGTTCTGCGCGACCCAGCCGGCGATGCCCTGGCCGATCGGCAAGGTCATCGTTTTCAAAGCCTTGGCCTTTTCGCCGGAGGCGACGCGGAAGAACAGGCTCTTCTTGTCGTCGGTGACGAGCATGATGGCGCTCGCCTCGCTGTCGAGAAGCTGCTCGGCGGCGGCGCCTATCTTCTGAAGCAGAAAATCGAGGTCGGTCGTCGAGTTCAGCGAGCCGGCGATTGAGAACAGCTCGAGCGCGAGGTCTACGTTCATGTCGGGGCCGGCCGGGTTGGCGTTGGTCTGGGCCATGGCTTACTCCGTCCCGCCGAGGACTTCGCGGCAGGAGGTCAGCCCCTGCTTCACCTTCTCGAGGCCGTCCTGGACGATCAGGCGCATGCCTTCCTTGACCGCTTCCTTGCGCACGTTGTCGGCGGCCACGTCCTTGAGGCAGTAGCCGCGCAGCGTGTCGGACATGATCAGGATCTCGTGCATGCCGACGCGGCCCTTGTAGCCGAGATTCTTGCACGCCTCGCAGCCGCCGCCCTCCGGCGGGCCGAAGATCTTGGTGCCGGCCGGGAGCTCGACCTTGTTCTCCTGGAAGATCTTGATCTCCTCGGGCTTGGGATCGTGAGGGACCTTGCAGGTCGTGCACAGGCGCCGCGAGAGGCGCTGGGCGAGCACGGCTTTGACCGTCGTGGCGACCATGAAGGCCGGCAGGCCCATGTCGGTCAGGCGCGAGATCGTCGACGCGGCGTCGTTCAGTGTGGATCGTCGAGAACACCAAGTGGCCGGTCATCGCGGCTTCCATCGCGATGTGCGCGGTTTCCTCGTCGCGGATTTCGCCGACCATGATGACGTCGGGGTCGAGGCGCAGGAAGGAGCGCAGCGCCGCGGCGAAGTTGAACGTCTTGTCGCCGCCGAGCTTGACGTCGGGGTTGACGGGCACCTGGATGATGCCGTCGAGGTTGTACTCGACGGGGTTTTCGGCCGTGAGGATCTTGATGTCCGGGCGGTTGATGTGGTTCAGGCAGGCGTACAGCGTCGTGGACTTGCCGGAACCCGTCGGGCCGCAGACGACGATGAGCCCGAAGTTCTTCTTTCCGCCGATGCCCTTGAGCAGGCCGAGGAGCTTGCCGAGCGTGTCCTCGAGAAAGCCCATCTTCATGATGTCGACCTGGACGCTCGCGCGGTCGAGAATACGCATGACGCACGACTCGCCGTAGACGGTCGGGACCATCTCGACGCGGAACTCGATAGGCTTGCCCTGGGCCAGGATCTGGATACGGCCCGACTGCGGGATGCGCCGCTCGGTGATGTTCATCGAGTTCGTCATGATCTTGATCTTCGCCGCGATCGCGTTGCGGTAGCTCCACGGCACGGAGAACGTCCCGGGCAGGAGCATGCCGTCGACGCGGTAGCGCAGGTTGATCTTGGACGTCTTGCCGGTCGGGTCTTCAAACGGTTCTATATGGATGTCCGAGGCCTTCATCGACATGCACGTCAGGATGATCGCGTTGACGAACTTCTCGACCTCGGGCGCGGAGGCGTCGACTTCGCTGATGTCGGACTTCGGCGCCTCCTTCTGGACCTCGATGCCCTCGCCGTCGGGCACCTTCTCGGCCTCGCTCTTGCCGACCTCGGTCATCAGGCGGTTGAGCGCGGCGCTCTCGCCGCGGCCGTAGGCGCCGTCGAGCGCGGCCTGGATGTCGGTCGGCAGCGCGAGGTAGGGCTGGATCTCGAGGCCGGTGCGCAGCTGGATGTCCTCGGAGGCGAAGAAGTCGCGCGGGTCGGCCATCGCGACGAAGAGGACGCTCTCCTCCTTCGCGAAGGGAATCGCGACGTGGCGGCGGGCGACCGCCTCGGGGATGATCTTGGCGACCTCGATGTCGACGTCCATCTGAAGAAGGTCGACCGCTTTGACCTGCCAGTCCTCGGACAGGGCCTTGAGGAGCTGGGGCTTGCCGATGAAGGTCAGGTCGATCGCGGCCTGCTGGAGCGTCTTGCCGGTCTTCGCCGATTCGGCGGTCGCCGTCTTGAGCTGGTCCTCGCTGAGGAGCTTGCGCTCCGTCAGGATCTCCAGGACCGTCTTGCGACGCTGCAGGCCTTTAACCGCCATGGTATTCTCCGAAGACGCCGCGCAAGGTCCCGAAGATCTCGCCGATCGTGGCGCGGGACTCGACGGCATGCAGGATGTGCGGGAACAAATTCTCTTTGGGCGACTTCGCGGCTTTCTCGAGCGTTATCAAGGCGGCCGACGCCTTCTTGGCGTCGCGGGCCTTGCGGAAGGCCTTCAGGCGCTTGACCTGGTCGGCCTCGAGCTTCGGCGAGACCTTGAGCCGCTTGGCGGCCGTCGCGTCCTTCTCGTCGACGCGCAGGGCGTTGACGCCGACGATCTTGCGCCGGCCGGACTCGACGTCCTGCTGCCAGCGGTAGGACGCTTCCTGAATGTCGCGCTGCACGGCCTCGGACTCGATGAGCGCGAGCATGCCGCCGCCGGCCTTGATCGCGGCGAGCTTGGCCTCGGCCCTCTCGCGCAGCTCCTTCGTCAGCGATTCGATCGCCCAGGAGCCGGCGACGGGGTCGACCGTGTCGGTCACGCCCGTCTCGTGCGCCAGGATCTGCTGGGTGCGCAGCGCCAGCGACGCGCTCTCCTCCGACGGGAGCGCGAGCGCCTCGTCGTAGGCGTTCGTGTGCAGGCTCTGCGCGCCGCCGAGCACGGCGGCCATCGCCTGCCAGGCCACGCGCATCGCGTTGTTGAGCGGCTGCTGGCTCGTCAGCGTGGAGCCGCAGGTCTGGACGTGGAAGCGCAGGGACTGGGATTTCGGGTCGGCCGCGCCGAGCTTTTTCATGATCCCGGCCCAGAGGCCGCGCGCGGCCCTGAACTTCGAGATCTCCTCGAGGAAGTGGCTGTGGCAGCCGAAGAAGAACGCGAGCTTGGGCCCTGCGACATCGATCGGGACGCCCCGAACTCGCAGGGCTTCCAGATAAACGGCGGCATTGGCGAACGTATAAGCTAATTCTTGCACCGCATCGGAACCGGCTTCACGGATGTGGTATCCGGAGATCGAAATGGGATGGAACTGCGGGGTATTCTTGAACGACCACTCCATTGAGTCGACGCACAGGCGCAGGCTCGGCGCCACCGGGAAGACCTGGGTGCCGCGCGCGATGAACTCCTTCAAGATGTCGTTCTGGAGGGTGCCCTTGAGGGCCTTCGGGTCGATCCCCCTCTTCTTGGCGACCGCGACGTAGAAGGCGAGGAGCACGGAGGCCGTCGCGTTGATCGTCAGCGAGGTCGAGACCTGGTCGAGCGGGATCGAGTCGAACAGCTGCTCCATGTCGTCGATCGTGCCGATGTGGACGCCGACGCGGCCGACCTCGCCGGCGGCCTTGGGGTCGTCGGCGTCGAGGCCGATCTGGGTCGGCAGGTCGAAGGCCGTGGAAAGACCGGTCTGCCCCTGCTCGAGCAGCCAGCGGAAGCGCTGGTTCGTCTGCTTGGCCGTGCCGAAGCCCGCGTACTGGCGCATCGTCCACAGCCGCCCGCGGTACATCGTCTTCTGGATGCCGCGCGTGAACGGGAACTCGCCGGCGCGGCCGAGGTCGGGGGCCGGGACCGTGTCCGGGCCGTAGTAGCGCAGCATCTCGATGCCGGAGGGCGTCGGAAATTCAGGGGCCTTGGTTTCGCTCACGCGGGTCTCATCTCCAAGCGGTCGCCGACCGAGACCGCGCCCTTCAGGGCGCCGGCCGGCAGCTCCAAAATGCTGCGCGCCGAGGGGACCCAGGCCGACAGGCGTCCGGGGCGCATGTCCTCGACGACGCGGCGGACCGTGAGGTCCGCGTCGAGGAAGAGCACGTCGATCGAGAATTTCATGAAGAAGGTGTGGATCGTCGGGCACGGCACGAAGCGCGCGAGCGGAAACTGCACGATCCAGAGGGCTTCGCCGGGCTCCATCGACTCCCTGCCCAGCAGGCCTTTGGACCGCGACGCCGGGGTGTCCGCCGCCTCGACCTTCGTCGCGACGACCGTCCCGCGCGTCGTGTTGAAGGCTACCAAATTACCTCAGGACCGAGAACCGCCCTCGGCCCGTCCCGGCGGAGCTCGTGACGACGAAGACGTAGGTGCCGCTGGCGACGTTGGTGCCCTCGGTGTTCTTGCCGTTCCAGGTCAGGCCGTTGATCGAACGGACGAGCGCGCCCTCCGTGGTGTAGATGCGGATCGTCGCGTTCGAGCCCTGCAGCGACGGCGGCAGCGCGAACGAGACGGCGCCGTTCTGCGAAGGCCGGAAGGGATTAGGGAAGGCCGTCGCCTTGACCTCTCCGTCGAACCCCGCGAGGCTGCCGCGCGTGGCGATGCGCAAGGTCTTGAACGCGTTGATGCGTCCCGCGCCCTGCAACGAGGACGAAAGCCCGATGCTGTCGGCCCCGCCGCGGATCGCGGCCTGCGCCTGCGCGGCGGTGAGCGACGGCTGGGCCGAGAGCACGAGCGCCGCGAGCCCCGCGACGTGGGGAGCGGAGAACGACGTTCCCGTGGCCCCCCCGTGTAGCCTCCGCCGATGTTCGTCGTCAGAACGGCTTCGCCCGGGGCGACGACTCCGTTGGCCGCGAGCGCCGCGCCGCGCGAGGAGAACGCGCTCAGGCTGTTGAGGCTGTTGACCGACCCGACGGGGATGATGCCCGAGCCGCCCCCGACGCCGGCGCAGATCGCGGGGTTGTTGACCGGGCCGGCGTCGTTGCCCGCGGAGATCGCGGTGACGATGCCCGCGGCCGCGGCGGCGTTGAGCGACGCCTGCAGGCCGGCGTTGCACGCGGCCGCGCAGCCGCCGAAGCCCGGCGAGCAGCCGACGCTCATGTTGACGACGACCTTGCCCGCCTGCGCGGTGTTCTGGATTCCCGTCGCGTAGTCGACGGCGCGCACGAGCGCCGCGTCGCTCGTCGTGCAGGCCCCGGGGCAGTCCCCCGCCGGGTTGCATGCCCCGTCGTCGAAGACCTTCACGGCCAGTATCTGCGCGCCCCACGAGACGCCCGCGATTCCCGCCGAGTTGTTCGAGGCCGCCGCGGCGATGCCGGCGACGCGCGTGCCGTGGTTGCACGCCGGCGTCGGCGCGGGGGTGGCGACGCACGCGGCCGCGCCGTTGGCCTGGCAGTACTGGCTCACGGCCGGGGCGCTGTTGACGAGCTTGGATGCGAGGTCGGGGTGCGTCCCCTCGATGCCGGAGTCGACGACGACGACGGTGGCGCGGCAGGAAGTGCCGACCTCGAAGTCCCAGGCGCCCTGCGCGTCGATCTGCGACAGGGATATCTGGGAGCCGACCTGGGGATCGTTCGGCTGCTTGAGCGGAACGAGCACGCGGTTGGGCGAGACGTCGAGTACGCCGGGCTGGAGCTTGAGGAAGTCCAGGCCGGCGGCGACGGGCATGCCGCCGGGCAGGCCGACGAGGGCCCAGGAGATCGACGGGAAATCGGCGAGGGTGGGGTAGCCGGCGCCCGCGAGCGAGGCGAGGACCGAGGGCGTCGAGACGCGGATCATCGCCTGCTCGGAGACGACCTCGAGCGTCAGAGGGCCCGTTCCCGCTCCGGCCGCGACGCCCGCGCCGGAGGCGAGCGTCATGACCTCCGTCTTCATCGCGCGCGCCCCGGAGGCGAGCAGGAGGAGGACGGCCGCGGCGAGGCTACGCAACGGCCGCTCCGTTCTCGCGCTTGACGATGCCGACGACCTCGTAAATGTCGTTGACGTCGAACTCGGCGCCGGACTCCTTAGTGCCGAACGTGTCGCCGTACTTGGCCCAGATCGCGCGGATGCCCGCCGCCTTCGCGCCCTTGACGTCGCGGTCCGGCCAGTCGCCGACCATGAAGGTCTCGTCGGGCTTGGTGCCGAGCACCTCGAGCGCCTTCTTGAAGGGCTTGGGGTCGGGCTTCTTGACGCCGAAGTCCTCGGAGGTGATGATCTCGTCGAAGTAGTGGTGCAGGCCGAGGCTCACGATGCGCAGCCAGACCTCCATCTTCGGCGCGTCGGAGATGACGGTGAGCTTGATGCCCATCTTCATGAGCTCCATCAAGGTCTGGTTGACGCGCGGGTACAAGGTCATGGTCCCGTTCTTGCTGCGGCGGTAGGCCAGGATGCCGGACGCCAGGATCTTGTAGTCGATCGCCCCGAGCTTGGCCTTGAGGATCTTGTCGAAGATCTTCTGGTCCTCGATGCCTTCCTTCCAGTAATGCTCGAAGAACTCCGTCACGAGCGCGTCCTTCGTGCCGGGAAGCCCGGCGTCCATCATCCCCTCGACGGCGGCGTCGACGGCCGTCCGCTTCATCTTCATGAAGTCGGTCAGCGTGTTGTCGATGTCGAAGATGACGCCTCTAATCATAAGCTCCCATTGGTGTCAGGTTGTGCAATTGTGCAATTCTCCAGTCGTTCGACCTGGAGAGAATTGCACAATTGCACAACCTGACACCGTTCCAGGCTATTCCTTGACGCGCTCCATGTAGGAGGAGTTGCGCGTGTCGACGCGGATCTTGTCGCCTTCCTTCACGAAGAGCGGGACGTTGATCTCGAGGCCGGTGTCGAGCGTCGCGGGCTTGACCATGTTGGAGACGGAGTCGCCTTTGACGCCGGGGACCGTCGAGGTGACGGTCAGCACGACGTTGGCGGGGAGCTCGATGCCGGTCAGCTTGTCGTCGACGTAGACGGCGAGGACCTCCATGTTCTCGACGAGGAACTTGGCCTGGTCGCCGAGGAGCTCCTTCGGGTACTCGATGGACTCGTAGGTCTCGTTGTCCATGAACACGGCCTTCTCGCCGTCGGAGTAGCTGTAGATTTTCTCGCGCTTGGTGACGGGGACCTCGCGGAACTTCGTGCCGGAGGCGTACGAGCGCTCGAGCACGGCGTTCGTCTCGAGCACGCGCAGGGTCGCGCGGTAGACGGCCGCGGACTGCGACTTGCGGTGGTGCTGATAGTGGATGATCTGGACGATCTGCCCGTCGTCTTCGAAGACGAGGCCGTTCTTGAACTGAGACGTGTCGATCATGGCGTTCCTTCCTCCGGAAAATAGGCGCTGGTCGGCGCTCCGGCATCTTACTAAAAAGCCCGGTTTTCGTGCTACAATCGAATCATCTTCCTTATGAGCGCACACGAACGGCTGGCCGAGCTCAAGGACCGCCTCGACGCGAAGACGCGTCTGATGCAGGACGTCGCGCACGAGCTCAAGAACCCGCTCGCCGTCATCCACGGCTACGCGCACTACCTGACGAAGGAGACGGTCTCCCCCGAGGAGACGCAGAAGGCCCTGCGCGCCGTGCTCTCCAACGCCGAGCGGCTGATCGCGATGGTCGACCAGCTTCAGGACGCCGTCCGGCTCGAGTCCGACGGCTTCCACGTCGACACCCACGCCGTCGAAGGCGCCGCGCTCCTGCAGGAGGCCGCCGAGTCCGCCGAGCTCGAGGCCGCCCGCCGCGGCGTGCGCCTGCACTGGCGCAGCCCCGTCGGCGATTCCCTGCTCGTCAACGCCGATCCCAAGCGGATCGCCCAGGTCCTGACCAATCTGCTGAGCAACGCGCTCAAGTTCACCCCCGAGGGCGGCTCGATCGACGCGACCGCCCAGCGCGACGGCGAGTTCGTGCGCTTTACCGTCCTCGACACCGGAACCGGCATCCCCGCCGACGAGCTCCCGATGCTCTTCGACCGCTTCTACCAGACGCAGGACAACCTGCATAAGAAGAAAGGCCTCGGCCTCGGCTTGGCCATCTGCAAGGGCCTGGTCCTGGCGCACGGCGGCCGCATCTGGGTGGAGAGCATGCCGGGCGTGGGCTCGGCGTTCAACTTCACCCTCCCCGCCGTCTTGACTTCCGCCCCGCTTCGCGCTAATATCCGCGCGATGGGCCCAAAGGCCCAGACAGTCGGGAGGTCCAATGGTCCGAGCCCTGTCCGCCGCGATCCTGCTGCTGCCCGCCGCCGCGTACGCGAACCCCGCCGTGCCCTCGTTCGAGGGAGCCCTCGGAGAGATCCGCGCCGCCGTCGCCGCCACCCGCGCCGCGCAGGTGAAGGCCAAGGCCGGAGACATCGGCCCGCGCCTGTCGACCTTGGCCTGGGACCTCGACCGCGCGGAGCGCGACGCCTACCGTCTGCGCAACGACCTGCGCTGGCTGCTGCAGCGCGCGCGCCGCTACCAGAAGCCGCAGCCCGGCAGGCCCGAGACCGACCCGTCCCTGCGCTGGGACGTCCAGCGCTTCACGCGCGACCTCGCGCAGACGACGCGCGACGCGCAGTGGCGGCTGGGCGACCTTCGCCATCTCTCGGCCCAGGCGGAGAAGGACGAGACGCTCGTCGGCCCCGCCTCCCGCGTCGTCGACGCGGCGCGGCGTCTCAAGAACGAGTCGAACTGGCTCGTCATGGACGCCCGCTTCGGCTACTGGGACCTCATGCGCGCGGGCTTCACGTTCGAGGGCATGGACCTCGACCGCAACTCGCGCGACCTCGACGACCACGCGCGGGACCTGCAGAGCGAGGGCGACAAGCTGCTCGCGAAGGTGCGCGGCTCCTAACGCTTCAACGACGGATCGAGAACGGCGGCCTCGCGCATGCGCGCGAGGCCGTCTTTTCCCGGCCTGAGCGGCGCAGCAGGACGCCGAGGTTATGGCGAGCGCCCGCGAAGCGGGCGTCTCCCGGACGAAGCGCCGCGAGCTCCTCCCAGACGGCGATCGCGCGAGCGGTCTCCCCCGCGCGGCGAGGACCGCGCCGAGATTGGCGCGCGCCTCGGCGTCGCGCGGCTCGAGCGCGATCGCCTTCACGAGGTGCGGCTCGGCTTCGGCGCCGCGGCCGGCCGACAGCAGCGCGACCGACAGGTTCGAGCGCGGCAGGTAGGACTCCGGCTCGACGGCGACGGCGCGCGTCCACAAGGAGACGTCGTCTCTCCAGAACGAGGCCTGACCGACGGACAAAACGGCCAATCCCGCCAGAACGACGAGCGCTGCCCCGCGGCCGGAGTTATCCACAGAGCTCTCGCGCGAGAGCTCTGTGGATAACTTTTTCATCCCGATGCCGAAAAGCAGGGCGAGGGGCATGCACGCGAGGTAAGAATACCGGTCGGCCGCGATCTGACGGCCGTTTTGAAGAAGACCGGACACCGGCGCGAGCGCCGCGGCGTAGGCCAGCCAGGCCGGAAGCGCCCAGGCGCGAACCTTCCTGTGAAAGCAGGCCGCGAGAAGGATGAGCCCGAGGATGGCGCCCGGCAGGACGGAGGACCGGATGGAAGACGGCTCGAGGGGCAGGGCGTAGTACGGAGAAAGGCCGAAAGGGACGGCGGTCTTCCAGGCGTAGAACCACGTCGAACGGAAGAAAAGGAGAATCCGGTCGAGCAAGGACAGGTCGAGGCCCCGGAGATCGCCGGTGCCGAAGCCGCGGAGGTTCATGAGCGCGGCGAAAAGCCCGATCAAGACGTGCGGTCCGAGCTTCTTCCAGGAACCGCGGTCCAAGAAAAAGAGGAACGGGATCACAGCCACGGCCGTGCCTTTGGAAAGAACCGCGAGGACGAACGAAGAGATGGACCAGTAGTTTCTTTCCACGACCCAGGCGTACACCGAGATCGCCGAAAAGAGCCCCGACAGGACATCCCTTCTTTCCGTGATCCAGACCACGGATTCGACTCTCAACGGATGCACGGCGAAAAACAGAGCGGCGAAGAGGCCGGCCTCCGGCGAGAACTTCTTTCGTCCGATCAGATAGACGACCGAGGCCGTCAAGGCGTGAAGGATCACGTTCGTGCGCCGGAACGCCTCGGGGTTCAGCCCCCAAATCGAATAATCCAAAGTCCACGTGAGCCACGACAACGGCTGCCACGGCCCATAGTGGCGCGTGGTCCACATCCATTTCAGATTTTCCCAAGACAATCCCCGCCATTTGTCGTTGGCTAGAAGATTCTGCGCGTCGTCCCACTGGAGAAACTTCGCCGGAGGCGCGAATGAAAATACCGCGATCGTCGCGAAGAAGACGATGAACGGCGTGAAGTCCCTCTTCTCCGTCACGTGCCTTTCCTTCGCGTCCACAACCGTCCGCACCCCGTCGGCTCGTAGAGAAGATCGAACGCGGAGACGACCGACGGCGGAACTCGCCGGAGGCACGATTCGCATCGGATCGCCGCGACCGTCTTCTTCGACGCGAGGCCCGCGATGAACTGCTCCTCAAGCGCCTTGGGCTCGTAGTAGTTCTGGCTGTCGCCGGGGACGAACCAGAGGAAGGAGGCGTGCGGCCGGTGGAAGGCGTCTCCGGTCCAGACGTCCCAGACCGCGCCGTTCTCGGGGACGTGGGCGCTCGCGCACTCCCAGCGCTCGCGCTGCAGCGCGTTGCCCTCGCCGATCCGGCCCCACGCCGTCCGCGCCGTGACGGCGAAGGAGCACGCCAGCGCGGCCGCGGCCAGCGCGCCGCGGCCGCCGCGCGACCACAGCCCGCGGCCGCGCGCCGGCGCGGCGCGCACCCAGCCGAGGACCTCGGCCGCGGCGAAGGAGGCGAGGAAGGGCGCGGCGAAGAGGAGATGCTGCGGGTAGGCCGACGGCGTCGCCGCGAGCCCGAGCACGGTGAAGACGAGGGCGCCGGCCTCCTCGGGACGCTCGCGCCAGCGGCGCAGGCCGAGCAGGCCCGCGAGCCAGATCAACGGATCGGAGAGCAGCGAAGGCAGCAAGGTCGCCGACCAGGCGACGCGCGCGCCCGGGAAGCCCGCGTTGTAGAGGACGTAGTACGACCACAGCTTGCCGAGCCCGCCCTGCGCCGCGAAATAGAGGGCGCCCGCGGCGCCCGCGGCGGCGGCGCCGGCGGCGAAGCCCCCGAGCAGGCGCAGGGCCTCGTTGGGGCCCGCGCGCTCGGAGCGCCGCCAGGCCGCGCCGAGAGCCAGGCCGAGACCCGGGAACAGCGCCTTCGGCGAGAACCACAGCGCGGCGCCGAACAGCAGCCCCGCCCACTGCCCCGACCAGGCGGCGGGACGCGCGATCATCCACGCGGCCCCGGCCGCCAGGAACGCGGCGGGCACGTCCGGCCGGACCTCGAGGGACTTCTGCGCGAACGCGCCGAACCACGCGAGCATGGCCGCGGCCAACGGCGCCTCGTAGGGCGACGCGCCCCGGCGCCCGCGCGCGGCGAGCGCCAGCGACATCAGCCAGAAGACGGAGACGACCGCGCGCCCGGCCAGCGCCTTATCGTAAGGGTCGGCGGGCGCCGCGGCCGCCGGCGCTATAAGACTCCAGAAGGCCGGACCGTGATGTTCGAAGAAGTCGCGGAAGGGCACGTTGCCGTGCGACACGAGCAGGGCCGCGTGCAGGTGCTCGAGCTCGTCGGTGTCGAAGTAGCGGTGGCGGGCGAGGCTCAGGCGCAGGGCGCCGGCGCCGAGCAGGGCCGCGAGCAGCCCCGCCTTCGCCCAGCCGCTCACGTCAGCGCGCGCGCGAGCGCGCGCCAGGCCTCGAAGGGGATGCGCTCCGGACGGACCGAGGCGTCGAGGCCCGCGGCCGCGAACGCGGCCTCGGTCTCGGCCTTGGTCTTGCCCAGCGCCTTGGACAGGACGCCGGCGGCCATCTTGCGGCGCTGCGCGAACGCGATCTTGGCCAGGCGCCAAAACGCCTTTTCCTCGGCGGCGGGCAGGCGCGGCTCGGCGCGGCGCGTCACGACGACGACCGCGGAGTCGACGGCGGGCGGCGGCGTGAACGCCGACGGCGGGATGTCGAACGCGGCCGCCGCGTCGGCGCGCGCGAGCACCGACAGCGCCAGCAGTCCGTAGTCGGCGCCGCCCGGGGAGGCGGTGATCCGGTCGGCGACCTCCTTCTGGAACATGAGCACGGCTTGGTCCCACGCGTCCCACTCGAGGATGCGCTGCAGTATCGGAGTGCCGACTGCGTACGGAAGGTTCGCGACGATGCGCCACGGGCCGGGCCCGAGCGTGCGCAGGTCGAGGCGCAGGAAGTCCTCGTTGACGATCGTCAGGCGCGAGACGTCGCCTCCGACGGCGGCCGGCAGCTTGGCCGCGAGGTTCTCGTCGAGCTCGATCGCGGTGACGTCCGCGCCCGTCGCGAGCAGGCGGCCCGTCAGCGCGGCGCGCCCGGGGCCGATCTCGAGCACGGCGACGCCGGGCCCCGCGCCCGAGAGCTCCGCGATCGCGTCGCGCGCGCCCTCGTCGCGCAGGAAGTGCTGGCCGAGACGGGCGCCCATCAGGCGCCCGAGCCGCGGCGGCGCAGCAGCTCGACGCCGGTCTTCCAGACGTCGCCCGCGCCGAGCGTCAGCACGACGTCGCCGGGCCGCAGCTCGAGCGACGCCTCGTGCGCGCCGGGGAACGGGCGCGCGTCGACGCCCGCGCGGCGCGCGGAGTCGATGATGAGCTTGGAGGAGACGCCTTTCAGCGGCTTTTCCCCCGCCGCGTAAATGTCCTGGACGTACACGACGTCGCCGCCCTTGAGCGACGGGCCGAATTCCTTGGCGAGCAGCTTCGTGCGCGAGAAGCGGTGCGGCTGAAAGATCGCGACGAGGCGGCGCGGCTTCCACAGGCGCACGGCCGCGAGCGTGGCGCGGATCTCGGTCGGGTGATGGCCGTAGTCGTCGACGAAGTCGACGCCGTGGGACGTCCCGAGGCGGTCGAGCCGGCGGCCGACGCCGCGGAAGTCCGCCAGGCCCTTGGCGAGCTTGCGCAGGTCGAAGCCGAGGAAGGCGCCCGCGGCGAGCGCGCCGAGCGCGTTCGACACGTTGTGGCGGCCTGAGACCGTCATCTTGAGCGTCAGCGCCTTTTTGCCTTTGTGGAGCACGTCGAAGGTCGAGCCTTCCTTGCCGAGGCGCGGGTTGACCGCGCGCCAGTCGGCGCCTTTCGAGAAGCCGAACGTGATCACGTGGCGGGTGACGCGCTTGCGGACCTCCATGAGGTTCGCGTCGTCGGCGCAAAGGATCGCGGCGCCGTAGAACGGCAGGCGCTGGAGATGCTGGACGAAGGAGTCCTTGAGCGCGTCCATCGTCTTGTAGTGGTCCATGTGGTCGTTGTCGACGTTCGTGACGACGGCCACGAGCGGCGTCAGGTAGAGGAAGGACCCGTCGCTCTCGTCGGCCTCGGCGACGAGGTACTCGCCGATGCCGAGCTTGGCGTTGGAGTGGATGTTCTTGAGCTGGCCGCCGATGATCATCGTGGGGCCCGCGCCCGCTTCCTTGAGCGCCATGGACACGAGGGAGGTGGTCGTCGTCTTGCCGTGGCTGCCCGCGATCGTGACAGTCTTCTTCATGCGCCCGAGCTCGGCGAGCATCTGCGCGCGCAGGACGACGGGCACGCCGGACTTGCGCGCCCAGGCGACCTCGGGGTTGTCCTGCGCGACGGCGGAGGACACGACGACGACCTGCGCGCCGGCGGCGTGCTTGGCCGCGTGGCCCTCGAAGACCTTCACGCCGGCCGCCTGCAGGCGGCGCGTCGTCTCGCTCGACTTCGCGTCGGAGCCCGACACCTTGTAGCCGAGGTTGTTGAGCACCTCGGCGATGCCGCTCATGCCCACGCCGCCGATCCCGACGAAGTGGATGCGGCGCACGAACGACTGCATCAGACCGGTGTCCTTGCGGCTCATTTCTTGTCTCCTGTTGCCGTCGTGGGCGCGGCGGGGCGCATCAGCCACTTCAGGCCGTCCTGCGCCGCCTTGTTGCGCGGCTGGATGTCGAGGGCGCGGCGCAGCGCGTCCGCGGCGGCGAGCTCGTCGCCGACCATGACGCCCGAGACTCCGCGGCCGAGCCACGCGGGCACGGACTTGGGGTCGAGCTCGGTCGCGCGGCGGAACGCGGCGTCGGCGCGCTGGCCCTCGCCGACGGCGGCGTGCGCGAGGCCCGTCGTCGTCCACCAGTCGGCGTCGTCGGGATGCTCGGGCTTCTCGCCTGCGTCGGGCAGGACCTCGGCGACGAGCGCCATCCAGCCCGTGCCGATCACCCACAGCCCCATGTCGTTGCCGACCTGGCGCGGCTGGTAGCTGACCTTCGCCGGGTTCTCGGCGTCGGCGCGGCCGGCCTCGACGGGGCGCGTGAACGTGAGGTTCATGCCGAGGCGCGCGTCGGTGTCGGGCGGGGCCTCGGCCATCGCGCGGCGCAGGTCGTCCATGATCGACTTGATCTGCGCGTCGCGCGGCGCCGCGTCGCCGGCCTTGAGCGCATAGTCCCGGCGCACGGCCTGGGGCCGCCCGCCGGCGGGCGAGCCGTCGTGGGCGCGCGCGAGCGCCTTCTTGAGGCTCGCGCCCTCGCCGGGCCCGGCCCGGGCGAGCTTCGGGCGCGGCAGGAACACCGCGTCGACGCGCATGACCGCGCCCTTGTCGAGCGGCACGCGGCGCAGGTTGCGCTCGAAGACGGCGAGCGGGTCGGCGGGCTCGGGCATCGCGTCGGCCGGCTTTTCGCCGTGCGGCTTGGCGTCCTCCGGCAGCTCCCCGGGACGCGCGGCGCGCTTGCCTCCGGCGTACGACACGGAGAGCTGCAGGCCGGCCCCGCCCGCCTCGGGCGTCAGGTGGAACGCCTCGGCGAGCGTCGCGCGCGCCTTCTTCGCGTCGCCGGCCTTCAGCTGCAGCCGCGCCAGGCGCATGCGCGCCACCGAGTCGCCGGGCTTGAGCGACACGGCGCGCTTGAGCGTGGCGGCCGCCGACTTGTCCTCCTTGAGGCGCTCCTCGGCGCAGCCGAGCTCGAGCATCGCGTCCTCGTAGGTCGGCTCGAGGCGCACCGCCTCGCGCAGCTGCTCGGCGGCGTCGGCGTCGCGGCCGAGCTTGCGGTAGAGCTGGCCGAGCTGGAAGCGGTACAGCGGGTTCTTCTTGTCGAGGTCGATCGCCTTGCGGAACAGCTCGAGCGCGCCGGGCACGTCGCCGCGCGTCTCGCGGATCGAGCCCAAGTTCATCTGCGCGTCGGCTCTCGAGGGGTCCAGCTCCGTGGCCTTCTTGAACGCGGCCTCGGCCGCCGGGGACTCCCCTTCCACGCGTAGGAGATGCCGATCAGAAGATAGGCCTGCGCGCTGGCCGGGTCGAGGCCGAGGGCGGTCCGGTACGAGCCGATCGATTCGTCGACCTGGCCGTTCCAGTACTGCGCGACGCCGAGCAGCATGTGCGCGGTGGGGTTCTTGGGATCGGCGGCCACCGCGCGGCGCATCTCCTGGAGCGCGAGCTCGTAGCGCTTCTCCTCGATGTACTTGTGCCCTGGCGCATCCCGCGCATCGCCTGCGCGGCCATGATCTGGTCCCACACCGTCTCCTGGCCGGGCTCGGTCTTCTCCGCGCGCCCGGCGAGCGGCGCGAGCAGCAGGCAGGCCGCGAACAGCGCGCGCAGGCGCGGCAGGATCGCACGGAGCGCTTGGCCGCGGTGGGAGATCGCGTTCTTCTCGTCGGCGGCGAGCTCGGCCAGCGCCCGGCCGTCAGGCAGCACGAACAGCGGGTCGTAGCCGAAGCCGTTGGTCCCGCGCGGGGCCGTTCCGATCGTCCCGTCGAGGCGGCCCTCCACGAGCTCGACCGCGCCCGACGGGTCGGACAGCGCGAGCACGGTGCGGAACGACGCCGCGCGCGCGGTCTTGCCCGTCATTTCGCGCTCGAGCTTCGCGCAGTTGTCCGCGTAGGAGCACGCGGGTCCCGCCCAGCGCGCGGAGAAGACCCCGGGAGCGCCGCCGAGCGCGTCGACGAAGAGGCCGGAGTCGTCGGCCAGGGCCCACGTCCCGCAGGCGCGGGCGGCCTCGACGGCCTTCTTCGAGGCGTTGCCCGCGAGCGTGTCGCGGTCCTCCACGGTCTCGGGGAACTCCGGGAACTCGGAGAGCGAGGCGACGCGGGGGCCGCCGGGGCCCAGCAGGCGGGAGAGCTCCTCCGCCTTGTGGGCGTTGCGCGTCGCGAGCACGAGTCGGGCCGAATGGCGGGACAAGGGTCGAAATGTTATCATTTTCGCGTGAGACGGCTTCTGTCCGCGATCCTCCTGCTCTCCCTTCTCGCGCCGGCCGCCTGCCGCCACCGCGTCGAGGACGACGACCTCTCCGACCAGGCGATCAAGGTGCGCATCGAGTCCCTTCTGCGCGGCCGCCGCGACCTCGACATCCAGTACGTCACGATCGACGTCAACTCCGGCGTCGCGACGCTGTCCGGCATCGTGCCCAATATCGACCAGCAGCGCATCATCCGGCGCCTCGCGGCCGGCGTGCGCGGCGTCGACCAGGTCCTCAACAACCTCCTCGTCCAGGAATGAGCGACGCCCGGCTGCGGGCGGCCCTGCTCTCGTGGTACCGCGCGTCCAAGCGCGACCTGCCGTGGCGCAAGAACGCCGACCCGTACCGCGTCTGGATCTCGGAGATCATGCTCCAGCAGACGACCGTCGCGGCGGTGACGCCGAAATACGAGGCCTTCCTGCGCCGCTTCCCGACCTTGGCCGCGCTCGCGGCCGCCGACGAGGACGAAGTGCTCGCCGCGTGGGCGGGGCTCGGCTATTACTCGCGCGCGCGCAATCTGCTCCGCGCGGCACGGGCCGTCGTCGCGGAACACGGCGGGCGCTTCCCGTCAGAGGAGGACGCCGTCCTCGCGCTTCCGGGCATCGGACGCTACACCGCGGGCGCGATCCGCTCGATCGCCTTCGGCGAGCCCGCGCCCCTCGTCGACGGCAACGTGATCCGCGTGTTCTCTCGGCTGTTCGGCCTCAAGGGACGGGCCAAGGACCCGGCCTTCGCCAAGACGCTGTGGCCTCTCGCCGAGCGCCTCGTCGACCGCGCTTCTCCCGGCGACTGGAACCAGGCCCTCATGGAGCTCGGCGCGACCGTGTGCACCCCGGAGTCGCCGTCGTGCGGGGCCTGCCCCGTCGCGAAGTCCTGCGTCGCCTTCGCGAAGGACCTTCAGGAAAAGCTTCCGCTGCCCGAGGAGCGCCGCGCGCCCGTGCCCGTGAAATGGACCTGCCTCTGGATCGAGAGGGACGGCGAGGTCCTGCTCTGGAAGCGCTCGGAGAAGGAGCGCCTGCTCAAAAACCTGTGGGGGCTTCCGGAGGCGGGGCGCGTCGACGCCCGGCCCGGACGCACGCTCGCGACGGTTTCCCACTCGATCACCCATCACGCGCTGACGGTGACGCTGAAGGAGGCGTCGCTCGCGGGGAAGGCGCCGGCCGGGGCGAAGTGGGTGCCCCGCGAGGACGTCGGGAACTACCTGGTCTCGTCGCTGTGGCTGAAGCTGCTCAGAGCTTCGGCTTGAAGCCCGCCGCGGCGGCCCGGAACGCCTTGCGCTGCGCCGCGTCGATCGACCGCGGCGCGCTGTAGAAGAGCAGGTAGAAGCCCTTCGCCGCCGGAACCGCGATGTGCTCCTCGCGCATCGCGACCTGCTTGGGCGAGATGCTGTCGGGCGCGGCGTAGTCGAAGGTGTCGCGCTCCATGCGCAGGGACTTGCGCCCGGCCGTCGGAGCGCTCTCCACCGCGCCGTTCTTCCAGCCCTTCAGCGGGACGGACGAAGGCTTGTTGAGGCGCGCCATGTACGCCTCGGCGGTGCCGTACAGCGCGTGGTCGGGGCGGATGTAGCGCGCGATCACGCGCGCCGGAAGCCCTTCGGCCGAGGGTCCCGTCAGCGTCGCGCCGTCGGGCTTGCGCTCCGAGGTCCAGCCCGCGGGCACGGGAAGCTCGAACGACGCGTCGACGACGGTTCGCTTGTCCACGGCGGCGCCTCCGGTCTTCGGCGCGGCCGCGGCGTTGAGGGCGGCGGCGAGCAGAAGTCCCATCGAGATCGCGGTCATCGTTCGTCTCCTCCGGGCGGCGGCGGCTCCGCTTTTCGCGGCCGTTTCCGCCGCCCATCACGACGGCGTGGCGCTCCTTCGTCTCCCGGGCGAAGCGCTCGCGCCGTTCGCGGATCTGATTATAGTATTTGGGCGTCTCCGCGGCCTCCTTGCGGGACCGGGCCAGCTCCCTGGTCAGCGAGCCCGTGGAGACGGCGCGCAGCGCCGCGGCGAAATCGGCCGGGGACTCGTAGTACTCGGCGAGCTGCGGCCCCGACTCCAGCGCCGCCCGCTCGCGGGCGTCGAGCGTCGCGCGGCGGGCCAGCTCGTCCTCCATTTTCTTCGCCGTGTTGTTGTGCCACAGGATCCGGCACCACGCGCCGCCCGCGTTCGAGTAGGTCTCCGGGTAATGTCCGTTCGGGACCGTGTACTCGAACATGTCGGGCCCGTGCTCTTCCATGATCTTCGCGCGGCCGAGCCCGGCGCGCAGGACGTCGGAGTGCGCGCCCTCGCGTTCGGCGAACTCCGCGAACTTCTTGTCGTTCTTGAGCTTTTCGAGCAGGAACAGGCCCTGGACCTGGAACGCCTCGATCTCGTTGAGCTGGTTGTAGCCGTTGGGCACGGAGTTCTGCCGCGCCCAGAAGTTCTGGCGGTGGTGCTGGGCCTCGTGCACGAAGGTGCCGACGAGCGTGCGCGCGAGATCGCCGAGGTGCTCGGGGTTCTTCATGACGTCCTCGACGGAGAGGCCGCGGGACTTGATGTAGCCTTCCACGTAGCGCTCGTTGAAGTACAGCGTGTCGCCGCCGTTCATGTACCAGCCGAGCGCCGCGAGGCTCGTCGTCGTGAAGGTCACCGTCAACGGCGCCGTCGCGTAGAACTCCTTGAGATCGTTGCCCGCGAAGGTTCCTTCGGTCTCCTTGAGAAGGGCGGTTTTGAGCATCTCGGAGACGACGCCGCGCGTGCGGTCGTCGAAGCGCTGGTCGGCGCGCGGCGGCGCGACCTGGAGCAGCTCGCGCGAGGGCGCCTCCCCAGCCCCTCGAACAGGCGCGACAGCGCGCTCAGGCGCGCCGCGGGGTCGGCGGCGCTCGTCGCCTCGGCGAGCAGCGCCTTGACCCGGGGATCGGCGTTGCGGCCGACCTTCGCGCGGGCCTCGGCCAGCGACGCGCTCGCCTGCGCCGCCTCGTCGGCGCGGTTCCACACGCCGCTCAGCTCGTGATTGCCGAGGATCTGCGCGATCGCTCCCGCGCGCGCGTAATAGGACTCCATCGCCGTATTGTCGGCGGGATTGGCCTTCAGCAGAGCCTCGCGCTCGGCCAGCGCCCACTCGCGCATGAGCTCGTGACGGCGGACGAAGGGCATCGCGCCCCAGCCGGCGTCCAGCTTCTTTCCGGCGATCCACGCCTGCTGCGCCGGGGACAGGGCCGTCCACGACCACAACGCGGCCTCGATCGCGGGCAGCTTCGCCGCGTCCAGGTACTTGAGATGCTTCTCCGCCCAGGCGCGGTAGGCGGGCGCCTGCAGGCAGAAGACGCATCCCAGCCGCTTGAGCACGCCGAGCCGGATCGAGCGCGCGGTCGCCGTTCCGTCCAACAGCCCCTTGAGATCGACGAGTTCGGCCGCGCGCGCGAAGGTCCGTTGGTACAGCGCCGCGTCGCTCTTCTTCAAGCCTTCCTGGTAGGAACGGTCGGCCAGAAAGGCCTCGGCGGTCCACGGATCGTTGTCGACCAGGATCCGGTCGGTGAAGCTCGCCGTCGCGCGCCACGCGGCTTCGGGCCCGGCGGCGGGCGCGGTCTCGGTGGTCCCGGCGGACGCGGCGCAGGCGGCCAGGAGCAGGGCCGCGGCGAGACGGAAGACGACTGCGGAGGAGCGGGTCATAGAGGGGTCTCCGTCGTTAATGTAACCCCGGTCCTCGTGTAATTCAAGGGGAAAATTCGCGCGCGGGCCTTACTCGTTTTTTACCCGCTCCTCACCGAACTTTATCCAGCCTGTAATCACCTTCGGCGGGCGCGGGGCTATTCTTCGGGCATGAGCTGGGTGCTGGTCATCGAAGACGAAGAGGACATCTCCTCCTTTCTCCGGTACATCCTGGAGAACGAGGACTTGGTCGTCAAGACGGCGGGAAGCCTCGCCGAGGCGCGCGCGCATCTTAAAGGAGAGCTCGGCCTGCCCTCCGCAGTCCTGCTCGACCGGGGCCTCCCGGACGGCGACGGGCTCGACATCTGCCGCGAGCTCAAGGGCGCGGGCCCCAAGCCCGCCGTGCTCGTGCTCAGCGCCCGCAAGCACCCGGACGAGGTTTCGGAAGGCCTCGCCGCCGGCGCCGACCACTACATCACCAAGCCCTTCCAGTTCATGGACGTGATCTCCCGCCTCCCCGCAGCCGCGTAAAGGGGTCAGACCTTACACGTTTCACTTTTTCCCATCCCCGCATTTCGGGAAAAGTGAAACGTGTAAGGTCTGACCCCTTTCTAATTCGCGGGGGGACGATGTCGGCGCGGGCCTTCAGCGCGACCGCCCGCAGGCGGTCCTGGGCCGCGGCGCTGCGCGGAAGCTCCGGCGGGACCCAGCGCGCGGCCAGGATCTCCTCTTCGAACCCTTTGAGGCGCGCGTTCTCGCGCTTGGCGCCGGCGAGCAGCTTCGACGCCTCGGGGTCCACGGCGATGCCGCCCGAGAGCATCGCCTCGCCGTCGGCCGCGAGGCGCATCAGCCGGGCCGCGGCGTTGACCGTGTTCCCGAACCAGTCCGTCTCCCCTCCGGCGCGTTCCTCGCGCAGGGCCCGCCCCAGCTCGCGCCGACGCGCGCGCGGAACAGGTGCCCGAGCGGCGCCGCGCGCCGCAGGTCCTCCATCCCGCCCAGAATGTCGGCCGCGGCCCGCGCGGCGTCGCCGGGCGTCGCGAAGCTCGCCATCACGGTCTCGCCTTCGTTCTTGACGACGGTCCCCCCGTTGCTCTCGACGGCGCCGCGCACGTGCGCGTGGAAGGCCTTCACCGCGGCGTAGGCGCGGCGGCGGCCGTAACGCTCGTAGGACGAGCTCCAGCCCGAGAGCCCGGCGAACATCGTCGCGCGGACCTCCACGCGCGCCGAAGCGACCGGCGCGGGAGCCCTCGGCTCGCGCGCGGGCACAAGCGGACCGGCCTTGAGCTTCGATTCCGCGGCGACGATGCCCGGCTCGGCCGTCGCCGCCAGGCTCAGGGTCTTCTCGACCGGCTTGCCGTAGATTTCGGGGCGCTCGCCGGTCGGGTCGACGAGGACGCGGCCCGCGTGCGCGGCGATGCGCAGCTCCGGCGTCCGCGGCGCGGCGGCGCGGCGCGCCTCGGCGTCGGCGCGGATCGCCTCGCCCGCGGCCAGAGCCTGAGCGTACGTCGGGAAGGCCACGAGCGCGCCGTCTCCGAGCCGCCGGATCACGCGCCCGTCGTAGGCCGCGGCCTGCGCCTCGGCCCCGTCGAGCGCCGTGTTCAACAGCGCGTGCGCCGCCTTGACGCCCTCGGTCAGGTGCAGGCGCGTCGAGTCCTTCGCGTCGAAGACGAGCAGGCCCACGCCGCGGCGCTCGTAGACCCCGGCCTCGGGCCGAAGGTCGAGCGGCGCGGGCGCCGCAGGCAGAGGCGCGATCGACGGAGCGGCGAGAGACAGGCCCGGCGCCAACGCCGGCGCGAACGCGAGGAGGTCCGGACGCAAGGCCGGCGCCGCGAGCGCCCCGAGCGACGGGGCGGGCGCGCCCGTGCGCCCCGGCAGCGCGGGCATCTCGATCACGGCGGCCGAAACGCCTCCGGCCGCCAGTCCCCACAGGAAGAGGGCGAGCATCGTTCCAGTGTAGAGCTTCGGCGGTCCGCGCGTCAGCGCCGACGGGCCCAGGCCCCGCGCGGCAAAAGGCCCACCGAATCGTTGCCCGCGCTTCATGGACGCCCCCGCCGCGGCGCGCTATCCTGGACGCATGAGCGCCACGGTCCACCGCAACACCCTCGAGGAGGAGGCACGGCACATCCTCGAGGAGTGCCGCGTCGTCACCCCGGGCATCCAGACCATGATCGGGTTCCAGATGATCGTCCTCTTCAACTCGACTTTCGACCAGAAGCTCGACGCGGACATGCGGCTTCTGCACCTCGGCGCGATGGGCGTCGTGCTCGTCGCGATGTTCCTCCTGCTCACTCCCGCGGCGTACCACCGCCTCGCCGAGCCGGGCGAGGTCTCGAGGAAATTCGTCGATTCCGCGTCGCGCCTGCTGCGTTGGGCGATGGCCTTCCTGCGCCTCGGCCTGGCCGCCGAGATGCACGTCGTCTGCCGCGCGCTCGGGCTGCCCACGCTCCAAGCCGCCGCGATCGCCGCCTTCTTCTTCGCGCTCGCCTACGTCCTCTGGTCCGTGTACCCGCGCGTCTCGGCGATGCGCGCGAAATCCGGCTGATCTTTGGTACCATAAGACCCATGAGAACCATGGGCCTCCTGGCCGCCTCCCTGCTCGCCGCCTCCGCGTCCGCCGAGGACTTCGCCCCGAAGGCCGAGCTTCCCGCGCCTCCGGCCGACGTCTGGGTCACCGTCGACAAGGCCGACCTGGCCGCCCCGGGCTTCCCCCTCTCCGGCGACCCCGTCGCCGAGTCCGGCGGCGCCGCCGTCTACCGCGCCAAGCCCGACATGCTGCCCGTATTGGCGCAGTGGACGCACGAGCGCTTCAACCGCTGCGGCGGCTTCTTCACCCACGAGACGAAGGCGTCCGCGCTCTCCGCGCTGCGCCCGACGGCCGCCGCCCCCGGCGGGCCGTACACGCTCGACCAGCAGGCCGTCGTGACCCCGATGATCGCCGCCGTGCGCGAGGAGAAGATCCGCGCGACGATCGTCGCTTTGTCGGCGTATCAGAACCGCTACTACCAGTCGGACACCGGCGTCGAGGCCGCGCGCTGGATCAGAGACCGCTGGGCCGCGCTCGCGTCGGGAATCCCCGGCGCCTCCGCCGCGCTTGAAACGCACTCCTGGAAGCAGCCCTCCGTGATCCTCACGATCCCCGGAACCGACAAGCCCGACGAGATCGTCGTGCTCGGCGGCCACCTCGACTCGATCGCCGGCTGGGGCTCCGGCTCGACCGCCCGCGCGCCCGGCGCCGACGACAACGCCTCCGGCATCGCGACGATCACCGAGGCCCTGCGCGTCCTCGCCGAGTCCGGCGTGCGCCCGCGCCGCACGATCCAGTTCATCGGCTACGCGGCGGAGGAAGTCGGCCTGCGCGGCTCGCAGGACATCGCGGGCAAGTACGCCTCCGCGGGCAAGAAGGTCGTCGGCGTGATCCAGTTCGACATGTCGAACTTCGCCGGCTCTGGAAAGAAAATCTACCTGCTCACCGACCACGTCGACCCCGTCTTGAGCGCCTTCGTCGCGAAGCTCGTCGACGCCTACGCCGGCGTGCCGCGCGCGGAGACGCGCTGCGGCTACGGTTGCTCCGACCACGCGTCGTGGACCAAGAAGGGCTTCCCGTCGGCGATGGCCTTCGAGGCGTCCTTCGACGCGAGCAACAAGGACATCCACACCGAGCGCGACACGCTCGCGACCTCGGGCGGCGACGCGTCCCACTCCGTGCCCTTCGCCAAGCTCGCGGCGGCGTTCGCCGTCGAGCTCGCGAAGGCGGCGCCTAACCCTTCGACAACGGCTTCGGCCAGCCGCTGAAGACGAACAGCTCGGCTCCATCGGCCGCGCCGGGCTTGGCGTCCTCGTAGCGCACGAGGGCGAACCCGGTGCCCTCCGCGGCGCTCGTGACCCTGCCGATCTCGCGCCCGTCGCGAAGCACGGCGTCTCCGGCGGAAACCTTCCCCTTCACGCCCATCAGAATCTTGTTCACGTGCCCGCGGAACACGATGCGCGACACCGTCTCCTGGCCCATGTAGCAGCCCTTTTCCATCGAGATCGCCGCGTCCTGGCGCGCCTCGAGCGGAAGCGAGTCCGCGTTCATGTCGGCGCCGAACAGCGGGAAGCCCGACGAGACGCGCAAGGCCTCGAACTCGGCGTCGGTCATGAAGTCGGCGTCCTCCGGAGGGTCGACGCCGAGAAGCAGACGCGCGGGCTCCGAGAGGCGAGGCCAAGGCAGGCCCCGGTCGAAGCCGTCGCCGACGATGAGCCAGGCCTGCTGCGAACGCAGCGCCTTCAGCGACGAGTCGGAGAGCATGATCTTCTTCTCGAAGGCCGCCAGGAAGCCGATCGCGGCGCCGGGACGCGTGACCGCGAGGATCGTCTCCGGCGTCTCTTCGTAGAGCTCGCAGTCCGCCACGAGGAGGCCCTTCGGGGTCAGGACGCAGGCCGGCAGGCAGACGCCCGGGGCGAGCTTCCCCATGTCGGCCGTGACCAGGCCCTGCAGGAACTTCTTGACGTCCGGCCCGTGGAAGCGGAAGAAGCCCCAGGACGAGACGTCGTAGGCGCGTAAAGCCATGCGCACAGTATAGCGGATTGGCTAGAATCCTCCCGATGAAGCGCGAGATCGGCTTCCTGCTCGACATGGACGGAGTCGTCTGCCACAACATGCCCGCGCACGAGCGCGCCTGGACGGCTTACTTCAAAGGGCGCGGCATCACGATCGACATCCACGACTTCCGCGCGAACACCATGGGCATGCCGACGCGCGAGGTCCTGCGCTACTACCTCAAGCGCGAGGTGTCGGTCGAGGAGGCCAACGAGTGCGCGGCGGCCAAGGAGGCCGCGTACCGCGCGCTTTACCTGCCGGAGCGGGCGCCGGCGAAGGGCCTGCTCGCGTTTCTCAAGGGCGCGCGGGCCGGAGGCTACCGGATCGGACTCGGCACGGGCTCCAAGGACGACAACGTCTCGTTCATCCTCGACGGGCTGAATCTGCGCCCGTGGTTCGACGCGGTCGTCGACGGCGGGATGGTGACCAAGGGCAAGCCCGACCCGCAGACCTTTCTGCTGCTCGCCGAAAAGCTCGGCGTCGCGCCGGAGAACGGCGTCGTCTTCGAGGACAGCCTTCTCGGCGAGGAGGCCGCGCGCCGCGCCGGCATGCCGGTCGTGGCGATCACGACCTCCCACCGCGACGACGAGTTCAAATACGCCTCGATCAAGGCGCCCGACTTCCTGACGCTCAGCGCGGCGAAAGCCGCCGCGACCATTCGTAGATAGGCGCGGCCGCGAACGTCGTCGCGACGGCCATCAGCGCCATCATCGTGAACAGCCGGGGCTGGATCAGCCCGTGCGCGAGGCCGAGGTTCAGGATCACGAGCTCCATGAGCCCGCGCGCGTTCATGAGGCCGCCGATGGCGAGCGCCTCGCCGCGAGGCCTCCCGTCGAGCCGCGCCGCGAGCCAGCACGCGCCGCCCTTGCCGAGCGTCGCGGCCAGGAGGATCAGGATGAATACTCCCCAAGATCCGTCGAGCAGGCCGATGCTCGTCTTGAGCCCGGACGTCGCGAAGTAGACCGGGAGAAGCAAGGCGTCGGTCCACGCGGCGACGCGCGCGCGGACGCGCGCTGCGGCGCCGGAGGGGCTCAGGAAGAGGCCGGCGAGGAAGCAGACGCTGATGAGAAGGGTGGCCTCGGCTTTGAACGCCCAGACGAGGCCGCACACCACCAGCCACGCCGCGACGTCGTCGAGCGCGCCGGCGGAGAGCACGAGAGCTCCGAGCGGCGTGCCCGTCAGGCCGCGGTCGGCGAGGATGCGCGCGAGCACGGGAAACGCGGTGATCGACATCGCCGCGCCGAGGAACAGCGCCGCCGTCCCCCGCCGACCGCCGGGCCGAAGAAGTCCCCGCGCCCGTGGAGGTAAAGCGCCAGCGCGGCGCCGAGCGCGAAGGGCGCGACCAGGCCCGCCGCGGACAGCTTGGCGGCGGAGCGCGCCTGAGACCAGGCCACCTCGGCGCGCGTGGCGATGCCGGCGCCGAGCATGTGGACGGAGAGCCCCGCGAGGCCCGCCCAGGTCAGCAGCGGGAGGCTTTCCTGGGGGAACAAGGCGGCGGAGAAGGAGGGCGCCAGCGCCCCGAGCAAAGACGGTCCGAGCAGGATCCCGGCGATCATCTCCCCGACGACGGGAGGCTGGAGCAGGGGGCGGACCGCGCGCGCGGCGAAGCGGCAGGCCGCCGCGATCGCGACGAGCTGGACGGCCAGCAGCACGGGAGCCGGAAGCGCCACGGCACAATCCTACTATGTTAGAATCGAGCCGATGAAGCTCGTGACTTTCGAGGTCGCCACGCCCCTCGGTCCCGTCGAGCGCCTGGGCGCCGTCCGCTCCGGGAAGATCGTCGACCTGAACCGGGCCGCCGCCCTCCTCTATAAGGCCCAGGGCAAGCCCCGCCCGCAGGCCCGCGCCGACTTCTTCGTCCCGCCGTGCATGCTGGGGCTCCTCGACGGCGGCAAGGAGGCGCTGCAGGAGGCGCAGACCGCGCTCAATTCCCTGAAAGGCTCCCCGGACGGAATCGTCTGGGACGCCGCGAAGATCCGCCTGCTCTCCCCCTTCCGCGCCCCCGCTCACTGCGCGACTTCTTCGCCTTCGAGGACCACGCGAAGGCCGGCGCCCAGCGCCGCAACGAGCCGATGCAGGCGGAGTGGTACGACCAGCCCGTGTTCTACAAAGGCAACCCGCGCAGCGTGATCGGCCCCGGCGACGTGATCCCGTGGCCGTCGTTCACGCGCAAGCTCGACTTCGAGTTCGAGATCGCCGCCGTCGTCGGCGCGCCGGGCCGCGACGTCGCGGTCAAGGACGCCCATAAGCACGTCGCGGGCTACATCGTCATGAACGACTGTTCGGCGCGCGACATCCAGCGCAACGAGATGGTCTGCCGCATGGGCCCGGCCAAGGGCAAGGATTTCGCGACCGCGCTCGGGCCGTGGCTCGTCACGGCGGACGAGTGGAACGGCAGGATTCCGGAGCTCAAGGTCCGCGTGAACGGAAAGGAGTGGAGCCGCTCGCGAGGCGTCCAACCCTACTGGAAGTTCGAGACGATGCTCTCCCACGCGTCCCAGGGAGAAGACCTGCTCCCGGGCGACCTGCTCGGCTCGGGAACCTATTTCAAAGGCTGCGGCCTCGACATGGGCCGGTGGATCAAGCCCGGAGACAAGCTGGAGCTCGACGCGGGGCCGCTCGGCACGCTGAAGAACGTCGTCGGCAGGCCGAAGGGCGCGATCCATCTGAAGTACGGCAGGAACGGGAGGCTCGCATGAGCGTCATTCTCACGCGAGGCCGCGTGCCCCGCACGCCCCACACCGAGTTCTACTCCGAACCCGACGTGCTCGCGCTCGAGGAGATCCACGGCTCCGTCGGCTTCTCCGGCCCGTGGTCGCGCAAGTATCACTACCGGAAGTACCCGACCCAGCAGGTCAAGGCTCCGTTGCGGCTGCCGCTCGACCTGCGCCCCCAGCCGATGCCGCACCAGCCGCTGCAGCCCTGGCACCTGCGCACGGGCCGCATCAAGGCTCACGGCGACATGATCAGCGGGCGCGTGCCGCTCGTCTACGGCTCCTCGACGACGGTGTCCGCCGCGCGCTTCCAGAAGTCGTGCCCGGCCGACCGGTTCTTCCGCAACGGCGACGCCCACGAGCTGTGGTTCATTCAGGAGGGAACGGGTCTCATCGCCTCCGAGTACGGCCTGCTGCCCTTCAAGAAAGGCCACTACGTCGTGATCCCGAAGGGCACGACCTACCGCGTCGAGCTGGAGACCGAGGACTGCTGGCTGCTGATCGTCGAGTCGCGCCAGCCGATCCAGTTCGCGCCGCAGCACCTCAACGCGTCCGGCCAGGCCACGCTCTCGGCGCCCGTCGTCGAGACCGAGATCGGCCAGCCCGAGTTCCGCCCCGCGCGCGACGAGGAGGGCGTCTTCCGGGTTTGGACCAAGCACGGCGGGGGCTTCTTCACCGAGCTGTACCTGGGCCACCACCCGTTCGACCTGATCGGCTGGGAGGGCGCGCTGTACCCGTTCACCTTCCACACCGACGACCACCACCCCTCGCGCGCCGCATCCACACCGCGCCGCCCGTGCGCCAGACCTTCCAGTCGGGCACAGCGCCGCGCGACGGCTTCTCGATCTGCACGTTCAAGGGCCAGATCGAGGGCTGGCACCCGCTCGACGTGCCGGCCCCGTACGCGCACTTCAACGTGGATTCCGACGAGGTGATGTTCTTTTCGAACACGAGCTACGGCGCGCGCAAGGGGCTCGTCGAGCCCGGCTCGTTCACGTTCCACCCGGGCGCCCTGCCGCACTCCCCCACGGCTCCGCGGCCAAGAAATCCTTCGCGGAGCGCGGCAAGCTGTCGGACTATCTCGCCGTCATGCTCGACACCTTTTACGAGCCCCTGCACGTCGCCAAGCAGGCGCTCGGCATCGCCGAGAAGGACTACCCGACGAGCTGGAACAGGGACTCGCAGGGGGCCTGATGGAGCTCGATCCGGCGTCGCTCGCCGTCCGCGACCGGTATCTGCTCCTGATCGCGACGATCCTCCCCCGGCCGATCGCCTGGGTGTCGACGGTCTCGCCGGAGGGCGTGCCGAACCTCGCCCCCTTCTCATTCTTCACGGGAATCTGCGCGAACCCTATGACGGTGTGCTTCGCGCCCGTCAACGACCGCAACGGCAAGAAGAAAGACACCTTGGTGAACATCGAGAAGACCAAGCAGTTCACGGTGAACATCGTGAACGAAGACAACGCCGAAAAGATGAATCAAACGTCGGCGGCATACCCCTACGGCGTCAACGAATTCGAAAAAGCCGGGCTGACCGCGCTCCCCTCGACGAAGATCAAGGCGCCGCGAGTCAAGGAAAGCCCCGTGTCGTACGAATGCGAGCTGGAACAGATCGTTCGGATCGGCGAAGGGCCGCTCGCCGGCAATCTCGTGATCGGCCGGGTCGTCAACTTCCACTGCGACGATTCGATCTACAACGACGGAAAGATCCGTCATCAATCGATCAATGCGATCGGCCGCATGGAGGGCTCCTGGTACGCGCGGACCAAGGACGCCTTCGAACTGCCGCGCCCGGAGCTCTAGCATGAAGAAGCAGCCCTTCCACAATTTCGTCGTCGACCACATGACCTTCCTGGTCGAGCCGGATCTCTACAAGCAGACCTACGCGTTGTTCCGCATCGTCTTCGGCGTGAGCCGCGAGGACCTGATCTACGAGAAGCGCTCGAACTGGCCCGGGCAGAAGAAGCAGTCCTCGATGACCTTCGCCGCGCGCGTCGGCTCCGAGTCGAACTCGAAGACCCCGAACCAGGCGATCATCGCCGTCGTCCAGCCGACCGAGCCCGCGAAGCAGAGCTCCCACGTGCGCACCATGCTCAAGAACCGCGGCGGCTCCTGCCACTGGCAGCATATCGCGCTGCGCACGCCCGACCTCATCGGCTTTCACAGGCACAGCGTCGAGCGCGGCGTGAACTTCATCACCCCCATCCTCAAGGACGCCGAGGACGACCTCATCCAGGTGTTCTCCGGCGAGTGGATGATGCCGGGCGCGGCCAAGCCGTCGGCGACCTTCTTCGAGTTCGTGCAGCGCGACCCCTCCGCCGAGCTGCTCAAGCAGCTCGAGACCGCCGCCAACCGCGAGGCCTGGTTCCGCGACAAGACCTTCCTCGGCCTCTACGGCGAGAAGGAGAAGGAGTATCAGAAGGGCAAGGCGGTCCCGTTCATCGACGACGCGCTGGCCAAGCGCATCTCGGCCAAGCTCAAGGGCCTCGAAGTCTTCGAGATCGAGGACGCGCTCCTCGACGAGGTCGAGGCCGACATGCTCGACTACGCGGCCAAGAAGCGCAAAGGCAAGGCCGCCGCCGCGGCGTGAGGCCACTCCTCGCCGCGGCGCTTCTCGCGCTCGGCGCCCCGGCCCGCGCGGCGGTCGACGCCTACGACGCGGGCCTCGACCCCGGCAAAGGGATCATCTGGTCGGACGACGGCTACCACTACGCGTGGTACGAGCCCGCCGAGGGCGAGGACCGCTGGATCGTCGACGGGAAGGTCCGCGTGAAGGGCGCCGAAGGCTCTCTGGAAGGTCCGGCTGCTTTGAGCCCCGACGGCCGCCTCCTGCTCCACGCCCTCGCCGTGCCCGGAGGCGTCGCGGCCGCCGTCAACGGCAAACGCATCGGCGGCGCCTACGAGGAGCTCGCCGAGCCGCGCTTCAGCCCGCGCGGCGTCAACGCCGCCTACGGCGGCAAGACCGCGAAAGGCTGGTCGTACGTCTCCGTCCAGGGCGCGGGACCCGCGTTCAAGGAGCCGCCGCTGCACGCGGCCGTCACCGACAAGCGCACCCAATACGTCGTCGACTACAACGGCACCCGCTGGCTCTACGTCGACCACAAGCCGGTCCGCAAGCTTCCGCCGTTCGCGGGCGTCTCCGCGAGCGCCGACCTCGCGCGCCTGGCCGGGGTCTTCGAGGGCTCCGACGGGATGGTCTACGTCGAGGTCGACGGCGAGCGCTTCGGCCCGTACAACCAGGCGAGCACGCCCGTGTTCAGCCGCAGCGGGAAGCACTTCGCCTTCATGGCCTCCGCGGAGTCCCAGTCCGGCTACGACGTGCTCGTCGTCGACGGCCAGGACCGCCCCATGAAGCGCTGCGGCGACTGCTCGGTGCAGGTCGACGACGCCGGCCGCGCGTTCCAGGACCAGATCATGACGGGCGTCAGCGAGCGCGCGCAGATCCACGTCGCCTTCCTCGACGGCAAGTCCCTCCACGCCGGCGGCCAGCCGCCGCGCGTCGGGCTCGCGCCGGGCGGCCGGCATTACGTGTACCCGATGTCGTCCTCCCGCGGGCTCGTCGTCGGTCTCGACGGCGCGATCGCGGAGACCGGCGTGCCGATGCCGCTCGTGCCCGCGCCCGTCGTGTTCGACGGCGAGGAATACCACTACTGGGCGGCCGCGCGAAAGCGCCTGTTCCTCGTCTGCGGACACGCGGTCGCCAAGGCTCCGAGGACGCGGTGCGCGGGCGTCGCGCGCGCGGCGGGCTGGCCGAAGGCCGACGTCGTCGCCGAGCCCTAGTCGAGGTCGATGACGCCGTCGCGCGAGCCGTCGAGGTCGGCCTCGCCGGTGAAGGAGGCGGCCGCGGGCGCTGGACGATCGTCGGGCGCCTCGGCCGGAACGGCCGCGGCGGCCGGCGCGAGGAACGACTCGACCGCCTCGCGCAGCTGCTTCGCGTCGAGAGGCTTGTCGACGTAGGCGACGGCCGGCGCGTCCAGGACGACCATCTCGATCTCGAACTTCGGCGTCGCGCTCGCGAAGATCACGGGCGCGGCCTCGAAACCCTTCGTCTTGCGCAGCCGCTGCAGGATCTCGAAGCCGTCCGCCTCGGGTATTTTATAGTCGAGGATGAACAGCGCCGGCTTGTGCTGCTCGGCCAGGGGCAGGATGCTGTAGCCGTCATTGGAGACGATGCCCTCGTGCCCGAAGGAGGCGAGCGCGGTCTTGATGGCGGCGGCGACGCGCGCGTCGGAGTCGAATATGACGATTTTCGCCATCTCCGGCTATTGTAAGCCCGCCCGCGCCGGCTGTCAAGGCGGGGCTTACTTGCCGGCGACGCCGCGGACCGACCAGGACAGGTTCACGAAGCCGAGGTCCTTGTCGGCGAACTCGGCCTTCTCGAGGCGCCCGGAGTTCGCCGAGGCGGCGCCCGTCCGGGGATCGAGCTCCGCGACGATGAGGGAACCGGAGCCGGGGTTCTCCTCCTGGTACTCGATCCCCTCCTCGCGCAGCTCGAAGCTGTCGCGGGGGCGCTTGACGGCCGGCAGCGGGCGCCGGTCGGTGATCGTGATCGCCGCGGCGACCGCCTCCTCGACGAAGCCCTCGACGATCCTCAGCCGAATCTCGAGATGCGTGCGGCGGCGTTCGAGGGACTTCGGGTAGGAGGAGATCACGAGCCAGCGGCTGTCCTTGCGGCCGCGGCGCGCGGCGGCGAAGGCGCGCGTCTTCGTGTTCTCCCCTTCAACCGGCCCTTGACCTTCACGACGCGCAGGGCGGCGACGTTCTCGCCGGCGCCGGGAATCCCTCCCTCGCGCAGCGAGAGCGGCTCCCAGTCGCGGGCGTCCTTGTGGATGACGGCCCGCATCGGACGCGCGAGCTTGGGCTTCGGCGCGTCTCCGCCGACCTTGAAGCCGCGGCCCGAGGAGTCGTCTGCGGGCGCCGTCGCCGTCGAGGCGGAGACCGTCTCGGTCGAGGCCGCGGGCGGCGCCGCCGCGGCGGGGTCGGCGGGCTTGTCGTAGCCGGGAAGGCCGGTCTGGGCCGCGGCGGGCCCGCACAGCACGACGGCGAGGAGCGCGGCCCTCACGAGAGGACCGCGATCGTCTCCTTCAGACGGTCGCGCTTGGCGGCGGCGGAGTCGCGCTGCTCGCGGGCCTCGGCGAGCTTCTCGGCCGGGACGTTCGGCGCGGCGGAGATGTTGCGCAGCTTGGCCTCGCACTTCTCGATGTCGCTCTCGGCCTTCGCGAGGTCCTTGGCCAGGCGCTCGCGCTCCTTGCCGAGGTCGATGACGCCGGCGAGCGGGATGTAGAACGCGGCGCCGTCGGCGACGGCCGTCGCGCTCTGCGGCGGCCGCGCGCCGGCCTCGAGGCTCTCGAGCTGGGCCAGCAGAAGCGCGTACGCCTTGTGCTTGCCGAGAAGGGCGCCGGCGAACGGCCCGTCGATGAACGCCTTGATCTTCAAGCCCGGCGGGACGTTGAGCTGGGCGCGCAGCGAGCGGATCGCCGTCACGGCGCCCATGACCTTGGCCATCTCCTTCTCGATCTCGGGGGCGGACCAGTCGCCGGTCAGGCCGCCGTAGCCGCCGCGCAGGATGAAGTCCGTCGATTCGCCGGCGTACGGCTTGATCGCGGCGTGGAGCTCCTCGGTGACGAACGGCATGAGCGGGTGGAGGGCCTTGAGGGAAGCCGACAGCACCTGGACGAGCACCGCGCGGACCGCGTCCTTGCCGGGGCCCTCGGCGCCGGTCAGGCGGCCCTTGGCGAGCTCGATGTACCAGGCGCAGAACTCGTCCCAGAGGAACACGTACAGGGCGCCCGCCGCGGCGGCCGGGTCGTAGACGTCGAGGGCGGCCTTTGCCTTCGCGAGCGTCGCCTGGCACCGCGACAAGATCCACAGATCGGCCGCCTCGAGCCCGTCCTTGCCGAGCGCGTAGGCCTTCGGCGCTTCCGGCAGGTTCATCAGCACGAAACGCGTCGAGTTCCAGAGCTTGTTGACGAAGTTGCGCGCGCCGACGACGGACTGCTCGTCGAAGGCGATGTCCTTGCCGGGGAACGCCTGGTGCATCAGCGCGAAGCGCAGGGCGTCGGTGCCGTGCTTGTCCATCATGACGAGCGGGTCGACCACGTTGCCGAGGGACTTCGACATCTTCTTGCCGCTCTTGTCGCGCACGATGCCGTGGATCACCGCGTCGGGGAAGGCGGGCTTGCCCATAAAGGCGTGGCCCATCATCTGCATGCGCGCGACCCACAGGTAGAGGATTTCGTAGCCGGTGACGAGCGTCGAGGTCGGGTAATAGTAGGCGAGGTCCTTCGTCTTCTCGGGCCAGCCGAACACCGCGAGCGGCCACAGCGCCGAGGAGAACCACGTGTCGAGCACGTCGGGGTCCTGCGTCCAGCCCGCGCCGGGAGAGGACTCGGCGACGACGGGCTTTTCCCCGTCCTTGTACCAGACGGGGATGCGGTGGCCCCACCAGATCTGGCGCGAGACGCACCAGTCCTTGATGTTGACGAGCCAGTCGCGATACGGCTTGGCCCAGTTCTCGGGGTAGATCTTGAACTCGCCCGCGTCGAGCGCCGCGAGCGGCGCCTTCGCGAGCTCGGTCTGTTTGACGAACCACTGCAGGGAAAGGAGCGGCTCGATGACGGAGGCGCAGCGGTAGCAGGTCTGGACCGCGCTCTTGTGGTCCTCTTTCTTGCGCAGGTAGCCCTTGGCCTCGAGGTCCGGGACCACGGCGTCCTGGGCCTTCTCGCGCGAGAGGCCGGCGTACGGCCCGGCGGCCTCGGAGAGCTTGCCGTCGGGCGTGATCGCCTTGATCGAGGGCAGCTTGTGGCGCTCGCCGATCTCGAAGTCGTTCTGGTCGTGCGCCGGGGTCACCTTCAGGCAGCCGGTGCCGAACTCGAAGTCGACGTAGGCGTCCTCGACGACCGGGATGGCCCGGTCGATCAGCGGGATGACCACCTTCTTGCCGACGAGATGGGTCCAGCGCTTGTCCTTCGGGTTGACCGCGACGGCGGTGTCGCCGAACATCGTGATCGGTCGCGTCGTCGCGACGACGGCGCCCTCGCCGCCGCCCTCGAGCGGGTAATGGATGTGGTAGAGCGCGCCCTTGCGCTCTTCGCGCTCGACCTCGATGTCGGAGAGCGCCGTCCCGCACCGGACGCACCAATTGACCAGGCGCTCCCCGCGATAGACGAGGCCCCTCTCCCACAGCGTCTTGAACGCGTGGTAGACGGCCTTGCCGCGCGCCTCGTCCATCGTGAAGGCCTCGCGGTCGAGGTCGAGGGTCGCGCCGAGCCGGTGGAGCTGGCCCAGGATCGTCGCCTTGCAGTCGCGCGTCCACTGCTGCATGCGCTCGAGGAACGCGTCGCGGCCGAGGTCGTGCTTGGCCTTGCCCTCGGCCTTGAGCTGCTTCTCCATCACGTTCTGCGTCGCGATGCCGCCGTGGTCGGTGCCGGGGACCCAGCAGGCCTCGCGGCCGAGCATGCGGTTGTGGCGGATGAACGCGTCCTGAAGCGTGTTGTTGAGCGCGTGGCCGATGTGAAGCGCGCCCGTCACGTTCGGCGGCGGGATCACGATCACGTACGGGTCCTTGCCGTCCTTGGGCTCGGAACGGCCGAGGCGCGCGGCGTCCCAGGACGCCAGGCGCGCGGCCTCCACGGGCTTGGGATCGTAGGCCTTGTCGAGCATCAGCTCTTCGCCTTGCTCTTCGCGAGCGCGTGCTCGATCTTGGAGAGCAGGACCTCGCCGTCGATCGGCTTGGCGAGGTACTCCATCGCGCCGGATTCGAGCCCGCTGACGACGTCGATCGGCTCGGAGGAGCCCGTGAACAGGATCACCGGCGTCGCGGCGATCTCGGGGTCGGACTTCATCGACCGGATGAGGTCGCGCCCGTCGAAGCCCTGCATATACAGGTCCATGATCACGAGGTCCGGCTTCTCGGCGCGCACGGCCGCGAGCGCGCGCCCCGGCTCGCCGACGGCGATGACGAAGTAGCCGGCGTGATCGAGCGCCAGGCGGACCGTCTCGCGGATCAGCACGTCGTCGTCGACGATGATGATCTTGCGGCGGACCGGCGGGTGCTTCGCCTTGCTCATTACAGGAGGTCGGACGCCAGGGCGGCCAGGACGCTGCGCTCGCTCTTCGTGAAGGTCACGTGGCCGAACAGGCCCTGACCCTTGAAGCGCTCGACGAGGTTCGTGAGGCCGTTGCTGGCCGCGTCGAGGTAGTAGTTGTCGACCTGGTGCGGGTCGCCCGTGAGCACGATCTTCGCGCCCTGGCCGGCGCGCGAGATGATCGTCTTGATCTCGTGCGGCGTCAGGTTCTGCGAGTCGTCGATGATGATGAGCAGGCCCGGGAGCGTGCGGCCGCGCAGGTAGGTGACGGCCTCGATCTCGAGGACGCCCTCCTCCATCAGCATCTGGATGTCCATGTCCGAGGTCTCGAGCGAGCCCTTGGGCTTCTCGAGGAGGAAGGACAGGTTGTCGTAGATGGCGCCCATCCAGTTGGTGAGCTTCTCCTCCTTGGTGCCGGGCAGGAAGCCGAGGTCGTGGCCGACGGCGATGACGGGGCGGGCGACGAGGATGCGGCGGTAGAGCTTCTCCTCGAGCGTCTGCTGCAGGGCCGCGGCCAGCGCGATCATCGTCTTGCCCGAGCCGGCGAGGCCGACCAAGGTGATGAGCTGGATGTCCGGATTGAGCAGCAGCTCGAGCGCGAAGCGCTGCTCGGTGTTCAGGGGCTTGATGCCCCACGGCGCCGAGTCCGCCTTGATCAGCGGCACGAGCGACTTCGTCTTGAGGTCGTAGCGCGCGAGCGCGCTCTTCGACGTGCCCTCGGCCTTGAGGATCACGAACTCGTTGGGCACGAGGTCGGGGATCGGGGAGCCGACGCGCTTGTCCTTGTAGAAGGCGTCGATGACGTCGCCCGAGACCGACGCCTCGCGCCAGCCTTTGTAGAGCTCGTCGAGGTCGACCTTCTCCTTCTCGTAGTCCTGCGTCTCGAGCCCCAGCGACTCGGCCTTGATGCGCAGGTTGATGTCCTTCGAGATGAAGACGATGTTCTCGCCGGCCTTCTTGAGGTAGAGCGCGCAGGAGAGGATCTCGTTGTCCTTCGTGTGCGCCGAGAAGGCCTTGGGCAGGCCGTCGGAGACCTGGATCTCGACCTTGAGCTTGCCGCCGTGCTCGAGGGGAACCCAGTTCGAGAGCTTGCCGCCCTTGCGGAGCTCGTCGAGCTTGCGAGAGATGAAGCGCGCCGAGCGACCGCGCTCGTCGTTGCTGCGCTTGAACGTATCGAGCTCCTCGATGACGGTCAGGGGCAGGACGACGCGGGACCCCTCGAAGGAGAAGATGGACATCGGGTCGTGGAGGATGACGTTGGTGTCGAGCACGAATGTCTTCAAGCGAGGGCCTCCTCACGGTCGAACGGCGGCACGAACAGCCGGAACGCCTCGTTGCCGAGGAATATTCCTTCGCGCGTCAGCTTCCAAAGTCCGTTGCGCTCGGCGACGAGGCCGCGCGACTTCAAGACGGCCCACTCGGGGCGGAACAGCTCGCGCAGGCGGGCGGAGGGCTCGAAGCCCTCGACGAGGCGCAGGCCGAGCAGGGCCTCCTCGCCGGCGGCCTCGCGGCCGGACGGCTCCTCGGACTCCGAGAGCGCGCGGCGCCCGGTCTCGATCGCCTCGAGATACGGCTTCAAGCGGTGCTCGTTGGAGGCGCGCACGCCGCCGTAGTACGAGGCGGCCGAGGCGCCGAGTCCGACGTAGTCGCCGCGCTCCCAGTAGTTGAGGTTGTGCAGCGAGCGGCGGCCCGGCTTGGCGAAATTGGAGATCTCGTAGTGCTCGAGGCCCGCGGCGGCCAGGCGCTCGAGGGAGAGCTCGAACATCGAGCGGCCGAGGTCCGAGTCCTCCTCGACGCCGCGCTTGGCGAAGAGCGTGCGGTCCTCGACCTGAAGGCCGTACAGCGAGATATGCTCCGGGTCCAGCGCGAGGACGAAGTCGAGCGTGGCGCGAAGGCTGTCGAGCGTCTGCCCCGGCAGGCCGTACATGAGGTCGACCGAGATCGCGGGGATGCCGGCGCGGCGGGCGGCCTTGAACGCCTCGGCGAACTCGGCGGCCGTGTGCCGCCGGCCGATCGCCGGGAGCAGCGCGTCGTCGGCTGTCTGCAGTCCGATCGACAGTCGCGTCACGCCGCAGGCGGCGAGCACGGCGAGCTTCTCCGCGTCGAGGCTCTCGGGGTTTCCCTCGAACGTCGACTCGCGAAATGCCGGCCCAGGGTAAGCCCTTTTTATCACGGCGAACAGATTGGCGATTTGGGGCGCGGTCAGTTCGGAGGGCGTGCCGCCGCCGACGTACAAGGTCTCGGGGGCGATCGCGGGGTGAAGGGCCGCCTCAGCCTCGAGTGCGGCGAGGTAGCGGTCGGCGAGGGCGCCCTGCCCGGAATAGGCGGCGAAGTCGCAGTAGAAGCACTTCACCGAGCAGAACGGAATGTGGGCGTATAATCCGGTCAATTCCCACGGATTTTCCTATATTTCGCCGTCGGGCGCAAGGCGGACTTCGGCCCCCTCTCCCGTGGGACTTATGGCCCCCGGATGGCCGCGTCGATCTTCGCGTCGCCGAACAGCCGGCGCGCTTCCAGTTGATTGTGCGATCGGCACAACAGGCGCAGATTTCCGGGCTTGTCCGACCTCCCACCGAGCGCCCACGGCACGATATGGTCGATCTCCAGGCCCGCGCGGGCGCCGCACTCTCGTCCTGTTTCCGCCCGATAGACGCACCGGCCCTTGTCGCGCCGCCAAACGATGGCGCTGACCGACGACGGTATCCGCCGGGAATTTCCGGGCGCCCCTGCGGCCGCCTCGCCCGCCGCGCGCGCCGGCTTGCGACGCTCCGGATCCACGCGCTCGAGCATGAACTCCAGCGCGCCGCCGATAACCTCTTCCACTCGCCCGCTCGGCCAGCGCGACCGCGTCAGTTCCTTGAGCCGCTGAAAATCCAACCACACGCGCGCGTCGGCATAGAACGTGAATTCGACGCGCGCGGGCGCGCTCGCGGGCGGAGGCGGGGTCGAGTCCGCGGGCGCGGTCGAGTCCGCGGGCGGGGCCGCGTCCACGAGCGACTCCGCTGCTGCCGGCGAGGGCTCGGGCCTTTCCTCCGGCCCTCGAGAGAACATATCGTGCGCCGGCGGCGGAGCCGCAGAAGCCGGCGCGGCGCCGACAAAGCGAATGCGCTCGACGCGCGGCGGGCCGGGCGTGAGCCGGGCGACCAACGCTTCGATATCCCGGGCGGAACGCCCCGACGCTTCTCTGATGAGCTTCCGATGATTATTCCACTTCAGATGCGGGGCGAGAATGGACACCGTGGACACGGAAAGCAGACCCCTTTCGACGACGCGGTAAAGGACGGGAAATTTCGCTGCGGCGCGCGTCGTGTGAATCAATCGAGCGGCCGCGCCATGCGGATAGCGAAGATCCCTGACGCAGTACTCGAACAAGGACGGGAACCCGCGCTTCTCCGCTGCCCGACGCAAGTCCAATTCAGCGAGGTGCTTGAGAATGTCGACCGTCCGCCGCCGCTCCGTGACGACGAGGATTCGGAGGGAGACGAACAATTCTTCGTCGGTGAGTCGCGCCAGCGGGTTGCCCATATTACCAGACGATTGACCCCCTCGAATTGTTCCCTCCGAATTCCGAAAAATTGTCGCGTTGGGGAAAGCACTATTCACATGCGACGTCGCATGCGAATTAAGATTACTTTTGCTCGCTTATTCTTAAACATTCGAAGGGCCTATCCCGCCAGGGGCCCTTCGACCCCTGGCGCCGCCCGTGAACGCGCCCTATCCTTCCTTAACATGAAGCACTTGAGGCTCTTCGCGCTCCTCGTCCTCGCCGCCGCGCCCGCGCGCGCCGGCGTCGCCGTCTCCGCCGAGGCCGGCGCCGAAGGCGTCGTCCCGCGCGTCAGCCTGCAGACCTCGCTGAGCCCGTCGCCGGCGCTGTCGGCCGCCACGCTGACCCCGGCGCTGCAGGGCAGCGGGCTGTCGGTTTCGGCCGCCCCGTCGCTCGCGATCCCTGCCCTTCCCGTTTCCGTCGTCGCGCAGCACGCGCAGGCCGTGCCGGTCGGCGCGCGAGCCGCCGCCTCTCCCGCCAAGCCCGTTCTCGCCGCGTCGGCCTCCGAGGACCGGCTCGGCGACGCCGAAGCCGCGAAGACTCCCGCGGCGGAGGCCGGCGCCCCCACCTTCAAGACGCGCATCCTCGGCATGCTGCGCGCGATGGCCAATCCGTTCGGGACCAAGACCGCCGAGGAGGCCCCGCCCGCGAGCGAGGCGGAGAGGCTCGACCGAGAGTTCAAGCAGGCCGACTACTGGGCCCAGATCGCTCCCGCGGCGCGCGCCGAGATCGAGGGCCTGCGCGCGCGCAAGGTCTCGAAGGCCGAGCTGTCGGCGTACGTGAAGGCGGAGGCCGACGCCGCGGTCGAACGCATCAAGGCGGCCCGGGGCGTTTCCAACATCGGCTTCCACTACAACCTGCACGGCGGCCGCCGCGAGGACTACGTCGGCGTCGGCGTCCGCGCGACGATGGGCGACATCGCGCTGCGCTACTCGATGCACGGCGACACCAACTACAAGGTGTACTTCTTCCAGAGCGCCGAGCACGGCGGCCACGGCCCCCTCGACGCGACGCACGGCGAGCACATCTTCTCGAAGGTGCGCATGGGCTACGCGCTGAACCTCTTCGACCTCGACGCGCCGGCGCTGACCGCGGCGCGCGCCGACGGCCGCATCAAGAACTTCGGCTCGATCTCGATGGACTTCCACGGGATGAAGGGCGTGCCTTACGAGACGTACCTCGCCCCCGCTCGAGGTGTTCACCAAGACCGCCAAGAAGATCGGGCTGTCCAAGCTGTCCTGGGACGAAGAGACGCTGGCCACCGTCCGCTTCCTCGAGGCCGCGGCGACCGCCGGCGGCGCCCACGTCCCCGGCGGCCGGCCCGCCTCCGCGGAGTCGATCGCGGCGGGCGCGAAGGCGCGCGAGGCCGCGGCGGGCGCCGCGGGGCCCAAGACCCGGATCATCCCTCAGTTTCCCCTCGTCGACGGCGTCTTCTCGTACCACGGGACGACGCTCGACGACCTCGCCGCCGTCGTCGCCTCGGGCGGCTTCATGAAGCCGGACGTCTCCCAATACTCCGTGCGCGCGCGCGACTCCGTCGGCTACGCCTCCGAGCGCGCGCGGCGATTGGCGCGCAAGGACAATCCCGAGGTCCTGCTCCAGTTCGAGACCGGCGCGCTGTCGCCGTACGTCAGCGCCGACCTGTTCAAGCCGGCGCTCGCCGCGGCCGACCGGATGCCCCCGATCCACGCCGCCTACACGGCCGCCGTCAAGCCGGTGCCCCTCTCCCTGATGACGAGCGCGTCCAAAACGTCTATCCTCTCCTGGATGCGCGCGAACAAAGACCCCCGCCTGGCCGCCTTCGAAGCCGCCCTTAAATGAGCGCCGTCCACCGCGCGGGCTTTGTCGCCCTCGCCGGCCGTCCCAACGCCGGGAAGTCGACTCTCCTCAACTCCCTGCTGAAGTTCAAGCTGTCGATCGTCTCGCCCAAGCCGCAGACGACGCGCCACCGCCTGCTCGGCATCCTCGAGGGCGAGGATTTCCAGGCCTGCTTCCTCGACACCCCGGGGCTCATCGACGAGCCCGGCGACCAGCTGCAGAAGAGCCTGCGCGTCGAGGCCACGCGCGCGATCCGCGACGACGCCGACCTCGTCGTCTATATCGTCGACTGCGCCGAGGCCGACCCCAAGAAGATCGGGAACACGCACCTGCGCGAGGGCACGCCCGTCCTGCTCGTGCTCAACAAGTGCGACCGCGCCGACGCCGCGCCGAAGCTCGACGCGCTCGAGGCCGCGTACTCCGCGGCGGTCAAGCCCGCGAAGGTCTTCCGCATCTCCGCGCTCAAGGGCCAAGGGGTCGACGAGCTCAAGGCCGAGATCGTCTCGCGCCTGCCGGCGGGCGAGCCGTTCTACGATAAGGGCCAGCTGTCCGACCGCTGGGAGCGCTTTTTCGCCGCCGAGATCGTCCGCGAGCAGGTCTTCGACCTCTATCACGACGAGATCCCCCACGCGACCGCGGTCGTCGTCGAGACCTTCCGCGAGCACCCGGGCCGGACCGACGAGGTGTTCGCGACGCTCTACGTCGAGCGCGACGGGCAGAAGGGGATCATCATCGGCAAGGCCGGCAAGGACCTCCACCGGTTGACCGAACGCTCCGAGGCCATGCTCAAGCAGTTCCTCGGGCGCGACGTGGTCCTCGAGGTCTGGGTCAAGGTGCGCAAGGACTGGCGCAAGGACCCGAAGTCGCTGCAGGAGTTCGGCTACTCCTCCTGAGGCTTCTCGCCGGCGACGCGCCACGGGCGCGCGTCGGCTTCGCCCTCGCTGCCGCCCGTCTCGAGCAGCCGCTTGATCTCCGAGCGCAGCGTCTGCGCGTCGAACGGCTTCGTGACGTAGGAGCGCGCGCCGGCCTCCAGGCACTCGCGCGCGACCTCGAGGTCCATCTCGCCCGTGAGCATGACGACGGCCAGCGCGGGCTGGCCCGCGCGCGCGGCGCGCAGGACCTCGAGCCCGCCCATGCCGGGCATCGAGATGTCGAGGACCACGGCGCGCGGCCGCTCCGAGGCGATGAGGCGCAGCGCCTCCGCGCCGCTGCCCGCCTCGACGATGTCGCCGAAGCTCTCGAGCGCGAGACGCAGGCTCATGCGGACGTCGTCGTTGTCGTCGACGATCAGGAGCTTTTTCGCCATCTCTCCTCGACCGTCCCCCAGTCCACGTTGCGGAAGAACGCCCCGATGTAGTCGGCGCGCCCGGAGGCGCCCCAGTCGACCATGTACGCGTGCTCCCACACGTCCATGACGAGCAGCGGGACGCAGCCGGCGGGATGGCCGTCCTCGTGGGAGGAGATCCAGACGTTGGCCAAAGTCTCCTCGCGCGGGTTCCAGTAGAGAATGACCCAGCCGACTCCGCGCATCTTTCCGGCGGCCTCGAACTCCTTGCGCCACGCGGCGAATCCGCCGAAGTGCTTCTTCAGGAGCTTCGTGAGCCCCGCGGCTTCCCCGGGCTGGCCGCCGCCCTTCTTGAGCGCCTCGAAGTACAGCTCGTGGAGGATGACGCCGTTGGCCTCGAAGCTCCAGCGCCGCTTGAGCTCCGCGAACTCGCTCCCGAAATTCTCGACCTTGGAGAGCAGCGCGAGCTTTTCCGAGAGGGCCTTCTCGTTCTTGACGTAGCCCTCGTACAGCGCCCAGTGCTGGGCGATCTGGTCTTCGCTGATGCCCTCGAGGCTCCAGGGCCGGATCTCGCTGCGCGCCTTCGCGATGCTGGTCATGTCGGTTCCCCCTCACTCGTGGCGGCTGGCCCAGAGCAGCGGCTCGCCGCTCGGGCTCTCGACGTCGGCGGCCGGCTCCGCCGTGACGAACAGGTCGAAGTTGCGCAGCTGCGTGACGGCGCGCAGCGTCGCGTGGCGGCCGCGCGAGACGCTCAGCGGGCCGAGGTTCAGCGGAGAGCCGGAGGAGCCGCGCGCCCACGCCACGTAGGCCCAGCCCGGCGGCTCGAGGCGCTCAGGCGCGCGAAGGTGCTCGACCGTCAGGTCGATGACGACGTCGTCGTCCTGCGTGCGGCCGTAGCGGACCTCGCCCTCGGCTCCGCCGACGGCGGGGCTCGAGCGCAGGCGTCCCCGGAGGCGCATGCGCACAGCGCGGCCGCCAGGACCAAGATCGTTCCTCTTCTCATAACCCCAGTATAGGCGCGCCGCGCCCCGCGCGACATGGCCGCGGCGTCACCCTATTTGGACGCCGCGCCCGGCGCGAGGATACACAACCGTTACCCGCCCGCCATCGCGCGGAGGAAAACCCGGAGCTACCCTGAGGAAGGCCGCTCCCCGGGGAGGAAGAAACATGACGAACGCGAAGATCACCGTGCTGCTCGTCGAGAAGGATCCGCAGGTCGCGCAGCTCCTGCTGCTCCTCATGACGGAGCCGGTCCTCCCTTCGCCGCAGTTCTCCCTCGTCTGCGCGGACGGACCCGAGACCGCCCGCCGCGTCCTCCGCGAGGACCCCGCGATCCAGGTCGTCCTGCTCGGCTCCGGCGTCCGCGCGCTCGGCGCGCTGCCGACGCCGACCGTGGCCGTCGCGGACTACCGGTCCGGGAACGTCCTCGACGCGCGCGCTCTCAAGCGCGCGCTGAGCGTCGCCGCCGCGCGCCGGCCCTCGTCCCGCGGCGCGAGCCGCGGAGACGATATGCCCACGCCTAGGCGCCGCCGCGTCATCCTCGTCGACGACGACGGAGACTTTTCGTCGCTCCTCAAGGATTGGCTGCTGCCCCGCTACGACGTCGTGGTCCTGCCGCGCGGCGACGATCTGCTCGACGAGATGATCGTCGTCGAGCCCGACCTGGTCGTGCTCGACGTGTCGATGCCCGGCCCGGACGGGTTCACGCTGTGCCGCCGCGTCCGCGCGGAGCCGCGCTTCGCGGAAACGCCCGTGCTGTTCCTGACCTCGTCGAACCGGGCGGCGGACTTCGTCGACAACCTCGACGCGGGCGGGTCCGCCTACGTGGTCAAGCCCGTCGAGCGCCGCTCCCTGCTCGCGCGCGTCGCGGGTCTCCTTCCTTAGTATCGCGCCGCGCCGTTCGGGGAGGCCCCGCGCGGGGCCTCCCCTTCGGCATCCCTTACGCTCCGACGAAGTCCTTCGCCTTCTCCGTGCCGATCTCCGCGGCCTCGGACACGCCGCTCTTGACCGCCCCGCCGAACGCCGCCGCCTTGACGCGCGCCGGGATCTTCTCGCTGATGCGGGAGATCAGGCCCTTCGCCTTCTCGCCGTTCTGCTTGCGCCACTCCTCGAGGGACGCGCGCGTCTCCGACCCGGGCCGCGGAGCGAACAGGACGCCCGCCGCCGCGCCGACCGCCGCGCCGCCCACGAAATACCAGAAGCCCGACATACCGCCCTTCTCCTTCTCCATGCTGTGCACCTCCGGGGATTCACGTGCCGACGCGCCTAGTCTAGCTCGCGCGGGACCGCGCCCCCATGGACGGTTTGTAAAGCATTCGCGACTTCGGCGCGCGTCATAAAACGGCGACATGAATGCGACTCCGCCGCACTTCGGTCCGGCCCCGCGCGGGTGTAACATAGCCGCCATGACGACCGCCACCAAAGAGAAAATCCTGATCATCGAAGACGAAAAAGACCTTGTCCGGTTGATTCGCCACAACCTGGAGAAGGAAAAGTATCATGTGACCTCCGCCCGCGACGCGGAGACCGGACTGAAGCTCGCGCGCTCGTCGAAGCCCGACCTGATCCTCTTGGACATCATGCTTCCCAAGATGGACGGGCTCGAGTTCCTCAAGACGATGCGCTCCGAGGTCGACGTTCCGATTCTCCTGCTGACGGCCAAGCGCAGCGAGATGGACCGCATCCTCGGCCTCAAGCTCGGCGCCGACGACTACATCGTCAAGCCGTTCTCGCTCGGCGAGCTGCAGGCCCGCATCGCCGGCCACCTGCGCCGCGCCGGGATCCAGACCGGAGGCTCCGACAAGAAGAGCGTCTCCGTCGGCGACATCAACATCGACTTCGAGCGGCACGAGATCCTGGTCAAGGGCCAGGTCACCTATCTCGCGCCCAAGGAGTTCGCGATCCTCAAGCTGCTCATCGAGGCCAACGGCAAGGTCCTCTCCCGCGAGCAGCTGCTGCAGCTGATCTGGGGCCACGACAAGGACATCGAGATCGACACGCGCACCGTCGATCAGCACATCGCGCGCCTGCGCCGGAAGCTCCGCTCCGAGTCCGAGCGCATCCGCACCGTGCCGAACTTCGGCTACCAAGTCGCGATGAAGTAGCGCCCGTCCGGGCGCCGCGCCGAAAAGCGCGGCGCCCGGGGCGGCGTCATCCGGACGTCGCAATTGCTTTCCGCGCCCGCCGTGGTCCTTCGCGGAATCCGACCGTATAATCGCTCGGCGGGCAACGAGGAGACCATGAGCGGAAAAACCTACAAAGTCCTCCTGATCGAGGGCGACACCGACGAGACGTCCTTGGTCCGGCGCACGCTCGGCGGCGCCGACGGCTCCCCGGACCGTTTCGAGGTCGTCGAGGCCGTCCGGGTCTCCAGCGCCTGCCACCTCCTCGACCGCGAGGACTTCGACGCGGCGATCCTCGACCTCGGCGTCCCGCAGGGCGGCGGCCTCGAGGGCCTCGCGCGCGTGCGGGCCCAGCGCCCCGACCTGCCGATCCTGCTGCTGACGAGCCTCCACGACGAACCGCTGGCCGAGCAGGCGCTCAAGCGCGGCGCCCAGGACTACCTCGTGAAGGGAACGATGGACTGCTTCCTCCTTAAGAGGGCGATCCGGCATGCCGTCGAGAAGAAGAAGCTGACCGCCCTCGTCGAGCGACTGCTCGACCAGGACCCGGCCGCCCGCGTCGTCGTCGACGCCGACGCCCACGTACTGCACGCCAACCCCGCGGCCGAGGCGCTCTTCGGCGCGGCGGCGCGCGACCTCGTGGGCAAGCCCTTCGCCTACCCCAGGGACTCGGGCTCGGTGACGATCGTCTCGCCGCGCGCCGACGAGAGCCCGGCCGAGATGACCGTCTCGGGCGTCGACTGGAACGGCGAGCCGGCCCGGCTCGTCACCTTCCGCGCCTCCGCGGCCGCCAGGCCCGCCGCCGCCGACGACGCGGAGACCAAGCGCCTCGAAGGCATCAAGGCGCTCTTCACCCGGCGCTTCAACCACGAGATGCGCAACATCATCTCCACGGTCAAGACGGCGGTGTTCTGCCTGAAGGACGCGCCGAGCGGCCCGTTGTCGGTGCGCCAGGCCCGTCTCGTCGACATGATCACCCGCAACGTCGACCGGCAGGCGCGGCTGTTCGACAAGCTCGGAGACCTCTCCCGCTTCGAGGGCGGCCGCCTGAAGGCCTCGCGCGAGCCGTTCGATCTGGGCGCGCTGCTCGGTGAGCTCGCGCGGGAGAACGGGTCCGGCGCGGGCGGCGTCGAGGTCGACGTCGCGTCCTCGGCCGGCCTGCCGCAGCTCGAGGGCGACGCCGACCTCGTCCTGCAGATGCTGCGCGCGCTCGTCGACAACGCCCGGCGCCACGCGCGGTCCCGCGTGACGGTCGAGGCCTCGGAGGAGAACGGCGGCGTGCGCGTCGGCGTCCTCGACGACGGCCCCGGCGTGGCGGCGGACAAGATCGCCGGCCTCTTCACCTCGTTCTCCGGGCTCGACCGCCGCGAGGCGGCCGGCGGGGGCTTCAACGGCTCCCTGGGACTGACGATGTGCCGCGAGATCGCCGAGGCCCACGGGGGCCGCGTCTGGGCGGACGCCGGAGAAGGCGGACGCTTCTTCGTCTTCCTGCCCGCGCGTCCCCCCGCGCCGAAGCCCGCGGCGCCGCGCATCTACGTCTCGAGCAGCCGCTCGCGCCCGACCTACGCGGCCGAGGCCCCGTGAGGCGCGCGGCGGCGTCCGCCGCCGCGCTGGCCGCGCTCCTCTGCGCGTGCCACTCCCGGCGCCCGGACCACTCCGACCGGAAGGGCGTCCCCCGCCGAGGGGCGAGGAGCTTTCCTGGGAGTCCTTCTTCCACCATCCGTGGCCCGATCCGCTCCACGAGAAATACGAAGATCTCTTCGGCGCCCCGTTTCCCAACCGCAGCCCCCAGCACTTCTCTCTGCGCCGCCCCTTCTCCGACGTGATCAAGTACGACCTCGCTTTCGAAACGATCGCCATCCCGGGGGCGCGCACGGAGTCCGAGACGGCCGCGGGACGCCACTCCGTCAACCTGCTGCTGCCCGGCTCCGCCGGCCGCGACGTGACCCTGCGCCCCGGCCCGCAGGACGTGACCGTCGTCGTCGCGAAGTCGGGGCCGGCGCGCCGCCTGCGCTCGTACCGCAGCGAGGAGCGCGTCGTGCCGCTGCCGCCCGAGGCCGATCCCGCGAGCGCCCGCCTGGCGCGAGACGGGGACTGGCTGCGGATCACCTTCAACGCCAAAGACGCAAGGAGGACCGATGGGAAATGAACGCTTTCTGAGCGACGTGAAGACCCTGCGCGAGCGCGCCCGCCGCCACATGGCCGAGGGCGCCGTCACTCCCGGCTACAAGGCCGACAGGGGCGTCGCGATCAAGATCCTCAACGCGGCTCTGGCCACCGAGATCGTCTGCGTGCTGCGCTACAAGCGCCACCACGCGATGGCCAAGGGCATCCTGTCCCAGGCCGTCGCCGACGAGTTCGCCGAGCACGCGGCCGAGGAGCAGGGCCATGCGGACATGATCGCGGAGCGGATCGTCCAGCTCGGCGGCGAGCCCGACTACAACCCCCTGACCTTGCTTTCGCGCAGCCACTCGGAGTACGCCGAGGGCAAGGACCTCACCGACATGATCGAGGAGAACCTGGTCGCCGAGCGCATCGCCGTCGAGAGCTACTCGGAGATGATCCGCTTCTTCGGCCACGACGACCCGACGTCGCGGCGCATGCTCGAGGAGATCCTCGCGAAGGAGGAGGAGCACGCCGAAGACCTCGCGTCCCTGCTCGGCCGGCTCGAGGCCTCCGGCGCGGCGCCCCGCGAGACGCGCGAGGCGCCGCCGAAGCCCTAGACGCCCGCCCGCTCGAGCGGCGTCTCTTTCGACGTCCGCTCGATGCTGAGCCAGCGGTCGGTCCCCGCGAAGCGCTGGTGCATGCGCGTGCGCGGCTCCCCGTCGAGCGACGCCGTCTCGACGAGCTGCAGGTCCGCGAGCGCGTCGATGCCGCGCTTCTGGAAGCCCGTGAGCCACGTCTCGAGGGCCATCCCCGCCGTGCGGAAGGCGAGCAAGGTCGAGAACTGCAGCGCGTAGCCCAGCTGGCCGAGCTGGCGGTTCGTCGGGAGGCGCCCCTCGCGCTTGGCCTTGCCCCAGTGCAGCGACGGAGAGAGGTTGAAGCCGAGCATCTGGTCCGGGTAATGCTTGTGCACGCCCTCGGCGAAGCGCGCCGGCGCCTCGACGTCGGTCCCGTTGAATTCGGGCCAGATCACGTCGACGCCGAGCGAGGCGGCTTCGAGCGCCCGGTCGACCGCGGCCTCGACGCCGCCGCAGCTCTCCCCGGGAACCGCGCCGTCGACCGCGTCGGTGCGGGCGATCACGACGAGCGGGCTCGCGGCGGCCTGGGCCGCGGCTTTCACGGCGATGAGCTTCTCGATCCATTTGCTCGTGGGGACGAGGACCTTCTCGCGTTTGACGCCGTGGTGCGCGACGATGTGGCCGCACGTGCGCTCCGCCGGGTCCTGGTCCTCGAGATGCACGCCGGCGACGCCGGCTCTGATGATTTCGCGCGTCAGCGCGAAAGTCTGGGCGGGGCCGCCGAAGCCGGCCTCGATGTCGGCGAAAATCGGCGGCACGTTCCTGACCTCGCCGGAGTCGTAGAAGCTCCGGTCGCGAGCCCCCTCGATCCCGCGGCCCAGCTCGCGAACGAGGTCGACCATCTGGTGGGACGGATAAATCCCGATGTCCGGATACATGCTGTGGGCCACGGCGAGCTGCCACCCCGAAGCGTAGATCGCCTCGAAGCCGAGGTCGGTGAGCAGGGCGGCGGTCATCGCGTCGTAGGCGCCCGCGGTGTGGAGGAAGCAGCGAGCGGGGTCGCTCCGGCGCGCGGCGAAGCGCGTGCGCAGCAGGGTGCGGAGCTTAGCCGCCGGGTGGACCGTCTCCGGCGGAGCGTACATGCGGGCGAATTCGGCCTCCGGATACGTCCAGGTGCGCCGTCCGGCCTGTGGGGCTTGCCTCATGATCCCTCCTATAGCGACAGCGAGACGCCCGCGTCGACGCGACGCATGATGTACTGCGGCGAGTCCGAGTACTGACCGCCGATCGACAGAGTCAGGCGTTCGACCGGCCGGACGCTGACGCCCGCCCGCACCGAGTGGACCGGGCGGGAGCCGCCTTCCTGCCAGCCGTAGCCGCCCTCGTACTGGAGGATCGTCTCGAGAGGGCGCAGGCCCGACTTCGCCCCCGGCTCGCCGAAGGAGCGGGTGAGCGCGGCGATGCCGGAGTACTGATTGAGCCGGCGGGGCGTGAAGTACTCCGGCGACCGGCGCGTCGACTCGCCGCGGAAGTACGCGGCGCCGACCGACAGCAGGTCGGAGAACCGCTTGGTCACGCGGGCCCGGCCTCCGTGGGTGATGTTGCCGTCGTCGAAACGGCTGCGGTCGTAGTCGAACGCGACCTTCCAGTTCAGCGCCGGGTCCCAGCCCGCGCCGGCTCCCTGGGTGTCGAACCGCCGCGCGGCCCGGATGCCGGCCGCCGTCTCGACGTTGCCCTCGCCGCCGCGCAGACCGAGCCGCAGCGCCGGCAGGGCCTGCCAGCCTCCGGCGACGTTCCACACGTTCACCGACTGCTGGACGGGACCGAGGAACATGCGGCGCGTGTAGAAGCCGTTGACCTCCGCCGTCTCGCCGGCGAACCAGCGGACGTCGGCGCCCGCCTCCCGGGAGTCGATGCGCGGGTACGGGGCCGCCGGCCGGCGGTCGTCATCGTACCAGCCGGGGCCGCCGAACACGGAGAGGCGAACCTGCCGCACGGAGGCCGACGCCCGGCCGAGAACCTTGTAGATGCGGTTGGTGTCGCTGTCGGTGAACAGCTGGCCTTCCGCCGCGATCCTCGGCGCCGCCGCGCGTTCGGCGTGGTCCTGCAGGCGCGCGTAGCGCTTCCCGGTGCGCGTGTCCTTGTCGGATTCGCTGTCTCCGGCGCGGGCGAACAGCGACTGAGCGCGGAAGATGTCTCCTGACTTCGAGAACGCGGCGCCCTTGTCGGCCCAGAGGCGGGGCTCGTCGACGCCGAGCTTCTCGAGTTCCGAGTACACCGCCTCGGCGCGTCCGATCTGTCCCGCCTCGACCCACATCTGCGCCTCGCCGAGCTTGGCGTGCACGTACGGCTCCGCGAGCGCGAGGTGCGCCGTGAGCTGGCGCGCCGTCATGTGGCGCTGGACCTCGAAGCGCCGCAGGTCGGTGGGGTTCGAGGAAAGCGTGTTGATGCCGTACTGCTCTTGGACGAACGCCAGACGGAAGTGCTTGCGCACGAGGGACTGGTTGATCTTCGTCGAGTCCGGATTGTTCGAGTAGTCGTTCTGCCCGTAGTCGCCGTACGGATAGGCGAAGGCGACGACGCGCCGTCCGCCGATGATCTGCTCGACGCCCTCGCGCGCCTCCTTGTAGTCGGCGTCGACGCGCGTCGTGAACTCGGCGACGGTCTCCACGCGCCCCTTGTCCTCGAGCCACTTGCGGTTCGGCAGGAAGTGGCCTTTGTGGCCGTGGGCGTCGAGCCGCATCGGGTCGTGGGCCTGCGTGCCGTGAGCCTGCATCTCCCAGCGTCCCGTCGACTCCCAGGCGGCGATGTCGGCGTTGCTCGCGTGGAAGTGCGGCTTTCGCAGCTTCGAGAGGTGGACGAACATCGTCGCCTTGTAACCGACCTCCTTGAGGACCGGGTCGGCGTTCACGAAGGAGTCGCTGCGACCGTCGTCGAACGTGATGAGGATGGGCTTGGCCGGCAGGGTCGCCTTGCCCTGGAATACGCGGTCGAGATCGCCGACCGTGATCGACTGGTAGCCCTTCTCCTTGAGCGCGATCATCTGCTCGCGGAAGCGGTGCTGGGGAACGCCGTCGGCGCGCTCGAAGCGCGAGATGCCGTGATAAAGGAGGACGGGAATCGGCTGAGAGCGCTCCGACGAGACGCGCGCGAGCAGCCGCCTCGCCTTCGCGTAGCGGCCGAGGTCCGCCTGCAGGCGGGCCTCGCGCACGAGCAGGTACGGCGAGACCGTCGGCGCGGTGAGCTCGGCGATCTTATGGATCGCCGCGATCGCCGCCTTGAAGTCCTTGCGAGCCTCGTGGACATAGGCGAGGCCGTCGTAGCCGCGAATGCTGTTCGGTTTGCGCCGGACGATCTCCTCGTAGGCGGCGAGGGCGCCGTCCCAGTCGTTGAGTCCGTCGAGCGCCTCGGCTTTCAGGTAGTAGGCGTTGATCGACTCCGGGTCCACCGAGATCGCCTTCTCAGCCGCGAGCAGCGCCGCGTCGTTGCGACGCATGGCCGAGTAGATCTGCGCGAGGCGCTCCCAGGCGACGGGATCGCCCGGATCGAGGTCGATGACCTTCTCCTGCCACTCCGCGGCCTCGAGCCACGCGCGCCGGTGGAACGCGTCGTCGCGCAGGCGCTTGAAAGCGGCCGCGTCGCCTCCGCTCAGGGCGAGCTCCTTCCAGGCGGCGACGGCGTCGTCGAAGCGCCCCTGGTCGTACAGCGTCGCGGCGCGCCCGAACTTGTAGCGCGGGTTCGACGGGTCGCTCGCGATCAGCTTGTCGAACCAGGAGATCGCCTCCTCGTGGCTCCCCTCGCGGGCCAAGGTCTCGGCCCAGTGGTACTGCACCGCGGCGTGGGCCGGGAAGCGCTTGATGAGATCCCGCAGGACGGCGCGCGCCTCGCCCTCGCGCTGGAGGCGGAACAGGGCCTTCGAGCGCGTCAGCGACGCGTCGCGGTCTCCGGGCTGCTGCGCGAGCGCGCGGTCGGCGAGCTTGAGGGCCTCGGCGTAGTTCATCGCCTCGATCTCCATGTTCGCCATGAAGCGCAGGAAGGTCGGGTTGCGGTCGTCGAGCTTGAGCAGAAGCGACGCGACCTCTCGGGCCGCGGGGACGTTGCGCTCGCGCCAATACGTCCAGCCGAGGTTCAGGAGCGACTCCGCGTCGTCTCGGCCGCGGCTGAGGTCGCGCCACTCGGACTTGGCTTCCGCGGGCCGGCCCAGGTCCTGCAGGATGCGCGCGCGCGCGCCGCCACGCCGCGTTCGCCGGCTCGGCGGCCAGGAGCTTTTCGTAGATCTCGAGCGCCTCGCGGCGCCGGCCGAGATCGGCCAGGAAGGCGGCTTTGCGCGCGCGGATCGCGGGATCGTCCGGGTAGGAGGCGGCAAGGCCGTCGAGCAGGTCCAGGGCCTCTTTCGCGCGCCCGCCGCGGAACAGCGCGCGGGACAGGGTCATGCCGGCGTTCTTGTCGTCGGGCGCGAGCTGGAGCGCACGGCGCGTCAGCGCGGCGGCGCGCTCGTTGTTCTTGCGCTCGATCTCGACGTTGGCGAGAAAGGTCATGAACGCGGGGTTTTCGGGGTCGAGCTTGACGAGCGTCGAGCCGACGTTCCACGCCTGGTCGATGCGACGGGAGTGCCAGTACGCCCAGCCGAGGTTGAGCAGCACCTCGGGGGAGCCGGGGTTGGCCTTGGACTCCTTCTCGAAGGCCCTGACGGCCTCCGGATAGCGCTTCTCGGTCATCAGGCGCATGCCGGCGTCGAAGGACGAGGCGGCGCGGGCGCACGGCGCTGCGAGCAGGACGGCGGCGAGGAGGATATTCATCGGTTGGAAGCCAGCTCCTTGGTGACGGCGTGAGGGCGCGACGGCACGGCGGTCAGGACGGCGAAGCCGGCCCCGGGCCGGACGGAGGGGCGCAGGACGGAATCGGCGGGCAGCGAGGACGCGTCGACGACGGGCCCGTCCAGAGTGACCCACAGCGACCGCCCGGCGGCATGGAGCTCGTCGCGCAGGAGGCCGAGGAACCGGCGCCCGGCCGGGCGCTCGAGATCGGCGGCGCGCCCGCGGAGGTTCAGGCCTCCGGCGTCGAGCTCCCGCGCCGCGGCGCCGAGGCCTCCGGCCAGGCGGGCGGCCGAGGCCGCGTCGGCAAGCAGCGCCCCCCGCCCGGCAGCTCCGCGGTCGGAAGGAGCCGGCAGCCGTAGAACCCCGCCAGCGAGCGGATGAGCCCTTCCTGCTCCCGGGCGACCACGATTCCGCCGTCCCGGCGGACCGTCAGCCAGCGCGGAGACAGCGCCCGGGCGAGCACGGCCGCCTCGCGCAGATCATCGAGCCGGCTCTCGTCGAAGCCGGCTCGCGGGGCGCCGTCCTGAAAGGCGATCGCCTCCTCGGGCGCGGGCGAGGCCCGGAATTTGGAGATGACGGCCAGCGCGCTGCGCGACCGGGAGTCGTAGACGCCCAGCATCACCCGGCCCCGGGCCACCCGGGGTGCACGCGCAGCGCCCGGCCGAACATCATGCGGCCGTTGACGTGGACGATGGCGGAGTCGTCCTTGAGGACGAGGCGCACGCGGGCGGGGCGTCCGTCCTCGACGATCGGCGCGCGTCCGAGCAAGGTCGGCAGGTTGCGCGGTCCGAGCTTCTGCTCCACGTACCACCAGCCGTCCCGGGCGCCGACGCGCACGAACCCGTTCTCGCCGCGGTAGCGCGCGTAGGCCCAGAACTCGCGCCGGCGGCGCACGAGGTCGAACTCCAGCACGACGTCCCGCCACTGCTCGGAGCCGCGCACGAAGACGCCCGCGCTCGTCTGCCGCGGCAGCGGCAGCAAGGTCAGCTTGCCCTCTCCCCGGGAGACGACGCCCCAGCCCGGAATCCAATCAGGATCGAACGCCGGGCGGGAGAAGTCGTCGGCGAGCTCGCGCTCGCGCGGCCACGACGCCTCGATGACGGCGAGCGTCGCGTCGCGCAGGCGGTCGGGACGCACGGGCAGGACGCGCAGGCCCGCGGGCTCGTCTCCCGCCGCGTTGAGGGCGGCGTCGGCCGGCAGGAATTTGACCGGGCCGGCGGAGAGCGCGCCGTCCTCGCCCAGCGTCCCGAACGACCAGGCCCCGCCGAGCTTCATCTGGGCGACCGCGTGCTCGGTCAGGTAGGCCTTGCGGGCGTCGCCGTCGCGGGCGGTCCGCGTGATGAACAGGGCTCCGCGCATGCGCCGGCGCTTGAGCGCGGAGTCGGCGAGGGCCGCGCCGCGGGGATCGTCCCCGGAGAACGCGAGCAGCACGGCTTTCGGCGGCAGCAGGCGCCCGTCGGCGTACAGCGCGCGAACGTCGTCGAGGCCGATCGTGACGTAGCCGAGGTCCTCGAGGCCTGAGAGCAGGTGCGACAGCTCGGCGCGGGACATCGCGTGGCGCCGCGCGCTCGGGACGATCCGCGGAAAGCTCAGGGTCAGGAAGCGCGGCTCGACGCGCGAGGCCTCGGGGATCGGCGCCGGGGCGAAGAGGTTGCGCCGCGCCCACGCGCGGCCGGTGAGGGCCCACCAGGCGGCCCCGCCGGCGAGGACCGCCACAACCAGCCATTCCTTCCAATAGTTCTTCGGCATCGGCGCGATCATCATAGCCTCCGAGGCGGCCCGTCGGGCATGACCGGACAGTGACATCATTGGGCCGCTTCCATGACGGCGCGGTAGGCGGCGGGGCGGCGCGACGCGAGTCCGAAGCGCCGCATGACGCAGCCCACGATGCGCTCGCTGGCGCGCCCGTCGCCGAAGACGCCGCTGCCGCGCGCCATCCCGCGATGGAACGCCGCGTCCGAGAGCAGGCGCGACGCCAGGCGCACGACGTCGGAGGTGCGCGTGCCGACCAGCGCCGCGACGCCGGCGTCGACGGCCTCGGGGCGCTCGGTCGTCGTGCGCAGGACGACGACGGGCTTGCCGAGCGCGGGCGCCTCCTCCTGCAGGCCGCCGGAGTCGGTCAGCACGAAGTGGCTGCGGCGCATGACGTGGATGAGGTCGAAGTACTCGAGCGAGGGCAGCAGGTGGGCGCGCGGATGCTTGACGATCCGCCGCACGACGGCGCAGACCTTCGGGTTCATGTGCACCGGGTAGAACAGATGCAGGTCGGGGTGACGCCTCACGAGCTCGACGAAGGCCGCGCACAACGACTCGAGCGGCTTGCCGTGGTTCTCGCGGCGGTGCGTCGTGACGAGTGCGGCGCGGTCCGTCGCGCCCATGGACCGCAGGCCCTCGAGCAGCGCCGGCTCGACGACGGTGTGCGGGCGCGCCGCGCCCCAGCGCAGCGCGTCGACGACCGTGTTGCCCGTCGTCACGACGCGGTCCGCGGGAATGCCTTCGGCCAGAAGGTTGGCCGCGGCCACGCCGGTCGGGGCGAAGTGAAGGTCGGCCAGGCGCGAAATCAGCGCGCGGTTGGCCTCCTCGGGAAACGGGTTGTCGAGGTCGAAGGAGCGCAGGCCCGCCTCGACGTGGCCGACGGGGATGCGCTCGTAGAAGGCGGCGAGCGCGGCCGCGAAGGCGGTCGTCGTGTCGCCCTGGACGAGGACGTAGTCGGGCCGCTCGCGCCGCAGAACGTCGCGAAGCGCGGTCAGCGCGCGGGCGGTGAACTCCGAGAGATCCTGGTTATCCCTCATGAGGTCGAGGTCGATGTCGGGGACGATGTCGAAGGACCGGAGCATGAGGTCGAGCATCTGGCGGTGCTGGGCCGTGACGCAGACGCGCGCCGACAGGCCCCTCCCGCGCGCAGGGCGCGGACGACGGGGGCGAGCTTGATCGCCTCGGGACGGGTGCCGAACACGACGAGCACGGTGGGCTTCTTCATGGTCATCTCCTCATTGCAGCAGGTCGAGGCCCGGAGCGTCGCGGCGGGCCTCCGGGTGCGGCGCCGCGAGGGCGGCGGACGCCCGCCCCGCGGCCTTCTCGATCGCGTCGACGACGCGCCTCCGCCCGGCCAGCGCCAGGCGGTACGGGTGCGGCAGGTTCGCGTCGAGCCAGGTGCGCATGCGCTTGTCGCCGACGTCCGCCGCGGCGACGAGCAGGGGGCGGCTGTCCGCGTCGGCGACGATCATCAGGTGCTCGCGCGCGGCGGCCTCCGAAATGAGCGCCAGCGCGCCCGGCGCCGCTGCCTCGAGGCGCAGGACGTCCACTTTCAGCTGTCCGCCGAGCACCGAGACGACGTCGTCCTCCGACACGTAGCCGAGGTCGACGAGGATGTCTCCGAGCAGGCGCCCGCTCTCCTTCTGCTTGGCCAGCGCTTCGGTCAGGTGGGTCAAGGTCAGGAGCCGCGCCTCGAGCAGCAGATCGCCGAGCTTGCGCTTGTAGCCCATGAGCTGCTCCTCGGTCGGGAACGCGTGCGCGGTCTTGGCCCACACGGGCTGCTTGCCCGTGAGCGTGGCGCGCCCGAACAGCCAGCTCGCCTTCGCGACGGCGAAGAAGTTGATGACGTTGCCCCAGATGATGCGCGGCAAGGACAGCGCCGCCTGCCGCCGGTTCGACACGCGCGCGATCGTGACGACGCGCTGCACGCAGCGGTTGAAGAGCAGGAGCCCGTCGACGGCGATCACGTTCCAGACCCAGGAGCCCTCCGGAATGCGGGCGAACGGCTCGCCCGTCAGGTGAAGCCCGAGGTAGGCGGAGGCCAGGCCGTCGAGGAGCAGGAGGTAGCCGAGCATGTTGACGGAGTTCGTCAGCAGCGTCTTGCGGTCGCGCCAGATCATGTAGCGCAGGGCCGGACCGCCCTCCCAGCCGCGCTCGCGCCAGCCGTGAAAGACGATGCCGAGGGTCCAGCGGGCCTTCTGGCGCACGGCGTCGTGGAAGTTGTCCGGGAAGTACTCGCGCGTCCCGACGAGCTCCCGCTCGATGGCCAGCCCCCTGCCGCTGACGCGCGTCTTCTCGACGAAGTACTGGAGCAGGATCGACTTCTCGCCGATCGCGTTGAGCCGGAAGGCCAGGTCGTAGTCCTCGGTGAACGTGTTGACGTTGAAGATCTGGTTGTTGTGCTTGAGCGCCAGGCGGTCGAGGGCCGCGCTCGAGAAGCCCGTGCCGACGCCGGCCGAGGGCACCATCCCGCTCAGCCGCTCGCGCACGACCATGTCCTTGAGGTGGGACTCCGCGAACTCGTCGAGGTAGGTCCCCGCCGTGAGCTCCTTGGCCGGAGACTCGAACGGGACGACGGGCAACTGCGCCATCGACGCGTGCGCGGGGACGTGCGCGTTCATGAGCTTGAAGGACAGCGGGTGCACGAGGTCCTCGGAGTCGTGCAGCATGTAGATCTTGTAGTCGCGCGAGTGCTCCTTGTCGTAGCGCTTGATGCCCGCGATGATCCAGTTCAGGCAGTCCGCCTTGTTCGTGGGCCCGTCGTTGGGCGTGACGATCCGGTGGATGCGCGGCTCGGACTCGGCGACGGACGCCACGGCGAGCATCGTCGCCTCGTCGTTGGGGTAGGTCCCGATGAAGATGTCGTAGTTCGCGTACTCGACGGTCTTCAGCGTGTTGCGCAGCATGTGCGCGATGACGGCGTCCTCGTGCCAGGCCGGGATCATGATCGCGATCGCCTGCTCCGGCAGGGCGCGCAGCTCGGCCTCGGAGTACTTCCGGCGCCCGACCGGGCGCAGGCGGCGGCGCGCCTCGCCGGCGTAATACCAGACGTCGATGAACATGTCGTCGAGGCCGCTGACGAGGATCGCCACGGCCGTGAAGGCCGTCAGCCCCTGGACGACCGACTCGACGCTCTCGGCTACCACCGCAGTCCCGGCCGTCCGGCCCCCGCGTCCGGCCCGGGCGGCGGGACCTTGCGGCGCCGTTCGCGGCTGAATCGCATCGACCAGATCAGGCTCGCGCGCACGTCGTGGTAGGCGGCGGCGTACGGGTTGCGGTCCCGTCCCTCGATGCCCATGTAGTTTCCGCGCAGGTATTCCATGCGGAATTTGAGGTTCAGGTCGGTGACGGAGGCGACCTCCGCGCCGGCGCCGAACTCCGCGTAGTTGTTGAAGAAGTCCTTGTTGGTGTCCTTGGAGACGTACAGCGGGGCGTACAGGCTCAACCGCGCGCCGCGGCCTTCCCAGGCCGCGACGCCGGCGCGCGCCTGCGCGTACGCGATGACGTTGTCCCGGTAGCGGCTGTACCAGCCCGCGCTGGCGCCGAGATCGGCGAAGACGCGCCGCTTCTCGCCGTAGAGGTAGTGGGTCAGGACGACGCGCTTGTTGAGCTCGCCGCGGTCCGGGTGCTCCGGGTTGCGCGTGAGGTTCAGCGTCGGCGACAGCTCGCCCGTGAGGGCCAGATTCGATCCCTTGGGCTGGATCCTCAGGCCCGGCCCCAAGGACGCCGCGTTGTCGGAGTAGATCTCGGGGATGTCGCCGGCGCGCGAGCGCGAGTCCTGCATGAGGCGGCCGATGGCGAGCAGGCTCACGGGCCAGCGCGCGACGGGCTTCCAGCCGGCGACGGCCTCGGCGTAGGCGATCTTGTCCTGGAAGCGGGACGTGAACAGCGGCGCGGCGTAGAGGTCCAGGTAGAGGCTCGAGTCCGCGGCGCGGATGTTCTTGAGCGCCGCGGCCGCCGCCTCGCGCACCTTGGGGTCGGCGCACCACTGCGCGGAGATGAACTCCTTCTCGGCGCGCGCGTCGTTGTGGAGCCGGGCGTACAGGTAGCCGAGCTCGAGGGCGGACGCGCAGTCCTCGGGGTCGATGCGCCGCGCCCCTCGAAGTCGCGGGCGGCGCCGGCGAGGTCGCCCTCGGCCAGGCTCATGTAGCCGAGCTGCTTGGCGATCTCCTCGCGCCCGGGGTCGGAGGCCAGCGCGAGCTTGAACTTCTCGCGCGCCTCGGCGTTCTCGCCCTTGCGCAGGGCCTCGTAGCCCGCGTCGAGCAAGGTCTGGCGCGTGGAGTCGGAGGCGGAGGTTCCTCCCTCCTGGAGCGCCTTGAGGGCCCCCTGCGCCTGCTCCTGGAACTCGCCGGGCTCCCGCGCGACGAGCGCGAAGTCGTCGGCCGCCGCGGTGAAGTCCCCGGCGGCCTGGCGCGCGTAGCCGAGTTCCATGCGGGCCCTCTTGTTGCCGGGATCGGACGCGGCGGCGGCGGAGAAGGCGGAAATCGCCTCCGCGAGCCGGCCGCAGCGCGACCAGGCGTAGCCGCGCGCGAGCTCCCCGGCGCCCGGGGCCGTCGCCGCCGGGCATTCCCGGCCCGAACGGCGCGGCCCCCGCGCGCAGGCGGCGGAGAGAACGGCGAGGGCGAGCAAAGGCAATATGCGGGTCATCGAGGGGTTCCGCGCGAATCCGCGGCCGGCCCTTTCGGGCCGGCCGCGGGACGGGCTTCGGGTCTCAGAGCGACGGCTCGGACGGCGCCGCGGCGCCGTTGAGGGACGCGATCGCGGCCTGGCGGACCTGCTCGTCGGAGCTCTCCGACGCCGCCGTGAACGCCTCCTTCGCCTGCGCCGGCTTCTTCAGCTTCTGGTACGTGTAGCCGAGCTGCAGCGCCGTCGACAGGTCGTTGGGCTCGAGCGCCCGGGCCGTGGAGAACGACTTGGCGGCGGACGCCAGCTTGCCGGCCTCGTACTCGAGGTAGCCGAGCTGCTTGTGGGCGGCGGCGTTCTTCGGGTCGGCCTTCAGCGACGCCGCGAGCTTGGCGCGCGCGGCGGTCTTGTCGCCCTTGGCGAGGGCGGCGTAGGCCTGCTCGCGCAGGATGAAGCCGCGGTCGGGCTTCGCCGAGGCGGAGACGGCGGCGGGCACGGCGGCGGCGGACGGCGAGAGCACGGGCTCCTGGGCGGAGGCGGCTCCGGCGGCGAGCAGGACGGCGGCGGCGAGGGTCTGACGCATTTGTTTTCTCCTTTCAGTGGTTGCGGCGGTTTCGGCGGCGCGGATCATCCGAGATTGATCCGCGAGATCTCGAGGCCTTCGGCGTACTCGCATCCGGCCAGGCGTCCGTATTCGCGCGCCACGCCGACGTAGTGGTCGGTCGTCAGGCCGCGGCACGTGAACTGGGTCGTGTGCTTGTGGATCGCCGCCATCTTCTTGCCGATGACGTCGGAGATGTCGACGTAGGCCTGAGGGTGGAACGGCGTCGTGACGGGATGGCAGCTGTTCGGGTAGAAGCACAGCATGTCGAAGAAGTGAAGCCGCTGGGCCGCCTGGCAGGCCTTGTAGACGAGGACGTGGTCGTGGTGGAAGTTCGACGCGGCGTGCGTGATGACGACCGCGGGATCGAGCTCGCGCACGAGCTGGTCGATCCGGCTGACGAGCTCGTAACTCTTGATATCCTCGACGCGCATCTCGCGCTGGTCGTAGAGGAACTCGATCTTGGCGCCGAGCTCGCGCGCGGCGGCCTTCGACTCCTCGTTGCGGGCCTTGAGGTTGTTCGGCGTGCAGACGACGACCATGCGGACGTCGGAGCCGCTCGCCGCGAGGCGGGCCACGGTGCCGCCCGCTCCGAGCTCGATGTCGTCGGGGTGAGCACCGACCACGAGGACCTTCTTGCCGACGTACTTCGCCATCATTCCTTCCGGCTTGATCAGGGGCTTCTCCGCGTCGAGCGTCGTCATGTCACGCCTCCTTGGGGTCTTCCGCCGTCTCGGCGGGGTGCGGCTTGGTGCGCGTGGGAATCACCTGCGACGCCCAGCGCTCGCGCGTCCAGGCGTCGAGGATCGCCGGCGAGAAGACCTCGCCGGCCGTCAGGAACGCCCGGTCCGAGCCGAGCGCGTCGAGCGCCGACTCGAGGCAGTGCGGCACGCCGCCGGGAGCGGGAGCCTCGCCGTCGACGGGCGGCTCCATCATCTTCTCGACGCCGTCGAGGGCCGCCATCACGATCGCGGCGATCGCGAGGTACGGGTTGCACGTCGAGTCCGGCACGCAGAACTTCACGCGCCGCGCGCCGGGCGCCGTCGAGCGCGCGGGGATGCGGCAGGCCGCCTTGCGGTCCGTCGTCGAGAGCAGCGCGCCCGCGGGCCCGGAGACGCCGGAGACGAGGCGGCGATAGGAGTTCGTCGTCGGCGCGCACAGCGCCGACAGCGCCGGCAGATGGGCGAGCAGCCCGCCCGCGCAGCCGCGCGCCACCGCGCTCGTCAGCGACCAGCCCGCGTCGTTGTGGAAGAGGTTTCGCCCGTCCTTCCAAAGCGCGAGATGCACGGGGAAGCCGGGAGTGGCGCCGCCCTCGGTCGCGAGCGGCAGGAAGGAGGCCTTGAGGCCCTTCGCGCGCGCCACGTTGACGGCCAGGTGCCGGTAGAGCAGCACGCGGTCGGCCAGCTGGAGCGCCGCGTCGGCGCGCATCTGCACCCGTCCCTGCCCCGGCCCGGGGCCGTACCGGAACCAGTCGACCTGGACGCCGGCCTTGGTGAGCGCGTCGGCGAGCGCTCGCAGGAACTCCCAGACCTCCCCTCGCTGACGGGGCGGCCCTTCGAATTCAGCAGCACGAACTCCGGCTCCGCGCCGATCGACAGCGTCGCGCCGAGGCGGTCGTCGATGAGGCGAACCGCGCGCTTGAGCACGTGCCGGGGCTCGAGCGCCAGGGGCTCCTTCGTCGCGGGGTCGAGCACGTCGCAGAACATCGCGAGCGTCGGCACGGCGGCCGTCGGATCGACGTAGAGCGCGTCGTAGCGCGGAACGAGAAGCATGACGCCGTCCCAGGCGCCGCCCACCGGCTGGCCGTCGAGCGGCAGGCCGACGGTGAAGATCGATTCGTTGAGCGCCTCGACGGCCATCGAGATGCGCCACGGCTTGCCCGCGAGGTCGGTGAACCAGAACTCGGCGAACTTGAGGCCCTTCTCGCGAACGAGCTCGCGCACGGAGGCGAAAGCGGGAGCCTCTTTGGCCCCCCGTCGATGGTCTTGGTTTCCAGAATCACGTCCTCCCTCGCCGTCAATTGAGCCTCATGCGCACGATTTCGAGGCTTTCCGCGTACGGCACGCCGACGATCTGCCCGACGCGGCTGGACGCCTCGCGATAATGGTCCGTCTTGAGCCCGCGCCGCGCGAACTGAGTCGAGTGCATCCGGATCGCGCGCATCTTGGCGTCGATGACGGGGGAGATGTCGATGTAAGCGTGGGCGTTGAACTGGACGTTGATCGCGTGGCAGCTCGTCGGCGGATAACAGAAAAGGTCGAAGTAGCGCAGGCGCTGGCTCGACATGCAGGCCTCGTGCACGAGCTTGTGGTCCTTGTGCAGGTTCGCGAGGCTGTGAGTGAACAGCGCGGCCGGCTCGTACTGCTTGACCAGGCCGTCCATCATGCCGACGAGCTCGTGGTTCTTGAGGTCCTCGACGCGCATCGTCCGGTCCGGCGTCAGGAAGTGCGTCTCGCCGCCGAGGATGCGGGCGGCGGCGTTGGCCTCCTTGATGCGGGACTCCCGGTCGCTCGGGATGCTGACCACGGCCATGACCACGCGGGCGCCGGCGTCGCTGAGGCGCTTGAGCGTCCCGCCGAGGCCGAGCTCGAGATCGTCGGGATGCGCCCCGACGGCGACGACCGTCTGTCCGGCGTACTTCGCCAGCACGTCCGGCGCGCGGCGCGGCGCGGTCTTGGCGCTCATGCGGTGACTCCCGCCGCTTCCGCGGCCGCGGGCTCGCCCGCGAGTATCGCGGCGCTCGCGGGCCCGCAGTTGAACAGCAGGTCGAAGGCGCTCATGCGCTCGGCGAACCCGTCGCCGGGCGGATGCTGCACGTAGCGCGGATGGCGGAACTCCTGCCAGAGCACGCGGATTCCGGCGGCCTCGAACGCCGCGACGTCGAGATACCCTTTCGACGCGCCGGAGCCCGCGAGATAGGCCTCGGCGCCGACCTCGCGGCACATATTGAGGACCATCTCGCTCTTCGCGCCAGTGACCTTGAGCTGGGAGCTGCGCACGATCGGCGTCTTGATGCCGAGGCCCTCGCGGCAGACCTCGATGAGCGCCTCGTTGAGCGGGGCCAGGCGGTCCCACTGCCCGTCGAATATCTTAAGGAGCTCGGGCTCGAAGGCGGCGAAGTGCGGGGCCTTCTGGTAGGCGTACTTGAGCGTCAGCATCGCCTTGCGGCCCCAGCGGAAGCGCCCGTCGCGGCTGTTGTCGACGCGCTTCTCGGCGATCGTCTCGCCGCGCGACTCCTGGACGACGGGAACGGTCAGCCAGCGCGGCCCCTCGCCCGTCTTGACGCGCACCCGGTTCTGGAAGCCCTGGCGCTCCATCTGCACGTGATCGACCGAGATGAAGAGGTCGGCCTTGCGCATCTTGTCGAAGTAGCCGAGCCACGGCATGAAATTCGGCTGATGAGCTGCGACGATCATGATGGCCTCCTGTCCGGCGCGTTTACTTCGTGCGAACAGTCTAACGTCCGCGAGGGGCGCGAACCATCAAGGACCGGAAACACATTTGTGAACGCGCGATGTACGCGGGCGCCGACGCCGAGACATATGCGTTACGGAAACTCCATGGGCCGACGGAGCGTCCCGCCTTATAATGACCGCGTTCCATTGGAGGCGTCATGAACCGGCCCGACATCACGCAGTACCGCGTCTCGTTCCGCAACGCTCCGCGCGCCTATTCGCTGCTCGCCCGCGTTCTCGAGAAGGAGAAGATCGGCGCGAAGAACGTGAAGACGGCCCGCTGCGGCGACCGCATCGCCGTGCAGTTCCTCGCGCCGAAAAGCGCGAAGCTGCGCGGCGCGCTCGAGAAGACCGGCGCCGAGGTCTCCGAGGACCAGGTGTTCCAGCTCGAGCTGCCGAACCGCCCCTCCGAGCTGCACCGCCTCGCGCAGGCGCTCGAGGACGAGGGGATCAAGATCCTCTCCCTTTACAGCGCGGTCGAAAACGACCGCATCCGCATGGTGCTGGCAGTCGACGAGCCGGCGAACGCCGTCGCGCTCGCCCAGCGGCTGGGCTTCGATCCCGACTACTACGTCTTCGAACTGTGATCATTAAGGAGGGGAGCATGCCCGCGAAAAAGACCGCCGTCTACCGCATCGAGGTCGAGAGGCGCGACGGAGAGCTCGCCCGCCTGACGCGGCTGCTCAACGACGAGGGCGTCTCGATCGGCGCCCTGACCGTCGCGAGCGTCGGCGACGCCGCCGCGATCGAGTTCACCGCCCCCGACGACGAGCTGCTGCGCGAGCGCCTGAGGCGCTTCGGCCTCGACGCGAGCGTCGCGTCATGAGGCCCGGCTTCTCCGCGCTCGCCGTCCTGCTGTTCGCGGCCTGCTCCACGCCCGCGTCGCGCATCAAGCGCGACCCGGGATTGTTCGCCTCCTGGCCCGCCGCGACGCAGGAGAAGGTTCGCGCCGGGCAGGTCGAGGTCGGCTTCAGCGAGGAGATGGCCCGCATGGCCCTGGGCGCCCCGACCCGGCGCTTCTCGCGCGAATCCGCCGCGGGACGCCAGGAGGTCTGGGTTTACGGCGACTCCGGCTCCCGGCCGGGGCTCGGCGTTTCGATCGGCGGCGGGACCTTCGGAGGCTCGACCGGAATGGGCGGAGGCGTCAGCGTCGGAACCGCGTCGCCCGGGCCCGGCGAACGCGCCCGGCTCGTGTTCGAGGGCGGCCGCGTCGTGTCCGTGGAGAAGCTCGAGAGGTAGTCAGGGCTTCGGGGCGGTCCGGCGCGCGGCGTACTTGCGCGCGTAGCCCGCCTTCGTCGTCTGCCGCCCGCGGCTGATGGCCATCGCGCCCGCGGGCACGTCCTCGGTGACCGTCGTGCCCGTCGCGACGAAGCAGCCCGCTCCGAGCCTCACGGGCGCCACGGCCTGCGAGGCGCTGCCGACGAACGCGCCGTCCTCGATCACGGTCCGCCGCTTGACGGGCCCGCCGTCCGAGTTGCAGGTCACGAAGCCGCAGCCGATGTTGACGTCCCGGCCGATCTCCGCGTCCCCCACGTAGCTCAGGTGCGAGATCTTCGACCGGTCACCGACGCTCGAGTTCTTGACCTCGACGTAGTTGCCGAGGCGGACCTCGTCTCCGAGCGTCGTCCCCGGCCGCACGTTCGCGTACGGCCCGAGCGCGCACGCGCGTCCCGCGCGGCTGCGGTCGACGCGCGTGCCCTGCTTGAGCGTGGTGCCCGCGCCGATCGAGGAATCCAGGATCCGGCAGCCCGACTCGACGACCGCGCCCGCCTCGATCGAGGAGTTGACGATGAGAGTCCCCCCTCGATGACGACGTCCCGCTCGATGCGGCTGCGGGGATCGATCGTCGTCGTGCGCGGATCGCGCAGGGCGACTCCCCGCCGCATGAGCTCGCGGTTGCGTCGGTCGCGCAGGACGGACTCGGCCCGCTGCAGAGAATGCAGGTCCGCGGCGTCGAGCGCCTCGTCGGCGTCCTCGACGCGCCACCCGGCGCAGCTCAGGCCCTTCGCGGCGGCGGCGGCGACGGCGTCGGACACGCGCCGCTCGCGGCCCTCGGCGGGCGCCAATCCACGCAGGATTTCCAGCAGCGCCGCGAGGCGGAACGCGTAGAGCCCCGCCGGCACCTCCCGCGCGCGCCGCTCCTCCTCGGTGCAGAGTATCTCGTCCTTGACGGCGCGGAGCGCGTCCGCTTCCCCAGCGCGCGCGGCAGGCCGCGGGCGTCGGCCGCCTCGGCCGTGGCGACCGTCACGTCGGAGCCGCGCTCCGAGTGTCGGGACCACAGTCCGCCGATCGAGCCCGCGCTCGTCAGCGGCGCGCCCGCGGAGAGGACGAGCACATCGGCGTCCCCTCCGCCGAGATGCTCGGCGGCCGCGAGCAGCGCGTCCGCCGCGTCGGCCCCCTTGGCCGACGGGAAGAACTGAAGATCCTCGTAGTCGCGCAGACCTTCGCGCAGTTCCCGCTCGCCCTTGCCGGCGACGACGCCGAGCGAGCGCCGCGGAACGGACACCGCCGCGTCGAGCACGTGGCGGATCATCGGCTTGAAGAACACGGGCTGCAGAGCCTGGGCCAAGGTCGTGTTCATGCGGTCGCCGCCGCCGGCCGCGAGGACGAGGATGTGCGGCGCGCCGCTCACGGCCGGCCCTCTCCGGCGAGGCGCGCCTTCTTGACGGCCTGCAGGAGTAGGTCGCGCCGCCCCTCCGGCTGCTCGGCGCGGTAGCCGGCGCCGAGGTCCCAGACGATGAGGCCCCGAGCCCGCGCTCGCGGGCGTAGCGGGACAGGCGCGCGATGGTCGCCTCGTTCGCGTAGGACACGAACTGCGCGTCGCCGCCGTCGACGCCTGGAATGCTGAGGTAGGCGGCTTCCGCCCGCTCGTCCCAGCGGTAGCGAGGATCGGCGACGTCCCCCTCCTTGATGCCGTACGTGTCCGCGAGCGCGAAATAGGGCCGGCTCTGGACCTGCGGCGGGCTCTTCCACGCCCGGCCGGGGCCGTCGATCTCCCCGCCCGTCCACACGCTGCCGTTGAAGCTGAGACCGACGCCCAGCTTCTGCGCGGGCACGCCCGCCGCGAGGAAGGTGTTCGCGAGTCCGTCCACGGACGGCAGCCCCGGAGAGCCGTTGGGGAAGCGCCGGTCGCCGTCGAAGAGCGGCCCGTTGTGCCAGCTGACCCACCCCGGGTAGGCGCCCGACAGGTTGTAGGTCATGATGTTGATCTGATCGAAGAGGCCGGACAGCCGCGCGAACAGCGCCGGCTCCCAGCGCACCGCCGCGGTCAGCAGCGGACGCGGCTTCGTCTCGTCGAGACGGGCGCGCAGGTCGCGCGCGAAGGCCGCGAAGTCGCGCGCGTCTCCGGGCTCGATCGGCTCCATGTCGAGGTCGACGCCGTCGTAGCCGTTGTCGCGGACGAAGGCGGCCACGGTCCGGACGAAGGCCGCGCGGCGCTTGGGCGCGATCGCGGCCGCGAAGCCCGGGCGCGAGCCCTGCCCCCGATCGTGACGAGGATCTTCTTGCCCGCGCCGTGCGCCGCGGCGACCGCCGCGGCGACGTTGGCGGGGGTCAGGCGGTTGGTCCCGGCGTCGAGGGTGCCGTCGGCGCGCGGGATCAGCGAAAAATGCGCGACGTGCGTCACGGCCTCGTAGTCGATGCGGTCCGGCGCGAGCCGCGCCTGCCGCCAGCCCGGGTAATACGCCGTCACCCAGCCGCCCGCGACGGCGCGCGCGCCGCCGAGCGCGGTGATCAGCAGGGCGAGGGCGGCCGTTCGCGTCATGACGCTCAGTTTACGACGGAGGACGCCTCCGGTCCATGTATTTCTCGTGACTAAATTATTATCAAGTTGTTCCGCGGGGCCTTGCGGACGGGTTGCGCCGCTGTTATCATCTCTTGACGGTTCAGTGACGTCCGCTCGACCAAGACTTGACCTCGCCCCATGCCGGGCGAGAGGCCGCCCTCCCCGGGCGGCGAAAGACGCGAGACGTTCCGGCGCCGGCCCCCTCACCGCGCCCAGCCTCCACTCCACGGAGACGAGCCTCATGCGACGCATCCTAGGCATTTCGCTTTGCGCCGTCCTGCTCGCGCCGTCCGCGCGGGCCGCGTTCCAGTACCCGCAGACCGGCGCCCGCTCGGCCGCGATGGCCGGGGCGTCCCTGCCGTCGGAGCCCGACGCGGCGTCGATCCTTCAGAACGCCGCCGGCGCGGCCGGGCTGTCCCGCGCCGAGGTCTACATGAGCTACGACAAGCTTTACGCCGGCCAGGAAGGCGTCGACTCGATCGGCCGCAGCTTCCTCGCGGGCGCCGTTCCGACCCGCTGGGGCTCGCTCGGCGTCGCCGTGACCGACTTCCGCGCCTCGGGCCTGATGACCGAGCGCGTCGTCGGCGTCTCCCTGTCCCGTCGCCTGACGGAGCGCCTCTCCGCCGGCGCCGTCGCCAAGTACCTGCACCATTCCTTCGACTCCGGCGCCGACACCTCGGGCGCCGGCGACCCCGTCTTCGCCGGCGGCACCGGCCGCGGCGCCCCCTCTTTCGACCTCGGAGCCTCGTATAAGGCGACCGAGCGCCTCACCGTCGGCCTCGCGGCGCGCGACGTGAACTCCCCGGACGTCGGCCTCGTCGACGAGGACCGCGTGCCGCGCGAGTATCAAGCGGGCCTGGCGTGGGCCCGCAAAGACTGGGGCCTCGTCGCCACGGCGGACGTGGCCTACCGCCAGGTTCCCTCGGGAACCGACCGTACGCGCATGACGCCGTCCTTAGGCCTCGAGAAGTCCCTCGGCGACGAGCGCGTGAAGTTCCGCGGCGGCGTCAGCCTCGACCAGGTCACGGCGGGCGTCGGCATGCAGTTCGACCGCTTCGGCTTCGATTACTCGTTCGTCATGGCCCGCGCGCTCGCCGGCGCGAACATGGGCTCGCACCAGATCGGCATCCGCTACCGCTTCGGAGGAAACCAGTGATGAATCTCAAGACCCTCGTCCCCGCCGCCCTCGCCGTCCTGCGCCTGGCGCTGCCGCCGTCCGCGGGCGCCGCCGGCGTCGACGCCTTCGGCGTCGCCAAGATCTACGACACCGTCGCCGGCGGCAAGGAGTGGAGCTCGTCCTGGGGCAACGGCGTCGCCCGCACGATCGGCTTCGGGACCGACCCCCGCGACTCCTGGCTGCACGGACGCGGCAACGCGACCTACGCCATCGACGGCGCCGGCGTCATGCGCATCTCCGGCTCGACGCCCCGCCTGTACGTCCACGATCCGGCGAAGACCCGCAGCTGGGGCGACGTCGAGATGACCGTGTACGCGATGCGCGTATCCGACTCCGGCACCGCCTACGGCGGGATCGTCGGCGTCGCGCGCACGAACCACACGAACGAGACGGCCAACCCCTGCGACTCCCGCGGCACGGGCGCGCGCTTTCGCTACGACGGCCGCATCGACCTCGAGAAGGAGACGAAACACCCGAGCTCCGTCCCCACGCAGAACAAGCCCGCGTTCGCGGGAGGCCTTCCTTACAACAAGTGGATCGGCTGGAAGCTCGTCGTGCGCGACCTGCCCAACGGCAACGTCAAGCTGGAGAACTACATGGACCTCACGGACGGCCTCAACGGCGGGACCTGGACCAAGGTCAACGAGCTCGAGGACAACGGCGCCAACTTCGGCGTCGGCGGCGTCGCCTGCCGCAACGGCGTCAACCCCGCGCTGCGCCTGCGCGCCGGCGACAGCCGGCAGGGCTCGGAGACGGGCAAGCCGAACCTCTCGGTGTACTTCCGCAGCGACAACGTCGGGACCAACGGCCTCCTCTATAAGAAGATGAGCGTCCGTGAAGTCACGGCCTCCGCCCCCGCGCCCGTCGACACGACGGCGCCCGCGCTCGCGGGCGTCTCGGCCTCCGGGATCGGACAGAACGGCGCGACGATCGCCTGGACGACGAACGAGGCGGCCGACGGCCAGGTCGAGTACGGCACGACCGCGTCCTACGGGACGGCCACCGCGCTCGTCTCCGGCCTCACGACGGGCCATTCCGTCGCGCTCTCCGGCCTCGCGGCCGGGACGCTCTACCATTACCGCGTGAAATCCAAGGACGCCGCGGGCAACCTCTCGGTCTCCGCGGACTCGACGTTCACGACCGCGGCGGCGCCGCTTTCCGCCGGCTGCGCGACGAGCGCCGGGACGTGGCAGAACCTCGCGTTCGCGCCGATGACCGGGTCCTTCACCGCCGAGTACGACGTGACGCCCGCGGCGGGCGCCATCGACGGCGCGACGGGGCTTTCCAACGGCCTCGCGGGAGCCTACTCGGCGCTCGCGGCCGCCGTCCGCTTCAACACCTCGGGCCGCGTCGACGCCCGCAACGGCTCCGCGTACGCCGCGGCGGCCGCGTACCCTTACACGGCCGGGATGCAGTACCACGTCCGCCTCGTCGTCGACCTGGCGGCGCGCGTCTACAGCGCCTACGTGCGCCAGGGGACGGGGCCGGAGACCTTGATCGGCTCCCGGTTCGCGTTCCGGACCGAGCAGGCGGCGGCGACCGCGCTGAGCAACGTCGGCCTCTACGCCTCGTCGGGCGCGGAGACCGTGTGCGCGGTGTCCGCGGCGGCGATCGCTCCCGCGGCGGCGCCCGGCGGGCCCGTGATCTCGGCCGTGGCCTCCTCCGGCGTCGGCCCCAACGGCGCGATGATCGCCTGGACGACCGACGTGACGGGCGACACCCAGGTCGACTACGGGCCGACGGCGGCCTACGGCCAGTCGACGTCCCTCGACGCGGTCCAAACCAAGACCCACGTCGCGAACCTGCTCGCGCTTGTTCCGTCGACCCTCTATCACTACCGCGTGAAGTCGCGCGGCGCCAACGGGATCCTGACGACCTCCGGCGACTTCACGTTCACGACGCCGGCCGCGCCGGCGGCGGGCACGCTCGTCACGGGCTCCTTTTACGACGACTTCAAGACCTACCCGAAGGGGACCTGCTACCCCGACGGCGCCTCGTTCGGCCCGTGGACCTCCGCGTTCGGCGGCTACGGCTGCACGAAGCTGGGCGGAGACGCGACGATCTCCTGGCTCGAGGAGGCCCCGGCGCCCAGCGTCACGGCCGCCGAGACGCACGCCTCGATGGTGCTCGGACCGCGCTTCCAGGGGCCGCAGACGTACTCGTTCAACCTGCGGACGGTCGCCCACACGCGCGTGAACACCGCCCCGAATCCGTGGGAGGTGGCCTGGATCGCGTGGAACTACACCGACGACGTCCACTTCTACTACTTCGCGCTCAAGCCCAACGGCTGGGAACTCGGCAAGGAGGACCCCGCCTACCCCGGGGCCCAGCGCTTCCTCGCCTCCGGCTCCAGCCCCGTCTATCCGATCGGCGCGTGGCACAACGTGCGCGTCGAGCAGGACTCGACGAACACGATCAAGGTGTACGCCGACGACGTCCTGCTCGTGACGTTCCGGGACACGGAGCGCCCGTACACGGGCGGGCGCATCGGATTCTACAACGAGGACTCGCGCGTCCAGCTCAAGGACGTGTCGGTGGTCCCCGAGACCACGGTGGCGGCGATCGCTCCGTCCGCCGCGGTCCCGGCCCGCGCTCCTCAGCGTCTGCTGAGCCCGGCGCGGGCCGACGGCGTCAACGACTCGGCCGTCTTCGGGGCCGCGGCCTCGGAGGTGGCGGTCTACGACATCTCCGGACGGCGCGTCTTCCAGGGCTCCCGCTCCGGGAGCGCGCCGCTCGTCTGGAACGCGCGCGACGGCGCCGGCCGGGTCGTGGAGTCGGGCGTCTACATAGCCCGCATCCGCGGCGCCGGCGACGGCGTCGTCTATCAGAGCTTCGTCGTGGCGAAGTAGCCTAAGCCCGGACGATCTTTTCCCGGGAGTGCGAGACGCCCGCGCACGCGTTGCGCGTGTCGATCACGAGCGGCGCGTGCCGGGCGATCGCGTCGTAGTCGAAACCCGCGTGGTCGGTCACGATCAGGGCGGCGTCCACGGCGGCGAGCACCTCCTTCGTGAGGTCGACGGGCTCCACCTTCAGGTGGCCGTAGTGCCGCATCTTCGGGAACGTGGGGATGTGCGGGTCGTTGTAGACGACCTTCGCCCCCTTCTGCTCGAGCAGCTCGAGCAGGCGGAACGACGGCGACTCGCGCGGGTCGTCGATGTCCTTCTTGTACGCGAGGCCGAGCATGAGGATCGACGCGCCTTCCAGGCTCTTGCCCTTCCCGCGCAGCGCCGACTCGAGCTTGCCGAGGACGTAGTACGGCATCTGGACGTTGAGCTCGCCGGCGAGGTCGATGAAGCGCGTGTTGAACTGGAACTCGCGCGCCTTCCACGACAGGTAGAACGGGTCGACGGGGATGCAGTGCCCGCCGAGGCCCGGGCCCGGGAAGAACGGCTGGAAGCCGAACGGCTTCGTCGCGGCCGCCTCGATGACCTCCCAGACGTCGATCCCCATGCGGTCGAAGCACATCTTCAGCTCGTTGACGAGCGCGATGTTGACGATGCGGTACGTGTTCTCGAGGAGCTTCGCGGCCTCGGCGGCCTCCGCGGAGGAGACCTCGACGACCTTCGCGACGGCCGAGCGGTACAGCGCCGCGGCGGCGCGGCGGGAGGGCTCGTCGATGCCGCCGACGATCTTGGGTATCTGCTCGATGACGAAGGACTTGTTGCCGGGGTCCTCGCGCTCGGGCGAGAACGCCAGGAAGAAGTCGCGCCCGCAGCGCAGGCCGCGGCGCTCGAGCTCCGGCTTCATGATCTCGCGCGTCGTGCCCGGGTAGCTCGTGCTCTCGAGGACGACGACCTGGCCCACGCGCAAGCCTGCCGCGATCGCGCGCGCCGTCTGGCGGATCGACGAGACGTCGGGCTTGCCCTCGGGCGTCAGCGGCGTCGGCACGCACACGATGATCGCGTCGGCCTCGGCGATGCGGCCCGCGTCGGAGGTCGGCGTGATGAGGCCGTCGGCCAGGCGGGCGGCGATCTCCTCGGACGTCACCGACTTGATGTAAGAGGTTCCCTTATTAAGGAGGTCGATCTTTTCCTGGTCGATGTCGAAGGCCGTCACGTAGGTTCCCTTCGACGCGAACAGCCGCACGAGCGGCAGCCCCACGTAGCCCAGGCCCATCACGCAGACGCGCGCCTGGCGCGTGCGGAGCTTCTCGATCAGAACGTCGAGCGTCCCGCTGGCCGTCCCGTCCGCGGCTTCGATCATGGTCATCGTGATATTTCTCCCTAGCGAATGTGATGGGATTGTACCACCGCGTCGCGACCGCTCCTGGACGCCCGCGCAACGCTTTCATGACGAGTCTCGTTCACTCGACCGGGGCAAAGTGTTCACGCCGCGATCATGGGACTCGGACGCTCGGCTCCCTATAATCCTACCCATGTGCGGAATTGTGGCGTACGCGGGAGGCCGGCAGGCGGTGCCGATCCTCCTGGAAGGGCTCAAGCGACTCGAGTACCGGGGCTATGACTCGGCCGGCGTCGCCGTCGTATCGGAAGGGCGCATCGGGCTTTCGCGCAGCGTCGGCAAGCTCGCGAACCTGGACGCGCTGTTGGCCGGCGCGCCGCTCCTCGGCCATCTCGGCCTCGGCCACACGCGCTGGGCCACCCACGGCGGCCCTTCCGAGGCCAACGCCCACCCGCATCTCGACTGCGCGGGCGAGGTCGCCGTCATCCACAACGGCATCATCGAGAACCACGGCGAGCTCAAGGACGCGCTCACCGCGGTCGGTCACGCCTTCCGCTCCGGCACCGACACCGAGGTCGTCTCCCACCTTATAGAGGAGGAGCTCAAGCGCGTCGAGCCGTCGACCGCCGAGGCCGAGCTCGTCGCCGCCGTCCGCGCCGCTCTCAAGCGAGTGCGCGGCGCCTACGCGCTCGCCGTGATCTGGACGCGGGCGCCGGGCACGATCGTGGCCGCGAAGCACGACTCGCCGCTCGTCGTCGGGCTGGGCGACGGCGAGAACTTCATCGCCTCCGACGTCCCCGCCCTCCTCAAGCACACGCGCAGCGTGGTGTATCTCGAGGACGGCGAGCTCGCGATCCTGACCGGACGCGGCTGCGAGTTCCTCGACCGGCACGGCCGGCCGTCGAACAAGATCCCCACCGTGATCGAATGGGACGACTCGGCCGCCGAGAAGTCCGGGTACCGCCACTTCATGCTCAAGGAGATCCACGAGCAGCCGCGCGCGGTGGAGGCGACGCTGCGCGGCCGCCTGCTGCCGCTCAACCGCGGCGTCCTCGAGCGCGAGACGGGGATGTCCGGGGAGTACCTCCGCTCGCTGACCGGGGTGCACTTCGTCGCGTGCGGCACGTCGTGGCACGCCGCGACGGTGGGCAAGTACCTGATCGAGCGCCACGCCGGCATTCCGGCTCAGGTGGAGACCGCGTCCGAGTTCCGCTACCGGAAGCCCGTCCTCAAGCCGGGCACTCTCGTCGTCGCGCTGAGCCAGTCCGGCGAGACGGCGGACACGCTCGCCGCGGTCCGCATGGCCAAGTCCCAGGACCTCAAGGCGTTGGCGATCAGCAACACGGTCGGCTCGGCCATCTCCCGCGCGTCGGACTTCAACCTGCCGACGCGCTGCGGGCCCGAGTGCGGGGTCGCCTCGACGAAGGCCTTCACGGGCCAGCTCGCGGCGCTCTCCGTGCTCGCGCTCCACCTCGCGGCCGCGCGGGGCGCCGCTCCGGAATCCGAGAGCCTCGAGTGGGCCGCGCAGCTCCTGACCTTGCCGGATCTCCTGCGCCGCGCGCTCGAGCTCGACGGCCAGGTCCGCGAGATCGCCAAGGAGTTCATGGCGAGCGAGCACTTCCTCTTCATCGGCCGCGGGGTCAATTATCCGACGGCCCTCGAGGGCGCGCTGAAGCTCAAGGAGATCTCCTACATCCACGCCGAGGGCTTCGCCGCCGGCGAGATGAAGCACGGTCCCTTGGCGCTCATCGACGCCGCGATGCCGGTGCTCGCGATCGCGACGCAGGCGGACACGCTCGAGAAGACTCTGTCGAACATCGAGGAGGCCCGCGCGCGCGGGGCGCGCGTGATCGCGCTCGTCACGCGCGGGGAGCGCCGCCTCGACGGCAAGGCCGAGCACGTGCTCGAGCTGCCCGCCTGCGGCGAGTTCCTCTCGCCGGCCGTGGCGGCGGTGCCGCTGCAGCTGCTCGCCTATCACATCGCCGACCTGCGGGGCTGCGACGTCGACCAGCCGCGCAACCTGGCGAAGAGCGTGACGGTGGAATGATCATGACGATTTCGGTGCGATACCCAAGCGGCCAAGGGGACGGTCTGCAAAACCGTTATTCGTAGGTTCAAATCCTACTCGCACCTCCATCTGGAGGACTCGAAAGACCCCGCCGGCGACTCAAGCCGGCGGGGTTTCTCTTTCCACTCCGTCGAGCGCGAGCCTACCGCTCGTGCGGGCAAGCGGCGGAAACATCGCCGCTTCGCGAACGCTCGGATTGACCTCGCTCTTGAAGTCCGCGACTATGGGGGCCCGTCGCGGACTTCAAGGTCGCTGCGCGGCGATGTTTCCGCCGCCTACCACTCAGCGGTAGGGGGCGGATCGGCGACGTCCCGCGGGACCTCGAAGTCCGCGACGGGTTCCGTGGAGTCGCGGACTTCGAGAGCGAGGTCGATCCGAGCGTTCCCGCGGGACGTCGCCGATCCGCCCCGCGCCCGCATGGGTTGGCGGCGAGAAGCGCGCTAGCCCTCTTCTTCGTCGTCGCCGGGGACCTCGCCGGACTGCGGGACGGGCTTGAGCGGGCGCAGCTTGGCGCCGTCGGGCTCGAGCTTGCGGATCTCGGCCATCGTCTCGCGCAGGGAGTCGAGCTCGCGCTTGATCTCGCGCTCGGGCTTCTCCCCGCGATGAGCTCGCGCAGACGCCGCAGTCCGGCGCTCTGCTTGGCGTGCAGGTCGCGCAGGGCGGCTTCCTTCGCGGCCGGCGCCGGGACCGCGGTCTCGGCGGCGGCGGGAACGGTCAGCAGGACGGCGAGGGCGAGGGCCTTCATTCGAGCGGAAGGCCGGCGGCGGCCCACTCCCTGATCCCGCCGTCGTAGCGGCTCGCGCGGAAGCCGCGCTTGCCCAGCCACTCGGCGGCCATGCGCGCCCGGTCGCTGGCCGGGTCCGAGCAGTACGTGACGACCTCCCGCGACTTGTCGAGCTCGCTCCAGCGGCGCGGCAGCTCGGCGTACGGGATCGCCAGCGAGCCCCGGATCAGCCCCAGCGAATGCCGGGACGGATCGAGGACGTTGAGCACCTGGAGCGCCTCGCCCGCGGCGAGGCGTTCCAGGAGCTCGTCCTTGGTGACGACGGGCGGGGCTTTGCCCCGGACGGCGGTCTTGGTCGGCATGCTTCTCCTCTCAGAAGTGGTAGTTCAGCGCCGCGGTGGCCATCCAGCCGCTCGCGTCGATGTCGCGGCCGAGCGGGTTCGCGGCGTCCTGCGAGCGGTAGCTCGACAGCCAGATGTGGCGCGCCGAGCCGTCGATCGACCAGTGCTTGTTCAGGAACGCCTGGAGGCCGCCGCCCGCGTGGGGCCCGAAGCGGTGGTAGGTCGAGTCGTTGGCGTCGCGGACGTGCGTGTAGTACCAGCCCGCGCCCGCGAGCAGGTACGGAGAGACGACCTTGCCGGGCAGCAGGTAGGCCAGCAGGGACGCCTGGACCGGGATGACGTCGACGGTCGTGCCGCCGAAGCGGTCCTGCCGGATGTCGCCGGAGCCTTCGAGCGCCCAGATCGGGCCCATGTGCAGGCGCAGCTGCGCGCCGCCGCTCCAGTTCCCGTCGGCCGCGTTCTTCGGCTTGAAGTAGGAGCCGCGCCCGCCGAACGACACGCCGGAGCGGGAGCCGACCGTGACGCCGTCGTCCGTCACGGCCCCCGCGGGAAGCGCGAGAGCCGGCGCGAGCAGCAGGGCCGCCATCAGGATCTTCTTCATAACTCCTCCTTTGTCGCGCCCCTCAGCGGCGGCGCGGGTATGGGGACAGATCGTTGTGCACGTCGAACAGGAAGCCCGTCAGGTACGCCGACGACTTGCCCGCCGCCGAAAGGCGCAGCATGCGGTCGCGGAACTCGCGCGCCTCGGCGGGGTCCTTCTTGCCGCGGATGACCTCGTCGGCCAGGTTCAGCAGCAGGTAGTTCGCCGACTCGCTCTCCGAGCGGGCCGACAGTTCGGCCGTCACCGGGTCGAAGTCGAGCCGGCGATCGAAGCGGGAGAGGTCGGCGACGCGGTCCTCGGGGACGGCGTGGCCGATCACGTTTTCGAGATAGTCCTTGTCGCGCTGGTACGCGTAGTGGGGCCAGGCCTGGCGGTGGACGATCGTCTTCTTCCAGGGCCCGTTGTTGTACCAGACGAAGGCGTCGGGACTCGCCTCGTCGGGGCGGCCGTAGCGGGCGGTCATGTCGCGCGCGAGCATGCGCGCCTCATCCGGCCAGGAAGCGGCGGTCTGCTCGGGCGAACGAGCCACGGCGACCTTCTCGGACCAGCCGCCGTCCACGGCGGCGGCGGAAAGCGGCAGCATGAGGCAGGCCGCGGCCAGAATGCGCATGATCGTCCCTCCTGTGCGTCAGGGACAGTCTAGCCGCGCGGCGCGGCGGGGCCTATGGCGGGGCCGTGAACTTATTTTCTCAGCGGCTGAGCGCCAGGCAGACGGCCTCGCGCGTCGGGAGCGTCACGCGCAGGGAGGAGGCCGGGGCGCCCGCGCAGTCGACGCGCGTGAACACCCATTGGACCGTCTTCGCGGGGTCGACGGCGACTCGGCGCGGGTCGAGCATCTTGTCGAGGATGGTGAGGTTCTTCTTGAGGCCGGGAAGCTCGCTCGACTTGAACCAGTCCCAGGTCGCCCCGTCGGGATAGGACGCGCGCTCGTAGGCGCGCGCGTTCTCGACGCGTCCGTCGGAGATCCACTGAAGCCAGTTGCGGCCCTCGGGGTGGACGTAGCCGAACTCCCCGCCCGCGGGCTCGTAGAGCGCGAGCTCCTGGGTGTGCCACAGGATCGCCGCCGGCTCGCCGTCGGCGCCGCTGAGGATGTGGCCGTGATCGAAGTCGCGCTCGTCGCCGAGGTGGCGGAACTCCTTGCCGTGCGCCGACGAGACGAAGCCCTGCAGAAGGTCGCGGAAGCGGGCCTCGGTCAGCGGCACGGCGGACGCGCGCAGCGGCGAGGCCAGGAGCATTGCGAGGATGTAGCGGATTTTCATCCCCGCTATGATACCTCAGGCGTGTTACGAGGTGGTTGCGGGGTTGTGACATTCCCCGTCGGGGAACGCTACGCCTCGCGGCCGGTCCAGGACACCAAGGTCACGCCGGCTATGATGACCGCGACGCCGACCCAGCGCCACCAGGAGATCGTCTCCCCAGCCACCATCGCGAGATCAGCACGCCGAAAACGAAGCTCAGCGCGGTCAGCGGCTGGACGTAGCTGAGGTCCGCCCAGGACAGCGACCAGGAGAACAGCACGAAGAACACGGTCGTCAGGGCCACGCCGACGAGCACCCAGGGGTTGGCGAAGTGAGGGAGGCTCTTCCAGAAGCCCAGGGCCGAGGCGTCGCCCATCTGCTTCATGCCCTTGGCGATGAAGGCCTCGCCGACGGCGGCGCACAGGGCGGCGATCGCGATGACGACGACGGTCTTCATAAGCCCATGATCCAGCGCCACTGATCGGCGGAGGACGCGACGGAGGCGGCGGTCTTGCGGTTGAACATCGTCCTGGCGGCCTCGATCAGCCGGCCCTTGCCCGCGAGGGCGAGGCCGTCGCTCAGCGCGACCGCCGCGTGCTGCATGACGCTGGGGTCGCGCATGCAGTCGATCATGCACTTCTGGCAGCCGTCGCGCACGCGCTTGGAGGCGTCGAAGTCGAAGATCGAGCCGATCGGCGTCTCCCAGTGGTGGCAGCGCCAGATCCGCAGGTCCCAGTCGAGGTAGAAGTACTTGTAGCCGCCGAGGCAGTCGTACGACTGAGGCCGCCCCTGGAGCAGGCTGCGCATGTCGTCGATCGAGGCCGTCGGGTTGACCACGGTGAAATCCCGGCGCAGCGATTCGACCGCCGTGAACGCGGCGTCGAGCTCCTGGTTCGAGAGATTCACGAGGTCGGAGTCTTTGTAGCCGAGGAAGCTCGAGTTGAGGTGGATCAGCGGGTAGGAGAACGTGACGGCCTCGAAGCCGAGACTTCTCAGGAAGGCCGGCAGGCGCGCGTAGTCCTTGACCAGGCGGCTCATCGTCACCGAGGCCGTGCTCTGCACGCCCAGGCGCTTGAACTCCGCGTTCGCGATCTTGACGCGCTCGAGGACCTTGGGCAGGCCGCGGTTGGCCTCGTGCGACTCGGTGTCGTGGCTGTCGATCGAGATGAACACGCTCGACACGCCGTTCTCCTTGAGCTTGCGGCAGGAGTCGGGATTGAGCAAGGACCCGTTCGTCACGAGCAGCACCGTCATGCCGATCTTCGCGGCGTGGGCGCAGATCTCGTGGAGGTGCGGGTGCATCATCGGCTCGCCGCCGGTGATCACGAGGTAGTGGATGCCGTTGGCGTAGAGGATGTCCGCCGCCTTCTTGGAGCCCTCGAGGTCGGCGAACTTCCAGTCCGGGCGGGGCAGGGCGTCGCGGTTGAAGTTGCAGAACCCGCACGCCGCGTTGCAGGCGTTGTTGATCGGGAAGATGCACTGGCCGGGACCGCCGTCGGTCAGGATGAGGCGGAGCGTCTCGGAGAGGGGAGCGGGCACGCGCTATTATAGCGGTTTGCCGGTCGGCACCGCCTCAGTTCTTCAGCTTCAGACGTCGAGGCGGGTCTCCGTGCCGCAGAACGACGGAGTCCACCGGCGAGCGGCTGATGTGGACCCGGCCGCCCCGCCCGTCGTCCAGGATCGTGTCGATGACCTGAACGAGACCGTCGGGACCGAGGTCGTAGACCGGCCGCATCTCGATCGTGTGAGGCAAGGAATCCGGCGGCATTGTGATGAAGAGCTTTCGCACGCCGGGACGGGAGGCCGGTTTGAGCGGCATACGCGCGGGCTTGCCGTCGACCACCACGTCGATGAAGTCTCCGGCCACGCGATACCCGTCGGCGACGGGATCGAAGAAGCCGCCGAAATACTTCATTCCGGAAAGCTGTTCGGGCTCGACCGGCGGGTTCGCGTTGATGCTCATTCCCAGATAGAGCGCGCGCGCGCCGGAGGAAGGGGCATGGGAAGAGCTTGCGGAGCCTCGGGCGCCGGCGTCGACGCCGCCGGGGCCGCCGAGGGCGGAGCCTCCGCGGGCGGCGCAATCGCGGGACGGGTGAGGTACGCCAGAGCGGCGAACACCGCCGCCCCGACCAGCAGCCCCGCGCGGCCGGCGCCGGGTTTGCGGGCGCCCGCCCGCCGCGCCGGAGCGCGCGTGTACTCGAGAGGGCCTTCCTTATCCTCGTGAGCCATCGGGGGAGCATAGCCCCGCCCTGGCGGCAAAGCAAGAGGAAGATATCGTAATATCTCACCCGAAATGACCACCAAGCCCGCCGAACCCAAGGCCAAGCCCCGTCCCGCCGGCAAGAGCGCCGATGAGATGGGCAAAATGCAGCGCGAGATCAGCGTCTCGGAATTCTTCACCAAGAACCGGCACCTGCTCGGCTTCGACAATCCCCGCAAGGCCCTCCTGACCGCGGTCAAGGAAGCCGTCGACAACGCGCTCGACGCCTCGGAGGAGGCCGGCCTGCTCCCCGACATCGTCGTCAAGCTCGAGCCCGTCGCCGTCGGCGACGGCCCCGTGCCGGCCGCCTCCCAGGCCACGCGCTTCCGCGTGACCGTCATCGACCACGGCCCCGGCATCGTCCGCGACCAGATCCCGAAGATCTTCGCCAAGCTCCTGTACGGCTCCAAGTTCCACCGCCTGCGCATGAGCCGCGGCCAGCAGGGCATCGGCATCTCGGCCGCCGGCATGTACGGCCAGCTGACCACGGGCAAGCCGGTCAAGATCATCTCGCGCACGGGCGAGAAGCAGCCCGCCCACTACTTCGAGGTCCAGATCGACACGAAGAAGAACGAGCCCCTGATCCTCGAGAAGAAGCAGATCGAGTGGGAGCGCCACCGCGGCACCCAGGTCACCATCGAGATGGAGGGCCGCCATCAGAAGGGCCGGGCCTCGGTCGACGAGTACATGGAGCTCTCGGCGATCTCGAACCCGCACGCGCAGTTCACCTACCACTCCCCCGAGGGCGAGACCAAGGTCTACCCGCGCACGATCCAGCACAACCCCGATCCGCCCAAGGAGATCAAGCCCCATCCGTACGGCATCGAGCTCGGCATGCTCCTCAAGATGCTGCAGGACACGAAGAGCCACTGGGCCTCCGGTTTCCTGTCGACCGACTTCTCGCGCGTCTCTCCCGAGACCGCCGAGCAGATCTGCAAGACCGCCGGCGTCTCCCCAAGAAGCGCCCGCGCGACATCGTCGGCCAGGAGGCCGAGAAGCTGTTCAAGGCGCTGCAGGAGGCCAAGCTCATGGCCCCGCCGACGAACTGCCTCTCGCCGATCGGCGAGAAGGCCATCCTCTCGGGCCTGTATAAGCAGATCAAGGGCACGTTCTACACCGCCGTGACGCGCCCGCCGGCGGTGTACCGCGGCAACCCCTTCGTCATCGAGGCCGGCCTCGCCTGGGGCCGCGGCCCGGAGGCCGAGAAGGCCGCCGCCGAGAACGCCCCGCAGGCGCCGCTCGCCGAGGGCGAAAGCGACGAGCGCGAGGACAACGAGCTCGCGCGCGTGATGCGCTTCGCCAACCGCGTGCCGCTTCAATATCAGCAGGCCGCCTGCTCGACCTTCAAGGCCGTGCTCGACACGACCTGGAAGAACTACGGCATCGGCCAGTCCCGCGGCGCGCCGCCGCAGGGCCCGATGGTGATCTTCGTCCACATGGCGTCCGTCTGGGTGCCCTTCACCTCCGAGTCCAAGGAGGCCATCGCCGACTACGACGAGATCAAGAAGGAGATCACGCTCGCCCTGCGCGAGGCCGGCCGCCGCCTCGGCGTCTTCATCAAGCGCCGCGACCGCGCGCACGCCGAGTACAAGCGCCGCAACGTCTTCGAGCTCTACATCGACGAGGTCGTCGCCGCCTGCAAGAGCCTCAAGGGCGGCAAGATCGCCGAGGCCAAGCTCCACAAGGAGCTGACCGAGATGGCCAAGAAGCTGACGGGCGGCGAGAAGACCGACTCGCTCGTCGACAAGAACGCGGGCCCGCACGGCCTGCCGCACTCGATCATCGTCACCGCCGAGGGCGTCGAGGGCGAGGTCCCGCTCGAGGGACCCGTCGTCGTCGAGGAGGCCGCCCCCGCGGGCGCGCCCGGCGCCGAGCCGGAGGTCGTCGAAGCCGAGAAGCCGGCGAAGAAGGCCAAGAACGGAAAGGCGCCGAAGCAGAAAGCCAAGGCGAAAGCCAAAACGGCTAAGCCCAAAAGAAGAAGAGATAGATCATGGCCAAAACACCTCACGTCGAAAAGAAGCTCGTCGGCCTGGCCGACCTCGTCATCGCCTCCGCGGCCAAGCGCAAGGACCCTTCGATCGCGATCCCCGTGCGCGCGCTGTCGAACGTGAAGTTCAACGAGAAGCGCGGCATCATCGAAATGGGCTCGTCCAAGCAGATGCGCACGTTCTTCAACATGGCGATGGCCAAGAAGTTCATGCAGACCATGCTCGTCGCCGACGCCTTGAACGAGCTGCAGAAGGCCGAGCTGACGACGAGCCTGCGCGAGATCTACTACCGCACGAAGCACACGATGGGCGACTCGCACGAGAACACCTTCGACGATCAGAGCGAGTCCGACCCGGTCATCGAGGACCTCGAGGTCTCGCTCGCCGCGCTGCGCGAGGAGTTCCACGTGCGCGCCGAGAACGCCGGCACGATCATCGGCCCGGTCGTCTTCGAGGACGACGGCGACAAGGTCGACTGCGCCAAGCTCGGCAAGGGCGGCTACTCCGTCCCCTCGATCGTCGAGGACGAGTACCTCAAGATCAAGAAGTGCACGGCCGATTTCGTGCTCCTCATCGAGAAGGGAACGCAGTGGAACCGCCTCGCCGAGGACAAGTTCTGGAAGAAGTACAACTGCATCCTGCTGACCGGCAACGGCCAGCCGCCGCGCGGCGTGCGCCGCCTGGCGCGCCGCCTGCACGAGGAGAAGAAGCTCCCCGTCTACGTGCTCGTCGACAACGACCCGTGGGGGTACTACATCTACTCCGTCGTCAAGCAGGGGTCGATCAATCTCGCCTTCGAGAGCCAGCGCATGGCGATCCCGTCGGCGAAGTTCGTCGGCCTGTCCTCCGCCGACCCGGAGCGCTACGACCTGCCGCGCAACGTCGGCATCAAGCTCAACGACAAGGACATCGCGCGCGCCAAGGAACTGATGAACTACGCGTGGTTCCAGAAGAAGGAGTGGCAGGTCGAGATCAAGCGCATGCTGACCTCGGGCCTCAAGTACGAATTGGACGCGCTCGCCAACAAGGACTTCCAGTACCTGACCAAGACCTACCTTCCGAAGAAGCTGAAGGAGAAGGACTGGCTCGACTGACGCAATAATGCGGCCCGGGCGTCGCGAATGCGCAACGCCCGGAATGGTTACATCTGTTCCATGGCGACGGCATACCTTCACGACTTCCGTCCGATCCCCGTCGGGGCGCCGCTTCCCCAATCGGAGATCATCGCCTGGCTCAAGGGCGCCCTCGTCCGCTCGGGCGGCCCCGCCGCCGCCCGGCGCCGCGCCCAGGTCCTCTACGACCGGCTCGGCCGGGGAACGGCCATCGGGCGGCGTTCCAGCGTGGTGCGCGACTTCCGGCACGGCGACTGGCCGCGCATGGAGCTGTTCCGCGGCTCGAATTGGCGGCGGCCCACGCTCCAGGCGCGCATGGCCGTCTATGAGAAGGAGGTCCTGCGCCTCGCCGGACGCGCCCTGCCGCCCGAGGCGACCGCGCCGGACTACGTCGTCCAGGTGTCCTGCACGGGCTACGCCTCCCCCACGCCGCGCAGAGGATCGTCTCGCGCCGCGGCTGGAGCTCCCGGGTGCTCCACATCGGCCACATGGGCTGCTACGCCTCGGTCCCGGCCGCGTCGATGGCGGCGAACCTCGTGCGCGGCGAGGCCGCCGGAGGCATGAAGCGCGCGCGCGCCGCCCTCTTCTTCGCCGAGCTGTGCTCGCTGCACCTCAAGCCCGACGCGGCCGCCGACGACCAGGTCGTCGTCAACACCTTGTTCGCCGACGGCGCGATCCGCCTCGACGTCAGCGCCGAGCCCCAGCCGCGGTCCTTCGAGCTGCTCGCCTCCGGCGAGGCGATCCTGCCGCGCACCGAGAAGGACATGACCTGGCGCATGCAGGATTCCTCGTTCGCGATGACCTTGAGCCGCGAGGTTCCGGCGCTCATCGGGTCGCAGGTCGCGGGTTACGCCGCGAAGTTCCTCGCGAGCGCGGGCGTGCGGCTCGACGAGGTCCGTCATTTCGCGATCCACCCCGGGGGCCCGCGCGTCATCGAGTCGGTCCTGCGGGCGCTCGGACTGCCGGAGGGTGCCGCGCGCCACAGCCGCGAGCTGCTGCGCCGCCGCGGCAACATGTCCTCGGCGACCTTGCCCCACGTCTGGGGCGCGATGCTCGGCGACTCCGACGTGCGCCCGGGCGACCTCGTCCTGTCTCTCGCCTTCGGCCCGGGGCTGACCATCGTCGCGAACCTGCTGCGCAAGCGCCGATGACCGCCTTCGCCCTGCCTCTCGTCGCGGCGCAGGCCGTCCTGATGCTCGTCGACGAGGCCGTCTTCCACCGCTCGCGCCGCCTCGGCGCTTGGGAAAGCTGGGGGCACGTCGCCGACTCCGCGGCCTTCGCCCTCGTCATGCTGATTCCGGCCTTTTTAGATCCGGCGCCCGAAACGGCGCGCCTGTACGCCGCCGGCGTGATCGCCTCGACGATTCTCGTGACGAAGGACCAGTGGATCCACGCGCGCGAGTGCGGCGGGAACGAGCACTGGGTGCACGCCGCGCTGTTCGCGCTGCATCCGTGCGTCATGATCGCCGTCGGCGCGCTGTGGTTCGCCGGCGAGGGCGCCGCCCTGCGCCTGGCGCTTCCGTTCGCCGTCTTCGGCCTAAGCGCCTATCAATGGGCGTACTGGATCGGAGGACGGCGCGCGCGCGTCGAGGCGGCCGGCGTCGACAACGAGTTCTACGACGAGCTCGGAGAGCGCTGGCACGAGGGCGACGGCCACGCGATCGCCTTGCTGCGGGCCGAGACTCCCACGCGCCTCGCCTATATCCGCGAGGCGCTCCGGACCGAGGGCATCGGCCCCGGCGCGTCCGTTCTCGACGTCGGCTGCGGCGGCGGCTTGATCTCGAACCCCCTCGCCGCCGCCGGCTTTCGCGTCAAAGGCGTGGACCTCTCGCCCCGGTCGCTCGAGGCGGCGCGGTCACGCGCTCCGCAGGGCGCGCTGTACGCGCCCGGAAACGCGCTCTCGCTCGACGAACCGGACGGCGCGTACGACGCCGTCCTGCTGATGGACATCCTCGAGCACGTCGACGAGCCCGCGCGGGCCGTCGCCGAGGCCGCCCGCGTGCTCAAACCCGGCGGCGCGCTCTTCTTCCACACCTTCAACCGCACGCCGGAGGCCTGGCTTCTCGCCGTCAAAGGCATCGGCTTCGTGAGCCACGAGGGACCGGCGAACGTGCACGCCTACGGGATGTTCATCAAGCCGCGCGAGCTCGAGGCCGCGGGCGCCGCGAACGGGCTCGCGCTGAAGGACCTGACGGGCATCCGTCCCGTCCTCGGCGCGCCGTTCGCCTTGTCACTCTTGCGCCGCCGCGTCCATCCCGAGTTCGCGTTCACGCTGACGCCGTCGACGCGCGTGGGCTACCTCGGCCGCTTCGTGAAGGCCTGAGAATTTACCGAATGTACGGGCCTGGCACCTACATTCAGTAGCAGCCGTATTCGGGAGTGAGCGCGACGATGATCTCGCGGTGGAGCGGGAAAAGCTCGACGAGCTTGTTCCGTTTGCCGAGCTCGAAGTCCTTGAACTCGAACGGCGGCGCGACCGTGCAGCCGCACAGGACGAAGCCCGCGCCCTTCTCGGGCCGCCCGCCGAACCAATACCCCGCCGGCACGACGTGCTGGGGATTGTCCTGGGAGATCAGGACGGTCTCAGCCCGGCCCTCCGGCGAGATCTGGGTCAGCTCGAGCGTCCCGCCGCGGTGCCAATGCCAGATCTCGTCCGACTTGATCCGGTGGAGGTTCGACCTGTCCCCCTCGCCGAGCAGGTAGAGGATGGCCGTCGAGGCGGCGGAGCGGTAGGTCTCTCGGAAGAACCCGCCCTCGGGGTGAGGCTTGAGGTCGAGGGACGCCGCGAGCTCGGCGGCCGTCAAGGAACGACGGGCTCGGCCGGCTTGTGGTGGCCGTTCGTCTTCGCGCGGCCGGGCAGGAGCTTGTTCTCGTCGGCGCTCGGCAGGTGGTCGACGTAGGTGTACTCGCTCAAAACGGCTTCGTAGCGGTCGACGAGGTCGGCCGCCTCGCGCGGCTTGAGCGCGCCGGACTTGATCTGGGCGTCGGCCGCCTCCTTGATCATGCGCACGAGCTCGAAGTCGGAGTACTGGATGTCGGAGAGCACGTCGCGGACCGTCTGGCCCTGAATCGTCTCCTCGATGTAGTAGCCCTTCTCCTCGGCCTCGTCCTTGAAGACGTGGACTTCATTCACGCGCCCGAACAAGTTGTGGATGTCGCCCATCGTCGCCTGGTAGGCGCCCATCAGGAAGAAGCCGAGGTAATAAGGCTTGCCGTCGAGGTTGTGGACCGGCAGGGTGCCGCCGGCGCTGCGGTGGCACGCGAAGTTCTGGATCTTGCCGTCGGAGTCGCACGTGATGTCGACGAGCGAGGCGCGGCGGGTCGGCTCCTCGGTCAGGCGGTGCAGCGGCATGATCGGGAACAGCTGGCCGATCGCCCAGGAGTCGGGCAACGACTGGAACAGGGAGAAGTTGCAGAGGTACTGGTCGTTGAGCGCCTTCTGCATTTCAAGAAGGTCCTCTGATACAAATTTGGCCTTCGGCAGGTGCTTGCCGATCTCCAGGCACAGCTTCCAGTACAGGTGCTCGACCTTGGCCTTGTCCTCGAGGCCGAGGTAGCCGAGCTTGAACAAGGTGAACGCCTCCTCCTGATGCTGCTGGCCGTCGTGGAAGCTCTCGGCGAGGTTCTTGGGGTTGAGGCCCTTGATCGCCTCGCGCAGCTCGCGCACGACCTGGTGCTCGTCGGGCGTCTCGCGGAACTCGATGGGCGTGGCACCCGTCTCGATCGAGCCGAACACGTTGACGACGAGGAGCGCGTGGTGGGCGACCATGGAGCGGCCGGACTCGGTGACGATGTTCGGCTCGGGCACCTTCTCCTGCTTGCAGACTTCCTGGATCGAGTACACGACGTCGGCGACGTACTCGCGCATGTTGTAGTTCATCGAGCTGTCGACGGCGGTGTGCGTGCCGTCGTAGTCGACGCCCAGGCCGCCGCCGCAGTCCACGAACTCGACGCCGAGGCCCATCTTTCGCAGCTTCGCGTAGTAGCGCGCGCCTTCCTTGACCGCGTCCTTGATCACGCGGATGTCGCTGATCTGCGAGCCGATGTGGAAATGGACGAGCTTCAGGCAGTCGCTCATGCCCTCGGCCTTCAGCGTCTCGACGGCCGCGAGGATCTCCGGCGTCGTGAGACCGAACTTGGCGAAGTGTCCGGAGGAGCTGCGCCACTTGCCGACGCCCGTCGTCTGGAGCTTGACGCGCACGCCGATGAGCGGGCGTACGCCGGCCTCCTTGGCCGCGTCGAGCAGCAGGCGCAGCTCGGAGAGCTTCTCGACGACGACGATGACCTTCTTGCCGAGCTTGAGGCCGAGCATCGCCAGGCGCATCATCGACTCGTCTTTGTAGCCGTTGACGATGGTGAGCGCCTCGCTCGAGTTCATGGCGAGAACAGCCAACAACTCGCCCTTAGAACCGGCCTCGAGGCCGTACTGCCACGCGCGGCCTGCGTCGGAGATCTCCTCGACGACCTCGCGGAACTGGTTGACCTTGATCGGGTACACGCCGAAGAAGCGGCCGCCGTAGCCGTACTCCTTGATCGCCGCGCCGAAGGCCTCGTTGATGAGCGTGACGCGACGGCGCAGGATGTCCTGGAAGCGGATGAGCACCGGCATCTTGATGCCGCGGGAGGCCACGTCCTCGACGACGTCCATGACGTCGATGGCGTCCTCGGGCTCGCGCTTGGGCTGGAGCGTCACGTTGCCCTTGGCGTTGATGCCGAAATACTTGAGCCCCCAACCTTCCAGGTTGTAGAGCGTCTCGGCGGCTTCCGTCGTCCAGGGCTTCGGGTGAATGGGCATCGTTGAGATTATACGACGGAAAAGCCCCGTCCGCGGTTGCGCGAGATCAATGCGGCGAGAAATGGCCGGGGTACTTCGCCCCGACGCACGGCGCCTTCAGGCAGGGCTTGATGATCTCGCGGTAGCCCCAGTCGTCCTTCTCGTCGTACGCGGCCTTGTAGGCGGAAATCGCCTCGGCGCGGCGGCCGAGCGCGTCGAGCAGCTGTCCGGCGCGCACGCGGCTCCACACCATCCAGCGCGTGCGCACGCCGCCGCCGCGCGCGTCGGAGCCGGCCTGGAACTCGGCCAGCGCCTTGTCCTTGTCCCCCGCGCCCCAGAGCAAGGTTCCGAGCAGGGCGTGGCTTTTGGCGAGGTTCAGGGCCGGGTATTTCCCGGTCTTGACCTTCTCCTGGAACAGCCGCGCCTCCTTCACCGCTTCTTCGTGCCTGCCGTCCTCGTAGAGGCCGACGATGAGGCAGGCGTCGAGCATGGGGCTCGTCGGGTACTGCGCGTGGATCTGCCGCGCGAGCTTCAGGCCCTCGGCGGTGTTGCGCGCGCCGAAGTCGTCCTCGAGGTAGATCTCGACGAGGATCAGCTGGGCCGCGGTCTTCGTGTACTGCCCCTTCTCCGCGGCGATCTTGATCCCGGCGATGCCGCGCTGGCGGTCGCCGCCCAGGAACACCTTGGCCAGCCACCCGGCGAACTTGGGGATCGTCGCGACGTAGTAGTCGAACATGCCCAGGCCCAGCTGAGCGTCGTAGAGCTCGGGGTCGAGCTTGGCGGCCAGGCGGATGCTCTTCATCGACGCGCGGCCGTGGCCGAACGCCTTGAGCCACTTGCGCTGGACGATGCACAGGCGGCCCGAGATTCCGTGCGCCGAGCCGAGCACGAAGAGGACGTCGGGGTCCTTGGGGTGCTTCTTCAGGTAGGCCTCGGCGATCTTGATCGTCTCCGCGATCTTGACCTGGAAGGCCGCCAGCAAGGACGGGTCGCCGTGCTCGGTCCCGTAGGCGAAGCGGATGAGGTCGGTCGCGGCCCGGCCGAGGTAGGCGTAAGGGTACTCGGGGTCCAGCGCGATCGCCTTGGCGGTGGCCGCTTCGGCGGCGGGGAAATCCATGCGGTAGATGGCGTCGACGCCCTCGCGCAGAAGGCGGTCCATCTCCGGGGTGATCGAGGTCTTCCGGGCCGCGGCGGGAGCCGCGAGAAGGACGAGAATGAGCAATTGTCGCACGGGCGGCCGATATTCTATCATTGGGTCAGCTCTTTATGAAGGCCATCCTGGCCCGCGACGGCCGCGCCGTTCTCTCCGAAGTCCCGGTCCCCGAGATCGGGACCGGCGAACTCCTGTTGGCCGTCGAAGTCTGCGGCCTCTGCGGCACCGACGTCATGAAGCTCGACACTCGCGCCGCCGGCGCGATCCTCGGGCACGAGCTGTGCGGAATCGTCGCAAAAGCCGGCCACGGCTCCCCCTTCAAGGAAGGCGACCGCCTCGTCGTCTCCCACCACGTGCCCTGCCTCGACTGCCACTACTGCCGCAAGGGCCAGCAGAGCATGTGCCGCCAGTTCAAGACGACGAACATCGACCCCGGCGGCTTCGCCGAGTTCGTCCGCGTGCCCGCCCTCCACGTGAAGCACGCCGCGTTCAAGGTCCCCGAGGGCCTGGACCCGGTCGCGGCCTCCCAGACCGAGCCTCTGGCCTGCGTCCTCCGGAACGTCAAGCGCATCGGCGCGGGCGAAGGCGACGTGATCGGCATCATCGGCCTGGGCGCGATCGGCCAGATGACGGGCCAGCTGCTGAAGCTCCGCGGCGCGATCCCCGTCGGCCTCGACCTCGACGCCGAGCGCGTGCGCAAGTTCCTGCGCTACGGCAAGGCGGCCTCGTCGCCCGAGGAGTTCGCCGCCCTCGGCGAGTCCGCGAGCGCCTCGCGCGGCTTCGACGCGATCGTCTTCTCCGCCGGCACGCCGGCCCTGATCGCCAAGTCCGTCGCCTGGCTGCGCGACGGCGGCATCCTCAACGTGTTCGCGTCCTTCCACCCGGACCCGTTCATGAAGCTCGACTTGAACCAGATCTACCACCGCGAGCTCTCGATCGTCTCGTCGTACTCGCCCGCGCTCGAGGACCTCAAGGAAGCCTTCGATCTGATCGCGTCCAAGACGTTCAACCCGCTCATCCTCGGGCCGATGTCCTTCCCGATCTCGAAGTTCGCCGACGCGGTGAAGGCGGTCAAGACGCGCCAAACCCTCAAGTCCGTGCTCACGCCCAAATGAAGATGCGCGCGGTGATCTACCACGGCCCCCGCGATATCCGCCTCGAGGAGCGACCCGTCCCCGCGCCCGGCGCCGGCGAGGTCGTCGTCAAGCTCGGCGCGGCTCTGACCTGCGGCACCGACTTCAAGGCGTATCGACAAGGCCACCCCGTCCTGCTCGGCAAGTATCCCTCCCCTTCGGCCATGAGCTCGCCGGCACCGTGTCGGCGGTCGGAAAGGGCGTGACCTCGGCCAAGGAAGGCGATCGCGTCGTCGTCGCCAACTCCGCGCCGATGGACGACTGCTACTGGTGCACGCACGGCCAGAACCACCTGTGCCCCGCGTTGAAGCTCCACAACGGAGCCTACGGGGAATACGATCTGGTTCCCGCGCACATCGTGAAGCACAACCTTCATCCGCTCAAGGCGTCGACGCCCTTCGAGATCGGCGCGATGGCGGAGCCGTTCTCGACCACGATTCATGCGGCCGAGATCATGGATGTGAAACAAAACGATTCGGCCATGATCATCGGGGCCGGCCCGATGTCCGTGATGCTCGTCCACGCGCTGAAAGCGCGCGGCGCCCGCGTCGCCGTCTTGGGCCGTTCAAAGGATCACCTCCGCTCCGCCCGCGAGGCCGGCGCCGAGAAGACCTTCTCCACTCTCGACGACGGATTCAAAGAGGACGTCCGCGACTGGGCCGACAAGATGGGCCCTCAGCACGTGTTCGAGGCCGTCGGTAAAGTCGACACCCATCTCCTGGCGGTCGAGCTCGTGCGCAATGGAGGAAAGGTCTGCCTGTTCGGCGGCTGCGCCCCGGCACGACCGTCCCGTTCGACGTCCACCGCGTCCACTACCAGCAGATCGCGATCCACGGCGTCTTCCACCACACGCCGCGCCACTTCAAGGAGGCCGTGCGCCTGCTCTCCGCGGGCAAAGTCCGCACCGACCTCCTCATCTCGGGCGCGGTCAAGCTCGCCGACATCCCGGACTTCTTCAAGGCCAACGCCGACAAGTCGATCCCGAAGGCGGTGGTGACCGCGTGATCGATCCCATGCGCCGGGCGTTCATCGTGGCCCGCCGCTCCAAGGCGAGCGACACGTCCCCGAATCCGCGCGTCGGCTGCGTGATGGTCAAGGGCGGCCGGATCATCGCGGAGGGCGCCCACCGCCGCTTCGGCGGAGCCCACGCGGAGCCGATGGCGCTTCACCGCGCCCGCGAGCGGGCCCGCGGGGCGACGGCGTATCTCACGATGGAGCCGTGTTCCCCTTTCAAAGGCAAGAAGACCCCCTCCTGCGCCGAGACGTTGGCCGCTCGCGGCATCAAGAAGGTCGTCTGCGCTTCTCTCGATCCCAACCCCAAGGTCGCGGGCCGGGGCGTCGCCATCCTGCGCCGCGCCGGAATCACGGTCGAGCTCGCTGAGAACTGGACGGCCGAGGCGGAGAAGCTCAACCGAGGATTCTTCTCGCTGATGCGCCGGGGCCGCCCCTGGGTCATCCTCAAGACCGCTCTCTCGCTGGACGGCAAGGCCGCTTCCGCCTCCGGCAAGTCCCGCTGGGTCACCGGGCCCAACGCGCGAGCCGAGGTGCACCGGCTTCGCGCTCAAGTCGATGCGATCCTCGTCGGTGCCGGCACCGTCCTGGCGGACGACCCCGCTTTGACCGCGCACGGCGCCGGCAAGAACCCGCTGCGCGTCGTTCTCGCCGGGCGCCGCGCGCTGCCGAAGAAGGCCCGCGTCTTCGACTCCGCGGCGCCGACCGTGGTGTACAAGCCCAAGGGTTCGGCGGGCTTGCGCGCCGTTCTCAAGGAGCTGTCGAAGCGCGGCGTCGGAACCTTGCTCGTCGAAGGCGGTCCGACCGTCCACGCGGCTTTCCTTCGCGCCGGGCTCATCGACGAGGCGAAGGTTTTCCTGTCGCCCAAGCTGCTGTCGGGCGCCGACGACCCGAACACCGCGCCCCGTTTGAAATCGCCGAAGATCGGCGTCTACGGCGACGATTGGCTTATCGACGGAGTCGTTTCATGAGGAACTCTTCGCGCGAAGAGTTCTACAACCCCGGCACCGGGGCGAGGAACTAGCATGTTCACCGGCATCATCAACCATCTCGGCAAGGTGACCAAGCGCACCGCGACGACGCTCGAGATCTCCGCGAAGATCCCCAAGCCCAAGCTCGGCGCGTCGATCGCCGTCAACGGCGTCTGCCTCACCGCGACCGGCGGACTCAAGTTCGACGTCGGCCCCGAGACCTGGAAGCGGACGAGCCTCGGCTCCCTCAAGCCCGGCGCCGTCGTCAACGTCGAGCCCTCGCTGAGGCTCGGCGACGAGATCGGCGGCCACTTCGTCTCCGGCCACGTCGACGCCGCCGCCAAGGTGCTGGCGCTCGAGCCCTGGGGCGAGGCCTTCTACCGCCTGCGCCTCGAGCTGCCCGCCGCCCTGCGCGGCCTCGTCGCCGTGAAGGGCTCGGTCGCCGTCGACGGGATCAGCCTGACGGTCACCGCCGTGGCCAAGGATCATCTCGAGATCATGCTGGTGCCCCACACTCTGCGGAACACGAACCTCGGCAAGCGCGCCGCGGGCGACCGCGTCAACTTGGAGGCCGACCCGCTCGCGCGCTACGCGATGGCCGCCGCCGAGGCGTTCAGGAGCCCGAAATGAAGTTCCACCCCATCGAGGACGCCCTCGCCGACGTCCGCAAAGGCAGGATGATCGTCGTCATCGACGACCCGAACCGCGAGAACGAGGGCGACGTCGTGATCGCCGCCGAGAAGTGCGGCGTCGCCGCCGTCAACTTCATGGCGGTGCACGCGCGCGGCCTGATCTGCGTGCCGCTGCCCGCCTCGCGCCTCGACGCGCTCAAGCTCGGACAGATGACCGACTCCTCGGGACCGCTGGGAGCGGTCCCCGGCAAGGACACGGCGTTCACGATCTCCGTCGACGCCAAGCGCGGCACCTCGACGGGCATCTCCGCCCGTGACCGCGCCGTCACGATCAAGGCCCTCATCGACCCGAAGACCCGCCCCGAGGACCTCGGCCGGCCCGGACACATCTTCCCCCTGCGCGCGAAGGAAGGCGGAGTGCTCGTGCGCGCGGGCCACACGGAGGCCGCCGTCGACCTCGCGCGCCTCGCGGGGCTCAAGCCCGCCGGCGTCATCTGCGAGATCCTCAACGCGGACGGCTCGATGTCGCGCACGCCGCAGCTCATGAAGTTCGCGCGCAAGCACAAGCTCAAGATCGTCACGATCGCCGATCTGATCGAATACCGGAGGCGGAAGGATCGCCTCGTGGAGCGCAAGGCCAGCGCCAAGCTCCCCACCAAGTACGGCGACTTCACCATCCGTGTTTATGAAGAAACGCTGACGGGCAAGGTCCACCTCGCGATGGTCAAGGGCGAGGTGCGCGGCGCCAAGAAGGTGCTCGTGCGCGTGCACTCGTCGTGCGTGACGGGCGACGCGCTGTTCTCCGCCAAGTGCGACTGCGGCGTCCAGCTCGACGCGGCCCTCAAGCAGATCGCGGCCGCGAAGAAGGGCGTCCTCGTCTATCTCAACCAGGAGGGCCGCGGCATCGGACTCATCAACAAGATCAAGGCGTACGCCCTCCAGGACAAGGGCCTCGACACCGTCGAGGCGAACCTCGCCCTCGGCCTCAAGCCCGACCTGCGCGAGTACGGCATCGGCGCGCAGATGCTGGCCGACCAGGGCCTCACCTCGATCCGCATCCTGACCAACAACCCGCGCAAGATCGTCGGCATCGAAGGCTACGGCCTGCACGTCGCCGAGCGCGTCCAGCTCCAGCTTCCCTCGAACAAGCACAACGCCGCCTACATGAAGACCAAGCGCGAGAAGATGGGCCACCTGCTGTCAGTGCCGGAGGAGATCAGATGAAGCGAGTCGCCATCGTCAAATCGCGGTTCAACGAGGAGGTGACCTCGCGCCTGCTCGCGAGCTGCCTCAAGACCTTCAAGGCCGAGGGCTGGACGGATTCCCAGCTCAAGGTCGTCGAGGTCCCCGGCGGCTGGGAGATCCCCTGGGCCGTCCAGGAGCTCGCGAAGACCAACCTCTACCAGGCCGTCGTGACGCTCGGCTGCGTCATGAAAGGTCAGACGCCCCAAAATGACCACCTCGCGCGCTCGATGGCGCAGTCCCTCCACCGCGTCTCCCTCGAGACGCGCGTGCCCGTCATCCTCGGCGTCATCACGCCGAACAACGAGAGGCAGGCGATGGCGCGCACGAAGGGCGCGATGGACCGCGGCCGCGAGGCCGCGCTCGCCGCGCTCGAGATGATCGCGCTCAAGGAGGAGCTCCGTGGGTCGTAGGCGCCTGGGCCGCGAGATCGCCCTTCAGGCCCTCTACGTCGCCGACGTCGCGCGCCTGAGCGGCGCCGACGCCTTCGCGATCGTCACCCGCCGCGAGGACGCCGAGGCCGACGCGGAGACGCTCGCCTTCGCCGGCGAGCTCGCGCTCGGGACCCTGGAGAAGGTCGAGGCCCTCGACGCGACGATCGCCGAGCGGGCCGCGAACTGGTCGATGGCCCGCATGGCCGCCGTCGACCGCAACGTCCTGCGCCTGGCCGCCTACGAGCTCGGCGCGCGCCCCGACACGCCCGTCGGCGTCATCATCGACGAGGCCATCGAGATCGTGCGCAAGTACTCGACCGAGGAGGCCACGCGCTTCGTCAACGGCATCCTCGACGCGCTCAAGAAGGCCCGCGAGGGCGCTCCTCCCAAGAAGAAGAATGCCCGCAAAAAAGAGCCCTAAGGCCGAAATCGCGGCCCTGCGCCGCGAGATCCGCGCGCACGACGAGGCCTACTACCAGAAGCAGGCGCCGACGATCGCCGACGCGGAGTACGACGCGCTGATGGCGCGCCTGAAGTCGCTCGAAGACGCGAACCCGGCGCTGCGGACGGCGGACTCACCGACTCAAAAGGTGGGCGGGGCCGTTTCGTCGTCCTTCGCGCCGGTCAAGCACGCGCGGCCGATGCTCTCCCTTGATAACACGTACAACGAAACCGATATCAGGGCCTGGAACGATCGAGTCGTGAAGAACCTGCCGGCGGGGCAAACGGCGACGTATATTCTCGAACAAAAACTCGACGGCCTGTCCTGCGCATTGACGTACGAAAAGGGCAAATTTGTTCGTGCCGCCACCCGCGGCGACGGCGAGACCGGCGAGGACGTGACCGAGAACGCCCGCCATGTGGGGAACGTGCCGGCGAAATTGAGGGGCCCGGCTCCCGATTTTCTCGAAATTCGGGGCGAAATCGTTCTTTTCTTCAAGGACTTCGAGAAGATCAACGACGAGGAGAAGCGCGCCGGCCGCCCCCGTTCGTGAACCCGCGCAACTGCGCGTCCGGCTCCCTGCGCCAGAAGGACCCGCAGGTCACCAAGCGCCGCCACCTGCGCTTCTTCGCCCACTCCTACGGCGACTGGGTTCCCGAGCACGATTTAAGCGGCCACTCCGCCTTCCTCGACAAGGCCAAGTCCATGGGCTTCGCCGTGGAGCCCTACAAGTCGGCCTCCTCCATCGACCGCGTCGTCGAGCTCTACAACGAATTCCGCGACGGCGGCGTCGCCAAGCTGCCCTACGCGGTCGACGGCCTCGTCGTCAAGGTCGACGACTTCGTCCAGCAGCGCCGGCTCGGCTTCACCGCCAAGTCTCCGCGCTGGGCCGTCGCGTTCAAGTATCCCGCCCAGCGGGCGACCTCGGTCGTGCGCGACGTGGAGTTCTCCGTCGGCCGCACCGGGGCGATCACCCCCGTCGCCAAGGTCGAGCCCGTGTTCTGCGCCGGCGTCACTATCTCCTCCGTCACTCTCCACAATTTCGAAGAGATCGGCCGCCTCGGCCTCAAGATCGGCGACCGCGTCCTCATCGAGCGCGCCGGCGAGGTCATCCCCAAGATCGTCGAGGTCGTCGAGAAGGCCAAGAAGGGCGGCGCGATCGCCGTGCCCGAGAAGTGCCCGGATTGCGCCGGCCCCGTCGTGAAAGACGAGGATCTCGTCGCCTACTACTGCGGCAACCCGAACTGCCCCGCCCAGCTGCGCCGCTCGCTCGAGCATTTCGCCTCGCGACCCGCCATGGACATCGTCGGTCTCGGCGACTCGGCGGTCGACCAGCTGGTCTCCAAGGGCCTCGTCAAGGACGTGGCCGACGTTTACGAGCTGAAGAAGGACGACCTGATGGGCCTCGAGTTGTTCAAGGACAAGAAATCCGACAACCTCCTGGCGCAGATCGAAGGCAGCAAGTCGCGGACTCTGGACCGGGTGATCAACGGCCTCGGGATACGGCACGTCGGCGAGCGCACGGCCGAGACGATCGCCGAGCGCATGACGATCGACGAGCTGCTCGCGGCGGACGAGGCGGCCTTCCAGGCGGTTCCCGACATAGGGCCTGTCGTCGCCAAGTCATTGGCCGAATTTTTCAGATCATCGAACGGGCGACGGCTTGTCGAACGCCTGCGGAAGCACGGCCTGAGCATGGCCAAATTGACTCGACATATCGCCGCGGGCGCCCCGTTCGCGGGGATGACCTTCGTGTTCACGGGCGCGCTGACGAAGTTCACAAGAGACGAAGCGGAAGAAAAAGTAAAATCCCTCGGCGGCAAGGCCTCGGGCTCCGTGTCCGCCAAGACGACGTACGTCGTTTACGGCGAGGACGCGGGCTCCAAGCTCAAAAAGGCCCAGACGCTGGGAATCAAGACGCTGACGGAAGATGAGTTCGCGGACCTCATAAAATGAGCAAAACGGCTTTGCTTCACGTCGCCGACCGGACCGGCGTCGTCGAGTTCGCCCAGGCCCTCGCCGAGCTCGGCTTCGATCTCGTCGCGACCGGACCCACGGCGACGGCCTTGCGCCATGCCGCCGTCCCGCACAAGTCCGTCTCCGAGTTCCTCGGCGAGCGCCTGCCCGCCGACGCTCTCGGCCTCCTGCACCCGCGCCTGATCGAGGCCATCACGAATCCGAAGCCCAAGGTGGACCTCGTCGCGGTGAACCTGTACCCGCTCTCCGCCGCCACCTCCGACCCGACTTTGTCGCAGGACGAGGTCCTCTCCTACGTCGACCCGGTGGGCCCGGCGCTGCTGCGCGCCGCGGCGCGAAACTTCAAGCAGGTCATCCCCCTCTGCGATCCCGACGACTACCAGCAGTGCCTGGAGACCTTGAAGGCCTACGACCGCATGCTGCCCGACCGGCGCCAGGCGCTGGCCGCCAAGGCCTTCCACTACGCCGCGTACTACGACTCGACGGTCGCCCAGTACCTCGGCGGCCAGTGGGAGGAGTTTCCCGACGAGGTCGTCGTGGCCTTGAAGAAGTCCGCCGACCTGCGCTACGGAGAGAACCCGCACCAGAACGGGGCGTTCTACACGCTGTCCGGCGCGCGCCCCTGGGGCCTCAACGCCGCCCAGCTCCACACGGGCCGCCCGCTCGTCTACGGCCACTACCTCGACCTGGAAACCGCCTGGGAGCTCGTGAACTCCTTCCAGGAGCCGGCCTGCGCGATCGTCAAGCACGGCGTCGTCGCGGGCCTGGCGTGCGGCGAGGACCTGGCCAAGGCCGCTCGCCGCGCCTATGCCGGGGATCCGCGCGGCTGCTTCCGCGGTACCGCCGCCGTCAACGGCGAGGTCGGCGAGGCCGCGGCCGAGTTCTTCGCCGAGGAGTTCGTGTCCTGCATCGCGGCGACCGAGTTTTCGCCGAAAGCCCTCCAGCTCTTGAAAGCCAAGAAGGACATCCGCCTCGTGACCTTGCCGTCGAAGCTCATCTCCGCGCACGAGCTCGACCTGCGGGCCGTCGCGGGCGGCATGCTCGTCCAGGAGCGCGACCAGCGCCCCTTCGTCGCCGAGCTCAAGACCGTCTCCCGCCGCCAGCCGAGCGAGCGCGAGATGCGCGGACTCGTCGTCGCCTGGCACGGCGCGATGCACGCCAAGACCCACGCCGCGGTGATCGCGCGCGGCACGGCCGTGATCGGCATCGGCTCGGGTCAGACGTCGCGCCTCGACGCCGTGCGCCTGGCCGTCGTGAAGTCCCAGGAGCGGCATCCGATCCTCGCGGTCGGCGACCCCGTCGTCCTGGCGTCGGACGGCGCTTTGACCGCGGAACACATCCTCGCGGCGGCCGACGGCGGCGTCACCGCGGTGATCCACCCGGGCGGCGCGTCGGAGGACAAGGCCGCCGCGGAGGCCGCCGACAAGCGCGGCTTGGCGCTCGTGACGACCGGCGTGCGCCACTTCAAGCACTGAGTAAGTGCCAGGCACGTACATTCCGTAAATTCTCGCCCTTGACGCTGTAACCTTACGCCGCTACACTCCCTCCCGTGCCCGCCAGAGAAAGCACCGTCGTCCGCCTGAAGATCACGAGCCAGACGCTCACGGCCGCCCAGATCGAGGCCCACCTCGGCATCAAGCCCGACGAGTCCTGGAAGCTCGGCGACCGCACGGGCACCTTCGGCGCCCTATTAAAGGAGCACGGCTACATCCTCGACTCGACGGCGATGATGACCACACGCGTCGACGACCACTTCCGCTCGTTCCTCAAGCGCATCGCGCCGGTGGCGCAGAAGATCGGGGAGATTTCGACGCAGGCGAAGGTCCAGGTCGTCTGCGAGATCATCTGCCGGAACATCCCCCGGTCACGTTCTCGCGCGACGACCTGCGCTGGCTCGCGGCGATCGGGGCTCAGCTCGACGTCGAGATCTCGATGGTCGTCGAGCGCGCGTCCTCCACGCCCGCGACCGAGCCCAAGCCCCCTACTTCGGGATCTTGATCCCGTCGCGGTCCGGCGCCGGCGGGTAGGCCAGCCCCATGCGCTGCATCGCCTTGCGCAACAGGCGGGCGAACGCGCGGTCTCGGCGGGGCTTGTCGTCGGCCGGGATCACGTTCCACGGCGCCCAGTAGGTGCTCGTGCGCGCGAGGATCGCGCCGTACGCCTTCTGGAACTCGTCCCACTTCTTGCGCGTCTCGAGGTCGGCCATCGCGAACTTCCAGCGCTTGTCCGGTCGGTCGATGCGCCGCTGCAGACGCTCGCGCTGGACGTCCTTGCTGACGTGCAGGAAGATCTTGACCACCTTCACTCCGCGCTCGGCCAGCTCGCGCTCGAAGGCGACGAGCTTCGCGTAACGCGCCGCGACTTCTTCCGGAGAATGCGTGCCGTACACGGTCGGGACCGCGATGTCCTCGTAGTGGGAGCGGTTGAACACGCCGATAATCCCGGGCTTCGGCGCCTCCTTGCGGATGCGCTCGAGGAAGTCCTGCCGGGCCTCCTCGGCCGACGGTTTCTTGAAGGCGGAGACGCGCGTCCAGGCGGGATTGAGGCCGGTCATCCCGTGCTTGATCGCGCCGTCCTTGCCGGCGGTGTCCATGCCCTGGAGGACGACGAGCACGGCCTGGGTCTTCGCGGCGGCGAGCATATCTTCGAGTTTATTCGCTTCCTTCACTTCGTTGCGAAGACGTCGCAACGTCTTCTTTTCTGAAGGGCCGTTCTCATTCGTCGGCATCCGAGAGAGGTCGACGGACTCGCCGGGAAGGGCGGTCGCGCCGTCGAAGCGGGCGTTGAGCGCCGCGGCGGAGGCGATCACGCCCGCGGCCTTGGGCGACTCGAGCATCGCGCCGAGCTCCTGGAGGCGGGCCGCGGCCTTCTGCGCCTTGGGGCCGCCGGCGGCCTGGAGCGAGCTCACGATCTGCGGCAAGGCGGCCTTCGGGTCGGCCATGGCCTGCACGATCGCGGCGCGGGCGGCGAAGGCGGCGGGCGTGGCGGCGGCCGGCGTCGGGACGACCCCGGTCGCGAAGGCGGCCTTGAGCTGGGGCATCGTCTCCGCGGCGAGCAGGGGCTTGAGCTGGGCGTTCAGCTCGGAGATGACGGGGCCGCGGAAGGCCGGGACGAGCGGCGAGGAGAGGACCGGGACGCGGGCGACCTGGGCGAAGGACGAAAGCGGCGAGAGCAGCAGCAGGGCCGCGAGGAAGGCTCGCATCATGGCCAGAGTATAAAGGTAGGGAAGCGCCGGGGGTTGGGCCGTCTGGGGAAGGAACGCCCGGGAAAAGGGCCTAGACTTTGACGTCCCAGCACTCGTTGGCGTGCTTGAGGAGGTCGGTCTCGGTCTGGGCGCGGCGCACGAAGTCTTGCACTTCCTTGGACTTCCAGGCGGCTCCGACCTTGGGCCACGCGGTCGCGAGGCTCTCGGTGCGGAGGTCGGCGACGGCGAACGGCAGGGCGTTGAGGAGCTTGGCGCGGCCGTTGGGGACGACGAGCACCATCGACTGCGGGCTCTCGGCGCGGGTCACCATCTCCTGCTGGATGCCCCACGGGTAGATCGCGAGCTTCGGCCCCTTGAGGGCGGCCGCGGCGGCCTTCAGGCCCATCACGGCCTCTTTCCACTCCTCCTCGGAGCAGGCGAGCGTGTCCCACGCGTACGCGGCGCGGCCGAGGCGCATCATCGGGCCGGTGACGAAGGTGCGGATGCCGGCCTTGGCGGCCTGCTCGTACACGGCGACGGCGTCCTTGACGTTGATTCGCGTCGGGATGAACACGAGCTCGGGCTCGAGACCGCGCTTGACGAGCCGCTCGATGGCGGCCCAGGCGGGAGCATAGCCGGATCCGGGACGAAGCTGCTCGTGAACGGCGGCCGTGGCTCCGTCGATGGAGATCTGCACGCACGCCACTTTGAGGCGCTGCAAGTGGTCGCAGACGGCGTCGCTGAGATCCAAGCCGTTCGTCTCGATCTTGATCTCGACGCCCCCTTCGTCAGGATGTCGAAAATCTCGAGCGCCCAGGGCGAGCCCATGGGCTCGCCGCCGCCGAACGCGACGTAGGCGATGCCGTTCGAGACGATCTGGCGGGCGAGCGACAACGCCTGCTCGCGGTTCATCTCGTCGGGCCACGCCTTGTCGGGCCCGGACTCCTCGCAGCAGTGCTGGCAGCGCCCCGTGCAGCGGTTGCTCAGCTGCCAGGCAAGAAAGAGGGGGCGCCGTAGTCGCCCACGGACGCCCCCTCCGGTCCGTCATTTTACGTGAACCGGATGTAAGGCTGGGCCATCACGCGCTCGGAAACTTCCTCAAGAGAGGGAGTCTCCCAAGCGAGCTTGGGCTCGGCCTTGGCATCGGTCACGGTCTTCTGGTCGTTCATGTGTCCTCTTTTCACCGGCTGACCATCGCCGGCAAATCTTGCTCCAGCTCCGTCCACTCGTTGGCGCGGGCCGAGAGCTTCGGGTCGGCGGCCAGGCGCTCGAGCGCCTCGCGGACCGCCGTCGTTCCCCACGCGGCTTTGTACGACTCCCACGCGGAGAGGAAATCTTGCGTTTTAAGGTCGGCGCACGTAAAGGGCAGCGGGGCGGCGACCTTCACGCGGCCGTCGGGAAGGATGAGCAAGGTGCCCGAGGGCTGCAGGGCGCGGTGGGCCATCTCCTCTTCCATGGAGAACGGCTTGTAGCACAGCTCCATCTTGCCCGCCATCTCGCGTTCCTTGCGCTCGAGGATGCGCAGGAAGCCCGCGTACTCGGCCTTCGAGGGCTCGAGCTTGTCCCAGAGCTTGGCGGCGGTGCCCAGGCGCATGAGCTGCCCGGTGTTGAAGCGGAAAGCGCCGAGCGAGAGCGCGAGGTCGATGACGGCCTCGCTCTCGAAAATGTTCAGGCGCGTCGGGGCGAAGGTGACCTCGAGCGGCAGGCCGGCGGCCACGACCGCCTTGCACGCCGCAATGGCCTTCTCCAGATTCCCATGGATCCGTTGGCGCCCGTATACGGCCTGAGAGGCGCCGTCGAGCGAGATCTGGACGGAGCGGATGCCGAGGCCCTTCAGCTTGGACGGATCGAAATTGTTCCCGTTCGTCTCGATCTTGAGCAGGACGCCGCCGTCCGAGAGGGTCTTGCACACCTCGGCGAAGTGAGGCGCCAAGGTCGGCTCCCCCCGACGATCATCGCGTACGGCACGCCGGCCGCGACGATCTCGCGCGAGAGCTTGAGCGCCTGCTCGCGGGTGAGTTCGCCCGGGAGCGCCTTGCCCGGCGCCGAGTCCGTGCAGCAATGCAGGCACGCGAGATCGCAGTCCCGCGTCAGCTGCCAGGTGACCATGGTCGGCGACGAGAATTGTTCGATCTTCATTTTCCGAACGCCACGCAGAGGGCGAAAAGAGCGGTCGTGAGGGCGTAGCACTGAACGATGGCCCTGATAGCAGGCATGAACAGGCGGGGCGTGTCCCACGTTTTTTCGCCGGCCTTAAACGAGATCACCCACAGGGGCAAGCCGGCGAGAGCGGCAAGCAAGGTTAACCGAGGGAAGATTCCCAAGCCGACCGCGACAGGGATCGTCAGAAGTCCCACGGCGGACATGGCCAAGTAGAGATATCTTCCGTTTTTGCGCCCGAGCCGGACCACCAGATTTTTCTTTCCGACGAGACGATCCTGATGGAAGTCCGGAATATTGTTGACGGTGGCCAGCGCGGTGATCAGCAGCCCGGGAACGAGCGAGGCCAGCAAAGCCGCCCAAGAAAATCGATGGGTGTGCAGATGCAGGGACCCGAGCACCATCCACGGACCATAGGACAAACCGATGACGGTCTCACCCAAGCCGCGGTAAACCCAGCGCACGGGCGGCCCGACGTACCACACGGCCGCGGCGCCGCCGAGAAGAGTGTACAGCACGATCGGCCAGCCGCCGGACCACGCGAGGTAGAACCCGATCGACGCCGCGACGGCGAAGGCGGCGACGCCCAGCGACCACATCCACTCGGGGATGTACTCCTCGGCGTCGGGGTTGAACACGCGGTCGGTTCCCATCTTGGCGTCGTAGTATTCGTTGAACGACTCCACGCCGACCACGGAAAGGAATATCCCGAAAAGCCCCAGCAGGAAAACGGATCCGTTGAACGACTTTTCAACTCCAAACGCCCACGCGCCGCCCAGGAAGTAGGGCAGCAGGCCGGCGTACAGGAAGAAGCGGTAGCGCACGACCGAGGCGACCTTGAGCACGAGGCTCTGGTCTTTCGGAGCGTGCGGCGCCGCGAAGACGTCGGTCATGCGGCCCCGACCTCCTCCCACTGGTGCAGGCGGGACACGATGTTCGGGTCTTCGGCCAGGCGGTCGATGAACGCCGAGACGCGCGGGCTCTGCCACGCCTTCTGGAACTGCGCCCAGACCTGGCCGAGCGTCTGCAGGCGCAGGTCGCCGCAGGTGAACGGCAGGGCGTTGATGAGCTTGACCTTGCCGTTGGGCAGGATGATGAACAGGGCGGCCGGGTTCAGCAGGCGGTAGCGCAGCTCCTCCAAGAGGCCCATCTCGTGGTAGTACACCCGCATGCGGCCCTTGTACTCCTCGGTCTTCTTGGCGAGCGTCGCGAAGAACTCCGGGTAGTCGGCCTCGTCGGGCGCCGTGATGCCCCACGTCCGCACGGCGTTGCCGGTGAACATCAGCTTGCCGGTGTAGAACGAGTACGCGCCGATCTCGTGCGCGAGGTCGACGGCGGCGCCGATCTCCTTGATATTGAAGCGCGCGGGCACGAAGTTGATCTCGATGGGAATCCCCGCCTCGCGGAGGTTCTTGATCCCGTTGAGGGCTTCCTCGAACCGGCCATGGACGCGCATCTTGTTGAAGGACGCCGTCGAGGCGCCGTCCAACGAGACCTGAACGGCTTTGACCCCGAGATCCTTGAGACGCTTGCAGTTCTCTTTGGTCAAATAATGACCATTCGTCTCGATCTTGAGGCCCACGCCGCCCTTGGTGATGCGCTCGACCATCTGGAAGAAGTCGGGGCGGACCATCGGCTCGCCGCCGGAGAACGAGACGTACGGGACCTCGGACTTGACCAGCTGGTCGATGATGCCCAGCGCCTGCTCGGTCGTCAACTCGTCCTTGAAGGCCTTGCCCGGGCCGCTCTCCTCGATGCAGTGAAGGCACGCGAGGTTGCACTCGTTGGTGATCTGCCAGGCGACGTAGAGCGGGGCGCCGAGGTCCGACGTCTGTTGGTCTTCCATGTTGTTTCTCTCGATTACTCGACGATCAAACCCTTTTCCTTCAGCTGCGCGAGGAACGACTCGGCTTCCTGCGCCATCTTGCCGGTCGGGTCCTCGAACTTCTCCTTGAGCTTGGAGACGAGGCTGGCGGACTCGGCGCCCGCGATGACCTCGCGGACGACGGCGGCGCCGGTGGGGCTCAGCGTGTACACCTTCTCGGAGCGCGTCTCGAACAGCACGGCGCCGAACTTCTCCTCACGGAACTTCACGAATGGAGCGAGCTTCATGATTCCCTCTCTGTGCGCGACGAGGCAGGAGTTGGCGTCCCACGTCTCGCGCGCGGCGATTTCTTCCATCTCACGTCGTACCTTCAGAATGCTGGCGGTGTCCGCCGCGTCGGCCTCGGCGGCCTCGGTCTCCGACACCTTGAAGTCGCCGCTCGTCCAGGACTTGCGCAGCAGCGCCTCGTACGACACTAGAATTCCCTCTTGGCCATGAGCTCGACGAAGAAGCCCAGCTCCTTGGCCTCGGCCTTGCACGGCAGCTTCTCGATCATCGCGAGCATCGAGTTCACGATTTCGCGGCCCTTCTCGCGCGTCTTGTGGATGCAGCCGCGGTCCTTCAGGAGCTTGGCGATCTTCGCCGCCTCGGGCTTCTCCTCGTTCCACAGCGCCAGGAACTCCTCGCGGACCGAGGGATCCTGCACGGCGTAGATGCACGGCAACGTGAGCTTCCGGTTGGCCAGGTCCTGGCCCTCGTCCTTGCCCGAGATCCGGTCCGACAACGTGTAGTCGTGGATGTCGTCGACGATCTGCAGCAGGATGCCGGCCGCGCACGCCAGGCGCGGCGGGTCGCTCTGCTCGTGCGGGAAGGAGGACAGCTCGGAGAGGACCGCGCCGGCCCACTCGAAGAGGGCGCCGGTCTTGCGCGAGGCCACTCCCATGTAGGCGTCGACGGTCACCTGCGTGGAGCCCTTGAGGAACTCCTCCTGCAGCTCGCCCACCGTCATTTCGCGGACCGTGGTGACCAGAAGCTTGGGGGCGTTCGGCGAGATGTCGATCGCCTCCTCGAGGCCCTGCGCGAAGGCGAGGTCGCCGAGGAGAAGGCCCGTCGTCGTGCCGAAGATCTTGTTGGGCGTCGGGTGGCCGCGGCGCAGGTCGGCCTCGTCGACGCAGTCGTCGTGGAGCAGGCTCGCGTTGTGGACGAGCTCCATCGCCCGGGACACGCCCTCGGCCTTCTCCTGATCCACGCCGAGGGCGCCGGAGAGCAGCAGGGCGAAGCGGGAGCGCAACATCTTGCCCGGGCGGGAGATGTGGGCCGCGAGTTCCTGGCCGACACGCCCCTCGATGCGTCGCGCGCGGCTTTCGAGGCCGGCGCGGACTTTGGTCAGGGAGTCTTCTACCTTAAGAAGCGAGATCGGCATGGGGTCCTCGATTATACCAAGTGTCAGGCCATCGTCTTTAAGACGGCCAGGACCTTCGGCATGACGGCGCTCCGCTCTTGGCGGGCCAGCCGGCCCAGGACGTTGTCCACCGTGCGCACGAGCTCGAGCAGTTCGGCGAGCTTGCGGTTGAATTTGGGGTCGCCGGACTCCTTGAGGCACTCCTCGAGGGCGCCGATCACGGGCTCGATCTCGCGCTTCTTGCGCTCGCGCGCGATGCGGCAGCCCATGGCCCAGATGTCCTGCTCGGCCTGGAAGTACTCCCGGCGCTCGGAGCCGACGGAGACGCGCCGGATCAGGCCCCAGTCGACGAGGGCGCGCAGGTTCATGTTGGCGTTGCCGCGCGAGATCGCGAGCGACTCCATGAGCTCGTCGGTCGACAGCGCCGCGTCGGCCGCGATGAGCTGGGCGTGGATGCGGGCCATCGTCTTGTTGATGCCCCAGCAGGAGGCCATCTCTCCCCAGGTCCGGACGAACTTGTCCTTGGCGTTATCTTTCATAATATTCTGAAAGTATGATACATCACGAAAAGGACGGAGTCAAGACCCGGGTTGACGGCTCCCGCGCCGGGAGCCTATACTCGGGCCGTGAGTTCCGCCCAGGTCGCCGCCGACTACATCCGCTCGCACCGCGCCTCCGAGAGCGACGGGACGATCCGCGCCGCGCTCGACGGCCAGGGCTTCACCCCCGAGCTGCTCGACGAGGCGTTCCGCCTGGCGGGCCCCCGCGCCGATACGCCGGCGCCGGCGCGCGCCCCCTTTCGCCGGAGGTTCTGCGCCGCCGGATGTGGCTGGCGGGCGGCGGGATCGCGCTCTTGTTCATGGCCGTCCTGCTTCTGCCCGTCCTGTTCTGGGATGACGTCCAGAGGCCGCCGCCCGGCCTGGCCGCCGAGCCGACGAGCTTGGTCGCTTTCCTCCCCCGATCTGGCCGACGCCGACGCGGCGGAAGATTACGCGTTCATCCTCGCCTCCGCGTCTCAGAAGGCTTGGGCCGGGCCGCCTCAGCCGCTGTCGCCGCAGCAGCTCGCCCACCTCGACCGCGCGCTGACGAAGGCGCGCTCGTCGCTGGCACTCCGCCTTTCCACCCCCGGGCTCGATTCCGCGCTCGTCTCGACGGCCCTGAGAATGAAGCTTCTCTACGCCGCGTCGCGGGCCCTCGGCGACCGCTCGAAGGAAGCCGAAGCGCGCGGCGATTGGGCCGCCGCGGAGGACGCCCTGCGCCGCGAGGTCCTGCTCGGCTGGCACGCCGCGCAGGACTGCGACGTGGCCCTGCAGAACGTGGGCATGGGCGTCGTCGTCGACGCGCTGGGCCGTCAGGGCCGCGCCGCCGCCCAGGCGCGGGGCTCCGACGGGCTCGCGGAGCGGGAGAAGGCCGTCGCCGAGCTCGAAGCCTATCTCGCGGCTCCGGACGTCGTGCGCGCGATCCGCGCCGAAGCGGCCGACCCCGCCAAGCTCTCCGGCCTGCTCGCGCGCCTCTCCGACGCCCCGTCGCGCCGCGCGTACGCGCATTGGACTTTGATGATGGCGGCCGTCTCCTGGAGCCCTGGGGAGATCGCGCTCGCGCGCCCGTCCCCGAGCGCGCGCGCTTCTTCGCCGAGGCCGCCGGGATCGACGATCCGCTGCTGAAGACGCTCGCGCCGAATTTCGCGGCCGGCATGGAGGAAACGGCGCGCCGCCTCGACGCCGAGCCCGCCGGACGGCGAGCGGCTCGGGCCGCCGAGCTCGCCGCGAGCGCCGCGCAGGGCGCCGAGCTCCCCGTTCCCTCGAGGCGCCCATGATGCGAGTCATCCTGCTCGGCGCCTTGGCGCTGGCCTCCTCCCCGTTTGCGCCTCGACTCCGGAGGAGCTTCTCGCCAAGACACGCAGGCTGGAAGGCGACGGGAAAACGTCTGAAGCCGCGCTGATTCTCCGCGCGGCCGCGAAAAAGTATCCCGACCATCCCGGCCTTCGCGTCGCGGAGCAGAACGCGATGATCGGCGAAGGGCGGTACGCGGAGGCGTTGACGTTTTTTCAAGGGCTGTACGAGCGCGAGCCGTCTGGCTTCCACGCCTGGCTGTTCGCGCGCATCGACGAGGACCGAGTCCGCGCGGGAGAGACCGTCGACCGCGCCCTTCGCGAGGGCCGGACCCACCCGGGTATCGAATGGCTCGCGACGTCCCGGCGCGCCGCCGACTTGGCGCTTGAAGGCAAGATCGAGGAGGCGCTCAAACTCGTCGAAGGCTCCACGGCCGGAGCCCGCATAGATCCCGCTTCGGTCTTCCAAGAGCGGGCTGGGTACGCGGCGATGATAGGAAACCTGGACAAGGCCCTCTCGCTCATCAAGCGCGCTCGCCGGCTCGATCCCATGGACCCGGGCATCCATTCGGATTTGGTCGCGATTCTCAGGCTCAGGGGCGACGTCGGCGAAATGACTGAAGAGATCCGCAACCCGCCGAGGTACCGACGCTACAGCTATATCGGCGCGGCGGAGGCGACGCTCAGCGCCAACCTAGGCGACAGACAATCCGCCCTGGAAGCATGGCGACGGGTGCTGGAACTGCCGCTCGACCCGTACGGCCTGCGGTCCGCGCGGGCGCACGCCTACGAGGCTCTCGGCGATCACGCCGCCGCGGTCGAAGAGATCAAGGCCGAGGCGAGACTCCTCCGTCACGGCATCGCCCACCGCATCTACCTCGCTTTCGATCTCATGGCGCGGGACCGGTCCGCGGCCGAAGCCGCCATCCAGAGCGAGTACGAGCGCAACCCGCGTCTGTTCGAGACCATTCGCGCGATGGCCTGGGTGGACTTCTGCCGCGGGCGTTACCGCGAGTCGGCGGACCTCTATACTCGCGCCCTCGCTCTGGCGCCGGGCGAGCCCGACCTCTGGGTCGCCCGAGCGGCGGTCCGCATGCGACAGGGGGCCAATGACCTCGCCGAGAAGGATCTTTCGCGCGCTCTCAAACTGTACGACCGGAATCCCGGAGCGCTGCGGGAGCTCGGGAGAATCCACCTCGATGCGGGAGACTGGACTCGATGTGAACGCGATTTCTCGACGTTGGCGCTGGCTGAGGATCCTGAACCGGAAGACCTTCGACTGTACTCGCGCTGCAGCCGCGGCAGCGGGCACGCCGAGCGCGGCATCGCGGCGCTGGACAAGGCGCTCGAGAATGCCCCCGGCATCGGCCGATTCATCGACCTGGCGCGCGTCTACGTGGAGGCGAAGCAGGCGGCGAAAAAGCCTTAGATCAGGCCGAGCGCGCGGCCGACCTTCGCGAACTTCTCGAGCGCGAAGTCGAGGTCCTTCGTCGTGTGGCCCGAGGAGACGATCGTGCGCAGGCGATCCTTGCCGCGCGCGACGATCGGGAAGGTGATCGCGAGCGCGAACACGCCCTCTTCGAAGAGTCGCGCGGAGAACTCCTGCGCCTTCTTCGTGTCGCCGACGATGACCGGCGTGATCGGCGTCTCGGACATCCCCGTGTCGAACCCGAGCTTTTTCAAGCCCGCCTTGAAGTGCGCCGCGTTGTCCCAGAGCTTCTGGATCCGCTCGGGCTCCTCGAGCATGACGTCGATCGCCGCCGAGCACGTCGCGATCACCGACGGCGGGTGCGACGAGGAGAACGTGAACGGCCGCGCGGTCGAGACGAGGTAGTCGATGAGGCGCTTCTGCCCCGCGACGTAGCCGCCGACGGCGCCGACGGCCTTCGACAGCGTTCCGATCGAGACCTGGATGCGGTCGGCGACCTTGAAGTGAGACGGCGTGCCGCGGCCGTTCTCCCCCATCACGCCGGAGGCGTGCGCGTCGTCGACCATGATGAACGCGCCGTACTTCTCGGCGAGCTCGCAGATCTCGGGCAGGGGCGCCAGGTCGCCGTCCATCGAGAACACGCCGTCCGTGACGATCATCTTGCGGCGGGCGCCGCGCGCCTCGGGCGATTCGAGGATGTCCTTGAGCGCCTTCATGTCCTTGTGCGCGAAGACCTTGCGCGCGGCCTTGGCCAGGCGCGCGCCGTCGATGATCGACGCGTGGTTGAGCTCGTCGGAGATCAGCAGGTCCTTGGGGTCCGACATCAGGCTCTGGCAGCAGGCGACGTTGACGGTGAAGCCGCTCTGGAAGACGAGCGCGGACTCCGTGCCCTTGAACTTCGCGAGCTTGGCCTCGAGGGCGAGGTGGACGTCCTGCGTCCCGATGATCGGGCGCACGGCGGCGGTGCCGACGCCGTGCGAGTCGATCGCGGCCTTGGCGGCGGCGATCAAGCGCGGGTGCTCGGTCAGCGCGAGGTAGTTGTTCGAGGTGAGGTTGACGACCTTCCTGCCGTCGACGACGGAGACCGGGGACTGGCGGCCGGTCACGACCCGCAGCTTCACGCGGCGGCCCTCGCTTTCGAGCTGGGCGAGGTCGGCGTCGAGGAAGTCCATGAGCGCGTCGGTCTTAGTCGTCATGCGGGGATTATATAGAATGTCGGCGATGAGACGCGCCGACGCCGCCGCCTTGGCCCTGCTCGCGCTGTGCGCGGGCTGCCTGCTGTGGCGGCTGGGCGCGGTCCCGGCCCTCTCGCTCGACGAGGCGTGGATCGGCCTGTTCGCCAATCGCCTGCGCTCCCAGGGCCTCTACACGCCGCATCAGATGAACCATTACACGGGCCCGCTGTTCGCGGCGCTCGCCGCGGCGTTCTTCGACGCGCGCGGCGTCTCGCTCGAGAGCCTGCGCCTTCCCGGCGCCCTGCTCAACGCGGCGGCGCTGGCCGGCATGTGGCTGCATCTGCGCCGGCGCCTGAGCCCGGAGGCCGGCGCGGCGTACCTGCTGCTCGCCGCGGCGTCGGCCTACTACCTGATGAAGGGGCGAGTCGCTTGGGAGGTCTATGCGCTCCACCCGGCGCTCCTTCTCGGCGTCATGGCCGCGCTCGCCCGGCCCGACGGGGCGCCCTGGGCGCTGGCCGGGCTGACCTGGCTCGGCGCGTCGAATCACTTCATCTTTCTGTCGGTCCCCGCCTCGCTCGTCGTCCTGTTCGGCGCGCGCGCCTGCTGGCGCGGCGAGAAGGAGGCCGAGCCGCGGCTGCGCGCCGCGGCCGCGGCCCTGGCGGCGGGAGCCGTCCTCGCGCTGCTCAAGAATCCTCTCTCCGAGGAGGCGTGGAACGCGCACCGCCTGGCCTGGTCGGCCGCCTTCCTCGGCGTCCCGGCGCTCGCGGCGGCCGCCGTCCTGCGGGCGCCCGCGAAGCTTCTGCGGCGGCCGTTCGAGTTCTCGCCCCGGGGGCTGGTCCTCCTGTTCGTCCTCGCGTCGATCGCCTACGCCGTCTGGCACCTTCCGCCGACGGTGCAGATCCTCGCGGGGCCGGTGGTCTTCAAGCGCCTGTTCGCGCTGGCGCTGCCGCTGCCGCTGTCCGGGCTCCTGCACGCCTGGGGCCTGGCGCTGGCCGCGCTGTGCGCGTGGTCGGCCGTCCGCGCCTGGCACGACGACACGCTCTCCTTCCACGAACGCACCGTCCGCCTGTGGCCGGCGGCGTTCGCGGCCGTGTTCGTCGCGTTCCGGCACACGAGCTCGCTGCGCTACTACTCGCTGCCGCTGCTGATCTGGCTGCCCGCGCTCGCCGCCGCGCTCGCGCGCCTGCCGCAGCCGGACAAGCGCAAGGCGTACGCGTGCGCGGCCGCCGCGGCCCTGCTGACCCAGGGCCTGCTGTGGCGCGAGCTCGCCTCGCCCGGCGACCGAGCCCCCTCAAGTTCCGCGTCGGCTGGCGCAGGGAAAACTCGAAGGACTTCGCGCGCAAGGAGGCCCTCTTCGAGGCCTTCGACCGCTCGCGCGCGTGCACGGTGCTGCACGCCGAGCGCAGCTTCACGGCGATCCCGCTGTTCTTCCGGCAGAACGAGACGGGCGGCTCCTGCGACTCGAAGGTCGCCTTCGACGCCGACCAGTGCGCCGACTGCGCGGCGCCGCCGTACTATCGCTGGTCGGTCGTCCCGAAGTAGGACGGCGGGCCCTCGCTGGGAAGAAGCTCCCAGAGGTCCTCGACGGCGGCCGCGCGCGCGGCCTCGCGGCGGGACAGCACGCGCGCCTCGAGCGGCAGTCCCCATTCCTCGCGCAGGCCCGCGGCCAGAGCGCGCAGGGCCTCGCCCAGCGGCCGGCGCCCGGCCGGCCCCTCGACGGCGACGAGCTCGAGGGCCCGGCCCGGCTCGAGGCGTCCCTTGGCGGCCGCGCCGCCGAGCAGCACCGCGGCGGCCTTGCCGCGCAGGCCTTTCTTGATCGCGCCGGCGACGGCGAGCGCGTGCTCGGCCTCGCGCTCGAGCAGCGGCAGCAGCAGCTCGGAGACGAGCCAGCGCCCCCGGTTGAGCCGCCAAAGGCCCGCGCGCCCCTCGGCGCGGCGCTCGACGAGGCCCAGGCGCTCGAGCGCCGCCAGCGCCGTCGCGGCCCCCTGGTGGTTGATGCCGGCGGCGCGGGCCGCCGCGCGTCCCGTGAGCGGCGCGCGCGCGCGCGAGGGCGCGCAGGACCGCCAGGCGGCTCGGGGCGGACAGCGCCGCGTCGAGCGGACGCGACAGGTGGCCTTTCAAGTAGATCATGTCTGAGATTGTAGACGATAATCGGGCTTGAAAGGCCGCGGTTCCGGGCCTATACTCCCGCGATGCGCCCGGCCCCCTCCCGGCGTTGCTCCTCCTGCTGGCCGTCCCCGCGGCCGCCTGCCCATACGGCCCGCGCGGCCACTTTCACCCGTCGTTCGCGGAGGCCTCCGCCGCCGGCGCGCCAGCGCTTCCGACCGGCCGCTGCGCCGGCACGGGCGCCGCGCCGGCGCTTCCCGCGGGGGACGCCGCACCCTTCGACCTCAAGGCCAGCCCGGTCCCGGCCGAGCAGCGCGTTCACTGGACCTCGATCGGGTTCTCCTTCGACGACGCCGCGGGCCGCGTCAAGCGCGGCACGTCGACGGTGACCGCGGGCGAGGTCGCCGCCCTCACGCGCCCCTTCGACGCCTCATGGCAGAAGATGGACACCTATCTCTGGATCGCCTTCGCGCTCAACGGCTACCGCCTCGACGAGTCCGACTGCCGGATCAAGGCGCCTCCGCCGGACGCGCGGCCGGTCGACGAGTTCACGATGCTCGTCTGGAAGGCGCTGCAGGCGCGTCAGATGGAGCACGGGGCGCTCGAGAGCCTGCTGGCCGACCTGCGCGGCCTCGATCCGTCGGCCCCGGTCCCCGAGAGCGCGCGGGCCGCGGCGCGCGCGCGGACGCAAGCGGGCGCCCCGCTGCCGCCCGAACTGCGCGCCCTCCTCGAGCGCAACGGGACGACCGTCGCCGACCTCAAAAAGCCGGCGCTGAAGAGCTACTCGGACCTGACGGCCGTCTTCGACGGGCAGCGGTCCCTGGCCGACGTCGTCGCCGCGGCGGGCGCCGGCGGCGCCGCTTCCCCGACAAGCGGCGGCGCCCGATGGAGGCGGCCGAGCGCGCGCTCGGGCGCCAGGTCGCGGACGCCTTCGCCGCGGAGCTGTCGCGCCACGCGCCGGGCCGCGAGCTGCTCGCCAAGTTCCCGCCGCCGGCGGGACCGCCCGACATGTACGTCCTGAAGCTCACGCAGAACCCGAACGACCCCAATCAGCCGGGGGCTCTCTACGACGCGTCCGGCGACCGCATGGTGTTCAACCACTGGGACATCGTCCGCGTCCTGCAGATGAAGCTGCCGCCCGAGCGGATGAAGGCGATCGAGGGGCGCGCGGCCGACGTGGGCCTCTTGTCGGCGCTGTTCAAGGAGGACCCGTCCCTGCTCCGAGTCCTCGTCGACGCGCTCGACGTCAACTACTTCCACGAGCTGAAGCACGCCGAGCAGGCGCGCCGCGGCCGCCTCGAGATCGAGCAGATGCGCGGCAACCTGCCGTTCGCCAATCCGCTGAGCAAGGAGCATGAGGCCTACCGCGAGGAGTGCCGCTACCTCGTCAGCAAGGGCGGCTCGGCGCTCGTCGATTCCCCGTTCGCCCAGCGCTGCCTGATGATGCTCAAGGACCCCGACGCCCATCGCGACTGGATCACCAACCTGTACGTGTCGAACTACAACGGCTTCGGGACCGTCGACGACGTCGCCTCGCGCCAGGAGGTCCGCCGCGAGGCCGCGCGGGCGTCCGGCGAGGGCTGGGCGGCCTGGGGACGGCGCAAGCTGCGCGAGGCGGGCCTCGCGCGCGGCGACGAGGCGTTGGCCGCGTACCGGGCCGCGGAGCTGGAGCGGGAGAAAGCGTTCCTCGCGGCGGTCCCCGACCTGCGGCGGCGCGGCGCCGAGGCGGTCGTCGCGGCGCACCTCTCCGCCGGCCGCTACGGCGAGGCCTTCGCGGCTGCGAAGTCGCTGCCCCACGGCACGGCCGAGGATCACGACAAGAGGCTCGCCGGCCTCGCCGACAAGGCCGCGGCCTGGATCGCCCGCGACAAGGCGCCCGGCGGCCGCGACGCCCGCCTGAACGCCGCCGGAGCGGTCGGGACCTACTTCAACGAGACGGGGCGGCCCTGGCCCCCGCGATGATCGCCGCCTACGAGGCCGACGCGCGCTCGATGGTCGAGGAGCTGCTGGCCAAGGCCCTCGAGATCAAGGAGGCCCGCCGCCGTCCCGGCGGCATGCTCGGCAAGATCTTCGTTCAGCCGCCGTTCGAGCGGTCGCAGCTGCTGGACCGCGCCGAGAGCTGGCTCAAGGCGCTGTCCGAGCCGGGCGACCTACCGGCCCGCATCGAGAAGGCGCGCAAGGAGGCGCTGTCCGCCAAATGAGAACGATCGCGCTCGCCGTGCTGCTCTTCGCCGCCTGCTCGCGGCCCTCCGGCGGGCCCGTCGTCTACTCCGCGCCCGACGGAAGCTTCTCGGCGGCGCTGCCCGGCGGCTGGAAGGTCGACGACATGCCGGGCGAGTCTCGCAAGGCGGCCTTCTTCGGCCCCGGCGCCGAGATGATCCGCGTCGCCCTCCACGCGAACGCCACGCCGGAGTCCTACCGGGCCTCGCGCGGCGGCCTGCCGACGCCGCTGGTCGACTCCGAGGCCGGAAGGGCGAAGGCGCGCGAGTTCCTCGTCGACACCGAGTTTCCCGACCCGCACTCGGGCCCCAAGCGCTTCTCCTCGCGCGTCGTCCTGCTCCCCACCCCCGGCGGCCTGTTCGTCCTCGAGCACGCCTGGCCGGCCGGAACTCCCGGCTCGAAGGCCGTCTTCGACGACGTGCTGCGCACGTTCAAGCCGAAAGCCCCTGAGCCGCCCCGTTTCCCGGTCCTCGGAGGCTTCGGGTATATGTCTACTATATTAGACAGTTCTGGGCGCCCCGATAAGCCGTCCGGGACCAAAGCCCGCCGAAAAAAGACCGAGAGGGCCCGGGCGGACTAGGGGACGAAGACCACTTTGCCGCAGTCGCGCGCCGGCGCGGTCATCGCGGCGAAGCCCGCCTCGTAGTCCTTGAGCGGGAAGGTGTGCGTCACGACGGGCTTGAGGTCGACGGCGCCCGAGCGCAGCAGGCGGTCCGCCTTGTACCAGGTCTCGAAGATCTCGCGGCCGACGATGCCGTGCACGCGCACGCCCTTGAAGATCAGGTCGTTGGCCCAGTCGAGCTCCACCTTCTTCGACGGGATGCCGAACGCGGTGATGCGGCCGCCGCTGCGCACGTTCTTGAACGCCGACGTGATCGCGGCCTGCGCGCCCGACATCTCGCAGACGACGTCGAAGCCGTCCTTGACCTTGCCGGCCTTGACCGGGTCCTCGTCGGGCGAGACCACCGTCGTCGCGCCCATGCGGATCGCGAGCTCGGCGCGGTACTTCGAGCCCTCGACGGCGACGATGCGGTCCGCGCCGGAGGCCTTGGCCACCGCGATCGAGAACAGGCCCTGCGGGCCGCAGCCCATGACGAGCACGCTCTTGGCGGCCACCGGCTCGACGAGCACGGAGTAGACGGCGTTGCCGAAGGGCTCAAAAGAGAGCCGAGGTCTTTCAGGCTGTCGTCGCTGTGCTTCCACGCGCAGCGCGCGGGGACGGCGGCGTACTCGCCGAACCCGCCCGGCCCGTCGACTCCGATGATCTTCATCTCGCGGCACACGTGGCGCTGGCCGTTCTGGCACTGGTAGCACAGGCCGCAGAAGATGTGGCTCTCGACGGAGACGAAGTCGCCCTTCTTGAAGTCGCGCGCCGAGGCGCCGACCTCGGCGATCGTGCCGCAGAACTCGTGGCCGAACGTGCTCGGCGTCTTGAAGCGCTCCGGCGCCCAGGAGCTCCAGCCGTAGATGGGCAGGTCGGAGCCGCAGATGGACGCGCGGTGGACCTTGATCAGCACCTCGTCGGGCTTGATCCGAAGATCGTCGATCGACTCGTACGCCGCGCCGGGCGCGGGCTTCGGCTTGAGCAGGGCTTTCATTCGAAGAGGTTCCTCGCGACGAACAGCAGATTTTCCTTGCGCTCGCGGATGCGGCGCGTGAAGTACGGGAACCAGTGCGTCCCGTACGGGACGTAGATGCGGACCGTGTGGCCCTTCGCCGCCAGCTCGCGCGCGCGGCGGCCGCGGATGCCGTACAGCATCTGCAGCTCGTACTCCGATTTCACGAGCCCGGCCGCGTCGAAGGCCTTGAGCGCGGCCTCGATGCGCTTGTCGTCGTGCGTCGCCATCGCCGGGATCGGGGCCTTGGCCAGGATCGCGGCGCACTTGTCGTAGTTCGCGTCGACGTCCTTCTTGTCGGGGAACGCGACGGAGGCGGGCTCCTTGTACGCGCCCTTGCACAGACGGACGCGCACCTTGCGCGCGACGGCGTCGCGGCAGTCCCGCTCGGTGCGCCGCAGCATCGCCTGCAGGACGATGCCCACGCCGGGGTGCTTGTCGTGGATCGAATAGAAGATGTCCAAGGTCTTCTGCGTGAACGCCGAGCCTTCCATGTCGATGCGCACGAAGGAGCCGACGCGCTCGGCCTCCTCGACGATGCGCAGGAGGCTCTCCTTGGCGAGCCCGTCGTCGAAGCCCATGCCGAGCTGGGTCAGCTTCAGCGAGATGTTCGCGTCGACGCCGGACTCCGCGAGCCGGCGCAGCATGAGCAGATTCTCGTCGGCCGCGGCGAGCGCGTGGGCCTTGTCGGTGCTGTCCTCGCCGAGGTTGTCGAGCGTCGCCTTGAGGCCGTCGGCGTTGAGCGCGCGCACGGCCTCGATGGCGTCGGAGATCACGTCGCCCGCGACGAACCGGCGGGCCAGGAAGGTCAGCGCTCTCATCCGCGCGATTCTACCAAACGCCGGCGCGCGGCGTCAGGGGTACTCGGCGGCTCCGTTGTTGTACAGCCAGGCCGAGCACATGACCTTGCCCGCGGCGACCATGCTGGCGGGGTTCTCGCCGACGGCGGCCGCCAGGTACAGGTGGAACCAGTAGGTCCGGCCGTCCTTGAGGGCGCAGCTCCCGGCGGCCCCGGCGCCCGCGGTGTTCCAGCTCAGGTTGCCGCCGACGGCCAGGCCCTGACGGCACAGCACGGACTTGCCCGCGGCGTCGCTCGAGACGAGCCCCATGTACTGGCAGCCCTTTCGCGTGTCCTGAGTGATCGACCAGGACCACCCTCCGCCCGCGCCGGCGCCGGTCTTGCCGGCCTTGACGGTCGCGGGGACGAACTTGATCGAGTAGCCGACGCCGTTGGCGGGGAACGGCAGCTTCTGCTGCGTGCCGTCCCACGGGAGCGCCTGGAGCTTGGGGACGATCCCGGACTTGGGGCGGTCGGGCCCGCCCCGGACGACCTCGACGTCCTTCTGGTCGTAGAATCCCGGCTTCCCGCCGCCGATCGGAGCGAAGGGGCCGAATCCCGTGGGCGCGCCCGCGCCGGGACGCCCCGCGCCGTGTACGGCGGGCGCCGCCGGCGCCGCCGGCGCCGTCGACGCGGCGGGCGGCTGCGCGACGGCCTCCTCCTCGGCTTCCTCCTCGGGCGGGTCCTCGGCGCGCAGAGGCGGCGGGGAGGCGAGAAGCAGGGCGGCGAGCGGGACGAAAAGAGGGATCGCATGCGGGGAGTATAGACGGCGATCCCGGAAGCGTCAACCGCAACGGAACAAATCGGGGTGCTCAGTCGTATGAAAGGGAGTGGCGCCGTCCGGCATCGGGCGCTACACTGGAGGCATGGAACCGAAAGTGGGAACCTTTTACGCGGGCTGCGTCGTCGCGAACATGACGGACCGGGAGAGGCGCGCCGACGTGCCGAAGCTGCTCGTCGACACGGGCAGCGAGTGCACCTGGATCGCGGAGGACACCTTGCGCGCCATCGGCGTGACGACGGAGAAGAAGGACCTCGCCTTCCAGATGGCCGACGGCGGGACCATCGTCCGCTCGGTCGGCTTCGCGATCATCCACGTCGGAGACCGGTTCACCGTCGACGAGGTCGTCTTCGCGCGGCCTGGAGATCTGCAGCTCCTAGGAGCACGGTCGCTCGAGGGGCTCAATCTCGCCGTCGATCCCGCGCACAAGCGCCTCATCGCGGCCGGACCGCATTTGGCGGCGGCGGCCTAAGGCTTGGCCGATGACCGAAGAGCGGCCCCGGCTATGAGCGCGGGAACTCCGATCCATTTGAGCTCGCTGACGATCACGGCGAGCCCCTTGGCCGAGAAGAATCCCTTCGCCCCGATCGGCGAGACCTGGATAGGCGTCCACGGGAAGAAGTAGCGCGCAGCATCGAACGGCGAGAAGAAGGCGACCCCGTGCCCGCCGTTGGTCAGCGCGTCGAGAAAACCGTGGGAGGCGGTGATCGCCGCGAACAGCGCGGCGAGCTTCCATCCCTCCTTGCGCCAGTCGGGTTTGAAGCGCGCCGCGGCGAGCGCGCCGACGGCCGCGGCGAAGACCAGCGAATGCGTCATCCCGCGATGCCCCCACAAATCCTCGTAGCGGATGCCGAAGCGGAAGCCCGCGACATCGGCGTCGGGGAGGCAGGCGCACATCGCCGCCATGTACCAGAAACGCCAGTCCTTTCGGCGCTCCGCGGGGGCGGCTTGTCCGATCGCCGCGGCCGCCGCGACGTGGCCGAACAGACTGGCCACTACAGGTTGAGGCGGTTGAGGATGGAGTCGGGCGTCGAGGCGCGCTGGAAGAGCAGGATCAGCCAGCCGGCGAGGAACAGGACGCCGCCGACCGGCGTGACCGCCCCCACTTCCGCACGCCCGTGAGCGCCAGGATGTAAAGGCTGCCCGAGAACAGGACGATCCCCGCCGTGAAGCACCACGCCGCCTTGGACGGGCCGCGCAGGGCGGCCAGAAGCAGCAGGGCCAAGGCGTGATAGACCTGATACTTCACGCCCGTCTCGAAGACGGCGAGCATGTCGGGCTCCAGGCGGTTCTTCAGCGCGTGCGCGCCGAAGGCGCCGAGTCCGACGGCCAGGAACATGAACCCCGCGCCGAGGCGCGTCATCAAAGCCGCGGTCATCGCCTACTCCGCGTCGAGCGGGTCGTAGACGACGACGCCGTTGTGGCCGCGGCGCACGAGGTGGAAGTAGTTCTGGATCTCCTCGGAGCGAGCCGCGCCGAGCGCGGCGATCGCGGCGGCGCGCGCCGCCGGATCGGAGTCGCGGCGCGCGATGTCCTCGAGGAGGTCCTTCTGGCGGGACTCCACGCGGTTGGCGTGCAGCAGGATCGCGGCCTTGCGGACGGCCGGAGGCGTCGTGGTCTGCCGCGCGAGGTCGTAGGCGTCGTCGCGGAAGTCGTTGTAGCCCATGTAGCCCCAGCCGCTCTTCAGGGCCTCGACGCGGACGTCGAGGTCGGAGTCGCGCCGCGCGAGGTCGCGCAGGACGTCCTTGACGCGGTTGTCGTTCGTCGCGAACAGGGTCCAGATCGCGGCGAGGCGGACCGTCTTGTCGCTCTCGCGGCGCGCCGCGTCGAGGACGTCGTCGCGGACGTCGTTGCGCTGGGCGACGGCCCAGTACAAGGCCTTGTAGGAGACCGCGCGCAGGCGGACGTCGGTCCCGCGCTTGGCGTAGTCGAGCAGCTCGCGCTGCACGTCCCAGTTCCCGGAGGCGGCGGACAGCGTCTTAGCGGCCTCGACGCGAACGGCCAGGTCCTCGTTCGGGTTCCTGTAGACGTCCATGACCCGGTCCTTCGTGCTCGAGCGCTGCCACACCCAGGCCTTCAGCGAGCGCACGGCCTGGCGGCGCACCTCGGCGTCGCGGTCGCGCAGAAGGTCGAGCAGCGCGTCCTCCTCGTTCCACGAGGCGGTCCGGAAGGCGGCACGCATCTCGGCGTGGGCCGCGCCCATCGCGGACAGGAAGACGGAGTCGGACGAGGGCGTCGCGGACGCGGGCGCGGTCAGGGCGGCGACAACCAGCCAGGTAGTCATAATCATAATTCGGATACTGACAAAGACCGCGCGCCGGGCGCAAGGCCCAGGAGGTCCCGAATTACTTGAGCGTCTTCCAGAACTTGAGGAAGTCCGCGGGCGCCGGGGCCTCGAAGCGGGCGGGGCGGCCGGAGAACGGGTGCTCGAAGGAGAGGCGGTAGGCGTGGAGCATCAGCCGCGGGGGCGTGGGCACGCCGCGGCGGTCGAACTCGGGGTCGCCCATGACCGGATGGCCGAGGTGGGCCAGGTGCGCGCGGATCTGGTGGGTGCGGCCGGTGCGCGGCTTGGCCTCGACGAGCGCGCCGGATTTCTTCTTCGAGACGACGCGGAAGTCCGTCTCCGCGGTCTTGCCCAGCGGCGTCACGACGACGCGGCGCAGCCCGGGCTCGCGGCCGATCGGCGCCTGCACGCGGACCTTCTCCGGCGGCGCGCCGCGCACGATCGCGCGGTACGTCTTGTCCATGAAGCGCTCTTTGAACATGTCGACGAGCGCGGCGTAGGACTCGGGGTCTTTGGCTACCGCCAAGACTCCTGATGTCGGCCGGTCGAGCCGGTGAACGATGCCGCAGCGCGGCGTACCGGCCTTGAGGATCGCGGGGCGGTGGACCTGCAGCTCGGCGGCGAGGTTCGTCTCGCGGCCGGCGCGCGCGGCCTCCGGGCTCTTGAGCCAGGAGTCGCCGAGCGGGTGCATCAGCAGTCCGGAGGGCTTGTTGAGGACGAGCAGGCGCTTGTCCTCGTAGAGCACCCACGACTCGAAGTCCTCGCCGGAGGAGGAGGCCGTCTCCGGCAGCTCGACGTCGACGACCTGACCCTCCTCGATGGGCTGGTCGGCGTCGACGCGCGCGCCGTCGAGCGTGACGTTGCCGCGGCCGATCATGTCCTTGAGGAAGACGCGGCTGTAGCCCGTGAGCCGCTTGGCCAGGAAAGCGTCCAGCCGGGGCAGGTCCTGATCGACGACGATTCGCTTCTTCACGCTTTTCTCCCCCTCAACGCCAGCCCGGCCATGGTCGCGGCGGCGACGCCCAGCGCGACCCACTGCGACGGCGAAAGCCCCAGCATGAACGTCCCGCGATCGTCGCCGCGCAGGGCCTCGACGCCGAAGCGCAGGGCCGCGTAGCCGAGCAGGTAGCACGCGAAGGCCGAGCCCCGGCGCCAGCGCCCGTCGGCCGCTCTCGGCAGCGCGTAGAGCGCCAGGAACGCGAAGAGCCCCAGGTTGAGGAGCGACTCGTAGACCTGGGTCGGATGGCGCGACGGGTCGCCGGCGAGCGCGATGCCCCAGGGCAGGTCGGTGTGGCGGCCGTAGCAGCAGCCCGCGAGCAGGCAGCCGAAGCGGCCGATGCCGTGGCCGAGGGCGAGCGCCGCGAGGCACCAGTCGGCGAGCTTGAGGACGGGCAGGCCGAGGCGCCGCGCGCGCCACACGGCCGCGGCGAGGCCGCCGAGCAGGCCGCCGAAGAACACGAAGCCGTAGCGCAGGGCCTCTATCGTGAACGCGAAGGAGCCCGGCGTGACGAGGAAGTACAGGATTTTGCCGCCGACGAACGCGCCGCCGAAGGCCCAGTACACCAGGTCCCAGACGCCGTCCTCGGTGAGCCCGAGCTGGGAGCGCTTGGAGACCAGCCACTTCACGCCCGCGAGCCAGCCGAGCGCGACGAGCACGCCGTACGACGACACCTCGAGCGGGCCGAGCGTCAGGAGGACCGGGAGCACTTCGCCCTCCAGAGCAGCACGCCGCCGGACGCCGCGATCAGGCCGAGGCCGAGCGCCTGGCCCTGCGTGAACGAGCCCGAGACGACGATCTTGTCGTCGCGCAGGAACTCGAGCAGGAAGCGCAGGACGCCGTAGCCGCCGAAGTGAGTCGCCACGACCAGGCCGGGCGCCGAACGGCCCTCTTCGGCCGCGCGCAGGAAGCGGTACATCAGCGCGCACAGCAGGAGGATGCCCGCGACCTCGTAAAGCTGGACGGGATGCAGCGGCACGCCGAGCAGCTCGCGCGGCGTCTGCGAGCGCGGGTCGGTGACGGCCAGGCCCCACGGCAAGGTCGTGGGCTTGCCCCAGCAGCAGCCGGCGAGGAAGCAGCCGAAGCGGCCGAACGCGTGCCAGAAGAACGCGGCCAGGAACATGTAGTCGGCGAGCTTGAGGAACGGGATCTTCTTCCACCGCGCGAAGCCCCACACGGCGAGCGGCACGCTCACGAAGCCGCCGAAGGCCGAGTACCCGTTCATGATCGAGAGGCCGGGCTTCAGTCCGTACTGGAGCATGAACAGAAGCTTGCCGCCGACGAAGCCCGAGAGGCAGGCGACGTTGAGCAGCGCCCAGAACTCCTCCTCTGATTTCAGCCCCATGCGCTCGCGCCGCAGCCAGAGCAGGCGCGCGCCGATGAGGCAGCCGAGCGTGATCATGACCCCGTACCCGTAGAGGCGGAACGGGCCGAAGGACAGCAGGACGGGGAGCACTACTTCTTCTCGGGCGGCGGGAAGCGGTACTCGATCTCGCCCTTCTTGATGTAGCCGAGCTCGCGCCGGGCGAGGCGCTCGACGGGGCCGTCGCCGGTGCGCAGGGCCTTCAGGCGCGCCTCGAGCTCCTTCTCGTCGCGCTCGAGCGCGACGATCTCGTTGTTCAGCCGGCGCAGCTCGAGCCAGTTGCGCGTCAGCGAGCGGAAGCCGCCGTTGCCGAAGAACACGAAGACGAGGAGCGCGCCGATGAGCAGGCGGCCCCAATGGGCGCGGAGAGCCTCCTTCAGGCTCTCGGCGCGCGCCTTCACCGCGCGACCGCGGCCGCGAACGCCGAGCCGCCGGCGTACGAGGCCTTCGCTCCCAGCTCCGCCTCGACGGCGAGCAGGCGGTTGTACTTCGCGAGGCGCTCCGAGCGGCACGGCGCGCCGGTCTTGATCGCGCCCGCGTTGAGCGCGACCGCGAGGTCGGCGATGAAGGAGTCCTCGGTCTCGCCGGAGCGGTGCGAGATGATCGTCGAGAAGCCGGCCTTCTGGGCGTCGGTGACCGCCTTGACCGTCTCCGTGAGCGTGCCGATCTGGTTGAGCTTGATGAGAATCGCGTTGGCCGACTTCTCCTCGATGCCGCGCTTCAGGCGCGCCGGGTTCGTGACGAACAGGTCGTCGCCGACGAGGCGCATGCGGTCGCCGAGCTTGGCGGTCATCGCCTTCCAGCCCGACCAATCGTCCTCCCACAGCGGGTCTTCGATGCTGACGATCCCGTGCTTGGACGCCCAGGCCGCGTACACGTCGGCGATCTCGGACGACGACATCGGCTTGCCCTCGAGCACGTACTTGCCGTCCTTGTAGTACTCGCTGGCCGCGCAGTCGAGCGCCAGGCGCACCTTGCCGGCGTAGCCCGCGTCGGCGATCGCGCCGGCGAGCACCTCGAGCACCTCGAGGTGCGTCTTCAGGCGCGGCGCGAAGCCGCCCTCGTCGCCGACGGCGGTCGTCATCTTCATCGCGGCGAGCTTTTTCTTGAGTACCTGGTAAATCTCGGCGCCGGCGCGCAGCGCCTCGGCGAAGGTCGGCTGCTCGGTCGGCACGATCATGAACTCCTGCACGTCGAGGCCGGAGTCGGCGTGCTTGCCGCCGTTGACGACGTTGAGCATCGGCGCGGGCAAGATCCACTTGTCCGACTTGATCCCGTAGGCGTCGCGCAGGAACGCGTACAGCGGCTTTTTCGCGGAGACGGCCGCGGCGCGCGCGGCGGCCATCGAGATCGCGAGGATCGCGTTGGCGCCGAGCCGTCCCTTGTTCGGGGTGCCGTCGAGCTTGATCATCGTCTCGTCGAGCTTGGAGAGGTCGGAGGCGTCGAGGCCCTTCACGGCCTTCGCGAGCTCGCCCTGGGCGTTGGCGACGGCCTTCGACACGCCTTTGCCGAGGTACTTGCTCTTGTCGCCGTCGCGCAGCTCGACGGCCTCGTGCTCGCCGGTGGACGCGCCCGAGGGCACGCCCGCCCAGCCCTTCGAGCCGTCGGCCAGCGTCACCTCGGCGGCGACGGTCGGGAAGCCCCGGCTGTCGAGAATCTCCTGCGCGCGGACGCCTTCGATCTTGGACATCAGAATTTCCCCTGTAAGAGTTTCTTGCCGGCCTCGACCATCGCGTCGAGCCCCTTGGGCGAGTGCGACTCGGCGTACACGCGGAACACGGGCTCGGTGCCCGAGGAGCGCAGGCCGAGCCACGACCCGTCGCGCAGGATGAACTTGAACCCGTCGGCCTGGTCGATGCGCCACACGGCGGCGCCCGCGAGCTCCAGCGGCGGCTTGACCTTCAGCCGGCCCTCGAGCTCGATCATGTCGCGCAGGCGCTCCATCTTGTAGTTCAGGCGCGTGCCGTGGAACGCGCCGAGCTTCTTGAACAGCCGGTCGCGCACGGCGGCGAGCGGCTTCTTCTCGAAGGCCACGAGCTCGAGCATCAGGACGCACGCCAGTATGCCGTCCTTCTCGGGGACGTGGCCGCGGATGCTGAGGCCGCCCGACTCCTCGCCGGCGAGCAGGAACGGGCCCGAGCGCAGCAGCTCGCCCAGGTATTTGAAGCCGACGGGCGTCTCGCGCGTCTCGGAACCGTGCGACTTGGCGACGGCGTCGATGAAGTGCGAGGTCATGACGGAGCGCGCCGCCTTGCCCTTCAAGCCGCGGTTGACGACGAGGTGCTCGTAGGCCAGCGCGACGACCTCGTTCGGCTGGATCCAGACGCCGCCCGCGTCCACGATTCCGAAGCGGTCGCCGTCGCCGTCGGTGGCGAGGCCGAGCGCGAAGCGGCCCTTCTTGACGGTCTCCGCGAGCGCGGCCGTCGACGCGGGCGTCGGCTCCGGCGAGATGCCGCCGAGCAGGACGTCGCGGTCCTCGTTGCGGGCCTCGACGGTCACGCCGAGGCGCTCCTCGAGGAACTTGCGCAGGTACAGGCGCGCCGAGCCGTGCATGGGGTCGACGGCCACCTTGAGCTTGGCCTTGCGGATCGTCTTGACGTCGAGCAGGCTCTCGAGCTGGTCGAAGTAGGACTTCTGCAGGTCGACGGCCTCGGTCCACGCCTCGCGCGCGGAGCGCTCGTCGGTCATCGTCTTGATCGCGTGGTCGCCGAGCAGTTCGATGCGGCGCTCGAGGTCGTTGGTGACGGTCGGCGAGGCCGAGCCGCCCCAGTACGGCATCCACTTGAAGCCGTTGTACTGCGCCGGGTTGTGGGAGGCGGTGATCATCGCGCCGCCGACGGCCTTGTTGGCGAGCACGGCCCAGGCGAGCGCCGGCGTCGGAAGGTCGGCCTTGGAGACGAGCGTGCGGATGCCGTCGTTGGCGAGCACGGCGGCGACCTCGTGCGCGAAGTCCTCGGACTGGAAGCGCGTGTCGTAGCCGATGACCACGGTCGGGACACGGGACGGGGCCGTGCCGTCGAGGAACTGGCGGTACTCGTCGCTGTTGTAGCCGACCTCGGGGCTCTCCTTCACGCAGCCCGCGACGGCGTGCGCGACCTTGCGCACGTTCGCGAACGTGAAGTCGTCCGAGACCACGCCGCGCCAGCCGGAAGTGCCGAATCTGATCATTGAGCCCCTTGGGTCCTTGATTTAACCGGCGCCATATTAGGAAAAGCGGGAGCCCGGGTCAAGCGCCGGTTTCGGCCCGGCGGGGGTGGGTCCAAGGGCCCATTGACCTCTAGGCCTTTGGGCCTATGGCAGGGTCAAGGCCCCGGGGCTATAGTAGGGGAAGCAGCACCCAGGAGAACCGTATGAAGATCAAAGCGCTCCCCCTCGCCGCGGCGGCCCTCGCGCTCGCCGTCGCCTCCCAAGCGCAGCTTCTCAATCCCGCGCCCCCGCGGGCAATTTCGGCCTCGGCCCTACGTCGGGCGGCTTCTCGATGACGGGCTCGGGATCGGGCGGAGACTCCCTCGACGCGGACATCACCTTCAAGTGCGGAACGGCGCCCTACCGCGCCTGCACCACCGACGAACTCAACCGCCAGTCGCGGGTCAAGTCCACCGGACGCTGCACCATGACCCCCGCCAGCGAGGCCTGCGCGAGCTTCCTGATGAGGAACGGCAGCGGCCAGAACCCGGCCCTGCGCGCGGGCGACCCTCTCTCGCAGATCGACGATTTCGCCCTGAAATGCGGGAAGGTCCCCTACCGCCTCTGCACGGCGGACGAGGAGCGCCGGCGCGATCAGCTGCTCGCCCAGCAGCGCGGAGCCGGCGGCGCGAACCCGACCGCGGCCTCGGCCTCGCAGGACTACGGCGTCTCCGGAGGCCTCATCGGTCCGCCCTGCCCGCCGGACATCTGCGGCGGCGCCGGCCGCGGCATGTCCAGCGATCCGCCCGCGTTCACCAAGGACGAGTTCCAGCGCGAGATGGCGGACGCCCGCAGCGACAACCCGTACCCGGTCATCGATCTCGGCGACAACCGCTACGGCGTCGTGACGCCCGACGGCGAGGTTCAGGTCTGCGGCAAAGGCGTCTGCGCCGGGACGCGCGATCCGTCGACGATCCCGGGCTACGCCGACAAGGTGCAGTTGGCTCGCGCCGAGAAGACCGGCTTCAACGCGTCCTCGGGCGGCGGCCAGACCCCCGTCCCGGTGAAGTCCGAGCCGGGCGCCAGCCGCTCCGCGACTTCCCAGCCCGGCGCGGACCAGGACGCCGCCGACGTCGCGGCGGCCCAGGGCCAGATCGGCCGCAGCGTGACCAATTCCTCGGGCGCGGGCCCCGGCTGGACGGGCACGGGCACGGCCTCCGCCGGCGCCTCGGGCACGGCCTCCGAGGTCGTCAAGGTGGACGGCTCCACGATCAAGGTCGACGCCATCGAGGTCACCTTCGAGGCCAACCAGCGCTTCCTCCACCAGCTCGAGGCGACCCAGCGCGTGATGGAGAGCGGCTCGGTCGAGGCGCTGATCACGACGGACGGCCAGACGAGCGCCGCCAAGCGCGGCCGCATCGCCGAGCCGCCCGTGGACGCCAGCGTCCTCGGCAAGCAGCAGTTCAACGCGAACGGCACGCAGCCGAAGTAGGACCGAAGGGCCCAGACGCCTTCCGGGCCCCAGGACCCTGACGTCGGCCCCCTTTCCGCCTATCCTTTAGGCAGGAAAGGACATGAGGACGATCATCGCGGCGGCGCTTCTGGGAGTCATCACGGCGGGGACGAGCGCGTCCGCCGAGCCCGCCCACCTCTCCAACGACCCGCTGACGAGCCAGATCATGAGCCGCCAGCTGACGTCCCCCGGAGGCGGCGTGACCGCCGCGGTGCGCATCGGCTCGGGCCAGGCGATCACTTTGCAGCTCGCCGACCCCCTCTCCGCCTCCACCGACACCCTCAAGGACGCCGTGGCCGAGAAGTCCGCGCTCGCGCCGCTGGCGCCCGCCGCGGGCCTCTCGCGCAAGCCCGCGAAGAAGGCCCGCCGGGTCCGCAACGACCGCGAGAAGCTGGGCGACCTGTCGGACGCCGGCCGCAAGGCCGACTGGGCCGGCCGCAAGTAGGGCGCTAGGGCGCGCCGAACACCGCGCGCGCGACGGGCCCCGGGCATTCCTGCTGAGGCAGGTGGCCGCAGGCGGCGATCTCCACGAGCTTCGCGCCGCGGATGCCCTTCGCGAAGCGCCCGGCGAATCCCGCGGGCAGGACGCGGTCGGAGGCGCCCCAGACGACGACGGTCTCCGCCTTCACGTCCTTGAGCCGCGCGTCGAGCACGTCGTCGAGCGTGAGCGCCGCGAGGATCGCCGCCGTCGGGCGCGAGCGGATCGAGGCGATCACCGCCGGCCACGCGCGCTCGGGGACGGGCTTCGGGACGGCGTAGGCGCGCGCGCTGAACGCCTTCATCTCCGGGATCGTCGGAGCGGCGAGCAGGCGCGCCGTCGCGAGCGCCTGCTCGGTCGGGTCGGTCAGCCCCGCGGCGTTGACGAGCACGAGCCTCTCGACGCCCTGCGGCCAATCGACGGCGAGCCACCCCGCCATCCAGCCGCCGAGGCTGTTGCCCGCGACCGTCCAGCGCGGGCAGCGCGCCTCGAGCGCGGCTCTCAGGACGCGGGACTGGGCGCGGATGCCGTAGTCGGCGGACGGGGCGGAGCCGTCGGTACCGGGCATGTTCACCGCGAGCACGCGCACGCCGGCGGGAGGCGGCGGCGCGCCGTCGCCCCCGAGCATCAGCTTGTTCCAGGTCAGCGCGGTGTCGCCCATGCCGTGGACGAGCGCCACGCAGCGGCACGGGGCGCCCGCGACGCAGGTGCTCCTTTCATAGGCGCTCAAGGACCCCGCGGTCACCGGCGCGGCGCCGCCCAGGCGAAGCCCCGCCTTCAGGAGGCCGACGTGGAGTTCGAACGGCAGGAACCAGAGGACGCCGGCGGCGAGCACGGCGAGCGCGGCGGCGGCGGCGAGGACCCTCTTCACGGCGGGGATCATAACAAGTAAAATACGCCCATGATGACCTGGTTCAAGCGCGTCTCCCTTTTCCTGCTCGTCAACATCCTCGTGATGGCGACGATCTCGATCGTCCTGTCCATGCTCGGCGCCGGCCGCTACATGGGCCCGTACGGTCTCGACTACGGCTCGCTCGCGGTGTTCTGCCTCGTCTGGGGCATGGCGGGCTCCCTGATCTCGCTCGGGCTGTCGCGCGTGATGGCGAAGTGGACGATGGGCGTGCGCCTGCTCGACCCGAACGGCAACGACCCGCTCGTCGCCTCGGTGCGCGAGCTCGCCGCGCGCGCGGGCCTGCCGATGCCCGAGGTCGGCGTCTACGACAGCCCCGAGCTCAACGCCTTCGCCACCGGCCCCTCGCGCTCGCGCGCGCTCGTGGCCGTCTCGACGGGCCTTCTCGAGTCGATGGACCGCGACGAGCTCGAGGGCGTGCTCGCGCACGAGCTCGCGCACATCGCCAACGGCGACATGGTCACCATGACCCTCCTGCAGGGCGTCATCAACGCCTTCGTGATGTTCCTCGCGCGCGTCATCGCCTTCGCGATGGCCCGCGGCGACCGCGACGAGCGCCGCGGCGGCTCCTACATGACCGTCTGGCTCCTCGAGATGGCGCTCGGCTTCCTCGGCATGCTCGTCATCGCCGCGTTCTCGCGCTGGCGCGAGTTCCGCGCCGACGCCGGCAGCGCGCGCCTCGGCGGCCGCGAGAAGATGATCGCCGCGCTGCGCGCCCTGCAGGCGCGCTACGCGCCCGTCGAGGAACAGCCCGCGTACGCGGCCTTCAAGATCGCCGGCCGGACCGGCGGCCTCATGGCCCTGCTCTCCACGCATCCGCCCCTCGAGGACCGGATCGCGGCGCTGCGCGCCTCCTAAGCAAGCGGCCGTCCAAGGTCCGTGACGTTTCCTCCGTGGCGCTCCGCGTCCGGCGGGCCTATGCTTGGGGCATGAGCGTCTCCCCTATTACGGCGGCCGCACCCTCGACGCCGTCGCCGGCGTCGTCAAGCGCCTGCGCGGACGCGGGCTCGGCGCCTGCGTCTCGCTGCTGCCGGAGCTGCGCTTCCGCGCGCGCGGCGTCGAGCTCGAGAAGAAGGACATCCTCGCGATCCTGCCCGGGCTCGCCGCGCGCGGCGAGACGGCGGACCTGACGGTCAAGCTCTCCCAGCTCGGCCAACGCTGGGCGCCGCGCGAGTGCCGCGCCGCGCTCTCCGAGATCGCGGCCGCGGCCGCCGAGCGCGGGGCCTTCCTCTGGATCGACATGGAGCGCGCGCGCGACGTCGACCGGACGCTCGCCGACTTCCACCACGTGCGCCGCGGCGCCTCAAACGTCGGGATCTGCCTGCAGACCTACCTGCGTCGCACCGAGTCCGACCTGCGCCGCCTCCTCAAGGAGGGCCACCCCGTGCGCCTCGTGAAGGGCTATTACCGGGAGTCGACCATCGACCGCTTCCCGACCTGGGCCGAGACGACGGCCTGCATGAAGCGGCTTCTCGGGCCCCTGATCGTCGGCTCCTCGCGGCCCGCCGTCGGCACGCACGACGAGTCGGTCATCGCCGAGGCGCGGCGCCTGCTGGCGCTGCACCCGCGCCCGGACTTCGAGTTCCAGTTCTTCCTCGGGGCCAAGCCCGAGCTCGCCGAGGCCGTCGCGGCCGAGGGCCGGCGCGCGCGCGTCTACGTGCCGTACGGGCGCCTGTTCCGCTACTTCCTGCACACCTTCCCGCAGATGGACGTCTCGCGCAACGTCCAGCGCCTCCTGCGGCGGCCCGTCGTGCGGTGAGCTAGGGCTGCCAGCCGATGTTGGCGGAGTTGTTGACCTTGAAGTCGACGGCCTTCTCGAGCTTCGCGGCGTCCTTCCACTTGAAGTTGCCGTGCGCCTGCCAGATCCCGCCGCACTTCTTTTCCTTGTGCGTCACGTCGTCGCAGGTATCGTGCTCCGGCGGCGGCGACAGGAAGCGGATGCTCATGTAGTAGACCTCGTCGGGCTTCAGCACGCACGTCGGCGCCGAGGACTTCGGTTTGCCGATGCTGATCGCGATGCCGGTGCCCGAGTCGCCTCCGCGGCGATGGCAGCCGCTCTGCTTCTCGGCCTTCGCGACGTCGAAGTCGCACGGGGTCTTGGAGACCGTCATCATGACCGGCACGGGAGTGGCGAACGTCCCCATGTCGCTGACGATTATCCCCTCGCCGGAGGTCGGCGAGGTGAAGCGCCACACCGCGGCGTTGCGCGGCGGCATCGCGAAGCGGATCACGTTGCCGCGGTGGATCTTGTCGAAGAAGTCGAGCTCCCGCCGATGGACGTTTTTCAGCGGCGGCTGGGTCTTCTCGCACGAGATCCCGGCCGCGACGGGCGAGCCGCCCGAGGTCGCGCCCGGGCGCCGGGAGAACGAGGCCGGGCCTTGTCCGACGCCGATGCCGGTCGTCTTCGGGCGCGGCGCGGACGCGGGGGCGGCGTCCGGCGCGGCGCCGGCGGCGCCCGTCGTCGCGGCCTCGGGCGCCTCCTCGGCCTGATAGCCCTTGTCGCGCGCGGCGGCGGCCGCGGCGGGGCGCGAGGCGGCGGCGCCCTGTTCCTCGTCCTCGGCCTCGTCGGCGCGCGCGGAGACGGCGGCCAGCAGGACGGCGAGCAGCAGCGGCGGGAGGTTTTTCATTTGGCGGCTCCCGCCTTCGCGTGCGTCGAGACCTTCCAGATTCCGCCGCAGACTTTCCGCGACCCCGCCGGCCCCGGGTTGTAGGCGAACTGATCGGCGCAGCCGTCGCGCAGGTTGTCCTGGTCGGGGTTGGTCAGCGCGCGCAGGCTCATGTAGTAGACCGTGTCGGGCTTGAGCGTGCACATGCCCTTGACCGGCCCGCCGATCGAAAAGATCACGCCGCCGTCCACCGGGCTCCACGCATGACAGCCGCCCTTCTTCGCCGTCTGACGCGCCTTCTCGACGTCGAAGTCGCAGGGCGTCGTCGACACGGTCATCAGGCTCGGCACGGGCCGGGCGTTGGTTCCCATGGTGCTGAAAAAGCTCCCGACGCCGGCGGGCGGAGTCTTGAACTTGTAGACGACCGCCCCGTGCGGCGGAATCTCCCAGTGCGTCACCGAGGAGTTCGTCGTCTTGGCGAAGTCGATCTCCTTGCGGACGACGCCCCCGGTCAGGGCGGGCACGCTCTTCTCGCACGCGAGGCCCGCGCCGCCGCGCGAGGCGGAGCCGGAGCCGGCACCCGGCGAGGCGACGCGGCCGCCCGCCCCGCCGCCGAGCGGCCTCTGCGCGGGCACCGAGAGCACGCGCGGGTCGCCGCGCGGCGCGGCCGGGGCGTCCGGCGCGGAGTCGCCGCCCGTCGTCGAGGACTCCGGGGCCTCTTCGGCGCGGTAGCCCTTGTCTCGGGCCGCCTCGGCCGCCTCGGGCCCGGAGGCGGGCGCCGCGGGCGCGTCGTCGTCGGCGCGCAGCGCGGCGGGAGCGGCGAGGAGCAGCATCGCGAGGAGAAGCGGAGTGTTCATGACAGAGATTGTACGGGCGGTCCGGAGACGATGTAAAGCACGGAGCCGGATTTTCACCGAGATTTTACCTTGGGGCGGTCGATCGCCGCCCGGGCCTCGTCGCCGACGTGGGACCGGAAGGCCTCACGCGCTTCGTCGGTGCCGATGCGCGACAGCGCCAGCGCCGCCGCGAAGCGCACGTCCTCGCTGCCGTCCTTGAGCGCCTTGATGAGCAGAGGCACCACGCCCGCGCGCGACGCGCCGATGTTGCCGAGCGCCAGCCCCGCGCTCGAGCGCACGCGCGGGCTCTTGTCCCGCAGGGCCGCCACGAGCGCCGTGACCGCCGGCTCCGAGGCCCCGCCGAAGCGCCCGAGCTCGTCGGCCGCGCGCGCGCGGGCGCGCGGGTCGGCCCGCTTGAGCGCGCGCAGCAGTTCGGGCACCGGGTCGCGCCGCTCCGCGCCCGTGCCCGCGTCCGCCTCGTAGCGCCCCGCCGGCGCCTCGGGCGAGGCGCGGCCGGGCAGAGCGAAGGGGCGGCCGAGACTCTCCGGGGCGGCCGTGCTCCGGGCGGCGACCTCGGAGGCCGGCGCCTTCGCGCGGCCGGGGCCCGCGGGCGGCGCGTCGAGCCAGGCGTCGAGCTCGATGCGGCGCTGGAACTTCGTCGGCTCCGGCATCTCCTCGGGCGCGCGCCGCGTCTTGGGCTCGGCGGCCGCGGGCGCCTTCACGATCGGATCGGGCGTGACGAGCTCCTCGCCCTCCGGCTCGGGCTCCGCCGGCGCGGAAGGGGCCGAGGGCTTCGCCGCGGACGGCGCGGACGGAACGGCTCGCGCCGCGGCCGGCGAAGAGACCGACGAAGCCGCCGCCGCGGGGCCGCGCCTCGCGCCCACGGCGCCTTGCCGGGGCCCGCCTGGTCCTGGCAGGTGTTGACCTCCTTCGTGCTCGCCGAGGACATCCAGCTCATCACCTTGCGCTGCTCGTCGGCCGACGGGCCCTGGCTGCCGAGCGCGTGCATCGTCATCAGGCGCACGACCGGGCAGGTCTCGTGCTTGAGGAGCTTCTTCATCGCCGTGATGCCTTCCGCGCTGCGGGGCGAAAGGGCCTGCACGGCGGTCAGTCGCACCTGCCAGTCGCCGTCCTCCATCGCCAGGGCCAGGCCGGGGATCGCCTCGTCGTGCATGTACTCGAGCTCATGCACGGCGTGGATGCGCTCCGTCCAGGACCCCGTCTCGAGCGCGCGGATCATCTTCGCGAGGTTTCGCTCGGCGGAGCCCGCCTCTTCGAACGCCCGGGCCGAGCCGGACAGGATCAATAAGAGGAAAGCCGCTCGGCGCATCCTCCCCAGTTTAGCCCCCTTTCCGCTCAGCGCCAGCCCGCCTTGTCGCGGGAGATGCCGCCGGGGCGGCCCTCGCCGAAGCGGAACAGGAGCGAGTACTTGAAGAAGTCTCCCAGGGTCCCCGAGGGCGCCCAGGCGAAGTCCGCCTCGACCGCGCGCCAGGTCACGCCGAAGCCGAGCGAGAGCCCGGCGATGCCCCCTCCGTCGGAGCGCGCCGAGGCGTAGCCGCCGCGGACCGCGGCCTGGAGGCCGGGCGCCGGCGTCCAGCTCCGTTCGACGCCGAGGCCGAGGCCGGCGGCGTCCTCCTTGGGGACCGAGAGCTCCGCGGTCACGAGCCAGCCCTCGCGCGGGCGCCAGCCGCCGCCGGCGTAGTACGCCGTCGGCAGGGGGTCGGAGACTCCGCCGTAGCTCAGGCGACCTCCGAAGTTGCGCGCGCCGGCGCCGAAGGAGGAGCGCTCGCCCCTCCACAGGGCGCCGCCGTCGAACGTCATGGCCGTCGCGCGCCGCGAGTCGAGCGAGGAGTCGACGAGCTTGACCGTCCCGCCGAAGGCCCAGGGGCCGCCGCGGGGCGCGAGGCCGTAGCTGAGCGAGTAGGCGCGGTCGGCGGCCGCGAACGTGCCGCTCGGCGCGTCGGTCTCGACGAGGCCGCGGCGCTCGATGCCGGAGGCCGAGAGCGAGTACACCGACAGCGCCGTCGTGCCGTAGGCGTTGGCGCGCAGCGGCGAGTCGCGCCAGGAGAGCACGGGCACCGCGAGCACGGCCGCGTCGTAGGAGATGCCGGCCAGGCGCGACTCGTGCGCCGCGCCCGCCTCGACGCGCTCGAGGAAGCCGAGGCCGGCGGGGTTGTACCAGGCCGCGTAGGCGTCGTCGGCCGAGCCGCCGAGGGACTCGCCCATCGCCGCGCCGCGAGCCCCGGGCGCGAGCTTCAGGAAGGCGGCCGCCGTCGTGCCCTTGCCGGAGGACGCGGCGAGCGCGGGCCCGGCGAGCCACGGCAGCAGCGCGGCGAGGATCAAATTCTTCATTTGATCACCGCCATCTTGAAGGACTTGCGGCGCGAGCCGATCTCGACCAAGCCGACGTAGAGGCCGCTCGCGACGTCGCGGCCGGAGTCGTTGCGGCCGTCCCAGCCCTGGTAGTAGGACTGGCCGCCGGCGAGCTCGCCCATGTCGATCGTCCGGATCAGGCGGCCCGCGGCGTCGAAGACGCGCAGCTTGCCCGCGCCGCTCAAGCCCGGCGGCACGGCGACGCGGACCATCGTGCCGCGCACGCTCTGCTGGCCGGCGCCGTGGATCGTCGTGACCGTCTTGACCTGCAGGTCGAAGGGGTTCGGGAAGTTGTACGCCTCGAGCTCGCCGCCGTGCGCCGAGCCGCCGATCGCGGCCGCCGAGGCGTCGAGCAGAACGAAGGTCGAGAAGTGGCCGACGTTGATCGAGTACGAGCGCGAGGCCGCGTCGAGCGCCGGCGCGCCGCCCAGCGCGTCGGGCTGAAGGACGTACTGCCCCGTGCCGGGGTTGTACCAGTAGAGGTTCAGCGTCGAGGGATCGGCGACGGCGCTCGAGTAGACGACCGTCAGGCGCGCCGGGCGCGCGAGGACCGAGGGCACGCCCGCGGGCAGCTCGATCTCGTAGAAGTCGCTGCGCGCGGGCAGGGAGGCGGGCAGGGCCGCGGCCGCCGCGCGGATTTCCGCGGGCATCGAGGCCGCGGAGACGCCCGAGACGGCCGAGGCCCGGCGCAAAGTGACCGCGACGGAGGAAGAGGCGTCGACGCCGAAGGCGCCGCGCGGAAGGACGAGGCGGCCCGCGTCGCCCTCCGACACGAGGACGCCGCCGACCGCGTTCGAGACGACGGAGCGGTGCGCGCCGGTCTCCCCGTGAAGAACTGGGCCGTGGCCGTCGCGATCAGCTCGCGGACCGACGGGTCGGTGGAGTCGTAGTCGAGGGCCGACGTGGCCGCCGACGCGCGCAAAGTGAAGCTCGACTCGCCGACGCCGGGGTCGTAGCGGACCGTCAAGGTCCTGCGGTCGATCGAGAGCGCGGCGCCCGACAGCGCGCCCGTGCCGGAGACCGTGGAGACGGCGAGCGAGGGATCGTCGTCGGAGTCGGCGCGCGCGCGCAGCGGGCGCGAGAACAGGAACTCGACGACGCGCCCCGACCCGGCCGCGCGCGAGCGCGCCGAGACGGCGGGACGCGCCGGCCGCACGACGAGGTTCGCGACGCGCGCCTCGGCCGTGCTCGTGAGCACGACCGTCGCCGCCTCGGCGGCGTCGTCGAACGGGCTCAGGATCAGGACGCGGTAGGTCCGCCCGGCCCTCAGTCCGCCGATCTTGTAGGCGACGGAGGCGCGCGCCGAGGCGTCGCGCGTGGTCGAGCCGTACAGGAACTCGGAGAGGTCGGGCGTCGCGGCGACGACGGCGCGCAGCTCGTCGTCGGGCACGGGCGACCCGTCGGGCAGGCGCAAAGTCCCCGACAGGGAGCCCGCGCCGCCCAGCGTCGTCGTGCCGAGGTTGACGTTCGCGGCGCCGACGACGAGGGCCAGGGAGCGGCTCTCCTGCGCGTCGGCGTTGATCGTCAGGCGGTAGGAGCCGGTCGCCAGCGACGGGATCGTGAAGCGCCCGTCGGCCTCCGTGCGCAGCGAGAGGTCGGCCAGCGGGTCCTCCTCGGGCGGCACGCCCGCGCGCTGGAGGAACAGCGCCGCGCCCGGCGCCTGCGCGCCCGTCGCCAGCGCCGAGCGCAGCGGCGTGCCGTCGGCGGAGACGACGCGGCCGGCGGCCGACCACGGCGCGGGCGGCAGCGCGAAGTCGAGGACCGCGCCGCTCGAGACGTCGACCGAGGACGAGCGGCGCGAGGCGAGGCCCGGCGCGGAGACGGTGACGTCGTACCAGCGGGTCGCGGGGCTCAGGCCGCGCAGGACGTAGCGGCCGGCGGCGTCGGTCCGGGCCGACGGTCCGTCGCGCAGGCCCGCGACGCCCGCGCGCAGGGACGCGCGCGCCGTCACGAGCGCCCCCGCCGCCGGCAGGCCCGTCGCGGCGTCGGTCACGGCGCCGGCGACGGCGGCGCCGCCGAACAGGGGCACGACGCCGAGATCGGCGGCCTGGCCGCCCCCGACGCGCACGCCCGAGACGCGCGCCGGCGCGAAGGACGCGGCGCCCGGCGAGCCGTCGTCGGCGCCGGCGAACTCGACGTCGTAGACGCCGGGGAGAAGGCCCGCGAGCGACACGCGCCCGTCCTCGTCGACGATCGAGCCGTCCGCGCCCGCGGCCGCCGTGTACGAGCCGCCCGGGAAATAAGGGACCGCGACGGCGCGCGCGGTGAAGCCGCGCGGCAGCAGGAAGGCGTTCTCCCGCGAGACGATCACGTGCTCCTCGCCGCCCGCGGCCAGCGGGCGCGCCAGCGACAGCCGCGCGCGGATCTCGGCGGCCGGGACGAGCGCCGCGTCCCGGCCTTCGAGATCGGCGCCGGCGACCGTGAGCTCGACGGGGGCCGCCGCCCACGCGGCCGGCTCGCCGCGGTCGGACACCGCCAGGCGGTAGCGCCCGTCGGCGATCCCGTCGAGCGCGTACGGCACCCCCGACGCTCCGCAGGCGACGTCGGCGGAGCGGGCGACGGCGCCGGTCTCGTCGAAGAGGGCGACGCGCAGCGGGCGGCCGTTGGCCAGGCCCGCGGGAGCCGAGATCCGCCCGGCGACGCGCCGCCCGCGGGCCAGCCGCAGCGAGGCGGACACCGGGGCCGTGCCGACCGTGATCAGCGCGCCGTCCTCGGCGGCCTCCGCCCCGTTCGTCGCGTCCTCGTCGAGCTCGCCCGGCACGCGCAGGCGGTACAGGCCCGGCGAGACGCCGGCGAAGGCGAAGCTGCCGTCGGGGTTGACCGTCGCGAGGAAGGCCGCCGCCGAGGCCGGCGACGTCGACGGGGCGGGCGCCGCGCACAGGCCGGCCGCGGTCCCCGTCGAGCGGCGCAGGGCCGGCATCGAGGCGTCCCAGGGGAGCAGCTCGGCGCGCAGCGCCGACAAGGTCGTCGGGTTGCCGGAGCCGAGCAGGCAGAAGGAGGCCTGCGGCGCCGAGGCGAGCAGGCCCGCGACCGAGCTCGCGGCGACCGTGAAGGGCGTGCCTCCCGCCGTGCGCGTCGCGAACGCCACCGAGCCCGCGAAGGAGACCGTCCCCGTGACGGCGTGGGTCGCGCCCGAGACGTCGAGGAGGAGCGCGGCCGTCGCGCCGTCGGACAACGAGAGGCGCGCGCGGGCCAGGCCGCCGTTCGAGGCGAACAGCGCCGTCGCGCGCGCGCCGCCGGCGGGCAGCGACGGCGTGAAGAACGTCGCGCTCGAGCAATGAAGGATCGCGAAGGCGCCCGTGACGGGGTCGGCCTGGATGCGGGGCGCGCCCGGCGTCGCGGCCATGGAGGTCGCGTCGCCCCAGGCGCGCGGGGCCGCGCCGTCGGGCTCGATCATGACGCCGAGCGCGCGGTAGCTGCTCGTCGAGCGGCACACGCCGCCGGGCAGAGGAGGCACGCGCACGTCGAGACGCAGGCGCGCGTCGGAGGGCGTCAAAGACAGCGCGGGCGCCGTCGCGGCGCCGCCCGCGGCGACGGCCGCGGTCGAGCCCTGGGCCGGCGCGAGCCGGAAGCCGGGCAAGGACGTCCGCAAGGTCCAGGTCCCGGCGTCCAGTCCGCCGATCGAGAAGGAGGCCGAGCTGAATGAAACGTGCCGGCTCAGGCGCACGCGCGCCGAGGCGCGGTCGAGGCGGCCGACGGCGAGCGCCTCGATCTCGACCTCGAAAGCCCCGGCGGGGCAGGCGCCGGTTCCCCCGCCGGCCGCCGGGAAGCACTGCGTCGCCGCGCGGGAGTCGCCGGGAACGGAGACGGCCCCGTCGATGCGCGCGCCGAGGCCGAGCGTCAGGTTCCGCGCCGCGTCGGCGGTCCCCGCGATCACGAGCGCCGCCGAGGAGGCGGCGAAGCCGGGCGCGCGCGCGAGCACGGTCCACGAGCCCGGGTCCAGGCCGAACAGCGAGTACGCCGCGCTCGACGGGCCCGAGGGCGACGGCACCGAGGACACGAAGGCGCCGCCGAACGCCGAGGGCCCGTCGTCGCCCGCGCGCGTGGCCTGCACGGAGACGAACGCGCCGAAGGCCTGCGTCGACGGGACGATCACCCAGCCGAAGACGTTCGCCTTCTTTCCGAGCGAGACGGCCAGGTCGGCCCCGGCGGCGCCCACGGTCAGCGCGGCGCGCGTCGAGAGCCCGAGGTCCGGGAAGTCGATGTCGACCGCGTAGGCGCCCGGCGCGACCGCCGCGGCGCTCCACGTGCTCGCCGCGCGTCCGAACAGCGGGCCCGCGTCGTCGGTGCTCGCGGCCGCCGAGGAGAGGCGCAGCACCCCGGAGAAGGCCGCCGTGCCGTCCGGCAGCCGCCCGACGAAGCCGCCGAGGGCCTCGCGCGGCGACGGCGCCGGCGCCAGCACGGAGACGCGCAGCGGCGCGGTCGCCGGCAGCGCGAGCGTCCCGAGGTCGGACAGCGGCAGCGCCGCCGCGCCCGCGGCGAACGTCGTCGACAGCGTCACGGGCATGGCGCCCGCCGACGCGGCGGTCGAGGCCGTCAGCGCGTAGGCCTGGCCCGGGCGCAGGCCGCGCAGCTCGAAGTAGCCGGTCGACGACGCCACGGCCCAGCGTCCGTCGCCGCCGGGGCCCGTCGCGCGCACGCGCGCGCCCGCGCCGCGCGCGCCGAGGCGACCCGCGTAGCCCGCCGTCGGAGGGACGACGATCTCGAGCGTCCGGTCGACGGCCGCCCCGCCGCCGGCGCGCAGGCGGACCTTGAAGCGTCCCGGCGCCGGGAACACGGGCGGCTCGCTCCAGCGGTCGACGCCGTCCCAGCCGAGCGTCAGCCCGCGGTCCGCGTCGCCGAGGCCCGCGGCCGAGAAGGACGGCGAGGAGAAGGTCACCGCGTCGCTCGAGACGGCGGCCTCCCACGAGAGGCCCGCGTCGGCCAGGCGGAAGCGGATCTGGACGTTCGACGCCGAGGGGTCGGCGGCCGGCAAGGTCACGCTCGTCGCGCCGGGCGTCAGCGTCCCGGAGTCGATCGAGACCGCCGTGAAGACGGGCAGCGCCGCGCGCAGGCGCACGGGGCGCGTGGCCTGGACCGCGATCGTCGAGAAGCCGATGCCGGAGAAGGTCGCCGTCGCGCGGATCACGAGCTCCGCCGGCGCGTCGGTCGACGTCCACACCGAGAACGACGGGTTCGCCGCGGGCAGGAGCCCCGTCGAGAGGCCGATCGACGAGATGGGCGCGCCTCCCGCGTTGAAGAACTGCGCGCCCGAGTCGATCGTATCGCCGCCGCCCGACAGGACCGCCAGGGACAGGGACACGGTCCCGGAGGAGACGCCGGGCCGCGGGTTGCCGCACAGGTCGACGACGGCCAGCTGCATCGTCGCCGACGCCGTCAGCGGCGCCAGCGACAGCGGCGACGGGTCGGCGAAGGCGAGGTAGCTCGTGTTGCCCGCCCCGAGGGTGATGAACGGCGCGCTCGAGACCGGCAGCAAAGTCCCCGCCCCGTCGCCGCGCGTCATCACGGCGAAGGACTGCGGGCCGCGGCCCATCGGGCCGAACGGCGGACGCGCGCGGTAGGTCAGCACGACGTCCTGGCCGGCCAGGAAGGTCTGCGCCGAGCCCGTCGCGACGCTCAACAGCAGCCAGCCGGGGCCGAGCGGCGTCGCGCCGGAGGCCGCCGGCGAGACGGCCGCCGCCGTCGAGCCGAGCGTCGCGGCCAGCGACGTCGACGCCGCGTGCCAGTAGCCGAGCGGCGGCGGATAGGCCGTCGTCACGCCGAGAGGCAAGGTCCAGCCCTCGGGGAGCGCACGGCGATCGCGCCGCCGCGGCCGATGCCCGACGGGCCGACGGTCAGCGTCACCGTCGAGACGAGCTCCTCGCAGCCCGCGGCGTTGAGCGGCGACACCGAGGCGGCGCCCTGCCCGTCGCGCGCGCCGAAAGCGAGCATCCCGCGATCGAAGGTGAACGTGCTCGTCGCCTGGACCATGAGGCCGGTCGGGTTGTTGGCCCGCGCCGTCAGGCGGAAGCGGTGGCCGTCGAGGAAGGCGGCGTCGACCGCGCCCCGGAACCAGGTCGTCCCTTGTCCGAGCGGCGAGCCGAGCGCCGCCGTCGTGAACGACGGCGCGCCGAGGGCGAAGGCCTGGGTCGTCCAGTCGAAGTGAGTCCCCGTATCGAGGTCGCGCAGGTCGACGAGCACCTGCTCGACCGCCGAGCCGTCGGTCGCCGTGCCCGAGACCCCGCCCGCCAAGGTCGCCACGCGCGACCCGTCGGGCACGAAGCCGCCGATCGTCGGGCTCGTGAGGCTCGGCGGCGAGACGCCGAAGGCGCGCTCGTCGCGGCGGCGACGCCGGGATCCGTGATGTCGGTCGCCGAGAGCGTGAACGTGCCCGTCGTGTAGACGATGATCCCCGTGAAGACGAGCTGGCCGCCGGCCAGCGCCTGCGGCGCCGGCAAAGTGGCGGACGCCGCGGAGATCGACAGCGCGGCCGTGTGGGTGATCGTCGAGATCACGTTGTGCAGCACGTCGACCGCGCGCACCGTCGCCGAAAACGGCATGCCGCGCACCCGCGCCGACGCGATGCCGAACTTGCCGGTCGGGTCGCCGGGCAGAGCCGTCTCTCCGGGCAGGATGATCTGCAGCTTGGCGAGCGCGTCGGGGACCACGGGCAAGGTCGCGTTGCCGGAGGCGAACGCCGCCGCCGCGGTCACGAGCGTCGCGCGCGGCGACGGCTCGGCGCCCCGCGGCAGCAGCGTGAACGTGGTCGCTCCCAGAACGAGCTGCAGCGGCGCCGGGGCCGCCGTGCCGGGGTCGTCGGTCGAGAGCGTCACGGCCTCGGTCGCGCGCGTGACCTGGTCGAAGCGCGAGGACACCGCGCGCACGGTCACCGTGATCGGCACGCCCGCCGTCGAGACCGACGGGACGCCGGACTTGCCCGGCGCAACCCCGGGCGTGAACGTCTCCCTGGCAGGAGCACGAGCAGGTTCGGCGTGAAGTCCCAGTTCGTGTTGCCGCCGAGGTCGACGGAGCGGCCGTCGTCGGCGCGGATCGTGATCCCCGTCGACGCGTCGGCGTCGGAGGCCGCCGTCAGCGTCACGCTCGACACCGAGGTCACGCGCAGGGAGAACGGCGCGCCCGGCGTCGAGGAGCGCAGACGCAGCGGCGTGCCCGCGGGAGCGCCCATGCGAAAGTCCGCGACGCGCAGGAACGCGCTCGACTGGACCGTGATCGTGCTGCCCGGAACCGTGTCGACGAGGTACTGGGCCGTCGTGTTCGTCAGGAAGGTCAGGCTCGAGACGGCCTGGTTGACCCCCAGAACTGGCCGCCGCCGAGGAAGGTCACGTTCTGGTTGATGCGGCCGAGCGCCGCCCCGTCGAAGGTCACCGTGCTCGTCTCGCCGTCGAAGAAGCCGCCGGGGCCGACGACGAAGCCCGTCTGGAACGAGTGGCTCGAGGCGCCCGCGCGGAACACGCCGGCGTTGGCCGCGAAGTCGCCGCGCACGCGCAGGAACGACGCCGCCTGCAGGGTCCCGGTCCCGTCGGCGACGAGGTTCCAGATCGTGGCGCCCGGCAGCAGGCTGATCGTCGACGTCGAGCCGCCGACGAAGCGGATGGTGCCGGTCGACGCCGTGTTGAAGTCGAGAAGGCCGCCCGTCTGAAGCAGGTCGCCGCCGAGCGTGATCGTGCGCGAGCCCAGGGGGCGCACGACGCCCGTCGAGATCACGAGGGAGCCGAGCAGGTTCAGGTCCGGCGGCTGGAAGATCGAGGAGTTCGTGCTCAGCGCGACCTGCACGCTGCCGAGCGTGATCGTGGAGACGAACGCGCCGCGCGCGCCGCCCGTGCCCTGGAACACGAGCCAGGAGTTCTGCACGTCGCCCGCGTAGAACCAGTTCGGGCCCGCGACGGGGCTCAGGTCCGAGCTCACGCGGAACGTGATCGTCGAGCCGCCGGGCGCGTTGACGATCGTCGAGCCCTGGCGCGGCTCGAGCGCGTTGCCCGGGCCGTCGACGAACAGGCCGCCCTGCAGCTGCGCCGTCTTGCCGATCCCGAGCGCCAGGCGCGCGTTGACGATCGAGCCCGCCCCGACCGTGATCGTCGCCGGCGGGTTCCACGTCACCGCGTGCTGCTGCGGCACCGACGTGTACGTCGCCCCGGCCGAGGTCCAGCGATCGCCGGTGATCGTCAGCGACCGGCTCACGCCGTCGAAGAAGCGCCCGGGGTTGATCGTGAAGGTCCCCCACGTCGAGTCCTGCCCGAGGCGGACGGGGTTCGGGTTGTCGACGATCACGTGGTCGAGGAACGGGAAGTTGATCGTCTGCGTCGACACGCCGGACAGGGTCACCGTCGAGCCGCCGAACGTCAGCCCGGCGCCGCCCACGGTCGACATGTCGCCGCCGACGGAGATCGCGCGGCTCGAGATGTTCAGGGCCCCGCGCCGCCACTCGAACTGCGCCGTCGCCGTCAGCGGACCGGCGACCGTCAGGCCGCCGGTGCTCGAGGACACGAACGCGCCGAACGTCGAGCCGGGGAGCTGGACGACGGTCTGCCCCGCGACACCGTCCATGATCGTCCGGCTCGTCGCGCCGAGCACCGTGCCGCCCGTCTGCAGCCAGGTCCCGCGCACGGAGATCGTCGAGCCCGCGAGGTTGAGCGTGCCGGCGGCGACCGTGATCGTCGAGGCGACGGTCACGGTCGTCGAGAGCGTCACGGTCACGGGAGAGGTCGAGTCGATCAGCAGGTAGTCGAACGAGGCGCCGGCGGTCACCGCGATCGTCGACGCGCCGCCTCCCGTGAACGTGACCGTCGAGCCGGGCGCCAGGAACGAGCCGGGGACGCTCCAGTTCCCCGCCACGCCGAGCGCGGCGCCCGTCGCGCGGAGCACGGCGGCGAGGTCGACCGTCAGACCCCCGGTCAGGGAGAACGACGACCCCGCCGCCGTGGACAGCGACAAGACCCCAGCGCCCGTGTTCGACACGCGCAGGGATCCGAAATTACCGTTGAACCTGGTCCAGGTCTGGGCGGACGGGCCGTTGGCCACCGTCCAATGCCCCGTGGAGGCGACGACGTGCCCGCCGCCGGTGTAGGGCCCGTCGCCCGCGAAGGCCAGGGTGCCCGTCGTCAGGTACAGCACGGCGCCGTCGCCGACGTGCGCGCGCGAGGACACCGAGATCGAGCCGGAGACCGACGCCGTCGACGCCCCGGCGCCGCCCACGACGAGGCGCAGGGCCGCGGCGTTGGCGAGGTGGACGGACAGGTCGCCGCCCGCGCCCGCGACGGCGATCGTCGAGCCCGCCATGTTGACGCGCCCGCCCGTCTGGGCCACGCTCCCGTCGAGGCGCAGCACGAGGCCGCCCGCCGCGGAGGCCACCGTGCCGCCGGCCATCGCGAACTCGCCGGCGATCGTCCAGGACGAGACGAGCACGACCGACGTCGAGAACGACGGCAGGAGCGACGCCGAGCTCGGGATCACGCCCAGGTTCCAGATCGCCGCCTTCGCCGTCTCCGACGCGCCGAAGACGAGGCGGCCGCCGCCGAGCGGCGCGGCGCCGCCGCTCCAGTTCTGGCCGTTGCTGGCCAGGGAGTCCGACCCGCCGCCCGTCCAGTGCTGCGGATCCAGGAAGATCGAGCCCGCGAGGCCCGCCGCGCCGAACGTGCCGCCCGCGCCGAAATTTCCCCCGCCGTCCGCACCGTCAGCGAGGAGCCGAGCGCCGTGAAGGTCTGCTCGCGCAGCCACACGCGCCCGCCGCCGCCGCCGCCGCCGCCGAACGTCGCGGCCGTGCCGCCCGCGCCGCCCTGCGCCGACACCGTGCCCGTGCCGCGGATGACGCCGGCGTCGACGCGCACCGCGCCGCCCGCGCCGCCGCCCGCGCCCTGGAAGCCGACCGACAGCGCGCCCTCGCCGTCGGCTATCAAGAGACCGTCGATGACCGCCGTGGACGCGTAGATCGCGATCGCGCCGCCGCCGGGCGCGCCGTCCGCCGAGGGCGTGCCGCCGCCGCCGGACCCGGCCTCGAGAGGCAGGACCGCGTCGTTGGCCGCTCCGGCGTTGGCCCCCGCGCCGCCCGTTCCGCCGGCTCCGCCGTGGCCGCCGCCGCCGCCGCCCATCGCGCCCGAGCCGGCGCCGCCCGCGCCCGGCCCCGCTCCGGCGGCCGCGCCCGCGCCGCCCGCGTATCCGTGCCCGCGCGCCGTCACCGTGGCGCCGCCGCTCAAGTTGAACGTCCCCGCCGCGTACAGCCTCAGGAACGGGGCGCTCCCGAACGCCTGGGGCGCGGCGTCGTACGTCACGCTCGTGCCCGGCAGCAAAGTGATGTTCTGCGCCGCCACGTTCGCCCCGGTCGAGACCTGCAGGGCCGCGGCGTCGGTGAGCAGCAGGTCGCCCGTCACGAGCACGCCGGTCGAGACCTGGAGCACCGCGGCCGGCGTCACGCCCGGAGCGCCGAGCGTCAGCGACAGCACGCCCAGCGCCGCGTCCGTCGAGTAGGCGACGACCGTGCCGGACGGGATCGAGACGTCGTCGGCGGGCCCCGGCACGCCCGCGGGCGTCCAGTTCGCCGCGACGTTCCAGTCGCCCGTCGCGCCGCCGGTCCATACGGAGGCGGCGCGCGCCGAGGCCGCGGTCAGGGCGAGCAGTCCGGCGAGAAGCAGCCTCCTCACCAGTCCCACCGGAAGCCGGCCAGCGCGCTGGTCGCCTCATACGCGTAGCGGTAATAGCGCTCGAAGCGCTGGTTCGAGCGCGCGCTCGCGCGCTCGAGCGTGAACACGAGGCTGAAGCGCGGCGCGACGGGGTAGGTCAGCGTCCCCGACAGCGTGAGCTCGGTCGTGCTGAGCGCGCCTCCGCTGTACGCGCCCGCCGCGTCCTGCGCCGGACGGTTCTGATACGTCCGCCGCCGCCAGCCGACCGACAGGTCCGCGATCACGCGCCGGCGCTCGGGGCCGACGAGCAGGCGCGCCGACGGCGTCAGCGACACCTCGCGGAAGTCGTAGAACTTGCCCAGGAACTTGCCGCGCGAGGCGTCGTAGCCGTTCTGGCTCGAGGACTGGAACGCCGCGCCGGCCGTGAGCGACGCGAGCAGGCGCAGGTCGGCGTTCCACTCGCGCGGCATGCGCGCCGTCGCGTTGAACGACGTCAGGAAATCCTCGCGGTTGCGCCCGTCCAAGGTTCCGCCCTCGTTGACGATCGGCTGCCGGCCGTAGCGCGACCACACCGTCGACCAGCCGGCCTCGGCCCGCACGCGCTCGCCGAGCGGCGCGTCGACCGACGCCGCGACGCGCGCGCCGTTGCGGTCGAGCACGCGGTCGCCCGCGAGCTCGCGCGCCAGGCCGCCCCCGAAGCGCCCGGCCGTCTGGGACTCGAGGCTCGTGTAGTTCGGGTACGCGGCGTCGAACCAGTCGAGCGACAGGCGAAGGCCGTGCGGGTCGCGCAGCAGCCGCTCCGCCTCCACGCCCACGGTCCACAGCCGCTCGTCGAACAGGCCGCGGCCCCAGGTCTCGTCCTTCGTCTCCTTCAAGTACGACAGCTTGTACGACAGGCCGGGCTTCCAGCGCCACGGCGACGCGGGATCGGCGCGCACGGCGCGGAACGCGACGCGGTGCTCCATCCTCTGCTCGGCCGGCGTCGCCGTGCCGAGCACGTCGGCCACGCGCTTGGTCCCCTCGAACGCCGAGCGCGCCGACGGCAGGAACGCCCACGTCTCGTCGTAGCGAATGGCCGGCGCGAACACGGCGTCGGCGTTCCCCGACAGCACCCCGCGCTGCCCGCGGAAGTTGTGCAGGCCGCCGAGCGCGCGCACGCCCGCGATCGGCGTCCAGTCGAGCGCTCCCGCCGGCGCGGCGCACAACAGCACCAGCAGCAGCAGCCTCATCGGACGAGCTCCGTCGCCGCGGCCGCCGCCGGCGAGCCCGTGACCCGGATCGTCGAGCCGCCGACCGTCACGCGGCGCTCCAAGCTCCGGTCGGGCGCGCCGAAGCCCGCGCGCGGCCCCACTCCGCCGCCGAACTCCAGGGACAGCTCCTCGCGCGTGATCGTCGTCCCGTCCCCGTACGACTCGAGCGTCGAGCGCCGCGCGCTCGCCGCGTCCGGGAAGCCCGTGTTGATCACGACGACGGGCAACGCCGCCCCGAGCGCGGCGCCCGTCAGCGGGTCGTTGTTGGTGCTCGCCGTCCGGTCCGAGTACTGCTGCAGCGCCGCGCCCGTGAATCCGCGCTTGAGCGTCCCGTCGGCGTACAGCCCCCAGCGGTCGAAGAGCGTGCGGAACGCCGTCCCGCCGCCCTCGTCGTCGAGCGGGTCGGCGTTGGCGTTGACGTCCACCTGGTGGCCGCCGGCGCCCGCCTCCGTGAGCGTGTGCGCCCCGTTCGAGAGCGTCTTCACGTACGAGTCGAGCGTCCACGGCGTCGCCGCGCTCCCCCGGCCAGGTTCGCCATCACGGGTTCGAGATTCCTGGGGAGGGCGCGATCAAACGTCCCCGCGAACGCCGCGTAGGACATCCCGTCGGCCCGTCCGTTCAGCGTCACGAGGGTCACTCGGTCGGGGCCGGGGCGCACGACGTACTCCTCCACTCTCACCCGCCGGCCGTCGGCGTCCAGGAGCACGCGCCCCTGCTCGCGCTCCGCGCGCCGGACCTCGCGCGCCGCCTGCGCGAAGTCCGCGTCGCGCCCGAGCTCGAAGCCGAGCTCGCGGCGCATCATCCCCATGAAATCGATCTTCCTCGCCTGCACCGGCGTCGGCGCCGCCGTCGCCTCGTGCAGTCCGGCCAGGTCCACCTCGACGCGCTGCCCCGCCGCGAGCAGCATCGAGCGCCCGCGGTTGTCCTCGACGCCGACGGCCCCTTCGACCGCCTCCACCACGGTGCCGCCGCCGCCGCCGACCGTGACGCGGAAGCCGGAGCGCGCGCCTCGCGCGCGCACGACGCACGTCGGCGTGCGGATCGACACCGCGCGCCCGCCCGTCGCCTGCGACGCCATGCGTACCGTCCCGAACATCGCGTGAGCGCTCGTGTTGCCGGGGGCGTCCACCTCGATCGAGAAGTGGGCGTTGCCGGAGGCCTCGAGGAGAGAGCCGCCCGTCAGCTCGACGACGGCCTTGGCGTTGAAGCCGGTGCGGATGCCGTCGCCCTCGCTCAACGGCCTCGGCGTCTTACCGGCGGGCCGCCAGTTGTCGCCGCCCGCCGGGCGCACCTGGACAAGCCCCGCCGCTTCGCGCAATACGGCGGCGCGAAGGGGCCCGGCGGCGCACATGAGCGCCGCGAGGAAGATGACCCTGACCGGGGGCATTCCTATTAGCGTAACAGGAGCCCCGGAATCGTCGATAACGCTTTAGTTACAGGATTCGGCCGTGGAAAACATCGCTTTTCGCTGTTTTCGGCGCTAATCTGGACCGATGAGACTACTCATACTCGTTCTCGCCGGAGTGGGCCTCACGGTCCCCCTGCGCCGCTATATCGTCGAACCCATCGTCGTGGTCAGCGCCTCCATGGAGCCGGCTCTGCCGGTCGGAGCCCGCTTCCTCGCCGACAAGCTCACGCCCCGCCTGCGCCCGCCCAAGCGCGGGGACATCGTCCTGTTCACCTATCCGGCGGGGCCGCCGATCGGCGTGGGCAAGCGCGTCATCGGCGTCCCGGGCGAGACGCTGGAGCTGCGCCGCAAGACGGTCTTCGTCGACGGAAAGCCGCTCGCGGAGCCGTACGCCGTCCACGGCTCGAAGCGCCTCGACGGCGACGACCTGGGACCGCTGTTCGTCCCCGCGGGAAAGGTCTTCGTGCTCGGCGACAACCGCGACAAGTCCGAGGACTCGGCCGATTGGAAAGAGCGTTTCGTCTCCGTCTCCTCCATCACGGCGATCGTGCGCCCTTACGAGATCCCGGACACCTCCGTGATCTGGACCGAACTCGGTCAGGCCGTCAGAAGCTGGAGGGCGACCTCGAAGTCGTCGTGATACGGGCCCCGGGCGTACTTCTCCGTCGCCTTCCTCCACCTCGTGATCACGCCTTGGCCGATGTGCCGGTAGCGGTACTCGAAGTCGTAGGTGAAGACTTCCTTGTCGGGGGTGACGACCACGCCGAACTCCTTGTGGTCGTCGTCCTCGAACGAGTACATGACGACGAGCCTCTGGGGGTCTTGGCCGCGCAGTTTCAGCAAGTTGCGCAGGCGCTTCCAGAACGGGTTCTCGTCCTTGCGCAACATCTCCGTCAGAAGGCTCATCTCCTCTTGAGTGCTCATGAGCCTCTTACCCGCCGGGAGACGGATTCCTTACATCACTGGAGAGGCACGGACGCGGCCACTCGCTCGTAGAGGCGCCGCGCGGCTTCGCGGTCGTAGGCTGTCAGCTCGTAGCGTCCCGTCCCGCCGGAATGACCCATGATCGAGTCGTTCGTGAAGTGCCCGAAGCCCATAACGTGCCCTCCCTCGTGCAGGGCGACGATCCGCGCGTCGAATTGATACTCGGGCACCTTGCCGCTCGGCGTCGTCGGCGGCGGCTCGCATTCGTCTTTGTTCCCGAGATGCCAGCAGTAGCGTTGGTTGAAGAAAAGCGCCGCGCTCGATTTCTTCTGATCGGGGTAGGCGACATTGCGAAAGCCGCCGAAGTTCTTCACGGCCTCGCCGGGCTCGGGGCCGTCGATCGTCCTTTGATTATCGCGTGCCTGGCCGACGGGGCCTCGCCCGCCGTAATCCACCCAGGCGATCCAGATGTTCACGGGGTCGCCGCTCGCCTCGCGGCGCCGCAGGCTCAGGACACCGCTGGCCTCCCCCACATCTCGAGGGCTTCGCCGACGGCGGCCCGGTATTGGCTGCAGGTCGCGGCGCCTTTTTCGACGGGCAGCTCGCGTACTGCTCGCCCTCGTCGAAGAAATCGTAGGTCAGCACGATCCGGCGCCCCTCTCGCCGGCCGACGAAGGCGCCGCGCTCGGTCTTCCACAAATTCTGGGGCTGGTAATAGACGCGGATGTGCGAGTCGTCGAACTCGGGGGCTTGGGCGCCCGCCGCGCAGGCCAATAAGAGCAGGGCGGCGAGGGAGCCGCGCGAGATCATTCCTTCTGCTCCACGGGCTTGCAGTCGTACACCGGGGCGGGCGGAGCGGGCGGCTCGGACCAGTCGCAGCGTTTCGTGACGCGCGCCAGCTTGAGATCCACTTCATAGGCGCAGACCGGAGAGGCCGAGAACAGGGGCTTGGCCGACTTCCCCTGACGCAGGAGCGGAACGACGTCATGCCGGCTTGAGGATCGTTCTCCGCGAACAGGGCGCATTGCCAGTTCTTGCCCTCCTCGACGACCCCGTAAAGGGCAACGAGCATCTTCTGGCCGGCGTCGCCGACGCGAGCGCACTGCCACTCCGTTCTCGGCGCCTGCGCCCGCGCAACGCCGGCGCAGGCGAGCAGGAGCAAAGCGGCGAGGGGTCCGCGGCTCATCCTGTCGAGTGTAGCCCCGGTCCGGCCTTTATTCAAGCCTCAGCGGCCGCTGAAAAACGGCGAAATCCACAGAAGAATCGCGGGAACCACGCTGACGGCTTCGATCGCCGCGGCTCCGAGCAGCGCGAGGCGGAAGGGCCGCTCGGGAGCGAAGATCGCGGCCACGGTCCACATCACGGCGCAGATCGGTTCCACAAGAATCCGCAGCACGGACAGCGACGAGAGCTTGCCCAGCAAGGAAGTCGATTCCGAGCGGCCGAAGAAGAAGATCAAGGTCGCGGCGGCGGCCGTCGCGGCGACGGCCAGTGCGACGCCGGAAAAGATCTTCCAGAACGTCCGGACGGAGCGCAGGAAGTACAGCGCGAGGCCGGTCGCGGGGATCGTGGCGCAGCCGAGCAGGAACAGGAACCACATCGCGTCGCCGAAGGCGTACATGCCGGCGGAGGCGTCGCGGTCGGGGCCGCTCGTCATGCGCACCCGCACGTAGGCGAGCACCAAGGCGGCGCCGAACGCGAATGCGTAGCCGCCCAACACGAGTAGAACTTTCGCCTTCGCGGGCATCGGCGGACGGGGCATATTTTGTCTCAGGTATTGTTTAACGCCGAGGATCTGCCGCCGCGGCTATTGGAGTTCCTGCTGGCCGCGGTCGGCAGAATCCCTTGGTCAGCCCGTCAAAGGTCGTAAACATCGCGTCGGTGCCCCACGGTTAAGATTAAAATCAGCACTTCCGCCTTCCTCACTTTGTAGAGGATGCGCCAATCTCCGACTCGATAGGACCAGCGGCCGCTCAAGAGGCCGGTAAGCCGCTTTCCGAGTTCGGGATGCTCTGCGAGGCGCAGGATCGCCTTACCAACACGTTCTTTGACCGCCTTGTCGAGCTTCCCAATGCGGCGCGCTGCTTCCTCCGTGTAGAGGATGCGAAGTGTCATTTGAAGATGTCTTCGTGTTCCACGAGGCGCTGCGCCCTCTCATCTCCTTCCGCCTGCAGCAGAGACAGCATGAGTTTCTTGTCCGCAAGAATCTCAAGTGTTTCGAGTTCTTCCGGGGAGAGCAGGACGGCCGAGGCCAAGCCGTTTCTGGTGATTATGATCCGGCCACGCTTCTTCTTGCCAAGAGAAGCGACCATTTCGGGGAGGTGTGCACGCACATATGAAACGGGGGCGATTCTGGTCATACCGACAGTGTACAGGATACTGTACATTCCTGCCAGGGGTGTCCGCGGTGCCAAGGGCTAACGCCACGCTCTGCGGCGCGCGCCCTCGGCACCCGCCTACTTCGGCCGGCCGATCCAAGCACGAAGCAGCCGCGACGCCCTTCCCGGATCATCCGCATCCGTCACCGCGAACACCTCGAGCAGCCCGTCCTTCACGCGTCCCGGCGCGAGCCCCTCGATCTTCTCCCCGCGAGCTTCGCCAACACGGTCGGCTTCCCGCCCTTCTTCATGGATCCGATGACCGACCCCGACACCTTGCCGTCGAGATACGTGTCCTTCCCCGCTTCGGCCGCCGCCGAAAAGTACGCCCGTCCGTCGAGAAAGAACCCGTCGGTGAACGTCAGCGGCACCTTGCCCCATGACCCGAGGCGAACGCGCTTTATCTTCAGTCCCAGCCCGGACTCTTTCCAGGAGCCCTTCTTCATGCCGCGCAGGAATGCCGACAGCCGCATCTTCACGACGCCGCTGAATCCCGCGCGCCCGTTGCCGCGCTGAAGCAGGATCAGCCGCTTGCCGCGCACGAAGCCGCCCTCGATGTTGAGATCCGGAACGACGTCGCCCAGGATCGTCATGAGCGACCTGAAATTGATCTCGACGGCCTTCTTGAACGCGCCGCTCGACGACAAGGTGATCAAGGAGCCCCGGCAGCGCCGGTCCTTCGAGCCCGACGGGAACGCGACGAGCTTCCCTGCGCCCAGGTCGATCAAGGATTCGAGGTCTTTCTTCACGCGCTTACGCGAAGCGGCGTCGGAAGGAAGGACGCCCGGGAACAATCTCCGCCCCCGCCCGGGACCCGCGCCGTCGGGAACGTGCACGACGTGGTTCATGTCGTCGGCGATCACCCAGAAGCCGCCGGGGACGCGCGCCAGGCCGCTGCCGGCGCACAGAGGGAGGAGCGACTTGCCGCTGCGCCAGCGGAGGCGCTTGAGGAGTTCCCACTTCATCGGCGCGGGGGCACTAGAACTTGACCAGCAGGGAGAACCGGAACGCGTCTCCCAGGGTGCCGAAGGGGATCCACGCGAAGTCGAAGGCCGCCTTCTGGAACTGAAGCCCGCCGCCGGCCGTGACGCCGGCCAGGCCGCCGTTGTCGCGGCGCGCGGAGGTGTAGCCGAAGCGGAAGGCCCCTCCCACGCCCTCGGAGAGGCTCTTGCGGCCCTCGAGGCCGAGGGAGCCGTAGGCGGAGGCGTCGCGGGCCTTGCCGAGGTCCGCGGCCACAGTGAAGGCCTTGGAAGGGGCGTAGGAGGCGCCCGCGATGAGGGTGGTCGGGAGCGGGTCGGTCTGGGCGGCCGTGAAGCCGATGCGCTTGCCGATGTGGCGGACGGCGAGGGCGATGTTCAGGGGCTTTTCGTTGTGCGGGTTCGCGCGGTACATGACGCCGAGGTCGGCGGCCATGGCGGAGCCCCGGTAGGTGTCGATCGTCTGCGTGATGTACTTGCCGGTGACGCCGAGGGAGAGCCGGTCGTTGGGCGCGTGGGAATAGGACAGCGCGTACGCGGAGTCGGCCGCGTCGAACGTGCCGACGGGCAAGGTGGAGTCGCCCGTGCGGCGCTCGACCTCGCCGACCCCGAGGTAGTAGATGGAGAGCGCCAGCGCATGGCGGTTCGACTCGGTCTCGATGCGCTCCCGGCCCTCGGCCTTGCCGAAGGGAACGGCGAAGACGAGGGACTGATAGCTGACGCCCTGAAAGAGCGCCGAGTGCGAGCCGCCGAACTGCTTTTTCTCCTGGCGGGCAAGGCCCGCGGGGTTGTAGTAGGCGGCGAAGGCGTCGTCGGCGACGGCGGTGAAGGTGTCGGCCATCGCGGCCGCGCGCGCGCCGGCGCCGAGCTTGAGGAACGGCGCCCCCGACGTGCCGGCGGCGGACGCGGTGCCCGCGGAGGCCCTTCCCGCCAGGAGCAGGAGCGCGATGAAGGCGGACGCGATGAGCTTCCTCACAGGCCGCTCCCCTTGATGATCGCGATCTTGAAGAACTTGCGCTTGCCGCCGTGGACGGCCTCGCCGATGTAGATGCCGGAGGAGATGGTCTGGCCGTTGTCGTTGCGGCAGTCCCAGGGCGTGTAGTAGGTCTTGGCGCCGGGCAGGTCGCCCTGCTCGATCGTGCGGACCTTCTCGCCGACGACGTTGTAGATGTTGATCTTGTAGGGAGCGGACTGCGCCTCGGGGATCGAGGTGCGGATCATCGTGCCGACGAAGGGCGCGTGGACGCCGCCCGCGCCGAAGAGGGTCGCGTTGCGGGCGATGTTGGAATGCGTGATGCAGTCGGCCGGGTTCGGGAAGTTGGCGACGGCGATGTCCTGGCCGCCGAAGGTGACGTCGGAGGTCGCGACCGGCGTCGAGTCGAGCACGACGAAGGTGGAGAAGTGGTCGACGGAGACCGTGATGGTCTTGTTGACGGTGTCGACGCGGCGGTTGACGTTTTCGAGGACGAAGCGGCCGAGGACGGCGTTGTAGAACCAGACCTGGATGTTGTTCTCGGTGGTGGCCGTGGAGGCGGCGAGGTTGTAGGAGAGCGTGAGGTCGGCGCGCTTCTTGAGCTGGTGGCGGATGCCGGCGGGCAGGAAGATGGAGTAGAAGGCGGAGATCGGGTTGGCGCCGCCGACCTGGGTCGTGGAGGCGGAGGTGCGGTACTGCGACATCGCGGCCCACATCTCGGCGGGGTAGGCGGACGGGACGTCGGGGACCTGCAGGGCGGCCGGCGCGTAGCCGAGAGTGGCGATGGAGAGGGCGCGCGCGAGGGTCTGGTCGCGGCCCTTGGACATGGAGACGTTGACGGTGGTCGTCGGCTGGGCGACGACGGAGGAGTCGGGCAGCGAGTCGGAGCCCTCGCCGAAGGCGCCCGGCGGCAGGTCGATGCGCGAGCGCTCGTCGAGGCCGAGGGCCTCGTCCTGGGCCGACGGGCGCATGGAGACGGCGCCGCCGTCGATGTTGGTCGCGCGGCCGTCGGCGTGGGCGTCGAGGCCGGCGTAGAAGTCGAAGACCTTGTCGATGGCGAAGTTGTCGCCCGTGCGGGGGTCGACCTCGGAGGCGGAGGCGCGCACGCGCATGGAGAAGCGGGACTCGAGGGCGGCGAGCGTGTACGTCGCGGTGAGGCGGCGGCGGTCGGTGGAGAGGAGGCGCGAGGACAGGACGCCGGCGCCGTTCGGGGCGGCCAGCGCGCCGCCGGCGGCCGTGAAGGTGGAGGCGGTGAGGATCGTGGAGAGGTCGTCGTCGAGCGCCGTTTCCTGGCGGAGCGGCTTGAGGCAGTCGACCTGGACCGCGAACTGCGTGCGCGCGGCGTCGAGCGCCTTGGCGGTGCCGAGGCAGTCGAGGGCGGCGGGGCGGTACGTGAGGTTGACCGTCTTCGTGGTCGAGGACTCGGCCGAGGTGAAGAGGACGCCCGCGCCCTCGGGCGGGAAGGAGACCTCCTTGCCGTTGGAGCCGGAGAGCAGGACGATGTTGTAGGAGATGCCCGGCTTGAAGCCGGAGATCGTGTAGGCGTTGACGGTCTTGGCGACGGGGTCGACCTCGACGGAGCCGACGACGAACTCGCCGGCGCCGAAATTGGCGGCGGCGACGCCGACGACCTCGGAGGAGTTGGGCGAGGAGCCGTCGGACTTGAGGATGCGGCCCGTCGCGGTCGCGCCGCGCGTGAGCAGGAGGGTCGCCGGCGTGTTGGAGCCGGTGAAGATGGAGAAGGAGGAGCCGAGCACGGAGACCGTGGCGTTGTAGGTCGCGAAGCCGAGCGAGGTGGCATGGAAGGTGTAGAGGCCGGTGGAGAGCCCGGGGATGGTGAAGCGCCCGAGCTGGTCGGTGATCTCCTCGATGTCGCCGAGCGGGTTGTCGGGGACGACGCCCACGGGCTGGAGGTTGATCGCGACCGCGGGGAAGCCGCGCTTGTCGCCGAACGGGTAGCTGAAGCGCTCGCCGGTGGGCGCGCCGATGAGGCCGGTGACGGCGACGGTGAGCGGCGAGAGCAGGAACTGGACCGAGGTCTGGGTCTGCAGGTTGACGTTCGAGAGGGTCACCTGGCCGTAGTACTTGCCGTCGCTGGCCTGGTTGCCGCCGCGGGGCGCGGCGGTCAAAGTGAACTGGTTGGAGACGAGCGTGGAGACCCAGAGGGTGTAGAGGCCCTGCTGGTTCGTGAAGGTCTGGACGACGAGGTCGTCGCCGCCGTAGGAGGGCTTGGCGAGGACCTTGACGTTGCCGAGGCCGAGGCCCGTCGTCGTCGACTTGACGGAGCCGGTGACCGAGAGGCCCTGGCCGAGCGAGACGACGCCGAGGTCGCGGATCTCGCCGGGCGTGAGCTTGACGCCGCCGATCGTGACAGGGGCGAAGTTCTGGCTCCCATTTGCGAGGAAGTTGGGGTCCCACGTCGCCTGAGCCAGGCGCAGGTCGTAGGAGACGTTGGGCAGGAGCGGGCCGACGCGGAAGAGGCCGTCGGCCTCGATCGGGCGGGCGGAGACGGAGGAAGCGGCGGCGACGAAGCCGCCCTCGGTCCACGGGTTCGCCGTCGCCGTGATCGCGAAGTTCGGCGCGAGGAGCGTCGCGTTCGCCGCGCCGATGAGCTCGCCGGTGCCGCCGTCGCGCAGGCGGCCCGTCGCGTAGGCGGCGCGCTGCATGAGGACGTCCTGGCGCGTCAGATTCGACTGCAGGCCCGACGGCGAGAGCGCGGGGTCCGGGAACTTGAGCGGGCGGCCGACGTACTTGACGGGGAACAGAGCGCCGCGCACCACGAGCGTGTAGAACTCGCCGGCGGGCAGGTTCGGGAACGCGTAGTCGACCGAGCCCGCGACCGAGCCGAGCGTCGTGTCGCCGAGGTAGACCTGCGTGGAGCGCACGAGCTCCTGGCGGCGGTTGAACACGCTGACGTCGAAGATGCGCGCGTCCTGCAGCCCGTCGGCCAGCGTGATCGCGCCGGAGACCGTGTAGCCGTTGGAGATCGTCAGCGTGACGCTCGACACCGAGGCGCCGGAGACGAGCACCGAGCGCCCGACCGCGGGGACGACGACCGTGCACGTCGCGCACGAGCGCAGGTCGACCGTGCGCACGACGTAGGCGCCGTTCGGGCAGTTCGGGATCGTGAAAGCGCCGGAGGCGTCGAGGAAGCCGACGCGCGAGTTGACGGGGTCGAAGATCGTCGAGATCGCCACGCCGAACGCGTCGATGTCCTGGCGCGTGGCGACGACGCGGGCCGTCGTCGAGGAGATGTTCCCGGGGTACCCCTGCGGCGCGATGAACGGCGCGTTCGCGAAGATTTTCGCGTTCGTGTTGAAGTAGGCGTCCGTGACCTGGTTGAGGATGGAGCCCGAGATCGAGAACGTGGAGGCGCGCAGGTCCGCGACGAGCGTCGACGTCGAGCCGTTGACGACCGAGAGCCTCTGGCGCGAGGACTGGCCGGTCGTGGAGTGGAGGAAGCGGATGTCGATGGTCTCGGTATTGACGCCCTGGACGCGGAAGGTCGCCGACGTGATCCCCGCGGGGCAGTAGCCGGTCGCGCCCGAGGAGCCGTCGGCGCACAGGAAGTTCGGAAGGGAGGTGGAGACTTCGACGAAGGTGCGGCCGACCTCGCCGGGCTTCAGCGAGGCGATCGTCACGCCGGTCAGCGTCACGTTCGTGAAGTCGGTCGCGCCGGCGCGCAGCAGGATCGTGCCGGAGACGACGCCGGAGGCGGGCGTGAGCGTGAAGTTCTGAACGGCGGGCGGCAAGACCTTGATCGGGAAGCCGCCCGACGGGACGGTCAGGTCGTAGTCGCCGTTCTGGGAGTCGATGTTCGCGTAGAGCTGGTAGGTCGCGCCCGCGTCGAGGCCGTTCAACGCGTAGGCGGCCGCGCCGCCCGCCGTGTAGACGACGGTCGAGCCGAAGTTGAAGGAGCCGGGCGACCAGGCGTTGATGAAGAGCTTGGTCCCGTTGGCCGCGCCGACGGCCGTGATCGTCCCCGTGATGGAGGCGCCGGCCCCGAAGTTCGGGAAGTCGACGCCGGAGATGCTGTTCGTGCCGACGACGACGAACGGTCCCGTCGTGGCGGCGCTCAGGCCCTGCGTGTTGGCGCGCAGCAGGTAGCCGCCGGGCTCGACGCCGGTCAGAGAGAACACGGCGTAGGTGGAGCCGCCGTTGACGAAGGCGCCCGCCGAGACGCCCGTCCCGGCCGCGGTCGACAGCGGGATCGCGGCGACGCCGACCGAGAGGCCGGTCGCGGGCGCCGGCGAGGCGAGGCCGACCTCTCCGGTGATCGACGCCTTGGGCACGAAGGGCTCGAGGTCGACGCGGGCGCCCTCGGCGCCGACATAGACGGCCGCCGTCGAGCGCGAGTAGCCCGCGAGGTCGGCGACGATCGTGTACGTGCCCACGGGGACGTTGAAGCCGAGCAGCGTGCGCGCGACGAACTGCTGGGTCGAGGGGTCCCACTGGCCGCCGTCGTCGAAGGTCGTCGTCCCGCCCTTCAGGCGCATGGGCCCGTAGAACGTCGCCTGCAGGCCCGTCGAGGACGTCGAGGGGCGCACCTGCAGGCCGCCCCACTGGTCCGAGACCGCCGTGTTGGTGCCGATCGAGGGCACGACGATCAGGCGCGGGGCGCGGCTGACGTAGAGGTCGAGTCCCCCGGCCGCGTTCGAGGAGACCAGGATGCCCGCCGTGCGCGGGATGAAGGAGGTCGCCGACCCGGAGCCGTTGAGCGTCATGTCGACCGCTCCCTCGACGTAGTCGGCGCGCGAGACGCTCAGGCGGTAGTTGCCGGCGCCGAGGCCGGGCAGCGCGTAGGAGCCGTCGGCGGCGGTGACGGTCGTGAAGAAGCCGGTCGGGCCGTACACCCGCAGCAGCAGGCCCGACAGCGGCGGGTTGGGCACCGTGCCGGGGTCGAACGCGCGGCCCGCGAACTGCGGCAGGGCGACGGTCAGGCGCAGCCCGTCGTCCTTGACGCCGCCGTAGCCGAGCTCGACGCGGCCGTAGTACAGCCCGTTGGGCACGCGCGCCCCGCCCTGGATCCACGGGCTGAAGCGGCCGTCCCAGGCGATCTCGCCCTTGCCGGGCTGGCCGAAGCCCCAGCGCTCCCAGACCGCGGTGGGCCGCTCGCCGGCCTTGAACGGAAGAGAGGAGATCAGCACGTGCCACGGCTGCTGCGGGTCGCCGAGGTCGAAGTTCACGAAGACGAGGTTCGGCTGGCCGTTGGCCGCGAGGCCGATCGTCGCGCTGGCCAGCTGCACGCCGGGCGAGGCCGTCGAGACCGTGACGTTCGTCAGGGCGTCGGAGGGCACGGCCGCGATGCCGAAGTAGTACGTGGAGCCGAGGCCGATCGTCGAGTAGACCTCCAGGCTCTTGAAGCCCGTGGAGGCCGCGAGCACGTAGAACGTGCGCGACGACTGGCCGGTCTCGAAATCGAGGGAAACGGCCGTGTCGGTCGACAGGGCCGGGCTCGTGGTGACGCCGACGGAGGGGTCGGAGACGAAGGCCGAGCCGTTGAAGAGGCTCGGGCGCAGGTCGACGGTGATCGGCGCCGTGACCGGCGCGCGCGAGCCGCACGAGTCGTAGGTCAGCACGCGGCGCGCCTCGGAGAGTTCCCCCTCCTTGACGGAGAAGTAGGGCTCGTCGAGCGACGCGTAGGTCGGCTCGCCCGTGACGACCGCCAGCGACGGCGAGCCGAGGAACAGCGGCTGCGGGGACGCCGTGTTCTTCTGCGTCGCGGACACCGTGAACGTCGCCGCGCCGACCGCGCACGGGACGTAGAAGTTCGTGAACTGGAAGACGACGGTCTGGCCCGGGAGCAGGCCCGCCGCGCCCGTCACGTCGACGAAGGCCGACGGGCCGGAGTAGGTCGGCGCGGAGAGCGTCGTGCCCGTGCTCGTGACGGTCACGCTCGAGCCGGAGGGCGAGTTGAACGGGAAAGGGAAGCCCGGCGGCACCGTGAAGCCGACGCGACCCGGCGTGCCCGAGCCCGTGCCCGCGAGGCCGTTGGCGCCCGCGGTGTAGACGATCGTCACGCTGTCCTGGACGCCGGAGACCGCGAACGTCGAGGTCACGACGGCCGAGCCCTCGCCGACGAAGACGCCGTTGGCGCTGAGGCCGGGGTCGCGCAGCGTCACGTCGATGTTGACGAGCGTCTGTCCCGCCGGCGCGAACACCTGCTCGGCGCCCTGCGCGTTCGGCGCGTAGACCCCGCGAGGCTCGTCGGGCTGCAGCGCGAAGTCGCCGTTGGCGTCGATGAAGGCGCGCATGAAGTACGGCACGCCGCCCGGGACGGCGACGTCGTACGCGCCGACGCCCGTCGGGACGACGCGGCTGGCGATCGGGCGGCCCGTGAACTGCTTGCTCGACCAGAACTCGAGGATCATCTGGCCCGAGCGCGTCCCCGCGTACGACGCGGCGCCGGTGACGAAGGCCGCCGAGGCGGCGGCCGTCGTCGACGGGATCACGGAGATCTCGATGCCCGAGGCGATCTGTCCGGGCGCGAGGAAGACGGGGTTCGGCGAGCCCTCCAGGCCGAACACCCCGGCGTCCTCGCCGGCGTCGGGCGCCTGGTTGAAGTTCGCGTCGATGAAGGCGCCGAGGTAGTAGGTCGCGCCGACCGGGAGGTGCTCGAACTCGAAGGCACGCGTGCTCGTCAGCACGAGGCGGCCGACCGTCGTGACGCTCGAGAAGGCGGGCGAATCGAAGAGGCCGACGATCACGTCGCCGCCCTGGCTGCCGGCGTAGTCGACGCGCCCGGTGATGCCGCCGAGCGCGCCCTCGGAGCCCGTCAGCGACAGGCGGAACAGGCCGTAGGTCTCGGCCGCGTAGGCGCCCGCGTCGATCGTGTACACGCCGTCCTCGGGCAGCACGAAGTTGAGGATCTCGGCGTCGGCGTCGCCGCCCGAGTCGTCGTCGAACTCGAGCCAGTCCCCGTCCGGGCCGTAAAGATCGAGGTACGAGTCGTAGAAGCCGAGCGCGTGCAGGCGGATCGACACGGGCTGGCCGCGCTCGCCGCGGAACGTGTACAGGCGGCGCGGGGCGCCGATGCGGTCCGGCGACGTGCAGTCCGCCGCGGTCAGGGAGTCGGTCAGCGGGGTCCCGAACGAGACCGGCCGGCGGTCGCAGAGCTGGACGGGCTCCTCGAGGTCCTGGCTGCCCGTCTCGGAGTCGAAGGCGAGGCCGTAGAGCGAGGTCGCGCCGATCGGCTCGTGCTCGTCGGGCGTCCGGTTCGCGCTCGGATCGGCGAACGCGCGAATGTCGTACTCGCCGTCGGGGATGTTGTTGAACAGGAACGGGCGCGAGGCGCCGAACGTCGCGGTCGCGAAGCGGATCGGCACGTCGGAGCCGAACGGGATCAGCGCGACGCGCAGCGTCCCGGACGTCACGAGCGAGCCGGCGTAATCGACCGTGCCCGCGATGTAGTTGACCGCGTTGGACGTCGTGATCGCGACGGGCGTGCCCGGAGCGCCGCCGGAGCCGCTCGTGTTGCCGTTCATGCGCACGACGCCGAAGTCGAGGTTCTGGCCGTTGTTGACCGCGCCGGAGATGAAGACCGTCGAGGAGTTGTACACGTCGAGGCTGAAGCTCGTGTCCTCGAGCGTGCCGTCGTGGCCGTCGAAGAAGCGCTGCTGCTTGAGGACGAGGTTCGAGTCGTAGCGAAGCATCATGTAGTCGCCCGCGCCCGTCGTGCTCTCCCAGACCTGGAAGATGCCGCTGCCGTCGGGAGCGACCTTGGTGTTCCCGATGCCGCCGTCGAAGTGGACCTTGATCGGGCCGTAGGTGGTCGAGGCGGCGGGAGTGATCACCGCGCCCGAGACGTCGAACTTGTGCGTGACCGCGGTGTTGCCGTCCCGCGTGAAGGCGAGGTACAGCTCGCCCGCGTCGTTGACGGTCATGCTGAGCCCCGGGCCGCGCCCGGCGGCGCCGAGCGCGGTCACGTCGCGGGAGGCGAGCAAAGTCATGCCGGCGCTGAATTTGAGCAGGAAGTGCAGCCCGAGGTCTCCGTCATTCTGCTGATTGACGATGGCGTAGACGATGAAGATCGAGCCGTCGGGGCTCGCGGCCGAGCCCCGGACCCGGCTGTAGCAGAACGAGCACGACGACGAGGGCCCGGAGAACGTCCCGGTGGCGACGGTGACCAGGGTCGCGGGGTCGATCTTGAGCGCGCGGATCTGGTTCGTCGGGACGTGGCGCGACGCCGCGTAGAGATAGCCGCCGGCGAACGTCGTCCCCTCGAAGCCCTGGTAGCCCGGGAATTCGGCGTAATTCGTTTCGGTCCAGTCCTGGTCGAAGACCCGGAACGTGGCCGAGGCGATGTTCGTGCCGTTGATTTCGATGCGGCCGGGCAGGAAGACCGAGCCGCTGTCCGCCGCGAAATCGTCGATGGCCAGATCCTCGCCGGTGGAGACGACCGTCGTGGCCAGGACGTAGCCGCCGGAGCTGTAGCGCACGCCGACGACGTGGACGCCGCCGTTCTGAGCCGTGATGCCCAGGACGACGGGCTCCGGCCCGGCGGCCGTCGTCGAGTCGATGCGGATGACGGCCGCCATGTCGGTGGCGCCGCCGTCGTAGCGCGCGCCGCCCGGAGAAACGAAGTCGCCGGTGAACTGGTCGACGCTGCCGCCCTGGCCCGGGTCGGTGATCTGTCCGCCGAACACCGACCGGTCCGGCTGCTGCTGCGCGACCTCGACGGCCTCGCCGCCGTTGAGGGCGCCGTACGCGTGGACCGCCGGGTTGTAGACGCCGGAATCGGACGGGTCGCGGAAGGCGTCGAGGTAATAGGTGTCGAAGGGCAGATTCTGCCGGTCGAACTGAAACTCGCCCGATCCCGCGGCCGGCAGGCCCGACGCGGGAACGCGCAGCGTGTAGACGGGAGAGCCGAGGCGTTCCTCGTTCGTGAAGAAGCGCACGTACATGGGCCCCGATTGCGTGCCGAGGTAGATCATCTCGCCGCGGATGCGGCCGGCCGTCAGCGCGGGCCCGAGGCTGCCGGGGTCGAGGATCTCGAGGTCCGCTCCGTAAGTCGGGAAGGAGCCGGGACCGCTGCTCAACGTCACGGGCGAACGCGAGCCGAAGGGCTCGCCGGGATCGCTGCGGCCGTTCTGGTTGGCGTCGATGAAGGCGCTGACGAAGCGTTGGCCGGCGGGCAGGAAGCTCTGGCTGAAGGCGTACGTGCTGACCCCGGGCGCCCGCGTGATGACGGTTTCCACGGCCGGCACGAAGAACATCGAGGCGGTCGTCATCGTCTGCACGATGAGCTTCGCCGAAGCCGGCACCGAGCCCGCGTAGCGCACGGTGCCCTGCACCGAGGCGTCCGGCGGATCGTTGAGCGTCAGTTGGACGGTCGTCAGGCCGGACGGAGCGACGAATATCTGGGGCGGGAAGTCGAGCGACGGCGCGCCGACGTAGGAGAACGTCGAGCCCGCGCCCGAGGCCTCGCCGAGGGTGGAGTCGGGGTTGTTGTTGAGGTTCGTGTCGATGAAGCCCGCGAGGTAGTACGTCGCGTCGCCGGCGAGGCCCGAGCGCTCGAAGTAGCCGGTCGTCGGCAGGACGAGCAGGTACTCGACGCTGCGGAAGCCGGGGTCGCGAGAGAGGCCGATCACGATCGGGCCCGTCGAGACGCCCGCGTACGTCACGGTGCCGACGACGATCGCCGCGCCCGAGGCGCCGGCGCCGCCGTCGCGCACGACGAAGCTCACGGTCGAGGTCGCGTTGACGAAGACCGAGACGGGGAACGTCGAGATCGCGGGCTCGAGCGCGTCCTGGCGGCCGTTGCCGTTGGAGTCGACGATCGCGTGCAGCACGTAGTTGGTCGCGGGAGCGAGGAACGGGAACTCGTACTGGCCGTTGGCCGCCACGATCGTGGACGCGATGACGTCGCTGAACGAGGAGCAGGACTCGCAGCTCTGGCGGCCGATCTCGACGCGCAGGCCGCCGGTCGCCGTGCCCTCGTACAGCGCCGCGCCGCGCAGGACGCCGGCCGCCGGGTCGGCGGTCGCCACGTTGAACGGTCCGCCGAGCGCGAAGCCGCCCGTGACGAGCACCCCCGTCGGAGTGGTCACCGATACGCCGAACTGGCCGGCGGGCTCGCCCGGGTCGCGCACGCCGTTGCCGTCGGAGTCGCGGAAAGACCGGATGTAGAACAGCCCGTCGGGAAGGCCCGCGAACGAGTAGGAGACGGAGGGGCCCGCGGCCGCCGTCGAAGTGAGGATCGGCAGGGCGCCCTCCCCGGGCGCGTTGTAGAGCTGCGTGACGACCAGGCCCGGGCGCGCGCCCGAGTACGTGACCGATCCCGCGATGACGCCGGCGAACCCGCCTTCGACGCGCATCTTGAGGCCGAAGGAGCCCGTCACCCCCACCTTGAAGCTCGTCGGCTCGAGGAGGTAGACCCCGGGGGCGTTCAGGGTGGCGGTCAGGTTCGCGCCGCCGTCGCGGTTGTCGCGGCCGACGACGTTGCCGTCGGGGCCGAGCAGGATCAGGTCGGTCGCGAACGCCGTGTCCGTGGAGAATGAAATGTTCACCTGCGTTCCGACGCCGAAGGAGCCGGCCGCGCCGCCGCCGACCGCGAACGCGAAGAGGCTCGTCGTGAATCCGGGGCCCTTGTCGAGCGCGGGGCAGCCGGACGCGAGCAGCTGGCTCGTCGCGCCGGGCGGGAACAGCGCGGCGCGGTCGCAGATCGTCGCGTCGGCGCCGCCGACCGCGTTCGCGTTGACGATCGTGATCGGGAAAGGCAGGCTCAGGCCGCCGAACGTGCCGGACGGCTCGGTGAGCGCGTCCTGGACCCCGTTGCCGTTGACGTCGCGGAACGCGCGCAGGAAGTACGTTCCGTCGGCCAGGCCCGTGAACGTGTAGGTGGTCAGCGAGGCCTCCGCGACGCTGGGCGCCGCGGCGGCGGGCGTCGTCGTCAAGCGCACGCGGTACTGGCCGCCGGTGGTCCCCTGGAAGGCGCTGAAGTTCCTGATCGAACCGGAGATCGAACCGCCGGATGACGCGTTCGCCGCCACGGCGCCGGAGGCCGCCGAGGAGTTGCCCCCGCGTCGACCGAGCGGACCTGGTAGCGGTTCTGGACGCCCGGGGCGGGCGACAGGTCGACGAACGACGGCGTCGCCGAGGACACCGTCGCCACCGGCGTGAACGCGCCCGGCGGAACCGACCGCTCGACCACGTAGGACGCGAGGTCCACGAGATTCGTGTTGTTGGCGTTCTTCGTGGGCGCGGCCCAGCTCAAGGTCACCTTGCTCGCGCCCGGGGCGGCGACGAGGCCGGCCGGGGCGCCCGGCGGGACCGTGTCGACGGAGACCGAGAAGGCGGCGTTGACCGAGGAGGCGCCGACGACGAAGGGTCCGGCCTGGCCGCGGTCGGCCCCGGGGTGGAGAGTTCCGTTTCCGTTGAGGTCGACGTACGCGCGCACGAAGTACGTGCCGGCCGCGACGGGCAGGTAGTAGGGCACGAGCGGGCCGCCCGCCAGCGCCGCCGACGACGCGCGCGGGAAGAACGTCGTGCCGCTCGTCGAGGCCTCGACGACGTAGCCGCGGCGGTTGATCGTTCCCTGGGACCCCGCGTAGGAGACGGTTCCCGACAGCGCCGGACCCGCCAGCGGCGGCGTGATGGTCGAGCCGTCGGCGCTGAAGGCCGTGGACAGCCCGTTCGCGTTGATCGCGCGCGCGGTCCAGAAGTACGTGGAAGCCGGCGCCAGCGCGTCCGTGAACGCGGTCGCGGTGCCGAAAAGACCCGGGCGCGCGGCGCGCCCGAGGCCGCCGTGCCCGTCGCGCGGAAGATCTCGTACTGGGTGCCCGCCGCGTTGGTCGTCGCCCAGGAGAGCGCGGCCCCCAGGGCGGTCACGGGGGACGGCGCCGGGGCGCCCGGAGGCGTCGCGCGCGAGAAAACCGGTCCGGAGAGGGCCGTCGTCGTCGAGGTGCCGTTGCCGTTGGACGCCGTGATCATGCGTATCTGGGACGAGGTGTTGTCCGTCAGAACGTCGAAGTAGACGCTCGCCGAGGCCGGCAGCGAGAAGATCACCGAGGCGTTCGCGCGGCGCAGCTGGTAGCCCGTCGCGCCGGGGACCAGGTTCCAGGCGAAGGCGATCGTGCTGACCGCCGCCGGCGTCGCCGTGAAGAGGGACGGCGCGGCGGGCGAGGACAGCGCGACCATGTTCAGGTTCGCGTTCGCCCGTCCGCCCAAGGACATCGCCAGGTTGGCCGGCGTCGAGGCCTGCTCCTCGCCCGCCGACGGCAGGCCGTCGACGTTCTTATCAAGGAACGCGAACAGGCTGTAGGTCGTCGCCGGGCGCAGGAGGCCGAGCTCGAACGGCAGGCCGCCGGGCGGCGGACCGCCGGCGGGAAGCGGGATCATGGCGCGGTTCTCGAGCTTGAAGCCCGCCGACCCGGCGACCCCTTGGCCGGTCTCGACGACGAGCACGCCGGTGGCGCCCGGCGTCAGCAGCGCGGAGCCCTGGATGGCGCCGAGGTCGGTCAGCGAGAGGTTCACGCCGGTCACGGTCGAGCCTCCGGCTACGTACACCGCGGTCATCGACGAGCCCATCGTGAAGAGCCCGGCCCCGGCGACGCCGTGATACCCGAGGGGCTCGGTGCCGTTCGGGCGTTCGTCGTTGTTGGAGTCGCGGTAGGCCACGACGTAATAGGTCGCCGGGGCGGGCAGCCCGCTGATCGCGTAGGCGGCGGCCGCCGGAGTGGACACGCCGCCGAAGAAGTGGACCTCGCCGGTGAAGTCCGTCGTCGTCGCCGCGCCGACGTGGAAGGCGCCGGAGAACGACACGCCGGAGTACGACAGGGTGCCCGTGATCGCGCCCGTCGACTGGTACATCGTCGCGTCGAGGGAGGAGGTCGCGGCCGCGACGACGTCGACCTCCTGGATCGAACGGCCGAAGTCGTCGTTGGTGCCGTGCTCGGCGAGGAGATCATAGCGGCCCGGCGGAAGGTCGGAGATGAAGAACGGATAGGAAGACGAGGCGGCGACGGCGAAGGACGTCTGGCCCAGGATCTGGGAGCCGAAACGGCGCGCGAAGACCGTGATCGTGCCGGCCACGGGGGTCGAGTAGAACACCTGGCCGGAGATCGCCCCGAGGGTCGAGCCCGACACGCCGAACGTCGAGAGGTAGAGGCCCGTGTTGTCGGAGTACGCGCCGACGAAGTCGTTGACCGCGAGCATCAGGACGCCGTTGTTCGGCGAGGGGATCGAAGTCGACGCGCCGATGCGGAACCACGGCGAGCTTCCGTTCGCCCCGTCGCGCACGCGGCCGATGAGCTCGCCGCGGTTGGCGGACGGCAGGACCGTGTTCTGGCCCGTCGTGCCGGACGCTCCGCCCGGGCCGGTCGCGGAGTCGTTGGGGCCCGTCTTGGCCGAACCCGTCGACGTGAAGCTCAGCTGCTGGCCGAAGAACGTGAAGAAGCCCGTGTCCACGCCGCCGCTCAGGCCGGGCTCGGCCGTCGCGCTCGCCGACACCACGCGGTAGACGGGCAGGGCCGCGGTGAACACGGGGAAGGCCGGCGTCGCGCTGAACGTGCCGGCGGCGAGCGTGAAGCTCGTCGCGGCCTCGATGACGACGCCCGCCGACGACAGGCCGACGCCGCCCATGCCGAGGTCGACCGCGATGAAAAAGTCGCGCGGCACGCCCGGCTGCAGGTGCGCGGCGCTCGAGAGCTGGACCGTCGCCGTGCTCGGGCCGTTGAAGACCAGCGGAGCGGACCCGAGCTTGGAGTCGCCGGCGCCGAAGGAGGCGTCCCCGTTGTCGGACCACAGCGAGAGGTGGATGGGGCTGACGGGCGAGGAGCCGACGTGGCGCAGGCGCACGCCGGCGAGCGCCGCCGTCGAGGCCGACGCCGTCATGCGCACGCGGATGAGCGCCTGGTCCCCCCGGCGCCGACCGCGCCGAAGTGGACGGCCGCCGTCGCGAGAGACACCTGGCCGCCGGGAGCCGGGGCGCCGCCCGTGATCGTCACGTTGACGGTCGCGGTCGCGGCGACGGGGACGTTGACGGGACGCACGGTGCCGGAGGCCTCGAAGAAGTCCCACTGCTTATTGAAGTTGGCGTCGATGAAGGCGAACACGGCGCTCGAGTGCAGGACGCCGGCGAAGGTGGAAGGAGTCTCGAACAGATAGGGGCCGGAGGTCGGCTGCGAGCGCACCTGCCGGGTGCTGCCCGCCACGTTGGGCAGGCCTCCTCCCCAGGTCTCGACGACGATCGGGCCGAACTGGCTCGAGGCGTTCTCGACGAAGCCCTGGACCGCGCCCCACGGCTTGAGCGTCACGTCGATGCCGCCGATGTTCGCGCCCGAGGGCAGGAAGACCGGGGCGGAACGGAACTCGCCGGGGTGGTTGAAGCCGCCGCGCGGCGCGTGCGCTCCGACCTCGCCCCCGCCGTCGTCGACGAAAGCGAAAAGGTAGTAGGTGCTCGGGGCGCGGACGTTCGACAGCGTGTAGAACAAGGGGACGCCGCCCATCGTCGTCGAGAGCGACACGCCGCCGCCGACGCCCGTGTTGGTCGCCCCCTTCGGGGACGTCGAGGCGAGCACGCGGTAGGTGCCGACGTTTCCGGGAAGGGCGGACAGGAAGCCGTTGATGACGCCGGGGGCGCCGCCGCCGTCCGGCAGCCACGACACGACCTGCGGCGGGGCGTTCGTCTTCGGCGCGCCGAAGCTGTTGCCCGACGGCGACATCGAGTTCGTGAAGACGATCGTCGAGCCCAATTGAACGAAGGCCTCGACGCCGACGGCGCGCGCCGGCGGCTGCGAGGACCACGAGTCGAACTGATAGGCGACCGTCGTCCCCGAGATGAAGCGCACGAGCGGGTTCGTCGAGGCCGACTCGTAGCCGGAGAAGGTGAGGTTGTCCACGGAGACGAACGGAGAGGAGCTGATCTCGAGGTACTCGAGGCCGTCGAAGGTCGTGAGGCCCTCGATGTTGACCGTCGCGCGGTCGACGCGCAGCGTGTAGGGGACCGCCGGGGAGGCACGGCGGACCTGCGCGCTGCCGAGGCTCGTCCACAGCGCGCCCGTGCGGAACTCCGCGCCCGCGCCGCCGAGGCCGAGCGTGCCGCCCATGACGAAGGTCGACGTGTCCTTGACGACGAGCTTGCCGTTGACGAAGAAGTCGATCTGCGAGTTGACGGAAGACGTGCCGACCTGGAAGCGGCCGCCGCCGATCGTGGCGTCGCCCATGACGCTCAGGCGGTTGCCGAATTGGAACGGCGGCACGACGACCGTGATCGAGCGGGTGAAGGCCGTCGAGATTTGCAGCGACGCGAGCGAGACGTCGCGCAGATTCCAGACGCAGTCGTAGGCGGTCGAGTCGAACACCGCGATCTCGCCGTTGTACGGGCGGCCGCCGGCCCAGTTCTGGTCGATGTCGGCCGCGTTCTCGAAGCCGAGCGTGCCGCCGAGCCAGCGCTTGGGCGACGTCGAGGGCAGCACCTCGAAAACGGCCCGGATCGTCCCGGAGTTGTCGCCGTAGGCCGTGTCCTCGGCCGCGACGTAGAGGGGCCCGAGGCCGTCGCCGTCACGGTCGAGGTCTGTCCGAGCAGGAACCACGGGCCGGCGCCGATGCGGCCGACGAGCGCGCCGGTCAGGAAGCCGCCGAGATTGCCGGCCGCGCCGGAGCCGTTGGCGCCGACGCCCGCCGGGACGTTCCACTGGTCGCCGGAGACCGCCTCGGCGTGCACGCGCTGGCCCGCGCGGACGAACACGCCGGTGTCGAGGCCGCCGCTGCGCGTCGAGCCGCCGACGGGGAACGGATAGTTCGCGACGCCGTTGACGGGGTTGGCGTGCACCGTCAGGCGCGTGAGCGTGGCGCTCGAGACGATCGGGAAGACCGCGGTCTGACCCGGCACGCCGAAGTCGGAGGGCTGGCGGAACGCGAAGGAGAGCTTGCGGCCCGGAGGCACGCCCGCGAAGCTGACCGTCACGTAGTAGCGCTGGACCGGCCCGGCGATGAGCGTCTCGGACGCCGACATGAAGGCCGACGGCGGAATGCTCACGCTGCCCGGGGAGAAACCGCCCGACGCGATCTGGGTGTCGGAGACGCTGAACATACCGTCGCCGTTGTCGCGCCACAACTTCGCCGAGAGCTGGCTCGGCGGCGCGTCCCCGAACATCGAGAGAGAGAACGTCGTGAAGACCGAGGAGCCGCCCGACGCCTGCATGTCGAGGATCATCACGGGCACGTTCGCCTGCGTGGCGTCGACCGAGTAGGGGGCCGTGGACGCGGTCGCGACCGTCGTCGTGACGGCGACCGCCGTCGACGGCAGGACCGCCGCCGCCAGCCCGAAGGCGGCGAGGACGACGAACGGAGAGACGGAGGTACGGCGGCTGTTGATCACGGGCTCGGCGTTCCGTGAGGGGGCACGGCTAGAATCGGAGTATACACGCTATATAAGGTAAGCGCCAGGTGATAACCGTCACACAGGCGTCGCATCTCGTCACTAATATTCATACGCCAGTCCGATCAGATAGTTCATCGCGCGGAACGTGTACGAGTAGTTCTTCTCGTTCTTGTGATTCGAGGAGGCCCAGAGCACGTTCGTGCGGAAGGTCATCGTCAGCTTCGGGGCGATCGGGTAGCCGTAGCCGAGCCCGAGCGTCCAGCGGTCGTGGCGCTGCTTGGCCGAGCCGTAGACGCCGTCGCCGTTCTGCACGAGGCGGCCGAGGTAGGTCTGGCGGCTCCAGCGCAGCGACGCCGTCGCCCACGCCGGGGCCTTGCGGTCCCCCCACGACACCGTGGCACCCGGGCCGGCGCCCAAGGTCCAGTAGCTGTAGGAGTCCGCGATGAAGCGCGCGAACGTCGCGTCGAAGGTGTTCTGGTTGGAGCCCACGTACGAGGCGTTGAGCCCGAAGCTCAGGTCGAGTCGCCCGTCGGGGCCGGCCCAGCGCGCGGGCATCGGGCGCGTGATCGTGCCGCCGAGCGTGTGCGCCAGGTCGCGGCGGCCGGAGTTCTCGAACTGGCCGTCGGAGCGCACGAGGCGCTGGTCGGCGAAGCTCTTGTACAGGAACGACCAGGCGCCGTTGACGACGTACTTGGGGTCGCGCGCGGGGAACGGGCGCGAGCCCGACGCGGAGACCTGGAGGTTGTTCGTGTCGAGGACGCGCTTGGGCGCGAGCTCGCGGCCGAGGGGATCGCCGAACGGGTCGGCGCCCGAGCGGGACTCGAGCGACTCGTAGTTCGGGAACCTCACGCGGAAGACGTCGAGCCCGGCGCGAAAGGCGAACGGCTCCTTGTAGACGTTCTCCAGCTCCAGGCCGGCCGAGATTTTCTCGTAGTCGAACAGGCCCTTGCCCCAGGACTCGTCGCGCGTCTCCTTGAGGAACTGGCGCTTGTAGCCCGCGGACGGCTTGACCCGCCACGTCCCCTCGAGCTTGCGGATGCCGGTGAACGAGAACGCGTGGTCCATCTGCTGCTGGAAGAGCGTGCCGGAGCCGACGCCGTCGTCGATCCCCTTCGTGCCGCGGTAGGCGCCCGAGTACATCGGCAGGTAGCTCCAGCTCCCCTTCGTCTTGACGAGGCCCGCGGCCGTCAGCGAGGCGTTGCCGCTCAGGTTCGCCTTCTGCCCCTCGAAGAAGTACTGGCCTCCGGCCAAGGAGCCGGCGAGGACGGGAGTCCACTCCAGGGCGCGCGCGGAGGACGCGAGGAGCGGCAGCAGCGCGAGGAGGGGTTTCAGCACGGAGACGGGATCAAGGGATCAGTCCGGAGCGGATGAAGAGCTTGGGCTCGACGACGAGGTCGATCTTGCGGCCGTTGAACTCGGAGGCCGTCACGATCGTCTGGAAATTCCAGCCGAGCAGGGCGGTCTTGAAGTCGCGGCCGCCGATGCCGGTGTTGAAGTCCGACGTCCGGGCGATCTTGCCCTCGTCGCTGATGACGTAGCTGTCGTACTTCTCCCAGATCGTGCCGCCGGCGTTGGAGGCGTAGACGACGTCATGGTAGATGCCCTCGCCGATCTCGCTGTACGTGCAGTCGGGCGGGGCGCACGCGGGCGAGTTCTGCACGGTCGTCACGTTCGTGAACACGGGGGCCAGCGCCTGGCCGTCCTCCATGTTCTGGATGTTGGCCCCCGCCCAGCTCTGGTGGCTGACGCCGTTGAACGCGAGGTTGTAGTTGTCGTAGAGCGTCGTGAAGAACGGGCGTCCCGTCGCGACCGAGGCGAAGCTCGCGGACGCGGGGTCGTAGGCCGCCGTGACGTCGTCGACGGCGCCGACGGCGTTGTTGTTGACGTCGACGAGGTGCCCGCCGCTCGCCGTCTCGAGCATCGCGTCGATGGTGTTCGAGCGTCCCGTGCGGTACGAGGTCATGAAGTACGGGCAGGCCACGTCGAGGCAGCCCGGCAGCATGCGCAGGGCGACGGACATGTCCGTCGGCAGGGCCTGATTGAACGTGCCGTGATAGAAGAAGTAGTCGAAGCGCTCGGGGCGGGAGTTCAGCACGACGAGCTTGAACTGGTCGGCGGCGGGGCGGATGATGTAGCCCTCGACGCGCACGCGGTCGCCGTTGACGTCGATGAGGGCCTTGCCCTCCTGGTACTCGGCGAGCTTGGCCTCCTCGGCGGCGGCGGCCTGGACCTCCTCTTTGCTCATGCGCAGGTCGACCTCGCGCCGGGCGAGCTGCCTCGCGTCGGCGGCGGGGCCGCGCTCCTCGCGCGGGGAGGCGTCCGTGACGCGGCCGAGGCCGTCGCGCGTGACGTCGACGCTCTGCGTGTCCTTGATGAGGACCTCGTTGCCGCTCGTGTCGGCCACGGCGAGCAGGCCGCCGAACATCTGGACGTGCGTGTCGCCCGTGCCGTCGACGTCGACTCCGAACTCCGTGCCGCGCACCGAGCAGACGGCCGTCGGCGTGCGCACCTGGAAGCGGCGGTTGAGGCTCTTCGAGATCCAGGCCTTCAGCGAGCCGAGCTTGAGCTCCATCGAGCTCGCCTGCGGCCCGGCCTCCTTCAGGGTGAACGAGGAGCCCGGGCTGAGGTCGACGCGCGAGCCGTCGTCGAAGGTGACGCTCGCCCGGGCGCCCGTCGCGGTCTTGAGCTGGTCGCCCTGGGTCAGGACCTGGCCGCTGGACACCTGCGCCCACGTGTAGGACCCCGATTTGAGGAAGAGGACCTTCCCCTCGGTCGCTGAAATCGAGGTCGCTCCGGCGACGGCGGGGGCAAGGAAAACGAGGAAAAGGAAGGCGGCGGCTCGGATTTTCGCGTGCACGGAGGTTCGCCCAGTATAGCCGTCCCCCCGTCGTGTGTCAACAATATATCGGTCACATGGCCACAAGAGCGTAACATGCTAGAATCCGCCCATGGGACAGAACCTCGCGCGGCTGTTCGTCGACCCTTTTCTGGGCGCCTACGACCGCTTTTCCGGGGCCATTCCGACCCTGGCGGCCGCCCTCCTCTTATTGCTCGTCGGGATGTTCCTCGCCCGCGGGGTCCGGGCCCTGATCGAGGTCGCCGGGGGCCGGCTGGCCATCGACTCCTATACGAGCCGCGTCGGGATCAACGAGGTCCTCGCCCGCCTGGGCCTGGGCAAGTCCCCCACCTTCATCCTGGCCTGGGTGGCCCACTGGTTCATCCTCTTCCTCTTCATCGTCTCGGCGGCCAACGCGGTCAACATGACCGTCGTCTCCGAGATGCTCGAGCGCTTCGTCCAGGTCCTGCCGTCGATGGTCGCCGCGGTCCTGATCCTCTTCGGAGGCCTGCTGTTCGGCCGGCTCGTGGCCCACATCCTGCAGAACGCGGCTCTCGCGAACTCGATCCGCGGAGGGGCCGCGGTCGCCGTGGCGGCCCAGACCGTCGCGGTCGGGGCCGCGGGCGTCATCGCCCTCGAGCAGATCGGCGTGCGCCCCCAGATCCTCATCCCGACCGTCCAGATCCTCATCGGCTCGATCGGCCTGGCGCTCGCGATCGCGCTGGGCCTCGGCGCCAAGGACCTCGCCGGCGAATACCTGCGCGAGCTGCTGCGCCCGGGCAAATAAAGATGGCCTCTTTGCTCGTCGTCGACGACGAGCCTTCCCTCGTCCTGCTCATGCGCACCGTCCTCGAGAAGTCGGGGCACGCCGTCGCCTCGGCCGAGAACGGCCGCGAGGCGCTGGCCAAGCTCGGCGTCGATCCCGTCGACGAGGCGGCGCCGCTGCCCGACCTCGTCCTGCTCGACGTGATGATGCCGCTGCTCGACGGCGTGGGCGTCGCCAAGGCGCTCAAGGACCACCCGCGCGCCGGCAAGGTGCCGATCCTCATCGTGACGGCCAAAGGCGACCTGCGGCCGCTGTTCGAGGCGATGCCCCAGGTGGCCGGCTTCTTCCAGAAGCCCTTCACGCCCGCCTCGCTGCGCGAGGCCGTCGCGCGCGCGCTCGCGCCGCGCCCTAGCCCCTCAGCGCGGCGCGGGAACGGGCTCGCCCTTCGGGCGCCGGCGCTGGACGCGCGTCAGCTTGATGGGCGGGGCCCCGCTGACGGCCGTCTCCGTCTTGCGCGCCGACTCGGGGACGGGCAGCGGCGGCCGCTCGGGCCGCAGGACGATGGGCTCGGGCGCGCCGCCCGACGGCGGAGCCTCCGCCAGAGCCGCGCGCCGCAGCCACAGCTCCCGCCCGACGAACAGCGCCAGGAACAGCGCCGCCGCGAAGACGACGGCCTCGAGGGCCGGATGACGGTGGCTCTTGCGGTGGCGCATTCGGCTAGTCGAGGTAGTCCCGCAGGCCCTTCGACCGCGACGGGTGGCGCAGCTTGCGGATCGCCTTCGCCTCGATCTGGCGGACGCGCTCGCGCGTGACGCGGAAGATGCGGCCCACTTCCTCGAGCGTGCGCGGATAGCCGGAGTCGATGCCGAAGCGGAGCTTGATGATCTTCGCCTCGCGATCCGTCAACGAGCTGAGAACTTTCTCGATCTCGGTCTTGCGCAGGAACGAGGACGCCGTGTTCGACGGCGCCGCGGTCGTCTTGTCCTCGATGAAGTCCTCGAGGTAGGAGTCCTCGTCCTCGCCGATCGGCGTGGCGAGCGACACCGGCTCCTGCATGATCTTCAGGACGTTCTTCACCTTGTCCATCGAGATGTGCAGCGAGCGCGTGTACTCCTCGAGGGAGGGCTCGCGGCCGAACTCCTGGCGGTAGCGCCGCGTGACCTTCGTGAGCTTGGAGATCAGCTCCTTCATGTGCACGGGGATGCGGATCGTGCGCGCCTGGTCGGCGATCGCGCGGTTGATCGACTGGCGGATCCACCACGTCGCGTAGGTCGAGAACTTGAAGCCGCGCTTGTACTCGAACTTCTCGACGGCCTTCATCAGGCCGAGGCCGCCTTCCTGGATCAGGTCGGAGAGCTCGAGGTTGCTGTTCACGTGCTTCTTGGCGATCGACACGACGAGGCGGAGGTTCGCCTTGATCAGCTTGAGCTTGTCCTCGAGGATCGTGTCCTCGAGGCGGATGATCTTGTCGTTGAGCTCCAGGAAGCGGTCGATCGGGATCGGCAGCGTGTTCTGGATGCGGTCGATGCGGTCGACGACGACGGCCATGTTCTCCATGGCGGCCTCGACGGCCGTGGGCGCGTAGCCCGTTTTCGCGCGAAACGCCTCGGGGCGCATCTTTCCCTTCTTGAGGGCGGCGAAGTAGGTCTTGAGCTCGTCGTAGGAGCAGCCGTAGCGGCGCTGGTAGCGCTCCATCTCGTCGCGGCACTCCTCGATCTTGCCCGCCAGGTTCTTGATCTTGTTCGTCAGGCGCTTGATCTTGTCCTGGTTGAGGTTCAGGTTCAATATTCGAGCGATGACCAGTTTGTTTATTTGCTCGATCTTCTTCTGCAGCTTGATGCGCCGCTGGGGCTTGAGGTTCGTCGGCAGCAGCTTCGTGCGCAGGGCCTGCATCTGCTTCTCGGCCTTCGTGATGAACTGCGCGACGGACTTCATCTTGCGGCGCATGCCGGAGAGCTCGGCGTTGGTCTTGCGGCCGCGGGGCATGAGCTCCTTCGGCGTCATCTCCTGGGCCTCGATCAGGGTTTCCCAAGACCGGATCTCGCGCATCGTGACGGGCGATTCGAGAACGAGCATGCGCAATTCTTTTTCACGCTCCCGGACGTTGCGGGCGAGCGTGACCTCTTCCTCGCGGTTGAGCAGGGGCACGCGGCCCATTTCCGACAGGTACATGCGGATCGAGTTCGAGATGTCGGAGCTGCCGCCCCAATCCTCGGAGAACCGCTCGCGGCCGCGCTCGGGCGCGGCGGCGGCGACGGGCTTCTTGCGGTCGACGACCTCGATGCCGAGGTCCTCGAGCGCCGTCATCAGCTCGTCCATCTCCTCCGACTTCATGTTCGCCGCGGACACCGTGCGGCTGATCTCCTCAAGGGTCAGGTAGCCGTGCTCCTTCCCGAGGCCGATCAAGTTCTTCATCGCCTGACTGGTCTGAATCGCCATGTTCTCTATGACTCCTTGCGTCCCTAAATCGTTGCGCCTAACGCTTCGTCGCTTTCAGCTCCGCCACGAGGCGGTGGTACTCGTCCTTCAAACCGGGCTCCCGGCCGGAGACGACGAGCGGCTCGATCTCCTTGAGGCGGCGCATCGTGCGGCGCTTGCCGAGCAAGGTCTTCAGCGTCTCCGCGGGGTCGTCGTAGCCGAGCTCGTCGCCGAGCAGGCGGCTCGCCGCCGCGCGCTCCGCCGGCTGCAGCGCGTCGAGCAGGCGCGGGCCCCACTTGCCGTCGAGAGACAGGGCCTTCAGCGCGCCGACGATCTCGCGCGCCGAGGCGCTCTCCAGGTCGCCGGGCTGAAGCTCCGCGGCCGAGCCGGGCGTCTTGAACAGCACGCCCAAAAGCTGCAGGTCGGCCGGCGGCATCGCCGCGGCCTTCACCGGCGCGGACGGCGCGGGGGCCGGCGCGGCCGCGCTCGCGGGCCGGCGAGAGCTCTGCGCCACGCCCTTGCCGCCGGAGCGGCGCAGGGACTCCTCGTTGAGGCCCAGGCGCGAGGCGAGGCGGCGGACCCACTCGTCCTTGAGCACCTCGTCGGGGCAGCGCACAATCGTCGACATCACGTCCTTGGCGATCGCGCTCTTGGCCTCCGGCGTCAGCTCGCCGGCGCGCTTGATCAGCAGCTCGGTCTTGAACGCCGGCAGGTCGGCGGCGCCGTCGAGCGCCTGCTGGAACGCCTCGAGGCCCTTGGCGTGCAGGAAATCGTCCGGGTCCTTGCCCTCGGGCACGGACGCCACGCGCGTCGTCAGCCCGCTCTCGAGCGCGGTCTCGGCGCCGCGCACGGCCGCGTTCTGGCCGGCGTTGTCGGCGTCGAAGACGATCGCGACCGAGTCCACGTAGCGCTTGATCAGCAGCGCGTGCTCGGGCGTGAGCGCGGTACCGAGCGGCGCGCACGCGGTCTTCAGCCCGTGCTGGTGAGAGGCGATCACGTCCATGTAGCCTTCCATCAAATGAGCCTTGCGCGCCTTGCGCGTCTCGGCGAGGCCCTCGAAGAGGCCGTACAGCACGCGGCTCTTGTCGAACACCGGCGTCTGGGCCGTGTTCAGGTACTTGGGCTCGCCGTCGCCGAGCGTGCGCCCGCCGAAGCCGACGAACGCGCCCTTCACGTCGCGGATGGGAAACATGAACCGGTCGAAGAAATAATCACGGAGCGACCCGTCCGGGCGCTTCGCCGCTAATCCGGCCTTCATGAGCAGGTCTTCGGAGAACCCTTTTTCAGCGCCGCCTGTACGAGCGTGCCATTCTTCGGCGCGAAGCCGAGCAAGAAACCCTCGACGGAATCCTTGCTCAAACGGCGCTTCGCGGCATAGACGCGGGCCGCCTCCGCCGCGGGATCCTTTTTCAACAAATCATGATAATGACGTGCGGCGAATTCGTTGGCTTCACGAATTTTGATGCGCTCCTTGTCCGCGGGGCCGAGCTCGCGGTCGGCCTCGATCTTCACGCCCACGCGGGACGCGAGCTTCTCGGCGGCCTCCATGAACGAGAGGCTCTCCGATTTCATCACGAACGAGAACGCGTCGCCGCCCTCGCCGCAGCCGAAGCAGTGGAACGTCTGGCGCTCGGGGCTAACGATGAAGCTCGGGCTGCGCTCCTGGTGGAACGGGCAGCGCGCCTTCATGTTGCGCCCCGCGCGCGTCAGCGGGACGTACTCCCCCACCAGCTCGACGATGTCGAGCCGCGACCGGATGAGCTCCAGGGTCTCGGGAGGAATCAGGGCCAGGGGAAATCTCCGTTTGAGAAAAGAACCGGACCGGCGCCGCGCCGTGAGACGCGGCGCCGGTCCGAGACTGTCTTTAGGGCGTGCGGCGGCGCTTCGAGCGGCGAAGCTTGCGGCGCGCCTCGGCAGCCTTCAGCTTGCGCTTGACGGCGGGAGACATGTATCGCTCGCGGCGCTTCACTTCCTTCAGCACGCCGTTTCGCTCGCACTCCCGCTTGAATCGGCGCAGGGCTTCTTCGAGCCCCTCGCCTTCACGCAGTTTGATGAAAACCATTTAAAAATTCACCACCTTTCCACGAATGGAACGCAAGATAAAAATCAGCCGGGCGGCCACTGCATCGGCCGCCCTCCCAGCAAATGATAGTGCAGATGATCGACGGACTGCCCGGCACCCTTCCCGTTGTTCGTCACGAGTCGGAACGACGACAGCTTGACGGCTTCGGCGACCTTGGCCGCCGTCCGCTGGAGATGCCCCAACAGGGCCGTGTCTCCGTCGGAGGACGCGCTCAGGGCGTCGAGGTGCTTCTTGGGCACCACCAACAGGTGCGTCGGGGCCTGGGGCGTGATGTCCTTGAAGACCAGCGCCTGCTCGTCTTCATGGACGATCGTGGCGGGTATCTCGCGGCGGACGATCCGGCAGAACAGGCACTCGGGCAACGCTACAGTATATCCTTATAGGCCCCCCGGGACAAGGGTCCTCGGCCCCCCGCCGGCGTGGGCCTATTGGGGTGAAACCGGCTTCGGCCCGAGGACCTCGCCCGCCTCTTCGGCGAGCCGGGACGCGGTCGGCCAGTGGGCGGCCAGGAAGCCCAGGAACAGGGCGTAGGGCACGAGGTTGACCCAGTACGCCGGATAGGCGCGCAAGGTCCCGTTGGCCGCGGCCAGGTACGCCGTCGTCAGCCCGAGAAGGCCCGCGCCCTCGCGCGCCGCGAGGCGGACGATGTAGGCGGCCTGGAGCTTGCCGGCGAGCGGCCCGGGCCGGCGCAGCAGCGCGCGCCACTGCCACTCGGAGGCGACGACGCAGGCGAACGTCAGACCCATCGAGATCATCGTCAGCGTGTTGATGAAGCGCACGCGGTCGAGCTCCGGCGCCTGGACGGCCGTGTTGGCCCAGGTCCAGACCACGAGGCCCGCCATCGTCGTGGAGGCCGGCGCCCATCGCCGCGGCGATGAGGCGCAATTGGGCCGAGAGGCCCTCGGGAATCTCCTCGCTCATATTCCACCGAGCTCGTACTGCACCGCGGCGACGGCCGCCGCCGCCGCGGCCTCGGCGCGCAGGATGCGCGGGCCCAGGCCGAAAACGATGGCGCCCTCGGCGCGCGCGAGCTCGACTTCCTCGTCGGAGAAACCGCCCTCGGGGCCGATGAACACGCTGACCGTCGGCGTCCCGCCCGCGGCCTTGAGCGAGCGCAGCGCGGGGCCGATCGAGTCGGCCGCCGAGGAGCCCTTCATCCCCTCGAACGCGACGAGGATCAGGCCCTTGTCCTTCAGAGCGCGCACCGCGTCGCGGAACTGCACGGGCTCTCGCACGGGCGGCAGGTCGGCGCGTCCGCACTGCTTGGCGGCCGCCATCACGAGCCGCGACCAGCGCTCCTGCTTGGACTTCGCGCGCTCGACTTCATGGAGCAGCACGACCGTGCGCGGCGTGAGCAGCGGGATCACGGCGGAGACGCCGAGTTGGACGACCTTGTCGAGCGCGTCGTCCCAGTGCGAGGCCTTGAGCAGCCCGAGATAGAGGTCGACCTTCGCCGCCGAGTGGGCGTCGGCCGCGAGCGTCTTGGAGACCTTGCCCGTCACCGTGCCGTCGGCGGCGACCGCGTCGATGACGCCGAGGAAGCGCCCGCCCTTCCCGTCGAACAGCTCGAGCTCCGCGCCCGCGCCGAGGCGCATGACCTTCACGACGTGGAAGGCCTCCGGGCCCTTCAGCGAGAACCCGCCATGCGCGACGTCATCGGGAGCGACGAGAAATTGGGGCATCGGGGAGATGGTAGCAACCTGGCGGGCGCAGCGTCACTGAGGAGTTATCCACAAAAGTTCAACGTTGAACTCCCGGGGCAGAGCCGCTCGCGGCGCGCCCGTCGTCTACGAGCCGAAGATCTTTCCGAAGACGCCGCCGCCGCCCTTCTCCTGCTCCTCGAACGACTTGCGCAGCTCCTCGAGGAGCTGCTTCTGCTTCGAGCTGAGGTCCTTGGGGACTTCGACCTTCACGTGGACGAGCAGGTCGCCGCGCCCGCGGCCGTGGAGCTTGGGCATGCCCTTCTCGCGCACGCGCAGGGTCGCGCCGGCCTGGGTGCCGTGGGAGATCTTGACCGTGACGGGCTCGCCGTCGATCGTGGGCACGGTCGTCGTGCCGCCGAGGGCGGCGGTCGCCATGTCGATCGAGGCGGCGACCGAGAGGTCGTCCTCGTTGCGCTCGAAGCGCGGATCGGGCTTCACGCGGATCTCGAGGAACAGGTCGCCGGGCTGGCCGCCGCGCGGCGCGGCCTCGCCCTCGCCGCCGATTCTGAGGGTGGCGCCGTGATAAATCCCGGGCGGAATCTTGATCTTGAGGTCGGCCTGCTTGCGCACGCGGCCCGCGCCGCGGCAGTCCTTGCAGGGATGCTCGGCGACCTGGCCTTCGCCGGCGCACTGCGGGCAAGCCTGCGACATCGCGAAGAAGCCCTGCGAGACCTGGACGCGGCCGGAGCCGCGGCATTGGCCGCAGCGCTTGTGGCCGGTGCCGGGCTTGGCGCCGGCGCCCCGGCAGGTGCCGCAGGACTCGACGCGCTCGAACTTCAGCGGCAGCTGCAGGCCGTTGAAGGCGTCCTCGAGCGTGATCGTGGTCTCGTACTTCATGTCGTTGCCGCGCGCGCGGCCCCGTCCGCCTCCGCCGCGGCCGCCCTGCTGGCCGCCGAAGAGGTTCTCGAAGAGGTCGCCGAACACCTCGTTGACGTCGACGCCCTGGCCGAAGCCCTCGAAGCCCTGGCCTCCGCCGAAGCCGCCCTGCGCGCCCTGGTTGACGCCGGCCTCTCCGTAGCGGTCGTACATCGAGCGCTTCTTGGGGTCGGAGAGCGCCTCGTAGGCGCCGTTGATCTTGCGGAACGTCGCCTCGGCTTCCTTGTTGCCGGGGTTGCGGTCCGGGTGATGCTTCATGGCGAGCTTCCGGTACGCGGACTTGATCTCCGCGTCCGTCGCGTTGCGCGCGACCCCAGAAGCCCGTAATAATCCTCAGCCATTGGCGTTCACCCGGACCGTCCCGGTTACCTTACTTGGAATCCTTGTTGTCCACGACCTCGGCGTCGACGACGCCGTCCTTCGCCGCGCCGGAGCCCGACGGGCCGGCCTCGGGACCGCCCTGCGCGCCGGCCTTGGCCGACTCCGCCTTGTACATCTCCTCGGCGAGCTTGTGGGACGCCTTCATCAGCGCCTCCTTGGCCTTGTTGATGGCCGCGACGTCGTCGCCCTTGAGCGCTTCCTTGAGGTCGGAGACCCCGCGGTCGATGTTCTGCCGGTCCTCGGCGGACACCTTGTCGCCGTGGTCCTTGAGGGCCTTCTCCGCGGAGAACAGGAGCGTGTCGGCCTCGTTCTTGGCCGCGACGGTCTCCTTGAACTTCTTGTCCTCCTCGGCGAACTGCTCGGCCTGCTTGACGAACTTCTCGATCTCGGACTTGTCGAGCTTGTTGGAGGCGCTGATCGTGATGTGCTGCGCCTTCTTCGTGCCGAGGTCCTCGGCCTTGACCGAGAGGATGCCGTTCGCGTCGATCGAGAACGTCACCTTGATCTGCGGCGTTCCGCGCGGCGCCGGCGGGATGCCGTCGAGGTCGAACTTGCCGAGCGGAACGTTGTCCGACGCCTTCGGGCGCTCGCCCTGCAGGACGTGGACGGTGACGGCCGGCTGATTGTCGGCCGCCGTCGAGAACGTCTGCGACTTTTCCACGGGAACGGTCGTATTTCTCTCAATAACGGGCGTCATGACCCCGCCGAGCGTCTCGATGCCGAGCGTCAGCGGCGTGACGTCGAGCAGGAGGACGTCCTTGACCTCGCCGGTGAGGACGGCGGCCTGGACCGCGGCGCCCTGGGCGACGCACTCCATCGGGTCGATGCCGCGCTCGAGCTTCTTGCCGACGTAGTCCTCGACGAATTTTTGAACGATAGGCATTCGAGTGGGGCCGCCGACGAGGATGATCTTCGTGATGTCGGACGCCTTGAGCTTCGCGTCGTTGAGCGCCTGCTCGATCGACTGCTTGCAGCGCTTGACGATGGGCTCGACGAGCGACTCGAGCTTGGCGCGGCTGATCTTGAGCGTGAGGTGCTTGGGCGCGTTGTCGATCGCCGTGAGGTACGGGAGGTTCAGGTCGGTCTCGAACGTCGTCGAGAGCTCGATCTTCGCCTTCTCGGCGGCCTCGCGCACGCGCTGGTAGGCCATCGGGTCCTTGGAGACGTCGGCGCCCGTGTCCTTCTTGAACTCGGAGAGGATGTAGTCGACGAGCGCCTTGTCCATGTCGGTGCCGCCGAGCTGCGTGTCGCCGGAGGTCGAGACGACTTCGAAGACGCCGCCGCCGAAGTCCATGACCGTGACGTCGAGCGTTCCGCCGCCCAAGTCGAAGACCATGATCTTCTCGTCCTTGCCCTTCTTGTCGATGCCGTAGGCCAGGCACGCGGCCGTCGGCTCGTTGACGATGCGCACGACGTCGAGGCCCGCGATGGTGCCCGCGTCCTTCGTCGCCTGGCGCTGGTTGTCGTTGAAGTAGGCGGGGACGGTGATGACCGCCTTCTCGATCTTGTCGCCGAGGAAGGCCTCCGCGTCGCGCTTGACCTTCTGCAGGAGGAAGGCGGAGAGCTGCTGCGGCGTGTACTCCTTGCCGTCGGCGGCCTTGAACTTGTGGTCGGTGCCCATCTTCCGCTTGAACGCCATGAAGGTGGAACCGGGGTTCGCGACGGCCTGGCGGCGCGCCGGCTCGCCGACGAGCAGCTGCCCGTCCTTGGCGAACGCGACGTACGACGGGAACGCCTTGCCGCCGACCGAGGTGCCCTCGGCGGACGGGATGATGGTGGACTTGCCGCCCTCCATGACGGAGGCGGCGGTGTTGGACGTGCCCAGGTCGATTCCGATGATCTTGCTCATACTTCCTCCTAAGATTAAGGCTTCTGTTCCTTCTTCTGCTGCAGGCGCACCTTCGCGGTGCGCAAAACCTTGTCGCCGTGCAGGAATCCGGCCTGCAGGACGTCGGCGACGCTTCCTTCCTCGTAGCCTTCCTTGTCGACGAACCCGAAGGCCTCGTGATAGTGCGGATCGAACGGCTTGCCGAGAGGATCGACGAGAACGATGCCTTCTTCTTTAAAGAGCTTGTCGTACTCCTTGAAGATCGCGTCCATGCCCTTCGCGAGCGGCGTGTCGCCGTAGCCGGCCTTGACGTCGTCGTGCGCGTGGCGCACGAGGTCGTAGAGCGGCAGCAGCTTGACGAGCACGCCGGCCGCGCCGAGCTTGATCCACTCGGGCTTCTCTCGGTCGGTGCGCTTGCGGAAATTCTCGAACTCGGCTTTCAGGCGCAGCAGCTGGCCGTAGTAGTCCGGCTGCTCCGCCTTCGGTCCCTTTTCAACGGCGTGTGGAAGGGACACTTCCTCGCCTATGGGCTCGGTCGGAGCCTTCTGAGATTCGTCGCTCACTGGGCGTCCTCCTCGTCCCACTCCTGCAGCCGGGTCTCGACGAGCTTGCCGATGTAGTCGACGAGGCCCATCATGCGCGAGTACTCCATGCGCTTGGAGCCGAGGATGCCGAGCACGCCGACGACGCGTTCGTTGTGGCGGTAGACGTGCGTGACGAGGGAGGCGGCCTTGAGCTCCGGCAGGCCGGCCTCCTCTCCGATGCGCACGCGCACGCGGGCCGGGAGGTTGTTCTTGCCGGCCTCGGAGATCTCGCGCTCGAGCACGCCGGCCAGGCGGTCCTTCTCGCCGATGACGCGCATCAGCGACTGGACGTCCTTGATGTCGCCGAACTGCGAGGCTTGCGACAGGATGTTGTCCGCGCCCTCGACGTACAGCGAGTCGGGCGACGACGCGCGCCCGACCTCGCGCAGCAGCTCGCCGGCCAGGCCCGCGAGCGCGGAGAACTCGTTCTCGAAGGCGCCGAGCTTGGCGGCGACCTGCGCCTGCGCGCGGTCGACGGGCACGCCGCGGACCTGCTCGTTGAGGAACTTATTAAGGACGGAGAGCTGGCGGCCGGTCGGCACGAAGCCCAGCTGCAGCGGCCAGTGGCGCACCATGCCGGAGTCCGTGATCATCACGCCGAGCACGTTGCGCCCGCCGAGCGGGATCAGCTCCAGGCGCTTGAGCGTCTGGCGCTTGGTCTGCGGCGAGAGCACGATGCCCGCGCTGTGCGAGACGCGCGAGAGCAGCTTCGAGGTCTCCACGAGCAAGGTGTCGAGCTCGCCGATGCGGCGGTCGTACTGCTCCTCGATGCGCTCCTTCTCGCCGGAGGCCAGGCGCTGCACGTCGGAGAGGTAGTCGACGAAGAAGCGGTAGCCCTTGTCGGTCGGCTCGCGGCCGGCCGACGTGTGCGGCTGGGCCAGATAACCCTCATCCTCGAGGTCCTGCAGGATGGAGCGGATCGTCGCGCTCGAGAGGTCGAGGCCCGCCTCCTCGGCGATCTGACCCGACGAGACCGGCTTCGAGGTCTTGATGTAATAGTGGACGATCCACTGGAGCAAGTGGCGCTTGCGCTGCTCGACGACCTCGGGTTTGAGCTGTCTCATGGATGGTCTCGCTGATAGTTGGCAGTCAAATCAGTCGACTGCTAGATTATAGCACGAGGCCTGAAAACTGTCAATCCTCCCCTCCGATTGCCAATATAAAGAAAAGGCCCCGGCTCGCGAGAGCCGGGGCCTTTCTCCGGACGATTCTTTTACTTCTTGCCGGCGCCGTTGAGGGCCACGGCCTTCGCGCCCTGGATGACCTCGTCGATGATGCCGTACTTCATGGCTTCCTCGGCGGACATGTAGTTGTTGCGCTCCATGTCGCGGTTGATCTTCTCGAAGGACTGGCCGGTGTGCTTGGCCATGATCTCCTCGAGCGTCTTGCGCGTGTGGGCCATTTCCTTGGCCTCGACGAGGATGTCGGTCGCCTGGCCGGAGATGCCGCCGACGAGCGGCTGGTGGATCATGATGCGCGAGTTGGGGAGCGCGTAGCGCTTGCCCTTCGAGCCCGCGGCGAGGATGACGGCGCCGAAGCTCATCGCCATGCCCATGCAGATCGTCGTGATCGGCGACTTGATGAACTGCATCGTGTCGTAGACCGCGAGGCCGGCCGTGACCATGCCGCCGGGGCTGTTGATGTAGAGGTTGATGTCCTTGGTGTTGTCGTCGCTGTCGAGATAGAGGAGCTGGGCGATGAGGGTGTTGGCGGAGTCCGTCGTGAACTCGCCCTCGTAGCCGCCGACGAAGATGATGCGGTCCTTCAGCAGCCGCGAGTAGATGTCGTAGCCGATGACGGAGCCCTGCGTGGCGCGCTCGATGACTTGGGGATCAGGTTCATGGCGCCATTGAAGCAAAAGCCCGTCGCCGCCGCAAGGGCGGCCGGGAAAGCCAGAGCGCCTGGCCGTACTCCTCGCGCCGCCAGCCGCGCGCGAGGGCGAGCGCGGCCTCGAGCGCGCGCCGCGCCGGCCCCCTGCTTCTTGAGCCGGGCCGCGACCGGGGCGGGCAAGGCGGCCAGCGCCGCCTCCGGGTCCGAGGCCAGACCGCGCAGGACCGTCGACCACACGCCCGCCGGGGAGCGGCCGAGATCCTCGAGCGCCTCGGCGGGCCGCCCGAGCCGCAGCTTGGCCTCGGCGCGCCACAAGAAGGCCTCAAGGTCGCCGGGGTGAAGGGCGACGGTCTCGTCGAGCGCGGCGAGCGCCGCCTCGGTCCGGCCGAGCAGCAGCAGGGCGGCGCCGCGCCAGCACCAGGCGTGCGGGGCGCCGAGCGCGCGGGCCTCGTCGAGACGGCGCAGGGCCGCGGCGTAGTCCCCGCTCCACAGGTCGAAGGCGCCGCGCCAGGCGAGCACGAGCCCGGCGTCGCGCGGCGGCGCGATCTTCGCGGCCGCGTCCATCTGCGCCTCGGCGGCCGCCGCGCGGCCGCGCACGAGGAGGATTTCCGCGAGCAGGCGCGCGCGCGCCACTCCGGCGGCTCGGCCGAGCGCGCGCCGCGAAGCCAGCTCTCCGCCTCGGAAAGGCGGCCCTCGACGAGCGCGCAGCGGCCGGCCATCGTGAGCATCCAGGCGTAGCGCGCGCGCGGCCGCCGCGCCAGCCGCGCGAAGGCCGCGAGCCCCGTCTCTTGGCCGAGTATGCCCCGATAAAAGTCGAGCCATGGGCCCGGGCGGCCGGCGAGGCGGCGCTCGAGGTCGCGCAGGATTCCCCGCATCCGCGCGTCGCGCGAGGTCCAGTCCTCCCAGTCCCACGGGTTCGAAAACGCCCAGGCGTCGGCCTGCGTCGCCCCGGCGTCGAGGACGCGCTCGGCGAGGGCGAGGGCCTGCGGGTAGCGCCGCAGATTCATCAAGGCCTTGAAGCGCTCCGGCGACTCCGGGGACGCGGCCCGCGCGATCGCGCGCAGAAGGCCCTCGCGCCGGACGAGTTCGCCGGTCAGCCGGCAGCGTTGCTCGCGCAGCTTGAGCCGGTACAGGGCCTCTTCGCCGTCGTCGGGCCCGCGCCGGTGCTCGCGCGAGCGCGCGTCGAGCGCGGCGAGCAGGCGGGCGCGGGACGCGGCGCGCGCGGGATCGAGCGCGTCCGCCTCGCGCAGGCGGGCCTGCCCCGCGGCGGCGCGCCCGCGCGCGGCGTCGTCCCAGGCGCGGGCGGCCAACGCCGAGGCGAGCGCCGCGGGATTTCTGCCGCGCGCGCGCAGGAGCCTCTCGGCCCGCGCCCAGTTCCCGGCGGCGAGCGCGGCCCGCGCCTGCGCGGCGTCGAGCGCGGCGAGCGCCTCGCGCGGGCGCGGGTCGGACGGGCTCAGCCGCGCGGCGGCGCGCAGGCGCGCCTTCGCGCGGCCGGGATTGCTCTCCGCGCGCGCGAGCTCGAGCTCGACGCCGAGAAGGTCCTCGCGCGCGGCGTCCCCCGCCGCGCGCAGGAGCCGCGCGGCCTCCGCGAGACGCCCCGACGCCGCCAAGACGCGCCCGAGCCAAAGCGAGGCGCCGGCGTCGCGCGGCGAGAGCCCGAGCGCGAGGCGCAGGGGCGGCTCCGCCTCCTTCCAGCGGCGGGCGCTGCCCGCGCCCTGCCCGCGGCCGACGAGCGCCCGAACGGCCGCGTCCCGGACGTCGCGGCGGCGCAGCAGCGGAGCCAGGGCGCGCAGAAGCGCGCGCGGCGCGGGCCCGTCCTCGCGCGCCAGCGCGCGCACGGCCACGTCCGCCAGGCCCGCGGACGGGGAAAGGCGCGACAGCAGGCGCACCGCCTCCATCGTCCGTCCCGAGGCGTCCAGCGCGTGCGCGAGGAACCCGCGCGCGGACGCGGCGTCCTCGCCCGCGGCGATCGCGGCGCGGAACAGGCGCGCCGCCTCCGCGTGCCGGCCGGCGTTGAACGCCTCGATCCCGCGGGCCAGTCGTCCGTTCACGAAACCATAGTAGCGCTTGGCGGTCCGATTTCCTATCCTCCGGGCATGGACAACGCGGCCCTGCCGGGCTACCCGCCGGTCTCCGCGAACTTCTGGGAGAGCGACGAGACGCTGCGGCACGTCGCCTCCCAGTCGCTCGACGACGCCGCGAAGGCGCGCTGCGAGGCCTTCGGCGCGACGGCGGCGACCAAGCTCGAGGCGCTGGTGCGGACGGCCCACGTCGCCGAGAACCTCCCCGCCTCGTGAAGGGCGAGGTCCGCTACTGCCCGGAGCAGATCGAGGCGCGCCGGCTCCTCGCGCGCGCGATCTATCAGGAAGGCGAGCTGTCGCTCACCGAACGAATGACGCGCGCCGTCCTCGCCAACTACTGCGGCGAGGGCGGGATCACCTGCCCGCTCGCGATGACCGAGGGGCTGATCGGCTTGTTGGAGAAGCGGGGAACCGCCGAGCAGAAGAAAAACCTGCTCCCGAAGCTCCGCTCCGACGAGCCCGAGTGGGCGTTGACGGGCGGCCAGTTCGTCACCGAGCGGCAGGGCGGCTCGAACGTCGCCGCCAACGAGACGCGCGCGACGCAGCGCAAGGACGGAACCTGGTCGCTCAAGGGCCTCAAGTGGTTCTGCTCGAACCCCGGCGAGGCTTGGGTGACGACGGCCAAGGTCGGCGAGACCGGCGTCGTCGGCCTGTTCCTCGTGCGGCGCACGGCCAAGGGCGGCAAGCTCAACGGCCACCGCATCGTCCGGCTCAAGCCGATCGGCGGCACGCGCGGCAAGGCGACCGTCGAGGTCGAGTACGACGGCGCCGCCGCCGAGCTCATCGGCAAGCCGCGCGAGGGCCTCGTCATCCTCGTCAACGAGGTCCTGTCGGTCTCGCGCCTGCACGTGGCCGCGGCCGCGCTCGGCTTCGCGGGGCGCGCCGTGCTCGAGGCGCGCGCGTGGGCGAATTGGCGCGAGGCCTACGGAAAACAGCTCGCCGACATCCCGTCGGTGCGCGCCCGCCTCGAGTCGATGAGCGGCCTGCACGCGCGCATGGTCGTCGCGTTCTATACCGGCCTCGCCGCGCTCGAGGACGGCGGCGCCGACGCCGATGCGCTCGTGCCGCTGCTCAAGACCGCGATCTCGCGCCGCAGCAGCGTGCTCGTGCGCGAGGCGCAGCTGCTCATCGGCGGCCACGGCATCCTCGACGATTTCTCCCCGCTCAATCGCTTGGCCGACGACGCCCTCGTCAACGAGATCTGGGAAGGAACGCACCCGGTGCTCGCCGGCCACGCGGCGAAGGCCCTGCGCCGGCCCGCGACGCTCGAGGCCTTCCTCGCGCGCGCCGCCGAGCAGTCCGGCCGCAAGGCCGGCAAGGAGCTGTCGCGCCTCGTCGAGAGCAGCAAGGAGTGGGACGACGAGCAGCGCAGCCTCGGCGACGAGCGCATCGCCGAGGCCGCCTACGCCCTGCTGACCGAGTAGCCTAGGCCTCGATCAGCTTGCCGAGCGTGAGCAGCTCTTTCGAGAGCGACTTCCAGCGCCTCTGGACGCTCGGGTCCGAAGGCGACATGCGGTAGGCGCGCAGCTTCGCCTCGACGGGCTCGCCGCCTTCGACGGGGACGATCTGGTGCTCGACGGCGATCAAGGTTCCGTCGAGGCCGACGGTCCAGCGCCAGATGTCGACGCGGCCCGCGCTCCAGCTCTCGCTCGACGCCTCGAGATGCGAGAAGTATCGGCGCATGACCGCGTGCCGCATCATCGAGTCCGACGGCTCCTCCGCGGCCTCCGCCGGAATCTCGACCAAGGTCGCCTGGACGTTCCGGAACCGACCGCCCGCATCGGGCTTCCCCATGCGGGTCAGCACGTTTCCGATTCCGTTCTCGACCTCGATCTGGTCGCCTTCGTCGGCGAGCTTGGAGAACAGCGCCTCGACGGGCGCCCGCTCGACGGCGGCCGGCCGCAGCTTCTCGCGCATGGCGGCGGCGCGGCGGGCGGCGGCGGCGAGCTCTTCGGCGTCGGTTCCGGCGAACTGCGCGGAGGCCGGCAGCGCGAGGACGAGGGCCAACAGGGGCAAGGCGTTTCTCATGCTCAAAGGATAGGCTCCGGCGGGGGCAAGCACGAGGGTCTCGCGGCCCCCGTCGGGTGGGTCCGAAGGGACCCGCGAAATTCGTATGATCCTCGGCGTGACGAACTTCGACGCCGCCAAGCACACGGCCGACGCCCGCGCGACCTGGGACGAGGCCGCCGAACGCTACGAGAAGCTCTCGAACGCGCTGTTCGGCCCGACGGCCGAGGAATTCGTCGCGTTCGCCGGGCTCAAGAAGAAGTGGCGCGTGCTCGACGTCGCGTGCGGCCCGGGCATCGCCTCCCGCGCGGCCGCCAAGAGGATCGACGAGAACGGCTCCGTGCTCGCGACCGACCTCGCGCCCGGCATGCTCGCCCGCGCGCGGGCCGTCCCCCGCGCGGCGCGCCGCGCCGATCGAGTACGCGGAGATGGACGTCCACGCGCTGCCGCTGCCCGACGCGTCCTTCGACGCGGCGATCTCCCAGCTCGGCCTCATGCTGTTCGCCGAGCCCGACCGCGCGCTCTCGGAGATGACGCGCGTCGTCAAGCCGGGCGGCGTCGTCGCCTGCCTCGTGCAGGGCCGCCGCGAGAAGATGCTGTTCACCTCGCTCGTCCTGCACGCGATCGTCGAGTGCGAGCCCGATCTGCGCGCGCCCGAGGGCGCGCCGACCTTGTACACCTTCGGCCCCGACGGCGCGCTCGAGGCGGCGTTCGCGCGCGCGGGCCTCGCCGAGCTCTCGACCAAGCGCCTCAACGGCACGTTCCGGTTCTCCTCCCCGGAGGAGTACTGGGACACGATGACGTCGGGCGCCGGCAAGACGGGCGCCATGCTGCGCTCGCTGGACGAGAAGGGGCAGGCCTGGGTCAAGAAGACCGTGCTGCGCCGCGCCTTGAAGAACAAGGTCGGCTCGCGCATCGAGATTCCGTACGAGTTCATGATGGCCCGGGGCCACAAGCGATGAGCCGCTTCGAGGCGAACGTCCTTCGCCAGCCCGAACTCCTCGCGGCCGCGCTCGAGCGGCCCGCGCCGGCCTGGCTCAAGCCCCCGGCGCGGTCCCGCAAGGTGTTCTTCTGCGGCGTCGGCACCAACCACCACGCCGCGCAGATCGCCGCGTGGCTGTGGAGCTCGAAGGGCTTCGACGCGCGCGCCGTCCACGCGCACGATTTCGTGTCGCGCCCCTATCGCCTGTCGAAGGGCGACCTCGGAGTCTTCCTCTCGCACCGCGGCGGCTCGCGCTCGTACACGGTGCGCGCCGAGGCGCTCGCGCGCCGCGCGGGCGCGGAGACCGTCGCCGTGTGCGCGGACGGAGCGGTCTGGAAGGGGCCGCGGCGGCGCCTCGACACCTGCTCGCTCGAGGACACGGGCGCGTTCACCAAGTCCTTCACGACGACGATGGCCTGGCTGCTGCGCTGGGCCGGCGCCCCTCCTTGCTCGCTCCGTTCCGCTCACCCAAGCTGTCCTGGGGTCCGGCGTTCCCCCGCGTGAGCGCGGGGACCGACCTCGTCCTCGTCGGCGACGGGATCCGCGAGTGGGTGGCGCGCGAGACCGCGCTGAAGCTGCTCGAGACCGCGTCGCTGCGCGTGCGCACCTACGGCCTCGAGGAGTTCCTGCACGGGCCGCAGATATCGGTCGGCAAGGGCACGCGCGTGGTCGCCTTTTCGGCGCCGGGCGAGCCGCGCTGGGCCGACGCGCGCCGCTACCTCAAGACCGTCGGCGTCCCGCTGACCGAGGCGTCGAGCGCGGACTGGCTCGCGCAGATCCTGTGGGGGCAACGCCTCGCCGTCGCGGCGTGCCGGGGCCTCGGCGTGAGCCCCGACACCCTGCGCTCCGACGAGCCCGCCTACGCCCGCGCGCTCGCCGCGCTCTCCGGAAAATAACGAGGCCGAGCGTCTCGTCGAAGTTCCTCGCGGTTCTTCTCAGGTTCCTTACCCCTCGGTCAGGTTCCCAGATGTCTCTTTCGAGACATCGACGCTGCGTTCGGCCAGGGTCGGCGATCTCCTGAATCCTCTTTCGAGAACCGGCTCTCAGCTCTTGGCTTCGAGTTCGATCGTCGGCACTAAAAGTATAGCCCCGCCCCCGCCGGGCGGCCACCAAATCCGGTTCAAATCCCGGCGGGAGCGGAGCTCGTCGTCCTACTTCGCCGGCTGGGCCGGGGCTTCCGCCGCGGCCGGAGCCGCGGACTTCGCCGCGCAGCACTTGCCCGCGAGGTAGCCGCCGGCGCCGCCGACGAGCAGCAGCGCGAACGCGGCGAGCGCCTTGCCCCCGCAGCACTTGGACTTGTCGCAGCAGCCCTTCCCGTCTTTGGTCTCGTTCTCCATTTTATTTCTCCTTCCGAATGTTTCGATTTTCGAACTGTTTACGGCAAAAAAATCACGCGGCCTTCTTCTCCGACTCGATGCGCTCCGAGATCTTGCGGAACAGCGCGAGCAGGGACTCCTGCTCCTCGGCGTTGAGGCCCTTGAGCAGCTCGCGCGAGAAGCGCGTCGGCCCCTCCATCGCCTCCTCGTTGAGCGCGCGGCCGTGCTCGGTGAGCTCGACCTGCACGACGCGCCGGTCCTCGCTCGAGCGGTCGCGCTTGACGAGCTTCCGGTCGACGAGGCGGTCGATGAGGCCGGTCACGCTCGAGAGCGTCAGGCAGATCTTGTCGGCCAAGGTGCTCATCGAGCAGCAGTCCTCGCGGCTGACGGCGCGCAGCACGCGCCTCTCCTGCCAGGTCAGCTTCTCGCGCACGGCCGAGTCCTTCTTGTCCACGGCCTCCGCCTCCTCCATCACCGTCTGGAGGTGGCCGACGAGCTTGCGGGCGCGGTCTTCGAGGCTCATGTTTCGGTTGTCGAATACTTCGACAATCGAAGTATATCAGAGGCCCGCGCGCGCGTCAAGGCCCCGCGCGCCTCTATTTCTTCTTCTTCGGCGCCAACAGCGCGGCGGCGGCCGCGTGGCCGCCCTGCTCGGCGAGCTCGCGGGCGTTCTTGCCGGTGGGCAGCTTGACCGCGGCGTCGGCGCCCGCGGACAGAAGCGCACCGACGAGCTCCGCGTCGCCGTTGGCGGCCGCGAGCATCAGCGGGGTCCAGCCCTGCTTGTCCTTCGCGTTGAGCTTGGGCTTGGCCGCGAGCAGGACCGCGGCGACCTCGCGCTTGGCCTTGCCCGCCGCCGCCAGGTCCTTGCCGATCGGCAGGAAGGCGGCCTTGTGCAGGGGCGTGCTGCCGAGCGCGTCGGCCAGGTTGACGTCGGCGCCCGCGGCGAGCAAAGCCTTGGCGGAATCGGCGCGGCCAAGCGCCGCGGCGGCCGTGAGCGCGGTCATGCCGTTATCGGAGGCCGCGAGGCGGCCGTTGACGGGGACGCCGGCCTTGAGCAGCCGGCCGATCTCCGCGACGTTGCCCGCGCCGGAGGCCTCGACGAGCTCCCGGACCGGCGGGACGGGAGCCTTGGCGGGAGCGGCGAACAGCGGGGCGGCGAGCAGGGCGATGGCCAGCGGCGAAGCGATCATCTTAGTCTCCTTTGACGCGCGGCGAATGACGAAGCGTACCCCTTCGACCGCGGAAAATCAATGGGCGCGCGACAGCCAGACGGCCTGGCCGTACTCGGCCCGCCGGAACCCGCGGCCCAGGCGCAGGGCGGCCTCGAGAAGCCTCGCGGTCCGCGCGGGGTCGAGCGGCCCTTCGAGGCCGGAGCGCGCGCGCACGTGCGCGACGACGTTCTCCGGCAGGCTTTCGACGTCGGACGCCATGCCCGCCGCGTCGCCGAGCGCGTATCTGCAGAGGGCCCGGTTGACGAGAACCCAGACCCGGTGCTCCGGCAGGACGGTCTCGAGCTCCTTGAGCGCTTCGCGATGTCGTCCCAGCTCGCGATTGGTCTCCGCGCGCCAGAGCCGGGCCTCGGCGTCGTTGGGAAAGAGGCTCAGGGCGTGATCGAGCTGCTTGAGCGCGCGCGCGGGCCTGCCGAGCTTGAGGAGCGCCGCGCCCTTCCAGCCGTGGGCGAACGGAGCGCCCATGCGGCAGGCGCGCGCGGTCAGCTCGAGCGCGCGCGCGTAGCCGCCGAGCCACAGCTCGAGCTCCCCCACCAGGCGAACACCTGCGCGCGCTCGTTCTCCGGCGCGGCCGCCAGCGCGAGCTTCATCTGCCGCCGCGCCTCGGCCGGACGGTCGACACAGAGCAGGGCCTCGGCGAAATAGCCGTGCGCCCGCCAATCCACGAGCGGCTCGCGCAGCGCGGCCTCGAACCAGGCGACCGCGCGGGAGAAGCTCTCGCGGAACAGCGCCTCCATCGCCGCGTTGTAGTTCATCCAGCGGTAGCGGTCCCCGGGCGGCACCGCGTCGAAATGCTCGAGCGGCCCCCGAGGCTGCCGAGGTAGAAGGCGCGCCAAGGCCCGGGAGCGTCCCGCAGCGCGGCGTCGAGCGCCGCGACGTCCGTCTGCGGCGCCGTGCGGTCCGGGCGGTTGTCCTTCTCCCACGGGTCGATGAACGCGCGGAAATCCGCGAGCGTCATGCCGTCGTCGAGCGCGGCCTCCGCGAGCCCGACGGCCTCCGCGAAGCGGCCCAGGCGCATCAAGGCCATGAAACGCTCCGGGCGGCTCAGAGATCTCCCGGGGGCGACGGCCTCGCCGAGGTACGCCCGCTCCCCCTGCGCCGTGCCGGTCCAGCGCTCGAGCAGGCTCAGCGAGACGCGAGCCGCGCCGTCCTCGGGGTCGGCGCGGACGACCTCCTCCCACGCCCGGCGCGCGCGTTCCCGGCGCAGCGGGGCGTTGGGCACGTCGTGCGCGATCGCGCGCGCGCGCAGGATCGCCGCGAGCCGCTTGCGGGCCTTCGCCTCCGCGGGATCGCCGGCCGGGACTCGGCGCAGGAGCTTCTCCGCCTCGGCCTCGCGGCCTCCGGCGAGCCGGGCCTCGGCGCAGAGCAGCAGGACCTCGCCGGAGGCGGGCCGGAAGGACAGCGCGCGGCGCACGTCGCCCCGGCGCGCCGCGATCAGCGCGCGTTCGCCGCGCAGTTCCGCGTCGCGCGGCGAACGCGCCAACGCCTCCCGCAGGAGAGCGTCGGCCGCCGCGAGCCTCCCGGCCGACGCGGCGGAGCGCGCCCGGGACCGCAGGACGCCGTCGAGCCCCTTCGCGGCCTCCGCGTCGCGCGGCGACAGGCGCAGGGCCCGCCGGTACGTCCGTTCCGCTTCGGCGAAACGGCCGGCCCCGACGCTCGCGAGCGCGCGCCGGTGCAGCTCCGCGAGCGCGGCCTTCTCGCGCGCGCCGAGCAGGTCCGCGAGCAGCGCGCGGCTCTCCGCGTCGCGAGGCGAGCGGCGCAGCGCCGCGCGCAGGGCCTTCTCGGCGGCCGCGTCGTCGCCGCAGGCGGCGAAGGCCCGGGCGCACAGCCTCAGGGTCCCGGAGGAGCCTGAGGCCCCGGCCGAGAGGATGCCGCGCAACGCCGCGGCCCCGCCGGGCGCCGCCCCGCGGATGATCAGCTTGGCCAGGCCCTCGTAGGCGGGAAGATGCAGCGGGAACGCCTCGATGGCGCCGGCGAATTCGGCCGCGGACTCCTCCGCCCGTCCCGCGGAGTCGAGCACGTGCGCCGCGAACACGCGCGCCTCGGGCCCGCCGGCGGCCCGAAAGCAGCGCAGCGCCTCGGCGAAGCGGCCCGCGTTGTAGTGCTCGATGCCGCGCGCGCTCAGCTCGTCCATATCACGGCTGTAGCATAGGCGCGCGGGAACGCCGAGTCAATGCTTGTTCAAGGGGCCCGGGGCGATGTGGTATGATGTCCGCGTCGGCGAGGTAGCTCAGTGGTAGAGCACCGGTCTGAAAAGACGGATGGCTACCCCTCCGATTCCCGCCTATATTCGAATAGCGCTGTGTTTTCAGCGTAATCCAGCAAATCGCGATTTGTCGTATTTTGTCGTTGGATGGGCGTTTTTGCCGTCATCTCGACAAACATCTCGACAAAGCCACCCACCGGAAATCCGGCAGGCGAACGAAAATGCGTCTTAGCTTCCCCTCATTTGGGGAGCGTGCGTCTTCGCAACTTATCTAGCGGTGCACGTCCTCGGCCAATTCGCATACGATCAATCGCTCCAGCAGTGGCCTCGTAATGATTCTGCTCCGATAAGGGAGTCCTATCCCACATGTCCTGGAGCGACCTCCATGCGGACGCTTCTCTGGTGATTGGGAAATCCCAGTAGTCGACTTCATGCTGGACGCCGGCTTTATTCGACTCACCATCCGCGCACGCAAGAATACGAATCGAGTCTTTACCGCTGGGAGGATTGTGTCGGGGATCATTCAATAGTGGTGCCACCGATGGGTGGAGCAAGATACGAAATCCCTTGATTCCACATTTCTCAGCGACGGTCGCACGAACCACTGCCGTTCCAAGAAATTGGACGGAATGATCTCCACCATCGGAGGTGATATCCGATTTGAATCGGAGTGTTGCAAACGACCCATAAGCGATACCCGCACGGACAGGAACCCCTGAAGAGATCACATAACGAAGGAGATCCGCGGCAATAGCTACAACCTCGTGAAGATGCGTCGTGGCAATAAAAGCCGAATCAGAGAAACTGATGGCCGTCAGTGGGTGCCGCATATTGGCTATCGACGTTGCGTTCTTGAGGCCATTGTGAAAGCGGAAAAACTTATCGGTCAGCGGGTTCTCAGGCGTGCCCAGATAATTGTCGATGTAGGAAATGAATCGGTCGTGAGCCCGCAAGCGATCAACGTCGAGCGGATGCGACTCCGTTAGCGATGCGAATCCGAGCATGTCTGCAAACAGAACGACCTTGTTTTCGGTTTCAGACATTGATTTGCCGGAGTGACCTTCAAACTGGAGGGCTGCTGACCCGGAAGACATGAGCCGCAATCAAGGCATCCAACGTCTTGTTGTCTGTAATCCGATCATGCGGAATCAGCAGGTACGACCAGGGTTTACCGCCGTGAGCCTTGGCATGCTCGCTTGCGTGGCCGCACCAATTTGTCGCCGCACGAGCTTTGGCGAGGACTTCGACATCATCAAGCTCCGCGGCACTCTTAACCTCGCAGATGAGCTTCGCGTCCTTGGTCTCAACGACGAAGTCCGGCTCGTAAGAAGACTCGCCGCTATGATGGATATGAAGATCTCCCTTGGCGGGACGAAGCCACTTCAGAACGTCCTTGTCACCCTCCAGAACGACAGCGAACCGCCGCTCCGAGTCCGAGTCGAATTTCTGGACGTCATAGAGGCACTTCTTGAAGCCCCCGAAGATCATCTTTCGAATATCCTGCTTCTCCGTCACAGGCGCCCGAAAATCGCGGCACGCTTCACCGGCGGCGGCCGAGTAGGGATTGGGTCGCAGGGTGCTAAATCCCCTACTGACATGCGCCTCGTACGCAGCGGCCTTATCCTCGTAATGATTCTGCATCTGTGCATGGATGAGTTTCGCCAGAGCCTGCTGGTGATACTGCAAGACGTTCAAGACATCGTCCTGGTCCCTCAGGTAATCGCCCAAGTGAACGACGATTTGCCCAGCCAACTTGTAAAGAAGCACTGAGTGCTCATCGTAGCTGATGTCATTGAATTCCATGAGGCCACGAACCAGGTAGTCCTCCGGCTTCTGCTCGAGGACGACACCCGTCCCGCTCATGAGGCGATGCTGGCCACGCCGATGCAACTCTTGAATAAGAATCTCGTTATCAACCGGCTGGAGTCGTACGCCCGACAGGTCCAACTTGAAGTCCTTGTAGCCGCGCGACACGTCACCGATAGGCTGGATCGTGATTCGCGGAATATCGATGGACAGGTCGTTTCGGAGCTTGATGGTCTTGGCCACGACCTGCGCCACATCTACCTTCTCGACTACTCCGTCTAACTCGCCCTGCGTCGGGATAATCGCGGCCCGAACCTTCGCGGCGATCTCCTTCTGAATCTCGGGCTTCGTCAAATCCGAGGAGCGCGGCAATCGCTCATATTCGCGCCGGATGATCTCTAACGTGGCTTTTGCAGCTTCTTGGTCCCTCGGAGACTCGAACGCGAGCGCGGGCTGGTCGCCCGTGATGCTGGCTCCGCCAGCGGGCAAAGGCGAAGGCTCGCCCAGCAAGCCGTAGATCGCCGGCTGGGAGATGACCACGCGGGTTCTCTCCATGGGTATGCCGACGATCTTGAGGCCGCCGCGGACGATGGACTCGGGGCTGTTCGCGTAGTCCACGATCTCTTGGAACTTGTCGTGGGAGACGATGGTCAGTCGGTCCACGGAATCCACGCCCGTGCGCTTGCCGTAGGGTAGCCGCAGTCCGCGACCGATGGACTGCTCGACGAGCGTTTTCGAGTTCGCTGCCCTGAGCGGCACGATGGTATAGAGGTTGGTAACATCCCAGCCTTCTTTGAGCATGTTCACGTGAACGACGATCTCGGTCGGATTCGCGGGATTCTCCACGCCGATCAACTGCTCGACGGTCTCGTCCTTCTCCTCGCCCTTCATGTTGGAGTGGACCGTAATGACTTTACCCTTATAGCGACCCTCGAAGAAGGCTTCGTCCTCGATCAGCTTGAGCAGATTATTAGCGTGGTCCGTGTCCTTGGCGACGACGAGCATGAACGGCTTAACGACAGGGACTCCGTTCTCGCGCGCGTAGACTTCCAGCTCGACCTTGGTATTCTCATGGATGCGCACGCCGTCCTCGAGCTTCAGCCTTTCCAAGCCGGCCGCATCGTAATTGCGAGCCTCGAAGTTCTCACGCGTGGCGACGGCGGGCTCCTTAACGAAGCCGTCCTCCATGGCGTTCGACAAGGGGTAGCTGTAAATCACGTTACGGAACACTTCTGACCCGCCAGCGCGCTCGATTTGCGGCGTAGCCGTCAGCTCAAGGCCGAGTACCGGCTTCAGTTCATTGATGGCCTTCATGCCCGCAGAAGCTCGGTAGCGATGAGACTCGTCCATAATCAAAACTAAATCGTCTAGGCCCGAGAGATATTCGAAGTAGCTCTGCCCGATATATTCCTGTAGGCGATGAAATTTTGCGGCCTCGGAGCGCGTGATCTTGCCGATGTTGAAGATGTTGATATGGACAGCCGTCTCGAAGAGGTCTCCGCCGCGGACGCCTCGACCGTCGGCGTAGTTCTCTCCGGTCACGATCCAGGGAGCCTCGACGGCAAACTCGGAAATTCCTTGGAAAACATACTTCGGCGTGTTGGGCGTGAAATCTTTGATGAGCTTATTGTAGATGGTGAGGTTGGGCGCGAGGACGAAGAAGTGCCGCATGCCCTCCTTCTTGTACAGATAGGCGATGAACGCGCCCATCAAGCGCGTCTTGCCTACTCCCGTCGCCAGCGCGAAGCAAAGCGACGGGAATTCGCGCTCGAAGTCGGTAACGGTAGAGAACTCCGCCTTGATCGCTTCAAGAGCCTTGGGAACATCGGCACCCTTCTCCAGAGAGAGCATGTCCGCGATGCGCGCCAGAATCTCAAGGGAGGTTCGCTGCGGCGGCCGCAGGCTAAGGCGATTGGAAATCGCGTTCACTTGAGGATTCATTTCGTCTCTCCGCCATCAGACGGACCGGACAGCTCCTTGACCTCGCGCTTCAACTCGGCCCGCAGCTCCGCCTCGCTCGGTAGATGCAGCTTATACCGGCTGGCGAAGATGGTTTTCTGCTGATCCGGACCGAGGGTATAGCGGACCACGGCGTCGTTCTTGTCGGCGCAAAGGATGAGGCCCAGCGTGGGATTGTCCCCTTCGGAGCGGCGCTCGCGGTCGAAGTAGTTGACGTAAAGCTGCATTTGCCCGAGATCCTGATGGGTGAGCTTGCCGACTTTCAGGTCTATGAGCACGAAGCACTTCAGGACCGCGTGATAGAAAACCAGATCGACGTAAAAATGATCGCCTTCCAGCGTCAGCCGCTCCTGGCGGGACACGAAGGCGAAGCCCTTGCCCATCTCCAGTAGGAACTCTTGGAGGTTGCCGATAAGGGCATCTTCCAGCTTCGACTCGACCAGCTTGTGCGACTCGGGAAGCCCCAGGAACTCGATAACCACGGGGTCCTTGAATACGTCGGCGGCCCCCTGCACTTCGTGTCCCTTAGTCGCCAGCTTCATCAAACCGGCCTTGTCGCGGCTCTTCGCCAGCCGCTCGTAAAGCAAGCTGGCCATCTGGCGCTCCAACTCTCGCGCCGACCAGTTGTTCTTGATCGCCTCGATCTCGTAGAAGGCACGCTTACCTGGTTCGTCCGCCTTCAAGAGCGTCCGATAGTGAGTCCACGACAGATTGGGATGCAGCGCGCCCGGAGCCCAGGCCTTTCCCTGGGGAGCAGACTCTGCGGAAAGGCTACGCACTGCGTGGCCTTTCTCTACGTCTTGGTGTCCCAAGAAAAGGCTACGCGCCGCGTGGCCTTTGGAAGCAGGTAGCAAAGAAATATAGCCGAGGTAGAACTGCTTGAACATCTTCAAGTTCGCCAAGCCATATCCGGTTCCATATTCTTGCCGCAGGCGATCGGCCAAGCCACGCATGAGCCCGTCTCCGTAACCCGCTCTCTGGTGCCCTTCTTGCTCCTCTTCCACGATCTCACGGCCGATGAGCCAATTCGAGACAACCTGAGCCGTATTGACTGAACGCGCCGCGCCTAGCCGCGCCGACTCGATGATCTCCCGAACCCTATCGTGAAGAGCCGCCGGCTTCTTGGATTTCATGACGGCTCCCTTTCCGCTCCGGACAGGTCAAACAGCAAAGCTTCTTCTCGGCGTTCTATCTTGGATCGCGGCTTGGGAATAGGCGCCACACTTTTCTCATCAGCCTCGACCTTCAAAGGTAGATTTTTAATCTCAAGACTATAGTCGTCCTGCCCCCATTCACAGCGCGAGAGCACCGCCTTGGGGATCTTCTTGACCGTCAGGTTAGGGAACTCATCAGGGTCTTTGACACGAAACGCCCCGCACATGACAAGAAGACTCCGCTCCTCGCCCACCTCGTCGGAAAGCTTTTGAAGCTGCTCGCGCGACAGCGTTTGCGTCGTAACGTAGATGAAGTCCTTTTCAGTTGAATGCCCGTGTCGCCAATACACTTCGTCGCTCGGTGCGTAAGCGAATCCCTCCAACTTACAGATCGCCTCCGCAAGCATCACAGCGTCGTACTCCTTGCTGATGACCCAGTTGCCGAACTTGTCCTTTTCTAGCAGAGAAGGCGCAATCCGATAATATCGGAAGCCGCCCCCTCCCTTCCATCCGACCGCTTCGGTGACCACGCCCTTGTCCCTGCCATCGATGACGCCTTGAAGTCTCGGGATAATGTGGGTCTGGCAGTGCTCGCCGAACTCAACCAAAATCCATTTGCGACCCATTTTATGGGCCACGGCGCCCGTCGTCCCAGAGCCGCCAAATGAGTCAAGAACCCAGTCGCCACGGCGCGTCGAAAACTCGATTATCCGCCTCAACAGTTGTTCAGGCTTCTTACCTTTCGGGAAATCTACCCCGCCTTCCCGGGCTATCCCTTCCCAGGAAATATCCGTCCAGATATCCGTGAGCGTCTCTCCAGGCAGTTTTTGTCCATCGATCTCAACGAGGCGCTCGTCGTAAAATAGAACCCGTTCACCACCGATGAAGTAATAGTCCATGTCATCGTTCGGGTGGCGGAAAACCTTGTCCCGTTCTTTTGCAGACTTCTCAAGAGTTACCAGCCTCTTTTGTCTCGCGCCACCCGTAACTGATGCGGTCCTGAAAACTCTTTCCGCATTCAAAATAGCGAATTCGGCCACCAACCGCGTGAAGGATTCTTCCCCCAGAGTCTTCTTTGCCTCGCGAGCCGATTCAAATTTCTCCTGCCGCGCAATAACATCGCCAATAGATTCCCATTCCCATTTCTTCCAATCGGATTTCCTATCTTTCAGAACAAATCGATAGGCGGTATCGTAATCGCGTTCGACAAAAACACGGTTGAAATCGAACTGTTCAGATTTCGCATACACCAAAATATGGTTCGCAGATTTAAAGATGCTGCCGGAAGTATGCTTAAAGCCAAAGGGGCTGTTGGCCTTCACGGTAATAGTATTCCGGTAGAATGCCTTCCCTCGTCCAAAAATTTCGTCCAAGATGACCTTCGTGTAGGCGGACTCGTTGTCATCCAGGTGTACCCATAGGACTCCATCTGGGCTCAGCAAGCGATAAAGAATTTCAAATCGCTGATACATGAGATTGAGCCACAGCGAATGCTCAACGCCATCATCATAATGCTCAAAAGCCGCGCCCGTATTGAACGGCGGATCAATGTAGATGCATTTTATTTTCCCGGAAAACTCCTGCTCTAACGCTCTGAGAGCCAAAAGGTTATCACCAAAGATGAGTCTATTCTCAAAACCTCCGCTGCCATCCACGCGGAAAGAGGCGTGATAGGACTTCCCCTTTTCTTCCACTAGAATTCGCGGTTCTAGTTTGGGCCGATTCTCTTTGCCAATCCAATTCAATTCGAGTTTCGTCTTTTGCACGATAATCTTCCTCGCTACCTATTTTTCCGGCGCATCCAACGGGACCATGCGGAGCCCATCAGCCCCGGTGCAGCGGCATTGCCAGCAGGTCCCGGTCTTGTTCTTCGTCGGCAACGACCCGCAAGCGGAGCAAATCAGCGCTTCCGCAAACTTGATCGTATGCTCGGCGAAGGCCAGCACGTCCTTATCGGGCACGTCGAAGCCCTTCATGTCCCAATGGCAACCAACCTTATTGCGTATCCAACCGGTCTCGGAGATCACATCCAAAAGCGGCTTCAGCGGAACTTCCGCCTGCACTTTCCCCGCAACATGAATCTCGCACTTCAAGGCGGCGCGAAGCTTCTTCCCGATGCAGTCCAGAAGCTCTCCAAGCGTATACTCGGGGTCCGGGCGGCGCGGCACATGGCACTCATAGAGTAGCGCCAGCTGGTCAAGCAAGCTCTCCAAAAAGACACCCGCCTTCGACGCGACCGCTTGCCGATCGAGAGGCGCGCCCTTCATGGCGTCACGCAAATCCTGGATCGCCAGCTTAGCTATGCCCGGGCGGATTCCATGCGCCAAAGTCCAATGCGACAGGTGAAGAATCTGCACCTGGGCGCTCGGGCCTCTGGCGTGGCGCACACGCTCCAGCCACGGACGATAGTGAGTCGCGACGATGATCTCGCCGAAGTGTTCGGCCTGCTCCAGAAGCAGGTCCAGGAATCGGCCCATATGGGGCGCGTCAACGGAGGTCACCACGTCGTCGAGGACGACGATCGTCTCCTTGCCGCCGAACTTCTTCGTCAAAGCCAGAAAGATGCAGACGCCCAGGGTGTCCAGGTGCGATTCACTGTAGTACGCCTGCGGCGGAACGCCTTTCACGCCCTCGAACTCCCCGTCGGACTCAAGCGAGCCGCGGGTCTTGGGGTTGAGGTAGAGGCGAATCTTGATGCCTTCGCCCGGATGAATCTTATCGCAGAGGTCGCCGACGTCCCCCGAGATTGCGTCCAAGATGCCGTCCACGAAATCCTTGCGGCCCTTTTCCACGATCAAGCGAATCGCCTCTCCCCGCCTTAGACGGGCATCGACGCCCTCGGCCTTCTTTGTATTCTCATCGACGGAGGCCAGGGCCTTCTTGATCATGCCGAGCTGACTTGCCTCGCGTGACGCGGTCTCCTGCCTCGTCTTTACGTCCGCGGAGCACGGCTTGGCGGCGAGCTGGACCTTCTGGGCTTCCTTCAAGACGGCGTCATTGGCCTCGGGCTCCGCTTCAGAGCGCATCGCGGGAAATTGAGCCCAATCCAGCTTCAAGGCCGCCACTTCCGCCAGCTTTGATTTGTCGAGCTCCTTCGCCAATTCGCGCGCGGCGGCGACCAGGCCACTACGGCTATGCTTCAAAACGGAAGCCGCGGCTTCGGCCGCTTTACGCGTCGTGTCCAGCTCCTGCTTGAGCAGGACCAGGCGCTTCATCGCCGCGAGGCGGTCGGCGATGCGCCTGAGCAAGGCTTCCAGAGTAATACCCGGGCGCTCGCACAACGGGCATTCGTCGGTCTTGGCCGCCTTCGGCAGATACTTCTGAGCGGCCGTCAGCAGCTCCACCAAATCGGATTCCTGCGCCGCTTCGGCCCCGTCCAAAGCGGTCTGGGCCTTCTCCTGCTTGCCGACGGCGTCCGAATGAACCTTGAGGGCGGCAGTCCACGCATCCACGGAGAGCTGAGCTTTATCCAGCGCCGCGAGGAGAGTCTTCGCCTCGGAAGAGACGGCCGTCAAGCCCGCCTCGTTCTCCTTGGCGCGCTCCTTCGCCCATTCGAAGCAGTCTTTGCCCGGACTCCCCGCGGTCTTCCAGAATTCGTTTAGCTGCTCCTCGGCGTGGGACTTCGCGAAAACCGCCTGCTCCAAGTCGCCCTTGAGCGACTTGACACAATCTCTCAGTGCGCTCTCGGCGGCCTCGACCTTCGGAGGAACGATGAAGTCCTGAAGCTCTTTGTAGCGCTCGGCGGCCGGCGCGTTAATCACCTTCTGGATCTGGCCGCGGCGCAGGATTCGCGCGCGAGGCGGCGTTCCCGTGCCGGTGATCGAGGGAAGCCCCTTGTCAAGCGCGCCGGTCCAGGCGGAGCCGTCGTGATGAAGCGTGACACGGAGGTCCTTGGCTGCCGATTTCAGCGCGACGATGTGCTCTCGCGGCTTGGTGCCGCTCCGGTCGGCGATGGACCCGTACTCCTTGTTGCAGACGAAGTCGATCCCGTCGATGATCGAGGATTTGCCGGTCCCGTTCTCGCCGAAGATCATTGTGATGGGCTTATGCGGGTCGAAAGGAATATCCACGTCTTTCGACGCGCCCCGGAATCCGGCCAAGGACAGCTTCTCGATGCGTTTAGGCATCCTTCTTGGCCTCCGCGTCCACGGCGAGCTCGATCATCACCTGCCAGTCCTCAGCCTTCATCTTTCCGGAGGCGATCTTCGCCTTCAGCGATTCGAGCTGCTTTTCCGGGAGGAGCTTATCCCTGCGCAGACTGGCGATGACTTCCTCCGTCAAGATCGAGTCCGGCGTCTGGTCGGTTTGGGTCATGCCTTCGCTCCCACTTGCCAACGGATCGTGAATAGGGGCTCCCGCTTGAGGCGGAGCTTCAAGCTCTCCTCGACCTTCGACAAGACCTCGTCCTTCTGGCTGTCGATCCGGTCCTGGGCTTCGAAAATGCCTCGCCGCTTCTCGTTGCGCCTGCGCTCAAGATCGGCGACCTTGCGCTGTAGGTCGACCTTCGTCTGCAAATCCACCGCCTGGCGGAACTCGCGCTTCGCGGCCGCGATCTCGCGCTGCAACTCGCGCAACTCGGACTCCAAGCCGTCCTTAAGGTCGGCCGCCCAGTTCTCAAGCTTCTCGATCTCGGAGTCGAAGAAATTGCGGTTGCGCGCCTGAGTGTCGTCCATCAAAGCCTTCACGCCGTTTTCCACGCCCGTTTCGAGCTTCTTAACGGTATCGGCCGGAATCTGCGCAGCGCCGAGCGCTTCGGCGGAGAAATCGAATAGCCGTCGGCAGCATTCTTCGGTCAAGGGCTGGCCGTCATCCTTCACGCCGGTGAAGAGAAGGTGATCCTCGGGCTCGAGCGACTCCAGGGAGACGAGATGCAGGTTCAGCCAGCCGGAGCTTCCCTGCAAAGCCTCGACGACGCTCACCTTGCGGAGGCGGTCGTAGTCGAATCGGACGGACTGCGGCTCCAGGGCTCGCTGCCGCGAAGCCGTGATGAGGCGTTCCGCCAACGGATGGCCGACACGGAAATGATGCGTGCCTTCAGGCATGTTCTCGGGCACGAGCGCATAGGACCCGACGCGCACATCGTCGGCTTGTATCGAGGAGGGCAGGCTCTTGAGATTGAACTCCATCGCCTCGTCCGAGGAGAATTCCGCGTGCCCGGCCAGCTCGCCTTTGGCGAACCACCATAGCAACTGATGAAAGCGGCTTCTCTGACGCTTCTTGCCGTCCTGGCTGAGGCGTAGGCGCTCTTGCACATCCACGTCGAAATGCTCCAGTAACTGGCTCTTGGCCGTCTCCATGCGCGACTGAATCTGAAGCTCAAGCTCCTGCTGAAGCTTGTCGAAAGCCTCGTTGATCTCCTCGGTCGTGCGGCAGGACTGATAGATGTCGTTGACCCGCTTCTCGAAATCGACGCCTGACTCCAAGGCGCCCAGCACCTGGTCAGAAGCCCCGAAGATGCCCTCGAAGAGCCTGAATTTCTGCGAGAGCAACTCGTAGACGCGCTTGTCGGCGGCGTTCTTGCGGTTGACGAAGTTAATTACCACCACGTCATGTTGCTGGCCGTACCGATGGCATCGGCCGATCCGCTGCTCGATGCGCTGCGGATTCCAGGGGAGGTCGTAGTTCACGACCAAACTGCAGAACTGAAGGTTGATGCCCTCCGCGGCGGACTCCGTGGCGATCATGATCGCCGCGCCATCCCGGAACTCTTCCACCAACGCGGAACGGATGTCCGCGCTCACGGAACCGGTCACGCAGTCCTGCCCCGCGTGACGTTCCAACCACGCTTTGTAGATCTTCTGCGACTCGGGATCGGTATTGGTCCCGTTGAAGGTGACCAATCTGCCCGCATAGCCGTTGGCGACGAGCAGTTCCTTGAGATACGTCTGCGTCCGGCGGGACTCCGTGAAGATGAGGGCCTTCTGCTTCGCGCCCAACTCCTCGGCGCGCGCGAGGCCCGTCTTGAGGGCCGTGAGCAACGCGCTGCCTTTCTCGTTGCGCGTGATGGACTCCGCCAGCTTCTTGTAGTTCTTGAGGTCTTCCAACTCCTGATTGATCGCGGCGCGCTCCGCTTCGTTCGCCTGCGCGTCTGCATTACCCGCAGGAGCAGCGGGCTCAGGAGCGTCCCCTTCCCACTCTTCCTTGGTTTCGGCCAAAGACTCGTATTCCGATTCGAGGGCGGCCGTGGCGTCGCCATCGGCAGGAGCAAGGCTCTTCGCCTTCGCCTCCAGGCGCTCGATCATCGTTCCGAGGGTATCGGCAATGGCGAAGGATGAGGAAGCCAGAATCTTCCGCAGCACGAGAGTGATCAGGGCCCGCTGGCTGACGGGCAACGCGTAGGACTGCGGCCGCTGGAGATAGGCGGAAACGGACTCGTACAGCTCCCATTCCTGGTCGGTGGGCGTGAAGTCCTGCGTGTGGGAGACCCGGTTGGTGTAGCGGACGTATTCCGAAACCTGCCGTCTCAGAGTCCGCTGGCACACCGGCTGGATGCGCCGCTTCAAATCGGCGAATTCGTCGCCGCGGCCGTCGGCGATCCGCTTGGCGAATTGATCGCGGAAGGACTCGGCGCTGCCGAAGAGGTGCTGATCAATGAAACTCGTCAGGCCGTAAAGCTCCATCAGAGAGTTCTGGAGGGGAGTGGCCGTCAGCAGAATCTTCGGCCGTGGCCCGATGGCGTCACGGATGGTCCGCGCGATCTTGTTGCCGGTCTTGTAGACGTTGCGAAGACGATGCGCCTCATCCACCACTACGAGGTCCCAAGGAGTCCGCTGGATGATGGCCGCTTCCCTACGGGCGAATTGGAACGAGCACAAAATCACGCGGTTCCTCTGCTCGAAAGGATTCGCCTGCCCTTGGGCCTGAAGCGTTTTGTAGCTCGACGACTCCAGGATCAGAGCGTCGATGAAGAACTTCTCGGCCAGTTCACGATCCCATTGCTGCCGGAGAGCGGCCGGCATGATGCACAGGATGCGACGCCTGCCTTCCGCCCAAAGCTGGCTCATGATCAAGCCGGCCTCGATCGTTTTCCCCAGCCCGACCTCGTCCGCCAGGATAGCGCCCCGGGAGAGCGGCGATCTGAAGGCGAAAAGAGCGGCGTCCACCTGGTGCGGGTTCAGGTCGATTGTCGCGTTGTTGAGCGACTGCGACAACTTATCCAGGTTGTCGGAGGAGCAGCGCTTGGTCAGCTCATGCGCAAAATATTTTGAATGGAATGGGGTGCCCATCGTATTGCGAAAAATGTAGGCATTATCTTAGCAATCTAACACCATTCGCGGAAATTCACGCGAGCGAATCAAACAGGCTTTTCAAATTTACGAATGGCATCTGGAATCGAGGAGAACATCGCCGTGTAGTTATAGTAAAATCATCTCTCGCACCCGCCCATCCATTCGTGACTCGGATTCGTGTGGTGACATCCGATGGATCACGACTACCTAGAGCGACTTCGAAAATACCCGGCTTGGCGCCTACTCAACGCCGAGACGGCGCCGCTAATCATCAGCTTCTTCGACCAAGCTTTCCTAAAGTCCAATGCCCGCTCCATCAAGCAGCCGCAACTGGCCGCCCAACTTGAGGACCACCTCTTCCATCTGAACGCCGCCCACGACAACCGCTACCCCAAGCCGGCGCAGGACTACCTGGACGACTGGGCGCGCGGCGAGAACGCCCACCTGCGCAAGTATTACCCCGCCAAGGGCGAGGAGCCGGAGTTCGATCTGACTCCGGCGACGGAGAAGGCCATCGAGTGGCTGCGCAGCCTGGAGCAGAGGCCCTTCGTCGGCACGGAGTCCCGCCTGCTCACGATCTTCGAGCTTCTGCGGCAGGTCACGCAAGCGGCTGAGACCGACCGCGCGGCCCGCATTGCCCTGTTGGAGAAACAGCGCGCCGAGCTCGAGGACAAGATTCGGCGCCTGAAGGGCGGCGAGGACCTCTCCTACGACCCGACGCGCATCAAGGAGCAGTATCTCCAGGTCGAAGATGCGGCCCGCAGGCTCCTCGCCGACTTCCGCCAGGTCGAGGAGAACTTCCGGCAACTCGACCGGCGTACCCGAGAAAAGATCGCGACGAGCGAGAAGAGCAAGGGGCAACTGCTCGACGAGATCTTCGGCGAGGAGAGCACGATCACTTCCTCCGACGAAGGCCGAAGCTTCAAGGCCTTCTGGGAGTTTCTGATGTCGCCCGACCGCCAGCAGGAACTTCAGGAGATGGCGGGCAAACTGACCGCGCTGGAGGACGTGAAAGCGCTCGGGCCGGACGACCTCCTGGTCCGCCTCAAGTACCGCCTGATGGAGTCGGGCGAGAAGATCAACAAGACGACCGGATCGCTCACGGACAGCCTCCGCCGGTTCATAGAAGGCCGCGCCTGGCTGGAGAACAGGCGCATCATGGAGCTCATCCGAAGCATCGAGAAGCGTGCCATCGAGCTGGGCCGGACGCCCAGCGACGGTCAATTCGCCTCGCTCGATGACGTGCGTCCCAATTGGGACCTCACGATGGCCCGAGGCTTGTTCGACCCGGCGAAGAACAAGAAGGCGCTGCTGGAGCAGGTCCAGGTGGACGAAGGCGTGGCGGACTTCGAGAGCGACGCCCTCTACAGCGTCCATTTCGTGGACGAACGGGAGTTGCGGCGGCGCATCGAGCAGGCGCTGGAGGGGGCCTCGCAGGTGACGCTCCAGGAGATCTGCGAGCGCCATCCGCTGGAGAAGGGGTTGGCCGAGCTCCTGACCTACCTCAACATCGCCGCCAAGGACCGCGCGTCGATCATCGAGCAGGAGGAGCGCTACGGCGTCTCGTGGCGGGACGCCGCGGGAAATGAAAAGCGGGCGACCATCCCGCGCGTGATCTTCGTCCGAGAGCGGGTGACCCAAGATGCCTGAGAAAGCGGCCGAGCCGGCCTCGCGGGCGCCGAAGCTGCCCCCATCCTCGTCCACCTGCTCAAGGGCGTGCTCTACCGCGACCAGCATCCGCAAGTCTGGCATGACCTGGAGGCTCTCGAAGCCCAGGTGCTGGACTATTTCAAGTTGGTCGGCCTGGACCTGATGATCGATCAAGCCGAGGGCTTCGCCTATTTGAAACAGGCGCCGCTGGACGATGATTCAGGCATCCCGCGCCTCATACAACGGAGACCGCTGGGTTACGCCTTGAGCGTGCTCTGCGTATTGCTGCGCAAGAGGATGGTCGAGGCCGACGCCGGCGGCAGCGGCGCCGGCAACCGCGTCGTCTTGACGCACGAGCAGATCGTCGAGATGATGAAAGTCTTCTTCCCGCAGCGGGCCAACGAGGCCTTTACCGAGCAGCAGATCGAAGCCCAGATCAACAAGGCGGTCGCGATGGAGGTGCTAAAGCCGCTGGAGTCCACTCCGCCGGCCTACGAGGTGCGGCCGATCCTCAAGGCGCTGGCGACGGCTGACTGGCTGCAGAACCTCGATGAGGCCATCAAGGCCTACCAGGAACATGGAAACCGAGCCGACTGAACTCACCGGCTTCCGGCTCCACCGCTTCGAGGTCTTCAATTGGGGGACCTTCGACCGGAAGGTTTGGAAGATCGAGCCCCTGGGACATAACTCGTTCCTGACCGGAGACATCGGCTCGGGCAAGTCCTCGCTGGTCGACGCCCTGACGACGCTCCTGGTGCCGTCTCATCGCATCGTCTACAATCGCGCCGCTGGGGCGGAGCGCTCGGAGCGCGACCTTCTCTCTTACGTGCGCGGCGATTGGAAGGAAGACAAGACCCGCTCGGCCGCCAAAGTCATCTCGCTGCGCCCGGGGCCCAGCTACAGCGTCATCCTCGGCCACTTTCACAACGACGGCTACGGTCAGGACGTGACGCTAGCGCAAGTCTTCTGGACCAAGGGCGACAACGCCCAGCCCGAGAAGCTGTTCGTGATCTCCGACCGGCCGCTGACGATCGCCGAGCACTTCAGCAACTTCGGCCCGGAGATCGCAGGCCTCAAGAAGCGTCTCCGCAAGGAGACCGACGTCCATCTGTTCGATTCGTACGTGCAGTACGCCCGCGAGTTCCGTCGGCGCATGGACATCCGAAGCGAGCAGGCGCTGGACCTCTTCTACCAGACCGTGGCGCTCAAGACCGTGGAGAACCTCACCGCCTTCGTGCGGGAGCACATGCTCGAGAAGCCGCAGATCGAGGAGCGGCTGGCCGAGATCCGCCAGAACTTCGACAACCTCAACCGCGCGCACGCGGCTGTCAAGAAGGCCAAAGACCAGATCCAGCGGCTCGAGCCCCTGGCGGCGGACTGCGACCGTTGGCGGGAGGTCTCGAAGGGACGGGAGGAGTTCGTTCAGTGCCGCAAAGCGCTGCACGCCTTCTTCGCCGCGAAGAAGATAGAGCTCCTTGATGAGCGGCTGCGGCGGCTGAACTCCGACAAAGCGAAGCTCGCGGACCGCCTGACGCAGCAACGCGAGGAGATCGCGGGGCTCGCCCAGAAGAAAGAGGAACTGCACGAGAGCATCCGCGCGCAAGGCGGCGGGCGTCTGGAGACGATCGCCCGAGAGATCGAACGAAGCGAGGGCGAGAAAGCGGCCCGCGAACAGCGTGCGCAGGTCTACGCCGGATACTGCAAGAAACTCAGTCTGCGCCCCGCAGACGCCATCGAGTCCTTCCACGCGAACAAGGCCAAGGCGCAATCCATCCGCGCCGAGACTGAAGCCGAAAAGAAGCGCGCGGAGGAACTGCGCGTCGACCTGGCGATCGAGCACCGCGACCGAGAGAAGCGCGTCAAGGAAATCCAAGGGGAATTGGAGTCCCTGCACGGGCGCGCGTCGAACATCCCTTCCCACAGCCTACAGATTCGGCTGCTGATCTCCCGATCCCTCGACATCCCGGAGGAAGCGCTGCCGTTCGTCGGCGAACTTCTTCAGGTCCGCCCCGAGCACGCCGCCTGGGAGGGCGCGCTGGAGCGCGTGCTGCACAACTTCGGACTGAGCCTGCTCGTCCCGGAGGAGTCCTACGCCGCCGTCGCCCGCTTCGTCGACAAGACCGACCTGCGCGGGCGTCTCGTTTACATCCGGGTGCGTCAGGAAACCGGCGCCGCCGGCCGCCCCTCCGATGCGCGCCACCTGGCGCACAAGCTCCAGGTCAAGCCCGGCAGCGCCTTCCAGCCGTGGCTGGAGCAGGAGCTCATCAAGCGCTTCGACTACCTCTGCTGCGAGAGCCTGGAGGAGTTCCAGCGCGAGACCAAGGCCCTCACCCGGCAAGGTCAGGCGAAGACGCCCGGCGGGCGGCACGAGAAGGACGACCGATTCCCCATCGACGACCGGAAACGCTACATCCTCGGGTGGAGCAACGAGGATAAGGTCCAGGCGCTTGAACAGCAGCTCACAACGCTGGTCGAAGACGAGAAGAATGACCTGCTCGCGGTCAAAAAGGCCTTGGACCGGATCGAGGAGCTTGAGGCCCGGCGCGACGCCGCGCGCGACCTTTTGGGCGTCACCGAGTTCCAGGACATAGACTGGAAGACTTCGGCCCGTCGCATCGCCGACCTGGAGGAGGAGCGCAAGAAGATCACCGCCGAGTCCGACGTCCTGCGAACGCTCCAGGCCTCCCTTAAGGAGGCGGAACAGAAGTTCGAGGCGGCCGACAATGTAAAGACCGAACTGCAGCTGGAGCAGCGTTCGATCGACGACAAGCTCGCCGCCGCGGAGGAACTCCGGAACGATTCCGTCCAAGAGCTGGCGAAGGTTGCCGAGACCGACAGAACGAGCCTCTTCCCACGGCTGGAGGAGCTGCGTGACGAAGCGCCCTCCGGGCGCAAGCTGACCATCGAGAGCTGCGACAACTGCCAGACGGACATGCGCGAGTGGCTGCAGGCCCGGGTGGACGAGGAAGACAAGAAGTTGGAGCGCCTGAGAGAGAAGATTCTGCGCCAGATGCACGAGTACAAGACGGAGAACCCCGTCGAGACCCGCGACGTCGACGCCAGCCTTGAGTCGGCCGACGAGTTCAGGGGCATGTTGGCGCGACTGCGCGGCGAGGACCTGCCACGCCACGAGGAGCGGTTCAAGCAGCTCCTCAACGAAGGCACGATCAACGATATCGCCCTCTTCCAGAACCAGCTCGAGAAGGAGTGCCAGGAGATCGGCGATAAAATCACCCGCATCAACCAATCTCTGCGCGACGTCCCCTATAACCCAGGGACTTTCATCGAACTTGTGACCGAGCAGGCCCACGACGTGGAGATCCGCGAGTTCCAGAAGAAGCTCAAAGAGTGCCTTGGCGGGACCCTCTCTGGGCAAGACGCCGAGTTCTACACCGAGCACAAGTTCCTACAGGTGAAAGCCGTCATCGACCGCTTCAACGGCCGCGAAGGGATGACGGAGATCGACCAGAAATGGGCCAAGAAGGTCACCGACGTGCGCAACTGGTTCGAGTTCATCGTCTATGAGCGCTGGCGAGAGAACAACGAGATCAAGGAGACCTACTCGGACTCCGCGGGCAAGTCGGGCGGTCAGAAGGAGAAGCTGGCCTACACGATCCTGGCCTCGGCGCTCGCCTACCAGTTCGGCCTCGGCTGGGCCGAGAAGCATTCCAAAGCCTTCCGCTTCGTGATGATCGACGAGGCGTTCGGGCGCGGCTCCGACGAGTCGGCGCGCTACGCCCTGACTCTGTTCAACCAGCTCAACATCCAGCTTCTCGTCGTCACCCCACTGCAGAAGATCCACGTCATCGAGGACTACGTCCGCTCGGTCCACTTCGTGCACAACCCCGACCAGAACTGCTCAATGCTGAAGAAGATCACTATCGAGCAGTTCCGCTCCGAGCAGGCGCGGAAGAAGCAGCAGGCCGTCTCGTCATGATCTCACCCGAGGACATCCGCTCCAGGGCGCTCAAGCTGTGGGAGACTCAACGCATCCAGCGCGCGCACCTGGAAGGCCTCTCCTTGTTCCCCTGGGAACTCAGCATCCCCAGGCCCACGTCCAAAGAACTGGCGGATGGATTCGCCCGCCTGCGCGCCTCGATTCAACAACTGGAGAAGAGCGCGAAGACCGCGGCAGGCAGTGGCTATGCCATTGAGTACACGCAGATCAATCACCGACGCCTCGGCAACCAGACTTTCCCCCGCAAGGTCGTCGTCTCCGGTCTTGACGATTACCTGCACTTGACCGGCAAGCGCCGCCAGCATGAGAAGTTCTCCGAGCTCGCCGCCCGCATCCTGACGGAACGTCCAGAGCTCAAGCCCCTGCTGTGCCGCCGTCCAGCCCTCGTGCTGGACCATGCCGATGACTGGAGCAGGCTGCTCGCCGTCTGCCGCTACTTTCAGAACAACCCGAGGCCGGACCTTTACATGCGTCAACTCGACATTCCAGGTGTGGACACCAAGTTCATCGAGACCCGCCGCGCGATCATCGCCGACCTGCTCTCGGCGATCCTCCCGGCGGAGGCCGTGACGGCGACAAGCCGCGGTCTTTCCGACCACGGCTTCGGGGAACGATTCGGCTTGAAAGTCGAGCCTGCGCTGGTACGCTTCCGCATGCTCGACGGCGATCTGACCGGCGCGACCGACCTCTCCATGCCGCTGATCGAACTCACGAGATTGTCGGTCCGACCGAAACGAGTATTCATCACCGAGAACAAGATGAACGGATTATCCTTTCCCAATTGCCGGGATTCCCTGGTCATCTTCGGTCTCGGTTACGGCGCTAGCTCCTTAGCGAGCGTCCCGTGGTTGCGCGAAGCGCAGGTCTACTACTGGGGAGACATCGACACGCATGGGTTCGCCATCTTAAGCCAGCTTCGGGAGTTTTTTCCCGATATGCGCTCCTTCCTAATGGACGAGCGGACGCTTCTGGCCCATAGGGAGCTTTGGGGGCAAGAAGAAGCCGCTCAACGCTTCACCAAGGACCTGGAACGGCTGACGGCCGATGAACTCGCGCTCTTCCAGGCTTTGCGAAGCGATCGTTGGGGGCGGAACGTCCGCCTAGAGCAGGAACGCGTCGGCTTCAGGCACGTTCAGCTGGAAATCGCGAAGCTCGGCCCCGCGGCAGCCTCTACGTAGAATATTGACTCCTTCGGGTCGAAGCGCGTAGCCTGGTCGAGGTACGCCTGCACCGACTGCGGGGACGAATGGCCGAGCTCGATCTGCAGCTGCCGGAAGGTGATCCGCGTCATGACCCGGTGCATGGCGAAGGTGTGGCGAAGGTCGTGAAAGCGGTACTGCGTCAGATTCGCCTTTTTGCGGAGGACGATGAACACCTTGTTGACGTAGTGCTCGTTCCAAGGCTTGCCGTCCCGAGTGGCGAAGAAATAGCCGGTCTCCGGATGCGGCTTCATCCGCCTCAAGAGATTCTCCAGACGCGGACCGATGTCCTTAATGGATAGAAAGCGTTCGGCCATGGCCCGGCGGCGCTTTTTGAGGGTCGCGAGGCGGATTTCTCCACGAGCCCAGTCGACGTGGTCCTTATGGAATAGCAATATCTCGTTGCGACGGGCTCCCGTGTAGGCCGCGAATTCGATCAATCCGCGATAGCGGCCTGCCTCATAAGCCGTCGCCACGGGCACGAGTTGGCCATCGAACTGCTCCTTAGTCAGCCAGAACATATCGCGGTGGATGGTCGGCAGGCGCTTTAGACCTGTAAGGGTGTTCTCTTTGAGGTAGTCCACTTGGACGGCATACTCGAGAACCTGGGTAAGGCAGGAAAGCTCGCGATTGACTGTGTTGTTGGCGCACTTGATGCCGCGTGGAGACAGCTTGCCGGACAAGCGCTTCTGCTTGAATTCCTCACGCAGGTTCTTAGTGACCTCGTGCAGAGGCGTGTCGCCCAAGAACAGCTTCAGAGCTACGATGGAGCACACGTCTGCATAGTGCGCCGACGGCTTCTTGTTGACGAGGGAATGCTGCGGCATGAAATACTCATCCACGAACCGGGAGAATCCCGCCGCGCCCGCGCGTCCGAGATTCTTTGTGTTGTCCTCGGTCGAGCGCCCCGAGATCAAGGCAATGAGGGTCTGACACGGCAGCGAGCCGCGGTAGCGCTGGCCGTTGTAGGTGAAGTCGACCTCGTAGGCGCCGTCGATGACCTTCTTGCTCATACCTAACCTACGCGCTGGGCCCCTGAAAAGTTCCCGGTAAATTAGCGGCGTCCCGGGCGAGGGGCCGAGAGAAAGAGCTCCTGGGCCGACCAGGTCGAGCCGGTTCCTGGCTGAGGAGACGTTCCACCTGAACGCGCGGGAACAAAAGCTTGCGCCCCAACCCCCGGACGGGCACAAGTCCGAGTTCCTTGTAGACGTGGTAAAAGCGCCACTTGGACAGGCGAAGCTTCTTGGCCACTTCATCGACAAGGAGCAGGTCAGGTTCCTTCTTCTTCGCGGCGCGCGAAGCCTCCGCGATGAGACGCAGGACGGCCTCCTTCGTGATCTGCACGGCCTTAAGATCGATCTCTTCCATTCGCCTCCTTAAAACTCGAACCTTTGCGGGATGTAGACCCGCAGTCCGGTCTCCGCTTCGATCGTGATGCTCTGCGTGACTTCTTGGCGCTGGACATCCAGCTCCTTGACCGCCTCCTGCGTGATCCCCTGAGTCGCCGACGAGGCGACGGGGCTGACACCGCTCATGTCGAGCGCCGCTTGCGTGCCGTTGACGAAGGAGCGCAGCACCGTGTTGGCGACCGCCGCGTCCTTGTGCGTCTCGACTTTCCCTTTAAGGCCCGCGGCCCCGTCGAGCGACAGCGCCATGCCTGTGAACTTCACCTCGTCGCCCGTCTCGAAGACGAGTGTGTGGAAGTTGACGAGCACGCGGTCGTGGCTCTTGATGACCGCGACCGTGCCGATGACGCGCGTGCCCGCCGAGATAGTCACGCGACGCAGATAGACCACGTCGCGCTCCACAATGCCGATCGCCGGGGTCTCCGCGTTGTACGAGTAGACGGCGTTTTCCAGCCGCACCGGGAAGGTGAACCCGGTCGGCAGGAAGTAGTTGGTCTTCGTAGGCGTCTTCTGCGTGACGCCCATGAACTTAGCCGGTGGCCCCGCGTTCTCCTTCTTGTCGCGGAACGCGCGGCTGACGACCGTCTCCTGGGCCGAGACGGGCGCCGCCGCAAACAGGGCCGCCGCCAGCAGCTTAGGGAAGCAGGTCATTGAAGGCGAAGTGGAAGAACGCTTTGCGGTACACTTCGCGGGCCAGCGCGTCGCGGTACTCTTCGGGGTTTCCCAGCCGCGCCAGGGCGACCGGGTGCTCGAACGCGAAGTCGAGCGCCGCGTTGATGATGTCCGAGGCGCTCAGCGCCGGCATCAGGCGCGGGCGATCGCGGTTGTAGTCCTTCATCACGCGCTTGAGCTCGGCGACGTGCTCGTCGCGCAGCACGAACCTGTCGTGCCGGTTGGTGAAGATACCCTCGTAGCGCCGCTTGTAGTCGAAGCGGAACAGAGGGATGACGGCCGGCTTGTCCTTTCCGCTGGGCGGCAAGGGCCGGAGCACGGGCATGGGCGGCAACGGCGACAGTGACGTGTGTTGCATGGTTTTAGAATGGATAGGGGACGGCCACCTCAACGACCCGCCCCTTCTCCTTATCCTCCTTGAGTGCGACATGGACGGCGGCCCCGGTCCGGGGCTTCTCGAAGACGACGAAACCTTCCCGCGTGCGTCCCGGCTCGACGAAGAGCCGGACGAGAGACTTGGAACCGATGACTTCTTGTCCGTCGCGCAGGACGAACTCGCGCACGAAGAAGTCGTCGCCTCCGCGGTTGGTCACCGCGACCTTGAGGATGTGGCGGCCGCCGGAGCGGCTCATACCACGCAGGCGCAGGGCGATGGAGCCCTGCACGGCGCTCGCGTCCAGGGAGTATTTCGCGGGATCGTTCGCGTAGATCTCGCCCACCGAGTCCACGGTCTCGGCTGCGGGAGTCGCGGCGGCCGGCGGGACGTGCGTCTCCGGCTTGACCGCGCTGGAACTCGCGGCCACTGCCGCAGGAACCGCAGGAGCAGCGAGCCTTCGCTTCTTGACGGGCGCCGAACTCGCGTCCAACTTCTCGGCGGGCTTCTTGGGCGTAGTCAAAGACTCGACGCGGCTCAAGAGGGCAATGGCCTCGATCGGCGTGTACCTCTGACGCACGGCCTGAGCGACGAGCCCCCAGGTCTCCGTGCCCGTGGTGGGCGGACCTTTCACAGCCGCGTCCGTCGCCTGCGGCTCGAAGGAGCCCACGAACCCCTCCAAGCGCTGGTACTGCGTGCGCGCCAAGCGCTCCGTGCCAATGGGCAAGCTGAACGCAACCACGAGGATCGCGCTCGCCAACACCAGGAAAAACGCCGGGGCGTTATCGCTTAAAGACGCTCTCATGGAAGTCCTGGACGAGGATACCGTAGGGCGACTGCTGCGAGCGCGGGACCTTCAGGAGCACGATGTCATGCTCGAAGACCACCTCGCCGGCCGCCGCGTCGGGTTTATAGGAGCCCACCTGCCGGTAGCCCTTCACCTTGCACTCGAAGACCTGGGGCGTGTCGCGCAGGACGCGCAGCTCGGTCAAGAACAACGTCGTCTTGGTCTGATTCGCCTTCAGGTTCTCGACCGTGTTCTCGCGCTTGAGCAGGTCGTTGGCCTTGCCCTGGTACTCGGGAGTCATCATCGTGAAGGCCAAGCGCAGGTCGGCGTCGTAGGTATAAGCGTTGAGCTCGATGAAGAAGCGCTCGTAGAGCGCCAGGAAGTTGCGGACCTCGGCCTCCCCCACCGGCGGCTCGCGGTCGACGCCCGACAGCGCGACTGACTGGCCGCTGCCGTCCACCTTGATGACGACGGGCGGCCGGCGCGACTGGACGCGCAGCAAGGCGAGCGCCAGGATCGCGACCGTAATCGCGAGCCACAGCGCGGTCCAGAGCGCCTTGTTAGCGCTCTCGAGGCCGCCCCAGACCTCGTAGTAGGCCGGTCGGCCGAGCGGCAGCGTCTCGGAAGCGGGAGTAGAGGCCGTCACGCTGATTTACCTCGCGGCGCCGCCGCGGCCGCGGCGGGCTTGGCCGCCGCCGGCACGGACTTATTCTTGCGGCCGAACATCGCGTCGTAGGTCCGGCTCATCGTCGCGGGGATGGGATACTGGAAGTAAGGTTGCCTGCCCTTGCCGTCGGCCTTGGCCTTGCGGTAGCCGCTGAGCTCCTTGCTGATCGAGGTCGCGGCGCCCATCTTGCGGGCCACCATTACGGTGCTGACAGCGCCCATGGCCGCCTCGCCGAAGGCGGCGATGTTCTCGCCGGAGAGAAGGCGCGCGGTGAGGACCGGCGTACCCAGGATCAGGATGAGGAAGGTCACGTTCACCGTCAGGACGCCGATGTAGTCATCCGCCATCCCGGCGCCGGTCGAGCCGCTCATGGGGGCGAGGGTCAGCCACACGCGCACGGCCAGCCGCAGGAAGAAGCTCCAGAACGCCACCTGGAAGGTGTTGACGAGCCAGCCGCGCGTCACCTGGAGGGTCTTCTCGTTGACGGCGCAGGCGAGCGCGAGCGGCCCGAAGGCGTAGAGCAGGCTCAGAAAGCAGACCTGGAGCATGATGACGACCTCGCGCACGACCATCGTCAGGAGGCTGCTCAGAAAGAGGAGCATGCCTTGGATCGAGGCCACGTTCTTGATGAGGATCATCAAAGTCGGGTAGGTCGAGTCGCTGCCCTTGAGGCTCTGCGCCAGGAAGTTCCCCCATTGCTCCTCGCTCAGGATGGCGAAGGACATGATCTGGGAAAGCTTCAAGATGAAGCCGAATAGGCCTTTGTACGCGATGAGGCACATGCACGCGACGAGAACCCGGGTCATGAGGCCGCTGTAGCTCGGGAACTCCTTGCTCTGGAGCGAGCGGACGTTCATCTCGAGGATGGTGAACGGGATGAGGAACCCCAGTCCCGCCACGGCGAGCGTCTTGCTGACGGCCGCCAGCCCCGAGAGCTTCAGCGGAATCTGGGTGATGTCGAGAATTAGTCCCGTGTTCACTGGTCGCCTCCTTCCTTCTCGGTCTTTCGGGGCAAGGCCCCGGGCGCGCGCTTCTCGACGCTCTTTCGGATGCTCTCGATGAGGCGTTGCTCTCCCTGCTGCTGGCGCATCTCGGCCGCCAGGCGCATCGAGTTGATCTCGATGAGGCGCAGGTTGTCCTCGTGGAGCTGGGTCATCATCTGGATCTGCAGCCCCGCGGCCTTGGCCGAGAGGTTCGCCGCGTCCTTGGGCGAAAGTCCCTTGGCCTGCTGGGCGATCTGGATGCCCACCTTGCGCCCCGAGATCACGTCGGCCAATCCGTCGCCGGCGTAGCGCATGTTGTTGGCGATGCTGCGGTCGACGCTGCCGAAGAAGCGATCAACCTTCGTGTCCGTGTTGTAGGTGTTGATGAAGTCGCGGTCTACGTTGTTCTTGAGCTCGTCGCCCATCTGCTCGGCGGTCGTCTTGAGCATGTCCCCCACGTTGTGAAGGAGCCCTTTGCCGCTGTTGAGGCGCTCGAACTCCTTGTAGTAGCGCACCGAGGCGTCGTAGTTCTGCTTCATCATCCTGATCTGCTCGATGACCTTGAGCTTCATGAAGGCTTGGTAGGCCTTCTGCTCGGCGTATTGAAGGCCGGACATCGCCGTGTCGAAGATGAGCGCGTGCGCGGGCTGCCCCCACAGGAGCAGCAGCGCCGCGGCCAGGACGATCTTGTTTCTCACTTTCCCTCCGCGAGCTTGAGCAGGATGTCCGTCTCCGACAGGCCGGGGTTCTCCGCGCGGACCTTCTCCTCGGTGACGTGGTCCTTGGCGTCGGTCGTGCAGATCCAGTAGTCGAGCGGGCAGGGCTCGACGCGCGCGACGACGGCGCGGCTTCCGAACTTCACGAACAAGTCCGAGAAGACGCGAGGCTTGGCCTGGAGCAGCTTGACCGCCTCCACCTCGTTCTCGTTCAAGTCGAACTGCGACAGCAGCTCGTGTCCCTTGGCGAGCTTGAGCACGTACTTCACGTAGGAGTTGGCGATGATGGCGTTCGCCGCCTTCGTGTCGAGGAAGTCCTTGGGCGACTGCGAGATGGAGAAGATGGCGCCATTGAACTTGCGCGCCGTGCGGTAGAGATCCTCGATAAGCTCCGAGCCCACGTCGTCGTTGAAGAACTTCCAGCCCTCGTCGATGGCGATGATCTTCTTCAAGCGCCGGTTCTGCAGCTTGGCCCAGATGACCGAACGGATGACGAAGAAGTACACGCCCTGCAGGTCCGGGTGGTTTTCGAGGTTCTGAAGGTCGAAGACCACGAGCCGGTTCTTGAGATCGAGGCGCCCCTTCCGGTCGAACAGGGGGCCATACATGCCGCTCGTCCACAGCTCAAGAGCGTCGGCGTAAGCCTTGGCTTTCGGCCGCTCACTCGCGAGTCGGGCCAACTCGCGGCGCACGTCCGAGAGCTTGACCTCCTCCTTGCCCGCGTAGGCCGCCTTGATGGCGGTCTCGAGGAACGCCTTTTCCGTGGTGCTGACGCTTTCCCCGGGCTTAAGGCACATGCGCGAGATGAGCAGAGATAGGTAGGCCACGGCGTCCCCGTCAAATTCCCCTCCGGCGCGATCTCAGCACGCGGCGGGAAGGGGTTGAAGCCGAACTTCTCCGACAGTTCGACCTCCAGGTACTCGCCGCCGAAGGCGCGGGCGAGCTTGCGGTAGGAGCCGCCCACGTCGATGACGACGACGTGGTTCTCCGGGGACTCGGCCAAGTAGGCGCTCAAGATGTAGTTGGTCGTGAAGCTCTTGCCCGAACCGGTCGTGCCCAGGATGAGCCCATGCTTGGCGGGAAGGTCGTCGTCGAAGGGATCGAGGCCGACCAGCTCGCCGAGCGGCGTCTCGAAGAGCATCTTCTTCTGCCGGCTTCCCCGCCAGGAGCCCGATAGCGGCAGGAAGCCCGAGAGGGCGTCGGTCTGAATGTAGAACTGCCGGTTGTTGAGCCGCGCGTGGCCGGGCACCGAACCAAGGAAGAGTCGGAAGTGGTTCATGTCATCGGAGAGGCCCTCGGCCGAGGCGAAGTCGTGGAAGGAGCCCAGCACCGCGGCGGTCTTGTCGCGCAAGGTCTCGGGGTCCTCGGCGCGAACGAGCACCGAGAGCGAGAAGCGGAACAGACGTTGCGCGGTCGCGCGGATCTCGGTCAGAAGCTCGTCGAGCTCCTGATGCTTGCGCTCGGCCTCGTAGTTCTTGCTCATGGCCGAGAAGGCGAGCGTTCGCGTGATGTTGTTCTTGAGCTTGAGGCTTGAGACCGCCTTCTCCGCGTCGAGCGTGTGGACGGTCAAGTTCAAGTCGCAGTCCGGCCACAGGCTGTCGAGCAGCCGCCAGGCGTAGCCCGGGTGCGCCGTCTCGGGCAGGCGAAGAAGGCTCACGCCCCGGTAGTAGGAGTCGCCCACCCGCACGTGGTCGAACTCCTCACGCAGGGGCGTCGCGGCGGCCTGCTCGCGCAGAGTGCGCAGAGGCGAGACGCGCGACAGCGGCAGGCCGTCAGTCTTGGCCGGATTTAAGTGCCGGTAGGCGAGGTCGAGCAGCTCCTGCGAGTCGAGTCGCCGCGACTTGAGCCCCAGGTTGTGCAGGCGCTCGGAGACGATCTGGTCGAGCGCCGCGTGCTCCTTGCGGCGCAGAAGGTCGAACTCGGCCGAAACGTGACGCAGGGGCCGCTTGAAGCGCGGGATGATGGGCGAGACCGGCACGAGCCCGTCCTTGGGATGGCTCGTCACGAAGAGCAGGCAGCGCCGCCGCTGGAGGAACTTGCGTTCCAGAGCTTCGCACTTCTTCTCGATGACAAGGCGCGACAGGGCGTCCGCCTCCGGCGGGGCGTTGGCCTCGCGGAAGGCGCGAATCGTCTCCGAATCGCCCTTGCGGACCTGGACGACGAACTGCAGCGTCACTTCGCCCGGGAGCGCATTGAGAAAGGCCCGCGCCTGAGTCTCGAAGAGATCGGCGCGCGCCGGGTCGGCCAAGCGCAGGCTGTCGAGCTCCAGTTCGTAGGCCGAGGACATAGCGAGGTCCACGCCGACCAGCACGCCATCTCCCAGGCTCCAGAGATTAAGGAACTGGGCCAGCGGCGGGACCTTGGGTCCGTGGATCGCCAGGCGCAGCGCGGTCAGTCCCAGCTCGACCCTATTCAAGCGTTCCTCCGCGACTGCGAAAATTCCTCAAAAGTGGTCGAAAAGCTCGCTATAGGCAGAGCCGCATGAAGGAGGTAGCCCGTGTTGATCGTCAGCATCACGTCGTTCCGGGACTTCGATCGGATAGATGGCCGGACAGCCGTCGTCATCTTCACGCCCTCGTTCTGCGCGGCGCTGCGAAACCCTGAGGTGTCGATTTTCGCGGAAGGCATCGGCCGTTTGTTCAGTGTCGCGGTCATTTTCGAGGTTCCTCTCCATCCACCGACTCAGATTCATCGAACGCACCGACCGATTTGAAGCGGCTTGCGAGGACGTAGCGCGTCAGGTCCAACACGTAGCCCTCCGGCTTGTTGCGCTTGAGCGCGCGGATGCCGAAGTACGCCAGCAGCAGGACGACACCGTTGCCGAACAACCCCTCACGGTTGAAGCTGAACGTGAAGAAGAATACGAGCAGGAGCACCGCTCCATCGGCCAGTTCCAGGCCGAAGAAGCGGTCGCCACTGTTGACGCTGCGATAGACTTTGACGCTTTCCATTATGAAATCGTGGCCCGACCGGCCCGCGGCTTTTCTCGCCGCGAGCCGGACGGGACCGTGTTCAGGCGGCTGACGCCTCCGGTCTCGGAGCGCGCTCATCCGACGGCGACTCGCGGCGCTCGAGGACTTCGAGCACTTCCGCCTCCACCTCCCAGCGGAAGTTCTTGCCCTTCGGGTCGGACCAAGTGCGCAGGTGGCCCTCGATGAGCACCGCGCTGTCCTTGCCGAGCGTCTCGACCTGTGCCGCCAGCGCCCGCCAGGCCACGACCGGCACGAAGGCCTTCTGCTGCTTCGGACGGTTCTCGCCGTCGCGGTAGCTGCGCGTGACCGCCAGCGTGAAGATCGCCTTCTTGTGGCCGCCCGTCACCTCCACCGTCAGCGGCTTGCGCGTCAGCCGCCCGATCACGCGCGTCGAGTTCTCCTCGCCGATCGGTGCGCCGCCGCCCTCCATGCCCGGCAGCGTCCCGCCCGCCTGCCCTTCGTTTTCCATGCGTTGCCTCCCCTCGTTCATCTTCTTCATCCAGGGCGCGAGGATCTGCCCCGCGCTCTGGTACTCGTACCCGGCCATCTCAGAACCCGCCGGCCAGCCGCTTCATCAGCGCCATCAGCGAGGGCGCGAGGAAGATCAGCGCTCCCCGCCCACCACGAAGCCGCCCTTCCTCATCGCGTCTTGGTCGCCGGCGGCAAGGCTGATGCCGACCCAGATGATCCCGAGCAGGAATATGCCCGGCCCCAGGATCGTGATGAGCCAGTTGGCCGACCCGTTGAGGAAGTTGCCGAGCTGGCCCTCGTTGCCGCCGTACTGCGCGAAGGCCTGCGTCGCCGTCATCGTCATGCTCGCGGCCGCCAGGGCCGCGCCCGTCATCTTCTTGATCACTGTGCACCTCCGTTGTCATCGAACGTCTCGTAGACGGCGCCCGCGCGGACCATCGCGTCCATGAGGGCCGAAGCATTCGCGTCCGTCGCGTCGCGCCGCCGCAACTCGTCGAGCAGGTCGCGCGCCCGTTCCGCGTCCTTCTTCGTCCAGGCCACGGCCGCGAGGTAATAGAGCTTGCGGACGTAAATACGGTCCTTGTCGCTCAACTGCAGCATGGCCGCGTAGTCGCGCCGCGCCGCGTCGAGGGTTCGGGCCGCCGCCGCATCGCCCGGATAGGAACGCGACAGCGAGAATGCCGCGAGCAGCGCCCGTCCGTGCTGTCCGGACTTGCGGGCGCTTCCGATGGTCCGTTCAAGCCGCGCACGGTGCTCCTTGGTCAGCCGCGCCGTCTCGGCGCTCAACTTGCGCGCGACGCTGGCCGCCTGGGTGCTCGCCGCCACGGACTCGATCCATCCCGCGTCGTTAATCGCCTCAGCATCGAAGCCGCGCGCCAGACCTGCGCGGACCTCTTCCGCCCCGGCGGAAACGATCTCAGCCGAGACCGCGTCGCGAGCGCCGGCGTCCAGCTTCTCGACGATGCGCCGCGCCAGGTCGAGAAGGTATTCGTGGTCCGCGGTCTTGTATCGCAGGAGCTTGGCGAGCATGCGATAAGTCTCCGCCGTATCACCGGCCATGGCCTGCTGATCGAGTTGCTGGCGCAGGAGTCGAACGTCCTCGCGCTGGCGAACCTCGACCGAGCGGCGATACAGCTCGCGCGCTTCGCGGTCCTCGGGCTTGAGGAGCGCCGCCGAGGCCAGGCTCTCGACCGCCTCCTCGTAGTGCTGGGCCTTGAACAGCTCCTGGCCCCGCGTGAAGGCCTCGGCGCCGAGCCCTTCAGCGCGCCCCTTGGCGCGGGCGTACTCCTCGTCTTGAACCTCCGCCGCCGGGGCGGCCGGAACGGTCGCGGATCTAAGGAAGCGGTAGGTGAGCGTGAAGCGGTGGTTCTTGGCGAGCGGCCGGTCCTCGAGCGCGTAGTCCACGCCGAAGCGACCGTCGGCGGTCTTGAAGCCCGCGCCCACGGCGAAGCCCTCGTCGAGCCCGAGGCGCAAGGTCAGCACGTCTTGAAGTGTGTATGAGGCGCCGAGACCTAGCCGCAACTCGGTCTCCCCAACGAGCTTGCTCATGCCGACGCCGAGCATCGCCCGGTCCTTTCGGATCGAGCCCGCGTTGAGGGACACCCGCGAGAAGCCGTCGAAGGAGACGCTCACGCCGCCGCGCAGCTCGCGCGGCAGGACCTCGGGGTCCGAGTCGAGCTTGAGGCGTGGCGCGACCAGGTTCTTGATGACGGCGCCCGCCGACCAAGACGGCCGCCCCAGCAGCCATAGGTCGTCGCTACGGGACTCGTAGCGCGCGCCCGCGTCCGCGCCGAAGCCTCGGTCCTTGTAGCCCGCGAGGTTAGAGCTGAGCATGTTGAAGGTTCCCCCGGCCGCCCAATGGTCGCCGAAGTTCTTGGCGAAACCCGCCCTGTAGTCAGCCTGAGAGGCCGTGACCTGATAGCCCGGATCGTCGATCGCGCCGCGCGCAGTGATGTATCCGCGGTAGAGCTGGACCGCGCCCATGCCGAAGGTCCCGAGGCGTGAGGGAACGGTCAGGCCGATGAAGTCGTAGCGCGCGCCGTCATAAAGGAAAAGGTGCTCGCCGGTCACGGCTCCCCCGCGCCGGCCAACCCCGCGGGGTTCCAGTGGAGCGCGGTTGGGTCCTGTATCACGGCCACGGCGGCGCGTCCGAGGGCCGCGCCCTGCGCGCCGGGGCTCTGGCTCAGGATCGTCGGCGCGGCGTAGAGCGGCCGCGCGCCGAGGTAGAGCATGAGGAAGTTGAAGAGGATGTTCGTCATCATTTCACCACCAGGAGGAAGAAGGTCGCCGTCTCAGAGGGTCCGTCGAAGCGCACGCGGCCGACGTAGCTGCCGTTTGCGAGCGCGCGGCCATTCTGGTCGCGGCCGTCGAAGCGCACCGAGCTTATGCCGGGAGGAACGGCCCCGTAGTCGCGCTCGTAGAGCTTCCGTCCGAACTCGGAATAGATCGTCAGCACGGCGCGGGAATAGCCGGTGGCTGGCGCGTTGAAGACGACGTTCGTTCCCCGCGCCCCGGGCTGAGCGGATTGGGGTAGTTGTAGGCGCGCGGAAAGCTGTCGGCCGAGGCCAAACTGAAGCTCTGCAGCGGCGTCTGGCTCGCGGCCCCGTATGGATTCTCAGCCGTGACCTTGAAGTAGTAGCTGCGGTAGTAGTCGAGGCCGGTGAGACGCAATCGGACCGTGTTTCCGTCCACTTGCGCCTCGGCCTGGGGCCTGACGCCCAGGGCCACGGCGCGCAGCGCGGCCGTGCCCGCGCCGGCGGGCTGATCGATGCGCGCGACCGCGTCGAGCGCCAAGGGCGAGCGGCCAAGGAAGGCCGTGTAGTAAATGGGATCTCCCTGCGGGTTCGTCACGCGCTCCCAAGAGACCTCGACGCCGTCGCGCATGGTCTTGACCGTCGGCGCGGCCATGAAGGGCGCGGTCAGGCGCAGCGGATCGGGCGGGTCGTTCAAGAAAGTGGCGGTGAAGGTCCTCGTTCCAGCGTCGGCCACGCCCCCACTGCGTCGGCGGCGGCGACGCGCCAGTAAAAGGTCGTGCCATAAGCGAGGTCCAACAGATAGGAGGTCAGCGGGCCGTCCTGAACCAGCACCGGGGCCGCGAGGGCGGTCGAGAGGTAGAGCCGGTAGCTCACCGGGTCCTCATCGGCGTCTTCCGATTCGAGCCAGCGGAGCTCGTAGCGGCTCTCGCGCGTCGAGATGGCGCTAGTCGAGACGTAGACCGGCATGGTGGGCGGCGTGTTGCGGAGCACCGGTGTATAGCTCTGCAAGGCCCCGCCGTTCATGAGGCTCGCGGCTTGATAGTCGTCACGGGCGCGAACCGACCAATAGTAGGTCGAGCCGAAGGCGAGGCCGCTCATCGTCACGGCGGCCGCGGTCGTGGTGGTGATCGCGGGCAGGGCTTGGTCGTGGCGGCGCCAGGACAGTTCGTATACCGGCGCGTCGCCGTCCGGGTCCGTCGCCAGCGTCCAAGTGAGGAGCACGAAGGAGTCCCGCGTCAGCGCCGTGCCGGTGCCTTTAATGACCGCGAACGCGCCCGGCGGGCCGTTCGTAAGGCCCAGCACGAAGTTCTCGACCGAGGAGGCGCGGCTCTGGAGCGGCAGGCCCAGGTATGAATCCCGCGCGGTCACGCGCCAGTAGTAGGTCGTGCCGAAGACGAGCGGCGCCGTCACGAAGTCCGGCGTCTCAGAGGTCCCCGTGCTGCGCAGAACGAACGGCGAGGTTCCGATCTCAAGCGTGTAGAGAAGCGGGTCGCCCTCGCCGTCCGAAGAAGACTGCCAGCGCAGCCACGCGGCCGAGGAGTGCTGGACCACCGCCCCGTGCGGCGCGGACGGCGCGGGGACGGTGGGCGCCTCGTTGAGGATCATGCGGCGCAGGGGCGCGCGACCCGCGGAAGTAAGGTAAAGGATGCGCCCGTCCCAGCCGCAGCCGATACCCGAGTCCGCGGTCACCGTCGTCGCCAAGTCGCCGTCAGGCGTGACCTTGACCACGCTCAGGGGACAGCCGCCGGGCCCGCACGTAATCTGGCTCACGTACGCCGAGGAGTCTCCGTCCAGCCACAGGCCCCGAGGATTCTGCAGGTTGCCGAAACGCGAGGCCGGAGTCTCGCTCTCCAACGCCCCAAGCGCCGAGTATCGCAGGAGCTTCTGGCAGGCGTCGTCGGCGACGACAAGATCGCCTTGGAGCCCGACGGCGATCTTCGAGGGCGTGTAGCAGCTGCTCGGCGTGGCGCTGATGCCGGGCATCTCGATCTGACTGAGGAGGTTGCCCGAGAAGTCGTAGGCGTTGACGTAGCCCTTGAGCCCGCTCGGCGGGCAAGGGCAGCCCACGCACTGGACGCAGTAGTAGCTCCTCACGTTCTGGAAGGCGAGCAGAAGCCGTCCGTTGGTCTTGTCGATCGCGGCCGACAGGAGGCTCGACGAGCTGATATACGGCCCCAGGGAATAAGTCGACTGTCCGAGGAAGTAACCCGTATTGAGGAAGCGCTTGAGCGTGATGTCGTTACCCCCTTCCAGCACGTTGACGACGCCGGAGGGCTCGACCGCGAAGGCGAGAGGAGAGCGAACACCTGTGTTGAAGTTGAAGAGCGGTTCGAGGCTCGGCGTCCGGTAGGCCGTCACCGAGTAGGTCGTCGCTCCCGGCGCCATCATGAGGGCGTAGAGGTTGCCCACCGAGTCGCGGTCGAGGCCCGCGATCGTCGAAGCGGCGACGCTGAAGGTCGCCTGCTCCACATAGGATGCCGCCCTTGCGGACGAGGCCGCCGCGGCGGCAAGGACGACTAGGACGAGTTTCTTCAAGACTTCACCTCCGGGAATTCGTGTTGAGCGCCGTAATCAGGAACGGCAGCACGTAAATCGAGACCCTTCTCCGTGTCGAGGGACACCGGTCTCAGCGGCGGGATTGAAAGCGGTCGCGCGACCTCGCGCACGCGCGCGGTGCGGACCAGGCACTCGGCGCGGCCGGGCGAGAGCACGAGCGCCGTGCCGGGCTCCAGCGACTTGAGTTGGTTAGGATGGACCTTGAAGCGCTCCACCTCGCGCCGCGAGCGGTCGCCGGTCCGGTGGTCGCCCAGGAGCGCGCTCTCGACGCGCTCCGTGTCGCTCGTCGTCGTCCGCGTGCCGAGGGTCGAGGCCCAGAACTCCGCGTCCTCCGGGTTAGGCGAGCGGAAGCAGACCTTGCAGCCGGAGGTGTTGTTGAAGACGACCGACTCGAAGGCCGCGACGTCCATCCCCTCCACGCGCTTGAGCTGGCCGAGGTCCTGGTGCGAGAGGATCGTGCGCAGCTTGGCCGAGCCCACGGTCGCCACGAAGGAGGCGAAGACCGGCGTGGCGAACTCGGCGAACTCGTCCAAGATCACGGTGGCGGGCCCGGGCTTGGGCTCAGTGCGCTGGCGCGCGGCCGCCACCGACAGGAGCCCTGAGATCACCATGCGGCCGAGCGGGTTGGCGAGCACCTGGAGATGTCCGACGGGAACCGCGAAGTAGGCGGCATGGCCGCGCTCGAATACATCCTCGAGGCGGATCTGGGGCGCATAGCTGTTGAGGAGCTCGCCCAAAGGCCCGGTCGTCCAAGGGCGAAGCGCGGAGGTGAGGCCGCTCGAATCGGGGTTGGCCTCGAACTCGGAGCGGGCGAGCTCCGCCAGCCGCCGGTCGCGACAGAGCTTGAACGCCTCAGTGCGCGCCTCGGGGAAGGCGAAGTAGTAGTAGCAGTCGCGCAGCGTGAAGGCCCGGCCGGTCGCGCAGAACACCTCGGCCATGGTCTGCACTTTCGCGTAGTCGACCGCGCGGTAGTAGTCCTGCCCCTCGCCCGAGGAGGTGGGCTCGCGGCCGATGGCGCGGGCGATCTGGTTCGCCACGGCGGTGGAGTCCTGTCCGGAGACGGGCCGGATCGGGTTGAAGGTCATGGAGCGGTCGTCCTGCGGGTTGAAGTAGCGCACCGAGTCGAGCCGTCCGGCGATCGATGCCGTCTTGAGGAACTGGTCGAAGTCCCCCGGTCGCCCTTGGCTTCCATAAAGAAGAGCGGCAGGCCCGCCTTCATATCCTGGGCGGCGAGCGCCAGCAGGAGCTGCGACTTCCCCGAGCGCGTCGGGCCCACGACCTGCATGTGTCCCTCGCGCTCGCGCGCCGTGAGGTGATCCGGCGCTTGCCGCTCGTCAGTCCCAGGAAGGTCTCCTCGCCCCGGCCCGCCTGTAGCCTGCGTCCGAGTTCCTCGTCCACGACCTTGGAATCCGCAGGCGTCTCCCAGTCCTTCTCGTCCTGGGCGGCGGTCTTACGTCCGGCGGCGCCGAGTCCCACGGCCGCGCCGAAGCAGGCGGACGCCGCCGTCCAGCCGAGCCGAACGACGCTCCGGCGCGGCTCGTACCAGCGGCCGAAGCCGCGGTGCGCGCTGCTCAACCAGTCCACCGTCTGCCAGGGCATGAGGGCCACGAATAGGGCGGCGGCAAGGCCCGTCAGCGCGCCGCCGAGCGCCCGGCGCTCGCTGCGCAGGCCGGCTAAACCCGCGAGCATCACGGTCATGACGGCGAGGAAGGACCAGGGGCTCATCGCGCGGCCTCCACTCCGGCCGCGCCCAGAACGATCGCGCGGCTCTCGACCGCGCCTTGGAAGACGCAGCGCCCCGCGGAGCGGCGGAAATCGTCCAGGCCGCAGGCGTAGACGAAAGGCGCGCGCTGCGCGCGGGCGTTCTTAAGGATGATGGCCGCCCCGCCCGGCCAGCCCGTGAGATAGAGGACCACGCCGCCGCGCGTCAGGCGGCGGCGGTAGGTCTCGAAGATCTCCTCGTAGCGCCCTTTGGACTTCTGCGTCAGCTCGACCTCGATCGCTTTGGGCTCGGAGGACTCGATCCAGAGGTCGGAGGCGCCCTCGACCACGAGACGCCGGCGGCCGCCCGTGTGCGTCCAGACGGCCTTCGGGTGCTGGCGCGCCGCGGGAAGTCCCAGGACTTCCGTGAGGACCAAGCCCACGGCGGAGGCCTTCAGTTCGTGGCGGATCATGGCCTCGCTCACGACGTCGCGGATCTCGGGACGATGCTCGACCGGCTCGTCGCGCAGGGCGTTAAAGCCCCGCTCGGTCAGCGTGTAGGCCTTCGGCTGGCGCAGGAAGGAGTGCCCATTGATATAGCCCTGGGCCTCCAGCGCGTGGACGCGGTTGAAGACGCCGAGCTTGTAGTCCTCTCGCTCCATCTTGTTGAAGAAGCGCTCGATGAGTTCGGCCTCGCCCAGCGTCGGCTCCAGGCCGAGCCCGACCATCTGGCCGATGCCGAGCACGATCCACTTCTCGAGCGCCGCGAGCATCTTAATGTCTCGCGCCGTTAGCTGGATTTCCCCGCGCCGCACATCCGCCGTCGTCTTCATCGCCAATCGAGTTCTCCCTCTTTTGCTGTTGCTGTTTTCCCGTTCCCTTCTTTCTGTTCCTTCTGACTTTTCCCTTCTGTTTTTCTTTCCGTTCTCTGTTTGTTTTTTCTGTTTTCTGTTTCCGTTGTTGTTGCTGTTGCTGTTGTTGTTTTTTCTTCTTTCTCTTTTTTGCTGCCTTTTGCCCTCTGTCCTCCTGACCCCTTCATCCCACACCACTCTTTTGTGGTTGGGAGGGAGGGGTCAGGAGGCGAACGCGCCAACGGCGCGGACGAAGAGGGCAAGGTTTGGCAGCAAAACCTTCGATTTCTCGCCCACGACTCTTCTTCCTCCCCCTCGGACATGCCCGAGGACCCGCCCGAGGGGTGCTTCACCTATTCCGCCGCGCTCAGGCTCTTGGCGTAATGCTGGATCGCCTCGGAGATCAGACGGTCGCGCGGTACGTCCTCGCCGGTCAGGCGCATCTTCTTGATGCCCGCCTTGGCGAGGGTTTCGTGGTCCGCCACCGGCAGGTTCACCATGATCGCCACCGTCTTCGGCGGCCGGCCTCCGCGCGCTGCCCCTCCAAGTTCCACAGGCTCGTCCATGCTCGTCTCTCCTTGCTGCTCTCAATCTCTTGGGTCAAACTTGCAGGGCAGGTGGAGAAGCTTGCTCCCCGTTTGGTTCGGACTGGCTACCCGACTGCCCGCAAATCGACCCGGCACTTACCTATCCCACGAGCTGGTCAATTCCGCACATTTCTCGACAGCGGCGCGGCCCAATCCCGCCGCTTGATGTAGCGCCAACGCGGGTCCTCTTTGGCCGCCGCCACCATCCGCCGGCGGGCGGTTTCTTCCTCGCGGGCGATCAGGATTTCGAGCGGGTCCTGGTCGTCGAGCCGCTGGGAGATGGGCTCGAACGACGGAGCTTCCCCCTCATCGCCTTCCATGTCCGTGCTTCCGAAGCTCGGAGTAAAGGCCTCGTCCAACGGCACGAACTTGCCTTGCCGGTAGGACCGCCGTGCCAGATAGTTGCGGGCGTTGGCGACCAAAGCGGCGAAGAAACCCGCGATGGTAATGCTCCCCTCAAGTAGTTCCCGGTAGGTGTCCGAGGCGACGATCTCGGCCGCCGCAGAGTCGCCGATGATCACCCGCGCGAACCGAACGATCTCTCGGTGCCTAGCCTTGTAGAAAGCCTCGGCTTCCTGGTAGCGGCGCAGACGATCGAGCCGCGCCTGCCGCACGATCAGGGCCAGGAACTTCGGCGCGTGCTCGCTCCAATGGTTGAGGTTGCGCGACTCGCGCGATAGCTTCTCCACCCGCTGCTGGCGAAGCAACTCGTGAACGACCTGCTCGGGGTCGAGGCAGGGTTTGAGGCGGACCAGGAGCGCTGCGGCGCGGTGGGCGAGTTCGACGTCCCGGGTGGATTCAGCGACAGCGGCGGCGGCAACGGCAGAGGCAATGGCAGAGGAAACGACGACGGCATTGTGCAAGTGGGCCACGAAGGCACCATCCCTTCACTTGGCGTCCGGTTCTCGGTGGGCTCAGCGGTTATTTGAGGCGTCCGGCGATGCCGAATGCGCCTTGTAAGGACCGCGCTCGTGGCCGTTCCCGCCAAGCCTGGAAGATCCAGGGGCGGGCGGCGCATCCCTTTTCGGGAGCCGGAGGACTTCACCTCCGCTCTCATCGGGACCGACGACTCCCGAAGCGCGTCACCCTGACGCCACCGGTGATCAATTTTTATGCAGTTGAAGCCGGAAGCAATCCCGCGAGAGGGAGAGAGATTGGGAAGCGAAGCGCCGGGCGGCGCTTAGGCGGAGGTCTGTCGGCGCTTGCGGAGGTTGCCGAGACCCAGTTCCGTGCGGTACTGCGCGATAGATCGTAGGGAAAGTCGAACGCCATAGAGGCGGTCGATCCTTCGGCCCAGATCTTCATCCGTCGCGGCTGGATATAGGCGAACGAGATCGTGGAGACGATCTCGGATCAAGGACTTCCGGCTGGGAACGAGCGTCTTCATGGGCGCCTCAAGTCCCCAGGGAAGCTGGACCGACTTGTTCGAGATCAGTCGATTGAGGACGCTCGGCGATATGTCGAGCTTGTCCGAAAGGTCGCGCTGGGTCAGCGGCCGGCGCTGGTCCGGGTCGCCGCTGATGAAGAACGGTGCCTGGGCCTCAATTAGCGCTTCGAGCACGCGGTAAAGCGTGCTCTTACGGCGGTCAAGCAGGCCCAGTTCTCGCAGGAAACCCTCCAAACGCCGCGCTTCCGAGGCCGGAAGGGAGTCGAGCATCCGGCGGCTCTTGTCCTCGTTGACTTGGTAGCGTCCTTTCCAAATCTGGCGGTTGAAGAAGGCGAGGCTGGGCTTTCCGCCGTCCACCGTGATCCCCGCGACCGCGCTGTAGGTCTTCGCGGGCGCGGCGGTGGACGACGCCCCGTCGAACTCGGCCTGGACGTAGAGGCTGTTGACGAGCTCCCTCAGCCGCCCGGCCTCTTCTTTCGTTACCTTGCACATCCGCGCGCGCTCATCGTCCGTGTAGCCCTCGTCGCTCAAGAAGAATTCTTGGAAGCGCTTCTCACCGACCTTCTGGATGAGTTTAGCGAGGTCTCCTTGTCCGTCGAGCGCCGGGACGCCGTCGCTCGCCGTGCTCAGTCCCCACCCGCCGAACCTCTGCGTCATGAAGCCCGCGCCGGCGTAAGGCTGGACCGAGATCACCTTGGCGTGAAGGAGGCGTCGGAACAGGACATCGGCCTCGAGTTCGCGCACACGGCCCGCGAAGTCCCCTTCGGGCAGTTCCAAAAGACGGGCGAGCTTGATGCCGACCTGGACGCTGGCGCGGCCAGAGGTCGCGGCCCGGAACTTCATTTCCGGCGGCCGTCGCGCAGCAGCGCCCCGTAAGCGGCGATCCGCTCGGCCACCGAGCGCGCCTGCTCCTCCATCAGCCGCACGAGCTTAATCTCCCTCTCCGTGGACTCGCCGCGCAGCTGCGCCGCCGCCGTCTTGAGGTTGGGACACTTGGCGTTGATGTCGTGACGCAAATCCGCCAGTTCGGCGGCGAGATCAGTCGCCATTGGTCTTGCTCCGATGCTTACCGGTCCTCTTGAGGGACTTGTAGAGTAGGCCGGTGTCTATCTTCAAGTCGGCCATGACCTTGGTCTTTCGGCCCTCATTGTCCGTCAGGTTGCGCTGGATCGCCCCGTCTTCGAAGCGATTGACCGCGGCGTAGAGGCCGTTTTCGAGGATATAGTGGTACTGCTTCTCGGTCAGGAACTCATCGGAGGACTGGCCCGCGCGGGTCGTCGCCAAAAGCTGGCGCGCCGCATCGGCGGTGACGCGCCCGGACTCGCCGCCCGCCGCCAAGTCCACGAACTTCTTGAGCTCCCGAACGTTGCCCTGCCAGTCGTGGCGCAGAAGCAGTTCTTTGGCGTCCGCCGTGAAGGACAACCGCAGTCCGCCGCGGTTGAAGAAGGAGATAAGAGGGAGGATGTCGTCCTTTCGCCGGGCCAAGGGCTTCAGTTCGATGGTCACGCCTTGAACGCGTTGAAGGAAATCGAAACGCAGACGCCCCTTTTGACGAGATTCTGGAGGTTCTCCAACGTCGCGCTGACAATGCGGAAGCGGGACTTCACGGCGCTGTCCGAGCCGAGGGGATGGAAGGCCTTCTCCTCGATGGCCTTGAGAAGCTTGGTCTGCATCGCAAGGCTCATAGAACCGATCTCGTCCAAGAAGAGCGTTCCCCCGTCCGCCAGGAGGAGCTTGCCCTTGCGTCCGTCCGCAGCACCAGTGAAGGCGCCCTTGCGGTAGCCGAAGAGCTCCGCTTCAAGCAGATCCTCCGTATAGGCGGCGCAGTTGATGGCGACGAACTGCCCCGTGCGGCCCGAGCGGCCATGAATGACCTCGGCCAGACTCGTCTTGCCGGTGCCGGAAGGCCCCAGGATGATGACCGGCAGGTCCGAGGCCGCGTACTTGAGCGTCTCGGTGACGCTGGCGCGCGTGGCCGCGTCCTCGGTGATGAAGAGGTCCTTGAACAGGCGGTCCTCGCCGCCCTCCGGGCGCTTGCGCAGGAAACGAGCGACGACCGCGCTCACGTTCTCCTCTTCGTTGCCCTTGGCGTAGAAGTCGTCGCAGCCGAGCTCATAGGCGCGCTCGACCACCGCCTCCGAGTCATGGCCGGACATCACCACGCAATACGCCCCCGCCTTGGCCGCCAATGGGAGCAGTTCCAGCCCGGACTTGTCGTCCTTGGCTCCCAGCTTGAGGTCGATGAAGCAGATGTCATTGCGGCGAGCGGCGATCTTCTTGCGGCCGGACGCCAGATCTGCGGCGAAGTCCACCTCGTGCTCTCGCAACTCCCCTTCATGAGCTCGCGCGCGAGAGGATCGTCCTCGATGACCAAGACCTTGAGCTTTCTCACAGATTGTAATTCTACAGGAATTTCAGGCGATGCGGGAAAGAGCCGCGGTAAGAATGCCGTAAATTTCTCGCGCGGCCGCTCGGGCCTCCTCGGGAAGCATGTTATCGAACCTTCCGACCTTCGCGGAGAAAATGCCTTTGGATTTCTTCCCGGCGTGCCGATCGTAAACCTCTTCCAAAGCCACCTCGCAGCCATCGAGTTTCGCATCCGCTTCTTTCGGCAACGAAACGTGGTCCCAGTTCACGGCGGCGTATTTTCTTCGATGCGTTACGACGATGTACGGCCAACGCTCATGCTCGCAGCGTCGGAACCACTCGTTCGCGGTCGCCGTTTCGCCCGACTTGATCTCGCAAAACATTTTCACCCTCCTGCAATTCACCGGCCCAATTCGCCCAGAACATTCTAGCGCACCCTGACCCGTCCTACGTGCAACAGCATAAAAATTGATCACATGAGGGTGCCGGCTGACGAAGAACCGGTGGACCGAATCAAACCGCAAACGGAGGCACCATGAAGCTCAAGAAGCTCGCCGTCGTCGCGCTGAACGACATCAAGATGATCTAAACCGTCCGCCATCTGCCAAAGAACGGCGGACGGCATCGAAGCAGGAAAATCGAAACTCAGACGTTCGACGCAGGCGCACTGAACGACAACCCCGCAAAATGGAGGCACCATGAAACTCAAGAAGCTCGCCGTCGTCGCGCTGAACGACATCAAGATGATCTAAGCATCCGCCGCCTGTCCCGTGCGGCATCCGCACGGGGCAGGCGGCAATCATGCCGTTTGAGGAATTCCATGAAACCATTGATCCGCGAACACGTCATGCTGCTCGACGTAAGCCCCACGACCGCAAAGTTCTTCTGTTCCCACCGGAGTCTTATCCTCTCTTACGACATTGATGAGGCGGGTGGACGCGCGATCTCATTGGCCAACGGGAGACGAACGATCGATGAAATCCTCGTCGAAATGAAGGCCGCGCATGTCACGCGCGAGGATATCGACGCCTTCTTCTCAGGCCTGAGCGAAGACAAGATATTCCGCAACGCCGCCTCGGATCACGAACCGAAATTCGAGCCGCATTATGAGGCTCGCCTACAAAGGCAACTCCCCTACCTTTCGGGCCTTGCGCCTTCCGGCAAGACGGGCCGAAACCTCCAAGACAGCCTTCGCCGCAGCACGATCCTCATCGTCGGCGCGGGCGGCGGCGGCTCGCATATGGCCGTGCAGTCGGCCGGCATCGGCGTCGGTCGTCTCATCGTCTTGGATTATGATCGGGTCGAAAGGGCGAACCTCGGCCGGCAGATTTATTACGCCGACCAAATCGGTTCATTGAAGGTTCACGCGCTCCAGCGGTTTCTAGGCCATCTGGCGCCGGAAACGGAGGTCGTGGCCTACCCTTATATGTTGAAAGAGGGCGCGACATGGCTCGATGAGCTCGTGCCCCAGGCGGATCTCGTGATCAACTGCGCGGACTACCCTTCAATGGACAAGACCACGCTCTGGCTTTTCGAGGCCTGCTACAGGCATCGCGTCCCCTGATCGCGGCGGGCGGGTATAATGGGCATATGTCCTCGCTACCGCCGACGATATTGCCCGGCCAGTCCACCTGCTGGCCCTGCTTCGATAAGCTCCGGCGGAGCAAGCCCGGGGCGGGTTCTTTCGAACACAGGCTCTCGGAGCTGCCGGCCGGCATCTTTCTCCCTGCTACGACGGCGATGGCGGCCCTGCAGATGCCGGATGTCGTGCGGGTCCTCACCGGATACGAACCGCCGCGCTTTCTCAATTGCCGTGCTGAGTTCGATGTGAGCAACTGCTCGCTCACCATAGAACAGGTTCCTCCCGATCCGAATTGCGGCCACTGCACGGGAAGAGCATGAACCCGCTATTCTTCTTCCCCGCTTTAACCGTAGGTATTCTCGGCTCCGGAGCCTATCGTTACAGCTTGGTCTATGATGTGCTTCAGCAGACCGGGACATCGGGGATCACCGTTTTCACCGCCCTGCTCTTCTTACCCGCGTTGTCGGCACGCGCGTGGGCGGATCGAATCACGGGCAAAGGCCGCTCTTGGCTTGCGATCATCTGTGGAATCCTCTTCACGGGCCTAGCTCTATACGGACGTCCGAAGCCATGGTTCTTCTTGGCCAGTCAGGCTCTTTTACTCGGGATGATGGAGTCGTTGCTCATTCCCGCCGTGCAGGCTTGGTCAGCCCGTCGCTCCGAAGGCGGGTTGGCGTGGGCCAACAGCGCTATTTTTCTGGTGAGCTGTCTGAGCCTGCTGTTAGCGCCCGCGATCGGCGCCTTCCTCGGCGCCGATCGGGTGTCGATCGCCGGTGTCGCGGGGTATAGCCTGCTATGCGTCCTGCTTCTCAACTTACCCAAGTCGGCGCCAGCGTTGGCTGTCGCTGCTCAAAGCAAGGAGGCTCCGGCAGCCGCTGACGGATTGCGCGGCATCGGCGTGGTATTCCTCGCGGGCGCGGCTTTCGGCGCCCTGAGCAATATGATCTACCCCATCGCGCTCAAAATGCTCGATGGCAAAGCCTTGACCGTCGGACTGGCGACTAGCGCCCCCTTCTCTCCGCGGCCGGGGGATCATGGTTGCGCGGCCATTTGGGCGCTAAGGAATCCAAAAAGATGTTCGGACTTTGGATGGTTGTCCCGCTCGCGTTCTTGGCCTTGTCGGGCCCGTCGATTCTGCTGGGGGTTTTTGTTTGGGGCGGCCTGCTCGGCTTCATCGAAACCAACTGCCTCTACGGACAGAGAGATCTCCAACGAGCATTGAGCGTGAAGTATGCGGGCATAGCCTCCGGGATTCTTCTGTCCGGCCTCATCATGCAGTGGCCGGCTGTGAACCCGCTCGGGGCGATCGCCTGCTCATTTTATGTCGTGGCCATGGCGCAGGGGGTTTTATGGAAAGCATCTTGATAACTTCCGCCGACAGGCGGGCGGATTCAAAGCCTAAAGGGTCGGACATCATGGTCAGCTACCTTCCGGACGGCGATCGGCTCTCGTACTACTATTGGGATGACTGGGCGTTGTCCGGGCTCTTGGCGCCCGGCGGACATACTTTGACTCTCGGCATCGGCGGCGGCGCCGGCTTGCAGCGATTGGCCTGGGTCGACGCGGGGCATCGGCAGACTGGAGTAGATCTCAATCTGAGCGTTCTCAAGACCCTTCCTCCCCAAACCGAAGCGATCGAGGGCGACGCGCTCCACTACATCATGAATGGGACGAACCGATTCGACAGCATCTGGATTGATCTCTACGATGGTAAAGGCGGGATGGTGATGGACATTCTCTCTACGCAGTTCCTCCAGGCGCTGTCGGGAAGACTGGCGTCGGACGGACTCTGTTTCATCCATATCTTCCGCCCTGAGAACCGCTTCTACCGCTACGCCCGGAAGCATGATCCATTCGAGGCGCTGCTGCTCGCGCATCTCGCTTCCCAGGGTTATCACGCTTCTCTTTCGACCGCTTCGCCTCGCAAACATGGGTCATTTCACGCCGCCCGCGACCTGAAATTCAAGCCCGACTCCGGGAGCTTGCCTCGACGCAACGGGAGCCGTTGCGGAACTGGCTGCTGAACTACATGCTCCCGATTTTCCGAACTCTATCGAGCGCGTCACCCCGTGAGATCGGCGTCACTGAGTTATCCGCTGCGTTGCATCAGCCGACAGCCGCAAAGGCTCTCATGAGCTGCGGGCTATCACCGGAAAGCGGCGTCACCGATTGGGATGCCTGGAGCGATACTCCGCTTCGCTTACTCGAGGCCGCGCCGTCCGACTCGCCGCGTGAAAGACTTGCGTGGGAGACGCTCGCCATATGGACGACGGCGCCGGGTCTTAATCTCCCCGCCCCATGCCGCGCTTATCTCGCGCGCGTATTGGTCGCTCAGGCTAAGACGAATTGCCCCGAATTGGATTTACGCCGCTCGTTCGTTACTTGCGAGACTGTCTAGGCATCAGTACCGTTTACGGCTTCTTCAGGTTGGCGCGATAGTATCGCATCCAGTAATCGAGTTGCTCCCGGTAGTCGGCCTCGGCGTCCACCAGAGGGATTGATTCAGTTAGGATCAATCCATTTTCCTTCCATGAAACGGCCGCCCCGAGGAGTTTCCCATCGGCGGAAATTAAGTAGGACCGGAGGTGTTTCTTACCGTCGACCTTCTTGACGGCCTCCAAGAGAATGTCGTTTTGTCCACGGACCGCCGTCACTGTGAAATTTCGCACGTCCGGATCAGAGATCTTAATAACCTTGAAGGGATATGTCTCACCGACGAAGGCAAGACCAACTTTTCGCAGGACCGCGCCTGAAAATGAGCCGTCGATACCAATCTTTTTCACGGCGTCGACTAACGCTACGATGGCTTGTGCGGTTTCTGTAACGGGCGCTGCGACAAGCGAGACCGACGGTGCGCTTGGAGCTTGCGGCATCGCGATGTCTGCCATACCTGCGAATCCGGCCTGCCCCAGGGCATGCATTGATCCGCGCAAAAGTGAACCGGAGTCCCGACCTTGGGCGGCCGCCGTCATCGGCAGCAACGCCAACACCGCGATAAGAATGTTCATGGTCATTTGATTTCCTTAATGCAATTGTACTCGGGCCCGGCTTCGTCCGCCTGGGTCGCAAGGGCACCGGAATAGCGTTATAGGCCCGTGAGTTTTTCGGGTCTTTTGGTCGACTTCGTCATTGCGGATTCCGTGGGCCGGGGCTATACTCCGAAGGATGATCAGAGCGGGCTCCCTCCTGATCGCATCCCTCACGGTATTTTTCGTTTCCCCGGCTTTTGCCAAGAAAAAACCAAGAAGGCTCGGCCACCTCTTCAGACGTTCTAGGCGACCTCGATGAAGACGCTCCCTCGCCAGTTACGAAGCCCCCGGAGAACGGCTTGAGAGGCAACTCCACTCTTGCTGCCGATCAGGCCACGCCGCAGGCGTCTGCCGCCGGGAGTCTTGTCGCCGCCGGAGCGCAAGCCGCCGCAGCCGCAGCGCGGACCGCGGCCGCTGGAACCCAGTCCGTCGCGCCCACGGCGCAAGCTGCTGCGGCCAAGCCGCAGGCCGTCGCCGCCAAACTCGCAATCCGTGATGCCTTGACCCGCGGTGACGCGCCCGCGGCTGAACGACTATTCGCGGAGGCACTGGCCAACTTTCCAAACGACCCGGATTTACGCCAAGTGCGCGATCGACAAATGCTGCGGCTGCACGACGAAAAAATCCGTGGAATCTTCGACCGGACGCTGACAGACAGCAGGAAGCTCTTTGGACGACAATGGCTGCCCGGACAGTCCATTGAGGAGGACGAATGGTCCATCGAACTTGCGAAGGAGCGCAGCGGCGGGGCCCGCCCGCTCAAGCCCGGTCCCGGCGTGCGGACAGCGCTCGACAACGGTTATGCCTTGCTCGACCGCGGCGACCCCGTTCAGGCAGAACAGGTACTGAGCGGGGCTATCAGGAAAAATAGCGATTCGGCTCCGCTCTATTACGCGCGGGTGATGGCGCGCGGAATGTCCGGGAACCTCAAGGGAGCGGACGAGGATTCCCTCAAGGCCGTCGCCTTGAGCCGCGAGCAGTCCGAGACCTTGTCCCAGAGGGCGCTTCTGATGATGCAGGCGCGCCGCCGCGGCGAGGCCTTTGCCTGGGCCGACCGTGCCTTAAAGAGCGATCCCGGTGACGCGGACGCCCTCGCCATCCGGGGCAGAGTCCTGTGGTCGGATCGCGGCCGCTACGAACTCGCTCTAGAGGATCTCAAGCAGGCCGCGCTTATCTCGCCTGAACGCTACCGAAACCTCTACCAGGAAGCCCAGAAGAGATTCTACGGCCATCGAGCGCTCAGCGGCCTAGGCAAAGGAGACGACAAGCAGGCCCTGGAGGACGCCGACCGCGCCCTAGCGAGTAACGCCGGCGACGCGACGGCTCACATGGTCCGAGGAGCTGTCTTCTCACGGGCGGGAAAAGTGGAGGAGGCGATCAAGGAAACGACTTTAGCCTTAAAAGCCGATAGCCGATCGGCCGAAGCCCTGCTCTATCGAGGGATGGCCATGGAAACGCTGGGCCAGCGAGGAAGGGCGCTGGCCGATTTCAAGCGCGCGGCCGACATCGACCCAGTCAGGTTCCGGCGGTTCTACGAACGACTCGTTCAGGCGCAGCGCGAGGGTGCGCCCCCGCTTTGGTCACGGAAAGGCGGCGCCGTGACAGCGTCTAATTGAGCCTGCGAGGCAACTAGGAGGTAGGACCTATCCGTGAATGGGTCCTTGGACCCTCGTCCAATAGAGGCTTACCGACTAAACTCCATTATCGCCTAATCAGCGACTCTGTAGCCCGGGGATTGGCCCTGGGGTATCCACGATCCGACCGCAATCGGATGAAACCAGAGGCTTGGCACGTCTTGTGCCCAGGCCTCTGGCTTTTTATTTTTCGTAACCGCTAATTTTGGTAGACTCATAACTTCACGGAGGTTAGAAACAAGCATGAATAAAAAGCTCCCGTTCCTCATCGTCGGCTACCTGCTGGGCGCGTTCTCTCTCGTGGCGTCCCTTTCGGCGATGGTCTACACCAAAGCCTCCGTGGGCGTCGCCGCTGCCGACAGCAACTGCGGCGGCAGCATTTAAGCCGTCGGATACTTGCTCCGCGAACCCGCCCAGCAACGGCCATACGGCCTTTGCTGGGCGGCTAGTTTTAGTGAGCCTCATCGATTGTTTCGCCCATGAATGCAATGAAGCGTCGTCTCATCCTTCTCGCGTTCGCGGCATTAGGCGCGATTTTGGTTTACTCATGGCACGGCATGACACAATCTAAGACGCTCCGAGTCGGATACCTCCTCTTTGTGTTCCGGCAGGACCAGACGATACTGGACCCGCGGAACACGGAGTTGGTCTATCAGTATTACCTGCTCGAAAATCTGGCCGTAGGCTTGGTCCGAGACTCAAGTCAGTCGCCGTCGGGATACGGTCCCGGCATTGCGGAATCCTGGGAGCGCCTCTCGCCCACGCGCTGGATATTCCGCTTGCGATCGGAATTGGCCTGGAGCGACGGTACCCTGATCGAGCCCGCGCTGATCGCGGCCCATATCGTGTCGCTGAGCCGGGAGAAACACCGGCACATCGTCTACCTGAAGAAACTTCTCAGCGCCAAGATCGAGAAGCGGGATCTCATCCTCGAGTTCTCTGCGCCCACCAACGACGGCTTGGTCCACGAGTTGAGTCTGGCGGACTCGGCCCTGCTCCATCCCGACAATCTCACGAAAGATTGGAGCGTCACATCCGGCCCCTTCTCGGTCGAATCGTATGCGCCGGGTAAAAGTCTTGTTCTGAGAAGCAATCCACACTATCGCGTACAAAGCGGCTATCCCGAACGCGTGGAACTCGTGGGCTTCACGCTCGACACCATCGGGAACTTCTTCGATTCCGTCGACATAGACTTATTGAAGATACCTCTCCCGTCTTTTCGTGGATCGAATCCGAAGCTCTTAGCCAAGGCGCCTCAGGTGCTGCGCGGCTACCCGACGTGGATTTATCAGCTGTATTTCAATACCGAGAGGTCGCTCTGGCGCGACGTCGAGGCACGGCGGGAATTGGCACTCATCACCGAGCGGGCGTTAATGGGCTTCTCGTATTCAGACCTCGTCCGCGAGCGCCAATTGATCCCAAAAGGTTATTCAGGCCACCTTGAAGACGGCGGCGGGCCGAATGGATCATCCCGGGGCATCCTCGCCGGCAAGCGCCTGAAATTCTACCTGCTGCCTTCATTCGCCGATGGACCGCAGATCGCGGCCGCTCTCAAAGCTGGGTTCGCGAAGGCCGGAGTCACGTTGGACGTCGGGTACGCCAAGGATCTCGCAGCGATGGAATCCGACTCCGACCTCCAGATGACTTTATTCGCGGGCAACCAACGCGACGCGATGGGCAGTTGGCAGTTCATGTTCTCCCCGGACAATGGGCATCTCCGCTATTTCCGGCCGAAGGTCGAACCGTTTTTCGACAAGATAATGACCTCGGAGGAAAAGAATACCCGAGAGGCGAACGTCCGCGTTCTTCACAGGCACGTCTTGAAGGAAGTCTACGCCGTGCCGCTTTTCATCGAGACGGACATCATCGTGGCAAGCAATCGTGTCGATCTCTCCCGCCTAAACCCTTTCGACATGCGTCTCCGGTTCTATGAAGTCCAGTGGAAGTAGCCGCTGGACCCTCGACCTAAACCTTATCCGAAAGGGCGCCGCACAGATAAAGGCCCCGGAGTCCGGCCGTTCGGAACAGCTTACTTGGTCGGTCCTCACGGTTCCAGCCAAACTCCTACCTATTTCCGTGGTCGAATGCCGTCTCGGCGGGATGGGCCGAACAGCCTACGGCTACGGCGACAGCCTGCTCTATGCCGACTCTCTTACCCAAGCCTTCGCTGAAGCTTGGGAGCGCCTGTGGTTCGAGCATCTTCGTGACTGTCCAAACGGCACCGGCGCGCCGCTTCGCAGCAGCAACGGCTTTGCCTGCGGAGCGACGCCGCAAGAGGCTGAGGCCTCCGCACGCGCCGAGCTCATCGAGCGTGCCGTTTATATGACGGCGTGGGATGCCCGCAAAGGTTGGGTTCCGATCCAAACGACCGGCCTTCTAAACCGCGTTCTTGTCACTTCCCTCGAAGTCCTCGGCTGGAAAATCAAGCTGTTTCGCCTGTCCGAAGAGAAATTGGGCGACGTGATCTGCGGGCTGGGCACTCGCAAGAGCGGCGGCGTGCTCTTCGACTGCGTCTATCAACGCCATGGCGTCGGAATGGGCCAGGCCCAATCCAAGGTTCTTCGTTCGCTACTCAGGTCCGCGGTCGTCCTTTCAAACTCGCCCGCATCATATGCGCCGCTTCCCGAACGCGGCGCCCCCTCCTCGCATAGGGACTTCTACATGGAGCCGGGGAATCTCGCCGCCTTCGACTTCCTGAACGCGAAGGATGCGCCGGCCGAAGGCATCATCCTCGGCGGCTACGACGACACCGAGACTCGCGTCCTGGTCGATATCGAAGGATTTCCCTGCGTCGCGTCGGCGACGAATCCACGTTGGCCCATTCTGAGTTGGGGAAAAGAGTCGCTTAAGGAGGGCGGAAATCCATGGCCCCACCCTCTCGCCTGACGCTCGTCTCGCCGCTGCGCGTCTGGCTGATCTTCAACGCCCTATTCGTCGCCTTGGTCGCCAGCAGTTGGTACACGCTCTATCGTCAGGCCCAGGCCGACAACCAGCGTCTTGTCGCCAGCCAAACCATCACGCTTACCAAGTCGCGCTTCGACGACATCAAGAACCGCCGGTTCCGGGATTTCGTCGAGGGCGTCGGCCGCGAGTTCTCCGATCTCCATGTCCGGCTGAACATTGCCGACGAGACATATCAGTTCGGCAAGCCTCCCCTTCCCGGTCACTGCAGCGATCTAACCTACCCGCTCGGAGGCGGCGGCGTGGCCAAGATCACTATGTGCCGCCCGTTCAGGTTCTCGACAGCGCCCATCTTGACCGTGCTTCTCGTCTATCTCCTGATCTCGGGCATGTCGCTCGTCTTCGTCCGGCGCCTCGAGCGCCGCACGACCGCCGCGCTCGTCGAATTCCTGCGGGACTCGGGAGTGGAAATCGACTCTGGACGCGATCTCATCGGCATCATGGCGGACATGCGCGACATTCGCGTGCGCCTCGACGTGGCCCAGGCGCAGGAGCGCCAATTAGTAGACACTCGCGCCCGCGCCGAACTAGCCGAGCAGGTGGCGCACGATATCCGGTCCCCGCTCACTGCCTTGGAAGCCACTGCCGGCGACATGGCCTCATTGCCCGAGAAGAAGCGCCTTCAAATTCGCGGGGCCCTTGCCCGCATCCGCGACATCGCCAATGGCCTTCTCGATCAACGGCGGGCCTCCTTGACTGAACCGAGCAAGTCAGATTCCCCCTTCCAACTATCGAGCCTCATTGACTCCATCATCTCCGAAAAACGATTGGCTTTAGATGCTCGACAGAACATCGACATAAAGTCATCGAGCGATGCCGACTCATATGGCCTTTTTGCTCGCGTCCAGCCCGTGGAGTTAACGCGGGTTTTATCCAACCTCATCAACAATGCAGTAGAAGCATTGGGTGAACACTCGGGGACGGTGCAGGTGAGCGTTTCAGGGAGCGACGGCAAGATCCTCCTCGTCATAAAGGACACGGGCAAGGGCATACCGCCCGAGATCATGGAAAAGCTCGGGCAACGCGGCGCGAGCTATGGCAAAACGGGTGGGTCCGGATTGGGGCTGCATCACGCCCGCGCCCAAGTCGACGCCTGGGGCGGAAGCTTAAAAATCGCATCCGAGATCGGCAAGGGCACAACCGTTACATTGGAGCTTCCCTCAGCGCCCGCGCCGATCTGGTTCGTGCCAGAAATAGCGCTGACTCCTGGAGGTTCCGTCGTAATTCTTGACGACGACGAAGGCATCCATCAAGTCTGGAGAGCTCGTCTCGATGCCATCGGCGCGGACGGTCACAGCATCGTGATTCGCGATTTGTTCAAGCCGATGGATATTCGCGAGTGGGTCAAAAACAACGCTTCTGAGGCTTCCCGCGCGCTGTATCTTCTGGACCATGATCTGGCCGGTTTTCCGGAGACGGGACTTAGCCTAGCTTCCGAACTCGGCTTGGAGCAGCGCGCGATTCTGGTGACAGGGCGATATGATGACCCGAACGTCATGGAAGAGTGCCGGCAGCATGGAATTCGGATGCTTCCGAAGGAGCTCGCGCTACAGGTCCCAATCCGCCTGGCAGACGCAGCGCCCCCGCTTGCAGCCCAGGCTGCTCGATGCCGTTCTGATCGACGACGATCCCCTCACGAGAATGACATGGGAGAACGCGGCTTCCGATTTTCGGAAGGTTCTTCTCACGTTTTCCTCTCCGACAGATTTTCTACGTGCAGCGGAAGATATCGACCGGCGAACGCCGGTTTACATGGACGTGAATTTGTCGGGCGGGACGGACGGGGCGACGGAGTCATTGAGGATTTATTCTCTCGGATTCGGCGAAATATACCTCGCGTCGGGACATCCACCGGAAAGATTTTCCGATCTCAAATATCTCCGGGCGGTGGTCGGCAAGGAGCCGCCGTGGAGCGAATGAAGAGATCTGCGCTCTATCATTACGTTCCCGATGAACTTGTTGGGGAGACCCTTTACCCTCTCACGCGTCTCGCCGACCTTCATCCCAGAGTAGCGGCGGAGCACGCTCTAAAATATTCGGGCCGCGAACACCTGATGCAAGTCAGGCTACCCATATTAGACTGCTTGTGGAACGACGTTCTGCACTTGGCACCGCTGTTCAACGTCAGCTTAAACGGGACACTTTGCTGTTAAAAGTTACTGACATCTAGTTCTGGTGCCGTCCTTCCGTGGAGCCGTGATAAAATGGAGTATCACCATGGAAGAAGCCACGATGACGAAGGAAGTCCCGACGCAGTCGGCCGAGAAGTTCATCGCTGACGTGCGCCGCAAGACGCGCCGGAAGTTCTCATCCGAAGAGAAAATCCGCATCGTGCTGGAAGGCATGAAGCGCGAGATGGGCGGCGTCCCGAAAGCTGTGGAAATTGTCGTAGCCTTTGGTTGAGTTCCTGATTCTACTCGATTCGTTTCTCTTTTTCATCTCACGCCACTGCCAACGCCTTGAGATCCGCATGCTCGACGGTCTTGCCGCCTGTCGTCATCGTCTCGTAGCCGCCGATCTTGCGCATCCGGACCATCCCCGAGGCGACCAACCCAAACAACAGCACCAAGATCGAAGACTGGGTTGGAAACACGCCTTGAGTCTTCGTGCGGCGACGGAACTCGAGGTTGAGACGCTCGACGATGTTCGTGGTCTTCAGCGAGCGCCACTGCTCCTTCGGGAAGCTCATGAAGCTCAGTAGGTCCATCCCCGCGTCCTCGAGCGATCTCGCCACGCTCTCGGCCTTCCTGCTCCATTTACGCATGAACGCGGCGTACGCCGCTTTCGCCGTCTCGATGTCGTCGGCGTTGATGATCGCGTCGTAGTCGGCCTTCACCTCGCCTTGCAGCGACTTCGGCGCGTGCCCGAGCAGGTTCCAGAGCTTGTGCACGGTGCAGCGCTGGATCGGCAGGTTCGGCCACAATTCGAGAAGCGCCCGCGTCAGCCCTTTGTTGCCGTCCACAATGGCCAGCTCGATGCGCTTGAGCCCGCGGTCGGCTAGATTCGTCACAAACCCGCTCCAGGCCGCCGTGCTCTCAACGCCCATCACCGCCAAGCTCAGAAGGACCTTCTCGCCCGTCGAGCGCACGCCGATGGCGACCATGATCGGGAGCCTCTCGGCCTTGCCGCCGCATCTGACTGGCATGAAGGTCGCGTCCAGGTACACGTAGCGGATATCCTCGCCGGACAGATCCCGCTTGCTCCAGTTCTCAAAGTACGCCTGGAGTTGCACGATCACGCGCGAGATCGACGACTTCGACAGCGGCGAGTTCTTGAGCAGCGGCCGGATGGCCTGCTTTACTCGTCGCGTGTTGACGCCGCCGAAGTAGAGGCCCAGCAGCGCCGCGTCCACCTCCCGCGTGCGCCTGGCGTAGCGCGGGACGATCTGCGATTGCCATTCCCGGCTCCGTTCTCCGTCGAAGACGAGCGCGCGCGGCACGACGAGCTCCGTGGGGCCAAACGACGTGCTCAGCGTTCTGGTCTTGGTGCCGTTGCGGTAGCCCCGGCGCGTCTCGGTCCTCGCGTAGACGCCGGCGCCGAGGAAGGCGGTCAGTTCTTCTTGGGCAACTCGTCCGAGGGCCTGACGGATGTGATCACGGGCAGCATCACTGAGGACGTCCAGCGAAAACGGCAACGCCACGGCTGTTGTACGAACGGGTACGGCCTTGATAGACTTCATGTGAGCGTAACCTCCTGGTCGCCAGCTGATAACTGGCGCGGTTGTTTGACTTCTTCAACCAGAGGTTACGCTTTTCAATTTTCCACAACAACCGGGACGGTGCCCGCGAGATGTCGGTGACCGAGCTGTGTCGGCGGGAAAGTATTCCGACGCCGGTGTACTACAGCTGGGTCAAGGACTTCATGGAGGCGGGCAAGTCGCGGCTCAAACGCGATTTGATGCGCGACGCGAGCAAGGGCGAGGTCAAGGACCTGCGGTCTGAGAACGAGCGCCTGAAGATCCTGCTGGCCGACAAAGAGCTGGCGATCTCGCTGCTTAAAAAAGCCTCTAGAACGCCGCCGGACGCTTCAGATGAAGCCGATCCAGCGAGCAGCCCTTATTGAGGGCATGGAATCACGCGGGCCAGGCCGCCGCAAGCGGCTGAGGGACGTTTCTGTCCCATCCTCGACCTACTATGCGTGGAAGGCACGCTACGAGGCCGAGGGCACGCATGGGCTTGAGCATCGCGGTCGTGGGCGGCGCGCGTGGAACGCGCTGACGGATCGGGAAGAGGCGATAGTGCTCCGGGTGGCCCACGACCGCCCGGAGCTGTCGCCGCGGCTTCTGTCGGTCCATCTTGTCGACGAGGAAGATGAATCAATCTCGGAGTCGACGGTGTTCCGAATCCTGAAGAAGTACAACCTGATCGTGCCTCGCCCGTTGGACCAGCGGCCGGCGGCCAAGCAGTGGAGCCACAAGACGACGCGGTGCGACGAGATTTACCAGTGCGACGCGACGATGTTCATTATCCCGGGCTGGGGCCGCTACAAAGCGATCCCGGTGATCGATGATTTTTCACGAAAGCTGCTGGCACTGCCGCTCAAGCCCGACGAGACGTCGTTCTCGATCGCGGACGCAATGGAAGAAGCCCTTGAAAACGCCCGGCGCGAGGGTCATAATCCCCGGACGAAGCCGAAGATGCTCAGCGACAACGGGCCAGGGTTCATCGGTGAGATCCTGGCAAATTACTTAAAGGCCAGAGGCATCGGGCACATCTTCGGGGCGCCGTATCACCCGCAGACGCAGGGCAAGGTCGAGAGACTCAACCGAAAGATCAAAGAGGCGATGTGCCTGGAGATCAGCTGCTCGCCGGATGAGCTTCAGCGAAAGCTACGCGAGTTCATGCGGGTCTACAACGCGACGCCCCACAGTTCGATTTTCAACGTGAGTCCGAATCAGATGTACGCCGGGAGGCTGAAGAAAATCCTGAAACGACGCGCGGCGATCAAGCGCAAGACGCTGAATCGCCGCAGGTTGGAGAACCTCGGAGGGATGGCCTAAGTGTCAGTAAGCATGTGTCCAAGATTGGCTGAACCGCTACACTTATGGTTTCTTCAGATTGGCGCGATAGTACCGTATCCAGAAATCGAGCTGTTCCCGACAATCGGCCTCGGCTTCCGCCACAGGGATTGAGTCCGTGAGATATGCACCATTCTCTTTCCATGATAGGGCTGACCCAAGAAGTTTCCCATCGGGGGAGATCAGATACGACCGGAGCTGCTTCTTGCCCCCGGACTTCTTTACGGTCTCGAGGAAAATGTCGTTTGTGCCACGGACCGACGTAACGGAGAAAAGTCTTACCAGATCCATTTCCGCGACCTGCAAATCTTTGACCGGAACGACCTCGCCGGTAAATGCCAGCCCGACTTTTCTGAGGATAGCGCCGAAGGATTTCCTGTCCCCGCCGGATTTTTGAGCGGCTTCGACTAGGGCTTTGACCGCCAGCGAGGTTTCATCAAGGGGCGTGGCGACCGGTGAGGCCGACAAGGCGCTCGGAGGTTGGGGCACAGAAATGTCCTGCATCCCGGCGAATCCGGCCTGTCCCAGAGCTTGGATCGGGCCACGCAACAAGGAAGCTACATCCCTAACTTGGGCCGCCCCCGTCATCGGCAGCAACGTCAGCGCGGAGATAAGAAGGATATGGTTCATGGTCATATGATTTCGTTAATAGAATTGTACTCGGGCCTGGCTTCGTACGCCTGGGCCGCAAGGGTACCTGAACGATCTTTTAGGCCCCTGAACTTAACGGGTCTTTTGGACGGTTTCTTCATGGCAGATTACGCTGACCGGGGTTATACTACGCAAAGTATGGTCAGAGCGTCCTTTCTCCTGATCGCATTCTCCATTTTCGCAGCTCCCCCGTCTTTTGCCAAGAAAAGAGCCCGGAAAGCACTTCCGCCCCTAACTCGTCAGGCCTTCAGGGCGGGCTTCTTGAGGAAGATGATCCCCCTCAAGCGACGGGTCCCGCGCCGATTATTCCGAAGGATGGCGCGAGTGAACCTGTCGCAGACCAGGCCAAGGCGCTGGCGAATTCTGCCGCAGGGATCGTCACGGCCGGGGCAATGGCCGCTGCGCAGGCTGTCGCTGCCGCGCCGCCCACCGCCAAGCCGCAGGCCGTCGCCGCCAAACTCGCCATCCGTGACGCCTTGGCTCGTGGTGACTCGCCGGCCGCCGAGCAATTGTTTACGGAAGCCCTGAGGCGCTTTCCGAACGACCCGGATCTGCGCCAAGTGCGCGATCGTCAAATGCTGCGCCTGCACGATGAGAAAATCCGGGGAATCTTTGATCGGACCCTGACGGATAGCAGGAAGCTCTTTGGCCGACAATGGCTACCCGGGGAGTCCATGGACGAGGGCGAATGGAGCATCGAACTCGAGAAGGAGCGAGTCGCCGGGGCGCGTCCGCTCAAGCCCGGCTCCGGCGCGCGTGCGGCGCTCGCCAACGGGTACGCCTTGCTCGATCGCGGCGACCCCGTCCGGGCGGAGCAGGTCTTGAGCGGCGCCATCAGGAAAAATAGCGATTCAGCTCCGCTCTATTACGCCCGGGTGATGGCGCGCGGAATGTCCGGGAACCTCAAGGGGGCGGACGAGGATTCCCTAAAGGCTGTAGCCTTGAGCCACGAACAACCCGCGACGATGTCGCAGAGGGCGCTGCTTATGATGCAGTCGCGCCGCCGCGACGAGGCCTTCGCCTGGGCTGACCGCGCCTTGAAGAGCGACCCGGGCGATGCGGACGCTCTCGCCATCCGGGGCAGGTTCAATTGGTCAGATCGCGGCCGCTACGATCTTGCACTCGAGGACCTCAAGCAGGCTGCGCGGATCTCGCCGGAACGCTACGGAAGCCTCTACCAGGAGGCACAGAAGAGGTTTTATGGTCAGAGGGCGCGCAGCGGACTGGCCAAGGGCGACGATAAGCAGGCCCTGGAGGACGCAAACCGCGCTCTGGCGAGCAATGCCGGCGATGCTACGGCTCATATGGTCCGCGGGGCCGTCTTCTCACGGGCAGGAAAGGTGGAGGAGGCGATCAAGGAGACGACATTGGCCATAAAGGCCGATCCCATGTCGAGTGATGCTCTTCTCTATCGCGGAATATCCATGGAGACGCTGGGACAGAGAGGAAGGGCGCTGGCCGACTTCAAGCGCGCGGCCGACATCGACCCGGTCCGGTTCCGGCGGTTCTATGAGAAACTCGTGCAGGCTCAGCGCGAAGGTTCACCGCCGCTTTGGTCGCGGAAGGGCGGCGCGATAGCCACCTCGAATTGAACCCTTAAGAATCTGCTTAACTACCCACAGAGAAAATCGGCCGCAGCGGTTTGCACTGATGCAAATGAAGCCACCCAAGGGTTCGTCTTTTATCGCTGATACGGTCACAGTTTCCAACATTATTCCTCGTGATGGTCCCAACTGGATATTAATTCCCGGCGGCCCCGGGATGGGACCGGAATATCTCTCTGAATTATTCGGACGGTTGGATCTCAAGGGTTCCATTTGGACCTTTGACATTTTGGATGCCAACCGCGAATCCCTTCCTGACGAAGAAATAGTCGATGGCTGGAAGCGTTCTTTGTTGGAAGCCGCCAAGAAATTGAAGCCGGCCCTGATATTCGGCCATTCCTTTGGCGGGATGCTGGCTCTCTCAACAAAAGAACTGGAAAAGCACATAGCCGGGCTGATCCTGGCGGACAGTGATCCTGTTGATTGGATGAAGGATTGTGCTGATTCCCCCATTCCTAAATCGGAAATGGCGGCCTGGGAGGAAAAATTCGACAACGCGCCATCCGATTCCTTGTACAAGGAATTTTTTCGGCGATAGCGCCTTACTACTTCAGTAAGGAATGTCTGCGAGCAGGACTAGAGCTGATTGATCGGAATTCTTATTCCTATCGAACTTTTCTGATCGGCAATAATAATTTTTTCTCGAACTATGAGATGGCGATTGATTTGCGGCCTATACCCGTGTTCTGCCTTGCCGGAGAACACGACATCATTACGCCTATGAATATTTATCAAAGAAGCGCGCAGTTTAAGGAAAAAACAGACGTGCGATTTTTCTCCATCCCAGGCGGAGGGCATTTCCCCTGGGTCGAGAATTTTCAAGAAGTTTCGCGCGCCCTTCAGCGAATTGAAAAAGAGGTCTTCTCCGCGCCGAGCCGGTAATATGGGCTTGAGCGACGGCGACTTCTCTCCCGGTTGGCGGAAAATCCGTTCGTGAGCAAGCAATTGCACATGGACAACACCCCCGCTCTGGTCGCGGACGGCAGCAGCAGCAGATGTTCTGCGAAGCCAAGCGTTCTTCATGAGCCAACGCTAACCCGACCGCTCTCTCCATGAGATGTCCCGACCAACGGTGCCTGCATCATTTGCCGGAATATCGCCCCGTCAACGCTCCGCGACGAGAAGTATCCTTCGCCAACGAACCTTGGAACCTCTCTGCCGCAGCTCGGCCTCGAGGCGGCGGTAGAACTGCTCGACGCTCCGCGCGGGCAAGAGCTCTCCAAGGGCGGGCTCGGTGCATGCCCGGAACAAATCCACGATCTCTCGCGGCGTTCGCTCGACGAGGATCTCCGTCCATGCTCGCGCCTGAATAACCCGTAGCCCGGCGTGCCGCGCCAGGCGCACGGCGTCGTCACGCGTGGGATAGTATGTCGGGTAACGGAACGCGCCCCGACAGACCGCGAACTCGGGTGCCTCAAAAGCCTTTGCCATGGCCTCGAAGAGTTCCTGCAACTGGCCGTGGCCGCCGAACTGGAGGACGGCGCGCCCCCTGGGCGCATCAGAAAAGCCACGCCGCGCAGTCCGGCCAGCCACTGATCTTCCCCCAGTTGCGGTAGTGCGCCGCTTGCTCTTTCCCGAGGAAGCGATAAAAGAACTCCTCGCCCAGCAAGGCGCGCGGCGGACGCGGCGTCCAGTGCAGCGCCTCGTTTGAGAAGACGAGGTCGAAGCGCCCTGCGAAGCGTGTGGGCGGCCGGCGGAAATCGACGCGCGCGAAGCGCAGCTCCGGATTGGCCCGCCGTGCACGAGCTAATGCCGCTTCGTCGCGGTCGAGCCCGATCACCGCGGCTCCGGGCAGTGCCTTAGATAGTTCCGCCGTCAGCGTCCCCGGGCCGCATCCGAGGTCAGCGGCTTTTCGGCAACGCGCGGCGAAGGGGCGAACCTCTTCGTCGATGAGGCGCGTTCCGATCGAACGTTGCGAGCGCGAGTTGCGGGCGTAGCCCCGCCCCATAGGAAACACCATGCGCAGATGCTAGAAAACTTTAAGCGTGTCTCGCCGGCCGTAGAAAGCCCGCAACGCTCCCAATGCGACCAATGCTAGTATAGGATACTAGCGATGGCTGACAAACTGATCGGTGAGTTCATCCTCGCCAAACGACTGGGCGGCGGCGCGGAGGGCGAAGTCTATGAAGCCGTCTCTTCCACGACCCATCGCAAGGTCGCGATCAAGATCATCCGCCGGACTCAGGAGCATCCCGAGTTCCTCGAGCGCCTAAAGAAACTGAAGGGCAGCGTGATCGCATCCTGTCCCGCCCTGCTCGACGTCTTCGAGCACGACGGGAAGATCGTCACGGTCCATGAGTTTTTGGATGGAGTCCCGCTGCGCGCCGCGATTCAGCCCGGCGCCGGATCGAAACAGAAGCGCAGGGAGTTGGCTGACGCGCTGATCTCCGCCGTTCGGGTCCTTCATGTCGCAGGCCATCTGCACGGGGATTTGTCCCCCGACAACGTGTTCGTCTCGGACGACGCCACGATTAAGCTGATCGACCCGAGGATTTCGACCAAACAAAGCGGTGGAGGCGTCTTGGGGACGCCCAATTACGCCGCCCCGGAGATGTTGCAGTTCGGCAGCGCGCCGACTTCGAGCGCCGATGTTTTTCGCTCGCCGCCCTGCTCTACGCGATATTCGAGGGCAAACCTCCGTTCGGCTGCCAGTCGGCGGAGGAGTACGTCCTCAAGGCTGGCACGAAAGCCCTGCCGGCCGGGAGGTTTGAGAACACGCCCGAGGACTTTAGACCGTTGATCCGCGCCGGATTGGCGCTCGACCCCGGGGAGCGGCCGCAGAGCATCGAAAGCCTGATGGCCCTTCGTCGCGACGAAGGGCAGCGCCGACGTTTGATCGCGGTCGGGGCGGTTGTGGTCGCCGGACTACTGTTCACGGCTGGGTGGCATCTCCTGACGAGCGGGGCGGGGATCGATTCGATCGCGGTCCTCCCCTCGTCAATGAGAGCCGCGATGCCGACACCGATTACCTCTCTGAAGGCATGACCGAGAGCATCATCAACGAGCTGGCGCAGTTGCCAAGCCTCAGAGTGTGTCCGCGTGACACCGTGTTTCGCTACCGGAATGACAATCATGACACGTCGCGGGTCGCTCACGACTTGAACGTCCGCGCTATTGTGACCGGCAGGCTGATGCGCCGCGGTGACGACTTATCGGTCAGCGTCGAACTACTCGATGCGAAGGACAAGAAGCAACTCTGGGGTAAGCGCTACGACCGGAAGATTTCGGACGCGCTCGCGATGCAGCATGAGATCTCCCGGAAGATATTCGAGGTCCTCAGGGCAAAGGTCCCCGGCGCATCCGGACGCCGTTTGTCGAAGCGGGGAACCGATAATCCAGACGCTTATCAGGCCTATCTTAAAGGTCGATACTACTGGAATCGACGCACGGTCGCCAATATCGGCAAGGCGCTGGCGCAGTTTCAGAAAGCGGTCGACGCGGACCCGGTCTACGCGCTGGCTTATATCGGTCTCGCGGACAGCTATGCGGTCCTTCCACAGTACGCGGGCGTCACGAGCGCGGAAACTCGGCCCAAAGCCCGCGCCGCCGCGGAGCGCGCGTTGGAGATCGACGACTCTCTCGCTGAGGCGCACGCTTCCATGGGCTACATCGACATGATGTCTTGGAGGTTCAAAGAGGCTGAGAGTGACTTCGGGCGGGCCATCGCGCTCGATCCGAACTATTCGACAGGCCATCAATGGTATGGCATCTTCCTCCACGTCATCGGTCGACGAGATGAAGCGCTGGCGGAGAGCCGCCGCGCGCAGCAGCTCGATCCGCTCTCGCCGATCATCACGGTGCAGGTGTGCAATCTGCATATGCTCAACGGCCGCCTTCCCGAAGGGATCGATGAATGCCGGAAGGCCTTGGAGCTGGACGAAGGGTTCCCGAGAGCGCACGACCTTCTCGGGTGGGCCTACTTGAAACAGGGCAAGAGCGCTGCCGCGATCTCCGAGTTCAGCAAGGCGGCCGCGGCGTCCGGGCGTGCGAGTCAGGAGCTGAGCTATCTCGGCTACGGTTACGGCGTGTTGAAGCGGCGCGAGGAAGCCATGGCCGTCTTGAAGCAACTCGAGCGCATGCACGCCGAGCGTCGTTCCCCGGCGATGTACTTAGCTGCGGTCTACGCGGGCCTCGGCGACAAGGACCAAGCATTTGCGTGGCTTGAGAAGGATTTCCAGGCGCAGAACGGGGCCCTGATCTACATGACTTATTTCCCGATCTACGACACGCTCCGCGACGATCCTCGCCACCGTGACTTGGCGCGACGGATCGGGCTAAAGCTCTAGGCGCGGTAGGCGACGACCACGGCGGTCATGTCCATCCGGTATATCCGGCGGACGCCCACGAAGCCCGCGGAGCGCATGAGCGCCGCCTGCTCAGCCTCGTCCATACGGCGCTCGGGAGACTCGTCGTCCATGTAGTGGAGCACGACCGACTTGAGCCAATCGAAGCTCTGACGTGGAACCGCCACTCCGAAGTAGCGGCCCATGCGCGCCTTGACTGCGCTGCGCTGAGCCGGTCCTTTCTGCGCGTATTTGTCCGCGTTGATGAACAGCGCGCCCGGCTTCATGATCCGCGACAATTCCTTCCAGACAAGAGCACGGTAAGGGACGGCGAAGTTGTGCAGGGTCGCGGCGGTCGCCACGACGTCGTAGCGGCGAGTCGGCTGCTTCCTGAGGAACGCCAAAGCGTCGGTGACGTGTAGCGTTAGACGACCATCGCCGATCCACTGCTTGAGATTCTTGCGGGCCTTCGGCAGCATCTGCGGCTCGTTGTCCATGGCGGTCAAACGCAAGTCGGCGCGGCACCCCAGGATGACCTTTGAAGTGAAGCCCGTTCCGAAGCCCAGTTCCAGGGCGTCCAGGACCTGGGTCTGCCGGCGCGGCTTGAAGCGGCGGATCTCACGAGCCATCGTGGCGTCGAGAATCGGGCCCTTCGGACAAGCCAGGTCGAAAAGGTCGTATTCGGATGTGAGAGTTCCGCTGAAGCGTCGTTCGGTAGCCATATGGAGATTATAGCCGCTCATTGTCGAAAGCGCCACGGAGGCATGAATGCTAGAATTTCGCGAATCCCACCCATGGACATCATCCAGGAGCTGCTGAAGCTCATCAAGATCAATACGAAGATCAGCTCGCTTCATTCTTCGGACGATGTCTTGAAGGAGATCATGAACGAGGCGATGAGCCTCACGGGTACGGCGCGCGCTTTTATCCTAGAAGTCTCCGCCTCCCGAGACCTCAATTGCGTCTCCCAGTACCGATCGAGCACGGTGGAACTGGCCACAGAGACCGGGTGGTCATCGAACTCAGCGCTTGAAGCGCACGACTTAAAGCGTACCGTCTATTCGACGCACGCGCTGGACTCGAGCGACGCCTCCCCCAGCATCGTCAAAGGCAACATTCAAACGGTGATCTCAGCGCCCATCTCGACCGGCGAGGGCCCAGCGCTGATCCTGCAGCTCGTCGGGCAGGATGCCACACGGATCGACTCGCAAACCCTCTCCCTCCTCAACCTGCTCATCAGCCAGGCGCAGGTCACGATCTCGAAGGCCAAGCTGGAAGAAGCGGCCCTGCAAAACGCGGCTCTTGCGGCGACCGGCGAACTTGCGGCTCAAGTCGCCCATGACGTCCGCTCGCCTCTGGCCGCGCTCGATTCAGCCCTGAAAGATATGGGCCAGATCCCGGAGGAGCGCCGCATCCTGATCAGAAGCGCGGTCGGACGCATCCGGGACATCGCGAACAATCTCATCGAGAAGAGCCGCACGCAAGCGGAGGGAAGCTCGCCGACCGGCTCCGACACCCCGCAGCTCTTGTCGAGCCTGATCGATTCCCTAGTCAGCGAAAAGCGGCTTCAGTTCCGCTCGCAGCTCGGCGTCGAGATCGAACTGCGGCTCGACGCCTCTTCCTACGGGGTTTTCGCCGCCGTGCAGCCCGTCGAGTTCAAGCGCCTGATCTCAAACCTCGTCAATAACGCGGTCGAGGCCTTCGGCGAGAGCTCGGGTACGGTGAGCGTTGGCCTTTCCTCCCGCGACGGCGATGCTATCGTGAGCGTACAAGACAACGGCAAAGGCATCCCTCCCGAAGTGCTGGCCAGGCTCGGGCAGCGCGGCGAGACCCACGGCAAGGCCGGCGGATCGGGGCTTGGGCTTCACCATGCCCGGACCAGCGCCGAGTCCTGGGGCGGGCGCCTTGAGCTTGCCTCTGAGGTCGGCAAGGGCACGACGGCGACCTTGGTGCTGCCGTTGGCCCCCGCGCCGGACTGGTTCGTGCCGGAGATACGGTTAACGCCCGGCAAGGCGGTTGTGATCCTTGATGACGACGCCAGTATCCATCAGGTTTGGCAGGGCCGGCTTGATGTTTTGAAGGCGGCCGCGCAAGGCGTGGAGATTGTTCATGTCTCGTCGCCGGTTGAAATTCGGGGCTGGATCAAAGCCAATGAGGCGAAGGCGGAGCAGGCGCTGTATCTGTTCGACTACGAGCTTCTGGGCCACCGCGACACGGGATTGAGCCTGGCCGAGGAACTCGGCCTTGGTGCGCGCGTCGTTCTGGTGACAAGCCGCTCCGAGGAGCCGGAGGTTATGGCGGGCTGCCGGCGGCTCAAGGCGAGGCTGATTCCCAAGGGTCTGGCGGGGTCGGTGCCGATAATCGTGAAGGCGGGGCCGCTCGCGCTGGCCGCCGCTAGGGAGAGGCACGACGCGGTACTGATCGACGACGACCCTTTGACCCGAATGATATGGGAGAACGCGGCATCCGATACCGGAAAGAGGCTTCGAACGTTCTCGACGGCGGCTGAGTTCTTCACGGCAGCCGGAGAAATCGACCGTGCTACGCCGATATACATGGACTCGAATCTTGGCGAAGGTGTGGAGGGCGCCGCGGAGTCGCTTCGAGTCCACGAACTGGGATTCGGCGAGATCTACTTAGCGACAGGCCATGAGCCGGGCCGATTCGCCACACTCAAGCACCTGCGCGGGGTGATCGGCAAGGACCCGCCTTGGAGCGTGTGAAGAACGGGGCTCCCGCGCTCTATCACCATGTTCCCGACGATCTCGTCGGAGAGACACTTTACCCCCTGAATCGCCTCGCCAAACTTCACCCCACAGTTGCCGCGGAGCATGCCCGGAAATACACGGACCGCGAACATCTGATGAAAGTAAGGCTCCCGGTCCTGGATTGCCTATGGAACGACGTACTCCACTTCTCCCCGCTCCATCCGGCGCTTACTAAGGCGTCGTTGCGGGCTTGTGGCTTCCAGCCTAGCCCGCGGCGTTTTTTCGTGATCCCACCGGAACTGTTAGATTCCCACCGGGCAGTCTATTTCAAACATTCCAGAGACACGCAGGGCGCATACGATTTTCTAGCGTCAGACTTCATGGCGTTCGCTGCGGAATCATATCAGGAGCTTGAGTCTATCCCAGCGGAGCAATCCAGTTACTTCCAGCGCATGAAAGAAACCGGAGGAACGCCGCTCCTATGGGCAAGAACCCCGCATGTATTCTATCTCGGCGACTTGCCTATAAAAAACTTGCCGACCGTGGAATGGTAACAGCTCGATGAGGCCCCGGCTGGCCGCACTCGCATTCGATCACTGCTACACGACCGACCGCGATCATAAGTTTCCCCGACGGCTCTCCAAGGCAGGGTTCGATCTTCACCCCTCGATAGTCGAGCATCCTGGCCGGCACGTCTGCCGTTTCATTCTTTTCGCGCCGCCTCGGGCTAAGGCGCGCAAATACCTCGAGTTCATCTCCAAACCGGTCCGCCAAAGCGACAAACCCGGCCTCTCTTTCAACTGCGCCGGCAGTCTCGAGGAACGATTCCACTCGATAAGGCGAGATCCATTTCTTAGACCGACCTTCGAGCACCGCAACTACAACTGGAAAAAGACGGGCAGGAAGGTTCACGATCTTGGCTGGAATTTCGTTCACTTCGGCCGCAAGATTTCGGCCGCGGAGATTTGGCTGACCGAATACGAGCGTTCGGCAAAGAAGCCTCGTTCGAAGTCGCCGTCACGGCACGTAAACGGCGCCCTCGGCATCATCGGTCTTATTTTCGGCGCGACCAAATCAGGACGACGCTATTTCGAGAAGATCCTCCGGCGAAGGATCGACGGGACCCTCCGGCTGCCTTGCGGAACTGAATTGATCTTGGAGCCTGCGGCAAGAACCAGATTCCGCGGCGTCCTCATCTGTTCAACGTCAGCTTAAACGGGACACTTTGCTGTTAAAAGTTACTGACATCTAGTTCTGGTGCCGTCCTTCCGTGGAGCCGTGATAAAATGGAGTATCACCATGGAAGAAGCCACGATGACGAAGGAAGTCCCGACGCAGTCGGCCGAGAAGTTCATCGCTGACGTGCGCCGCAAGACGCGCCGGAAGTTCTCATCCGAAGAGAAAATCCGCATCGTGCTGGAAGGCATGAAGCGCGAGATGTCGGTGACCGAGCTGTGTCGGCGGGAAAGTATTCCGACGCCGGTGTACTACAGCTGGGTCAAGGACTTCATGGAGGCGGGCAAGTCGCGGCTCAAACGCGATTTGATGCGCGACGCGAGCAAGGGCGAGGTCAAGGACCTGCGGTCTGAGAACGAGCGCCTGAAGATCCTGCTGGCCGACAAAGAGCTGGCGATCTCGCTGCTTAAAAAAGCCTCTAGAACGCCGCCGGACGCTTCAGATGAAGCCGATCCAGCGAGCAGCCCTTATTGAGGGCATGGAATCACGCGGGCCAGGCCGCCGCAAGCGGCTGAGGGACGTTTCTGTCCCATCCTCGACCTACTATGCGTGGAAGGCACGCTACGAGGCCGAGGGCACGCATGGGCTTGAGCATCGCGGTCGTGGGCGGCGCGCGTGGAACGCGCTGACGGATCGGGAAGAGGCGATAGTGCTCCGGGTGGCCCACGACCGCCCGGAGCTGTCGCCGCGGCTTCTGTCGGTCCATCTTGTCGACGAGGAAGATGAATCAATCTCGGAGTCGACGGTGTTCCGAATCCTGAAGAAGTACAACCTGATCGTGCCTCGCCCGTTGGACCAGCGGCCGGCGGCCAAGCAGTGGAGCCACAAGACGACGCGGTGCGACGAGATTTACCAGTGCGACGCGACGATGTTCATTATCCCGGGCTGGGGCCGCTACAAAGCGATCCCGGTGATCGATGATTTTTCACGAAAGCTGCTGGCACTGCCGCTCAAGCCCGACGAGACGTCGTTCTCGATCGCGGACGCAATGGAAGAAGCCCTTGAAAACGCCCGGCGCGAGGGTCATAATCCCCGGACGAAGCCGAAGATGCTCAGCGACAACGGGCCAGGGTTCATCGGTGAGATCCTGGCAAATTACTTAAAGGCCAGAGGCATCGGGCACATCTTCGGGGCGCCGTATCACCCGCAGACGCAGGGCAAGGTCGAGAGACTCAACCGAAAGATCAAAGAGGCGATGTGCCTGGAGATCAGCTGCTCGCCGGATGAGCTTCAGCGAAAGCTACGCGAGTTCATGCGGGTCTACAACGCGACGCCCCACAGTTCGATTTTCAACGTGAGTCCGAATCAGATGTACGCCGGGAGGCTGAAGAAAATCCTGAAACGACGCGCGGCGATCAAGCGCAAGACGCTGAATCGCCGCAGGTTGGAGAACCTCGGAGGGATGGCCTAAGTGTCAGTAAGCATGTGTCCAAGATTGGCTGAACCGCTACAGGCGGCTTCACAAGAGCGCGCAATTCGTTTCCGGCGTATTCTCGCGTTGGCAGACAACTTATGAGGGCATCACTCTCTTTTACGAACCAGAAGACGACGCCTACTACGTCGGCACGAATTGCAAAATAAAACACGCCCGCGTCCTGTCGGCCCTCCTCAAGCCGAACAAGCCTGAGATCGAGGCTGCGCTCGGGCCTAATCTCATCTGGAACATGGACCCCTGGTGGAGCCTCTCCGAACGCGTGGAGAACGACCCGAAACTGATCGCCGCGCGAATAGCCGCCTACCATGAGCATCTAAAGCCGTACCTGGATCAGGCCATCCCGGGTCGCGCGCCGACCAACGGCGTGCGCGGCGTCACGAAGCTGCAGTTCGACTTTTGGGCCGGCTTCCGGAACTACGCGGAGAAAGCCGGCAGCAAGCTTCGCTATCCCGTCCCGCGACCGAAGGGTTGGATGACGATCAATACCGGCGGATTCCTCTACGTCGCCATCGCGAGCCAGAACCGGCTCGCCGTCTACATCGCGATCAAAGGCCCGAATCGAAAGAAGAACTTCGAGCTACTGAATACCGAGAAGGCCGCGATCGACAAGGAATTCGGAGCTCCCCTGGTGTGGGAGCCGCTCCCGACGAAGAAAGAAAGCCAGATCCAAACCCATTTCGACGGGAAGCTCCTCGACCAAGCGGCCTGGCCCGAGGCGTACAAATGGATGCTCGACTCCCTGGAGCGCTTCCACGAGATATTCGTGCCGCGGATCAAACGGCTGAAGCTGAAACCGTGAGGCATGTCGCCAGATTCCGAAATGAATATTAGACCAGCTATCACAGCCGCAGTCTTCATCACACTTTTCTCCCCAAACATCCGAGCAGACGGGATTTCCTGCAAACCCGGAGACGCTCGTGATTTCTCAAATGCAGTAAGCGTCGTGCGCGGAACTGTGGTTCTGGGTTCCCGTCCATTTTTTATTTTACGCGTAAGAAGCGTGCTGAAAGGGAAAGTCTCTCTCCCGTACATCCTTATTTCCCATTCGCTCTGCATGGGCGACCCAAATGTCCAGGCTCTCCTGAAGCCGGGACGGTCTGTGATGGTCTATCTCGAAAATGGAGCAGTTGTCCATCCGATGTTCGCAGGCAACCTATGGCCGACCTCGTTGCTCGGCGGATCAACTGACCTGGACCCTTTGCCGGAGGCAATCAAATGGGATTTCCACAAAGGAATTGAATCTCAGGACCCCTTAGTAGCCAACTATTCGATGGATGCCCTCGTTGCCCTTGAAGGCACCGAATTTTCACCTGCGCTAGCGAAGTTGACTCGAAGTTCTAATACGGCGATTCGAGAGCATGCACTCAAGATTATTTACGATCAAAAGTCCCAGGAAGCACTTCTGCGCAACAATAAGCGGTAAAGCTGTAGGAGGATGAGTCCATGCCAAATATCGGAGCGGTCTTAAGAGAAGAAATCCAGCGCTTGGCTCGTCGAGTGTCGCGCCAGGCCGACGCCAAGCTCAGGAAGGATGTCATCTCCCTCAAGCACAAGGTCGCGGAGCTGTCCCGGACCACGGACCAATTGCGGCGAGATAACGCCAAGCTCCAGACCGACTATAAAGCGCGCATGACTGCGCCCCCACCGTCTCGGGAATAGAGGTGAAGAATGCGCACCTCGGACCTCATTTGATCCGCTCGCAGCGTGCCCGCCTCGGTCTATCACGCGAGGCCTTCGGGAAGCTGGTCGGGGCGAGCGCGGGAGCAGTCATGGCCTGGGAAGGCGGCCGATCCAAGCCCCGCGACAAGAACCGCGCGGCACTGATCGCGGTACGGAGCCTCGGTAAACGCGAAGCACGCTGGCGGCTCGAAGCCCGGTAGATGCTGTATTCAGCCGTCGGCGCACTCGCCGGCGTTCCCGGCTTCCTCAGCGATCTATTCTCCGAGTGCTCTATCCCTGTCCATGACGGCGATGGCTCGTGCGCCACGAACAGCACCCCGCACGGCGGGGCTCTCCGGAACCTCCTGAGATCTGGAATCAAAGTTCGCCCCATCGCTTTGGTTCACTATGCCTCCGTCCACTACCTCATCCGCGACTGCGGGCCCGCGCGGCGCATCGTCAGGGCCTTCGACGACCTCGCGGGGACCATGTACCGAGACGCCGGCACGCAGGCCCTTCATCTGCGTCCGTCGGGCGACCACGAGTGGACGGGCGCGGTCTCCCAGGTTCTCGGCGTTGGGTTGGCGACTCTGACGATGTGCGAAGCGCTCTCGGTCAAGCTCGCCGAAATCACCCGCATCACGAGCACGACCAAAAGATGCGACTTTCGCGTAGTTTCAGGCGGCTTCACCGCGGTCTATGAAGCGCGCGGGCGAAGCGTTCGCTCGCAAGTGCGCGGCGCCGCCAAAGACCTGCCGGCCAAGAAGGCGGCGCACGTCGCCCACTACAAGTACGGCGTGATCTCCTCACTCCCCAACGACGGACAGCCGGTCGAGCTCTTCATCTTCGACCCCCTGGGGACGAAAAGCTGAAGCCGCCCTCGACCGAGGAACGATACCTGCAGCTCGCGCGGCATTACCGGAACGCCGCGGCCCTCGCCGGGATGCGGACGCTGGCCGATGCCCTGGAACACAGGAGCTCCGAAATCGCCCGGACCAAGAAATGGATCTCAGGGCCTCTCGTGAAGACGATGCCGAAGTTCCGCGGCGAATTCCAGCACGAGGGCAGGACGTTCTTGAGCGAAGAGTATGGCGAAACGGCGGAGCTGATTCAGCAGATCCGTCCGCTCCGATTAGAAGCTCCGGGAACGCCGGAGCGCAGGCCCGAATGGGAGCCCCGCCACCCTATTAGCATCGAATTCGGCCTCGACGCGACGGTCGTGGAAGCGCTGAACAAATGGGAGTTCGAGAAGCTGCTCGACATACCGCTCAAGACCCACGCCCAGCCGAACAAGCTGATTCATGTCGCCGAGGACGGGAGCATCCTGCGAGTGATGGCCTCTTAACATGAGCAAGCGAACTGTGCCAATGACGAATCAAGCGAAATATCTTCTCATAGGCGCGGCCATGCTCGTCGCCCTGTCGATTGTCGCCGTCTCCACCGGCGTCCATTTTCTGGCGATGATCTTCGCGATGCTGTTCGGCAAAGAGTTGCTCATCATGGTCCCCGTCCTTGCCATTGCGTACGTCCTGCATCGGTGCTTCGGCCCGAAGGACTCGGCCAAGATCAGCCTCATCAAGGTCGTGGCTGCGGTCGGGGCCGTGTTGGCGGTCGCTTTTATGGCCTGGCTCGTGTACGTCATGGCGGCGACGAACGGCGCGCCGTTCGGTCACTAGCACGCCGTAGAATCGTCTACATTGCCACCTAGCCGGGAATGTGGCATAATGTCGTCGTTCTACCAAGTAAGTCCGTGGCGAGGTAGCTCAGTGGTAGAGCACCGGTCAACAAATCGGCCCCTCCCGCCGGCGACGGCGGGAATTGCATTAGGCTATATCGGTGGAACTCCCACCTGCGACGCAAGTCGCAGAGGACAATACCGAGGGAAGGCCCCAAGGAACGTAAACCTTGGGGAACCCGTAACGACTACACGCCTGACCGCTCTCGAAGCGGATGATATAGTCTGGTCTTCACGGTAACGTGAAGAGGTCGGAAGGTCGGCCACGCTCCAAGTGGGGCGGTAACAAAACGCTGAAAAACCGGGTGTCGACAGTTCGATCCTGTCCCTCGCCACCATCTTTGAAATCCGTAATGTGCCGCCGGGATGGGCCCTGAAAAGGGCCCATCTCGACACATCTCGACAAAAATTCGGTACGAGAGCTCATTTTCGGGGTCGTGGCATACCGAAAAATGACGAAGAAATAATAACTTCTTCGCCCGGCTCGTCCCAAATGTAGTCCAGTCTGAAAAACCGGGTGTCGCCAGTTCAATCCTGGCCCTCGCCACCACTTTCTTTTGACGCGCGCGCTCCCCTCGCCGCCGCCGTCCTGACCACCTGGGCCTTCGCCCAGCCCGCGGCCGCGCCGGTCGTCAAGGCGCCCTCGGCGGTCGACTGGAAGGCCTCGGGCTCGCTGCCGCCCGGCGCCGAATACCACCTCGTCTACGAGGACCCGAAGACGCACGCGATCCAGACGCTTGTGCGCTTTCCGAAGGGCTACTCGCTTCCCCGCACTCGCACACGGCCGACGAGACGATCGTCGTGCTCAAAGGCCGGCTCATCCTCACCATCGCCGGAAAGGAAGAGACCGTGGCCGCGGGCGGCTACGCCGTGCTGCCCGCCGGGACGAGCTTCGCGATCAAGGCCGCCGGGTTCGGCGGCGCGGAGTTCCTCGCCGCCTTCAACGGCCCCTTCGACATGAAGGGCGCCGCTCCCGCCAAGTAGTCAGCCCAGCAGGACGAAGGCCTTCGGCAGGGCCTCGAGCACGACCGGCGACGTCCCGTCGGCGTCCCCGTCGAGGTTGAGGGGCATCGGCTCGTCGGCGTGAATCTCGATGCGGGCCGCCTTTCTCAGGACGACTCCGGGCAGGCCGACGTGCGCGCCGGAATACGCCTTCGGCATCAAGGAGAGCAGGCGCGCGCGCGGCATGTCGGCGATCGTGAGCAGGTCCAGCAGGCCGTCCTCGGCGTCGGCGTCCGGCGCGAGCCGCATGCCGCCGCCGAAGGTGCTCGTGTTCGCGACGGCGACGAGATGGTACGGCGCGGCGGGCTCGGCGACGCCGTCGACCGTCAGGCGGATCGGGCGGGCCTTGGCCCCGAGCACGGCGAGCGCTCCCTCGAGCAGGTAGGTCAGCGTCCCTCCGAGGACTTTTCCGCGGCGCGCGACGCTGACCGCGACGTCGCCGGGAATGCCGAGGGCGGCGACGTTGAGGAAGTGGCGCGAGCGCGGCACGCCGCCGGAGCCGCGGAAAACCGCGCGCGCCGCGTCGACGCGGCGCCGCCGTCCCGAGTCGAGCGCCTTGGCCCACGCTCCGGGGTCGCGCGGGATTCCCATGTGCGCGGCGAAGTCGCAGCCGGAGCCGGCGGGAAAGGTCGCCACGGCGGCCAGGCGCCGCGCGGCCTCGGGGACGGCGAGATAGCCGTCGACGACCTCGCCGACCGTGCCGTCGCCGCCGACGGCCACGACGAGTTCCGCGCCGCCGGCGATCGCCTCGCGCGCGAGCTGCCGCGCGTGGCCGGGGCGCTCGGTGCGCGCCAGCTCCATGTCCGGGTACAGACGCGCCGCGAGCTCGCGCGCCGCCTGCCAGCGCCCGCCCGCACGCCCGTGCCCCGCCGCCGGATTGACGATGAAGAGAGTTTTCAAATGTTCAACTCAGGTGCCAGACGTTGCGGTTGCACTTTCCGGCAATGTGCAACCGCAACGCCTGGCACCAATCTGCACCAATCTGCAACTCATCTAACCAAAAAAGAACCGCCCCGGCCGAGGGGATCGGCCGGGGCGGGTTCGTTGACTGAAAGGCTTAGCGCGCCAGCTTGCCGGCGTCGATCATGCCCACGCCCTGAATGGTCGCCTCGAGCTCGGGGAGCGGAGAGGCGGCCTTCTTGAGCTGCGCGAAGACGCCGTCGGGCCCGTTGAGGCCGACGTAGCCCTGGGACACCGCGATCGCCGCGAGGCCGGCGACGTGCGGGGCCGCCATCGAGGTGCCGGAGTAGGACGCGAAGCCGCCGCCCATCTTGGCGGAGAGCACGTCCACGCCGGGGGCGATGAAGTCGACCTCCGGTCCGCGGCTGGAGAACGACGCCACCTTGTCCTGGTAGTCGGACGCCGCGACGGCGATCGCATCCTCGTAGGCGCCGGGGAAGCCGACCGAGCCGCCGGAGTTGCCCGCCGCCGCGACGACCACGACGCCGGAGCCGCGGGCGAAGCGGATCGCCCGCTTCATCGCCTCGCTGTCGACGGGCGCGCCGAGCGACATGTTGGCGACGTCCATCTTGTTCTTCGCGGCCCAGACGATGCCGTCGATGACGTCGGACAGGTTGCCCGAGCCGTCGGCGTCGAGGACCTTCACGGCGTACAGGCGGGCCTTCGGAGCCACGCCGACGACGCCCTTGCCGTCCTTCTTGGCCGCGACGGTGCCGGCGACGTGCGTGCCGTGGCCGTTGTCGTCCTGATAGTCCGCCGGGTTCTCGGTCTTCGTGATCGCCGAGTAGCCGCCGTCGACGCTGCCCGACAGCTCCGGGTGGGCGGAGTCGATGCCGGTGTCGATGACCGCGACCTTCACGCCCTTGCCCTGGCTGATCTCCCAGGCGGCGGGAGCGTGGACGCGGCTGATGCCCCACGTCTCCTCGCGGCGCTGCGCGGCGGCCACGGAGGCGAGCGGGTTGCGGAAGTCCGAGGCCTTCTTCATCTTGAGGCCGGCCATGACTCCTTCAAAGGAAGGAAGCGGGGCGGCCTGGAAGGAGACGCCGGCGGACTCGATCCACTTCACGCGGCGGTCGGCCTCGATGGAGACGATGCGGCCGAGCGCCTTCGAGCAGCCCTGGGGGTTCTTGCACATCGCCTGGCCGGTCTTCGTGGCGATGTTCTCGCCGGCGGCCACGTCGACGAGGGCGACGGAGACCTCCTGGTCGGTGTCGCCGTCGGTCGCGATGTGCTTCGAGGCCTTGAGGTTCAGCGCGCCGAGGGCGGCGTCGCGGTCGGCCTTGCGGGCCTTCGCGTCGAACGTCACGATGTAGCGCTTGCTCGAGGCGGCTTGCGCGACGGCGGCGGCGGCGCCCGAGAGCGTCGCGACGATGAGGCCGGTCAGGATCTTCTTCACTTGTTTCCCCCTGCGCTCCGCTGAGGGGACCCGGAGCAGGTCTTAAGTCTGTTTGCGTCTAGGTCCTATATACCCCCGAAGGCCCAGGTCCCGCCTGGGCTGTAGGACCCAGGGCCATATAGGTCCAAGGGCCTATGACCTAGGTCCTCCCTTTCGGAGGCCTAGGCCCTCGATCTGGGTCCTACCGCACGAGCTTCGCCGCGTCGACGACGCCGTAGCCCTGCTCCGACGCCGACAGCCCCGCGACGGGCGTCGCCGCCCGGCGCAGCGCCGCGCGAACCGCCGCCTCGCCGCGCGCGCCGCGCGCGACGGCCAGCGCGCCGAGCCCGGCCATGTGGGGCGTCGCCATCGACGTTCCCGAGAAATCGTCGTACTTGCCGCCGGGGATCGTCGACTTGACGTCGACGCCGGGGGCGATGAACGCGACCTGGTTTCCGCGGCTCGAGAACTTCGCGATCGTCTCGTTCGGGGCCAGCGCGGAGACGCAGATGGCCTCGGGGTAGGCGCCCGGGTAGTTGACCGAGCCGCCGTCGTTGCCCGCCGCCGCGAACACCGCGACGCCGTTCATCTGGGCGTACTTGAGGGCGGCGCGCATGAAGATCGTGCCCATCGGGGCGCCGAGCGACATGTTCGCGACGTCCATCTTGTTCTTGCCGGCCCAGATCAGTCCTTTAATAATGGAAGTGAGCCCGCCCGCCCCGTCCTTGTCGAGGACCTTCACCGCGTACAGGCGGGCCTTCGGCGCCACGCCGACGACGCCCTTGCCGTCCAGGACGCCCGCGATCGTGCCGGCGACGTGCGTGCCGTGCTCGTTGTCGTCGGTCCAGGGCTTCTTGGAGTCGAGCGCGTTGTAGCCGCCCGCGCAGTTGGCCGCGAGGTCGGGGTGCGAGCAGTCGATGCCGGTGTCGATGACCGCGACCTTCACGCCCTCGCCCTTCGTGACGGCCCAGGCGGCGGCGGCGCCCACGCGGCTGATGCCCCACGGAACCTCGGCGGCGTCGACGCCGGCGGGAAGCGGGAACACGGGGCGGGCGGGCGGAGCGACGACCTTCGGCAGGTTCGCCATGACCTCGGCCAAGGACGGGAAGGGGGCCGCCATGTACAGCGGGCGCGAGTCGAGCAGCCAATTGCGGTGCACGTCCTCGGCGACCTCGAGCACGTCCGGCAGCGCGGAGGCGCGGTCGGCGAACGTGGAGAACATGCGCTCCTCGGGGACCTCGGCGACGAGCGCGCCGATCTCGGAGAGATCGTCGGCCTTGGCGGCGCCGAGCTGCTTGAGCGCGGCCTCGCGCTGGGCGGGCGTCGTGCCCTCGCGGAACGCGACGAGGTAACGCTTCGACGGCGCGGCGGACGCGGCGAGCGGCAGAAGCGCGATCAACGTCAGGAGCATTTTCATGAATCCTCCGGTCTCTCTCGACGGGCGCCCCGTCGACGGCTCGAATCTAGCACACTTCGGACCGAAAGGCCCAGAATAAAATGGGTCCAAAAGGCTGTTTTTTTAGGCCCCCGGCCCGCCGATAAAAATGACGTTGACGCGGGGGCGCGGCCCCTTTATACTCGGGGCATGACCGCCTCCCCGCTCGCCGTCCTCGTCCTCGTCCTCGCCGCCGCGCCCTCGCGCGCGCAGGAAGCCGAACCGCCGCTCGTCGACGCCGTGAAGACGGGAGACCTCGCGGGGCTGAAATCCCGCCTCGCGTCCGGCGCCGACGTGAACGCGCGAGACGCCCACGGGTGGAGCGCGCCGATGTGGGCCGCCGGCCACGCCGAAACCTCCCTGCTCAAGGCGCTGCTCGACGCGGGCGGCAACGCCGCGCCCGCAGACGTCCCCGGCTTCTCGGCGATCGTCGAGGCGGCCAAGGGCGGGCGCGCGGGCAACGTCGCCCTGCTCGCCGCGCGGGGCCACGACTGCTCGGCCAAGGACGCGACGGGCACGCCGGCGCTCGCGTACGCGGCGGCGGTCTCGACGCCGACGCTCTCGGCCCTGCTCGCGTGCAAGGCCCGCGTCGGCGCGCGCGACGCGGACGGACGCACGGCCCTGATCCGCGCCGCGCAGCTCGGCGGAGCCGAGTCGCTGCGCCGCCTGCTCGCCGCCGGGGCGCGGGCCGACGCGAAGGACAAGCTCGGCTACACCGCTTTGATGTGGGCCGCCCACGGCGGCTGGACCGAGTCCGTGAAAGTCCTCCTCGCCGCCGGCTCCGATCCCAAGACGCGCGCCCCGGACGGCCGAAGCGCCCGTGAGATGGCCGAATCGCGCGGGCACGCGGCCGCCGCCGCCCTGCTCCCATGAAAAAGGCCTCCGCCGTCCTCCTCGCCTCGACTCTCGCCGCCGCCCTCGCCGTTCCCGGCCGCGCCGACACCCCCTCCCCGCCGTCCAGCGCGCGATGACCGCCGCGGAGGCCGGCGACGACGCCGGGGCCCGCGCCGCCGTGGAGGCCGCGCTCAAGAGCCGGCAGACGCTCGAGGACCGGCAGCGCCTCGCGGCGGTGTGGCAGCAGCTCAAGGATTGGGGCCGGGCCGAGGCCGCCCTGCGGGGCCTCATTAAGGAAGCGCCGAAGAATCCCGGGCTGCGCCTGCACCTGGCCTGCGTGCTCGCGCTCAAGGGAGACCGCGCGGAAACCCTGGCGGAGCTCGCGCGCGCGACCGCGCTCAAGCCGGACGCCGTGGACCGCCAGCGCATCGCCTTCCTGCACGCCGACCTCAAGGATTGGGCGCCCGCGCGCGCCTTGCTCGACACGCTGATCGCGGAGAAGCCCGGGGACGCGAGCCTGCGTCTGGACCGCGCCGCCGTCCTCGCGCGGACCGGCCCGCGCGAGCTGGGTCTCGAGGATCTGGCCGCCGCCTCCGCCTCCTCCTCGTCCGACGAGCGCCGCCGCGCCGCCCGGCTCTACGGAGAATTCGGCGAGGCGGCCAAGGCGAAGGCCGCTCTCGAGGCTTTGGCCAAGGACGCCCCGGCCGACCCCGTGCCGCTCCTGGACCTGGCCGAGCTCTCGGTCAAAGCCGGCGACCGCGCCGGCGCCCGCAAGGCGCTCGAGGCGGCGCTCAAGCGCCCGCCCGCCGTCGGGGCCCTGCGCCGGGCCTCCGCCGCCTATCTCGAGCTCAAGGACCACGCCGACGCCGTCGACGCCGCCAAGCGCGCCGCCGAGTTGGCGCCCCGCTCCGCGAGCCCCCGGCTCGACCTCGCCGCCGCGCTGGCCCGCTCCGGACGCAAAGGCGAGGCGCTCGCCGCGCTCTCGGCGGCCGAGGCGATCGGCCCCGACCTTCAGGAGCGGCAGCGCATGGCGCTCCTGTACCAGGATCTCGGCGAGAGCGAGCGCGCCCGCGGCATGCTCGAGGCCCTGATCGCCGCGCAGCCCGCGGACCCGCAGCTGCGGCTGGGCCTGGCCTTCTTCGAGGCCGACGCCGGTTCAGAAAAGGGCGCCCGCGCGGCGCTCGCCGCGGCGCGCGCCCGGGCCCTCGATCCCGACGACTCGGCTCGCGCGGCCGCGCTCGAGGAGCGTCTCGCCGAGAAGGCGGCCGCTCCCCTCTGCCCGCGCCCCCGGTCCCCTCCGCTCCGCCGGCGGCCGTGCCGCCGGTCCCCGTTCCCACGCCGACCTCGTCGACCGCGACGGCCGCCTCCGGACCGCGGTCCCCGGCCGAGCGCGAGCGCGAAGCCCTGCGCCTTCTCGCCGCGGGCGATCATAGGAAGGCCGCGGCCGTGCTCGACGAGCTGCTGACCAAGTCTCCGGACGAGCCCCGCCTGCTTCTCGAGCGCGCCTCGGCCTGGGCGAGCGCGGGCGAGCGCGAGAAGGCGCTGCGAGCGCTCGCGCGCGTGACCGCTCCCGCCGCGAACGCCGACCAGCGCCGTCGCGCGGCGCTCAAGCGTCAGGAGCTAAAGGATCCGGGAGCCCTGGCCGCGCTGGAGGCCCTCTCCAAGGAGCTTCCCGACGACGCCTCCCTCCTCGCCGACGTCGGCCTCGCCCGCTGGCTGGCCGGACGGGGCGACGCGGCCGTCGAGGCGCTGAAGTCCGCGATCCGCAAGGACCCGCGAGCGCTGCCCGCGTACCTCACGCTCGGAGCGATCTACGGCGCGCGGGGACTGTTCGCCGAGGAAGCCGCGCTGTATGAATCCGCGCCGCGGGCCGGCGCGGACGCCCGGCTTCTCTCGCTTTTGTCGTCGAGCGAGGCGGCCGCGCGAGGAAAAATTTCCCGTTGACGAAAACGGAGGTCGGGGCTATACTGCGGACGAGGGGCGACCATGAAAAAACACTGGCGAAGTCGGCCCGGCACCACAAGGGTTCCACCCGTAAGGTCAGAGGCGGCAAGACGGCTGATTTCGAGCGCGGCTGGAACGAGCTCGAGGCTCAGCACGACCGCTTGAAGACCGATTGGATGAGCCTTGCGGTCCAGCTCGGGATCGGCGGATCAGACAAAGCGGCGTACGACTAAAGAAGCCTAGTCGTCGTCTTCGACTTTGCGCTTGAGGCGCACGGTGCGCTTGCGCGCGCGGCGCCCGAAGCGCGCGGCGAGGCCTTCCGCGAGCGCGAGCAGCTCCCCGTCCAGCGCCGCGCCCTGAGGCCTTCGATCAGCGCGTGCCCGTCGAACTTCGCGACCTCGGCCCACAGCGGGGTCCCGCGGACCTCGGCCTCGAGTTCGGCGTGCCTCTCGGCCTCCCCGTCTTCGTCGGCAGGTGCAGCTCGTCCTTGATCGACACCGTCGCCTGAGCGCCCTCTCCGGCCACGGTCGCCACGCCCTCGGCCTCGGCCCAGTCGGCGAGCGCCGCCTCGACCTTCTCGCGCTCGCCCTCGACGGCCTTGAGCTCGTCCTTGAGCTTGCGGCGGCGTCCCTCGACCTCCGCGTACTCCGCGACGAGCTTGACGCCCGCGTCCTTCGGGCGCTCCGCCGGAGGCAGGGCGGCGACCTTGATCGGGTGCGCGAAGACGGGACAGAGGTCGCGGTACTCGCACCAGTCGCACAGCGGCGTCACGTTGGTCGGGAACTCGTGGTCGTGCTTGATGCGCGAGATCAGCGCGCCCGCGTCGGCCAGCAGCTTCGCGCGCGCGGCGTCGTCGCGCACGGAGACCAAGGTCTTGCCGTGGCGCACGTAGTGCCACTTGAGGCGGACCTCCTTCGTGTCCGGCCACTCGCGGCGCACGGCGAGCTCGTACAGGGCGAGCTGCCAGTCCTCGTCGGCGTGCTGCTGGTTGGGCAGGGACTTCGCCGTCTTGTAGTCGACGATCTCGAACGCGCCGTCAGGGGCGAGCGCCAGGCGGTCGACGAAGCCCTCGATGCGGTACTCGCGGCCGTCGACCGTGATCGGGAAGCCGACGCGCTTCTCGATGGCGACGGTGCGGTCCTGCGAAAACGGATGATGGCCCTCGTAGTAGAGCTGGACGCAGTCCCGGCCCACCTTGCGCCAGTCTTCCTTGGAGAAGCGCGCGTCCTTCTCGACGACGGTCGCGTCCCAGCCCTGCGCGAACTCGCGCTCGTAGACCTCGTGGACTTCGGCGAGCGACGGGATCTTCCCGCCCGTCACGAGCGCGTACAGCTCCTCGAACGCCGAGTGCACCGCCACGCCGACGACGGTCTCCGGCGTCTTGCGCGCGCGGGAGATCTTGTCGACGTAGCGGTACTGGTAGCGCCGGGGGCAGTTCTGGTAGACCCCGAGCTTCGACGGCGAGAACTTGGAGGAACGGTCCTCCTCCAAGTGCGGCTGTTCCATGGGTCTAGAGCATCTCCAGCAGCGCGAAGTGCAGGTACTCGGTCTCCGGCATGGACAGCAGCACCGGGTGGTCCAGCGCCTGTCCGCGCAGCGCCACGAAGCGCACGGGGCGCTCCGCCTTCGCCGCGGCGTTGCGCAGCATGAGCACGAAATCCTCGCGCGAGACGTGGTGGGAGCACGTCGCCGTCGCGAGCAGGCCGCCCTTCGGCAGGGACTTCAGCGCCTGGGCGTTGAGCTTCGTGTACAGGCGCAGCGCCTGCGGCAGGTGCTTTCGCGCCGGCACGAGGCTCGGCGGATCCAAAACGATCATGTCCGGTTTAAACGGCTGCTTGCCCTCGGCGAACGACTCGAGCGCCTTCTCCGCGTCCTGCTCGTCGACGGAGACGACGCCGTCGACGCCGTTGAACTTCGCGTTCTCGCGCGCGAGCTGGACGGCCGGCCCCGAGCTGTCGATGGCGAGCACCGACTTCGCCCCGCCCTTGGCGGCCGCGATCGCGAAGCCCCCGGTGTAGCAGTACAGGTCGAGCACGGCGCGGCCCGCGAAGTACGGGCGCAGGAAGGCCCGGTTCTCGCGCTGGTCGAAGTAGTGGCCCGTCTTCTGTCCCTCGCCCAGGGGCGCGGCGAAGCGCACGCCGGCCTCGGTGATCGGCACGCGCTCCGGCACCGTGCCCGACAGCGTGCGGCACTCGAGCGGCAGTCCCTCGAGCGAGCGCACCTTGTGATCGTTCTTGAGGAAGACGCCCTTCGGCTTGACGAGCTCCTCGAGCGCGGCCGCGATCCAGGGCAGCCTCTTCTCGATGCCCGCCGACATCACCTGCAGGACGAGGTGCTGGCCGTAGCGGTCGACGACGAGGCCGGGGAGGCCGTCGGACTCGCCGTAGCACAGGCGGTAGGACGTCTCACCGGGCAGGGCCTTTTCCCGATAGGCGAGCGCCTCCGCGAGGCGGCGGCGGAAGAAACCCTCGTCGACGGGCTCCTTGGCGTCGCGCGTGAGCACGCGTCCGCCGATGAGGCTGTTGGGATTGTAGAAGGCCTGCGCGAGGGCGCGCCTCCGGCCGTCGTCACGATCGCGAGGTCGCCGGCCTGGGGCTCGCGGTCGGCGAGGACCTCTTTGATCTCGTTCGAGAATATCCAGTTGTGGCCGGCCTTCAGCCGCTTGTCGCGGTCGGGGTGCAGGACGATGCGCAGCGGCTTGAGCGTCTCGACGGTATCGGACATGTTTTTGTCTCCCAGGGTTCGGCTTATAAGCAGCCGCCCCTCTTCAAAATCTCGCGCGCGGACGCGGCGTAGGGATCGAGCGAGAAGCACGCGTCGAGCTCCTTGCCGGACAGGCGCTTGCTGACCTCGGGATCGGCCGCGAGGTGATCGCGCAGCGGGCGGCCGTCCTTCCAGGTCTTCATCGCGGCGCGCTGGACGAGGTCGTAGGCCTCGAGGCGGCCGAGGCCGGCGTCGATGAGGCGCAGGAGCACGGTCTGCGAGAACACGAGCCCGTTCATCTTGTCGAGGTTGCGCTTCATGTTCTCCGGATAGACCTGGAGCCCGTCGAGCACCTGCTCGAGCCTATGAAGCATGAAATCCAGCGCGAGATTCGCGTCGGGAAGAATCATGCGCTCGTTGGAGGAGTGCGAGATGTCGCGCTCGTGCCACAGCGCGCAGTTCTCGGTGACGGCCGACTCGTAGGTGCGGATCAGGCGCGCGAGGCCGCAGAGGTTCTCGCACAGCACGGGGTTGCGCTTGTGCGGCATGGCCGAGGAGCCCTTCTGCCCGTCGGTGAAGGGCTCCTCCAGCTCGAGCGTGTCGGTTTTCTGGAGGTGCCTGATCTCGAGCGCGATGCGCTCGATCATGCACGCGGTCAGCACGAGCGCGTGGAAGTACTCGGCGTAGCGGTCGCGCGGGACGACCTGGGTGGAGACGGGCTCCGGGCGCAGGCCGAGCGCGTCGAGCACCTTCGCCTCGACGTCGGGCGAGAGCTGGGAGAACGCGCCGACGGCGCCGGAGATCTTGCCGTAAGCGATCGTCTCGCGCGCCGCGCGCAGGCGGCGCAGGCAGCGCAGGCCCTCGGCGTGCCAGCCGGCGCACTTGATGCCGAAGGTGATCGGCTCGGCGTGCACGCCGTGCGTGCGTCCGGCCATCCAGGTGCGCTCGTGCTTCTTGGCCAGGGCCTTCAGGCGCTTGAGCACGGCCTCGAGACCGGAGACGAGCAGGTCGGCGGAGTCGCGCAGCTGCAGCGCCATCGAGGTGTCGAGCACGTCGGAGGACGTCATCCCGTAGTGCAGGAAGCGGTCCACCTTCGGCGCCTGCTTCTTCAATTCGCCGGCGACGGCCGACAGCATGCCGATGACCTCGTGCCCGGCCGTCGACTCCTTGCGCCGCGACGCGTCGAGCATGGACTTGTCCATGAGGCGCTTGAGCGCCTTGAGCTCGGAGGCCGGCACCCCTTTTTCAGAGGCGATCGCCTTGAGCAGCTCCTCCTCGACGCGCAGCATCGCGCGCAGGCGGTTTTCGTCGGACCAGATCTCGCCCATCTTGGGGCGGGTGTAGCGGGAAATCATGCGGCCTCCTGTAGGACCAATCCTTGTTCGGCGTCGTCGAGACGGCGGCCCAGGCGCGAGAAGCCCCAGCCCGCCAGCCCCGCGAGCGCCCCGGCGGCCAGCCACGGCGCGGGCGTCCAGCGTCCGGTGAAGTGCTGGAGGCCCAGGCCCCCGAGCAGCGGCCCCAGCGCCTGTCCGAACGACTGCGCCAGCCCGTGGAATCCGAGATAGCGGCCCTTGCGCGCGTCGGGCGCGAGGTTCGCGGCGAGCGCCTCGAGGCTCGGGGAGACGACGATTTCGCCCGCCGTGACGACGGCCATGCCCGCCGCGAGCGCCCACCAGCCGCGCGCGAAGCCGATCCACGACCAGCCCGCGAGGTAGAACACGCAGCCGAGCGCCGCCGCGCGCGTCAACGCGTAGCGCGCGACGGCCCGGGTCGCCGACTTCTGGAAGAGCACGACGATGGCCCCGTTCACCGCGAACAGGAAGCCGACCTCGGTCTCCGTCAGGCCGCCGTGCGCCGTCGCGTGCACCGACATCGGCGCGACGAGCTGGGACATCGAGCAGGCGAGCGCCAGGCTGAGCAGGCCGAGCTCGAGGAACCGCGGGTCGCGCGCGGCGGCCAGGCTGCCCGCCCAGGCGAAGCCCGTCTCGGAGCGCGCCGCGGGCGCCGCCGGGACGAACGCGTACAGGAAAGCGAGGCAGGCCGCCGAGGACGCCGCGGTCGCCGCGAACATGAGCGGATAGGAGTACCCCGCCATGAAGCCGCCGACCGCCGGGCCGACCGCCCACGCCGCGTTCTGCGCGACGCGCAGCTTCGCGTAGGCGTGCACGCGCCCGCCGGCGGGGTGCTCGAAGGCGATCCACGAGCGCACGGCGGGGCCGTACAGGTTGCCCGTCACCGCGCCGCCGACGTGCAGGGCCACGATCGTCCAGACGGGCCAGCCCCCGCGACGGCCGCCGCGAGCCCCGCGGCGAACGCCGTGCGGAAGGCGATCGCCAGCGCCATGACGCGCTTGCAGCCCCAGACGTCGGAGAGCTCCCCGCCGAGCGCCTGCCCGACGGCCGCCGCCGCGACGGCGCCGCTGACGGCCAGCCCCGCGAGCCCCATCGGAAGGCCGCGGTCGCGGTGAAAGTACAGGGTCAGGAACGGATACGACAGCGCGAGCCCCGCCACGAGGACGCCGTGGCAGAGCAGGAGCGCGTTGAGCGCCGTCTCGCGCTTCGGGGCGGTCACTCGCCGTCGGACCCCAGCTCGAGCTCGCGCTTGGCCGTCGACAGCGGCACGCCGGCCGCGCACTGCGGGCACGTGTCGGGCGACGCCGCCTCGAGCGGATAGCCGATGAGGCTGCGCACCGGCACGCCGAGGCACAGCGGCGCCTTCGAGCGGTCCACCATCGCGGCGACGCCCTGCACGCGCGCTCCGTACGCCTGCGCGAGCGCGACGACCTCGCCGTTGCTGCGGCCCGTCGTCAGAACGTCGACGACGACGAGCGCGCGCTCGCCGCGCTCGAGGCGGAAGTCGCGGCGGAACGCCATCGAGCCGCCGACGCGCTCGGTGAAGATCGCGCGGCACTTCATGGCGCGCGCGACCTCCTGGCCGAGCACCACGGAGGACATGCCGGTCGAGATGACGACGTCGACCGGGGACGTGAACTTGGCGGCGATCGCCTTGGCGACCTTGCTCGCGACGTGCGGGTACTGGAGCACCAGCGCGGGCTGCAGGTACACCGGCGTGTGCAGGCCCGACGCGAGGCGGAAGTGCCCGCTCGCCACGGCGCCGTGCTCCTGCAGCAGGCCGAGCACGTCCATCTTGTGCATTCGCGTCATGTCAGGTCTCCTTTGCGTCTAGAGCGTCTTGAGCTTCTCGAGCGCCTCGAAGCGCTTCTTGCCGGCGGCGCGGCCTTCCTCGAGCTTCTTCTCGATTTCATCCCCGCCTATCTTCTTGAATCGCGGCTCGAGGTCCGGCTTGTTCAAATCGCCCTTCACGCGGAAGCCGATCGCCGTCGCGCCGGCCTCGTCGGTCCACCACTCGGGCAAGGTCGGGCCGAGGTACTTCGGCAGGCGCGTGAGGATGTTCATGTCGACCTGCTCGCGCCCGAAGTCGACCGAGCCGTCGGCGAACGCGACGAGCTGCTCGGAGCCGACGTGGAAGTAGCGGATCGCGGCGACGCCGCGGCTGAGGGAGTACTCGCTCTCGATGCGGTCGAAGTCGAGAGTCTTGGGGTAGGCCGTCGCGGTGCTCAGGATCGAGAACTTGTTCATCTTGTGCATGTAAATGAACGGCAGGAACAGCACGCGCAGGATCTTGTGCGAGTCCTGGACCGCCGGGATGTCGGCGACGCGACCGGGGCCGAAGCGCAGGCGCGCCTCGCCGCCGACCTTGTCGAGCGCGGGCGTGACGCCGCGCAGGTACCAGAGCAGGTCGAGGTCCTTGCACCAGAAGTTCGCCTGCTTGACCTCGGTGATCTTCAGGTGGACGGCGGTGTCGGGGAAGCTTTTCGGGATCGCGTACTTGAAGGTGCGCACCCAGGGGCGGCTCTCGCGCTCCTCGTCGCTGATCGTGCGCGTCGACACCGAGGCGATGATGCCGTTGACGAGCGCGTGCCCGTCCTCCCAGACGAGCTTGTCGAGGTGGCCCGAGATGAGCACCTCCTTCGGCGCCGACAGGCGGTCGACCCGCCCGCGCAGCTTGAGCTTCGACTCCCCCAGCGCATCGACAGGTTCTCGACGGTCAAGGTCTGCTTGGCGATCGAGGCCGCGGCCGCGAGGTCGTCGAAGGTGCTGCCGTAGGCGAAGAGCTTGCCCTTCGAGACGGAGGCCTTGACCAGGCCGAACTCGTCGGCCGCGAAGAGGTCCAGGTCGACGCCCTCGACGCGGCGGTCCTTCCAGCCGGCGGCGAAGCCTCTGAGGATCAATTCGGCGTCTTTCACCTGCAGCGCGCCGACCTTGCCCTCGACGGTGGCGTGCAGGGAGCCCTTGCCGCGCGGCGCGCGCGCGGTCCAGGACGGGTGCCAGTCGGCCGTCTTCTCGAGGACGGTGTCGCGCGTCGAGAACTGCGCGCGCACGGCGGCCGTGTCGGCGGTCGTGTCGAAGACGCCGGTGCCCGTCACGGACCCCGCCGGCGTCTCGATCGAGAGGCGCTCGATCTCCCAGACGGGCGGCGACGACCAGTTCACGCGCCCGCTCCACTTCGTCGCGGGCAGGGAAAGCTGGAGGTCGCGGCCGAGCATCTTCGGCCAGCGCTCGGGCCCGAGCGCCGGCACCGACGCGTCGAACTCGAAGACGGGACGCGCGAAGCCCGCGACCGAGCCCTTGCCGGAGACCTGGACCCCGTCGGCCTCCGCCGTGAAGCGGTCCGCGCGCGCCGTCGCGCTCGACCAGCGCAGGCCGGCGAGGTCCATGCTGCCCTCGGCGGAGACGCTCGTCGTCAGCGTGCGCGTGCCGAACGTCACCGCGTTGACGAAGGACACCGCGAGCGGGAAGGCCCGGTCCTGGTCGAAGCCGTCGGCGCGCAGCGACAGGCGCTCGAAGGAGATCTTGCGCGCGCGGCGCCGGTCGTCGACGCGCAGGACGCCGTCCTCGACGATCGTCTCGGCGGAGGCCAGCGCCAGCGGCAGCGCGCCGCCGCGGCGCGTCGCCGACGAGGCGAAGACGTCGGCGATGTCCCACGAGCCGTCCGCCTCGCGGCGCAGGTCGATCTGCGGGGACTCCAGGCGCACGGTGTCGAACTCGAGCCGGCGGCGCAGGAGCGGCCGCAGCCTGACCGTCACGAGCGCCGTGTCGCAGACGAGCTGGTCGCCCTGCGTCGGGTCGGCGCGGCGGACCTTGAGGCCGCGGATCTTGAAGCCGCGCGGCGTCAGGATCATGCGCTCAATGGCGACCTCTCGGTGGAGCAGGGCCTGGAGCTGGGCGATCGCGAGCTCGCGCGCCTCCTCGGGGCCGAAGCGGCGCTGTGCGTAGAAGGCGGCGGCGGCGAGCAGGAGGGCCAGAACGATGAACGAGAGGCCGAAACCGCGCAGGACGGTCCGGAAGGCGGCGAGGAGCAGGCGCAGGGCCCTTTTCAGGGACTCCATGGAGCTCATAAGGAAGGAGATTCTACTTTTTACGAGCCGGTCGTAGAGAGCGCCGAGCGCCGCGCCGCCGCGGTCCCACGCGCACGGCGCGGCGGCCGCCGGGCCCAGGGCGCCGAGCCGCGCGCGCCGCGCCGGGTCCGAGAGGGCCGTCATCGCCGCGGCGAGGGGCTCCGGCGAGAGGTCGGGCAGGACGAACTCGCGCGCCTCCCCCTCAGCAGCTCGGCCGCTCCGACGCGGGCGCCCGTGATCACGGGCAGGCCGCACGCCAGCGCCTCGAGCACGCTCATGCCGAACTCCTCCCAGCGCGCGGGATGGACGTAGACGTCGAGCGCGTGGTAGAAGCGCCAGACCTCGGGCATCGGATCGCGGAAGAGCACGCGCTCCGCGACGCCGAGCTCGCGCGCGAGCGCGCGGTAGGGCCCGGGCCGCGACTCCTTGCCGACGACGAGCGCGCGCGCGGCGGGGTTCGCGCGGGCCGCGGAGGCGAACGCGCGCAGGAAGGCCGGCAGGCCGCGCTTCTCGAAGTCGCCGGAGGTCACGAGGCCGTACAGCACGGCGTCCGTCGCGACGCCGAGCTCCGCCCTCATCGCGGGCCCGAGATCCTCGCGCGAGCCCGCGTTGAAGCGGCACGTGTCGAAGCCGGGGTAGATGACTTCGATCATGTCCTCCGGCACGGCGAACCGCGTCACGACGTCCTTTTTCATGAGCTCGGAGTTGGCCACGAGGACGCGGAACAGGCGGTTCTCGAGCTGGAGCGAGTGCATGCGCCCGACGGCGTCGGACGCCGGCAGAGGACGGCCGTGGACGGCCTCGTGCGCGGCGTGCACGCAATTGTGGAGGCTCAGGACGTCCTGGCCGAGCAGGTCGCCGTGGCCGTGCACGAGGTCGAAGCCCTTCGTCATCCCGCCCGCGGCCGCGGCGAACGCGCGGCGCTTGAGCCACGAGCCCCACGGCCAGCCCGGGACCCAGCGCGGCGTCGCGCCGGCCTGCTTGATCGCCTCGACGTCGAGCTTTTCGGAAAAGATCTCGACCTGCCAATCGGCCTGGACGAGGCGGCGCGAGTGCTCGATGATCATGCGCGCGGCGCCGCTGAGTCCCTGGACCCGGCGCGCCGCCATCGCGACCCGGCGGCTCATCGCGCCCCCAGGAGCACGAGCGCCAGCGCCGACGCGATCGGGATCGTCATGTTGTCGTTGACGTAGGGCGTCGTCGGCAGGAGCTCGGCCAGCGCGCCGGCGGCGGCGGCGGCGAGCGCCGCGCCGGGGCGGATTCCGCACGCGAGCGCCGCGGCGTAGCCGACGGCGAAGCCCGCGAGCGAGCCCTCGAGGGATTTCTTCCCGCCGAGGATCTTCGTGCGCCCGAACGCCTTGCCGACCAGCGCGCTCGCCGCGTCGCCGAGGGCGAGCTGCAGGATCGCCGCGGAGACGATCGCCGGGTCGCCGCGAGCGATGAGCATCGCCGCGAGCGAGCCCGCGGTCGTGTGGATGATCCCGCTGTAATGGCGGCGCTCCGTGTCGCGGATCAGGCCCTCGAAGAAGCCGACGAGCGCGCGCTCGATCACGGGAATCTTCAGGCGCGCGGTCTCGACGGCGAACACGACCGCGAGCCAGACGTACATCCAGGTCTTGATCGCGGGCCAGCCGATCACCCAGAAAGCGCCGAGATACGCGAGCGAGAGCATGTGGAACGCCTTGCGCGCGAACTCGCGGCGCAGCTCGGGGCTCACCATGCGAGCGCCCGGCTCTTGGCCGCGGCCAGCGCGGGCCGGCCGCCCGAGACCCAGGCGAAGGTCCAGAAGCGTCCGGTGAGCGAGCCGGCCTCCTTCAGCCTGGCGAGGAGCGGCACCGCCTGGGGAAACAGGGCCTTCAAGAGAATGAGCAGCATGAGCGAGTTCGCGCACGCGATCAGCGACAGCGAGAACAGCACCCCGCCCGCCGCGTCGAGGTCGGGCTGCCGCGTCTGAGTGAGGGAATCCCACGTAAACAGCAGATGTCCGCCGAGCGCCGCGCCGAGAAGGAGCAGGAACAGCGACTCGCCGCCGGCGTCGGGACGCGACCACAGCAGCAGCCGGTACCCGACGGCGACGGCCAGCGCGTAAAAGGGCACGCAGTACGGCGCGAGCGCGACGAAGGCGTTCGAGTGCGAGAGGTCGACGTGCCCTTCCTTCTCCCCGACGGAGATCGCGTACACGCTGCCGCCGGTCGCCCACGCGGCCATCGCGTGCGTGAGCTCGTGGGCCAGCACGTGGCACCAGCGCGTCAGCCGCGGCGCCCAGCCCGCGGGCCCGACGGGATCGAGGAACAGCCAGCGCGACATCGCCCAGCCCGCGAACGCGAGGCCGAGCCCGGCGGCGAACGGGGCCGCCGTCGAGGAGCCGACGGCGACGCCGGCCAAGGTCTTGGCCGCGGCCCAGGCGAGCGAAGCGGAGAGCGGGAGGAGCGCGGCGCCGATCAGGAGACGGAGCACGCTACTCCAGCATGTAGTCTTGGTAGGGGACCTTGCGCGCGGCGAGCTCCTTCTTCCAGAGCTCGCGCGTCTCGCCCATCTTCGCCCGGGCGAGGACGCTCCAGCGGTTCTCCGGCGGGCTGAACAGCTCGGCGGCGGTCTGATACCAGACATACGCGTACTTCAGCGAGCTCTCGGCGACGGCCTGGTCGCGCTCGAAGCGCGCGAGCCCCGCCTTGCGCTCGAACGCGGCGCGGTCGAGAGTGCCCGCCTCGAGCTCGCGCTTGAGCTCCGCCTCGCGCGCGGCGAGCTCGGCGTCGAAATGCGCCTTCTTGAGCTCGGGCTTGGCCGCCCATTGCGACCACTTCTCGCCCTCGAGGTAGGCCGAGCGCGCGCGCAGCCACAGGTCGGCGCGCGCGGCCCCGTAGACGGCGGCGGCCAGCGCGACGGCCGTCAGGACGGCTCGGCGCCCGGGGCTCATTCGGCCGCGGGCTCCGTGCCGAGCAGGCGGTGGAGGATCTCCGCGACCTGCGCGGTCTTGACGGGCTTGAGAAGGAACTCCTTGATGTTGCCCTCGGCCTTCACGGCCGCGATCGACTCGTCGTCCATCGGGCGGCCCGTGATCGCGACGATCGGCACGTGGCCGTAGCCGCGCTTGTTGAGCTCGCGCGCGGCCTCGAGGCCGCCGAGCTCCGGCAGCATGAAGTCGAGCAGGATCGCGTCGGGCTTGAGGGCCTCGACCTTGCGCAGCGCCTCGACGCCGTCGACGGCGCGCTCCGTGCGGAAGCCCTCGGCCTTGAGCAGGTGCGTCATCAGGTCGAGCAAGGTCTCGTCGTCGTCGACGAGGAGCACGAGCTTGGTCGACGCCGCGGCGGGGCTCACGCGGCCTCCGGCGCGCGCGGACCGAGCAGGCGCGCGAGAACGGCGGCGAAGGCCGCGGGCTTCAGCGGCTTCTCCAGGAAATCGACGACGTTCGACTCCTGGCGGATCATCTCGGCCGTCGAACGGTCGGTGTAGCGCCCGGTGACGACGACGATCGGTGTCTTCGCGAGCCCGCCCGCCTGCAGCTGGCGCAGGACCTCGAACCCGCCGTAGCGCGGCATCATCAGATCGAGGACGATGAGGTCGGGCGACAGCGCCTCGGCCTTGCGGTAGCCGTCCTCGCCGTCGACGGCGCTCTCCGAGCGGAAGCCCTCCTTCTTGACGAGAAAGGTCAACAGCTCGCGGATTCCGTCGTCGTCGTCGATGACGAGCACGAGCTTGGGCGTTTCGGAGGGAGGCGTCATGGGCCCCATTTTACCGTATTTTTGCCGACAGGATATGGCGCCGGGGCCGCGCGGGGGCTATACTCCCGTCGAGAGGTAACCCCCATGCGCCGAACGCTCCGCTCCTCGTTTTCAGCCCTTCTGTGCGCCGCGTTTCTCGTCCAGTCCGTCGGCGCCGCGGACTTCGCCCCCGCTTTGATGCGCGGCGCGATGCTCCCCCGCCCGGCCGCATGACCCCGATGCCCCTGCCGGGGACCGGCCGGATCGCGAATCCTCCGGTGAAGAAGGCCCCCAAAGGCGAGAGCTGGCTCGCGTCGGCCCGCGTCGTCGCCGCGTGGGCCGTCGAGCGGCTGAACGCGCGGCTCGAGCCGCGCGACGAGGCGCCGTCTCCGGAGGCGCTGCACGCGCTCTCGCGCCTCGCCCGCACCGAGTTCGTCGCCGTCGCCGCCCTGCCCGCGGCGCCGGAGCCGCCCGTCGACCGCATGCTGATCTCGATGGAGGGGCGCCGCCTGCTCGCGGCCGGCCTCGCCGCGCAGATCTCCTCCGTGCTGCAGTACCGCACCGAGCTCAAGCCGATGCGCGAGCGCTTCACCGGCGACTGGGTCGGCGAGGGCCCCGTCAAGGCGCGCGTCGACTACCTCAATCCCGTCGGCATGACGCAAGGCGACGCGAAGGGCTTCCGCGTGCGCCTCTCGGACGGCTACGAGCGCCTGATCCCCAACAAGGGGCAGATTCCCGAGCAGCTCATGCGCGAGCTGCCGCTGTACTTCGCCGGCGACCTGCTCTCCATCCAGGTCTCGATCCGCAACGACGGGACCGAGCCGCTGACGGGCCTGACGGTGACCGGACAGCAGGAGGACTTCGAGGCCTCGGGCGCCGCCGGCGCGCCGTCGGCCCCCTGCAGACGAGCCGCATCGCGTCCTTGGCGCCCGGCGAGACGGCCACGGTGACGTGGAAGGTCCGCCTTTCCTCCCACGGCCGCGCGGCCGTCAACTTCGAGCAGACCCACCTGCGCGTCCTCAGCGCGGACGAGGCCGGCGCGGAGAGGGTCCAACTCGACAAGAACCAGGCCGGCATCGTCGACCCGCCGAATCTCTGACGCGGGTTTCGGTATAATGGCCGCGATGGACTTCGACGAGTTCCGCGGCCGCACCGAGAGCATCGACAAGCTGACCGCCGCGGGCGACGACCGCGCGCTGGCCGCCGAGCTGGAGTCCCTGGCCGCCGAAGACCTGCCCGATCTCGACCGCGTGCGCGTCCTGCTCCAGCTCTCGCAGGCCTACGAGCGCATCAAGGACTCCGCCGCCGCGCTCAAGACGCTGGACCGCGCGGCCGTAATCGAGAACCGCCTCTCGCGCTTCCAGGCTTCGTTCCGCAAGGCCGACTACCTCTCGCGCCTCGGCCGCCACGACGAGTGCCGCGACATCCTCAAGGCCCTGCTCGAGCGGCCCGAGGCGACGCTCTCCGAGCGCCATTCGTTCGCGTCCCGCCTCAAGCTGCTGCGCCGCGTCGCGAAGTAGCCCCGCGGGCGAAGTTCGCGCGGATGTCCGCCCGCGGCGGCGGCGCGGGCCATAGGGGAACAACCCGGCACCAGGCGCTCGACAGCGTCTTGTCCCTGAAATACTTCTCGTGGTCCCACTCGATCTCGGCCATGTGGAGAAGGCATTCGACGAGCTCGGGGTGCCCGGCCTCGCGCGCGAGCGCCGCGGCGACCTCGTACTCGACGATGTTCCCCGCCTCGAGCTTGCCGGCGCCGTACATCGGGATGAACCAGCCGCCGATCCGGCAGAGGCACGAAATCGTCGTCCCGACGACCGTCATCAGGCGCTCCTTGAACGGGTCGGGCGCGGCGCCGAGCGCCGACAGCATCCCGCCGACGAAGCCGCGATGCTCGAGCTCCTGATCGAGGATCGCCAGGATTTCCGCGCGCTCGCCGGGATCCGAGACCGACCGCGCATGGCCGCCGTACGCGAGCGAGGCGGCGTATTCTCCGGAGTAGGCGTTCTGCAGAACGGTCACGAGCCTGGTCCGCGCGCTCACACGGGCGCCGTTTTGAGCGTCTTATGCAGAGCCGCGACGAACTTCGCGATCTTCACCGGCTTCTGCACGAACTCGAGCACGTTCGCCTCGGCGCGGATCATCTTGATCGTCGAGTCGTCGAGGGCGGAGCCGGTGATGATGAAGATCGGAATGCGCGAGTTGCCCGACCCCTGCAGCGTGCGCAGGAACTCGTAGCCGCCGAGGCCGGGCATCATCAGGTCGGTGATGATGAGGTCGGGGACCATCGACTGGAGCTTGGCGACGGCGTCGTTTCCGTCGACGGCGGTCAGCACGCGGAAGCCCTGCATCGTCGCGCAGGTCTCGATGAAGGAGCGCACGGCCTCGTCGTCGTCGACGATCATCAGCAGCTTGTCCGCGGGCTTGCCCGGCTTCGGTCCCTCGTCGCCGGGCGCGGCGGCCGGCGCCGCGGCCGGCGCGGGCGCCGGAGGCGGCGGCTCGGCGTCGACGCGCGGCGGGGCCGCGGTCAGGAAGATGCCGCTCGAGTTCGGGTCCAGCGCCTTCGCCACGTCGGGGAAGGCCGACGCCTGCTTCCAGGCGTCGGCCGACGTCGCCCCCGCCGGGCAGACGAGCGTCGTCCCCTTGAAGCCGGGGCGCAGCACGAGCTCGCGGGCCTCGAAAGGGCCGAGCGTTCGGCCCTCTTCGTGGACGTAGTACGGCATCGCCGGCTCGCTCCCTCTATTTCGCGGCGGGAGCGGCGGCCGGCGCGGCCGCGGCCTCGGCGGCCTTCTTCTCGTGGTGCTCGGCCTTGTTCTTGTGGCGCATCGCCTTCATCTTCTCGCGATGGGCCTTGCGCTTCTCGTGCTGCTTCTCCTTGAACTCCTTGCGCTCTTCCTTCATCTCCTCGCGGAAGGCCTTCTTCTCGGCCTGGATCTCGGCCTTCGGGCCGGCGGCGGGCTTGTCCTCGGCGCGCGCGAGCGCGGCGAACGGCAGCAGGGCGGCGGCGAGCAGCATCATCTTCATGGGGGTTCTCCGTGTTTGCGGCTGCGACATGCTAGCATACCCCCGAAAATGAAACGCGCCACCCCCTGCTGCTGCTCGCGGCGGCCGCGCTGATCCCCGCGGCGGCCGCGGCCTGGGTGCTCTGGCTTCCCGACGTGAGGCCGCTCAAGAAGGCGTGGCCCAAGACGACGGCCTACATGGAGCTGCGCAAGCGCCAGGCGAAGGCCAAGGGCCGCCCGCTCGCGCTCGCCTGGAACCCGGTCCCCCTCGGCGCCATCTCGGAGAACCTCCAGAAGGCCGTGATCACGGCCGAAGACGACGAGTTCTGGCGCCACGACGGCGTCGACTGGCCCGCGATCCGCGCCGCCTGGGAGCGCAACCGCAAGGAAGGGAAGTTCGCGGCCGGGGGCAGCACGATGACCATGCAGCTCGCGCGCAACCTGTACCTCTCCCCGAGCAAGAACCCGCTGCGCAAGGCCAAGGAGATCCTCATCGCCAAGCGCCTCGAGCGCGAGCTCGGCAAGCGGCGCATCCTCGAGCTGTACCTGAACTCGGTCGAGTGGGGCAAGGGCATCTTCGGCTGCGAGGCCGCGGCGCGCGCGTACTTCGCCAAGCCCTGCGCCGACCTCACCGAGGACGAGGCCGTCGCGATGGCCGTCGTCCTGCCGAACCCGCGCCGCTGGGATCCCGCCAAGCGCGGGAAGTACGTCGAGCGCAATTCACGGCGCATCCTCGACCGCATGGCCGCCGCGGAGCGCCAGCGCGCGCTCGCCGCCGGCGAGCCCGAGATCGACCTCGACGAGCCGGCCGACGAGGACAGCCTCGAAGTCGAGCTTCCGCAGCGCGTCTACAGCGCTTCGACGACCGTGAACTCCTCGACGGGCTCCGACGAGACGGAGAACGGCAGGAAGCCGGAGACGTTGGAGTAGAAGCCGGCCTCGCCGCCGAAGCCGCTGATCAGGCGCAGCGGCACGGCGGACCCGACGCGGATCGCGCGCGTGTTCACGCGGCGCGGCGTCGCCGGATGGAAGTTCGTGGTCGTGCGCGCGAACGCGGCGAGCTCGCCGGGCCTGAGCGCCTTCCAGTCGTCTTCGCCGTCGAGCGGGCGCGCGCCCGCGCGCAGCAGGTAGTGGCGCAGTCCCAGGCGCGCGGCGACCCGGACGGGGCGCCCCGTCGCCGCGAGCTCCGCCGCGAGGTCCTTCTGCGCGCCCGCGTAGACGAAGTCGACCCAGCCGAGCGCGAGCGACAGCGCGGCGGCCAGCGCGGCCGCGGCGGGCGCGGGCGAGCGCTTCTCGCCGCCGGACTCGAAGGCCGCGCCGAGGGCGAGGACGAGCGGCGGCACCGCGAAGAGGACCACGCGCGACGTGACGGTCCAATAGGCGGCGGCGAACAGCGCCGCGCCCGCGAGCCACGGCAGCCACAGGGCTCGCCCCGCCGCCTTGCGCGCCGCGGCCGCGGTCCACAGCGCGGCGAGGCCGCCGGCGGCGAGCCACGCGCCGGTCGCGCGGTCGAGCGGGCGCACGGACGCCGCGTCGAGCCAGGGGACGAAGAGCAGGGCCGCGCCGGCGAGCGCCGCGCCCAAGGTCCGCCGCGGGAAGCGCCCGAGCGCGGGCAGCACGGCCAGGCCTCCCAAGAACGCGGCGATCGAGCGGGCGCGGTGGACGGGCGCGCCCCACGCGCCCTCGGAGGCGCCCGCCATCGTGGCCGCCGCCCCGGACACGAGCTCCGGCCGCGCCGCGAGATAGAGCGCCGCGGGCCCGCAGGCGGTCGCCGCCCACCAGGCCGCGCGGCCCGCGCCGGTCTTCCGGTCGCGCAGGTACCACAGCGCCGCGGGCACCGCCGCGCCCGCGGCGTACTTCGAGAGCAGGGCGAGCCCCATCAGCATGCCGGAGCCGAGGAGCCAGGCGTCCTTCTTCGCCTCCGCCTCCTCGCAGCCGCGGACGAGGGCGTACAGGGAGGCGAGGAGGAAGGCAAGCGCGGGCTTCTCCGACATCAGGCGGCCCATGTTCAGCGTCCACGCGGGACCGAGGACGGCGAGCAGGGCCCACGCGAGCGGCTTCTTGAGAAAGCGCGCGAACAGAAGGTACAGCGAGGCCGCGGCGAGCGCGTCGAAGGGAGCAGCAGCGCGCGCAGGACGGCCTCGCGCTCGCCGGCCGCGGACGTCGCGGCCGCGAGGAGCCAGGTGATCACCGGCGGGTTGTTGTTGCGGTCGGCCCAGGTCTTCGGGACGAACTCGGCCCCGCTCAACAGCTCGCGCGCCCGGTCGAGGAAGAACGGCTCGTCGACATGGAAGGCGGCGCCGAGGAACGGCAGCGACGCGAGCAGCGCCGCGCCGACGACGAGCGTGAGCTCGCGGTCGCGGGGCTTCACCGCGTCACAGGTTCGTCGTGACCAAGGTCTCGGTCGCGGACACGCCGTCGACGGCGCGGATGCGCGCGACGATGAGGCTGCTGAGCTTATCGACGGTGTCGGACTCGGCCGCGAGGATCATGTCCCAGCCGCCGAACACCATGTACACCTCGGTGACGCCCTCGAGCGAGCGGATCGTGCGCACGGCGGCCTGCTCCTTGCCCGGCGCCAGCTTCAACAGCACGAAGGTCTTCATGCTCATCTCCTCTCGTTCCAATCTGCCGACCGGTACTTCGCCTCGAGCGCGCGCCCGGCCTCGAGCCACGCGGGCTCGAGCTCGGTCCACGGCTCGCCCAGTTCGCGCCGCACGCCGTCGGCCAGGACGCCGGCCGGGACCGCCAGGCGCAGCGACCCTTGATATAAGCCTTTGGCGCCTTTCTTGCGCAAGGCCCCGCCGAGAATTTTATTTCCGTCGTCGTTCACCAGGTCGGCTTTCTCGGCGCGCGCGAAGCAGTCGCGCGAGATGCCGGTGCTGGGAACGGTCCACATTCCGCTGCCGTAGCCGTTGGCCTTCAGCGCTTGATGAATGCCCCGGTGAATATTCTTGTAAATCGCCTCCGGCGCGCAGGTCTTGTCCCACGGGAAAACGATGCTGAAGGTCGTGTCCCCGTCGTGATGGACGATGCCGCCGCCCGTCGCGCGGCGCACCGGCAGGACGCCCGGCCGGCAGGCGGCCTTCGCGTCGGCGTATTTCTGCGAGTAGCCGAACGTGCAGCCCTCGCCCTTCCAGGAATAGACGCGCAGGATCACGGCGCCGGCGGGCGCGCCGTCGAGCACGGCCTCGTCCAAGGCCATGTGGCCCGCGGCGTCGAGAACCGGCGCCTTCGTCAGGACAGGGCTGAGCAAGAGCAGAAGAAGTTGCGGTCGCCGTAGGCGCCGTCGACGCGCCCCACCGACGGCCAGAATTTCCGCTCGCGCAGCCACGCGGCGGGGTACGCCGCGGTCTCCCGCGAGTACGGGCGCGCCCACGCGTCGGCCGTGACGGCCTCGGCGGTGTGCGGCGCGTTCTTGAGCGGGTTGTCGTTCTTCGGCCACTCGCCCTTCTCGACGCGGCGCGCCTCCTCCCGGATCGAGATCATCGCGTCGCAGAAGCGGTCGAGCTCGGCCTTCGACTCGGACTCGGTCGGCTCGATCATGAGCGTCGCGACGACGGGAAAAGAGACCGTCGGGGCGTGGAAGCCGTAGTCCATGAGGCGCTTCGCTATATCGTCAACGGTCACGTCGGCCATGACCTTCAGGTTCCGCGGATCGACGATGCACTCGTGGGCCACCAAGCCGTTCTTTCCCTTGAACAAGACCGGGTACGATTCCTCGAGCCGTTTCGCGATGTAGTTCGCGTTCAAGATCGCGTTCTTCGTCGCGCTCGTCAGGCCGTCCGGCCCCATCATCCGGATATACATCCAGGAAATCGGCAGGATCGACGCCGACCCGAACGGGGCCGACGAGACCGCGCTGACCGCCGCCGAGCCGGGCAGGTACGCCGCCAGCTCCTTGACCACGCCGATCGGGCCCATGCCGGGGCCGCCGCCGCCGTGCGGGATGCAGAAGGTCTTGTGCAGGTTCAGGTGGCAGACGTCGGCCCCGATGTCGCCGGGCCGGCACAATCCGACCTGGGCGTTCATGTTCGCGCCGTCCATGTACACGAAGCCGCCGTGGCCGTGCACGATCTCGCAGATCTCCTTGATCCCCTCCTCGAACACGCCGTGCGTCGAGGGATAGGTGACCATCAGGCAGGCGAGGTCTTTGGCGTGCTCGTCGGCCTTCTTCTTGAGGTCGGCGAGGTCGATGTCGCCGTCCTCGAGGCAGGCGACGGTGACGATGCTCATGCCGGCCATCGACGCGGTCGCGGGGTTGGTCCCGTGCGCCGAGACGGGGATCAGGCAGACCTTGCGGTGCTGCTGCCCTCGCGCGTCGAGCGCGCCGCGGATGGCGAGCAAGCCGGCGTACTCGCCCTGCGAGCCGGCGTTGGGCTGGAGGCTGACGGCGTGGAAGCCGGTGATCTCGGCCAGCCACTGCTCCAGCTGGGACGTCATCTCCCTATATCCGAGCGTCTGCTCGGCGGGCGCGAACGGATGCAGGCGGCCGAGCTCGGGCCAGGTCACGGGCAGCATTTCGGCGGCCGCGTTGAGCTTCATCGTGCAGGAGCCGAGCGGGATCATCGAGTGCACGAGCGAGAGATCCTTCGACTCGAGCTTGCGCAGGTAGCGCAGCATCTCGGTCTCGGAGCGGTGCTCGGAGAACACCTTGTGCGTCAGGAACTTGGACGTCCGGCGAAGGTTCTCGGGAATCCCGAGCTCGATGTCGAGCGTCAGGCCGGGGCCTTTCGCGCCGAAGACCTCGAGCAGGTCCTCGAGGTCGGCCTCGGTCGCGGTCTCGTCGAGCGCGATCACGGCGGCGCTCTTCTCCCAGCGCAGGTTGATGCGCTTGGCCTCGGCCGCGCGGCGGAACGTCTTCATGTCGGAGTCGGAGAGCTTCACGCGCACGGTGTCGAAGATCGTTCCGTCGCCGGCGTCGAGTCCCTTGCGGCGCAGCCCTCGCGCAGGGCGAGCGCCAGGCCGCGCACGCGCGAGGCGATGCGCGTCAGCCCCTCGGGGCCGTGGTAGGTCGCGTACATCCCGGCGATGACGGCGAGGAGCACCTGCGCGGTGCAGACGTTGCTCGTGGCCTTCTCGCGGCGGATGTGCTGCTCGCGCGTCTGGAGCGCCAGGCGCATCGCGGGCTTGCCGTGCGCGTCCTTCGAGACGCCGACGATGCGGCCGGGAATGCGGCGCTGGAACTGCTCCTTGACCGCGAGGTACGCGGCGTGCGGACCGCCGAACCCGAGCGGCACGCCGAAGCGCTGGGTGGTGCCGACCGCGATGTCGGCGCCGAACTCGCCGGGCGCCTTGAAGAGCGTGAGCGCGAGCGGATCGGCCGCGACGACGAGAAGGCCCTCGGCCGCGTGGACGGCCTCGGCGAGCTTGGACCAGTCCTTCACCTCGCCCTTCGTGTCGGGGTACTGCACGAGGGCGCCGAGCAGCTTGCCGGCGGGCAGCGCGGAGGCGTCGCCGACGATCACCTTCACGCCGAGGGGCTTGGCGCGAGTCTTCACGACCTCGATCGTCTGTGCGTGGCACTCCGCGGAGACGAAGAACGCGCGGTCCTTCGCGTCGTCGGCGGCGTGCAGGCAGATCGCCATCGCCTCGGCGGCGGCCGTGCCTTCGTCGAGCAGGGAGGCGTTGGCGACCGGCAGCCCCGTGAGGTCGATGATCATCGTCTGGAAGTTCAGCAGCGCCTCGAGGCGGCCCTGCGCGATCTCGGGCTGGTACGGCGTGTAGGCGGTGTACCAGCCGGCGTTCTCGAGCACCTCCCGCAGGATGACCGGCGGCGTGACGGTGTCGTGGTAGCCGAGGCCGAGGTACGAGCGCCAGACCTGGTTGCGCGAGGCGATCTTGCGCAGGTCGGCGAGCGCGGCGGCCTCGGACAGCGCGGCGGGAAGGTTCAGCGCCTGCTTCATGCGGATCGCGGGCGGCACGACGGCGTCGATCAAGGCGTCGAGGGTCGGCTGGCCGAGGGCGGCGAGCATCGCCTTCTGGTCGGCCGTGCCGGAGCCGATGTGGCGGCGGCGGAAGTCGTCGGCGGCGGGAAGCGCCATGGCGGCGCGTTCCTCAGTGGCTTCCATGGGCGGCCTCGGTCTTCAGGAACGCCTCGTAGGCCGCGTGGTCCATGAGCTTGCCGGCCTCGGCCGGGTCGGAGGCCTTGAGCTTGAACAGCCAGCCCTTGCCGAACGCCTCGGCGTTGACGATCGAGGGGTCCTTGACCACGTCGGCGTTGGCCGCCGTGATCTCGCCGGAGACCGGCGCGTAGATGTCGAAGGCGGCCTTCACCGACTCGACGACGCAGCACGCCTCGCCCTGCTTGACCTTGCGCCCGACCTTCGGCGGCTCGACGAAGACCACGTCGGTGATCTCCTTCTGAGCGTGGTCGGAGATGCCGACGGTGGCGTCGGAGCCTTCGAGGTTCAGCCACTCGTGGGACTTCAGGAACTTGAGCTTCTTGGGGTCGAGCATGGTTAGGCTCCCTTCTTGAGATTGGGCGAAACGTAAAACGGGGTCTTCACGACTTCGGCGGGCACTTCACGACCGTGCAACGTGACGGCCACCTTGGTTCCGGGCGCGAGATTGGGTTGATCGAGGTAGCCGGTGCCGATGCCGGCCTGAAGCGTGGGCGAATACGTGGCCGAGCAAAGTTTCCCGATTTCTTTCCCGTCCAGGAGCACCGGGGCGGCCGCGCGAGGAACTCCCCGCTCGAGGAGCTTGATGCCGGTGAGCTTGCGCGTGATCCCTTCCGTTTTCTGTTTGGCCAGCACGCTCTTCCCGATAAAGTCGCCCTTGTCGAGCTTCACGACCCAGCCGTAGTTGGCCTCGTACGTCGAGTGCTCGTCATCGAGATCCTGGCCATAGAGCAGGTACCCGGCTTCCAATCTCAACACGTCGCGCGCGCCGAGCCCGCACGGGGCGACGCCGTAGGACTGCCCCTGCGCGAGGAGGTCCTCCCAGACGCGGACGACGATCTCGTTGGGGACGATGAACTCGACGCCGTCCTCGCCGGTGTAGCCGGTGCGCGTGATGAACGAGGGCTGGCCGTGCAGCTCGAGCTCCATGGCGCCGAAGCGCGGCAGCTCGACGGCCTTGGGCGCGAGGAGCGCGACGAGCTCGGCGGCCTTCGGGCCCTGCACGGCGATCATGCCGTAGTGGTCGCTCTTGTTCTCGAGCGTGACGCGCAAGCCCTGCGCGTTCTTCTGAAACCACGCGAAGTCCTTGTCCGCGGTCGCGGCGTTGACGACGATCAGGTAGCGGTCCTTGGCGAGGCAGGAGACGATGACGTCGTCGACGACGCCGCCCTTCTCGTTGCCGAGGTGGGAGTAGATCGCCTTGCCGGGGCCGATCTTCGAAATATCGTTCTCGTTGACCTTTTGGAGGAAGGGCAGGGCGTCGGGGCCGGTCGCGAAGACCTGGCCCATGTGGGAGACGTCGAACAGGCCGATGCGGTTGCGCGTCGCCTCGTGCTCCTTTATGATCGACTCGTATTGGACGGGCAGCTCCCAACCGTGGAAGTCGACGATCTTGCCGCCGAGCCTCTTGTGCGACTCGTAGAGCGCCGTCCGACGGGCGGCGGTCGAGGTGGACATGAGCCTAAACTAGCATTTCAGTATTAGGCCGACAACGGCCCCAGCCCCTAGGAGCGCGCGAGAACGTCGAGCAGCGCGCGCGCCAGGCGCTTGCGCTCCACCATGTCGCTCCAGCGCAGCTCGGCGACCGTCTGCCCGTCGTCGTCCGGGAAGGCGTCGTGGACGCGCCCCGGGATCAGGAGGCTCTCGCCTCCGAGCTCGAAGCCGACGAGCACGGTCTCGCCCTTCGTCAGGCGCGAGCCGGTGCAGAGGCGCGCGCCGCCGGCTGTGACCTTGATGAGACGGCCCCAGGAGTCCTGGCGCGCGGCGCCGCCGGGGAAGCGCAGGAGGGCGGGCAAGGTCGTCGCCAGATGCGTCATCGCGGCGGCTCCTCGGCGTGGCGGATCAAGGTCGCCGGCGAGCGCTCGTCGCGCGAAGCGGCCACGGTCCAGAACCGGGTCCCGTCCCACGCGAGGCCCGAGGGCACGCGGTCGCCGGCGGCGTACTCCGGCAGCGGCAGGCTGTCGATCGGATCCTCGGGCCGCTCGAGCGAGTGGCGCAGCAGGCGGCGGTCGCCGGCGTCGAGCGTCCACAAGGTCTTGCCGTCGAAGACGATGCCGGCGGGCTTGGTCCCCCTCCACTTATAGACGGCGAGAACCGAGAGCTCCCGGTCGACGAGGTGCTTGCGCAGGACCTTCGCGCGCGCGTCGAGCGTCCACAGATAAAGGCCGTCGAAGGCCAGGCCCGCGGAGGACGGCGCGGCGCGCGGGTAGCGCGCGAGCGGCGTCAGGCGCTCGTCGCGCATGCGGCGCGTGACCCCGCCGTCGGCGGAGACCGTCCACACCGCCTCCCCGGTGAAGGCGGCCGCGACCGGCGTCTCGGCGGTCAGGTGGCGCACGATCTTGATCGAGGGATCGCCGGTGTCGAGCGCGTAGAAGGACTGGGTGAACCACTCGACGAGCCACACGGCCTTGCCGTCGAAGGCCAGGCCCGCGGGATGGCGCACGGGAAGCTGCCACTGATCGACGCGCGCGGCGGCGGCGCGCGCCGCCTCGTCGACGCGGCGCTTCGACGCGACGCCGAGCCCCGCGGCGAGGAACACGGCCGCGGCGAGCGCGAACCAGACGGGCGAACGCGACAGCGGCGCCGCTCCTGAGATGGAGATGCTCGTTCCCTGAAAGCGCAGGCCCTTCGCGACGCAGGCCTTGAGGTCCTCCGGCGTCCACGGCGGGGCGACGACCTCGGCGGCGCCGGCGCGCATGAGCTCGACGGCGCGGCGGGCGTCGCGCGTCTTGAGCGCGACGACGACGGGCAGCAGCGGGAAGGCGCGCAGCAGCTCGCGGGTCATCGTCTCGGCGTCGCAGGCGGGGCCGTCGACGAGCAGGAACGCGCGCGGGCGGCGCTCGCGCGCGGTCTCGAGCGCCTCCTCGAGGCGCGCGGCGCCCTCGACGCGGTGCCCCAGCTCGCCGAGCATCGTCGCAAGATGCTCGCGGTCCTCGTTCTCCTTCGCCAGCAGGCCGATCGCGCTCATGTCAGGGGGCCGGGATGATCAACGTCGCGCCCTCGGCGGGCAGGCCGCGCTCGACCTTGGCGCGGTTGGCGTCGTAGATGCGCTCCCACTGGTTGGCGTCGCCGTAGTACTTGGCGGCCATCGTGCGCAACGTATCGCCGGCCATCACGACGTGGCGCTTGGGCCACGCGGGAGGCAGGACGCGCGGCTTGGTCTTGATCTCGACGGGCTTCGGACGGCCCTGCAGGGCGGCGGCCTTCTCGGCGGCGCGGTACTCGAGTTCCTCGTTCTTCTTGAGCAGCGCGCGATACTCGTCCTGGGCTTCCTTCACGCGCTGCTCGAGCACGCGCAGCTGCGTGCGCGCGGCGGCCTTGTTGGTCTCGGCGACGTTGGCGTCCTGCGCGGAGGTCTGGCGCTTGTCCTCGAGCTCGACGATCTCGCGCTTGAGCCCCTCGGCCTCGGTCGCGGCGCTGCCGACGAACTGGCCCGTGAAGGACGGCGCGCCGAAGCGGTAGCTGAACGTCGCCTGGTAGCCTCCGCCGGAGCGGTTGAGGCCCGTGGGCGGCAGGGACATCGCGACGTCGAGCACCATCGGCGAGAAGTTCAGTCCGAGACCGAAGGACAGGGTGCCGACTCCGTCGAGGTTCAGGCCGCGGCCCGCGCGCACGCGCAGCAGGCCGTTGTGAAAGACGCCCTCGACGCCGGGATGCAGCTCGGCGAGGCCGCCGCGCACGCGGAAGTCGGCGGCCAGCGTCCACCGCCGCTGATACGTGTACGCGCCCGCGAGCGTGACCGCCGGGCGCGGATAGGCGAGCGCGGTGACGAAGTCGCTGAGCACGACGCCCGCCGCCAGCCCGGTGTTCGAGCGCGCGATCGCCCCGACGTCGAAGCCGAGCCCGAACTTCCCCTTCGAGCCGTCGCCCGCGGAGGAGTTGACGATCTTGACGTTGGCGCCGATCTTCACGGGGCGGGACAGGGGCAGCTGGCGGACCTTGTACTCCTGGGAGTAGTTCCCGAGCAAGGTGTCGATGTCGCCGCCGTCGCGCTGGCGTTCGAGGTAGTACGCGGCGCCGATCGTGGCGGTGTTGATCGGCTCGTACGGGCGGGAGTAGGCGCCGGACATGAAGGACAGCGTGCCGCGCGGCGACTGCATGCGCCCGATGGTGCCCGCGCCCTGGACGAACGGGGCGTTGGCGGTGCCCGCGGGATTGTAGAACGGGCCGAACGCGTCGTCGGCGATCGCCGAGAACGCGGTCCCCATGCCCATGGCCCGCGCGCCCGGCTGGACGTCGTTGAAGGCGGACGCCCCGGCTTGCGGGACGGCCAGCGCGAGAGCGAGGAAGACGGCCAAGGCCCTTCTCGTCATCAGGCCGAATTATAGGAGGCGGACGTTACGAAATTGAGTATAGCCCCCTTGCTATAGGAGGGCGCGTCTTGACACCGGCCGCGCCGGGGGCCATAATGAGTCGATGAGCGACGCGACCCAGAATCCGCACACGAGCCGCGCCGGCCTGATCGTGACCCTCGTCGCCGTCGGCGGCTCCGCGATCGGCGTCCTCGGCTGGCATCTGATCTCCAACCGCTCCGGGGGCGGCCTCGACACCTCGGGCTTCGACATGTCGACGGCTCCCGAGACCGTCCGCCGGCCCGCCGCCCCGCCTCCCGCGCCGGAAGCGTCCGCGCCTCAGGCCCCCGCCGCCCCCGCGCTCGGCGCCGGCGGCCTGATGATCAAGCGCGAGGAGACGCTCAAGGTCGCCGGGAACTCGCCTCCGCCCGCCGCGGCCCCGGCGTCCGCCGCCGGGGCGCGTCCCGCGGGCGACAAGGCCCCGACGAGCTACCGCGACGTCGCGATGAAGCACGAGAAGGCCGTCGACTCGTACGTGCGCCGCATGGAAGCCAAGTATCCGTCCATCAAGCAGTACGGCAAGGACTGGGTCAAGCACCCCGATCTGGTGAAGCTGCGCGACGACTACTGGAAGGACCGCGACCCCGTGAAGTTCGCCTACGGCGTGGCGAAATCGAAGGGCTTCGCCGACCTCGTCAAGAAGTACGCCGGCGACCCCGGCATCCGAGAGACCTTGATCGGCGGGATCAAGGAGGCGCCGCCGGGCCTGATGGCCGCCGTCGGCGGCCTCGTCAAGAACGACGGCGTCGTCAAGCAGCTCATCCACACCGTCGCCGAGGCCGCGGGCATGCCGAAGTCGCTGATGCCGATGATCGACGGCGACACCCAGAAGGCGCCCGACGCCAACGCGGTGCTCTCCGACATCATGAGCAGCCCGGACCTGAAGAAGCAGATGCAGCAGCAGGCGCCGCCCGTCTCCCTCGATCAGAACGCGATCGACAAGGCCAAGGAGCAGGCGCCGACCAACGGCTTCACCCCTCGGCGGCCGCTAGGCTCCGGGACGCGAAAAGAAGGCCGCCCCGCGCGAGCGGGCGGCCTCTTTACGCCCGGCCGGTCAGTTGTTGCCGGAGGTGTTGAGGGTCGTAGGACGGCTCGACGCCGTCGTCGTGGTCGTCGTGCGGTTGTTCTGGGTCGTGGCCACGCACTGATTGTTCTGCAGCACGGTGCCGGCGCCGCAGCGGTAGGACGTCTGCGGGATCGTGCTGTTGGACGTCGCGTCGTCGGGAGGCTGCGAGCAGCTCGAGCACGCGGCGGCCCCGAGCATGCCCAGGGCCAGGGCGACGGCGGACAGTCGCATTAATATTTTCATGGCTCCCCCTATCTCTGGACCGCGACGCAGGTGTTGCCCGAGGCGATCGTGCCGGCGCCGCAAGTGACGGGCGGCGGAGCCTTCGCCGTCTCCTCGGCCGGAGCGCAGCTCGAACAGCCCGACAACGCCGCGCCCGCGAGCGACACCGCGGCGACGGCGATCAGCGATAAGCTTTTCATTTGAGATTCTCCAAAGGAAGCGTCTGAAGTCAGTGTAATCCAGGCCGGGAGGACTGTCAAGCCGTCGCCCCCGTTTTAATCGATTTTTTACCCCCGGGAAAGGGCGTTTTTGAGCCTTTTCGAGACCCAGCGCGGCAGCCAGGCCAGGTGGACGATGGCCGTGTAATGGCCCAGGGGCAGCCAGGTCTGGGAGGAGTCCGGAAAGGCCTCCTTGAGGCGCAGGGCGTTGGCCCGGGGAATGACGGTGTCGGAGCGGACGTTGACGAGCAGGGCCTTCTTGCCCCGGTTGCGCTCCTTGTAGTCCAGGGGGTCGATGCCCGCCCACGCCGCCCGCAGCTCCTCCGGCGAAATGCCCATGCGGCGCGCGAAGGGGCCGCTCAGCGACCCGTTGACGACCAAGGTCGGGAAGTCGGCCCCTCCCATCAGGAAGACGCCGGCCGCGGGACGAGCGTCGACCGACCAGGTCGTCGCCGCGACGATCGCCCCGAGGCTGATGCCGAACACGCCGACCGCAGCCGGGTCCACCTCGGGGCGCGCCGCGAGGACGCCGAGAGCGCGGCGCGCGTCGGACACCGACTGGCGGAAGTTCCCGGCCAGCCGGGAGGCCTTGCGCGCGAGGAAGACCTGGCCGCTCGGCATCGACGGGTGCGGGCGGCGCCGGAACTGCGTCGGCATCTCGATCCACATGACGACGAGGCCGTCCTTGACGAAGCGGTCGACGAAGCGCGTCTCGATCCAGACGTTCGGAGCGGCCATCACCGGCAGCACGAGGACGGCGGGGCCGCGCCGCCCCTTCGCCGAGTCGGGAACCGCGAGATGCGCCCACACGACGTCGTTGGCGGGCCAAGGGCTCTTCACCGCAGACGGAAAGCGGATCAGATAGTCGGTCCGCCCCGGCGCCGTGCTCGTCTCGACGACCTCGGCCTTGAAGTTCTTCCCCGGCGCCTCGAACCCCGCGCCCGCCGCCGCGCCGGCCAGCAGCAGCAGCGCCGCGGCGCCCATCAGAAGCCCATGACCAGGGAGAACGCCCCCTGGTAGATGTCGTTGAGCCCGAGCGAGGTCTGGGTGCGCGCGGTGGACTTGCCCATCACCCAGTACGAATACTCGGCCTTCGCCGCGAAGCGATCCGACAGCTGCCAGTGCGCGCCGGCGGTGTACTTGCTGATGCGGCGCGTGACGAACGGCGCGCCGTCGCGGTACGCCGTCATCGACTCGTAGACCGTCGTGCCGTCGTTGTAGTTGAGCAGGAAGTCGAGCAGCGGGCCGCGCCGCCACATCTCGTTGTAGACGAACACGCCGGTCAGGCGCTTGCCGTACGGCGGGCGGCGCATGAGCGGGAAGGCTCCCTGCACGAAAAAGCCGTAGAGGTGCTCCTGCTGGCGCGTGAACACGGTCGGCGCGACGAGCACGGGCGCCCCGGCCGGCGAGCCCGGCGCCAAGCGCGGCGTCAGGAAGTGGTTCTTGCTGTACATCGCCTCGCCGGAGAGGCTGACTCCGCGGTAGTCCACCGACCAGTCCGCGCTCCACATGTCGTAGCCGAGGTTCCCCTCGAGGTCGTACATGCCGCCCATGCCGGAAAGTCCCAGGTGGGTGCCCGTCAGGTCGGCCGCGCTCTCCGGGAACGGCCACGGCAGGCGCAGGTCGCCGAGCGCGAAGACGACGCGGCCGCCGAGCGTCTTGGCGTTGTTGTTGTCGGCGAGATTGTTGTTCTCGTGGCCGAAGTCCGGCGTGACGCCGTTGGTCGACGGGCCCGGGATGCCGAGATTCGAGGGGTTCGGGAACGTGCGCAGGCGGTTGGTCTGCTCGCCGACGCCGTTGACGACGAAGAGCGTCAGTTCGCTCGGCACGAGCGGATGCACGCGCACGGGGTACCAGCTCCAGCGCAGGCCGATGTCGCTGTAGCCGTAGGACAGCGGCGGCCGCGGCGAGTTCGGACGCACCACGAGATCGAGGCTGTCGGGCGAGGCGTAGAGCAGGGGCGCGTGACCGCGAGGTACTGGTCGGGGCGGTAGAGCTCGTTGTAGCGGCCGAACGGGACCATGAACTTGCCGAGCTGGAACTTGATGCGGCGGATCCGGTTGTACTCGACGAACGCCTGCGAGAGCCGCGGAACGCCGCGGCCGGCCGTCGGCAGGTTCCACTCGATGCGGACCGGGATGCCCTCGCCGACGGGCCCCTCGGCGCCGACGTACAAGTCGGCGAGGTAGACCTGGTTCTGGATCTGCGTCTCGAAGCCGGGCTCGCGCGGACCGACGTTGCGCCAGTTCAGCGAGGCCGCGCCGAACAGGCGCACTTTCGCGAGGCGCCGGAACAAAGGCTCGAGGTCCGGAGCCGCCGGGTTGGGCGTGGCGGGCATCGCGGAAGGCGCCGGATCGGCGGCCGCGGCCGGGCCGGCCAGCAGGCCCGCCGCCAGCAGGGTTTGACAAAAAATGGACGATGATGTACGATGGCTCACGCCGAAGGAAGTATAACGCGTTATTCGGCGACGCGCCACGCGCTAATATAGGGAGACAAACCCAATGACTCACGTGATCGTCGAAGGCTGTCTGGGCGAAGTGTACGCCGCCTGCGTCGACGTCTGCCCGGTGGAATGCATCCACCCCGGCGACTACAAAGGCGAGAAGTTCATGATCATCAACCCCGAGGTCTGCATCGACTGCGGCGTCTGCCTTCCCGAGTGCCCGATCGGCGCGATCAAGGGCTCGGCCGACGAGGATCCCGTCTGGGCCAAGATCAACGCGGAGCTCACGCCGTCCTTCAAGGACAACCCGAAGGTGACGCCGCGCGCCCCCAACGATCCCCCCACAAGCCGCAGAACAAGCTCGTCAAGTAAGACGGCCTTGAGCGAAAAAGCCGGGCGGCCCTTGTGGTCGCTCGGCTTTTTCTTTCTTATGATGTCCGCCTCGGCCTCCGCGATGAACCACAACATCCTGCACCGCACTCCCTGGACGCCGCGGGCGGCAAATCCGCCGGCCTGGAGCGGGTGCCGTTCGCCGAGGGCCTGTTCCGCACGAAGGCCCCCGCGGCGTCGCTCGAGTCGCGCGAGCTGGCGGCGCCGGAGCCGTTCGACGACCTCGTCGGCTCGCTGACGGCCGACGTGCCGCCCGGCGGCGAGGTCGAGCTCGCGGTCAAAGTGCGCGTCGAGGGGACCTGGACGGACTGGCTGGTCCTGGGCACTCTGACCTCGGACGGCTGGACGTCGCCCGGCAAGGTCGTGGACGCGGCGGGCGTCGTCGACGTCGACACGCTGCGCCTGCACAAGAAGGCCGACGCCGCGCGCTACCGGCTTAAGCTCAAGGCCGGCAAGAAGCCCGTGCGCGTGCGCTCGGTCGCGCTCGCGCTGTCCGACGGGAGCGCGCCGGAGGCCCCTCGCCGTTCGTGCCGGGGCCTTGGATCCGGGACCTGGGCCTCGCGCCGCGCGCCCAGGGCGACGCGCAGGAGGAGTTCAAGCACGACATCTGCTCGCCGACGAGCCTCGCGATGGTCCTCGAGTTCTGGGGCATCAAGAAGACGCTCGAGGAAGCCGCCGTCGCCGCGCGCGACCGCGGGTCCCAGCTGTTCGGCAACTGGCCGGCCAACGTCGCGTACGCGGGCTCGCTCGGGCTCGACGGCGCGGTCGCGCGGCTCGAGTCGCTGTCCGACGTCGAGGACGAGATCGGCCGCGGCCGGCCCGTGATCGTCAGCGTGACCTACGACGAGGGCCAGCTCCCCAACTCGCCGATCAAGCGCACGAAGGGCCACATCCTCGTCGTCGGCGGCTTCACCGAGTCCGGCGACGTGATCGCCTACGATCCCGCCGGCAAGGGGAAGGACCAGGTGCGGCGCGTCTACCCGCGCGCGGCTTTCCACGCGGTCTGGCGCGGGCGCAAGCGCGGCCTGGCCTACCTGCTCGGGCCGGCGTTGCCGCGTCCGTTCACCGTCGGGGCGCCGGTCGCCGACCTGTGGTCGAAGCCCGTCTCGCGCAAGGGCGTCAAGCTCGACGACGACGCGCACCTCTCGCAGATCCTCTACGGCGAGCGCGTCACCGCGCTCGAGGCCAAGGGCGACTGGGTGCGCGTGACGGCCGACGAGCAGGACAGCTTCCTGCCCGCGGGAGCGTGGCAGGGCTACCCCGGCTGGGTCCGCGCCGAGACCCTGGTCTCCGCGCGGCCGCCGGGTCCCGGGCCGATCGTGCGCGTGCGCCAGGCCCTGCTGCACCGCGGCGAGGACATCGTGACGCTCTCCGTCGGCACGCGCCTGCCGCGCGTCTCGGACGTCGCGGGCGTGACGACCGTCCGCCTGCTCGACGGCTCGACGGCGACGATGTCATCCGACGAGCTCTACGCCGCTCCGGCCGAGCCGACCGCTGCGTCGCGCGCGGAGATCATCCGCACGGCCGAGCTGTTCCTCGGCACGAGCTACTACTGGGGCGGGCGCTCCGGCGTCCAGCCCGACCCGAAGGTCGGCGTCGACTGCTCGGGGCTCGTCAGCCTCGCGTACCGCATCCACGGGCGCGACGTGCCGCGCGACTCGCACGAGCAGAAGCTCCACGCGCGGCCGGCGCGCGCCGCCGAGCTGCAGGCCGGCGACCTCGTGTTCCTCACCGACGACGAGGTCTCCGAGCGCATCACGCACGTCATGATCTTCACGGGCGGCGACGGCCTCATCGAGAGCCGCAAGTCCTCGGGGCGCGTCCTGCGCACGACCTTCCTCGAGCGCTTCGGCCAGCCGCTGACCGCCATCGAGAACGGCGACGCGGTCACCGACCTGTCCTTCGCCAAGCCGCGGCGGCGAAGGATCTTCCTCGGGTCCTACTTCTAGAAGCGCACCGCGTGCACCGGCGGCAGGCGCGCGTCGAGCGCGGTCCAGGAGTCCCCGCCGTCGGCGCTCGTCCACAGCCCGCCCGTCGTCGAACCGAACGCGAGGTTCCTTCCCGTCGCGTCCACGTCGAGGCCGTGGCGGTAGACCAGGTCGTAGGCGTGCGCCTGGGGCAGCCCCTTGCGCAGCGTCTCCCAGGTCTTCCCGCCGTCGCGCGTGCGGTTGACGACCACGGCGCCGTCCTTCGGGATGCGCTTCTCGTCCTTGATCGCGGGCACGAGCCAGGCCGTGCCGGGCTCCTTCGGATGCGCGGCGACCGCGAAGCCGAACGCGGACACGGGCAGGTTCGTCACCTCGGTCCAGTTCTTGCCGTCGTCGACGGACTTGAACACGCCGTTGTGGTGCTGGACGTACATCTCGTCGGGCTTGGCGAGCGAGCGCGCGAGGCGGTGCACGTCCTGCGAGACCGGATCGTGCGTCAACTCGGGCGGCATGTACTCGGCGCGCATGCCGTTGGCGGTCTGCGTCCAGGTCTTGCCGCCGTTCACCGTGCGCCAGATGCCGGCGGTCGAGACCGCGACGAGCACGTGATCCGGATCGCGCGGATCGACCGCGATCGAGTGGATGCCGGGCCAGTCGTAGCCGCCGCCGCCCCAGGCGTCGGCCGACTTGCAGCGCTCCGCCCAGAGGCTCTCGACAAGGCGCCACGTGGCTCCCGAGTCGTCGGAGACGAACAGTCCGCCCGGCAGCGTCCCGGCCCACAGGCGGCCGGGCTGCTTCGGCCCGCCGGGCTCGAGCGACCAGATCTTCTTGAGCGTCCACTCGCCGACGGCGCCCTCGGGCTTCGGCGGGAAGGCGGGGGTCGAGATGTCCTCCCAGTCGCCTCCCTTCTTTCGCCGCTTCAGCTTCACGCCGAAATGACCGTGGTCGAAGGCGGCGGAGAGGGTCCCGTCCCGCGGGTCGTTGAGGATCATCGAGACGTTGTCGCCGAGGAACTCGGCCGCGGCGACCTTGCCGGCCTCGATCGTGAACAAGCCCTTGCGCGTCGCGACGTACGCTTTCATGTCAGCCTCCCGATAACGCCTGGATCACGTAGATTTCGCGGCCGGCGGGATCGCCGAGCCGCTCCCGGTCCCGGACCATCTCCCCGTCGACGAACACGTTCATGTGCTTGCGCAGCGCGCCCTGCTCGTCGAGAACGAACTCGCGCAGTCCCGGGTTGCGGCGGAACGCCTCCTCGAGCGCTTCGCGCACCGTCGCGCCGGCGGCGTCGCACGGCTCGCAGGACACGTGGCGCCTGAGGTTGGGCGTGAATTCGACGCGGGTCACGCCGGGAGTACAGGAATTTACCGAAAACTTAATCGCCTGAAATGAGTTTCCCTCCCGCGCGCGCTATCCTTCGGGTATGACCCGCCACCCGCGCGCCTCGCACGCGTACACGGCTCGTCCGCACAAGACCGCGCCGAAGCCTTCCTCCGCGCCCGCGGGACTGCTCGCGCCGCTCGGCCTGGCCGCCGCCGCGTGGCTTCTCGCGCCGGGCGCGGCGCCGGTCCGGCCGCCGGCTCCCGCCGCGGCGCCGGCTCCGGCCGCGGCGCCCGCGCCCGCGTCCTCCGCGCCGCGCGCGGCGGCCGCCGTCGCCGCGCCGGCCGCTTCTCCCGCGCCCGCGGCGCGTCTCGAGGCGCGCGGAGAGGAGGGCGGCTACGCCCGCTCCGCGGCCGCGGCCGCCGCGGTCCTCGCGCTGGCTCCGGCGACGACCTGGGTGTGGCCGGTCGCGCTCGACCGCGGCTTCGCGCGGGGCTCACGCGCGACGCGAGCGCCGCGTCCGGGGCGGCCGAGCCCGTCACCATCGCGCGCCAGACGATCGTCCACTGGGACCCCGCCGGCGCTCCCGGCCGGCGCGCCGTCTACAGCCAGGTCCTCTCCGACGGCACCGAGCGCCTGCGCGACGAGTCGAACCTCGCGCCGCCGACCGCGCCGGTCCTGCAGGACCCTCTCGTCTTCGACCTGGACGGCCGCGGCGTCCGCACGAGCGCCAAGAAGGTGATCTACGGGATCACCGGCTCGCGCGACGACGACCGCCAGCGCTGGCTCAACGACGTCGATGCCGGGATGGGCATCCTCGTCTTCGACGCCGACAGGAACGGGGGCTCGGGCAAGACGGGCCTCGAGCTGTTCGGCGACCAGACCGATCTCAACGGGGACGGCGCCCCGGACGGATACCCCGACGGGTTCTCGGCGCTCGGCGGCCTCGTGCGGGCGGCGTCGGCGGCCGGCGTCCTGCCGGCGATGGCGCCGTCGGGCCGCCTCGACGCCGCCGCGCTCAAGGCGCTCGAGCGCGCGTACGGGCTCAAGATGAAGCTCGGCGGCTTCAACCACGCGCCGGTGCCTCTCGAGAAGGCCGGCGTCGTCTCGATCGCGTACTCCGACCTGCCGCCGGAGCCCAACCGCGAATTCGACGGGCGCGGCAACGGGATGTCCCTCCACCCGCACGCCACGTTCGAGCGCGGCGACGGCTCCCGCGGGATTTACGCCAACGTCTGGCTCATCGCGAAATAGCGCGCGGGAACATATAGTAGAATCCGGGCCATGACGAGCGCACTGCACGCGGCTCTCCTGCTCGCGCTGTCCGCCTCCGCAGCCCCGCGACGCGGCGCCGAGCCGGCTCCGGTCCTCGCCGAGGCCCCCGCTCTACACGCGCTCGACCGAGCCGATCGTCTTCGTCTGGCCGCCCGAGGGCCTGGCGCTGGCCGCCGAGGGAGAGTTCATCTTCGGCTCGGTCAATCCCGCCACCGCCCACTTCTCGATCAACGGGACGACGGTCGCCGTGCATCCGGACGGCGGCTTCCTCGCCTGGCTCCCCGTATCGGCGGGCACGTTCACGTTCCGCGGCGAACTCGCGCTGTCCTCCGGGACGGCCGTCGCCGAGCGGCGCATCCTCGTGCCCCCGCACGGCCCGCCGGCGTCCGGCAAGGTGCCCGACATCGACCCCGCCTCCCTCTTTCCGCGCTCCGACCTCGACCTGCGCGCCGGCGATTGGCTCGTCGCGCGCATGCGCGGCGTCCCGGGCCGGCCAGCCCGCTTTCGGGCGGGCAAGGGGCCGTGGCAGGACATGCGGCAGGTCAACGCCTCCGGCCTCTACGAGGGCGCGCGGCAGATCGCAGCCGGAGAGGAACTCGACGGCGAGACGCTCGAGTATGAGCTCGGCAAGGGCTGGGGCGGCGCGAAGGCGCGCGGGACGGCGCGCGTGTCGGCTTCCGCGCGCGACTCGCTCGTCGCGACGGTCAAGCCGAGCACGGCCGGCTTCTCCAGCGTCAAGACGGGCCCGTCGAACGGCTTCCTCGTTTTTCCGCTGCCCGGCACGCGCCTGCTCGTGACGGGACGCGACGGCGGCTCCGTGCGGGTACGCCTGTCCAATACGCTGTCCGGCTGGATCGAGGCGAAGGACGTCGAGCTCTCCTCGGGCACCGCGCCGCGCGCCGTCACGGGCACGATCGGCGTCGCGAAGACCGACCTCGGCGCGACGGTCAAGATCGGCGTGTCCGAGAAGGTCGCTTTCGACGCCGAGCCCTCGGCCGGCCTCGACGCGCTGACGGTGCGGCTGTACGGCGCGACCGGCCACACGAACTGGGGCATCAACGACGCCCCGGACTTCGTTCAAGAGGTGCGCTGGAAGCAGGAGTCCTCCGACGTCGTCGCCGTCACGATCCTGCTTCGGCCCGACGAGCGCCTGTGGGGCTGGTGGCCGACCTACGACGGCGGCTCCCTGCGCCTCGAGCTGCGGCGCGCCCCCGCGTCGACGCGCGCCGGCCGCTCGCCGGCATCAAGATCATGCTCGACCCCGGCCACATGCCCTCGGCGACGGGCTCGACGGGCCCGCTCGGCACGAAGGAGATGGACGCCAACTACGCGATCGCCGTCGCGGCCCGGGCCCGCCTCGAGCGCGCCGGCGCGATCGTGCTCATGACGCGCGCCGACGCGCAGCACGAAGTCTCGCTCGTCGACCGCCCGCGCCAGGCCGTCGAGCGCGGCGCGGACCTGTTCGTCAGCCTGCACAACAACGCGCTGCCGGACGGAGAGAATCCCTTCTCGAAGCCGCGCGGCTTCACGATCTTCTACTACCACCCGCACAGCCTCGAGCTCGGGCGCGCGGTCCACGGCGCCTACGCCCGGCGCATCCGCCTGCCCGACGAGGGCCTGCGCTGGGGCAACCTGCTGGTCGCGCGCCTGAGCGCGATGCCGGCGATCCTCGTGGAAAACGCCTACATGATCTTCCCCGACCAGGAAGCGCAGCTCAACGACCCCGCGTTCCGCGACGAGCTCGCGAAGTCCCTGGTCGAGGGGCTGGAGCGCTACCTCGCCTCCGTCAGGAGAAACCCTTGATCACGCCCGGCGCCGGAGCTCTGCCCGCCCTGCTCGACATCCTCAGCTTCCTCTCCTCGGCGAAGGAGGCCGAGGAGGACCTGGTCTGGGCGCGCGTGCTCGACAAGCTCGCCGCGGCGCTCGACTGCGAGGCCGCGACCTATTTCGTCTTCCTGCCCAAGCAGGGCCAGCTCATCGCGCGCGCCGCGCTCGGCTCCGCCGGCCACCGCGTCGAGTCCCGCCGCGTCGTCTCCGGCGAGGGCCTGTGCGGCTGGGTCGCGAAGTACCGCGAGCCCGTGCTGACGGACGACGCCTACTCCGACAAGCGCTTCCTCCGCAAGGTCGACGAGGAGACCGGCTATAAAACCAGCCACGTCCTCGGCGTGCCGCTGCTCGACCGGCTGGAGCTGTCCGGCGTCATCGAGCTGATAAACAAACGATCCGGACCTTTTACGGAGGCCGACCTCGCCTTCGTGCAGGCCGCGACGCAGGCGTGCGCGCTCGCGCTGCGCGCGCTGCGCCTGGAGACGACGGTCGACAAGGTGACCGCGCACAACGCGAGCATCCTCGAGAACCTCGGCGGCGGCTTCGTCGCGGTCGACGTGCACGGCCGCGTGATGCTCTGCAACCCCGCCGCCAAGAAGATCCTCGGGCTCTCCGAGGACACGCCGATGAACCAGCCCGTCGACCAGACCCTCGAACAGATCCCCGCGATGGCGGAGATCCTCATGGACACGCTCGTCAAGAAGACGACGGTCAAGCGCCAGGATCTCGCGTGGAAGTCGAAGGCCGGCGCCCGCCTGCTGGGCTACTCGACCCTCCTGATCCAGGACCCGCACGGCCAGGTCGTCGGGGCCGGGATCACGTTCCAGGACATCACGCAGTTCCAACAGAAGGCGTGAAGGCCCACACCGAGTACCTCGTCTTCGAGACGCCCGAGCGCCGGGCGCTCGTGAACGTGACGGAGAAGCTCGGCGCGATCGTCGCGAAATCCAAGATCAAGGAAGGCATGTGCCTCGTCTCGGCGATGCACATCACCGCCGGGATATGGGTCAACGACGAGGAGAGCGGACTCAAGCAGGACCTCATGGACTGGCTCGAGCGCCTGGCGCCCGTCGCCGATTACCGCCACCACCGGACGGGCGAGGACAACGGCGACGCCCACCTCAAGCGCACGATTCTCGGCCATCAGGCGCTGCTGCCCGTCACGAACGGCGCCCTCGATCTCGGCCCCTGGGAGCAGGTCTTCTACGCCGAGTTCGACGGCCGCCGCCGCAAGCGCGTCGTCGTCAAGGTGATGGGCGAGTGAAGACGCACTGGCTGGGAGGGCTGGCGCTCGTCGCGGCCCTCGTCTGGATCGGCCTGCGGCGCTTCGAAAAGTCGCTCGTCTTCCAGCCCTCCCCGTGATGTACGCCCACCCGGGCACGGTCGGCCTGAAGTGGGAAGCGCTGACCCTCGTCGCCGGCGACGGCGCGCGCCTGCGGGCGTGGTGGATTCCCGGCCCCTCGGCGGAGTCCCCCGTCATGCTGTGCCTGCACGGCAACGGCGGCAACCTCTCCCACCGCACCGACAAGATGCGCCTCTTCCACGACGCCGGCGCGGCGCAGCTGTGGGTCGAGTGGCGCGGCTACGGCGAGAGCGGCGGCGAGCCCGACGAGCCCGGCCTCTACCGCGACGCCCTGGCGGGCTGGGCTTGGACCGGCGCGCGCGGCGTGCCTCCGGGCAAGCTCGTGCTGTACGGCGAGTCCCTCGGCAACGGCCCCGCGATCGAGCTCGCGACGCGCGTCCCCGCGGCAGGGCTCGTCGTCGACAGCGCGTTCACTTCGATCCCCGACATGGGCCGCGTCGTGCTGCCCTGGTTTCCCGTCCGCCTCGCGCGCCTGCGCTTCGACAACCTCTCGCGGCTGCCTCGCGTGATGATGCCGACCTTGGTGCTGCACTCCGCGCAGGACGACATCATCCCCTTCGAGATGGCCCGCCGCAACTTCGCGGCGATCGGCGCGGCCAAGAAGATCTTCGTGGAGCTCAAGGGCTCCCACAACGAGGGCTTCCTCGACAGCGGCGCGGTCTACTCCGGCGCGATCAAGACGTTTCTCGCCTCTCTTCCGAAGTAGGCCCCGTTCCCTCCCCCAGGATCCGCCTTCGTTCCGCGTCGTTGTGCGAACGGCACAGCAACCTCAGGTTCCCGATCTCATCGCGGCCCCCAGCGCGCGCGGGACGACGTGATCAAGTTCGAGCATGCGGCGGGTCTCGCACCGCACTCCGTCTGGGCCGATGAAGACGCAGCGGCCGGCATCCCTCGCCCAGACGCCGCGACGGACTTCGGCCTTGATCGAGCTTCGCCCCGGCGCCGCCGGCTTTCGGTCGGGGTACGAGGCGAGCGGGTCGTGCCGCATCAGCCAGTCGGTCGCCACGTCCAGCAGGATGTGCTCCAAAGCGCCGAACGGATGCTTATGCGCCATCAGCTGCTTCATGCGATCAATCGCGTCACGCAACGCTCGCGATCCGTAGAATGAGAAATGAACGCGAGCCTCTTCTTGGAACGGCGTCGCGACGACGACCTCTCTGACGAGGTCGGGTTTGGGAGAAATGGGATGCAAGGGCGCCAACAGCTCGTCGATCTGCCGTGCAGTTTTTCCTAGCGCCCTCGAGATCAACAGCGGAGCGTCCGGGCGCCTCACGTGCGGCGCTATCCGTGTCACGGTGGTCAGATTCATGCTGCCGTCGGCCATCGCCGCCAGCAGTTCCGGACGTACTACCGTGGCACGTGCCGCCGCGATCCTCCGATAAGCCTCGTCATCCGACAGCTTCAGCCGTTTGACGCAGTATTCGAAGGTCGAAGGATATCCCCGATCCGGCATCGCTTTCCGTTGATCGAGAACCGAGAGCATGGCGATGAAGTCTTCGAGCCTGCGGCGGTCTTCGTCGTTGTGCTTCTCAAGCAGATCGAACAGAACGTCGGTGGACATGTTGGAGTAATTTTTCATTACTCACCAGACGATTGAACCCACGAAAAAGTTCCATGGAAAAGTTATCCACCGACTCGTCCCAAGACGAGTTTGGGGATAACTTTATTCTGAATCGACGCCGCGCTGGGGGCAGTTCGGGCGAAGGAGGCACACGCCGCACTGCGGGCTTAGCGCCTTGCACACGCGCCGGCCGTGCCAGATGACCGAGTGCGACCAAAACACCCAGGAGTCGCGCGGCACGATCGTCGCGAGGGCGCGCTCGACCTTCACGGGGTCCTCCTCGTCGGTCAGGCCGAAGCGATAGGCCAGGCGCTTCATGTGCGTATCCACGACCACGCCCTCCGGCTTCCCATACACCTCGCCGAGCACCACGTTCGCCGTCTTGCGCGCCACGCCGCGCAGGGCGAGCAGCTTCTCCATCGTGTCCGGCACGCGCCCGCCGTGCTCGTCGCGGATCGCCCGCGCCGTTTCGATGATCGCCTTGGCCTTCATGCGGTAGAAGCCGCAGGAGCGGACGATCGACTCCAGTTCGGCCGGATCCGCGCGGGCGTAGTCGTCGACCGACTTGTAGCGCTTGAACAGCGTCTTCGTCGTCGCGTTGACGCGCACGTCGGTGCACTGCGCGGAGAGGATGACCGCGAAGACGAGTTCGTGCGGCGTCTTGTAGTCGAGCTCGCAGTGCGCGTCCGGGTAGAGCTTCCGCAGCCCCGCGAGGAGCTTCTTCGCCCGCTCCGTCTTGACGCTCATCGCTTCGAGATCGGGTAGTAGTAGATCCCGAGGTTGACGGGATTGTCGACGAAGCCCTTCACCCAGGCGCGCATGCCGTAGACGCCCGCGGGGTGGACGGTGAAGACGGCGGGCGCGGCCTCGAACCCGCGGCGCAATATCTCCTTATATTTCGCCGCGCGGCGCGCGGGCGACGGCTCCGCGGCGGCGGCCTCGATGAGCTTATCGAGCTCCGGATCCGCGAATCCCTGGGCCGAGGGGTAGCGGCCCGACGAGTGGTAGAACGCGTAGATGAAGTTGTGCGCGTCCGGGTAGTCGGCGAGCCAGCCGCGCGCGAACAGCGGCATCAGCCGGCGCTGCGACTTGTCGAGGAAGCTCGCCCAGTCGACGCCGCGCAGGTCGATCCGGAACTTGGGGTTGAGCTTCTCGACGTTCTTCTTGAGAATCTGGGCCGCGGCCTCGCGGTTCTCCGAGCCGGTGTTGTAGGTCAGCGTGAACTTGAACCCGGTCTCCCAGACCTTGCCGCCCCAGGCCTTGCGCAGGTGCGCCTCGGCCTTCTTGAGGTCGTAGACGTAGCGCGGCTGGTTCGGGTCGTGCCCGGCGACGCCCGGCGGGATCGGCCCGAGCGCGCGCGCCGCGGTGCCCTTGAACGTGTCCTTCATGATCGCGTCGTAGTCGAACGCGTACGAGAAGCCGCGCCGCACGTCGGCGTCGGAGAAGAAGTCCGCGGGAATCCCGTTGCCGTCCAGCTTGCCCGAGCCGATGTCGGGGTTGCCCGCGGGGTTGATGTTCGTCGTGAAGAACAGCGCCGGGTCGGTCTGCAGGCGGCGCAGGCCGTCGACGAGGACCACGCCGGGGATCCCGGCGAGCTGGGACGCGTACGGGCGCGGCGTCTCGATCAAATCGGCGTCGCCGGCCTGCAGCATCAGCTTGCGGGTCTGAAGCTCGGGCACGGCCTTGACGACGACGTGCTTGAGCTTCGCCGGCCCGCGCCAGTACGCGTCGTGCCGGTCGAGCAGGACGTACCTCGCCGTCTTGTCCCAGCGCACGAGCTTGAACGGGCCCGCGCCGTTCATGTTCTGATAGAGGAACGACTTCTCCTTCGGCGGATCGTTGAAATCCCGCCACGTCTCGGCGCGCCCGTCCCAGTCGCCGTGCGCGACGGCCCAGGGCTTCGAGACGACGTACGACCAGCGCGCCATGATGCCGAGGAACGGCCCGAACGGGCGCGGCAAGGTGATCACGACGCTCTGCTTGTCGACGCGGACCGCCTTCTCCAAGGCCGCGAAGTCGAGTACGATCGTCCCCGTGGAGACGCGCGTGCTCGGGATGCCCGCGATCGGCTCGAGCAGCAGGCCCGACGGGCCGCCCGCGCGGTCGGTGATCATGAAGCGCAGCAGGGACCAGCGGACGTCCTCGGGCGTCACCTCGGACCCGTCGTGGAACTTCACGCCCTTGCGGATCGGAAAGCGGTACGTGCGCCCGTCCTTCGAGATCAGCCCGTTGGCGACGGACGGGATCTTTTCCGAGATGCGCGGCTCGAACTCCGACAGCGACGATCCCTTGAACGCGATCAAGGTCTCGTAGACGTTCTGGATCACCGACTGGCTCGACGCGTCGTACGGATAGGCCGGATCGAGTCCGCCCACCTCGCCGATCTCGAGGTTGGTGAAGGTGTCCGGGTTCTTGACGGGCTCCGCGGCGGAGGCGACGGCGGCGGCGAGCAGGAGGGCGCTGATCATGCGGCCACGATAGCGTTTTCTCGGCGCCTAATCCACCCCGCTCGCCCGCGAGATGACATCACTTATAGGACGGCTCCGCGACGAAAGGATTGATCCAGATCAACATCCGCCGTCCGGTCGCGTGATAGAATCGACGGGTAGCGACGCCCGTCCCAGTATAAGGAGAACGACATGTCCGGCGACAGCTCCACCGCTTCGAAGTGCGCGTGCCGCGCGATCGAGTTCCTCGAGTCCTCGATCGGCAAGAAGATCATGGTCGCGGCGGCAGGCCTCCTGCTCTGCGGCTTCCTCGTCACCCACCTGGCCGGCAACCTGCTGATGTTCGTCGGCGGCGACGCCTTCAACACCTACGCCGAGGCGCTCGAGCACAACCCGCTGCTGCCGCTCGCCGAGGGCGGCCTCGTGTTCCTGTTCCTCGTCCACATTCTCCTCTCGGCGCGCGCCACCTTGGCCAACCGCGCCGCGCGGCCCGTCGGCTACGAGTCCTACAAGGGCAAGGGCGCGCGCACGCCCGGCTCGCGCACGATGGCGCTCACCGGGACCTTGATCCTGGTCTTCGTGATCGCCCACGTCGCGACGTTCAAGTATAAGGCGGGCGGCGCGAAGGGCCCGGACCTCTTCACTCACGTGCTCGCCTGGTTCGGCAACCCGTGGTACGCGGCGTTCTACGTGCTCGCCGTCGCCGGCGTGGGCCTGCACCTCTCGCACGGCGTGCAGAGCGCGCTGCAGACCTTCGGCGTCAATCATCCGCGCTACACGCCGCTGATCAGGAAGGCGGGCCTCGCGTTCGCCGCGCTGATCTTCCTCGGTTTCGCGAGCATGCCGGTCTACTTCGGCTTCGCGCACAAGGCGCTGGCCTGCTGCGCCGCGCCGGCCGTTCAGGAGGCCTCCAAGTGAAGCTCGACTCCAAGATCCCGACGGGCCCGATCGAGAAGTCCTGGGACAAGCACCGCTTCGAGCTCAAGCTCGTCAACCCGGCCAACAAGCGCAAGTTCAAGGTGCATCGTCGTCGGCACCGGCCTGGCCGGCGCCTCGGCCGCCGCCACGATGGCCGAGCTCGGCTACAACGTCGAAGGCCTTCTGCGTGCCAGGACTCCCCCGCCGCGCGCACTCGATCGCCGCGCAGGGCGGCGTGAATGCCGCCAAGAACTACCCGAACGACGGCGACATCGATCTGGCGCCTGTTCTACGACACGGTCAAGGGCGGCGACTACCGCGCCCGCGAAGCCGAACGTGTACCGCCTGGCCGCAGGTGTCGGTCAACATCATCGACCAGTGCGTCGCGCAGGGCGTCCCGTTCGCCCGCGAGTACGGCGGCACTGCTCGTCCAACCGCAGCTTCGGCGGCGCGCAGGTCAGCCGCACGTTCTACGCGCGCGGCCAGACCGGCCAGCAGCTGCTGCTCGGCGCGTACTCCGCGCTCTGATGCGCCAGGTCGGCGCCGGCGCGGTCAAGATGCACGTGCGCCGCGAGATGCTCGACGTCGTGGTCGTCGACGGCCAGGCCACGCGGCATCATCGTGCCGCAATCTCGTCACCGGCGAGATCGGAGACGCCACTCGGGCGACGCCGTCGTGCTCGCCACCGGCGGCTACGGCAACGTCTACTACCTCTCGACCAACGCCAACGGCTGCAACGTGACCGCGACGTGGCGCGCCCACAAGCGCGGCGCCGCGTTCGCCAACCCGTGCTACACGCAGATCCACCCGACCTGCATTCCGGTGACCGGCGAGTACCAGTCGAAGCTGACGCTCATGTCGGAGTCGCTGCGCAACGACGGCCGCGTCTGGGTCCCCGAAGAAGAAGAGCGACCACCGCGCAAGCCGCAGGACATCCCCGAGGACGAGCGCGACTACTACCTCGAGCGCAAGTATCCCGCGCTTCGGCAACCTCGTCCCCCGCGACATCGCCTCGCGCGCCGCCAAGCAGATGATCGACGACGGCCGCGGCGCCGGCGCCGCGGCCTCGTCGGTGTACCTCGACTTCACCGACGCCATCGCCCGCATCGGCGAGGACACGGTCCGCGAGACGCTACGGCAACCTCTTCGACATGTACCACGACATCACCGACGAGAACCCGTACGAGCGCCCGATGCGCATCTACCCCGCCGTGCACTACACGATGGGCGGCCTCTGGGTGGACTACAACCTGATGACGACGATCCCCGGCCTGTTCGTGCCTCGGCGAGGCGAACTTCTCCGACCACGGCGCCAACCGCCTCGGCGCCTCGGCGCTCATGCAGGGGCTGGCCGACGGCTACTTCGTGCTGCCGTACACGATCGGCGGGTACTTCGCCGGGACCAAGCTCGGCAAGGTCACGACCGACCACGACGCGTTCAAGGAGGCCGTCTCCTCGGTGAACGCGCGCACGCAGAAGCTGCTCAAGACCGGCGGCAAGACGAGCCCTTCCGCCATTGCACCGCCGGCTCGGGCAACATCATGTGGGACAACGTGCGGCATGGGCCGCACCGCCAAGAGCCTTGAGACACGGCGCTGACCGAGATTCCCGCGCTGCGCGAGGAGTTCTGGAAGAGCGTCGCGGTGACGGGCACGGGCGACGAGTTCAACCAGACGCTCGAGCAGCGCCGGCCGCGTGGCCGACTTCCTCGAGTTCGGCGAGCTGCTCGCCAAGGACGCGCTGACCCGCGAGGAGTCCTGCGGCGGCCACTTCCGCGAGGAGCACCAGACCCCGGACGGCGAGGCCAAGCGCGACGACGAGAAGTTCTGCCACGTCGCGGCCTGGGAGTACAAGGGCGAGGGCAAGCCGGCGGAACGGCACGTCGAGCCCCTCAAGTTCGACAACGTGCATATCGCGCAGCGCAACTACGCCTAAAGGGAACAGATCATGGCCACTAACCTGATGAACCTGACTCTCAAAATCTGGCGCCAGAAGGACGCGAACGCCAAGGGCGCGCTCCAGACCTACTCGCTCGAGGGCGTGTCTCCGGACATGTCCTTCCTCGAAATGCTCGACGTGCTCAACGAGAAGCTCGTCGCCCAGGGCCAGGACGCGGTCGCCTTCGACCACGACTGCCGCGAGGGCATCTGCGGCATGTGCTCGCTGATGATCGACGGCCAGGCGCACGGCCCGGACAAGGCGGCCACGACCTGCCAGCTGCACATGCGGCGCTACAAGGACGGCGACACCATCACGATCGAGCCCTTCCGCGCGAAGGCCTTCCCCGTCGTGCGCGACCTGTGCGTCGACCGCTCGGCGTTCGACCGCATTCAGGAGGCCGGCGGGTTCTGCTCGGTCAACACCGGCAACGCCGTCGACGCGAACGCGATGCTGATCTCCCACGGCACCGCCGAGAAGGCGATGGACGCGGCGGCCTGCATCGGCTGCGGCGCCTGCGTCGCGGCGTGCCCGAACGCCTCGGCGATGCTGTTCGTCGGCGCGAAGGTCAGCCAGTACGCCTTGCTGCCCCAGGGCCAGCCCGAGCGCGAGAAGCGCGCGCTCGCGATGCGGGCGGCGATGGACGCGGAGGGCTTCGGCCACTGCACCAACGAGTACGAGTGCGAGGCCGCGTGCCCGAAGGAGATCAAGATCTCCAACATCGCCCGTCTTAACAGGGAGTACTTCCGGGCAACCCTCATCAGCGAGTAATTCTTGAGACTCGACCAGGATTTCGGCGTCACCGCCGGGAAAATGGACGAGCTGCGCGCGCGCATGGCGCGCCTGGGGATCGACCCGGCCGGGATCGAGGAGACGTTCTCTCGCGGCGGCGGCAAAGGCGGGCAGAAGGTCAACAAGACCGCCAACCGCGTCCAGCTCTGGTACGCGCCGCTCGAGCTGCGGATCGCCTGCCACCGCGAGCGCAGCCGCTCCTCAACCGCTTCCACGCGCTGCGCGAGCTCGTGGACCAGGCCGAGATCAAGGTTTCCCCCGAGACGTCCGCACGCCTGGCCGAGATGCGCCGCATCCAGAAGCGCAAGTCGCGGTCCCGGGCGCGCACCCTCCAGAAGACGGTCATCCATCAGGAAAACGCCTGAGATACTTCACGCCCGAGGAAGCCGACGCGCTGCTGCCCGAGCTCGAGAAGATCTTCGAGTCCGTCGCCGGGCTCGCCGCCCAGGCCGAGGTCAAGGCCGCGTCGCTGCGCCGCCGCGAGCGCGCCGTCGAGGAGGGCGGGGATGCCGCCCTGTCCGCGGAAGCCGCGATCGAGCGCTCGCAGCTGCACTTCATCGCGCAGTCGATCAACGAGCTCATGCAGAAGGTCGTCGAGCTCGGCGCCGTGCCGAAGGGCATCGAACCCGCGCTCGTCGACTTCCCGTCCCGCGTCGACGGGCGCGACGTCTACCTGTGCTGGAAGTTCGGCGAGAAGCGCGTGTCGCACTACCACCCCTTCGACGAGGGCTTCGCCACGCGCAAGCCCCTCAAACGCGGCAACCCCGGCCGCAACGCCCCCGGCGCGCAATAGTTTCCCCGCCGTCACGGCGCCCTCGCGGCCGCGGACCTATAATGGAAGGGACCACGGAGGAACCCATGCTGCGCTTGAGCCTCGCCGCCGTCGCCGCGTTGGCCGCGTCCGCCTCGTCGCCGGTCGCCGTTCCTCCGCCGACGGCCTGCGCCTCCGGCGCGACCGAGGCCGCCGGCTTCGTCACGAATCCCGGGCCGGACCTTCTGGTGATCGCCGGGCCCGTCCGCTTCGTCTTCGAGACCGAGGGCTCGATGTCGCGCCCCATGGTGGTCGTCCAGGCCCAGACCCTCGTGCAGCCGGGCGAGACGGCCCGCGTCGCCACGGCCCGCCTCGAGGCCGCCCTCGGCGCCGCGGAGATCTGCCGCTTCGACGTCTCCCAGGCGCTGTCGCGATCTCGCCCTTGACGCCCCGCCTCCCGTAGGGCTAGACTGCCCCGACGCCGCCCGGACGGGCGGCCGGGAGCGTTATGGGCATCCTATTGGGCGCGTTGCTGGGCTTCACGGCGTGGTTCCTCCTCAACTACCTCGTCGCCGGCCTGTACACCGTCGATCAGAACGAGCGCGCGGTCAAGACGAGCTTCGGCCGCGCCCAGCGCCTCGAGAAGGTGAAGACGCTCGACGACGCCGAGCTCCGCGACACGCTCAACGAGGACGAGCGCAAACGCTACGACTACCCCCAGCTGCGCGTGATCCCGCCCGGAGGCCCGTACTTCAAGTGGCCGTGGGAGAAGGTCTACAAGGTCTCGATCGCCACCGAGAGCATCAACATCGCCACCGACCCCGAGACGCCGTCGGCCAACCGCAACGGCTCCGTGCTCGAGGCGATCACGATGGACCAGCTGAACACCGGCCTCACGGGCCAGATCCGCTTCCGCGTCTCGGAGCGAAACCTCTACGCCTACCTGTTCGGCATCAAGAACCCGATCACGCACGTGATGGGCTACTTCGTCTCGGTCCTGCGCGAGAAGATCGCGACGTTCGAGGCCCCCGCCGGCTCGTCGGCCGGCTCGCACGGCACCGCGCCGGGCACCGGCCTCAACGACGTCAGCGGCGTCTCGATCAACGACATCCGCAAAAACCTGCGTTTGCTCAACGAGGCGATGGACAAGGACTGCCGCTCCTCCGTCGCGCGCTACGGCATCGTCCTCGACGCCTCGCTGATCACCGGCATCGACCCGCCCGCCGAGGTCGAGTCCGCGCTGGCCGCGATCAACACGGCGCACAACCACGTCTCCTCCGAGATCAGCCTCGCGCAGGCCTCGGCCGACCAGAAGATCGTGCAGTCCAAGCGCGCCGTCGAGATCGAGACGCTCAAGGCGCAATCCGAGGTCGAGCCGCTGACCGCGCTGGCCAAGCAGCTGTCCGAACTCAAGTCCGTCGGCGGCCCCGGCTCGCTGATCGCCTACCTGCGCAACGTGCGGCTCGGCGTCATCGCGCGCGCGCGGCAGTTCGTGATCGAAGACCGCCGGCACTGGGAGGGACGCTGATATGAGCAACCCGTTCATCATGGCGTTCGGCGTCGTCTTCTTCGGCCTGTGGATCCTCGTGCCGATCCTCTTCGGCGTGCTCCGCATGCTCGGCTTCTACACGATCGTCCACGAGGGCACGGCGAAGGTCTACACCTTGTTCGGCAACGTCCTCGAGACGATCACCGAGCCCGGCCTGCACATCCTGTGGCTCAAGCTCGGACCCGCCGCCCTGATCGTCAACTGGATCGGCACGGTCTACACGCTCGACATGCGCATGGACCAGGTCTATCGCCGCTCGGAGCCCGTCAACTCCGAGGAAGGCGCGCCGATCGGCATCGGCATCTGGTACGAGATGTACGTCTCCGACCCGGTGGCGTTCCTGTTCAAGAACGCCGACCCCCGCGGCTCGTTGGCGGCCAACGTCAGCAACGCGACGGTGCGCTCGCTCTCGAACATGAAGCTCGCCGCGATGCTCGGCTCGCGCCACTCGATGAGCCAGGCCGTGCGCGAGGAGGTCTCTCCGAAGTCCCACGAGTGGGGCTACAAGCTCGGGTCCGTGTACATCCGCAAGGTGCACCTGCGCGACCCGCGCATGATTAAGCAGATCGAGGAGAAGGTCGTGAACCGGCTGCGCCAGGTCACGGCCGCGATCAAGCAGGACGGCGAGAACCAGGTGAACATCATCGCGAGCACGGCCCAGCGCCAGGCCGCGATCGCCTTCGCCGAGGCCGCCGCCCTGCGCCCGAAGATCGTCGGCACGGCGCTCAAGCAGATCTCGGCCCAGCCTGATATTCTACAGGCACTGTTCGAGATCCTCGAGACGCAGAAGATCGTCGAGTCCGGCGCGGAGATCACGTTCCTGCCGCCGGGATCCGACCTGCTGCGCCAGTTCATCGCCGCCCGCGAGGGCGGAGCCCCGCCGTCGGCCGCCTGACGCTCGCCGTCGACGCAAAGCGCCGGACGGCGGTGATCCCGCTGCCCGGCGCGGAGCGTCTGCCGGCCTCTCTCGCCTTCGCCGGGGAGAGCTGGGAGCGCAAACGCGAGCTCCACGTCACCGTCGTCGGAACCAGGACGAAGGCGGACCCGGCCGCGATGACGGCCGCCGCCGCGGGCCTGCGCTTCGCGGTCCGTCCTCTCGGCGTCTACCGGGACGTCCGATTCGAGGGGCGCCGCGCGCTCATCGAGCGGGTGGACCTGCTCGGCCAGGAGGAGTTCTGCGTGCGCCTCGAGGCGTCGCTCGGGCGGGCCGTCCCCCGCATGCCCGCCCACGTCACCCTGTACACCGAGCCCAGCGGCATCGGCATCGGGCTGTACTCCGAAGCCCAGCTCCTCACCCTCTCAAAACCGGCAGAGGTCTCCATCGAAAGCCCCTGGCGGCTCGACGGGGACGGGGCTATACTGGGGGCGTGAGGCCCCTCGCCCCCTCGCCGCCGCTTTCCTCATATGCGCCGGGTCCGCGCGCGCGCTGTGCCTCCCGGGTATGGTCGAGGTCGCCGGAAAGTTCTGCGTCGACGCCTACGAGGCGTCCTTGGTCGAGGTCCGCGGCGCCGACCGCGTTCCCTGGTCGCCCTATCACTCGCCGCTGTCGACGTCAACCTATCGCGCCGTCAGCGCGCGCGGCCAGGTCCCTCAGGGCTACATCAGCGGCGTCCAGGCCCAGGCCGCCTGCCGCAACGCGGGCAAGCGTCTGTGCTCGAAGGCCGAGTGGCTGGCCGCCTGCCAAGGCCAGGAGCGGCGGAGCTTTCCGTACGGCGCGGCCCATAAGCCCGGCGCCTGCAACGAGCACTCCAAGGATCCCAAGCACGTCTCCCCCCTGCAGCGCCTGCACAAAGGCAATCCGACCTACGACCTGAAGACGATGCTCGATCCCCGCATCAATCAATTGCCCGACACCGTTCTGCCCGGAGGCTCGAAGCCGGAGTGCGTCAGCCCCGCCGGCGCCTACGACATGGTCGGGAACCTGCACGAGTGGATCGCCGACAAGACCGACAAGGGCCTCGGGATCTTCAAGGGCGGCTACTACAACGAGGCCGACCTCAACGGCCCCGGCTGCCTGTACCAGACGACTCGTCACGACTTCGCCTACGCCGACTACAGCATCGGCTTCCGCTGCTGCGCCGACGCGATCGGGGAGCCCGCGTTCAAATGAAGGCGCTTCTGTTCGCCGTCCTGCTCGCCGGCCCCGCGGGGCGCAGTCGCGCGTCGGCGTCGTCGAGGCCGGCCCGGTCACGCCCGCGGGCCCCAACGGCTCGCTCTCGTCGTCCCTGGCTCCGGGAGGCGTTCCCCAGCTCGTCACGCTGAACCTCGCCGCGCCGTCCCTGGCCCCGACGCCGGGCTTCGCCGCGACGCCGAGTCCCGTCGTGTCGCCCGTCGCGGTCGCCGTCGCGGCCGCCCGCGCGCCGGCGGCCGCCGCGGCCGTGACTCCCGGCCCCTTGCCGCTGTCGGCGATCCCCGTCGCCCCCGGCTCGGCCCTCGGCGCCCGGACGCCGGCCGCGGGCGCGCCGGAGACCCTCGCCGCCGACTCCGAGCGCGTTCCCGTCGTCGAGCTGCTGGAGAAGACTCGGCGGATGTTCGACGGGACCGACCGCCTCTTCGACGATTCGGCGCAGGCCGGCTGGAAGACCGCGACGTACCTGCGCCTCGGCGAGCCGATCCGCTTCGGCTCCGCGGAAGTATTCCGCTACCGCACGGCGCTCGACGCCTACGGCGCGAAGAACGGCGGAGAGGCGACCGACACCTTGCTCGCCGCCGCCGAGGGGCTGGCCGCCAGCGCGGGCATCAAGACCGAGCGCGGCGAGCGCTCCCTGCCCGACGGGACGATCCGTCCGGTGCTCAAGATCGTCCCCCAGCTCAAGGGCCACCGCCTCAACCGGCTCGCCTGGGACCTCGCGCGCGGCTTCGGCGCGGGGGTCGAGTACTCGCCCGAGCGCACGCGCGGAGGCACCGCCGCCTTCAACGGCCTCGACAACGTCCTGTTCCTGCCCGACTTCGGCAACGAGAAGGCCTTCGAGGCCATCCTCCACGAGTCGCGCCACGCCGCGTTCGCCAAGCGCCTGCGCAACGGCGACATCAGCGCCTTCCACGGGGCGCTGCTGGCCTACGAGGGGCGGGACATCGCCCCCGGCGCGATGTCCTACGACAGCTACATGTCGCTCGAGGAGCTCAGCACGCACGTGAAGACCTTGCTCCACACGATCATCCGCGCGCAGCGCGGCGGCGGCGCCGAGGCCGTCGCCCAGGCCCGGACCTACGCCTACCAGCTCATCGACGTCCTGCGCAGCGCCGAGATCAACCTGTTCCAGCTCGAGCGCATGCTGAAGAAGGGAGAGATCAAGGGAACGCGCGTCGTCGGCAGCCCGACCTTCCGCGACTTCAAGGGCGGCCATTGGGAGGTGGTCAACCTCCCGCACGCGATGTTCGTCGTGCCCGTGCCCGACGAAGGCCCCGCGCCCAAGCGCGGGCTGTGGGACCGGCTGTTCAGGGACGAGCCGGAAAGCCCCGCGGCCAAGGCCGCGCGCCGCCACGCCGAGGCCCTGCGGCCCATGATCAACGCGGCGTCCGCCGAGCTGGAGGTCTTCATGGGGGCGGTCCAGAAGGACTCCTACGACCTGAAGAAGGCCCGGGCGTCCGCGTCGAGGATGGTGGGTTTCGCGGCGGACGCCGACAAGCGCTTCGCGCGCTAGCGCGCCGGCACGGGCGGGGCGCCTTCGATCTCGCGGATCTGGTCCTCCGCGAACATCCGCGTCCCCTCGTCGAGGTCGAAGTTGAGGGCCTTCTTGAAGAACTTCAGCGCGTACTTGTCGTTGTTCTCGCGCCGCAGGCACAGCCCCATGCCGGTGTAGGCCTTCGCGCCCCAGTCGCCGGTGACCTTGAGCCGCTGGGTCGCCTTCAGCGCCGCCGTGAACGACGAGCGGGCCTCGCGGACCTTGCCCTCGCGCAGCCAGGCCGCTCCCGTGCGCTCGTGGTAGCGGACCAGGCGCTGATCCTCCGTCTTGAGGCCGGCCAGGATCTCGTCGAGGTCGCCGCGCGCTTTCTGGTATTGGCCCTTCTCGATGAGCTCGTCGACCTTGCGGAAGCCCTCCTCGACGGGGTCCTTGCGCGCCGCGGCCGCGGGCAGGGCGCACAGGAGCAGGGCCAGGGCCAGGAGCCTTTTCATCGGACAAAGGATGACCGATAAGGCGTTTTTCGTCAAGACCGGCGCGGTCTCGGGGCGCCCGGTCTCGAACCGGGAACCTCATGGTCCCAAACCATGCACTCTACCGATTGAGCTACGCCCCGACGGGACCGCGGATCCGATTTTAACAAATACGGCCTTGCGCGGCTCTTCCCGCGCGGGTACACTGGCCGCGTGAAGATACCCCTGCTCCTCCTCGCGCTCGTCCTCGGGGCGTGCCGCTCCGGCCCCCCGGCATCCTCCTCAGCGACGAAGACCGCCGCTCCTACAAGCACGACGACGAGGCCGAGGAGCGCCGCGCGCGCCAGGCGATGGAGGACATCCAGCGCAAGGTCGAGACGGGCGACCTGCCGAAGATCCAGTTCGAGTTCGACCGCGACGAGATCACGCCGGAGTCCGACCCGACCCTGATCCTGATCGCGAACCTTCTCATCAAGAATCCCCGCCTGAAGGTGATCTGCCTCGCGCACACCGACAGCGTCGGCACGGCCGAGTACAACCTCGACCTCTCCGAGCGCCGGGCCCGCTCGGTCAAGGAATTCCTCGTGCAGCACGGCGTCGCGCCCCCTCGATCCGCTTCCGCGGCATGGGCTACTCCCGCCCGATCGCCGACAACTCGACCGACGAGGGCCGCGCGAAGAACCGCCGCGTCGAATTCCGCGTCACCTACCGCGAGTGGGAAGCCGTCTACTGAGAATCATGTGAAACTTGGGAAACTTGGGGCCTGGCCCCAAGATCATCCGAAAAGAAGAGCCCCGGCCTCGCGGCCGGGGCTCTTTTACTTTACGGCGTCGGGAAGATTACTTCGCGGCGTCCTTCGCCGGCTTGCCCATCGACGCGAGGTTGACCCGCGCCTTGGCGACGATCTCGGAGTACGCGACGCCGGTCAGGATCTCGAGGCCCTGGCTGACGTGGCTGACCGCGTAGATGTGGAACTTGCCGGCCTTCACCGCGTCGACGACCTCCTGGGAGAGCTGGAGGTCGGCCACGTTCGCCTGCGGGATGATGATGCCCTGGTCGCCCGTCAGGCCGCGAGCCTTCGCGAGCTCGAAGTAGCCCTCGATCTTGTGGTTCGCGCCGCCGATGGCCTGCACGTTGCCGAACTGGTCGGCCGAGCCGGTCACCGCGTAGTTCTGTCCGATCGCCACGCCCGACAGCGCCGAGAGAATCGCGTACATCTCGGTCGTGGTGGCCGAGTCGCCGTCGATGCCGCCGTAGTTCTGCTCGTAGCTGATCGACAGGCGCGCCGGGAACGGCGCCTTCTGCGCGAACAGGTTCTGCAGGAAGCCCTCGACGACGCCGAGCGCCTTGTTGAACGATGAGCCCGTCTGGCTCGGGCCGGCGTTGCGGTCGACCGAGATGATCCCGCCCGCGCCCGCCGCGGCCGACGGCACCACGGTGATGCGCATCGGCACGCCGAAGGTGCCCATCACGGCCAAGCCGTTGATCTGGCCGACCTTCGCGCCGCTCGTCTCGACGACGAACACGTTGTCCTTGTAGACCTGGAGCAGATCGCGGCGGTGCACCTCGTCGCGGTCGAGCTTCTCGGCCAGCGCCTTGTCGACGTCCTCGCGGCGGACTTCCTGCCGGCCCGCCTGCTGGGCCCAGTACGTGGCCTCGCGGATCACGCCGTACATCGCGCCGAACTGCGCCGTCAGCTTCTTGTTGGAGTCGGCGAAGCGCGCGCCCTGCTCGACGAGGGCGCTCATCGCGTCCTGCGTCAGGTCGACGACGCCCTGCTTGAGCTCCATGGAGAGAGACAGCACCGCCTTCTTGAAGAACTGGACGTAGCCGGCCACCGACTCCTCGCTGATGTTGACGCGCGAGTTGAAGTCCGCCGACGCCTGGAAGTTCGCCGCGAAGTCGGGATCCTGGCGCTCGACGAGCATGCGCAGCATCGGCGAGCCGATCAGGACGATCTTGACCTTCGACGGGACGTGGTAGGCGTCGCCGGCCATGGCCATGCCGCGCAGACCGCCCTCGACGATCTCGGCCTCGCCGGAGGCCGCGGCCGCGATCAGGGCCTGGTAGAGGCCGGGAGCGCGCAGGACCGACATGAAGTCCATGACGAGGAAGCCGCCCTCGGCCGCGTGGATCGCGCCGGCCTCGAACGACGGGCCGCCCGGGGCGCCGCCCTTGACCATGCCGACGCCGGGGATGATCATCGTGCGGCGGTTGTCGTCGGCCTTGCCCATGACCTTCTCGAGCGTCGGGTTCTTGACCCAGACGACGGGCGCGCCGGTCTTGCCGCCGTTGGCGGAGAGGACGGAGACCTCGAAGAAGTCCTGGGCGTCGAGCTGCTTCTGGCCCGGGGCCTCTTTGATGCCGTCCTCGCTCTCGCCGCCGCCGATGCGGCCCATGAAGATCTCAAGGTTGTCGGCCGCGAACTTGAGCATCATCTTGACGTAGGACATCGCGCGGCCGGCCTCGGGGGTGATATCCGCCTTGGGCTGGTTCTTCGCGAGCTCCTGCATCTTGGAGCCGAACTCCTGGTTCTTCGCCTTGAACTCGGCGAGCAGGGGCTCGACCGCGGACTTCAGCTGCGCCTGGATCTGCTGGAACTTGGCCGGCGTGAGCCCCTTCTCCATCAGGCCCGCGACGACCTCCTGGGAGAGCGGCTGGCCGCCGTGCGTGTAGGCCACCATGAGCTTGGGGCCCTGCTGGATGAAGGCGATGCCGAAGCCCTCGACGTCGACGCCCGAGACGCGGGCGTTGAAGTCCGCCGACCACGCCTCGATCTTCTCCTGGAGCGCGGCCATCTCGGGGGACGCCTTCTTCTCCGGGGCCACGAGCGCCATCAGCGGCGCGCCCACCTGGCTGACGATCTGGCCGACGGCCTGCTTCTCGAGCTGGGCGATCTGCTCCTGCGCGGCCTCCATCTCCTGGCCGGCCTGCTGCATCAGTCCCTGGAACTTCTCCATCACGCCCTGGAACTTGGCGTCGCGCTCCTTGTTGGCCTGCGCCCACTGCTCCTTCGTGAACGTGCCGGCCTCGATCGCGGCCTCGACCGACTTCTCGTCGAGCGCCTTGCCGTCGCGCGTCACCTTGAGGCCGATCGTCATGCGCCCTTCGCCGGACTCCTTGGCGAAGAACTCGACGCCGAACCCGTTGGAGAGCTCGATCGCCTTGACCTCGGCCTGGAACGCCTCTTCGCGCTCCTGCTGGGCGGCCTGCAGCTGGCCCATGACCTGCTGCTTCATCTGGCCGATCTCGCCGGAGTTCAGGGCCTGCGGCAGGACCTGCTTGAGCGAAGCGACGAACTTGCGCACGCCCTTGACGAAGGCGGGGCCGTTGCCGGCCGGCAGCTCGAGGATCACGGGCTTGGACTTCTCGCGGAAGTTGGTCGCGGCGACGCGATCGCCGGGCGTCGGCATCTTCGCGGCGATCTCGGGGAGCAGGTGGCGGACCGCCGTCTCGCGGCCGGAGCCCTCGGGGCCGGCGACGAAGAGGTTGTAGTGGCGGCCGGGCATCTGCAGGCCGAACTTGATCGCCTTGAGCGCCAGGTCCTGGCCGACGACCTGCTTGTCGACCGCGGCGATCTTGGCCGTGCTCTCCGGGATCTGCTTGGCGGACGGCGCGTAGCGCAGGTCGGAGATCTTGACGGCGTAGTCCTCGCGGTTGGCGGCCTGGGCCGGCGCCGCGGCCGGCGCCGGGACCTCGGACTTCTTCGTCACGCGGGCCGCCAGCGACGCGGGCAGGAGCTTGGCCAGCGCCGTGCGCCAGCCGGAGACGGCGACCGGGGCCGGGGCCTCGGCGCGCGCCTGGGCCGCGTCGTAGATCTTGCCGAGCTGCTCGGACGACGACCCGCCGTTCTGCGCGGCGGTGATCGCGGCGGCCATCTGGATCATGCTCTGCTTGGCCGAGCCCTCGGGCATCGCGGCGGCGGCGGCGATCAGCTGCGCCGCGTCCTCGCGCGTCGAGAGACCCTGCGGCAGCTGCACGCCCTTCGCCTGGAGCGCGTTGATCACGCCGATGACGGGGTGCGCCTCGACGGCCAGCGGCTGGGCCGCGGCGGCCATCGGGGCGGCGGCGACGACGGGCTGCGCGGTCAGCGCGCCGACGGCGGGAGCGAGCGCCGGGGCCGTGAGCGACAGGTTCGGGAGCGCGATCGTCGCGGAGATTCCCCGGGAGCGGAGGTCACCGCGCCGACGGAGCCCGCGACGCCGAGCCCGGTCACCGGAGCGGCGGAGCGAACCTGGGACCAGGCGCTCACGGGGGCGGTGGCGAAAAGCGCGATGGCGAGTACGACGGCCATGGACTTTCTCGCGGCGGCTCTCTCGATGATCATGTTCGGCTCCTTGTAGATGCGCTCCGACGGCTTGTGGAATTATAGAGGATGGACCAATTCGGAGGTTGGGGCCGTCGGGGAAGGAGGACCCGGGCAAGAGGCCTAGGTCCGAACGGGCCCCTTGGGGCCCTGTTATAGGAACGCCGCCGGACGCTAGTCGGCGCGGAAGACGACGGCCAGGCCCGCGGCGTCGGGAGACGCGGCGTAGGGGCTCAGGTCGAGGGACGCGACGGGCGAGTCGGGGCGGAAGCGCAGGCCGCGCTGGCCGCCGGGGCGCGCGGCGCCGCCTTCGACGACGGCCTCGAAGACGAGCACGGGAGCGCCGACGTCGTCGGGATGTAGATCGACGGCCTTCGCGAACGCCTTCGGCTTCACGCGGCACTCGGCGACGACGGACGTGCGTCCGCCCAGCGGCACGACGCGGGCCGTGAGTTCGTCGGAGGACGCGCGGCACGAGTACTTCCACTTCCCCCGCCGCGGCGCGCGATGACGACGTCCAGCCGAGACGAGGAAGCGAGCCGCCCGCCGTCGTCGATCGCGAACTTGAACGACGCCTCGTACGAGCGCCAGCCGAAGCGGTCCGGGAATTCGATCGTGCGGCCCGCGGGGTCGAAGCCGCCGGCGTCCTTGACGGTCATCGAGTCCCCCGCGCGGGCGGGAACGGCGGCGGCGAGCAGGGACGCCAGGGCGAGCGCGATCATGCCTTCAGTCTAGCCGGGGCGTGTTTCGCGCGTATTGCGCGGCTCCCTCCTTATTAAGGACTAGAACTCGACCTGGTAGTAGGTCGCGGGATCGAGGAAGGGGCGGGCTTCCGTGGAGCCCGCCGGCGGCGAACGAAGCTCGAGGAGGCGCCGCCACGGGACGCGGACGTCGCGCGCGCCGGCGGCGAGCGCCGGCTCGAAGCCCTTCTGCGCGGGCAGGTACAGGGTCGGCGGCGCGGACGGCGGGACCAGGACGACGGCCGCGCCGAGCTCGACGGCGCGCGCGGAGGCCGCGCGGGTGACGCGCCGCCAGCCGTCGTCGTCCTCCGCGGGAACCGGCACGAGCAGCAGCGAGACGCCGCGCTTCTTGAGAGCGGCCGCGAGCTCCGGCTTCTGAGCGGAGTACGAGGGCAGGACCGAAGCGAGGCCGCCGCGCCAGCGGAAGAGCACGAGGCGGGTGCCCGGTTTGACCGGAGGCTTGGCCGCGCGCTCGGCCGGCGTCGGGTCGATTTTGTCGAAGGCCGCCCAGCCGCCCGAGGAGTACACCCACGTGCGCGCCACCGCGCTTCCCTTCTCCTTGCACGGCATGACGCCGAGCGCGACGAGCATGTCCGGGCCGGCGGCGCCCTTCAGCGAGGGCAGGAGATCCTCCGGGCACCGGCCCGCGGAGAAGCCCTCCGCGAAGACGAGCGCGTCGACGCCGTCCTTGGCGGCCGCGGACACGACGGCGACGAGCTTCTCCGCCCACTCGCGGTCGGCCTTCGGCTTCCAGGACGAGTCCCAGTCCGCGGCGCGCACGACGAGCCACTCGGCGGGCTTCGGCGCGGCCGGCGCGGCGGCGGCGAGCGAGACGAAGAGCAGGGCGATCTTCATAGCGGGCCGATCGTAGCATTTTCCCCGACGGTGGGACCTCCGGCCCACGCGCCCCCGTCGAAAGGCCCACCGCAAACGTAGTGCGAATGCCTCCGCCCGGTGGGACCTAATATAGCAACGCGCGCGGTTGCGTCGTGATAACATCACGTCCAATGAAACTTCGAGCGTCGTTCCGTTCCGTGACTGCTCTCGTCGTCTCGTTCGCCGTTCTCCTCGCGCCGTGGCCCGCCGCGGCGCAGGTCGGCCGCGCCGCGTCGTCGGCCTCCGGCTCCGTTTCCGCCACCGCCGCCGCGTCCGCCGTCGCACCCCTCTCCGCCGCGCCGCAGGCGCTGCTCTCCCCGTCGCTCGGCTCGCTCGCCGCCCCCTCTCTTTCCGTCTCCGGCGCGCCCGCGCCTCTCGCGCCCGCCCTTCCCGCAGCGGCGGCGACCGAGCCATACGGCGAGGGAGTGTCCCTTCCACACGCCGTTGCAAAGGGACCGTCAGCGCCGGACGGAGCCGTCCCGGCGCCGTCCATCGCGCAGCAGCCCGCGGCCAACGACGCCGCGGGCTCTTTCGTTTCCGAGGCCGAGGTCCGCGGCAAGACCGTCGTCATGGTCGGCACGAAGGGCTCGCGCCCGTTCATCATGGAAGAGGCGCTGCGCGTCGCCAAGGAGCTCGGCCTCAACCTCGTGCTCGTGGACGATCCCGCCAACCGCAAGAACTCCGCGGGAACGATCCCCGACTCTCACTTCATCGCCGCGCCGATCAACACGCGCGACGCGAAGACGATGGGCAAGATCTCCGAGACCGTCGCCGCACACCCCGAGGGCGCGAAGGCGCACGCGGTCGTCGGTTTCATGAGCCTGTACGCGAGCCTGACCGGGAAGATCACCGACAAGCTCGGCGCGCGCGGCATCGCCGGCGACGTCGTCGCCGCCGCGGACCACAAGCCCGAGGCGCGCAAGCGGCTCAACACGGATCCCTCCCAGCACGTCTCGTACGCCGTGATCGGCAGCGAGAAGCAGGCGCGCGAGGCCTATCACGCGGTGTCCGAGGAAGGCAAGTACAAGGTCATGATCAAGACCTCGCGCGGCGAGAACTCGCGGTTCCTCGACCTCAACATCAAGTCCGAGAACGAGGCCGCGGCCGCCTACCTCAAGATGGACGCCGCGGTGCGCGACTTCGTCGCCCGCCCCGAGGCCAAGCAGACCACCTTCAGCTCGCACCCGGGCATCATGATGGAGCGCATGCTCGAGAAGAAGCCCGGCACCGAGGAGACCTCGGCCGAGGTCGTGATGCAGAACGGCAAGGCCGTCTTCGCGATCGTCTCCGACACGAAGGGCCTCGGCCAGAAGGGCGAGCTCGCCGGCGGGATCCTCGTGTTCCCCGGCCAGACCGCCGTCTCCGATCACGCCGAGCTCATCGCGGCCTCCGAGCGCGCGCTCGCGGCGCTCGGCCTGAAAGACGGAAACGCCCGGCTGGATCTGTTCACCACGCCCGACGGCCCGCGCGTCATCGAGATCAACCCGTTCATGGGCGGCGTCGCGATCTGGCAGGCGGTCAAGAGCCTGACCGGCATGAGCCTCGTCGAGCAGGGCTTCCGCGCCACGCTGGGCCTCAAGGTCGACCCCGGCCACGCGCCCGACGGCGTGATCCATTACACCTTCCTCGCCTCGAGCCGCAACGGCACGCTCGAGGGCGTCGAGGGCCTCGACGCGGCGCGCCGGATGCCCGGCGTCGAGCTCGCGCGCGTGTTCGTCGAGCCCGGCGACCGCATCGTCGCCGCGAAGGGCAACGCCTACGAGGAGTGGGCCGAGGTCATCGGCAAGGGCCGCACGTGGCGCGACGCGATCCGCTCGGCGCTGCTCGCCTCGCGCCGCATGGTCCTGCGCATCAAGCGCGACAACGGCGAGATCGTCAAGGCCCGCGGCGACTACCAGCAGCCGACCGCCGACGACCTGGCGCCGCTGCCGAAGGCGGAGCCGGCCGCCGCGCCCGTCCCCGAGGCCGCCAAGCCCGACGCGGCCCCGGGCCTCTGGTCCAAGGTCGTCATGGGCTTCCTCTCGACGTTCCTGCTCGTCTCGACCGTCGTCGAGTCGACCTCGCTCGCCGTCTCGCAGATGACCCAGCCGCTGTCGCAGGGCTTCCTCGCGCTCGCGGCGCTGACGAGCGTCTCATACGGGGCCTACACGATAGGCTCATTCATGGGCGGGACGATCGTCCGGAAGTTCGGCATCCGCGCGACCTACCGCGCGGTGCTCCTCGCGCGCACCTTGATCTGGACGTCGCTGGCCCTCCTCTTCAATCCCGCGACCGGCACCATCGCGCTGCTCGCGCTGATCCCGCTGTTCTCCCTCGACTACTTCTTCCACTCGATCGGCCGCGTCGCCGAGCACAGCCTGCAGGTCGCCTGGTACAAGCACGACGAGGTCAAGTCGAGCCGCTTCGGCTCGTTCCGCGACTTCATCGAGTACGGCACGGTGTTCGTCGGCTCGGCGATGGCGCTGGCGATCGCCTCGTTCGGCTTCGGCGCGGTGATCTACCCCGCGCCCGTCGCCTTCGGCCTGGCGGCGCTTCTCGCGCTCGGCCTGGCCCTGCCGAAGGCCGAGAAGAACAACTCCTCGGCCGAGCAGGGGACCTGGAAGGACGGCGTCCGCGTCGTCAAGAAGGACTCGTCGATCTGGAAGCCGCTGCTCGGCTTCGCGCTCGTCAACAGCTTCCTGTACATGATGTACTACATCGTCGCGACCGCCTTCGGCGCGTACGCGACGAAGAGCCCCGAGGCGGCGGCGGGCGTGGCGGGGTCGCTGACCGCCGTCTACGGCGTCGGCGCGCTGCTCGGCGCGGTGTACATGGACCGCATGGCGACGCGCCTCGACGCGAAGGTCTCGCTCCTGCCGGAAGCCGAGCGCAAAGCCGGCAAGCGCCGCCTCTACGCCGACAGCGCTGCGCGCGTGCTGCCCTGGGCCGCGGCGGCCCTGCTCGGCTCGTGGCTGCTGACTTCGTCCCTGCAGATCGGCACCCTGATCTGGCCGATGTTCCCCGTCTCGATCGCCCTGCTCGCGATCGGCTTCACGGCCCAGCTCGCGTCGAACCACCTCGACACGATCATGAAGTCGAACATCCCCTCGGACCGCAAGGACGTCACCGTCGGCGCGATCCGCGGCCTGATCTACCTGACCCACGTCTTCGGCTTCCTGCTCTGGGGCGGCCTTTTCGCCTGGCTCGGCACCGGCGCCTTCGCCGCCTTCGCCGCCTTCTACACCGCCGCCGCCGGCGTCTACCTCTGGCTGGCCCGCTCCCTTAAGAAATAGCTCAACTCGGTGTCAGGCCTTGCACTCTTGCAATGTGACTTTGCAAGAGTGCAAGGCCTGACACCAAGCAAGAGGCCGGCGGGGTTTCCCCCGCCGGCCTCTTTTTATACCGGAAGACTTACTTCGCGGCGGGAGCCGGGGCGGTCTCGGTCTTGGATTCCTTCTTGTCCCCCTCGGCGGCCTTGGCGGTGTCCTTCTTGCCCTGGACCGTGCCCTTCTGGGCCTTGCAGTCCTTCTTCGTCAGCGAGATCCAGCCCTTGCCCTTGCAGGCGTTCTGGCCGGAGCAGCCGTGCGCGCCGTCGACGCCGCACTCGGACGTGCCCTTGCAGGCGTTGACGCCGAGGCAGTGCACCTTCGCGTCCTTGTCCTTCTTGCCGTGCTTGTCGTGCTTGGCGTGGCCCTTCTTCTCGGCCTTCGAGGCGTCGCCGCCTTCGGCCTTCTTCTCGTGATGGTCGGCGAGCGCGGGAACGGAGACGGCGGCGAGGAACAGGCCGGCGAGAGCGGCCTTCACGGCGTGGGGGTCTTCTTCATCAGGTTGATCTCCTTTGCGTCTGTGCGTCGAATTGAGTCGCGGCGCGGCCGCAGATATTACATGTGCGGCTCGAGATAGTCCAGGTCCTTGCCGAACGTCTCCTTGAGGCCCATCAGCGAGGCGAACGCGAGCACGAAGCACAGCGTGCCCACGATCGCGGCCGCGTGCAGGATGCCCGCCTGCGGCTTGAGCAGCTGGAACAAAGCCGACACGCCGACGAGTGAGCCGCGCACGAAGTTGGGCACGGTCGTCGTCGCCGTCGCGCGGATGTTCGTGCCGAACTGCTCGGAGGCGATCGTCACGAAGATCGCCCAGTAGCCGGAGAAGAAGCCGAGGAAGCCGCACGTCCAGTAGAAGGTGCCGAGCGACGCGCCGTGCAGGTTCAGGTACAGGGCGCACGTCGCGGCGGTGGCGGCGACGAAGATGAACGCCGCCTTCTTGCGGCTGCGCAGCCACTGGCTGAGGCCGCCGCTCGCGAAGTCGCCGAGCGCGCACCCGCCGTACAGCCACATCACCGCGCGCGAGCCGGTCGGCAGCTCGGGCATCCCGAGCGCCGTGCCGAACTCGGGCGCGAACGTCGCCAGGATGCCGATGACGAACCAGACCGGCACGCCGAGCGCGATGCAGGACACGTACCGGCGCACCCGGTCCCAGGACGAGAACAGCATGAAGAAGTCGCCGCGGCGCACGTCCTTGGCCTTCATGACGCGGTCGAAGATCCCGGACTCGTAGACGCCGATGCGGAGCGTGAGCAGGGCCAGGCCCATCGCGCCGCCGATGAAGTAGGCGTTGCGCCAGCCGAACCAGTCGCCGACGAGGCCGGCGACGACGCCGCCCGCGATGCCGACGCCGGCGACGACCATCGTCCCGTAGCCTCGCGTCTCCTTGGGCATCAGCTCGCAGACGAGGGTGATGCCCGCGCCGAGCTCTCCGGCCAGGCCGACGCCGGCGATGAAGCGCAGGACCGCGTACTGCGGAATCGTCTGGACGAAGCCGTTGGCCACATTGGCGAGCGAGTACATCGCGATCGAGCCGAACAGCACGGAGAGGCGCCCCTTCTTGTCGCCGAGGATGCCCCACAGCAGGCCGCCGACGAGCATGCCCGCCATCTGCATGTTGATGAGCAGCAGGCCCGTGTCGAGCAGCTGGTCGGAGGCCACGCCGAGGTCCTTGAGGCTCGCGACGCGGACGATGCTGAAGAGGATGAGGTCGTAGATGTCGACGAAATACCCGAGGGCGGCCAGCAGGACGGCGGCCGTCGCGTTGCGCGCGGAGTCGGTCTTGGTCATGGGCTCCATATTAGAAAAATGACTACGGGCCTTTGGTACAATTCGGTCATGAACCTCCCCGCCCCTCTGCGCCGTCTCGGCCGCATCTGGACCATTTACGCGCTGTGCGGCCTGTTCGGGGCGCTGGGAACCGTCGCCTTCTCCGGCACGGCGGCGCAGGACAAGCCCGCCGCGCAAGCTTCCCAGGCCGATCAGATCAAGGCGCAGATGGACGCGCGCGCCGCCGCCGAGGCCCCGAGCACGGTGCTCGAGCGCTCGACCTCGTTCCTCGGGCTGTTCGCGCTCGTCGGCATCTGCTGGCTGATCTCGACGGACCGCAAGAAAGTCGACTGGAAACTCGTGGCCTGGGGCATGGCCTTGCAGCTGCTCTTCGGCGTGCTCGTCCTCAAGACGGGCCCCGGCCTGTGGTTCTTCCAGAAGCTGAACGCGGGGACCATGGCGCTCCTGGGCTTCACGAACGAGGGCACCAAGTTCCTGTTCGGCTCGTTCGTCACGGGGCAGATCGAGGCCCCGATGATCAACTTCGCCTTCAACGTCCTGCCGACGATCATCTTCGTCTCCGCGCTGATGACGGTCGGCTACCACATCGGGCTCATGCAGTGGATCGTCGACTTGTTCGCCGTCGTCATGTACAAGACGATGAAGACCTCCGGCGCCGAGACGCTGTCGACCGCCGCGAACATCTTCGTCGGCCAGACCGAGGCGCCGCTCGTCGTGAAGCCCTACGTCAAGGACATGACGAACTCCGAACTGCTCGCCATCATGGTCGGCGGCTTCGCGAACACGGCCGGCGGCGTGCTCGCGGCCTACGTCGGCATGCTCCACCAGTACTTTCCCGACATCGCGGGCCACCTGATCGCGCAGTCCGTGATGTCGGCGCCGGCCGCGCTCGTCTGCGCCAAGATCGCGATGCCCGAGACGGGGACGCCGAAGACGCTCGGCCACGTGAAGATGAGCCGCGAGAAGATCGACGCCAACGTCATCGACGCGGCGGCGCGCGGCGCCTCCGAGGGCTTGGGCCTCGCCTTCAACGTCGCGGCGATGCTGCTCGCCTTCATCGCGCTGATCTCGATGCTCAACGCGATGCTCAAGGCGGGCGGCGCGTACGCCGGTTACCCGCAGGTCAGCCTCGAGAACGCGCTCGCCGTGATCGGCTGGCCCTTCGCCTGGCTGATGGGCGTGCCGGTCCAGGACTGCTGGACCGTCGGCAAGCTCATCGGCGTGAAGACCGTGCTCAACGAGTTCGTCGCCTACCTGCAGCTGACCGACATCCTCAAGAGCGGCCAGCCGCTGTCGCACCGCTCGATCGTGATCGCGAGCTACGCGCTGTCGGGCTTCGCGAACTTCTCCTCGATCGCGATCCAGATCGGCGGCATCTCGGGCATCGCCCCGACGCGCCGGCACGACCTGGCCAAGCTCGGCCTCAAGGCCATGGTCGTCGGCATGATCGCGACCTTCATGACCGCGAACATCGCGGGCATCCTGATCCCCTAGGCCTTTCGTCGAGCGGGGCCTGGGCCGATCGGCACTGGGACGCTTCCCCTAATCGATGTAATCTGAGGGCATGATCTATGCCCTCCTCGCGGCGGCCGCCCTGGCCGCGCCGGTCCGCGCTCAGCCTCAGACCCCGATCCCGCTCTTGCCTCAGCCGGTGCCCGTCGACGTGCTCGGGCCCGCGCGACGCGCCGAACTCGCGATCCTTTCAGCCGATTGGATGTCGTGGAAGGCCCGCGCGGAGCGCATGATGGCGGCCTATCCCGGAGCCGCCGCCAAGGACGGCGCCGACCGCGCCGCAGTGGAGGCCCAGATGGCCGAGGTGAAGCGCCTGGTCGCGGGCAAGATGGAACGGCAGGCGGCGGCGCGCGATCTCGTTCTCGAGATCATCCGCGCGTCCCCCCTCGCCGGCGCGCCTCGCCAAGGAGAAGGGCGCGCATGCGATGTACGCGGCCTCCGCCTTCCAGATCTACGGCAACCTGATCCCGCGCATCCTCGACGAGTCTTTTACTGATTCTGCCTCGGGCGAGCAGATCGGCCGCCGCTACGCGGGCCCGGAGTGGTCGGTGCCCGCGACCTTCGAGGAGTGCGAGTCGTTCATCAAATGGCAGGCCTATTCCATCGGGCTCGACCCCGGGGAGCGAGCCGAACTCGACCGGCGCTTACCCTGAGCGCCGAGCGGCGGGGCGGCGGAGGCGCTCTTCAGCCGAGCTCTTCCTCGAGGCGGTCGGCGACGGCCTCGAGGACCTTCAGCCGGGCATATTTCTTGCGCTCCGCCGGGATCAGGATCCAAGGCGCGTCGGGCGAGCTCGTCCTCTCGATCATCTCGACGGCCGCGGCCTGGTAGGCGTCCCACTTCCTTCGGTTGCGCCAGTCCTCTTCGGTGATCTTGTACTGCTTGAACGGCGTTTTCACGCGCTCCTTGAAGCGGCGCAGTTGCTCGGCGGCCGAGATCTGCAGCCAGAACTTGCAGACGATCACGCCGGCCTCCGTCAACTCCTCCTCGAACGCGCCGATCTCCTCGTAGGCGCGCTTCCAGTCGTCGCGAGAGCAGAAGCCCTCGACCCGCTCGACGAGCACGCGCCCGTACCAGGAGCGGTCGTAGATCGTCGCGTTCCCGACGCGCGGCAGCTGCCGCCAGAAGCGCCACAGGTACGGGTGCGCGCGCTCCTCGTCGGTCGGCGCGGCGACCGACATCACCCGCGCGTCGCGCACGTCGGTCGCGGCGAGCAGCCGGCGGATCGCGCCGCCCTTGCCCGCGGCGTCGACGCCCTCGAACGCGCAGATCAGGGAGCGCTTCTGCCGGAGCAGCTCGCGGAAAAGCAGGGCGACGCGGCGCTGGCGCTTCTCGAGCTTGTCCTCGTAATCGCCGTCGGCGTCCTTCGACATGTCGAGCCGGCTCAGCACGTTCGGGACAGGCGGCTTCGAGCGGTCCGGGACGCCCTTCGGCGGCTTCGCCTTCGCGCGCTCGAGGCCGGCCTCGAGCGCGGCGGCGACGGCCTCGCCCGCGGAGAGGTCGCGCCAGCGCCGGTCCTCCGCGTCGACGACGGTCCAGGGCGCCTGCGCGGTGCCGGTCTTCGCGAGCGCCCGCTCGCAGACCTTGCGGAAGCGGCCGTAGCGCTTCGCGTACTTCCAGTCGCGCTTGGTCACGCGCCAGGCCGTGGCCGGATCGGCCTCCAGCTCCTTGAAGCGGCGGCGCTGCGCCTTCTTCGAGAGGTGCAGCCACAGCTTGACGAGGACCGTGCCCTCGCGGACCAGCATCGTCTCGAAGGCGATCGCCCGGTCGAGCGCCTGATCGAGCTCCCCGGAGGAGGACTCGCCCATCACCCGCCCGACGATCGCCGGCGTGTACCACGAGGACACCAGGACCGCGCCGTGCCCGGCGGGCGGCAGGACCCGCCAATAGCGCCAGTAGCAGGGACGCTCCTCTTCCTCATCCGAGCGGTCGGCGAACGACTCCACGCGCAGGCCGCGCGCGTCCATCCACTCGAGGAAACGGCGCGCGAGCTCGGTCTTGCCGGAGCCCTCGACGCCACCGACGACGATCACCAGGCGCAGACCGGTGCCGGCCAGCGCCTGCTGCGCGCGCAGGATCCGCGCCCGCAGGGCCGGGACGCGCTTCTCGAACTCTTCTTTATCGACCTCTCGGCCGAGCTCGGCGCTCTCGAACATCGGCGCAGTATACCCCCGCCGCCGGGACCCGTCAACGCCGGGCGTTTATCTATAATGAGTCCGTGATCCGCACGCGCGTCCGCCGCCCCGACCGGAACTCGCTGGCCGACGCGGCCGCGATCCTGCGCGCCGGCGGCCTCGTGGCCTTTCCGACCGAGACCGTCTACGGCCTCGGCGCGCGCGCCTTCGACGCCGCGGCCGCGCGACGCGTCTACGCCGCGAAGGGGCGGCCATCCGACAACCCGCTGATCGTGCACGTCGACGGCCCGGAGATGCTCGACCGCGTCTCGCGGCGCGTGACGCCGCTCGCGCGGCGACTGATGGACGCCTTCTGGCCGGGGCCCCTGACCCTCGTTCTCGAGAAGTCCGCGGCGGTCCCCGCGGCCGTCGTCGCCGGCGGACGCACCGTCGCCGTGCGCTGCCCCTCGCACCCGGCGGCGCGCGCCCTGCTGCGGGTGCTCGGCGAGCCCGTCGCCGCCCCGTCGGCCAACCGCTCGGGCCGTCCGAGCCCGACGACGGCCGCGCACGTGCTGCGCGACCTGAAGGGCCGCGTCCCCCTGATCCTCGACGGCGGCCCCTGCGCCGGCGGCCTCGAGTCGACGATCGTCGACGCGCGCGGCAGGCGCCCCGTCGTCCTGCGCCGCGGCACGCTCACCGACGAGGCGATCGCGCGCGCCGCCGGCGTCCCGGTCGCCGAGCCGGGCCGGCGCGCTCCGGCCGCGCCGGGGACGCGCCACCGTCATTACGCTCCGTCCTGCCGCGTGATCCTGACGCCGGCGGCGCTCGTGCGGCGCGGGGGCCTCGCCGGCCTCGCGGCCCCCGGAACGGGGCTCGTCCACCGTTCGCCGCGCGCGGGCGCGAAGCCCCGGTGGTCCCTGCGCGTGCCCGGCGGGGCCGCGGCCTACGCGCGCGGCCTGTTCGCGGCGCTGCGCGCGGCCGAGGCCGCCGGCGTCGAGACGCTCTACGTCGAGACCGTGCCCGACCGGGGCGTCGGCCGCGCCGTCATGGACCGCCTGCGCCGCGCCGCGTCCCGCTAGAGTGACCGGGACGCTCTTGACGGGCCTCCGCGCCGAGCTTATGATAGTGAGCGCTTGGCCCGGATCCTGATCGTCGACGACGAGGAAACCCTCTCGGACCTGCTGGCGGAATGCCTGCGCGGCGAGGGCCACGACGTCTCCGTCTGCTCCGATGCCGAGGCCGCCGAGAGCGCCGTTCTCGAGGGCCGGCCGGACCTGGCCCTCATCGACTACCAGATGCCGGGCAAGACCGGCGTCGAGGTGCTGGCCGGGCTGCGCGCGCGCCCCGAGACGCGCCAGCTTCCGGTCCTCTTCATCAGCGGCACCGAGGCCGTCCGCTTCGCCGGGCAGATCCCCCCGAGCCGCGCGTGCGCTTCCTCCTCAAGCCCGTGGCGCTCGACGTCCTGCGCACTTTGGTCGCGGAGATGCTCGACCCGAACAGCTGGTCGGCCAAGGGCTGACCTTGCTCGCCCTGGGCGTCCTCGTCGTCGCGTTCCTCTACGCCTGCGTCGGCCACGCGGGCGCCTCGGGCTACATCGCGGTGATGACCCTGTGCGGCGTCGTCCCCGCCGAGCTTAAACCCGCGGCCCTCGTGCTCAACATCCTCGTCGCGACGGTCGGAACGATTCAGTTCTGCCGGGCCGGGCATTTCTCCTGGCGATTGTTCTGGCCGTTCGCCGTCGTGTCCGCGCCCTTCGCGTTCCTCGGCGGCCTGCTGAGCCTGCCCGCCGCCGCGCTCAAGGCGGCGCTCGGCGTCGTACTCCTGTTCTCGGCCGCGCGCTTCCTCTGGAATCCCGGGGAGAAGCCCGGCGCGGCGCCTCCTCCCGTTCCCGCCGCCCTCGGCGCCGGCGCGGCGCTCGGCCTGCTGTCGGGCCTCACGGGCACCGGCGGCGGCATCTTTCTGACGCCGCTGGCCCTGATCATGGGCTGGGGCGCCACGAAGACGGTCGCGGGCGTCTCCGCGGCGTTCATCCTCGTCAATTCGATCAGCGGGCTGGCCGGCCTTCTCGGGTCGGGCGGAGGCGTTCCGTCCTTCGTCTGGCCGCTCGCGGGCGCCGCCCTAGTCGGCGGCGCGATCGGCTCGCACCTGGGAAGCAGACGCCTGGCGCCCGCGGCGATCCGCCGCCTCCTCTCCGCGGTCCTCGTCATCGCCGGCCTGAAGCTGATCCTCGCCTGACGCGGCGCGCACGTCGGCCAGGCGCGCCTCGCAATCCTCCCCGTAGAACCCGACGCGCCCGGCCCTGTAGGGGCGCTGCACGTCGGTGAAGGTCACGACGAGCTTCCCGTCGGCGTACACGCTCATGCGCGAGTCCTCGTCCTGCTCGACGCGGATCTTCGCCCACTTGCCGAGCGGGAACGCGGGCTCCTTGCCGTCGGCCAGGAAGCGCTGGCCGCCGCGGAACGCCGGGTCGCGCTTGCCGAGCTCCCAGCCCGTCGGTTTCGCGACGAAATAGTAGAAGTGGCGCCGGTCGGTGAAGCTCCACACGAGCCAGGCCGCCTCCCAGTCGTTCGGAGGCGCGTTGCGCCGGTTCTGCGCGTCGGTCACGACGCGCGCCTCATAGGCGAAAGGCGCGACCAGCTTGGGGCCGAGCGAAAGGAACGCGTGCGTCTCCGACGTCCGCGTGCTCGCCATCGTGCGCGCGGCCAAAGTTCCGTCGCCGCCGGCGGACACCGAGCCGAAGCCCGTCGACGCCGTCTTCCAGCGCGCCAGGTCGCCGGCGGGCGTCGCGCACCCGGCCGAGAGCGCCGCGGCCAGCCCCGCGGCGGGCAGGAACCTCAACGCGTGCCCCAGTGGTTTTTCCTCACCGTGAGCAGCGCGTAGTACGTCTGCGGCCCCATGATCACGAGCGAGCTGGCCATCCACAGCATCCCGAGCGCCCAGTTCGGGCTCGGCCGCTTGTACAGGAAGTACAGCGACTGCAGCAGCGCGATCAGCACGAGGCCCGTCAGGTAGAACATGAGGACCGAGTCGTTGCCCCCGCCCTCGAGGAACAGCACGCGCAGCAGCATGACGGGCGACATCAGGCTGAAGAACGACGACGCGTAGAACGAAAGCACCGCGACCGGGTGCTTCTTGTACATGAAGCCGCTCGCGATCCACGTCTCGCGCAGCCAGGACTTCTTCCAGCGCAGCTGCTGGCGCATGTAGTGCCCCCACGTCTCGGGCACGAGCGTCGAGGCGATCGCGCGGTCGTTGTAGATCACGCGGTACTTCCTCAGGATGAAGTTCGTCAGGCTGCGGTCGTCGCCGAAGGTCGCGGGCAGGCCCAGGAATTTCTGGTCGAGCCAGGTCTGCAGGATTTCGAGCAGGTACGACTTCCGGTACGCCGACAGGCACCCCGGACAGCACGTCACGCACCCGAAGATGCTCTCGGAGGACTTCAGCAGGCGGTTCGAGACGTAGTACCGCACCTCCTGCATCCCGGTCAACGCGTTCTTCGTCGAGTTCTCCACGCCGGTGTAGCCCGCGGACGCCCCGAGCGTCGGATCCTCGAATCCGCAGACGATCTGGCGCAGCGTGTCGTGCATGATGAAGGTGTCCGAGTCGACGAACACGATGATTTCGCCGTTGGCCGCGCGCACTCCCGCCGCCATGGCCTGGCGCTTTCCCTGCGGCGGCAGCGAGCGCACGCTGAGCGTCGAGTACTTCTTGCGCAGTTCCTCGAGCGCCTTCGCCGTCCCGTCGGTCGAGCCGTCGTCGACGACGATGACCTCGCGCAGATGGTCGGGGTAGTCGGCCTGGTAGATCTTGTCGACCGTGCGCGCGATCGCGTCCTGCTCGTTGCGCACGGAGATCACGACGCTGATCGAGGGCGTGTAGCCCGTCATCGGCGGGGGCTCGTGCGCCCAGGAGATGAAGAAGCGCGACAGCAGAAAGGTCGCCAGCGCCGTGCTGTAGACGAAGAACACGGGCGCGTACCAGAAATAGTCGAGGCTCGCGTAGCGCAGCCAGATCACGAGCGCCAGCAGCAGGCTCACGGCCGCCCCGACGCGGATCTGGTGCTTCTTGATGATCCGCCCCACCATTTCCGACAGAGGCTTGTCCCAGGCGAGGATGACCTCGTGCCCGTCCCCCCGCGCGCGGGCCGCACGGCCGCGACGTGGGCGTGGAACTCGATGCGCATGCCGCGGAAAAACTCCGACATCGTGCGCGGCATCAGCAGGCGGACCTTGACCTTGGCCCCGACCGGCAGGGACTTGCGGGCGCGGACGCAGGCGCCGGCTTCGTCGTAGTCGCGCGTGGACCCGTTCACGGAGGCCTTGAAGCGCCGGTCGGCGGGCTCCAGCGTGACGGGGAAGACGTCGATGGTTCGGGGCTTGCTGCGGCGCTCGCCGGCCGCGGGGGCCGGGGAGATTCCGCTCGCGCTGAGGGGTGTCCGTAGCGGAGTCATGCCGACAGTATAGGGCGCGAGTGACGGACGGGACATGGAGGTCCAGTGACTTCATTTTGGACGACCCTTGACGCACTTTCGCGCTCTTATAATATTTATAATTAACTGATGCCCGCCCGGATACTGATCGTCGAGGACGAGAGCGACCTCGCGCGCGTGATGGCCGCCTGGCTCGCCAAGCGCGGGCGCGCCTTTCATCACGCCCCGGACGCGGAGACCGCCTTCCGGAAGTTCCGCCGCGAGACCCACGCCCTCGTCATCATCGACGTCGTGCTGCCGGGCATGAGCGGCCTCGAGCTGCTGCGCATCATCCGCAGCGAGAGCCAGGTTCCCGTGCTGATGATGAGCGGCTCGACGAGCCCCGCCCACCGCCAGCAGGCCATGAAGCTCGGCGCCCACGCGTTCCTGCGCAAGCCGTTCACGCCGGCCGCGCTCGAACTCGCCGTGCGCAAGGCGCTCGCCTTCGGCGTTTCGGTATAATCGGCGCGTGCCCGTGTTCGCGGAAGACGGCCGCAATGCGCGAGCTGGGGCATCGCGCTCGCGGTGTTCGTTCTGCTTATTGGGCGCGGTCTACTTCACGTTCCGCGGCGCGTAGCCGCCGCGGCCGCCCAGGCGCCGAGCATCGGCGCCGCCAGGTAGATCCACAGCCCGGCGGTGTTGCCCGACATCAAGGCCGGCGCCAGCGAACGCACGGGATTCATCGAAGCGCCCGTCAGCGGGCCGGCGAGGATCGCCTCGAGCGCGACGATGCCCCCGCCGCCGCCGGGACCCATTTCCCCGGCAAGCGAAGAACGGCCAGGACGAGGACGAAGGTCATCGCGCCCTCGAGCCCGAACGCCGTCCAATAGCCCGCGGCCGGGAAGGTCGAGCCGAGGTCGCCGGCGCGCTCGCGGAAGATCGCGAGAAGCAGGCCGCTGGCGAGCAGCGCTCCGGCGAGCTGGGCGAGCACGTAGCGGCCCGCGTCCCTCGCCGGCGTGCCGGCCGCGAAGGTCACGGCCGGATTCATATGCGCGCCCGTGCGGGACGCCAACAGCCAGACGGCGGCGCCCCAGCAGAGGCCCACGCCCACGACGCCGAGCTTGCCGCCGCTGACCGCGTTGACGACGCACGCGCCCGTGCCGAGGAAGACGAGGCCGAAGGTGGCGCCCGCCTCGAGGGCGAGCCTACGCACGCGAGATTTCGGCGAGGAGGTCCTTCACGCGCGCCTCGATGTCGTCGCGGACCTTTCGGAACTCCTCGAGCGGCATGCGCTTGGGGTCCGGAAGCGCCCAGTCGAGGCGGCGCTCGGCGGGAATAGCGGGGCAGGCGTCGCCGCAGCCCATCGTGACGACCGCCTTCCACACTCCGTGTGGAAGGTCTCCGAGAGATTTGGAGTGCTGCTCCATCAGGTCGACGCCCTTCTCGCGCATGACGGCGATCGCCGTCGCGTTGACCTTGCCCGAGGGCTTGGAGCCGGCGCTGTGCGCCTCCACCTGGCCGGCGCCGTGAAGCCGGGCGAAGCCCTCGGCCATCTGGGAGCGGCAGGAGTTCTCGACGCAGACGAACAGGACTTTCTTGCTCACGCGCAATTCCTCCGGTTGATCGCCCGCAGGCGGGCGTTGTCGCCATGCGAGTCCCCCTCGGCCTTCAGGGTCGCGAGCAAGGCTCGCGCCACGCCGCGGGAGCTCTCAAGCCCGTAATGGCGCCACTTCCCTCTCTTGACCGCGCTCACGAGGCCGGCGCGCTGCAACGCTCCCAGGTGGCGGGACACCGTCGGCTGCGGCAGTCGCAGGGCGGCGGTGATGTCGCAGACGCACAGAGGGCCCGAAGTCAGCAGGCGGAGGGCCCGGCGGCGAGTCGGCTCGGAAAACGCGCGGAAGAGCAGGTCATTCATATTCGTCTATACGAATATGTTATCACTTTCCGGCGGCCTTGTTCGCGTCCTCGAGCTTCTTGTGCTCGCGGCCGACCTTCCACGCGGACCACAGCCACAGCAGCGCGAGCGGGACGCCGACGATCGCCGCCGCCGCGGCGCCGCCGCCGGCCCACGCGACCCCGAGCAGCAGCAGGCCGGCCAGGCCGCGCGCGAAGCGGTACACGAACATCTCGATGAACGCTTTCACGCGGTAGATCGTGTCGCGGTCGGTGGCCGAATAGGAGGTCTCCTTGGCGGTTTTAAACCACGTGTAGCGCGCCACGCCGTCGAGGCCCCAGAACATCGCCGTCAGCGCGAGCGCCGGCATGAACGGGAACATGAGGAAAAGAGCCAAGTTGACGAGCCCGGCCGTCATCAAAGAGCCGCCGATGCCGATCTTCTTGAGCGTAAGGCCGACGAGCAGGGAACTGACGCCGAAGGAGGCGAGGCTCGTCCAGAAGTTCACGTCGGCGAACATCTGGGCCATGCCGACGGCGTCGTTCGCGTAGGCGGCCTTCGCGGCCACGGAATAGAGGTAGTTCGAGATGTCGGGGACCAGGCGCTCGAGCGCGACGAGCAAGGTCAGCGCGAGCAGGAACGGCGACTGGAGGATCGTCTTGACGATGCCCTGAGCCGGCTTCGGACGGGCGGCGTCCTCGGCGGAGTGCGTGTCGGCGGCCTTGCGGTCGCCGGCGCGGCGCTCCATCCAGAAGAAGATGGGCAGGACCGCGGCGAAGATGACGGCGGCGACCATCAGCATCGGCACGGGTCCCAACGAGCCGACGAGCGTCTTCATGAGCAGGGCGCCCACGATGCTGCCGAGCGGAGCGCCCGCGGCGATCAGGCCGAACGAGCGCTTGGCCTCGTCGCGCTTGAACACGTCGTTCTGGTAGGTCCAAAAGAGGGTCATCGACATGATGCCGAACACGTCGGTCCAGAGGTAGTAGCCGAAGGCGACGGCGGGCAGCGCGGCGGCTTTCACGGCGAGCGCGCCGCCGACGAGGGTGGCCGCGAGCATGGCGAGCGAGCCGCCGATGATCTTCTTGCGAGAGGCGCCCTTCGCGAGCTTGTTGTAGCCGACGACGACGAGGCCGGTGAGCACGGCGCTCGCCATGTACACCCAGGGCAAGGTCTCGGGGCCGAACTTCGTCATCAAGAGGGCGCCGCGCGCGGGGCCGATGATCGAGTAGGCGGCGATCGTGAGGAAGTTCCAGGCGAAAGCGGCGACGACGAGGGGGCCGGCGCCGTCAGTCACGGCGCTCTTCCAACGAGCGACCAGAGGGAGCTTCTTTGGGACGGGAGCCGCGGCGGGAGCCGAGGGCTGGAGACCCGACGGGTTCGAGGACTGCGAACCGGCCGCGACGGAATCGGAGGCGGGCTTCTTGGGCGTCGCGCCGGAGAAGATCTCGTCGGAGGCCGACTTCCCGTCTTGGGCCGGCTTTTCCGGAGCGGAGGCCGCGATCAAACGGCGGGAGGCTTCGACCAACGAAGGCTGCGCCGCCTTCGGCGGCGGGGTCGCGGCGGCGGCGCCGCGAACCGGAACCGGCATCGCCGCGACCGGGGCGAGCGCCGAGAGTGAAGGAACGACGGCGACGGATTGAGAGGGTAGAGGGGCCGACAACGACGGAGTCAGGGAACCCGTCAACGACAGCGACGGATTGAGAGTGGAGAGAGAACCCGTGTTCAGCGACGGAACGGCGGAGATTCCGACCGGGCCCTGAACGGATGGAGCGGCCGACGGGAGCACGACTCGCGTCTGAGCCCAGGCGGATTGAGGGATCGACGAGAGAACCAGCGCCGCGCAAAACCCTACGGCCATTTTCCGCATCCTTAATAGGGTACCCGATCGCCGTCTTTCCCCCAGGGCCCGACGGCCCCCGGCGTCCGAACGTTGGACCTATCCGTCAAGGCGGGCGCCTAGGACCTTCTTGACCTTCTCCCACTGCGCGGTCAGCGGGTCGCACGGGGAGCCGACCTTGCGGACCGCGTCGAGCAGCGGGAATGTCGAGGCGTCTCCCCGCGCCCAGCTCCCGTCCTTCTGAGGATTGAGGCTGGTCTCGGTCGACATCAGGCCCTCTTTCTCGAGGCGCACGCGCGCGTCGGGGAAGCGGTCGTCGAGGCTTTCGAAGATCCAGCCGACGGCGCGGCGCGGGACGAGCTTGCGGCGCAGGCGCGCCCACTCGGAGATGAAGGAGAGCCCGCGCAGGACGTCGTAGTCGTAGAAGCGCGGGAAGCCGATGTCGAGGAACTTGGCGTCCATGAGCTGGCCGTCCTTCTTGCGGAAGGCCAGGCGCCGTTCGAGCAGGTACTCGGCGCCCGCGTCGACGAAGTGCTCCTCGGTCGGGGTCAGCGGGCGGCCGGCGGAAAGCACGGCTTCCATGACGGGCAAGGTCGACTGGATGGAGGAAGAGCCCCCTTTTCATAGACCTTGTCGTCGCAGTTCAAGCCGCCGTCGGGAAGCTGGTAGTGGAGGAACCAGGCCCGCATCCACGGGGCGCGCCGGTCGAGGTCGAGGCCGCGGGCCTGCAAAGTCTGATACATGTTGCCGAGGCCGCAGTGGCACAGGCCGTCGCGGTGGTAGTCCTTGCCGGGAGGCAGGGGCTCGCGCGGGTTCGGGAAGTACTTCACGTACTTGGTCTCGATCGCGGCGAGCATGGCCTCGGCGGCGTCGAGCGGGATCGCGTCGGCCCGGCCCATCTCCCAGAGCAAGGTCATGTGCCACCACGGCGAGTCCCATTTCGGCCAATAGGGGTCCAGCGCGAGGGCGTCGAGCGCCTTCTTCGAGCCGAGGTACGCCGTGGAGACGGCGACCCAGCGGTCGATCATCGCCGGGGCTTGCGCGCGACGGCGTCGAGCACGGCGGGGGCGACGAAGAGGCTGTCGGGACGCCGGCCGGCGGCGCGCCAGGCGGCCGCGACGCGGCGCGCGGCGGCGGGCGTGAACGGCTTGATCTTCCCCAGGCGCGGCATCACGCCCAGGAAGTACCACGACGCCCACGTCCAGACGTCGGAGCCCGGGAAGCCCGTCTTCAGTTCCGCCTTCGCCGACTCCGGGATCAGGCCCGCCTTTTTATAGAGCGCCGGAAGCTTCGCGCCGATGCTCGCGTCTCCGCCCTGCGTCTTGAAGAAGGCGACGTCGGCGGCGAACAACTCGTCCCAATCCGGCGGGGTCGGGTACAGCCGCATCGACTCGCGATGGTAGTCCTGGATCGCGATGCGGCCGCCGGGCTTGAGCGCCTTCGCGAGCTTCTTGAGGTGCGCGAGCGGCTCCGGCAGAAACAGGAACACCCAGCGCGCGAAGATCAGGTCGTATTTTCCGGCGGGCAGAGGCGCGTCGATCAAGTCGCGCTCCCAGATCGTCCCCCGGCCGCGGCCGTCCTTCTCGCAGAGGCGGCGCAGGCGCCCGGCGAAGGGCGCGGAACGCTCGACGGCGTCGACGGGACCCTTCACGCGCCGCCGCAGCTCGAGGTGCAGCGAGCCCTGGCCCGGGCCGATCTCGAGGACCTTCATGCCCGGCTTCACGCCGAGGCGGTCGAACAGCGCCAGCGAGACGGGATCCCAGAGCTTCGCCTGGAATCTCAGGCGCTCCGCCTCGCCGCGCGAGTCTCCGAGCAGGTATTTATAGCGGGCCATGCGAGGGATGATAGCAAAGGGGCTTGACAGCCGCGCCATATGTGACTATAATGGTTACATTATGGCGGCCAACTCCCGATTCGCCGTGGCGGTGCACGCGCTGACGCTCCTCGCCCTCGAGGCCGACGAGCGCCACAGCTCGCGCGACATCGCGTCCTCGGTCGCGACGAATCCCGTCGTGATCCGCCGCCTGCTGGCCGAGCTTTCGCGCGCGGGCCTCGTCGAGTCGGCGCACGGCGCGAAGGGCGGCTTCCGCCTCGCCAAGCCCGCCGCCTCGATCTCCCTGCTCGACGTGCGCTCCGCGGTCGAGGACTGCGGCTCGATGTTCGCGCAGCGCGAGAAGCGCAACGAGAAGTGCCCGGTGGCCTGCCGCATGGCGGGAATCCTCAACGACGTCTTCGCCCGGGTGGAGTCCAAGGTCGCGCCGGAGCTCAAGAAGACGACTTTGGCGGACATCGTCAGGCAGATCGGTTGACGCGCCCTTTTTTCGGATAAACTGTAACAAGAGAGGATACATATGACGCCCTTAGCCTACGACAAGACGATCCAGCCGGAGACGCTCACCGCCGCCCTGAACTGGCGCTACGCCGTGAAGAAATTCGACGCCGCGGGGCGCGTTCCCCTCGACAAGTGGGAGGCGCTCGAGGAGGCGCTCGTGCTGTCCCCTCCTCGTACGGCCTGCAGGCCTGGAAGTTCCTCGTCATCGAGGACAAGGCCCTTCGCGCCAAGCTTCTCCCGCACGCCTACGGGCAGAGTCAGATCGTCGACGCCGACAAGCTCGTCCTCTTCCTCGTGAAGAAGGATGCGGGTCCCGCCGACGTCCAGCGCTTCATCGACCGCATTTCCGAGGTGCGCCGCCTGCCGTCCGAGATGCTCGAGGGCTACAAGCAGACGATCCTCAACTCGGTCTCCCTGCCGCCGGAGAAGGTGGAGGCGTGGCTCACGCGCCAGGTCTACATCGCGCTCGGCAACTTCCTGACCTCGGCGGCCCTGCTCGGCGTCGACGCCTGCCCCATGGAGGGCTTCGACAAGGACAAGTTCGACGAGATCCTCGGCCTGCACGCGCAGGGCTGGAAATCCGTCGTGATCGCGACGGCCGGCGTCCGCTCCGCCGACGATTCCTACGCGAAGTCGAAGAAGGTCCGCTTCCCCAAGGCGGAGCTCGTGGCGAAGGTCTGAGATGAAGGCCATCCTGGTCCGGGCGTACGGCGGCCCCGAGGTCCTCGCCATGGGCGAGGTTCCGGAGCCGCCCGCGCCCGGGCCCGGGGAGGTCCTCGTCGCCGTGAAGGCCGCGGGCGTCAACCCGGTCGACGTCTACCTCCACACCGGCCAGTACACGCGCAAGATCGCCCTGCCGTACACCCCGGGCTCCGACGCCGCGGGAGTCGTCGAGGCCGCCGGACACGGGGTCTTCCTCAAGCCCGGCGAGCGAGTCTACGTCAACGCGACGGGGATTTACGCGCAAAAGGTCCTCGTTCCCGCCTCGCGCGCGTGGCGCCTGCCGGACGCGCTTTCCTTCGAGCAGGGCGCCGCGATCGGCGTGCCCTACGCCACGGCCCACCGCGCCCTGTTCCACTGCGGAGAGGCGCGCCGCGGCGAGACCGTGCTCATCCACGGCGCCTCCGGCGGCGTCGGCACCGCCGCCGTCCAGCTCGCCAAGGCCGCCGGCCTGACGGTCGTCGGCACCGCGGGCGGCCCCGAGGGCGTCGCGTTCCTCGAGTCGCTCGGCGTCGACCGCGCGCTCGACCACCGGGCCCCGGGCTACCTCGACGGCGTCGAGCCCGACCTGATCGTCGAGATGCTCGCCAACCAGAACCTCGCCGAGGACCTGCGCGTCGCGAAGCTGCGCGGACGCATCGTCCTGATCGGCTCGCGCGGACCCATCGCCATCGACCCGCGCGTGACGATGACCAAGGACCTGACCGTGAAGGGCATGAGCCTCTTCAACGTCTCGGAGCCCGAGCGCGCGGCGATCCACGCCGACCTCGCGAAGGGCTTCGCCTCGGGCGCGCTCAAGCCGCTGATCGCGGCGCGCTTCCCGTTAGCCGACGCGGCGAAGGCTCACGCCGCGGTGATGGCGCCCGGCGCGCGCGGCAAGATCGTGCTCCTGCCGTAGGAAGGCCGGGGAAGGCCCCGACGGGCCGCGTCGAGGGTTCTCCCCAGCCGATGACGACGGCCCAGATCGCGGCGCCGGCGACGACCTTCCCCCAGAACCCGAGCGGGGAGTCGTGCGTGGTCACGAGCCACATCGCCCCGAGGACGAAGGGCAGCTGGGCCAGAATGAAGTTGCGCTGGACGGGCGTCAGGTCGGCGCGCAGCTTCTCGCGCCCGAACACCGGGGTCAGCGGCGCGCGCGGCGGCACGCCGATCGGCCGCCAGCCGTTGGGCATGAACCACAGACGCAGCTTGTCGGTGATCAGCGGCGCGTCGACGGCGTCCTTCCAGAGAAGCTTGAAGTACTGCGTGTTGATCGCGATGGGGTCGAACGTGTTCACGGGACGAAGGACGCCGTAGACGACGGGCTCGGTCTCCTCGACGTAGGTGCCGAAGAGATTGTCCCAGACGATGAAGGTGCCCCCGAAATTCTTGTCGAGGTACTTCGGGTTCATGCCGTGGTGGACGCGGTGGTGGGTCGGAGTGTTGAGCCAGGCCTCGATCCATTTGGGGAGGCGCTTGATCACGCGCGTGTGCGGGATCAACTGGAACAGCAGGTGCAGGCCGACGAGCGGCAGGCTGACCTCGGGCTGCGCCACGAGCGCCAGCGGCCAGTAGAACAGGAACGACGCCAGGCGCTGGGTCACGCTCGCGCGCAGGCCGACCGTGTAGTTGAGCTCCTCGCTCGAGTGGTGCGGCGCGTGCGCGGCCCACAGCAGGTTGATCGAGTGGCCCATGCGGTGGAACCAGTAGAAAAGAAAGTCCATGGTCACGTACAGCGCGGCGAAAGTGCCGGGCGTCTTCCCCAATCCGCGATTGCCCATCGGCCGTGAATTTCCGTGAAAAATGAGAAGACGAGCGCGGCGACGGCGACGTTCGTGATCTGGTGGCCGATCGCGGTGCCGAAGTTGGCGATCGCGTCGTCGAGGCGGTAGTAGCCGTTTTTCTGGTATAAACAGTACGCGGCCTCGGCGGCGACGACCGTCAGCACGATGGGAGTCGCGACCGAGTAGACGTTGATATCCATGCCTTTATGATAACGGCAAACCCAAGTTCAATTTCGAAGTGCAACACTTGACGGTCAAGGCGTCCGCTATGATGAGGCGAGATGCCGAAAACCTACAAGCACCTGACGGAAGACGAACGAGACCGGTTGTCGTTGTTCAAAGCTCATGGGAAATCATTGCGTGAGATAGCAGGGCTGATCGGTCGTGACGTAAGCACCGTATCGCGGGAGTTGAAGCGTAACGCGCCGCCAATTCGCCAGGGCTACTACCTTCCGCACAGAGCTCAGGAGCGCGCTGATGTCCGTAAGGCCGTGGCGCACGAGCGTGAGCGCCTGCGCAAGCCAGGATTGAGGGCCTATGCGGGCCGCATGCTTCGCCGCGGGTGGTCGCCTGAGCGCATTGCGGGGCGTTGGAATACGTTCAGCGCCGAGCCGATCAGCCACGAGGCGATCTACCAGTGGGTCTATATCGGGGCCCGAGAACTGATCCCCTTTCTGGTTCGAGCGCGTCGAAAGCGCCTTCGACGCGGCCACAGCAGCAAGCATAAATCGTCGCATATCCCGTCGAGAACGCCGATTTCTCAGCGGCCGGCGATTATTGAGCGTCGCGAACAGCCTGGACACTGGGAGGGTGACACGATCGTCAGCCGTAAAAGCCGACCGGCCCTTCAGATCCTGGTGGAGCGCAAGACCCGCTACACGCGCCTACGCAAGCTCCCAGCGAAGGACGCGACGTCGATGCGCAGGGCCACCAACCGCGCGCTCGCGCGCTACCCGAAGCATCTGCGTCGCAGCATCACCTACGACAACGGCAGCGAGAACGTCCAGCACCTCCAGGTCAACAAGCGGCTTGGCACCGTGTCGTACTTCTGCGAGCCTATGCATAGTTGGGAAAAGGGTTCCGTCGAGAACGCCGCCGGACTCGTGCGCCGACACTGGCCCAAGAAGACCGACTTTAGTATGGTGTCGTTCGAACAAGTCAAAAAAACGGAGCGTTGGCTTAACGGCTTACCCAGGAAGTGCCTGAAATTTAAAACTGCGGCGGAAGCCTTCCGTCAAAGTGTTGCACTTGCCGGTTGAACGCGGGAAAGATATTTCTCGTCGTTAACGTATGTTAATCAAACACCCCAAAGTTTTCGACGCCCTGCGCCGTTTGGCTCCGATCCCCCGGAGCAATGGGTCCGTCTCGAGGGTCACCTCAAGCCTCGGCGTTTATCGAAGGGCGAGCTCTTCATCCAGCCCGGCCAGGCGTCGGTCGAGGCCGGCATCGTCCTGTCGGGGCTCCTGCGCTTCTACTACACGGACACCGAGGGTCACGAGGCGACGAAGGCGTTCCGCGGCCCCGGCGAGCTCGTCGCCGCCTACGCCGAGCTGCTCGACAAGCGTCCCTCGCGCACGACGGTCGAGGCGCTCGAGGACTCCGAGCTTTTGGTGGTGCGCTACGACCGCATCACCGCCTTATATAAGGACCACGCGTGCTGGCAGGAGCTCGGCCGCGTCGTCGCCGAGGACCATTACCGCCAGCGCGAGCGCCGCGAGCAGGAGCTGCTGATGAACTCCGCGACCGAGCGGCTCGAGAGCTTTCACAAGGAGCGGCCGGATCTCTTCGACCGGCTCCCCAAGAAGATCATCGCCTCCTACCTCGGCATCACGCCGGTGGCGCTGAGCCGCATCGTTCACGCCCCCAAAAGCGTTAGCGCTTACTACTGATAATCACTCTTCCCGGGAAGAGTGATTATCAGTAGCGGCGATAGGCTAGAATCACCCTAGGCATGGGATTCTCCCTCGAAGACTGGGGCTGGGACGCGGGCTGGGCGGACGCCTTCGCTCCGGACGCGGCGCTGAAGCTCCTCCCCGCCCGCGTCGCCGCGCAGCAGCGCGGCCTGCTCACCGTCGCGACGGAAAGCGGCATGCGCCCGGCGCGCACCACGGGCGCCATGCGCCACAAGGCGACCGGCACCGCCGACCTCCCGGCGGTCGGCGACTGGATCGCCTGCGAGGCGAACCCCGGCGAGGAGACGTTGACCGTGCGCCGCATCCTGCCGCGCCGCACCAAGCTCTCGCGCAAGGCCGCCGGCGAGACGCTCGAGGAGCAGATCATCGCCGCCAACCTCGACGCGGTCGTGATCATGACCGCGCTCAACGCCGACTTCAACCTGCGCCGCCTCGAGCGCTTCCTGGCCGTCGTGCGCGAGAGCGGCGCCGAGCCGATCGTCGCGCTGAACAAGGCCGACGCCTGCGCCGAGCCGGGGCCGTACCTCGGCGACGCCCGCACCGCCGCCGGCGACGCGGCCGTGATCGCGATCTCGGCCAAGACCGGCGACGGCCTCGCCGTCCTCGAGCGGTGGATCAAGCCCGGGCGCACCGTCGGCTTCGTCGGCACCTCGGGCGTGGGCAAGTCGACCTTGGTGAACCGCCTGCTCGGCCGCGAGGCGCTCAAGACGAAAGAGACCCGCGCCGGCGACGAGCGCGGCCGCCACACGACGACGCACCGCGAGCTCTTCGTCCTCGACGGCGGCGGCGTCCTGCTCGACACGCCCGGCATGCGCGAGATGGCGTTCTGGGAGGCCGACCAGGGCTTCCAGGAGTCCTTCGCCGACATCGAGACTCTCGCCGAGCAGTGCCGCTTCAAGGACTGCGTGCACGCCTCCGAGCCCGGCTGCGCCGTGAAGGCCGCCATCGAGAGCGGCTCCATTCCGGCCGCGCGCCTCGAGTCGATGAACAAGCTCAAGAAGGAGATGGAGTTCCAGAAGCGCCGCGTCGACCCGGCGGCGGCGGCCGAGACCAAGCGGCAGTGGAAGTCGATCAACAAGAGCCTGAAGAAGCACCCCAAGTACAAGCGATGAGCCCCGAGCTCCTGTCCGGCGCCGCCGAGGGCGTCTACCTCTTCGTTCTCTGCCACATCCTGGCCCGCGTGGAAATCCACATCGAGGGCGCCCACGGCTGGGCCGTCAACCTCCCGACCTGGCGCTGGGGGCCGAAGTGGTGGCTCGACGCCACCAACGGCAAGGAGTTGACCGGCTACCACGTCTGGCTGACCTTGTTCCTGATCGGCATGTTCCACCTGCCGCTGGTCTTCGGCGGCTTCTCGCGCGAGCTTCTCGCCAAGTGCTCGTCCTCCTACCTGATGATCACGGCGGCCTGGGATCTGCAGTGGTTCGTCTGGAACCCGCACTGGGGGTTCGAGGCGCTGCGCGCGCGCGAGGTGCCCTGGTTCCGCCGGAAGATCGGCGGCCTGCCGGTCGACTACTTCATGGGCTACCTCGTCGCGGGCGCCGTGACGGCGCTGATCTGGCGGCCCGGGCTCGAGGCGTTCGCCGGCCGCGCCGCGGCGGTGCTCGTCCTCAGCGTCCTGTCGATCCCCGCGGCCCGACTGACGCGGCCGTAAGACCCTCCCGGATAGGGGACGCAGGGCCCAGAGCGGCGACCGCGGGGCGCGGTAGAATAAGGAACCAATGATCAGACTCCTCCTCGCGCTCCTGCTGTCGGTCCCCGCTTCCGCTCAGGTCCGCGTGGTTCCCCCGCTCGGCGCGGCCTTCGCCCCCGCGCCCGCCGCCTCCCCTCCGTCGCCGCGTTCGACTTCTCCGCCCCCGTCCCGGCGCTGACGCCCTCGCTTCTCCCCTCGCTCGCCGCCGCCGCGGCGCCCGAGAAGCCGGTCGTCCCCGTCGCGGCCGCCGTCCCCGTTCCCGTCCGCACCGCGGCCGCCCTGCGCGACGACGCCGACCGGCTGTACGCCTCGCTCGCCGCGATCCACTCGCGCGCCAAGACAGGCGAGAACGAAAGCGCCCTGACGGAGCTCAAGCGCGCCTTCGCCGGCGACTTCGACGGCGTGGCGCGGACGCTCGCGGTCGAGGAGAGCGGCGCGGAGCTGCGCGCGTCGATCAAGGCTTTGCGCGCCGGACGCGCGAAGGCCGAGAAGGCGCTGCTCAAGGCGCCGGCCCCCGCGCGCGCCGCCGCGTCGAAGGAGCTCGTGGAGGTCTCCGGAGCCCTCGCCGCCCGCCAGCTCAAGGCCGCGCGCGAGCTGCTGGCCGCGGACTCCCCGGTCGGGCCGCGCGCGTTCAAGCGCAACGCCGCGATGTGGAGCCTCGTCGGCGCGCACAACAGCGCCGCCGCCGCCGCGGTCGAGGCGGCCTACCTTCGCGCCCTCGCCGAAGCCGAGCCGGCCTACGGCGACGGCCGTCCGTACGTCTGGTCGAACCGCTGGCGCAATATCCGCACCGAGCTCGAGACGGCGGCGCGCGACGCGCGCAACGGCCGAGAGGCGAAGGCCGCGCGCGACCTGGCGGAACTCGCCGGCGTCCTGCGCGCCACCGGCGACGCGCGCGACGCCGCCGACGCGGCCGCTCTCGACGCGCTGACCGCCGCGCCCGAGTCCTCCGCGATCCTCGTCGCCGCGGCCCGCGTCGCGCACCCCTCGATCAAGGTCCGCACGCCGGTCGCCTACGCCGACATGGCGGCCTCGCTGCGCTCGCTGGTGCACGCGCTCGAGTCCGGCCGCGAGGACTACCTCGCGACGGCCGGCTTCGAGGCCGACCTGCGCCGCGCCGCGGTCCTCGTCTCCTCCCCGCGTCCCTCGGCCGCCGACCTCGCGCTCGCCGCGGGACTGCTCGAAGGCGCGACGGCGTGGGCCGGGCGCGGGCGCGTGGACGCCAAGCGCGCCGCGCAGGTCAACCTGGCCGCGGCCTCCGCGGCGCTGGCGCGCGGCGACCGGACGCTCGCGGCGCGGCACCTCGTTTGGGCGGCCGACGGGCTCGAGGCGCGGCGCGGCGAGCTGCGCTCGATCGGGCTGTCCCTGCGCAACCGCCTCCTGCGGGCCTTGTCGGCCTAGAGAAGGCCGGCTTCGATCGCGAAGCGCGCGAGCGCGGCCACGCCCCGGATGCCGAGGCGGTCCATCAGCTGCTCGCGGTGCGTCTCGACGGTCCGCTCGCCCACGCCCAGGCGCCGCGCGATCTCGCGGCTGGAGAGTCCCTCGGCGACGAGCACGAGCACCTCGCGCTGCTTCGGCGTCAGCCGCTCGGCCAGCTCGACGGCGCGGGCGCTGATCTGCGCGACGGTCTCATCGGTCGAGGTGGTGTCGAGGGATACTCCCGAAAAGCTGTCGATGCGCCCCTGGACCATGTACGGCGAGAGCGAGACGAAGCAGCGCCGGGCGCGGCCCTCTTCGTCCTGGAACGAGAGTTCGGCCGTCGCGATCCGCTGGCCGCGGACCACGCAGTGCATGAGCGAGCGGACGACGTCGGCCTGCGCCGCGGGAAGCACCTGCTCAAGAAGTTTTCCCGTCGCGTCCTCGGGGGCGCCGCGGAAGGCGCGTCGGCTGGCGTAGGTGTAGCGGCCCTCCTTGTTCAGAAGGAAGATGAATGCGGGTACGCCGGCGAGGAATCCCTCCCACGTGAAGGCTCCGCCGACCGGACGCGGCGGCGGAGTTTTCGCCGGAAGCCGGGCGTGCTTGTCGGACTTATCGTGCTTCTCGCTCATCGCCCCGCCATCATGGCATACGGCGCGCGGGCGCGCTTCGTGACAAATACGGAGAGGCTCACGCGGCCGTCTCTTCGCCGATGACGCGCCAGCCGTCCCGGCGGAAGCTCGCGACGTAGCCGCGCGCGAACTCGAGCGCGGCCCTGGGAGTCATGCCGAACTCGAGGGCTCGGTATTCCACGTCGTCCCCATGGCCCCAGCCTTTCATCGCCGCCGGCCGCGCCGCGCGGTGGTGGGCGATCAAGGCGTTCATCGGCAGCGTGGTGCGTCCGACGAACAGCTCTCTTCTGCTGAGGTTTACGACTTCGAAAACGGTGACATTGCCGGTTTCAAGCATCGGTGAAATAAATGATGCCAGAAGGTCCGGGCAGGCGCGTCGGGACAACTACGGAGAACGCGTAAAGTTTTTATGACGGCAAGGATTTATTGTCTTTTAGTTGAGATTACAAGTCCTACGGACAGGACGCGCTACCAGACGCGGCACGCCTTCGGCGCGACCATCGCGTCGCCGGACTTGCAGGAGAACGCCTTCGCGAACTCCGGCGAGTTCGAGAGCGGGCCGATCACGCGCCAACGCGCCGCCGAGTGCGGGTCGACCTGCGCGAGCATGCGCGCGACCTGCTCGGTGCGGTTCTGGCACCAGATCTGCGCGAAACCGAGGTAGAGGAGCTGCCGCGGCGTGAATCCGTTCCAAGGTTCCTTCGGGCCCTGCGCGTCGACGGCCAACCCCGCGACGAGCAGGCCGCCGTTGTCGGCCGTGTTCTCGCCGAGCGTGAGCTTGCCGTTGAGTTTTAGACCGGGGGCGGCCTCATATGAGCCGTACTGGTCGACGAAGCACTGCGCCCGGCTCTCGAAGGCCTTCGCGTCCTCCGCGGTCCACCAGTCCTCCATGTTCCCCTTGAGGTCGAACTTGCGGCCCTGGTCGTCGAACCCGTGGGTGAGCTCGTGGCCGATGACCGCGCCGATCGCGCCGAGGTTCACGGCGTCGGGCATCGCGGGGTCGAAGAACGGCGGCTGGAGGATGCCGGCCGGGAAGTTGATGTCGTTCATCTGCGGGTTGTAGTACGCGTTGACCGTCGGCGGGGTCATGTGCCATTCCTTGCGGTCGACGGGCTTGCCGATCTTGCGCAGCTGGCGCAGGTGCTCGAACTCGATCGCGGAGCGGACCGAGCCGACGAGGTCCTTGCGGTCGATCTTGACGGACGAATAGTCGCGCCATTTCTCGGGGTAGCCGACCTTGTTGCCCATCGTGCCGAGCTTGGCGAGCGCCTTGGCCTTCGTGGCGGGCGTCATCCAGTCGAGCCCCTCGATGTCCTTCCTCAGGGCCTCCACGACGGCGACGACGAGGGCGTCCATCTTCTTCTTCGTCTCCGGCGGGTACGCCTTCTCGACGTAGCCGCGGCCGAGGTCCTCGCCGAGCGAGCGGTCGACGAGCTCGACGCAGCGCTTCCAGCGCGGCTTGAGCTCCTTGGCGCCCGTCAGGCGGCGGCCGTAGAAGTCGAAATTCTCCTCGACGAAGGCGCGTCCGAGATACGGCTCCGCGGCCGAGAGCACGCGCCAGCGCAGGTAGGCCTTGAGGTCGGGCAGGGGCGCGGAGCCGAGAAGGGCGCCGAAGCCCTTCACGAAGTCCGGCGAAGAGACGTTGACGTCCTTCCACGCGGGGCCGCCCGCCGCGTCGAGGTAGCGGTCCCAGCCGAAGCCGGGCGCCAGCGCCGCGAGCTCGGCGCGCGTCATCTTGTGGTAGGTGTTCGCCGGATCGCGGCGGGCGACGCGGTCCATCGACGACTTCGCGAGCGCCGTTTCGACCCGCATGACGGCGGCGGCGGCTTCCGCCGCGGCGGCCGGCGCGTCCCCCGCCAGGCCCAGCGAGCGCGCGACGTGCCACTCGTAGGCGCGGCGCAGCTCGACGGACTTCGCGTCGTCCTTGAGGTAGTAGTCGCGGTCCGGCAGGCCCAGTCCGGCCTGGTCGACGCCCGCGATCACCTTGGCGGAATCCTTATAGTCCTGCTCCGAGCCGTAGCCGAAGCCGGCGTTGACGCCGGCGCGGTGCAGGCGCCCGAGCAGCGGCGCGAGGTCCCCGGCCGAAGAGAGGCCGGCGATCGCGTCGAAGGCGGCGGAGAGAGGCTTGAGGCCGGCCGCCTCGACGGCGGCCTCGTCCATGCAGGCGCCGTACAGGGCTCCGGTGCGAGCCCCATGCTCGCCCTTGGGCTTGACGGCCGAGGCCTCGAGGACCTCGCGCAGGATCAGCTTGTTGCGCTCGGCGAGCTCGTTGAAGCGTCCCCAGCGCGACTGGTCGGAGGGGATCGGGTTGGCCTTGAGCCAGCCGCCGCAGGCGTATTGATAGAAGTCCCCGCACGGGCTCGCGGTCAGGTCCATCGCGGCGGGGTCGAAGCCGGAGATCGGCTTGGGCGCGTCGGCGGCGAAGGACGGAAGGGCGAGCAGCGGGAGCAGCAGGAAGGTTCTGATCATAAGCCTCACTTGGACAGGATCATCTTAAGGGAAATCCCGAGCAGCAGCACGCCGAAACCGCGCCGCAGGACCTCCTTCGGCAGGTCGACGGCGAACTTGGCGCCCAGCCAGCCGCCGAGGACGAAGCCCGCGCACAGCAGGGCGGCCGCGCGCACGTCGACCATCCCCTTCTGGTAGTACGTCCACGCGGCGAGGATCCCGATCGGGGGCAGGAGCATCGCCGTGCTCGTCCCCTGCGCCAGGTGCTGGGAGAAACCGAAGAACATCACGAGAATGGGCACCAGGATGATGCCGCCCCCGACGCCCACCAAGCCGCTGAAGACGCCGACGAGCAGACCCGTGACGACGAAGGCCAGGATGTTCATGCGGCATTATACACAAACCTTTTTCCTGCCCGTCACTCGCGGTCCGAGCGAGGCTCCCTATAATCAGCCCATGGAGGTGGACAATGAAATCCACTAAGAAGACGTTCTTGGCCGCGGCGGCTCTGACCGCCGCGCTGTCGGCTCCGGCTCTCGCGCAGACGCCGGGCGTCAATTCGGCGAACCAGAACCAGGGCAGCGGCGCGACGAGCACCGATCCGTCCAACGAGTCGTCTCGCAACAACGCGAGCGGCGCGCGGACCGAGAACGGCTCCCGCTACGGCGCCGGCACGGACACCAACACCGGCACCTCGGGCGTCAACGCGGACGGCAGCCTGAATTCCGACGGCACCGTCAACACCACGAACCCGAACGTCAACAGCAACAACAACGCGACGACGACGTCCGGCGCGGACGTCAACGCCAACGGCGAGATCGGCGCGACGACGAGCGGCGACGCCTCGACGTCGACCGACGTCATCGAGCAGCCGAAGAAGAAGCGGACGTTCTGGGACAAGGTGTTCGGCCGCAACAAGCACCTCGACGCCGGCAAGCACAACGACGCGACGCCTTCCAACCCCTGACCGCACGGGCCGCCGCCGCGCCCTCGGGGCGCGGCGGGGCCTCACGGGGCCTTCGTGAAAAGCGCCGCGTCGCGCGACGGCCGCTCGAGCGCCCAGCCCCGGGCGCGCGCGATCCACGCCAGGGTCTCGGGCCGGTAGAACGCGATGTGCGTGGGATCCCGCCGGTACCACCACCCCGGAAACGCCGCGTCGTCCTCGAGCGTCGAGGTCAGCACCCCCAGGATGCCGCCCGGCGCGAGCAGGGCGTCGAGCCGCGCGAACGTCTCCGCGGGCCGGCGCAGGTGCTCGGCGACCTCGGTGCACGTCACGAAGGCGTACGTGAGCCGCAAAGCCCCTCGTCGGGCGCGAAATGGGGGTCCCAGTCCCCCGCCTCGAAACCGCGCTCGCGCATCATCAGCGACGCCGTGGGCCCGGGACCCGACCCGAAGTCGAGGCCGCGCGCCCCCGCGGGCAGGCGCGCCGCGAGCGGGACGAGCAGCTTGTCGAGAAAGGCGCGATAGCCGGCGTCGGCGGGCGAGTTGCGGTGCGTCTCGTAGCGCGCGCGCTCCGCGGCGAACGACAGGTGCTGGGACTCCGGCACGAAGGTCAGCGCGCAGACGGCGCAGCGCAGGTAGTCGCGGTCGTCCCGGAAGAAGGCCCGCGCGGCCCCGCCGCACAGCGGGCAGGGGCTCACGTCAGTCTGCGGGCTCGGCCAAGGTCGCCTGGTCCCGCGTGAGCGGGACGACGGCGCGCAGCGGCTCGACGCGGATCGGGCACGCCGTGTCCGTGCAGCGAGCGCAGAGCTTTCGCCGGCACGGGTCCATGTGGGCGTGAAGCTCCCCTCGAGGCCGGCGGCGGCGATGAGCTTCGCCTCGAAGCGCTCGACGTCGGCGTGAGACTCCGACACGGGCAGGTACTCGGGGACGACGATGTGCAGGTCGACGTGCGTGTAGCGGCCCGAGCGGATCGCGCGCAGCCCGTGCACGCTGATGACGCCGGTCTCGTCGACGGGCCGAGCCAGCAGCGTGTTCAGCCCGCTCACGATGCCCGCGATCGTCGCCGAGTCCTCCTCGTCCATGAGGCCCGCCGCCGCGTCGCGCACCAGCGCCGCGCCCGCGCGGGCGAGGACGACGGCCACGACGAACGCCACGAGCGGGTCGAGCCAGGCCTGGCCCGTCGCCTTGACGAGCAGAAGGCCCGCCAGGATCCCGAGCGTCGTGACGAAGTCGGAGAGCACGTGCCGCCCGTCGGCCTCGAGCGTCTTCGACTTGAGCCTTCGCCCCTCGCGCACGAGCCACCAGCCGAGCAGGCCGTTGAGCGCTCCGGCCGCCGAATTGACGGCCATCCCGGCGCCGAGGGCGCGAAGCTCGACGCCGCGCGCCATCGCCAGGACCGACTCGTAGCCGATGACGGCCGCCGCGAGCGTGATGAGGCCGCCCTCGAACGCCGCGGCGAGATACTCGATCTTGCCGTGGCCGTACGGGTGGTTGCCGTCGGCCGGGCGCCCCGCGAAGATCACCGCGCCGAGGCCGAACGCGGCGGCAGCGATGTTGACGATCCCCTCGAGAGCGTCGGACTTCAGCGCCATCGAGCCCGTCATCCAGTACGCGGCCGCCTTCAGCCCGAGAATGACGAGTCCGGCCGCCAAAGAGACGGCGATCGCGCGGACGCGCTCCTTCTGGGCGGGATCCGTCTCGGCCATTTATTCGAGGACGAGCAGCTGGCCGCCCACGTGGGGCGCGTGCATCGGGCAGAACACGCGGAAGATTCCGGCCTTGTCGGCCGTGAACTCGACGACCTTCGTGTTGGCGCCCTCTTTGTTGTCGACGGCGGCCTCGGTGCCCTTGTACCCCTCGATGGCGAAGGCGTGCACGCCGGAGGGCGCGGTGTTGATCAGCGTGATCTTCACCTTCTCGCCCTTCTTGACGATGAAGACGGCCGGCGTCCAGATCTTGTTGCCCTTGACCTCGATGTTGACCGACTTGAACTCGCGCACGGCGGCGTCGGGAGCCTTGGTCTCGACGGCGTACGCGGCGGCGGCGGCGAGGACGGCGGCGGCGAGCAGGAGGTTTCTCATACGCTCATCATAAACCATCGTCTGGACGCGCGTCCAGTGAAGCGGTAAGATGGGCGAGTGACGGATACGCTTGATATTCTCCGCGAGCTTTATCGCCTTCATTTCCGTTCCGAGCCCGCGTCCATTTCTCCGGTCAGGGCGGAGGGTTCCAATCGCCGGATCTACCGGCTTATCGGCCCGGGCCGTTCCGCGATCGGGGTTCTGAACGAGGATGCCAAAGAGAACCGCGCTTTCATCGAATTCTCCAAGCACTTCCATGCGAAGGGCATTCCCGTTCCCGAGTTCTATGCCGAGAATGCCGATTGCACGGCGTACCTGGAACAAGATCTCGGCGACACGACCCTCTTCCAATTTCTCGGCAAGCGCCGCACCCCCGCCGGCTTCCCCCGAGGTCGTCGCCGCCTACCGCGACGTCGTCGCCTGGCTCCCCAAGATCGCGATCGTGGCGGGGGCCTCGATCGACGAGTCGTGGTGCTACCCCCGCAAGAGCTTCGACAAGCAGTCGATGCTGTGGGACCTCAACTACTTCAAATACTACTTCCTGACCCTGGGCGGCGTGCCCTTCCACGAGGAACGGCTCGAAGAGGACTTCCAGGTGTTTTCGGACTATCTCCTGGCCGCCGACCGGTCTTACTTCCTGTGCCGCGACTTCCAGTCGCGCAACGTGATGCTCCACGAGGGCAAGCCGTACTTCATCGACTACCAGGGCGGCCGCCGCGGCGCGCTGCAGTACGACATCGCCTCGCTCCTGTACGACGCGAAGGCGGACGTCCCGTTCGCGCTGCGCGACGAGCTTCTGGAGCTGTACATCGCCGAGGCCGGCAAGCACGCCAAGATCGACCGCGCCGAGTTCAAGAAGTACTTCCCGGGCTTCGTGCTGATCCGGATCATGCAGGCCATGGGCGCCTACGGCCTGCGGGGATTCCACGAGAAGAAACCCCTGTTCCTCCAGAGCATTCCCTACGCGATCCGGAACATCGAGCACGTTCTCAACACTCACGGCCTGCCGGTCGACGTGCCCGAGCTCAAAAGGTATTCCAGCGCCTCGTGGCCTCGACGGCCATGCGCCAGTTCGGCTCGGCCAAACTGAAGCTGACCGTGCGCATCCAGAGCTTCTCCTACAAGGGCGGCGTTCCGGTCGACGACGGAGGCCACGGCGGAGGCTATGTGTTCGACTGCCGCTGCCTCCCGAACCCCGGCCGCCAGGCCGAGTTCAAGACCCAGTCCGGACTCGACGGCCCCGTCATCGCCTATCTGTCCAAAGAAGAGAACGTGGACCGGTGGGCGCGGTCGGCTTTCTCGCTCGTCGACCAGGCCGTCGAAGACTACGGCCGCCGCAACTTCACCGACCTGCTCGTGGCCTTCGGCTGCACGGGCGGCCAGCATCGCTCCGTGTACATGGCCGAGCGCCTCGCCAAGCACCTGCGCGACCAGGGCGTCTCCGCCGTCGTTTCCCACCGCGAGAAGCCGCGCTGGCCGAAAGCATGAAGGCGCTGATCCTCGCCGCGGGCGTGGGGTCGCGCCTCAAGCCCCTCACCGACTCGACGCCGAAGGCGCTGATTCCGGTCGGCGGCGTGCCGATGCTCGAGCGCAATCTCATCCGTCTCAAGGCCGCGGGCGTGAAGTCCTTCGTCGTCAACGCCCACGCCCATCCTCAGCAGGTCGCCGACTTCTGCGCCGCGGCCGCAAAGCGCCTCGCCGTGCCCATCTCCGTCTCGCGTGAGGACACCCTGCTGCTCGACACCGGCGGCGCGATTAAGAAGGCCGCGATGCTCCTCAAGGGCCGCGACCCGTTCTTCGTGCATAACGCCGACGTGCTCACCGACCTCGACCTGAAAGCCCTGATGGCTTTTCATAAGGAATCGGGTGCGCTGGCGACTTTGTCGGTGCGCGAGCGCGAGAGCGGGCGCGCCTTCCTGTTCGACGCGAAGGGGCGCCTGGCCGGCCACGACCGCGGCGAGGGCGCCAAGACCTGGGCGAAGGGCCCGGTGCCCAATCCGCAGCGCCTGCCCTTCGACGGGATCCACGCGATCTCGCCCGAGTTGCTCGACAAGATCACCGAGACGGGCGTGTTCTCGATCACGAAGACCTACGTGCGCCTGGCCGCCGCGGGCGCCGACATCCGCGCCTTCCGCGGCGACGCCTGGGCTTGGCACGACATCGGCGACGCCGAGAAGCTCGCCAAAGCCGAGGCCTGGGCGGCGGCGAATCCCGCCTAGCGGACCGGCAAAGGGACGACGGGCTTCTCGCGAAGCGCCACTCTCCATACATACGATTGAACCCCTCGAAAAGTTCCATTTGGTAGACTGTACTCGTGGAAGATCGCCCCGTCCCCCCGAGCCCGACGAGCCCAAGGAGTCCTTCCCTCCGCGCCCCAAGCTCGTCGGCCGACCCAAGAGCCACGAGCTCGCGATCCCGTGGGTGCGCCTGCGCTCGACGGCCTCGGGACACCAGCTGTATAAGAGAATGCTCGGCGAGGTCGACCCGAAGGCCAAACCCGGGGACATCGTCGCGATCTACGACCGCTTCGACGCCCCGTACGGCATCGCGCTCTACAACCCGCGCAGCCTGATCGCGTTGCGCCTGCTCACGCGCGGCGTCGGCGCGTTCGATCCCGAGGCGTTCTTCAACGAGCGCATCGCGACCGCCGTCACGTTCCGCCGCAAGATCCTCGACCTCGACTCCCGCAGCGACGCGTACCGCCTCGTGCACGACCACGGCGACGGCCTGCCGGGGCTCGTCGTCGACCGCTACGGCGACTGCATCGCCCTCGAGTTCTACTCGCTGGGCATGTTCAAGCAGGCCGCGCGCATCGAGCGCGCGCTCAAGCTCCAGTTCCCGCAGGCCCGCTTCTTCCACCGCGCCTCCCCGCACACCCAGGAGATGGAGGGCTTCCGGGTCGACCCGAACAAAGGCACCGGCACGCGCGTCAAGGAAAACGGCGTCACGTTCATCGTCGATCCCTCGACCGGCTACAAGACCGGCTTCTTCACGGATCAGCGGGAAAACAGAGCGGCCCTCCTCCAGTTCACCAAGGGCAAGAAAGTGCTCGACGTGTGCTCCTACACGGGCGGCTTCGGGCTTTACGCGAAGAAGCTCGGCGGCGCCGAGGAAGTCACGGCCGTCGAGCTCGATCCCGACGCGGGCGCGATCCTCAAGATGAACGCCAACGCCAACCAGGTCCGCATCGACGCGGTGACCGCCGACGCGTTCCCGTACCTGCGCCAGGCCGCGATGAACTCCAAGCGCTACGGCGTGATCATCCTCGACCCCTACAAGCTGATCGCCAACCAGGAAGGCTACGCGCTCGGCCGCCAGAAGTACATCGACCTGAACCGCCTCGGCATGGTCGTGCTCGAGCCGGGCGGGATACTGGTCACGTGCTCGTGCTCCGGCATGCTGTCGTGGGACGAGTTCACGCAGTTCGTGCGCACGGCCGCCGGCTCCGCCGGGCGCCGCGTGCAGATCTTCCGCAAGAGCGGCGCGGGCCCCGACCACCCGTTCACGGCGGACCACCCGGAAGGCGAGTACCTGAAGGTTCTATGGTGCCGCGTACTTTAGCGCTCGCCGCGCTGCTGCTGACGGCCGGCTGCAACGAAATCCGCTACCAGACCGCGAAGCTGCGCGCCAAGGCCTCGCGGGTCGAGGCGCCCAAGCTCGCCGCCCTGCCGGACCACCGCACGACGTATTCGTGCCCGTCGGCCGACCCGTTCGACGTCTACTTCCCCCGGGCGGCGTCGGCGCCGTGCTGTCGGTGGGCGGAGACGACTTCTCTCTGCGCGCGATCGAGACCGTGGCCGGACGGCGCTTCTCCGACGGGATCTTCGAGCTCTATATGAAGGAAGACGGAACCGTCGACCTTCTGCGCGACGAGAAGAAGATCCGCTCCGCCTGCCGCGCCGAATAGCCTGGAAAAACTCCGCTTCGGGGGCCATACTGGGGGCATGGTCCCGGGGCTCCCCCTCGCCCTCCTGCTGTTGGCGCCGGCGCGCGCCGGCGTCGTGAGCGTGCCGGCGCTGAGCGTTCCGCTCGCGCCGACGCCCGTCGTCGCCCAGCTCCAGCTCGACCTCGCGATCTTGAACCCCTCGGCCGCGATCCCGGCGCTGACGCCGTCGATCCTGCTGCCGAGCGTCCAGGCGGCCGTCGCCGCGCCCGTTCCCGTCGCCGCGTCGCCGGTCGCCGCCGTCCCGCGGGCCGAGGCGCTGAACCGGGTTCAGGCCGCCCGCGAGATCCTGCCCGCGAATTTCGCCGAGCTACCGGCGGCCGAGCGCGACGCCGCGCTCGAGAGCCTCTGGGACGGCTGGAAGGCGCGCGGCCTCGTCGAGGCGTCCGCCGGCCCCTCGCCGGCGGACGACGTCCTGCTCGCCGGCGTCGACGACAAGGCGCTGACGTCGGCCAACAAGAGCGTGTTTCTCGGCGCCGCCGTGCTCGGCTACCCGCTCGCGGACTCCTTGTGGCTTCAGCGCACCCGCATCGGCGACGCGCTCGACGAGAACGCGCTGCGCTATCCCTCCGGCCAGCGCTGGCACAACGCGAGCGGCACGCCGGAGTTCCTCGGGATCAGCGCGGAGGCCCAGCCGCTCGTCGACGCGTGGGGCGCGGCGACCGAGCAGGGAAAGCGCATCGTCGCCCAGGTGCGCGCGGGCTCGAAGGCGCTGCCCGAGTCCGCCGCCGTCTCCCGCGAGGCCTCGGCCGCCTTCGCGAGCGTCGCCGCCGAACTCAAGGCGGCGGGCGACGAGGCCGCGCTCGACTACCTGAGCGGCCAGGACCCGACGTTTTCCGCCTTCCTGCTTGACGCGCGCAAGCCGGGGTACTACATGTACAACGGCGACTCGGGCGCGATCGGCCGCATCCTCGCGACGAAGGCGGCGGCCGCCCTCGGATTGCGGCGCGTGCTTCATCCGGATCCCTCTTTGCCCGGCGCGGGCGCGGTCTATTTATACCGCCCGGCGCGACTGCTCGAGCGCCTGCGCGCGCTGGCCTCCGCGCCCGTCGAGAAGCACGACGAGGCGGCGCGCGCGCGACTCGCCGCCTACGCCGGGCGCCTCGCGCCGCACGTCGGTCCCGCGCCGAAGGCGCCCGCGCAGGCGCCCTGGACGTTCGCCGCCGCCGACGCCTTGCCCGGAAGCGCCCTGGGAACGGACCGCAACAAGCTCTCGTCGTACAAGGTCTCCGGCGACGGCCGCCGATGGGATCTCCCGCTGACGATGCCCCTGCTGCGCCCGCGCCTGGAGAAGGGCGAACCGCACGGCTCCTTCGACTCCGCGCGTTGGGAGTCCCTCGAGGCGCTGTATCGGGCCTCGGCCAAGATGAAAACCTCCGAGGGCGGCCTGCGCGTCGTCTCCGAGTCCTACCACACGCGCGGCGCCCTCGTCGCCGCCGCGAAGGACGGCGCGGTGATCAACATGGCCCTGCTCGACGAACTCGCGCGCTTGCGCCGCGAGGACGCAAAGGCGCTTCCCGGCTTCCTGCGCTTCGCCGCCGCCGCCGTCGACGGGGCCCTGCCTTAGCGCCATGACGCAGAAGCACATCTTCTTCGCCCTCTTCACCGCGCTCGCCTTCCGCGCGTGGGCCTGGCCCCGCCTGCGCCGTCTCGTCGCGGTAGGCTGCTCTTATAAGGCGAAGGCCCTGGCCTCCGCGCTGTTCGTCTCCGGCCTCGACCTCGAGCCCGACTCCGCACCCGAGGTGTCCGACGAGGCCTATCTGCTCATGCGCCTGTTCGGCGCGACGGTCGACCGCGAGGCGCGCTCGGTGACGTGCTCCTTTTTCGGCTTCCAGCCCCGCACGGCCGCGTGGCGCCCCGGCTTCGGCGCCGCGCTGACTCCGGGCGCCCTCCCGCTCGCCGCGCCCCCGCGGTGACGCCTCGCGCGGCGGACTTCCCTGAGCGGCGCGCGGCCGCGCTCCAGACGCTCGCCGAGGCCTCCCTCGCCGAGCGAGGTCCGCGCCGGCGGCGCACGCGCGCCGTCGTGATCCTCAAGGACGGCGCCGTCGCGGCCGAGGCGTACGCTCCGGGCTTCTCCGCCGGAACGCCGCTCAACGGCTGGTCGATGACCAAGAGCGTCATGGGCGCGCTGATCGGAACCCTCGTCAAGGACGGCAAGCTGTCCCTCGCCGACCGCGGGCTTCTTCCCGAGTGGACCGGGGACGACCGTTCAGCGATCTCGCTCGAGGATCTTCTTCGCATGAGCTCGGGCTTGAACTTCTCCGAGATCTACGCCGACACGGGCTCCGACGTCAACGCCATGCTCTTCGACGCCCACGACGCCGGAGGCTACGCCGCCGCGCGGCCGCTCGAGTCGATCCCCGGAACGGTCTGGAAGTACGCGAGCGGCACGACCAACATCCTCTCGCTGATCGCGCGGCGCGCCGTCGGCGAGGAGAACTACCCGTCGTGGCCGCGCCGCGCGCTGTTCGATCCGCTCGGCATGGACAGCGCGGTGTTCGAGACGGACGCGACGGGCACCTTCATCGGGTCTTCCTTCCTGTTCGCGACGGCGCGGGACTGGGCGCGCTTCGGCCTTCTCTACGCCGAGGGCGGCCGCGACGTCCTGCCGGCCGGCTGGGTGAAGTTCTCTGCGACGCCGGCGCCCCGCGCCCCGAACGAGAAATACGGCGCGCACTGGTGGCTCAAGCTGTCGAAGGAGCTCGGCGGCGAGACGTCCGCCGCGGCGGCGATCCCCGCCGACGCCTTCCACGCGCTCGGCCACGAGGGACAATGCCTGACCGTGATCCCCTCGCGCGGCCTCGTCGTCGTGCGCATGGGGCTCTCCATCGACATCAAGGCGTGGAACCACGCCGAATTTCTGAAAGACGTCCTCGAGGCCGCCTGATGGAGCACCGCTGCCTGTCCCCATGGAAAGGCGCCGTCGCCGGCGGCGTCATCGCGTTCGCGGCGACCCCGTCCGTCTGGGCGGCGGCCCCCTCAGGATTCGCGGCGCGCGTCGTCGCCGCCTTCTTCTGGACCTGGATTCTCGGCAAGATCCCGGGCCTGACGCTCAAGGACGCCGCGCTCTACGGCTTATTCTTCGGTGCGGGCGCCGGGGTTCTGGGCTCGCCCGATCCCGTCCGCGTCGCGGAGGCCGCGTTCGCCTGGTCTTTGGCCAGCCTGGCGATCTCGCGCTGCTACGCGAAGGCGTGCGCCGTGCCCGCCGGCTAGTCGCAGCTGTAGTATTCCTTTCCGGCGACGTTGAGCAGAGGGTGCCCGTTCGAATTGTAGGACACCGAGAGTCCCACGTCCTCGAGGGCGCCGCCGCCCTCGGACATGAGCAGGGACTTCCCCTTCACCGACCAGCGCCCGCCGGACGAGGAGTCCGTCTGGCCGTACGCGGTGCCGTGCATCCCGCTCGAGTACGTCTCGCCGCGGGCGCCCGAGCCCCACGCGCCGCTCCTGTCGAACACGACGCGCTCCTGCTTCGTGGTGCCGGCGATCTTGTTGTAGCGCATCCAACACCAGGCGGAGCCCGTCAGCATCGTCGAGAGCTTGTCCTTGCCGGCCGGCGTCGGCGCCGGCCCCTTGGCCTTGGCGGCCTTCGCCTTGCCGGCGCGCGTGTAGGTCTCGGACTCGCCCTCCATCGTGACGGTCAGGACGTCGCCGCGCAGCGCGTACTCCATGACCTCGACGCGCCCGTCGGCGTAGCGCAAGGTGAGCGTGTTTCCGGAGGCCTTCCAGCGTACGGCCTCGCCGTCGACGGTCGCGGTGCCGTCGACGCGGACCTCGGCGGCGGGAGCGCCGTCCTTGTTCCAGGAGCCGACGAGCGGGCTCGCGGCGAAGGCCGACGGGGCGAGCGCGAGCAGGGCGGCGGCGAGCAGGGCTTTCATGCCTTCTTCTTCACGAAGGTCAGGTCCTGGAAGATCATGCCGAGCCCCAGGTAGTCGCCGCGCTTGTTCTTCACCTGCAAAGTCGAGTAGCCGATGACGAGCGGCGCGTCGCCGTGCATGATCGAGACCTCGGCGCGGTGGACGGTCTCGTGCGTCTTGAGGACGTCTCCGACGACCTTGACGATCTCGGGGAACTTCTCCAGGGCCTGGTGATACTCGCGGCCGATCAGCACGGAGACGTCCGGGAAGTGCAGGATGCGCCCCGCCGTCGGGTTGACGTAGACGATCGTGCCCGACAGGTCGACGCTGAGAAAGCCGCCGGTGAGGTTGTCGAGGATCGCCTGGTAGTACTCGGACTGGTCGGGCATCGGTCGGGGATTCTACGAAATCAGGCGACGGCCGCGTCGACGGCCGCGACGACGTCGGGGGCCAGGACGATTCCCGAGGCCGCCGCGTTCTCGGCGACCTGCTCGGGGCGGCTGGCGCCGATGATCGCCGAGGAGACCTCGGGGCGGCGCAGCACCCAGGCCAGCGCGAGCTTGGGCAGAGACAGCCCGGCCTTCTCCGCGATGGGCCGAAGCCGGTCGACCTTGGAGAGGACGGCGTCGTTGATCCAGCGGCCCATGAAGCCGCCCATCTCGGGGCTCGCCGCGCGCGAGTCCGCCGGCGGCGGCGCGCCCTTCCTGTACTTGCCCGTCAGCACGCCCTGGCCGAGCGGAGACCAGACGATCTGGCCGATCCCGTTCGCGGCGCACAGCGGGAAGACCTCCTTTTCGGGCCTGCGGTACAGGATCGAATACTGAGGCTGAGACGAGACGAACCGCGCGGCGCCGGGGATCGCGAGCGCGGCGCGGATGTTCTCCGGCGACCACTCGGAGAAGCCGATCCAGCGCGCCTTTCCGGACTTGACCGCCTCGCCGAGGGCGTCCATCGTCTCCTCGAGCGGCGTCTCGTCGTCGTAGCGGTGGCACTGGTAAAGGTCGACATGGTCGGTCCGCAGGCGCGCGAGCGAGGCGTCGAGCTGCTTGCGGATCTGCGCGCGGGAAAGGCCCTTGTCGGTCTCCGTCATCGGGAAGAACAGCTTGGTCGCGAGCACGTAGGAGTCGCGCTTGCGGCCCTTGAGCGCGCGCCCGAGGAATTCCTCGGCGGCTCCCGTGCCGTAGATGTTCGAGGTGTCGATGAAGTTGATCCCGGCGTCGAAGGCGGCGTCGACGCAGGCGCGGCCCTTGGAGTCGTCGACGCCGGCGCCGTAGGTCAGCCAGGAGCCGAGGGAAATCTCCGAGACGTCGAGGTCGCTGGCGCCGAGGCGGCGGTATCTCACGCCGTCTTTCTACCAAATCGCGGCGGCGCGCGGCGGCCGGACGCGCGCTTGCGCGCCGGCGCGCGGCGCTTGCGGACGGCCCGCGCGGGCCGCGGGGCCTTCGTCTCCGCCAAGCCCGCCGCGGCGGGACCGTTGAGCACCGTCCCGTCCGTGGCGAAGCGCGACCCGTGGGCGGGGCAGTCCCACGTCTTCTCCGCCGAGTTCCAGCAGACGACCGCGCCCAGATGCGGGCAGATCGCGGAGCGCTCGACGACCGAGCCGTCGGCGTCGCGGTACACCGCGATCTCGGACAGCCCGCGGCGCACGACCGCGCCGGTGCCCGGAGCCACGTCGTCGACGGACGCGGCCTCGCCGGGGCGCAGGTGGCGCCCGTACTGGGCCGCGGCGTTGAGGTTCTCGCGCGCCCAGCGCCCGACGGCGCCCGCGCGCACGCGCGACGGGTCATAGAGCGCCTCCCACGGGTGCCGGCGGCCCGCGATCAGCGCGGGCAGCAGCAGCCCGGCGATCGTGCCGTGGGTCATCCCGTGGCCGCAGTCGCCGGTCGCGATGAAGACGTTGCGCGCGTCGCCCGGGTTGCGCCCGATGAAGGCGAGGCCGTCGTTCGTTCCGACGACCTGCCCCGACCAGCGGTAGGAGACGCGCCCGAAGCCGGCGAAGCGCTCCCGCGCCCAGGCCTCGAGGCGGTCCCAGCGCGCCTGCGCCGGGTCGCCCTGCTGGCCCGTCTTGTGATCCTCGCCGCCCACGATGAGGAACTCTTCGCCCGCGCGGCCGCCCGGGGCGATGCGCGCGTAGTGATAGGGATCGTCCATGTCCCAATACATCGCGCGCGGGGTCTCGCCGGCCTCGGACAGCGGCGCGCCGACGACGTAAGTGCGGTACTGGGCCTGCTTGGTGTGGATCACGAGCCGGTCGTTGAACGGGGTGTTCGTGGCGACGACGAGGCGGCGCGCGCGGACCGTCCGTCCGCTCTCCGTTCGCGCGTAGGGCGCCTCTCCCCCTCGACGCGCGTCACGCGCGTGCCGCAGTGGATGCGCCCGCCGAGCCGCTCGACGGCGGCCGCGAGCCCCGCGAGGTAGCGCAGCGGATGAAACTGCGCCTGCCCCGGGTAGCGGATGGCCGGCCCCGTCGTGAAGGACGGCAAGGGCGCGCTCGGCTCGAGCTCCGCGCCGAGAATTCCGGCCTGGCGCGAGGCCTCGTGCTCCGCGGCCAACAGGCCGTCGGGGTCGCCGGGATCGGCGAAGAGCCACCCGTCGAGGCGCTCGAAGCCGCACTCGATGCCTTCCGCGCCGGCGATGCTCTCGATCTCGTCGATCGCCGCGGCGTGGCTCGCGGCCGCGAGACGGGCGAGTTCCTCGCCGTGGACGCGGATGAGTTCGCCCCAGCCGTGGTCGAGGGCGACGGCCAGGTGCGCCGTCGTGCGCTCCGTCTCCCCGCCGCCGATGCGCCCCGCCTCGAGCACGACGACCTTGACGCCCTCGCGCGCGAGGCGGTAGGCCACGGACAGCCCGGAGATGCCGGCGCCGACGACGCAGACGTCGGCGACCGCGTCGGAGGACAGAGGGCGCCTGGCGGGAATCTTGAAGCCGTCCGGCCACAGCGGCGTCGTCTCGCTTTCCTTGCGCATGGCGTTCCCCGGAGGCGCGGAGGCCTCTCAAGCCAGGGTAGCAGGGGCGAGGGGCGGCAAGCCGTAGAGGCGATGTCCGGCTTTCGTGACCTACGGGTCTCGCTTCGAGGCGCGCAGCGTCGCGAACGTCGTGTAGTCGCTCTTGACGGTCTCCACCGAGTACGGCGACGCGGCCGACTCCAGCGCCACGGTCGAGCCCGCGACGGTCAGCTCGAGATGCACGGCCAGGCCGCTCCAGATGCAGCGCGCCCCCTTCGGGCACGGGCTGTTGGTGAAGCCCGTCAGGAGCAGCGACGCGTCGGTGTCCGCGAGCTTGGCGCGCTGGTGCTTGCGCAGCGTGAACTCCTTGCCGAGCTCGGCCTTGACCGTCTTGCGCGCGGCCGAGGCCGCCGCGGGCAGCAGGAGCAGGACGGCCAGCAGGACGCGTCTCATGCCCTCAGTATAGCCCCGCGCTCGCGCGCGAGCAAGGCGCGCTTGCGCGCCACGCCCCAGCGGTACCCCGAAAGAGCGCCGCCCGTGCGCACGACGCGGTGACACGGAATCGCGACGGCGATGACGTTGGCGCCGCACGCCCCCGCGACGGCGCGCACGGACTTCGGGGCGCCGATCGCCCGGGCGATCTCCGCGTACGTGGCCGTCCTGCCGCGCGGGATGTCGCGCAGCGCCTTCCAGACGCGGCGCTGGAAGGCCGTGCCGCGCACGTCGAGCGGCAGGCTCTCCCCCGTCCCCCGCCCTTCCACGACGCCGACGACCCGCGCGACGAGGCGCTCGAAGGCCTCGTCGCCGCCGGCCAGGACGGCTTTCGGGAAGCGCCGCCGCAGGTCGCGCAGGAGCGCGTCCGCGTCGTCGCCGAGGAAGACGGCGCAGACTCCCTTCCCCGACGCGGCGACGAGGAACTCGCCCAGCGCGCAGCGGCCGACCGCGAACCGGAGCGTCTCTCCCTTCCCTCCGGACTGGAAGCGCGCGGGCGTCATCCCGAGCGCCCCCGCCGCGCGCTCGTAGAACCGTCCGCTCGAAGCGTGGCCGGACTCGTAGATCGCCTCGGTCACGCTGCCGGCGGAGCGCAGCGCCGCGCGAGCGCGCTTCTCGCGGGCGGCGAGCGCGTACGACTTCGGGCTCAGCCCGGCGATCGCGGTGAAGACGCGCTGGAAGTGGAAGGGGCTCAAGCCGGCGGTCTCGGCGAGCGCCGCCAGGGACGGCGCGCGCTCGGCGGCGTCGATGGCGCGGCAGGCGGCGGCGACGGCGGGGGCGTGCTTGTTCATGTCCCCAGGATAGCGCCTCGCGCGCCCCGCCGCGCTCCGTTTCTTGCGCTTCATATCGGGGAGAAGGGGTCAGACGTTGCAGGTTTCACTTTCCCCCTCGGCGAACACCGGAGAAAGTGAAACCTGCAACGTCTGACCCCTTTGCTCACCGCGGTTTCCACTGGTACTTCTTCAGCGGGACGCGCCCGCGCCCGTCGAATTCCACGCCCTCGTCCTCGAGACGCGCGCGCTGGCCGCGGACGGCGTCCGGGTAGTCGCGGGAGCTGATCTCCCCGCGCGAATTGATCACGCGCTGCCACGGCACGCGGTCGCCGGTCAGCGCCGCGAGCGCGTAGCCGACGTGCCGCGAGTGCCTCGGCAGGCCGGCCAGCGCCGCGACCTGGCCGTAGGTCGCGACGCGGCCGCGCGGGATGCGGGCGACGACCTCATAGAACCGCTCGTACAGCGTCACGCCTTAAGATTAGAATATCGCCGTGATCCCCGTCTGCGCCGGCGTCATCATGAAGTCCGGCATGATCCTGCTCTGCCGCCGCGGCCCCGGCCGCCGCCACGCGGGCCTCTGGGAGTTCCCCGGCGGGCGCGTCGAGGAGGGAGAGACGCCCCGGGAGGCGCTCGCCCGCGAACTGAAGGAAGAGCTCTCGATCGACGCCGAGGTCGGCGCGGAGGCCGCCCGCGCGCGCCACGTCTACGACTTCGGCGAGATCGAACTGATCGCCTTCCTCGTCCCGAAATTCTCCGGGACGCCCGTCCTCAAGGACCACGACGCGTTCAAGTGGGTGGAGGCCCGCAAGCTCCTCGAGTTCGAGCTGGCGCCCGCCGACGTGCCGATCGCCGAGGCGGTGGCCGCCCACCGCCGGCGCGGCCGCTACGACGGCACGCACCCGAAGGAGTTCGCGCAGAAGTACAAGGAGCTCGGCGGCGACGCCGAGGCCGCGCGCAAGGCCGCCGAGCGCGGCTCGACGCCCGCCGGCACGCACATTCCGATCATGGTCGCCGAGATCGCCCAGGCCCTGCACCCGCTCGCCGACGCGCGCCTGCTCGACTGCACGCTCGGCTGGGGCGGGCACGCGTCCGCCCTCGCGCGCCTCGGCGCCGCCGTCGTCGGCCTCGACCGCGACGGCGAGGAGCTCGCGCGCACCGAGAAGCGCCTGCGCTCCGAGGGCGTGGCCATCGCCGCCGTGCAGAGCGACTACGCCGACGCGCTGAAGGTCATGACCGGACTCGGCGTCGACGGCTTCGACGCCCTGCTCGCCGACCTCGGAGTCTCCTCGATGCAGCTGGACCGTCCCGAGCGCGGCATGTCCTTCAAGAACGACGGGCCGCTCGACATGCGCATGGACCGCTCCAAGGGAGAGACCGCCGCCGACTGGATCGCGCGCGCGTCCAAGGAGGAGCTCGCCGAGGCGCTGCGCCTGTACGGCGACGAGCCCGACGCCGTGCGCGTCGCCGCGGCCGTCAAGGAGCGCCCGCCCCGCACCACGTACGAGCTCTCCTCGCTCGTCTGCGCCGCCAAAGGCTTCGGCCCCGGCAAGTACCGCAAGAAGAACGCCTTCTCCGCGCACCCGGCGGTGCGCACCTTCCAGGCCCTGCGCATCGCGGTCAACGGCGAGCGCGCGTCTCTCGAGCACCTGCTGTCCGATCTCCCCGCCCTGCTGCGCCCCGGCGGCCGCCTCGCCCTGCTGACCTTCCACTCCGGCGAGGAGCGCCTGGTCAAGGCCGCGCTCGAGAAGCAGGCGGCGCAGGGACTGTGGACGAGCCCCCGCCGAACCGCGCAAGCCCTCCTCCGTCGAGACGAACGCCAATCCGCGCGCGCGCTCGGCGCGCCTGTGGACGGCCGTCCGCTCTACTTCTTCTCGACGATAGCCTTCAGCGCCGCGAGGCCCTTCTCGAGCTCGCCGCCGACCATTTTGTCCATGTTTATGAACGTGCACATGACTTTGGCGGGGAAGCTGTTGGGGCCCCACATCGACCACGTCACCTCGGTTCCCCCGGCGACCGGCGTCAGCTCGTAGCGCACCGTGCTGCGGCCGTCCATCGGCTCCTTGAAATGGAGGTCGAGGACCACGACTTTGCCGGGAACGGACTCCGTGATCTCGGCGCGGCCGACGCCGATCTCCTTGTTGCCGGCCCATTCGTAGACGGCGCCCTTGCCCTTCGCGGCGCCGCTGAACGTCTTTTTGACGTTTGGATCCTTCTTCTCCCACGGCGACCACTCCTGCGTCTTGAGCGGGTCGTCGAGATACGGAAACACCTTTTCCGGGGCGGCGGCCACGACGACCTTGCGCTCGATGCGGAACTCATCTGGCTGGCGGGACGCGGCGACGAGCACCGCGGCGACGGCCGCGGCGAGGACGGCCCCGGCGATCTTCAGTGTCTTCATGCGTTCATCTCCTCTTTTTGCGCGGCGCCCCGTCCAACCGGCTGAGGGATCAAGTATCCGTCGACGTAGAGAGCCATGATCCTATCCTGCTAATCTTCGACGAGAGCTTCCAACTTCTCGAGGCTCTGCGTCCAGCCCTGCTCCATGCCCTCGAGCGACTTCGCGAACTCGGGCGTGGTCCTCAGGACCGTGACCCTCAGGATGAGCTCGGTCTTGCCGCCCTTGTCGGCGAAGAGCACCTCGTTGAGGTTCTCGTGCACCGTGCCGTCGCCGATGTTCGACGTGAACACGAGCCGGTCGAAGCGCGAGATCTCGCGGAACTCCCCGCCCATCGGGTACGGCTTCTCCCACGGAGTACCCTTCGGGCCCTGCATGTGCACGTTGATTTTCCCGCCCGGCCGGACGTCGAGTTCGACGACCGGCGCGGTGAACGTGTGGGGCCCCCACCATTTCGCGAATTGGATGGGGTCGATCCAGGCGTTGAACACCTTCTCGCGCGGCGCGTCGATGAGCCGCTTGATCACGAGCCTCGGTTTGGAATCCACGGGAGCCATGCTATTCGCCCTCCTTCAGGTACTCGTCGAGGCGGTCGAACGAGCCGCCCCACCCGCCCTTCATGCCGTCCATGCCCTTCTCGAAGGTTTCGCGCTCGACCTCGGTCGGGTCGACCGCCTTCCAGTACAGCGAGACCAAGGTCTTCGCGCCGAAGTCCTGGAAGTGGACCGTCGTGCGCATGCGCTTGGGCCAGGTCGGCGCCATCGGGTGGACGGTGAGTCCGCGGTCCTTGTCGGAGAACTGCTGGATATACACGAGCTTCGAGGGCTTCTCGATCTCCTCATACGTCGTGAGGCCCCACAGCTCGACTCCGCCGTTCATCATCGAGTAGTGGCAGCCGCCGCCCACTCGAAAATCGAGCTTCATGTAGCCGGTCTTCGCGCCCTTGGGCCCCATCCAGACGGCCAGCTCGTTCTCGCTCGTCCAGGCGCGCCAGACGCGCTCGCGCGGGGCGTCGACCATGCGAAAGATCACGAAGTCCCCCTCGACGGCCGCCGCCAGGCGCGACAGGGTCTGACGCCCGCCTTCGATCGCGTTGTGCTGCTTCACGACGAGCGCGCGCATCTCCGCGGTCGCCAGGACGGTGCGCATCGTGATCTCGGTCTTGTTCCCCATGGCCTTGAACGTGATCTCCGAGCGCATGCCCATGCCCTTCTCCTCGTCCTCCTTGTTGCCGCCGTTGACGAGGACGATGCGCTTGTTCTCCTCGATTTCCTTGTAGGTCGCGAAATTCAGAAATCGGGCCCCGTCCGGACCGATCATGACGTGGCGCCAGTGGCCGCCGGGCTTGAACTCGCGGTAGTCCGTCTCGTCGGAGAAGCCGTGCGGCCCCCACCACTTCACGATCTCGTCGTTGTCGGTCCACGCGCGCCAGACGCGCGCCACGGGCGCGTCGATAAGGCGCGTGACGACGATCTCGCGGTCGGACTCGGGCTCGGCTTTCTTCATGGCGTTCATGTCGGGCTCTCTCCTCTCAGCACGGCTTCCAGCCTGTCCAGATTCTGCTCGTTGGCGGGCTTCACGAAGGTGACGATGCGAGCGAACTCCTCGGCGCTCTCGAACGTCTGGCGGAACGTCACCTCCGTGCCCCCGCTCTTCTCCGCGAAGGTCGCGGTCACCCAGAAGCGGTGCATGGGCTCGAGGTGGTCGATGACGATCCGCTCGGGCCTCGACACCTCGACGAACACGCTCTTATTGAGATAGTCCGTCCCGTCCGGGGCGTGCATCGTGTACTCCCAGGCTCCTCCGGCCGCGGGCTCGCAGCGGTGATTGGTGTTCCGGAAGCCCTTCGGCCCCCACCACCGCGCGAGCGTCGCTGGGTCGGTCCACGCGGCGAAGACCTTCTCGCGCGGATGCGGGAGCAGGCGCACGTGGACGGTCTCGGGGGCGGCGCTCACGGGTTCTCCTTCAGGTACTTTTCGAGCGCGTCGAACTTCTCGTTCCAGAACTTGCGGTGCGCCTCGATCCAGTCCTCGGCTTCCTTCATCCGCTGCTGCTCCAGGCGGCAGCGGTGCGTGCGGCCCTCCTTCTTCCGCGACAGCAGCCCCGCGTCCTCCAGGATCTTCATGTGCTTCGTGATCGCCGGGGCGGTGACCTTGAACGGCTTCGCGAGCTCGGCGACGCTGGCTTCCCCGTCGACAGGCGCGCGAGGATGCCGCGGCGGATCGGATGCGCCAGCGCGCCGAAGGCGAGATCGAGCCGGCGCTCCTGATAGTTAACCATTAGGTGTAGTATAGCCCCGAAGGAGCTTCGCGTCAAGCCCCACTCTCTAGGAACGGACGACGCACTCGACCGCCGCCAGTTGTGCCGCAACCGTGTCGCCGGTCGAGAGCGCCGTCTCCATCCTCTTCACGAGCTCCGAGGTCCGCAGCCTCACCGCCTCGGCGGCGGGCGTCCGCCGCTTCGGCTCGAGGCCGAGCTTCATCATGACGCCCGCGAGAAGATCGACGTGCCGCATCGAAACGTAGCGATACCTCTCGAACTCCTCCCGCAGCTCGGCGTTGAAGGCGCAGCGCAAGGCGGTTTCATACACCTCGACGCCCCCTTCTCCATCTCGAACGCCCGGTACAGGAGCTCCACGAGCTTTCCGCTGTCCATGGTTCCTCCCTGCCGCTAGGAGGGTAGCCCCGGAATTCCGCGGACTCCATGATCGGCGGGCAAGAATATTTGGACGGAGCCGTCGCGGGCTAGGGCAGGACGAACTTGGGCGCCGGCAGGCCGTGGGCGGCCGCGATCTCACGCGCCTGCTTGAGGTCGGCGCGGGCCTGCTTGGGATCGGACTTCGCGTTGCGCCGGGCCAGCAGCTCGTAGGCCTCCGCCTGGTGCGCCGGCCACGAGGCGCGCAGGCTCTCGCGCCACTTCGTCCAGACCGCGGCGCCGCTGACGACGTTGTTCTTGTAGAGGTCGCGGTCCTGAATGCCGTCGACATAGGCGTCCACGTCCTCCAGGACGCGGCGGTAGGTGTAGTAGCCGTCGGCGAGGCCGTTCTCGGGGTCGGCCCTCAGGCGCTCGTGCGCGTAGAAGTGCTCCGTCATGTAGGCCTCGTGCTCGACCTGGATGACCGGGTGGAACTGCCACGGGGCGACGCGGCGCCGGTACTGGTCGGCGTGGCGCAGCTCGTGGAGCATCAGCGACTGCGCGTCCGCGGCGAGAGCCGTCTGCTTCTCCTTGTCGGCCAGGAACTCCTCGACGGTCCAGCCGCGGGACGTGATCACGCTCTCGTCGATGAACAGGCCGTCGAGGACCGAGACGTAGGTGCCGATCGCCGCGTCGTCGCGCTTGAACACGTACAGGTCGGGCATGCGCACGCGCCCGCCGCGGTCCTCGAGGCCGCGCAGGACCTCGCGGCCGACGGGGTTCTGCATCAGCACGGCCTTCACCGCGTCGGGCATTTCGCGGCCGTCGATGCGGCGGATCTCGAGGCCGGGAACGGCCGCGCTCGCCGCCGTCTCCACGATCCGCGGCCGCTCGGCGACCGTCCCGACGGCCAGCGCGGCGCCGATGAGGATTCCCGCCGCGAGCGCGCGCAGGCGGCGGGCCTTCGTCGCGGGGGCGGGCTTGGCCGCGGGGCGTCCGGCGATGCGGCGCGCGAGCCGCCAGAGCAGGCGCCCCGTCCACGCCGACAGGAGCGCTACCGCCGGCGCGCCGACCGAGAACGCCAGCGCGTGGAACGGCTCCGCGCCCCAGGCGACGGGAACGGCCGCGGCCGCGACGACGCCGAGGGCCAGGCCCTTCTTGAGCGCGCCGTACGCGGTCTTCGGCTTCTCGGGCCTCTCGGACGGCGTCCGCGCGGGTTCGACGGCGTCCTTTCTCTCCGTCGATCCGTCGAAGGCGCTCGGCGCCGGCAGGCGCTCCGCCAGGCCGAGCTGGGCGATCGCGGCGACGGGCGCGGGGGCCGCGAGGGCGGCCACGGGAGCGGCCGCCGCCGGGATCGCCGCGGCGGGCAGCGGCAGAGGCGCGAGCGCCGCGGGAACGACGAGCGGCGCCACGGACAGCGACGGAACGAGCGCCGGCGCGGTGAGCGAGACGGCGGAGGGCGCGGTGAGGACGGGCGAAAAGATCACCGGGGCCGTCACGCGAGGCGCCGGGGCGGAGATCGTCTGCGCGGGCGCGGACAGCGCCAGCGTCGACGAGAGCAGAACGGCGAGCAGCCGCCTCATACCGCGATGGTAATAGAACGGCGGGCCTTCGGGAGGGGTCCTCGCCCTCAAAAACCGGCTTCTTTCGGCCCAGGACGGGCCGGGGTCCTACGGCCTATCCGCCTCGAAGCCCAGGCGCGTCCAGCTCTTGCGCGAGAGATCGGCGACCGCGTAGGCGATGAAGAACGCGGCGAAGACGTCGATCGAGTAATGCAGCCGGCTGAGCAAGACCGAGGAGGCCAGCAGCAGCGAGAATCCCAGGCACGCCAAGCGGACCCAGCGCTGCCCCGCGATCAGAAAGCCCGTGAACGGGAACGCGGTGTGGCCGGAGAAGAAAAACGTGTGCCGAAAGTCGAAATACTGGAACACGCCGCGCAAGGAGTAATGCTCGAAGGTCGGCGCCTCGGCGGGCACGCCCAACGGCGTGAGCACGGTGAACACGGCGCGCGCGGCGATGATCAGCGCGTACGCCCAAAGGTAGAAAGGCACCCTCCGCCCGCGACCGTCGAGCCACGCCCCGGCCCCGAACACGGCGAGAAAGCCCACGAAGCCCCAGCCGTGCACGAGAGGAAATACCGCGAACGGCAGGCGGTCGAACAGGAAATCGCGCGCGGGCGCGAGCGCGGGGCCGATGCGGTCGACGTAGGTGCCCGTCCAGTAATTGAGCGCGAGGGCGGCGAGCAGGGCGGATCCGCCGACGAGCCAGGGCAGGGCTTTGCGCATCGCCCTATCCTAGCAACTCGACGAGAGGGCCTACGAGCCGGGGAGAGCGGCGGCGCGCGCGGCGGCGAAGGCCTTGGCGGCCTCGGGCCCGTTCTCGACGGAGACGTCGAAGCCGCCGGTCGGAGTCGGCTCGGCCGTCAGCGTCACGGCGGCCAGGCCGGGCAGATCCTCGAGCTCGAGCTTGACGCCCGTGCCGCGGTCGACGGTGAGCTTGATCGCCTTGCCGCGCGCCTCCTGCAGCTTGAACCACGGGCGCGCCAGCGCGAGGAACGCGTCGTCGGCCAGGGCCTGGTCTTCGACGTGCAGGGTGAGCGGGGCCTCCTTGCAGTCCTTGAGCGCGCGGCAGATGTGAAAGGGGTCCTGGGCCATGCCGGGCAGGCGGTTCATGAGCGTCTTCTTCGCGGGGCCGGACTCGACGGCGACGGCGTCGCGCAGCTCCTCGGCGCCTCCCATGATCGACGCGCGCACCGTGTCCTCCTGGCCGCGCCGCAGCTTGGCCAGCGCCACCGCCAGGTCCTCGGGAGACGCGGACTTGGGCTTGGGCGCGGGCTGCGCGAAGGCGGTTCCGGCGGCGAGGATCAAGGTGGAGAGGATCATAGGGCTATCGTAGCCTCGAGATGTTACGGATTTTTCTCGTCGACAAAGGATAGCGGGGGTCCCCCTTTTTGTCAGGGGTCCAAAGGCCTACGGGCGCCGGGGCGGGCCCGAAATCTGGTAAAATATGGGCCTTATTGCGGGATGGTGAAATGGTATCACAGCAGACTCTGAATCTGCCTTTCTAGGTTCGAATCCTAGTCCCGCAGCCAATCTGGCGTATCAGAACCGCAAGGCCCTCCGAAAGGAGGGCCTTTTCTTTGGATGCCTTCGAGAGACCGGGGCCTCGCTACTTCTCGAGCGCCGCGGCCTTGTGGAATCTGACGGTCGCGACTACGAAGACGACCGCCGATACGACGCACAGGACGCGCAGCGCGGCTCCCGCGCCCTCAATGATATAGACCACGGTCGGCGTACCGTCGCCCGCCATCGGGAAGGAAAAATAGAACGCGCACGCGCTTGCGAGCTGTACGGAAGCTAGTCGAGCCATCGAGGGATGGGCCGTATCATCTTCGAGGCGCGAGTCCATCGTAACCTGGGTATGGATGATGACGGGCAGGAAGATGAAAAGCAGCGGTACGGCGACGAACGCGAAAAATCCCTTCGTGAGCGACAGAGCGCAGAAGAGTAGCGCGACGACGCCCAACTTCAAATAGCGCGCGATCCGGCGTTCAGTCTTCGAAAAAATAGGAGCGGGCGCGGGTATCTTGGGTCGGCCGTTTGTCGGGTCCGGAGAGAGGGGCTTTCGGCATCGCCAACAAACGCCGTCCGGGCCGACGGGCACGAGGTCGGCGCTGCAGTGGGGGCAGCACCGCGGGGTCCTTCGGGAGATACGGCCACGGTTGGAGTCTACAAATTGCCGGCTAAGATTCGAATATCGCTTATCCGGGCTGCGTCGCAACTGGTAAGACGCTTTCCGAGGCCACTATAAATCTACGAGACGCGATCGCGCTTAACTTGCAAGGACTTCAAGAAGGCGGCGTTAGCCTCCTCGACCGCATTCCTCCGCTCGCTACGTCTATGTCAAGGCGCGCAAGCCCGTCCGCAGCCCCGCCGCCGCTGCCTGACTAGGGCGCGCGGCTTTTCGTCGGCATGCTCCGTAAGTTCGTAGAATCCCGATCATGCCCGACCGGACAACGTTGGTTGATCGCGCGGTCGCCCTGTCTTGGTTCACCATCGCGTACAACCTCGCCGAGGGGATCGCGTCGATTTGGTTCGGCGTGAGCGAAGACTCGATGGCGCTGGCCGGATTCGGGGCTGACAGCTTCATCGAAGTGTTCTCGGCGATGCTGGTCCTTTGGCGCCTACGGTCGGAATCGGGCCAGTCGGCCGGGCTTCCGCTCGAGCGTGAGCGCACGGCGACTCTCGGCATAGGCGCTTTGTTTCTGCTTCTCGCCGCGATCACGGCCGGCGGCGCCGCGATCCAATTGGCGGGCTCCCGCCATCCGGAAACGACTTTTCCCGGGGTCGTCATCGCGGCGCTGAGCCTGAGCTTCATGATCTTTCTTTGGCGGGCGAAGCGGCGGGTAGCGGAGAAGCTGGACAGCGCGACCGTCGCGAAGGATGCCGACTGCTCGCTCGCGTGCATCAAGCTTTCCTCGCTCCTTTTGGCCGGTAGCCTGGCTTTCATGATCGCCCCGGCTTTATGGTGGATCGACGCCGCCGCCGCCCTCGGTCTCTCCCTTCTGATCGCTCACGAGGGAGTCGGAACGATCCGTGGCGCTTTAAAGCCCGACTTCGCCGGAGGATGCGGCTGCGACTAGCGGCGCGGACTCGAGACTATCCGCAAAAGTTCTGATAGCGTCCACGACGGGCAGCCAATCTCGGCTCGAAATAAAAAGGCCCTCCAGCGACGGAGGGCCTTTTTGCGTTCTTCCTGGCTCAGCGCAACGACCAAACGCCGTCGCCTTGTAGTTGGGGCGTCTGATCGCGATTGAGGCGGCGCGCCTCGTCCTGCACCCGGGGCGTCACATAATCCGCGAGCGCCTTTGGCGTCGTCTTGCCCGCGTTAAGGCCTTCGAGCAAGAAATAAGTGAAGGTCCCATGGCGCTTGTCGTCCAGTGAGCCGGATATCTCGCTGGCGCCTGAGGCCGCCAACACCGTCACCTTCGCGGGCGCGACGGAGTGCTCCATCTTGGCCACGAGCGGACGAGCGCCGGACGCGAGAACCGAACGTCCACCGGCGCCGGAAAAACACGAATCCATCGCGACGAGCACCTGCTTGGCCGGCAGCTGGCCCAACTTCTTGTAGAGCTGCGCGACCGGGTAGGCGGTGGATTCGAGGAAATTCGGGTCGCCGTCCCACGGAACGAGGTAGGCCTGCCCCGTCTTGACGTCAGGAGCGCCGTGCCCAGAAAAATAGAAAAAGACGCGGCTGTTCGGTTTTGCCATGCGGGGAAGCCAACCCTCGATGTTCTTCGTCAGAGCGGAGCGGACGGCCTTTGGCCCGGTGAGCAAGATGATGTTTCGCTCCGGCACGCCGAGCGCTCTAATGAAGGACTTGACCGCCTCCGCGTCACGCTCGGCGTACGGAGCTTTGGTGCCGATGTCGGAGTAGCTCTCGACGCCCACGATCACCGCGAGGTCGTCCTCGTGCGGCGCGGCGGCGAAGCGCGGCAGAATCCTTCCCAGGTCGGCGGCGGGCTCGGGCGCGTCGGCCTTGCGAAGGGCCTTGGCGAGCTTCTCGATGTCGCTTGCGCTCAACCCGGACGCGGCGGGCGCCGATGCCGCGGCGGAGCGAGCGACCGTTCCGGCTCGTTTGGGGATGCTTCTGAACAGCTCGCCGTCGGGCGCGAGACGCGCCTTGAGCGCTTCTGCGGCCGCAGCCTCGGTGGGCGGGCGCGGCTTTCGTGAGAAATTCATCCACACTCCGAACAGGTCGGCGCCGCTGGGCTCGCGGACGCGCAGCCAGCGGGTTTCCTCGCTCTTGATGGGGTCGCCCGCGACGAGGACGTCGCAGTCGGGAGCGTCCACGGCGACCTCCTCGAAGCAGGACAGCAGGAAGTTGCGATAATAGCCGAGGGAACGCGAGTCCGGAGAGCTGACGCAGGCCTTGAGCGGGATGGGTTTGGCTTTTGGACCGGTGTGCGGAATGGCGATCAAGACTTGCTTCTGGCCAGGCTGGGTCACGCCGGCCAGCGGAGACAGACAGCCCGACAGCATCGATGTCGGCACCGCGACGGCGAGAATGGCGATCTTGAGCGATGATTTCATGTTGAGATAGTTTAATCTATCTATCATCGCGGGAAAAGTTCTGATAGCGACCACGACGGGCAACCAAATCTCGACGTGAACTGTAGCCGGCTACAGTAGAGGCCCTCCGAAAGGAGGGCTTTTCTTTATATGGTTTCGGAATGCAGACTGCCAGCTTCCTCCTTTTCGGGCTTATCCTCTCGCAGCTCCAGGCCGCCGAGACAGTAACTCCAGCGTCCCGAAAGGCCTTGAGTCCGGTGCTGCAGGTCGGCGCGGGTCTGTACTCGGTGCATACGCAGTTCTGGCTCGCGCCTAACCTCATCGCCTCACCGGATGGCGAGCTCGTGGCGGCCGGGCGCACGGATTCCATTTCACTCTACGATCAGAAGGGGCGGCAAGTCGGCAGGCTCGACGCCCCGGCGGAAATTCGGTCGTTGGGCAAGCTCTTGATGTTGAGTCCCGCGGCTATCAGCTGGGATGGGTCCCGGCTCCTCGCAGAGGCCGTTTACTCCAAGCAGGGCGGCGACGACCGCTCGGAGTCCCTCCTCCTTTATGACGTAAAGTCCGAAGCCCTACTACGAGTGGTCGGAAACCTCGACCTGGACATCATCAAGGGCGCCCTCAACGGCATCACCCGGCTCACAAGCGACGGCTTCATGCCTGATGGGTCATTTCTCGTCCGCCGGTTGACCCTGAAGAGCGGCGGGCCGAACTGGTCGTACGAGATTCGAGGGCCGGATGGCGCCGTCGTGCCGTCAAAGTGGCTCTCCGATGTGAGCGACGACCTTTACACCTACCCGGACTTGGCGGCCCGCCGCGTCCTCACCGTTCGCAACAATCCCGGAGGCTGCGAGGTCCGGGACGTCGGGGCTGGTACGCGAGTGGCGTTCCTGGAGTCCTGCGACTCGGCGAGTCGGACCGAGTTTTCCCTCTCGTTGGATGGCAAGTATATCGCCGGTCGAGACAATCAAGCCGCGGCCGCGAGAGGCTGGCTCTGGGAGACGGCGACTGGAAGGCTGATGAAGCGCTTCGATCCGCATACGGGATTCACGACATCCTACTCCGGCGCCATGGCCTTGCTCGACGAGGATCGTCTGGCACGGGTGGACGCTTCGACCGAGCCCGCCCGATTCCAGGAACTCGATATTCGTTCCGGCCGAGTCCGTGACGTCGCCGTTCTCTCTCGACCCTTCGCTACGTATGGAGATTTTCGGGTGCTCTTCGGCGGAGGGGTCATCCTTGGGCTTCGCCCCAATTCAGAGGGCGACCAGACCGCCATCTTCCCTACACCTTGGCGACTGCCGAGCGTGACGCCGCGCCCGCCGGAAAAGACGGTGGCCGCCGCTCCCGCCCGCCCCCTGCCCCGGTGGATCCCGCCGCCCCGCTGCGCCCCAATTTCACTTCTGCCCCCGACCCGACGACCTGGCTGTCATCGTCGGAGTGGAGGGGTACTCCGGCATCGCAACGAAGGCGCCTTATGCAGAGAGCGACGCCGAGACCTTCAAGGCTTACGTCCGTGCGCTCGGCGTCCCAGAGAGGAACATCGTCCTGCTGACCGGAGCCAAAGCCGTGCGTTCCGCGCTGGCAAAGAACGTCGAGGCCTGGCTCCCTCGCATGGCGAAGCCCGGGAGCCGCGTCTACTTCTACTTCTCCGGCCATGGCGCGCCCGACGTGAAAACGGGGCAAGCTTACCTCGTTCCTTGGGACGGCGACCCTGACTTCCTGGAGACGACGGCGTACCCGCTCGCCCAACTCTACCAGAAGCTCTCGGCACTCCCGGCTAAGCAAGTCCTCGTTGCCCTGGATTCCTGCTTCTCCGGGGCGGGCGGTCGCTCGGTGCTCGCGTCCGGCGCGCGCCCTCTCGTCGCGAAGGTTGAGACCGGAGCCGTTCCCGCGAAACTCACGGTGCTTGCCGCCGCGGCCTCCAATGAGATCTCCGGCTCGCTCGACGACCGGCGGCACGGCGCATTCACGTACTTCCTACTCGAAGGCTTGAACGCCGGGAAATCGACACCCCAAGCACTCAGCGAATATCTCGTGCCTCTGGTCCAAGACGAGGCCCGGCGCCTCAACCGCGACCAAACGCCTCAGCTTCAAGGCGACGGGTCCTGGTCGCTGCGCTAGAAATCGTTTACACTGGAATGATTGGTCAACACTAAGATGCCAAACTCCCATCCAAAGCGCAGTTCACGTTTTCCGTCCACCGTAAAAGGCAAGCCGGCGGAGGTTTGGGTGGAGAAGACCGCTCAAGGGGTCCGGCTGAATGCCCGTAAAGGCGATTCGGACGCGTCACGTCAAACTCTGGATGAGTTGGACGACATGGTGCTGCTGGCGGACGATGAGGGCCGCTATCTCGACGCCAACGATCCCTTTTGCCGTGTCACGGGTTATTCGTTGGACGAAGCCCTGGGTCTATCCGTCAGGGATATCACATCTCCCGACTTGTCCACGCACGTGGGCGGGCTTTGGCGGAGATTTATGGGGCAGGGCGCGATGGCCGGCCGTTACGAGCTGAAACTGAAGAACGGCAAGGTGCGAGTCGTGGCCTATCAAGCGGTCACGAACGTCCTGCCGGGCGTGCACATATCGCTTCTGCGTCCGCTCTAGCTGAAGTTCGGCGGACCGCAGGATCCCGGCGCTCCTCTCGACGCGAACTGTAGCCGGCTACAGCTAAAAAAGCCCCCGGCATCCCTGCCGAGGGGCTTCGCTGTCGACCGTAGGCGTCAGCGGCCGAAGATCAGGTAGATCACGACCAGCACGCTCACGGGAACGCCGAGGAGCCACGCGAGTCCGTAGCCCACCACGCCGTCCTCGCTCTCGGCCGCCTTGCGGATCGACGATTGAACCTTCGTAAGCAGTTTCATGGGATTCCTCCTTTCAGGCGATTTCGCGGTTGAGCTTGGGGCTGACCTTTTCCGCGCCGCGCGCGAGCTTGCGGCGCACGCTGGGCACCGCCCCTCTCCGCGGAACGACGACGGCGTCAAAATCCGCCCCGACTTTCGGCTCCGGGCGGCCGGACGGCTGCGGCGGGCGGCCGAGCCGCGGCGCTTCGAGATAGCCATTGAACCCTCCTTGCTGGATAGCCGGAGTATAACCGGGCGCACTCCGGCCCGCCCTGATGGCCGTGTAAATCCGTCGTGACGCGGCGGCGACCTCGGCTCCGCGCGCATCTCCCCGGCTCGAAGTAAGGGTATAATCGCCGGATGAAGAGGATTCTCCCGTTGGCGGCCGCGGCTCTCCTGGCCGGCTGCCGGGCGCACATGCTCGAGACTCACGGCGACGCGGTCAAGCTGTTCGACATCGGACAGCCGAAGGCGGAGAAGGGCGGCTTCATCCGGTACCTGTCGACGGGGCCCAAGTCGTTCCGGACGGCGCGCCGCGCCGACGCCGAGAAGCAGATGCGCAGGTTCTGCGGCGGAGAGTTCGCGGTGCTCGAGGAAGGCCCGCGCAGCAAGTTCGGCGCGCGCGCGCCGATTCCCGCGGCGGCCCTGGAGATGGACGAGTACTGGTACGTCGCCTTCGGCTGCCGCTAGAACTGCGTCTTGGGCAGGACCGAGCGGGGGTCGACCGCCTTGTTGACCCGCCGCATCTCGAAGTGGACGTGCGGCCCGGTCGACTGGCCCGTGTTTCCCAGCAGGGCGATCACCTGGCCCTGCTCGACCTTCTCGCCCAGTTTCACCTTGTTCTTCTGGTTGTGCGCGTACAAGGTCGTGACGTTGGAGTCGTGGCGCAGGATCACCACGTTGCCGTAGCCGCGCATGCGGTTGTTGGAGTAGAGCACCTCGCCGGCGGCCGAGGCGATCACCGGCTCCCCTCGTCGGCGGCGATGTCGAGGCCTTCGTGATTCTTCTTCCAGCGCGGCCCGAACTCGGAGCTGACGACGCCCGCGGCCAGCGGCCATTTGTAGGGGCCCTTGTAGTCGGGGAACTTCCGGCGGCTGCGGGCCGTGATGCGCGTCGCGGCGGCCGAGGAGAAGTCCGCGCCGTCGTGGTTTTTCTCGTAGAAGGCCTTGCGCGCCGCGTAGTAGGCGAAGTCCTTCACGAGGCCGCCGGCGACGACGACGGTCCCCACCGCGACCTTGGTGCCGAGCTTGGCGGTGCCGTAGGCGACCTTGGCCGTCGTCTTGACCGTGCCCTTGCCGACCTTCCAGAGCAGGCCGCACCCCGCCAGCGGAAGGACGGCGGCCAGCAGCAGGGCGAATCGCGGCATGCCGGGAGGGTATCAGCGTTTCGCCGATAAATCCAGTGGTCGCATTCCGCGGCTTGCGGGGCTATACTAACGGCATGGCGGAAGAACCGGTCGTCTATCGCATCGACGCGCAGGACCGCATCGTCAGCGCGGGCCCGGCCTGGGACCGCTTCGCGGTCGCCAACGCCTCGCCGCACCTGGTGTCCGAGAAGATCGTCTCCCGGTCGCTGTGGGATTTCATCACCGACACGACCACTCGGCTCCTGTACCGCGACTTGCTCAAGCGCGCGCGCGCCGGCAACGCGCTGAGCTTCCCGTTCCGCTGCGACTCCTCCGAGACTCGCCGGTTTCTCGAGATGACCGCGAACGCCGCCGGCGACGGGTCCGTTGAGTTCAAGGTGCGGACTTTGGCCGTGGAGAAGCGCGCGCCTCAGCCGCTGCTGGAGAGCGGGGCCAGGAGCGCGGAGCCGGCGCTGCGCATGTGCGGCTGGTGCAAGAAGATGCCCGTCGGCGACGCCTGGATCGAGGTGGAGCAAGCCGTCGCGACGCTGCGCCTGCTCGAGGCGCCCGTGCTGCCCGCCGTCTCGCACGGAATCTGCGAGGACTGCGAGCGCAGGATGCGCGAGGTCATCGACCGCGCGGCGAAGCCGTCGAACTGACGGCTCAGCCGAGCCGGGACAGGAGCAGCAGCGCGGCCATCCCGGCGGCGATCGTGGGCAGGACCTTCTTCGTGCGCGCCGCGACGGCCAGCGCGACGGCCGCCGCCAGCATCCGGTGGTTGCCGAGCCCGGCGTCGAGGCGGCCGTCCGTCATGAGCACCTCGGGAAAGATGATCGCCGAGAGCACGGCCGGCGGCACGAAGCGCAGCGCGCGGTGCAGGGCCGGCGGGATCCTCACGCGGCCGAGCGCGTAGATGAAGGAGAAGCGCGTCGCGAAGGTGAAGAGTCCGCCGAGCGCGAATATCCCCCAGACGCTCACGCGCGCCTCTCGAGCAAAGTGCCCGCCGCGATGCCCGCGAAGGCCGCGGCGATGAGGCCGAGCTTGTAGGGCAGGGCGAACGCGAGCAAGGCGACCAGCCCCGCCGTCAGCGCCGCGCCGGCGACGGCCCGGTCCTTGAGCGTCGGCACGACCATCGCGAGAAAGGTCAGGGGCAGCGCGAAGTCCAGGCGCCAGGAGGGCGGGATCGCGGCGCCCGCGAAGACGCCGAGCGCCGTGCTGACCTGCCAGCACGTCCACAGGGCCACGCCCGCCCCGAGGAAGAACCAGTGGCCGTGGGGCGTGACGCCCTCGGCTTCATAATGGACGATCGCCGCGGCGTAGGCCTCGTCGGTGAGCAGGTAGGCGAGGAGCAGCTTCCAGCGCAGCGGCAGCGCGCGCACGTACTCGGCGACGGAGGCGCTGTAGAGCATGTGGCGCGCGTTGACGACGGCGATGGTCAGCGCGATCACCAGCGCGGGCGCCGATTCCTTGATGAGCTTGGCCGCGACGAACTGCGAGGAGCCGCCGAAGACGATCGAGGACATCGCCTGCGACGCCGCGACGGAGAGCCCGGCGTCGCGCGCGAGAGCCCCGTAGATCATCCCGAACGGGAACACGCCGAGGAGGAGCGGGGACTCCGCGCGCACGCCCGCCCAGAACGCCGCCGCCTTGGGTCCGCTCACGGCCCGATTCTACTTCTTAAGGGAGGCGGGGCTCGAGCAGGGCCGCGACCTCGAGCAGGAGCTCGTCGAGGTGTCCGCGGTCCCAGGCCGTCCGAGGCGCGCGGCAGTGCGTGGAGAGGATGCCGAGCAGGCGCCCTCCGGCCGAGCGGACCGGGCACGACTTGACCGAGCGCATGCCGTTGCGCCGGGCCACCGCGCGGTGCGGCTCGAAGGCCGCGTCCTCCTCGATGTCGGCGATCACCACGCAGCCGGAGGCCCCGGCGGCGCGACCGCAGGCGGAGCCGTCGAAAGGGCGGACCTCGGCGAAGTGGCGGAGAAACGCCGCGTCGAAGCCGCGGTGCGCGACGATGCGCAGCACGCCGTCGGGATCGACGCGCTGCAGGGTGCCCATGTCGGCGCCGTCGATCTCGATCGCGCGGGCAAGCAGGGCGGCCAGGCGCGGCCGCGCGCGCCGCAGAGGCTGAGAGCCGGTCGTCATCGAAAAAACATTATAAGGCAACGCTCCCGCGGAGTCCCGTCAAGATTTTTGACGGCGAAAGTCATATCTTCGCAACGCGCGGAATCGATACAATCGCCGCATGGACGAGGCCCGCCGCCGGCTGCGCTGGGAGCTGATCGTGCTGGCCTGCATGTACGCGGGCTACATGGGCTTCATCCTGTGCCGCACCGCGATCTACGTCGCGAGCCCGGCCATGGTCGGAGACCCCGCGCTCGGGCTGACGAAGACCGCGTTCGGCGCGATCCTCGGCTGGGGCACGGCCGGCATGGTGACGGGCAAGCTGCTCAGCGGGGCGGTGGCCGACCGGCTCGGCGGCCGGACGGTGTTCCTCCTCGCGCTGGCGGTCACCGCGGCCTGCGCGGGGGCCTTCGCGGTCGCCGGGAGCTTCGCCGCGTTCTGCGCGCTGAACTTCGCGATGCTGCTCTGCGCCGCGGCCGGCTGGCCAGCGATGTCGAAGATCATCGCCGCTTGGTACGAGCCCGACCGGTACGGAAAGGTCTGGGGAGTGATCTCGACGAGCTCGCGCCTGAGCTCGGTGCTCTCGACCCTCGTCCTCGGCCGCCTGCTGCTGCTCGCGAGCTGGCCGAAGGTGTTCGTCGCGGCGGCGGCGCTGACGGCCGTCGTCATCGCCGCGATCGCCCTCTTTCTCAAGCGCGGCCCCGCCGACGCCGGACTTCCCCGCCCGTCGCGGACGCCTCCGGCAAGGCCGCCCCGCACGCGCTCGACGGCACGACGCTGACGGAGGCGCTCGTCGTCTTCGCCCGCTCCGGCCGCGTGTGGCTCATGTGCGCGAGCCTGATGTGCACGACCGTGCTCATGGAGGTCATCGGCTTCCTGCCTCTCTATCTGAAGGAGACCCTCGGCATCTCCCCGGCCCAGGCCGCGACGGCCTCCTCGGTTTTCCCCGCCGGCTGCCTCGTCGCCCTGCTCGCCGGCGGCTTCGTCTACGACCGCGCGTCCCGCGCGGGCCGCGCGGCGCTGCTCGGCGGGATGCTCCTGGCGTCGACCGCCTGCCTCGCGGCCCTTCTCGCGATGGGGCGGCTCGGGCTTTCTCCCGACGCGGCGTTCGTCGCGACGTGCGCCGTGCTGTTCGTCTACGGCTTGACCGTGGCGCCGGCCTACTACCTGCCCATGAGCGTGTTCTCGATCGAACACGGCGGCCCGCACTGCGGGGTGCTCATCGGGCTCATCGACGCGGCGGGGTACGCGGCCGCGATGGTCTACCAGTTCGGCGGCGGCGCGCTCGTCGACCGCGCCGGCTGGACGAGCATGCTCGCGCTCCTGCTCGGCGTCTCGCTCGCCGCGACGGCGTCGACGGTCTGGTTCGCGCGCGCCGACGCGAGGGCCGCGTGAGGCTCTCCGCCGCCTCCGTCGCGCGGGCCGTCGAGCGGGACGGCGTCGTCCGGCTCGACGGGATCTTCCCGAGGCCGCTGCTGAAGAGGATCGCCGCGCGCGTGATGCGCCTGTACGCGAGCGGAGGATTGCGCGAGCGGGTCGTGCGCGACATCGCGGGGCGCACGACGTCGATCCTGCCGTTCGACGGCCCCTTTCTCGAGAGATCGTTCTGCGCGAACCCGCGCCTGCTCGCGATCGTGGAGAACCTGCTCGGCGGGACGGCGCGCTGGTCGAGCCTCGAGGTCGTGATGGCGGAGTCCGGCGCCGCGGCCCAGTACCAGCACGTCGACGCGCCGCTGCGGCTCGACCGGAAGGGTAAGCGCTACAAGGGCGATCTCTCGACGCTGCCGCCGTACGCGCTCGCGCTCGCGGTCCCGCTCGTCGACGTGGACGAGGAGAACGGCCCCACCGCCGTCTGGCCGGGCTCGCACAAGGAAGGGCTGAAGTATCCGCCCCCTCCGAGGCCGCGATCCGGCGGCGCTACCCGATGAAGCTCATGACCGGGAAGCTCGGCCAGGCGTACCTGTACGACTACCGGACGTTCCACCGGGGCATGCCCAACCGTTCCGCCGACCCGCGTCCCCTGCTGATGCTCGTGTTCTGCCGCGCCTGGTTCCGCGACCCGAATCTGGAGCCGGTCGGCTCCGGCCTGCGGCTCGCGAAGAAGGACCGCGCCCGCCTGCCCGCGAGGGCCCGCGAGCTGTTCGTCGCCTTGGCGCTCCTCCTCGCGGCCCTTCCCTCCCGGGCCGAGACCGTACGGATCCTCTCCCACAATCTCTGGGGCCGGGACAAGGCCGACTGCGCCGAGCGCTACAAGGCGCTCGCCGCGCACGTCCTCGCGGCGTCTCCGCCGTACGACGTCGTGGCCCTGCTGGAGGACTGGAAGGTCCCCGCCAACATCTCGGCCTGCGATCCCTCGCATCTGACCAAGGCCATCGAGGCGGGCGGGACTTTCGCCGGCAAGACCCGCTCGATCCGCCACCTGCCGCGCGCGACCGACGCCCTGCAGATCGCGGGCGGCGTGTCGATCTTCACGCGCCACGAGATCGTCGACGCCTACGAGAACCGCTTCGTCAACAGCACCGACTTCCCGCTCAGCGGCTTCGCGCTCGCGCGCGTGCGCCTGGCGTCGGGCGCCGAGATCGACGTCTGGAACGCTCACCTCGAGGCCGGCAGCGACGGCTGCAGCGACGACTGCCGCTGGGAGCAGGCCACCGACTTCGGCTCCGAGGTCCAGATCATGAGCACGCCGGCCAAGGGCAAGACGGGCAACCCGGTGCTGATCATGGGCGACCTGAACACCGGCGGCCCGATGTCGAAGGCCGAGAAGCCCCCGTTCGCGGGCAACGGCGGCTACGGCAACGTGATGGAGGCCCTGGAGAGCCCGCGCGACCTGTGGCTGGAGCTCGGCGCCGGAGACGGGTTCACCTACGACTGCTCGACGAACAAGGCGACCGGCGGCTGCAAGTACCGCGAGCGCATCGACTACATGCTGCTGCCCGAGGGCCGGCGCACGCTCGACCCGAAGTCGAAGAACGTGCTGGTGCCGAAGAAGATCGAGGTCGTGCGCTGGAAGACGCCGAAGGGCGACCCGGTCTCAGACCACTACGGCCTGGACGCGACGTTCGAGCTGGTCCCGCGCCCCGACGCGAAGCCCGGCGCGAAGGCCGCGCCGAAGAAGTAGCGCGAAGCCTCGAGCAGCAGCCAGCCGGTCCAGACCGCGAGCAGCGCGATGCCGATCGGGTGGTGGCGCAGCGACTCCGCCCAATTCCCCCGCATCGCGTGCACGACCGCGTGCCCCATCCCGCAGCCCGGACAGCGATGGCCCGTGACCAGACGGAACGGGCACAGCACGAGCCCCTCGGGAATTCCCAATACGGCCTGCGCCGCGCAGGCGAGCCAGGCGGCGAGGGCGACCGGGAAGAAGGGCAGCGGCTTGTTCATCAGGAAAGCTTGTTGAGCTCGTGCTGGTAGACGGCGTCGGCGATGATCGTCAGGCCGAGGCAGGACAGCACGAGCCCCATCACCGGGAGATTCGGGTTCGGATCGCCGCCGTTGTCCTTGAGCCAGGAGAAGAGGTCGGCGCCCATCTTGTACTCGTAGTAGATGTGGTAGAGGCCGCACGTCACGAGCGAGAGCAGCAGCCACGGCACGAACTTGTACTCCTCGCGCCCGAGCAGCTGGTTCATCGCGGCGAACTGCCGGTAGTTCCAGTAGATGTTGTAGAGGCCGCACGTGATCAGCGAGAGGATGATGCCCGTCGCGATCTCGATCTGGTGCTCGGAGGACAGGGGCTTGGTGGTCATGACGGGAGTATGACGCCGTTTCAGCGCGCCGTCAAGGCGGGCCGCGCGCCGATCGCGGCGCGCCACGCGTCGCCCGCGGTGTCGGCGAACGTGAACATCGACAGGTCGCCGGGCGAGATGAGGCCCATGCGCGAGAACTCCTCGAAGTCGAGGATCTTGTCCCAGTACGCCTTCTCGCCGACGAGGACGATCGGCACCCGCTTCATCTTGCGCGTCTGCATCAGGGTCAGGACCTCGAAGAGCTCGTCCATCGTGCCGAAGCCGCCGGGGAAGTAGACGAGGGCCATCGCGCCGTGGCGCAGGGCCATCTTGCGCGTCGCGAAGTGCTGGAACTCGAACTCGAGGCCGGGGGTGACGTAGGCGTTGAGGCCCTGCTCCTTGTCGAGGATGATGTTGTACCCCACGCTGGGGCCGCCCTTTTCAAAGGCGCCGCGGTTGGCGGCCTCCATGATGCCGGGACCGCCGCCGCTGACGACGGCGACCTCGCCGCCGCCGTTGTCGGCGACGAGCCCGCCGAACTCGCGCGCGATCGCGTAGTACTTCGAGTTGTCGACGGCGATCCGGGCCTCGTGCAGGAGCTTGCGCGCCTCGGGGTGCTTGGGCTTGCCGCCGTGGCGTTTGAGGATCGCCGCGAGGTTGGCGCGCGCGACGTCGGGCGGCAGGATGCGCGCCGAGCCGTAGACGGTGATCGTCGCCTTCACGCCGGCCGCGCGCAGGCGCTTGGCGGGCTCCATGACCTCGCGCAGGACGACCTGCGGGTCCGGCGTCGGGGCCTCGACGAGCGAGTTCGGGACGAGGAAGCGCGCGGCCGACGGCGCGGCCTTCTTCGCGGGAAGCGCCGACGGGGAGAGGTCGGTCGCGAAGCGGCCGTCGCGAGCCGGCACGAAGACGCGCCGCTCGGCGCCGTTGTACACCGTGACGCGGTCGAAGCCGACGGTCCTGCCGGAGGCGTACTCGTTGATCGAGCGCTCGACGCCGTCCCACGCGCGCGGCGAGCCGACGATGTCGATCGCGACGGCGCCGCGCCCGAGGCCGTGGCGCTTGGAGTGCGCGAGCAGCTGGCCGTCCGCGTGCTCGAGCTGGGTCGCGAGCAGGCCGTCGGCGTGCAGGCTCTTCATCTCGGTGACGACGCCGCCGACGATGAGGTCCGGAGTCTTGCCCTCCTCGCGCAGCACGAGCTGGAGGTCGTCGACGTGGAGCTGGATCTTGCGCACGAGCGCGGCCTCGTGGGCTTGGACCTCGGGCAGGCTGTCGACGAGCTCCGGGCGCCCCGTCAGATCGACGGCGCGGAACGTGTTGCCCGAAGAATCCTTGTAGAAGCGCAGGTCGAGCCAGCCGATCTTGCTCCAGTTCGCGCCCAGCTCTTGGACGAAATACTGCGTGTTCGGGGAGTCGGGGATGTAGGCGGCGGCCTCCTTGGCGCTGTGCACGCGCACGGTGGAGACGCCGAAGGACCCGATCGGCCGGGAGAGCGCCGGCTCCTCGAGCGGGGCCCTCGCCGACGCGCCGTCGAACGGCGCGCCCTGTCCGGCGGCGTCGTCCTCGAACCAGCGGCGCAGGTCGGCGAAGGAGGTGAGGACGGGGCGACCGTGGACTTCCTTCGACGCGGCGGCGGCTCGCGGCGACAGAGCGGCGGGCGCCGGGATATCACGGGAAAGAGCGGCCGGAACGGCCGCGGCCGGGATCGCCGAGGCGGCGAGAGCGGGGATCGGCGCGAGCGCGGCCGGCGCGGGAGCGGTGAGAACGGCGGCCGCCGACGGGGCGAAGGGCGTCGCCGCCAGGGACGGCGCGGCCGCGAGCGACGGGGCGGAGAACGCGGGCGAGAGCCCGGGCTGAAGCGACGGAATCACCGTCGGGGCGGAGCCGGTGGCGCCGGGGACGGCCCGCACCTGAGCGCCCGCGGGCAGCGAGAGAAGGAGGGCCAGCAGCGCGGCGAGCGGGGAGCGCGTCCTCATCTGGAAGAGGATAGCCCTCCTCTATAACGGCGGCCTGGGCCCTCGGTCCCGGGGACGGCGGACAAAGGTCCTAGTGACCGGATTGCTCTTGACGGGAAGACGCAACAAGCTTACTATTGTTAGCGCTTGGCGAAGATTCTCATCGTGGACGATGATCCGGACTGCGTGGAGCTCCTCTCCATCCACCTCCTGCGGCGCGGGCACACGGTCGTCGGCGCCAAGGACGGCCCCGCGGCGCTCGAGGCGGCGTCGTGGGAGCGCCCGGCGCTCGTGGTGCTCGACCTGCGCATGCCCGCCGTCGACGGCATCCGCGTCATCGAGATCCTCCGCGCCAACGAGCTCACGGCCTCCGTGCCGATCATCCTGATGAGCGCCGCCGACAAAGAGTGGGCGACGCGCCGCATGCCGGCGGACGCGGACGCGCGCTTCCTGGAGAAGCCGATCGACTTCGACCGGCTCGACGGGATGCTCGGCGAACTCCTGCCCGCCGCCGCGAACTAGCGGCCCGCCCTCCGGGTGGAAGACCCTCCGCTATATTTGTTACCATATCCCCGTCGCCACCCCATTTCCCGACGGAGGAAGACCATGGCTTTTTTCATCGGACGCGACCGTGAGGCCCGCCGCGCTTACGGATTCGACGAGATCGCGCTCGTCCCCGGCGACGTGACGGTCAACCCCGACGAGGTCGACACGACGCTGAAGATCGGCGACGTCAAGCTCGACATCCCTTTCCTCGCCTCCGCCATGGACGGCGTCGTCGACACCGAATTCGCGATCGCGATGGGCAAGCTCGGAGGCCTCGGCGTCCTGAACCTCGACGGCATCAACACCCGCTACGACAAGCCGCGCGAGATCGTCATGCAGATCGCGGGCGCCTCCCCGACGACGCGACGCGCCTCGTCCAGGACCTGTACCGCCCGCCGGTGAAGGAAGACCTGATCGCCCAGCGCATCAAGCAGATCAAGAAGTCCGGCGTGCCCTGCGCCGTCTCCACGATCCCGCAGAACGCCGAGAAGTACGGCAAGATCGCGATGGACGCCGGCGCCGACATCTTCGTCGTGCAGTCGACCGTCACGACGGTCCGCCACAAGGCCACCAAGTACAAGGTCTTCGACGTGGCGAAGTTCTGCAAGACGATGAAGATCCCCGTCATCACCGGCAACTGCGTGGGCTACGGCGTGGCCACCGAGCTGATGGAGGCCGGCGTCTCCGGCCTGCTCATCGGCGTCGGCCCGGGCGCGGCCTGCACCTCGCGCGGCGTGCTCGGCATCGGCGTCCCGCAGGTGACCGCGACGGTCGACTGCGCCGCCGCGCGCGACACGTTCTGGAAGCGCACCGGCCGCTACGTGCCGATCATCACCGACGGCGGCATGTCCACCGGCGGCGACATCTGCAAGGCGATCGCGGCCGGCTCCGACGGCGTCATGGTCGGGTCCGCCTTCGCGCGCGCGAAGGAAGCGCCCGGCCAGGGCTTCCACTGGGGCATGGCGACCCCGCACGCCAACCTGCCGCGCGGCACGCGCATCCAGGTCGGCATCACGGGCACCCTCGAGGAGATCCTCTACGGCCCCTCGCGCCTCGACGACGGCTCGCAGAACCTCGTCGGCGCCCTGCGCACCTGCATGGGCACGGTCGGCGCCTCCACGATCAAGGAGATGCAGACCACCGAGATCGTGATCGCCCCGGCGATCAAGACCGAGGGCAAGATCTTCCAGAAGGCCCAGCGCATCGGGATGGGAAAATAAGATGACCGTCGCGGCTTCCGCCGGCGAGAAGATCCTCATTCTCGACTTCGGGAGCCAGTACACCCAGCTGATCGCGCGGAGACTGCGCGAGCTCGAGGTGTACTGCGAGATTCTCCCTTACCACGCCCCGAAAGCGGCGCTCATCGCCGCCAAGCCCGCCGGCATCATCCTGTCCGGCGGGCCGGCGTCCGTGCACGAGAAGGGCTCGCCTCGCCCCGACAAGTACGTCTTCGAGGCCGGCGTGCCGGTGCTCGGCATCTGCTACGGCATGCAGCTGCTCGTCGAGCTGCACGGCGGCAAGGTGGCGCCCTCGAAGAAGCGCGAGTACGGCCGCGCCGATCTCGAGATCGTGGCCGACAGCCCCCTGTTCGCCGACCTGCCCAAGCACCTGCAGGTGTGGATGAGCCACGGCGACAGCGCCGAGCGCCTCAACAACGGCTTCCGCGTGGACGCGAGAACCGGCTCCGCCCCGTACGCCGCGATCTCCGACGAGACGACGCGCCAGTACGGCATCCAGTTCCACCCCGAGGTCGTGCACACTCCGCTCGGAGCCAAGGTCCTCGAGAACTTCGCGCGCCGCATTTGCCGCTTCGACAAGCGCTTCACGATGGCCGGCCTGCTCGAGTCGCAGGTCGCGGCGATCAAGGCCCAGGTCGGAGACGGCAAGGTCGTCTGCGCGCTGTCCGGCGGCGTCGACTCCACCGTCGCCGCGACCTTGATCTCCAAGGCGATCGGCAAGAACCTCTACTGCGTGTTCGTCGACACCGGTTTATTGCGACATGGCGACAGGGAAAGGGCCGAAAAGGTTCTCGGCCAGGAGCTGAAGCTCAATTTGAAGGTCGTGGATGCATCCAAGCTGTTCCTGGGACGGCTGAAAGGCGTTTCTGATCCCGAGAAAAAGCGGAAGATCATCGGAAAGACGTTCATCGACGTCTTCAACGCCGAAGCCAAAAAAATCAAGGGCGTGTCGTTCCTCGCGCAGGGAACGCTTTACCCGGACGTGATCGAATCCGTCTCCGTCCATGGCCCCTCGGTGGTGATCAAGAGCCACCACAACGTGGGCGGCCTTCCCAAGAAGATGAAGCTCACGCTCGTCGAGCCGCTGCGGATGCTGTTCAAGGACGAGGTCCGGCGCCTCGGCAAAGAGCTGGGAATTTCGCAGGAGCTCCTGGGCCTGCACCCGTTCCCGGGACCCGGTTTGGCGATCCGCGTGTTGGGAGCCGTTACGCCGGCATTGCTTTCGACGTTGCGCGCCGCCGACCTGATCATGCGCGAGGAATTGAAAGCGGCCGGCTGGTACGACAAGGTCTGGCAGTCCTTCGTGGTGATCCTCCCCTCCGTGCGCTCCGTCGGCGTCATGGGCGACGGCCGCACCTACGAGAACACGGTCGTCGTCCGCTCCGTCGACTCGCGCGACGGCATGACGGCCGATTGGTCGCGCCTGCCCTACGACCTCCTGCACAAGATCTCGAGCCGCATCGTCAGCGAGGTGAAGGGCGTCAACCGCGTCGCCTACGACATCTCCTCGAAGCCTCCGGCCACGATCGAATGGGAATGATGACCGGCGCGCCCTCTTCCGTCGACATCCCCGGCCTGAAGCTCCTGCGCCGCGGGAAGGTCCGCGACGTCTACGACCTCGGCGACCGCCTGCTGATCGTCGCCTCCGATCGCCTGTCCGCGTTTGACGTCGTGCTTCCGACGGCGATCCCCGACAAGGGAAAGATTCTCACGACGGCGGCCCTTTTCTGGTTCGATCTGACCAAGGACCTCGTCCCGAACCACCTGATCTCGGCCGACTTCGACACGATTCAGAAGGCCCTGCCCGCGACGGTCAAGCTCGACAAGAACTGGTTCAACGGACGCATGATGCTCGTCCGCAAGGCCGAGCGCATCGACGCCGAGTGCGTCGCCCGCGCGTATCTCGCCGGGTCGGGTTGGAAGGAATACAAGGCGACAGGCAAGATCATCGGCCATGACCTTCCTGCCGGCTTGAAAGAGGCTGATAAGTTGCCCTCGCCCATTTTCACGCCTGCCACCAAGGCGGATGAAGGCCACGACGAAAACATCACCCGCGAGAAGCTGGCCGAGATGGTGGGTCCGGCTCTCGCCAAGGAGCTCGAGCGGCTCACCCTCGCCGTTTTCGCCAAGGCCTCGGAACACTTGGCCAAGCGCGGCCTCCTGCTGGCGGACACGAAATTCGAGTTCGGCTACATAGACAAAAAACTTTTTCTTATCGATGAAATTCTCACTCCGGATTCCTCCCGCGTCTGGGAGAAGAAGGACTGGAAGCCCGGCAAGACCCCCGACGGCTTCGACAAGCAGTTCGTCCGCGATTGGCTCGAGAAGTCCGGCTGGAACAAGGTCGCGCCCGGGCCGGCGCTGCCCGCCTCCGTCGTCGAGGGGACCTTGGCCCGCTACCGGGAATTCCTCGCGAAGGTGACGAAATGAGCGGCAAGGTCGCGGCGCAGAACACGTACGTCCTCGAGGTCCGCCTGCGGACCGAGTACACCGACGCCGAGGGCGCGGCGGCGCTCGCGCTGCTCAAGGAGCAGGGCCTGACCTCCCTCAAGGAGGCGCGCATGGGCCGGCTCTACGAGATCACCGGCGCCCTCACCGCCAACCAGGCCCAGCAGGCCGGCAAGGACCTCCTCTGCGACGCCGTCACGCAGGAGTTCCGCGTCGTCCCCGCCGGAGCCGCGCCGATGAACGGCATGAACTTCTGGCGCGTCGAGGTCTGGCTCAAGCCCACCGTCTCCGATCCCGTCGGCGCGACCGTCGTCGAGGCGATCGCCGAGGCCGGCCTGCCCAAGCCCGCGTCGGCGCGCTGCGCGTCCCTCTACCTGCTCAGCGGCCGCGCGATGAAGGCCCAGATCGAGAAGGCCGTCGCCAAGTCGCTCGCCAATCCGCTCATCCACCGCGTCGTCGTCACCGAGGCCCACCCGTGAGCCAGCTCGCCGAGACCGCCGCCGACGTGATGCCGATCCTGGGCAAATCCGCGAAGGAGCTCAAGGCGCTCGGCGCCCAGCGCCACCTGTCGCTCTCCGACGCCGAGTGGGCCGCGATCCAGGCTCACTTCAAGGCCGTTAAACGGGAACCCTCCCTCGCGGAGCTCGAGACGATCGCGCAGACCTGGTCCGAGCACTGCAAGCACAAGACCTTCACGTCCCCCATCAAGTACCACGAGGGCAAGAAGACGCGCTCCATCAAGAACCTCTTCCAGGAGACCATCGTCGCGGCCACCGAGGCCGTCAAGAAGCCCTGGTGCCTCTCCCTCTTCAAGGACAACGCCGGCGTCGTCGCCTTCGGCAAGAAGTGGGCGCTCGCGATGAAGGTCGAGACCCACAACCACCCCTCCGCGCTCGAGCCCTACGGCGGCGCGGCCACGGGCGTCGGCGGCGTCGTGCGCGACATCCTCGGCGTCGGCCTCGGCGCCAAGCCCGTCCTCAACACCGACACGTTCTGCTTCGGCCGCCCCGACTACAAGGGCGGACTGCCCGAGGGCGCGCACCACCCGATGCGCACCATGCGCGGCGTCGTCGCCGGCGTGCGCGACTACGGCAACCGCATGGGCATCCCGACGGCCGGCGGCGGCATCTGGTTCGACGACGACTACCGCCTGAACCCCCTCGTCTTCTGCGGCACCGTCGGCGTCATGCCGCAGTGGGCCGTCAAGAAGCAGGTCAAGCCCGGCGACCTCATCGTCGCCGTCGGCGGACGCACGGGCCGCGACGGCCTGCACGGCGCGACGTTCTCCTCCGCGAACCTCGGCGCCGACGCGCCGTCCTCCGCCGTCCAGATCGGCCACGCGATCCAGGAGAAGCGCGTCCTCGACGCCCTCCTCGCCGCGCGCGACAAGCAGCTCTACTCCTCCGTCACCGACTGCGGCGCGGGCGGCTTCTCCTCGGCCATCGGCGAGCTCGGCGCCGACTGCGGCGCGATGGTCCGCCTCGAGCAGGCTCCCTTGAAGGTCTCCGACCTCGACAGCTGGGAGATCTGGCTCTCGGAATCCCAGGAGCGGATGGTCCTCGCCGTCAACCCGAAGAGCCTCAAGGCGCTCGAGGCCGTCTTCGCCGCCGAAGGCTGCGAGCTCGCCGTCCTCGGCGAGTTCACGAAGACGGGCCGCCTGCAGGTCATGCATCACGAGCGCTCCGTCGTCGACCTCGACATGAAGTTCCTCCACAAGGGCCTGCCGCGCGTCGAGCGCGAGGCCGTGTGGACTCCCGCCCCCGCGGCCAAGCCCGCCGGCGGCGTCCCCAAGAAGATGGGCGAGGCGATCCGCGAGATGGTGGCCAACCTCAACGTCTGCTCGCGCGAGTGGGTCATCCGTCAATACGACCACGAGGTCCAGGGCGGCACCATCGTCAAGCCCCTGCAGGGCGTCCGCCACGACGGCCCCGGCGACGCCTGCGTGATCTGGCCGCACGCCGCCACCGGCGACATGAACGACTTCGCCGCGTTCGCCGTCGGCCACGGCATGAACCCCGAGTACGGCCGCATCGACCCTTATTGGATGGCGTTGGCCGCCGTCGACGAGGCCCTGCGCAACCTCACCTGCGTGGGCGCCGATCCCTCGAGAGCCGCGCTGCTCGACAACTTCTGCTGGGCCTCGCCCGACGACCCGAAGCAGCTCGGCGCCCTGATCCGCGCCGCCGAGGGCTGCCGCGACGCCGCGAAGGGCTTCTCCGCCCCGTTCATCTCCGGCAAGGACTCGCTCTTCAACCAGTCCAAGGACGAGAAGGGCAAGGACCTCCAGATCCCGGGCACCCTCCTCATCTCGGCGCTCGCGCCGGTCCCGGACGGCCGCAAGGCCGTCACCATGGACTTCAAGGGCGTGGGCAACGCGCTCTACCTGATCGGCCGCACGAACGACGAGCTCGGCGGCTCGCTCTACCACAAGACGCTCGGCCGCACGGGCGGCGAGGTGCCCAAGGTCTCCCCGCCGCCGCGCTCGACGGCTTCAAGGCGCTGCACGCGGCCTCCTCGCGCGGCCTCGTGCTCTCCGCGCACGACCTGTCCGAGGGCGGCCTGGCCCTCTGCGCCGTCGAGATGGGCTTTACCGGCGAGTTCGGCTGCGTGCTGGACCTCGACGAAGTCCCGCGCGACCCGCGCATCTACTCCAACGAGACCCTGCTCTTCTCCGAGTCCCCCTCGCGCATCCTCGTCGAGGTCGACCCGAAGCACGAGTCCGCGTTCCTCCGCCACTTCGGCAAGTCCGCCAAGTCCGCGATGGTCCGCCGCGTCGGGCAGACCACGGCCAACCCAATCTTGAAGGTGACCGGCCTCGAGGGCTCCACGATCCTCGAAGAGAACCTCAAGGAGCTCAAGGAAGCGTGGCAGACGGCCCTGCCCAAGGTGCTCGGATGAAAAAGCCCAAGGTCCTGATCCTCCGCTCCCCCGGCACGAACTGCGAGCTCGAGACCGCCAACGCCTTCAAGGCCGTCGGCGGCGAGCCCGAACTCGTCCACATCTCCGAGCTCGGCGCGGGCAAGAAGAAGCTGATGGACTACGCGATCTTCGCTTTGCCCGGCGGCTTCTCCTACGGCGACGACGTCGGCGCGGGCAAGGTCCTCGCCAACCGCGTGCGCCACACGCTGACCGACCTGCGCCAGTTCGTGCGCCTCGGCCGCCCCGTCATCGGCATCTGCAACGGCTTCCAGGTCCTCGTGAAGGCCGGCATCCTGCCCTCCTCCAACGCCTGCGACCAGAGCGCGTCGTTCACCGTCAACGACAGCGGCAAGTTCGAGGCGCGCTGGACCCACCTGCGCATCAACACGCAGTCCTCCTGCCTGTTCTTCAAGGGCCTGCCCGAGATGATCGAGCTCCCCGTCGCGCACGGCGAGGGCAAGCTCGTGCTGAAGTCGCCGCGCCACCTCGAGGATCTGAAGAAGACGAAGTCGATCGCCCTGCAGTACGTCTCCGAGGACGGCAAGCTGCTCGGCTACCCGCACAACCCGAACGGCTCGCTGTTCAACATCGCCGGCCTGACCAATCCCGAGGGCAACGTCCTCGGTTTGATGCCCCACCCCGAGCGCTTCGTGTCGCTCCATCACCACCCGAACTGGACGCGCCAGACCTACCGCAAGGCGCCCGTCGGGCTCGAAATGTTCAAGAACGCCGTCGACTACGCCCGCTGATGGCCCGGCGGCCGCTCCGCCTCCCCGCCTCCTTCCTCTACCTGCCGGCCGGCTTCTTCGGCATGTTCGCGCTCATCGCGGGCGGCGTGGCCGTCTCCCAGCATCCCTTCTCCGACTGGACGGCGTTCCTGATCATGCTCGCCGGCCTCGCCGTCTGCGGCGCGATCTACCGCTTCGGTCCTTTCGAATGGATCCGGGACGCCGAACTCCAGCGGATGGAAAAGCGCGAGCGCGACGCGGAGTTCGAAGCCGAGCTCGAGGAGATGATCCGAGAAAACAAGGTCGAAGAGGTCTACCGTCGCAAGAAGTGGTGGATGTACGCCTCCTATCCCGCCGTCCTGCTGCTCCTGTTCCACGAGTACTGGCTCGGCGACGCGACGATGGCCGACGGCTCGAGGGGCTTCGGGGCGTTCGGCCTCTCGCTCGGGACCTGGCGGATTTTCCGCCGCGACTGGACGGGGGTCGAGGTGCTGATCATGGCGGGCGGCCTCGCCGTCATCGCCTACTATCTGCGCCGGGGCTTCGTCCGGCTGCTCAACGCGCAGCGCTGACCGCGCGGCGCTTGAAGGCCTTCTCGATCTCGACCGCCGCGAACAGGACGAACGCCGCGCCCGCCGCGACGCCGAGATCACCTGCCGTCAGCGGCATGGTCGACAGCAGGCGGTTGAGCGCCGGCACGTAGACGACGGCCAACTGCAGGCCGATGGTCGCCGCCACGGCGCCGAAGAGCAGGCGGTTGCCCCGTCCGGTGAACGCGGCCGAGCGCGAGCGGATCGCGAGCACGTGGCCCATCTGGCAGAACGCGAGCGTCGTGAACAGCATCGTGCGCCACTCCGGCATGTCCCGGCGCCAGTACCACCAGCCGGAGCCGATCGTCAGCGCCGTCATCAGCGCGCCGACCCACACCGCGTGCCAGCCCAGGCCGCGGGCGAACAGGCTCTCGTCGGTCCTGCGGGGCGGCCGCGACATCGCGCCCTCCTCCGCCGGCTCGACGGCCAAGGTCAGGGAGGTGGGCCCGTCGGTGATCAGGTTGATCCAGAGGATCTGCAGGGGCACCAGCGGCAGCGGCATGCCGAGCATGGGCGCCACGAGCATCACGAGCACCTCGGCGGAGTTCGTCGTGAGCAGGTACTTCACGAACTTGCGAACGTTGTCGTAGATGACGCGCCCTTCCTCGACGGCCGCGACGATCGTCGCGAAGTCGTCGTCGAGCAGGATCATGTCGGCGGCTTCTTTTGACACGTCGGTGCCGGTGATGCCCATCGCGACGCCGATGTCGGCCTCGCGCAGGGCCGGGGCGTCGTTGACGCCGTCGCCGGTCATCGCGACGCTGTGTCCGCGCGCGCGCAGCGCGCGCACGATCTTGAGCTTGTGCTCCGGGGCCACGCGCGCGTAGACGGCCGTCTCCATGACGCGGCGCTCGAGCTCGCCGGACTCCATCGCCTCGATCTCCTTGCCGGTGAGCGCGGTCTCCGCCGAAATGCCGACGCCCGCGGCGATCGCGCGCGCCGTCGCCGGATGGTCGCCGGTGATCATGACGACGCGGATGCCGGCCGCCTTGCAGCGCTCGACGGCCGCGCGCGCCTGCGGCCGCGGCGGATCGGAGAGGCCCACGAGACCCAGGAAGACGAGTTCGGTCTCCAGCGGCAGGGCGTCGGCGTCCTTGGGCGCGGCGTCCAGGCGGCGGAAGGCGACGGCCAGCACGCGCGCGCCCTTGGCCGACATGGCCTCGTCGGCCTCGACGATCGCGCGGCGCCCGGCGTCGTCGAGCGGGACCGCCTGGCCGTCCTTCCAGGCGGCCGAGCAGACCTTGAGCAGGGCGTCGGTGGCGCCCTTGGCGAAGGCCAGCCCCGGCGCGCCGGCGAACGGCTCGAGGCCCTCCGGCGGCCGACCCGCGGCGCCGTGCGAGGTCGTCATGCGCTTGCGGTCGGAGTCGAACGGAGCCTCGCCCGCGCGCGGAAGGGCCCTCTCGAGGTCCGCCTTGGCGAGGCCCTTCGCGGCCGCGGCGACGACGAGGGCGACCTCGGTGGGATCGCCTTCCTTCTCGCCGGCGTCGGAGCACAGCGCCGCGGCGGCGAGCACGGCGCGCTCCGGCCCCTCGACGGCGGAGACGCTCATGCGGCCCTCGGTGAGCGTGCCCGTCTTGTCGGAGCAGATCACGGTGACCGAGCCGAGCGTCTCGACGGCGGGCAGCCGGCGGATCAGGGCCTTGCGGCCCAGCATGCGCCGCGCGCCGATCGCGAGCGCGATCGTGACGACGGCGGGCAGCCCCTCGGGGATGGCCGCGGCGGCCAGGCTCACCGCGGTCATGAACATGTGCTTGAGCGCCTCTCCGCGCAGCAGTCCGAGGACGAAGACGACGGCCACGACCCCGAGAGCGGCGTAGGCCAGGCGCTTGCCGAGCTCGTCGAGGCGCTTCTGCAGCGGCGTCGGCTCGCCGCCCGCCCCCTCGAGCAAGGTCGCGATGCGGCCGAGCTCGGTGCGCATGCCGGTCTCGGCCACGACGACGAGGCCGCGCCCGTTGGCCGCGAGCGTGCCGCGGTAGACCATGTTCACGCGGTTGCCGAGGTCGGCGCCGGCCTCCACCGGCCCCACGCTCTTGAGGACGGCCTCGGACTCGCCGGTGAGCGCCGCCTCGGTCATCTTGAGCGCCGCGGCCTCCAGCAGGCGGCCGTCGGCGGGCACGAGGCTCCCCGCCTCGAGCAGGAGGATGTCGCCGGGGACGAGGTCGGCCGCGTTGATCCTGGCCTCGGCCCCGCCGCGGCGCACGCGGGCGGACGGGGCGCCGAGCTTCTTGAGCGCCTCCATCGCCTTCTCGGCGCGGAACTCCTGCGAGAAGCCGAGCAGGCCGTTGAGCACGACGATGATCGCGATGGCGATCGCGTCCTTGTAGTCGCCGATGGCCGCCGACAGGACGGCGGCGACGAGCAGGATGACGACCATCGTCGCGGTGAACTGCTCCCACAGGATGCGCCAAGGCCCCTTCCCGCCGGTCTCGACGAGGACGTTCGGGCCGTGCTCGGCGCGGCGCCGTTCCGCTTCCTTATGATCCAGTCCGCGCGCGGCGTCCGAGCGCAGGCGCTCGAGCGCCTCCGCCGTCGTCATTTCATGCCAGGCACGGGGGCCGGCGTTCGTCGTCATGGGCTCCATTATAGGGACGGGGCTGAGGACGCGCAATGGGCGTGGCGCAACCGCTGCGTGACCACCTAGCCATGTCGCCCTCCTCCTGATATACTCAGGGCATGTGCGGAATCTTCGCCGTCTCCGGACGGCCCGACGCCGCCGAGCTGACCCAGCTCGGCCTCTTCTCCCTGCAACACCGCGGCCAAGAGAGCGCGGGAATCGTCACGGTCAAGAACGGCGAGCTGCAGACGCGCATCGGCATGGGGCTGGTCTCCGAGGTGTTCGCCGACGGCGTCGCCGCCCTGCCGGGACGCACGGCCATCGGCCACGTGCGCTACGCGACGACGGGCGGCTCGCACCTCAGAAACGCGCAGCCGCTCGTGTTCAAGACCGGACACGGCCACCTCGCGATCGCGCACAACGGAAACCTCACGAACGCGATCCAGGTGAAGCACAAACTTGAAAGCCGGGGCGCGATCTTCCAGTCGACGACGGACTCCGAGGTCATCGTCCACCTGCTCGCGCGCCAGGACGGCCCGATCGAGGACGCGCTCATCGCCTCGCTGCGCCAGGTCGAGGGCGCCTATTCCCTTCTTCTGCTGACGCTCGACAAGCTGATCGCGGTGCGCGACCCGTACGGCTTCCGCCCGCTCGTGCTCGGCCGCATCGGCGACTCGCACGTGTTCGCCTCCGAGACGACGGCTCTCAATCTTATCGGTGCTGAACTGGTGCGCGAGCTCGAGCCCGGCGAGATGGTCATCGTCGAGGGCGCGACGATCAAGTCTCTCAAGCCCTTCGCGCCGGTCCCCGCGCCCGCGCGCTGCATCTTCGAGCAGGTGTACTTCGCGCGGCCCGACTCGATGATCTTCAACCGCGGCGTCCAAGCGGCCCGCCGAGATCTCGGCCGCGCGCTCGCGCGCGAGATGGAGGGCATCCAGGCCGACATCGTGGTCCCCGTGCCCGACTCCGGCATCCCCGCGGCGCTCGGCTTCTCCGACGAGAGCGGCACGCCCTTCGAGATCGGCCTCATGCGCTCGCACTACGTCAGCCGCACCTTCATCAAGCCGACGCAGGAGCTGCGCGAGAAGGCGGCGATGCTGAAGCTGGCGCCCGTGCCCGAGACGCTGCGCGGCAAGAAGGTCGTCCTCGTCGACGACTCGATCGTGCGCGGCACCACGTCCAAGCGCATCTGCAAGCTGCTGCGGCAGGCCGGCGCCCGCGAGATCCACATGGCGATCACGAGCCCGCCGATCGTCTCGCCCTGCTACTACGGCATCGACACGCCGTACGCCTCCGAGCTCATCGCCAACCAGAACTCCGTCGACGAGATCCGCAAGTACCTCGGCGTCGACAGCCTGCACTACCTGAGCCTCGCCGGAATGCAGCGCGCCGTCGGCAAGGGCGACGAGACCGGCTGGTGCACGGCCTGCTTCACGCGCCGCTACCCGACGCCGATCCCCGACTACCAGGTCACCGAAGCGGTCAAGTAGGGCCGAGGCGGCCCGGCTTCCCTAGCCGGGTATTGCCTTTTCCCGAATTCCTCCTACTATAGAGAACATGCCGTCCCTTTCCGTCTATTGGAACCGCTGCCAGGGCGAAACCTGGGGCGAACTGTACGCGGTCGACCTCAGCGACCCGCACTTCGACAACCTCGAGGGCGTGTACATGGTCTGGATGGGAGGCAACGCGCCCGCGGCGCTCGCGGCCGGCTCCGGCGTCATCCGCGACAAACTCGCCGAAGTCCGCGGCGAGCCCGTGATCCAGGCGCTGCGCGACAAGTCGATCCTCGTGACGTGGGCGAAGGTGGACTCGATCTCGCGCGCGGGCGTCGAGCGCTGGCTGCTCGAGAATCTGCGGCCGAAGGTGACGAAGCCCGTTCCCGGCTCCGTCGCCGTCGAGGTGAACCTGCCGGGACGCCCCACGACGGCCAAGCCCGACGCCGGCGAGGGCCCGCGGCAGAGCTTCGAGGACCTGACGAAGCCGGACTCGGCGCCGCCCGCGGTGCACAGCGCCGGCCCGACGATGGCCGCGCCTCCTCCTCCCCCGCCGCCGGCCCCCACGCCCGTCGCGCCGAAGCCCGCCGTCGAGACGGCGCGCCTGCCGCTCGCGGCGCCGTTCGCCGACCTGCTCGCCAAAGCCAAGGGGACGGCGAAGGGCGGCGGCGGCCTCTTCGGCGGCGGCGCGCAGAAGGCCAAGCCCGAGGAGGAGAAGCTCGTCAGCGACACCGTGCAGATGATCCTGCGCGAGGCCTCGCGGCTGAAGGCCTCCGACGTCCACCTCGAGCCCCTCGAGAACGCGCTGCGCGTGCGCTTCCGCCTCGACGGCATCATGGAGGAGGTCCTCCAGATCCCCAACGTCTACAATCTGCGCGTCGTCTCGCACATCCGGGTCATGTGCAACCTCGACCCCGAGCGCGGCATCGGCACGAGCAAGCCCGAGGACGGGCGCATGGCCTTCAGCCAGGACGGCATGGACTGCGACCTGCGCCTCTCGACCTTCCCGACGACGTACGGCGACAAGGCCGTGCTGCGCTTGATCCCGCGCACGTCGAAGGTGCCCGGGATCGACGACATCGGGCTGCCGCAGAAGACGATCGACGCTCTGCGCGCGCTGTCGACCCGGCCGCAGGGGATGTTCATCGTGACGGGCCCGACCGGAAGCGGCAAGTCGACGACGCTCTACACCTTGCTGCAGTCGATCAACACGCCCTCGCGCAACATCGTCACGCTCGAGGACCCGATCGAGAAGAAGATCCCGGGCATCAACCAGGGCATGGTCCAGCCGAAGGCGGGCTTCGGCTTCGCCGAGGGCCTGCGCGCGATCCTGCGCCAGGACCCCAACGTGATCATGGTCGGCGAGATCCGCGACCTGGAGACCGCCGAGATCGCGGTGTCGGCCTCTCTGACGGGCCACATGATCTTCACGACGCTCCACACGAACAGCGCGCTGGGCGCGATCACGCGCCTGTGCGACATGGAGCTCGAGAGCTTCCCGATCGCGTCCGCTCTGACGGCCGTCTCCGCGCAGCGGCTCGCGCGCAAAGTCTGCTCCGCCTGCGCGCAGCCCTATGAGGCGACGCCCACCGAGGCGTCCGAAATCGAAGAGCGCATGCGAAAGGCCGGAGTCCGCACGCCCGAGGGGCTCTTTCAGGGGCTCAAGAGGGGCGTCGGCTGCGACGCGTGCCGCAAGTCCGGCTACCAGGGCCGCGTGCTGCTCTTCGAGTTCACGGCGATCTCGCCGGGCCTGCGCGCGGCGATTCTGAGAAAGGCCTCGATCGACGACCTGCGCGCGGTCGCGCTGAAGGAAGGCATGGAGCCGATGATCCTCGACGGCCTGCGAAAGTGCGCCGAGGGCCAGACGACGCTCGCCGAGGTCTTCCGCGTCGTCGAAGCCGCCGAGTAGCCCCCGGCCTCCCGACTTGCTAGCATGGAGGAGGTGAAGGTCCTCCTCCTCGGCTCCGGCGGACGGGAACACGCGATGGCGTGGGCGCTCGCGAAGAGCCCGCGCCTGACGAAGCTCTGGGCCGCCCCCGGCTCGGACGGGATGGCGTCCCTGGCCGAGCGCGTCCCGCTCGACCCTCTCGACGGCGCGGCCGTCGCGCGCTTCTGCCGGGAGAAAGAGGTCGAACTCCTCGTCGTCGGCCCGGAGGCTCCGCTCGCCGCCGGCGTCGCCGACGCCGCCCGCGCCGCGGGCATCCCGGTGTTCGGCCCGGGCCGCGACGGCGCCCGGCTCGAGTCGTCGAAAGCCTTCGCGAAGGCGTTCATGGCGCGCCACGGCCTGCCGACCGCCAAGGCGCGCGTCGGCGGCACCGCCGAGGCGCTGGCCGCGGTCCGGGAGCTGAAGGGCCGCTGCGCGGTGAAGGCCGACGGCCTGGCCGCGGGCAAGGGCGTCGTCGTCTCCTCGACGCTCGCCGAGGCCGAGGCGGCCGTCGCCGCGCTCGGCGGCACGGCCGCGGGCGCCACGCTCGTCGTCGAGGAGCTGCTGACGGGCCCCGAGATCTCGATGATGGCCGTCCTCGACGGCAAGTCCTACGCCCTGCTCCCCGCGAGCCAGGACCACAAGCGCCTGCTCGACGGCGACAAGGGCCCGAACACGGGCGGCATGGGCGCGCTGTGCCCCGCGCCGCTGGACGCGAAGACCCTCGCCACGATCCGCGCCGAGGTGTTCGACCGCGCGCTCAAGGGCCTCGCCGCCGACGGCGTGGACTTCCGCGGCGTCCTCTACGCGGGGCTCATGCTGACGCCGGAGGGGCCGAAGCTGCTCGAGTTCAACGCGCGCCTCGGCGACCCCGAGACGCAGGCGATCCTGCCGCTGCTCGACGCCGACTTCCTCGAGCTGTGCCTGGCCTGCGCGACGGGAACGCTGAAGGCCCGCGACGTCCCCGCCAAGCCCGGGGCGTGCGTGTCCGTCGTCGTCGCGGCGGAGGGTTATCCCGACTCGCCGCGCGCCGGCGCCGCGCTGACGCCCGAGGCCGCCTCCGGCCTCGACGTCGTCGTGTTCCACGCCGGCACGCGCCGCGAGGGCGGACGCTGGCTCGCCGCGGGCGGGCGCGTGCTGTCGGTCGTCGGGCTCGGCCCGGACCTCGCGTCCGCGCGCGAGCGCGCGTACGCCGCCGTGCCCCGCGTCGCCGGGCCCGGCCTGCAGTGGAGGACGGACGTCGCCGCCAAAGTGCTCGGGAGGACTCTCGCGTGAAGAAGACCCTCAGGCCGCTCGTCGGGATCATCATGGGCAGCAAGTCGGACTGGGCGACGATGAAGGCCGCCGCCGACGTGCTCGCCGGCTACGGCGTGCCCTTCGAGGCGAACGTCGTCTCCGCGCACCGGACCCCGGCGCGCCTGTTCACCTACGCCTCGTCGGCCGAGGGCCGCGGGCTCAAGCTGATCATCGCGGGCGCCGGCGGCGCCGCGCACCTGCCCGGCATGGCCGCGGCGATGACGCCCCTGCCCGTGCTCGGCGTGCCCGTCGAGTCGCGCGCGCTCAAGGGCCTCGACTCCCTGCTCTCGATCGCGCAGATGCCGCGCGGCGTCGCCGTCGGCACGCTCGCGATCGGCGAGGCCGGCGCGGCCAACGCCGGCCACCTCGCCGCGCAGATCCTCGCGCTCTCCGACGCGCGCCTGGCCGCGAAGGTCCGCGCGTTCCGCGCCGCGCAGACGCGCAAGGTCAAGCGCGACGTCCGCGGATGACGGAGCCGCTCAAGCCCGGGCGCACGCTCGGCATCCTGGGCGGCGGACAGCTCGGCCGCCTGATCGCGCAGGCGGCCAAGGCCCTCGGCTACCGCACCGCCGCCCTCGACGCGTCGGCCAAGTCCCCCGCGCTTCAGGCCGTCGACGTGCCGATCGTCGCCTCCGTCGAGGACCGCGACGCCGCCCTGCGCCTCGCGCAGGCCTGCGACGTGGTCACGCTCGAGTGGGAACTCATCCCCGTGCCCGTGCTCGAGGCCGTGGCCGCCGCGCGGCCGCTCTACCCCGCGCCCTCCGTGCTCGCGACGATCCGCGACCGGCTGACGCAGCGCGAGTTCCTGTCCAAGCACGGCTTTCCGCAGACGCCGTACGGCGCGGCGTCGACGGCGGCGGGCTGGAAGTATCCCGTCATCCTCAAGCGGCGCACGCACGGCTACGACGGCAAGGGCCAGTGCCGGCTGAACTCGGAGGCCGACGCGCCCAAGGCCGACGAAGTCCTCCAGGCGCCCTGCGTCTGGGAGAAGCTCGTCGACTTCAAGGCGGAGATCTCCGTGATCCTCGCGCGCGGCCGCGACGGGAAGACGTCGGTCTACCCGGTCGCCGAGAATGTCCACCGCGGCGGCGTCCTGCACGCGACGCGCGCGCCCGCGCGCATCCCCGACGACGTCGCGCGCAAGGCGGTCAAGCTCGCGGGCGAGATCGCCGAGGCGTTGGGCCACGTCGGCGTCCTGGCCGTCGAGATGTTCCTCCTGCACGACGAGAGGCTGCTCGTCAACGAGATCGCTCCGCGCGTGCACAACAGCGGCCACTACACGCTCGGGGGCTGCAAGACCTCGCAGTTCGAGCAGCACGTGCGCGCCGTGTGCGGTCTGCCGCTCGGCCCGACCGACATGCTCGGCCCCGCGGCGATGGTCAACCTGCTCGGCGACGTCTGGGAGAAGGGCGAGCCGCGCTGGTCGGCGCTCGACGGCATTCCCGGCGCGACGCTGCATCTCTACGGCAAGAGCGAGGCGCGCCCGGGCCGCAAGATGGGCCATTACACCGTCGTCGGCGCCGCCGCCGAGGCCGAGTTCGCGCGCGCCGACGAGCGCCTGGCCGCGCTGCGCCGTTGAGCCCGTCGACGGCGGGGCTGCTCTACGCGCTCGGCGCGTTCGGGCTGTGGGGGCTGTCGCCCCTCTACTGGCGGCTGCTCGCGCACGTGCCGCCCTTCGAGATCCTGCTGCACCGCGTCGCGTGGTCGGCCCTCTTCCTGCTCTGGTTCGCGCGCGGCAAGCGCGCCGAGCTGCGGCGCGCGGCGTCCTCGCCGCGCACCGTCGCCCTGCTGCTCGGCACGACGGCGCTGATCGGACTGAACTGGTATCTCTACATCAAGGCGATCGCCGACCGGCGCGTGCTCGACACCAGCCTCGGCTACTACATCAACCCTCTCGTCAACGTCGCGCTCGGCGTCGTCGTGCTGCGCGAGCGCATGCGCCCGCTGCAGGCGGGAGCGGCGGCGCTCGCGCTGTGCGGGGTGGGCTGGCTCGTCCACGCCCACGGCGAGCTGCCCCTGCTGTCGCTGACCTTGGCCGGGACCTTCGCGTTGTACGCCCTGCTGAGGAAGGTCGCCTCCGTCGACGCGCTCGCGGGCCTCTCGTTCGAGACCTTCGTGCTGACGCCGCCGTGCCTCGCCGGCCTGGCCTGGCTCGCCGTCAACGGCCATCTGCCGCCCGACGCGCGCACCTGGCTCCTGCTCGCCGGCGGCGCGGGCATCACGGCCGTGCCCCTTCTGTGGTTCGTCGAGGCGGCGCCGCGCCTGGACCTCAAGACGATGGGCTTCCTCCAGTTCACCTCGCCGACCTTGCAGTTCCTCATCGCCGTGTTCGCCTTCGCCGAGCCCCTCCCGAAGGAGCGCCTGACCAGCTTCGTCCTCATCTGGCTCGGCGTCGCCCTGTACTGCGCCGACGCCGCCCTCAAGCCCAAGAAATAGGGGTCAGGCGTTGCAGGTTTCACTTTCCAAGCGAATCGGATTTCCAGGGGAAAGTGAAACCTGCAACGCCTGACCCTCATCCGCCCCGTAGGTCCCTTAATGGGGTGGGACCAATGCCGGGGATTTTAGGCCCCTCGGGCCTAAACGTCCGGCACCGTGGGTCGCGTAGAATTTGACCGTGGTCAACTTTTCGGGCAAGGAAAGGACTTCTAACATGATTTTGCGAACCGCGTCGCGCTCCGTCGCCTCGGTCGTCATCGCCTCGCTGCTGATGACGGTTCCCGGGCCGAACCTCTGGGCTCAGACGGCCGCGGCGGTCCGCGCGGGCTCGGCGGGCCTCGGAGCCTCCGGCGCCGGCGTCACGGCGACGACGATGTCCGGCTCCCCCATGTCGCTCACGAACCTGGCCTTGCCCGGCCTGTCCGTGACCATGTCCGCCGTCTCCCCCTCGCCCGTCGCCGTCGCTCCCGCCGCCCTCCAGGCGGCGATCCCCGCCGCCGCGAACGCGAACGTCCCGTCCGCCCTGATCGTGCCCGCCGCGGCTCAGCCCGCCGCGGCCATCGCCGTCCCCGTCCGCGGCGAGGCCGTCGCGCCGTCCGCTCTCGCGACGGCCCGGGCCCTCGTGCCCGCCGCCTCCGCGTCCGAGAAAGGGCCCGGCCCCCTGAGCCGCCTGTCCTCGCTCTTCGACGGCATCATCGCGCGGCGCCCCGTCCAGGACGCCGTCGAGGCCGGCGCGCCGAACGACGCCCCGCGCGGCTCCGGCCTCGAGCGCCCGCGGCACCACCTCGTCCCCGTGCTCGTCACGATGGCCGATCCCGGCTCGCCCGAGGCGCTGACGGCGGTGCTCGAGAAGATGGGCGCAGACCTCGGCTTCCGCGTCGACGCGTCGTTCGCGGTCGTGCGCGCGCCCGGCATCGTCACCGTGCGCGGCGCTTCGCCGGTCTCGCGCCTGTTCGCGCTGAAGAAGGCTCCCGGCGTCATCTCGATCGAGCCCGCCGCCGGCGTCGCCGGCGCTCCCGCGGCGCCGCCGTCCGCCTCCGCGCCGGCCGCGGCCTCCGCCCCGCGCGAGAGCGTGCTCGCCCATTCCCTGCGCCGGCTCATCGTCAAGAATCCGGTCGCCGGCGCGGTCGCGATGCTCCCCTGCAGTTCCTCACGATGGTCGCCTTCATGGGGCCCATCACGAGCGTGGCCCTCGGCGGCTCCGCGGCCGTCCTCAAGCCGTGGCTGATCGGCACCGTCGCCGGCATGGCCGGGGCGTTCTCCTACCTCGCGCCGCTGCTCTCGAAGATCCCGCTGACGCTGCGCGCGGGCGCGGCCTTGGCCGCCGCCGGCGGCCTGGCCTGGACGTTCTACGCGCTGGTCCCCGGCCTGCCCGCCCTGTGGCTGGCCGGCAACGTCGCCTTGACCGCCGTCGCGGCGATCGCGAACCTCCGCGCGCTCTCCGCCCCGGTGAAGAATCCCGTCGACCAGGCCGTGGCCGCGACGGTGAAGGCCGCGTTCGTCAACCTGCTCGGCTACCAGGCGACCTTGCCCGTGCTGATCCTGGCGGGCATGATGCCGCTCGCGTGGGGCATCCTCGCCGTCTCGACCGTGCTCGCCCTGTCGCTGATCGTCAAGGCCGGCCCGGCGGCTTCCGCGGCGACGGCCCCCGCGGCGCTCGCGCCCGAAGCTCCCGCCGCCTCGGCGCCGATGCACACGCCGCCGAACGATCAGGAGCCCGCGCGCAAGCCCGCGGCCAAGCGCTCCGCCCCGAAGGCCGCGCGGGAGCCCTTCGTTCCGGCCACGCGCGTCGTCGCGCAGCTGGAGAAGCTGCTCCAGACGAATCCCGACGAGGCCCTGCGCCTCGCCGCGGCCGCGATCGTCGACGAGAAGGAGCGCCGCTCCGAGGTGAAGATCGGCGCGCAGCGCATCCTCGACGCCCTGCCGCTCGAGAAGACGCTGCCGCACTACCTCGACCTGCTGCGCCTCGCCGCCCGCCAGGGCGTCCAGACCTCGAAGGACGTCAACATCGATCCGTGGTGGTACCTCCAGCGCACGGCCCTGCGGCGCCTGTCGCGCGACGCGGCGCAGCTGCAGCCCGCCTCGCCGGAGCTCCTCGACCTGCTCAAGGCCTCCTACAAGGACCGCAACGCCTCCGTGCGCCTCGCGGCCGCCGGGACGCTGACGGCGCTCGGCGTCGAGCCCGGGCCGGAGACGGAGTACAACGTCCGCCGCGCCGCCGACGCCGCGCCGCAGGACCAGAAGACGTTCAACAACCCGCAGAACCCCCAGGGCCCCCAGCGCCGCGGCGCCTTCGCGCGCTGGTTCCCGATGATGCTGCTGGCCGGCGTGCTGGGTTGGATGACCTTCTCCAACCTGAACCAGCCCCCGACGCCGCCCGCCGAGCGCCCCGCGATCACGCAGACGATCACCGGGGCGGACTCGGTCAAGGCCGCGCCGTCGGACTCCGCGGCGGCGCCGAAGCAGGTCGACCCCAAGGACGCCGCGCTCGAGCAGATCGCCAAGGACACCAAGCGCACGGCCGACGCGATGGAGCGCCAGGCCAAGGTGATGGAGGCGGCGAACAAGCCGAAGGGCTTCCTGAGCGGCGCGCTCATGCAGATCCTGTGGATCGTCATCGGCGCGTTCATCTTCATCTGGATCATGCGCAAGTTCATGGGCGGCGGCGGCTCGGCGGGCGGCATCAACACCAAGCCCAAGATGAACCTCGAGCGGCCGACGACGCGCTTCGCCGACGTCGCCGGCATCGACGAGAGCCTCGTCGAGCTGCAGGAGCTCATCGACTTCATGCGCGACCCCGCGCAGTACAAGCGCCTCGGCGCGCGCATCCCGAAGGGCGTCCTCATGGAAGGCCCCCCGGCACGGGCAAGACCCTGCTCGCGCGCGCGCTCGCCGGCGAGTCGAACGCGACGTTCATCTCGATCTCGGGCTCGGACTTCGTCGAGCTCTACGTCGGCATGGGCGCCCGCCGCGTGCGCGAGCTCTTCGAGACGGCGCGCCAGAACGGCCCGGCGATCATCTTCATCGACGAGATCGACGCGGTCGGCAAGAAGCGCGGCGACGGCGGCCCCGGCCAGGGCGGCAACGACGAGCGCGAGCAGACGATCAACCAGATCTTGAAGGAGATGGACGGCTTCGACAACTCCTCCGGCGTCATCGTCGTCGCGGCCACCAACCGCGCCGACACCTCGACGCGGCGCTCACGCGCCCCGGCCGCTTCGACCGCAAGATCCACGTGGGGCTGCCCGAGGCGATGGGCCGCGAGGCGATCCTGGCCCTGCACGCGAAGAAGGCGCGCCTGGCCGCCGAGGTGGACCTGCGCCTGATCGCGCGGCGCACCGCGGGCCTCTCCGGCGCGTTCCTCGAGAACGTGATCAACGAGGCGGCGCTGCTCGCCGCCCGCCGCGCGGCGGACTCGATCTCGGCCGCGGACATCGACGAGGCCGTCGACCGCGCGACGATCGGCGGCAAGCGCAGCCTGCGCCTCTCCGACGCGCTGAAGAAGCGCATCGCGGCGCACGAGGTCGGCCACGTGCTGGCCAACCTGCTCAACGAGAACCCCGAGGTCCGCGTGCCCGTCAACAAGGTCACGATCATCCCGCACGGTTCGGGCGCTCTCGGCTTCGCCGAGTCGGGCTCCGAGGAAGGCGACAAGTACCTCTACACGCGCGCCGAGCTCGAGGCGCGGCTCGACACCGCGCTCGGCGGCCTCGTCGCCGAGAAGATCTTCTACGGCGAGTGGTCGACCGGCCCCGGCTCGGACCTCGAGTCGGCGACGCGCGTGGCGCGCGCGATGGTCCAGCAGCTCGGCATGACCGACCTCGGGCTCGCGCAGACGATGCCGAACCAGTACGGCCAGAGCGCGTTCGGCTCCGAGGCCGACGCGAAGGCGCTCGTCGAGGTCAACAAGCTGCTGAAGGCCTCGATGGACCGCGTCGAGAAGCGCCTGCGCGACAACGCGCACAAGCACCAGGCGATGATCGACGCGCTGATGGAGAAGGAGACCCTCTCCGCCGACGAGATCGACGCGATCGCGCACCCGAAGAAATAACGTCACCGCCCCATCATGGGCGGCCCGGCGGCGGCTCCGTATACTGCGGGCACCTTCGGAGGTGCCAGATGAAAGCCGCCCTTCTCCGGTCGCTCGCGCTCGCGCTGCTCGCCGCGCCGTGGTATCCGGCGTCCGCCCAGTTCCGGGACGAGCCCGACCCCACGGAGACGAACGTCTCCGGAAAGACGCCTGAGACGATCATTCTCTCCTGGCCGACCTACTCGTACCGCCTCGCGCGCGCGATGATCGCCCAGTACGGCCAGCCGACCGAGGCGCGCGACGAAGCCCTCGTCTGGCACGACAACGGCCCCTGGAAGCGCACCGTCGTGCACCGCGAGGCTCCGGGAGGCCGCGCGTTCAAGCGCAACAAGGGCCGGCTCGAGCAGAGCGCGGCCTACCGCGCCGATCCCGCGAAGCTCGACCTGCTCGCGCGCTACGACCGCGAGATCGAGGCCGACCTGTCGGAGGGCCGGCTGACCTCGCGCGCCGATACCGAGGCGGAGAATTTCCTCGCGCTGAATCTGGCCGACGAGGTGCTGACGGGGCGGCGCGAGCCGCGCGAGGCGGCCCAACTGCGGCAGAAGCTGCTGCACGAGGGTCCGGCCGGGAAGTCCTCGTCCTACCGCGACGGGCTGATGTTCGGGCGCGACGACCAGTTCGCCAACCCGGAGAGCCCGGACTAGGCTTTCTTCGCGGCCTTCTTCGCCTTCGCCTTGGGGGCGGGCTTGCGCAGGGACCCGCGCTTGCGCGGCTTGAGGAGCGACGCCTGCCGGCGCTGCTCGGCGATCACCGCGCGGAACGCGACGGCCTCGTCCTCGGAGACGCGGTAGATGTGCTCGCCGTGCTTGAAGCGGGCGATCTCGCCCGTCTTGAGCTTGAGGGCGATCTTGTCGCCCTCGACGCCGAGCACGACGCCGAGCTCTCCGCTGAGGGAATTGCGCAGGACGTCGAAGAGGCGCACGTTCTCGAGCTCGATCGGGTAGGTCATACGGGCATTTTAGCAAAGTCCTAGGACCCTCGCGCGAAGGCCCGGCGCCGGGCATCCTTCTCCTCATGAAGGGTTTGCTGCGCGGCCTGCTGCTGACGGCCCTGCTCGCCGCCGGCGCGGCGGCCGGCGTCGTCCGCCTCGTTCCCGAGGCGGCGCTCGCGCCGCTCGGGGCGCCGGCGCTGCTCGTCGGCGGGCCTCTGTCCGCGCCCGCCGCGCTGACGGGCGAGGTCTCGGCGCTGTCGCTGCGCGTCGCCGCTCTCGCGGCCTCGCCCGCGCCCGCGGCGATCGCGCCGCTGCTGATCGCGCGCGCCGCCTCCCCGTCCTCGCCGAGCGCGCCGCCGCGCTGATCGTCGCGGGCTCGCTCAAGGAGCCGGAGAAGGCCGGCCCCGGGGCCGCCGAGCTCGCGGCCGCGGCGAAGGCCGATCCGGCGCTCGCGGGCTGGTTCGACGGCGCGGCTCCCCGGCTCGAGCTCGACGGGCTCTCCTTCAAGCGCGGCGCCTGGCGCCGCGGCGAGGCCAAGCTCGAGCGGCTGGGCCAAGGGGAGTACGGCTTCGTCGACGTCCATCCCGCCGTCGAGGGCGCGGTGATCAAGACCGTCGCGCACTCGGCCGGCATCGAGCTCATGGCCGCGCAGAGCCCGCGCGCGACGGCCGCCGGCGAGAAGGAGTCCGCCGACCTGCTGGCCGCCGCCGACGCGGGGCCGCGCCACTTCGGCGGCGCCGTCGTCGACGGCGCGCTCGTGAGCGTGCGCGAGCGCGTCTACGGCGAGACGCTCGAGGCGCTCTTTCGCGCGAAGCGCTTCCGCGCGGAGGACCGCGCGCTCGTCGTCGAGATGCTCGGGCGCATGGCCGCCGCCGGCGTCATGACCGACGACCTGCGCCCCTCGAACATCATGATCGGGACCACGCGGATCGACGCGAGGCGGCGCGCCTACGTCGTCGACGGCGGCCGGCCCGTGGAGCAGGAGGGCGGGGTCGCCGGGATGCTGCGCAGGACGATCGTCCTGCGCGCCAACTTCGTGCGCGACGTCGGCTGGATCGAGCACGCGAGCACGCTCGAGCTCATGATGGAGGAAGGCCTCGAGCGCTCCTCGCGCGACACGGCCTGGAAGAAGGTCGCGGGCTTCTTCAAGGATCTCGGGGCGGCGATGGTTCCCTGACCTGGACGCGCGTTCCCCAAAATAGTCTAATCGTTCCGGCGGGGATCCCCCGCCGTGAAAAGTGGCGCCGAGAGACTGGGAACGGAAGGACCTGCTCGGCCTGGAAGGGCTGAGCGCCTCAGAGATCGAGACGATCCTCGATTTGGCCGCCTCGTTCAAGCAGGACGCCTCCTCCGACCGCCTCAAGGGCCGCACCGTCGCCTTCGTCTTCACCGAGCCCTCGACGCGCACCCGCTCCTCCTTCGAGATGGCGGCCAAGCGCCTCGGCGCCGACGTGCTCAGCTTCTCGCCCGTCGGGTCCTCCCTCAGCAAAGGCGAGACGCTTCTCGACACCTTCCTCAATCTCCAGGCCGTCGGCGTCACGCACTTCGTCGTGCGCCACGAGCGCTCCGGCGTCCTCGAGGACTTGGCCCCCTGCTCAAGGCCTCGGTGATCAACGCCGGCGACGGCTGGCACGAGCACCCGACGCAGGCCCTGCTCGACCTGCTGACTTTGCGGGAGCGCTGGGGCTCCTTCAAGGGCCGCAAGATCACGATCCTGGGCGACATCCGCCACAGCCGCGTCGCGCGCTCGAATCTCTTCGCTCTCAGGAAGCTCGGCGCGAAGGTCACGTTCTGCGGCCCGACCGCCCTCTGCCCCGACGATTTCTCGACTTTGGGAGCGACCGTTGAGCACAACGTCGAGAAGGCCCTCAAGAACGCCGACGCCGTCAACGTCCTGCGCCTGCAGCTCGAGCGCATGGACCAGGGCTTCGTCTCCTCGATGTCCGACTACGCGCTGTCCTACCAGCTCACGCCCGAGCGCGCCGCGCTGATGAAGCCCGAGGCGCTCGTCATGCACCCGGGGCCCATCAACCGCGGCGTCGAGCTCGCCTCCGAGGTCGCCGACGGGCCGCGCTCGGTGATCCTCGAGCAGGTGGCCAACGGCGTGCTCGCGCGCATGGCCGTCCTCTCGCTGTGCGACGACGGGAGGTCCCTTGCCTGAGCAGCTGATCGTCGTCGGCGGGCTGTTGATCGACCCGCCTCCGGCGTGGAATCCGTGCGGGACATCCTCATCGAGGACGGCCGCGTCGCCGCCGTCGCCGCCGGCCTCTCGCGCAAGCCCGCGCTCAAGGGCGCGCCCGTCATCGACGCGAAAGGCAAGTGGGTCCTGCCCGGCCTCGTCGACATGCACGTCCATCTGCGCGAGCCCGGCCGCGAGGGCGACGAGACGATCGCCACGGGCACGCGCGCGGCCGCGCGCGGCGGCGTGACGACCGTGCTCGCGATGGCCAACACCGAGCCGGTGACCGACGATCCCGCCAAGCTCGGCTTCCTGCGCGCCCGCGCGCGCGCCGACGCCGCGGTGACCGTGCTGTTCGCGGGCGCCGTCACGATGGGCCAGCAGGGAGAGCGGCTGACGGAGTTCGCCAAGCTCAAGGCCGCGGGCGCCGCCGCGTTGTCGGACGACGGGCGTCCCGTCATGAGCGCCGGGCTCATGCGCCGCGCGCTCGAGCACGCGAAAGACCTCGACATGCTGGTCATCGACCATTGCGAGGACCTCACCCTCTCCGCCGGCGCCTGCGTGCACGAGGGCCCGGAGGCCCTGCGCAAAGGGCTCAAGGGCGCGCCGTGGGCCGCCGAAACGCTGCAGGTCATGCGCGACGCCACGCTGGCCGAGATGACGGGCGCGCGCCTGCACGTCGCGCACGTCTCCGCCGCGGAGTCCGTCGACGCGGTGCGCGCCGCCAAGAAGCGCGGCGTGCGGATCTCCGCCGAGGCCTGCCCGCATCACTTCGCGCTGACCGACGCGATGATCCCCGGCTACGACGGCAATTGGAAGATGAACCCGCCGCTGCGCCGCTCCGACGACCGCGCCGCCCTGCTCGCGGGCCTGGCCGACGGGACGATCGACGCGATCGCCACCGATCACGCGCCGCACGGCTGCGGCGCCAAGTCGCTCGGCATGGACCTGGCTCCCTTCGGCGTGACGGGGCTCGAGACCTCGCTCGCGATCGCGCTGACCGAGCTCTTCCACAAGAAGATCCTCACGCGGCGCCGCCTCGTCGAGCGCCTCTCCTCCGGCCCGGCGGGGCTGCTCGGCCTCAAGACCAAGGGCACGCTCGCGGCGGGCGCCGACGCCGACCTCGTCGTCGTCGACCCCGACGCGTCCTGGACGCCGGAGCCGCCGTTCGCCTCGAAGAGCCGCAACACCCCTTCGCCGGCCGCCGCCTCAAGGGGCGAGCGCTCGTCACCCTCTCCGCCGGACGCGTGGTCCATGCTCTATGACGCGCTCAAGCCCTTCCTGTTCTCGCTCGACGCCGAGCGCGTGCACGAGGAGGCCGCGGGGCTGATGGCGCTCGCGGCTCCCCTTCCCGGGGCCGCGGCCGTCCTGTCGGCGCTGACCGGCCCCGGCGGACGAGGGCTCGAGAAGACCGTCTTCGGCGTCCGCTTTCCCAATCCCGTCGGCTTGGCCGCCGGTTTCGACAAGGACGGGCGGCTTATCCCCGTCCTTCCCGGACTCGGCTTCGGCTTCCTCGAGATCGGCTCGGTCACCCTCGAGCCCCAGCCCGGCAATCCGAAGCCGCGCCTGTTCCGCGTCCCCGGCGAGCGCGCGATCGTCAACCGCATGGGCTTCAACTCCGAGGGCGCCCGCGCATTGAGAGTCAGATTATCCGCCATGCCGAGGCCGCCGATTCCGCTGGGGATCAATCTCGGCCTGAACAAAGGGACTCCGTCGACGCAGGCCCCCTCGGCCTATGCCCGGACCTTCAAGCTCCTGGCTGAGTTCGGCGACTACTTCGTCGTCAACGTGTCCTCGCCCAACACTCCCGGCCTCCGGGATCTGCAGAAGTCGTCGGATCTCGCGGCGATCCTCGACGCCGTCCAGACGGCCAACGCGTCGACCAAGCCGGTGCTCGTCAAGCTGTCCCCCGACCTCGCCGACGACGATCTCCGGGCCTGCCTGGCGACGCCCGGGGCTCAAGGGTTCGTCGTCAGCAATACCACGATCGACCACGCTCACCAGGAGAAGGGCGGCCTCTCCGGCGCGCCGCTGAAGGCGAAAGCGCAGGCGCTGCTCGCCAAGACCCGCGCGCTGACCGAGCTCCCGCTCATCGCCGTCGGCGGCATCGAGACCGCCGACGACGCGAGGGACCGCCTCGCGGCCGGCGCCGACCTCGTCCAGCTCTACACGGGACTCGTCTACGGCGGTCCCTCCACGGTCAAGCGCATCACGCGGGGGCTCGCGTGACCCAGGTCATCGTCGCGCTCGACGTCGACTCGGTCAAGAAGCAGGAGGAGCTGCTCAAGGCCCTGCACGGCACGATCGTCTGGTACAAGGTCGGCCTCCAGCTCTTCACCGCGCACGGCAAGCGCGCCGTCGACCTCGTGCGCCGCCAGGGCGGCAAGGTCTTTCTCGACCTCAAGCTCCACGACATCCCCCAGACGGTCGCCCACGCCGTGCGCGAGGCCCAGCGCCTCGGCGTCGACGCGGTCTCTCTCCATCTTTCCGGCGGCTCCGACATGCTGCGCGCGGCCTCCGAGGTCTCGCCGCGCCCGAAGCTGTGGGGCGTCACCGTGCTGACCAGCATGGCGCCCAAGGACGTGAAGATCTTTTCTCCCTCGGCGAAGATTCCCTCCTTGGTGAAGGGCTTCGCCAAGCTCGGCTGGGTCGGCGGGGCCGACGCGACGATCTGCTCGCCGCAGGAGGTCGGGATGCTGCGCAAGGCGTTTCCCCATCTCGACATGAAGTTCGTGACTCCCGGCATACGGCCGAAAGGGGCGGCGCTCAACGATCAGAACCGCGTCATGACGCCCGGAGAGGCGGCGGCCCTCGGCATCGACTTCGTCGTCATCGGCCGGCCGATCACGCACGCGCCCGATCCCCGGGCGGCCGCGCTCGACATCCTGGCCGAGATGAAGGCGGCCAACTCCAAGGCCCTGGACCGCGAATGAACGTCGAAAAGCTTTTCCTCGACAACGGAGCGTACCTCAAGGGCCACTTCCTGCTCTCCTCCGGCCTGCACAGCGACCGCTACCTCCAATGCGCGCTCGTGCTGGCCCAGCCCGGCGCCGCGGAGGCCCTCGGGCGCGCGGTGGCCGAGAAGTCGGGGCTCAAGCCCGACCTCGTGCTCTCGCCGGCGATGGGCGGCCTCATGATCGGCCACGAGGTCGCGCGCGCGTTCGGCGTCCGCCATTTCTTCACCGAGCGCGTCGATGGTATCATGACCTTGCGCCGCGGCTTTTCCCTCAAGCCCGGCGAGAAGGTGGTGGTCGTCGAGGACGTCGTCACGACGGGCAAGTCCACGAAGGAGGTCTTCGAGGTGATCCGCGCCGCGGGCGCGGCGGTCGCCGGGGCCGTCTCGGTCGTGGACCGCTCGGAAGGGAAGTCGAATCTGGGCGCGCCGTACACGGCCCTCTGGGCCGTCTCGGTCCCCGCCTGGAAGCCGGAGGAGTGCCCGCGCTGCAAGGCGGGAGAGCCCGTCGTCAAGCCGGGCAGCCGCACGGAGAAGAAATAATGCCCACTCTCACCTACCGCAAGTCCGGCGTCAACATCGACCTCGCCGACAAGCTCGTCGACCACATCCAGGCCAAGGCGCCCGCGATCGGCGGCTTCGCGGGCCTCTTCCCGCTCGACCTGCCCGGCGCCGAGCCCTACGAGCTCGTCGCCTGCACCGACGGCGTCGGCACGAAGCTCAAGCTCGCCTTCGCGCTCGACAAGCACGACACGATCGGCGTCGACCTCGTCGCGATGTCGGTCAACGACCTCGTCTGCTGCGGCGCCAAGCCGCTGATCTTCCTCGATTATTACGCGACCGGCAAGCTCAAGCTCGCGACGTCGAAGAAGATCATCGCCGGCATCATGGAGGGCTGCCGCCAGGGACGCTGCGTCCTGCTCGGCGGCGAGACGGCCGAGATGCCCGGCATGTACCCGAAGAACGAGTACGACCTCGCGGGCTTCGCGGTCGGCCTGGTCAAGCGCAGCGAGGTCATCGACGGCAGCAAGATTTATCCGGGAGACCTGATTCTTGGTCTTCCGTCCTCCGGCCTCCACTCCAACGGCTACTCGCTGGCGCGCCAGGTGTTCAAGGGCAAGGAGCTCAAGAAGTGGGGCAAGGCGCTCCTCACGCCGACGCGCATCTACGTCGACGAGGTCATGCGCCTCAAAGCCGCCCTGGCCAAGGACGAGCAGATCATCCTCGGCCTCTCGCACATCACCGGCGGCGGCCTTGTCGAGAACGTGCCGCGCATCCTGCCGCGCGGCCGCAAGGCGATCTTCCGCAAGGACGCCTGGCGCCAGCTCCCGATCTTCGGCGAGATCCAGCGCCGCGGCAACGTGCCGGAGCGCGAGATGTGGCGCACGTTCAATATGGGCCTGGGCCTGGTCATCGTGATCCGCCCCGACAGCCTCGAGGCCGCGAAGAAGGCCCTGCCCGAGGCGCGCGTCGTCGGCGAGATCGTCTCCGGGAAACACGAGGTCGAGATCATTTGAAGATCGCGGTCTTCGCCTCCGGGGAAGGGACCAACCTCCAGGCCCTGCTCGACGCCTGCGCCGACGGGCGCGTGCGCGGGCAGATCGCCCTCGTCGTGTCGAACAAGGCCGACGCCGGAGCGGTGCGGCGCGCTCAGCGCGTGGGCATCGAGACGATCGTCTGCCCGCAGAACGACCACCCGTCTCCCGACGAGTACAATGCCTTTCTAGCCCAAGAATCTAAGCGCCGCGGCATTGAATTAATATGCCTCGCGGGATTCATGCTTAAGCTCAGACCTCCGCTGATCCAAGCTTACGCAGGCCGAATCTTAAATGTCCACCCGGCGCTGCTTCCGGCCTTCGGCGGGCAGGGGATGTACGGACGGAAAGTCCATGAAGCGGTTATCGCGTCCGGCGTCAAGGTCAGCGGCGCCACGATTCACGTCGTCGACGAGGAGTACGACCACGGCCCCGTCGTCCTGCAGGCGACGGTCCCCGTGCTGGCGACCGACACCCCCGGCACGCTGGCCGCGAGGGTGCTCGCGCAGGAGCACTGGATCTACCCGCGCGCCGTCGCGCTGTTCGCCGAGGGCCGCGCGAAGGTCGAGAACGGCAAGGTCGTCGTGAAGCCCTCGCCGAACGAGGCCTCTCCGCGCCTCAAGCGCGCGCTGATTTCCGTCTCCGACAAGACCGGCGTCGTCGAGTTCGCCAAGGGCCTCCACGAGCTCGGCGTGGAGCTCGTCTCGACGTCCGGCACCTACAAGGCGCTCGTTCAGGCGGGACTGCCCGTCCGCCCCCTGGAAACGATGACCGGCTTTCCCGAGATCCTCGACGGGCGCGTCAAGACGCTCCACCCGCACGTCCATGGCGCGATCCTGCTGCGCCGCAAGGATCCCAAGCAGGTCCGCGAGGCCGAGCTGTTCGGCCTCGAGCCCATCGACCTCGTCGTCGTGAACCTCTATCCCTTCAAGAAGACCGCGGCCGAGGCCTCCGACCCGTGGGAGCAGGCCGTCATCGAGCAGATCGACATCGGCGGCGTCGCCTTGATCCGCGCGGCCGGCAAGAATTTCGAGGACGTCGGCGTGCTCACCGCGCCCGGCGACTACGCCGGCGTGCTGGCCGAGCTCGGCGCCAAGCAGGGCCGCCTCTCCGTCGAGACGCGCCGCCGCCTCGCGCTCACCGCGTTCCGCCACACCGCCGACTACGACTCGATGATCGCCGGCGCGTGGTGCGGCGAGAAGCCGGGCGCCGAGAGCTCCGTCTTCCCGGCCAAGCTGTCCGCGCCGCTGTCGAAGGTCCAGGACCTGCGCTACGGCGAGAACCCCCATCAGAAGGCCGCGCTGTACGCGACCGACGAGGGGATGTCCTTCTCCAAGCTGCACGGCAAGGAGCTCTCGTACAACAACCTGCTCGACGCCTCCGGCACCTGGGACGCCGTCTCCGACTTCGAGGCGCCCGCGGCCGTCGTGTTCAAGCACGTGACCCCCGCCGGCATCGGCGTCGGCGAGACGATCGAGCAGGCCTTCGACAAGGCCTGGGCCACCGACCCGCTCTCCGCGTTCGGCGGCGCGCTCGCCTTCAACCGCCCGGTGACGAAGGCCATCGCCGAGCTTCTGAGTAAGCGCTTCGTCGAGGTCCTCGTCGCCCCCGGCTACGAGCCCGAGGCGCTCGAGATCCTCACGAAGAAGCCCAACGTCCGCATCCTCGTGCGCACGCGGCCGCCCACGAAGGCCCTGCAGTACCGCTCGATCGGCGACGAGGTCCTCGTCACCGAGCCCGACCGCGCGGTCACCGGCCCCGACTGGAAGGTCGTCAGCAAGCGCCAGCCGACCCCCGCCGAGGAGGAAGCCCTGCGCTTCGCCTGGACGGCCGCCAAGCACGTGAAGTCCAACGCGATCGTCCTCGCCGGTCCCGACCGCACCGTGGGAATCGGCGCCGGCCAGATGTCGCGCGTCGACTCGGTCCACATGTCCGGCGTGAAGTTCAAGCTCTGGCTGCGAGACAACGAGGGCCCGAAGGCGCTCGTGCTCGCGTCCGACGCCTTCTTCCCCTTTAGAGACGGCATCGACGCCGCGTTCACTCTCGGCATCTCGGCCATCATCCACCCCGGCGGCTCCATCAAGGACGCCGAAGTCATCGCCGCCGCCGACGAGCACAACCTCGCGATGGTCATGACCGGCATGCGCCACTTCAGGCACTAGCTGGTGTCAGACCTCCCACTTTCCCACTTTTCCACAGAAACGCGGCTTATAGAAAAGTGGGAAAGTGGGAGGTCTGACACCAATCTTACGTCGGAGAATTGCTAAAATAGGAACCCGATGAACGACAAGGCCTGGCTGGCTCTGGAAGACGGGACGTTCGTCGCGGGACGTGCCTGCGGCGCGTCGGGCGAGACCGGCGGCGAGTTCGTGTTCAACACCGCGATGACCGGCTACCAGGAGATCCTTACCGATCCCTCGTACGCGGGCCAGTGCGTCGTGATGACCTACCCGCTGATCGGCAACTACGGCATCACCGCCGGCGACCACGAGTCGGCGCGCCCCCGCCTCTCCGGCTTCGTCGTGCGCGAGCTGTGCAAGCACCCCTCGAACCACGAGTCGGTCGAGTCCGCGGGCTCGTTCCTCAAGAAGCACGGCATCGTCGCGATCGAGGACGTGGACACGCGCGCGCTGACGCTCAAGCTGCGCGACAAGGGCGCCCTGCGCGGGATCATCTCGACGACGGACGGCGACCGGAAGCGGCTGCTGGCCAAGGCGAAGGCCCTGCCCACGATGGCCGGCCTCAACCTCGCGAAGACCGTGACCTGCGATAAGCCTTACTCGTGGGACGAGGGCTTCAAGCCCGCCGACAAGCAGCTCCACGTCGTGGTCATGGATTTCGGCGTGAAGTACGGCATCCTGCGCTGCCTCACGGCGATGGGCTGCAAGGTCACCGTCGTGCCGTGCTCGACCTCCGCCGCGGAGATCGTCCGCCTCAAGCCCGACGGCGTGCTGCTCTCCAACGGCCCCGGCGACCCCGAGCCCGTCACGGACGCCGTCGAGACGATCAAGCACCTGCTCGCCGAGCGCGTGCCGCTGTTCGGCATCTGCCTGGGCCATCAGCTGCTCGGCCTGGCCCTCGGCGGGCGCACGTACAAGCTCAAGTTCGGCCACCACGGCTCGAACCACCCGGTCAAGGACCTGGAGACCGGGAAGATCGAGATCTCCTCTCAGAACCACGGCTTCTGCGTCGACCTGAAGACCTTGCCCTCCGCGGTCAAGACGACGCACGTCAACCTCAACGACGGCACGTCCGAGGGCATGACTCACGGCACCTTGCCCGCCTTCTCCGTCCAATACCACCCCGAGGCCTCGGCGGGCCCGCACGACAGCCGCTATCTCTTCGAGCGCTTCCGCGGGCTCATGCTCGCGGGGCGCGAGGCACGCTCGCGGTGACCGCCCTCCTCGGGCTCCTCGCGATCGCGCCGATCGCCTGGTATTTCTGGCGCGAGCACAAGCTGGACACGCCGTCCCTTCAGTGGCCGACGATGCGCGCCGCGCTCGGCCTGACCTATGAGGCGAACCCTCCGCGCCTGGGCGGCGCGTGGAACGGCCGCAAGGTCGCGATCGAGACGTCGGACGCCGGCGTGACCGTGACCGCCTGGCTCTCCGCCGAGACGCGCCTGCGCGTCGAGTGCGCGCCGAAGGAGCTCGTGACGCGGCGCGCCGGCATGGTCGTTCCCGACGCGCTCGAGCCGACGGAGCGCGAGTTCCGCGACAAGCTGCTCGCGCGCTGCTCCGACAAGGCGGCCGGCCCCATCGTCTTCGATTCGACGATGCAGCAGCGCCTGGCCGGCCTCAAGCACGTGGACTTCGTCGGCGAACAGTTCCGCGTCGTCTGGAAGGTTCCCGCCGTGCGCGATCTCAACGAGACGGAAGCCCTGCTCGGCGCCCTGTGCGCCGTGGCCGACGGGCTCGAGAGCTTCCCGAAAGGCGGAGGTATGCCCCGTGCCTAAACGCACCGACATCAAGAAGATCCTCGTCGTGGGCTCGGGCTCGATCGTCATCGGCCAGGGTCCCGAGTTCGACTACTCGGGCACGCAGGGCATCAAGGCGCTGCGCGAAGAGGGCTACGAAGTCTGCCTGATCAACTCGAACCCCGCCACGATCATGACGGATCCGGAGCTCGCCGACCGCACCTACATCGAGCCGCTGACGCCGGAATATCTGGACAAGGTGCTGTCGATCGAAAAGCCCCAGGCGATCCTGCCCACCCTCGGCGGCCAGACCGCCCTGAACCTCACCGTCGCGGCGGCCGAGCGCGGGATCCTCAAGAAGCACGGCGTCGAGATCATCGGCGCGCGCCTCGAGACGATCCGCAAGGCCGAAGACCGCCAGCTCTTCAAGGAGGCCATGAAGAAGATCGGCCTCGACCTGCCGCGCTCGATCGTCGTCACCGACGAGAGCGACCTCAAGGACGTCGCGCGCGACCTCGGCTTCCCGATCATCGTGCGCGCCTCCTTCACGCTCGGCGGCACCGGCGGCGGCATCGCCTACCACTTCGAAGAGCTGCGCCAGAAGGTCCACACCGCGTTCGAACTCTCGCCCGTCAAGAAGGTGCTCTTGGAGGAGTCGGTCCTCGGCTGGAAGGAGTACGAGCTCGAGGTCATGCGCGACTGCAAGGACAACTTCGTCGTCGTCTGCACGATCGAGAACCTGGACCCCATGGGCGTGCACACCGGCGACTCGATCACGTGCGCGCCCGCGCAGACGCTGTCCGACCGCCAGTACCAGGAGATGCGCGACGACGCGAAGCGCATCATCTCCGAGGTCGGCGTCGAGACCGGCGGCTGCAACATCCAGTTCGCCGTCCAGCCCCAGACGGGCCGCCGCGTCGTCGTCGAGATCAACCCGCGCGTCTCGCGCTCCTCGGCGCTCGCCTCCAAGGCGACGGGCTTCCCGATCGCGCGCCTCGCGGCCAAGCTCGCCGTCGGCTACGCGCTCGACGAGCTGCCCAACGACATCACGAAGGCCACGCTCGCGTGCTTCGAGCCCTCCATCGACTACGTCGTCGTGAAGGCGCCCCGCTTCGCGACCGAGAAGTTCGGCGAGTTCACCCTCGACACCGCGATGAAGTCCGTCGGCGAGGCGATGGCCATCGGCCGCACGTTCAAGGAGGCGCTGCAGAAGGCGCTGCGCGGCCTCGAGAGCGGCAAGAAGGGCCTGGCCGGAGCGGAGCCGATGGACGCCGAGACGCGCCTGCAGCGCGTCGCGACGCCGACGTCGAGCCGCCTCTACCACGTGAAGTCCGCGCTCGACGAGGGCGTCTCCGTCGAGCGCATCCACGAGGTCTCCCGCATCGACCCGTGGTTCCTGCATCAGCTCAAGGAGCTCTGCGACTTCGAAAAGACCTTGCCGGCGCTGCCGCTCGACGCCGAGGGCCTGCTCGCCGCCAAACGACTCGGCTTCTCCGACGCCCAGCTCGCCCTGGCCAAAGGGCTGCCCGAGGCCAAGATCCGCGCCGCGCGCTGGAAGCACGGAGTCCGCCCGGTCTACAAGCTCGTCGACACGTGCGCCGGCGAGTTCCCCTCCTCGACGCCCTACTTCTACTCGACCTACGAGCCCGAAGGCGACGCGCTGCACGCCGCCGGCCGCAAGACCTCGAAGAAGAAGGCCGTGATCCTCGGCTCGGGACCCAATCGCATCGGCCAGGGCATCGAGTTCGACTACTGCTGCGTCCAGGCCTCGAAGGCCCTGCGCGCGCAGGGCTGGCAGTCGGTGATGGTCAACTGCAACCCCGAGACCGTCTCGACGGACTACGACTCCTCCGACCGGCTGTACTTCGAGCCGCTCACGCTCGAGGACACGCTCGAGATCATCGCCGCGGAGAACCCGACGGGCGTCATCGTGCAGTTCGGCGGGCAGACGCCGCTCAACCTCGCCGTGGCGCTCGAGAAGGCCGGCGTGCCGATCCTCGGAACCCTGCCCGCGGCGATCGACATGGCCGAAGACCGCAAGCTTTTCGGCGCCGCGCTGAAGTCCCTGAAGATCCTGTCGCCGGAGTCCGGCATCGCCGACACCGCCGACAAAGCGCTCAAGATCGCGCGCCGCATCGGCTACCCCGTCATGGTCCGGCCCAGCTACGTTCTCGGCGGGCGCATGATGGAGGTCGTCTACGACGATCCGTCCCTCGTCGACTACGTCGGCCGCGCCCTGAAGGCCGCGACTCACCCGTCCCTGCTCGTCGACCGCTTCCTCGCCGACGCGACCGAGGTCGACGTCGACGCGGTCTGCGACGGCAAGGACGTCTGGATCTCCGGCGTCATGGAGCACATCGAGGAGGCCGGCATCCACTCCGGCGACTCCGCGTGCACCTTGCCGCCCCACTCCCTCTCGCCCGCGGTCCTCGCCACGATCCGCGAGAACACGCGCAAGCTCGCGCTCAAGCTCAAGGTCCGCGGCCTCATGAACGTGCAGTACGCGGTCAAGGACGGGTCCGTCTACGTCCTCGAGGCCAACCCGCGCGCCTCGCGCACCGTGCCCTTCGTCAGCAAGGCGACGGGGCTGCCGGTCGCGCGCATCGCGACCTGGGTCATGATGGGCCGGCCGCTCAAGAAGCTGCTGCCCGCCGCCGTGCTCAAGGGCGGCGTCGAGCCGCCGTACACGTCGACGAAGGAGGCCGTCATGCCCTTCATCAAGTTCCCGGGCGTCGACCCCAAGCTCGGGCCGGAGATGAAGTCGACGGGCGAGGTCATGGGGCTCGACGCGGACTTCCCGCGCTCCTTCGCGAAGAGCCAGGAGGCGGCGGGCATGCTCCTGCCGACGTCCGGCTCGGTGTTCGTCAGCGTCCGCGACGAGGACAAGCCCCAGATCGTGCCGATGGCGCGCTCGCTCCGCCAGCTCGGCTTCACGCTCGTCGCCACGCGCAGCACCGCCGACTTCCTCAACCGCCACGGCCTCGAGACCTCGCGCGTGGCCAAGGTCGGCGAGGGCAAGCCCGACGTTGTCGACCTCATGCGCCAGCGCACGCTCTCGCTCGTCATCAACACCCCGTCGGGCAAGCGCTCGCGCGCCGACGGCTACGCGATCCGGCGCACGGCGCTCGAGCTCAACATCCCCTGCATCACGAACCTGCACAGCGCCGGCGCCGCCGTTCACGCCATCGCCGTCCTGCAGGGCGCGACGATGGGGGTCAAGTGCCTCCAGGCGCACTACGAAAGCCTGCCCTACTCCGTCAACATCTAGGCCCTTAGGCCTAGGCCGTCCTGGGCCCATGGGCCCGCGCCGGAAGCGGCCGATCCCTATATAATCAAGGCATGGCGCTTTCGGCTCTTCTCGCTCTCCTCATAGCGGTCCCGGCCTTCGCTCAGGGCCCCGCGGAGCCCCAGCCCGTCGTCGATCCCGCCATCCTGCGCGAGCGCGCCGACAACCTGCGCGACGCCGTCGCCGACATGAGCGTCTCCAACGTCTCGATCAAGGCCCGCGCGCACGGCTTCTTCGACGCCCTGCCCCGCGAGCAGATCGCCGTCCCCGTCTACCGCCGCCGCATGGACCGGGAGCCGGTCCGCGGGGAGCTGGGCTCGATCGAGAAGATGGCCGAAGAGGCCGACGCCCGCATCGACCGCTGGAAGCGCACCCACAAGGAGCCGCCGCCCCCGAGCTCGAGGCCGTCGTCGCCCAGGCCAAGGTTCTGCAGGCCGGCGAGCGCCTCGACTACGATTCCGAGGGCAAGCTCCAGTCGAACCAGATGGGCCTGTTCACCTACATGCGCGACCGGCTCACCGGCGGCATCGTCAAGCTCAACGACCGCATGAAGCTGCTCGGCGCCCTGGTCGGCCACGCGTTCACGTACGCGACCGTCGTGCACGAGGCCAAGCACGCCCGCGACCGCGAGTCCGGCCGCCTCACCCCCGAGAAGCAGATCGCGGGCGAGATCGCCGCCTTCCGCGTGCAGCACGACTGGCTGGCCCTCATGGACCCGAGCGGCGAGCGCATGCTGACCTTGTGGGGCGCGCTGAAGCTGCGCCGCGACCGGGCCGTCGACCCCGACGCCAAGGCCGCCTACGCCGAGGCCGTCGTCTACCTCGAGCACCTCTCCGACGTCCGCTCGACCGGCGGCGACGAGGACAAGCTCAAGAAGCTCGTCCACAAGCTCGGCTACGCCGACGGCCACGACCACCACGACCACGACGGCCACGACCACGGCCGCGCGGCGGCCCTTCCTCCAGCGCGTAACGAAAGGGACAGGCACTTTCGTTACGTCAGCGCTTGATCGCGGCGTCGATCGCGTCGAGCTTGCCTTGGGTCGGCATCACGAAGACTCCGCCTCCGCGCTTGGCCCACGCCGTGCCGACCGCAAGCTTGTCCTTGGCTCCGTCGAGCAGGTGCGCGCCCTTGTACTCGACGACGAGCGTGCGGCCGTCCTTCAGGCGCCCCACGAAGTCCGGATAAAACCAGCCGTCCGGCGTCAGCAGGCGGAAAGACCCCGGCTTGCGCGCGAGGTTGCGGAACCAGAACTCGACCTCCGGCATGTCGTCGAGATGCTGGGCGCACAGGAACTCTTCGGTGGGCTTCCCGCCGCCCGTCTCGTGCTCCAGCTCTCCGGGCTTGGCTCCGTAGTAGTGATTCCGGAAGTTGTGCGCTCCCGAGTACAGCCAGCTCGGCTCGTAGCTCGCCTTCCGGAAATCGAACGCCTGGGACGGGTCGACGACGAGCTCCATCCCGTCCAGGTAGGCCTGGAACGCGCCATGATGCTCCTGCCGGCGATGCTCCTCGATCCGCCGCTCGACGAACTCCTTCAGCCGGAATCGGTCCGCCGCGATGTCCGCGAGAGCCGCGCCCTTGCTCGTCAGCGCGCGCAGGACTTGAAGCATGAACGCCGCCGACTCGCCGGCCAGGATGTCCCGATGCTCCACGCGCCAGTCGAGCCAGGCGACGATCTTTTCCTCGCCCCACTCCTCTTCGGTCCCCATCGCCGTGATCTGCCGGTGCAAGACGTCGAGAAAGGTCTGGGCGGCGTCGCCGATGACCGTGTCGGTCGTGACCTGCCCGGTGGCGCTGACGTCGAGTGCGCCGACGCGGCCCTTCGGCCGCTCCTTCGGATCATAGCCGGGCAAGGACGCGTCCTTGCCGCTCAGCTTCCAGAGACGCTCCTTGAGGCAGGTCTCCTCGAACTCGAACAGCCCGGCCGGATCCTTGACGCACAGCATCGGCGCGGAGAACTCGACGTTCCTCTCCCACGGCGACGAAATCTTCACCGCTGCGGCTAGACTCCGGACCGCCGCCTTCGCCTCCGGCGTCTTCACGCAGGCGACCAGCGCCTCCACCTCGGCCGCCTCGAGCGGGGCGAACACGGAAATGGTGCCGGTCTCCGTGTCGACCGCTGCTTTACCGCCCATGGCCGCGACGCGGGTCTCGGCGCTCGCCTCCAGCGACTTGGGAGGCACCACGACCGTCTGCGGGTTGGCGCTCAGCGGCAGGCCGCCCTGCATAGCGGGCTTGATGATCTGCCCGGCCTCGGCGGGCGTGAAGCCGTTGGCCACCAGCGCGGTGCGCAGCTCGTTGAGCACCGCGCCGATGGACGGAGAAACGGAGAATACGTAGGCGCAGTTCAGATCGGGTGCCGTCTTGGCCTTGGCGCCGGGCAGTCTCAAAATGCGGCCGACGATCTGCTGGATCGCGGTGGCCGAACGCGTGGCCTGCAGGCTGCACAGTACGTAGGCGAACGGGCAGTCCCAGCCCTCGCGCAGGCGTTGGACCGTGATGACGACGAGAACCGGGCACTTCGGCGAGCGCAGGTCGCCGGCGTCCGCCAGCTCGTCGTTGCCGCCGACGCTGATCTTCACCTCCGCCTCGGCGAACTGGAATTCGGCCACGAGCTTCTTCTTCAGATCCTCGCAAACGGCGACGCTCTCCGCCTGGATCAGGAGCATGGGGCGGATGTACTCGCCGGTCGCCTGACCTTCGGCCTCCGCCAGCTTGTGCAGGTTCCGCCGGTGCGTCACGGCCTCGGCGAGCAGCTCGTCGCGCTGGCTGAGATCGCGCACCACCACCCGAACGGGCAGCTTGGCCATGTCGGCCGCCTTGAGCTCGGCGGCGGAAACCTGGTGAAGCACGTTCGACGGCTGGCCGGACCGGTCGGGCGTCGCGGTGAACTCGATCACGCAGGACGGCCGCACGTCCGCCAGAGCCGAGAACGACAGCGGCGTGCCGGCGTTGTGCGCCTCGTCGACGATGACGACCGGGCGCCGAAGGCGGAGGGCGTTGACCAAAGAAGGAACGGGCTTTCCGTCGGGGCCGGGCATGAGGTCGACAGCGGGCATGTTCAGCAGATGCTCGGAGAAATGGCCGTTCTGCTTGTACACGCGCCGGTCGGCGGTCTCCTCCGACTTGAAGGCCTGCATCGTCGCCACGATCACGACGGTCGCCCCGTCCGCGGTCGCCCGGGAAAGCCGCAAGGCCTCGTCGATCGTCAGGACCTCGACGTTCCCGCAGGAGAGTTCGAGGGCGCGGCGGTACGGGTGCCGCGCGTCGCGCAGGGCATCGGCGGTTTGATCGAGGATCGCCGTGCTCGGCACGAGCCAAAGGACGATTCCGCGCTCGGCACGCAGGAAATCGGTGATGGCCACGCCCGCGGCGCGGCACGCCATGAGCGTCTTACCGCCGCCGGTGGGAACCCGGAGGCAGACCGCCGGCATGGAGGGATTGAGTCCTTCGGCTTCGAGCGGACGATACGCCTGCTTCGGCGCACCGTGCTTCTTCTGCGCGCTCTCGAACGCCTCCGCCGGCTTCGTGCCGCGCGCGCACGCGCTCAGGAAGTCCTTAAGGGACTCGAGCGCGCGGTCCTGATACTCGATTCGTCGGATCATGCGACCTTGATCTCGTACGGCGTCTGGCGCACGATGATGCGCTGCGCGTCGAGCCGTTCCTTGCCGAGCAGGTTGCCGGCGCAGTAGATGATCTTTTGGCCCTTGAACGGCGGCAAGGCGTTCAACACCTGACGGGTCAGGACGTTGCCGCCGGCCGCGCTCTTGTCGCCGAGGATGCCGTTGTAGAGAAGGTAGATGCCGACGCCGCGACATTCGCCGAGGAAGGGCGACTTGCCGATGCGCTCTTTGGGGAGGGGTTCGCCGGTTTCGGTGAAGTAGACATGTCGGGCGAGATCGGCGAAGGTTACGCTAGGGCGAATCCGTCCACTGTCTTCAAACAGCGGTTCTCCTAATTCGCAAAATCGGAATTCCCCACCGATTCCCGGGACGGCTTCCCCCTTGGAATCGATATGACCAACAGCAGCGTGGCGTATACGTTTCGCGGTAATCGATTCCGCGATTCCCCTATCCATCTCAATAATCAGGAACTTACGATTGCCGCCATCTTGCTTATTTAAAGAGAGAACCGCATGCCCCGTAGTCCCAGATCCCGCAAAAGAATCCAGGACAAGATCATTCGGCCCAGTGGCTTGCGAGATAAGAATTTCGACGAGACGGGTCGGCTTCGGGAATGCAAATGCTTTGGGGCCAAGCAGGTCATGCAATTCCTTAGTGGCTTCCACGTTACCAGGCGCATTCAATACTGTGGAGAACCCCGTCGTTTGGGACTGCATGTCGGACATAAATCTCTTCAGCCGCGGGCGGCCGTTCTCGCGCTTGGGCCACAAGATTCGATCATTCTTGATCGCTTCGGCCATGCGTTCCTGCCCATAGCCCCATCCGCGCGAAGGGTGCGGCTTATATCGAGCGCCCGTGATCGGATGAATGATGTCGTAATGGAGATTGGGACGTTCTTTCGCATTCGCCAATCCCGTCAAGTTGTCGCTCATCCAAGGACCACGCGGGTCGTTATCTGGATTCGTGTATTTTCCAAGATCTTTTTCTTGGCCCTTTACTCGGAATTCGGGAGAACGCTGAAAACAAAGCACGTATTCATGATCGCCCGACACACCATTCAGGTTTCTACTGTCAGGAGTCGTGCGGCGCTTCCAAATGAAAGTCCCGACATGATTCTCGGGGCCAAAAATGTCGCCCATCAGCATCTTGAGCAGGTCATATTCGTTGTCATCGATGCTGACGAAGATCGCGCCGTCTTTTCGAAGAAAGCGTTTAAGGAGAGCTAGGCGGGGATACATCATGCACAACCATCGATCGTGTCGGTCGAGAGTCTCCCCCTCTTTGCCGACGACCTCTCCCAACCACTTCTTGATTACCGGGCTGTTGGTGTTATCGTTGTAAATCCACCCCTCATTGCCCGTGTTGTACGGCGGATCGATATAGATGCACTTCACCTGCCCGGCATAGTACGGCAGGAGCGCCTTGAGCGCGAGAAGGTTGTCGCCCTGAACGATGAGGTTCCCGGAGCCGGGATCGCCGCAGGAGAGGGCGGGCACGTCGCGCAGCAGCCGGAAAGGAACCTGCCGATGGTGGTTGACCACCGCCTCCTTGCCGATCCAATTGAGTGTTGGCATAGCGTCGCTGCGCGACGCTGACTATACAAAGTATGCCTACAGCATACATACTGACTATGCCGACAGAGCGTCCCTACGGCGAGCGCCCTAATTTACAATCAGTCCTGGATGAAGGCCGACAACAAGGACGCCTGGCTCGCGATCGGACGCCGGATCAAGGAAGAGCGCGAGCGCAGGCGCCTGACCCAGCACGCGCTGGCCGACGCGGCCGGCCTCAGCGACAAGTTCATCAGCAACCTTGAGCGCGGCTCCAGGCAACCCGCCACGAAGTCCCTCCAGGCCATCGCCGGAGCTCTCGGGATCGAGCCCAAGGATCTCTACACAGGCGTTCCCTCCACGTATAAGCCCTTGGATGCCGACTTGGCTCAGCTGGCCAGCATCCTCAAGGATGCTTCTCCCAAAGACCGTGCCGTGGCGATTCGGATGGTCAAATCGCTGATTCAGCATAAAAAATAAAGCTATATCTAATTTTTTGCGTAGATTAAGCTCATAATCTACGCATCTTGTGCGTAGATTATCTTGACAAAGAGCATTATACCCACTATAATCTACGCATAGACCGCGTAGAATATGACCTATCTCTATGATTTGGCCGCCTGGCCGAGCTTCACCTGGGATGCCACGAAACTGGCCCCGGCGCTGAACGGACTGCGTCTGCGGCAAGGCCGCTTGCTCGGCAAGATGGAGAGCCTCGGTTTCGACCTGCAGCGCCAGGCCGCGCTCGAATCGTTGGTGATGGAGGTCGTCAAGACCAGCGAAATCGAAGGCGAGCACCTTCCCCTGACCAGGTGCGCTCATCCATCGCGCGCAAGCTCGGGATGGACTTCAAGGGGCTCGTTCCCTCGGACCGGCGCGTGGACGGCATCGTGGAGGTGCTGATCGACGCGACCCGAAGATACGACGAGCCCCTGACGAAGGAGCGCCTGTGCGGCTGGCACGCGAAGCTGTTCCAAGGAAGGACCGACCTCAAGGTCGGCGCGTGGCGCGACGACGCCAACGGGCCGATGCAGGTCGTGTCCGGGCAACTCGGCGCCGAGAAGGTGCACTACGAAGCGCCCCCGCCGAGCGTCTCGAGGCGGAGATGGCGGCGTACATCAAGTGGGACGCCGAAGACATTTCCACGGACCCGTTGATCAAAGCCGCGATCGCCCATCTGTGGCTCGTGACGATCCACCCGTTCGACGACGGCAACGGGCGCATCGCCCGCGCCGCCGCGGACCGCGCGTTGGCGCGCTCGGAGAGCAGCCGCCAGCGCTTCTACAGCATGTCCTCGCAGATCCGACTCGAGCGAAAGGCGTACTACGACATCCTCGAGCTGACTCAGAAGGATTCCCTCGACATCACCGCCTGGCTCGACTGGTTCCTCGGTTGCCTCGACCGGGCGATCATCGGAGCCGAGAACGGCCTCGCGGTGGTGCTGAACAAGGAGCGGTTCTGGAAGACGCATGCGGGCCCCTCGCTCAACGAGCGGCAGCGCGCGATCCTGAATCGGCTGCTCGACGGGTTCGAGGGGAAGCTCACCACCCAGAAATGGGCGAAACTCGGGAAGTGCGCGCACGACACGGCCCTGCGCGACATTCAGAGCTTGATCGAGCGCGGCATCCTCAAGCAGGACGCCGGCGGCGGCCGCAGCACGAGCTATTCGCTGAAGGCTTAGCGCTTCTTTTTCTTCTTCGAGGAGCCGGAGCCCGCGCCGCCGAGCATCAACAGGCCCCAAGGCACGCCGAGGACCCCGCCGAGCAGGAGCCCGGCCAGCACGTCGCCCGGGTAGTGGGCGCCGACGTAGACGCGGCTGTAGGCGACGAGCCCCGCCCCCGCCCAGAACACGCCGCCGATCGCGGGATAGGCCGTCGCGAGCACGGCCGCCGCGGCCCCGGCGTTGGCGGCGTGGTTCGACGGGAAGCCGTACTTGCCGCCGGAGGGCCCGCGCACGACGGCGCCGATGCCCGCGTACTCGGGCCGCGGGCGCGCCGCCCACGGCTTGATGAACCGGTAGGCGACCGCGTCGGCCGCGCCCACGGCCACGGCGGCGACGACGAGGACCTGCAGCGCGCGGCGCCGTCCTTTATAGAGCCAGAACGCCAACGCCGCCGGCGCGGCGCCCCAGCGCACCCACTCGACCTTGTGCAGGTCGGTCAGGAAGGGCAGGACGCGGTCGAACACCGGATTGGCCCACGTCTGGTTGATCAGCGCGAAGGCGACGCGGTCGAGGGACGCAAAGCCCCAGGGAACGCTCATTTGCGGGCGCAGGCCGCGCAGACGCCGTGGACGAGCACCTCGTGCGCGGTCGCGCGGAAGCCGCGCGGCAGGGACGCCTTGAGGTTCGAGAGGCACGCGCCGCCGAGCTCGTAGACCTTCTCGCACTTATCGCAGCGGAAATGATGGTGGTGGTCCTTGCCGGCCGCCTCGTAGCGCGGCGGCTCGCCGGGCAGCTGGACCTCGGCGATCTCCTCGGCCTCGAGCAGGGACTTGATGTTGCGGTAGACCGTCGCGATGCCGAGGCCCGGAGCCTGCGCCTTGGAGGCCTCGAGCACCTCGAGCGCGCCGAGCGGGCGCCCCGCGTCCTCGAGAGCGCGGCGGATCGCCCGCCGCTGGGAGGTGTCGCGCTGCATGGAAGCGATTGTATCAAATGAGCCCGGAAGGGCTCAGCGCTCCAGCTTGAAGAGCACGGATTGTCGCATGCGGATCACGATCGGCCGCCCCGCGTCCTGCGCCGGGGCGTAGCGGAGCTTTTCCGCGAGGCGCAGCGCCGCCGCGTCGAAGGCGGCGCCGTCCGACCGGACGACCTCCGCCCCCGTCGCGCGGCCGTCGACGCCCACCGTCAGCGAGAGCACGACCATCCCCTCGCGGCCGAGGTCGCGCTCCGACTCCGGGTACAGCCTCTGCAGGAGCCGGTGCAGTTCGCCGTGATTGAGCAGAACCGGCGGCCGCACCGTGCCGCCGCCGGCGCCGCCGGTGCCGCCGCCGTCGGCGGGGGCGTCCGCGTCGCCGGCATCGTCGGCAGCCGGTGCGGCCACAGGCGCGTGGAGCGCTGGGCCCGAGCCGATCTTCCACGCGGCGGCCGGCGCGGACGCCGCGGCGGGGCGTCGCGCGGCTTTCGGGGAAGCGGCGGCGGGACCGGGAGGGCCCGCGAGATCGAGCTCCATGAGCTCGGGCGGCTCGGCGTGCGAATGAAGGACGGGCCACGGCATGAAGAGCAGCGAGTGCAGGACGGCGGAGGCGGCCAGCGAGCCCGCGAGCAGGCGCCCGCCGGGCCGGGACGTCACCTGGCCCCGCGCGAGCCGACTTCGGCGGCGACGCGCTTGACGCCCGCGTGCTTGATGTCGTCGAGCAAAGCCGCGAGGTCGCCCCACTTGACGCTCTCGTCGGCGGCGACGGCCACGCGCAGGCCCGGGTCGCGCGCGGCGAGGCCCTTGATCGCCAGTCCGAAGTCCTCGCGCGACATCGGCTTGCCGTCGAGCTCGACCGAGAGATCCTTTCCTAAGACCACGCGCAGGTCGCCCGGCTTGACCGCGTCGGCCTTCTCGGTCTTCGGCAGGGACACCGTCAGGCCCCGTCTCGCGATGACGGGAGACGCGACCATGACGATGATGAGCAGGACCAGCACGACGTCGACGAGCGGCGTGACGTTGATGCCGCCGATCGGGCCGCGGGGCCCGGAGCCGCCGGCCATCACGCCCCCGGAGCGCCGCGAGGCGCCGGCCGACGAGGCGCGCGTCCTCGACGCGGTCGTCGGCGGCCTTGTACAGCCAGTTGTAGGCGACGACGCAGGGCAAAGCGACCAGGATGCCGATGGCGGTCGCCACGAGCGCCTCGGAGAGGCCCTGCATGACCGCCTCGGGGCCCGCGCCGCTGGCGAAGGCCAGGTCGTGGAACGCGCGCACGACGCCGAGCACGGTGCCGAGCAGGCCGACGAAGGGCGCGTTGTTGCCGAGCGTGTTGAGCAAGGTCAGCCGGGCCTCGAGCGTCCGGCGCTCGAGGGCGAGGCCGCCCTCGACCGCCTGCTCGGGCGCCTGGCCGTCGGCCAGCGCGCGGGCGATCGTCTCCGCGAGCCCGCGCTCGACCGAGCCTTCGGGCAGGAGGGAGGCCGCGGCGCGGTCGCCGGACTTCCACTTGTCGAGAAAGGCGGCCGGAAGCTCCGCGGGGGCCTTGCGCGCGCGGAAGACGACGAAGCGCTCGATGATCACGCCGACGGAGACGACCGAGGCCAGGATCAGGAGGTGGATCACCCAGTCTCCGCCCGTCATCGCGAACGCCTTCACCAGACCGAGATGGCCCATCGTCGTTCTCCTTGCGTCAGCTTCCGAACGGCACCGTCAGCTTCAGCGTGAAGCTGCGCCCCGCGTTCAGAGCGTAGGCGCGATAGCGGCTCAAATGATCACGGTACGGCAGGTCGAACGCGTTCTCGACACCGAGATCCGCGCGCGCCCGGGCGCCCAATAGAGGGAGCTCCGCTCCCGCGCCGAAGTCGACCAGGCCGTAGCCCGCCGTCTTCTGCTCGTTCGCCGCGACGCGGTTCTGCCGCGCGACGAGGCGACCGGAGGCCGACACGTAAGCGTCCTTTACCTGATGACCCGCGTCCGCGCGCGACAGCCGTACGCCCCATTTTATCCGATTGGCGGGCATCTGCGGCAGCGGCTGGCGCAGATCGTCGTTCTGGGCGCGCAGCACGTCGGCCCCGAGGTTCAGTCCCAGCCAGTCGCGCGCCTGCCATTTGACGTCCGCTTCGCCGCCGATCAAGGTCGCGTTGCCCTGCGCGATGTTGAAGATCGGCAGGCCGGAGCCGGCGTCGACGTTGCCCGTCGGGCGGGCGAAGATGAAATGGTTGACGCGGTTGCGGAAGGCGGTGACCTCCGCCTGGACCGTCCCCGACTGGCGGCGAACCGACACGTCCGTATTGATCGAACGCTCCGGCTTCAGATCGGCCCGGCCGACCTCGAAGCGGCCGGAACCCTCGTGCTCGCCGTTGACGAAAAGTTCGAAGGCCGACGGGGCGCGCCAGCCGGAGCCGGCGTTGCCGACGAGCGCCCAGCCCTCGGCGAACGCCCACGAGGCGCCGAAGGAGCCGCTGACGCTGTTGTAGCGGCGGACCTGATCGGCGACCGAGAGCGTCTGGTCGGCCGTCACCGACATGCGGCGGACGTCGTAGCGTCCGCCGGCCGAAAGCGTCACCGAGCCGAGGGGCAGTTCCTCGAAAAGGAAGACGCCGAGGTCCTTCTGGTTGTAGCCGGGAATCAGGCGCTCGTCGGACGCCCGCGAGTCGTTGCGCTGGTAGCCGCCTGAGACGCCGAGCGTTCCCTCGAAGGGCCCGAGGGGGTCGTGATGATACTTGAGGTCGCCCGTCCAGGTGTCGAGGACGAGGCGAAGTTTGGCGCTTGCCCCGGCCGTCTCGAACTCCTGGCGCTCGTTGCGCTGCCACCCGGCCGTGGCCGACAGTTTTCCCGACGGCAGCGGAGCGTCCGCGCGCAGGATCGCCTTCTCGTGGCCGACGCGCTGATAGGCCGTCGCGCCGGGGCTGGCGACCGGGTCCTTATGAATCTTGAGCATCTGGTCGAAGCGCGAGAAGTCGGCGCGCAGCGCCGCCTCGCCCGCCTTGGCCGCGAGCGAGGCGCCGGTGCTGCGCTCCTCCATGCCGCTGTTGAAGAGACGCCCTTTCGCCGTGCGGATCTCGCCCGCGCTGCGTCCGGAGGCGCGGACGGCGGCCCCGAAGCCCCGGCCTTCGCCGCGCGCCTCGATCGAGCCGGCCGTTTGCGAGTTGTGGGTAAAGCCGTCGAGCGCCAGCAGGCCGCCGAACTTAAAGGAAGGATCGTCCAGTCGCAGTTGACGGCGCACGACGTTGATCACGCCGGACAATGCCTCGGGCCCGTACAGCAGGCTCTGCGGCCCGCGCACGATCTCGATGCGGTCGACGCCGTTCGCGTCGATCTCCGGGCCGTGCTCGTCTCCCCACTGCTGGCCCTCCTGGCGCACGCCGTCGGTCAAGGTCAGCACGCGCTGGGAGGTCAGGCCGCGCACGACGGGCTTGGCGATGCCGGCGCCGGTCGTGTTGACCGTGACGCCGGGCGCGTCCTGAATCGTCTGCATGACGCTCTGCCCGCGCTTGCGCTCGAGCTCGCGGCCCGTGAGCACGGTGACGGCGGCGGGCGCCGTCAGCGTCTTCGACGGGCGCGGCGTGGCGGTGATCGTGATGGGGGCGGCCTCGTAGTCCTCTGCGCGAAGCGGACGCGAGGACGAGACGAGCAGCAGGGCCAGAGCGAATCGGAACATGGGGCCTCCAGAGATAATGATAAATTATTATCATAAGGCCTGGAACGTGTCAAGCAAATTGTGATAATATGTTCTCATTATCATGCTGACCGTGATCCTCTTGCTCGCCGTCGCCGCCGCCGTCGGAGGCGGCTCCGCCCCCGTGGTCGACGTCGTCGTCGCGCGCGCGGGCTTGTGGCGCGTGCAGGCGTTCCGCTCCGGCATCCTGCTCGCGGTCGCCTTCGGAGACGTGCTGCCGGAGGCGTGGAAGCTCGCGCCCACCCACGCCGGCTGGGGCGCGCTCGCGGCCTTCGTGTTCTGTTACGTCGCCGAGAACTTGGCCCCCTCGACCCGTGCCGCGAGGCGGCCGAGGACTGCCACGACCATCCGCTCGGCGCGGCCGCGGTCGTTGGGCTGTTCGTGCACTCGTTCTTCGACGGCGTGAACCTGGGCGCGGCGTCCCTGGCGGGACGCACGGTCTTGATCGCCGTCGGCGCCGCGACGATCCTCCACAAGCTCGCCGACGGCTTCACGATCACGACGATGCTGCGCGGCGGCTCGCCGGGCGTGCGGCGCGCGGCGCTGGCCGTCGTGGCTCTGGCGACGCCCGCGGGAGCGGTGTCGAGCAGCTTCGTCGCGAGCCGTCTCGATCCGTCGGCCTTCGCGCTGCTGCTCGCCTTCGCGGGAGGCTCGTTCGTGTACGTCGCCTCGGCCGAGGTCCTGCCGCGCCTGCACCACCGGCACGCCGGCGCCCCTCCTCGCTGACGAGCTTCGGCGCCGGACTGGCGGCGATGCTGATGATGCGCAAGCTTTTGTAGCGCGCCCGGAATTTCGTAAAATCGGCGCGTGACGACGATTCTCGCGTGCCTGCTGGTCCTGGCGCCGGGCGCCTTCGCGCACCAGGGCTATCCCATCCCTCCCGCCCGCGGCGTCCTTCGCGTGGAGCCGGGCCGAGCCGTCCTCGACCTGCGCGTCGACTCGATCTACTTCATCGAGGAGGTCGTCGGCCTCCATCCGATGCCCCCGCGCGACTGGCCCGCCGACGCGCTCGCCAAGGTCGAGGCCTACGTCGGGTCCCACCTGAGCCTCGAGGCCGGCGGGCGCGTCCTGCCCGGCCGCCTCGCCGCCGCGCGCTACCGCCAACTGCCCTGGGAGGTCACCGAGGAAGGGACGTTCTTCCTGCGCCTGGAGTATCCGCTCCCGAGCGAAGCAGCCGGAGACTTCGTCCTCACGTCGCGGCTCTACGACGAGTACCGCAAGGAGATGGCGCAGGAGTACCCGCAGGGCTCCCCGTTCAAGGCCGATTACCGCCTCCTGCTCGACGTGCCCGGACGCGTCCGGAGCCGCCTGGAACTGCTCCCGGGCGTCCCGGCGCGCCTCGGGCTCGCCGACGTCCGCCGCCGCCCCGCGGCGATGGCGGCCGAGGCGTTCGGGCTCGGCGCCGGCGCGGCGTTCGGGGTCGCCGCGGCGTTTCCCGCCCTGATCGGGCTCGGGGTGTGGCTGGCCGCCGGGGCCGGCTCGGGGCGCCGCGCGCACGTCCTCCTGGCCGTCGCGGCGGTCGCCGGCGCGTGGGCCGCCGCCGCCCGCGGGGCGCCGGGCTGGGCGGCCTGGGCGTCTTTGCTCGCCGCCGCGCTGGCCGCGCGCTTCGCGGGACATCCGGCCGGGACGGCCTCCGCGGCGGCGGCGGCCGCCGCGCTCGGGGCGATCTGGGGCGCCGACGTCCGGCCGGTCCTGCCGGCGACCGTCGCCTCCGCCCCCGCCGCCGCGGCGGGCGTGCTCGCCGGCGCCGCGCCGCTCCTCGCGGCCGCGGCCTGGGGCGCGGGCCGCGAAAGAGAACGCATGCGCGAGATCTCCGAGAGCCGGGCCGGAGAGCTGTTCGTGCGTCGCGCGCGGCTCGCCGCGACGATTTTGGCCTTGATCGGAGGGTACGGCCTGTGGCTCAATCTGAACGGATGAAGAACGAATCCGCGATCCGCTTCCTCGGGGTCTCCAAGATCTACCGGCGCTCGCACCTCGGCCGCGTGACCGAGACCGCGGGCCTGACCGGGCTCGACCTCGAGATCCGGCGCGGCGAGGTGTTCGGCCTGCTCGGCCTCAACGGCTCCGGCAAGACGACGTCGATCAAGCTGCTCATGGGCCTGCACCTGCCCACGAAGGGCGACGTCGAGGTGCTCGGCCGCCGCGCCGGCGACCTCGAGGCCCTCGCGCGCACGGGCTACGCGCCCGAGTCCGCCTATCTCAACAAGATCCTGACCGGCCGCGAGAACCTGCGCCTGTTCGCCGCGCTCTCGCGCATCCCCGCCGCGGAGCGCGAGGCCCGCGTCGAGGGCATCCTCAAGCGCGTCGGCCTCGAGTCCGCGATGGACCGCCGCCTCTCGGAGTACTCGAAGGGCATGCTCCAGCGCGCGAGCCTCGCGCAGGCCCTCATCCACGACCCGGAGCTCGTCGTGCTCGACGAGCCCGTGACGGGCCTGGACCCTCTGGCGATCAAAGAGGTCCGCGCCTTGATCCTGTGGCTCAAGGAGAAAGGCAAGACCGTCCTGTTCTCCTCGCACGACATCTCGGAGGTCGAGCGCGTGTGCGACCGCATCGCCATCCTCAGCGGCGGCAGGCTCGTGCGGACGATGGCGCAGGACGAGTGGCGCGGCAAGCCCGACGCCCTCGAAAGCGCCTTCGCCGCGGCGGTCGCGCGCACCGACGGCGTCGGGCCGATCCGGATGGGCTGACCATGGAGACGATCAAGGCCGTCTTCGCCTACACGTTCAAGGAGCACCTGCGCCACAAGGCGTGGCTGTCGTCGGCGCTGTTCGGCCTCGTCGCGCTCGCGGGCGCGCTCGTCGTCGCCGCGCTCGGCCAGGACGAACGCGGCCGCCTGATGCTCGACCTCGGCCTCGCGGCGATCGAGGCGATTTCGCTCGTCTCCGTCGTGTTCCTGACGGTGAACCTGATCCTGCAGGAGGTCGAGTCGCGCGCGATCTACCTGATCCTCACCCATCCCGCGCGCCGCCGCGACTACCTGCTCGGCCGGTTCCTGGGGACGCTCGCCGCCTCGGCGCTCGGCATCGCGGTCATGGCCGCGATGCACCTGCCGCTGACGGCCGCGTACGGGCTGTGGGAGCCGGCGCGCTACGCGGCGGCGCTGCTGTGCATAGTGGGCAAGACGGCCGTCATGGGCTCCTTGGCGCTGCTGCTCTCGCTGGCGCTGTCGTCGGAGGCCGCGGCGATGGCCTTCGCCGTGTTCCTGTGGCTGCTCGGCCATTTCTCCTCGGAGATGCGCTTCCTGGCCGACCGCTCCGGCTCGGCGTTCCTCAAGACGGCGATCGTCGCGTTCTCCCACGCGGCGCCCGACTTCGCGCGCTTCAACTTCCGGGACTTCTGGCACGCGCCGGCCCCGCCGGACGGCTGGCTCGCCTGGGCGCTCGTCTACGCCGCGCTGTACTCGGCGGCCTGCCTCGCGCTGTCGATCGAGCTGTTCGAACAAAAGGAATTTTAATGAAGCGCCCATGGCTGCTCGCGGCGATCGGCCTGTTCGGCCTGTCTTTGCTCGCGGGCGCGCGCCTCGAGCGCCTGCGGCCGAACCGCTTCCCCCGCTCGCCGAGCTGCGCGGCGGGCCGTTCGCCTTCCAGGACGCGGCGCTCGCGGCGGCGGGCTTCCGCGCTCCCGCGGCCGACCTGGCGTGGATCCAGCTCCTGCAGTACGCGGCCGGAGGCGTGCCCGAGCTGCCCGACCGCCCCGGACATCCCTACGAGCACCTGGGCGGGCTCAGCCTGCGCGTGACGCGCCTCGACCCGTCGTTCCACCGCGCCGTCCTGTTCGGCGCCGGCATCCTGGCCTGGTTCCACGGCATCGATCGTCCCGGCGAGGCCGCGGAGCTGCTCCACGAGGGCATGCGCCGCGCCCCCGAGCAGCCGCTGTTCGCCCTGTACCTGGCGGCCCTCGCGTACAAGAAGCAGGGCGACGCCGACAAGATGGCCGCTTTGCTCGAGTCGAGCTTCGACGAGCCCGGCACGCCCGCCCAGATGAAGGCGATCCTCGCCAACATGCGCCAGGCGCGCGGGCAGGACCGCGAGGCGCTGGCCCTGTGGGAGCGCATCCTGGCCTCGGACAAGGACGCCTCCGAGCACGCGCGCGCGCTTGAAGATCGCCGAGCTGCGGACCAAGCTCGGCCTGCGGCGCTAGCGCGTCGCCGCCGGCAGCAGCACGTAGACGGCCGCGAGCATGAGCAGGTAGCCCGCGGCCTTCGTGCGCCACGGCCGCGCCGACAGCGCCGGGCCCCCGAACTTCGCGGCCAGATCGACGCCGCCGGTCCCCGCGACGACGAACCAGGCGCCGAGGACGTCGTAGTCGCCCATTCCGGACTGCCAGCCGAACACGACGAGCAACCCCCAGGCCACGACCGGCGCCATCGGGACGAGGACGCCGGAAAGCCGCAGGACCTCGCCGCGATGGCACATCCACACCGAGAACGAGACGAAGAACGCGATCGGGGCCAGGAAGATCGCGTTCATGTAGGCCGGCGGCAGGCCGCCGCGGGGCAGCACGAGCTTCACGAGCGCGACGTCGGTCAGCGCGCCGAGCACGAGCGCGACGAGGTGGGCGCCGCAGTACCGCCGCACGAGCTCCGGGCGCCGCGTCGCCGCCCATATCCCCGCGCTGACCAGGGCCACGAAGGCCGCGGCGCTGAGGACGACGCGCAGGTAGAAGGCATAGAAGGCGTCCATGCCGTATTTCAGGAAAACGGAAGCCCCGGCGTCAACGCGCCTACGGCGCCTTGATCCGGTAGCCGAAGTTCTTGACGGTGACGATGCGCTTGCGCTCGGAGGCCAGGCTGCGCCGCAGGCGCGCGACGTGCTGGTCGACGGTGCGCGTGCTGATCCCGAGGCTCTCGTCGTAGCCCCAGATCGTCTTGAGGAGCTCCTCGCGGGAGAGCACGTGGCCGTTGGCCTCGATGAGGAGCTTGAGCAGCTGGAACTCGCGCGGGGCCAGGTGCTTCGGCTTGCCGTTGACGCGGACCTCGTGGCGAGCGAAGTCGATCTCGAGGCCGCCGGCGCGCACGCTGTACTGCGCCTCGCCCGCGCGGCCCGCGCGCCGCAGGACGGCGCGCACGCGCGCGACGAGTTCGCGCATCGAGAACGGCTTCGTGATGTAGTCGTCGGCGCCGAGCTGGAAGCCGCGCACGCGGTCGGCCTCGTCGCGCTTGGCCGTCAGAAAGAGCACCGGGACCTTGCTCTCGACGCGGAGCTGGCGGATCATCTCGTGGCCGTCCATGAGCGGCAGCATGACGTCGGTGACCACGAGGTCGGGCTTGTGCGCCCGCGCGAGCTTGAGGCCCGCCTTGCCGTCGCGCGCGACGTGGACCGTGTAGCCCTCCTTCTTGAACAGCGACGCCAGGACGTACGCGAGATCCTTTTCGTCCTCGACGACGAGCAAGGACGGCTTGGCGGCCTTGCTCATGCCTTGGCCTCCGGGAGCGTGAACCGGAACACCGTGCCGTCGTCGTCGGGCGCGCTCTCGGCCCAGATGCGGCCGCCGTTGCTGTCGACCATGGTCTTGATGATGTAGAGGCCGAGGCCGGTGCCCTTGATCTGGAGCTCGCGCACGCTGGGGGCGCGGCGGAACTGCTGGAAGATCAGCGGCAGGTCGTCGGCCGGGATGCCGATGCCCGTGTCGCGCACGGAAATCTCGATCGCGCCCGCCGCGCGGCGCGCGGAGACGAAGACCGAGCCGTTCTTCTTGTTGTACTTGATCGCGTTGTCGAGCAGGTTCTGGAAGATGCCCGTGAGGTGCGAGCGGTCGACGGTCGCCACGAGGCCGGCGGGCACGTCGCACTTGATCGTGACCGACTTCTTCTTGGCGAGGACCGCGATCCCGGGCACGAGCTCCGCGCAGAACTCCTTGAGGTCGATCTCGGAGGGCACCGGCTTGCACTTGCCGGACTCGAGCTCGGCGACGAGCAGCAGGTCCTCGACGAGGCCGCCGAGGCGGGCCGCCTGGTTCTCGATGATCTTGAGGAAGCGGCCGCGGATCTTCGGGTTGTCGACCTCGCCCATCGTCAGCGTCTCGTTGGCGGCCCGGATCGCCGCGATCGGCGTGCGCAGCTCGTGGGAGACCGTCGCGACGAGCTGGCGCTGCATCGCCTCGCGCTCCTGCATGAGCTCGGCTTCGGCGGCCTTCTGCCTCTCGGTGACGTCCCGCGTCAGCGCCATGATCAGCTTCCGGCCCTTGATCGCGACGCTCGCGCAGGTGGTCTCGACGGGGAAGACGCGCCCGTTTTTCGTCTTGTGGAAGCCGGTGAAGGAGCGCGCGCCGCCCTCCGAGGCGTCGGCGCCCGTCTTGCGCCCGCGCGACTTGCCGGACTCGAGGTCGGAGGCCGTCAGCGCGAGGAACTCCGAGCGCGCGTAGCCGTAGAGGTCGAGTGCGGCCTTGTTCGCGTCGAGCACGGTCGCGCCGTCCTCGTCGTAGACGATGATCGCGTCGCTGGCGCGGGAGAACAGCTTGCGGTATTTCTCCTCGCTCTCGACGCGCGCGGCGTCGGCCTTCTCGCGTTCGCGCAGCTCGAGGCGCAGGGCCTCCTCGGAGCGCGCCAGGCGCAAGGTCTTGCGGTAGAGCTCGGCGAACACCTGGACCTTCGCCTTGAGGATCTCCGGGATGATCGGCTTGTAGATGTAGTCGACGGCGCCGAGCGAGTAGCCCTGCCCGACGTGGTTCTCGTTGCTGCTCGTCGCCGTGATGAAGATGATCGGGGTGTGGCGCGACTGGCGGCGCTTGCGGATGAGCTCGGCCGTCTCGAAGCCGTCCATGCCCGGCATCAGCACGTCGAGCAGCACGAGCGCGAACTCCTGCTCGAGGATGCGTCGCAGCGCCTCCGGGCCCGACGAGGCGCGCACGATCTCGTACTGCTCCTTGCCGAGCAAGGTCTCCAGCGCGAAGAGGTTCGCGGGCTGGTCGTCGACGAGCAGGATGCTGATCTTCTCCAGCTTCTCCTCGACGTCCGTCTCCCCGCGTCGCGCGCCGCGGCCTTCGGGACCAGCTGGATGGGTTTGAAGGTCATCGGGACCACACGCGGAGCATCGACAGCAGCTGCGGGATGTCGACGGGCTTGGCGATGTAGTCCGAGGCGCCGGCCTCGAGGCACTTCTCGCGGTCGCCCTTCATCGCCTTGGCCGTCAGCGCGATGATCGGCAGGTCCTTGAACTTGGCGATCTTGCGGATCGCCGTCATCGTCTCGTAGCCGTCCATGTCGGGCATCATGACGTCCATGAGCACGACGTCGATGCCGGGCGTGTTCTGCAGGATTTCGATCGCGCCCTTCCCGGACTCCGAGTAATGCGTCTTGACCTTGTGCTGCTCGAGCAGGCTCGTCAGCGCGAAGATGTTGCGCACGTCGTCGTCGACGATGAGCACGCTCTTGCCGGCGAGCGCGGGGTCCTCGAGGCGCATCTTCTCGATGATCCTGCGCTTCTCCTCGTCGAGCGAGGCCTCGGGCCTGTGGAGGTACAGGGACGTCTCGTCGAGCAGCAGCTCGGGGGACTGGGCGTCCTTGATGATGATGCTCTTCGCGAGCCTCTTGAGGCGCTGCTCCTCCTTGAGCGACAGCTCCTTGCCCGTGTACACGATCACGGGCAGCTGCTTGAGGGCCGGGTCCTTGCCGATCTCGTCGAGCAGGGCGAAGCCCGTCATGTCGGTGAGTCCGAGGTCGAGCACCATGCAGTCGTACTTGGAGGAGGCGAGGGCGTCGAGGGCCTCCTTGCCGGTGGAGACGGCCGTCGTCTGGATGTCGCCGCCGGCGACGAGCTCGACGAGAGCGTTGCGCTGGACGTCGTTGTCCTCGACGATCAGCAGGCGCTTGTCCTTGCGCTCGATGAACTCGCGGATGCCGAACAGCGCCTTGACGATGGCCTCCTTCGACACGGGCTTCTCGAGGCAGGCGAGCGCGCCCATGCGGGCCGGGCGGCTCTCGTCGGCCTCCGCCGAGACGATGTGCACGGGGATGTGCCTCGTCGCCGGGTCGTGCTTGAGCAGGTCCAGGATGCGCCAGCCGTCCATGTCGGGCAGGCGGATGTCGAGCGTGATCCCGTCCGGGCGCACCTTCTGGGCCAGCGCGATCGCGCTGTCGCCGCGCTGGGCGACGAGGCCCTTGAAGCCCGCCTCGCGCGCCGACTCGAGCATGATGCGCGCGAAGTGAGGGTCGTCCTCGATGATGAGCAGGGTCTTGTCGCCGGGCTTGACCGCCTCGCGGTCGTCCTTGATCTCGGGGATCGCGGCGACGTGCTCGACCGTCGCCGTCGAGGCGGCGCGTACGTGCGTCTGCGCGCGCTCGGCCGCGGCCTCGGCGAGGTTCTTGACGCTCTCGGCGGGGATCGACTGCGCGACGGGGACGTAGTTCGGGGGCAGGTACAGCGTGAACACTGAGCCGCCGCCCTCCCTCCGCGGACGTGGATCTCGCCGCCGAGGATCTTCGCGATCTCGCGGCTGATCGTCAGGCCGAGTCCCGTGCCGCCGTACTTGCGGCTGGTCGTCATGTCGGCCTGCTGGAAGGCCTCGAAGATGATCTTGCGCTTGTCGGCCGGGATGCCGATGCCCGTGTCCGTCACGGACAGCGCGATGACGCGCTCGGCGCTCTGCAGCACCGGGTTGTCGTAGGTCATTCCCGCCGGCGCGAGGCCGGCCGTCAGCGTCACGGAGCCGCGCTCGGTGAACTTGAACGCGTTCGACAGCAGGTTCTTGAGCACCTGCTGCAGGCGCTTGGCGTCGGTGACCATCGACTTCGGCAGCGCGTCGGACGTCTCGATGTGGAACTCGAGGCCGCGGTCGAGCGCGACCTGGCGGAAGCTGCGGTCGACGAAGTCGCGCAGGTCTCCGAACTCCATGTCGCCGATCTCGACGGTGATCATGCCGGACTCGATCTTCGACATGTCGAGAATCTCGTTGATCAGCGCGAGCAGGTCGGAGCCGGAGCTGTGGACCGTCTTCGCGAAGTCGATCTGGCTCTTCGTCAGGTTGCCCTCGGGGTTCTGGTACAGCATCTTCGCCAGGATCAGCAGCGAGTTCAGCGGCGTGCGCAGCTCGTGCGACATGTTCGCGAGGAACTGCGACTTGTACTTGGACGTGAGCGCGAGCTGGTCGGCCTTCTCCTCGAGGGCCTTCTTCGCGAGCTCGACCTCCTGGTTCTTGACCTCGATCTCTTCCTTCTGCTCGGAGAGCAGGCGCGCCTTGTCCTCGAGCTTCTCGTTGGTCTCCTTGAGCTCGATCTGCTGGTTCTGCAGGGACTGCGTCAGCGACTGCGACTGCTTGAGCAGGTCCTCGGTGCGCATGTTGGCGGCGATCGTGTTGAGCACGATGCCGATCGACTCGGTCAGCTGGTCCATGAAGGACAGGTGGACGTCGCTGAACTTCTCGAAGGACGCGAGCTCGATGATCGCCTTGACCTGGCCCTCGAACAGCACGGGCAGGATCAGGACGTTCGTCGGCGCGGCGGAGCCGAGCGAGGAGGAGATCGTGACGTAGTCCGACGGGACAGTAAGCAAAATCCTCTTCTTTTCAGCGGCGCACTGCCCGAGCAGCGACTCGCCGAGGTCGAAGGTGGCCGGCAGGGCCTTCCTCTTCTTGTAGCCGTAGGAGCCGAGCAGGCGCAGCGTCGGCCACAGCTCGGAGCCCTCCATGACGTATATCGCGCCGTACTGGACGCTGACGAGCGGCGCGAGCTCGGAGAGCACGAGCTCGGTCACGGTCTCGAGGTCGCGCTGGCCCTGGAGCATGCGCGAGAACTTGGCCAGGTTGGTCTTCAGCCAGTCCTGCTCCGTGTTCTTCTGCGTCGTGTCCTTGAGGTTGCGGATCATCTCGTTGATGTTGTCTTTGAGAGCCGCGACCTCGCCCTGCGCCTGGACGGAGATGGAGCGCGTCAGGTCGCCCTTCGTGACGGCCGTGGCGACCTCGGCGATCGCGCGGACCTGGGTGGTCAGGTTGGCCGCGAGGCGGTTGACGTTGTCGGTGAGGTCGCGCCAGGTGCCGGCCGCGCCGGGCACCTTCGCCTGGCCGCCGAGCTCGCCTTCGACGCCGACCTCGCGGGCGACCGTCGTGACCTGGTCGGCGAAGAGAGCCAGCGTGTCGATCATGCCGTTGATCGTGTCGGCGAGCGCGCCGATCTCGCCCTTGACCTCGAGCATGAGCTTGCGCTTGAGGTCGCCGTTGGCGACGGCCGTCACGACGTTGGCGATGCCGCGGACCTGGGACGTCAGGTTCGAGGCCATCGAGTTGACGTTGTCGGTCAGGTCCTTCCACGTGCCGGCCACGCCGGGAACGCGGGCCTGGCCGCCGAGCTTGCCTTCCGTGCCGACCTCGCGGGCGACGCGGGTCACCTCGGAGGCGAAGGAGTTCAGCTGGTCGACCATGGTGTTGATCGTGTTCTTGAGCTCGAGAATCTCGCCCTTCGCGTCCTCGGAGATCTTCTTCGAGAGGTCGCCCTTGGCGACGGCGGTCGTGACCTCGGCGATGTTGCGGACCTGGGAGGTCAGGTTCGAGGCCATCGAGTTGACGTTGTCGGTGAGGTCCTTCCACGTGCCGGCCACGCCCTTGACCTGCGCCTGGCCGCCGAGCTTGCCTTCCGTGCCGACCTCGCGGGCGACGCGGGTGACCTCGGAGGCGAACGAGGAGAGCTGGTCGACCATCGTGTTGATGGTGTTCTTGAGCTCGAGGATCTCGCCTTTGACGTCGACGGTGATCTTCTTCGAGAGGTCGCCCTTGGCGACGGCGGTCGTGACGTCGGCGATGTTGCGGACCTGCGAGGTCAGGTTGCCGGCCATCGAGTTGACGTTGTCGGTGAGGTCCTTCCACGTGCCGGCCACGCCCTTGCACCTGCGCCTGGCCGCCGAGCTTGCCTTCCGTGCCGACCTCGCGGGCGACGCGGGTCACCTCGGAGGCGAAGGAGTTCAGCTGGTCGACCATGGTGTTGATCGTGTTCTTGAGCTCGAGGATCTCGCCTTTGACGTCGACGGTGATCTTGCGCGAGAGGTCGCCCTTGGCGACGGCCGTCGTCACGTCGGCGATGTTGCGCACCTGGGAGGTCAGGTTCGACGCCATCGAGTTGACGTTGTCGGTCAGGTCCTTCCACGTGCCGCCGACGCCCTTGACCTGCGCCTGGCCGCCGAGCTTGCCTTCCGTGCCGACCTCGCGGGCGACGCGGGTCACCTCGGAGGCGAAGGAAGACAGCTGGTCGACCATGGTGTTGATCGTGTTCTTGAGCGCGAGGATCTCGCCGCGGACGTCGACGGTGATCTTGCGCGACAGGTCGCCCTTGGCGACGGCCGTCGTCACGTCGGCGATGTTGCGCACCTGGGACGTCAGGTTCGCGGCCATCGAGTTGACGTTGTCGGTGAGGTCCTTCCACGTGCCGGCCACGCCCTTGCACCTGCGCCTGGCCGCCGAGCTTGCCTTCCGTGCCGACCTCGCGGGCGACGCGAGTGACCTCGGAGGCGAACGAGGACAGCTGGTCGACCATGGTGTTGATCGTGTTCTTAAGGGCGAGAATCTCGCCCTTCACGTCGACGGTGATCTTCTTCGACAGGTCGCCCTTGGCGACGGCCGTCGTCACGTCGGCGATGTTGCGCACCTGGGACGTCAGGTTGGATGCCATGGAATTGACGTTGTCCGTCAAATCCTTCCACGTGCCGGCCACGCCCTTGACCTGCGCCTGGCCGCCGAGCTTGCCTTCGGTGCCGACCTCGCGGGCGACGCGAGTGACCTCGGAGGCGAACGAGGACAGCTGGTCGACCATGGTGTTGATCGTGTTTTTCAGAGCGAGAATCTCGCCCTTCACGTCGACGGTGATCTTGCGCGACAGGTCGCCCTTGGCGACGGCCGTCGTCACGTCGGCGATGTTGCGCACCTGGGAGGTCAGGTTCGACGCCATCGAGTTGACGTTGTCGGTGAGGTCCTTCCACGTGCCGGCGACGCCCTTGACCTGCGCCTGGCCGCCGAGCTTGCCTTCCGTGCCGACCTCGCGGGCGACGCGAGTGACCTCGGAGGCGAACGAGGACAGCTGGTCGACCATGGTGTTGATCGTGTTCTTAAGGGCGAGAATCTCGCCCTTCACGTCGACGGTGATCTTCTTCGACAGGTCGCCCTTGGCGACGGCCGTCGTCACGTCGGCGATGTTGCGCACCTGGGACGTCAGGTTCGCGGCCATCGAGTTGACGTTGTCGGTGAGGTCCTTCCACGTGCCGGCCACGCCCTTGACCTGCGCCTGGCCGCCGAGCTTGCCTTCCGTGCCGACCTCGCGGGCGACGCGAGTCACCTCGGAGGCGAAGGAAGACAGCTGGTCGACCATGGTGTTGATCGTGTTCTTGAGCTCGAGAATCTCGCCTTTGACGTCGACGGTGATCTTCTTCGACAGGTCGCCCTTGGCGATGGCCGTCGTCACGTCGGCGATGTTGCGGACCTGGGACGTCAGGTTCGACGCCATCGAGTTGACGTTGTCGGTCAAGTTCTTCCACGTGCCGGCCACGCCCTTCACCTTGGCCTGGCCGCCGAGCTTGCCTTCCGTGCCGACCTCGCGGGCGACGCGGGTCACCTCGGAGGCGAACGAGGACAACTGGTCGACCATGGTGTTCACGATCTTGGCGATGCGCAGGAACTCGCCCTTCACGGGGCGGCCGTCGACCGTCAGAGCCATGCTCTGCGAGAGGTCGCCGCGGGCCACGGCGCCGATGACGCGCGCGACCTCGTTCGTGGGCTGCACGAGGTCGCCGATCAGCTCGTTGACGGAGCTGACGCACGACTTCCAGCCGCCGCTGACGTGGCCGATCGAGGCGCGCTGCGTGATCTTTCCTTCCTTGCCGACGACCTTCGAGATGCGCGAGAACTCGTCGGCCATCTGCTGGTTCAGCTCGACGATCTCGTTGAGGTTCTCGGCGACGGAGCGCGCGCTGCCCCAGCGGTCGACCGGCATGCGCACCGAGAAGTTTCCGCGCTTGACGGAGAGCAGGGTGCCGTTGATGTGGTTGAAGTCGTCGCGCATCCGCCGGTTCTGATCGAGGATCTCGTTGAGCGCGTCGGCGACCTTGCCGGGCAGGCCCGTCCTGTCGACCGGCACGCGCGCGGCGGAATTGCCGCGCTTGTAGTCGGCGAGGGCCGTGAGGATCTCGGAGAGCTCGAGGCGCTCCGCCGTCTGGGCGGCGGGGCCGTCGGCGCTCGCGCGCTCGGGGGCGAGGATCGGGTTCATAGTTTTCTCGTTCAGGTGGGCGGACATCGTCTCGGCGCCTTTCTCAGCGCGACTTCTTGGCGGATCGTCCCGCGCCGGCGGCGACGGGGACGCGCTCCGGGTTCTTGATCTGGTAGCCGAAGTTGCTGACGGTCGCGATGCGGTCGCGCTCGGTCATGAGCTTCTTGCGCAGGCGCGCGATGTGCTGATCGACGATGCGGATGTCCATCTCGAGGCCCTGCTCCGGCCCCCAGAGGTGCTGCGCGAGCTGGTCGCGCGAGAGGATCTTCCCGTCGGCTTCGACGAGCAGCTTGAGGATCTGGAACTCCTTCGGCGCGAGGCTCACGGAGGCGCCGTGCACCTTCACCTCGTGCCGCTCGAAGTCGATCTCGATGTCGCCGAGCTTGGTCGTCTTCTCCTTGCCGGCCGCGGGGCGGCCCGTCATGTGGCGCAGGATGGCCTTCACGCGCAGGCTCAGCTCGCGGATCGAGAAGGGCTTGGTGATGTAGTCGTCGGCGCCGAGCTTGAGGCCGACGATGCGGTCGATCTCGTCGCGCTTGGCGGTCAGGAACAGCACGGGCGCGGCGGTCTCCTCGCGCAGCTTCTGCATGAGCTCGAGGCCGTCCATCTTGGGCAAAGTGATGTCGAGGATGAAGATGTCGGGCTTGTGCGCGCGCGCGAGCTTGAGGCCCGCCTCCGCCGACGGGGCGGTGAGGACGTTGTAGCCCTCCTTCTTGAAGTTAGCCTTCAGCACGTAGCTGATGTCCTGCTCGTCTTCGACGATCAAAAGGGTGGGGGCCATGGTCGCTCTCCTATATTTACGGTCCGTGTCCATATGGTAACACCGCGGCGACGGGGCGGCGCATGACAGGAGACCGAAAAAACTGTCACATGACGGTCATATTGTGACGTTTTCCGAGGGAAAACGGAAGGAGGGCGCGCCCGGAGCGATTTTACATCGGGCCCGCGGCCCGCCCCTTCCGGGGCGGGCCGCGGGCGGCGCGGTCAGCAGGACACGCAGTAGCGGACGTACGGCATGGCGAGCAGTCGGGACTTCAGCATCGGCCTCGAGCAGGATTCGCAGATGCCGTAGCCGCCGTTGTCCATCTTCTTGAGGGCGGCCTCGACCTGCTTGCGGCGGATGCGCTCGAGGTCGTGCGTCGTCGCCGCCAGGGCGTCGCGCATCTCGATGAGCTGCATGCGCGCGCGGGCGTACTCGACGCGCGTCAACGACTCGTTCGACACCGTGAAGCTTCGATTCATGTTCATCCCTCCCAGATCGGCTAGACTGCGCGCCTTCCCGTCACGATTCGGTACACCAGCGACACGAGCGCGATGACGAGCAGCAGGTGGATCAGGCTGCCCGCGACGTGAAACGTCAAGCCGCCGGCCCACGACAGGATGAGAATGACGATGATGAGGTCCAGCGGTGACATGTGCGCCTCCTTTTTGCGTCAGGAGACAGCATAGGACGCGGCGCGGCGAAACGCGACGCTGGGAGCGTCGCGATTTCGTGACGTTTTCGCGTCAGTGAAACGCGACGTCGTGGCGGACGAGACGCCCGCCCTCGTAGACGAACTTCGCCGAGAAGAACCGGCCCTCGTCGAGCCACGGCAGAAAGATCCGGTCCCCTCCCACAGCGGCAACGACGCGACCTTCTCCGCGGGGATCCACTCCAGGTCGCCCTCGGCGCAGGGCCCGAGCGTTCCTTCGTGGCGGTCGGCCGTGTACACGAACACGAGCCAGTCTTCGCCCGGCTTGAAGGCCGGGAAGCTCAGAACTCCGCGCAGGCGCGGCGCGGCGATCGTCAGCCCCGACTCCTCGCGCACCTCGCGGACCACGCACTCCTCCGGCGACTCCCCGGGCTCGAGCTTGCCGCCGAGGCCGTTCCATTTTCCCCGGTGCACGTCGCCTTCCTTCTTATTGCGGTGCAGCATGAGCACGCGCCCGCCGGAGCGGACGTAGCACAGCGTCGCCGCGACGGTCTTCACTTCGCGACCGCCTTGAGGACGGCGAACAGCGCGCCGCAGCCCTCGTCGTCGAGCTCGAGCCTATAGAGGAGCTGGCGGGCGCGGCGGCGGCGCTCGGCGGTGAAGCGCGGCGCCCCCTCGAGGCGCGGCTCGAGCCAGGCCCACAGCGCGTCGAGGCGCTCGCGCGAGGCGGCCTTCGGCGCCGCCTTCTTCCCCGCGGCGGGCGCGGTGAACCGGTGCAGGGCCACGGCGGCGGCCTGGCCCAGGTTGAGGCTGATCCCGTCGCGGCAGGGGATGCGCGCCAGCCACTGGCAGCGCGCGGTCTCCTCGCGCGTCAGCCCGGAGGACTCGCGGCCGAACACGAGCGCCGTGCGGCGCGGCAGGGGCGGCGCGTCGGGCAGGACGAACTCCTTCTGGCGCAGGGCCGACGGGCGCCGGCTGAACGCCACCGAGGCGTCGCAACCCGCCAAGGCCTCCTCGAGCGTCGTGACGATCCGCGCCGCGTCCAGGATCGCCTCCGCCGCGGCGCCGGTGCGGCGCGCCTCGTCGGGCACCGCCCCCCATTCGCGCGAGACGATCACGAGCTCCTTCGCCCCGCACGCCCGCATCGCGCGCGCGACGAAGCCGACGTTCAGCGGGTTTTCCGGCTCGACCAGGACGACGCGCGGCTCCATGAGGATGATTTTACCATCTCATGGAGCCGCGGTCCCGGGATCGTCAGTCCTCGTCGTGATCGCGGGGGCCGTCCTCATGCTCGCCCCAGCCGCGTCCGTGCTTGCGCCCGAAGCCGCGCTTGCCGCCCGGGCCCCGCTCCATCATGCGCCCCATGGCGACGGCCATGCGCGCGCGCTGCGTCGGCGTCAGGATCGCGGCCGCCGACGCCTCGAACTTCTCGCGCTGGGCGTGGAGCGACTTGCGCCCGGCCTGTATCCTGTCGAGCGTGGCCGTGAGCTCCTTCTCGGAGGCCTTGTCCTCGAGCTGGTCGGCGAGCTTTCTCACGGCGGCCTTCACCTCCGCGCGGGCGCTTTCCGACTCCTCGCGGTGCGCGCGGCGCAGGCCCTTGAGCTTGGCCTCCTGCTCTTCGGTCAGGCCGAGCTTCTCCTTCCACTTCCCCCGCGGACCGTCCTCGCGGGACTCGGGTTTTCCGCCCTTCGGGCCGTCCTTCTCGGCACGCAGGGCCGCCGGCAGCAGCAAGGCGCCGGCCAGCAGGGCCGCGGCCCCCAAATTCGAGCTCAGCTTCTTCATTATCCTACCCCCGGGTCCCTCGCGGGACCCTCGCAGCTTAGACGACGCCCGGCCTCCCGGAGTGTCGCGCCTCCGCGCCCATTTGCTAAAATGCCCCGTCGCCACGGAAGGGTGCGTGAGCGGTTGAAACGAACAGTCTCGAAAACTGTCAGGGGTGCAAGCTCCTCGAGGGTTCGAATCCCTCCCCTTCCGCCATTTTAAACTAGCTATACGGTGTCAGGCCTTGCACTCTTGCAAAATCTCGAGATCGGAGCCGGGATGATTTTGCAAGAGTGCAAGGCCTGACACCTGGAACCCAAAATGTCCTGGTTCAAGAACCCGTTCAAGAAGGAAGAAGCTCCGGCCCCCGAGGCCGGCGCGTCCCCCATCCCGGGGATGCCCGCGCTTCCGCCGGAGCTCGCCAACGACCCGAAGATGAAGGGCATGATGGGCACCTTCTTCCGCAAGTGGAAGGACCCGGCCTTCATCAAGCAGCTGCGCGTGATGGCGGGCCACATGCAGAAGGACGGCGTCGACCTCAAGGACATGAAGGCCGTCCAGGCCTGGCTCGAGAAGAACAAGGAGCGCGTCGAGAAGGGCGACTTCCAGGAGGAGGCCGTCTCGCCCGGCGTCACCGTGGTCAAGAGCGGTCCCGACGTCGGCCGCAACGAGCCGTGCCACTGCGGCTCGGGCAAGAAGTTCAAGAAGTGCCACGGGGCCTAGTGCTCCTCCACCTCGAGCGCGCCCTGCTCATGGCCTCCGTCGGCGTCTGCGCGGAGATCGTCTTCACCGCAGTCGGCGACTCCCGCAAAAACGGCGGCAAGCGTCTGATCGGCTACTCCTACGTCTGGATGATCCCGATCTACGCCCTGCTCTACCCCGGTTTTTTCTTCCTGCTTCCCGTGATCGGGGAGTGGGCCTGGCCGCTGCGCGCGGCCTTCTACGCGGCGGGCATCATGGTCTTCGAGCTGATCACCGGTCTGATCCTGCGAGCGGCGATCGGCGAGGCCCCGTGGGAGCCCGAGTACCGGGGCAAGCCGCGCACCGTCGCGGGACTCGTGCGCCTGGACTATTTCCCGGCTTGGGCGGCGGGTTCGCTGGTGTTCGAGCGCGCCTTCCGGCTGATCGCCGGCGTCTGATCAGCCGTCGAGGACGTCGAGCTGGACCTTGCGGTTGAGCGCCTCGGCGCGCTCCTTGATGAGGTCGAGCTCGGTCTCGAGCGTGTGGTCGAGCCAGCGCTTGACGAGCGGGCGCAGGGGCTTGAGCAGCAGCGGCAGATCGTAGTCCTCTTCGTGCTCGAGGACGGTGCCGCCGTTGACGGGGCGGATCATCACGCGGCACTCCATGCGGCGCAGAGGACCGGAGACCATCACGCCGCGGTAGCCGCCGTCCGGGCGGAACTCGAACCGGAACGTGCCGCGCCACGGGATGCCGAGGAAGCGCCCGCCGGCCTCGGCGGCGCCGTCGCCGGCGGGCGACAGCGTGAAGCTGTCGACCTTCGGCTCGTACTGCGCGATCTCGCCCAGGTCCGCCAGGTAGTTCCTGACCGATTCATGCGGCGCGCTGATCAGGATCCGGCGGTTGACGCTGAGCATAGTTAGGCGGGAGAAATCTGGAGCGGGCGAGCGGAATCGAACCGCCGTCTGATCCTTGGCAAGGACCCGTTCTACCATTGAACCACGCCCGCGGTTCCCGTCCATCTTAACAATTCCGCGGCCCGGAGTCTAGACGGTCTTCGGAAGAGGCGTCGGCGGCGCCGACGCGGGCGGCGGGAAATGCTGCTGCAGGGAGGCGGCCTCGTCCTCGACGAGGCGCCGGTTCTCCTCGTCGCGCGCCTCGAGGATCTCGGGCAGCTTCTCGATGAGGACGGCCACGACCTTCGGGTCGAACTGCTTTCCGGCCCGCTCCTGGATGTACTTGACCGCGTCGTCGACCGTCCACTCTCCCTTATAGACGCGCTTGGAGGACAAGGCGTCGAAGACGTCGGCCACGGTCACGATGCGCGCCTCGAGGGAGATCGCGTCGCCCTTGAGCTGGTACGGGTAGCCGGTGCCGTCGTAGAACTCGTGGTGGCCGACCGCGATCTTCGCCGCGAGTCGCAGCAGGCGGCTCTCGGCGTTGGCCAGCATCTTCGCGCCGTACACCGTGTGCTTCTTCATCTCGTCGAACTCTTCGGTCGTGAGCTTGGCGGGCTTGCGCAGGATGCTGTCCGGGATGGCGACCTTGCCGATATCGTGAAGCGGGGCGGCGTAACGGATATCCTCGGCCTCGAGGAAGGACAGGCCCATCCCCTGAGCGAGGATGCCGGAGAACCGGCTCATGCGGCGCAGGTGGCGGCCCGTGTCCTCCTGGTCGCGGTACTCGGCGACGAGGGCCATGCGGTAGATCGTCTCGAGGTGGGAGCGGCGCAGGTCGTCGTACAAGGTCGCGTTCTCGATGAAGGTCGCGGCCATCGTCGCGAGGATGCGCAGCAGGCCCTCGTCCTCCTCGGTGAAGGAGCCTTTGGCCTTGTTGAGCACCTCGAAGACGCCGAGCGCCTTGCCGTCGCGCCCGCGCAGCGGCACGGCGAGCACGGTGCGCGTCTGGTAGCCCGTGATGCGGTCGAGATCTTGGGCGAAGCGGGTATCTTTATAGGCGTCGCGGATGTTGACAGCAGAGCCGGTTCTAGCCACAAAACCGGCGATGCCCTGGCCGACGGGGATGCGCAGGACCTTCTCCTCCATGCCGAGCGCGATCTTCGTCCACAGCTCGCCCTTGTAGGCGTCGACGAGGAAGACGGAGCAGCGGTCGGCCGAGAGGATGTTGCGGACCTCCTCGGCGATGATCGTCAGCAGGGTGTCGAGGCTCGTCTCGGCGGCCACCATGCGCCCGAAGCGGGCGAGGAGGGACTGGCGCTGCTCGAGCTCTTGTCTACGCCCCATGTTTTTTCTCGAGGGCCCCGGCGACGAACTCGGAGAGGTGGAGGACCTTCGCCTCAGGATAATACTTCCTCAGTCCACGCGCAAGCTGGATCAGGCACGACGTCGCGCTCGTGAGCACGAGCCCCGCCTGGACCGAGGCCACGTTCGCCGTTTTCTTGCGCAGAAGCTCATCCGACAGCCCGCCGTGCGTGAACCCGAAGGCCCCCGCCCCGCCGCAGCACTGGTCGGAGCCGGCCATCTCGCAGAAGGAGGCGCCCGCCGCGCGGCGCGCCGCCTTGCGCGGGCCTTCCTTGATGTTCTGGCCGTTGATCGCGCGGCACGAATCGTGATAAGTCGTCTCGACTCCCGAGCGCACGTCGGGCGGCAGTTTTGCCGCGTTCTCGCCGTACACCTCGATGACGTCGCGCACGCGCTGAGAGAACGCCTCGGCGCGCCGCCGCCACGAGGCCTCCTCGGGCTGCAGGAACAATTGCGGATAGGTCTTCAGGAACGATGCACAAGAAGAACAATCGGCCATGATCTGTTCGTTGCCGTTATTCTCCGCAAGGAGAATATTCCGTTTAGCCAGTTCCCGCGCGTCGGCCAAGTCTCCGTAATTATGGGCGAGGAGGCCGCAGCACGGGTTGTTCAAATAAGTTCCCGGCCCGATCAGGCTGTCCAAGGCTTTCATCGAGGCCTCCCCCACCCGCGGGAACAGATAGCGGGGACCGCACGGAGCGAAGTACCGGTACGACGGATTCTGCGGTTCTTCCCGATCGGCCATGAGATCGTCGAGATTGCGAAGCGGGGCCTCGTCGGTGTGGGCGTCCATCTCGGCAAGAATAGGCAAACCCGCCATGCGCAGGAAAGGCCGGCCGAGCTTCGACGCTCCGATTTTCTTCAAGAAGAAGCCGAGCTTGAGGAGGCGCGCGAAGGCGCGCGGGCTGTCAATCATCAGTCTCGTGACCGTCTTCACGAGCCAATGAGTCTCGCGAAGCATCCGCCTTCCTTCCAGCACGATGTCGACGACGGGCACCTTCGCGTAGCACGCCGTCGTGCACGCCCCGCACGTCAGGCAGGTGGAGAGCGACTCCATCGCCGCCTTGGGGTCGTCGAGCTTGCCCTCGATCATCAGCCGCACGATCTGGTTGCGCCCGCGCGGGGACTTCGACTCCTCGCCGGTCGCGACGTAGGTCGGGCAGGCCTGCTCGCAGTAGCCGCAGCGCGAACACTGCGCGACCGCGTCGTAGGTCGTGCGTTCGCCGAGGTCGGTGGCCAGGCGGCCGAGCCGTTCGCTCACCGGAGCTCCGCGAAACGGCCGGCCGGATCGAAGGCGTCAGCGGCCTTCCGCGCCCACGGCGAGTACGCCGGCCCGGCGGAGACCGCCCAGGGGTCCGAAACGCCGGCGGGCCGAGCGTGGAGCTTGAGCGTGACCTCGAGGATGACTCCGCAGGCCCCCCACGAGCCGAGCAGGAAGCGCGAGAGGTCGTAGCCCGCGACGTTCTTGACGACCTTGCCGCCGAGCTCGACGACCTCGCCGCTGGACAGGAGGACGCGCATGCCGAGGATGTCCTCGCGCAGGCCCGCCCACGGGCGCGTCGCGAGCAGGCCGCCGACGGTGCCGCCGGTTTTCGGGAAGCGCACGAACACCCCTGGCTCTCGAGTTCGCGGTGCAGCGCGTGCACGGAGACGCCCGTCTCGGTCGTGAGCGTGTAGTTGCGGCGGTCGATGTCGATGATCCGGCCGAGGCCCGTCGTCAAAAGCTCGACCGTCCCCTCGGGCGACGGCGTCTTCAGGCGCGTCGAGGCGCCGCGCACGCGCAGCGGCGCCGAGCCCGAGGATTTGACCTTGTCGACGAGCAGGGCGGCGTACTCCGAGAGCGGCGGCGGCGCCGGACGCGAGAACGGCTTGCCGGCGCCGGCGCCCGGCAGCGGGAAGAGTTTGTCGGGATTGGCGAGAGAGTCCGGGTCGAAGGCGCGCTTGACGCGCCGGAACAGGGCGAGCGTCTCGGGCGTAAACAGCCACGCCATCGCGTCGCGCTTGTCGAGGCCGATGCCGTGCTCGCCGGAGAGCGAGCCGCCGAGCTCGACGCAGGCCTGGAGAATCTCGTGGCCCGCGGCCTTCACGCGCGCGGTCTCGGCGGCGTCGCGCTCGTCGTAGGCGATGTTCGGGTGGATGTTGCCGTCGCCGGCGTGGAAGAGGAGGTAGGCCTTCACGCCGTGCCTGGCGGAGATCTCCTGGATGCGGCGCACGACGTCGGGAAGCCGGTCGCGCGGCACGACGCCGTCCTCGACGAGGACGTTGGGCGCCAGGCGGGCGAGCGCGGCGTAGGCGCCGCGGCGGCCCTCCCACAGGCGCTCGCGCTCGGCCGGGTCGGCGGCCGTGCGAGTCGAGGCCGCGCCGGATTCCCGGCACAGGCGCTCGACCTCGGCTGCGTCGCGCGCGCACTCCGCGCGCGTGCCGTCGACCTCGATGAGCAGGACGGCGGGGTCCTTCGGATAGCCGAGGTCGCGGCCGACCTCGACGGACTCGACGGTCGGGCGGTCCATCGCCTCGAGACACCGCGGGACCACGCCCGCCGCGACGATGGCCGACACGCAGGCGATCGCCGAGTCGATCGACGGGAAGCCGGAGAGGATCGTGCGCGTCTCCTCCGGCAGCGGCGTGAGCCGGACCCAGAGCTTGGTGAGGATCCCGAGCGTGCCCTCCGCGCCGATCAAGAGGCTCAGCACCTCGGGGCCGTCGTCCTCCAGGGAGAATTTGGCGACGGTCCCGTCCGGCATGACCGCCTCGGCGGCGAGCACGTGGTTCGTCGTCGTGCCGTACTTGAGGCACCGTGGGCCGCCCGCGTTCTCGGCGGCATTGCCGCCGATCGTGGAGACCTTGAAGCTCGCGGGGTCCGGCGCGTAGAAGAGGCCGACCTTCTCCGCCTCCTTCTGGAGGTCGAGGTTCACGACGCCGGGCTCGACGCAGGCGACGCGGCCCGCGGCGTCGAGCGACAGGATGCGGTTCAGGCGCGCGAGCGAGATCACGAGGCCGCCGCGCAGCGGGATGCAGCCGCCCGAGAGGTTGGTGCCCGCGCCGCGCGCGACGAACGGGACCTTCGCGGCGGCGCACCACTGCACCGCGCGGCGCACGTCCTCCGCGGAGCGCGCGACGAGCACGGCGTCGGGCTTGGCCCGGTCGAGGGCCCCGTCGTAGGAGTAGACGGAGAGCTCGGCGGGAGAAGACAGGAGCGAGCCCGGCGCGACCCGGGCCCGCAGGGCCTCGAGGCGCATCAGGTCCCCGGCGCGGCGGGCGGCGGCGGAGCCGCGGGCGGGGCCGGCGGCGCGGAAGGCGCCGGGGGCTGGGTCGCGGGCGGCGGCTGGATCTGGCGGATCATCGTCGGGGCCGGAGCCGCCGGCGCCGCGGGGGCGGCGGCGGCCTTCGGGACCGGGAGCTTGAAGTAGAAGAACGAGCCGACGCCGAGTTCGGACTCGATGCCCATGTCGCCGCCGTGCATCTGCACGATCTCGCGCGAGATCTTCAGGCCGAGGCCGAAGCCGGCCTTGCGCATCGTCTGCGCCTCCTTCGTCTGGAAGAAGCGCTCCCACACGCGGGGCAGGTCTTCTTTCGAGATGCCGATGCCGGTGTCGCGCACGCCGACGATCACCCACTCGGGCTGGACCTGGACCTCGATCGTGACCTTGCCGCCTTCCTTCGTGTACTGGATGGCGTTGGTGCTGAGGTTCTGGATGACCTGGCCGATGCGGTTCGGGTCGCCCTGGAGCGGCGGCACGACGGCGGGCAGGGCGGAGGAGAACTGGATCTGCTTGCGGCCCGCGACGACGTCGACGCGGGACTTCACCTCGGAGATCACGGACGCGAGGTCCATCGCGCCGATCTCGACGCGCAGCTTGCCGGACTCGATGGCGGCGAGGTCGACGAGATCGGAGACGAGCAGGTTCAAGGTCTTGGCCGCGTTGTGGATGTGCGAGGCGCACTTGAGCTCGTCGGGCTTGTCCTTGAGGCGCATGCCCAGCACTTCCGAGTAGCCGAGAATCGCGGTCAGAGGGTTCTTGACGTCGTGCGCGACCGTCGCGAAGAACTTCGTCTGGAAGCCGTTGACCTCGGCGAGCTTCTTGGCCGACTCCTCGGCCTCCTTGCGCAGGCGGTCGTTGTCGAGGCGCAGGAAGCGCTTTTCGAGCGCGCGCTGGATCGAGAGCACCATGCGCGAGGCCTCGATCGGCTTGAGCAGCGCGTCGTCGAGGCCGAGCTCGACGGCGCGCGTGACGCCCTTGAGCGCCTCCTGGACCGGGAACTGGTCCATCATGAGGATGATGCAGAGGTTCTTGTCGACCTCGCGCATCTTCAGCGCGAGGCGCACGCCCGTCGCCTTGGCCGCGCTCGCCGTCTCGATCGCCGAGCCGCCGAGAGCCGCGAGGTGGAAGGGCTTCTTCTGGATGAGCTTCTGCGCCTCGTCGCCGTCGTTCGTCGTCTCGACCTCGTAGCCGAGCGAGAGCAGCGCCTCGGAGAGGCGCGAGACGGTCGGGATGTCGTTGTCGACGATGAGGACGCGCTCCTTTTCGCGCGCGCCGGTGCGGGCGGCCGAGAGGCCGTCGGTCAGGATCTCGGCCACGCGCGTCGCGGCCTCGCGCGGCAGGACGGCGGGCGCGCCGCCCTTGACCGCGGCGACGGCGGAACGCACGGGGTCGAGCGTGGTGACCGCGTACGCGACGGCCGTCGGGATCGTCTGCCGCAGCTTCGCGTCGAGCGCGACGGCGTCGGCCCAGGTCTGGCTGAAGCGGATGACGGCGACCTTGCCGAGCATCGCCTGCTCGGGGAGGCGCTCCTCCTCCTTGCCGGCGAGCTTCTCCCAGAACCCGGCGGCCTTCGGCTTGCTCGCCTCGCGCTCGCGCTTCTGCTCGTCGGCGAGCCGGGCCTGCTCGGCGAGCATCTCGACGGCGCCGACGGGCGACTCCATCTGGATGAAGGCCACGCCGGCGCGGCGCAGCTCGTTCTGGATGCCCTGCGTGATGTAGAGGGTCTGCTCGGCGAGGAAGACGACCGGGACCTCGACGGCGCGGACCTGGTCGAGGAAGCCCGGCGGCAGGGGCCACATGAGGCGCCGCAGCGGCAGGGGCTGCATCGGCGAGAGGTTCGCCGGGGGCTCGAGCATGAACAGCGCGAAGCCGCCGCGCTCCTTCTGCAGCTTGGCCATCGCCTCGCGGTCGGCCGGCGGGACGCGCGCGGCGTCGAGGACGACGGCGGAGAACGACTCGGTCGCCAGGCGCACGCCGGCGGCCTTGGCGTCCTGCGAGGTCACGAGCTCGAACTCGCGGCCGATCATCGACGGGGCCATCTCGTTGACGAGGACCGGGTCGGCGCCGACGAGCAGCACGCGCCCCTTCGGGTTCAAGCGACGGCCTCCGGGGCGAGCTTCGCCGTGAAATGGGCCAGGCGGGGCGACGCCGACAGCAGCCGCAGCGGGCGGATGGACTTCGCCCGCTTGGCGACGTCGGCGACGACCTCGATGAGGAAGTCGACGTGGCTCTGGGTGTAGACGCGGCGCGGAATCGCGAGGCGCACGAGCTCCATGCGGGCGGGCTTGAAGCCCCCGTTCTCGCGGACGCCGAACATCAGCGAGCCGATCTCCACCGAGCGGATCCCGGCGGTCAGATAGAGCTCGCAGGCGAGCGCCTGCGCCGGGTAGCCCGACGGCGGGATGTGGGGCAGCAGGCGCGCGGCGTCGAGATAGACGGCGTGGCCGCCCGGCGGCTCCACGATGGGAACGCCGGCCTTCCTCAGGCCGTCGCCGAGGTACTCGATCGAGCGGATGCGGTACTCGAGGTAGTGCTCGTCGAGCACCTCGCGCAGGCCGACGGCCAGCGCCTCGAGGTCGCGGCCCGCGAGGCCGCCGTACGTCGTGAAGCCCTCGCCGAGGATGAGGATCTCGCGCGCCTTCGCGGTCCACTCCTCGTCGTTGAGGGCGAGGAAGCCGCCGATGTTGACGAACGCGTCCTTCTTCGAGCTCATCCAGCAGCCGTCGGCGTAGGAGAACATCTCGCGGACGATCTCGCGCACCGGGCGCGTCGCGTAGCCGGCTTCGCGGCGCTTGATGAACCACGCGTTCTCGGCGAAGCGCGCGATGTCGAGGAAGAGCGGTATCTTATAGTGCTTCGCGATCTCGGCCGTCGCGCGCAGGTTGCCCATCGACACGGGCTGGCCGCCGAGGGAGTTGTTCGTCAGCGTCATGACGATCATCGTGACGCGCCGGCCGTCGGGGCCGCGCAGCTTGGCCTCGAGGGCGGCGAGGTCGATGTCGCCCTTGAAGTCGCCGGGCGCGGCGAAGTCGAGCGCCTCGGGGACGGGCAGGTCGATCGCCTCGGCGCCGGAGGCCTCGACGTTGGCGCGCGTCGTGTCGAAGTGCGAGTTGGACAGCACGATCCTTCCGGGTCCGCCGACGACGGAGAACAGCACCCGCTCGGCCGCGCGGCCCTGGTGGACGGGCATCACGTTCTTGAGTCCCGTGAGGTCGCGCACGGCCTTCTCGAGGACGTAGAAGCTGCGCGCGCCGGCGTAAGACTCGTCGCCGCGCATCATCGCCGCCCATTGCTCGGCGGACATCGCGGACGTCCCGGAGTCGGTCAGCAGGTCGATGAGAACCTTGTCCGCGGGCACGGCGAAGAGGTTGTAGTCCGCGTCGCGCAGCGCCTTCTCGCGCTCCGGCCGCGTCGTGAATCCGAGCGGCTCCACGGTCTTGATCTTGAACGGCTCGATGATCGTCTTCCACCCGTCGTGCATCAGTTCGTCTCCGAGCCGGGGTGGTAGGCGCAGTCCTTGCAGCGGCACAGCTTGCGCAGCATCTCGAAGGTGTAGATGCCGGTGCCGTGCCCGTCGGTGAAGGAGAAGCTCAGGGCGTAGTTGCCGACGACGTCGGCGCGCGAGGCGCCGAGCTCCTCGGGGACCGCGGCGGGATCGAGCAGCTGCTCGCCCGTCCACTCGTCCTTGCAGTTCGCGCACGGGCACTGGCGCCGCAGGATCGAGAACGGCAGCTCGGTCGTGTGGCCGTCGTCCCAGATGATGCGAAGGCGGGCGTCCTCGACCTTCTCGATGGAGCGGGGCGTGAAGTTGAGCATCGCGGTGTTCCGAAATTTTATTATATCATCTCACGCACTATTAAAGGAGAGTCCATGCGTCACGCCCTCGCCGCCGCCCTGCTCGCCGCCGCCCCCTCGCCCGCGCCGCCGCCGTTCCCGGCGATTTCGACGTGGTGCGCGTCAACGGCACGCCCATCCGGCAGTCCGAGGTGCTCGACCGCCTCTGGAAGCGCTACGGCTCGCAGACTCTCGAGGAGATGATCGACGAGCTGCTCCTGCGCCAGGCCGCGGCCGCGCGCAAGCTGACGGCGCCCGACGCCGAGGTCGACCGCCGCTTCGCGCGCCTGCAGGCGCAGTTCGGCAGCCGCGAGCTGCTCGTCAGCCAGCTCGAGCAGGCCGGCACGACGGTCGCCAAGGTCAAGGAGGACCTCGCCGAGGAGATCGTGCGCGAGCGCCTCGTCGCCGACGCGAAGGGCGTCAAGGTCTCCGACGACGACCTCAAGAAGGCCTTCGACTCGAACAAGGACAAGCTCGGCAAGCCCGAGGCCGCCCACCTGCGCCACATCCTCGTCAAGGACGAGAAGGAAGCGGCCGACATCGTCGCGAAGGTCAAGGGCGGCGCGGACTTCTCGACGCTCGCCCGCGAGAAGTCCATCGCGGCCAGCGGCAAGGCGGCCGGCGGCGACTACGGGTTCGTCTCGCGCGGCATGCTCCCGCCGGAGATCGACGCCGTCGCGTTCGCGATGAAGGCCGGCGAGGTGAAGATCGTGCCCGGCCCGCGCGGCCAGCACGTCCTGCAGGTCGTCGAGAAGCGGGCCGCGGCGCCCGCCGTCTTCGCCGAGGTCAAGGACGACCTGCGCGAGATGCTGCTCGGCGAGAAGATCAAGGACGCCTCGGCGCCCTACCTCCTCGAGCTGCGGCGCAAAGCCAAGATCGAGACGCCCGCCCAGCTCGGCGCCCCCAGAAAGAAGTAGCCGGGCCCTATGGCCCGGGCCGCCGCGGGCCCTCTGTCCGGAGCCCGTTGGGCCCTACGCTCCTGACTATATAGGGGAGAGCGGGCTATACTGGAGCCGATGCGCCGAATGCGGCGGTTGCTCCTCGCCCTCATCGTCGCCGGTCCCGGACCGGTCTTCGCCCAGACGGTCCGCGTCGCCGTTCCCGGGTCGCCCGGCGCCGGCGCGAGCGGCGCCGCCGGGACGATCCAGGCTCCCGCGCTCGGCGGCGGCCTCGCCGCCCCTCGCTGTCGATCCCGTCGCTGACGGTTCCCTCGCTCGCCGCCCCCTCGGCGTCCGCCGTCTCGCTCGTGCCCGCAGCCCTCGCGCCCGCCGCGCCCGCGGCGTCGAAGGCCTTGCCCGCCTCGGCGATCCCGGCCGCCGTTCCCGCGGCGCTCTCGCCCGTCAAGGCCGCCGCGTCAAAGCCCGAGGACGGCGAGCCCGAGCTCCCGAAGAACGCCCTCGACCAGCTGAAGGGCGAAGACGGCCGGGCCGCCGCCCCGCAGGACGCCCCCGTCGAGCAGGCGCCGTCGTCGTCGAACCGCTTCTTCGACGGAGCGCGCTCGGTAATGTCGGCCGTCTCCAGCGTCCTCGCCGGGCTGACCGAGGGCGCGTTCCACCCGCTCGGCCGCGTCAAGACGCCGCCGCCCGCCGAAACCGGCGACGACGGCGGAGGCCCGACGTCGTCGCGCGCCGTCGAGTTCAACGGCCAGACCTTCCCGTCCGTCGCGTTCCGCCCGAACGAGCCCGTCGAGACCCAGCTCGTGAAGGCGATCGAGAGCTCGAGGGAGTCGATCAAGATCGCGCTCTACGAGTTCACCTCGCGCGGCATCCTCAAGGCCCTGCTCGCCGCGAAGACGCGAGGCGTGAAGGTCGAGGTCATCCTCTGCGACACGAGCGTCAACCCGCGCAACGAGCCCGACGCCGACTACGAGCGCTACCGCAGCGAGCAGATCTGGGCGCTGATCCGCCGCGGCGTCGACGTGACCGTCCTCGGCAGCCCGTCGAAGTACGGCATCAACCACCACAAGTTCGCGGTGTTCGACGGCAAGATGGCGAACTTCGGCTCCTACAACTGGACCTACACCTCCGAGGCCAGCCACTACGAGAACGTGATCTTCACCGCCGAGGCCGACCGCGTCGCCGCCTACGAGGCGGCCTGGGCGCACATGCGCGCGCTGTCGGTGTCCGTCGCCGAGTCCGAGAACAAGCAGTGGACGCTCGACATCCCGCCGCCGCCGTCGGATCTCGCGCGCGGCATCTCCTTCAACGGCGTCGCGCTGCCCAAGTGGGTCTTCAACCCCGGCGAGCTCTTCGAGGACTCGATCGTCGAGGCGATCGACGCGTCGAAGGTCTCCGTCGACGTCGCGGCCTTCGTCATCACGTCGCGCAAGATCATCGACGCGATGGAGCGCGCCGTCAAGCGCGGCGTGCCGGTGCGCCTCGTCGCCGACCAGAGCCAGACCAAGCACGAGCACGTGCAGCTCTTCCTCGGCTGGATCCAGCGCCGCGGAATCCAGGTGCGTATCCTGGGCGGCCCCCACGGCGAGGACAGCGACTTCCCGCTCGCCGAGAAGATGCACAACAAGTACTTCATCTTCGACGGCAAGCTCGTCGAGACGGGCTCCGGCAACGCGAGCAAGAACGCGGGCGTCTCGAACTTCGAGAACGCGAACTTCCTCGACGACGCGACCGACGTCGCCGCCTTCGTCAAGACGTTCCAGCACATGTTCGACATCGCGGCGACCGCCCCGGCCTATCCCGAGGGCGAGATCCCGACCGACGCCCAGATGCGCGAGACCGCGCTCCAGCCGCGGGGCCCGCCGCCGCCCGCCAAGCCGGGCCCGGGAGCGCTGCCGGCGGCCCGCCGCATCGCGTTCAACGGCGTCGAGTTCCCGGTCAGCGCGATCCGCCCGAACGAGCCCGTCGAGCGGGAGCTGGTCAAGCAGATCGACTCCGCGGCCAAGACCCTGCACATCGCGATGTACGAGCTCAACCAGCAGGGGATCTGGGACGCCCTGCAGCGCGCGAAGAAGCGCGGCGTCAAGATCGAGATCGTGCTCGACCGCAGCCACGTCTACACGACGGGCTACGACGACGACGGCACGCCGCGCAAGCCGAAGCAGATGATCGTCGATCTCATCAAGGACGGCGGCTTCGACATCGTCATCCTGAAGGGCCGCCTCGGCGGCATCATGCACAACAAGTTCATCATCGCCGACGAGACGCTCGCCTCCTTCGGCTCCTACAATTTCACCCAGCAGTCCGAGGACGACCACTGGGAGAACATGTTCTTCTCGACGGACAGGAAGAGGGTCGCCGGCTACCAGCGCTACTTCGAGTACATGCGCTCGCATCCGCTGGCCGAGGAGCCCGACCACGAGAAGCTCGACGAACTGCTCGCGCGCACCGAGGCGTGGACCGAGGCCCAGGACAAGGCGTGGGACAAGGCCCACGGCCGGACGGGCGCGCTCGCCGACGACGAAGGCCTCGAGCCCGAGATGGCGGGCCGCGCGAAGAAGCCGCTGCCCCCGAACCCTCCTCAGGAGACGGAGACTCCGATCTCCTTCAACGGCGAGAGCTACCCTCTGCAGGCGTTTTCCCCGAACGCGGGCATCGAGCAGGCGCTCGTCCGCGCGATCGACGCCTCGAAGGCGACGATCGAGATCGCGATGTTCTCCTTCTTCTCCCAGCCGATCGCCGAGGCGCTGCTGCGCGCCAAGGAGCGCGACGTCAAGGTCCGCGTCGTCATGGACAAGAGCCAGACCGCGCAGTCGAAGATCGACGACTGGTTCGCGTGGCACGGCATCGAGCTGCGCCTGCTGCGCGGCCCGGACGACCGCCGCGACCCGCGCTACCAGAAGATGCACAACAAGTTCGGCCTCTTCGACGGGAAGCTGCTCGCCAGCGGCTCCTTCAACTACTCGTCGCGCGCCGAGGCCCTGAGCTTCGAGAACATCAACTACTTCGACGAGGCCGACGAGATCGCGCGCTTCGCGCTCTCCTTCGAGCAGATGTTCAGCCGCGGCAAGGCGCCCAAGGCGCCCCGCCGCGAACCGAAGTTCGTCGTGCCGGCCTCCGAGCAGCCCGGATCCTAGACGGGCGGGCGGTACGGGTGGTTGACGCGGATGTCCTGTCCGCGCGTGCGCGACGACTCGAGTATCCGAGGCGCCTCCGAGCGTCCCGGACGGGCCTCGCGGGCGGGCTTGCGGCCGCGCTTGGCCTTCTTGGCGTGCGAGCGTTCCTCGACGTAACGATAGCCTTCCGCTTTGGTGGCCATATGGCGATCCTCCTCGGTACCAGTGTAGCCCCTGACGGCGTAGCGGCAGAGTAACGTTCCGATGTGTTACAGTCTCATCCCGTGCCCGACAACATCTACGTCGCCGGCTTCCCGTACAAGACCACGAAGGAGGAGCTCGCCAGCCTCTTCGCGGCCTGCGGCACCGTCGTGTCCGCCAAGGTGATCCTCGATCGCGAGACCGGACGTCCCACGGGCTTCGGCTTCGTCGAGATGTCGACGTTGGCGGAGGCCAAGGCCGCCGTCGCCAAGCTCAACGGCACCGACATCGGCGGCCGAAAGCTCTTCGTCGTCGAGGCCCGCCCGCAGAAGGAGCGCGAGGAGCGCCCCGACCGCCGACCCGCGAGCCCGGCCGCGCCCGCGCGCGCGCTGCGCCCGGGCGATCCGGGCTTCGTCGAGCGCCGCTCCGGCAAGGACCGCCGCGGCAGCGGCGTCCCTCCCCTTCCGCCGCGCCCGCGCCGGCCGCCTCCGCCGCGCCGCAGCGCTCCTGGAAGCCCTTCGGCAAGAAACCCTTCGAGAAAAAGCCGTTCGAAAAGAAGCCCTTCGACCCGTCCAAGAAGTGGGAGAAAAAGCCCTACGATCCCGCCGCGAAGAAGCCGTGGGAAAAGAAGCCCTTCGACCCCGCCGCGAAGAAGACCTGGGTGAAGAAGCCTTTCGATCCGTCGAAGAAGTGGGAGAAGAAGTCCTTCGATCCCGCGAAGAAGAAGCCGTTCGGCGCCAAGCCCTTCAAGAAGCCCTGGGATAAGAACGCCTCGGGCGACAAGCCCGCCTCGAAGACGGTGCCGCCCCTGCGCGGCGAGAAGTGGTTCCCTAAAAAGGACTAGGGCGCGCCCTTCCCGTCGAAGCGCAGGCCGCCCACGTAGGCCGAAGACTTGCCCGCCGCCGTGAGCTCCAGGATACGCTTGTAGGCCACGCGCGCCTCGTCGACCGTCTTGCGCCCGCGGACGACCTCGTCGGCGAGGTTGAGGTTCAGGAAGTTGACCTCCTCGCGCGACGCGCGCGAGGACATCTCTCCCTTCGCGACGTCGACGAGCAGCGCTCCGCTGAAGGCGACGAGCTCGGCGGCCTTCTCGCGCGACACGGGATAGCGCACGGTCTGCTCGACGAGGTCGAAGTCGCGCGGCGAGCGGTAGACCTGCGGGCGGTTCCACACCGCGGTGCGCAGCCACGGCCCTTTGCGGTTCCACGTCAGCCGGTTGAGCTGGGCGTCGTCCGGCGGCCCGTACAGCTCGATGAGCCGCTTGGCCGCCGCGGCCGAGGGCGGGGACCAGCGGTCGGCCACCTCGACGGCCGCCTTGCGCGGAAGGTCCGCGCACGCGCCGCACATCGCCGCCGCCGCCAGGACCGCCGCCGCTCTGTTCATGCGGGCATTATGGCCCGCCTCGCGGCCGGGCGCCATCGACGCGGCGCGACAGTGTCGTGACGGCCGCGGGAACGCTATAATCCACCCATGAGACTCCTCCTGCCCGTGCTCGTCCTCCTCGCCGCCGTCCCGCTGCGCGCCGCCGAGGACGCGGGAAAGCTCTTCGCCGACTACTGGGCCGAGCAGATGCGCCTCTCGCCGCTGACGGCGACGTTCTACGGCGAACCCGGACGCGACGCCGAGCTCGACGACAACGGGCCCGCCGGCCGCGCCGCGCGCAAGGCCTCCGCCGAGGCCCTGCTCAAGCGCGCGCGCGCCGTCGACCGCAAGGCGCTCGATGCCGAGGCGCGCCTGTCCGTCGACGTCCTCAAGGACATGCTCCAGGAAGAGCTCGCCGGCCTCGCCCTGCCGTTCCACGAGCTCGAGCTCGACCACATGAGCGGCCCGTCGTCGTGGATCCCCACGGTGATCCAGACCGCCCAGCCGATGAAGACGGCCGAGGACGCCGCCGCGCTCGAGAAGCGCCTCAAGCTCGTCCCCGGCTACTACCGGCTCCACCGGGAGAACCTCGCGGCGGGCCTCGCGTCGGGCCGCGTCGCCGCGCGCGTTCCGGCGACGAAGCTGCTCTCGCAGCTCGACGAGATGATCTCGACGCCCGCCGACAAGACCCCGTACGCCGAGGCCGCCGCGCGCCTGCCGGAGCCGCTGCGCGCCGAGTGGACGCCGCGGCTGCTCAAGGTCGTGTCCGACGAGATCCATCCCGAGCTGGTCCGGTGGGCGGCGTGGCTCAAGAACGACTACCTGCCCAAGACGCGCGACGGGGAGGTCGGGCTGTCCGGCGTCCCCGGCGGCAAGGCCCTGTACCGGCGCGCGATCCGCGCGCACACGACCCTCGAGAAGTCGCCGGCCGAGCTGCACGAGATCGGCCTCGAGGAGATCGCCGGGATCCGCTCCGAGATGTCTCAGATCGCGCGCCGCGCCGGCCACGCGGGCGACCTCGAGAGCTTCCTCGACGCCGCGCGCAAGGACCCGAAGAACTTCTTCAAGTCGCGCGAGGAGCTGAAAGCGTCGGCCGACTCGCTCATCGCGGAGATCAAGACGAAGCTGCCGGAGTGGTTCGGGACGATGCCGCGCACCGACATCGTCGTCAAGCCCGTCGAGGAGTACCGCGAGAAGAACGAGGGCGCGGCCTTCTACTTCCAGCCCCCCACCGACCTCTCGCGCCCCGGCGTCTACTACATCAACACTTACCGGCCCGAGACGCGCTCGCGCCTGTCGATGACCTCGCTGGCGCTGCACGAGGCGGTCCCCGGCCATCACTTCCAGATCGCGCTCGCGCTCGAGAACAAGGCCCTGCCGCAGTTCCGGCGCAGCGCGGGCTACACCGCCTACATCGAGGGCTGGGCGTTATATACGGAGCGGCTCGGGGATGAAATGGGCCTTTACAAGAACGACCTCTCGCGCCTCGGCATGCTCTCCGACCAGGCCCTGCGCGCCTGCCGCCTCGTCGTCGACACGGGCCTGCACGCGAAGGGCTGGACGCGCGAGAAGGCCGTCGAGTACATGAAGGCGAATACGCCGATGTCGCAGGAAGAGATCGAGAGCGAGGTCGACCGATACACGGTGTGGCCCGGCCAGGCGCTCGCCTACAAGGTCGGCCAGCGCGAGATCATGGCTTTGCGGGAGGAGGCCCGCTCCCGCGCCGGCCGCCGCTTCGACGTGAAGGCCTTCCACGACGCCGTCCTGCGCCACGGGCCCCTGCCGCTGCCGGTTCTGCGCGCCTCGGTGCTCGAGGCCTTCCCCGCCAAATGAGCCCGCTCGCCGCGCTCGTCGTCGACTGGGCCATCACGGCGCTTTGGCCGCTGATCGGCGCCTACGGCATGGCCCACTACTCGGGCTCCCTCTTCGCGACCGGCGGCCTCGTCGTCGGCCTGCTCGCGATGTCCCCCTGGCTGCTCGCGCGCGGCCGCTGGCGTCTCCTCTTCACGCGCGAGGCGGCGCCGTCCCTCGCCATGATGGGCCTGTGCAGCGGGCTGGCCACGATCGTCTACATCTCCGCGCTCGCCCACATGACGCCCGCCAACGCCGCGATCGTGGCGCAGGTCGAGGTTCTCTACTCCGCCGGCCTGACGGCGTGGCTGCTGGGAGAGCGCCCCTCCAAAAGCTCGCGGCGGCCGCGCTCCTCGTCATGAGCGGCACCGGCCTCGTCATGCTCCACGACCTGTCCTCGCCGCGCTGGAAGGGCGACCTCATGATCCTCTGCACGCCGTGGCTCTACCAGGTCTCCCACATCTTCGCCAAGCGCCTGCCCAAGGGCCTGGACGCGGTCACGCTCTCCGGCGGGCGCGTGCTGTACGGCATCCTCACGATGGCGCCGGTCTGCGCGTGGACGCTCTGGCACGGCGGGCGCTGGTCGTGGGAACCGGGCGCGCTCGGCTTCCTCGTCCTGCAGGGCCTGCTGATGTCGTCGTTGAACTTCGTCCTCTGGTACATGGCGATCCGGAACATGGAGCTCTCCAAGGCGACGACCTTCATGCTGTCCTACCCGGCGCTGACCCTGGTCTTCTCCTGGCTGCTCGGCCGCGACGCGATCCAGGGCGTGCAGCTCATCGGCCTCGCCTGCTCCTTCGCGGGCGCCGTCTGGACCGCCCGCCTGACCGCCGAGGCGCGCGAGCACGCGATGTCCCATGGATAAGAAGAAAGTCCCGTTCCGCAAGACCGTGTTCGTGTGCGTCAACACCCGTCCCGACGGCGCCCGCGTCGCCTGCGGCAACCCCGGGCGAGGCGGCCTCGAGCTGTGCGAGGCGCTCAAGCACGCCGTGAAGGAGAAAGGCCTCAAGGGCAAGGTCCGCGTCGCCAAGAGCGGCTGCCTGGACCTGTGCGAGCAGGGCCCCAACGCCTTCGTCTATCCCGGGGACGAGTGGTACTCGGGCGTCACGCCTCAGGACACCGCCGCGATCGTCGCCAAGCTCGCGGACTGAGCGCCGGCCCTTGACACATAGTTATACATCCGTATAATTATACGGTCGTATAACTATATGTCCCGTCCCAAAGGCGACGCCGGAAAGAGATTGCTGGACGCGGCTCGAGCGCTCGCGCGCGAGAAGGGCTGCGCGGGCATCTCCGTGCGCGACATCTGCCGCCGCGCCAAGGTCAACACCGGCCTCTTCCATTATCACTTCAAGAGCCGCCGCGCGTTCGTCGAGCGGATCATGGAGGACACCTACGCGGACTTCTTCTCCCGGCTGACGGTATCGGCCGACGGGCCGGGCACCGCCGCCGAGCGCCTGCGCCGCACGCTCCGCGCGATCGCTCTCTTCTCCCGCGAGAACCGGCGCCTGTACGCCGGGATGCTGCGCGACGCGCTCAACGGCGACACGCAGACCGCGCGCTTCGCGGCCTCGCATTTTCCCCGCCACATCCCGATCATCCTCGGTCTCGTCGCGGAGGGCTGCCGCGCCGGCGAGTTCCGCGATCTCCCGGAACCGATGGCGATGTCTTATATGATGGGCGTGCTCTCGACGCCGATCCTCGTGGTCACCCTGCTCGAGGATCATGGCGCCAAGCGTCCCCTCGGACGCTCGATGGCCGACTTCGCCGATCAACTGCTGTCCGACCGGGCGATCGAGACGCGCGTGGACATGATCCTCGCCGGCCTGGCCCGGCCCCGGAGGCGCGCTTGATTCGATTCCTCCTCCTGCTCCTCACGCTCCCCGCCGCGGCCGCCCCGCTCGACGTGCCCGAGGCGATGCGCCTGGCCGTCGAGCGCTCGCCCGAGGCCGCCGCCGCCCGCGCGCGCCGCGACGCGGCCGCGCTCGAGGAGCCGATGCTCCTGTCGAACCTCGACCCGAAGGCCCTGGCCTCCTACCTTTATCAGGACGACCGCTCGCCGCGGCAGATCCCGGCGTTCCAGGGCACGCGGTCGCGCCTCGAGCGGTGGGAGACGGGGTTCTCCCAGACGACCTTGCTCGGCACGGAGGCGCGCATGGTCTGGCGCGGGGAGCGGCTGGTCAACCCGTCCGCCTTCCGCCCGGTCGACCCGACCGTCGACTCGCGGCTCGCGCTCGAGCTCAAGCAGCGGCTGCTCCGCTACTTCTGGGGCCGCCCGGACGTCGCGCGCCGCTCGCGCGCCCGCGCGGGCACGGCCGCGGCCGAGGCGGACTTCGCCTACGCCCGCTCCGCGGCCGCCGCGGCCGCGGCCTCCGCCGTCGTCGAGCTCGGCGCCGCCCTGCGCGTGCGCGCCATCCGCGAGGAGGCCGTCGCCGACGCGCGCCTGCTGCTCAAGCGCACCGAGGAGAAGAGCCGCTACGGCACGGCCGAGGCCTCCGACCGCCTGCAGGCCGAGGCCGCCCTCGAGTCCGCGGAGACCGAGCTGCTGCTCGCGCAGTCCGGCATCGAGCGCGCCCGCCACGCGCTCGCCTCGGCTCTGCGCGAGGAGGGTCCGGCCGGTTCCCTCGAGGTGTCGACCGAGGCGGCGAGCGGCCTGCCGTCCGAGGCCTCGCTGCCGGCCGACGAGGCCGCCGCGCTCGCCGCGCGCCCCGACGTCGACGCCGCGCGCCGCCGTCGCGACGCCTTGAAGTGGGCCGAGCGCACCGCCCGCCTCGACACCTTGCCCGACCTGACGCTCGACGCCTCCTACGCGTTCGCCGGCCTCGACTCCACCTATCGCGGCGCCTGGTCGGACATGCGCGGCTGGCGGCACCCGGTCGCCGCCGTCGGCTTCAGCGTCGTCGTTCCTCTCACCTTCCGCCAGGAGCGGCTCACGCGCCGCCAGGCCGCCTTGGCGCTGTCCGCGTCGGAGGCGGAGCTCGCCGCGGCGGAAAACTCCGCGCGGCGCGCGTGGCGCGACTCGCGCGAGTCGCTGGCCCTGTCCCGCCGCCGGCGCCTCGCCGCGGAGCGGCTGGCGCGCATCGAGGCGGGCAAGCTCAAGGCCGGCGAGTCCGACTTCCGAAGCGGCCGAGCGACGACGGACCTGCTCGTCCGCTTCCAGCAGGACCTGCGCCGCGCCAAGGCCGAACTCGTGCGCGCGGAGGCCGACGAGGCCCTCGCGCTCATCGAACTCGCCCGGCAGGCCGGGACGCTCGGAGCCTCGTGATCGAATTCTTCCTCCGCCGCCCCGTCCTGTCCAACCTGATCACGCTCGTCCTGTGCGCGGTCGGCGGCTGGCACTTCTTCAATTCGCGCCGCGAGGCCTTCCCCGACATCAAGTTCGACATGGTCCTCGTGCAGACGCCCTACCCGGGCGCCTCCCCCGAGGAGGTCGAGACCCTCGTCACGCGCAAGATCGAGGATCAGGTGCGCGGCGTCTCCGGCGTCGACCGCGCGGAGAGCTGGTCGCTCGAGAACCTCTCGATCGTGCTGCTGCGCCTCGACGAGGAGCTGACCCAGCGCGAGAAGGACAAGGCCGTCAGCGACCTCTACCAGGCCGCCCAGCGCGTCGAGGACCTGCCCGAGCTCGCCGACAAGCCGATCGTCCAGGAACTGACCGCCGACCGGCCGCTGATCACGCTGTCGGTCGCCGGCGGCACCGACGAGGACCGAGACCGCTACGCCGAGGAGCTCAAGGACATCATCGAGGAGCTCGACGGCGTCTCGCGCGTGACGTTCAAGGGCGACCGCGAGCGCGAGATCCTCGTCCAGGTCGACCGCGAGAAGCTCGCGCGCCATCGCCTGACGATGGGCGAGGTCGCGGCCGCGATCCGCGGCCGCAACGTCGACCGCTCCGCCGGCGCGACGTGGTCCGGCCCCCTCGAGAACTGGGTGCGCGTGCGCGGCGCCGTGTTCACCGCGGAGGAGGTCGGCTCGATCGTGGTCCGCGGCAACGAGGCCCGGGAGAACCTGCGCGTGCGCGACCTCGCGACGGTCTCCGAGGGCTTCGCCGAGGGCGCCCTGCGCACGCGCGCCAAGGGCCGCCCGTCGATCGAGCTCCACGTCAGCAAGCACAAGTCGGCCGACGTCATCGAGCTCAGCGACCGCGTGTTCAAGCTGCGCGACGCCCAGGCGCCGCGCGCCGCCGCGAAGGGCATGGAGCTCGAGCTCTCCAACGACATCAGCTTCTTCGTCAAACGCCGCCTCAAGGTCATGACGGGCAACATGCTGCAGGGCGGCGTGCTGATCCTGGCCGCGCTGTTCCTGTTCCTCGACTGGCGCCTGGCCGCCGTGGCCGCGTGGGGCGTGCCGATCTCGTTTGCGACCGCGCTCGTCTTCGCGGTGCCGCTCGGCTTCACGTTCAACCTGATGACCTTGCTCGCGTTCATCATCGTGCTCGGCATGCTCGACGACGACTCCGTCGTCGTCGCCGAGAACATCTACCGCCACCTCGAGATGGGCAAGCCGGCCTTCCAGGCCGCCGTGGACGGCACGCGCGAGGTCATGTGGCCGGTGCTCGGCTCCGTTCTCGTCTCCTCGTGCGCGTTCCTCCCCTTCGCGATGATGGGCGGGATCATGGGCAAGTTCATGTTCATGGTGCCGGTCGTCGTCGTCATGTGCTTCCTCGCGAGCCTCTTCGAGGCCTTCTTCATCCTGCCCGGACACGTCCTCGAGCTGCTGCCGCTGGGCAAGCCCGTCGGCGAGAAGGCGCCCGAGGGCCGCTGGTACAAGGCCGTCGTCGACGGCTACCGCCGCGCGATCACCTGGGTCATCTCGCACCGCGGAAAATTCGCCTTGCTGCTGCTCGCGTTCCTCGTTTTCACGGCCGCCGTCGGCTTCTGGCGCCTGAAATTCGTCCTGTTCCCCGGCGGGCTCGTCGACCAGTTCCTGATCCAGGTCGAGATGCCCTCGGGCACGAACCTCGACGCGACACAGAAGGCGATCGAGTACGTGGAGACGCACGCCGGCGCCCTGCCGAAGGACGAGCTCGACGTGATGACCGCCGTCGTCGGCCAGAAAGGACAGGAGGACCAGGAGCGCCTCGGCACGCACTACGGCCAGGTCCGCCTGTTTCTGACTCCGGAGGAGAAGCGCGGGCGCAAAACGCAGGAGATCGTGGCCGACCTGCGCGCCAAGATCGGCATGCCGCCGGGCGCCAAGGACATCTCCTTCGACGAGCAGACGCCGGGCCCGCCCGTGGGGAGGCGATCATGGTCCGCGCGCGCGGCCGCGACCCCGAGGTCAACCGCAAGATCGCCGGGGAGATCGAGGACTACCTGCGCTCCATCAAGGGCGTGAGCGACATCCGCGACTCGCTCGAGGACGGCAAGTGGCAGTGGCGCGTGATTCCCAACGAGCTCGAGGCCGCCTTTGCCGGGGTCGACGCCGAGAGCATCGCGCGCGACCTGTTCTACGCGGTCGACGGCATGAAGGTCTCGCGCATCCAGCGGCCCGACGAAGAGGTCGAGATCCGGCTGCGCCTCAAGCCCGAGCAGCGCGACTCAAAAGATGATCTTCTCGGCCTCGACGCGCTGAACCCGCGCGGGCAGGCCGTGCGCCTGTCGCGCGTCGCTCGCATCGAGGAGGCGCGCGGCGCCCCCTTCCTGCCGCGCTACAACTACAAGCCCGCCGTCACGGTGACCGCCGACGTCGACGAAAACGTCATCACCTCGCGCGAGGCCAACCGCCTCGTGCGCGAGAAGTTCGCCGACGTCCCCGAGCGCCACCCGGGCTACGAGCTCATCTACGGCGGCGAGGAGGAGGAGACGGCCAAGTCGATGGTGTCGCTGTTCCGCTCGTTCGGCGTGGCGCTCATGCTCGACTTCGTGATCCTCGCGGTGCTGTTCGGCTCCTACGTCCAGCCGTTCATCATCCTGCTGACGATCCCGATCGGGCTGCTCGGCGTCGTCTACGCGCTTCTGCTCCACGGCCAGCCCGCCTCCTTCATGGCCATGCTCGGCGTCATCGCGATGACGGGCGTCGTCGTCAACAACGCGATCGTCATCGTCTCCTTCATCAACGGCAAGCGCGAGGCCGGCATGCCCGTCGAGCAGGCGGCGATCGAGGCCGGCGCCGACCGCCTGCGTCCGATGTGGGCCTCCTCCATCACGACCTTGCTCGGACTGTTCCCGACCGCCTACGGCTTCGGCGGCTACGAGCCCTTCGTCGCCCCGATGGCCCTCTCGCTGGCCTGGGGCCTGACCTTCGCGATGCCGATGACCATCTTCCTCATCCCGGCGGCGTACGTGACGGTCGACGGGTGGCTCGTCCGCTTGAAGGGTCTGAAAGACCGTCTCCTGGCGCGCCTTCAGCGCGCCTGATATACTTCCAGCGACGTGCGCTGGAGGCCGCATGAAGAAGAAGCTCGGCGTCGCCGCTTCCGCCGTCATCCTGCTCTGGGCCGGCGCCGTCCTCGTCGCCCGCCTGGCCGCCTCGCCCGCCGACGCCGACCTCCTACCCCCGCCTTACGCCGCCGTGCCTGTCGACGACGGCTTCGCCGACTTCCTCGCGATGGGCAAAGCGCTCGACGCGACCTCCGAGGAGCGGACGTTCCTGAACTCCCAGACAGAGAAGGGCCCGCTCGACGCCGCACGCGTGCGCGGCCTGCTCGCCCGCAACCGGGAGACGCTGAAGCGGTTCCGATTGCTTTCGAGCCGCGCGGTCTTTCGCGATCCCGCTTACGGCGACCCTTCCGGCATCAATTTCAACACTCCCGTGCCGCAATTCTTTCCCGTCGTGACCGCGGCGCGCCTGCTGGTCCTCGAGGCGGAGCTCCTGCTCGCGGAGGGCCGTCCGGCGGAAGCGCTCGAGCGCGCTCAGACCGTCTACCGGGTGGGGCGACTGCTCGCCGGCGAGAGGCAGCCGCTCATCACCCACCTCGTCGGCGCTCTGCTCATCGACCTCTCCGCCAGGCGTGTCCGCGCCGCCGCGACGGCTCCGCGGGTACCCGCTCCGGCGCGCATCGCCGCCGCCCGTCTGCTCGCCGCGCCGACTGGGGCCGTACGCGGCTTGCAGGACGGCCTGCGCTACGAGTACGCGTCGAGCGCCTGGCTCGCCGATCATCTCGCCGAGATTCTGCCCGAATCCGACGACCGACAGTACACGCGCTCGACGTCCTTGCTCCTTCGCGCCGCCCTCGCCGGCGGGCTTTATTCGCGCGGCCAGACGAAGACTCTATTCGCCGGGAAGGCGCGTGAGGACATCTCGGCCGCCGGCGAGCCCTGCGCGGCCGGAAAGGTGGCTCCGTTCCGCCCGCTGGCGATATATCCGCGCCCGAATCTCGTCGGCGTCATCATCTACGACATGGGGGCGCCGAATTACGCGCCGCTGTTCAAGCGCCGATGCGCGGCGGACTGGCGCGCGGCGGAGGCGGGGCTCGCGGCCGCGCTCGCGGCCTACCGGGCCGAGCGGGGAGCCTGGCCCGCGAGGCTCGACGAGCTCATGCCGAAATACGTGGACGCGGTTCCCGCCGATCCTTTCACCGGGGCGCCGATCGCCTACTCGGCGGAGACCGGACAGCTGTCCACGTCCGGGACGGACGTCTTCGGCAAGCCGCTCTAGGGCCGCTTCGGCTCGTACAGCGCACGCCCGTTCTTCCTGAGCCAGCGCCGGTGGACCTTGTGATCCGGGCAGGCCTTTTCGACGACCTCCCAGAAGCGCCGCGAGTGGTTCATCTGCGCGCGGTGCGCGAGCTCGTGGATCACGAGATAGTCCAGCACCTCGGGCGGCGCGAGCGTCAGGCGCCAGTTGAAGTTGAGATTGCCCTCCGGCGTGCACGAGCCCCACAGCGTGCGCTGGTCCTTCACCGAAATCCGCCCGTAGGTCACGCCGAGGATCGGCGCGTAGTGGTCGGCGCGCTCGCGGAACACGCGCACGAGGTCGCCTTCGGGCCTTTCACGCCGCGGGCGCGGCGGCGCGGCGGGCTTCGGCGGCGGCGCGAAGAGCTCGGGCCAGTCCGTCTTAAGCCCCCTCAGGAAATCCTTTACTTCGCCGATGATCGACGACGTCATGTAGAGATGTTATCATGACTCGTGCCCGTGTCCGAGCATCCCGAACTCGAAGAACGCCTCAAGGAACTCGAGCGCCGCTTCAGCGACTCCGCCAAGGAGATCCGCGAGCTGCGCGACCTCCTGCCGCGCGCGGCCCGCAAGGAGATCGCCGAGATCAAGGACGAGTGGCACGGCATCCACTACAAGTGGTGGATCTACACCTTGGCCGGCGCGCTCGCCGCCTTCTGCCTCAGCTACACGCTCTACACCAAGCTCGGCTGGGTCGCCGACCAGCGCGCGCTTCCCGTCGGCAACGACTGGCTGCTGCGCCGCCTGCCGCTCGTGAATACGCTCCCGATCTTGTCCTGGGGCTGGTTCGCCCTCCACATCTACGCCTGCGGCGCCGCGATCGCCTACCACCCGCGCCGCATTCCCTTCCTCGTCTTCATGCTGACGATCTACATGGTCGTGCGCACGGCCTTCGTGTTCCTGTCGCCGATCGGCGCGCCCGCCGACATGGTCGACATGCGCCTGCACGACGCGATCTTCTCACGGATACTGGGCACGTGGACGTTCACCAACGAGTTCGTGTTCTCCGGCCACACGGCGATCCCCTTTCTCTTTTTTCTGTTTTTCAAAACCCCGGGCCTGAAGCGTCTGATGTTCGCGGGGTCCTTGGTCATGGCCGTCGGGGTTCTTCTCTCGCGCAACCATTACACGGTCGACGTGATCGCGGCGTTCTTTGTCGGCTACTCGGTGTACGCGCTGGCGCGCAACGCGTTCAAGTCGCTGATCGAGCCGCTGTTCCGGACCGCGACGACCTGATCAGCGAGAGCAGCATCGCGCCCGCGGCGAGCGCCGCGAAGGCGCCGAGGCCCCAGCGCAGGCCCAGGCCTTCCATCGAGTCGGCCCAGAAGTGGGCGATGATGGGAATCATCAAGAAGCCCGAGCGCTTGTAGATCCAGGCCAGCACCACGCCCAGCACCGAGCGCGCGACGAACCCGGCCCACGTGAACGCGTAGGCGCCGCCCATGCCCGCCGCCGTCGTCGCGTCTCCCAGGCCGAACTTGGCCATGACCGAGCCCCAGTCGATGTAGTGCACGCCGGAGAATATGAGTGCAGAGGCGACCGCGGCCAGCCAGAAGGCCTGGCTCGACGTGAACTTCTTGATCTTGTCGAACTTGTCGTTCATCCACTTGAACAGGCCGCGCCGGAAAATAAACTCCTCGAGCACGCCGACGATCACGAAGTTGTAGAGCACCAGGTCGACGCCGCCGGTGAGCATCTTCGCCAGGATCGGGGGCGCGGGCTCGTGAGAGGGCGAGATGAAGTTCACGGCCCAGTAGACGAGATCGCCGATCGCGTAGACGACGAGGCCCATCATGAGCCCGGCGGACACGACGCGCCACGGGTTCTTCGGACGCTGGCCGGGCTCCGGCGTCAGCCACTCCTTGCCGATCTCCGCCAGGCGCAGGGCCGGGGACTTGAGCGCGACGGCCGAGAGCACGAGGCCGAGCACGATCACGCCGCCCCACACGGGAGGCAGTCCGGCGAGCGCGACGACGGGGCCGAACTTGATCCAGGCGCCGAGGCGCGCGGCCTCGAGCGAGAAGACCGTGAGAATTCCGCGCAGCGCGAGCGGGGCGACGAAGGACCGGGACTTGGCGGCGCTCCAGATCACGCCGGCCTCGAGGGCCAAGGTCGCGGCGATCACGAAGGGCGAGGCCGTCAGGCTCATGACCGTGCCGGCGGCCAGCGCGAGGGCGGCCGCGGCGCCGTGCCACGGAGCGAGGCGTCCGGCGCCGAGCTTGGCGGCGAGCTTTTCCACCAGGAAAAACAGAGCGACGCCGGCCGCCTGGGCGGCGAGCGCCATCGGGACGATGCCGCCCAGGAAGGCCGACAGCGGCATGACCGCGATCGAGGCCTCGGCGACTCCGGCGCCCGGGGCCGCCACCGCGACGACCGAGGTCAGGGCCATGAGCGCCTTCGCGGCGACGGCGCCGCCGAGCATCAGGAGCAGCGACGGGCCCATCCAGTACAGGCCGGTGCGCATCCCGCCGAGCAGCCAGTCTTTGAAGCTCGCCCACGAGCGCCCGCCGACGTTCGTCTCGAAGGAGACCTGCGCGGCGGCGCTGTCGCGCGCGGCGGCCCAGGCGCCCTTGAACGAGCCGAACGTGCCCTTGCCGTCGGACGGCGGGCCGCGCGGGACGTCGGGCGCGTTGCCGGGTTCTCTAAAGAATCGCGAGGCGGTCAGCGCCGCGAGGCCCGCCCAGGCGATGGCGCCCTTGGAGGCGATGATCGCGGCCGGGATCAGAGCGGGCGCGGCGGCGGCCGCGAGCGAGACGCCGATCAAGGCCGCTCCCGTGTAGACGAGCGCCTTCGTCAGCCGCGGCGAGCCCTTCGGCGCGGGCGACTTCGCCGGGGGGACGGGGACGTTTGGATTGTTTGGCTCCGCGGCCGAAGGCGCCATGAGCGGCGGCAATCGGTTGAAGCGAATCCCGTCGGACACGGGCACGTCTTGGACGCGGCGAGAGGGGCCCCAGGCGGCGACCTCGTCCTGGATCAGGACGGACGCGCTCGCGGCGCGGGTCGTGGCGGGGCGGGAGTAAATCGGAGCGGCGGCGGGATGAGTCTCCACGGACGTTCTTTGCTTTAACGCAACAGGGACCGCGGACACGGCGGCCGGAGAGATCGAGACGGCGGCCGATAGGGCCTGGGGCGCCGCGTTGAGGCGGGCGGCGCCGATCGCCATCGGCGCCGGAGCCAAGGAGGGAGCGAGCGTCGTGGTCAGCGAGGCGGACGGCAGGCTCAGTCCCGGCAGGACGGAACCCGGACCAGCGTTCGTCCCGACGGGGGCGACGGCCGGGGCCATGCCGGACTCGGCCGCGGCGCCGACGCGGACCTGACTGGCGGCCGTGAGCGGGCACAGCGCCAGACAGGCCGAGAGCGCGAGAAGCCTCTTCACCTCCTTAGAATAGCGGCATCCCCGCATTCGGTCATGAGCCTTCGGTCCCCTGGCGGCATTGGCGAAAGGCCCACGGGGTATGGGTCCGCCGCGGCCTTCGCGGGCCTGGCTATTTTTAGGAATTTGCCCAATAATCCTTGATCGCCGACTCTCCGACAAGGCCGTTTCGAAACGCCGTCACGCTGTGCGGAGCGCTCCTGCTCGGCGCCCTGGCCTGCGCCCTCCTCATGGGTCTGATTCATGCCGTCGCCTGGATCTGGCCCGGCTTCACCGACGCGCTGCTCGAGGAGCGCACTCTGTCTCATGCCGCGTCGATAGTCCTCATCACGGCCGGAATCCCCGAGGAATCCGTGAAGCTCCTCTTGAGCCTCGCCGCGCTGCTCCTCCTGCGCGGCCCGACGCCTCGCGAGCGGCTGCTCGTGCCGGCGGCGGTAGCGGTCGGCTTCGGCCTCGTGGAGGCTCTATTTAAGGTCAGGCACGGCTTGCTTCTCGGCGCCTTCGTCGGCGTCGGGGTCCATGGCGGGTTGGGCCTGATGATGGGAACCCTGCTGGTCCGCGCCGATGTGGCGCCGGCCGGACGAGGCTTCGGCCTTTTTCTGGCCTGGCTCGCGCCGGTCTTGGCGCATACGGCATGGGATATCGGGCCCCTCTATGTCCTGCTGAATCACGAGTCCCTAACGGCGGCTGCCGGCCAGCCGGTCACCCAGGAGCTGCTCCGGGCGATTACTTTCTGGGTTTCGAATTTCATCTACCTAGGGCCGGTGGGCGTCCTTCTCGCGATTGACCGGCTGAGCGGCGCCTCCTCGAGGGTGCCCGATCTCGAGCCGCCGCTGCTCATGCGCATAGGCGTGGGGCTGGCCGCCCTCGGGAGCCTGCTGTCCGTCGCGATATTCCCCGCGTCGGACCGGGAGTTGGTCCTACCTGCGAACGTCGGCGTCCTGCTGGTGACCTGGAAGCTCCTCCACGGCCGGCTATGGGCGCGCAGGTCCTATGCGTACCTCACCGCCGTCAGCCTCCTGTCCACGGCGGCGGCCTTCGCGCAACTGCCGGCGGGGCAGCGGGCTTACTGCATCGTCGACGGGTGCGTTTCGATGCTCCTGTGCGTGTCGATGTACACAGAAAGCGCCAACGCTTTTTCGCGGGCGCCGCCGCGGGTCCGGAGCCCGCCGCCGCCCCTCCTCAATAACTCTGTAACAGCAATCGGGCAATATTCACGGGCGCGGCGCCGACGCGTCGAACACCCATGGATATCCGCCCCGAGCCGCCGCAGCCTCCCGACCAGCCCCCGGCGGCTTCGACGCGTCCACCGTCAACGATCTCGACACCGCCCGCCTGGCCCTGCGCTGGGCGCTCGAGCGCCTGCACCGCCTCGGCGCCGAGCTGAAGGACGCGCGGGACGAAGCCGCCAAAGCCCTCAAGCAGCGCGACGACGCCTCCATCGAGGCAAGAGAAAAGGACGAGACGGTCAAGCGCTGGCGCGAGACGGTCAAGGCGTGGGAAGCCTCGATCGCCGACCACAAGAAGATGGAGGACCAGCTCCGCGAGGAGCTGCGCCGCGAGATCTTCCGCGAGCAGGACGCGCATGTTAAGGAAGAGCGCCTCCAGCTCACGATGCAGATCGACGCGCTCAAGCGCGAGATCGCCGCCCGCGAGTCGGCGATCGGCGGCCTGCGCCGCGAGCTCATCGAGGCCGTGCGCACCGCGCGCCAAGACGCGGAGCGCGAGCTGCAGGGCGCCCTCGCCCACCAGGAGAAGGCCCTCGCGGACACGAAGTCCTCCCTTCTCGAGCGCCTGAAGATCCAGACGGATTCGCTGCGCGCCAAGGAGCGCGACCTCGAGAGCCAGCAGCGGCTGCTCGACGAGGCGATCAAGGCGAAGGAGAGCGAGTACCGGCGCCGCTACGAGCGCGACGTCGAGGAGCTCATCAAGAACAATCGCGAGGCCCTCGGCCGAGAGGAGCACGCGCTCGCGGAGAAGTTCGAGGCCAAGCTCGCCCAGTTCGAGGCGCGCCTGCGCCAGAAGGAGCAGAATCTCGAGGACCACCGCCGCCATCTCGACGAGGAGCACGCCAAGCGCCAGGCCGCCCTCGACCGGACCTATCAGCACAAGAACGAGGAGGAGTGGGGCCGCCTGCAGGAGCGCCTCGAGGCCGAGCGCCGCTTCCTGGAAGAGCACTACCGCGAGAAGGAAGCCAAGCTCGACGAGTCCCTCCAGGAGAGAAATAAGGCCGTTCTGGCTCACTACGAGAAGCAGGAAGCCGAGCTCGTTACCAAGTACCAGCAGCTCCAGGATCAACTCGTTCTGAAAGAAAAGGACGTCTGGAAGGCGCAGCAGAAGCGCATCGAGGACATCCTGGCCAAGAGCCGCAGCGAGCTCGCCGCCCAGCGTGCCGAGATGGAAGCCGAGCACGCCAAACGCGCCGAGGCCCTCAACGAGCGCCTGCGCGAGATGGAAGGCGGCTACCAGAAGAAGGAAGAGGAGATTTTCCGGCGCCAGCAGGAGCTCCAGGATCATTACCGGCAGAAGGAAGAGGAGCTCGGCCGCCGTTTCCTGCAGATGCAGGCGGAGTGGACCGAGCGCGAGAAGCAGCAGTGGGAGGCCCATCAGGCCAAGCTGCGCGAGTCTCTCGCCTCGAGCCGCCAGCGCCTCGAGGACGAGCGGCGCGAGCTCGAGGCCCGCTACCGGGTCAAGGAAGAGGAGCTGGCCGCGCAGCGCGCCGCCGACGTGCAGGCCCTGGAGAAGTCCCGCGCCGAGATGGAGGGCGAGCTCGTGCGCCGTCAGGCCGAGCTCGAGGCTTCGTTCTCGGGCCGCTGGGCGGAGCGCGAGAGGCGCCTGCAGCAGGAGCACCGCGACTCGCTCGAGCGCGCCCGCGCGGAGTTCGGCGAGCAGACCGCCTCCGAGCGCCGCGCGATGGAGGCGGCCGCCGCCAAGCGCGACGAGGAGCTGTCGCTGGCCTTCATGGCGCGCGAGGCCGAGCAGCGCCGCATCATGGCCGCCGAGCAGGCGCGCTGGAAGAAGGCGCACGACGAGGCCGCCGAGACTTTGCGCCAGGAGCTGCTCGACCAGGCGCTCAAGCAGGAGGCGCAGCACGAGGCCCAGCACGAGGCCAAGCTCCAGGCGCTCGAGGAACAGTTTCGGCGACGTCTCGCCGATGAACTTAAACGCCAGGAGGCACGCGCCGCCGCGATCGCCCGCGAGAACGAGGGCCGCGCCCGCGCCGAGCGCGCGCACGCCGACGAGGCCGCCCGCGCCGAGCTCGAAGCCCGCCGCTCCGCGCTGGACGAGGAGCGCGAGACGCTCCGGCGCCAGGCCGCGGAGACTCAGACGCGGCTCGAGGCCGGCTTCGCCGACAAGGAGGCCGCCCTGCGCGACGCCGCCTTCGCCCGCGAGGCGCAGATCAAGAGCGAAGCCGCCGCGCAGGAGGAGCGCTACCGCAAGGCGTACGAGGAGGCGGTCGCGCGCGAGCGCCTGGTGCTCGAGGAGCGCCACGCCGCGCTCGAGGCGTCGCTCAAGGACAAGTACGTGCGCGAGCAGGCCGCCCTCCAGCAGGCGTGGACCGCCCGCGACAAGGAGTGGGCCGCCCAGCGCGAGGCGCTCTTCCGCACGGAGCGCGAGCGCCTCGAGGCGACGCACCGGGAGAAGGAGGCGGCGCTCGCCTCCCTGCGCCAGGAGCTCGAGCAGCGCTTCACGCTGCGCGTCGAGGAGCTCGAAAGCCAGCAGGCGCGCAAAGCCGCGGCCCAGGAAGACGCCTGGAAGCGCCGCCAGCAGGAGCTCGACACCCAGCGTCTGCAGCTGCAGATCGAGGCGCGCGACCGGGAGGCCGCCGCCAATCAGCTGCGCGCCGACCTCGAGGCGCGCATGCAGAAGGCCGTCGACGAGCGCATGGCCGAGCTCGCGCGGGCCGAGACGGCGCTCCAGCAGGCCTGGATCCGCAAGGAAAGCGAGATGCAGGAGGAGCTCACGCGGCGTGAAGCCGCGTGGCTGAAAGCCCAGCGCGAGCAGATCGACCGCGAGCGCAAGCAGTGGGAGGACGAGCGCGACGTGGAACTGCTCAACCGCCGCCGCGAGCTCGAGGCCGCGCTCGTCCAGCGCGAGAAGCTCGTCGAGGAAGCCCTGCGCGGCCGCATCAAGGAAGCCGACGCCGCCCTCATCGCCAAGGAGCGCGAGCTGATCGCCTCCTACGAGGAGCAGACGGCCACCGCGCGCGCCGAGTTCGAGCGCTCGCTGCGCGAGCGCGAAGAGGCTCTGCGCCTGAAGCTGCGCGAGACGGGCGAGCGAGAGGCGGCGGCGCTGCGCGAGGAGTCGGAGCGCCGCGAGGCCGCCGCCGAGACGCGCCGCCGCGAGCTCGAGAAGGCGTTCGCCGACCGCCGCGCGAAGCTCGAGGACGACTTCGAGCGCCGCCGCCGCGAGCTCGAGAGCGCGGCCGCGGCGGACCGCGAGTCGTCGCTGGCCCAGCACGAGGCGCGCGTCAAGGAGCTCGAGACCGAGCGCACGCGCCACGGCTCGCTGATCGCGCAGAAGGAGGCCGAGATCGCCGAGCGCTACCAGGAGCAGGAGCGCCGGCTGCGCCAGGACCTCAACATGGCGAAGATCGAGTACGCCTCGCAGTTCGACGAGAAGCTGCGCCGCCTCGCCGAGGAGCGCGAGACGCTGCGCAAGGACTACGAGCGCAAGCTGCGCGACCTCGAGAACCGCCGCAAGCCGGAATAAGACGAATTCGAGACGGGCTCATCATGGGAGTCCGGCCTCGCGAGAGTTATCCTTGTCCTGCTCGAGAGAGCAGGAGAATCCCATGAAGACCATCTTTCTCGCCGCGTTCTGCGCGGCCCTGACCGTCCCCTCTTTCGCCCAGCACCCCACCGCCGAGGCGCCCGGAGACAAGCACCGGACGACCCACCTCGCCAACCCGCCCGTCGCCGGCATCTCCGAGGCGGAGGCCGTCGCCGTGCTCGACCTCGTCAATCAGGACGAGATCGCCTTCGCGCAGAAGGCCGTCGAGAAGTCGAAGAACGAGGAGGTCCTCGCCTTCGCGCGCCAGATGATCGTCGATCACGGAGAGAACCGGCGCAAGCTCGGCGAGATCGGCATCCAGCCCGCCAACGGGGAGCTGAGCAACAAGCTCCGGGACAAGCATCTCGGGATTTCGCGCAAGCTCGACCGCGCCGAAGGCTCCGACTTCGACCGCGCTTACATCGGCGCGATGGTCGACGGCCACAACGGGCTGCTCGAGAAGATCGACAAGAAGCTCGCCCCCGCGGCCAAGACCGCGGCCCTGGCGACGCACGTGCAGGACACCCGCCCCGTCGTCGAGGCGCACCTCGAGCACGCGCGCCGCATCAAGCGCGGACTCGGAACGAAGTAGCTTACCCGAGCGAGGGGTTTCGCAGGAAGAGGAGCCGGAACTCGGCCTCTTCCCCCCACGCCCGCCTCACCGCGTCGAGGTACGCGGCCCCCTGGGCCGCGTATCTCTCGCGGAGGCGGGCGGCGCTCTTTTCATCGGCCTTCTCGCTCTTGAAGTCGGCGACGACCAGGCGGCCGTCGAGGCGGTAGACGAGGTCGGCGGCGCCGCGCACGACGGTCGGGCCGTCCGCGCGGGCGAAGGGCGTCTCGCGCCCGAGAATCTCGGCGCGCGCGAGCTCGCGCGCGGCCTCCGAGGCGAGGAAGCCCGCCAGCACCGACGCGGCCTCCGCTTCCGCCGCCTTCCAGCGCGGCCCCGGCGAGCGCCGCTCGAGCAAGGTCCGCGCGTTCCTGCACGCCGTGGGAACGTCTCCGTTCTTCTTAAAATCCCAGCCCTGCAGAACCAGGTGGCACAGCTGCCCCGTCTCCGCGCCGGCCCAGGAGCCCGGCGCCTCGTCGGGCGGCGCCGGCTTCTTCGGCGTCTCGTGGAGATAGGCCGTCGCCGAGCGCGACCGGGGAAGGCCCGTCCCCGCCAGACGCGCCTCGCGCGCGGCCCACGCCGCCGCCGTGGCCGCCGCGTCGGCGGCGGGGGCGCCCCCGCGGCGGGCGGGGCCTCGTGCTCCCCGGCCTTGCCGGCCTCGATGAACAGGGCCGGCAGCCCGCGCGGGACGCCGCCCGCCGGCCAGGCGCCCGCCAGGTCGAGGTGCGACGACAGCGACCCCGACTCCGGCTTCTCCCGGCCGAGCAGGAACAGGCTCTCCTTGGCGCGCGTCATCGCGACGTAGAGGAGGCGCACGGACTCGCGCCGCTCGAGCCGCTTCTCGCGCGAAGCCGACAGCGCGGCCGCCGCCGAGACGGCCTTGCCCACGCGCAGAGCCGCCTTCCCGGTCGCCCAATCGAGACGCGCGGAAGCGGGCGTCCCCGGCGCCGGGCGCGCGGAGAGATTCGCCGCGAAGACCACCGGGAACTCGAGGCCCTTGGACTTGTGGACGCTCATGATGCGGACGGCCTCGAGCCGCTCGTCGGCCAGGGGGCTCTCGCCCTCGCGGCGCGACTCGCGCGCGCTCTCGCGCACCTCGGCGACGAAGTCCTTGAGCGTCGCGCCTCGCGACTCCGAGGCCTCGGCCGCCAGGCGCTGCAGCTTGAGCAGGTTCGACGTCGTCTGCTGGCCGTGATAGGCGCGCGCGGCGAGCTCCGGCAGCCGCGACTCCGACAGCGCCGCGGCGACGAGCTCGCCCAGAGGCGAGCGGCCCGCGCGCGAGCGCAGCGAGCGCAGGGTCTCGAAGAGGCGGGCCGCGGCCGCGCGGTCGGATTCCGCCAACGCCTTCGGCGGCGGATCCTTGCGGTAGTCGAGGGCGCCGGCGCGCGCGAGGCACAGCAGCGCGTCGTCGCTGAGCGCGGCGAGCGGGGAGCGCAGCAGGCCGGCCAGCGCCGCGCGGTCGTCGGGATCGTCCAAGGCCCGCAGAAGGTTGAGCAAGTCCCCCACCTCGGGCGCGCCGTAGAAGTGCCGCTCGATCTCGACGGCGTACGGGATGCCGGCGCGCTTGAAGGCGTCGAGGAAGGCGGGCAGGGCCGACGAGGAGCGCAGCAGCACCGCGTAGTCCTTGAGCGGACGCTTTCCGGAGAGGATGCGTCCCGCGACCCAGGCGGCCTCGGTGCGCTGGCAGGCCGCGGCGTCGGCCGTTCCCCCGGGGCTCGTGATGACGGCCGCCTGGACCCCCGGGCCCTCGAGCGCGGCCTTGGCCGGGCGGATCGCCTTGTAGCCGGGCTGCGCGCCGGGTTCGGCCTTCATCGCGAGCGAGAACACGTCGTTGACCGGGCCCACGACGCCGGGGACCGAGCGGAAGTTCGCCGTCAGGTCGCAGGCGAGCGCCCCGCCCGCGCGCAGGCGGCCGATGAAGCCCTCGTAGGCCGCGATGTCGGCGCCGCGGAAGCGGTAGATCGACTGCTTCGGGTCGCCGACGACGAACAGCCGCCCCGGCGCGGGCACGACCTCGGTCCACGAGCGCGCCGCGCGGCCGGGCGCCTCCGACAGGTACAGCAGCAGCTCGCCCTGGAGAGGATCGGTGTCCTGGAACTCGTCGACGAGGATCGCCGCGAAGCGGCGCTTGAGCTCCTCCCGGGGACGCGCGGCGTCGCGCACGAGGTCCCGCGCCCTGAGCAGGAGGCCGTCGAAGGAAACCCAGCCGCGCCGCGCGTACTCGCGCCGCAGGCGCGCCGCGAACGGCGCCAGCAGGCGCGCCGCGCGGCGCGCGACCGCCTCGCCCCGCGGCGACGCGGCCGCGGCGACGGCCATGATCCGCTCGTATTCCTCGGCGCCGGCCGCGTCCTCCTCCCACGCCTTCGGCCACTTCGCCGTCCGCGGCTCCGGCGGCTCGGCGGCGGACAGCGGGGGCTCCTCCGCCTCCGCGGCGTCCGCGGCGGCGCGCAGGCGCCGCTCGGCCTCCGCGAGAGCGTCCAGGATCCCGCCCTTCGGCTTCGGCTTTCCGGCGGGCAGGGCCGCCGCGCGGTCCGCGAGCGCGCGAAGCTCGCGCGCGGCGGCCGGATCGGGCGCGCCGACGGCCTCGGGCGGCAGCTTCTCCGCGCCGAGCTCGCGCGCGAGGGCCTCGAGTTCCTCCAGGCCGACCTCCTTCAATAGCTCGAGCCAGCGCGCGCGGCGCGGCGGGCGCTCGCCGAGCTCGTCGTCGAGCCACTTCGCCCACTCGGAGGCGAACAGCTCGGAGAACCCCTCGCCGTCGTCGACGCGGAACGCGGGATCGACGCCGGCCTCGACGGGGTAGAGGCGCAGCAGCTGCGAGCAGAACGAGTGGATCGTGCCGATCGGCGCCTTGTCGAGGTCCTCGAGCGCGGCGCGCGCCCGCTCGAGCGCGGCGGCCGGCGGCGTCTTGAAGCGGGTCTCGAGCTCGCCGAGCGTCCGCTCGGCGCGCGCGCGGGCCTCCTCGCTGAGGAGTCCGCCCGACAGGCGCGCGGCGAGCTCGGCCAGGCGCTCGGAGAGGCGAACCTTGATCTCGCCGGCCGCCTTCTCTGTGAACGTGAGAGCCACGACCTCCTCGACCTTCGCGGGCTTGGGCCCGGCGAGCACGAGGAAGAGAATGCGGTCGGTGAGCAGCGTCGTCTTGCCGGTGCCCGCCCCGGCCTCGACGACGACGCTGGCCTCGAGGCTCAGGCGCGCGCGGTCGCGGTCTTCCTTGTCGGGGGCATCCACGGCCCGATTATACGATTACGGGACGATCAGCTTGGGGCGCGCGGGCGGCGGCGGCGGATAGCCGAGCTCGCGCCGCAGCGGCTCGAGGTCGCGCGGGCCGCCGCGGTGGATGTCCTGCTCCACCTTGAGAAGCTGGGCCTCCCGCACGTAGGCGTCGGCGAAGTAGATCCGCAGCGGACCGTACTTCGTCGTCTTGGCGCCGCGGTAGTGCTCGAAGAGCTCGTTGAGGTCGCCGGTCGTCCCGACGAACACGTCCGGGATTCCGCGCGGCGCCTGCTTCTTGCCGAAGAACTGCCGGATCGTCGGATCGACGATGATCTGCGCCTCCGGCGTCTCGATCATCACGTAATAGTGGAACTCCGCCTCGACGAGCCGGGCCGGAACTCCCTTCGCGCGCAGCAAAGCCGCGAGCTTCGGCGCCGCGTCGCCGCAGCACGACTCGTCGAGCGTCGTGCGCGGACCGTTCCAGCTCCCGAGCGCGACGCTCTCGCGCAGGGCGGGCAGGAGCTTGTGCACCGCGTCGCGCGTGACCGCGAGCATCATCGGCAGGCCGAGCTGAGGCCGGTCGTAGACCAGGTTCGGCGTCACCAGGGCGCCGTCCTTCGGCGCCTTCGACCCGTCGAACACGCCCGTGAACTGCGCGGCCTCGCGCTCCTGGGGCGTGCGCGCCAGGTCGAGCAGGAGCTGGACCCCGGCGCCCGAGCGCTGCAGCGGCGTCGCCGCCGCCGGCGCGGGCGTCATGGAGGCCGGCAGGATCAGCGCGGACGGCTTGAATTCAGCGGAGGCCGCCAGGGCGGGCGAAAGAGACAGCGCCGGCGTCAGGGGCGCCAAGGAGGGCGCCGCGAGGGTCGCGGCGCTCTGTCCGACCGCCAAGGCCGGGGCCCCGCCGATCGCGGGGACCGTGACGCGCACCTGGCCCGCGGCCGGAGCCGCGAGCAGAAGAGCCAATAAGAGCGGGCGAATCCTCACGTCATCAGTATAAAGACCGGCGTGGTTTTCCGCCTGAGGCGAAGGGTCCCCCCGCGACTGGGTCCAACGGTCGTCATTGCGCCCGGCGTCCTCAAATTCGCATGATGGAAGCGTGAGAAATTGGAGCCTGCGGACCCGCCTGACCGCCGTCCTGGCGACCACGCTCGGCGTTTTCGCGGGCCTCTCGACCGTCTCCTACCTCACCCACAGCCGGGCCGAGGACCGGCTGGGAAGCCTCTTCGCCGACCAACTCGTCGTCCTCACCGAGCTCCCCGCTCACCGCAACCAGCTGCGCCGCGTCGACGCCTTCGCCGACAACTACCTGACCACCAAGGACCCCGTCTGGCTCGAGCGCCGCGCCGCCGCCGCGGCCGAATTCGCCGAGACCCATGCGCGCATCGCGATCCTCATCCACGACCCCTCGGAGCGGACGGAATGGGACGCGATCGGCGCCGAGTTCACGGCCTACGCCGCCGAGCAGGCCGACTTCCTCCGCAAAGCCTCCCGCGGCGGCATCACGCGGCAGGAGGCGATCCGCCTCGCGCTCGACAACGAGACCGTCGACCGCCACATCGAGCGCATGTCGCACTTCGGGCGCCTGTCCTTCGAGCACCTCGACGCCCAGCGCCAGGCCACCCGCGCCGCCGCGATCTCGACCTTCCTGTTCGTCCTCGCGATCGGCCTCATCGGCAGCCTCGCCGTCGCCGCGCTGGTCTCGCGCATCGTGCTGTCGCCCGTCGCCCGCCTGCAGGCGCAGACCGCCGCCTGGAAGCTCGGCGAGCCGTGGACGCTCGACATGCCCGACGGCCCGCCCGAGGTGCGCAAGCTCCTGGCCGGCATGCGCGCGATGGCCGACGCGCTCAACGCCCAGTTCGAGCGCGAGCGCCAGGCCGGCCGGCTGAAGTCCCAGCTCGTCTCCGGCGTCTCGCACGAGTTCAACAACGCGCTCGCCGTCATCCACACGGCGCACGCGCTTCTCAAAGAAAACGAGCCGGAGACCGCCGAGGCCGCGCCCTGGCACGAGATGCTCGCCGCCAACATCAAGGCGCTCTCCACGATGGCGACGAACCTCCTCAACCTGGGCCGCCTCGAGTCGGGCAAGTTCACGCTCGATATCCAGCGCGTCGACGCGTGCGCGTTGTTGAAAGGGGCCGTCTCCCGCCTCGAGATCCTCGCGACGCGCAAGAAGCTCAAGACCCTTCTCGATCTCCCGCCGGACTGCGAGCTTCCGTGCGCCGGCGACCCCGACGCGCTGTCCCTCGTCGTGGCCAACCTCTTCACGAACGCGGTCAAGTACACCCACGAGGGCGGCACGGTGACCATGGGCGCGCGCGCCCATGGCGGCGAGGTCGAGATCTTCGTCGCCGACACGGGCATCGGCATCGCCCCCGAAGAGCGCGAGAAGATCTTCACCGGCTTCTACCGCGCCGAGGAGGGCAAGAAGGAGGCCAAGGGCTTCGGCGTCGGCCTCGCGCTCTCGCGCATGATCCTCGAGGCGCACGGCGCCGACCTCGAGCTGACGAGCGAGCCGGGCAAGGGCTCGCGCTTCTTCTTCCAGCTGCCGCCCTTCAAGGGCGGCGGCGCCGACCTGCGCGCCTAGCTCGCCAGAAGTTTGTCGAGCAGTCGCAGCTCGGCTTCGTCGAGCCAGAAGCCGTGCCCCGCGCACTGATCCACGCGCAGGAATTCGCTGCCGAAACCGCCGTTCATCATGTTCTCGAGGCACACGGGGCACTTCGCCTCGCCCGGCTTCGGCTTGAGCGGGCCCTTCGCGACGACGGCCTGGAACGCGGCGGGATTGGCGACGCTTTTGACGAGCTCGTCGAAGTCGAACCAGCGCCCCTTGCACTGCGGGCACTCGTCGACGACGAGATCCCCGGTTTGGATCTCGGTCATCGGCGAGAACGGGCACTTCGGGCAGTCGCGCTCGGCCATGGGGCCAGTGTAGGACGCCCCGGCGGAGGCGTCAAGCCCCACGCCTAGGCCTCGCCGGGAACCTTGACGCGCAGGGCGCGCGCGCGCACGGGCCGTGCGCCTTGCGGCACACCGTCGGGAACTCGCACCAGGAGCAGTGCCCGCGCTCGCCGTCCTCGGGACGGATCGGGAACTTGCCGGAGGCGATCGCCTCGACGCGCTCGGTCAGGATCGACAGGAACTGGCCGCGCGCCAGGCCCCAGTCCTCGGCCGACAGCGCGGCGACGCGCTCCTCGCCCTCCTCGACCTCGAGGAACAGCAGCTCGGCGCCGCCGAAGGACGCGCCGCCCCCATCGCGGCGCCCGCGAGCTCGGCGTAGAACGGGATCTGGTGCACCTCGCCCGCGGCCGCCTTCTCCGCGAGCTTCTTCCAACGCGCGCCGGCGCGCGTCTTGTAGTCGACGACGTGGAAGGTCTTGCCGTCGGCGGACGCGTCGATGCGGTCGGCCACGCCCTTCCACGGGACTCCGCCCGGAGCGCCTTCCGGCGGCGAGCCCTTGAGCGCCGTCTCGTAGAGCCGCGGCTTGAGGCCGGAGGCCCTGAGACGTTCGAGGTCCCACTGAATAAACTCGCGCAGGCGCGCGCCCATGTCCTGGCGGGCCGACTCCCACAGAAGCGGGTAAATGCCGAGCGCCTTCCAGTCGTTCTGCTTGAACACGAACTCCTCGGCCGCGTCGTACGACGGCCCCCAATCCTTGGAGCCCGACCACTCGAGGGGCGTCAGCGAGGCGTAGAACTTCTCGAGGACCGCGTGGTAGACGGTGCCCCGCGCCTGCGGCGTCAGCTCGCCGCGGTCCGAGGCTTCTTCCCTCTCACCCAAGCCCAGCACGCGCGCCGCGAAGAAGCGGAACGGGCACGTCGCGTAGAGGTCGAGGGCCGTCGGCGAGAGGCCGGACTTCTTGAGCTTCTCGATCTCCGCCATGATCGGCCGGGTCAAGCCGTCGTGCTCGCCCGGCAGGCCGCGCTCGTTCAACGCCGAGGCGCGGCGCAGCTCCTCGGCCAGCGGCGCGATCGAGGCGTCGGCCGCGGCGAGGACCGGATCGGGCGCGCCGCCTTGGAGGACGGCCAGCATGGCGGCCTCGCGCGGGGTCAGCAGTTCCGGCGGCGTCGCGCGCAGGCGCTCGAGCGGCTGGCGCGGGACGCGGCGCTCGTCGCCCTCGCCGGGGGCCGGCAGGCCCGCCGCGCGGCACAGCTCGCGCAGGTACGTCGACGGCACGGAGGCCTTGCCCGCCTCGTCGGAGCGCGGGTAGATGAGGACGAGGCGCTCCTTGGCCGAGGACACCGTCAGATAAAACAGCAGGCGCTCTTCCTCGTGGCCCGCGGCCTTGCGGCCGATCCAGTAGCCGGCGGGGTGGCGCAGGGCCGCTCTCGCGGCGTCGCGCAGCAACGGATCTTCGAGAACCTGTCTCGGAAAAAGCTTCTCCTTCAAGCCGATGAGAACAACGGCGGAGAACCGGTGCCCACGAGCATCCATGGCATCCATAGCCCTGATACTCAACTTCCCGCTGCCGGCGTCGCGCACGGCGCGGGTGAGCTTGCGCTCGAAGGCGTCGAGGAAGGCCTCCCACGTGCAGTCCGAGGCGAGCCGGTCGAAGCCGGCGAGTTCGGCCAGCGCCGTCTCGACCGCGTCGAACGCGTCGCGCTCGGCGGGCGTCGGCTTCTCAGGCAACGCGAGGTGAACGGACAATATCCGCCGCGCCTGCTCGGCGCGGACCGACCACTGGGCGGGCGGCGCGTTGAGCGCGGTCTTGAGCGCCAGCACGAAGGTCCACAGCGCGCCGACGTCCTCGGCGGGGATCGCCTCGCCGGGGAGGCCCTCCTTGACGCGGCGCGGGCGCAGTTCCACGTCGGCGCCCACGCGCGGCTCGAGCTTGCCGCGCCACTGCAGCCAGCCGGCGCGGATGCCGAGGCCGTCGACGAGGCGCCGCCAGCGCGCGGCGCGCTTGGGCGTCGCGGCCGAGAAGTACGGGGAGCCCGCGAGGTCCTCGATCGTGCGCGCCGGGAAGTCGCGCTCGCTCAAGGTGAGCAGGTCGAGGGCGGCCTTGGCCGCGGGATGGCGCAGGACGGGCTCGCCGCAGGAGAGGTCCAGCGGCAGGCCCTCGGCGGCGAACGCCTCGGCCAGCGCGGGGCGATACGGCTCGAGCGAGCGCGCGATCACCGCGATCTCGTGCGCCGGGACGCCCGCCTCCAGGAGGCGCAGGGTCTCCTTGGCCGCGGCCCAGGCTTCGTCGCGGGCGCCGGAGGCGGATACAAGTTGAATTGTTCCATCGGCCATGCTCGGCGGCCGTGCCGGATCGAACAGTGCCTCCAGTGATTCTCCCAAAGCCGTTTTTCCGCCGTTCACTTCCTCGACGGGTCGTCCTGATAGCCGTTGCTCGAAGAGCTCGTCGGAGAACCGAAACGCCGGGTGCCCTTTCCTGTACGGGAAGTACAGCCTCGAAGGCCGCGCCGACGTGACCGCCTCGAAGAAGTCGAGCTGCAGCCCGGTCAAATCGTAGAAGCCGTAGTAGTGGATCTCGCGGAAGCCCGAGAGCAGCGCCGAGCCCGGCGCCGCCTCCGCCGCGGCCTTCACGAGCGCCGACGGGGCGAGCACGCCGAGACGCCCGAGCTCTTTTTCGTACAGCGCGAGGAGCGCCAGCAGGTCGTTGAGGCGCGCGGCCTCCTCCTCGTCGCGGATGAGGGTCGAGCCGAAGTGCTCGGCGATCTGCCGCGAGTTCACGCCGGCGTCGATCAGGTCGCGCAGCGACGAGCGCACGGAGGAGGCCAGCGCCTTCGAGCGGAACGCGCGGCCGATGCCGAGGGAGGGCGCCGCGTCGAGCACGCGGTCGACGACGGCGTCGTGGAACACGGGATCGGAGACGAGCGCGGCGTCCGGGAACCCCGACTCCTCCACCACGGCGGCGGCCAGCGAGTGGAACGTGTGGAAGTGGACGCCGAACAGGGCGAGGCCCTTCTCGACGGTCAGCAGGCGCTCGAGCCGGTCGGCGAGCACGCGCGAGGGCGCCACGACGAGCAGCGGCTTGTCCCCGCCTTCGGCGCGAGCTCTTGGACGCGCGCGGCGAAGGCGTCCTCGAGCGCCTCGAAGGGGCCGTGGACGACCGTCAGGCCTTGCCGCGGGGCGCTCATGCCCTCATCTTAGCGATTTGCTAAATTATCCGCCATGGCCATTCCCACGACCCCTCCGTCGGGATTCCGCGACTTTTGCCCGACCAGGTCGCCGCCCGGACCAAGGCCGTCGAGACGATCTCGCGCGTCTACCGCTCGCACGGCTTTCAGCCCGTGGCCACGTCCGCCGTCGAGGAGCTGTCGACCTTGCTCGGCCAGGGCGGCGGCGAGAACGAGAAGCTGATCTTCAAGATCATGAAGCGCGGCGAGGCCCTCGAGCGCGCCGCGGCCGAGAAGGCGGAACTCGCCGACCTCGGCCTGCGCTTCGACCTGACGCTGCCGCTGGCGCGCTGGTACTCCAAGCACGGCTCGACGCTTCCCCACCCCTTCAAGGCCTTCCACCTCGGCCCGGTCTGGCGCGCCGAACGCGCGCAGAAGGGGCGCTACCGCGAGTTCACGCAGTGCGACATCGACATCATCGGCTCCGACTCCTGGGGCGCCGAGGCCGAGGTCATCGCCGCGATCCTCAAGGTGTTCGAGGCCTTCGGCCTGACCGGCGTGAAGGTCCACCTCAACGACCGCCGCGCCGTCGACGCCGCGCTCGCGGCCGCCGGCATCCCCGAGGACAAGCGCGGCCACGCCTGCGTCGTCGTCGACAAGCTCGACAAGATCGGCAAGGACGAGGTCTTGAAGGAGCTGGAGGCGTCGATCGGCGCGGCGGGCGCCGCGTCGCTGGCCACGGCGCTGCTCTCCGGCGGCGGCGTCGCCGCCGACCCGCTCGACAAGATCGCGGCGTCGGTGAAGACGCTCGTCCCCGGCGCCGAGATCGAGATCGACCCGAGCCTCATGCGCGGCATGGGCTATTACACCGGTCCCGTGTTCGAATTCCGCCACGCGTCGCTCTCGGGCTCGCTCGGCGGCGGCGGCCGCTACGACAAGCTCACCGCCAAGTTCGGCGGCGCCGCGACGCCCGCGTGCGGCGGCTCGATCGGCTTCGAACGCCTCATGCTCATACTCGAGGAGAAGGGCCAGGGCCTCGACCACGCCGCGCCCGACGCCGTCGTGACCGTGTTCGACGACGCCCTGCGCGCGCGCTCCCTCGAGGTCGGCGCCGCGCTGCGCGGCAAGGGGCTGGCGATCGACGTCTACCCCGGCACCGGCAAGCTCAAGGCGCAGTTCAAGTACGCCGACCAGAAGAAGGCCGGCTACGCGATCGTCATCGGCCCGGACGAGGCGGCCAAGGGCGTCATGAACGTCAAGGCGCTCGCCACCGGCGTCGAGCAGTCCCTCACGCTCGACGAAGCCTGCGCGCTCATCGCCGGAAAGCACTAGACGCCATGAGCCGGGCGTTCGTCAAAGAGGACGCGCAGGGGCCCGACGAGGACCCGCCCGAGCGTCCTCTCTCCGACCAGCCCAACTACTGCACGCCGCGCGGCATCCGCCTGTACCAGGACGAGGAGGCCCGCCTGCTCAACGAGCTGGAGCCGTTCTCCGGCGCCCAGGACGACCCCAAGCTGAAGCGGCGCAAGCGCGAGCTCGAGCGCGACCTACGCTGGGTGCGCGCGCGGCTCGAGTCCGTGATCCCCGTCGACCCCGCGAACCAGCCCAAGGATCAGATCCGCTTCGGGGCCCGCGCCGTGCTCAAGGGCCCGTCGGGCGAGCGCGCCGTGCGCATCGTCGGGGAGGACGAGGCGGAAGAGGGCGGCGAGTATTTATCCTACGCCGCCCCCTTCGCCCAGGCTCTGCTCGGCCTGAAGGCCGGACAGAGCGCCGACTGGTCCGGGGAGACCTGGACGGTCGACTCGATCGCCTACTCCGCTTAGTCCGGGTCGGAGCCGTGGATCTTCACGAGCTTGTTGTACATGCCGAGGATCAGCAGGGTCGGCGCCCACATCCCGACGAACTGGCTGTCCTCCTCGCGGTCCATCGCCCGCAGGCCGGCCGCGAGGCCGATCGAACCCAGCGCGGCCCAGAGAAACCAGTCGGACGGAACGTTCTTCGTCTGCTGCTCGATGGTCTTGGCGACCTTGCCCTCGCGGGCGGTCTGGCGTCCGTAATTGTTGCGCGTCATCGTGGACATGGTGGAACCTCCGTGGAGCCTCGATCGTAGCAGGGGCGCGACCGCCCGCTGATATGCGCGGCGTCACGACTTTGGGAACTTTTCGGGGGTCTCGATCGTCTGTATACGTGGACCGATTGAAACGAATGAAGGCGGCGCTGGAGGGGCTCGACCCGCTCGACGAGCTGGCGGCGGCGCGCACGAAGCTCGGCGCATGGCGCGGCTGGACGTTCGAGCGCCAGGTCTGGTACCTCAGACGCATGGCGAATTTGACCCAGCGCGACCTGTCGGCGCTTTCCGGCGTCAGCCAGCACCGCATCTCCCGCATCGAGGCGGGGGCCGACGTGAAGCTGAGCACTCTTGCGGCTCTGTGGCGTCCGATGGGATGGCAGCCGATGATCATTCCCGACAGGATCGGCCTGGAGCGCGAAGGAATGCGCTACCGGAAGACGCGCACGATGTCGCGGAGAACATCATCGGTCCCACGCGAGACTGATGATGTCCCGCGCGACATCTCGCGCCGCGCTCGCTAAAGCAGCCGGCCCTGCTCGGAGGGACGCACGTTGAGCAGCTCGAGGTCCTGCGCGGTGTCGATGTCGGCCTGGGTGAGGTCGTCGTCGAGCGGGATCTTGACCGCCTCGCCCCAGTGGCGGCGGATCGCGGCCATCGCGGTGTCGTCGCCGACGAGGCGGCCGACCTCGCCGAACAGCTCGCGCGGGTAGGCGGTGGGGTGGCCCTTGATCGGGCCGTCGTGGCCCTGATGCACGGGGAAGGTGAGCTTGCCCGACAGCTCGAATTCGGCGATGACGCGCTCGATGAGCCAGGCGGGCACGCGCGGCATGTCGCCGAGCAGGGCCACGACGCCGGGCGCGTCGGCGGGCACCTCGCGCAGGCCGGCCTCGAACGTCGAGGCCTTGCCGGAGGCCCACGCCGGGTTGAACACGACGCGCAAGCGCGGGTCGTCGAGGCCTTCGATCGCCTGCAGTCCGTCCTGGGCGCCGGCGCCGAGCACGACGACGACGGGGTCGAGGCGCGCGGCGAGCGCCGACTCGACGACGTGGCGCAGGACGGGGCGGCCGTCGACCTGCGCGAGCATCTTCGAGCCGCCGGCGAAGCGCTTGCCGCGTCCGGCGGCGAGCACGAGGCCGGGAATCTTCACGCCGCCCTTGCGCTGGGCGGGCGCGGAGCCGGCCGCGCGCGCGCGCGGGGCGGCCGCCCTTGCGCTCGGCGCGCACCGCGAGAATCTCGGCGACGACGGCGAGCGCGACTTCTTCGGAGGTCTCGGCGCCGACGTCGAGGCCCGCGGGCGCGGAGAACGCGCCGGAGCGGGGCTCCACGCCCTGCTCGCGCAATTCGCCGAGCAGCTTGGCGGCGCGGCCGATGGGGCCGACGAGGCCGACATAGCGGGCGGGACTCGGAACGGCGCCTTTGAGCGCGCGCAGATCGGCCGAGTGGGACTTGAGCGCCACGACGATATACGTCTCCGAATCGGGACGGCACGCCGACCGGGCGGCTTCCCAGCCGCCCTCGACGAGCTGCCAACGCGCGCGGTCCCAACCCTCGCCGTGCAGGCGGCCGGGGCGATGATCGGCGACCGTGACGACGAAGCCGAGGCGGTCGAGCAGCTCGGCGATGCGCCGGCAGTCGTCCGAGGACCCGAGGATCAGCGCCTTGCCCATCGGGATCAGCGGAAAGCGCATGAGGCGGCGCACGCCGCCGCGCTGAGCCTCTTCCTCGAGCTCGGGCTCGCCTTCCTGGTAGCAGGCCTTCACCCCGGGCTGGTCGGGCGGGAAGTGGCGGCGGCGGCCGGCGTCGTCGCCGGACAACGCGAACTCCACGACCATGCCTTCGCCTCTCAAGAGCGCCTCGCGGACCTCGCGCAGGCGGTCGCGCAGCTCGCCGGTGATGGGCTCGAGCCAGACCTCGGCGCGGCCCGACAGGCCGCCGGCGCCGAACAGGACGTCGTCCTCGGTGAGGTCCGCCTCGACGAGACGGGGCGCTCCGGCCTCGATGGCCGCGGCGACGCCTTCGCGCAGGCCCTCGGGAGCGGCGGAAACGGGGATCAGGCCCTCGCCCCCTTCGGAGGAGTCGTCGGAGATCACGCACGAGGACCCCGCGCGCTCGCCCAGGACGCCGTCGAGCGAGACCAGGGTGGCCAGGACCCCGCGCACGTTCAGCGGGTCGGCCGAGGCCAGATCCTCGAGGGCGCGCAGGGCGGCCAGGACTTCATGGGGGCGCGGGGCGCTCATAGTCTCGACGGGGCTCCGTCGAGGGATTCAATCATATTCCGCCGAAGCTGAAGCCTTGAAAAGGTTCGATTCCCCCGCTACAATTCGGACGATGCCGCTCGATGAGAAAGCCCTGCGCAGCCTCGTGACCCTATTAGAGGAAGAGGACCCCGCCAGCCTGGCGCTGGTCCGCTCCAAGATTCTCGGCGTGGGCGCGGCGATCATCCCCTATCTCGACGAGCTGCGCCCCGCCGCGACGCCGGAGATGGCGGTGCGCCTGGAGTCGGTGGCCGGCGAGCTGCGCTTCCAGGACCTGCGCCGCGACTTCGTGCGCCTGTCCTTGGCCAAGGCGCCCGATCTCGAGGAAGGCAGCCTGCTGATCTCCCGGTTCGGGTTCGCCGACGTGGACTCCAAGGTCTACGCCGCGTGGCTCGACAAGGTCGCCGCGAAGATCGCCGCCGACATGCCGCCCGACGCCGGGATCGGCGAGTCGGTGCGGCGCCTGACGAACCACGTCTTCCAGTCGCTGGGCTTCGCGGGCAACGAGTCGCGCTACTACGACCCCGACAACAGCTACCTCTCGCGCGTGATCGACACGCGGCGCGGCATTCCCGTGACGCTGACGGTGCTCGTGCTCCTGCTCGCGCGCCGCCTGCGGCTGCCGCTGTACGGCGTGGGCACGCCGGGGCACTTCCTCGCCGGGTTCAAGGAAGGCGGGTCTTCCCTTTTCGTCGACTGCTTCCGCTCGGGCCAGCTGATGACCTTGCCCGAGGTCAAGCGCATGCTCGTGCGCAACGGCTACGATTGGCGCCCGGAACTCGGCAAGCCCGTCGGCTCCCGCGACATCCTCGCGCGGATGCTGCGCAACCTCATCTCGATCTACCAGAAGACGGGCGCCTCCGACCGCGCCGAGCGGCTCTCGACCTTGGTCGAGATCGTGCTCACGGGCCGCGACGCGGGAACCGCGTGAGGACGGCGCTCCTCCTGCTGATGCTCGGGATCTCCGCGCGCGCGGAGCGCCCGCTCAATCCGCCGGCGCCGGACTTTCCCCCGCCTCGGCGTGGCTCAACGCGACCCAGCTCTCGCTCTCGCGCATGCGCGAACGCAAGGTCGTCGTCGTCGCCTTCATCAATCCGACGTCGATCAATTCCGTGCGCGTGCTGCCGGCCCTGCACGCGTGGTTCGACCGCTACGCGATGAGCCAGCTGATGGTCGTCGGGGTGCTGACGCCGGACCTCAACGTCCATCGCGAGGCCGTCTGGGTCCGGAACCTGCTCAAGCGCTACGGCGTCGACTACCCGATCTTCCTCGACGGCGACCGGCGGCTCTGGAAGGCCTACGCCAACGAGGGCTGGCCCGCGCTGTACCTCGTCGACCGGCGCGGGCGCATCGTCTTCGACCGGCTGGGCGAAGGGGGCTATGAGGAGTTCGAGAGCGAGATCCGGCTGGCGCTCGCCGAGATCGTCGGCGCCGACAAGCTCCCTCCCCGACCGACGTCAAGGACCCGCCGCGCAAGGAGTGCCGCACGGCGACGACCGAGATCTCGCTCGGCGCGCGCCCGGGCGTCAAGCCGCCTCTCGTCCTCGACAAGGACTCCTCGCTGCGCCGCAATCTGATCGTGGAGGCTCGCGACTCCGAGATCGCCACGATGGGCCGCTGGAACATCGAGCAGGACGGCCTGCGCCTCGAGAGCGAGAACAAGACGCAGACCTCGTTCGTGCGCGTCGTCTATCACGCCGCGCAGCTGCTGGCCGTGCTCGCGCCGTCCGAGCTCGGCCGCACGAAGTTCTTCGTCAAGCAGGACGACCTCTGGCTGCACGAGGGCAACAAGGGCAAGGACATCCAGTTCGACGAGGACGGCCGCAGCTTCGTCGTGCTCGACACGGCGCGCCTCTACGACCTCACGCGCGACTCGATCTTCACGGCGCACGAGCTGTACCTGATCCCCGACCGCAAGGGCGCCGCGGTGCACGGCTTCTCGTTCTCCGACAACTGCGTCGTGACGACCCTGCCGTGAGGAAGACCTCGGAGATCGTCGCGATCGAGCCGCGCCTGTTCAAGGTCCCGATGAGCGCCCCGTTCGCGATCGCGGGCGGCGCCTCGGCGGAGCTCGAGACCGTGTACGTGCGCCTGCGCCTGGCGGACGGCGCGGAAGGCTGGGGCGAGGCCTCGCCGTTCCCGGCGTTCAACGGGGAGACGGCGGCGAAATCCCTCGCGCAGATCCGCAAGGCCGGCCGGCGCTGGCTCGGGAAGGACGCCGGCGCCTGGAGGACGCGCCTCGAGGAGCTCGAGGCGGACCTGCCCCGTCACGGCGGCGCCGCGCGCGCCGCCCTCGGCGTGGCCCTGCTCGACGCGTGGACGCGGCGCGCCCGCATCCCGCTGCGCTCGCTCTTCGGCGGCGCCCGCGACCGCGTCGTCTCCGACGTGACGGTCACGCTCGGCACCCCGGAGGAGGCCTACGCCGCCGCCCGGAAGATACGCGCCCTCGGCGTCAAGGTGGTCAAGATCAAGGTCGGCGGGACGGTCGCCGAGGACGCCGAGCGGGTGGCCGAGGTCGCGCGCGCCCACCCGCGGGCGCGCCTGACGTTCGACGCCAATCAGGGCTACGACGCGTCGAAGTCCCTCGCCCTCGTCAGGCGCTGCCGCGCGCGCGGCATCGTGCCCGTCCTCTTCGAGCAGCCGTCGGGCGCCGACGACCTGGCAGGTCTCAAGGCGTTCCACGTCCGGTCCGGGATCGCCGTCGCGGCCGACGAGTCGCTGCGCGGTCGCGCCGACGCGCTGCGCCTGGCGCGGACCGGCGCGGCGCAGGTGCTCAATCTCAAGCTCATGAAGATGGGCGTGCTCGAGGCGTGGGACTGCGGCCTCATCGCGCGCGCCTCGGGGCTGAAGGTCATGGTCGGCGGAATGGTGGAAACGCCGCTGGCGATGGGCGCCGCGGCCCACCTCGCGGCCGGCCTCGGCGGCGTCGACTTCGTCGACCTGGACACCCCGCTCTGGCTGTCCGAGAATCCGACGCGCGGCGCCGGCTTCGGGCGCGGAGGTCTCTACGACCTGTCGCGCGTCGAAGCCGGCGTCGGCGTCGTTCCCCGCTAGACCTCGAAGTCCTCGGCCTTGTCGCGGACGCCGCGATAGGCGCGCTCGCCGGCGCGGCGAGCCTCTCCGACGGCCTCGCTGACGGCGCGGCGCGTGCGGTGCGGAATGTACTCCTTGGCCTTCGCGTACAGGTCGCGGCCGCGCTCGCCCTGCTCGCGGCCCCAGTCCTCGATGTCCTCGATGAGCTCGCTGCCCTTCTTCGGGGCCAGCAGCAGCCCGCACGCGGCGCCGAGCGCGAACCCGCCGATCAGCCAGGCGAACGACGAAGACGACTCCTCTCGCTGTTTCATGATGTTCTCCTCTTTGGGAATGCCGGCGTTGTAGGACGGCGGATCGCTGGCCGGAAACGACTCGGCGAGGGCCTCGTCGATCCGCGCGTCCTCGGGCGGAAAATCCTTATCGCTCATGCGTCCTCCTTACGCTCCGAGTATATCGGGGACCGCTCAAGCGCCGCGCAGGCGGCGCGCAAGTCGCCGTCAATTCGCCATGACGGACTCCGTCACACGGAATCCGCGCCGGGAGGCTTGACAGCGGGGGATTCAAGACCTATAATTGATTGACTAACCGTTCAGTCAATAGACCATGGCCCGCAAACCCGACCTCGCCGTCCGAGAGCGCATCCTTCAAAAGGCGGAGCACGTCATCCACCTGAAGGGCTACAACCACGCCTGCCTCGACGAGATCGCCGACGCCTGCGGGATGACGAAGGGCAACCTGATTCACCACTACGGGTCGAAGTCCGAGCTCGCGCTGGCGGTCCTCGACTTCAAGATCAAGGAGTTCCAGTCGCGCAAGGTCGAGCCCGTCTGCGCGCAGGCCGTGCCCGAGGACGCCGTCGCCGAGATGTTCGCCGCGGCCGAGCGAGTGTTCGACGGAAACGGGTGCAAGGCCGGCTGCTTCGTCGGCAACATCGCCCTCGAGATGAGCGATTTGGACGAGACGTTCCGCCTGCGCGTCGCCGGCTTCTTCGACGAATGGGCGGCCGGGCTGTCGGCCTGCCTCGAGCGCTGCAAGTCGAAGGGCTATTTCCGCAACGAGCTCGACGCCAAGGCCGTGGCCGAGTCGATCGTGGCGATGTACGAGGGCGCGATGATGCTCGCGCGCTCGCGCCGGGACGCGACGGTGTTCTCGCGGGTCGGAAAGACGGCCAAACAGCTTTTGGTTCAGTACAAAGTCGTATAAAGGAGGACTAATACCATGGGTCCGAAGACTCCCTGCGGCTGCTAAGCCGAAAACGTGACAACCGCCCATCGCCCCCGACGGGGGCGATGGGCGGCTTATCTTTCATGCTGAAAAAATAGCGTTCCTCGCCGGCCTCCTCTCGGTTTCCGCCTGCGGAGCCCCGCCGGCTCGCGCCGGGCGCCGCCGCTCGTCCTGCCCGACCTCTCCGGCCGCGCCGTCGACATCGCGGCCTCCCGCGGCAAGCCCGTGCTCGTCGTGTTCTGGGCCACCTGGTGCGACTCGTGCCGCGAGGAGATGCCCGCGCTCGAGAAGCTCTCGGGGCGCGCGAACGGGCGGTTCGTCGTGCTGGCGCCATCGCTCGACGAGGATCCCGCGAAGGTCCCCCCTTCGCCCGGGAGCACCGCCTGACCTTCCCGGTCCTTCTCGCCGACCGCCCGTCGTCCAACGCCTGGGGCGTGCGCATGCTGCCGACGGCCTTCCTCGTCGGGCCGGACGGGGTCATCGAGCGCCGCTGGGTGGGCCCCCTGGACGTGCGTGCCGTCGAAAATGATATCGTCGCGTTGCTCGATAGGAGACCTTCATGACCAAGATCGCCCGCGCCGCCGCCGTCCTGCTGACCGCCCTGATCGCCGCTCCCGCCGGAGCCGAGATCTCGCGCGAAGACCTCAAGAAGGCGCTCGAGGCCAACCCCGACCTCGTGATCGCCGCGCTCAAGAAGGCCGACAAGACCAAGCTCTTCGAGGTCGTCGTCGAGGCCCAGCAGGAGTTCCAGCGCAAGCGCCAGATGGACGAGGCGCGCCGCGAGGAAACCGAGCGCGAGAACGCGATCAAGAACCCGCTCAAGCCCGAGCTCGCCGGAGCGCACTTCCGCGGCGAGAAGGACGCGCCGATCTCGATCGTCGAGTACTCCGACTTCCAGTGCCCTTACTGCAAGCAGGGCGCGCAGAACGTCGACGCGGTGCGCAAGAAGTACGGCAAGAAGGTGCGCGTGTACTTCAAGAACTTCCCCCTGAACTTCCACCCTCAGGCGATGCCGGCCGCGCAGTGGTTCGAGGCGATCGCCCTGCAGAACGTCGACAAGGCCTGGGCGTTCCACGACGCGCTCTTCGAGAACCAGGGCAAGCTCTCCGAGGAGTACTACAAGCTGCTCGCCAAGGACCTCGGCATCGACGTCAAAAAGGCCGAGAAGGACGCCAAGAGCGAGGCCGTCGCCAAGAAGATCGAGGCCGACATGGTCGAGGCCAAGGGCTTCGGCATCGAGGGCACCCCCGCCTACCTGATCAACGGCGTGCCCCTGCGCGGCGCGTACCCCGTCGAGGCGTTCGACAAGATCATCTCGCGGCTCGAGAAGAAGTAGCTCGAGGAAGCGTCGGCGGGCCCGCTCCTCGGAGCGGGCCCGCTTCTTTTGTCCCGCTCCTTATTGATCTTGCATTTCAATAAGGACTTGGGGTAGAATCTCCTTGTTGAAATTTAATCTCAATAAGACGGCGCTGCCTCTGCTCCTCCTTCTCACGGCGAACGCGCACGGAGCGGCGCCCCAGGAGCGCCGCTCCGTGCGGGTTCGCTGGGTGATGGGCACGCTGTGCGAGATCGACGCCCCCGGGGCGACCGACGCGGCCGTGAGCGCCGCCTTCGCGGAGATCGAGCGCTGGGACCGGATCCTGAGCCGCTATAAAGAGGAGAGCGAACTCAGCGCCCTCAACCGCTCCGCGGGCAAAGGGCCGTTCCGCGCCTCCGATGAGCTTTATCAGGTGGCCGCCCTCGCCCTGCGGCGCGCGCAGGACACCGGCGGCGCCTACGACCCGACCGTTCTCCCGCTGATCCTGGGCGGCGGCCCTCGCGCCCTGCCGCTCGTGGGCTGGAAGAAGGTGCGGCTCGACCCGGCCGCAAAGACGATCGAACTCCCGCTTCCGGGCATGGGCCTCGACTTCGGCGGCATCGGCAAAGGCTGGGCCCTCGACCGCGCGGCCGACGTCCTCAAGGCCGCCGGGGCGACGTCCGCTCTTCTGAACTTTGGCGGCCAGGTGTTGGCCGTCGGAACCGAGCCGGGCAAGTCCGGGTGGGAGGTCCGCGTTCCCGGCTCCGCTGAGCCGCTTTTCTCAAGGACGCCTCGATCGCGGTCTCGGGCGACTCCGAGCGCCCCGGTCACATCGTCTCCCCTTTCGACGGCCTTCCGATCCGCCGGCGCCTCAGCGTCGCCGTGCTGGCGCCGACCGCCGCGCAGGCCGACGGCTGGTCCACCGCTCTCTACGTGCTCGGCAAAGCCCCCGCGTCGTTCACGGGGCGCGCGTACTTCGATCCTGGGATCCCCCCGCACCTAATAAAGGAGGACGTTCATGAAGCCCCTCATCCGCGCGTTCGTCGCCGCCGCCGTCGCCTTCTCGCCCGCCGCTCCCGCCTTCGCGCAGGACTCCGCGAAGCTCGGAGAGCTCGAGCGAAAGCTCGATCTGCTCACGCAGGAAATGGAGAAGCTCAAGCTCGGCGAGGCCGCCGAGCCCGCCGCCACTCAGTCCGTGCTCGGCCTCGCCCCCGCGGCCTCGAAGGTCTACTCCGCCCGCCCCAACAAGGTCTCGATCGGCGGCTACGGCGAGATGACCTATCACAACGTGTCCAAGCGCCGGCAGGACGGCGCCGCGGCGGGAACGCGCGACTTCGCCGACTTCCTGCGCGCGGTGCTGTACGTCGGCTACAAGTTCAACGACTGGATGACCTTCAACTCCGAGCTCGAATTCGAGCACGGCTCGACCGGCGCCGGCCGCGGCTCCGTCTCCGTCGAGATGGCGTACGTCGACTTCCGCTTCCGCGATGAGATCGGAGCCCGCGCGGGCGTCCTGCTCATGCCCGTCGGCCTCCAGAACGAGTTCCACGAGCCGACGACCTTCCACGGCGTGCGCCGCACCAGCGTCGAGCAGAACATCATTCCGACCACCTGGCGCGAGAACGGCGCGGGCGTGTTCGGCGAGTGGGGTCCCCTCTCGTACCGCTCCTACGTCGTGACCGGCCTCCAGTCGACGACGAACACCGGAGTCGGCGGGTTCACGTCGTCGAGCGGCCTGCGCGGCGGGCGCTCCTCGGGCGCCAACAGCCTCGCCGAGGATCTCGCCTCCGTCACGCGCGTCGACTACAAGCCCGTCCAGGGCGTGATGGTCGGCGGCTCGTTCTACGCCGGTCAGGCGGACCAGAGCCTGACCTTCAACTCCGCTCCGGTGACGCTCTGGGAGGGCCACCTCAAGGCCGAGTACCGCGGCGCCGAGCTGCGCGCGCTGTACACCGAAGGCCGGATCGGCGGAGCGGACACCATCAACCTCGCGCAGGGCTTCACCAACGCGGCCCGGACGTCGGTCGGCAGCAAGCTGTTCGGCGGCTATGTCGAGGGCGCCTACGACGTCCTGTCGCTCGTCAAGGAGAACAAGGGACACTACCTCGCCCCGTTCTTCCGCTACGAGCGCTACGACACGCAGGCCGACACGCCGGAGGCCTTCGCGAAGAACCCGGCGAACAGCCGCGTCGAGTACACCGCCGGCCTCACCTATAAGCCGATCCCGCAGGTCGCCCTCAAGGCGGATCATCAGTGGCTGCGGAATCAGGCGCGCACGGGCGTCAATCAATGGAATCTCGGAATCGCGTACATCTTCTAGCCGCCGCCGTCCTGGCCGGGGCCGCCCTCCTCGGGGCGGCCCCGGCGCGGGCGCGCGTGCTGCTGGCGCAGAAGGACGCGCTGGCCCTGGCGTTTCCGGGGGCCGTTCCTCAGCGCCGCACCGCCTTCCTGACCGACGAGCAGGCGCGCGCCGCCGAGAAGGCCGCGCGCGCCAAGCTCGAGACTCGCGTCTGGACCTACTACGTCGCCGGCTCCACCTTCGCCTATTTCGAGTCCCATCCCGTGCGCACGATGAACGAGACCATCATGGTCGTCATCGGCGCCGACGGGGCCGTCCAGTTCGTGGAAATACTGTCCTTCGCGGAGCCCGACGACTATCTCGCGTCGCCGCGCTGGCTGGCCCAGTTCAACGAGAAGCCCCTCGACGACGAGCTCGCGCTGCGGCGCGGCCTGCGCGGCATCACCGGGGCGACACTGACCGCCGAGGCGGTCGCCCGCGGGGTCAGGCGCGCGCTCGCCGTCCACGGGGTCATCAATCCCCGCCTCGAATTGTTAAGCTACTCGGCGAGATGAAATACATGCAGAGCGGGGGCTTCCAGAACAACCCCTGATGCGCCTGACCCTGTATTGGACGCTCGCCTTCGCGGCCGGTCTCTGGGCGACGAACGCGGCGATGTATTTTCAGCGCATGTCGCTGTCGCCGGCCTCCGTCCAGGCCTACTACCTGGGCGCGGCCGAGGAGTACTCTCAGCCGCGCAGCGCGGCCTCCCTGCTCGAGGTCAGCCACGCTCACCTCGCGACGATGGGCGTCATGGTGCTCCTGCTGACGCATCTCGCGATCTTCGCGCCGTGGCAGGACCGGACCAAGAAGTGGGTCATCGGGCTCGGCTTCGGATCCTCGTTCATCGGGGAGGCGTCGGGCTGGCTCGTGCGCTTCGTGTCGCCTTCCTTCGCCGTGCTCAAGATCGCCTGCTTTCTGACCTTCCAAGGCGTGCTCGCCCTGCTCATCGCGGTCCTCGCGATGTTCCTTTATAAGGCGGGCGCGCGACGCCGCTGACCCACAGGAGACCGCCATGAACGAAGCCGACAAGAAGACGATCGTCCCGATCCTCAACAAGATCATGGAGCTCGAGCTCGCGGGCGTCGTGCGCTACACCCACTATTCGCTGATGGTCTACGGCTACGGCCGCATTCCGATCATCTCGTGGCTTAAGTCCACCGCCGAGGAAAGCCTGATGCACGCCCACAAGGCGGGCGAGCTCGTCACCTTGATGGGCGGCCACCCGTCTCTGAAGATCGGGCCCCTGCTCGAGACCGAGAAGCACGACATCGGCGACATCCTGCGCGAGTCGCTCGATCACGAGCAGCGCGCCGTCGCGGCCTACACGGAACTGCTCAAGGCCGCCGAAGGCAAGTCCGTCCTGCTCGAGGAGTACGCGCGCGAGATGATCGTCGGCGAGGAGCTGCACCTCGACGAGGTCAACAAGATGCTGCGCAAGCCCGGCGAGACGGAAACCTTCAAGCCTTAGGCGGCCGTCAAAGTCCGGCGGCGGCCTCGGCGAGCGCGGCGAGAGCCTTGTCGTCGTCGCCGTCCCACCAGCCGCGCACGCGGCCCTCAGGGTCGACGAGCGCGAACTTGGCGGAATGCGCGAAGCGCTCGCCGACCGCGGCCGTGGGATCCTCCACGACGGGCAGCAGGAAGCCGTCGCGCACCACGCGCACGAGCTCGGACTTCTCTCCCGTGAGGAAGAACCAGCGGCGGGGATCGGCGCCGAACTTGCGCGCGTACTGCGTGAGAGCTTCGGGGCCGTCGTTGTCCGGGTCGACCGTGAAGGAGAGCAGGCCCACGCGCGAGGGCAGGGTCTTCTGCAGCGACGCCATGTTCGCGGTCAGCATCGGACAGGGGCCCGCGCACCGCGTGAACACGAAGTTCGCGATCCACGGGCGTCCGCGCAGCGCGCGCTTGTCGAAGGGCGAGGTCCCGTCGACGGTGACCGCCGTCAGCGAGAACTCGGGCAGCGCGCGCATCGACGGAGGAGCGGGGCGCGAGCACGACGACGTTCCCAACACCGTCATGTAAAAGACACCACTCAACAACACTCTAAACACTCTATCGCTCCTCGACGTATATCTGGGTCTTTACAAAAATATATCCGTAGGTTATTCTACTGCCCTGCTCGAAAACGCGCGCGGGCCGCGCCGCGGATCCGAGCAAAAGAACGCTACAAAATGTCATGGAGAAAAGGATGAACACGGCTGCGCAGACCACGCCTGTCACTCCCGTAAACGATTCGATCGAGGACGCGAATGCGGTCACGATGCAGGTCCGCAAGCGCGACGGCTCCCTCGAGCCCGTCGACGTCAACAAGATCGTCCGCGCGGTCCAGCGCTCCGGCCAGGGCCTCGAGAACATCGACGTCCTGAAGATCGCCACGAAGACGATCGGCGGCCTCTACAACGGCGCCAGCACCAAGGAGCTCGACAACCTTTCCATCCAGACGTCCGCCCTGCTCATCGCCGAGGAGCCCGAGTACTCCCGCCTGGCGGCCCGCCTGCTCTCCACGTACATCATGAAGGAGGTCGAGAACCAGGACATCCACTCGTTCTCGCAGTCCATCTCCGCCGGCGTGCGCCACGGCCTGATCTCCGAGAAGGTCGGCCAGTTCGTCGCCGCCAACTCGCGCAAGCTCAACGACGCGATCGAGTCGCAGCGCAACGAGCTGTTCGAGTACTTCGGCCTGCGCACCGTCTATGACCGCTACCTCCTCAAGAACCCCGAGACCCGCGAGGTCCTCGAGGCCCCGCAGTACTTCTTCATGCGCGTCGCCTGCGGCCTCGCCGACACCGTGCAGGAGGCCGTCGAGTTCTACAACCTGATCTCGCGCTTCGAGCACATGCCGAGCTCGCCCACGCTGTTCAACTCCGGCACGCGCCACCCGCAGATGTCCTCGTGCTACCTGCTCGACTCCCCCGTCGACGACCTCGAGGCGATCTACAACCGCTACACCGACATCGCGCTGCTGTCGAAGTTCTCCGGCGGCATCGGCGTCAGCTACTCGCGCGTGCGGGCCCGCGGCTCTCTCATACGCTCGACGAACGGCCAGAGCAACGGCATCGTGCCGTGGCTCAAGACGCTGGACTCCTCCGTCATCGCCGTCAACCAGGGCGGCAAGCGCAAGGGCGCCTGCGCCGTCTACCTCGAGACGTGGCACGCCGACATCGAGGAGTTCCTCGAGCTGCGCGACAACACGGGCGACCCGGCGCGCCGCACTCACAACCTGCACCTCGCGCACTGGATCCCCGACCTGTTCATGAAGCGCGCCGAGGAGGACGGGATGTGGTCCCTCTTCGACCCGAAGACCATGCCGCAGCTGACCGACCTCTACGGCAAGGCCTTCGAAGAGGCCTACCTCGAGGGCGAGGAGAAGAAGCTCTTCGTCCGCCAGGTCAAGGCTCGCGACCTCTACGCCCGCATGATGAAGTCCTTGGCCGAGACCGGCAACGGCTGGATGAACTGGAAGGACGCCTCGAACCTGAAGGCGAACCAGACCGGCTCCCCGGCCAACGTCGTGCACTCCTCGAACCTCTGCACCGAGATCATCGAGGTCACCTCGCAGGGCGAGACGGCCGTCTGCAACCTCGGCTCGATCAACCTGTCGAAGTACGTCGAGGACGGCCGCTTCGACTTCGTCAAGCTCGCGGCGAACGTCCGCACCGCGGTGAAGTACCTCGACCGCGTCATCGACATCAACTACTACCCGACCGGCGCGGCCAAGACCTCGAACGCCAAGTGGCGGCCCGTCGGCCTCGGCGTCATGGGCGTGCAGGACGCGTTCTTCCAGCTCGGCCTGGCGTTCGACTCGGAGCCCGCCCGCGAGCTCTCCAAGAAGATCTCCGAGGAGATCTACTTCCACGCGCTCTCGGCGTCCGTCGAGCTCGCGGCGGTGAAGGGCCCGCACACGGCCTTCCCCGAGACGAAGGCCGCCAAGGGCGTGTTCCAGTTCGAGCTCTGGGGCGTCACCCCTCCGACATGGGCCGCTGGGAGAAGCTGCGCGCCGAGATGATCAAGAAGGGCCTGCGCAACTCCCTGCTGCTCGCGATCGCGCCGACCGCGACGATCGCCTCGATCGTCGGCTCGTACGAGGCGACGGAGCCGCAGATCTCGAACCTGTTCAAGCGGGAGACGCTCTCCGGCGAGTTCCTCCAGGTGAACAAGTACCTCTGCCTCGAGCTCAAGAAGCTCGGCCTCTGGAACGAGGAGATGCGCGCGCGCATCAAGATGGCCGAGGGCTCGATCCAGGACATCCAGGAGATCCCGGAGAACGTCCGCGCGATCTTCCGGACCGTCTGGGAAGTCCCGCAGCGCTCGCTCATCGACATGGCGGCCGACCGCGGCGCCTACATCGACCAGTCCCAGTCGCTGAACCTCTTCATGGAGAGCCCGAACATCGGCAAGCTCTCCTCCATGTACATGTACGCGTGGAAGAAGGGACTCAAGACCTCGTACTACCTGCGCTCGCGTCCCGCGACGAAGATCGCGAAGACCACGGTCGCGGCGGTGGCCGCTCAGGCGGCGCCGGTCTCGGCGCCCGTGTCGGACGCGGCGGCGGTCGCCTGCTCTCTCGAGAACCCGGAGAGCTGCGAGGCGTGCCAGTAAAATAACCCGTGATGGGCGGGGACCTTCGGGTCCCCGCCCGTCGATTTTTGGTGTATCCTTAGTCGTACCCCTTTTCCAGGAGACCCCCGCCATGATCCTCAACCCCGGCTTCGACCTCACGCTACGCCCGATGAAGTACCCCGTGTTCTTCGAGATGTACAAGGCCGCGATCAAGAACACCTGGACCGTCGAGGAGGTCGATTTTTCGCACGACGTCGGCGACCTGCGCAACAAGGTCAGCGCCGCGGAGCGCCACCTGATCCACCGTCTCGTCGCGTTCTTCGCGACCGGCGACTCGATCGTGGGCAACAACCTCGTTCTGAACCTGTACAAGCACGTGAACTCCCCGAGGCGCGCCTGTACCTGTCGCGCCAGCTCTTCGAAGAGGCCGTGCACGTCGAGTTCTACCTGACCTTGCTCGACACCTACATCCCCGAGCCCGAGGAGCGCGTCAAGGCGTTCTCGGCCATCGAGAACATCCCGTCGATCAAGCGCAAGGGCGAGTTCATGTTCAAGTGGATGAACTCGATCAACAAGCTCGAGAGCCTCGACACCCAGGAGCAGAAGCGCCAGTTCCTGATGAACCTGATCTGCTTCGCGGCCTGCGTCGAGGGCCTGTTCTTCTTCGCCGCGTTCGCGTACGTGTACTTCCTGCGCTCCAAGGGCCTTCTGAACGGCCTGGCCGGCGGCACGAACTGGGTGTTCCGCGACGAGTCCATGCACATCGCCGCCGCGCTCGAGATCATCAAGACGTCCCGCGCCGAGGATCCCACCCTCTTCACGCCGAAGATGGAGCAGGACGTCGTCGACATGATGAAAGAGGCCATCGAGTGCGAGATGGGCTTCGCCGAGGACATCCTGGGCTTCGGCATCGCCGGCCTCTCCGCCGCCGGCATGCGCCAGTACCTGCAGTTCGTGGCTGACCAGCGCCTCGTGAACCTCGGGCTCAAGCCGATCTACGGCAACAAGAACCCGTTCAACTTCATGGAGCTGCAGGACGTCCAGGAGCTCGCCAACTTCTTCGAGCGCCGCGTCTCGGCGTACCAGACCGGCGTCACCGGCGCGGTCGCGTTCTCCGAAGAGTTCTAAGAAACTTGAGAAACTTGGGGCCTGGCCCCAAGCTTCCGTTCATACTTGACTGAATTAGTCAGGTATGTTACAGTAGCCCATGCCCACCGCCGCAAAATCCCGATTCGACGGCATTAAAGTCGGGAACACCCCGCTGCTCGACGTCTCCTACGCCTTTCCCGAGCTCGGGGACCAGGTGAAGGTCGTCGCCAAGGCCGAGTGGGCCAACCCCGGCGGCTCGGTGAAGGACCGCGCCGGCTACTTCATCATCAAGGACGCGCTCGAGACGGGCAAGCTCGCGAACGGGAAGATCCTGCTCGACTCCTCCTCGGGCAACACCGGCATCGCCTACGCGTGGCTGGGCGCGCGCCTGGGCGTGAAAGTGGCTCTCGCGGTTCCCGGCTCGATCTCCAAGCACCGGCGGGCGATCCTGCAGGCTTACGGCGTCGAGCTGCTCTTCACCGACCCGCTCGAGGGCTCCGACGGCGCCATCCGCGAGGTGCGCCTCATGCTCAAGGCCGAGCCGGAGCGCTATTGGTACGCCGATCAGTACTCGAACCCGATGACCTGGACGGCGCACTACGAGACGACGGGCCCCGAGATTTTCGAACAGACGGGCGGCAAGGTCACGCACTTCGTGGCCGGACTGGGCACGAGCGGGACCTTCGTCGGCGCCGGGCGCCGCCTGCGCGAGTTGAACAAGAACATCCGCTTGGTTTCCATGGAGCCCGACGGTCCCATGCACGGGCTTGAAGGGCTCAAGCATATGGAAACCAGCATCATCCCGAAGATCTACGACGACTCCGTGGCCGACAGCCGCATCCAGATCAGCACGGAGGAAGCGCAGGAGGCGGCCAAAGTCCTCGGACGCAAGGGCGGCATCCTGCTCGGCCCCTCCGGCGGCGCGAACCTCGCGGCCGCGGTGCGCCTGGGGCGCGACCTCGCCAAGCAGGGGCGCGAGGCGGTCGTCGCCACCGTGTTCTGCGACTCCGGCGAGCGCTACCTCGGCGAGAGGTTCTGGGAGCCGTGAGCCTGCGCGTCAGCCGCGCCGTCGAAGCGATCGCCGCCAAGACCTGCGCCGAGGCCTTCCCCGAGGAGGGCTGCGGCTTGCTGATCGGCCCGGTGCCGGAGAATTTCGACGTGATCGGCCGGACCGTCGCGGTCGAGGAGGCGCGCCCGCTGCCCAACGGCTGGGACGCCTCGGCCAAGACCAACAAGTACCTGATCGACCCGAAGACGATGGCCAAGGTCGAGGCCGAGCTGTCGGGGACCGGGCGCGGCGTCGTGGGGTTCTTTCATTCGCACCCGACGGTCCCGGCGTGGCCGTCGCCGTTCGATCTGACGATGGCGATGCCGTGCTGCAGCTACTGGATCTTGCAGGTGAAGGACGGGAAGGTCGTCGATTCGAGATCGTGGCAGAGAACGGAAGACGGACGATCCTTCGTCGAAGAAGAGATACTACTGGAAGGTTGACCATGAGCATTCAGATTCGATTACCGACGGCGCTGCGCGCGTTCGCCGACAAGCAGGAGAACGTCTCCGTCGAGGCCGCCACCGTCGGCGAGGCCCTCGAGAAGCTGTACGGCAAGCACGACCGGCTCAAGCAGCAACTCCTGACGCCGGACGGCAAGCTTCGGTCCTTCGTCAACGTTTACATCAACGAGGACGACGTCCGCGACAAGCAGGGCTTGGCCACGCCGCTGAAGTCCGGCGATACGATCCTGATCGTTCCGGCGATCGCCGGAGGACTTTGATGTCCGAGCTCACGAAGGCGGAGCTGGCCCGCTACGACCGCCACCTCATCATGCCCGAGGTCGGGCCGGAAGGGCAGAAGAAGCTCAAGAACGCCTCCGTGCTGTGCGTCGGCGCGGGAGGCCTCGGCTCGCCGCTGGCGCTGTACCTGGCCGCGGCCGGCGTGGGGCGCATCGGCATCGTCGACTTCGACGTGGTCGACGAGTCGAACCTCCAAAGGCAGATCATCCACGACACGGCGGCGGTCGGAACCTCGAAGCTCAAGTCGGCCGAGAAACGGCTCAAGGGCCTCAATCCGCACGTCAACGTCGAACTGCACGAGACCAGGCTTTCGTCGGCCAACGCCGTGGACCTTTTCCGCAAGTACGACGTCATCGCCGACGGAACGGACAACTTCGCCACGCGCTACCTCGTCAACGACGCCTGCGTCCTGACGGGCAAGCCCAACGCCTACGGCTCCATCTTCCGGTTCGAGGGCCAACTCTCGGTCTTCGGCCTCAAAGACGGCCCTTGCTACCGCTGCCTCTACCCCGAGCCCCCGCCGCCCGGCCTCGTGCCGTCATGCGCGGAAGCCGGCGTGCTCGGCGTTCTGCCCGGCGTGATCGGCACGATGCAGGCCATCGAGGCGCTCAAGCTGATCCTCGGCATCGGCGTCCCCCTCAAGGGCCGCCTCATGCTCTACGACGCCCTCGAGCAGACCTGGCGCACGCTGAAGGTGCGGAAAAATCCCGCTTGCCCGGTGTGCTCTGAAAATCCGACCATCAAGGCGCCGATCGATTACGAGGCTTTTTGCGGCCTCAAGGAGAAACCCGTGTCCACCATTCCCGAGATTTCCGTCGCCGACCTGAAGGCCAAGCTCGACAAGAAGGAAAAGTTCGTTCTGCTCGACGTGCGCGAGCCCCACGAGTACGAGATCGCCAAGATCCCCGGCTCGACCTTGATCCCGCTCGGCAAACTGCCGGAGCGCTTCGCCGAGGTGGACAAGGGCGCGAAGGTGATCGTGCACTGCAAGATGGGCGGCCGATCGGCCAAGGCGGTCCAGTTCCTCCGGGAAAAGGGCTACGACGCGACCAACGTCGCCGGCGGCATCAACGCCTGGTCGGAGCAGATCGACCCCTCGGTTCCGCAGTACTGATGGCCGCCCAGCGCGTGGCGCCCGAGGAGGCGCACCGGGCGCTCTCCGCGGGCGGCGTCCAGTTCGTCGACGTGCGCGAGGTCGTCGAGTGCGACGCCGAGCGCGTCGAGGGCGCGCTGAACCTCCCGCTCTCGCGCTTCGGCGAGTTGGCCGGCCAGGTGGACCCGTCGCGGCCGGTGTACCTGCTCTGCCGCTCCGGCTCGCGCGCCGCCGACGCCGCGGCCCGCCTGGCGAAGCTCGGCCACGAGCGCGTCTACATCGTCGACGGCGGCCTCTCCGCCTGGGCCGCGGCGGGCAAGCCGACGATCAAGGGGCGAGCCGCGTGTGGGCATTGGACCGCCAGGTTCGATTCGCCGCCGGCACTCTCGTGATCCTCGGGTTCGTCCTCGCGTGGGCCGTCGACGTCCGATTCCTGGCTCTCTCCGCCGCGGTCGGCGGGGCGCTCGCGGTCACGGCGGCGCTGGACATCTGCCCGATGGCGGTCCTGCTCGGCCGCATGCCCTGGAACAGGGGCTCCGGCCGCTGACATGCCGGAGCTGCCCGAGGTGGAGACGGTCCGCCGCGTGCTCGCGGAGCGCTACACGGGCATGACGGTGACGGCCGTGGCCGTGGGCAAGCCGACGTTCTACCGCGCGCCGCCGCTGGCCGCGATCAAGATCCTCACGGGCGGCGTGATCTCGGCGTTTAAAAGACGGGGCAAGTACCTCATCGTCGAGATCGAGGGCCGGGGCGAGGTCGTGTTCCACCTCGGGATGTCGGGGCGCATCACGGTCGGCGGCGAGAGCCCGCACGTGCGCTTCCAGATGTGGATCGGCACCGAGGCCGTGCGCTTCCACGACTCGCGGCGCTTCGGGCGCGTCGGCTGCCCGCTGCCCAAGCTCGGCCCGGAGCCGATGGATCCCGAGTTCACTCCCGACTACCTGTGGAAGCTCCTGCGCAAGCGCTCGGCGCCCGTCAAGGCGTTGATCATGGACCAGAAGCTGATCGCGGGGCTCGGCAACATCTACGCGACCGAGGCCCTGCACGCGGCGGGGATCCGTCCCGGCCGCGCGGGGAAGTCTCTGACGCGCGCGGAGTCGGACCGGCTCGCGCGGACCTGCCGCGAAGTCCTGCTCGTCGGGGTCGAGGCCGGCGGGGCCACCCTCGAGGACGCCGCCTACCTCGATCCGCTCGGCCGTCCGGGCCGCATGCAGATGAACGTGATGGTCTACGGGCGCGAGGACTGCGGGACGTGCCGCAGGAAGGTCGTGGGCACCCGCAAGAGCATCGGAGGGCGCGCCAGCGCCTTCTGCCCGTCCTGCCAGCGCTAGGAACCTCAGCCGGGCCGCAAGCGGCCCGGCATACGACGTCGGTGAGGAGCGGCCTTAACGTCTACCGCGCAGCGCGTTGTCGAGCGTCGACTTGGCCGCGCGCGCGCGATGGGGCGTCGAATTGGCGCGGCGCTCGTAGAAGTACATCGCGGTGAGCAGGGCGGCGGGCACGGCGGCGAGAATCGTGAAGGTCATCGGGGGTTCTCCGGATCGGGACGTTGGCCGTCGACGGAGGATAACCCCGGTTGTCGGTTCCGTCAACCCCCGGACGGTAAGAAGGCCGGGGGCCCCGTGAAGGACCCCCGGCCCCACCGGCGCGCGGCCCCCCTCAGAGGCCGCGCGCCGGCCGAATCGTTCAGCGGACGTCGATGCGGTTGTCGACGGACTTGACGCCGTCGACCTCTCGCACGAGCTTCTCCGCCAGGTCCTTCTCGGCGTCGCTCTTGGCGGTGCCGTGCAGGGTCACCGCGCCGCGCTCGGTGTCCACGTTGGTGCGGATCGCGCTCGTGCCGCGGTTGCCGGCGAGAGCGGCCTTGACGCGGGAGCCGAGCGCCGCGTCCCCGATCTTATGGAGCGCCCGGTCGCCGATGCCTTCGCGCGAGGAATCCCGCACGGAATCGTCGTCGCGGTCGTCGCGATCATCGCGATCGTCCAGGATGCCGGAGTCGTCGCGGTCGCCGTCGCCCTTGACGATCAGGCGGTTGTTGACCGAGCGGACGCCGTCGACCTCGCGGACGTAGCGGCCCGCGAGTTCCTTCTCCGCCTGCGTGTCGACCTCGCCGCTCAGCGTGACGACGCCGTTCTTCGTGTCGACGTTGGTCCCGACCGCGCTGACGTTCTTGTGACCCGCCAAGGTCGCCTTCACCTTCGTGGTGATCCAGGCGTCCGAGCGGCCTTTCGCGCCCGCGTTCGCGGCCAGGAACAGCGCCAGCGCCGCGACGGCCAGGCATTTGATCTCTCTCATGGTGCGCCTCCCGCCGCGAAAAGCATCGCGGCATGGCTGAAGATACCAGGCCCTTGCGCGCGAGCCTATGGACGAAAGGGAACGCCATTTTGACGGACCTGGTAACGGGGCCCCTTAACCTGGAGTTTCCTTGACGGGCGGGGAGTCCGCGGCTATCCTGGGCGGACAGGACCTAAGACCATGCCGCCCGCATCACTGTTCTTGAGCGCCGGAAGGATCGAAGCCCTCCAGGCTTTTCGCACGAAGGACGCGGACGCGGTCACCCTGCACCTCGCGGTCGATCCCGGAGGGCTCTACCCCTCGGCCCTGCACCAGCTCGCCGCCGAGGCGCGCCTCGATCCCGCCCTCAAGGCCCTCTCCCGCGACTTCGACCTCATCGAGGACTTCGTGACCAGGGAGTTCGTGCCGGGGCCTCACCGCATGGTCTCCGTCCACTCGTGCGCCAAGCGGGGCCTCTTCGAGGCCTTCGGCCTGCCTCAGCCCTTCAAGAGCACGCTGCGGGCGGGCACGTCGCTCGACCTGCGCCCGCTGGCCGCCCTGGGCGGCCAGTATCACCGCTTCATCGCGCTCCTGCTCGGCTCGGAGTCGGCGCGTCTCGTCGAACTGAACATGGGCGAGGCCGTCGAGCTCGAGACGCTCGTCGGGGGTAACCTGCGCAAGATCGCCGCGCGGGCGGCGGCGCTGGCGCGCGAGCGCCGCGCCGACCGCCTGATCCTCGGCGCCCCGCCGGCGCTCGAGGCCGCGTTCGTCCCCCTCCTCGAGCCGTCCCTGCAGAAGGAGCTCATCCTCGAGCCCGTGCTCGGACCGGACCGCCCCGTCGACGCCGTGCTCGAGCGCGTCCTCCACAACGAGCGCCAGGCGCGCATGGTGCGCGAGAGCGTGCTCGTGCACCGCCTGCTCGACGAGGCGCGCCAGGGCGGCGCCGTCACCGGGCTCGAGGCCGTCGCGGCCGCCGTCCAGCAGGGCTGCGTCTCGCGCGTGCTCGTGCGCGACGGCTACGCCAAGCTCGGGCGCTCGTGCGGCAAGTGCGGCCACCTCTCGGTCGAGCACCGCTCGTGCCCGTGGTGCTTCCGCCCGACGGAGTCCGTGCTCGACCTCGTCTCCGAGCTCGTCGACCGCGCGCTCGCGATGGGCTGCGAGGTGTACCGCGTCATGCACGACGCGCGCTTCGACGGGGTCTGCCGCATCGGCGCCGAGCTGAAGGTTCCGGTCGTCAAGGCGCCGCAGCCGCCGACCGCCCGCGCCCTGCGCGGGCGCTACTCGACCAAGGACGGCCGGCCGTCTCCGCTGCGCCCGCGCTAGCGGGGTTCCCGGCCGTAATAGGGAAGCTCGGCGAAGTCCGCCGCCGCCGCCGCCGCGCGGGCGCCGTCCTGGGCGTCGCCGGCCCAGTACAGCTCGAGGTCGCCGCCGTCGTGGCGGCGCAGGCAGACGACCCAGTTGCGGGCCGTCGCGCCGACGAGCATGCGGCGGCGCTCGCGGCTGACGAGGACGACCGCGCGGAACTCGGCCAGGTCCCAGGTCGCGTTGCCGCCGGCGGAGTGGCCCCCGACGCCGAGGTAGCGCGCGACCATGCGGTGATCGAGATCGATGACGACGCGCGAGCGCCCGCGCAGGAACAGCCAGCCGGAGGCGACGAAGACCGCGCCGAAGACGAAGCGGATCGTGGAGGCGATCGGCTCGAAGGGCTTCTCGATCGCCCACGCGAGGACCGCGGCGAAGAACATCGTGATCATCTCGACGAGGCCGAACGAGACGAGCGCGAGGCCCGCGATCGAGGCGGTCGCGTCCGGCTCCTGGCGGATTTCGAGGCGGGAACGGCTGGTCCTGATCATCTCGGTGTGTGACGGAAACTCGTATTTCCGTCGACGTCAGTGTAGCCCCGCTCCGTCGGGCGTCAAGGCCCAGCGGGCTTGACCCGCGGCGTGACGGAGGTTACACTGCGGGCCATGGACGAGCTCGTCTCCGCCCTCTTGGCCCGCGGCGCCCTGACCGAGGCCGCGGCCCGCCGGATCGACGAGCTCGAACGCCGGGCCCACGTCCCCCTGGCCCGGGAGCTCCACGCTCTCCTGTATCTCGGAGCGCTCCTGATCCTCGCCGGCGTGGGCGCGGCCGTGAAGGACAAGCTCGACCAGATCGGGCCGCTGACGATCGCCGCGACGCTCGCCCTCGGCGCGGCCGCCTGCCTCGGGTGGTGCGCCGCGCGCGCGCGGCCGTTCGCGCCGGGCCGCGCCGAGCACCCGAACGCGGCCTTCGACTACGTCCTCTACCTCGGCTGCGGGCTCGTCGGCATCTTCTTCTCCTATCTCGAGTGGAAGTGGAAGGTGCTCGGCTCCTGGTGGGACCTCTACCTGCTGGGCTCGGGCCTGCTCGCGGTCGCGCTCGCTTACCGGATGGACAACCGGCTCGTGCTCGCGGCGGGGCTGCTCAATCTCGCGGCCTTCCTCGGCTTCCGCGGCGGCCGCTGGGATTGGTTCGGAGGCCACGGCGGAAGCGGCGTCCGTCTGGCGCTGGCCGCCTACGGGGCGGCCCTGGCCGGCCTGGGGGCCTCCGTGCGGGACGGCGAGCTCAAGCCGCACTTCGAGCCGGTCTACCTCTCCCTCGGCGTGCATCTGGGCCTGGGCTCGCTGCTCGTCGACGCGACGCGCTTTCACGAGCCCCGGTACTGGCTCCTGGCCGCCGCCTGCGCGGCGCTCGGCCGGTGGTCGCTGACGCGCAGGCGCTTCGACACCTTCGCCGCCGCGGTCGGCTATTTTTACGTGGCCACGCTGGCGTCGTTCCTGCGCTGGGGCGGCTGGCACAGCTTCGACATCCTGATGTGGACGGTCGTCTTCAGCGCCGCCGGCCTGATCGCGGTCCTGCTGCTCGCGCGCAGGAGCTTCAAGGAGGAGGGCGCGTGAGAATCTTCGGCGAGGACGAGGAACGGCGGGCCTTCGACCATGACCGCGTCCGCGGCTGGGCGTCGGCGGGCCTGATCGCCCCGGAGAAGCGCGCGGAGGCGGAGGCCGCGGCCGGGGAGCCTCCCTCCCGCGCGGCGACGCCCGTGCGGCTCCTGCTGTTCGCCTTGGCGGCGGCGATGCTCGCCGCGCTGGCGTTCCTCATGCTCAAGGACGCGGGCGGCCGCGCGGAGTCGGCCGTGTACGCGTGGGCGCTGGCCGCGTGCGCGCTCGCCGGGGCCGAGGCCGGGATCAAGTCGCTCAAGGTCCGGCGCTTCGGCGCCGAGGAGGCGCTCCTGTGCGGCGCCGCCGTCCTGTTCGCCTACGGGGCGGAGCGCCTGGCGCCGGGCGAGTCGCGCTGGCGCTTTTCCGAGGGCGTCTTCGCGGGCGCGCTCGCGATCGCCGCCGCGGCCGCCTACGTCCGCTACGGCTACCGCGTCGCCACGCTCGGGGCCGCGGTCGCGCTCGGCTTCCTGCTGGCCGCGTTCGACTGGGGCGCCGAGACCGTCCGCGTCCTGCTCGCCGCCCTCTACGCCGCGCTGCTCGCCGCCGTCACGCTGTGGCCGGGGCTGTCCCGGCGAGAGCGCGACCGTCTCGAGCTCGTCCGCTTCTTCCTGGCGCTGGCGGTGCCGCTGGTCCTGAACCTCAAGCTCGAGCGCCTGCTCGCGAACCGCTATCCGTCGCCCGTCTCGGGGACCTTCGCGTGGGCGACCTTCGCCGCGATCTTCCTGATCCCGGCCGTCTGGCTCGCCTGGGGCGCGAGCGCCCGCTCGCGGACCCTGATCTGGGCGGGCGCGATCGGCCTGCTCGTCGCGCAGTGCTCGATCAAGCCGTACCTGGGCGTCGAGCGGAACTCCTGGGACCCGGCCGTGCTCGGGACCGAGCTGATGCTCGCGGCCCTGATCCTGAAGCGCTGGCTCGACTCAGGCGCGGGCGGCCGCCGCGGAGGCTACTCGTCGGAGGCGCTCGGGGAGAGCGCTCCCGGCGGCGCGCTCGGGCTCATCGCCGGAGCGGTCGCGTCGTCTCCGGCCGGTCCGCCCGCGGGGCCCGCGGAGGGGCCGAAGGGCGGAGGCGGGAGCTTCGGCGGCGGCGGGGCCTCCGGCTCGTTCTAGAAGTAGCGCCGCAGGCCGACCGCGCCGTCGAACGCCCCGCCCTCGGAGGGCACGAAGCGCAGGACCGGCGCCACCTCGGCGAAGAACTCGTACGGGCGCTTGGAGTCGTACAGCGAGACGCCGCCCACGAAGCGGATGCCGGCGAAGGTCCGGCGCTCGGACTTGAGCTTGAGGCCGAGGCCGGCGTACAGCGGCGCGCGCTGTTCCGGGCGGCGGCGCGGCAGGGCGTCGGGAAACAGGCGCAGGAAGTCCGCGTTCCAGGTGAGGTCGCCGTCCGATATTCCGAGGTGGCTCTGCACGGCGCGGCGCGCGTCGAACTCGTACTTCGCCGTCGCGCCGAACGGCACGCCGGCCAGGACGCCGACGCCGAAGCGGCCCTCCGCGCGGACGGCGGCAGGCAGGACGAGGAAGGCGGCGAGCAGGAGCTTCATGCCCTTAGTGTACGACATCGGCGGGCTCCTCTCGCCTTGCGCCGCTATTTTTTTACATGATCACAATGACTCCCGGACATCAACCCTCGTACACTGGACACGATGAAGAAACTTCTCGCCGCCCTCCTCGTTCTGGCCGCCTGCAAGAGCGTGCCCTACACCAACCGCAAGGCGCTGCTGCTCGTCAGCGCGTCGGAGGAGGCCGCGCTGGGCGAGAGCGAGTACAAGAACGCGCTCTCCCAGGCCAAGGTTTCCACCGACGCCGCCGCCAACGCCCAGCTCCAGCGCGTCGGCGCCCGGCTGGCGAAGGCCGCCGACAAGCCCGACTACAAGTGGGAGTTCACCCTCCTCGACGACCCCAAGATGATCAACGCGTGGTGCCTGCCCGGCGGCAAGGTCGCCGTGTACACGGGCATCCTTCCCGTCACGAAGGACGACGACGGCCTGGCCGTCGTGCTCGGCCACGAGATCGCCCACGCCCTGGCGCGCCACGGCTCCGAGCGCATGAGCCAGGGCCTGCTGGCCCAGCTCGGCGGCGCCGCCCTCTCGACGGCGATGGCCAGCAAGCCCGCCGCCACCCAGCAGCTCGCCCAACAGGCCTACGGCGTCGGCGCCAACGTCGGCGTCCTGCTTCCCTTCTCGCGCGGCCAGGAAAGCGAGGCCGACCGCATCGGCCTGATCATCATGTCCAAGGCCGGCTACGATCCGGAGGCATCGGTCGGCTTCTGGGAGCGCATGTCCCAAGCGGCCGGCGGCTCTAATACCTCGCCGCTCGACAAGTACCTGCGCACCCATCCCCCCGACGACCAGCGCATCGAGGACATCCGGAAATGGATCCCCGAGGCGAAAGGCCACGCCCGCCGCTAGCCGCCCCTTTTTGGTAGTATCGCCTCAATGAGCAGCGGCGCGGCCCCCGGCCCCGGCGTCTCCTCCGACCTGGCGTCGCTCAACGCGATTCTGGCGCGGTACAAGGAGCCTCATCTCCCGAGCTCGATCTGGCAGCTCGTCAACACCGCGCTCCCCTTCTTCACCGTGATGGTCCTCTCGTACTGGACCGCGTACCGCGGCTGGTGGCCCCTGACGATCCTGCTCGCCATCCCCGCCTCCGCCCTGCTGATGCGCCTGTTCATCATCCAGCACGACTGCGGCCACGGGTCCTTCTTCAAGTCCGCGCGCGCCAACGACTGGGTCGGCGCCGTGATCGGCGTGCTGACCTTGACCCCGTACACGTACTGGAAGCAGACCCACGCGATCCATCACTCGACCTCGGGAAACCTCGACCGCCGCGGCTACGGCGACATCGAGACTTTGACGGTCAAGGAGTACCTCGCGCTGTCGAAGTGGGGCCGTCTGAAGTACCGCATGTACCGCTCGGTGCCCGTGCTGTTCTTCGTCGGCCCGGCCTTCCACTTCGTGATCTACCACCGCCTGCCCTGGATCATCCCCTCCAGCTGGAAGGCCGAGCGCCGCAGCATTCTGCTCAACGACCTGGCGCTCGCCGCCCTGCTGTACTACGCGTACTGCACCGTCGGCATGAAGCCCTTCTTCCTCGTGCAGCTCTCCGTCGGCGTGTTCACCGCGATCGCGGGCGTCTGGCTGTTCTACATCCAGCATCAATTCGAGGAGACTTACTGGAGCAAGGACGAGAAGTGGGACCTCGTGACCGCGAGCCTCAAGGGCAGCTCGTACTTCCATCTCCCGAAGTTCTTCCAGTGGATCAGCGGCAACATCGGCTTCCACCACATCCATCACCTCAACAGCCGCATCCCGAACTACAAGCTCGAGAGCTGCATGAAGGAGAACCCGGTCTTCCAGAACGTGCCGCGCCTGACGTTCTGGAGCGCGTTCAAGTGCGTCTCACTCACGCTCTGGGACGAGGACCGCAGCCGGCTCGTCGGCTTCCACGCCGTTCCCCGGTAGCATGAAGCGCCGCCGCCTGGCCGCCGCCGGCGGCGCGGCCGTCCTGGTCCTCGCGCTCTGGGCGATTCGCCGCGCCGGGCGCGCGCCCGCCACCGGAGGCCTCGTCCTGCCGAGCCGCCCGACCGCCTCGTACTATCCCGCGCCGCGGCCCGCGGCCGAGGCCGCGCCCGTCGCGGCCGGAGAGCTCGCCGCTCCCGAGCCCGCGCTCGCCGCCTCCGCGCGCCGCCGCTTCTCGAGTCCCTCGGGCGCCGGCGCGGCCGACGGCGACGCCCCGCCGTCGCGGCCGAGGCGGCGGCCGCGGCGCGCCTCTCCGGCGGCGGCGCGGTGCTACCCGGGGCATGGCCGTGCCTTCGGCGGGCGGCTGGGCTTCGTTTCCCGGGGAGCCCGCGCGCGAGCGCCGCGCGGCGAAAGACGGCGACTCCGCGCCCGGCGCTTCGTCGCCCTCCCCGGGCGCCTCCGCGCCCTCGCCCAAGGCCGAGAGCGACGCCAAGCCCGCGCTCGGCGGCGCCGCCGGCGGCCTCGTCTCGGCCGCCAAGACCCTCAAGGCCGCGGCCGCCGGCCAGCGCGACCGCCTCGGCCTCGAGAAGGGGCTGCTGGCGCAGGTCGCTCTCGACCAAAAGGTCGACGACCGCCTGCGCCCCGCGCTCGCCGCCCTGCGCGCCTCCGGACAGGACACGCCGGCGAACGTGAGCCGCGCCGCCCGCGCCGCCCTCGCGGCCAGCGGCCAGGACGCCGCCGCCGAGGATGAAGAAGAGGTGTCGGCCGCCGTCGCGCGCGCCTCCGCGCCGCCGGCGCCTCCGGCCAAGCCCGAGGCCCTCCAGGAGGCCGCGCGCGCGATCGCCGAGGCCCCGCCGCTCTCCCTCCAGGAGCGCGAGGAGGTCCGCCGCCTGGCGATGAACCCGCCGCCCCCGACCTCTCCGACCGTTCCGACCGGCCCGCCGCCGAAGAGCGCGATGGACGCCTACGCCAAGCACGAGGGCGTCTTCGACAAGGCCGAGAAGGACTTCGGAGTCAAACCCGAGCACATCCTCGGCATCCTCGGCGTCGAGACGCGCTGGGGCGGCAACACCGGGAAATTCCCCTCGTCGGCACGCTGCGCGACATCGCCGCGCGCGTCGGGCCCGACGGCCGGCCCACGAGGGCCGCCAAGCAGGCCGGCAAGGACCTCGTCGCGCTGACGCGCCTCGAGGCCAGGGGCGACCTCGGCCCCCGGACGGCGGCGGACATCCGCGGCTCCTACGCGGGCGCGATGGGCATCCCGCAGTTCCTGCCCTCCAGCTGGGAGCACTACGCGCGCTCGCCCGACGGCGGCAAGCGCGACCCGTTCCACTTCCCCGACGCCGCGTACTCGGTGGGGTCGTACCTGAGCGCGCACGGCTACAAGCGCGACGTCGCTCGCTCGATCTTCGGCTACAACCACTCCCAGGAGTACGTCGACAAGGTGCTCGGCCTCTCCGCGAACGTGAAGGCCGGCCTCGACAAAAGGACGCCTCCTCCGCGAAGCCTTAACGCGGCGGGTAGCGGTAGTGGCCGGTCATCGTCCACTCGAACAGCACGTCCTCGCGCTTGGGTCCGCGGCCGATGTTGTGGACGATGAGGCCGCCGTCGACCACGACGCCGATGTGCGTGAGCCCGGAGCCGAGATCCCAGGTCACGAGGTCCCCCGGCAGATAGTCGGCCGCCCTCTTCGTGACGGGAAGCGACGCGCCGGCGCGCGTGAAGAACGTCCGCAGGTTCGGCACGCGGCGGTGATCGATGTTCGGATCGGGGGAGCGCCGGCCCCAGTTCTTGGGATAGGCGCCGAAGTCCTTCTTCATGTCCTCGTGCACGAGCTTCTGCAGGTCGATGCCCGCCGCGGTCCGATACGCGCGGATCACCACGTCGGTGCACACGCCGATGCCGGCGGGAACGTCGCCGCCGGGATAGGGGATGCGCACGTAGCGCCCGTCATAGACGACGGTCTCCTTCGTCTGAGCCTGCGCGGCGGCGACGACGGCCGCGCGGACGTCCGGGGCGGGAGCCGCCGCGGCGGAGAGGACGGCGGCCAGCGCGAGCGCGGTGATCAGGCTATTTCTTGGGTTCGGCGGCGGCCGCGCCCTGCAGCAGCGCCGAAATGTCGGGCGCGCCGGCGGGAGGCGCTCCGGCCGGGGCCGCGGCGCCCTTCGGCGCGCCGCCGCCGCCGAACGAGCCGCCCACGCCGCTCAAGCCGATGCCGCCGCCGCCCATGCCGGAGTAGCCGCCCTGATTGAGACGCGGCTGATTGAACGCCTTCGGCGCGGGCTTGGCCGGCGCGGCGGGCGCGGGCGCCGGGGGCTGAGCCGCGACGACGGCCTCGGCCTTCGTCTCGACGGCCGGCGGCGGCTCGGCGGGCTGGGGCTTCGGCGGGCGCATCTCGTCGTCGATCTTGAGCAGCATCCCGGACTCGGGCTTGGCCGACAGCGGGATCACGGTTTTGATCTCCGGGGGCGGCGGCTCCTGGCCCCGCGCGGGGAACAGCTTTCGATAATCCTTCGACGCCTCGGCCACGGCCGTCTGCGCCTTATTGGCGCGCCAGACCGTGTAGCCGCCGAACGCGAGTCCTCCCAGGAAGAGCACGAACAAGGTGACCTTGACGGGGCTCAGCGGGGGCACGTCTTCGTCGTCCATACGGGCTATTGTAGCCGTGCGGAGGAATTTATCAAGGGGCGACGCAACCGTTGCGCGGCGATCATGGCCCGGCGGCGCCCTTCCTGACATCCTATTCCCATGAATATCATCCCCGCTCTTCTGCTGTCCGCCCTGGCCGCCTCGGCCGCGCCCCGCGACGAGCGCGCCGCGCTCAAGCCCTGCTCCGCGGACTACAAGATCCCCGAGGCGCCCGGCGAGGTCGTGCGCCTCTTCGAGCTCCACAAGGACAAGAACCCGCAGAACGTCCTCATCGTCCACACCTACGCCGACTCCTCGTGCAAGCTCGTCGGCGACGTCAAGGACAAGGGCTCGCTCGTCGACATGTACTGGCGGATGAACTCCGGCACCGACAAGGAGTGCTACAAGCCCACCCACCCGCGCATCAAGTCCGAGACCTGGAAGTCTCTCGAGGTCAAGGGCATGACCCCCGACAACGCCGGCCTCAAGATCGACCTCACCCAGCTCGACATGCTCGAGCACGACCTGCCCACTCGCGAGGCCGAGGTCGGCCTCACCAAGGACGCGGACGGCTGCGACGCGACGGTCGTCCTGCCGATGGGCGAGAAGGGCGGCGGCGGCGTCCTGCGCATCGAAGAGATGTCGGCCAAAGGGAAGTACCGCATGGGCGTCCCCCGCCGCGAGATCGAGAGCCTCGAGCTCAAGGGCGTGGACGCGGCCAACCGCCCCAAGAGCGTCGTCTACAAGGAGAAGTAGCCGCTAAGTCCGGCGGAACGCGAACGGCCCGAACGCCTGCATGACGGGCATGACCTGCACGCGGTTGATGTTCACGCGCCGCGGCAAGGTCGCCGCCCAGTACACGCACTCGGCGACGTCGTCCGCGTTCAGGGGCTCGATTCCTTTATACGGTGCCGCGGCCTTCTCGGCGTCGCCCTTGAAGCGCACGAGCGAGAACTCGGTCTCCGCGAGGCCGGGCTCGACGGTCGTCACGCGCACGTTCGAGCCGAGCAGGTCGGCGCGCAGGTTCAGCGCGAACTGGCCGACGAAGGCCTTCGTCGCGCCGTAGACGTTGCCGCCCGGGTACGGGAAGTCGCTCGCCACCGAGCCGAGCGCGATCACGTGCCCGCGGTCGCGCGCGATCATTCCGGGCAGGACGGCCTTGACCGTGTAGAGCAGGCCGTTGACGTTGGTGGCGATCATGTCGTCCCAGTCGGCGACGTCGGCCTTCGGCGCGCCCTCGAGGCCGAGCGCCAGGCCCGCGTTGGCGACGGCCACGTCGATCTCGGCGAACTCCTTGGGCAGGGTGGTGAGCGCCTTCTCCGTCGCCTTGCGGTCGCGCACGTCGAACTCGAGGACGTGGACGCGGGCGCCGAGCTCCTTCTTGAGCGCCTGGAGGCGGCCGCCGCGGCGGCCGGTGGCGACGACCTTCGCCCCCTCCTTCACGAAGCGGCGCGCGATCGCCTCGCCGAAGCCGGACGTGGCCCCGGTGACGAGCACGGTCAACGATTTCGGATCGAGGGCGGGCATGGCGCGATCTTATCAATTCCCTTTATACTCCGAGACATGCCCGAGTTCGCCCCCGGCTTCCGGATGTCCGCGCGCGACGGCGCGGCGCTGCTGATCGGCGCCGCGCTGTCGGCCTTCGCGTGGACGCGCCTGCCCTGGGCCGGCGGCGCGGTCGCCTTCGCCGTCCTGCACTACTTCCTGTTCTGCAACGTGTTCCGCATCGCGCGGGAATTCGAGCTCGCGTGGACGGCGCTGTTCCTCGTCCTGTGCTGGACCGCGTCGGTCCACGGTTACCCGTCATGGCCCGTCGCCGCATCGCTGTGCCTGGCGGCGGCCGCGGCGTTGATCGCGCTTGAGACGAGAAAACCTTCGTATCATGGAATCCTGTGGAAACGCTTGAACCCGGGCCTGAGGGCCTGGTGGGAGAATAGTCATGGATAAGATCGCGCCGTGCCTCTGGTTCGACACCCAGGCCCTCGAGGCCGCAAAATTCTACGTCTCGGTCTTCAAGAAGGGCTCGAGGATCGACCGCGTCGCCTACTACACGCCCGGCAGCCGCCGTCCGGCGGGCCAGGTGCTGATCGTCGAGTTCACTCTCGCCGGCCGCGCCTTCCAGGCGCTCAACGGCGGGCCCGAGTTCAAGTTCACCGAGGCCGTCTCGCTGTCGGTCCCCTGCAAGACCCAGAAGGAGATCGACTACTACTGGAAGGCGCTGATCGCCGGCGGCGGCAAGCCGGTCCAGTGCGGCTGGCTCAAGGACAAGTACGGGCTGTCCTGGCAGATCTATCCGACGGCCGTCTCGGACGCGATCTCCGGCAAGGACAAGGCGAAGGCGACGCGCGTGATGAACGAGGTCATGAAGATGGTCAAGCCGGACCTCAAAGCCATCGAGAAGGCCGCGAAGGGCTGACGGCACCGCACTACTGATAATCACTGTTCCCGGGAACAGTGATTATCAGTAGTAGTCATCCAACCCATGAAAGAAGTCTCCAAAGCCGCCTTCAAGGAGGCCTATTTCCGGCTCGGAGGCGGGAAGGACGGCTGGACCGCGTCCTATTGGGAGAAGTTCTACGAGCCGGAACCCAAGAGCCCGATGAAGTATCTCGTCGAGGAGCCGCCGTCCCCGCGCACACGCGCATGTTCATCGACGACGACTCCGCCGCGAGGGAGTACCGGCTGTTCTTCATGACCGACGAAGCCGAGGAGACCCACTTCGGGCGCTGATCGCTTACTGATAATCACTGCTTCCTGGAAACAGTTCAAAAAGAGCGCCCCGAGCCTTTCGGCCCGGGGCGCTTTATTTTCCGGAAGAAGCTTTACTTGAGCTTCGCGAGCTCGGCCTCGAGCTCCTTGTAGTCGCGCTCCTTCGTGATGTCGCCCTCGACCTTCACGAACGCGACCTTGCCGTCGGAATTAATCAGGACGGTGGCCCGCTCGGAAATGTTCGCAGCCGGCTTGAACAGGCCGTAGGCCTTGATCGCCGAGCGGTGCATGTCGGCGAGGAGCGTGTGCTTGATGCCGCTCTGCGCCTTGAAGGCTTTGTGCGACCAGACCGAGTCGACCGAGATGCCGAAGACCTGGGCGAACTTCTCGTAGCGCGAGAGGTCGTTGGAGAAGCAGACGTTCTCCTTCGAGCACGTGGGCGAGAAATCGAGCGGGTAGAAGAAGAGCGCGACGGGCTTCTTGCCCTTGAACTCGGAGAGCGTCCACTCCTTCTTCTCGGAGTCGGGCAGCTTGAAGTCGGGAGCGACGGCTCCGACCTTGATCGGGGTGGTCTCGGGGGCGGCGGTAGCGGTAGTCATAATTCTCCTTTATATTCTCAAGATTCGAACTAAGCTTTCACCAGCTTAATCTCAAGGGGCTTCGACGTGGCGTTTCGAATCGATACCTGAGCGACGACGCGGCGCGCCGCCTCGCGCAGGGCCTTGGCGGGCGCGGAGTTGGGATGCGCGATGACGAGCGGCGCTCCGTCCTCCGACGCCTGGCCGATCTTGGGATCGAGCGGGATCGAGCCGAGCAGGTCGATGCCGTGGTTCTTCTTGAGGGCGGCGGCGCTGCCCTCGGCGAAGATCTTGCTCTCGGTGGAGCACTTCGGGCAGATGAAGCCCGACATGTTCTCAATGGCGCCCAAGATCGGCACGTTGAGCTTCTTGAACATCGCGACGGCCTTGCGCACGTCGGAGAGCGCGATCGACTGAGGCGTGGTCACGATGACCGAGCCCGCGAGCGGGACGGTCTGGCAGAGCGTGAGCTGGACGTCGCCGGTGCCCGGCGGCAGGTCGAGGATCAGGTAGTCGAGCTCGCCCCACTTCACATCCTTCAAAAATTGAGTGATGGCGCCGTGCAGCATCGGTCCGCGCCAGATGACCGGCGCGTCCGGGTCCATCAAGAAGCCCATCGACATGACCTTCACGCCGTGGTTCATGGCGGGCTCGATCTTGTTGTCGGCGCCGGCGACGGGCTTGTAGCCGGAGACGCCCATCATCTGCGGCTGGTTGGGGCCGTAGATGTCGGCGTCCATGAGGCCGACGCGCGCGCCGTCCAGGGCGAGCGCGCAGGCCATGTTCGACGCGATCGTGGACTTGCCGACGCCGCCCTTGCCGGCCGCGACGGCGATCAGGTTCTTGATGCCCGGCGGCAGGATGTTCTCGAGCCGCGCGTCCTTCTTCACGGAGGCCGTCATGTTGATCTTGACCGCGGTCACGCCGGGGACCTTCTTCACCGCGGTCTCGGCCTCGAGCTGCATCATGCCCTTGAGAGGACAGGCCGGCGTGGTGAGCACGTAGTCGAAGCTCACCACGCCGGCGTCCACGACGAGATTCTGCACCATGCCGAGCGTCACGATGTCCTTGTGAAGCTCCGGCTCGATGCACGTCGACAGCGCCTTCAGAATCTCGTCTTTGCTAGGCATAAACCCTCTTACATCAGGAACAGCATTTCGCGGTACTTCGGAAGCGGCCACGAAGCGGCCGGCATCAGAAGCTCGAGCGAATCCACTTCAGAACGGATGGATTCGAAATACGGCTTGACCTTGTCGCAGTACGCGAACGCGCGCTTCTCCACGTCGGAGACGGCGTCCGCCTTCGCGAGCTCGGCCTTGAGCCCCTCGACGGCGACGAGGGTCTTCTCGACCTTCTCGGCGACCGAGCGCAGCAGCGAGGCCTGCGCCGGGGCGTTGACCCCGTTCGCGGACAGCGCCGTCAGAGTCTTGGACAGCTCGTTCTGGTACTCGACGGCGGCCGGGACGAAGAGCGTCGACGCCATCTCGATCATGAGCTTGGCCTCGATGTCGATGTCCTTGGCGTACTTCTCGAGGAGGATGTGGTAGCGGGAGTGCGTCTCCTCTTCGGTGAGAACGCCGAGCTTGTCGAAGAGCGCGACCGACTTCTTGAGCGCGAAGCCCTTGAGGGCCGCGGGCGTGGTCTTCTCGTTGGGCAGGCCGCGCTTCTTGGCCTCGGCGACCCACTCGTCCGAGTAGCCGTTGCCCTCGAAGCAGACGGCCTTCGAGTCGGTGTACATCTGGCGGAGCACCGAGAGGACGGCCTCCTTGAAGGGCTTGCCCTTCTTGAGGGCCGCGTCGATCTCCTTCTTGGTGGAGATCAGCTGGGCCGCGACGATCGAGTTGAGCACCGACATCGGGATCGCGTTGTTGGCGGACGCGCCGACCGCGCGGAACTCGAACTTGTTGCCCGTGAAGGCGAACGGCGAGGTCCGGTTGCGGTCGGTGTTGTCCTTGATGACGGCCGGGATGTGGTTGATCCCGAGCGAGATCCACTGCGGGTCGGTGCCCTTGGTGACGACGCCCTTCTCGAGGTCGTTGAGGACCTTCGTCAGCTGCGCGCCGAGGAAGATCGACATGATCGCGGGAGGCGCCTCGTTGGCGCCGAGGCGGTGGTCGTTGCCCGAGCTCGCGATCGCCGCGCGCAGCAGCAGGGCGTGCGTGTGCACCGCCTTGATGATGCTGACGAGGAAGATCAGGAACTGCAGGTTGTCGTGCGGCGTGGCGCCGGGCGAGAGGAGGTTCTTGCCCGTGTCGGTGCCGAGCGACCAGTTGTTGTGCTTGCCGGACCCGTTGACGCCCGCGAAGGGCTTCTCGTAGGTCAGCGCGGCCAGGCCGTGACGCTCGGCCACGCGCTTCATGATGTCCATGACGAGCTGGTTGTGGTCGACGGCGACGTTCGCCTCTTCGTAGACGGGGGCGCACTCGAACTGGTGGGGCGCGACCTCGTTGTGGCGCGTTTTCAACGGAATCCCCAATTTATACAGCTCGCTCTCGAAGTCGATCATGAACGCGAGCACGCGGTCCTTGATCGCGCCGAAGTAATGGTCCTCGAGCTGCTGGCCCTTGGGAGAGCCGGCGCCGAAGAGCGTGCGGCCCGCGAGCAGGAGGTCGGGGCGCGCGTCGTAGTACTCCTTGTCGATGAGGAAGTATTCCTGCTCCGCGCCGAGGGTCGCGACGACCTTCTTCGCGTCGCTCTGGAACAGCGACAGCACGCCGAGCGCCGCGTTGTTGAGCGCGGTGATCGAGCGCAGCAGCGGGGTCTTCGTGTCGAGGGCGTGGCCCGTGTAGGACACGAAGCAGGTCGGGATGCACAGAGTCGAGCCGTTCTCGCTCTCGAGGATGAACGCGGGCGAGGTCGGGTCCCAGGCCGTGTAGCCGCGGGCCTCGAAGGTCACGCGCAGTCCGCCGGACGGGAAGGAGGAGGCGTCGGGCTCGGCCTGCGTCAGCATCGCGCCCGTGAACGTCTCGAGGACCTTGCCGTTGCCGGTCGGGTCGATGAACGCGTCGTGCTTCTCGGCGGTCGCGCCGGTCAGCGGCTGGAACCAGTGGCAATAGTGGGTGGCGCCCTTCTGGATGGCCCACGTCTTCATCGCGGAGGCGACGGCGTTGGCCGAGTCGAGGTCGAGGCGCTCGCCCTTGGCGGCGGCGTCCTGAACCTTGCGGAAGGTGTCCTTCGGCAGGAGAAGCTTCATGGTCTCGAGGCCGAACACGTTGCAGCCGTAGTAATCGGAGACCTTCGGGCGGGCGGGGGCGGCGGAGCGGGACTTGGACTTGGCCATCGGTTCAACGGCTCCATGCTGTCTGGGGGTCATTCTTCCCTCCAACGGTTTTAGCGTCGCGACGGATTATCCCGGACCAGCTTGTATCGCCGGCGTCGGGCCTCCTCCGTCGAGAGAATGATACGAATCTTGCTCATCTCCTGTCCAGGGTGCCAGGGTCCTAGGACGGGTCCCAGAAATGTTTGGGCCGAATAACGAACATGTGTTTGGGCCAGGGGACCCGTACGGATTACACAACTTCGCGCGTAGAATCTCTCCACATGAACTTCAATTTCCGCCGTTTCATCGCGTCGTTTATCTCGCTCGCCCTCGTTCACACCGCCCCCGGCCTGGGCGTGTACGAGGTGCTGGCGCAAACGCGCGGCGCGAACGCGGGAACGGCTTCCAATGGGAATCCGGTGGTCACTCCGTTGTCGATGAGGATCGATTTGCCGTCGCCGATAAACATTGTTAATCCGTCCAATACCCTCGGCCTCGCTCCGTCTTTGGCCGTCCCCGGACTGGTTCCCACGCCGGTCACCCATTCCGTTGCCGTGAAAAATAACGCCGTTGCCGTCCCCCACGTACCCGCCCATTCCGTTCCGTTGTCGTTCCGACCGTCTGCCTTGCCTGCCGCGGCGAAGTCCGTCGCCGTTGTCGCCGCCGCCGACCAGAACAGCGGGACTCGTTCCGTGGAGATCTCCGCCGTCGCGTCTTTGACCAACGGCGCGAACGGATTGGTCGCCGTTCCGACGGCCAAAACGCCGAACGCCGCGCCTTCGGCGCTGATGGGAACCCTCAATCGCTTTTTCGACGGTTCCTTTATTAATGGCAATCTCGAGTCGCCCGTCATGGCCGCTGCTTCCGTTAATGATTCCCGCCCCTCCGCCCTGACTCCCGCTCTGACGCCCGCCCCCTCCTCCTCCGATGAACTTCCCGTTCCGCCGTCCGCCCCCGAGGCGCCCAAGGCCCGTAAGCCCCGCGTCGCCATCGGCCTCACCCTCGCGATCGCCGGCGGCGCCGCCGCCTGGTACACGTCGGCTGCCGCCGCCGTGTTGATAAACGGCCTTATCGCGTCTTACATCGCTATTCCCGCCCTGGCTTTCACGATCGGATGGGTCGCTCTCGGCGCCCTCGCCGGCTTCGCCGCGTTCTCCGTCGAGACGTGGAAGGGTTTCCCCGCGGACCTCAAGGACTCCTCGCTCACCGCCGGCGCGATGACGTTCAAGTTCTGGGGCCGCTTCGGCCTGATCTTCGACTCCGTCCTCCGCGGCAAGTCCGCCGACGGCGCGATGAAGCAGGAGCTCTCGGCCAACCTCTTCAAGTACCCCGTCATCGCCTGGCTGTTCGTCCTCGCCGGCTACGTGATGGCGCCCGTCGCCTTCGTGCTCGGAGCGGCCTACCGCCTCGTCGGCACGCCGTTCCTCGCGGCGTTACGCGGCCTGCGCGACGTGATCGTCGGCTTCCTGCCGTGGATGAAGCAGGTCATCGACTTCGTCGGCCGCTTCATCGTCCGCATCTTCCCCTTCTTCGGCGGCCTGATCTGGGGCGCGGTCAAGGGCGTGTTCTTCTCGGCCGCCGCCGGCGCCGCGCTGCTCGCCGCTCCGATCGCCCACGACGCCTTCTATTCGTCTTATAAGCCCGCGTCCGTGCCCGGCTGGATCGGCTACCGCCTGACCCAGCTCGCCGCGCTCGCCGCGATCCTCGTCACCGGCGCGCTCGGCGCCGCGATCGGCCTCGTCGTCGGCCCGCTGCACGCGCTGATGTTCGCGCTCGGCCAGGCGTTCAAGTGGGGCCGCTTCTCCCCGAAGGCCGAGACCTTTTTCAATCGCTGGACGCGCTCCGTCGAGAAGGACGGCGCCTTCGACGTCCTGATCGGCCGCCGCTTCCCCGCCGCCGAGAAGAGCCTCTCGCTGGCCGCGCGGACCGTCCGCGTCCTCAACGGCGTCGCGATCGCCGCGTACGGCGCGCTCGCGCTCCCGTTCCTCTCGATCGCCACGTTCTGGCGCGCGTCGGTCTCCGCTTATAAGGGAACGGACGCCCAGTCGGGCGACTCCGGCCCGAACCGCGCGGACGAAGAGGGCGCGGAGGCGAAGGTCGAGCCGCGCGACGGCATCGCGCTCCCCGCGACGCTGGCCGTCATCGGCGCGGCCGTCGCCGCGGGCGCGGTCGGCTACCTGCTGATCCTGCCGCTGACGCTCGCGAACATCGGCCTGCTCGCCGCGGCCGCCGCCGTCGGCGCGGCCTCGGGCCTCGCGCTCTCGCAGCCGCAGGCGTGGAAGGGCACGGCGGACGCCGTGCTCGCTCAGGGTTCTCTCGGCGCGACGCAGTCGTGGGGCGGGTGGATGGACGCCGGGGCCCGCGTCGCGGCCGCGCTGCGCGGCGAGTCCGCGCCTCGCGCCTCCGAGAACAAGTTCTTCCTCGCGCTTCCGGCCGTCGCCGGCGGCGTCTCCGCGGTCCTGTCGGCCTTCGTCGCCGACGTGCTCGTCGTCGCGGGCCGCGCCGTCGCCGCCTCGTGGACCGGCTTCATGGCCGTGATCACGCAGTTCCTCCCGGCGCTCAAGCGCTTCCTGAACCGGCTCGTCGAGGTGCTCAAGGACATCGTCCCGTTCTTCTTCGGCTTCGTGTTCGGCACGATCGGCGGCGTGTTCAAGTCCGCGTGGTGGCTCGCGTCGAACCTGTTCCGCCCCGTCGGCGCGATCTTCGAGCGCGAGGACGGCCTGCGCTCCAAGCCCGGCGAGTGGCAGATCACCGCCGGCGTCGCCCTCGGCTTGACCTTGCTCGTTCCCGCCGCGGCGATCTTCGTCGGCGGCCTCGCGCTCGGCGCGGTCCTCGGCCTGCCCGTCGCGCTCACGCACGGCGTCGCCCTCGGCAGCAAGTGGGCCGGCACGTCGCGCGAGGACTACTACCGCACGTGGGAGCGCCGCTCGCTCCCGCAGGCTCTGCGCGAGGCCCGTTCCGTCGCCGAGATCTCGCTCTCCGGAGAGGGCCGCGAGCTGCCGGTCTGGCGCGTCTACGTCCGCGCCGCGAGCTGGGCGCTCGCCTCGATCCCGACCGCGCTCGCGCTGACCGTCGCGGGCGGCAAGGCGTATCTCGCCTCGCTCCAGGACGCGAAGCTCGAAAAATCCCCCGAACAGGCGGCTCGGCCGTCGTCCGAGGAAGCTCCCGTCGTCGAGCCGGCGGCTGACGCTCCGCTTCCGAACGGCAAGGTCGTGATCTCCGCCGTCCTCGGCGCGCTCGGCCTCGGCGCCGGCGTCGTCGCGGCGATCGCGTTCGCGCCGGGCTGGCTCGCCGGCCTCGCCGGCTGGAAGCTGTGGGCGCTGGGCGCCGCGGCCTACGTCGGCGTGCCCGTCGCGTCGACGGGCGTCGCGCTGGCCGTCTCTCAGCCCGCGCTGTGGACGCGCCTGATCCCGAACGCCGCCGACGCGGCGAAGGCCGGCTGGGGACGCTCGCTGAACTACTGGATCGCCTCCGGCAAGGCCGTCGGCCTCGCCAAGCTCTACGCGCTCCCCGGCTTCCTCTCGGGCCTCGCGCTCGGAACGGCCGGCGTCGCCTTCGGCGTCCTGCAGGCCGGCTCCGTCGCCGCGTATCGCGGCGCCGACCAGGTCGTCCGCGAGATTCTCCCGTTCCTGCGCTGGGCGTGGGAAACGGCCGCCAAGATCGCGCGGCGCATCTTCCCCTTCCTCTTCGGCCTCGTCGCCGGCGCCGTCTCCGGCGTGCTCGGCTCGGCCGCGTTCGGCGCGCTGCTGCTCGGCCGCCCGTACTTCAAGCACGTCGTCGCCGACGACTTCGAGTACAAGGGCGCGCTCGGCTTCCTGGGGAACGTCTTCCTGAAGCTCGTCGCGTTCGCGCTCGGCGTCGCCTTCGGCCTCGTCGGCATCGTCGCCGGCGTGATCGCGGCGGCTCCGTACGCGCTGACCGCGATGGTCTCCTTCGCCTTCCGCTTCGCCGAGATCGGCGGGCCGGCCGGCAAGTTCTTCGACCACTGGACGTACGGCTCGCTGCGCGCCGAGCTCCAGCGCCTCAACTCGCTGACGGACCGCTTCCAGTTCCCCGAGGGGAAGGCCGCGCTCTCCGACGGCTGGATCCGCATGGCCAACATCTTCCCGGCGACGTTCGCCGCGGCCATCGCGGGCACGATCGCCGGCTGGGTCGGGTACTTCCGCAGCGTCGGCGTGGCCTACAAGACCGCCAAGAGCGGCGCGCCGATTCCCGAGCCCGTCGCCGACCGCGAGGCGGGCCGCCGCTGGAACTCGACGTGGCGCTCCTCGAAGAAGGCCGCCGGGTCGTTCTTCATCTGGGGCATCGCCGGCGCCGTCCTCGGCTTGGGCCTCATGGCGATGACCTCGTGGGCGCCGTTCGGCCTCACGGGCCTTCTGCTCGTCGCCGCCGTCGCGGGCGCGGGGATGCTCGCCGCGCTGGCGCTCGGCGGCCTCATCGCCGCGATCGCCCTCGTGCTCTGGCTCGACGCGCAGCTGCGCTGAACGTTTATTCGTCCTCGGGCGTCTGATCCGGCTTCGCGCGTTTCTGTTATTATCTGCCCGTGGACTGGGGATTGGACGCGCTGCTGAAGCCCATACGAACGCGGGACTTCATGTCGCGAAATTGGGAGCGCAAGCCCCTGCTCATCCGGCGACGGGCGGCCGTCTATGCGGGGCTCTTCGCCGAGTCCGATCTTGACGCAGCCATACGCCAGGCCCGGCACGCGGACGTAACGGCCATGCTGAGGATCGTCAAGCGCCAAGGGGACCGCTTGACGACGACAGTGCCGCCGCTGACTCCGAGCGGCTATCCCGACATCCACGCGCTTTACCGCCTGTTCGCGGACGGGCACACGCTCATTGTCAACGCGATCGACCAGCGATGGGGGCCGGTGTCGTCTCTGTGCCGGACGCTTGAGCGCGACCTCGATCATCGCATCGGGGCCAACGCATACTTCACGCCCCCGGCTCGGGAGGATTCCTTCCTCACTTCGACGATCACGACGTCTTCGTTCTCCAACTCGCCGGCACGAAATCCTGGAGGGTTTACCCTCCGCGCCTGGCGTTGCCGCTGCAAAGCCAACGCTACGACGTCGATCCGGCAGGGCTAGGGCGGCCGTCGTTGATAGCCGTTCTTAAAGCCGGAGATTTACTTTACGTTCCCCGCGGTCACATCCATGAGGCGCGGGCCGCAGACGGTCCTTCGCTGCACTTGACCATCGGGATACACGCCGTCAAATGGATGGACGTCTTTCAAGAAGCCCTGTCCATCATCGCCGAGACGAACGTCGCCTTCCGCAAGGCCGTGCCTCCCCGCGGAATGCGGCCAGCGCGCAGCGACGGGGCTGCGGCGCTGCGCGCGCTGAAAACCCCCTTCCAGTGCGCGAGGCGTTGCTGCGTCTACGCCGCCGGATGCTGGAGACGGGAAGTCCCCTGCTCGACGGACACTTCTCAGCCGTGGCCCGCGCGGAAAGCGTGACGCTCGACACCCGCGTGAGCGTGCGGCCCGGGCCCCTGCCGCTCGTGTCAATGAAGAACGGGCGTGCAACCATCGATTTTTCGGGCAACTCACTCTCGGGACCGACTCGGATATGGCCGGCTTTGAAATTCGTTGCCCGCACGCCCCGCTTCTCGGCGAAGCAGCTCCCGCGCGGGATGTCCGGCGCGGCCAAATTGACCCTCGTGAAAAGGCTGATCCGGGAAGGACTGCTTAAGCCGTAGGAGGAGCGAAGATGAGCAAGAAAAAAGCGGGAAAGAAGTCCGTGGACATCGGCGCGCTGCGCATGCCCGAAGGACTTAGCCCTGGCAAAGCCTATATGGCTTTTTGGTGCCTTCAAGACGATCGTCTCGGCCTGCACAAGGACGAGTTCGCGTCCGTCGTGAAAAGGGCTCTCATAGATCCGAAGTTCAAAGTGCGCCTGCAAACCGACACTGCGGCCGTACTCAAGGAGAGCGGAATTAGCCTCGGCCAGTTGAAGATCAAGGTCGTCGACAACAACGACGGGGTGATCCATCTGATGATCCCTCGCCTCCGGGCGGTCGCCAAGGCCGGATGCTTCGCCGAGTTGGAGGATGGGGACCTCAAATCGCGTGCGGACAAGGCTCACTGCTTCGACGACTTCAACACCGGGAACTGGGGCAGCTACGGCTCCAACATGACCGATAAGGGCGACAGCCATACTGCCGACAAATAGCGCCCTCCGTTGACACTGGGCGGCGGCGGGGTTATACTTCGGCCATGCGCGCTTATCTCTGCTTTGGGGCGTTTCTCGCGGTCTTCGCCGTAGAGGCCGTTCTCGGCGCCGGGACTCGCGGGCTTGGCCCGTTCTTCGCTTGGGACGCGCTGGCTATCGTGGTCGGCGGAACAGTCCTGATTGTTGTCGCTCGGTTCTCGCCCGCGGAATTGAGCGCCGCCCGCGCGAATGAGCGTCTCGCGGCGGAGAAGTGGGATTTCGCCGCCAGATCCGCTCTCAAGATCGGCGTCTTGTCGAGCCTGCTCTACGTGGCCGTCGCCCTGCAATTCGAGGAGCCGGCTTTCCTCGTGAGGCGAATCGGGGTCGGCTTGACGGGTGCATTCTTCGGAGGCGTGCTTTCGTTATTCCTGGGCGCGATCGCGGAGAGGACTTCCGCGGCCGCTTCAGGTACTCCTCGCGCCGAGCCTGGCCGGCGGCACGCTTCAGTCAACGCTCCTCGCTAGGGCGCCGAGCCAGCCTCGCGTAAAGTCCTCCCGAGATCGCGCCGAAGGCCGCATGCGCGGCCAGGCTCCCCGGCCCGCGCGCCGCGGCGACCCATGGAAAGAAGTTCGCGAAAGCGTAGAAGTTCAAGCCGTACAGCGCGCAGCCCATGACCGCTCCCGCCGCGGCCGCAAAGCCCTGCGGGCGCCCGTCGACGATGATCGCGATGACGCGCGCGTAGATCAGCGACAGCGGAATATGCACGGCCGCGGCGGCGAGCACGACGACGGCGCTGAACCCGGCGCTCTCGGCCATCACCGACCCGCCGAGGGCGACCGAGGCAATGAGGCGGAATCCGTGCCCCGACAGCGCGGTCTGCAGGGCGAGGAATACCGCGCCGGCGACGAGTCCCGCCCAGCCGGCGGCGGACCAGTCGAGGCCGGTCTTCACGACGGGCTCGCGCGTCGCGCGGGCCGGCGGAATGACGGTCTTCGGACGGTACATGGCTCCCTCCGTGCGTCCCGGATAGGGTAGCGGCGCCCGGGCGGGCGCGCCATCGAAGGCGGGCGACGATCCTGTCTACTTAAGGTAGCTCTCGAGGCCGCGCAGGCGGAAATCCGCCTGGCGCTGGTCCTTCGGGGGCGAGAGGACGATCTTCAGGTCGCCGTTCTTCTCGTTCCAGATCGACGTGCCGCCGAGCGCGCGACCGGAGCCGGAATCGAGTTCGAAGGTGAGCTTCATGGGCGCGGTCTTGCCCGTCGCGCGGCGCTTGTCGGCCATGCGGCGCACGAGGTCGAAGAACGCGCCGTCGCCGTAGGCGCCGAGGAGCCCCGGCCAGGACTCGTCGGCGACGGCGACGGTGAAGCCCTGCGGCCACGACGGGTCGAGCGTCATCTCCGAGAGCCTCTCGCGGCCGAGCGAGACGAAGCGCGCGGCGAGCGCGCGTTCGCCCTCGGCGAAGTTCTCCATCGCCGCGGCCTTCGCGCCGCGCACCGCGTCGCTCATCCTGCCGCGCTTGCGCTCGTCGAGCATGCGGAAGGAGCGGGACATCATCTCGACGCCGATATCGGAGGCCTTGCGGCCCCTGTCGACGGTCAGGCGGTCGAGCTCCTCGGCGGCGAGCATCAGGTGGATCGTCGCGAGGTTCATCTCGCGGCGGATGAGGTCGGCGGCCCAGGACGTCATCTCGGCCACGGCGCGCGCGGCCGCGCCGCGGAACTCGTCGCCGAGCGCGCGCGAGAGCTCGGCGCCGAGGCGGTCGCGCAGGAACGCGCGCATCTGCTCGGCCGTCGCGCCCGCGGGCGGCAGCAGGCCCTCGAGATTGTCGCCGAAGCGCGCGCGCAGGGCGGCCGCCGCCGTGGGCGGAAGGGCGCCGAAGATCGAGGACGTGATCTGGCCGCGGTCGTAGGAGCCCGAGGCCACGAGCCGGTCGATCGCCGGCGCCAGGCGCGAGTCGAGCTCGCTCATGAGCCGGTCCTGGCCCATCTGGATGAGGCGGCCCGCGACCATCTCCGACGTCACGGGCCCCGGCGGCAGGCCGAGCTCGTCGCCGGCCATGCGCAGCAGCCACGGCTCCGCCTCGCCGGCGCGCACGGGGGCCAGCGGCGAGAGGCGGCTGTTGAGCGCGCCGGCCGCCGCGATCAGGACGGGCGCGTGCGTGTGGAACTTGATCTGCGAGTCGAGCACCGGGATGTCGATGACCTGCGCCTTGGCGAGCGAGCGCAGCAGGCTCTGCCGGCCGGCCGCGATCGCGACCGCGTTCCACGATTCCTGGTCGGAGAGCAGCCGCAGCAGTTCGAGGGCGCGCCCGGCGTCGCCCTGGATGCGGGCGAGCAGGTCGGCGCGGGCGGCCCCGCGCGCGCGATGTAGGCGTCGACGGCCGGCCCGAGCGCGGTCAACGCCCGGCGCACGCGCTGCTCGGCCTCGGAGCCGGGCGTCGTCACGCGCGTCAGCGCGTCGGCGAGCAGGCGCTTCTGGTCGTCGGACAGCGGCAGCGCGCTCATCCGGTCGATCAGCGCGACCGACGCCTCGGGGCCGAGGCGCGAGAGCGCGAGCGACAGGCGGTCGAGGCCCGCGTCGATCTGCGCGGCGCTGGCGCCCGAGCCGACGAGGCGCGAGAGGTCGGCCGCGCGCTCCGCGGCCTCGAGGCCGTCGGCGATCGCGCCCGTGACGACCTTCGTCGCCTCCGGCAGGAACGGGCGCAGCGGCGAGGCGTTGGCCTCGTACTGCCCGCCGAAGAGGTGGTCGACCGTGAGCCGGTCCCCGCCGCGCTTGCCGTCGAGGCTGATCGTCAGGCCCGCGACGACCGCGTTCGAGTTCAGCTCGGCGTTGCCGTAGCGGATCCTGTCGCGCTCGTAGGCGAGGTAGGCGTTCGTCCGGTCGGAGAGCTGCGCGTCGACCTGCAGGCGGGCCTTCTGCCGGTCGAACTCGACGGCGTCGCCGGTCTCGCGGCTCAGCGAGGCGCGAACGGCCACGGGCACGCGCTTGAAGCTCGTCATGAGCGCGGCCTCGCCCTGGGAGACCGTCGTGTCCTTGTTGTAGCGCTGGCCGACCGAGACGCTGAAGTTCGCGTCGTCCATCCCGGGCACGCGGCCCCACAGCGCCGTCGTCCAATGCGGGGCCTGCTCCAAGTTCAGCCCCGCCTCCACGCGTCCGTTGCTCATCAGCTCCTGATAGACGCGGTTGCTGACGGGCGAGATGTTCTGCATGACGCCGCCGAAGACGCCGAGGAACAGCTCGTCGCCGGGAAGGCGGATGCGGAAGCCGATCGACTCGTCGAACGCCTGGTTCGGCGCGAGGTGCATCAGCTTCGTGAGGCTCGTGACGCTCCACGCGACGTCGACCGGGCCGCCGAGGTGATAGGCCCGCCCCATCTGCGCCATGAGGCTCGAGATCACGAGGCCCTGCGCCCGGTACGCGTCGTCGTAGGCGAGGCTCTGCCGGATCTGATCCATGTCGCGCTGGGGCACGCCGAGCGACTGCGCGAGGTCCATCATGCGGCCGACGCGCGGGTCGGGCCCGTCGTTGAAGAAGCGCGCCTTCATGTCCACGTACGCGACCTGCGCCTTGACGCGGTAGTCCACCCAGGACTCGGGCTTGCTTTCCCAGGACTTCGCCAGGTTCGCGTACGGGCTCGGCGCGATCAGGTTCGTGCGGCCGTCGATGCCGAGCTGCCCGATCTCGAGGCTGAGGCCGCGCTTGGGGTTGCTGATCGTCAGCGAGCGCACCGTTTCGTTGCGCACGCGCGCGTCGACGACGAGCTCGTCGCCGGCCTTGGCCTTGCCCCTTCTCCGAGGCGCGCGGTCCCGTCGAAAACGCCGTCGAGGACGGCGCGCGCGCGCGTGAAGTCCTCGGCCGTCATCTCCTTGCCGTCGGCGCGCTCGATCGTCACCCCGACGGGCACGGCGAGCCCGGCGGCCTTGAGCTTGGTCTCGTAGTCCTCGACGATGCGCGCGCCGTCGGGCGTCAGGAAGCCCTTCGCGTCCACGAAGCCGGCCCACTCCTGCGGGCGCAGGCGCCGGATCAGCTCGACGCGGCGCGTCCGGACGCGCTCGCCGGCGGCGAGGTCGTCGCGCAGCTGCGCCTTTCGCTCGGGCGTCATCGCCATGTACGCGTCGAGCGGCACGCTCCAGCGCGCGAGCAGCTCGGGCGTGACGTTCGGGGCGTACGACGCGGCGGGGGCCGGGGTCGCGGCCTGGACCGGGACCGGCTCCGGCACCGCGGCGGCGGCGCTCAACGCCAACAAGAGGACTGCGGCCTGCATCCTCCAATTATAACAACGCCGCCGGTTTCTACTCTGGGCCTCTCGGCCCGCGGGCGTGGGCCCCGCCTTACTCGGTCTTGTCGGTGACGAGCTTCTCGAGGCTCTGGAGGCCGCCGTCGATCGCGAAGTTTTTCGCGTAGTCGATCGTGACCGTGCTCGGCACGGGATCGGCCGGGGCCTCGCCGAACGGGATCGTCACGGTCTTGCCCGGCGTCACGAGCACGGTGCGCCCCTTGGCCGTGACGGCGACCGTGTGTCCGAAGCCGGCGTAGGTCGTCGCCTTCGTCTCCTTGTCGCCCTTGCCCCAGAACAGGGTCCCGCGCACCGCGGCCACGGCCGAAGCCGTGCGCACCTTGAACGTCTGCCCCTTCTCGAGCTTCTTCGACAGCCCGATGAGGAACTCGCCGAAGCGGAACGAGAGCGCCGTCGCGCGCGGCGTGCCCGTCAGCGTCATCACGGTCTCCTCGCGCAGCAGTACCGCGCCGCGGTCCTTCAGCGCGATCTGGGCGATCCCGCCCTTGCCGACCTTGATCGTGTCTCCGTAGATGAGGCTCTCCCCGCCCTTCGCGGCGACGGCCTTGCGGCCTCCGGCCCCGACGATCGACACCGGGCCGGAGATCTTCGCGAGAGTCGCGTCTTGAGCGGCGGCGGAGGCGGCGAGGGCGGCGAGCAAGGCGAAGGCGAGTTTCATTTTGTCTCCTGTCGGTCTCTCATCGGTGTCCGGAGCGGGGCGGTTATTACACCCGTCTTGACTGCCGCCGCCTTCCGACGTATACTGTATATACGACTATTTTAGTCGGGTTTCATAGCCCCCGGAGAAGATATGCTCACGATCACGCCGAAGGCCGCCGAGAAGATCACCGATTTCATGAAGACCGAGGAGAGCGCCGCCGGAAAGGCGCTGCGCCTGCGCGTCGCCGAGTCCGGCTGCGCCGGCTACGAGTACCGCATCGGCTTCGACGACAAGGCCGCGACCGACAAGGTCCTCCCCAGGCCGGCTTCGACGTCATCGTCGACGAGAAGTCCCTCCAGTTCATCGAGAACGCGACGATCGACTACGCCGAGGACGAGACCTCCTCCGGCTTCCGCATCAAGAACCCGCTCGAGAAGGGCTCCTGCGGCTGCGGCAAGTCCAAGCAGTTCTAAGAACATGATCACGCTCACCGAGCGCGCCGCCAAGAAGATCGTGGCCCTGGCCTCCAAGAAAGGCCTGCAGCCCGTCCTGCGCGTCAAGGTCGGTTCCGGCGGCTGCTCGGGCATGAGCTACGAGTTCCTCGTCAGCGACGAGCTCGGCAAGGAAGACATCGTCCACGAGGCCTTCGGGGCCAAGACCGTCGTCGACCCCAAGGCCGACTTCTTCATCGGCGGCTCGCAGGTCGACTACGAGGAGACGATGATGAAGTCCGGGTTCGTCGTCAAGAACCCGCAGGCCACCTCGACCTGCTCCTGCGGCAAGTCGTTCTCCACCTAATCAGCAACAACGGTGCCAGGCGTTGCAGTTGCACTTTCGGGAATCTGCAACTGCAACGTCTGGCACCAGAGTTGCAGATTCAGAGGCGGTAGAGCATCCAGTAGACGGTCACGCCCGTGAGCGAGACGTACAGCCAGATCGGGAACGCCCAGCGAGCCGCGCGGCGATGCTCCTCGAAGCGCTCCTTGGCCGCGAGATAGAGCGTCCGCAGGATCACCGGCAGAACGAGCACGGCGAGGATCGTGTGCGTCAGCAGGATGGTAAAGTACACCGGCCGGATCCAGCCCGTCTTCTGGAAGCGCACCGACCCGACGTGGAAGTGATAGTAGAGGTAGCAGGCGAGAAACAGCGCCGAGCACAGGAAGGCCGCGACCATCGTCCAGCGGTGCGCCTCGCGGCGGTTCTTCTTGATGAGGACCCAGCCCGAGACCAGCAGGACCGAGGTCGTCGCGTTGAGCGACGCGTTGAGGGCCGGGAAGCTCGTCAGCTCCATGTCAGCCGACTTCTTCGACTTCGACCGAGGCGTGCTTCCCCGACGTCGGCGCGGGCCCGGTGTTGAAGCGCGGCTTGTGCTTGGCGACGAAGACGCCCGCGATGTCCTTGAGTTCCTCGGCGTCCTCGATGTCGGCGGAGGCGACGTAGTCGAAGTAGATGTCGGGCGAGACCGAGAACAGCTCGGTGCGCCCGGGCTTGATCTCATCGCCCATGTGCTTGGCCAGCTCGTCCTGCACCGTCGTGCCGGGCATCGCGACGCCGACGTAGAGCACCTGCGGGTTCTTCGCCGCGTCGAAGGTCACGAACTCGTAGACGCCGGGCTTGCGCGGGGCGTGGTCGGGCAGGGCGGCGGGCTTGAAGCGGAAGCAGCGCTCGGACATCGCGACGCGGAATTTGCGGGCGGCCATGGGAGGTCTCCTGAACGTCAGGCTTTCTGCGGCGTGCGCCAGAGCGCGCGGCCGACGAAGAACGGCCCGAGGTTCTCGATGTACTGAGAGGTCTGGACGGTCGGGCGCATCGCCTCGACGAGCTGCGACAGCGGCGCGAGCTCCTTGCCGATCAGGCCGATGACGAAGTCGTTGTCGTTCTTGTCGAGGCCGTGGCAGGCCAGGCGCACGTCGGAGGCGACGCCGGCGTCGCCGAACTGGCGGCCGATGACGCCGTGCTCCTTGAGGATCGGCCCCTGCTCGGCGCGCGGCAGGCGCGAGAACGCGCCGCTGCGGCGCAGGGGATACCAGACCGCCCACGGGGTCGCGGGGTCCATCGTCACGCGGCGCGAGCGGTGCAGCAGCCAGTCCTCGAGCTTGGGCTCGTAGCCGAGCGCGTAGGTGCGCCCGAGCATGGAGAACTCCGGCTTGACCCTCAGGTCCTTGAACGGGCCCGACGCGAGGTCGCGGCGCAGCTTGGTGACGAACAGCGCGGGGTCCTCGCTCATCGCCAGCACGGCGACGCCGGTCGGGTCATTGACCTCTTCATAGAGGACGCAGTCGACGCCGCAGCCGATCAGGCCGTTGATCAGCGGCTGGGAGTCGCGGCAGCCGGTGAAGGCCGTGAGCTGCATGAACAGGCGCTTGTCGGAGAACTGCGGGACGCCGTCCTTCGGGCCGCCCTTCTCGCGCAGGTCGAGGGGAGCGGCTTCGGACGCGGGCTGGGCGGAGGCGGGCTGGTGCGGGTGGCTCACGACGACGATTCTACTTCTTCCCGCCGCGGCGTGTCGAGGCTTCGTCCGAGTCGAGCTTCTTGAGGGCCGCCTTGGCGTCGCTCTCGACGGACGAGCCCTTCGGCGAAAGCGCGAGCGCGCGCTTCCACTCGACGCGCGCCTTCTCCATGTCCCCCTTCTGGAAGTGGATCATGCCGGTGAAGTAGACCTGCAGGGCGAGGTGCTCGTCCTTCGGCTCCTCGGCTTTCCTGAGGCTCTGCGCGGAGGACTGGTCCCCGACGGCCGGCGCGGCGCCGACGATCGACGCGATCTTCTCGAGCCCGGCCGCCGCGTCCCTGGCCGTGTTCGACTCCGGCGGCGCGGTGCGATACGCCTTGGCCCACCGGTCGCGGGCCTTTTCGTAGTCCCCTTCTGGAAGTAGATGACCCCCTCGAGGTACAGCTGCTGGGCGTCGCGCTCGGGAGACGGCGGGGCGTCCGTGACGGACGGGACCGGCTCCGGCCGCCGCTCCGGCGCGGGAAGCGGCGCGGGGACGGCGCCGTCGAGGCGCGGCGCGGCGGCGCCGTCGTCGAGGGAGGCGGGGCGACGGCGTCGAGCGCCGTCAGCCCGAATTCGCAGAAGTCGTTCTTCTCGTCGAGAGCCAGGCAGGCCTTCCACTCGCGCCGCGCGTCCTCGGGACGGGCCGCGCGGAAATGATCGTAGCCCGCGAGGAAATGGGCGTCCGCGGCGCGGCGGGAATCCTGGGCGGACGCGACCGGGGCCAGCGCGAGAAGCAGGGCGGGAAGGATCATGACGCCAGGGTAGCGCGCCCGGCGTTGCGGAATCAAGTCCCGGTCAGGCGGGAAACAGCTTGTCGACGGCGCCGACGAGGTCGGCCATGTCGAAGGGCTTCTGGAGGAAACGGTCGACGTTCTTCTTCAGGAAGTCCTGCTGGGGAGCCGTCAGCTTCTTGCCGGAGATGGCCACGATCTTCATCTCCTTCGTCGCCGGGTTCGACTTGAGGATCTGGCAGACCTGGAAGCCGTCCATGACGGGCATGAGCAGGTCGACGACGAGCAGGTGCGGCAGCTTCTTGCCGATCATGACGAGCGCGTCGACGGGGTTGTTGGCGACGGCGACGGCGAAGCGGTCCTTGTGCTTCTGGAACCCCTTCTCGAGGAGCTTCGTCATCATCGGCTCGTCGTCGAGGATCAGGATGTGCTTGTGCATGTCCTCGATGTCCGACGGCACGGGCATCTCGTACTTCTTCATGAACGCGACGAGCTCGGAGAGCGGGATGCGGCGGTGGCCGCCGGGGGTGACGCGCGCCTTCAGCTTGCCCTTGTTGACCCAGTTGATGACGGTCGTGTGGAACACGCCGCAGAGGCGCGCCACCTCGAACGTCGTGAAGGTCTTCTCGCCGAATTCTCCGGTGGTGTTGGCCATTCGCGGATGGTAATAATTTTTCTCCGCCGCAACAATAGAGCGAAAGACCCTTATAAGTAAACTATTTATGTCTCCGCGTCATGAGGGCATTGCCCCGGCGCAATGGCCCCGCCCCTCCCGACTTCCTATCGTACGCCCGGCGCAACAGAATACAGGAGGCGGGTATGGCGAAGAAGCGCGCGAAGGGCGGGACGCGGCCGGGCGACGTCAAGGCGGCTCAGCTCGCGCAGTACCGCGAGGATGGCAACGGCGAGGCGCTGACGACCAATCAGGGCCTTCCCCTGGCCGACGACCAGGACTCCCTCAAAGCGGGACCGCGGGGCCCGTCCTTGCTCGAGGACTTCCACTTGCGGGAGAAGATCACGCACTTCGATCACGAGCGCATCCCCGAGCGCGTCGTCCACGCGCGCGGCAGCGCCGCGCACGGCCATTTCCAGGTCTACGAGTCGATGGCCCCCTACACCAAGGCGGGCTTCCTGCAGAATCCCGCGAAGAAGACCCCGGTCTTCGTCCGCTTCTCGACGGTCGCCGGGTCGCGGGGGTCGACGGACCTCGCGCGCGACGTGCGCGGCTTCGCCGTGAAGTTCTACACCGACGAGGGCGTCTACGACCTCGTCGGCAACAACATCCCGGTGTTCTTCATCCAGGACGCGATGAAGTTCCCCGACCTCGTCCACGCGGTCAAGCCGGAGCCCCGCAACGAGATCCCCCAGGCGGCCTCCGCGCACGACACGTTCTGGGACTTCATCTCGCTGATGCCCGAGTCGGCCCACATGATCATGTGGGTCATGTCCGACCGCGCCCTGCCGCGCAGCTACCGCATGATGGAAGGCTTCGGCGTCCACACCTTCCGCTTCGTCAACGCGAAAGGCCGCTCCCGCTTCGTGAAGTTTCATTGGAAGCCGCTGCTGGGCGTCCACTCCGTCGCCTGGGACGAGGCGCAGATCATCTCCGGGAAGGACCCGGACTTCCACCGCCGCGACCTTTGGGAAGCCATCGAGAGCGGCGCGTTCCCCGAGTGGGAGCTGGGCGTACAGATGATCGAGGAGGGCGACGAGGGCCGCCTCCCATTCGACCTGCTCGACCCGACCAAGCTCATCCCGGAGGAACTCGTCCCGGTGAAGCGCATCGGCAAGCTCACGCTCAACCGCAACCCCGACAATTTCTTCGCGGAGACCGAGCAGGCCGCGTTCCACCCGGGCCACGTCGTGCCCGGCATCGACTTCAGCGACGACCCGCTGCTCCAGGGCCGGCTGTTCTCCTACACGGACACGCAGCTCCTGCGTCTCGGAGGCCCGAACTTCCACGAGTTGCCGATCAACCGCTCGGTCGCGCCCGTGCACAACCTGCAGCGCGACGGCCTCGGCCGGCACGCGATCAACTCCTCGCCGGTCAGCTACGAGCCCAACACGATCGGCGGTGGCTGCCCGTTCCAGGCCGCCAAGGGCTTCGTCAGCCGCCTCGCCGCGTTCGTCGGAGGCAAGACGCGCGGCAAAGGCGAGAAGTTCTTCGACCACTTCAGCCAGGCGTCTCTGTTCTTCCGCAGCCAGTCGGCTCCCGAGAAGGCCCACATCGTCGACGCGCTGCGCTTCGAGTTGGGCAAAGTCGAGCGTCCCGCGATCCGGGAGCGGATGCTCTTCATCCTCTCTCGGGTCGACGAGGGCCTGGCGCGCGACGTGGCGGCGGGCCTCGGCGCGGCCGTGCCCCGCTCGGTCGAAGGGCCGCTGAACCGCAGCTTCCCCGCCGGCGCCGACCCGAAGGACTATCAGCCGCTTCCGGCGCGCAAGCCTGCGGCGCCGTCGCCCGCCCTGTCGATGGTCGGAAAGCCTTCGAAGGGGATCAAGACCCGCAAGATCGCCCTCCTCGCCGCCGACGGCGCCGACGACGCCTCCCTCGGCGCGCTCAAGTCCGCGCTCGAGGCCGAGGGCGCCGTCGCGGCGATCGTGGCGCCCCGGCTCGGCTTCCTGAAGACGGCCAAGGGCGCGCAGGTGAAGATCGACTTCAGCCTGCTCACGGGCTCTTCGGTGCTCTTCGACGCCGTGGCGGTTCCGGGCGGAGCCAGGAGCGCGGCCGCTCTCGTCGCCGAGCCGGCCGCGATCCACTTCGTCAACCAGGCGTTCAAGCACTGCAAGGCGGTTGCCGCTGTCGGCGAGGGGCGCGAACTCATCGCCGCGTCGGCGATTCCGGGCGCCGATGACGCGGGGACTGAAGTCTCCTCGTCCAAGGGCCTCGTCCTCGCTCCCGCGGGCGCGGGGACGAAGGCGGCCAAGGCCTTCGTCGAGGCGATCGCGGCGCATCGCCACTGGTCCCGGGAAGAGAAGCCGGCGGTGCCCGCCTAGGCAATCAGCATAGTCCTCAGAAGGCCTGTCCGGCGAGAATCGACAGCGACCAGGCGGGGCGGCCGGCCTGGCGATTCAACGGGAAGGCTACGTCGATGCGGACGGGGCTGTTGCTTCCCGAGCGCGACGGCGCCACGCGCAGGCCCATGCCCACGCTGCTCTTGAGATCCGCCAATTTCACGGGGCTCGACTCCCCCAGACGTAGCCCGAGTCGTAGAAGACCACCGCGCCGACGTCTAGAATGCGGAACAGGTCGTCGTAGACGTAGATGCGATCCTCGATGTTGAAGAGAAAGCGGCGGTTGCCCGTGAACTCGCTGAGGCCGTAGCCTCTCAGGCCGTTGAGCTCGCCCAAAGCCAACTGGTCGCTCGGGCCCAAGTGCCACCCCAGGTCCAAGCCCGTGTGGAACGCCCAGGTCTGATAGCGAAGGCCGCGGACGAAATGCGTCGCGTCGAAGGACGCCACCCGGTTGCCGTTGCCGCCGTTGATCAGGCGAGAGCCGATGCCGGCCTTGAGCCGCAGCAGCTGGTTCGACGCGACGAAGCCTTTGCTCACGTCCAAGCGCGGGATGATCTGGGACTCCGTCGTCCCCAACGCCCGGACCTTCGGAGCCCACGCCACGCTCGGGAACACGCCCAAGCCGAGGTTGATGTCCTCGTCGCGGGTGAAGTTCTGGATCCGGCGCACCGTGATGAAGTCCAGTTCCTGCCAGTCCGCGCCCAGCTTCAAGAAGGTCAATTGCAGCAGGTCGGGAACGGGCCCCGTGGTCTGGGCGCGGCGCGTCAAGAGGCCGAAGCTCACCCGCCGCGTCCGCTCGGTGGAGGTGGCGAGCGCGACGCCGTAGTCGACGAAGGCTTCGCCCACTCCCCTGGTCTCCGGCGCCAGCCTCGTGGCGCTGTAGCTGACGCCGCCGCCGTAGGCGTTTCGCGCGATGGACGCGTAGAACGGCCGGTTCAAGGCGATCGAGTAGTGCCGCGTCCCCGGAGCGTCGAGGGCCGCCATGGAGTAGCGCAGGCGCCGCTGCCGCAGGAACTGGCGGTCCGTATAGCTCAAGGATTTCGACACCGCCGTTCCGTCGCGGCTGTAGACCGCCGAGCCCGACTTTCCCTCCCCGAGCATGTTGTGCTCGGCCAGGCCGCCTCGGACGCTCGTCACGCCCCCGACGCGCTTGAAGCCGGCGACCACCTCGAGCGTCCACGAGTCGTAGGTCCTGACCACGACGTCGACGCCTCCCGCCTCGTTGGCCTCGGACGAAATCTCGGCCCGGCGGATGAAGGGCAACCCCCGCAGGTTGCGCTCCGTTTCCTCGATCAGGAGCGCGTCGTAGGGGTCGCCGACCGCGAAGAGCAGCTCGCGCTCGATGACGTGCTCCCGCGTCCGGATGTGGAGGCCGTTCGCCGCGCTGTAGACGAGCTTGTTCTCCGGAGGCTTGCTCGTGTCGAAGACGTTGTTCGACTCGATCTTGACCGAGGAGATCGGAAGCCCCGCCGGGGATGCCGCTTGCGGAGCTTCGCCGCGCAGAGCGGCAGCGGCAGCAGCGCGAGCAGCAGGCCCAGACGCAGGGTCATGTCCGGCGGGCGCCTATCGTCGCTCCGGGGCTTGGCCCCCGAACGCCTCGCCCTTCTCGCTGAGCCCGGCGCCGCGCTCCTCGCGCGGCGGGAGGATCCTGGCGATGGCCGGCCCGCGCGGAGCGCTCGCCGTCGGCGGGGGCGCGGGCTGCGGAGCGACGGCGACGATCGGCGCTCGCGCCGCGGCCGGCGCGGGCGCCGCGCGGGGAATGAGCGGCAGGAGCGGCGCGAGCGTCGCCAGCGCCGCGGGGGCCGTTCGGAGCAGGATCGCCACAAGCAGAGCCCCGAGCGCTCCGAGGGCCCACACAGTGCGTCGCATGTTCATGTTCATGGGTGTCGCGCCGGTCAGCATATCCCCGGAGGCCCTTCGGGCGCAATCAGTAGTATTACGAGTAGCGGCGCCCCCTCCCCATCGCACAATGAGTGCCGTGAGAATGAATCGACTCGGGTCGCTCGTCCTGCTGATCATCGGCGTCGCGCTGCTGGCGTACGGCTGGGACGCTTACCGCTCGGTCAGCTCCGGCGTCTCCAGGCTCTTCACCGGCGCGCCGACGGACCGGGCCATGGGGCTCCTGATAGGTGGCGGCGTGGCCGTCGCCGCCGGGCTGGGCGGACTGTCCCGATCAAGGGACTAGCCTCATGCTCCATGAATTTCTCGTCGAACGATTCCAGGAAAAGCCCCCGCGGCCCGAGGCCCCGTGATCGATCCCCCGGCCATGACGAGAAGAGCGCATCTGTACACCTTCCTCGCCGCGTTGTGCGCCTGCATCGTCGCTCTCCTGTGGATGGTGGGGCCTTACTTGCTGTCGCTGTACCTCGGAGGGACGCTGGCGATGCTGGCCTTTCCCGTCTATCGCCGGCTGCGCACGCGGGGCTGGGGCCCCCGGCTGGCCGCGGGCACGCTGACGCCGGCGCTCGTGCTGCTCGTCATCACGCCGCTCACGATACTCGCCGTCATGGCCGTGGCCCAGGGCATCGAGATCGGGCAGGCGATGTCGGAGCTCAAGGAGTTCTCCCCGCGCGCGCTCACGAAGGCGCTCAGCCGCTGGGAGCTGGTCCGGACTTTGATCGGAGATCCCGCGGACGTCAACGCGCGGCTCAAGGCCCTCATCCAGGCCGCGGGCCACTTCACCGCGGCCTCGGTGCTGACGCTGGGCAAGGGGGCCCCGGAGTTTCTCGTGCAGGTGGTCCTGGCCGTCACGTCGTTCTTCTTCCTGCTGCTCAACGGCGAGCGGTTCATGGAGTGGCTCCTGGGCCTCGGCGCCCTCGATCGCGCCACGCAGGAGGAACTCGTGGAGTCGTTCCGCGACACGACCATCTCGGTGGTCCTGGCCGGCCTGGCGGCCGCGTCGGCCCAGGCCGTGCTCATTCTCCTCGGCTTCCTCCTCCTCGGCGTGCCCGGCGCGTTCTTGGCGGCCGCCCTGACCTTCGTCTTCGCTTGGATCCCGCTCCTGGGCACCATGCCGGCCGCGGCGGCGGGATTGGCCTACCTTTACGTCGAAGGGTCCCCTGCCGCCATGTGCGCCATGGCCGGCGTCGGCATCGCCGCGGGGCTCGTGGACAATCTGATCAGGCCCCTCGTTCTAAGGGGCCGAGCGGGCATGCACCCCCTCGTGGGGTTCGTCGCCATCCTCAGCGGCATCCGTTTGTTCGGGATCCTGGGCGTGTTCATCGGGCCGATCCTGGCCGCGATGGCGCTCGCTCTGCTGCGGATCTGGCCGGTCGTCCGCGGCCGTTTCGGCATGACCTTGGATTCAAAGGAGACCACCGCATGAAGCTCATCATCAACGTGCTCATCAGTTCTGTCGCCGTGCTCATCACCGGGAAACTGTTGCGCGGCGTGACCATGGACGGCTTCGGCACGGCCATCATCGTCGCCCTCGTCTTGGGATTGGTCAACGCCGCGCTCGCTCCCGCGCTCATGGCGCTCACGGCGCCGGTCAACGCGCTGACGCTCGGGCTGTTCACCTTCGTCATCATCGCCGCCCTGGTCATGCTCACCGCGGCGCTCGTTCCGGGTTTCCAGGTCGCGGGCTTCTGGTGGGCCCTAGGCTTCGCCTTGGTGCTGGCCGTCGTCAACTCCGCCCTGCACTCCCTCGCGCGGGCCTGAGGTCCGGCCACACAAACCCTTTACATGCGGCGAAGTCCGGGCGGCCGAGAGAGACGCTATACTGTGGGGAGTGGAATCCCGATGACCAAGAGCGACCACCGCCCGCCCGAGGGCGAGCGGAAGATGCAGCAGCGGCTGGCCGCGCTGGTGCTCGACTCCAACGACGCGGTCATCATCTGCGATTTGAGGGATCGGGTCCTCGCCTGGAACAAGGGCGCGCAGAAGATGTACGGCTACGGCGAACGGGAAGCCCTGGCGATGAGCATCCGGCGCCTCATGCCGGAGCGCCAACGCCTGCTGGCGCGCGATTTGGTGCAGGTGTCCGCGGCCCCCATCGAAACGCAGCGCCGCACCAAGGACGGGCGGACCCTCGACGTGCTCCTGACGGTCACGGTGCTGCACGACGCGGCGGGACGCGCCGTCGAGGTCGCCACCACGGAGCGCGACATCACCGCGCTCAAGGAATCCGAACGGGAGCTGCGCCGCCTCCACGCCCGCGTGATCTCGGCGCAGGAGACCGAGCGCAAGCGCCTCGCCCGCGACCTACATGACGGCGTGGGCCAGATCCTGTCCAGCGTGAAGTACCGCCTGGAGGCCCTGCCCGGCCGGATGAGCCTGAGCGGCGGCGCCGAGGCGAAGCTCCTCAAGCTGGGCGGGTACCTGGATCACGCGATCGCCGAGATCCGCCGCGTCTCCCAGAACCTCATGCCCTCCGAACTCGTGGATCTGGGCCTCGAGCCCGCCCTGCAGGCGCTGTGCCGCGAGTTCATGGAGCGGTCCCGCATCCGCCTGACGGTGCGCACGGTCTCCGTGAACGCCGCGCCCGCCCTCGGGCTCGCGTTCTACCGCATCGCGCAGGAGGCGCTCAACAACATCGGCAAGCACGCGAAGACCGCGACGGCCTCGGTCTCGCTGTCGATCGAGGGCCGCGATCTGGTCTTGACCGTGAGCGACAACGGCGTCGGCTTCATCCCCGGCAGCCGGCCCGCCGCCCGGCGCGGCATCGGCCTGGGCAACCTTCGCCAGCGGGCCGAGTCCGTCGGAGGCGTCCTCGAGGTTCAGTCGGTGCGCGGGAAAGGAACACGCCTCATCGCGCGCGCTCCCTGCGCGGCGCGCCGGAGAGACGGTCATGATCAAGAAAAACCCCGCGCGAAGCCCGCGAAGAAGATCAAGGTCTTCCTCATCGACGATCATCCCGCCCTGCGCGACGGCATCCGCGCCTATCTGTCCGTCACCGGCGAGTTCTCGGTCGTCGGCGAGGCGTCCGACGACGCCGAGGCCCTCCGCAAGCTCAAGACGCTCGCCGTCGACGTGGTCATCCTCGACATCAGCCTCCCCGGAATGGACGGCGGCGAGCTCGCCCGCCGGCTGCGAAAGACCAACCCGAGCGCCAAGCTCATCGCGTTCAGCCTTCACTCCGGCCCGGAGTACGTCGTCCGAATGGCGCGCTGCGGCGTGCACGGATACGTGACGAAGGACGCGCCCACCGCCAAGCTCGGCGAGGCGATCACGCGCGTCCACAAGGGCGGGCTCTGCTTCCCTCCCGACATGACGGACACTTTGCTCTCCGGCTCCCACGTGAAGCCCACGCTCACGGCGCGCGAAAGGGAGGTGCTGATCCTGCTGGCGGAGGGCCTGGCGAACAAGCAGGTCGCGCGCAAGCTCGGCATCAGCGTGCGCACGGCCGAGGCCCATCGCGAGCATCTCTCGCGCAAACTGCAGATCACCCCGATCGCGGCGCTGACGAAATACGCCATCGCGCACGGGCTCACGCCGTTGAGCTTGCCGGCCCAGCCTCCGGACTGATCCCGTCGCCCGCGTACTACTACTCGTAGCGGCGGCCTTCCGCCGCCGTTATACTCCCTTCCAGTGAGCGCGAAGCCGAACCCGATCAAGGTCTTCCTCGTCGATGATCATCCGATCGTCCGGGAAGGCGTGCGCGCCTTCCTCCGAAACAACTCGATGACCGTCGTCGGAGAGGCCGCCGGCGCCAAGGAATGCCTCCGCAAGGTCGCCGCGCTCGCCCCGGACGTGATCATCCTGGACGTGAACATGCCGTTCATCGACGGCGGAGAGCTGGCCCGGCGACTGCGGCGCTTGGCGCCGAGGACGAAGCTCATCGCCTTCAGCATCCACTCGAGCGAGGAGTACATCGTCAAGATGGCGCGTTGCGGCGTGCACGGCTACATCACCAAGAGCGAGCCGGCGGCCCGCCTCCTTGAAGTCATCACTGAGGTGCACGCGGGCGGCCTGCATTTCCCCCAGCGTCGCGGACGCCATCTTTTCCGCGGGCGCGGCCCCGGCCGTCGCGCCGTCGGGCTCCACGCTCACCGACCGCGAACTCGCGGTGCTCAAGCTGCTCGCCGACGGCCACACCAACAAGGCCGTCGCGACGAAGCTCGGCATCAGCGTCCGCACCGCCGAGACCCACCGCGAGAACCTCGCCGTCAAGCTCAACATCTTCACGGTCGCGGGCCTCACGAAGTACGCGATCTCCCACAGCCTGACTTCCCTCTAGTCCGCGTCCGGCCGGACGCCCCCTACCCGCGTCGCCTCCGTATTGTTCCCGCGCGTCCGGTAGAACTCCGAATATCGACGAACGCGTGACGCGCGTATACTGGCCGCATGTTCGAAACAATGGAGATCAACATGAACGCAGTCCTTCGGATCAAACGGCTTTCCGCCGCGACCTTCGCCCTCGCCGTCGGATTGGCCCCGGGAGCTTCCGCTCAGACCTTGGGGAACACCGTGGCTTCCTTTAACATCCTCGCGAGCCCCGCCGTCACGCTCACCGGCTTCGCGGCCGCTCCGCTGGTCGTCAACCGCGTGGGAACGAGCCCGGGCGTCACGCTGACGACGACCGACGCCTCCGCGACCTTCTACCACGCCAACGACGTCACGGCGGTCAACGGCCAGGCCGAGGCTCAGGTGCTCTGGGACAGCCTCACGAACGTGGCCGCCGTCACCAACGAGGTGCTCGGCGCCGCCACGCTTCCTCCCACCTTGCCCGCCGCCGGCGCCTACACGGCCGGCGTCGTCAAGATCACCGCCGCCGCCAACATCACGGACACCGGCGCGGTGACGATCACGGGGACCCCCGACACCATCATCATCATCCAAGCGGGGACCTTCCTCTCCTTTACGAACATGGACGTGACCTTGGCCGGCGGCATCCTGCCGTCCAACGTCTACTGGCAGATCACCACGGGCGTGACGATCATCAACAACGACGCGACGACGCGCTCGGTCCCCGGAACGTTCATCAACAACACCGCCGCGCAGGACATCGCCATCACGGCGAGCGGCGCGGGCGGCCTGAACGTCGGCCGGTTCATCTCCCGCCAGGGATCGGTGTCGGTGACCCAGTCCGCCGCCGGGCCCCTCGCGTTCAACGGACCCGCCGCCGGAGCGGGCGTGTTCTTCCCGGGCTGCACAGACGGACTTTTCTACCCGTCGCCCGCGACCGGCCCCATCGGCACGTTCTCGTACTGCATGGCGGGCCCGGGCACGGTCAAGATCAAGGTCTACAACGTGATCGGCGACCTCGTGAGCAAGATCGAGGACAACAAGTCGGCCGGCCAGCAGACGTCGACCATGAACACGGGCCGTCTCGCGCCGGGAGTCTACCTTTACACCTTGGAGCGCGACTACGGCACGCACCAGGTCAAGTCGCGCGTCAAAAAATTCGCCGTGAAGCGCTAAGAGGACACACACAATGAAACTTTCCACGATATCGATCGGACTACTCGCGGCGGCTCTGAGCTGCGGCAAGGCTTCGGCGGCGGAGACGACGTTCGCCGCCGGCGCGCAGTTCAACCCGCTGCGCCAGGAAGGCGGCACGGCGCGGGCGATGGGCATGGGCTCGGCGGTCGTCGGCGTCCGCCAGGACTCGGCCTCCTTGCTCTGGAACCCCGCCGGCTTGGGCTACATGAGCGCCAAGGAAATCGGCCTGCATCACAACTCCGGGCTCGGCAGCAGCATCCAGGAGATCGCCGTCTTCGGCATGCCCTTGGGCGAGGTCAAAGAGCAGGGCCAGGGCGGAGAGCACGGCGGCCTGGCGGTCTCCCTGGGCTACGTCAACTACGGCAGCATCGCGGGCGCCGACGACTCCGGCCGGGCGACGGGCTTTTACGGCTCGAACGACATCTCCGGCAGCGTCGGCTGGGGTAAGCAGCTGTTCCGCAACGTGTCGGCCGGCGTCGCGCTGAAGGCGAGCCGCTCGACGTTCGGCGGAAAGGGCTACAGCGACGTCGCCACCGACGTGGGCGTCTTATGGAACGCGCTGCCCACGGTCCACCTCGGCGCGGGCTACTCGAACCTCGCTTTCGGCGGGGCCTCGGGGGCGACCACCGCCTCGGGCCTGCGCTTGGGCGCGGGCTGGGACGCGACCAAGCACTGGCTGTTGGCCGCTTCCGCCGAGCTTCAGCGCAAGGCGCTCAACCGCCTTCAGCTGGGAACCGAGTACCTGATCGGGGACGTCGACGACGGCGCCAACGTGCTGGCGCTGCGCGGCGGCTACCAACTCGATTTCCCGAGCGCCGAACTCGGAGCCTTGAACGGCCTGACCTTGGGCCTGGGCTACGCGGCGACGCGCTCCTTCTCGGTGGATTACGCGATCCTGCCGGCCGGAGACCTCGGGACGTCCCATCGCCTGAGCTTGACGCTGAAGTTCAACTCGCCGGGCAAGGCGGCGCCGGTCGCCGCCGCTGCCGCCGTCGCTCCGGCCGCGAAGCCGAAGCCGGTCAAGCCGCCCGTCGTGAAGCTGATCGTGCTCGAGGACTCGCATTTCGACTTCGACAAGTCGACGTTGCGGCCCGAGGGCATGGCGGCGCTCAAAGAGAACATCCAGCTGATGAAGAACAACCCGAACACGCACGTGCGCGTGGCCGGCTACACGTCGATGAGCGGCACCGCCGAATACAACCAGCGCTTGAGCGAGCGGCGGGCCTCCGCCGTCCGGGACTTCATGATCGCGGACGGCGGCCTCGATCAGAGCCGCATCACGATGATCGGCTACGGAGCGACGCGGCCGAAGTCGCACGAGGCCGATCCCAACGACATCGACACGAAGGCCGCGAAGTCCAACATGCGCGTGCTCTTCGAGATGAGCGTCAAGTAACGATTGCGCCGGCGGCCCGCTCGCCCAGGAGCGGCGGGCCGCCGGTCCTCATCACCTGAAATAAATCCCCGCCCCGCGCACTCATAGAGAGCGGCTTTCGTTCTCCGCCGGGATGAATCGATGATCAAGGTATGTCTTTTGGCGTTGTCGCTGTGCTCCTGCGCGGCGGCGCCCACCCGCCAGCCCTCACGATGATTCTTCTGACTGGCGCCACCGGCTACGTGGGCGGGCGCCTCCTGCCCCTGCTCGAGAAGCGCGGCGAGCCCGTGCGCTGCCTGGCGCGCCGCCCGGAGCTGCTCAAACCCCGCGTGGGCCCGCGGACCGAGGTGTTCGAGGGCGACCTGCTGACGCCGGCGTCGCTCGCGGCGGCGATGAAGGGGTGCACACGGCCTATTACCTCGTTCACTCCATGGGTTCCCAGCAGGATTTCATGGAGGAAGACCGCTTAGCGGCCCGCAATTTCGCCGCGGCGGCGAAGGCGACGGGCGTCTGCCGCATCATCTACCTCGGGGGCTCGGGGAAGGGACGTTGTCCCCCCACCTGGAGAGCCGCCAGGAAGTCGGCCGGATTCTGCGCGAGTCGGGAGCGGCCGTGATCGAATTCCGGGCGTCGATCGTGATCGGCTCCGGAAGCATCTCCTATGAGATGGTGCGCGCCCTGGTGGAGCGGCTCCCGGTCATGACGACCCCGTCGTGGGTGCGCGTTCAGGCCCAGCCGATCGCCGTCGAGGACCTGCTCGCCTACCTCGTCGCCGCCCTCGACAAGACGCCGATCGCCGGCGCCGTGTACGAGATCGGGGGCAAGGATCGGGTTTCCTACGAGCAGATCATGCGCGAGTACGCGCGCCAGCGCGGCCTGAAGCGGATGATGATCCCGGTGGCGCTGCTGACGCCGTGGCTCTCCAGCCTGTGGCTGGCGCTCGTGACGCCGATCTACGCCCGGATCGGCCGGCGCCTGTTCACGAGCCTGCGGCACGAGACCGTCGTGCGCGACGACAAGGCGCTCAGGGACTTCGCCGTGCGGCCCCGGGGCCTCGCCGACGCGATCAAGCGCGCGTCGACCAACGAGGATCGCGAGTACGCGGAGAGCCGCTGGTTCGACGCGCTTTCCTCGAACGGCCGCCTGCGGAAGTTCCCCGGCGCGTCCGCGCGGCTCGTGGACGCGAGATCGGCGGATTCGAGCGCGACTCCCGCTCGCTTATTCACGGAGATCGCTCTGCTCGGCGGCGAGAACGGCTGGCCCTACCACGCGCTGTGGGTTCTGCGCGGCATGCTCGACCAGCTGGCCGGGGGCGTGGGGATGCGACGCGGGCGCCCGGCCGGCCGGGCTCTGCGCGTGGGCGACGCTCTGGATTTCTGGCGCGTGGAGGTGCTCGAGCCGGGACGACGGCTGCGCCTGCAGGCGGAGATGCGCCTGCCGGGAAGGGCGTGGCTCGAGTTCGAGGTCGTGGAGCGCGACGGCGGCTCACGCCTCACGCAGACGGCGGTGTTCGAGCCGCTGGGGCTCTTCGGCCTGCTCTATTGGTACGCCTTGGTGCCGGTGCACGCGGTGATCTTCGCGGGCATGGCGCGCCGGCTGGCTCGGCGCTCGGAGAGGACGTCTCGCCAAAGCGGGCCCGCCAGCCTCATGGACTGACGGGCCCGCGGCGCGACCTTCGGGTTATTTCAAGTCGAAGCGGTCCAGGCTCATGACCTTGTCCCACGCCTTGACGAAGTCGGCGACGAACTTCTTGTCGCCGCCTTTTTCGGCGTAGACCTCCGCGACCGCGCGCAGCTCCGAATGGGAGCCGAACACGAGGTCGACCGGCGTCGCCGTCCACTTGGCGGCGCCCGTCTTGCGGTCCACGCCCGCGTAGACGCCGTCCGCGTCCGACTTCTCCCACTTCGTCGACATGTCGAGCAAGTTGACGAAGTAGTCGTTGCTCAGCGTGCCGGGGCGGCCGGTGAAGACCCCGTGCTTGGAGCCGCCCGCGTTGGCGTCCAGCGCCCGCATGCCGCCGACGAGCGCCGTCATTTCCGGCACCGTCAGCTTCAGCTGGTTCGCTTTGTCGACGAGCATGTCGGCGGGCGAGCGCAAGGCGTCCTTGGTGTAGAAGTTGCGGAAGCCGTCCGCCTTGGGCTCCAGGAAGGCGACCGCCTCGACGTCGGTCATCTCCTGAGTGGCGTCGGTGCGGCCGGGGCGGAAGGCGACGGTCACGGTATGCCCCGCCTTCTTGGCGGCCTCCTCGACGGCCGCCGCGCCGCCGAGCACGATCACGTCGGCGAGCGAAACCTTCTTGCCTTTAGCAGCCTTCCGGTTGAACTCACGCTGAACCCCGGTCAGGGTCTCCAGCGCCTTCGCGAGCTCGGCCGGGTCGTTGACCTCCCAGTCCTTCTGAGGCGCGAGGCGGACTCTCGCCCCGTTGGCTCCACCGCGCATGTCGCTGTCGCGGTAGGTCGCGGCCGACGCCCAGGCCGTGCGCACCAGCTGGGGCCCCGTCAGCCCGGACTTCAGGATCGAGCGCTTGAGGGCGGCGGCGTCACGCGCGTCGATCAGAGCATGATCGACGGCGGGAACGGGGTCCTGCCAGAGGAAGACGTCCTTGGGCGTGTCCCGTCCGACGTAGCGGGAGCGCGGACCCATGTCGCGGTGCGTCAGCTTGAACCACGCGCGGGCGAAGGCCGCTTCGAGCTGCGTGTGGTCGTCGGCGAAGCGCTTGGCGATCTTGCGGTACTCGGGGTCTTCCTTGAGGGCCAAGTCCGTGGTCAGCATGATCGGCGCGTGGGATTTCGACTTGTCGTGCGCGTCGGGCACGGTGTTCGCCGCGGCGCCGCCCTTCGGAATCCACTGCACCGCGCCGGCCGGGCTCTTCGTCTTCTCCCAGTCGAACGCGAACAGGTTCTTCAGGTACATCGCGGTCCAACGAGCCGGCGAGGCGGTCCAGGCGCCCTCCAGGCCGCTGGTGACGGTGTCCGAGCCGTGGCCCGTGCCGCACTTGTTCTTCCAGCCGAAGCCCTGGGCCTCGACCCCGGCCCCGGCCGGCTCGACGCCGACGCAGTTCGCTTTGCGCGCGCCGTGGACCTTGCCGAAGGTATGGCCGCCGGCGATCAGGGCCACCGTCTCCTCGTCGTTCATCGCCATGCGGCCGAAGGCGGCGCGGATGTCTTTGGCCGCCGAGAGCGGATCGTGATTGCCGTCGGGACCCTCCGGATTCACGTAGATCAGGCCCATCTGGACGGCGCCGAGGGGCTTGGCGAGTTCGCGCTTGCCGTGGAAGCGTTCGCTGGCGAGCATCTTGCTTTCGGGGCCCCAATACACGAGGTCGGCCTCCCAATCATCCTCGCGGCCGCCGGCGAAGCCGATGGTCTTGAAACCCATCGACTCCATGGCCACATTGCCGGTCAGGACCATGAGGTCGGCCCAAGACAGCGCGCGGCCGTACTTCTGCTTGATCGGCCAAAGAAGGCGGCGGGCCTTGTCCAAGTTCGCGTTGTCGGGCCAGCTGTTGAGCGGCTCGAAGCGCTGCTGGCCGCCGCCGGCGCCGCCGCGTCCGTCCATGACGCGATAGGTGCCGGCGCTGTGCCACGCCATGCGGATGAAGAACGGGCCGTAATGGCCGTAGTCGGCGGGCCACCAGTCCTGCGACCGGGTCATCAGATCCTTGATGTCTTTCTTGACCGCGGCGAGATCAAGCTTCGCGAACTCGGCGGCGTAGTCGAATTTGCCGCCCATCGGATTCGATTCGGGCGAATGGCGGCGCAGCGGTTGGAGGTCGACCAAGTCCGGCCACCAGAACGAATTCGGGCGCGCCGCGCCCTCGGAGAACAGGTTCTCCGCGCGGGCGGGCCCGCTCATGGACAGAGAAACGACCAGCGCCGCCGCCAACGACTTCATGCGAAAGATTTTTTCCATGTCTTCTCCTTATTTAGACGCCACTTTCTTGATCTCGTCGAGCTTCGCCTGGTACGCGTCGGCGTGCTTCTTCTCCACCGAGGTCAGGTGGTTGAAGCGCCGCTGAGCCTGAAATCAACGCAGTTCTAGAACGATTCTAAGTCTGCGGCCAAAAAATTCACGCCCGGCTCCCCCGGATGAACACGTCGACCTCTTTGATGCGGACGCCCTTCAGTTTCGTCGTCACCTTCACGTCGGCGGGATCGAGATCGAAGACACGGCCGGTCTTCTCGTCAAGAAGATGGTAGTGCTCGGTGATGTTGTCGTCGTAGGTGGCTTCGTTGAGGTGCGGAAAGGCGTGCTTCTTGAGCAGGCCGGCGTCCACCAGCGCGTTGAGCGTGTTGTACACCGTGGCCATGCTCATCTTGGGGAAGTTCGCGTCGGCCCAGGATTTGACCTGCTCCGCCGTCGGGTGATCCGCCTCGCAGAGCACATAGCGCGCGATCGCGATCCGCTGCGCCGTCGGCTGAACGCCGGCGGCCTTGAGGCGGCTCTCGATCTCGGACGGCGCCAGGCATGACTGCTTCATGTCCCAGATTATACATTATTGTTTAGAATGATTCAAGACCTATATTCATTCTAATTAATGTAGGCGCCCCCTAAAACTTTGTAGAATCATACTTGACGATCGTCATTTCGGTGCGATGCCCAAGTGGTCTAAGGGGATGGTCTGCAAAACCATTATTCGCGGGTTCGAATCCCGCTCGCACCTCCACTCTAGACGTCTCATGGCAAATAGGAAGGCCACGGCCGCATGCCGTGGCCTTCCTGTTTTTCTTCGCCTTGCCTGAGACTACCGCGCGGCGGCTTCCGCGACCTTGATGGACTTCAGAGCGGCCGCGGCGGCTTCGCGCACGCCCGCGTCCTGGTCCGCCGCCGCCGCCATGATGAGGTTGGCGATGATGGGATTCTCCTGATTGAGCAGCCCGTTCGGGGTGTACTGCGTGATCGTGCCGAGCACCCGCGCCGCCTCGACCCTCACCTTTGGCTCGGAATCGGTCAGCGAAGGAATGAGCGTCGCTCCGATGGGGCTGACGAAGGCGTTCGGGACGCTCTTGATGCTCGCGATCATGCCGACGGCGCGCACGGCTCGGACGCGGACGGCCGGATCGCGATGCTCGACCATCGCGATGACCGGCTTATAGATGACCTTGCAGTACTCATCGTTGGTGATGTTGAGCTGGCCGACCGACGCGATGATGCGCTCCGCCGCCTCATCGGTCGTCGCTCCCAAAGAGGCGATCGTCAGGCGCAGGACATCCTCGCGGCTGTGCACGACCCGCGGCGGATTGGCGGCCGCCGAGGAACGCGCTTGGCGAGCGAGCGTCTCGACCGCCGAAAGGGAGCCGGCGAAGTGCGAGTCGGTGGACGCCCGAGCGCCGGCCGGGCTGATAGCGATTCCGAGAGCCAGCGTCGCGGCGAGAGGCTTGATGGTCATTTGTTTCTCCATGGGGACGCATTGTCCGATGAAAAAAGTGTATCGCTCGAGCTCGCCTGGAGCCTGGGGCGCAGGGGAACGCGCGCGCCGGCAAAGGGCCTTTCCGTGAGGCATAACGGGACGTCCGAATAAGTATCGCGGCGCAATAGCTCCGGAGCCGGACGTGAAGAAGGGCCCCGGCGGGGAAGCCGGGGCCCTTCTTGTCCGTCCGGGAACCGCCCCTCAGTAAACGATTCCCTTCTTCGCGGCCTGCGTCTTCAGCGCCTCCACCAGGCGGCTGTCGAAAGAGTCGGCGCGACGCGCGCCCGCGTTCTTCTTGAGCCATTCCGCTCGAGAGGCCGACAGCGAGTCCATCTCGGCCTTGAGCTTCCTGCGCTCGGCCGTGATCTCCTTGAGCTTCGCCTCGCGCTTGGGCTCGGGAACGGCCTTCAGCGCGTCGGGGAGCTCGTCCTCCTTGACGTCCTTGAGCGCCACGCGGTTCTCCTCGACGGCGGCCGCGAGGTCGGACGCGCCGCCGAAGCCGGCGCGCGCCTTGAACTCCGCACGCTCGGCGGCGGCCGGAGCCGAGGCCATGCCGCGCACCGCCGCCGCGAGGAAGCCGGCCTCCCGGGCTTCGCGCTTGGCGCCGCCGTAGGCGAGGCCGGTGCTCTCGAGCTTCACCGACAGCGCGCCCATCTTCTCGTCGAAAGGCGTCGCGACGGCGACCATGCCGCCGTCCTGAGGGACGGGCAGGAGGCGGCCCTCGCCGAGGCGGGCCACGCGGGTGAACGCGATCGTCGTGTCGTGATCCGCACCGCACTGCACGGAGTTGACGACGAGCCCGCGGCGAACGGCCTTCTCCATCACGGACGCCAAGGTCGGGGAGTCCGCGTAATCCTCGTGCGGAGCGGCGTCGCCGACGAGGTAGACGACCTTGAAGGTCTTGGGGTCCTTGCTCCAGGACATCTTCTCGACGGCCGCGTCGAGGCCGGCGATCACGTGCTCCGGGCCGTCGCCGCCGCCGTTGACTTCGAGGGAGAGCAGGTCCTTGTAGGTGGCGTCGAGGTTTTCCGAGAGGTCGAAGGATTTCGTCACATACTCGTCGCCCTTGTCGCGGAACGCGACGAGGCCCATCTTCACGCGGGGCGACGGCTTGCCCTTGGCGATCTCGTTGGCGATCGCCCAGACGCGCTGCTTGGCGCCCTCGATGAGGCCGCCCATGCTCGACGTCGTGTCCAGCACGAAGACGACCTCGACGCTCGGCCGGGCCGGAGCGTCGGCCGCCCTCACGAACGAACCGCACATCAGCGCCGCCGCGACGAGTCCCAGTCGAATCTTCATGTCCGCCTCCCCGGCTTCAAGCCGTGCGGATGAGTACCCGCCGGAGCGAAAAGGTTCCGCCCCTTTTTCGGAATCCAATTTTGTCGACGAGGGTTTTGAGCACTTTTCTGCTCAAAACTCCGGAGGAAGAAACGGGAACACTCGCCATCTTGGTCCAGGCTCCGCCTCCTAGGCCCATTTCCTTCCTAATAATAGGCCATCAGGCCCGCGGGGCCAGGCGGCGCTTCTCGCTAGAATCCCTCCATGAAGACCATAAGCGCCTCCCTCTCGCTGATCCTGATCCTCCAGCCTCTCGCGGGCGCCCAGACGATGAGCGGCCGCGCGGTGAACGCTCCCTGGCGCCCTCGCTCGGTCTTCCCACGGCCCCCGCGTTGTCCCCCTCTTCCCTGCCCGCGCCCTCGCTGGGGACGTCCGTCATGACTCCGTCGCTCGCCGCTCCTTCCCTGGCGCCCGCCGTAACTGCCATCATGCCGGCGGCGCTCGCCGCGAAGCCCGTCGTCCCGGCGGCCGCCAAGGCCATGGAACCGATCAAGCCCGACGTACAGCCCGCGCGCGCGTCCCCGTCCTGCGCGCCGCCGCGTCCGCGCCCGAGAAGCCCGCCGACGCCGAGTTCGACGGGACCGCGGCGCGCACACCGGCAGCCGTCGCCGGGGCCGAGGGCGTCTCCGCGCCCGGGTTGTCCCTGCCGGTGAAGTCCTTCACGCTCGCCAACGGCCTGAAGGTCGTCGTGCACACCGACAAGACCGCGCCCGTCGTCGCCGTGTCGATCACCTACAACGTCGGCTCCATGCACGAGACGCCCGGCCTTTCCGGCTTCGCGCACCTCTTCGAGCACCTGATGGCGCAGGGCACGAAGAGCTTGAAGCCCCGCGAGATCTCGCACCTCATCGAGTCCAACGGCGGCGTGCGCAACGCTTACACGATGCGCTCGAACACGACCTACCACTCGGTCGTGCCGAAGTCGGCGCTGAAGACCGTGCTCTGGGCCGAGGCCGAGCGCATGTCGACGCTCGACGTCGACGAGCGCGCGCTCGCGCTCGAGCAGCAGGTCGTGCTCGAGGAGATGCGCCTGCGCTACGTCAACCAGGCCTACGCGAAGGCCCGCGACGCCGGCATGGCCGAGACCGCCTTCGGGAAGTGGGAGAACCAGCACACCACGATCGGCGAGGCCGCCGACGTGCGCAACGCCCGGCTCGAGGACGTCCGCGCCTTTTATCAGAAGCACTACGCGCCCAACAACGCGGTGCTCGCCCTGGCCGGCGACGTGACCGAGGCCGAGGCGCGCGAGCTCGCCGAGCGCTTCTTCGGCCCGCTCGAGGCCAAGCCCCTGTCGCCCGCGCCCGACCTCTCGGAGCCGCGCATGACCGGCGAGACGCGCCGCGTCATCGAGGACAAGTTCGCGAAGGTCCCGCTGCTGATGACGGGCTGGAACGCGCCCGCGCGCGGCACGAAGGCGTACTGGGCGCTGACCTTGCTCGGCGAGATCCTGGGCGCCGGCGAGGACAGCCCGCTGTACCGCGCGCTCGTCAAGGAGTCCAAGCTCGCGCTGTCGGTCCAGCCGAACTTCCCGTGGTGGACCGGGCCCTTCAACCCCGGCGGCCCCGAGCTGTTCGGGCTGATGACCTCGCTCAAGCCCGGCGCCGCGGCCGACGCCGCGCTCGCGCTGACCGACCGAGTGCTCGCCGCTCTCGCCCAGGAAGGGCCGACGGCCGAGCAGCTCGCCGCCGCGAAGACGACCGTCGAACTGTCGTGGACGAAGGACCTCGAGCAGCTCATCGAGCGCGCCAAGACCGCGGGCTCCTACGCCGCGATGGTCGGAGACCCCGCCGATCTCTCGCGCGACTTCGCGGACCTGATGTCGGTGACCGCGCGGGACGTCCAGGACGCGCTGAAGGAGTGGGTGATCGGCAAGGGCCGCGCCGTCGTCGAGGCGCGCCCGGCCCCGCAGCTCGCGATCGCGCAGGATCCGCCGACGCCGGCGATCCCCGCCCAGCGCCCGCGCCCCGAGGGCGACCCGCGCCCGGAGAGCGACCCGCAGCCCGCCCTGAAGGTCCCGGCCATCGAGCGCTTTACTCTCTCCAACGGCTTGAAGGTCGCCTTCGTGCGCGACGCGCGCCTGCCCCTGCTCGAAGCGCGCCTGGCGATCCCGGCTGGTCGCGTGTCCGAGCGTCCCGGCGAGGACGGCCTCTCCGCCGCCGCCGCCGAGCTGCTTCTGCAGGGCGCCGCCGGCAAGGACGCCCGCGCCCTTTCCGCGGCGTTCGCCGGCCTCGGCTGGAAGCTCGACGTCTCGCGCGGGCTCGAGAGCCTGACCATCGACGCGGCGGGCCTGTCGCGCAACTCGGCCGCGTTCTTCCGCGAGCTGGCCGGCGTGCTCGCCACCGCGACCTTCCCCGAAGACGAGGTCGCGCTCTGGAAGGAGAACAAGGTCGAAGAGCTCAAGATTCAGCGCTCGAAGCCCGATTTCATGGCCTCCGAGCGCCTGAAGGCGGAACTGTTCGGCGCGGCGCACCCGTACGGCAAGCCCGCGCTCGAGGATTCCCAGATCGGCGCGATCGGCCGCGACGGGATCGCGGCGTGGGCGCGCCGCGCCTACGTCCCCGGCGGCGCGACGCTCGTGCTCACCGGCGACGCCGACCCGGCGGCGCTGCGCGCGCAGCTCGAGTCCGCGTTCGCGGGCTGGAGCGGCGCCGCCTCCGCGGCGAGCGTCCCCCCTGCCCGCGCAGGGGCGGCGCGCACCGCGCTCGTCGACCGCGCCGGCTCCAAGCAGGCCAACCTCACGATCTCGCAGGCGCTGGACCTGACGCCTTCGGACCCCGACTACCTCGCGTTCTCGGTGATGAACCAGATGCTCGGCGGCTCGGCGACGTCTCGGCTGTTCGTGAACCTGCGCGTCGACAAGGGCTACACCTACGGCGCGTACTCGCGTCCGCAGGCGCTCGAAAAGGGCATCCTGTGGACCGCGTCGGCGGAGGTGCGCAACGAGGTGGCCGCGGCGGCGCTCGCCGAGATGCGCAAGGAGATCGCGGGCATGCGCGACGGCCTCGTCGACGAGAAGCAGCTGGCCGCGGTGAAGCGCTATCTCGCCGGCCTCTTCCTGCTCAGGCTGTCCTCGATCGACTACACGGCGGATTCGCTCGCGAACTACGAGCGCAACAAGCAGTCGGCGGAGCGCGAGCTCGCGACCTACGTCGAGCGCCTGAACGCGCTGACGCCGGCGGATCTGCGGCGCGTCGCGCGCAAGTACCTCGACCCCGAGAAGATGGTCACGGTGGTCGTCGGCGACGAGGCCGCGCTGGCCCCGCAGCTGCGGCCCTAAGGGCCCATATTCATCTAGGACTTTAGTCCTTTTTCTCTTGACTCCCCTCCGGGCCTTTGCTGAAATGGGCGACGACGCAACCCTGGTGAGGAGGATTCAATGAAGAGACTCATGATCACGGCCGCCGTGCTCGCGGCGGCCCTGCGCCTGACGGCGTCGGCGCAGGTGGACGGGCAGGTCATCTACGGCTCCGACGACCGCATCGATCTGTACCAGACGGAGAACACGAAGCTTCGCTCGATGGCCGACTCGACGGTGGCGCTCGTCAACGCCTCCTCGGTGAAGGCCGAGGGCGCCGTCGCCAAGCTCGACGTCGACCCCTACGGCCCCGGCATGGGCCTGTGCAAGGACGAGCCGTTCTACGAGCAGGTGACGGCCGCGTTCTGCTCCGGCTCGCTCATCGCGCCCGACATCATCATGACGGCCGGCCACTGCATCACGTCCGACTCCTCGTGCGCGAACACGAAGTTCGTGTTCGGCTTCTCCGTCAAGGAGAAGGGCAAGATGCCCACGTCGGTCCCGACGAGCGAGGTGTACGGCTGCAAGAAGCTGCTCGGCCGCGACCAGGTCAACGACGGCGCCGACTGGGCGCTGATCAAGCTCGACCGGCCGGTCACGGGCCACGCGCCGCTGAAGCTGTCGAAGGGCGCGATCGCCAACAAGACGCCCATCGTCGTCATCGGCCATCCGGCCGGCCTGCCGACGAAGATCGCGGGAGGCGCCGAGGTGCGCGACAACTCGAAGAACGGCTATTTCATCGCCAATCTCGACACCTACGGCGGCAACTCCGGCTCGGCGGTCTTCAACGCCCGCACGGGGCTCGTCGAGGGCATCCTCGTCCGCGGCGAGACGGACTACGTCTACCGCGGCTCCTGCCGCGTGTCGAACGTGTGCACGAACGAGGGCTGCCGCGGCGAGGACGTCACGAAGATCGACGTCGTCAACGAGAAGCTGCCCGGCCTCCAGCACCAGGACCGCGTCGCGGGCCTGGACGGGACGTTCGCGTCGCTGCTGATGTCGGTCTCCGCCGAGGCCAAGCCCTGACGATCTCCTCCGACGCCGGCGAGCCGCTTCCAGCCCTGCGAACCAGGCTGGAAGCGGTGCCGGCCGAGGAGGACGGCAAGCCGGTCTTCGTCCTGCGCGATCTCGAGGAGCTGACCGACAAGCCGCTCGCGCTGTCGGGCGGCGGGATGTTCCTGGTTTCGCTGCTGGACGGCTCGCGATCCGCGCAGGACCTCTGCGCCGCGTTCAAAGAAGGCGCGGGGGCCGACATTTCCTCCGACGTGGTCCTCGGCCTCGTGCGCGCCCTCGACGAGGCCGGCTACCTCGAAACCCCCGCGGTCGCCGCGCGCCGCGCCAAGGCCGCCGAGCTGTTCCGCGGCAACCCGAAGCGCCCCGCCGTGTTCGCGGGCCCGGCGTATCCGGCCGAACCGCTGGCGCTCGGCGGCGCGCTCGGCGCGTTCTTCACGGCGGAGAAGGGCCCCGGCAAGGAGAAGGAAACCGAGCCGGCGCGTCCCGCCCCCTCGGACTGGCCGCTCCCCACATCGACTTCGCGCGCGGCGGACCCGCCTACGCCTGGGCGTATCAGGCGCTGTCCGAGAGGAAGCCGCCGGACGTCGTCGTCGCCCTCGGCGTCGCCCACGTCTCCCCGACTCGCCCTGGACCTTCACGAACAAGAGCTACGAGACGCCCCTGGGCCCGGTGGAAGTCGACGACGCGCTGTACTCGCGGCTGTCAGAAGCCGTGTGGTACGAGCCGCGCGCCGACGAGTGGGTCCACAAGAACGAGCACTCGCTCGAGTTCCAGGCCGTGTGGCTGAAGTACCTGTGGCGCGAGAGAGCCCCGAAGTGGGTGCCGATCCTCGTCTCGAGCTTCGAGCGCTTCTCACCCGACGAGGCCCCCTCCAAGGTCGCGACGATCGAGAAGGCGATCAAGGACTTCGGCGCGATACTCGCCGCGGAGAAGGCGGCGGGCCGTTCGGTCACGATTCTCTGCGGCATCGACCTCGCTCACGTCGGCCCGCGCTTCGGCGACGACCTGGAGATCACGCCGGAGCTCGAAAAGAAAATCGAGACCGAAGACCGCAAGTCCCTCGTCGACGCGCTCGCCCTCGACGCCGACGGTTTCTACCGCTCGGTCGTCGCCGACGGGCACTGGCGCAAGGTGTGCGGCCTCTCGGCGCTGTACACGGGCATCCGCCTCATGAAGGCGCTCGGCGCCACCGAGCCCGGGCGCCTGCTGACCTACGGCCAGGCGCCGGACCCGGCGGGCGGGCTGGTCTCGTTCGCCTCCGCCGTCTGGGACGCGAAGTCCTAGCCCCAGGCCAGGTCGACGGCGAGCCACGCCGCCATGAGCAGGGCCAGCCCGAGCCGGACGGCCGTGCCGACGAGCATCCCGAGCGCGGCGCCCGCCCCCGCCTTGAGCGAATCTTCCCAGGCCTTGCGCCCGAGCATCAGCTCGCACGCCGCCGCGCCGCCGATCGCGCCGAGCACGAGCCCGAGGGCCCGAAGAACAGCCCGACGGCGGCGCCCACCGCGGCGCCGAGGGCGCCCCATCGCCCGCCGCCGAAGCGCTTGACCCCCGCGATCCCGCACAGCACGTCGACGACGACCGACAGCGCGGCGAGGACGGCCAGCACGCCCAAGGTCCAGCCGGAGACGTAGCCGGGCAGCAGCCAGCGGTGCAGGACCGCGGCGACGAGGATCAGGGGCGCGCCGGGCAGCGCCGGCACGGCGGCGCCCGCGACGCCGAGCGCGGCGAGCAGAACGGTCAGGACCCACACCACGGCCGGACTCATCCCAGGCCCTCCCGCAGCAGGCGGATGCCGAACGCCAGGAACAGGACGATCATCGCGCGCCCGCAGAACCGCGCGGCGCGCTCGCCGAGGGGCAAGGGCGCGTCCTGCGCGAGCAGCTCGCCGTCGAGGAAGCGCGGCCCGCGCCGCGTCCCCTTCAGCCAGGCGCCGTAGGCGAGCGCCGCGCCCGCCGCCGTGAAGAAGATACCGCCGATCAGCGCGTCGGGCCCGCCGCCGCGCTCGGCGAACGGCGCCCGGCCGGAGGCCGCCGTCCAGAGCAGCCCGAGCCCGATGCCGGCGAAGAACAGGCCTCCGAACCGGTAGGCGAGGACGAGGCCGCGGCGCCGCGCGGCGTCGTCGGGAGCCGGCGCGGGAGGCGGGGCGCCGACGGCTTCGCGCCACTGCCTCTCCCAGGACAGCGCGTCCTCGGCGTTGCGGCGCGCGGCGGCCGCCAGCGAGGTCCCCATCAGGGCGAAAACTCCGCCGGCGAAGGCCGTCCACTCGCGCGCGAGGCTCATGCCCGCGATTATAATTCTTTCGGGGCGGCGAGGTCGCCGTCGGCGGGAGCCTTCGCCTGCTTCCAGAGCAAGGCCGACTCCGCGGCGAAGGCCGCGGTTTCCGGCGCGGCGGTCGTGAACAGATCCGCCTCGAAGTTGTAGAGCTCGGCGTTCTGCGAGAAGTTGTAGGAGCCGCTCATGAGCATCGCCCCGTCGAAGAGCGCGTATTTGTGGTGCATGACGCCGAGGCCGCCGTCGCGGCCGCCGAGCAGGCGCAGGGGCACGCCGCCGTCGAAGAGCGCGCGGACCGCCTGCGAGCGGCGCGACTGGCCGGCGTCGGCGACGACCTTGACCGCGACGCCGCGCTTTTTCGCGGCGACGAGCGCCTGGGCGACGGGCATCGAGTACATGCTGAAGATCGCGACGTCGATCCGCTTCTTCGAGCGGCCGATCGCGTCGATGAGCAGGGCCTCGACGCCGCCCTGGGGCGAGAACGCGTAGCGCGGGAAGGCGGCGCCCCCGAAGGAGACGGGCCGGGACGGGTCGGCCGGCGGCGCCCCGGGACCGGCGGCGGAGGGCTCGGCCGCGATCGAGAACGAGACGTCCTCGTCCTCCTCGGAGCCGAAGACGCCGCTCGCGAGCTCGGCGGCGGCGGCCTGGGGCTCCTTGCCGAGCGGCCACATCCAATTCCAGCAGCGCGTGAAGCCCTCGATGAGCGCGGCGTCGGTCTTGAAGACCATGTTCTCGAAGTTCTTCTCGTCGGCCGCGCGCGTCCAGTTGAACGAGCCGGTGATGAGGAGCTCGCCGTCGAGCAGCGCGAACTTGTGGTGCATGATGCCGAAGGAGCCGCCGCCCTTGAGCAGGCGGACGGGAACCCCGGCCGCGACGAGGGAGGAGTACTCCGGAGAGGCCCCGCCGCCGGCCGCCGGATCGGACGGCGGCTTGGCGTGGCCCATGTCGTAGATGAGCCGGACCTTCACGCCGCGCCGGTGCGCGCGCAGGATCGCGTCGGCGGCCTCGGCCAGCTTCAGATCGTAGAGAGCGAGATCCAGCGTCTTCTCGGTCTTGTCGATCGCCGCGGCGAGCGACTCCGGGATGCGGTCGGCGCGGCTGAACTGGACGCTTTTGAGGACCAGCCCCTTGAACGAGACCGCGGGGACGGTCGGGGCGGCGGCGGCGGGCGCGACGGCCTGGGGACGGACGGCGGGCGCGAAGGAAACGGAGAGAGAGGACCACGACGCGTCGGGCAGGCCCGCGAAAGCCGGCAGGGCGGCGGCGAGCAGGAGGGCGAGGGGTGCGCCCGGGAGTCTCACAAGCTTGAGCATAGGCCTTTCCTCATGGGTCCGCCTGGGCCGTGGGGCCCATGCCGGTATAGTACTAAAGTCCTAGGCGGCCTTCCCTGGACGCCCGGGCGCAAGGACTGCTAGGATTGACGGACGTGAAGCCTCCTCCCAAGGAGTGGTCGGTGTACCTGGTGCGCTGCGCCGACGCGAGCCTCTACACCGGCATCGCGAAGGACGTGGCCGCGCGGATCGCGGCCCACAACCTGGGACGCGGCGCCGCCTACACCCGGTCGCGGCTGCCCGTCCGCCTCGTCTATAAGAAGAAGGGCTTCACGCGCTCGACGGCCCTCATCGAGGAGGCGCGCATCAAGTCGCTCGAGCGCCCCGGCAAGCTCGCGCTGCTCGCGCGCGCCGCGCGCCGCGCCGCGGCCGCGCTGGCCCTGCTCTGGGCCGCGGCGGCCCCGGCCGCCGCGCTGCCCGTCTTCAGCGCGGAGAATACGATCGTGCTCGCCTCCGCGACCCCGCAAGGGTTCACCGGCGAGGCGACCTACGCCCCCTTCGCATGTACTACCTTCCCGCGGTCTCGAGCGGGGCGCCGCACGCGAGCTCCGGCCCCGCGATCCTGTCGGCCACGTCGGTCGACGGATTTGCCTGGACCAAGGAGGCGGGCGTGCGCGTCGACACGAACACCGTCCCCTCGGTGTCCGCGAGCTCCATCACGGGCGCCTCGCTGCAGCCGCTCAGCGGGGGCGGATTCCGCATGCTGTACTCGATCGTCACCACGGCGGGCGAGTTCCGGATCCATTCCGCGACCTCCGCCGACGGGCTGGCCTGGGCCAACGAGGCGACGACCCACGTCGACGCCGGCTCCGTGACCTTCATCGGCGTGCCGCGGCTGGTCGTGCTGAACTCGGGCGACTGGCGCATGTACTACGTCCGCGGCTCGACGACCACGCTCGCCGACCGCCAGATCCTCACCGCGCTCTCGACCAACCAGGGGGCCGCCTGGGGGCGTCCTCGGTGGCGCTGTCGACGCTCGCCTACGAGGCGGGCGCCTCGAAGCTCACCGACGGCAAGATCCGCCTCTACTACACACAGCCGCTCGCCGCGGGCTCGAGCGCGACGGTGATCGCCAGCGCGCTGTCGACCGACGCCCTCGGAACCGCGTTCGCCCAGGAGACGGGCTTTCGCGTGTCGACGACGGCGCCGACGGGGGCGCTCGCGTTCCCCGTCCCCGCGCGCTCGACGGACTCCTTCCGCTGGCGCCTGTACTACGCGGCCTACGAGTCGTTCAAATCGACGGGCGACGTCCGCTCCGCTCTGACGGGCTCGCCCGCGCCGGTCTCGCTGTCTCCGAACACGATCTACGCGAGCGCGGGCTCGATCCCCCTGACGATCAAGGGTGAGGTGTTCTCCGCGGGGCCGACCGTCTCCATCTCGCGCGGCGCCGTCGTCATCCCGGGCACGAGCGTGACGCGCGCCGACGACCAGACGATCACGGCCAGCTTCGCGACGCAGGGACAGTCGACGGGCAGCTGGGACGTCACCGTGACCAACGCCGACGGCGTCCCGGCGACGGCCGTCGGCGCGCTGACGATCGACTTCGCCCCGGGCGCCGTCGTCCTGATGAACAACCTGCTGCGGCCGAGCGCCGGGGTTCCGACGACGGTCGACATCACGACCTTCAACTCCGGCCTGGTCACCGCCCGCGTCTACGACCTCAACGGCCGCCCGATGAACACGCTGTTCGAGGGCAACGTCCCCGCCGGCGCGTTCACCGTGACGTGGAACGGGCGCACGGCGGCGGGAGCGAGCGCGCCCAGCGGCGTGTACTTCGTCCACGTCACGGGGCCCAAGCTCAACACGAAAGCCAAGATCGTGCTGATCCGATGAGAGCCTTCCTCCTCGGCGCGCTCCTGCCTCTCTCCGCCGTTCCGGCCCGCGCGGCCGCGGGCTCGACGCTGGCGCGCTCGCTGTCGCCGCGCGCCTCGGCCCTCTCCGGCGCCTACTCCGCGGTCGCCGGCGGGTTGTCCTCGCTCGACACGAACCCGGCCGGGCTCTCGGGCGCCAAGCGACCCGAGCTCATGACGTCGTTCACGAGCGGCGTGCTCGACGACTCGTTCGGCTTCCTGGGCTGGGCGCAGCCGCTGCCGCTCGGCGTGCTGGCCGCCGGACTCTCTTACTACGACGCGGGCAAGGTCGACCTCCATTTCGCCAACGGGACGACGTCCGTGCGCACCGCTCAGCGCGACTTCGTGGGCCACCTCGGCTGGGGCGTCGCGCTCCCGGGCGGCCTCGCCGCCGGCGCGACGGGCAAGTTCTACCGCTTCGAGCTCGCGCAGGAGGCGCGCGCCTCCGGCGCCGCGGGCGACATCGGCGCTCAGTGGAAGACGCCCGTCAAGGGAGTCTCGCTCGGCGCCTCCGCGCAGAACCTGGGCGCGGGCGTGCGCTACGAGCGCGAGACCGAACCCTGCCCGCGACGGCGCGCGGCGGCGTCTCCTGGGTCTGGGCCAGCCGCGAGGCCAAGGACACGGAGTCCACCGTCGCCGCGACGCGCGTGCTGCTCTCCGGCGAGGCGATCAAGGAGCGCGACGTGAAGACGGCCGGCGCCGTCGGCGCGGAGATAGCGATGTCGTTCTCGACGGACTCCGCGATCGCGCTGCGCGCCGGCTGGACGCTCAACTCCGACGCCGCCCGCCTGACCGTCGGCGTCGGCATCCGCGAGCGCCGCTGGACGCTCGACTACGCGCTCGACGAGAAGCGCACCTTGGGCCAGACGCACCACGCGGGCTTCGGGGTCCGGTTCTAGGGTGGCCCGGCGGCGCCGGACCGCGATCGCGCTCTACGCGGCGCTGGCTCTGCTCATGGGCCTCGGCATGGCCGCGGGCTGGCTCGTCCTCCAGGCGCAGCGCAAGCTCTCCGCGCTCGCGCTCGGCGGCCTGGGAGAGGCGTTCACGACGCGCGTCTGGGCGGCCCCGTTCCTCGTCGGCGACGGCGCTCTCGGCGAGGCCGAGCGGCTCGTGCAGCGCCTCGACCGGCTCGGCTACCGGCGCGTCGAGGGCGCTCCCGCGCGCGGCGAGTACCGCTGGAAGCCGCCGGAGCTCGGCGTGTACCTGCGCGGCTTCCGCGTCCCCGGCTCGGAGCAGAAGGAGGGCTATTACTCGCTGCGCCGCTCGGCCGCCGGAGCCTGGAGCGTCTTCGACGGCCTGGGCGGCTCGGTCCCCGAGGTGCGTCTCGAGCCCGAGCTCGTCGTCGAGCTCTCCGCGGGCCGCTCCGAGCGCCGCGAGCCCGCCGAGTGGGAGCAGCTGCCGCCCGCCCTCAAGGACGCCGTCGTCGCGACCGAGGACAAGCGCTTCTGGACCCACCACGGCCTCGACCTGCGCGCGATGGCGCGCGCGCTGCTGTCGAACCTGCGCGGCGGCGGCCTGCAGGGCGCGAGCACGATCACGCAGCAGCTCTCGAAGAACCTGTTCCTCTCCCCGCGGCGCACGTTCTCGCGCAAGCTCGCCGAGGCGGGCCTCTCGCTGTACCTCGAGATGCGGCTCGACAAGAAGCGCATCCTGACGCTCTACCTCAACCACATCTACCTCGGGCAAGACGGTCCGTCGAGCGTGATGGGCGCGCGCTCGGCGGCGCGGCACTACTTCTCGAAGGACGTCGCCGACCTGTCCCTGCCCGAGGCGGCGTTGATCGCGGGCGTGATCCGCGGCCCCGGAATCTACAACCCGTTCCGCGACCCCGCGGCCGCGAAGGGACGCCGCGACCACGTCCTGCGCCGCATGCGCGAGGAGGGCATGCTGACGACGCCCGAGATGGAGGCCGCGATCGCGTCGCCCGTCGAGCTCCACCGGGGCGCCGGCCCCGAGGACCGCCGGGACTCCGCGTACTACGCGGCCGAGGTCGTCCGCCAGCTCGTCCCCCGCTACGGCGGCGAGACGCTGTACCGCAACGGCCTCTCGATCCACACGGCGATGGACCCGGTCCTGCAGGGGATCGCGCGCCGGACGCTCGCGACGTCCAAGCACCAGGCCGCGCTCGTCGTCCTCGACCCGCGCGACGGCTCGGTGCTGGCCCTCTCGGGCGGCCGGGACTTCTCCGAGAGCCAGTTCAACCGCGCGACGCAGGCTCAGCGCCAGCCGGGCTCGACGTTCAAGCCGTTCGTGTTCGCCGCCGCGCTCGGGATGCACCTGACCCCGGCCACGATCCTCAGCGACCGCCCGAAGACGTTTCCCGGCGCGACGAAGGAGGGCTGGTCGCCCGCCAACTACGAGGGCGTCTACCACGGCACGGCCACGATGCGCACGGCGCTCGCGCGCTCGCTCAACGCGGCCACGCTCGACCTCGCGCAGCGCGTGGGGATCAAGCGCGTCCAGGACATGGCGCGCGCCTGCGGGATCACGAGCCCCCTGCGCGGCGACCTCGGCCTGGCGCTCGGCGCCTCCGAGGTCGGTCTGCTGGAATTGACGGCCGCCTATCAGCCCTTCGCGGCGCTCGGGCGCCGCGCGACGCCGCGGCTCGTGACGTCGGTCGTCGACGCCGACGGCGCCGTGCTCGAGACCGCCGTCCCTGAGGTGACGCTCGCGCTCGACTCCTCGACGGCCTACCTGACGAACTCGCTGCTCGAGAGCGTGACGCGCGAGGGCACCGCGCGCGGCCTGCGCGCGCTCGGCGTGACGTTTCCGACCGCGGGCAAGACGGGCACGACCAACGACGGCCGCGACGCGTGGTTCGTCGGCTACACGTCCGCGCTTCTCGCCGGCGTCTGGGTGGGCGACGACGCCAACAAGGCGCTCAAGCTCACCGGCGCCAAGGACGCCCTGCCGCTGTGGGCCGCCTTCATGAAGGAAGCCGCCGCCGACCGACCCGGCGAGCCGCTGCCGCGGCCCGAGGGGATCGTCGAGATCGTCGTCTGCCCGGAGTCCGGCATGGTCGCGCGCTCGGGCTGCCCCGGCAAGCGCGACGAGCTGTTCATCGCCGGCGACGAGCCGCGCAGCGACTGCGCGCTGCACCGCGGCGGCCTGGCGGGCTGGCTGCAGCGGATGCTCGGCCGCGGCTCGAAGCCCTAGTTCGCCGCGGCGAAGGCGCGCGCGGTGACCAAGGTGCACTGCTTGCGGTAGATTCCGAGGATGCTGAACACGCGCTGGTCGACGCGCACGTCGTAGATCCCCGTCGTCTCCGGGACCTGCTTCTTGATGTGCGCCACGGCCTGCAGGAAGCTTCCGTCCCCGTAGGCGCCCGAGACCGAGGTGCCGCGCACGTTGCCGGTGACGGGCACGGAGAGGCCGTGCTGGCAGGACGAGCCGCTGACCGTGCCGAGCTGGCGGGCGCCCTTGGGCACGTCGCGAGGGGTCATCGTCACGAAGGACAGGGGCCCCTTCGAGTCGTAGTAGAGCATGAGGCCGCCCGAGGGGATCAGCCCCGGCGTCGCGGTGTCCTCGTCGTTCTCGCCGCGCGCGCCCGCCGGGACCGAGAGCCCGAGCAGTACGGCGGCGAGCAGGAATCTCACGGCTTGGCGAGCCGCCCGCTGATCATCGTGCAGCCCTGGGTGTAGATGCCGAGCAGGTACGCGTTGACCTTGATGTCGGCGCGCACGTCGTAGAGGATGCCGTCCTTGTCCTTGACCGCGTCGCGCACGGCGGCGGCGTAGGAGCCGTCGCCCCAGGCGACGAGGAACAGCGCGGAGCGGTTGCACGCCCGACCGGTCACCGTCGGGTCGTCGGGCGAGGCCTTCACCTCCGCCGGGGTCGCGGTGCGGTAGCCGCGCGGCACCTTGATGTCCGTATAAAGGAGGCCGCAGGATGAAAGGGCTGAGGACAGCACCAGCAGGGGCAGGTATCTCATGCCGGGAGGATAGCAAAATGGTAGAATCTCCGTCGGAGAGTCCCCATGACCACCGCCGCCCCCTCGCCCCCTCGAACCTCGCGCCGATCAAGATCGGCTCCCCGAGCACAAGGAGCTTCTGTGCTCCTTCTTCGTCGAGACCCACGACCCCTACAAGCCGGCCGAGCTCAAGTGGCCCCCGCTCGAGGACGTCGCCGCCGAGCGTCTGCGCGCCCTCCCGATCTGGGAAGAGGCCGTGCGCACCGAGGCGGAGACCGCGCTCGCGGTGCTCACGATGGGCGCCGCCGAGAAGGACCCCGTTCTCTCGCACGCCATCACCTTGCAGGGCATGGAGGAGCAGCGGCACGCCGACATCCTGCGCCTGCTGACGGAGAAGTACGGCATCTCGGTGCCGAAGTTCGCCCCCGAGGCTCCCCAGGACCCCAACTGGGCGTTCATGCGCATCGGCTACGGGGAATGCTTCGACTCGTTCTTCGCGTTCGGCCTGTTCGCGCTCGCGCGCGACTCGGGCTTCTTCCTCCGAACCTCGTCGAGCTCTTCGAGCCGATCATGCAGGAGGAAGGGCGCCACATCATCTTCCACGTGAACTGGGTCGCCTACAACCAGGCCAAACTCCCGTACGCCGGGCGTCCGCACTACGTGTTCAAGCGCGGCCTCGCGATGTGGCTGCAGGCGCTCTCGCGCCTGAAGACCGCCCTGCGCATCAAGGGCACGGCCGAGCAGGACAACTTCACGATGAACGCGCACGCGCAGTTCGGGGACATCTCCCCGCGCCAGTTCGTCGAGCTGTGCCTGCGCGAGAACGAGAAGCGCCTGGCCCCGTACGACCCCCGGCTGCTGCGCCCGCAGCTCGTCCCGAGCATCGCGCGCGCGCTCCTGCCGACCCTGCCGAAGGCTTGAACCCCGTCCTCGCGCTGTTGCTGAGGATCCCCGTCCACGGCGTCGGCATGCTCGTCGCGTGCCTGCCGCGCTCGTGGGAGATGGCCCTCGGCGGCTTCCTCGGCCGCGTCGCCCTGCTGTTCAACTCGCGCCACGCGCGCGTGGCGCGCGAGAACATCTCCCGCTGCCTGCCGCACCTCTCCGCGGAGGAGCAGAAGGCGCTCCTGCGCGCCAACTACGAGCATTACGGGCGCATGGTGCTCGAGCTGTCCCACATGTTCGCGCCGGTGCCGGGCCACTTCCGCCGCTACGTCGTCGCGAACGTGGCCGTCGAGGGCTACGAGAACTGGACGAAGGCCGCGGCGCGCGGCAAGGGCGTGCTGTTCCTGGGCTCGCACCTGGCCAACTGGGAGTTCGCGGCCGCCGTCGGCGCGATCCGCGAGATGCCGATCACCATCGTCACGCGCCGCCTGAAGCCCGCGTGGCTGCACGATTGGATGGAGCGCACGCGCCTCTCCGTCGGGGTGCGCGCGGCCTACCAGCCGCGCACGATCCCCACGGTCATGAAGGCCCTGCGCGACAACGGCGGCGTCGTGTTCGTCATGGACCAGTACATGCCCCCGCCGATGGGCGAGCCGATGCGGCTGTTCGGAGTGATGGTCCACACCTTGGCCGCCATCGCCCCGTTGGCGCGGCGCACGGGCGCTGCGATTCTCCCCGTGCTGCCCAAGCGCATGCCCGACGGGCGGGTGCGCATCATCATCGAGCCCGAGATCCCGCTCGGCGACGACGACAAGGCCGACAATCAGCGCCTCGCCGACCGCGTCGAGACGTGGATGCGCGAGAACCCCGACCAGGCCCTCTGGGCGCACCGGCGGTTCAAGGACGTGGACTGGGGCGCCCGCAGGACCTAGCCGTACGGCAAGAACTCGGTGGAGAGGGCCGCGCCAACGCGTCCGATCTTGAATTCGACGAAATATGGGGCGCGGAGTTTCAATAAGGCTTGAAGCGGCGATTACCCGGCGCGCAAGCGCTCGAGGAAGGACTTGAACGCTTTGCTCGTGGACTTGCCGGGCGCCGTCTGTCCGGCCGCGCTGGAGTCGCCCAGTTCGCGACGGAGCCGGTCGGCCGCGAATCCGCCGAGCACGCGATACAAACTCGCGGAGAAGGCCGGGTCCTTCCGCAGCGTAGAGCGCAATTTGGATTTAGAAATCACGAAGAGCTCCGCGTTGGTTCGGGCGCGGACCGTTGCAATCGGCTTCTGATTCGTAAGAAACGAGATTTCACCGGCGATGGCTCCGGCGTCCATGTCGTTGCAGACGACCTTGCCTTTGCGCGTCACGCTGAGGAGGCCATCCAGGATGATGAACAACTCATTCGAGGCCTTGCCGTCCTCGATCAGGATCGTGCCCGATGAGACGCTTCTCCGCCGTCCCGCCCGCAGCAAGACGCGCATGTCGGTCGCGCCGAAATCATTCCAAAGAGCCTTAATAGGGAGATTCGGCTGCTTCTTCTTTCCCACCGAGCCCGAAATCGTCGCCCAATTGCTCATAATCCCTCCAGGATATTCAGACGCGCGGCCCGTCGGCGCAAACGCTCCGACGACAAAGCATAGCCCGCCAGCCGGGTAAATTCAATGGCGATTTTCGCCGAAACAAGCCTAAGGACCTAATCTGAAATAGGGCTTTTCCCCTTTCCGCTGGGCCCTATCGGCCCCTCCGCGCTGCTTCCAAAGCCGTTATTCTTAGCGCATGAAGACCATGAACCGCCGGCCCAAGACCACCCTCGCCCGTGTCCTCCTCGCCGCGTTCCTCGTGACGCTTCCCGGAAGCCGCGAGGCCTTCGCGCAGGTCGCGGGGCGCATCGCCCCGGTCTCCGGCGTCGGGACTCCGGGCGCGGTCGGCTCGAGCCTCGGCGGCTCCCTCGGCGCGCCGGGCCTCTCCGCCCCGCTGTCGCCCGCGAGCCTCACGGCCTCGGCCCTCATGGCGCCGAGCGCCGCGATTCCCGCGGCGATCATCGCGCCGGCCGCGCTGACGCCGGCCGCGGCGATTCCCGCGGCGATCAAGGCGGCCGCGGTGCCCGCCGCGTCGAAGGGCGAGCCCGTCACGGCCAAGGCCGTCCTCGGCGCCGCGGCGCTGAAGACCGGCGCGCTGGCGCCGGATTCCGCCGCCGGCGTCTCGAAGGCCGCGGCGTCCGCCGCCTTCGACGGCTCGAACGGCAAGGGCGACGTTCCCGCCGCGCTGACGCCCTCGCGCGGCGCCGCCTCCACCGGAGACGGCTCCTCCTCCGGCGGCGGAAACGGCGGCGCGCTCGTCCCGGCCCGCCCCGCGGCGGCCCCCGTCATCGCGCTCAACAAGGTCTTCTTCCCCGGCGTCAACAGCGTCCGCTTCAGCTTCTCCGGCGAGGAGACCCACCGCCTCGTCAAGCTCGCGATGCTCAACGGCGGCTGGATGATCGCGACCTCGGCCGGCGCCGACGAGAAGGGCCACAGCCCCGCGGCCGTGCTCGCGAAGCTCTCCCAGCTCGACGAGACGAATCCCGCGAAAATGTCGGTGCTGATGACGGTCGTCGACACCGTCAAGATCGCCGCGTACGGCGAGAAGGACGGCGTGCCCGTCGCGAAGGTCACGTATCCGAGGCAGGGCAGCGACGCCAAGCGCCTCGAGAATCTCGGCGCGCTGGCCCAGCACACCTCGACGAGCTGGCCCACCTCGACCCGAAGCTCGACAAGGACACCCTCAAGCACGCGCTCGAGGAGAAGAGCCCCGAGCGTCTGGCCAACCTGCTCGCGCAGGAGCTCCCGTTCCCCGACGCCGTCAAGCAGCGCCTGCTCGCCGAGCCCTCGACCGAGGCCCTGATGAAGGCCGTGATCCTCGAGATGACGGCGCATTTCAAGGGCGCCGCCGACGCCGCCAAGCCCAAGGCGCCCGCCAAGCCCGGCGACGCCGGCAACGGCGCGCCCGTCGCCGACGCGATGAAGACGGTCGACACGCTCAAGGCCAAGATGAAGGCCATCGGCATGCCCGACCCGATCCAGGAGACCGCGCTCGCCGAGTACAAGAAGCTCTCCGAGATGAACCCGAAGGACTCCGAGGCGCAGAAGCTTCGCGGCTACGTGGAGTGGCTGCTCGAGATCCCGTGGGGCCAGCGCACCGAGGACAACCTCAACATCGCCGAGGCCCGCAAGATCCTCGACGCCGACCACCACGGCCTCGAGCGCGTGAAGGAGCGCGTGCTGGAGTTCCTCGCGCTGCGCAAGAAGACGGGCTCCAAGAAGGGCGCGATCATCGCGTTCACGGGGCCTCCCGGCGTCGGCAAGACCTCGATCGCCTCGGCGATCGCCCAGGCCCTCGGCCGCAAGTTCGTCCGCCTCTCGCTCGGCGGCGTCCACGACGAGTCCGTGCTGCGCGGCCACGGCCGCACCTACGTCGGCTCGATGCCCGGCGAGATCATGCGCCAGATGAAGGCCGCCGGCACGATCAACCCCGTCATGCTCATGGACGAGGCCGACAAGATCGGCCGCAACGGCAACCACGGCGACCCGACGGCCGCCCTGCTCGAGATCCTGGACCCGGCGCAGAACAACACCTACCGCGACCGCTACCTGGACGTCCCCTACGACCTGTCCGAGGTCCTCTTCGTCGTGACCTCGAACGAGCTGATGAACATCCCCGAGCCGCTGCGCGACCGCATGGAGATCATCGAGTTCGACGGCTACACGACGCTCGAGAAGATCGAGATCGCCAACCGCCACATCATCCCCCAGAAGCTCAAGGCCACCGGCCTCAAGCCCGAGGAGGCGACGCTCACGAAGGCCGCGATCATGCGCGTCATCGAGGGCTACACGATGGAGGCGGGCGTGCGCAAGCTGCGCGAGCAGATCGAGTCGCTGCTGCGCAAGATCTCGGCCTGGACCGAGACGCGCGGCGAGGCGGCCCCGGCACCGTCGACGCCAAGGACGTCGAGAAGTACCTCGGCGTCGAGCGCTTCTCCCCCGCGAGACGGCGCAGAACGGCATCGGCGTCGCGACGGGCCTCGCGGTCAACACCTACGGCGGCAGCACGCTCAACGTCGAGGTGTCCAAGGAGCCCGGCTCCGGCCAGCTCAAGCTGCGCAAGCAGTTCGGCGACGACATCGAGGACTCGGCCAAGAACGCCTACAAGTACGTGAAGCAGAACAAGGAGAAGTTCGGCCTCAAAGACTTTGACTTCACGAAGATCGACCTCGACATCAACATCACGCCGGCCGGCAAGGTCGACGGCCCGTCCGCCGGCGGCCTGATGGTGACGGCGATCGTCTCCGCGCTGACCGGCCGCTCGGTCACGCCGGGGCTCGCCATGACGGGCGAGATCACGATGCGCGGCGATATCCTGCCGATCGGCGGACTCAAGCAGAAGGTCATGGCCGCCCACCGCATGGGCTACAAGATGGTGATCTTCCCGTGGGCCAATCTCAAGGACGTCGAGGACATCCCCAAGGAAGTCCGCGACGGCATCGAGCTCAAGGCCGTGAAGACCTACGACGAGATCTACCCGCACGCGATCGTCCCGGCCGAGGACGCTCCGAAGGCCTGAGCGGGGACGCGTGATCAAGCCCGCCGCGAAGGCCCTGGCGGCCGCCGTCGCGCTCGCGACGGCGGCGCCGGGGCCCTCTTCGCCCAGGTCGCCCGCGTCTCCCTGGCTGGAGAGGTCAGACTTACGCCTCTGCCGGCGGCGACCGCGCCGTATGGCGCGGGAGTGCCCCTTCCACTCTCCGTTGGAATGGGGCCGTTGGCGCCCTCGCTCGCCGCGCCGTCGGTCGTTCCCGCCGCCCTCAAGCCCGTCGCGGCGGCCGCGGTGAAGGGCGAACCCGTCGCCGCTCGAGCCCTCCTCGAGGTCGCGGCGGTCCAGGCGGGCAAGCTCGCCGACCCGAAGTCCGCCGGCTCCGAGATCAAGGCCGCGTCGGGCGATTCGTTCGACGGCTCCTCCTCGGGCGGCGACGGCGGAGGCTCGCCCTCGCAGTCCGCGTTCCTCGCGATGATCCGCGATTCCGTCGCGCCGGGAGAGGTCCTCTCCTGGCCGATGGTCGGCGAGATCGGCGGGCGCCTCGGCCTCGACGCCGACCAGGCCGGCGCGGTCGTCTCCGGCCTCATCGAGGCCGGCCACCTCGCGGTCCGCGACAACAAGGACGCGGTCTTCCACGGATATCGCTCCCGCATCGACGCAGGCCGCGGCGACGCCGCCGACGCGCTGGCGCTCGAGGCCGTCCACCTGATCAACGCCGGCTCGCCCGCCGCCGCCGCGCGCGCGGCCGCGAAGGCCGAGCTCGCGGTCGCGGCGCTCGTCGCCGCCGGCGCGAAGGACGGAGAGGCCCGCGTCGAGGAAGCGAAGGCGCTGCGCGGCAACGCCGCGCTCGAGGTCGTCTCGGGAATGCTCGGCGCCCACAAGGACTGGCTCGACGAGAACGCCGACACGCCCAAGCTCGCCGCGCGCGCCCTCGAGGCCGAGGATGTCCTGCGCTGGCTCAAGACCGCGACCTGGCGGACCGGGGACGTCCCGCCGGTGCCGCGCGGCATCCACCGCAAGCTCGTCGCGCTGATGGGCTCCTTGAACCCGCAGGCCGAGGACGGCAGCCCGAACCCCGGCGAGCTCGCCGACGGCTACATCGCCGCGCTCGACCTCTTCGAAAAGCTCGACGCGAAGAACTTCCTGTTCCCCGGCGCGTCGAAGACCGCCGCGGCGGGAGCCGCGACGGCCGACCAGGCCCTCGGCCTGACCGCCCTCATGCGCAAGCGCGACAACGGCCCCGGCGACACTTGGGAGCCGGAGGACCTCACGCGCGCGGGCCGCGCGCTCGGCCTCGACGCGGCCGGCATCCAGTCCGTCCTGTCCTTCATGGCGGCCCGCGGCGACCTGATGATCATGTCGAACGGCGCCGTCGTCTGGTTCGACTTCCGCGAGCTGGCGGAGGGCGACGCGGGCGGCGTATGGGACCTGCACGGCGTCGTCGTCGACGCGCTGAAGCTCGTCAACGGCGCGGACGCCGCCGGCCGCCTGCGCGCCGTCGCGGCGCTGCACGACGCGTACGCGGAGTATCTCAAGCTCGGCAAGAGCCTCGGCCGCGCCTCGGGCGCGGTGGGCCAGGCCTCGATCGCGCTCGCGAACGCGAAGCTCGAGGCCTTCGAGGCCGCGCTGCGGCTGCGCGAAAAGGCGCTGGCCCAGAAGCCCGGCTCCCGCCTCGACGCGACGCGCGCGGGCCTCGCGGCGCTCTCCGGCGCGTGGTACTCGGCCGAGCGCCTGCAGCGCTTCACGCCCGAGCAGGCCGTCGCCCTCGCGCGCGCGTCGCTCGTCGCCCGCATGGACGACGTCGCCGACGGCGACTACGAGGCTCAGGAGGGCGCGGACCTCACGCTCGAGTTCATCGCGGCGCTCAAGGCCGGCGGCGGCGTTCCCCGCGGGCGCGGCCAGGGCGGCCCCAGGAAGGACGGCGGCCCGCTCGGCTCGAAGGAGGCCCTCGAGGCCAGGCTCGCGGAGCTCGGCGTCCCCGCGCCCGTCCGCGCGGCGGCGCACGCCGAGCGCGAGCAGCTCGCGCGCCTGGACGCGCGCGAGTCCGAGGCGCAGAAGCTCAAGACCTATCTCGAGTGGATCCTCGCTCTTCCGTGGAGCGCGCGCAGCGAGGACTCCGCCGACCCCGCGGCCGCCCGCGCGATCCTCGACGCCGACCACGCGGGCCTCGAGTCGGTCAAGGAGCGGGTGCTCGAGTTCCTGGCGATCCGCAAGAAGACGGGCTCCAAGAAGGGCGCGATCATCGCGTTCACCGGCCCCCCGGCGTGGGCAAGACCTCGATCGCGTCCGCGATCGCTCAGGCCCTCGGCCGCAGGTTCGTCCGCCTCTCGCTCGGCGGCGTGCACGACGAGTCCGTCCTGCGCGGCCACGGCCGCACCTACGTCGGCTCGATGCCCGGCGAGATCCTGCGGCAGATGAAGGCCGCGGGCACCGTCAACCCCGTCATGCTCATGGACGAGGTCGACAAGATCGGGCGCAACGGCGCCAACGGCGACCCGACGGCCGCTTTGCTCGAGGTCCTCGACCCGGAGCAGAATTCGACCTTCCGCGACCGCTACCTGGACCTTCCCTACGACCTCTCCGAGGTGCTCTTCGTCGTCACGTCGAACGATCTTTCGAGCATCCCCGCGCCGCTGCGCGACCGCATGGAGATCATCGAGTTCGACGGGTACACGACGCTCGAGAAGCTCGAGATCGCCGAGCGCCACGTCGTCCCGCAGAAGACGGCGGCCGCCGGCCTGGCCCCGGGCGAGACGAAGCTCACGCGCGCGGCGCTGCGCCGGATCATCGAGGGCTACACGATGGAGGCCGGCGTGCGCGGCCTGCGCGAGAAGGTCGAGACCCTGCTGCGCAAGGTCTCCGCCTGGACGGAGACTCGCGGCGAGCCCGCTCCGCCCGTCGTCGACGAGGGCGACGTCGCGACGTATCTCGGCGTCGAGCGCTACTCGCCGCGCCCGACCGCGCGCAACTCGGTCGGCGTGGCGACGGGGCTGTCGGTGAGCGCGCGCGGCGGCTCGACCTTGAACGTCGAAGTGTCTCAGGAGCCCGGCACGGGCCGCCTGCTGCTGCGCAACCAGTTCGGCGACGACATCTCCGACTCCGCGATGAACGCCTACAAGTACGTCAAGACGCACGCCGCCGAGCTCGGCCTCGCGGGCTTCGACTTCACGAAGGTCGACGTCGACATCAACATCACGCCGGCCGGCAAGGTCGACGGCCCGTCGGCGGGCGGGCTCATGGTCACCGCGATCGTCAGCGCGCTGACGGGCCGGGCCGTCAAGGACGGCGTCGCGATGACGGGCGAGATCACGATGCGCGGCGACGTCCTGCCGATCGGCGGCCTCAAGCAGAAGGTGATGGCCGCGCACCGCATGGGCTACGCCGAGGTCATCTTCCCCGCCGCGAACCTCAAGGACCTCGAGTCGATCCCGAAGGAGGTCCGCGACGGCATCAAGCTCACGCCCGCGCGGACCTACGCCGACATCTACCCGGCGGCGCTCGAACCGTGACGAGCCGCAAGGCCGGCCCCGTCCATCTGCGGGACTTCGGCGGCCCCGGCGTCCCGGTCCTCCTGACGCACGGCATGGCCGCGCACACCCACTGGTGGGATTCCGTGGCGCCGCATTGGGCTTCCATTTTCCATTGCGCCGCCCTCGACTTCCGCGGCCACGGCGACAGCGAGTGGCTGTCGAACGACGAGACGTACGTCTCGCAGCGCTGGGTCGAGGACATCGAGACCGCCCGCGCGGCCATGGGCTGGGACCGCTTCGTCCTCGTCGGGCATTCGATGGGCGCCCGCATCGCGCTCGACTACGCCGAGACGCACGGACCGCGGCTGCGCGGCGTCTGCGCGATCGACTTCCTGCCCGAGTTCTACGAGTCGCGCTCGCGCCGCCACGAGAAGACCCGCTCGCGCGCTCAGCCGGTTTACGATAATGAGGACGTGATGCTCGACAAGTTCAGGCTGCAGCCGCCCGGAACCTTGCTCGACGCCGCCGGCCTGCGCGAACTCGGCCGGCACGGCGTGAGACGCGCCCCCGCGGGGTGGACCTGGAAGTTCGACTGGCGCTCGTTCTCGTTTCCGTACGGCCCCGTGTGGCCGCAGCTGCCGAAGATCGCGCCCGACGCGCTGATCGTGCGCGGAGAGCACTCGACCGTCATGCCGCGCGAGGCGATGGACAAGGTCGTGGCCGCCCTGCCGCGCGCGCGCGGCCTCGAAATCGCCGGCGCCCATCACCACGTCCCGCTCGACGCTCCCGCCGAGCTCGCCGCCGCGGTCGCCGCCTGGGCCGCGGGGCTGCCCGCCTGATGGAGATCGTCTCCGTCCACGTCGGACCGGCCAAGGAGGTCACCTGGCGCGGCGACACCGTCCGCACGGCGATCTGGAAGGCCCCCGTCGAGGCCGCGCGCATCGGGCCGCTCGGGCTCGAGGGCGACCAGCAGGCCGACCCCGCCGTCCACGGCGGGGCCGACAAGGCGGTCTACGCCTATTCCGCCGATCACTACGATTTCTGGAAGGCCGAGCTGCCCGGCAAGGACCTGCCGTACGGCGTCTTCGGCGAAAACTTGAGCGTCGCGGGCTGGGACGACGCGTCCGCCTGCCTCGGCGACGTCTACCGGGCCGGCGAGGCCGAGCTCGTCGCGATACAGCCCCGGCTTCCCTGCTCCAAGCTCGGCGTCCGCTTCGACGACCCCGGGATGGTCAAGCGCTTCGCGAAGAGCCTGCGCCTGGGCGTCTACTTCCGCGTCGCCAAGCCCGGCGCCGTGCGCCGCCTCGACGCGTTCGAAAAGCTTTCCGAGCACCCGGTCCGCTTCCCGATCTACGACTTCGCGCGCCTGTATTTCGACGCGGCGCTGAGCGCGGAGAAGGCCCGCCCCGCCCTCGAGCACCCCCTGCTCAACGACAACTGGCGCTCGATGCTGACCGAGCGCTTGAAAAAGCGTAGACTTCCCGCATGCGGAAGCTGGAGATCGGGGCGCCGGAGCTCGGCGTGCTGGCGCACACGATGCGCAAGGTGGAGTTCTTCACCCCTCTGACGATGGGGCAGGTGGAGAAGATCCTGCCGTCGATCATGCTCTACTCCTACGAGCCCGGCGAGACGGTCTTCCGGCAGGGCCAGAAGGGCGACGCGTTCTACATCGTCTACAAGGGCTCGGTCGACATCCTCATCCGCCGCTGGCTCTTCCTCAAGAAGAAGGTCGCGTCCCTGAAGGCCGGCGACTTCCTCGGGGAGATCGCGCTGATCTCCGACGAGCCGCGCACGGCCACCGTCGTCGCCTCCGAGCCGACCTTGCTGTTCACGCTCGTCGCCGAGGACTTCAAGTTCGTCCTGGGCGAGAACCCCGCCGCCGCCGAGGAGATGCGCCGCATCGCCTCGCGCCGCAAGTTCCAGACGTCCCACCAGGCGACGTCGTGACGCCCCGGAAGTACTGCTTCGTCGCCACCGGCTACGTGGTCCGGGACGGGAAGACGTTGCTCGTCAAGCACAAGAAGCTCGGCATGTGGCTGCCCCCGGCGGGCACATCGACGAAGGCGAGCATCCCGACGAGGCCGTCCTGCGCGAGGTCCTCGAGGAGACCGGCCTCCAGGCCGAATTCGTCTCCGAGCCGCGCCCCCCGTCATGTCCGGGGGCGCGTCGAGTCCCTCCACGAGCCCCAGCGCGTGCAGATCGAGGAGATCCCGGGCCACAACCACCACATCGACTTCATCTACTACCTCCGCGCCAGGCCCGGCGAGCACGTCCACCGGCCCGAAGAGAGCGACGACATCCGCTGGCACACGGCGGAGGAACTCGGCCTGCCGCACGTCTCCGACGAGATCCGCGAATCGGGCCGCGACGCGATCCGGGTCGTTTCGGCGGCTTCTCCGTCGGAGAATCCTTGATTTCCGAGGGGAAATCATGTTGAATGACGTCAATCACGCCGGGAAAGCCCTTCGAGGCGCCGGCTTCCAGGAGATATAACACCATGGCGAAGAAGGCGAACGCGGCGTTCATGAAGCCCCTCACCCCCAGCGACAAGCTCGCGGAGATCGTGGGCAGCAAGCCCCTCCCCCGCACCGAGGTCGTCAAGAAGCTCTGGGCGTACATCAAGAAGAACAACCTGCAGGACAAGAAGAACAAGCGCAACATCAACGCCGACGCGGCGCTGAAGGCCGTGTTCGCCGGCAAGGCGACGGTCAACATGTTCGAGATGACGAAGCTCGTCTCCAAGCACCTGTCTTAATCAGTCCGCCGTAAAAGCGAAGGCCCCCGCGCGAGCGGGGGCCTTCCTTTTTAGGAGAACGCACTACTTAGGCTTGGCGACCCAGTTCAGCAGATCATCGATGGCTATATTCTCGCAATCGTAGGCCTCGACCTGGTTCTGGTAGCCGGCGCCGGTCCCCTCGACGCACTTCTCGCACTTGAGATTGAAGAAGTAGATTTTTCCGGGGCCAAGCTGCAGCCCTTTCCGCCGTACGTCCAGCGCAGATCGCCGTAGACGCCCATTTGGGTGGCGCGGCATACCCCTTGAGATCGCCGGCGTTCGCTGAGATCGACGCGGACAGCCGCTCGCAGACGTTTCGGCTGGGCACCGGGGACCAATGGAATTCCCCGGCCGGAACCTTCGTCGCCTGCGCAGCCGGCGTCTTGAAGGCGTAGGCGTAGACGACGCCCGTGGCGAACACGGGGTTGGCGTGGTTGAAGTTCCGGCGCGACATCGCCTCGGCCTTCGCGGCCTGCATCGTCGTGATCAACGGCTTGCCCACGGCCTCGGCGCCGGCATCTTCGGCCCACTCCTTCGTGATCTCACGCGCGCCCGCGCCCCTCCTCCGCCGCCGCCTCCTCGACCCGACGCCGGGCGGGAGCCGTTGAACTTGGGCCGGGCTCCCCGGTCGGTCGTGACGCCGGCCGCGGCGGGTCCGCGTGTTCCCGCGGCGTCGATCGCGTCCGGCTTGGGCGCCGGGGCGGCTTCCTCCGCGGCGGGCTCCTCTTCGGCGTCATCCGCGCGCGCGGGAAGCCCGTAGGCGGCGAGGCAAAGGGCGACGAGCAGGGCGGTTCTCATGCCTTCAGTGTGCCGCCGGGACGCCGTTCCGTCAAGGCCCGCCCGTTTGGTAGGATGGCCCCGATGGGCGCAAAAAGTCCTCAGGGGTCTGGTGGCGCGTATGGGATTTGAACCCATGATCTTCGCCTTGAGAGGGCGACGTCCTAGGCCGCTAGACGAACGCGCCACCAGAACCCCGAGGACGGAAGGTCCCTCATCTTACCAATTTCCGCCGTGATCAGGCAACCTCTGCTCGCCGTGCTCGTCGGGACCCTCGCGGCCTGCGCGTCGCTCGAGCGGGCCTTCGCGCCCGCCCCGAATCCGTGGCCGGTCCCGAAGGAAAGCCGCGTGCGCCGGGACGGGCGCCTGCTGCGCGTGTACGGCGCTTCCTTGAAGAGCCGCGCGGAGGCCGAGTCCGACGCGAAGCGTTCCCTCGAGGCCTGGCTGTGGCTGCTGGACCTCGGCGACGACATCCCGGAGCGCCAGCGCGTGATCGCGGGCGTCCTGTCCTCCCCCGAGGTCAAGCCGGTGCCCTCGCCGGTTCCCGAGATCAGCGGCTTCACCTCGATCATCGAGGTCGACCTGCCGTCTCTCCAGAAGAAACTCGGCACCCACTATGAGTGAGCGCGTCCCCCGAGAGCTGCTGTTCGGCAACCCCGAGCGCGCCTCCCCGAAGATCTCGCCCGACGGCAAGCTCTGGGCCTACCTCGCGCCCGACGACGGCGTGCTCAACATCTGGGTCGGCCCCGAGGCCAAGAACGCGCGCCCTCTCACCCAGGACCGCGGCCGCGGCATCCGCGTCTTCCTGTGGGCCGAGGACGAGCGCTCGATTCTCTACGTGCAGGACAAGGACGGCGACGAGAACTGGCACGTCTACCAGACCGACCTCGAGACGGGCGTCACGCGCGACCTGACCCCGTACCCCGGCGTGCAGGCGCAGATCGTGGCGACCGAGCCGCGCTTCCCGCACGAGATCCTCGTCGCGCTCAACGACCGCGACCCGAAGCTCCACGACGTCTGGCGCGTCAGCCTCAAGGACGGCTCGCGCACGCTCGAGGCGACGAACCCCGGCGACGCGATCGGCTGGCTGCCCGACAAGGACTTCAAGATCGGGCTTCACAAGGCGATGCGCGCCGACGGCGGCACGATCCTGCGCCTGCGCGACGGCGCGGGCTGGAAGGATTTCCTGTCCTGCGGCCCCGACGACCAGCTCGGCGCCCACGGCTTTTCGCCTGACGGCGAACATATCTACATCGAATCCTCCGTCGGGCGCGACACGACCGCCCTCCTCCTCGCCCCGCTGGGCGGCGGCGACGCGGCGGTGCTCGCCGAGCACCCGGAGTCCGACCTCGGCTCGGTGCTCATCCACCCGCGCAAGTACCACGCCGAGGCCGTCACCTTCGAGGTCGACCGCCTGCAGTGGAAGGCGCTCGACCAGTCGATGAAGATGGACTTCACCGCGATGCACGCGCTCCAGGGCGACGCGATGATCGTCTCGCGCAACGACGCCGACACCGTCTGGTACCTCTCGGTCAACAAGCCGGACCGCTCGCCGTCCTTCCTGCGCTGGAACCGCGTCGCTCGCGTGGCGACCCCGCTCTTCTCGACGCGCCCGCGCCTCGACCCCTACACGCTCGCCCCGATGCAGCCGGTCAAGTTCGAGGCGCGCGACGGCCGGACGGTGCGCGGCTACCTCACCACGCCGGCCGGCTCCGAGGCGAAGGACCTCCCGCTCGTGCTGTGCGTCCACGGCGGCCCGTGGGCGCGCGACCGCTGGGGCTTCCACCCGGAGGCCCAGTGGCTCGCGAGCCTCGGCTACGCCTGCCTCCAGCTCAACTACCGCGGCTCGACGGGCTTCGGCAAGTCGCATCTGCACGCGGGCGACAAGGAGTGGGGCGCGAAGATGCAGGACGACCTCACCGACGGCGTCGCGTGGGCCGTCGCCCAGGGGATCGCCGACCCGCGCCGCGTCGCGATCTACGGCGGGTCCTACGGCGGCTACGCAGCGCTCGCCGGCGCCGCGTTCACGCCTAAGCTCTACCGCTGCGCGATCGACGTCGTCGGCCCCTCGAGCCTGATCACCTTGATCAAGTCGATCCCGCCGTACTGGGAGCCGATGAAGCGCATCTTCGACCTGCGCGTGGGCTCCATTGAGACCGAGGAGGAGTTCCTCAAGTCGCGCTCCCCGCTGTTTCATATCGACAAGATCGAGATTCCGCTGCTCATCGCGCAGGGAGCGAACGATCCGCGCGTGAAGCAGGCGGAGTCGGAGCAGATCGTGGCCGAGCTGCGCGCCAAGGGCAAGCCCGTCGAGTACCTGCTCTACAAGGACGAGGGCCACGGGTTCGCGAAGCCGGGCAACCGGCTCGACTTCTACGCGAAGGCCGAGGCGTTCTTGGCGAAGCACCTCGCGTAAACTCGCGGGACCAATAGGCCGTAAAACCCCCGGGTCCTACGCGCCCTCCCTTATAGGCCCTCAGGCGGTGAACGCCCCTCCGCAAAACCCTTACCATTGGGGCATGACCCGACTCCCTCTCGCCCTCGTCCTGCTGCTCCCCCTCTGCGCCCGGGCCGACGACTTCTCCTCGGCCCTCGGCGACATCCAGGCGAAGGCCGCGCTCCGCATGGCCCAGATCCGCGTCGTGCCGAAGCGCCCGGCCCAGGGCCCGCAGGCCAACCTTCCGGCCGCGTCCGAGACCGAGTGGGCCAAGGTGATCGAGGCCGTGAAGAAGAGCGGAAAGTTCAACGCCGGCAATCTCTTTCAGCCCGCGTCGTTCATGCTCGAAGACAAGACCGGCGACCCGAAGGCCGACCACATGCTGCGCGTCGTCTCCTTCCTCGGCGAGCTCAACGACCAGGGCAAGTTCGAGGCCGCGGGCGCGCTGATCATCTGGATGGACTACAAGCTCGACGCCGCGACGGGCAACTTCAACGCCGAGCAGTGGATGTTCGAAACCGACGTGTACGGCCAGCTCAAGGACGTCGGCCACATGACCGCGGTCATGGGCCCCAACGGCCGGCCCGTCGCGCCGCCGGTGCCCGAGAAGCTCCTGCCGGGCGACGCGCGCGTGAAGGCGAAGCTCGACGAGCAGGTGTCGTTCTGGGCGGGGAAATAACATGAAGACGCTTCTCTCTCTCGCCGCGGTGCTGGCCCTGACGAGCCCCGCGCTCGCGCAGTCGGACTCGGAGTTCTCCTCCGCGCTGAACCTGATCCGCGACATCGCGGCCAAGCGCACGCAGGCGGCGAAGTCCCAGCCGCGCTTCCAGCTCACGACGCAGGAGACCGGCCCGAACGACCCGCTCCTCCTCGCGCAGAAACCGCTCATCGACCTCATCAAGAAGGTCGAGCCGTCGGTCGTATTCCTGTCGATGACGATCCCCGGCGAGGACGCCTCGCAGAAGCCCGGCCACGCGATCTGCACCGGCTTCTTCGTCGACGCGATGAAGGAGCTCGGCCGCCCGAGCGTGATCGCGACCAACGCGCACTGCGTGCAGAAGCTCGCCGTCGGCGCCGAGATCGAGGTCGGCCTGCAGACCGGCAACGACAACCGGCCGAAGATGGTGAAGGGCCGCGTGCTCGCCTACGGCGACGCGCGCATGGCCAAGGACATCGCCTTCGTCGAGCTCGTCGACAAGTCGCTCGACCGCCGCCCGCTGCCGGTCTGGACCAAGCTCGACAAGGGAGAGACCGTCGTCGCGATCGGCAGCCCGCGCGGGATGACCTTCTCGGTGACCAAGGGCATCGTCTCGGCACTCGGCCGCGACCGCCTCGGCGACGAGTTCGTCCTCGACCAGAACCAGTCCGACGCCGCGATCAACCCCGGCAACTCCGGCGGCCCGCTGTTCAACATGTGGGGCAGCGTCGTCGGCATCAACTCGATGATCGCCTCCCAGTCCGGCGGCTTCGAGGGCATCGGCCTCTCTTTGCCCGCGGGCTACATCACGCTCGCGATGAAGCAGTACAAGCGCACCGGCAACCTCAAGCCGAGCGCCATCCAGCTCGAGGTCTCGGCCTCGACGACGACGAATTCCCTGACCGCGGGCAAGGCCTCGCCCGGCGGGCCGGCCGACGCCGCCGGCATCCAGCCCGGCGACGAGCTCGTCCAGGTCGACGACGTGCGCCTCGACGGCCTGCTGCCCGAGGACGCGCTCAAGGCGTTCCTCACGCACGTGAAGTACCGCTCCCCCGGCGAGAAGCTCTCCGTGACCGTGCGCCGCGGAGGGAAGGTGTCCATGCTCTCGGTGACCACCGCCGAGGCCAAGCCGCCGGAGCCCGCGCGTCCGGAGTGGGCGCCGATCCCCCCAAACAGAAGGTCAAGCCGGCGAGCTTCGTCACGCTCTAGGCCGTCAGCCTTGACGGGACGCCGGTCCGGGGCTATGCTCGGAGGAGCATGATCGCCCCCTCCTGTTGCTGGCCGTCCTCGCCGCCCCGGACGCGGCGGCCGCCCCGAAGAAGAAGCCGAAGGCCGCGCCCGAGCCCGCGCTGACGATCCCGGACTGCGTGCACGTTTCGACGACCTCCGCGCGGCTGCGGTATAAGCCCGACCTCGACTCCGTGCGCGACTGCCAGGAGAAGGCGCGCGGCGAAGCCGTCGCCGCCGCCGAGGCCAAGGGCAAGCCGCTGAGCTACCAGACCCTCGAGGAGTTCGACGACCTGCAGCGCGCCGAGGTCCGCGACTACCTCGCCAACAGCGGCACGATCATCGACGGCGAGACGAAGAGCGGCCGCGGCCTGGGCGGGCTGACCAACGAGGACCTGGCGAAGGCCGGCGACTCCGCCGGAGATCTTTCCTCGCTCGAGAAGCGCCTGCACGCGCAGGCCGGCGACGGCAAGGACGGCATCACGCCCGCGATGGGCCGAGACATCGTCGACTCGCTGATGAAGAAGCAGGGCTTCATCAGCCCCGACATGAAGGAGCTTCTCGACGCCGTCGTCAAGGACGGCGGCAAGCTCACGCCCGACACGATGAAGAAGCTCCAGGGCGCGGCCAAGGCCGCGAAGGGCGCGGGCCTGAACCTCAATATCGACGCGGGAACCGAAAAGAGTCTTTTAGAACACGACTTCGACAAGGACAAGGACGTCCCGACCGCCCCTCCCGCCGACCCCGGCAATCTGTAGAATACCGGGGTGAAAACCAAACCCGGCGCGCTCAACCTGTTCCGCCACCTGACCTCGGTCCCGACCGCCCCGTTTCGCGAGACGGCCGTCTCGCGCAAGGCGCTCGAGTGGATCAAAGAGCAGCTCGGCGCCCGCGCGAAGGTCAAGAAGGTCCGCGGCGGCTACATCGTCTCGTATAAAGGAGCGGGCAAGGCCCCCGCGCTGTGCCTGGCCGCCCACCTCGACCACCCCGCCTTCGACCTCGTCACCGTGACCGCGGCCGGGGCGACCGCTCGCCTGCGCGGCGGCCTGCCGCCGCACCTGCTCGCCGGGGAGAAGGTCGAGGCGTTCCCCGCCGTGCCGGAGGGCAACGTCCCGGCCGCGCGCGGCGTGCTGGGCCCGCGGCCGGCCAAGGACGGCGCGCCGTGGACGATCAAGTGGACCGAGCCGCCGAAAGGCGCGGTCGACTTCGCCGTGCTGGCGCTGCCCGCCTGCGAGGTGAAAGGCGGCTGGCTGTCCTCGCGCTCCGTCGACGATCTGCTCGGCTGCGCGATGAGCCTCGAGGCGATGCGCCGGCTCATCCGCGCGCGCGCGAAGGCGAACCTGACCGTGCTGCTCAACCGCGCCGAGGAGGTCGGCTTCGTGGGCGCGCTCGACATGATCCGCTCCGGCGTCCTCTCGGAGTACGACACCTATCTCTCGATCGAGTCCTCGCGCGAACTGCCCGGCTCGCGGCCCGGGAAAGGCCCGACGATCCGCCTCGGCGACAAGGCGACGGCCTTCGACGGCAACGCGACCTCGCTGCTCGACGAGGCGGCCGTCAATCTCGCCAAGCGCGGCCGCAAGGTCCAGCGCCTGCGCCTGACCGGCGGGACGTGCGAGGCGACGGCGTATCTCGCGTTCGGCTACGAGGCCGGCGGCGTCGCCGTGCCGCTCGTCAACTACCACAACGGCTGGGGCGCGAAGGCCGTCGCTCCCGAGCGCGTCCGCGTCTCCGACGTCGAGGGCGGCACGGCGCTGCTCTTCGAGGCGGCGCGGCTCTTCAACGCGAAGATCCTGCGCGGCGCGCTGCGTGCCCGCCTCGAAAAGCGCCACGACGGCGAGAAGCGCTCGCTCTAGGTGAAGCTCCAGCAATTCCTCGGACTCCACGACGGCGTCGCCAGCGCGTCCCATCTCGCGGCCGCGCTCGGCGCCCTGGCCGGCGCGTGGTTCATGCACCGCCGGGGCCGCGGGCATCCTCTTCGCAACGTCTCGATGCTGATCTTCAGCGGCTCGCTGCTGTTCCTGTTCGCGACGAGCGGCGTCTACCACGGCTTGCCGCCGGGGCCGGCGCGGGCGCTCTTCCGCCGGCTCGACTACGCGGGCATCTGGCTCGTCATCGCGGGCTCGGCGACTCCGGTGCACACGATCCTGCTCCAGGGGCATTGGCGCTGGGGCATGACGGCGGCGTTCTGGGCGGCGGCGCTCACCTGCCTCGTCATCGTCGACGTCTACTTCGCGCAAATCCCGTATTGGGGGATCATCCTATCGTACATGGGCGTGGCCTCGCTCGGCGCGGTGTCGTTCTCGCGCATCATGGCGCGCTACGGTTGGAAGGAGACCGTGCTGCTGTTCCTCGGCTGCGTCTGCTACGGCGCGGGCGCGGCGATCGACTACCTCGAGCGGCCGGCGCTCGTCGCGGGCTGGCTCGGCCCGCACGAGCTGTTCCACCTTCTCGTCGTCGCGGGCGCGGCCCTGCACTGGGCCTTCGTCTACGACCGGGCCGGACGGCCCGAGCTCTAGCTTTCGCCGAGGCGGCGGTGCGTGAGCTCGCCGGCCCACAGCGCGCCGGCGGCGAGCGCGATCCCCGCCGGGACGTCGACGAGGTAGTGCCAGCCGAGCAGGACCGTCGAGGCGACGACCACGGCGTTGAGAGCCGCCGCGAGAATGAAGAGGCGCCGGTACGGCAGCGCCGCGTACGTCGCCAGGCCCGACCAGGCCACGTGGAAGGACGGGAACGCGATCAGGCCGCCGAGCAAGGTCGTCACGGGCTGGAAGTTGTGGACCTGCTCGTACTTCAGGTGCGTCAGGCGCTGGACCGCCATGAAGTGCGGGCTGTCGAAGACTCCCGCCGGACCCGAGCTCGGGAAGAAGTAATAGAAGAGGCTGCCGATGAAGGAGGAGTAGACGGTCGCGTACAGCAGCACGCGCAGGCGGCGCTTGTCGTGCGCCCACGCGGCGACGAAGGGCGCCAGCACGAGCTGCAGCTCGGTGGAGTTGTAGACGTAGGCGAGGAAGCGGCGCAGCCCCGGGCGCTCCGCGAGCCAGGCGAGCACCGAGACCGTATCCCAGCCGAGCGCCGCGTCCCAGCGCGCGAGCGCGTGGTCGATGCGGGGAAACGGCGTGTACTGGATGCCCGTCGTCAGCACGCCCATGACGGCCGCGATCAGCGCGTAGAAGGCCAGGTTGACCGACACGAACGCCGCGTACGGCGCGCGCGCGCGCGAAATAGCCGAACACCGCGAAGTCGAGCGCGACGAAGGCCAGCCACCAGCACTCGCGCGGAAAGTAGCTGATGCCGGTGTACCGGAAGAACGCCGCGTTGACCGCGAAGAGGACCGCGGCGGCCGCGAGCGACGCGGCCAGCCAGCCGGCGAGCCAACGGTCCTCGCGCGAAAGCGTCATGCCCCCGCAGTGTACCGCAATAGCCCCGAATTTGGCAAAATGGGCGCATGAAGACGATTCTCGCCGCACTGCTCCTCCTGATCGCCGGCGCGGCGCGCGCCGACAGCTTCAACGATTTCCAGAACTCGGCTCGTCCCGGAAACCTGAAACCCTTCGCGCTCGACCTCGGCGGCATCCTCGGCGGCGCGTCGGCGCACACCGGGCGCGCGATCGGCATGCCCGGCTTCTGGGCCGGCGTCGTCGGCTCGGTCCAGAGCCGGCCGGACCGGGACGACATGATCCTGCGCAACTCCGGGGCCCAGGCCTTCGGCCTGCCGATGATCGAGGTCGGCGTCGGCCTGCCGTTCAAGGTCGACGTGATCGCCCGCGGCGTCGCGCTCGAGGGCCTGACCGTGCTGGGCGGAGGTCTGCGCTACGGGCTCTACCGCACCGACGTCGTCGACACGTTCCTTCCGAACATCTCGATCTCGGCGCTCGGCGAAAAGGTGGACCACAAGTACTTCACCGCCGCGCACGGCGCGCTCAACGCCGCGGCGACCTGGAACCTGCCCCTGATCAAGCCTTATTTCGTCGTGGGCTACGACGTCACCGAGGTCAAGGCCGGCTCCGGCGTCTTCCCCGGCGTCGTCGGCGCCAAGGCGACCGCGCGCGGCTCCCGCTTCGCCGCCGGCGCCGACGTCCACCCGCTGCCGTTCATCAGCGTGCGCGGCGGCTACTCGATCCGGCACGGCATCCCCGGCTTCGATCTCGGTCTCGGCGTCCAGTTCTAGGTGCCGATCTACACGCGCGGCGGCGACGGCGGCGAGACCGGCCTCTTCGGCGGCGGGCGCGTCGCCAAGAGCCACCCGCGCGTGGCCGCGTACGGCGAGATCGACGAGCTCAATTGCGCGCTCGGCGTCGCGCGCGCCGCGGTCGCGAAGAAGTCCTCGCTCGCGCCTCTCGACCACGCGCTCGCGCGCGCCCAGGCCGAGTGCTTCGTCATCGGCGCCCTGCTCGCCACGCCGCCGGAGAAGGCCGGAAAGCTCCCGGCGCCGTTCGACCGCGGCCTGCCGCCCGAGGCCCCCAAGCGGCTCGAGGCCGAGATCGACGCCTGGGAGGACGACCTCTCCCCCTGAAGAACTTCATCCTCCCCGGCGGCGGAGAGGCCGGCGCGGCGCTGCACCTCGCGCGCGCCGTCGCGCGCCGCGCCGAGCGCGCGGCCGTCGAGCTCTCGGCGAGAGAGAAGGCGCCCGACAACGTGATCGTCTACCTGAACCGCTTCTCGACGTGGCTGTTCGTCGCCGCGCGCTGGGCGAACAAGTCGACCCGCCACGCGGAGACGCCTTGGACCGGGCTGCCCAAGGGATGAGCGCCGTCGAGGCCTCCGGGCTCGTCCACGATTATCCGGCCAAGGGCAAGTCCCCCGCGCGCCGCGCGCTCGACGGAGTCTCGTTCTCGGTCCCGGAGGGAGGCCTGTTCGGGCTGCTCGGCCCCAACGGCGGCGGCAAGAGCACCTTGTTCCGCATCCTCGCGACGGCGTTCGCCCCGACCGCGGGCCGCGCCTCCATTCTCGGCCGCGACCTCGTGGCCGCCCCCGCCTCCGTGCGCCCCCTGCTCGGCGTCGCGTTCCAGTCGCCGAGCCTCGACAACAAGCTCACCGTGCGCGAGAATCTCGTCCACGGCGGCCGCCTCTACGGCCTCGGCGGCGCGGCGCTCGCCGCGCGCATCGACGAGCTGCTGGCCCGCTACCGCCTGTCGGCTCGCGCCGGCGACGCCTGCGCGACGCTTTCCGGCGGCCTGCGCCGGCGCGTCGAGCTCGCGAAGTGCCTGCTGCACGCGCCGAAAGTGCTCCTGCTCGACGAGCCGTCGACGGGCCTCGACCCGGCCGCGCGCCGCGATCTGTGGGACCATCTGCTCGCGCTCAAGAAGGAAGGGACGACGATCCTCACGACGACGCACCTCATGGACGAGGGCGACCTCTGCGACCGCGTGGCGATCCTCGACCAGGGCAAGATCGTCGCGCAGGGCACGCCCGCCGAGCTCAAGAGCGCGATCGGCGGCGACGTCATCACGATCGAGGCCGACGGGGCCTCCGCCCTGCGCGACGAGATCACGGCGCGCTTCGGCGTGACGCCCCGGGCCTTCGGCGACGTGCTGCGCCTCGAGCGCGCCGCGGGCGCGGCGTTCATCCCCAGCTCGCGGAGGCATTCCCGGGGCGCCTGCGCACCGTGAGCCTCTCGCGTCCGAGCCTCGAGGACGCTTTCCTCCACCACGCCGGCCGCCGCTTCGGCGACGAGGCCCCGAAATGAGCGCCCTGCTGACGCTGTGGGAGCGCGACGTCGTGCGCTTCTTCCGCGACAAGCCGCGGGTGATCGGCGGCCTCGTGCCGCCGATCGTGTTCTGGCTGCTGATCGGCTCCGGGCTCGGCACGGCGGTGCGCGTGCCGGGCGCGCCGGAGGGCATGACCTTTCTGCAGTACTTTTATGCGGGAACCTTGGTTCTCATAGTCCTCTTCACGTCGATCTTCGCGACGATCTCGATCATCGAGGACCGCCGCGAGGGCTTCTTGCAGTCCGTGCTCGTGGCCCCCGTGTCCCGGCTCGCGATCGTGCTCGGCAAGGTCCTGGGCTCGGCGACCGTCGGGCTCGCGCAGGGCGTCGCGTTTCTCCTGCTCGCCGGCGCCGCCGGCCTGCACCCCGGGCTTCACGGGTACCTCCTCGCGTTCCTGGTTCTCGCGCTGGCCTCGGTCGGGCTGACGGCGCTCGGCTTCTGCATCGCCTGGGTCCTCGACTCGACGCAGGGCTTCCACTCGGTCATGAACCTGTTCCTGATCCCGATGTGGATGCTCTCCGGCGCCTTGTTCCCCGCGCAGACCGCGCCGCGAGCCCTGCGCGCGCTGATCGCCGTGAACCCGGTTTCATACGCCGTGACGGGCCTCCAACGGGCCCTCCTGCCCGAGGCCGCCGGCGCCGGCGCGCCGGAGATCCGAACCTGCCTGCTCGTGCTCGCGGCCTTCGCCGCCGCGATGGTCGCCGCGGGCGCCGCCGTCGCCTCCCGGCGCGACTCCAGATAATAAAGGGAAGCCCCCGACACTTTCCGTCCCTCCGGATCGTCTAAAATACGCCCATGTCCCGTTCCGCCCTCTTACTCCTCCTGCTGGCCCCGGCCCTCGCCGCCCAGACGCCCGCCGAAGCCCCCGTGCGCACCCTCAAGGACGCCTACGCGCGCGCCCTCGAGAACAGCGATTCCGTCGCGATCAGCGAGCAGGCCCTGCTCCAGGCCGAGGCCCTGTACCGCGGCGCGCTCGGCGGGGCCTTTCCGCTGATCTCCTTCCGCCACAACACCGACTGGCAGCACCGGCGCGTCGGCGGCTCCCAGTTCGGCGGCGCCCAGCAGATGCAGAACGAGGGCGGCCTGCGCCTGACCCAGGTCGGCCTGACGGGCTACCGCGAGATCGCGGCCGTCCGCGGCGGCAAGTCCGTCGCGTCCCGCCGGTACCACGAGCGGCGGCGCGCCGAGCAGCTTCTGCTCGCCGACGTCGCCGGCGCCTGGTACGGCCTGCTGCAGTCCCGCGAGAACGTATCGGCGACGGCCCGCCTCCTCGAGTACGCCGACAAGCGCCTCGCCGAGACCAAGGATCGCGTGCGCGTCGGGCGCGCCCGCGAGGCCGACGCGCTCGCGCAGGAGGTCCAGTCGCAGGGCCTCCGCTCCCAGCTCGTGGAGAACGAGCGGCTCGTCGCCGCCCGCGGCGACCTGCTGGCCTTCCTCGTCCGCGCGCCCGTGGATCCCGACGCCGCGGAGCCGGCGCCCTCCGAGCCGCCGGCTCTCGAGGGTTATCTGGCCCGCATGGAGTCCCGCCCGGACGTCGCCGCCGCCCGCGAGGCCGCCGCGGCCGCCTCGCGAGCCGCCGACGCCGCGTTCGCGGGCTACCTCCCGCAGGTCACGCTGACCGGCAATTACTACGCCTACCGCCCCGTCGCCCGCCAGTCGAACAAGTGGGACGCCGCGCTGACGGCGAGCATTCCGATCTTCTCCTTCGGCGCGATCCGCGCCGACAACGCGGCCGCCGGCGCCGCCGCCGCGAGCGCGGGCTTCTCCCTGCGCGCCGCGCGCCGCGCCGCCGACCTCGACGCCCGGAACGCGCACCGCGACTACGTCGCCGCGCTGCGCCAGCTCGAGATCCAGCGCCGGGCCGAGGAGCTCGCCCAGCGCGACTACCGCCTGCAGACCCAGGACGAGCGGCGCGGCCTCGTGACCTCGATCGAAGTCCTTCAGTCGCTCGACCGGCTCAACGTCGCGGGCCTCGCCCGCAACGACGCCTTCGTGCAGGCGAGACTGGCCGCGATCGCGCTCGAGACGGCGGCCGGCGCCATGCCCGGAGAGATCCTCAAATAAGATGACCCTATCCGACCTCGCCATCAAGAAGCCCGTCTTCGCCTGGATGCTCATGCTCTGCCTCCTGCTGTTCGGGGGCCTCTCGTTCTTCAAGCTCGGCGTCTCGCAGAACCCCGATGTGGACTCGCCCGTCGTCAACGTCCGCCTCACCTGGGAAGGAGCCGCGCCCGAGGTCATGGAGAACGAGGTCATCGACCCCGTCGAGGAGGCGCTGATGACCGTCGAGGGCATCGGCAAGATCCGCTCGACCACCCGCTTCGGCTCCGCGAACATCACCGCCGAGTTCAGCCTCGAAAAAGACATCGATGTCGCCGTGCAGGAGGTCCAGACCAAGATCGCGCAGGCGCAGCGCAACCTGCCGCGCGAGATGGACACCCCCATCATCCAGAAGGTCAACCCCGAGGACCAGCCGATCATGTTCGTCGGCGTCTCCGGCACGCGCCCCTACCGCGAGCTCACGACCTTCGTCCGCGACCGCCTCGTCGACCGCTTCCAGACCCTTCCCGGCGCGGGCGAGATCACCCTGAACGGATTCACCGAGCCCAATCTCCGCGTCTGGCTCAAGCGCGACAAGATGCGCGACCTGCAGATCACCGTCGACGACGTGGTCAACGCCGTCGAGACCCAGCATTCCGAGCTCCCTGGCGGCGTCCTGCAGACCTCCCAGCAGGAGCACAGCGTCCGCGTCATGGGCGAGGCCTCCACCGCCGAGGAGTTCGGCCGCATCACGATCCCCCAACGCGTCGGCGGCGGCATTCTCTGGAAGACTTTGCGGATCTCCGACATCGCCGACATCGAGGAGGGCCTGGCCGACATACGCCGGATCTCGCGCGTCAACGGCGAGACCTCGATCGGCCTCGGCATCAAGAAGCAGCGCGGCGCCAACACCGTCGCGCTGGCGCACGCGGTCAAGGCCGAAATCGCGGATATCCAAAAGACGCTCCCGGAGGGCATCAAGATCGGCGTCAACTTCGACACGACGAAGTTCATCGAGGACACGATCCACGAGCTCGTCATGACGCTCGCGCTGGCCGTCGTCCTCACCTCGATCGTCTGCTGGCTGTTCCTCGGCTCGTGGTCCTCGACCCTCAACGTCATCCTCGCGATCCCCACCGCGCTCGGCGGGACCTTGCTCGTCATGAATTTCATGGGATTCACGCTCAACACGATCACGATGATGGCCATCTCGCTCGTCATCGGCATCGTCGTCGACGACGCGATCGTCGTGCTCGAGAACATCGCGCGCCACCGCGAGGAAGGCATGCCGCTGGTCAAGGCGGCCGTCCACGGCGCGCGCGAGATCACCTTCTCCGTCATCGTCATCTCCTCGGCCGTCATGGCCATCTTCCTGCCCGTCGCCTTCATGAAGGGCATCATCGGCAAGTTCTTCTTCGAGTTCGGCGTCACGATTTCGGTGGCGGTCGCCTTCTCTTTGCTCGAGGCCGTCACGCTCGCGCCGATGCGGTGCAGCCGATTCCTGGAGGTCGGGCACACGACGAGGCTCGGCAAAGCCATCGACTCCTTTATCCAGGGACTGACCGCCCGCTACGAGCGCACGCTCACGCGCGCTCTCGACCACCGCTGGACCGTCGTGCTCGGCTCGGCCGTGCTGTTCGCAGTCTCCATGTTGGCCGCCGGCCGTCTCAGACGCGAGATGTCCCCCCGCAGGACCAAGGCACCTTCACCGTCCGCTTCCAGACGCCCCCGGCTCGTCCTTGGCCATGACCGACGAGGTCTTCAAGAAGGCCGAGGCGCTCATGCAGTCACGGCCGGAGCTCCTTAAATACTTCGGCAGCGTCGGCGGCTTCCAAGGCGGAGAGGTCAACACGGGCAACGTCTTCGTGACGATGAAAGAGCCCAAGGACCGCCCGAAGGCCAAGGGCAAGAACAGGCCCGTCACCCAGCAGGAGTTCATGTCGACCATCCGGAAAGAATTCTCGAAGATCGAAGGCGTGCGCCGCGTGGCCCTCCAGGACCGCTCGCAGACGATCGCTACCGGCGGCGGCCGCGGCTACCCCATCGAGCTGTCCGTGCGCGGCCCGGAGTGGGACAAGCTGGGCGGCCTCGCCGAGACGATCCGCCAGAAGCTCCTCGATTCCGGGCTCGCCGTCGACGTCGACACGAGCTATCAGGTCGGCGTGCCCGAGGTCCGGGTGATCCCCGACCGCGAGAAGGCCGCCAGCCGGGGCGTGACCATCTCCGCCATCGCGCGCACCATCAACTCCACCGTGGGAGGCGTTCGAGTCGGCAAGTACACCAAGGGCGGCCGGCGCTACGACATCCGGGTCAGCCTGGCCGACAAGAACCGCACGGGCGAGGCGGACATCTCCTCGCTTTGGGTGCGCAACGTGCGCGGCGAGCTGGTGCCCCTGTCCGCCGTCACCAGCATCGTCAGCAAGCCGACCTTGCTCTCGATCCAGCGGGAAGACCGGCAGCGCGCCGTCACCGTGTTCGGCAACGTCGCCCCGGGCAAGTCCCAGGCCGACGCGATCGCCGCCGCGCAGCGCATCGCCAAGGACGTCCTGCCCGACGGCTACACCCTCGCGACGACGGGCTCGTCCCAGCAGTTCCAGGACTCGTTCAAGGAGCTGGCGCTCGCGCTGGTATTAGGAATCGTCATCGCCTACATGATCCTCGGCGCGCAGTTCGACAGCTTCGTGCACCCGTTCACGATCATGCTGGCCTTGCCGTTCTCGCTCTCCGGCGCCCTGGTGGGGCTGTGGCTGTTCGACCACTCGCTGAACATGATGAGCATGATCGGCATCCTATTGCTCATGGGCATCGTCAAGAAGAACTCGATCCTGCTCGTCGAATTCACGAACCATCAGCGGCAGGCCGGAATGGACGTCGGGCCCGCCTTGCTCAAGGCGTGCCCGCTGCGCCTGCGCCCGATCCTGATGACGTCCCTGGCCATCGTCGCCGGCGCCGTGCCCGCGGCGCTGACGCTCGGCCCCGGCGCCGAGCTGCGCGCGCCGATGGGCGTGGCCGTCATCGGCGGGACCTTGATCTCCACCTTGATGACGCTCTACGTCGTGCCTTGCGCCTACAGCCTTCTCACCCGCCTGGAGTCCCCGCAGCATGCCGGCCGGCGCGCCGAGGTCAAGGAAGCGCTGGCGATGCCGCAGCCCGGCGCGGACTAGGGCGCCGGCTCGCAGCCGCGGCCGACGATCACGACGCCGTCCCTCGTCGGGCGGCAGCGCTCGACGGCCCCGTCGGGGCAGCAGCGCAGCTTGATCTCGAGGTAATTCGACGACGTCGCGCACTCCGGCCCCGGGTCGGCGGCCAGCATCCGGCACGAGATCTCGACGCGATCGGGCACTCCGTCCACCTTGCGACGCAGGACTTTCACGGGCGGCGGCTTCAGCGGCATCGCGGCGGGGACCGCGGCCGCGGCGGCCGCCTCGGTCGACTTCGCGATCTTGGGCTTGGAGATACCCCGGTCCGAGCGCTCGGCGTCGCGATCGCGCGCGCCGGATTCGGGGCGCTGGTACGCCCTCGGCACGCTGCGCCGCCCCTCGGTCGTCTTGAGTTCCGGCGCCGCGCCCGCTCCGCCGGACGCGCGGCCCCCGCGGACGGCGCGGCGGCCTGCTCCTCGCCCTTCTTCTCCGGGGCCGGGCCGCAGCCGCCCCCTCCTCGTCGCCGCAGCCGAGGGCGCCCATCAGGAAGAGGGCCTGGACGGCCGCGAGCAGGCGCAGGCGCGATCTCATGCCCCAAGTTTAAGGTCTCGTCGCGTTTTCGTCAACCCTTGTCCATCCCCGTCCGCCTTGCTAGACTGTCGGCATGATCCAAGACCTCCTCGGCTCGATCGCCTCGACGCAGGCCTACCGCCGCTTCGCCCAGGAGAAGACGAGCCGCACCGTCCTCTACCTCCTCTTCTTGAGCCTCATCTTCACCGTCGGCGGCTCGCTGGCGATCCAGCTGCGCGTCGGCCCCGTCGTCGACGAGACCTTCGCCTGGCTCGCCGCCGAGGTCCCCGTGCTCACGTTCTCCGGCGGCAAGGTCACGAGCCCCGAGGCGGCCCCGAAGCGCCTCGTCCACCCCAAGGCCGCCGAGGTCGCCGTGATGATCGACACGGCCCGCACGGAGCCCGTCACCCTCCAGGCCCTGCAGGACGCGAAGGTCCTCGCCTACCTCACGAACAACGCGCTTTACCTCGAGCAGCAGCAGGGCAAGATCGAGATCTACGACCTTTCGAAGGCCGCGGTCGAGCGGCCCGTCGTCGTCGACTCGAAATTCTTCCGCGACGCCGCCGGCGCCCTCAAGAAGGTCGTCTACCCGCTCGCGATCCTGACGCTCTTCGTCTTCGCCGCCGCCTGGACCGCCTTCGCGGGCCTCCTGTACGCGGTGTTCGGCCTGCTGATGAACTCGCTGGCCTCCGGCACGCTCGGCTTCGGCGCGCTTTTCCAGCTCGCGATCCACGCCCAGACGGCGGCCCTGCTCGTGCGGCTTATTCTCGCGTTCATGCCCTTCGTCGTGCCGCTGTCCGGCCTGCTGACGCTGGCGATCACGTCGGTCTACCTGTGGCTGGGCGTGCGCGCCAACGCGGCGGCCGCGGCCCAGACCTCCGAGATTTGAGCCGCGGCGCCGTCCTCGCGCTGGCCGCCGCCGCGGCGCTCGGCGCCTGCGACTGGCTCACGGGCGACTTCCGCCTCGCCGGCGTCGTCGACATCGCCCCCGAGCTCGCCGCCCGCGCGCCCAAGACGAACTCCGTCCTCTTCGTCGTCGCGCGCAACGGGGGCGGCGTGCCTCTGGCCGTGCACCGCATCGTCAACCCCGAGTTCCCCGCCTCCTTCGAGATGTCCGCCCAGGATCTGCTCGTCCCCGGCATCCGCCGCAACGAGCCCCTGACCGTCGTCGTGCGTCTCAACGCGCACGGCATCCTCGGCGAGCCGAGGGCCGGAGACCTCGAGGGCTCCGGCCCTCCCGGCGGCTGCCGCCCCGGCGACCGCGGCGTGCGCGTGCGCCTCGACAAATCCCTATGAGAAACCCCCGCCCGCTCCTCGCCCCGCTCCTCGCCCTGCCCCTCGCTCTCTTCGCCGCCTGCGCCGGCCCGTCCGGCGGCCGGTCCTCCTCGACCGGCGTCATGTCGGGCCTCGACGTCCTCGTCGCCGAGGGCTTCAAGCCGCTGAAGGGCAAGCGCGTGGGCCTGCTCTCCAACCGCACGGCCCTCGACCGCCGCGGCCGTTCGATCGTCGACCTGCTCGCCGACGGCGGCGTGAACGTCGTCGCGATCTTCAGCCCCGAGCACGGCTTCGCCGCCGCCAGCGAGTCCGAGAACATCGGCTCCGGCAAGACCAAGCTGCGCGGCAAGGAGATCCCGCTCTACAGCCTCTACCAGGGCGGCATGCCCGGCATGCGCCCGAAGCCCGAGCAGCTGCAGGGCCTCGACGTGCTCGTCTTCGACATTCAGGACATCGGCGCGCGCTTCTACACCTACCTCGCGACGATGGCGATGGCCCTGGAGGAGGCCAAGACCGCCGGCGTCGACTTCCTCGTCCTCGACCGCCCGAATCCGATCCGCGGCGACATCGTCGAAGGGCCGATTCTCGCCGATCCCAACCTGCGCTTCGTGACCTTGACGGCCTACTTCCAGGTTCCCGTGCGCCACGGCCTCACGCCGGGCGAGATGGCGCTCTGGCACAACCGGTCCGTGCGTCACCCCCACCTCAAGGTGATCCCTCTGCGCGGCTGGCGCCGCGACATGTGGCACGACCAGACGGGCCTGCCGTGGGTGCCGCCGTCCCCGAACATGCCCGACGTCGAGGCGGCGGCCTTATATCCCGGCATCGGAATCTTCGAGGCCTCGAACCTCGCCGTCGGCCGCGGCACGCCCGTCCCGTTCCGCTGGATCGGCGCTCCCTGGATGAACGGAGAGGAGATCGCCGCGCGCCTCAACGGCACCGTCGAGGGCGTCGAGTTCTCCGCGCAGGACTACACGCCCTCGAAGAGCGTCTTCGCCAATCAGCTCTGCCGCGGAGTGCGCATCACCGTCACCGACCGCGACGCGATGCGCCCGCTCGCCGTCTTCCGCAAGCTCGCGCTCGCGCTGCGCGACCTCCACCCCAAGGAGTTCGAGTGGCGCTGGGACGAGGCCAAGCGCATGGTCGGCACCGAGGAGTTCCGCCTCATGTGGGAGACGGGCGCCCAGGAGTCGTCCTTCATCGGCCTCTTCGACAAAGGCCCCCGCGACTTCGAGGCCTCCCGCAAGAGCATTCTCCTCTACTAGCCCCCTACGGTGTCAGGTTGTGCAATTGTCCGATTCTCTCCGATTCGAATTCCGGAGAATCGGACAATTGCACAACCTGACACCGATCGGTTCTAAGCTTTCTTCTCGTCCAGGTAGTCGGGCAGGATCTTGCCGAGGGCGACGGTGCCCAGCGTGCCGATGATGACGAGCCAGCTCCAGCCGAGCGGGATCACCTTGTTCTCGGACAGCAAAAGCAGGATCGCGTTGACGACGGCCATCGTGCCCATCGCGACCGCGACGCCTTTGTCGCCTTTCTTCTTCGTCATCATGCCGAGCAGGAAGACGCCGAGCAGGGAGCCGTAGGTCACGCCGCCGATCTTGAAGGCGAGCCACAGCATCTTGTCGAAGAAGCTGAAGAAGAACGCGATCGCCGCGAGCGCGACGGCGAACACGACGACGCAGACGCGCGAGACCTTCATGTAGTGCTCCTGCGACGCGTCCTTGGCCACCAGGGGCTTGTACAGGTCGTTGACGAACACGGCCGTCAGCGACGCGAGCGGCGAGTCGATCGAGGCCATGACGATCGCCGTCAGCACGGCGCCGCGCAGGAAGCGCGGCATCACGGTCGCCGCGAAGTGCGGGTAGATCGTGTCGAGCTTGGCCGGCAGGGCCAAGCCCGGGTTCTGCTTGTAGAACACGAAGAGCATCGTGCCCACGCCGACGAAGGTGATCAGCGTGAGCAGCGAGCCCGCGATCGACAGCAGGATCGTCTTCTGGCTGTCGCGCCGCGTCTCGACGGTCAGGAGCTTCTGCGTCATCTCGTGATCGGTGCCGAACGCGGCGGCCGAGCCGAAGAAGCCGTTCAAGATCGCGATCCAGACGATGTTGGGGTCGCCGAAGAACTTGCCGAAGAAGCCGGGCTCCGAGATGTTCGGACCCCAGTTGAAGATCTGCGTCTTGCCGGCCTCCGAGGCGAGATGCATCGCCGCGGAGAAGCCGCCCTCGGAGCGGTGGATCAAGAACGCGATCGTCAGCATGCCGACGCCGAGGAATGTCAGGGCCTGAAGGACGTTCGTCCAGACGACGGACTCGATGCCCCCGTAGGCGATGTAGATCATGCTCGCGATCGTGAACAGCATCAGGGTCGGCACGAGGTGCCAGCCGAGCAGGATGCTGACGGCGACGCTGGCCGCCATCAGGCGCACGCCGGAGGCGAGCAGGCGCGTCGCGAAGAAGAAGCCGGTCGCCGAATACTGCGTGCGGTGGCCGAAGCGCTCGCGCAGGTACTCGTAGATCGTCGTGCTGTTGTACTGGTAGAAGGCCGGGATGAACACGAAGGCGATCAGCAGGCGCGCGCCGGCCGAGCCGATGAAGAACTGCAGGTAGTTCCAGTTCTCGCGGAAGGTCGTCGAGGGGACGCCGATGATCGTCATCGCGCTGATCTCGGTCGCGACGAAGGAGAGCATCGCCGCCCACCACGGGATGCGCCGGCCGCCGAGGAAGAAGTCGTTGGTGCTCTTCGAGTTGCGCCCGCCCCACCAGCCCACGAGGAACATCGCGCCGAGCGTGCCGAGCAGGACGAAGAAGTCGGCGGCGGTCAGCGCGGTGCCGGCGGAGAACCACGACGTGGAGGCTTCATTCATTGTCTTCTCCCATAAAATGAGCGGCTGCGGCGCGCTGAGCGGCGTCCGCGCGCGAGTACGCGCACAAGGCGGCGCCCGGCAGACCGTCGAGCGCGAACGGGCTGCCGAAGCTGACGGCGACGGGGTCGGCGGCGCGGCGCAGCGCGGCCGAGAGGCGCGCGCGCGTCGCGTCGTCGAGACGGATGCGGCCCGAGTAGGCGCGCGGGCCGACGAAGACGCCGGCGGCCAGCGTCTCGCCGGCGCGTGCGCGGCCGTCGCGCGCGACGCGCACGGGCACGCGGCGGCGCAGCGCCGCGGCGAACGCCGAGCCCGACAGCGGACCGCGCGGCCCCGCCTGCGGCTCGAAGTAGGCGACCCGGCGCGGAAGGCGGGCCTTCGGCGCCCGCGTCCACGCGGCGCAGGAGGCGAAGAGCGGCTCCGCGCGGCGCGCGTGCGCCTTCCCCCGACGACGGACAGCGGCGGGCGGGCGCCGCGGACGCGGCGCAGGGCGGCGTCGAGCCGGCGCTCCGCGTCGGCGCAGCGGCGCGCGAAGGCGCGGTCGCGGCCGGCCTCGACGCGCAGCTCGTCGGCCAAGGTCCGCGCGTCGCGCGGCACCAGGATCACGTCGGCCCCGCCGCGCACCGCCATGAGCCCGGCCTCGCGCTCGCCCCAGTGCTTGGCGACCGCGCCCATGTCGAGAGCGTCGGTCGCGATGAGGCCCCGGAAGCCCCACGCGCGCAGCAGCTTCGGCCCCGCCGGAGACAGGGTGAACGGCAGCCGCGAGGCGTCGAGCGCGGGGACGACGAGGTGGCCGAGCATGACGGCGTCGGCGCCGCGGGCGAGCGCCCGGAAAGGGGCCAGTTCGCGCCGGTTGAGCAGAGCGCGCGCCGCGCGCACGGTCGGCAGGTCGAGGTGCGAGTCCTCGGTCGTCGCGCCGTGGCCGGGAAAGTGCTTGAGGCAGCCGAGCGCGCCCTCGTCGCGCAGGCCGGCGAGATAGGCCTTCGCCAGGCGCGCGGCCTCCGCCGGGTCGGCCGAGAAGGCGCGCAGGTTGACGATCGGGTTGCGGGGCTCGCTGAGCAGGTCGAGGACGGGAGCGAGGACCCAATCGACGCCCATCGCGCGCGCCTCGCGCGCCGTGACGCGTCCCTTCTCGCGCGCGACGGCCTCCGAGCCGGAGACGCCGACGCCGAGGCTCGTCGGCAAAGGCGTCGCGCCGGGAACGTGGACCCAGGCGCCCTCCTCGTAGTCGGCGCAGATCAACAGCGGGTAGCGGGAGGCCCGGCGCAGGCGCGCCGTTAGAGCAGAAACGCTCGGCGGCGTCCCGCCGTAGACGCAGAAGCCGCCGACCCCGAGGCGGGCCAGGGCCTCCGCCTCTTTCGGGTCCTGTTTTCCGACGGTAAAGCCGGGAAAAATCAGGCGCGCTGGATCCACCCGGCGATCATGCCTTTTCGCGGCGCTTCTCGGCAATAAAACTATAATGGCCATAAGGGACACTTCCTTAACAGCATGAAACGCGGCACGGCCCTCGTTCTCGCCCTCCTGCTCGGCTTTCCGCTGCCGGCGCTCGCCCAATCGCCGACGCGCGAGGCCTACAACGTCCTCTCGACGCCGCTCGACTCCCTGTCGATGGAGTTGCTGACCGAGACGGGCTACGTCATCCGCGAGGACGGCAAGGTCTGGGACAAGATCGCCGACGCGCCCGTGCGCTTCGACGAGATGTCGAACCTCCTCGCCCGGCTGGCCGGCGCGCGCCGGCTCAAGGCCCTGCTCGAGCTGAACCTGATCCTCAACCGCTCCGAGGGCGAGAAGAAGCTCACGGCCGCGGAGCGCGAGTCCGTGCGCACGCTCGTGCGCAAGAACTGGCCCGTGTTCGGCGTCGGCACGCGCAAGGACTTCCGCGCCTACTTCTCGGTGCAGGAGCTCGTCGAGGAGCTCGACAAGATCCCCCGCGCTTCGACCGCGGCTCCGCTTTGCTCATGCGCGATCCCGATCCGAACACGGCGCCGCGCGAGGAAGCCGCTCCCGCCGCGCCCGTCTCGGTGACGGCGCCGCCGCCGACGCCCGCCCAGGTCGCACCTCCGGCCTACGCCGCGCCCGCCTACGCGCAGCAGCCGGAGCCGCGCGCCCCGAACGACGCGACCAAGCAGTTCGTCCCGCGGGGCGTGCTGACCCCCTTCATGGAGCCGCCCTCCCTGCGGCGCCCGTCCCCGTTCGCCCCGCGCCCGAAGCCCGCGCAGGCCTACCTCGTGCCGGCCTACGCGGTCGTCTCGGCCGCGCCCAACATGCCGGCCTACGCGGTCCCGCCGTACGCGGCCGCCCCGCAGCCGGCGCCGCAAGCTCCTCCCGCGGCGCCCGCGCCTCAGGCGGCGGCGACGTCTCCGGCGATCGCCGCGGTGCTCAACGCGATGGGCGGCCCGGCGACGGCCCCGATGATCCTCTCCCCCGGCCTGCCCGCCGCGGCTCCGCCCGCCATGGCCGGGGCCGCGTCGATGCCGCCCGCCGCCGTCCTGCCGTCCGCGCCCGTCCAGATCGCGCAGACGCCCCTGCCGCCGGCCGTCCCGCCGTCCGCTACGGCGTTCTCGGCGCCCCCGGCCCCGCGACGGCGCTTCCCCCGGGCCGGCGCCGTCCGTCGCCCCCGGCATCGTGTACGCCGCTCCCGGCGGCCGCCGCGCGCCGAACGCGCCCGCGGCGATGCCGCCGACGAACTCTCTGTTCGGCACGCCCGCGCTGCCGGCCCCCGCCCCCGCTCAGCCCGCGGCCGACCTCGGCAAGCTGCAAGCCTGGATTCCACCTGGGGCGGCGGCGGCTATCGGGGCGACGCCGACCGCCCCCTGCGGCCGCGGCTGGCGCCGCGGCGCCCCAGGGCATTATCCAGGCCCCGCCGCCGGCGGCTCCCCCGCCGTCGTCGCTCCCGTCGCGCCGCGTCCCGCGCCGCTGGCCGACGTGACCCAGGCCGAGTACGACGCCTTCATCGTCTCCGGGCCCTACAGCCGCGAGGGCCAGGCCCTGCTCAAGATGCTCGCCGAGAAGTCCCCGAGTTCTGCCGCGCGATCCTGCGCCGCACCGTCGTGCGCGGCGCGCCGCTCGTCGTCATCGACGGCGCCCGCGCCGGCGCCGACCGCCGCGCCGGCTACGCCTCCTCCGACGGAAAGCCCGGCGTGACGATCGCCCTCTCCGCCGGTCCCGTCCTCGTCGAGCGCAAGCGCGGCGTGTTCGGCAAGACGGTCATCGCGCTGCCCGAGGACCCGCGCGCCTGGGCGGAGCTCGGCGTGCCCGTCCCCGACGTCGACGCGCTCAAGAAGGGCGCCTCCCCGCCTCGCGCGAAAACGGGCCCTGGGGCGCGACGGCCGTCTACGCCGACCGCTCGCGCCGCGGCACCTACTCCCCTCAGGAGCAAGCCGGCGAGCTGCTCGAGCGGCTGCTTCTGCTCGGCCTCGAGCGCGAGGGCTTCGCCTCCTCGTTCTACGCGGCGCGCGCGTGGGCGCGGTCGGCGCGCCTGCTGTTCACGGCCCGCGTCGCCGAGGACTACGGCAACGACGCGTTCCTCGATCCCGACCGGCGCCGCGAGCTGCGCGAGTGGCTCGAGCGCGGCGACGAGTCCGACGATCTCATGGTCGGCTCCTGGTCCTCGGCCCGCGGCAACGTGCTCGACCCGCGCCGCGGCGGCCCGGAGTCCCAGGCCGCCTACGAACGCGGCGCGCGGACGTCCTGCTCGCGCGCCCTGCTCGCCGACCACCTGGCCGAGGCCGCGCGCAACGCGGCCGCGCGCGCGCACGATCGAGGCGCTGCGCGACTCGAACCTCGTCTCCTCCGCCGCCGCCCGCGCCGCCGCCGAGAAAGCCGTCGCCGAGGAGGCCGCCGCGAAGAAGTCCCTGCTCGCCTCGCCCCCGTCGTGCGAAGGCCGCTTCGGCGCCGACGAGAACGGCCTGCGCCGCTCGGGCGCCCTGCTCGCCGAGGTTTCCCGCGCCGAGCGCGCGTTCCGCGAGCGCCGCGTCAAAGGAGCCGCCCGTGACGAATAAGCTCGCCCTCGCCGTCCTGCTGCTCGCCGCGCCCGCCGGAGCCGAGGACTGGCTCGACGGCGCGGCCAAGTCCGCGCGCGAGGCCGTGATTCCGGGCGTTCCCGCGCCCGAGCCCGCGAAGAAGGGCTGGATCCCGTTCATCCCGAACTCTCGCCTGTTCTCCGGCGAGATCCCGGCCGAGGGCTGGTGGCCGATGGAGGAGGAGACCGCGACCGGCTCGGTGTTCCGCCTGCTCGGCGCCGACTCCCAGTCGGGCTCGGTGCGCGCGACGATGTCGGTGCGCTTCTACGACAAGGACACGCCGGGCTTCACGCCGATCAAGCAGGCCGTCGAGATCATGCGCAAGGAGGACAAGACGTTCCCGCGCGAGATCACGCCCGTGCGCCCCGTGCGCGTCGGCCTCGGCCTGGCGCGCACCTTCGAGATCGTCGAGACGCGCCGCATGCCCTCCGAGGACGGGCCCGCCTTCGAGGAGGAGCTGCACCACTACGTCGCGGTGATCCCCGTCGGCGAGGCCTACTACCTGATCCGCCTGATCTCCTCGCGCGCGACCTACCTCGACTACCGCGACGACTTCGTGCGGTTCATGAAGTCGATGCGGACTTTGTCGCGCTAGCGCAGCGACTTAGCCAGGAATCCGGCGCACAGCGCGGTCAGCTTTTCGCGCCGGTCGAGGAAGTCGTGCGTCGCGCCCTTCTCGATGACTAGGCGGACCTTCCCCGCCGCGCTCTTGGCGATGCGCTTGGACACGATCGCGGGAATCGTCTGGTCGCAGTCGCCGTGCACGAGCAGCAGGGGCGCCTTGATCCGGCGCGCGGCGCGTCCCGGGTCGCGGGAGCTGACGGCCTTCGCGAAGTCCGCGGCAAGCGCCTTCGGCGCAATCGTGTTCAGCGGCCGCGAGAGGCGCGTGATGAAGTCGAGCGTGTGGGGGCCGACCATCTCGGCGCCGCCGACGGGGGCGACCGCGACGACCGCCTTGAGCGACGGCTCCTCGGCGGCCGCGTTGAGCGCCGTCCACCCGCCCATGCTGAAGCCGTAGAGGCCCATGCGTCGCTTGTCCACGAACGGGAGCTTGCGGACCGCCTTCAAGGCGGCCGCGGCCTGCTCCGGCAAAGTCGTGAACCGGTATTTTCCGCCCGAGCCCCAGGCGCCCAGGAAGAACGGCGCCACCGAGGCGATCCCGCGCTTCATGAGCTCCCGCTGGACGTCGACGCTCTTCTCGGAGCCGGGGAAGCCGTGCAGGAACACGACCGTCGGGAAGCGTTTGCCGTCGGGGCCGGCGGGCTTGTGATAGGTCGCCAGCATGCGCTGGCCCTGGAACTTGAAGATCTCGGTGCCGCCGTGCGGTCTCATGAGGCGATTGTACCGAAATAGTTATCCACAAACCTCTCGCGCGAGAGGTTTGTGGATAACTTTTCGCGTCCAGGATGTTAAGCGGTAGAATGGACTTATGCTTCGGCTTCTAGGCGTTGGACTCCTTGCATACGGTATGTTCATATGCCTGTTCAGCCATAAGGTCGCAGAGTGGCAATCTCGAATGTGGCATCCGCACGCCGCCGACAAGAAATTCAACTCGGCACTGGCGCGCATCGGCGGCGCATTCGCCATTTTTCTTGGATTGGGTCTCCTGTCCGGGATAATCAACCGCTAAGCACCTCGCCGCGGAGACGCCAAAGCGCTCTCCCGACTCGCTATAATGTCCGCGTGGCGCCCATCGCGGACCGTCGGCCTCGCGTCGTCCTCGGCATCGCCGGCGGCTCCGGCTCCGGCAAGTCCTGGCTCGCGAAGGCCGTCGCCGAGGCCTTCGCCGGAGACTCGACCACCGTCTGCCACGACTGGTACTACCGCCACAACGGCGGCTTGAGCGACGAGGAGGCCGGGAAGCTCAACTTCGACCACCCGCGTTCGCTCGAGACCTCGCTGATGTGCATGCAGCTCGACAAGCTCGCCGCGGGCAAGGCGATCGACGCCCCGACCTACGACTACGCGACCCACAGCCGCCTGCCGCAGACGCGCCGCGTCGAGCCCGCGCCGCTGATCATCATCGACGGCATCCTCGTGCTGGCCGACAAAGCGCTGCGCGAGCGCATGGACCTCTCGGTCTTCATCGAGGTCCCCGACGACATCCGCCTGCTGCGCCGCGTGCGCCGCGACTGCACGGAGCGCCGCGTCGACGTCGAGGAGACGCTGCGGCTCTACGAACGCTGCGTGCGCCCGATGCACGCGCGCTTCGTCGAGCCCTCGTCGCACCACGCGACGTGGATCTGGTCGCAGCTCGATGACAAGTCCTTCCCCGGGCTCCTCATCAAAGACTTGCGGCGGCGCCTGGACGAGCGCGCCGCCGCGGTTCCCGCCGAAGTCCGGCGCTGATCAGCGCTTTCCGACGACCTCGTCGGCGAGCTTGCCCATCCCGTAGATCGAGCGCATCGCCTCGATGATGCCCGAGGAGTGCACCGCGACCGTGCGGTTGCGGGCGTCGTCGTAGGCGTAGCGGCCCACGAGCGACTGGATGTTGCCGTCGAAGACGAGCCCGACGTACTCGCCCTTCGCGTTGACGATCGGCGAGCCCGAGTTGCCGCCGATGATGTCGTTGGTCGTGACGAAGTTCACCTTCGTCTCGAGGGTCAGGTCCTTCTTCGCGGCCTTCACGCGCGGCGCGAGGTCGAACGGGTGCTTCTCGCCGTGGCCGATCGCGCGGTCGAAGAGGCCGTGGTACGTCGTGAACGGCGCGACGAAGGTCGTGCCGAGCTCGTAACCCGCCACCTTTCCGTAGGACATGCGCAAAGTGAACGTCGCGTCGGGGTAGGTCGACTTGCCGTAGATCGCGAAGCGCGCCTTGGCGATGCGGTTTCCCTCGGCGGTGAGCACGCTCTCGATCTCGTCTTCGTTCCACTTGCGCTGGGCTCGGTACACGGGCTCGAGGCCGCGCGCCCAGACGATGAGCGGGTCGGTCGAGGCCTCGACGGCCTTCCTGCCGCCCTCGATCAGGCGCTTGCGCTCGGCGACGTCGGCGAGCGTCGTGCCCGAGATCAGCTCCTTGGCCTTCGCCGCGGGCTCTTTGCCGTCCAAGGCCGCCTCGACGAACGCGTCGTACTTGCCGAGCTCCTTGAGCGCGGTCTCGAACGCGCGCGTCAGCAGGAACTCGTCCATGTCGGGGTAGATCGGCGCCGGCGAGAACAGGCGGAACTTGAGCGACTCGAGGTTCGACTCGCGGAACTCCTCCCAGCGCTTGTCGTTCGGCTTCTCGAGCTCGGCGGTCATGCGCACGATCTGGTTGGCGATCGAGGCGAGCTTGACCGCGTCGTAGCGGCGGTAGGTGGACTGCAGGCGGCGCTCGCCGGCCTTCTTCGTCGCGGCCGCGATCTTGTCCCACGAATCGGCCGCGGCGCGCGCGGCTTCGTCGCTCGAGGCGGCGGCGGCCTTGCGCAGCGCGTCCTCGCGGTCGCGCAGCGACTTGAACAGCGCGGCATCCTTCAACCCCTCGTATTCGCCCCCGACGGCCTTGAGCGCGTTCTCGATGCCGAAGATGCGGTCCTTGGAGCGGCGCTCCTGCTCCGCGCCGAGCTTCGCGTAGGCGTAGAAGTCCTCGCGCAGCTTGTTCGCGAGCTTCAGGTACAGCGGCAGGCCGAGGTCGCGCGCGTACTCGAGCTGGGCGACGGTGTCGAGGCGGTCGGTGCGGCCCGGGTGGCCCGTGACGAAGACGAGCTCGCCGTCGGCGGCGCCGTCCTTGGACCACGTGAGGAAGTGCTCGATGCGCGCGGGCTTCCCGTTTTCATAGACGCGGAAGAACGCGAAGTCGAGCGCGAAGCGCGGGTAGGTGAAGTTGTCGGGATCGCCGCCGTAGAACGCGGCCTGGATCTCCGGGGCCATGACGAGGCGCATGTCGGTGTACTTCTTGTAGCGGTACAGCCAGTACTCGCCGCCCTGGTACAGCTCAACGACGTCAGAACGAAAACCGGTCAACTCCGTTGATTTCTTAGTAATCCGCGAGATCTCCGCCTTGCGCTGCTCGTTCTTGACCTTGTCGGCGGCGCGCGGGTCGATGGCCTTGAGCACCGCGTCGGTCACGTTCTCCATGGAGACGAGGACGTTGACCTCGAGGTCGGGGCACTTGATCTCGTCCTTGGCGGACTTCGCGAAGAAGCCGTTCTTGACGTAGTCGTTCTTCGGCGTGGACATCTTCTGCAGCTGGCCGAGCGCGACGTGGTGGTTCGTCAGCACGAGGCCGTTCTTGGAGACGAACGCGCCGGAGCCGCCGTCGTTGAAGCGCACCGAGGAGAGGCGCAGGTGGTCCACCCAGTCCTGCTTCGGCTCGAAGCCGTAGCGGTCCTTGAGCAGCTGGACCGGCAGGTTGTCGAACGTCCACATGCCCTCGTCGCCGCGCAGATGAGGGGCGGCGGCGACGGTCAGCGCGGCGGCCATGACGGCGGCGCGGGCGGCGGGCTTGCGGGACTTGGCGGACGTGGACATGAAAAAGGCCTCCTGGTAAAGAGGCCGTGATTCTACCAAAGAGGGCCCGCTACCCGCCGATTCTCTTGACCTTGTAGCCCTTCTCGACGAGGATCTTCTCGAGCTTGTCGCGGTGGTCGCCCTGGAACTCGAAGGTGCCGTCCTTGAGCGTGCCGCCGCAGCCGAGCGCCTTCTTGAGCTGGCCGAGCAGCTCGTCCTTGAACGTCGGGTGCATGACCAGGCGCTCGACGCGCGTCACGCCCGAGCCCTTCGCGCCGCGCTGGAACGAGAGGCGCACCGGCTCCGGCTGGCGCGGGGTGCCGGGCTTTCCCCAGCCCGGGTCGCTCGAGTAGACGAGCTTGTCGGTCACGCGAAGAACTCCAGGAGCGCGGGGGTCACGCGCTCGGGCGCGTCCTCCTGCGCGGCGTGCCCGCAGCGCTCGACGCGCAGGAACCGGGCGTTCGGCAGGGCCTTGGCGAAGCGCTCGGCCGAGGGGCCGATCATGCCGTCGCCGTCACCGACTAATACGAGGGTCTTGTGCGCGATCGAGGGGTAGCGCTTGATGCGCTCGTGATGGTCCGGAGGGATCGCCAGGCGCACGAACTGGGCGACCGCGCGCCGGCCCTCCGCGGTCTTGAGCGCGTGGCCGTACTCGGCGAGCATCGCGGCGTCGACCTTGGACTTGTCGACGAAGGCCGTCGGCGCGATCACGCGCAGGGCGGCGTCGCCGAGCAGGGCCTCGTAGAGCCGGCCGACGACGGGCCAGGAGATCGGCCAGATCAGCTTCGGGCGGTTGGCGACGTAGGCGGGCGTGCCGAGCAGGGCCATGCGCTCGACGCGGCCGGGCGCCTCCATCGCGGTCCACAGCGAGATCACGCCGCCCATGGAGTTGCCCGCGAACCGCGCCGACTTCAATCCGAAGTGGTCCATGAAGCCGACGATCCAGGTGTGGAGGCCGTGGAGCGAGTAGTCGAAATCCCAGGGCTTGTCGGTGCGCCCGAATCCGGGCAGGTCGGGCGCGAACACCTCGAAGCGCTCGGCCAAAGCGGGGATCGTGTAGCGCCAGGAGTAGGAGGAAGCGCCCAGGCCATGGAGCAGGATCACGGGCTCGCCTTTGCCCGCGCGCACGAAGTTGGTCTTGAGGCCGGCGATGATCGCCGTCTGGGCCTGCGGCATGACCATATTGTACAGGGAAAACCGTCATTTTCCAGGGGCGCCGGAGGGCCTAGGCGCGGCGGGTCCGAGGGCCCGGGCGGGCCCCGGCGCCGGGACCTACCCTAGTGAGGATGATCCGCAAACGCCTCGCCGCCGTCCTCGCCTTGGCCCTCGCGGCCCTGCCGTTTCCCGCGTGGTCGCAGGTCGGCCGGATCGCGCTCGAGGCGCCGCTGGCGCCCGCCCCGTCCGCCTCCGCCGGCGCGATCGGCGGGTCGTTCTCCCCGACGCTCTCCCCCGCCGCGCTGACGCCCGCCCTCGGCCTGACCCCGTCGCTCGCCGCGGCCTCGCCCGAGCCGCTGATCGCCGCGCCCGTTGCCGCCGCCGTCCAGCCGCGCCGCGCCGTCGCGATCACGCCCGTGGCCGCCGCTCCCGCGGTCCTTCCCGCCGACACGGTCCGCCGCCCCGCGTCGAATGATGATCGCCATCTCGCCCTCGTCGAGTCCCTGCAGGCCGTCGTCGCCGCGATCAAGGTTCAGCCCTCCGACGTCGGGCGGCTGTACGACGCGCCTCCCGCCGCCCCCGATCTCGACGGCCTCACGACGGTCAAGACGCCGGAGGCCCCGGCTCCCTGGACCCCGTCCTCGGCCCTGCTCAAGCCCGCCGCCGGCGCCGTCAACGCGTGGCGGCTCTCGCGCCATCAGAAGCGGCTCTCGCGCCGCATGCCCGAGGAGCGCCTCACCACCGAGGAGATGGGCATGCGCCAGTCCCTGACCGAGGCTCACGCCGCGATCTCCGAGGGCCGATTGCAGGACGCGCTGGCCGACCTGACGCGCCTGTTCAAGGGCGGCAGCGTCAACGGCTGGTACCGCCGCAACGAGCGCTACCGCCCGTACCAGGAGAACGGCCATTCCTACATCCGTTTCATCGAGCGCGCGGTCAAGCTCGCCTACGAGCGCGCGCACGGCCGCGCCCGCGACGCGGCGCTGATCGCCGAGGCGCGCGCGGCCGCGCGCGCGGGACCTTGCTCGGCCACGAGTACCGCGCCACCGCGATCCAGGAGAAGGACTCGGCGCACTGCGCGCACCACGCTCTGTTCAACGCGATCACGGCGTCGGTCGGCTTCGCCTACCCGCTCTCGGTGCACCGCTTCGTCGAGAAGGCGCGCGCGATGCTCAACGTCAGCGCCGAGCGGCTCACGGGAACGAGCGGCGACTCGCTCGCCGACGTCCAGCGCCGCCTCGGCTTCAAGGTCGGCGTCGACGTCGGAGAGGGCATGGGCTCCGAGATGATCGCGCGCTGGGCGTCCATGCTCGGCCTCGGCGCCGCGACGCGGGCCCCGCCCAAGGACGACGCGGGCTGGAGCGCCCTGATCCGGCCCGGCCGCGAGAACCTGATCGGCCTGCGCATGTTCCACGAGCGATTTAAACACGCGCCGGAGGCGCGTGAGCTCCACGGCCACGACTACGAGGTCCTGCACCACGGCGTCTACCTGCTCGGCGCCTTCGACAGCCCCTCGCGCGGCGTGCGCCTGTACATGGTCCAGGACTCCGGCTCCGGCGCGACCGACTTCTACACCGCCGAGGAGCTCTCCGCCGTGGCCGCCGACGTCCAGGTACTCGCGACGACCAAGGCCGTCGACCTCCCCTAGCTTGACAAGGCCGGGGCCCGGGGCTATCCTGGCCGCGATGCGCCCCCTCTGGCTTTTCCTTATTATGGCCGCCGCGCGCGCCGCCGCCGCGCCGGCCGCAGCCGAAGCCGCTCTGCAGGACCAGATCCGGCGGGCCAAGGAGACGATCCTCCCGAAGACCGTCTACATCCACGTCGTGGGCCAGGACTTCGACCGCGGCGAATCCAAGCGCCAGATCTGGACGGGCAGCGGCGTCATCATCTCGACCGACGGCTACGCGATCACCAACCACCACGTCGTCGACAGCGCCAAGCGCGTGCGCGTCATGCTGTCCGACCGCACGTCCTACGAGGCCGACGTGATCGGCAGCGACGAGGAGACCGACCTCGGCCTCATCAAGCTGCGCCGGCCGGCCGGCGCGCCGCCGCTGCCCGCCGCCGAACTCGGGCGCTCCTCGAAGCTGTCCGCCGGCGACTTCGTGCTCGCCGTCGGCAGCCCTCTCGGGCTGACGCGCTCGGTGTCGCTGGGGATCGTCAACAACCCGAACCAGCTGCTGTCCTCGGGCGACCTCTACAATTGGATCCAGATCGACGCCGCGATCAACCCCGGCAACTCCGGCGGCCCGCTCGTCGACCTCGCCGGGCGCGTGGTCGGCATCAACACGGCGGGCTACCTGGGAACGGGGCTCGGCTTCGCGATCCCCTCCGACCTCGCGCGCGAGATCGTCCAGGAGCTCAAGCTCGGCGGGCGCATCGTGCGCGGCCTCGTCGGCATCCAGCTGCAGGCCCTGCGCGACTTCGACCGCGACTCCTACATGGACGAAGAACGCGGCCTGCTCATCAGCGGCGTCGAGCCCGACACGCCGGCCGTCGCCGCCGGCGTCAAAGACGGCGACTTGCTGCTCGCCGTCGACGGCCGCCGCGTCGACGCGGCGTATCCCGAGGACCTTCCCGCCGTGCGCCGCGTCTTCGCGGCCCTGCCGCCGGGCAAGCCCGTCAAGCTCTCGCTGCGGCGCGACGGCGCCGCGCTCGAGCTCACGGTGGTCCCGCGCGAGCGGCGCAAGGCCGAGGCCGAGGACAAGGGCCGCTTCGAGGCGCCCGAGTGGATGCTGACCGTCCAGGAGATCCGCGAGGACGAGGAAAGCCTGCAGAAGTACTTCCGGCCGAAGGGCTGCTTCGTGATCGCGGCCAAGCCCAACGGCAACGCCGCGCGCAGCGGCGTCGAGGCCAACGACATCCTGCTCGACGCCGACGGCCGCGAGATCCTGTCGCTCGCGGACCTGCGGTCGACCTACGAGGCGAGCCTGGCCAAGGCGCCGGCCGACCGCCTGATCCTGCTCACCGTGCTGCGCAACGGCCGAACGCACAAGCTCGCGCTCGACTACACGCGCTCGCGCGAGTCGCACGAGGAGGAACGGTGAACCCGCTCGGGGCGGCGGTGGCCGCCGTGTCGCTCGTCGGCTCGCTCGCTGGCGACTCGACGAATTACTGGAGCGTGCCGCCCGAGACGCGCGCGGCGCTGGTGGAATCGGCCCGGAAGGGCTTCGTCGAGCTGCGCTTCCGGTTCGCTCCTTACGACCCCGCCTCCGGCGTCGACCAGAACCGCTGGTGGAAGACGCGCTCGAGCTACGGCGCCGACGAGATGTGGCAGAACCGCCAGTCGGCCCGCCTGCAGGGCGCCCGCGCCTCCGGCGGCTTTTTCGCCGCGGGCCTCGGCGACTACGACGTCGAGCACCTCGAGCGCTTGACGGCCGTGGACGCCGACGGCCGCGAGCACCCGGCCCGGCCGTGGGGCGTCTCGCGCCGCGGCGGGATGGTCTGGCTGAAGGCCGAGGGCCTCGAGGACGCGCCCCTGCCCGCGCGCGCCCCTTTCACGGTGCCTGAGAAGGGTTTCTCGGCGCGCCTCTCCGCGCGCGCCCCCGACTCGCGCGTCTCGGTCTCCGCCTGGAGCAAGCCGCGGCCCCGCAACGAGGCCCCGTTCCTGCGCTCCTTCGACCGTCCCGGCGCGCCCGCCTCCCCGAACTCCCGGCTCGACGAGTCGTACGACATGCTCTTCGACTCGAGCGCGACGTGGCGCGGCTGGATCCGGGGCCGGGGCTGGGACGAGGATGACGAGCTCGTCGACCCGGAGTCCGCGCGCAAGGCGGCCCTGCCGTGGGAGGACTTCCTGCGCGCGCGGCGCGAGGCCGAGAAGCGCGCCTCCGGCGCGCTGGCCGTCGCGCGCCTGCGGTTCCGCCCCGAGGCCGTCGACGCCGTCGGCCTGTACGGGCTTTCGCTCGCGTCGAGCGACGAGGACCGCGAGCGGCAGGTGAAGACGCGCGTCGACGTCGCCCTCCCCGTCGGCGGCGGCCGCCTGTTCGTTCCCACGCGCCTGTCCCCCGCGCTCGTCCAGCGCCTCGAGAGCGTCGAGCTCGTGCGCGGCGGCAAGGCGACCCCGGCCCGCTTCGTCGGCGTCCTCAAGGGCCCCTACGAAGGCTGGCTGCTCGCCTCCGACGACGCGGGCCCCGCCCTCGGCGGCGGAAAAGAGACGGCAGACGACGAGCTCATGCTCGCCGTCGAGCCGCGCCTCTCCGGCGAGTCCCTGCGCGTGCGCTCGTTCGCCGACCGCCTCGACGGCTGGAGCTACTCCTACAAGGAGTCCCTGCGCCGCAAGCCGCGCGCGGCCTCCGAGCGCGGGACCCTGCTCTGCGGCCTCGACGGGCTGCCCTTCGCCGTCATCGTCGAGGAGGCGCGCTACGAGAACGTCGTCGACCGCGACTCCTGGCGCGTGCCGACGCCGCTGCTGGCGCTGCACCCCTCGACGAGCTCGTCCGCGAGCTGTCCGGCCCCGAGGCCGCCCTCGTCGACGCCGCGGTGCGCCCCCGCTCCGTCCTCGAGAACAAGCGCCGCCCGTGGCTCGGCGTCGAGACCCAGGATCTCACGGCGGACCTCTCGCGCCTGCTCGGCGTCGCCGGCCCGACGCAGGACGGCTCGGTCGGCCAGCTCGTCAACGCCGTCCTGCCGGGCTCGCCGGCCGCCAAGCTCGGGCTCAAGCCCGGCGACGTGATCCTGCGCCTGCGCGAGGCCGGCAAGAGCGACGAGGTCACCGTCAAGCCGAAGAGCCGCTACTCGCCGCTCGGCTCGGGCGGACTGATCGACTGGTTCAAGCGCCCGCAGACCGGCCTCGACGCGGCGCTCTCGCGCCTGCAGGCGGGCACCAAGGTCTCCGTTTTCTGGGCGCGCGGCGCCGACCAGCTCGCCGGCGAGGCCGAGCTCGTCGAGAGCCCTCTCGACGTCGAGAGCGCGCCGAAACACGTCGACAAGGGCCTCGGCCTCACGGTCAAAGAAATCACCGACGACGTGCGCCGCCTGCTGAAGCTGAAGCCCGGCTTCAAGGGCCTGCTCGTCTACGACGTCGAGTCCGGCAGCCCGGCCGCCGTCGCGGGCTTCGCGCCGACGGCGCTGCTGACCGAGGCCGCCGGCAAGCCGCTCGCCTCGCTCGCCGACCTGACCGCCGCCGTCGCCGCCGAGCGCGCCGCGAAGAAGCCCACGATCCGCCTGCGCGCCGCCTTCTTCGGCCGCAGCCGCTACGCCGAGCTTCGGCTCCCCCGAAGGAAAATGAGCGCCTTCGCCGCGCGGCTGCCGAAGGCGGAGCTGCACCTCCACATCGAGGGCACGCTCGAGCCCGAGCTCATGTTCGAGCTGGCGCGGCGCAACGGCGTCAAGCTGCGCTTCGGCTCCGTCGAGACAGTTCGGGCCGCCTACGCGTTCACGAATCTCCAGACCTTTCTCGACATCTACTACGAGGGAGCCGCGGTCCTCGTGAATGAGCAGGATTTCCATGATCTATGCTGGGCGTATTTCACGAAGGTCGCTCCCATGAATGTCCGGCACGTTGAAATGTTCTTCGATCCGCAGACGCACACCGGCCGCGGCGTCCCCTACGCCGAAGTCCTGAAAGGTCTAAACCGCGCCCGTGCTCGCGCCGAGAAGGAGCTTGGGATCACGTCGAAACTGATCCTTTGCTTCCTGCGCCACCTCGACGAGACCGACGCGGAGAAGACGCTCGCCGAGGCCCTGCCGGTGGGCGGCATCGACGGCGTCGGCCTCGACTCCTCGGAGAAGAACCGCCCGCCGTCGCTGTTCCAACGCGTGTTCGCGAAGGCCCGCGCCGCCGGCCTCAAGGCGACGGCCCACGCCGGCGAGGAAGGTCCGCCGCGCTACATCTCCGAGGCGTTGGACCTTCTGAAGGTGGAACGGATCGACCACGGCGTCCGCTGTCTCGAGGACGCGAACGTCGTCGCGCGCCTGGCCGCCGAGCAGATCCCGCTGACGGTGTGCCCGCTGTCGAACGTGAGGCTGCGCGTCGTCGACCGCCTCGAGGACCATCCCCTGCGCGCGATGCTCGGCAAGGACCTGCGCGCCTCGATCAACTCCGACGACCCCGCCTACTTCGGCGGCTACGCCGGCGAGAACTACGCCGAGACCGCGCGGGCGCTGCGCCTGACCGACGACGAGCTCAGGCTGATCGCGAAGAACTCCTTCCTGTCGTCCTGGCTCTCCCCCGCCGAGAAGGACCGGCACTTGGCCGACATCGCCGCGCTCGCACCCTGAAAAACGGCGAGCCCCCGCGCGTCCGCGGAGGCTCGCTTACTTCGTCATCGCGACGGCGAACCGGGCCAGCACGGTCGCGCGCCGGATGTCCGGCTTGGGCCGGAGGTCGGACGGGAGAATAGCCCGGCACGCCTCCAGCGCCACGTCGAGGGCGGACACGCCCCTCTGCTTGCGGTGCTTCTTTCTCACTTCGGATCACCTCCTTGCGTCTGTCCGATATCCCCAAAACGAAGAGCCCCGGGCTTTTGGGCCCGGGGCTCCGTCGATGCGCGCCGTTTCTGCGCGGTTAGACGGAAACCTCCAGGCCGCGGGACGGACCGCAGGCGGTCCATCCGAGGGCAGGGCTCATTTTCAAACGTTGTTTGTTTATCATCGGTTCACCGGAAAAAACGAAGCCACGAAATAGCGCCGAGGGGTGGGCGCACGTCCGTGACCGATTGAAGTATAGCCGGATTCCGGAATTCGTCAAGACCCGGAAAACGGCTCAGCCGATGCGGCGCGCGCGGGAGGCGAGCAGCGGCAGGGACTTGTCGAGACGCTCGGCCATGTCGAAGTGGCCCTTGTCGTGCTCCTCGTAGGTGTGGCGCACCTTCGCGGCCTTGAGCGCGTCTGAGAAACGCCGGGCTCCCAAGTGCAGGTAGAACTCATCCTTCGTCCCCGCGTCGAACCACAGGGTCTTCATGCGGCGCAGGACGCCGGCGTTCTTGGCGGCCGTGTGGACCGGATCGTGGGCGAGCCAGCGCTTCCAGACGGCCGGGATCAGCTCGCCGGTGCGCGGGTCGCACGGCAGGTCGAAGCCGAACGGAGACTTCTCGTTGGGCGAGTAGCAGGCGGCCATCGCGAACGTGTTGATCGCGCCGTGGTCGAAGCCGTCCTTCGTGCGCGAGGCCTTGAAGGCCGCGAGCAGCTTCGCCGGCGAGCCGTCGTATTTTTCGAGCGCGCCGACGAACTTGTAGAAGTCGGAGACGTAGCACGCGTCGAAGCCCATGTCGCCGGAGTGCGAGACGACGTGCAGGAAGGTCTCGGGGTGGCGCGTCGCGACGCTGAGCGCGCCGAAGCCGCCGGAAGACTTGCCGATGACGGCCCGGCCCTCGGGGTGGCGGACCGTCGAGTGCTTGTCGTCGATGTAACCGACGACCTCGTAGACGAGGAAGTCCTCGTAGCGGCCGGTGGCCGTCGAGTTCAGGTACTGCGAGCCGCCGTACGCGGTGAAGCCGTCGGCGATGACGAGGATGGCCTCCGGAGATTTGCCTTCTTCGATAAGGCGGTCGAAGCGCTCGGCGATGTTCTCCTTCCACGGGTTGTAGTTGAGGGTGCCGCGAGAGGTGCCGGTGAAGCCCGGAAGGTAGTAGAGGACGGGGTAGCGGCGCCCGCGCGTGGTCCCGTAGGACGGCGGCAGGTAGACCGGGATGTCGCGCCGGCGCGGGTCGCCGAGCGGATTGTCCTTAAGGACGATGGACGACACCGTCTCGATCTGAACCTTGCCCTTCATCAGCCCTCCAGAATGGGACGCAGCTTGTCGCCGGCGGCCGCGAGCAGGCGGCGCGCCGTACCGGCGTCGACGCCGAGCTTCGCCATGACGACGGCGGCCTTGACCTTTCCGCCCGAGGCGCGCAGCAGCGCGTCGGCGCGCTTGGCGGAGACGCCGCCGAGGTCGGAGATGATGCGCCCCGCCCGCAGGCGCAGTTTGCGGTTCGTCGGGCGCAGGTCGACCATCCAGTGATCGTAGACCTTGCCGACGCGGATCATGGCACCCGTCGTCAGGGCGTTGAGAGCGAGCTTGGCCGCGGTGCCCGCCTTCAGGCGCGTCGAGCCGGTGACGACCTCGGGACCGACGAGCGGGGCGATCACGATGTCGGGGCGGCAGCCGGTGTGGTTCGCGTTCGAGGTCACGAGCATGGTCGTCGCGCCGCGGCGGCGGCCCTCGGCGATCGCGGCGCGCACGAAGGGCGTGACGCCGCTCGCGGCGACGCCGATCAGGCAGTCCCCCTCCGCACGGAGGAGGCGGCGGCGCGGCCGAGGGCGGGGCTGTCCTCGGCGCCTTCCTTCGCGCGGAACATCGAGGACTTGCCGCCGGCGATTATCCCGCGAATCTGGCGCGGAGTCGTGTTGAAAGTCGGCGGGCACTCGGCCGCCTCAAGCACGGCCATGCGGCCGCTCGTGCCCGCGCCGAGCAGGAGAACGGAGCCGCCCGAGGCCAGGGTTTTCGCCAGAGCGTCCACGCCGCGCGCGATCGCCGGGGCGACCTTCGCGACGGCGAGCGGGACGAGCCGGTCCTCGGCGGTGATCAGCCGGACGATGCCGAGCGCGTCCTTGCGGTCGATGTCGCGCGTGCGCGGATTGGCCTGCTCCGTCGGGAGCTTCGCGTACGCGCGCGCCGAAAGGAGCCGACCCACTCTAGTCGTCGGCGTCGTCGGCCGGGCCGAGCGCCGGCGCCGGCGTGCCGGTGTCGTCGATCAAAGTCTTGTCCTGGATCTCGCGGCGCATGAACGAGCTCGTCGTGCCGCCCTGCAGCGGGGCCGTGGAGAGCTCGACGCCTTCGGGCTGGATCGGGTCGCCGAGCCAGTCGATGACCTGGCCGACGAGGTGGCGCTGGGCGCGGAACATGCGCGTGCCGCGCTCCTGCGGGACGGAGACGAGGGTCACGTGGCGCGGGCCGACGGCGGCCTTGGCGAACGCGTAGAGGATCGGCACCTCCTTCGAGGAGCGCTTGTCGGCCTCGGAGTAGACCATGAGCACCGGCGTCGGGATCGCGCGCTTCAAGGCGCGAAGGGCGTTCGGCGTCAGCACCTCCTGCCAGCGCATGCCGGGAGAAAGCATCACGACGAGCGGAACCTTCGAGTGCGTCGCCGCGTAGCGGATCGCGATCGAGCCGCCCACCTCGGCGCCGATGAGGCCGATCGAGTCCTCGGGCACGCCCTGGCCGGCGAGCCAGGCGACCGCGGCCTCCGCGTCGCGCGACATGTCGGCGAAGTCGTTCTGCGCGGGGGTCGCCTTCAGCTTCTTGTAGGTGATCTCCTCGCCGGAGGGCGCCGTGCGGCTGTCGCCGTGGCCGCGCAGGTCGACGGCCAGCACGCCGTAGCCCGCGCGCGTCAGCGGGAACGCGAGGCGCTTCCAGTCTTCCTTGCGCTGGCCCGTGCCGTGCAGCAGCAGCAAGGTCATCTTGCCGGGCACCGACGGCGCGAACGTCGCCTTCAGCGTCCAGCCGTCGACGGTCTTGAGCTCGACGGGCTCGCCGGGCAAAGAAGGGCCCGCGGCGGGCTTGGCCGCCGCGGGCTTCACGGGCGCCGGCGCGGCGGCGGCCCCGAGGGAGAGACCGGCGACGAGCAGGACCGCTTTGATCATGGGCTTATTAGGGAATGATCTCTTCTTTCTTGAACCAGAGGGCGACCTCGCGGGCCGCGTCCGCCGGGTCGGAGGAAGCGTGGATCACGTTCTCGAACTGCTTGGTGACGCTGTTCATGCGCCCGAAGGAGCCGCGGATGGTGCCGGGAGCGGCCTGCTCCGGGTTCGTGGCGCCGGCGACGGCGCGGACGGCCTTGATCGCGTTCTCGCCGCGGTAGCACAGGGCGAGGATGCGGCTGTCCTTGATGTCGTGGTAGCCGCCGCGGATGTACTTGATCAGGTCCTCGAAGAACGGCTTGTCCTTGAGGCCGGCGTAGTGGTCGCGCGCGAGCTTGTCGGTGACGACGATCATCTTCGCGCCGACCATCTCGAGGCCGGTGGCGTCGAGGCGGTCGATGGTGAGGCCGGTCAGCTTGCGGTGGGCGCCGTCCGGCTTGATGAGGATGAGGGTTTGTTCGATGGCCATGGGCGTATCTTAGCAAAAAGGCCCCCGCCCCCTTCCGGGGGACGGGGGCCGCGGCGAAGCCTCTCAGGACTTGGCCGGGGACAGGACGCGCCCCAGCTGGGAGGCGAGGAAGCTCGCGATGAAATCCGCGTCGAAGGGCCACGCGTACTCGATCACGACGCCGGGGTGCTTCTTGCTCGCGGCGAGCACGATGCCCGGGATCTCGCATTCGGCGTGGATGCCGCCGCGCGTGAACATCGTCGAGATCAGGCTGATCTTCTTGTAGCCCTCGGCGACGAGCCCGTCGATCGCGTCCTCGACGGACGGCGCGCAGAACTCGTTGTAGGCGGTCACCAGGCGGCGGCCGCCGAGCTTGGGCTCCAGGGCGCGCGCGATCTCCTCGACGCCGTATTTGTAGGCGTCGGTCTCGGGCGTCCGCGGCCACTCGCGCACGAGCTTGTCGAGCTCGGCCTCGCGCGGGCTCATCTGCGCCTCGCGCCGCGCCTGACGCTCGGATTCGAGCCTCTTGAGTTCCCCGACCGCCGCCTTCGGGGTGTCGGACGCCGTTCCGCCGTGACCGATGAGCACGACCGCCTCTATGTTCGCCATGGGACGATTATATATCTTTGCCCATGCCCCCTGGCCGCTGCTGCTCGCCTTGGCCCTTCCCGCGCCCGCGGCCCCGCCCGAGATCGAGCGCGAGCTGGCCGGCGTCGTCGACCTCTTTTACGGGATGGACTTCGACGAGGCGCGCGCGGCCTCCGAGGCGCTCGCGGCCAAGCGGCCGGAGCACCCGGCCGGAGTGTTCTACCGCGGGATCTCCTCCTACCAGCGCTGGATCGCGGAAGGCATGCGCTCGACGGAGACGCTGCGCGCCTTCGAGGCCGACAACGAGGCCGCCGAGCGGCTGTCCCGCGCGCTGATCAAGACGAGCCCCGCCGAGGGGCACTACTACCTCGGCGCCTCGCTCGGCTTCCGCTCGCGCGCCGCCGCGGGCCAGCGCAAGTTCATGCGCGCCCTGCCCGACGGCGCGGCGGCGGTCAAGCACCTGAAGAAGGCGCTGGCGCTCGATCCGGCGCTGACCGACGCGCGGCTCGGCATGGGCATGTACCATTACTTCGCCGCGCGCATGCCCGCGGGCGCCCGCCCGTTCGCCTTCCTTCTGGTCGGGGAAGGACCCGACCGCGAGCTCGGCCTCAAAGAGCTGTGGAGCGTGGCCGAGTCGACGGGCGTCTCGCGCATGGAGGCCCGCTCGGTGCTCGCGACGATCCTCTCCAAAGACGACGAGGCCGGCTGGGTGAAGGCCGACGAGCTGCTCGTCGAGCTGTGCGCGCGCTACCCGCGCAATCCGGTCTACCGCCTGCGCCGCGCGTACGTCGCGGTGCGCCGCCGCGAGTACGAGGCCGCGGTGCGCCTCGCCGACCCCGACGGCGCCTGGATCAAGACCCTGCACCCGTCCGTCCGGACCCCCGCGCGCGCGTGGGCGCTGTACCGCGCCGCCGAGGCGCGCCTGCTCCAGGGACGGCCGGGCGACGCGGCGGCCTGGCTCGGAGCGCTCGACTCGCTGCCGCACCCGCGCGGCATGAAGGACTGGGTCCTGCTGCGCACCGGTAATCTCTACGACGCGGCCGGAAAGAGCGCCCTGGCGCGCGAGACGTACGCGCGCGTCAAGGACAAGCAGCCCGCGGCGCTCGCGGCCCGCTTCCGCGACGAAGCCTACCCGGCGGGACCGAAGGACGCGGCGCCGTTCTTCACCGGCTACTGATGCGGAAATCCTCCCCCGCCCTCGTGAGCCCGGCGGTCGACGCCCTCGTGATGGGCGGCGCGTCGATCCTGCTCTTCGGCGCCTGCCGCCTCGCCGAGCGCGGCGCCGGCGCCGCCGCCCTGTCCTCCGCGTGGGACGGCGTCGCCGTCGTCGTCGCCGCGCTCAACGGCGCCCACTTCGCCGCGACGAGCTGGCGCCTGTACCGCAGCCGCGAGGCGATGGCGCGCTTTCCGCTGACGGCGGCGCTCGTGCCCGCGGCCGTGCTCGCCGGCGTGGCGGCCTCCTTCGCCTGGCCGCTCGCGGTCGCGCCGCACTTCGTGAAGCTGTTCCTGCTGTGGTCTCCGTACCACTACAGCGGCCAGACGGTCGGCCTCTCGGTGCTCTACGCGCGGCGCGCGGGGACCGACTACGCGCCGCTCGAGCGGCGCGCGCTCTCGGCCTTCGTGTTCGGCACCTTTCTGCTCTCCGTCGCGCGCGCCGAGGTCCAGCTCAACCGCTTCGACTACCTCGGCATCGCGTACCCGTCGCTCGGCCTGCCGCCGTGGGTCGCGACGGCCTTCCTCGCCGCGACGGCGCTGGCGGGGACGGCCTTCCTCGCGCTCGTCCTGCGCCGACGCGCGGCCCTGCCCGCGCTGGCCTTCGTGCCGCCGGCCGCCCAGCTGGTCTGGTTTTTCTGGGGCCCGTCGTCGGCCCTCTACTACCCGCTCGTGCCGATGTTCCACGGCGCGCAGTACCTGTTCGTGTCGTGGTTCCTCCACGTGCAGGAACGGCGGCAGGAGGGCGCGCCCGCCTCGGCCGTTCCGCTGGACTCGGCGCGCTGGGCGGGCGGAAGCCTCGCCGGCTACGTCCTGCTCTTCCTCGCCCTCCCGAAGCTGCTGTCGGCGGCGACGGGGACTTCCTTCCTGTTCGCCACCGCGATCTTCACGGGGGCGTCCAGCTCCACCACTTCTTCGTCGACGGCGTGATCTGGCGGCTGCGCACGCCCGCCCTGACGAAAACCATGCAGGCGCCGCTTCCGGAGGCCTAGATGAATACGCTCGCGCTCGTGCTGCTGCTCGCCGCTCCCGCCGCCGCCGCTCCCGTGCGTCCCGAGCGGGTCGTGATCCGCACCACGGCGGGCGACGTCGCGATCGCGCTCTATAAAGGAGCGCCGCGCCACGCCGAAAAGCTGCTCAAGCTGTTCGCCTCCGGAGCCTACGACGGCTCCGCGCTCGCGAAGCTCGACGCGACGCGCTTCGCGGCGTTCTCCTCGGCGCCGAACGCGCCGGGCGCCAAGCGCATTCCCGTCGAGACGGGCGGCCCCGCCGTCGCCGGCGCCGTCATGATGGCGCACCAGCCGAGCGACCCCGACGCCGGCGAGACCGCCTTCGTCGTGCTCTTCGCCGCGATGCCCGTCATGGACGGGAAGTTCAGCGCCGTCGGCGAGGTCGCCGCCGGCCGCGAGACTCTCGAGGCGCTGAAAGCCGCGCCCGTCGACGCCGAGTCGCGTCCCGCGCGCCCGATCTCCATCCTGTCCACGTCCGTCCTGCCGACCCAGGCGGCGCTCGACAAGGAGCCGCTGCGCGGCCCCGTCGCCGAGGCGCTCGGCGGAAACGACGAGGCCGGCCGCCGGAACCTGCTCCTCGGGCTCGCCGCGCTGCTGGCCCTCTCGGCCGGCGCGCTGTGGGCGTTCGCCCCGGACCTCGGCAAGGCCGCCCGGTCCGTCGCCCTGCTCTGCGGGCTCGGCGCGTTCTTCCTCGTCTTCGCCGCCTACGTCCCGCGCGCCGCCTCCTCCCCCTGGATCTCGGTCCCCCTGCTGCTCTCCGCCGTCGGCGTCTTTAAGGCGATGTCCTACTTCGAAAAGTAATCTGCAACACTGGGGCCAGACGTTGCAGTTGCACATTCTCCGTTGTTAAACGAGTTCATTGCCGTGCATAACGGCTCACCCTGCTCTTGTCGATTCCGAGCCACTCGGCGATTCGGGTGATCTGGTGGCCTTCAGCAACAGCCGCGCGAGTGAATCGACGGCGGACTTCGACGAGGCGCCGATCATAGAATGCGCTCTTCAGTTCTTCTTCTGTGATCGACGCAGCGCGGCAGACGCCGGCACCCAGGACACCGAGAGACGTGGGACCGCCTCGAACTTCGCGCTCCAGGGAAATGCGCTGCTTTTCAGGCGGCGCCCACGCGTCGAACCCGATGAGATCTTCGCCCGAGTCCAGTGGCCGTCCAAGCAGGCTGGACCAAGCCCATAGATGCGCTTCAGGCACGAGTCCGGCCCGCACGGGATTGAGGTGGATGTACCTGATCAGGTTCTGGAGATAGCCGTCATCCACGCACAGATTGTCCCGAAACCTTCCCTGAAAGAGATGTCCAACCCTTCGATGTTTTCGATTGACGTACGCCGCGTAAGGCGTCAGGAGTCTGTGCATGGCCGTCGACAATTCGACATGCGCGACCTGAATTGCCAAATGAAAGTGATTCCCCATCAGGCAATACGCGAGCACGTGAACAGATAGTTCTCGTTGAACGCGGCTCAGGAGCTCTAGAAAGAAAATCCGATCGCCGGGGTCTCGGAATATATCTTGCCGATCAACGCCCCGCGAGTAGGCGTGATAAACGGCATTGTGAAAGTGAATCCGTGCTCTGCGTCCCATACTCTATATACGACTGAGCTATGGGAAAAGTTCCATGAATTTGCAACTTCAACGTCTGGCACCGAAGTTGCAACATTCTGAAGTTCTCTAGAACGACGCCTCTCCCGCCCCCTCTTTCCCGCTCCAGAAGACGCGGAAGCCGCCTTTGACGGCGGCGATCCGCGGATGGCCGCCCGCCGGGGCGAGAAGCCGCGGCTTACTCCAGGCGTCGCTCGTCGCGCCGTAAATTTTCCCTCCTCGTCCCAGACGACGGCCTGCTTGGTCCCGGAGGTCGCCATGTCGGCGTGCTTGGCGCCGGCGCCGCCCAGACGGGCGGCCCGCTTCCAGTCGGCGCCGTTCGCGGTCTCGAAGACGTAGAGCCCCGCGTCCTCGCTCTTGCCCGTCCAGACGAGAGCCGCGACGCCGCCCTTCGCCGGCGCGAGCGCGCCGCCGACGTGCGGACACCCGTCGAACCCCCAGCCGAACGCGCCGGGCCTGGCGGGCTTGCTCCACGTCCGTCCCCCGTCTCGCGAGACGGCGGCGCCCATGTCGCGAGGATCCTTGTCGCGATAGAGCACCCAGACCGCGCCGTCCGCGGCGAGCGCGGCGTTCCAGCAGCACTCGCAGACGTCCTCGTCGACGACGACGGGCTTCGACCACGATTTTGCTCCGTCCGTCGAGCGCGAGGCGAGCAGCTTCGCGTTGCTCGCTCGGTCGAGCCAGAACGCGTGCACGGCGCCGTCCGCGGCGACGAGCGCCGGAAACCGCCGCCCGACGGAGCCCGCGCCCGCGGGGCTCGCGCCGGCGGTCCAGGTCTTTCCGCCGTCGGTTGAAACGGCGACCGCGAGCGGTCCTGAGCCGTGAGGTCCCCGGCCCGGCCGCGCCCAGAGGGCGAACACGCGCGAGCCGTCGCCGGCGACGCGCGCCTCGCCCGCCCCGAAGTGATACGCGGGACGCCCGCCGTCGACGCGGACCGGCGCGGTCCAGGTCTTTCCGCCGTCGTCGGAGCGCCGGTAGTTCAGCGCGACGTTCGGCCCGGACGGGCTCTCGAGCCGGTGCAACCGACCGCCGTCGGCGGCGACGTCGAGGCCTCCCGTCGCGGCCGCGGCGCTGCCCGCGATCAACGCGGCGGCCAACGCCGCCACGGGAGAGAATCGGAGCATGACCGGCGGTCGCAGGGAGGGACTCAAGCCGTGATCACGGTTTACGGAAGCGGGCAGTCGGAGTGGACGATGACGACGCCCTTCTTGCGCAGCTCGGGCGCGAGGTCGCGGCAGTCGACGGAGTGCGCGGACTTGAAGTTCGAGATCGCGCCGTCCTTGAGCGAGCACTTCTCGACGGCGGCGCAGATGTCGCAGTCGTTGTGGTAGAAGTACGCGTCGGTCGTCGTCAGCAGGACGAGCGACATGGAGGGAGAGTAGTTGAAGCCCTTCGTCACCGCGCCCCGCGCGTCGAGCACCCCGGCGCCGAAGGCCTTCTTGAACGACTCGTCGCAGCGCCTCAGAGCGGTGTAGGCCTCGTCGGCCTGCGCGGGCGTGCACTTCGCGGCGGCGCCGGCCTTCTGCTCGGCGACGATCCGGCGCTCCTTCGACTGCCTTTGCTGGGCGGCGACGATCTTGCCGACGGCCTGGTTGATGTCGTTGACGACGGCGTTGAAGGCGTCGTCGGCGGGGCTCGCGAAGGACGGGACGGCGAGGGCGAGGGAAAGGACGGCGAAAAGGGGCTTGGTCATGCGGTCATTGTACCGCGGCCCCCCGTCGAAGGGAATCGGTCTTAGGGCCCCCGCCCGTCGAGGCCGAGGACCTACTGATCCAGGTCAACGAATCGCGCGGCGCATGATCGGGCGCGTCTTGGAACGCCGGGCGACGGCCTTGAAACCGGCCTTCTCGAAAGCGCCGGACAGCCCCCACCAGACGAACGCGTCGGCGGTCTTGCGGCCCTTCGTGTCGACGGGATATCCTTCGAGCAGCTTCGCCCCCTTCTGCGCGGCGTGAACCGCCGCGGCTTTGAGCAGGGCGGTCGTCACTCCTTTTCCGCGAGAGTCCTTGGCGACGAAGAAGCAGGGAAGCGACCACACGGGCTTCTCGTCGACGGGCTTGAGGACCCGGGACTTCTCGAGCCGTCGGAACTTCGAGCGGGGCGCCAGCGCGGCCCAACCCACGGCCCTCTTTCCTTCATAAGCCAGCAGGCCCGTGGGCTCGCCGGAGTCGACGAGGGCCTTCATCATCGCCTTGGCTCCGTCGCCGCGGGCGGCCTCGAACTCCTTGCGCGGCAGGCGGATCCAGTGGCACCAGCACCCGTCGCAGGCGCCGCGCGGGCCGAACAGCGCCTCGAAATCCTTCCAGCGGGCGGGCGTCAGGGGCTTGATCGTCGGTTTCACGGCCACAGTATATTTAATAGAATCGCCGTCATGGCGCGGGTGCTGCTCGTCGACGACGAGCGAGACGTCGTCACTTTGATCAAGTTCATGCTCGAGAAGGACGGACACATGGTCGTCTGCGCGTACGACGGCGCCGAGGCTCTGGCCAAGGCCGGCGTCGAGCCGCGCGACGAGACGGCCGTGGTGCCCGACCTCGTGATCCTCGACGTGATGATGCCCGTCATGGACGGCGAGTCCGTGCGCGCCCGCCTCGAGGAGGACGAGCGCACGCGCGCCGTTCCCGTCATCGTGCTGACGGCCAAGGGCGCTCCGCCGCCCGGCGCGGAGCCCGCGCGCGGCGCGTACCTCGAGAAGCCCTTCGACCCCAAGGCCCTGCGCGACCTCGTCGCCGCCCAGCTGAGGCCCCGATGAGCCCCGCCGCGATCATGGTCGTCGACGACGAGCCCGACATCGTCACCTTGCTCAAGTTCGCGCTCGAGCAGGACGGCCACGTCGTCTCCGACGCCGGAAACGGCCAGATCGCGCTCGAGCGGCTCGGCCTCGAGCCCGTGAACACGTCGGCGCCCCTGCCCGACCTGATCGTGCTCGACATCATGATGCCCGTGATGGACGGCTACCAGCTCAACATGCGCCTGCAGACCGAGCCGCGCGCCAAGGACATCCCGATCCTCGTGCTCACCGCGAAGGGCCAGAAGATGCGCGACCTCTTCGAGATGGCCCCCAACGTCGCGGCCTACGTGCAGAAGCCGTTCGACCCGAAGATGCTCCGCGAGCTGATCGGGGGCATCCTGTCGTCCCGTGGAGAGAAGAAGAATGGCTGACGCGCCCAAGCCCGCCGCCGTCCCCGCCGCGCCCCTCGACGCCGGCGGCCTCGAGAAGGTCATGGCCGACAAGAAGGCCAAGATCGCCGACCTGCGCGCGCGCGGCGTCGAACCCTTCCCGTCGCGGACCGTCCGCCGCGACGACTGCGCCGCCGTCCGCCCCCTCGGCGCCGGGCTGACCGAGCCGATGCAGATGTCGAAGGAGAAGGTGGCGATCGCCGGCCGCTTGGTCGAGCTACGCGACATGGGCAAGTCCATCTTCGGGCGCTTGGCCGACCTGTCGGGCAACGCTCAGGTGTACTTCAAGAAGGACGCCCTGCCCGAGGACGTGTTCGCGCTGGTCAAGCGCGACCTGCACACGGGCGACTACCTGGCCGTCTCCGGCGCCGTGTTCATCACGAAGACCGGCGAGCCGACCGTTGCCGTCGAGAGCGCGACGATGCTCGCCAAGGCCGTGCGCCCCCTCCCGGAGAAGTGGCACGGCCTGACCGACACCGAGCTGCGCTACCGCCAGCGCCACCTCGACCTCGTCTCGACGCCCGAGTCGCGCGAGGTGTTCATCAAGCGCGCGAAGATCGTCTCGACGATCCGCCGGGTCCTGGACTCGCGCGGCTACGTCGAGGTGGAGACCCCGGTGCTGCTCGGCCAGGCCGGCGGCGCCTCCGCGCGCCCGTTCAAGACGCGCCACAACGCGCTCGAGCAGGACATGGTCCTGCGCATCGCCACCGAGCTCTACCTTAAGAAGCTGGTCATCGGCGGCCTGGATCGCGTCTACGAGATCGGCCGCGTATTCCGCAACGAGGGCGTCGACACGACGCACAACCCCGAGTTCACGATGCTCGAGGCGTACGAGGCCTACTCCGACTACGAGGGCATGGCGGCCCTCTTCGAGACCTTGCTCACCGAGTGCGCCGAGGCGTGCGGCGTCTCCGAGGTCCAGTGGAAGGGTCAGACGCTCTCGCTGAAGGCTCCGTTCAAGCGCCTCTACCTCCCCGAAGTGTGGAAGGAGCGGTGCGGGGAGCCGATCGAGAACGTGCTCGAGGGGAAGGGCTTCAACCGCGCCGGGTTGCTCAAGCTCGCCGAGAAGCTCGGCCTCCACGCCGGCGAGAAGACGCCCAGCGCCAAGCTCTTCGACCGGATCGTCGAGGCGAAGATCGAGGACCTGCTCCAGCAGCCGACCTTTCTGTTCGACCACCCGACGGCGATCACGCCGCTGGCCAAGCTGAAGCCGGGGACCCAATCTCTCGTCGAACGCTTCGAGTGCTTCGCCGCGGGCAAGGAGCTCTCGAATGCCTACTCCGAGCTCAACGACCCTCAGGACCAGCGCGACCGCCTGACCGAGCAGCAGAAGCAGAAGGACGCCGGCGACGCCGAGGCCGACCTGCTCGACGAGGACTTCATCCAGGCGATGGAGGCCGGCATGCCGCCCATGGGCGGCATCGGCGTCGGCATCGACCGCATCACGATGCTGCTGACGGGCAAGGACTCGATCCGCGACGTGATCCTCTTCCCCACGCTCAAGCGCGAGGCCTGATGCCGCTCGAGCTGTTCATCGCGCTCCGCTATCTTAAGGCCGAGCGCAAAGGGTTGTTCGCCGTCGTCACGACCTTGATCGGCGTGGCCGGCGTCACCGTCGGCGTCGCCGCGCTCCTGACGACGCTGTCGGTGATGAACGGCTTCCAGACCGACATCCAGCGCAAGATCGTCGGCGCCCAGGCGCACGTGACCGTCCTCGGCCTGCGCTCGGCCGCCGACCTCGCCGAGACCGAGGCGAAGATCAAGGCCGATCCGGACACCGCCGCCCTCGCGCCGTTCGCGCTCGGCCAGGCGATCCTGACCGTGCGGGACCGCTCGATCGGCGTGGTGCTCAAGGGCGTCGAGCCCGCGCGAGAGTTCGCGGTCAACGACCTCGCCGCCAAGCTCGTCTCGGGCAGTTGGGACGGGATCGGCGAGGGCAAGACGCCCGGCATCGTCCTCGGCGTCGAGCTCGCCGACCATCTGGGCGTGGAGAAGGGCGACGAGGTCGTGCTCGTCTCGCCCAAGAGCGTGGCCACCCCGCTCGGCCTCCTGCCCAAGATGCAGCGCTTCCGCGTCGCGGGGACGCTCAAGACCGGCTACTACGAGTACGACAGCGCGACCGCGTGGACGGGCCTGCCCGCGGCGGCCAAATTCCTCGGCGTCGACGCGGGCGCCTCCGGCGTCGGCGTGCGCTTGAAGGATCTCGGCCGCGCCGACGCGGCCGCGCAGCGCTTGCGCGTCTCGCTCGGCTTGACCAAGCTCGTGCGCACGTACGCGCAGATGAACACGACGCTCTTCGCGGCGCTGAAGCTCGAGAAGACGGTCATGTTCATCATCCTCACCTTGATCACGCTGGTGGCGTCGCTCGGGATCGCGTCGACCTTGATCCTGCGCTCCGTCGAGAAGACCCGCGACATCGGCCTGCTCAAGGCGATGGGCGCGGGGCCCGCGATGATCCGCCGCATCTTCCTCGTCGAGGGCTTCCTGATCGGCTCCTCGGGCGTGCTCATGGGCCTCGGCCTCGGCTTCATCCTGTGCTGGGCGATCGCGAGCTTCCAGATCGTGGAGCTGCCCGCCGACATCTACTACCTCTCGCGCGTGCCCGTCGACGTCCGCCCGTCGGACGTCGCCGCGGTCGCGGGCATGGGTCTGCTGCTCTCGCTGCTGGCGACCCTCTACCCGTCCTCCCGCGCCGCGAAGGCCGACCCCGTCGAGGCGATCCACTATGGCTGAGCCCGCCATCATCGCGCGCGGCGTCTGCAAGTCCTACGGAAAGGGCCCGGCGGCCGTTCCCGTGCTGCGCGGGGTGGAGTTCGAGGTCGCCTCCGGCGAGTTCGTCGCCATCCTGGGTCCCAGCGGCTCCGGCAAGTCGACGTTGTTGAACTTGCTCGGCCTCATGGACCGGCCCGACGAGGGCGACCTGCTCGTGCGCGGCCGCCGCGCCGCCGACCTCGACGAGCACGAGCGCGCGCGCGTGCGCTGCGCGCACGTCGGCTTCGTCTTCCAGTTCGACTCCCTCCTGCCGGAGTTCACGATCCTCGAAAACGTCCTGATGCCCGCGCGCCTGGCCGCGGCGCACGGCCTCTCCGCCGAGCCCGCGGCGAGCGTGACCGCGCGCGCCACCGCGCTGCTCTCCGCGCTCGGAATCGGCGCGCTCGCGGCCCGCTTCCCGTCGCAGACCTCCGGCGGCGAGCGCCAGCGCGCGGCGATCGCGCGCGCGCTGATCAACAAGCCGTCGGTGATCCTCGCCGACGAGCCGACGGGCAACCTCGACCGCGCCAACGGCGACAAGGTGTTCGCCGACTTCCGGCGCGTCGCCCGCGAGCAGGGCGCGGCCGTCGTCCTCGTCACGCACGACGAGCCCGCGGCCGCGGCGGCCGACCGCGTGCTGCGCATGGCCGATGGCCGCCTGACCTAGGATTGGTGTCAGTTCTTGCGTTCTTGCATTATTGCCGCCGCATAGCGGCTCACTGAACTTTCGCTGGTTCCCAGCCATTTCGCGATCGAGGTCTGAGAGTGGCCGAATCGTACGGCGTCGGCGACGAAAAGACGGCGCAGCTTCACCAGCCCTCTTGCGCGGCTTCGCGACTTCAGGGAATTCTGGTGATCGTGCGCCGCGTCGACCACTCGCGCGGCGATCGCTTCGAGATCGGGCTGCTCTTCCTGTCGCCTGAACATCTCCACCTCAACTTCGGATGTGCCCTTAGGCCATGGGTCGAAGCCGTCGGGCTCCTCCGCCGAATCCACGCCGGGGTGAAAGCTAGACCACGGCCATTCCGAAGGATGCGCGACGATTCCGGCCCGAATCGGATTCATATGTATATATCGAATCAGGTTCGAATAGTAGACGTCGTCATGGCAGAGGTACGCGAGATATCTTGATTGGAAGAGGTGGCCCATTCTCTTATGACGGAGGTTGAAATAGGACGCGTAACGGTTCAGCATCCTTCGCATAAATTCCGACAACGGAACGTTCGCGACCTTTATCGCGAAGTGAAAATGATTTCCCATCAGACAGTAGGCGATGATATCCACGCCGCAGGCGGTCGCGATTCGCCGCATCTCTTCGAGAAAGCGGATGCGATCCGCGCTGTCGATGAAGATATCCTGGTCGTTCACGCCATGCGACATGGCGTGATAAACCGCTCCGGAAAAGTGAATCCTAGGCCGCCGTCCCATACCCATCATACGATTGAGGGGCAAAAAGGATCCGTCGCCAAAACGCAAGAATGCAAGAACTGACACGACGACTGGCAGGCCCGCAATAAAAAGGCCCCGGTTCGTCAAAAGGCGGACCGGGGCGGAGACACCAGCGTTCGTCAGGTGCGTTGCACCATCCGGCGCTTTGTTCGGCCGATTCTTCGCATCCTCGGGTCTCTATTGACCTCTGTTTTCCGCGCTAGGCGGCTCTTTTGGATGTTTCCTCGGCCTTAAGGCCTGTCGGTGTCTTCATCGGTAGTATAGGGCCGCAAGCGTCCGCGCGCCACCAAATGCGATTCAAGAGCTAGTAACGGAAAGGATCGGCGTACGAGACCGAGGCGTTACGCTCGCGGCGAGCGGCCTCGGCGGCCTGTACGTCCGCCTCGCCGATTTTCCCCGTCGCGCGCAGGCACCGCACGAGCGCGCGCCTCGGGAAGATCAGCTCGGGCCGGATCGACAGCGCCTTCTCATAGAACGGGATCGCGGCCGCGCGTCGCCCCGACAACTCCTCGACGCGGCCCATCAGCCAGTGGCCATCGTGCCAATGCGGGACCTTGGCGAGCAGGAACGCGGCGTCGGCGCGGGCGCCGCGCAGGTCGCCGGTCTCCGCGCGCGCCAGGCCGCGGCCGCGGTAGAACTGGAGATTCTTCGGCTGGCGCTCAATCGCGCGATCGAAATCGGGAAGCGCTTCGCGGATCCGCCCTTCCTGGCACGACGCCAGCGCGCGCGCGTACCGGAGATAAGCGCGATCGGCGAGCTCGATCGCGCGGTCGAAGTTGGGACGCGCCTTCGCGAAGTCGCGCAGGTCGACGTACAGCGTCGCGCGGCGCTCTAAGTACCAGGCGCGGTCCGGGCGAAGGGCGATCGCCTCGTCAAGCAGTTTCAACTGGTCCGCGGCGGACATGCCGTTCTTCCCGCCGTGAAGCGAGTCGAAATAGACCTTCTCGGCCGCGTCTCGCCCGCATCCGGCCAGGAGGACGGCCACGACAACCGCGACCGAAGCGCGGAGTAAATAATGCAAGAACGCAAGAACTGACACCTTTTATCCTCCGACGATGATCCCGATCAACACGACTTTCGCCGGGATTTTGATATTCTACTCATATGAAGATCTACATCGACGGAAAGTACTGCGACAAGGAAGACGCCAAGATCTCGGTGTTCGACCACGGCGTGCTCTACGGCGACGGGATCTTCGAGGGCATCCGCGCGTACAACGGCCGCATCTTCCGGCTCGACGACCACCTCAAGCGCCTCGAGGAGTCGGCCAACGCGATCCTCCTCAAGCTGCCGATGCCGATCAAGGAGATCGAGCAGGCCATCCTCGAGACCGTGCGCCAGAACAAGCTCAAGGACGCCTACATCCGCCTCGTCGTGACCCGCGGCGTCGGGGACCTCGGCCTGGACATGCGCAAGTGCAAGGACGGCGCCACCCTCTTCATCATCGCCGACCGCATCGAGCTCTACCCCGAGGAGTTCTACGAGAAGGGCCTGACGGTCATCACCTCGACGATCCGCCAGAAGGGCCTGGACCAGGTGACGCCGGGCGTCAAGTCGCTGAACTACCTCGCGAACATCCTCGCGCGCGCCGAGGCGACCGCGGCCGGCGCCCAGGAGGCGATCCTCCTCAACGCGACGGGCCACGTCTCCGAGTGCTCGGGCGACAACATCTTCTACATCAAGGACGGCAAGATCTTCACGCCGCCGACCTCCGCCGGCATCCTCGTCGGCGTCACGCGCAACGTCGTCATGGAGCTGTGCGCGGAGAAGCTCGGCACCAAGGTCATCGAGCGCAACTTCCCGCGCTACGACTTATACTCAGCAGACGAAGTCTTCCTGACCGGCACCGGCGCCGAGGTGATCGCCGCCGTCAAGATCGACGGGCGCATCATCGGCAAGGGCGTCTGCGGCCCGACGACGAAGAAGCTCATCGGACACTTCCGCGACTACGCGAACTCGGCCGCGGCCGGCACCCCGATCTACGAGACCGCCAAGGCGAAGTAAGCCCGCATGAAGCTCGTCTCCTGGAACGTCAACGGCGTCCGCGCCGTCGCGAAGAAGGGCTTCGGCGACTGGTTCAAGAAGGAAAACGCCGACATCGTCTGCCTGCAGGAGACGAAGGCCCAGCCCGACCAGTTGACCCCCGACATCCTCAACCCTCACGGCTACCACGGCGAGTTCCACTGGGGCGAGAAGAAGGGCTACTCCGGCGTCGCGACCTTCTCGCGCGAGAAGCCCCTGAAGGTCGAGCGCGGCTTCGCGATCAAGCAGTTCGACAACGAGGGCCGCGTGCTGGCCACGAAGCACCGCGACTTCACTCTGTTCAACATCTACTTCCCGAACGGCAAGTCGCGCCAGGAGCGCCTCGACTTCAAGATGGACTTCTACCGCGCTTTCCTCGGCGAGGTGATCCCGCGCTACCGCAAGCGCGGCGACGACAAGATCGTGATCTGCGGCGACGTCAACACCGCGCACAAGGAGATCGACCTCGCGCGCCCGAAAGAGAACCGCAAGATCTCCGGCTTCCTGCCCCAGGAGTGCGAGTGGATGGACGCGCTGCTCGCCGACGGCTTCATCGACACGTTCCGCGAGTTCGAGACGGGGCCCGACCACTACTCGTGGTGGGACCAGCAGTCCCGCGCGCGCGAGCGCAACGTCGGCTGGCGCATCGACTATTTCTTCATCTCGAAGAACCTGCGCCCCCGCCTCAAGAACGCGTTCATCGACCCGACGGCGATGGGCTCCGACCACTGCCCGGTCGGCATCGAGCTGGCGTGATCCCCCTCTCGGTCCCGTCGCTCGAGAAGTCGGCCTGGAAGTACGTCAAGGAGTGCCTCGACACGGGCTGGGTGTCCTCCGCGGGGCCGTTCGTGGGCCGCTTCGAGGAGAAGACCGCGCGCTTCACCGGCGCCGGGCACGCCGTCGCCGCGGTCAACGGCACCGCCGCGCTGCACGCGGCGCTCCGGCTCGCGGGCGCCGGCCCCGGCGTCGACGTGCTCGTCCCGGCGCTGACCTTCATCGCGACGGCCAACGCGGCGTCCTACACCGGCGCGCGCCTCGTCTTCGTCGACTGCGAGCCGAACCGCTTCAACATGGACTTGGGCCTCCTCGACGCCGCGCTCGCCGCCCGCCCGCGCGGCCGCAAGGCGGTCGTGATGGCCACCCACATCCTCGGCTACCCGATGGACATGAAGCGCACGCTCGAGATCGCCAAGCGCCGCGGCGCGGTCGTCGTCGAGGACGCGGCCGAGAGCATCGGCTCGTACTGGGCCGGCCGGCACACGGGGACCTGGGGCCTGGCCGGCGCGCTGAGCTTCAACGGCAACAAGATCATCACGACGGGCGGCGGCGGCATGCTCCTGACGGGAGACCGCGCGCTCGCGCGGCGCGCCAAGCACCTGACGCAGCAGGCCAAGCTCGACGGCATCGAGTACGTCCACGACGAGATCGGCTGGAACTACCGGCTGACCAACATCCTCGCCGCCCTCGGCGTCTCGCAGATGGAGTCGCTGCCCGGCTTCCTGCGCCGCCGGAAGACGATCTCGTCTTGGTACGCGTCGAGGCTGAAAGGTCTCGCGCCGATCGAGCCCGTGGAGAAGAAGGCCGTCTGGAACCGCTGGCTGCTCGCCGTTCAGACGCCGGACCTCGCCGGCCGCGACCGCCTGCTCGCCGACTTCGAGAAGGCCGGCGTCCAGGCGCGCCCGCTGTGGCGGCCCGTCCCGCTGCAGAAGCCGTACGCCCGCGCCAAAGCCTCGATCCCCGAGGCGACTTTAGCCTACCGCACCGTCGTCAACATCCCGTCCTCGACCTCGCTGACCGAGCGCGACGTCGAGACGGTGTGCCGCGTCCTGCGCGGCCGCGCGCTGACGCGCCTGCTGATCTAGGACGGCCCATCCGGCCCTGGGCCGAATGACGCGGCGATTTCTCCCCATTGGTCCCGCGCGGGACCTCCCCGAGGCGCGCTAGGATGACGTCGTGCGCCGCTCCCTCGCCGTCCTGCTCGTCGCGACCTCGCTGACCGCCCGCGCCCAGTACGTCGGGGCCGCGCCCGTCGAGCACGCCGCCGACCTCTCCGACACGTTCAAGGGCCTCTGGGAACGGTTTCGCGGCCGACCGCCCGCTCCCGCCCCGGTCGCCGGCGAGATCGGCCGCCTGGTCTCCTGGAACGTGCAGGCGCTCGGCAAGAAGGCGCCGAAAAAGAAGAAGGACGCCCTGCGCTACGGCCTGCAGCGCGCCTTCGCCGGGGCGGGCCCGTCGATCCTCGCCGCGCAGGAGGTCGCCAACGACAAGGGCGCCGAGACGCTCTCGCGCCAGCTCCCCGACGAGGGCCGCGGCTGGACGATGAGCTTCGAGGACACGAAGGCCGCCATGAACAACGCGATCTACGCGGGGCCCGGCGTGCGTATCGACTGCTCGGGCAACCTCGAGCTCGAAGGGGTCCGCCACACGCCGCACATGGCGCACGTGACGGCGGGCGACGCCGACTTCACCGTGCTCAGCGTCCACCTCAGCTACGACAAGGGCGATTCCTCCGCCTCGGCCGAGGAGCTGAGGCGGATCATGGCGTGGGTGCGCGCGCAGGCCGCCAAGCCCGGCGCCGACCCCGACTTCGTGATCGCCGGAGACTTCAACATGGCGACCGCCTCCGGCAAGCTCGTCAGCAAGCGCGCGGGCGAGCGCTCGTGGGAGACCGTCGAGGAATCGATGGGCGCCGGCTTCACCGCGCTCGTCGACGAGCCGACCTCCCGCCACGGCCGCGAGGGCGCGGCCAATAACTACGACCACTTCCTGGTCAGCGACGACTTCATGGACGAGGAGCTCGTCGTCGCCGGAGCCGTGTCCTCCGCCGAGGTCGAGGCCGCCGAGAAGCAGGCCGGCACGCGCGCCTCCGACCATTACCCGATCGCGATGACGTTCCGTAAATCGGGCGCGGACAAGGCCGGCAAGCCGCTGACGCTCGACGGCGACGCGATCTGCCGCTGAGCTAGTCCTTCCGGACGATCAGCCGTCCGCTCAGGCGCCGCCACGCGCGCGTCAGGACGTTCCCCTCGCCGCGGACGCCGCCGCGCTCCACGACCGTGTCCGACAGCGGGATCGCGCGGCCCTCGGGCTTCGAGCCGAACAGCGCCGTGAACCGGTCCCAGCGCCCGATGCCGACGAGGCGCTTGACGCCCTTGCCGAAGGCGACCGTGCCGAGCGGGACCTCGCCGCCGGCGCCGTCGGAGAGATGCGCCTCGACGCGCAGTTCCTTCTCCTTGGAGAAGTCGAAGATCCGGGCGAGGCGCCCCTTCTCCTTCTTGTCGAGGTCGAGCCGCGCGCGCCAGGCCGCCGCGACGTCCGCGGCGATCGGGCGGCCGCTCAACAGCTCGCCGAGCGTGGGCGTCCAGAAGCTCAGCTCGGAGACGCCGTCGTGGACGAGCACCAGGCGCGCGCCGCGCCCGGCCAGGTCGGCGACGGGAATCGGGGAGCCGTAGGGGCTCATCTCGAGCGGAAGCTCCCGGTCGGAGTCGACGAAGATGAGGCCCGTGTTCTCCTGCTTGACGGCGAGGATCCCTGAGAACGCCGTGTCGCCGGTGGTCAGCACGCGCACGCGCGTGACGCCGGGAGCCGCGGAGACCGCGCGCAGGACGGAGAGCTTGCGCCACCAGTAGCGCAGGCCGAGGTCGGCGAGGCTCTGAGCGGTGATCATCGGCGGCATCTTCACGAGCTCGAAGGCGAGCACGGCGGCCGCGGCGGCCGGGGAGCCCGTCGCCTGCCACGCGAGAGCGGCCTTGAGGAACTGCATCGCCGTCTCGAGCACGTAGTGGAGGACGCGCGCGGTCCGGCCGAGCGTCACGGTCTGAGCGAGCGGCTTCGAGAGCAGGTGGACGCGCGGGCCGGGGGCCGGGGTGCGAGCGGACTCCGGGGCGGACGGCGGAAGCCGTATGTCCGCGGCCGGAAGCGGCGCGGACTCGAGCGCGGGAGCCGACGGGGCGGCGAGTTCCCCGTCAGCGCCGCGAACGCGGCGTCGGAGGAGGAGCGGGCGGCGCCGGGGGAGGCCTTGCCGAGATCGGCCGGAACGGCGGCGGCCACGGCGACGGCCATCGCGGCGACCCGCGCGGGGACCGGAACGGGCGCCGGCGCGGCCGCGATCGACGGAACGGCTAAAGACGGAGCGAGCAGGGCGGGAGCGGTCCCGCCCAAGAGCGCGGGCGCGGCGCCCGGGGCCAGAACGGGCGCGGGCGCCGACAGGGACGGCGCGAGGCGGACGGTCCCGGCGACCTGGGCGGCGGCCGGGGAGCCCGCGAACAAAGAGGCGGCGACGACGAGGCGCAGGAGGCGCATCCCCTGATTGTGCCCGTAACCGCCCTCTTAAGGAAGTGCCCAAAGACCCACCCCCGGGGGCCCCCGCCCGCGAAATGATAGAATCCCGGGGATGCGCTCCGTTCTCGTCACCGGCGGCACCGGACTGCTCGGCAAGGGGTTCGAGGAGACCGCCCCCAAAGGCGTCTCGATCGTCTCCGTCCACCTGCGCGACTACAAGGTCCCGCGCGGCAGGGCCGAGCACGTCAGCCTCGACCTGCGCGACAAGCGCGCCGTCGAGAAGCTCTTCGCCAAGCGCCGCTTCGACGCCGTCATCCACGCCGCCGGCATCGCCAGCGTGGACTACGTCGAACGCCACTACGCCGAGAGCCTCGAGTCCAACATCGTCAGCACGCTCAACGTGACCGCCGCCTGCCGCACGCGCGGCATCCACCACGTCTACGTCTCGACGAACGCCGTGTTCGACGGCACCGACGCGCCGTACCGGGAGTCCGACGCGACGAACCCCGTCAACAAGTACGGCCGCCTCAAGGTCGAGTGCGAGCGCCTCGTGCAGGAGACTTTGGGCTCGTGGACCATCGTCCGCCCGATTCTCATGTACGGCTGGAACCGCACGGTGACGCGCCCGAACCCGGCGACCTGGATCCACGAGAAGCTCATGCGCGGCGAGAGCGTCGAGCTCGTCGACGACGTGCGCGAGAACCCGCTCTACAACCTGCAGTGCGGCCGCGCGCTGTGGGCCGCTCTTCGGCGCAAGCCGAAAGGGATCATCCACCTGGCCGGCAAGGACCGGGTCAACCGCTGGCAGTTCGGGCTCAAGGTCGCGGAGACGTTCGGCCTCGACAAGAGCCTGATCAAGCGCGTCGACAGCTCGCGCTTCCCGAGCATCGCCGCCCGGCCTCCGGACACGTCGTTCGACACGGGCCGCATGCGCCGCGAGCTCGGGATCGCGCCGATGACGGTCGAGGAAGGCCTGCGGGACATGAAGAGGCACATGGAGGCCGGAGCATGAGCCGCCCGCTCGACGCCGTCCGCCGCACCCTCGCCATCGAGGCCGACGCGCTGCGCGCGACGCGCGCGGCCGTCGACGGCGCGTACGCGAAGGCGATCGGCCTGCTCGCGCGCTGCCGCGGCAAGGTCGTCGTGACCGGCGTCGGCAAGTCGGGCCACGTCGCTCAGAAGATCGCGGCGACGCTCTCCTCGACGGGCACGCCCGCCCTCTACATGCACCCGGCCGAGGCCCTGCACGGCGACGTCGGCCTCGTCGAGAAACGCGACCTCGTGCTCGCGATCGGCAAGTCCGGCGAGTCCTCCGAGCTCTCCGCGCTGCTGCCCGTCCTGCGCCGGGTCGGCGTGAAGGTCATCGCGATCACGGCCGTCCCCCGCTCCACGCTCGGCAAGGCGGCCGCCGCCGTCCTGCGCACGCCGGTCGCGCGCGAGGCCTGCCCGCTCGACCTCGCGCCCACGGCCAGCACAACGGCAGCAATGGCTGTGGGAGACGCGCTGGCCGTCGCGCTCATGGAGCTGCGGGGCTTTACTAAAGAGCGCTTTGCTTTAAATCACCCGTCCGGCCAGCTCGGCCGCCGCCTGACCTTGCGCGTGTCCGACGCGATGCGCTCGGGCCGCGACCTGCCGAAGGTGCGCGCGTCGGCCTCGCTCAAATCGCTGATCGCGGAGATGACGTCGAAGCACGCGGGCGCGGCCTGCGTCGTCGACGCGAAAGGCAAGCTCGCCGGCCTCGTCACCGACAACGACCTGCGCCGCGCCTTCGAGTCCGGCGGCGTGAACGGCCGCACCGCCGCCGACGTGATGAACCGCAAGCCGACGGCGATCCGCGCCGACCGCATGGCGGTCGAGGCCGTCGAGCTCATGACCGACCGCGAGCGCCCGTTCAGCGTCCTGCCCGTCGTCGACGCGCGCGGCCGCGCCGTCGGGCTCGTCCAGGTCCACGACCTGCGCAAGCTCGGTCTGTGAGCGCGCCGCGCGTCTCGGTCGTCATCCCCGCCTACGCCGCCGCGGCGTTCATCGAGCGGACGCTCGACAGCGTGGCCGCGCAGACGTACCGCTCCTTCGAGCTGATCGTCGTCGACGACGGCTCCCCTGATGACACGAAATCGGTCGTAGACCGGTGGCTGGCCAGGACGGGAACGCCCGGCGCCTGCGTGCGCCGCCCGAACGGGCGCATCGCCGCCGCGCGCAACACGGGGCTGAAGGAAGCCAAGGGCGAGCTCATCGCGACGCTCGACCACGACGACCTCTGGACACCGGACAAGCTCGCGCGCTGCGTCGCCGAGTTCGACGCGCACCCGGGCACGGTGCTCGTCGGCCACCACACCGACGTCGTGCAGGACGGAGTCGTGCGCGGAATCGAGCGCAAAGGCCCGGCCGTTCCCGGGATGTACGACCGCCTGCTCTTCGAGGCCAACGCCGTCGCCCCCTCGGGCGCGGTGTTCCGCCGCGACAAGGCGCTCGAGATCGGCGGTTTCCGCGAGCGGCCGGAGTACAACACCGTCGAGGACTACGACTTCTGGATGCGGCTGGCCAAGACCGGGCCCTTCCGCTTTATAGACGCCGTGCTCTCTTCGTACACGGTGATCCCGGGCTCCGCCTCCCGGCGCGTCGAGTATCACCACTCCAATCTCGAGACCTTGCTGCGCGACCACTTCGCCGAGCGGCTGGGTCCGGAGCCGGGGCCGCTCGCGCGCCTGAGGATGAGGCGGCGGCTGTCGTTCGTCTACCGCGCCGCCGTCGCCGCGCTGCTCGAGCCCGGCTCCGACGCGCCGCTGCGCCGCTCGTACGCGCGGCGCATGCTGGCCGCGTGGCCGCTGTCGGCGAAGAACCTCGGCCGCGCCGCGCAGGCCCTGCTCGCGGAGCTGTCCGGGCGCTGAATTGATAGGATTGACCCGATGAACTGGAAAGGCACGAAGGTCGTCGTCACCGGCGCGGGAGGCTTCATCGGAAGCCACCTGACCGAGGAGCTCGCTCGGCGCGGCGCGAAGGTGCGCGCGCTCGTGCACTACAACTCTCGCGGCCACTGGGGCTTCCTCGAGGACCTCGACCCGGCGCTCGCCTCCAAGGTCCAGATCGTCTCGGGCGACGTCAGCGACCCGGGCTGCGTCGACGAGCTCGTCGACGGCGCCGAGGTCGTCTTCCATCTCGCCGCGCTGATCGCGATCCCGTACTCGTACTCCGCCCCGGCCTCCTACGTCGCGACGAACGTGACGGGAACGCTCAACGTGCTCCAGGCCTGCCGCCGCTTCAAGGTCGGCAAGCTCGTGCACACCTCGACGTCCGAGACCTACGGCACCGCGCAGTACGTCCCGATCGACGAGGACCATCCGATCGTCGCGCAGTCCCCCTACGCCGCGACGAAGGCCGCCGCCGACCAGCTCGCGCTGAGCTTCGAGAAGTCGTTCAAGCTCCCGGTGGCCGTCATCCGCCCGTTCAACACCTACGGCCCGCGCCAGTCGGCGCGCGCGGTGATCCCGACGATCGCCTGCCAGCTGCTGTCGGGGCGCGAGACCCTGAGCCTCGGCGCGACCTCGCCCGTGCGCGACTTCAACTACGTCGGCGACACCGTCGAGGGCTTCCTCGCGGTCGCGGCGTCGAAGAAGACCGTCGGCGAGACCGTCAACGTCGGCTCCGGGCGCGGCGTGACGATCGGCGAGACCGCGCGCCTGCTGATGAAGATCACCGGCCGCAAGGCCCGGATCGTCGAGGAGAAGGTGCGCCTGCGCCCGGAGCGCAGCGAGGTCATGCGCCTGATCTGCGGCAACGCGAAGGCCCGCAAGCTCACCGGCTGGCGCCCGCGCACGCCGCTCGAGCAGGGCCTGGCGCGCACGGCGGAGTACGTGCGCGCGCACCTGGCCGACTACAAAGCCGGGATGTACAACGTCTAGATGAGCGCCGGGCCTCGGGTCCTCGTCACCGGCGCCCGCGGCTTCCTCGGCGCTCCGCTCGAGGCCCTGTGGCGCGGCCGCTCGCGCCTGTTCCTCGCCCGGCGCACGCCGGGCCCCGGCATCCTCGCCGGCGACCTCTGCGATCCCGCGCACGCGCGCGCCGTCGTGCGCGAGGCCAGGCCCGACCTCGTCTTCCACCTCGCCGGCACGACGAAGCCCGAGGGCCTCGACGCGCTGTGGCGCGAGCACGTGACGATGACCGACGTCCTGCTCTCGGCGCTGGCCTCCGAGGGAAGGCCCGTCCGCGTCGTCTGCGCCGGCTCCGCCGCGGAATACGGCGCCGCGGGCGGCGCGCGGCGCCCCGCCGAGGACGCCGAGGCCGAGCCGCTCTCGGCCTACGGGACGAGCAAGCTCGCGCAGGGCCTGTGCGCGCTGTCGTTCTCGCGCGGGCCCGTCGAGGTCGTCGCCGCGCGCGTCTTCAACGTCCTGGGGCCCGGCACTCCGGACAACCTCGCTCCCGGCGCCTTCGCGAAGCAGATCGCCCTGATCGAGGCCGGCCGCCAGGAGCCCGAGCTGCGCGTCGGCGACCTCAGCCCCAAGCGCGACTACCTCGACCGCCGCGACGTCGCCTCCGCGCTGTCCGCGCTCGCGCGGCGCGGGCGCCCCGGCCTCGCCTACAACGTCGGCGAGGGCCGCTCCGTGACGATGCGCGCGATCCTCGACGGGCTGCTCGCCGCCTCGACGGGACGCGCGCGCGTCGTCGTCGACCCGTCGCGCCTGCGGCCGGTCCAGGTGAAGGACATGGCCGCCGACGTCTCGCGGCTGCGCCGCGACGCCGCATGGCGCCCGAAGATCCCGCTCGCGCGAAGCCTCGCCGACACGCTCGCCTGGTGGCGGGAGCGGACCGGCGCGTGAGCGACGTCGCCGCTCGCTTCGAGGAATTCGAGGACTACGGCCGCTACGGCCGGGGCCTGTGGCGTGCTTACCGCCGGCGCGCCGCGCGCCTGCTCGCCCGGCGCCTGGGCCCCCGCCATGGCGCGTGCTCGACCTGGGTGGCGGCTCACTTCTGTCCCTTCCGGACCTCGTCGCGGATCCGCGCGTCTCCTCGTGGACCGTCGTGGACCTCGTGGACCGCCTGGGCGAGCGTCCGCCGCGGGTTTCCTTCGTCAAATCCGACGCGGCGCGCTTCGTCGCGGATTGGAGCGGCGAGCCCTTCGACGCCGTCGTCTGCTTCGGCCTGCTGATGTATCTGCCCTCCGACGCCGCGCGCGGCCTGCTCGACGCGCTGCCTCGCGTGATGAAGCCCGGAGCGGCGCTGCTGAGCCACGAGCCCAACGCGTCGGCGGCCGGCCACCTCGAGCGGGGCCTGGAGAGGACGGCCGCGGAACCCGCGGAGCCGCGCGGCTGGCGGGTGGAGCTGCGCGAGGCGCATAATCATCCGCTGCTGTGGGCGGCGGCGGCTCGCCTGAACGCCCCGGCCCTGTGGGAAGGAGCCGCGGGAGACCTACTGCTCGCGGCCGAAGCGCGGCTGGGCGGCGGCCTCGACGACCTCGCCGTCCTGCGGCCGGACGCCGCCCGACGCTGACCCGGAGAGCCTAATTGACGGGCCGCCGTCGAGAGGGGTATAATGTTCAAATAATGAACAGCCAGCCTCCGGCCCGGGCGCGCGTGCGAATCATCCCCCGGCTGGACATCAAGGGCCCCAACATCGTCAAAGGCGTCCACCTCGAGGGCCTTCGAGTCGTCGGCGACCCCGCCGAGCATGCCCGCCGATATTATGAGGAAGGCGCCGACGAACTCCTCTACATGGACATCGTGGCGAGCCTTTACGGCCGCAACAACCTGCTCGACATCGTCGAGCGCGCCGCCGCCGACATTTTCATCCCCCTGACGGTGGGCGGCGGCGTGCGGAAGCTTGACGACGTCTACAAGCTGCTGCGCGCCGGCGCCGACAAGGTGGCCGTCAACACCGCCGCGATCGCCAACCCCGAATTCATCCGCGAAGCCGCCCGAAGCTTCGGCTCCCAATGCATCGTCGTCTCCATCGAGGCCAAGCTCCAGGCGCCGGGACGCTGGGAAGCCCTGACCGACAACGGGCGCGAGAAGACCGGAGTGGACGCCTACGACTGGGCCCGCCGCGCCGCGGACCTGGGCGCCGGCGAAATTCTCGTGACCTCGGTGGACCGGGAAGGCACTCTCAAGGGCTTCGACCTGGATCTCACCGCGAAGCTCGCGACGGCGGTGAGCATCCCCGTCATCGCCTGCGGAGGCGCGGGCGGAGCGGCGCACGTGCTCGCCGCGGTGACGGAAGGCCGCGCCGACGCGGTGTCGGTGGCGTCCATCCTCCATTTCAAGAAATGCGGCCTGCGGGAGCTCAAGGAGACGCTGCTCGCCTCGGGCGTGTCCGTGCGCCGTCCGCCGGAGGCCGCGCCTCTCGCATGAGCGCCGCCTCCCGCGTCGTCATCGTCGATTACGGCCTGGGCAACCTGCTGAGCGTCGCGCGCGCCGTACGCGCCGCGGGCGGCGAGCCCGAGATCTCCTCCGACCCGGCCGACGTGGCGGGCGCCGAGCGCGCGCTGCTGCCCGGCGTGGGCGCCTTCGGCGACGGCATAAAGGGCCTGCGCGAGCGCGGCCTCGTCGACCCGCTGCGCGCCTACGCGAAGTCCGGCAGGCCTTTGCTCGGCATCTGCCTGGGCATGCAGCTGCTCATGGACCGCAGCGAGGAGTTCGGCGACCACGAGGGCCTGGGGCTGGTGCCCGGCACCGTCAAGCGCCTGCCGGGCGGGACCGGAGGCCTCAAGCTCCCGCACGTGGGCTGGAGCGCGCTCAAGCCCGCGTCGCCGTGGCCCGGCACGCCGCTGGCCGGAACGGCCGCCGGCGCCGAGTTCTACTTCGTGCACTCCTTCGCCGCCGTGCCGTCGGATCCGTCCCACCGCCTGGCCGACTGCGGCTACGGCGAGAACGATTTTTGCGCCGCGCTTCGCCGCGGCAGCGTCGTCGGCTGCCAGTTCCACCCGGAGAAGAGCGGCCCCGCCGGACTCGACATCCTCAAACGCTTCCTGGAGGCCTCATGACGAACCCCGCCGCCGCGAAAAGCCGCAAGGTCGAGGCCTATTTCGGCCTTCCCGCCGAGGTGAAGTTCTGCAAGCGCTGCGTCATCTCCAACCAGCGCCCCAACTCCTGCGTGGAGTACTACCACACGGCCGCGTCCACGAAGGCCACAATCAACATCGACGAGGAAGGCGTGTGCGACGCCTGCCGCTTCGCCGAGGTCAAGCGCGGGGTCATCGACTGGAAGGAGCGCGAGCGCGAGCTCAAGGAGCTCTGCGACCAGTACCGCAAGCATGACGGCTCCTACGACTGCATCGTGCCCGGCAGCGGCGGCAAGGACAGCGCGCGCGCGTCGCACGTGCTGAAGTACAAGTACGGCATGCACCCGCTGACCATCACCTGGGCGCCGCACCTCTACACCGAGATCGGCTGGAAGAACTTCCAGAACTGGATCCACGTCGGCGGCTGCGACAACAATCTGTTCACGCCCAACGGCAAGGTCCACCGGCTGCTGACCCGCCTCTCCGTCCAGAACCTGCTCAATCCCTTCCAGCCCTTCATGATCGGCCAGAAGACGCTCGCCCCCACATGGCCCTGCGCCACAAGGTCCCGCTCGTGTTCTTCGGCGAGAACGAGGCGGAGTACGGAAACCCCATCTCCGACAACCGCAGCCCGCTGCGCGCCAAGAACTACTTCACGAAGGCCAGCAAGGACAAGATCCACCTGGGCGGCGTGTCGCTGACCGAACTCATCGAGAAGCACAAGGTCGAGCCCGCCGACCTGCAGGCCTACCTGCCCGCCGACGACGCCCAGCTCGAGGAGCAGGGCGTGAAGGTCCACTACCTCGGCTACTACATCAAGTGGATCCCGCAGGAGAGCTACTACTACGCCGTCGAGCACACCGGCTTCGAGGCCAACCCCGAGCGCACCGAGGGCACCTACTCCAAGTACAACAGCCTCGATGACCGCATCGACGGCTTCCACTACTGGACCACCTACGTGAAGTACGGGATCGGCCGCGCCACCTACGACGCCGCGCAGGAGGTCCGCAGCGGCCATATCGAGCGCGAGGAAGCCGTGGCCCTCGTGCACCGCTTCGACGGGGAGTTCCCCAAGAAGTACTACAAGGAGATCCTCGAGTACCTGGGCATGGACGAAAAGGAGTTCCACGCCACCGTGGACAAGTTCCGCTCGCCTCACCTGTGGGAGCGCCGCGACGGCGAGTGGAAGCTCAAGCACCGGGTCTCCTGATAGGCGCGTGAAGATTCTCGGACTGATCCCGGCCCGGAGCGGCTCCAAGGGGTGCCCGGCAAGAACATCCGCCCGCTGGGCGGCGTGCCGCTGCTCGGGCGAGCCATCCTCTCCGCGCGCGAGTCCGGAGTCTGCGACCGCCTCGAAGTCTCCACCGACGACCCGGCCATCGCCGCCGTCGCGGAGGAGCACGGCGTCAAGGTGCCGCGCCTGCGCCCCCGAGTTGGCGCAGGACGGCTCGGCCCTGGTCGACGCGGCTCTGCACCTCCTCGACCGCCTCGCCGCGGACGAGGGCTACCGTCCCGACGCGCTGCTGGTGCTCCAGCCGACCTCTCCGTTCCGCACGGCCGAAACGCTGCGCAAGGCCGCCGCGCTCTTCGAGAAGACCGGGGATTCCGTCGTCTCGGTCACGCCCTCGCGCTTCCACCCCCATTGGTCCTACCGTCTCGACGGCGAAGGCCGCCTGGCGTCGTTCATCGACGGCCTGGGAACGCCCGCGCCGCGCCAGCAACTGCCGGAAGCGTACGTGCTCGACGGCTCCGTCTTCCTGGTCTCCGTCGCCCGCCTGCGGGAGACCCGCTCCTTCCACGCCGGGACGCGCCGCGGGCTGGTCGTGTCGGCCGAGGAGGCCGCGGACGTCGACACCCCGCTGGACTGGGCCACGGTCTCGGGGCTTTGGGCCGCGAGCCGGCCCGCCGACCCGGCGAGCGTCTTCATCATCGCCGAAGCCGGCGTGAACCACAACGGCGACCTGGGGCTCGCGAAGAAGCTGGCCGACGCCGCGAAGGCCTGCGGCGCAGACGCCGTGAAGTACCAGACCTTCAAGGCCGAAGGGCTGGTCTCGCGCCGGGCGCGGAAGGCCGAGTACCAGAAGAAGAGCACCGGCGGCGATCAGAGCCAGCTCGACATGATCAAAGGCCTCGAGCTCTCCGAGTCCGCGCACCGGGAGCTCGCCGCCCATTGCCGCGCCGCCGGGATCACGTTCCTCTCGACTCCCTTCGACGAGGCCGGCGCCGACCTGCTCGACGGCCTCGGAGTGCCGCTGTTCAAGGTCCCCTCCGGAGAGCTCACCAACAAGCCTCTGCTGCGCCACGTCGCCTCCAAAGGCAAGCCTCTCATCGTTTCCACCGGCATGAGCACCCTCGCCGAGGTCGCCGACGCCGTGCGCTGGGTCCGGGAGGTCTCTTCCGCGCCGCTGACCCTTCTTCACTGCCTCACCGAGTATCCCGCGCCGGTCGACCAGGTCAACCTGCGCGCCATGGACACGCTGCGCTCCCACTTCGGCCTGCCCGCGGGCTACTCCGACCACACCGCCGGCATCGAGATCTCCGTCGCCGCCGCGGCGCGCGGCGCGTCGGTCATCGAGAAGCACCTCACGCTCGACAAGACCTTGCCCGGTCCGGATCATGCCGCGTCCCTCGACCCCTCGGAGTTCGCCGCCCTGGTCAGGTCCGTGCGCTCCGTGACCGCCGCGCTCGGCGACGGCGTCAAGCGCGCCGCCCCCTGCGAGGCCGGCAACCGGACGGTCGCGCGGCGCAGCGTCGTCGCCGCGCGCGACCTTCCCGCGGGCCACGCCCTGACCGCCCAGGACCTCGCGCTCAAGCGTCCGGGCGACGGGATCGCGCCGGCCGAGCTCGAGCGCCTGCCCGGGCGCCGTCTCAAGAGAGCCGTCGAGGCGGACGAGACCCTGACCTGGGAGGCGCTCGCCTGACCCGCACGGTCTGCGTCGTGACGACCTCCCGCGCCGAGTACGGGCTGCTCGAGCCCGTGGCCCGCGCCGTGGCCGCCCGCCGCGGCTTGCGCCTGAAGCTCGTCGTGTCGGGCGCGCACCTCGACGCCGCGTTCGGCCGCACCGCGCGGGACATCCGCCTGCCCGTCGCGGCTCGCGTGCCCATGCCGGCCGCCGGCGACGACGCGGCCTCCCTGGCCCGCGCGGTCGGGCGCGCCATGGGGAAATTCGCGTCCGTCTTCGCGAAGCTGAAGCCCGACGTAATCGTCCTGCTCGGCGACCGCTTCGAGCTGCTCGCGCCCGCGGCCGCGGCGGTCGCCCTGCGCGTTCCCATCGCCCACCTGCACGGCGGGGAGGCCAGCGAAGGCGTCATCGACGAGCAGGTCCGCCACGCGCTGACCAAGCTGTCCTACCTGCACTTCGTCGCGGCGGAGCCGTACCGCCGGAGGGTCCTCGCCATGGGAGAAGAGCCGCGCCGGGTGCTCCTCTCCGGCGCGCCCGGACTGGAGAACGCCGCGCGCCTCGAGCCCCTGTCCGACGCCGAGCTGTCGCGCCTGATAGGGCTGCCGCTGGACCCGCCCCCTCTCGCGGTCACGTACCATCCCTGCGGCGCGAACCCGCTCGCGGAGCTCGACGCGGTGCTCAAGGCCGTCGCGGCCAGCGGCCGCCGCGCCGTGTTCACCTTCGCCGGCGCCGACGCCGGCGGCCGCGCGATCAACGCCCGCCTGAAGGCCTTCGCCGCCCGCGACCCGCGCCGCTACCGCGTCTTCGCGTCCCTCGGCGCGCGCGGGTGGCTCAGCCTCCTGCGCCGCTGCGCGGCCTGCGTCGGGAACTCCTCCAGCGGCGTCATCGAGGCGCCGCTGCTGCGCGCGCCGACGGTCAACGTCGGGCCCCGGCAGGACGGTCGCCTGAGGGCGCCCTCGATCGTGGACTGCGCCCCGTCCGCCGCCGCGGTGTCCGCCGCGCTGCGCCGCGTCCTCTCGCCTGCGTTCCGCTCGCGGCTGAAGGGCCGCAGCCCCTATCGCGGCGGCGCCGTCGCCGGGCGCATCGCCGCGGCGTTGGCCGCCGCGGACTTGTCCGACGCTCCCCGCAAGACCTTCCACGGAGGCCGCGCATGAAGACCCTCATCCTCGCCGCCGGGGGCACGCCGCCGTCCTCGCGGAGGCGCTCCGCCTCGGCAAGACGCGCGTCGCCGGCTTCACCGATCCGTCGCCTTCCCTGCGCGGAAAGTCGATCGAAGGGCTCAAGGTCCTCGGAGACGACTCCGTCCTCACGCGGCTGAAGCCGTCCGCCGTCCGGCTCGTCAACGGCCTCGGCGCCGCCGGCGACACAGCGCCCCGCCGCCGCCTCTACGAAACCTGGCGCGCGCGCGGCTTCCGCTTCCCGGCCGTCGCCGCCAGGTCCGCCGAAGTGGCGCGTTCCGCCGGCCTCGGCGAAGGCTGCCAGGTGCTCACCCGCGCGGTGGTGCACCCGCGCGCCGTCATCGGCGAGAACGCCGTGATCAACACCGGGGCCATCGTCGAGCACGACGCCGTCGTCGGCGCGCACGCCTTCGTCAGCCCCGGCGCGGTCGTCTGCGGCGGCGCCCGGCTCGGCGAGGGCTCGTTCATCGGCGCGGGGGCCGTGGTCCTGCCCGGTGTGAGCGTCGGCGCCGGAGCCCGCCTCGGCGCGGGCGCCGTCGCGACGCGCGACGTGCCTCCCGGCGCCACCGCCGTCGGCGTCCCCGCGAAGGAGTCCTGACATGCCCGTCGATCTTCTGAAGAAGCACCCCACGATCCTCATCAAGCCCGCGGCGCGGCTGCGCGACGCGGCCGCGGCGATGACCAAGTCCGGGTTGGGCATCGCGCTCGTGGTGGGCCCGCGCCGCCGCCTCCTCGGCGTGGTCACCGACATCGACATCCGCCGCGCCCTGCTGGGCAAGGGCTCCCTCGAGGCCTCGGTGTCCGGAGCGATGAACCGCCGGCCGGTCACCGTGCCCGTCGGCTCCTCGCGCGAGGCGCTGTCCGAGGTCTTCCGCCGCACGTCCCACGCCTATATCCCGGTCGTCGACGGCGCCGGGACGCTCAAGGGCTCGCCGCGCTCCTCGACCACGTCACCATCCCGACCCGCCATCCGAACTGGGTGGTCATCATGGCCGGCGGCGCGGGCAAGCGCCTGCTTCCGCTGACCGCCCACACGCCTAAGCCCCTGGTCAAGGTCGGCGGCAAGCCCATCATGGAAATCCTCATCGATCAGCTCGTCGCCTCGGGCTTCCACCGCTTCATCTTCTCGGTGAACTACCTCGCCGACCAGATCAAGGCCCACTTCGGCGACGGCGAGCGCTGGGACGCCCGCTTCGAATACGTGCACGAGTCCAAGCCGCTGGGCACCGCCGGGGCGCTGCGTCTCATCAAGCGCGACCTCGAGGACACCTTCTTCGTGGTCAACGGCGACATCATGACCAAGGTCGACTTCCGCGCCCTGCTCGACTTCCACAAGAAGGAGAAGGCCATGGCGACCGTCTGCATCAAGCAGCAGGAGGTCCAGATTCCGTACGGCGTCATCGAGCTGGCGGACAACAAGATGGAGCGCTTCATCGAGAAGCCCGTGCAGCGCTACTTCGTCAACGCCGGCATCTACGCCCTCGAGCCCGCGGCGCTCAAGGCTCTGCCGCGCGGCCGCTGCGACATGCCCGAGCTGCTCCAGCGGCTGAAGGCCCGCCGCGCGCGGAGCATCGCGTGCTTCCCCTCCAGGAATACTGGCTCGACGTGGGCCGGGTCTCCGACCATGAGCGCGCCACGAGCGAGTACCCCGCTCACTTCGGCAAGGAATGACGACCGCCGCCGCCCCCGCCGCCTCCAACCCCGCCCTCGCCTTCATCCCGAAGGCGGAGGCCTTCGCCGCCGCCCACCGCGGCGACGCGGCCTTCCGGTTCCTGCGGCTCTTCCTGCGGGCCTCGGAGGACGAGCTCGACCTCGTCATGAAGAAGCTCTACTGCGACGCCCTGCCGCAGGTCAACTACCAGGCCGAGCCGCTGTGGCGCGTCGCGCTGGACTCCGCGCTGCATCCCTTCTTCTACGCGCTCAAGAAGTCCTGGCTGTGGAGCCCCGAGCCCGCCGTCGTCGTGCAGATCGAGACCATCGACCTCGCCTATTTCCGGAAGTGGTTCTCGCGGGCTTTCGAAGGCTTCTCCGGGACCAAGCGCGTCTCGCCGCGCGGCGCGCTGCCCGAGTATCCCTCGACGGGGCCGGTCGAGGGCTCCATCGTCCCGGGAGTCCTGCCCTGGCTGGCTGTCGCGCCGCTCTTCATCCCGTCCTTGTGGCTGCTGTCGCGGCGCCACGGGCTCAACCTGCTCAAGTCCTATCGCCGCTGCCTCGGCATGTACGCCGTCTACGAGGGCCATTTCCGCCGCTGGCCCTGCCGTCATTTCGTGACCTATGCCGACGAGCTCAACCACCCGAGCCGCTGGCTCGCGTTCAAGCACAACTGCTCCGGCAGCCTGGTCGTCGTGCAGAACGGCGAGCGCGGCATCCACCCTTTCTACGCCTACAGCGCGATGGACGTCTATCTCACCTTCGGCGATTTCTGCGCGACGATGCTGGCTCCCCTGCGCATGCGCGTGGGCCGGCTCCACGCCGTCGGCGCGCTGTGTCTCGACGAGCAGCACGAGCGCGTGCGCGCGCTGGAGCGCGCCGGCGAGCCGATCGCGTGGGACGTGCTGATGGTGGACCAGGGCGTGTGGCCGCACTGCGGCCTCGACCTGCGCACGGCGCGCTCGTTCGAGGCGATGTTCCGCAACCTCAACGAGCTCAAGAAGCGCAACCCCGCCCTGCGGGTCGCCTATCAGCTGCGCCCTTACGCCGAGGGCTCGGTCCAGGGTCGCGACACCCTCGCCCTGATCAAGACCTTCTTCACCGACGGCGTCGAGATCCTTCCCAACAATGGCAACGGCGACAGCTACGTCAGCCTCTACAAGTCGCGGTTGGCGATCACCTTCAACTCGACCTTGGGCTACGAGGCCTTCTTCATCCGGCGCGGGCTCAAGGCGCTCTTCGTCAACTACGCGGGCAACCCGTACGAGAACTACAGCGCCGACGAGCGCTTCCAGCTCACCGACGAGGCCGCCGACTACGGCCGCTACGAGCGCCGCGTGCTCGAGCTCCTGGACCTGGAGCTCGCCGAGCCCCCGGCCGTCGCGCGCGAGCGCCACGCGCATTTCGACGGGCGGGCGCAGCAGCGCATCGCCGAGTTCGTCAACGCGCTCGGCGATGGAAGGGCCGCGTGAGCGACTTCATCGGCGCCGCCGTCGAGGCCGGCTACGCGGCGCGCGCGCGCCTGGCGCGCCTCATGCTCGCGGAGCCGCCGGCCGCCGATCCGCGCGCCGAGACGCTCGCGCGCGACGGGATCCTCGTCATGCCCGGCCTGCTCGACGCCCCGGCCGTCGCGCGCATCCGCGCGGCGAACGTGGAGTGGTTCGACCTCGAGAGCCCCGGCGAGCTCGTGTTCAGCCCGGACGGCAAGGAGCTGCGGGAGGCGGCGGGGGCGGACCGCGCGGAGATCGAGCGCTACTACTTCCTCCACGTGAAGAACTACCAGCGCAAGTTCGACCTCTATCGCGTGTTCTCGGAGCTCCTCGACCCGATCCTGCGCTCCTACTACGGCTCCCGCTGGGCCGCGCGCGACATCTACTGCTACCGCAACCAGCCCGTGCCGGTCGCGCAGGGCTCCTACGCCTGGCACCGCGACAACTACCCGACGGGAAGCCTCAAGGTCATGACCTACCTGACGCCCGTGCTCGGCGTCGAGGACGGCCCGCTCACCGTGGCGCGCGGATCCCACAAGGACTTCCGCCCCGACCTCGGCAAGGTGGGAGACCGCTACGACGACGCCTGGGTCAAGGAGCGCTTCGAGACCGCGCACGCGCTCGGCGGGGCGGGCACCGTCATCATCTTCAACAACAACGCGGTGCACCGCGCCTGGGATCCCGCGCGCGGCTGCCGCGAGGCGCTCAACTTCACCGTCTTCCCGTCCGTGCTGCCGCCCGAGGCGTCCGACGTGAAGGGCCTCGACCTCGGCGAGGAAGCCGGCTGGCTTAAAAAGTACACTCGATAGGACCCGCTATGCCGAAGATATCCATCATCGTCCGCACCAAGAACGAGGAGCGCTGGATCGGCCGCTGCCTGCGCATGATTTACCAGCAGGACTTCAAGGATCTCGAGGTCGTGCTCGTCGACAACCGCAGCTCCGACCACACCGTCGCGGTGGCCAGGAAATACCCCGTGAAGGTCGTCGAGATCGGACGCTACCTTCCGGGAGACGCGCTCAACGCGGGCATCCGGGCCTCGTCCGGGGAGTTCATCGCCTGCCTGTCGGCGCACTGCATCCCGCAGCGCACGGACTGGCTGTCCAAGCTGCACGCCAACATGGAGCGCGCCGACGTCGCCGGCGTCTACGGCCGGCAGCTGCCGATGGCCTACAGCACCCCGCACGACAAGCGCGACCTGCTCAACACCTTCGGGCTCGACCACCGGATCCAGGTCAAGGACACCTTCTTCCACAACGCCAACAGCCTGATCCGCCGCTCCGTCTGGGACAAGATACCCTTCGACGCCGCCGCCACGAACATCGAGGACCGCATCTGGGGCAAGGCCGTCATCGAGCAGGGCTGGAAGCTCGCGTACGAGCCCGCCGCGGCCGTCTATCACTACCACGGCATCCACCAGGACGGGGATCCCGAGCGGGCGCGCAACGTCGTGCGCATCCTCGAGTCCCTGGGCCACGGGGAGACCGTCGCCGACTCCCCGCCCACGCGATGGACCTGCTGGCCGTCCTTCCGGTGCTGGGGCCGGTTCCCAATATCGCGGGCCACGACCTGCTCGAGCGCTGCCTGCGCGACGTGCTGGACTCCGGCGCGGCGAAGCACGTCGCCGTCCTCGCCGACGATCCGGCCGCGCTCGCCACCGCGCGCCGCCTCGGCGCCCAGGCGATCGAGCGGCCGCCGGAGCTTCTGTCGCTGGATGTCGGCGTCGAGCGCGCGCTGCAGTTCGCGTTGGCCGCCTGCGAGACCGGCGAGCGCCATTTCGACGGGGTCCTCTACGCGAACCCGCTCTTTCCGTTCCGCCCGCGCGGCTTCTTCGCGGACCTGCGCGCGCGCTTCGCGGAGTCCGGCGCCGACAGCCTCGTGCCGTGCCTGCGCGACTACACGCCGCATTGGCGCGAGACCGACGAGGGCCTCGTGCGCGCCGACTCGGGAGAGCTGATCCGTTCCCGGATCAAGCCGACCCAGCGCGGCCTGGTCGGGCTCGGCACGCTGTCCTCGAGCGAGTTCGTCCGGCAGGGGCGCCTCCTCGGCGACAGCATCGGGCTGACGCCGCTCGACGGCAAGCTCTATTCGCTGAAGGCCAACGACGCCTTCGACCGCACCGTGATCCAGCTCGCCCTCGAGAAGGGCGTCAAGGAGTTCGAATGAACATCGCTCCCGTTTCCTTCCTCGGCCGCGAGGTCGGCCCCGGCCGGCCCTGCTTCATCATCGCCGAGATCGGCCTCAACCACAACGGCGACCTCGAGATCGCCAAGAAGCTCATCGACGCCGCGAAGGAAGCCGGCTGCGACGCCGTGAAGTTCCAGAAGCGCGACGTGGCCTCCCTCGCGACGAACGCCGTGCTCGACGCGGCGGACGCCCGCTTCCCCGCGTTCGGCTCCACCTACCGTCAGATCCGCGAGCACATGGAGTTCGACCGCGCCGAGTTCAAGGAGCTGATGGCCGCCGCCGGCGCGGCGGGACTGCCGTTCTTCTGCACGCCGTTCGACGTCCCGTCCTTCGAGTTCCTGGAGGAGCTCGGGATGACGGCCTACAAGCTCGCGAGCCACAGCCTCACGAACCTTCCGTTCCTCGAGCACGCCGCGGCCCGCCGCAAGCCCTGCATCCTGTCGACGGGGATGTCCACGCCCGAGGAGATCGACCGCGCCGTCGCGATCTTCAAGAAGGCGAGCTGCCCGCTGATCCTCCTGCACTGCGTCTCTTCGTATCCGACGCCCTACGAGCACGCGAACCTGCGCGTGATGGACACGCTCGCGGCGCGCTACGGCGTGCCGGTCGGCTACTCCGGCCACGAGGTCGGGACGCTGGCCACGATCGCCGCCGTCTCGCGCGGCGCGTGCGTCGTCGAGCGCCACATCACGCTCGACACGAAGATGATGGGCTTCGACCACAAGCTCTCGATCGATCCGGCGCAGCTCAAGCAGGTCGTGGCGGACATCCGCTCGGTCGAGATCATGCTCGGCGACGGCGTCAAGCGCCTCCTGCCCGTCGAGCAGATCACGCGCGACAAGTACCACGTCTCGTGGGTGTCGAAGGGCGCGATCCCGGCCGGCGCCGTCATCGGCGAGGCCATGCTGACGCTGAAGAACCCGGGCACCGGCATCCCCGCCTGGAAGAAGGATCAGGTCGTCGGACGCAAGGCCAAGACCGACATCCCGGCGGACGCGCTCATCGCCGAGAGCATGCTTCTCTGACGAAGCGCTTCCAACTCTTCCGCCAGTCGTCGTCAATGAGCGCGTATTCCAAGCAGAACGCTTCGATCGCCTTGGCTCGGACCTCATCGCGCATCCACGCCGTCGGCCCCGCCTTGAATCGGGCGAACTCGGCCAGAGCCGCGTCCGCGTCCCTGTGAACGATTCCAACGCGCTCCAGAGCCGCGAAAGCCTCGCGCGACCAGGGCGCTTCGCGATTATAAAGCCGGCTCCAGAGCACCATCGTCGGCAGCCCCGAGGTCAGGCACTCCAGGAAGCCGGTGCCGGGCTGGTCCCACAGCACGAGCCGCGCGCGGCTGATCAGGCCCGGGGATAAGCCCTTATTGAGCTGCTCGACGTGCGCATAACGATCTCCGCCCAGGACGCGCAGCTCCGACAGCGTGCCGGCGAGAAGCTTCATCGTCGGCGCATTGAAGGATTTATGTAGGATCGATACTCCAGCGGAGCGCGAACGCACGACGAAGTCCTTGAGCTCCGCCGCGAACGCCGCGGCATGATCGCCGCGCGAGACGGCCCCTCCGCTCGGCGCGGGCGGATAGGCATACACCTTGTTGCTCATCAGAAGCACGTCGTGAGCGCACTCGCGCTCCCACCACCCCGGACCGGGGTCTACGTCGCGCCGCCACTGCTCGCGGCGCCTTGATAGCCAAGGAGACGGCAGCACGACCGCCTTCACATGGCCCATTCCTCTCCCTTCAGGAAACTTGGTCCACCCCCAAGTCAGGTAACGGTCGAACTGCGGGTACTCCATCTCATAACCCGCGACATAATCGTCTTCATAACCGGAGTGCCCCCCTCCTGCATGCCGATGGTCTCCAAGCCGCGCGCGCGGGCGGCCGCAAGCAGGAAGGTCGCTTCGACGTTGCCGGTTTCCGACATCATCAATGCCGTGGGCGGAAATCCTTCGAGGAATTCCGAGGCGGCGCGGTGATGGGCCGCGGCGCCCTCCAACGCGTCGGACGGGAAAACTTCGACGAACACCGCGGCGACCGCTCGCGAGAGCGCGGTCCTATCCTCGCCTGCCGGGAAGAAGGCCTCAAAGCGCGGCGTGAAGGCCTCCAACACCTGAGCGAGCTCGGCTCGCGCCGTCGGTGACGCCGTCGAAGGCGGGAACGCGACGCGCCCGCGAACGTACTCCAGAAAGCCGAAGCCGAAGAAACCGCTGTCTTGGAGAACGTCGGTCGCGTAAGACAAGCTGAGCGCCGGGGCCTTGCCGGGCCAAAGGCGCGCGGCCAAACGGTAGACGCGACCGCGCAATCGCCGCATGAGTCCGCGTCCGTGAAAGTTGTAGTTGATCTTGCCGATCCCCGCGGCCAGGACCGGCGTCTGCGGGGAAGGTCTCCACTCGGCGGCTGGAAGCCCGACGGCGGGCGCGAGGCGCCCGATAATGAACTCATTAAACTCTCGCGAGGATACCGCAGCGTCGCGCAACGCCTCGGGGCGGGCGTAGGCCGCGGGTTGAGCCGGAGAGGAGACGGCGAGGCCGCCGCGACCGCGCGCGGCGATGAAGCGGGACAAGCGCATCGCGCGATCGAGCGCCAGATGGGCCGCGGTGGGCGCCGCGTCGCGCAGGATGACGCCGGCCGCCTCGGACGGAACACCTCGCGCGGTCAGCAGCGGTTTGATCGCCTCGATGAGGTCGGCGTAAAGATTCGAGAATGCAGGAGAAAGCGCGAATATCTCCTCCTGAGTAAAAGACCCGGGCGACGCCGAGGATTCCGTCGAAAGCAAGGAGACTTCATCAGCACGAAGCTCGGCCGCGACGGCCTTCGCCACGAGTATGAGACGCGCGTCAGCGGACATCGAGCCAGTAGCCGGCCGCGGCGAGATCCGCGGGCCCGTCGACGTTGATCGAACGGCCCTCCGGCATCACGTACGCGCGGCAGTCATTCCCGACCATGCGTCCCGACGAGATCACGTCCTTGCGCGACAGATAAATTGCGCCGTTGCGGATATAGACCGGCGGCAGCGCCTGACGCGGGCGCATGTCCTCTTCTCCCGGCCCGTCGAGGTTCTCGAGCCGGCCGTCCCCGACGATGCGCTTCATGCGCGCGGGATGCCAGCCGCCGACGTCGACGACTCCGACCACCGACTCGCATTTCGTGCGCTCGAGCAGCTCGATCGCGGCGTCGATGTCGGCCGACGTGCGTAGCGGCGAGGTCGGCTGCAGCATCAGGACCGCGTCATAGGGGCCGTCGGCCTCCTCGGCCCAGGCGAGCGCGTGCTGAAGCACCGGCAGCGACAGCGCCGCGTCGGTCGCGAGGCCCGCGGGCCGCATGAACGGGACGTCGCCGCCGAGGCGCTTGGCCGTCTCGGCGATCTCGGCGTCGTCCGTGGACACGACGCAGCGCGCGAGCCGGGAAGCCCCTTGGCCGCTTGAAGGGTCCAGCCGATGAGCGGCGTGCCGCCGAGCGGCGCGATGTTCTTGCGAGGCACGGACTTGGAGCCGCCGCGCGCGGGCACGACCGCGAGCACCTTCATCTAATACCCCCGCTCGAAGTCGACGCGGTGCACCAGCGCCGCGCCGTCGAGATAGCGCCTGAGATTGTCCATGAACAGCGGGACCTCGCGGTCCCAGTACGTGCGGCTGAGCCCCGCCACGTGCGGCGTCAGGATGGCGCGCGGGCAGTCCCACAGCGGCGAGTCCGCCGCGAGCGGCTCGCGCGCGAAGACGTCGAGGCCCGCGCCCGCGATCGCTCCGTCCTGCAGGGCCTTCACGAGCGCAGGCTCGTCGACGGTCTCGCCGCGCCCGACGTTGACGAAGAACGCCGAGCGCTTCATCGCGCCGATGAAGGCCGCGCCGAAGAAGCCGCGCGTCTTGGAGGTCAGAGGGAGCAGGCCCACGACGAGGTCCGCGCGCGACGCCGCCTCGAGAAGGCGCTCCGGCGCCACGAGCTCCGCGACGCCCGCGGGCGGCGCGCCGACGCCGGAGCGCACGCCGGAGACGCGCATGCCGAGTGCCGTCAGCACGGCCGCGACGCGCCGGCCGGAGTCACCGAGGCCCACGACGAGCGCCTCCTGTCCGTCGAGGTCCTGGATCTCGTCCCAGTAAGCGTCGAAGTTCGGGCGGTCGAGCTTGCGCTCCTCGCGCAGGCGCCCGGCGCGGTGCAGCCCGCGCGAAAGCCCCGTCGCGAGCGCCACCGCGTGCGCGGCGATCGCCGCCGACGCCATGCCCGGGCTGTTGGTCACGACGAGCTTGCGGGCCGCCACGCGCGGGTCGAGAGCTTTGTCGACGCCCACCGAGCCGAAATGCACCCAGCGCAGGGCGGGCATCGCGGCGAGCCGCTCGGCGGAGAAGCGGTTGCCCCAGTACACCTCGGCCTTCGACAATTCCGCGGAATCCTCGCGACCGGGCACGGCGACCGGCGCGAGGCTCAGACCGGGAAAGGCCGCCTTCAGTCGTGCCTGCCAAGGCTCGGGCAGCCGATAGAGCTTGAGATCGAGAAACAGGTCGCAGGCGACGACGATGGGACGGGCGGTCATGCCTTGGCCTTCGCGCCCCAGCGATAGCCGCTGCCTTCGACGAGCCTGAACTCGCGACGGACGGCGTCGTCGATCTCCACGCCGAGCCCGGGCGCCTCCTCGAGAACGGCGAGTCCCCTCGCGACGGTCGGGACGCGGCGCGCGATCGCGCGATCGAGCGCGAACGCCACGGCGGGACGCTCCACGACCTCGACTCCCGGCAAAGCCGCGCCGAGGATCAGGTGGGCGTTGCCGGCGAGCTGGCTGCCCCACACGTGCAGCGCGAGCGGCCGCTTCGCGGCCCCCGCGCGGTCCGCGATCGCGCGCACGGCGGAGAAGCCGCCGGAGTGGGTCGCGTCAGGCTGAAGTACATCGACGGAGCCGTCGGCGAGGACGCGCTCGAAATCGGAGAACGCGGTGTACGCTTCGCCCGCGGCGATCGGCAGGGAGGAGCCGGCCTTGACCTTCTTCATGCCCTCGAAATCGTCGGGCGCCACCGGCTCCTCGACCCAGCGGAGCCGGAAGGGCTCGATGTCCTTGATGCGCCGCAGCGCGGTGTCGGCGTCCCAGGCGGGAACGACCGTGCCCATGATGGCGTCCACCATGAGCTCGCGGTCCGGGCCCAGCGCCTCGCGCGCGGCCCGCACGCGCTCGAGATCGATTGTCCAATCCTGAAAACCGACGCGCATCTTGAAGCGCTCGTGGCCCGCCGCGAGGGCCTCGCGCGCGTCGCGCGCGACCTCGTCGGGCGACAGCGCGGCGGAACCGGCGCTCGCGTAAACCGCGACGTCGGGCCGGGGCGCGGCGCCCCAGAGCTTCGCGAGCGGCACGCCGCGGCGCCGGCTCTCGAGGTCCCACAGCGCGATGTCCACGGCGCCGGCCACGCTGCGCAGCAGGCCGTCGCGTCCGACGAAGGGGATCCGCAGCAGGCCCTGCGTAGCCGCCGCGATATCGACGATGTCCTTGCCCTCGAGCAGGGGCGCCAGCGCGCGCACGGCCGGCTCGATCAACTCGGGGACGTAGACGCCGGCGTAGGTCTCGCCCCAGCCGACGCAGCCGTCCTCGGAGACGGCCTCCACGAAGCCGACGCTCTTGACCCCGAGCGGCTGGCCGAGCGAGTAGCCTGAGCCGAACGGCGAGGACAGGGCGAAGCCCCTGAGCTTGGCGAGGCGAGTCGGGCCCAATTTCATCTTTTCCATTATAACCTTCTTCCCTGCTACAATGTTCATTCCATGAACGCGCTCGCCTACGCCCCGCGCGCCCGGCTCTTCGAGGACTTCATCATCGTCGAAGGCATTACGCGCGCGGGCAAGTTCCTCGCCGCCGTCGTCGTGTCCGCGTTCGAGGGCGTGGAGCCCGTGCAGTACAGCCCGAACCTCGAGAGCCTGCTCGTCCTGCACCGCCTCGGCAAGGTGGACATGCCGACGGCCAAGCTCCTGCTCGAGATGGAGTTCGACATCCGGGCCTTCGACATGGCGATGGGCCGCTATCTCAACACGCGGCCCGACGACATGTCCTCCGTCTTCCGCTCGCCCGATCATGAGAACGTGCTCGCCCGCGCCAAGGAGCTGGACCGCGACGCGTTGCTCGCTCGCTTCCACGCGGAGAAGCGGCTGCCGCTTCATCTCTACCACGAGGGCCTGCCCCACGCCCGGGCGCTGTTCGGCGTGTTTCCGAAAGCGCGCGTCGTGAGTTCCCTGCGGGATCCCGCCGCCCTGATGAACTCGTGGTACAACCGCGGCTGGGGCAAGCTCGGCACGGCCGAGTCCCCGACGGTCATGTGGCCGTTCTTCCAGACTGCCAAGGGCATGCGCACTTGGTGGTCGGTGGACTGGGCTGAGGACTGGTCCGAGATCAACGACATGGACCGCTGCGCGCTCAGCATCGCGTCGCTGTACGAGCTCGGCCGCCGGGAGCTCGAGGAGTGCGCCCCGGCGTTGCGCGAGCGCATCCACTTCCTGCGCTTCGAGGACCTCGTACGGGACCCTCTCCCCAGGTCGCGCGCCTCGGGAGGTTCCTGGGCCGCGCGCCCCTGCCGGGCATGGCCGGGACGCTCAAGCAGGAGCGCCTTCCCCGGGAAATCCCGGCGGGTTTGCGCACGCGGGATCTCGAACGCGTCCTCGGCCTGATCTCCCCCGCTTCCGGCCGGTCGTCGAGAAGGCCTGCGCGGATTACGACGCCTACTGGACGCCGCTCGCCGGAACGGGGATTTAGTACAATAGGGTTTGTCGTCGGTAACGGAGCGAATTCGACATGTCTGAAACGAAAAAGGGCCCCAAGATCATCTTCGCGACCATCCCTCTCCGGGCCCGGTCCAACCACCTCCCTATCGCCTCCCTGGCCATCATGACCGCGCTGAAGCGGCACGGCTACGGCAACGTGTCGCTGTATGAGATCAACATCATGCGCCCGGCATACGAGCAAACCATCGCGTACTTCCGCGAGCAGAAGCCGGACATCATCGGGCTGAGCGCCGTCGTCTCCACCTCCTACGCGTTCGTCAAACAGCTGTCGGCGGACTTGAGAAAAATGTTCCCGAATGTCCTCATCGTCTGCGGCGGGAACCTGGTGGCCAACGTCAATGTTCTCATGGCGAAGACCGAGATCGACATCTGCTGTACGGGCGAGGGCGAGGTCACGATGTGCGAGCTCGTCGACGCCTATGTCGCGGGGAAGATGACGCCCCGGGACCTCGGCGCGATCAAGGGGATCGCCTTCCGCGACGAGAAGAAGGAGATGGTCATCACCCCCTACGCCCCGCAGCTCGCCGACAGAGAGATTTTCGAAGTCGACTGGGACCTCGCCGACGAGACGGCGGGAGTGGACCGGTGCTTCCCCGCCGAATTGGAGCATCACGGCGTCAACGTATCGGACATCCGCTATTACGACCCGAAGCGCCGGGGCAAGACGTTCGGACGCTTCTACGCCTCGAAGGGCTGCGTCGCCCGCTGCACGTTCTGCCATCGGTTCACCAAGGGCATCCGCTACGTTCCCGTGGACCTGATCGAGAAGCGCATGAAGGAATTCGTCGAGCGCTACAACATCGGGTACGTCTACTTCAACGACGAGAACTTCGGCACTCACGCGGCCTGGCTGCACCCGTTCTGCGACATGATCAAGAAGTTCGACCTTCTCTGGGGCGTCGGCGGGATCCGGGTCAACAGGATCGACGCGGTCTCCCTCAAGAAGATGTACGACGCCGGCTGCACGAGCGTCGCCTACGGCACGGAGACGGGCAGCGAAAAGATGCTCGCCGTCATGGAGAAGGCGGTCACGCTCGCCGACAACTACCGGATCACGAAGCTGACCCCGGCCGCGAACCTCTACTACGTCCCGCAGATGGTCATCGGGATGCCCGGCGAGGACGAGGAGACGATCGAGGACACGAAGCGGTTCCTGGCCAAGGTGTACACCGAAGACGCCTTCTATCACCCGGAGGAGCTGCAGGTCAACTACGCCCAGGCGCTACCCGGCACCCCGCTCTACGAGTCCGGCCGCCTCAACGGCCACATCGAGCCCACCGTCGACGGCGAGGAGGCGTACCTGTTCCGCGTGTCGGACAAGAACGCCCGCGACCTCGACTCGACCGTCAACCACACCAGACTCCGCATCTGATCTGGAAGTCGTGGGGCCACCAGATCCGCGCCAGCGCCAACTACGCGTACATCAAGAAGTTCGGCCTCGAGGCGTTCAGGCTGTGGAACCTCACCCACTCCATCCCGTACGGCGTCACCGTGCGCGACGAGAACGGCAGGATGTACTGCTTCAATTCGAAGACCGCGATCGAGACCCCCGGGACCTTCGAGGACGTGAAGGCCGCCATCCGCGAGATGGACCGCGAATTCCGAGCGGGAAGGATCCCCGGAGCCAAGGAGAGCCACAACATCCTCCTTCGCCACCCCCGGCTCTCCTACCGCCTGAGCTTCCTGATGCCGATCTACATCGGGCTCCAGGAGCTCCGGACGCGCGGGCTCGTCAAGGGCGCCAAGAACTTCATCGAGTATTTCGCCCATCAATTCCGGAAGATGACCCGGATCGTCATCTTCGTGAAGGCGCCCCCGCCGGAGCCGGTCGTTTCCTTGAGGAAGGAAGTAAAGGAAGGCTCCGAGCGCCTGGACCAGGGCGAGATGGCCGCGCTCCGCGCGGGGCGTTGACGCTGTCGGCGCCAAAGGGTACAATGTTCATTAGTTGAACATCCCCGCCCCCAGTTCCCTTCCTCCGACGGCATGGTCCTCTGGCTCACCGGTCTTTCCGGGGCCGGGAAGACGACTTTGTGCAAGGCCTTGTGGGCCCTGCTCAAGCCCGGCCTGCCGGAGCTGATCGTCCTCGACGGCGACGCTGTGCGGCAGATGATGGGCCACGACCTGGGCCACGATGAGGCCTCTCGCGCCAAGCAGGTCGCCCGCCTGCGCGCGCTGGCCAAGTTCCTGTCCGACCAGGGCCATATCGTCCTCGTCGCCGCCGTTTATACCCGCCCGGACCTCACCGCCGAGAGCCGCAAGGCGATCCGAGGCTTCTTCCAGGTCTACCTCGACGCGACGCTCGACACGGTCAAGAAGCGCGACACCAAGGGCCTCTACTCGGCGGCGCAGGAAGGCCGCACGGCGCACGTCGTCGGCGTCGACATCCCGTGGCACCCGCCGGCCGACGCCGACCTCGTCGTGAAGACCGGCGTCGAGACGGCCGAGCAGGCCGCGCGCCGCATCGCCGCGGCCGTCCCGCGCCTGGCCCGCGCCCTCGAGAAGGCATGACCGCGCTTCCGTCCCGCGCGGCCCTGCGCGCCGCGGTCGAGGCGGCCGGCGCGCTGGTCCTCGCCCACTTCGGCAAGACCACGGTCACGACGAAGTCCGACGGCACCCCGCTGACCCAGGCCGACCTGGCCTCCGCCGACGTCCTACGCCGCTCGCTCTCGGCGCTGCTGCCCGAGGCCGGCTGGCTGTGCGAGGAGACGCCCGACGACGACGCCCGCCTATCGCGCGAGTACGTCTGGGTCGTCGACCCGCTCGACGGCACCAAGGAGTTCTCGACCGGCGTGCCGCAGTTCGCGGTCTCGGTCGGCCTCGTGCGCGCCGGCGTCCCAGTCGGCGGCGCGGTGTTCAACCCGGCCGCCGGGCAGGGCGGCGTCGCTATGGACGGCAAGGCCGAGTTCTGGGGCTTTCCGAAGCTCCCGCCCCCGCGAAGTCCCTCTCGGAAGCCCGCGCCTCCGTCTCCCGCACCGAGACCGCCGACGGAAGCCTCAAGGACCTGCTGCCCGCTCTCGGCCTCGCGTCGTGCGAGCCCGTCGGCGGCGTGTCCTACAAGCTCCTGCGCGCGGCCGCGGGGCTCGAGCACCTGACCTTCGCCGTCCAGCCGCGCTCGGAGTGGGACGTGTGCGGCGGCGCGGCCCTGCTCGCGGCCGCCGGCAAGGTCTACCGGCGACTGGATGGAAGAGCCGTACGGTTCAATAACGCCGACACGCGCGTGCGCAGCGGCGCCGCCGGCGGCGAGCCCGCTTTGGTCGCCCGTCTGATCGAAGTGATAGAATCGAGGAAGACATGCTCGTGAAAAAGGCCAGCAAGGCGTCCCGTCTGCGCGCGCTCCTCGCGTCCCCGGAGCTTGAGTTCCTCTGCGAGGTCCACAACGGCCTCTCGGCCAAGATCGTGGAGGAAGCCGGGTTCAAGGGCATGTGGGGCTCCGGCCTCTCCATCTCCGCCGCGCTCGGCGTGCGCGACAACAACGAGGCGTCCTGGACCGAGGTGCTCGACGTCGTCGACTTCATCGGCGGAAACACCTCGATCCCGCTCCTGCTCGACGGCGACACCGGCTACGGCAACTTCAACAACGTGCGCCGTCTCGTCAAGAAACTCGGCCAGCTCGGCGTGGCCGGCGTCGCGATCGAGGACAAGGTCTTCCCGAAGACGAACAGCTTCCTGCGCGAGGAGCGCCAGCCGCTCGCCGACATGGAGGAGTTCGCCGGCAAGATCAAGGCCGCGAAGGACTCGCAGGAAGACCCCGACTTCTGCGTCGTCGCGCGCGTCGAGGCGCTGATCGCGGGCTGGGGGCTCGGCGAGGCGCTTAAGCGCGCCGACGCCTACCACAAAGCCGGCGCCGACGCGATCCTGATCCACTCGAAGAAGTCGGTCCCCGACGAGGTGCTCGCGTTCCAGAAGGAGTGGGGCAAGCGCTGCCCCGTCGTCATCGTCCCGACGAAGTACTACGCAACGCCGACCGACGTGTTCCGCGACGCGGGCTTCTCCGTCGCGATCTGGGCCAACCACCTCGTGCGCAGCGCCGCCGCCGCGATGCAGCAGACCGCGCGCCAGATCGCCAAGGAGCAGACGCTTCTCAACGTCGAGGAGCGCATCGTCCCCGTCGCCGAGATCTTCCGCCTCCAGGGCGACGCCGAGCTCGAGGAGGCCGAGAAGCGCTACCTGCCCGGCGCGGGCAAGACGGTCTCGGCCGTCATCCTCGCCGCCTCGCGCGGCAAGGAGCTCGGCGCGTTGACCGAGGCCCTGCCGAAGGCGATGCTGCCGATCGGCGGCCGCCCGCTGCTGTACCGGCAGGTCGACACGCTCAACGAGGTCGGCATCAAGGACATCACGATCGTGCGCGGCTTCCGCAAGGAGCTGATCTCCGCGCCGAACCTGCGCTTCGCCGACAACGACGCCTACGAGACGACGCAGGAGCTCTCCTCCCTGGCCAAGGGATTGGAGAAGGTCTCGGGCGCGACGCTCGTCGCCTACGGCGACATCCTCTACAAGAAATACATCCCCGAGCTGCTGCTCGCCGCCGACGACGACGTCCTGCTCGCCGTCGACTCGGACTGGAGGGAGCGCCGCCGCGACGACCGCTACGGCGACTTCGTCTCCTGCGACCGCGCCTACCGCAAGGAGCAGTTCGACCACGAGGTCCGGCTCAAGACGATGGGTCCCGCCGTCCCCGCGGCGGACACGCACGGCGAGTGGATCGGCCTGCTCAAGCTCAGCGCCAAGGGCCTGGCCGCGGTCAAGGACGCGATGGCCGAGCTCGCGAAGCGGCCCGACTTCAATAAATTGCGCATGGCGGCCTTGCTCAACGAGCTCGTCGCGCGCGGCGTCTCCGTGAAGGTCCAGTACGTGCGCGGCCACTGGCTCGACGTCGACGACGTGACCGACCTCGGCGCGGCGGGATCCTTCTAGGATGATCCAGGCCGCCGACTTCGTCGAGCCCGCCCTGGCCCGCGGCTACCGCTTCTGGACGGGCGTGCCGTGCTCGTTCCTGACGCCGTTCATCAACTACGTCATCTCCGACCCCAAGCTGTCCTACGTCGGCGCGGCGAGCGAGGGCGAGGCCGTCGGCGTCGCCTTCGGCGCGCACCTCGCCGGCGCGAAGACCGTCGTGATCTGCCAGAACTCCGGCCTCGGAAACACGGTCAACCCGCTCACGAGCCTGAACTTCCCCTTCAAGGTGCCGACCTTGCTGATCACGACGCACCGCGGCGCGCCCGGCCTGAAGGACGAGCCTCAGCACGAGCTGATGGGACAGATCACCGGCGAGCTTCTCGACGCGATGCGCATACCCTGGAAGGTCTTCCCCGACCGCGCCGAGGACGTCGCCGCCGCGCTCGACGAGGCCGACCGGTACATGGCGGAGAAGTCCCTGCCCTACGCGCTGCTCATGAAGAAGGGAGCGGTCGCGCCCTTCCCGCTCAAGGCCTCCGCGGCGCCCGCCGCGCGAGCGGCCGCGGTCTCGGGCTCGTTCTCCACGGCCAAGCGCCTGCCGCGGCTCGAGGCGATCAAGCTCGTCGCCGGACTCCTGCGCAAGGACGACCTCGTCGTCGCCACGACCGGGAAGATCGGCCGCGAGCTGCACGACCTCGGCCACCGGCCCGGGCAGCTCTACGTCGTCGGCGGCATGGGCTGCGCCTCGGCGATCGGCCTCGGCGCCGCTCTTAATCGTCCGGAGCGCAGAGTCGTCGTCCTCGACGGCGACGGCGCCGCGCTCATGAAGCTCGGGGCCCTCGGCACGATCGGCCATTACCGCCCCGCGAACCTCGTCCACGTCGTGCTCGACAACGAGGCGCACGAGTCCACCGGCGCGCAGGCGACGTGCTCGAGCACCGTGGACTTCGCCGCCGTGGCCGCCGCCTGCTCGTACGCCTCCGCCCGCCGCGCCGACACGAGCGAGGCGCTGACCGCCGCCGTGAAGACCGCGCTGACTGAGAAGGGCCCCTCCTTTATCCACATGAAGGTCGGAGTCGGCTCCGCCGCCGAGCTCGGCCGCCCGACGGTCACCCCGCTCCAGGTCAAGGAGCAGTTCATCGAATGCCTGAAAGCTCCGATCTGAAGCGCCAGGGCGCGACCTTCCTCTCGATCATCAACGATCTGAAGAGGAACCGCGCCGCCGCGGCCGCCGACCTCGGCGTGCCGCTCGAGACCGTCGAGAAGATCATCGCCGGCGAGGCCCCGCTCACCGAGGAGATCCTCGCGCGCGCGACGAAGGCCTGGCCCGTCAACCGCCGCGACTTCATGATCGTGTCGGACGACGCGCCCGAGGGCGCCCTCGTCATGCGCGCCGCGGACTCCGAGAAATCGTCCCGCGTCTTCCAGCGCGGCGGCTCCGACTACTACGAGTACCGGGACACCGCGATGTCCCGCGTCTCGCCGTTCCGCCCCGAGTGGATCCTCGAGCTGCGCGAGGTCGACGGCGACGACCCGTCCTCGCCGGAGGTGCAATGGAACAACGGCCACTTCATGCACCAGTTCACGATGTTCGTGGGCGCGGTGAACTTCTACTACCTCGAGGGGACCGAGCGCCGCGTGATGAAGGCCGAGACCGGCGACTCGATGTACATCACGCCCTTCGTCCCGCACACCTTCGCGACCCGGAAGAAGGACGCGGACGCGCGCTACGGCGGCCGCAAGGGGCTGATCCTCGCGCTGACCTACGGCAACAAGCTCTCCGGCGACGTCCAGCACGAGCTCTCGGCCTTGGGCGGGTCCTTGCCCTCCGGCTACATGCTCGACGCGTCGAGCCGCGAGGCCTACGCGGCGTCGCTGCTGCGCCAGCAGCTCGAGGCCATGACGATGACGCCGCAGACCCTCGCCGAGCTCTCCGGCGTGAAGGACGCGCCGGCCCTGCTCGCGGGAAAACGGTTGCCGACTCAGGACGAGTACGAGGCCCTCGCCGACGCCCTCGACGTCCACTCGCGCGACCTCATGCCCCCGACGATTTCGACGTGAAGGTCGTCACGCGCCGGCGCGCCTCGACCGCGCCGCGCCGCTTCGGCGCCTATACGGTGACCGATCTCGCCGCCGCGCGCTACCTTCCGTACTCGAAGGCCGTCATCCTCGAGCGCGAGGGAGCGGCTTCCTCCCTCGACCTGAAGATGCCCCTGCATCAGTACGTCTACAACTTCGGCTCCTCCCCGTGACGATGCGCTGGGAGAACGCGGGCAAGTCCCACGAGGCGACGCTGGCCCCCGACGACTCCGCCTACCTCAAGCCGCACGTCCCTCACTCCTTCGCGCCCGTATCCGGGAAGATGGAGCTGCTCAGCCTGCGCATCGGCGGCAAGACGATGGGCGAGGCCCAGCGCGAGCTCGCGCACATCGGCCCGAAGAACCTGCGCCGCGTCTACGACGAGCACACGCTCTGGTACCGCGAGGAGAAGAAGTGAGGGCGGTCGTCCTCGCCGCCGGGCGGGGCTCGCGCCTGCAGCCGCACACCGACGACACGCCCAAGGGCCTGCTCGACCTCGGGGGAACGACTTTGGCCGCCCGCACCGTCGGGATCCTCCGCCGGCTTGGCGTGAAGGACATCTCCTTCGTCGTCGGCTACCGGCAGGACAGCTACCGCAAGGCCTTCCCGTCGGGGATCAAGTTCTACGAGAACCCCGACTGGGAGAGCACCGACCAGGCCGGCAGCCTGCTCAAGGCCCGCGCGGAGTTCGCCGACGGCCTGCTCGTGATCACCGGCGACCTCTTCTGCCCGGAGAGCGTCTACGCCGGGATGCTCTCGCTCGACGCGCCCGCCGCCGTCGCGATCGACCGCTCCGCGCGGCCGTTCGACGACACGATCGAGAAGGTGCGCCTCGAAAAGGACTCGATCGTCCGCATCGGCAAGCTCAACGTCTCCGACGCCGAGGCCAACGCCGAGTTCCTCGGCATGTCCCGGTTCTCGCGCGCGGAGGGGCCCGCCGCCGTGCGCCGCCTCGAGGCCGCCGTCGCGGCGAATCCGCGCAAGGCCGCGCTGATCCACGCCCATCAGGCGCTCCTCGACGAGAAGCGGCCGCTCGCCTTCGTCGAGTGCCGCGGGCCTTGGTGCGAGGTCGACGACCTCCCGAGTCTCGAGAAAGCGCGGCGATACCTCGCCGCGCCCGCGGCATGAATCCGGTCCAGGTCGTCCGCGCCTCCGTGCTCGGCCCGGCCCTGAAGGCCGCCGCCGCCGGCCGCCCGTGCTGGGTCGTGACGACCCCGGGCTCCCAGAAGCGCGGCACGCTCGCCCAGGTGAAGAAGGCCTGCTTCGTTCTCGGCGTCACCGCCGACGTCGCGCCCAACCCGCGCCTCGACTGGGTCGCGCGCCGCGCGAAGGACGTGGCCCCCGACGCGCGCCTGATCGTCGCCCTCGGCGGCGGCTCGGCGCTCGACGCGGCGAAGGGGCTGGCCGCCGCGCGCGGGCAGGCCGATCCCGCCGCCTTCCTCGACCGGCACGTGCGCGGCGGCGCCCCTTTCCCGCGGACTTCGCGCCGCCGCCGATCGTCGCCGTCCCGACGACGGCCGGCACCGGCTCCGAGGTCACGATGTGGGGCTCGCTGTGGGACGCGGACAGGAAGCACTCGATTTCCCACCCCAAGCTGTACCCCGAGACGGCGATCATCGTCCCGTCGATGACCGACGGCCTCTCCTACGACCAGAGCCTGTTCCCCGCGCTCGACGCGCTGTCGCACGCGATGGAGTCGATCTGGAACAGGAACGCGGGACCGGAGTCGGACGCTCTCGCCGTACGCGCGATCGAGGCGCTGTCGCGCGCGCTCGGCGGCGGGTACGCCGAGCGCTTCGCCGAGCCGGCGGTCCGCAAGGCCGTCCAGGACGCGAGCGTCGACGCGGGCCTCGCGATCTCGCGCACGCGCACGGCCATCGCCCACTCGATCTCCTACCCGTTCACCGCACGGCTCGGCGTCCCGCACGGCCTCGCCTGCTCGTTCACCTTGCCCGAGGTGCTGAAGCTCAACGGCGCGCACTCGCCCGAGCGCGGCCTGCTGATCGCGGAGGCGCTCGGCGCCGCCTCCGTCGACGAGGCCGTCTCGCGCCTCGACGCGCTCTACGCCGCGCTCGGCGTCCCCGCCCGCCTCGCGGCGGCCGTCGGCTCCCGGAGAAAGGTCGCCGAGCTCGAGGCCGCGTTCATCGCCCCCGGCCGCGCCGAGAACAACGTCGCGCCGGTCGATCAGGCCGGCGCCGAGCGCCTCATCGCGGCGTCGCTCTCCCGCCTGGGGGTCGCGTGAACTCCCTCAAGCTCGCCTACTCCGTGCTCAAGCGCTGCGGCCTGCCCGACGCGCGCATGAAGCTCCTGCTCGCGACCTACTACCTCCTGACGCCCGTCGGCGCCGCGCTCGACGGCCTGGCGTGGCTCCAGCTCGTGCGGCTCGTGGCCGCCGAGGCGACTCCCCGGCCGGGATGATCGGCCCCTGGCTCGACGCCTTCGGGCCGCCCACGCCGGGCGTCGTCGGCCTTCTGTTCCTCGCCAAGGCGGCGCTCGCCGCCGCCCTGATCCTCATCGAGACCGCGATCGGCATCGTCATCCGGCGCCGCGTCCAGGCCGCGTGCCTCGAGCGCGTCGTCCTCGGACGCTGGGACGTCCTGCGCGGCCAGCAGGTCGGCCGCTGGATCGGAGCGCTGACGGAGGAGCTGCCCCTGCTCACGCGCTACGTGACCTCCTTCTTCAGCGCCCTCTACCTCCTCATCTCGGCGGCCCTGCTCTCCGTGATGGCCGCCGCCGTGGCGCCCACGCTCGCGATGGGCCTGGCCGCCCTCGCCGTGCCCGCGTGGCTCGCCCTCAAGGCGCTGTACAGCCTGCAGAGCCGGCTCGCCCGCAGCCAGGCTTCCGCCCGCCAGGGGCTCGCCGCGGACCTCACCGAGTCCCTCGCCGGGATCTTCCAGGCCAAGGCGTCCGGAGAAACCGCGAGCCTGCTGCGCCGCGCGCTGCGCCGGCAGGCCGAGGTGTTCCAGCGCGAGCTTCAGATCGGCTGGACGCTCGGCGTGCTCGCCGCGATCAACCCGCTCGCCATGGGCGCGGCGCTGCTCGCCCTCGCGGCGTGGGGCGGCGACGCCAGCGCCGCGAGCTTCGGCGGCGTCGGCGTGCTCGCGTTCCGCGCGGCGACCTCGGTCAACGCGCTCGTCGCGACCTTGGGCACGCTGACGCGGACGGTCGGCAGCCTCAAGCCGCTCGACGACCTCGCGATCATCCCCGAGGAGCCGCCGCGCGAGCCGCTCGGAGAGCGGCTCGTCAGCGCCCGTCTCGAGGGCGCCGTCTACTCCCAGGGCGGCCGCCGCGTGCTCGACGGGGCCAGCCTCGTCGTGGAGCCGGGACGGCTCCTGCTCGTCACGGGGCCGTCGGGCTCGGGCAAGACCACCTTGATCAACCTGCTCGCCGGCCTGTTCGCGCCGGAGGCCGGACGGGTCGTCTACCGCGGCGCCTCCGGCGCGGAGCACGACGCGTCGAGCCGCCGCGCGCGCGTGGCCTACGTCGCGCAGGACGTCCATCTCTTCAGCGGCACCGTCCGCGAGAACCTCGATCCCGACGGCGCGCTCGCCGACGAGGCCCTCTGGCGCAGCCTCGAGCGCGCCGGCGCCGCGGAGTTCGTGCGCGCGCGCGGCGGGCTGACGTCGGCGCTCGCGGAGTTCGGCCGCTCGCTCTCCGGCGGCGAGCGCCGCCGCCTCGCCGTCGCCCGCGCCCTCGCCTCGGAGGCCGACCTGCTCGCGCTCGACGAGGTCACCAACGGCCTCGACGACGCGAGCAAGGCCGCCCTCGTCGCGAGCATCGCCGAGCTGGCGCGGGAGATGCCCGTCGTGGCCGTGACGCACGACGCGGCCGCGTTCGCCTCCGCCTCGCCGCGGGTCTTCACGCTGGCGGGCGGCGCCCGCCCCGCGCCGTGACGCGCGTCGTCTTCTTCTCCGACTGCCCCGTCTACGGCGGCGCCGACCGCCTCGTCGGCTATCTGCTGAGGCACGAGGCGCTGGCGCCCTTCTCTCCGTCCCTCGTCCACCGCTCGAACCCGGCCTTCGACGCGGGCCTGGCCGCGGCCGCGCCCGGCGTGACGGCGACGACGCTCGAGTATCCCTGCCGCGTCGAGAACCTCGAGCGTCTCGAGGCCGGCGGACACAGGGGCCCCGGCCTGCTGCTCGCCAAGGTCCTGCTGCGCCTGCTCGACGTCTTCCTGTATCCGTTCCTCGTGGCGGGCCTGGCCCGCCGCTTCCGGGGCTCGGCGCGGACGTCGTGCACGTCAACGACGGCGGCTACCCGGGCGCGCTCGGCTGCCGCGCGGCCGTCGTCGCCGCCAAGCGTGCCGGCGCGCGCGCGGTCCTCGTCGTGCACAATCAGACGCGCCCGCCGTCGGCCGACCCGTTCGAGCGCGTCCTCGACCGCCTCGTTTCCCGCGACGCCGACGTCGCGGTCACCGCGACCGAGCGCGCCTCGGCCTCGCTCGGCGCGCGCCTGCCGCGCGTGCCGCGCCGGGTCATCCGCGACGGCGTGCCCGCGGCCTCGGCCTCGCGCCCGCGCGCCGAGGTCCGCCGCGAGCTCGGCCTGTCCGACGGCGAGGTCGTCTGGGTCATGACCGCGCTATTCGAGGAGCGCAAGGGGCACGCCGTCCTGCTCGAGGCGGCGGCCCGCCTCTCTTCGCCGTGCCGCTTCGTCCTCGTCGGCGACGGAGCCGAGCGTCCGCGGATCGAAAAGGCCGCCGCCGAGCGCGGCCTCTCGTCGAAGTTCCTGTTCCTCGGCATGCGCGCCGACGCCCGCGACGTCGCCGCCGCCGGCGACGGCTTCGTCCTGCCCTCGATCCATTCCGAGGACATGCCTCTGGCGATTCTGGACGCGATGGCGCTCGGCCGCCCCGTCGTGTCGACGCGCCTGGCGGGCATTCCAGAGGAGGTCGACCACGGCGTCACCGGCCTGCTCGCCGAGCCCGGCGACGCCGCTGGCCTCGCGGACGCGCTCGAACGGCTGACGCGCGACGCGGCCCTGCGCGCCTCGATGGGCGCGGCCGGCTTCGACCGCTTCCGGGAAAAGTTCGAGCTCGGGGCCATGGCCCGGAGCTACGCGGAACTCTACCGGGAGCTGGCCGAAAAATCGTAGAATGTTCATTAGTTGAACAACCTCCCTGAACTCGTCGTCCGGGCCGACGCGGGCCCCCGGATCGGCTCCGGCCATCTCCTGCGCGGGCTGGCCCTGGCGCTGGCCTGGAAGAAGCTCGGCGGGAAGGCCGCCGTCGCCGGCGAGCGCACCGCCGCCCATGACGAGCGGCTGGCGGCCCTCGGGATCGAAGGCCGCCCCGCCTCCGCCGACTCACCCGCTCCCGGCGGCTGGCTCGCCGTCGACGGCTACGACTTCGACCCGGCCTACCTCGACGCCGCCAAGTCCCGCGCGAAGCTCCTCGTCGTCGACGACCACGGACACCGCCCGCGCCTGTCTCCGGACGTGGTCCTCAACCCCAACGCCGGCTGCGAGGACTTCCCCTACGCGCCCTCGGACGCCCTCGTCCTGGCGGGCCCGCGCTGGGCGCTGCTGCGTCCCGAGTTCGCCGCCGAGCCCGTGCGCCGCGCGCGCGGAAAGAAGCCCAAGGTCCTCGTCACGCTCGGCGGCGCCGACGCCGACAACGTCACCGAAGCGGTCCTTACCTCGCTCGCGCCGATGAAGGGAGAGATCGACGTCGTCTGCGTCGTCGGCCCCGACAACCCGCACGGCGAGAGGCTCAAGACGCTGGCCTCCGACCTGCGCCGCGGCGTCTCCGACCTGCGCGCCCTGATGCTCGACTGCGACGCGGCCGTCGTCGCCGGGGGCGTGACCTCGCTCGAGTGCGCGGCGGCGGCCCTGCCCGCCGTCGTCATCGCCGTCGCGGACAACCAGAAGCGCCAGGCCAAGGGCCTCGCCGCGGCCGGCGCCGCCGTCGAGGCCTCCGCGTCCGACGCCGCCGACGCGCTGCGCTCGGTCCTCGCCACGTCGCGCATGGGCGCGGCCGGACGCGCGCTCGTCGACGGCAAGGGAGCGGAGCGCGCCGCCGGCGTCCTCGCCGCGCTGTCGAAGGCGAAGCTCGGAGAGGCCGACGCCCTCCTGCGCCCCGCCCAGGCGGGCGACGTCTGGCCCGTGTGGCGCCTGGCCAACGCGCCCTCGGTGCGCGCGCACTCATTCTCCGCCGAGCCGATCCCGTCCGCCGTCCACGCGAAGTGGTTCGCCGCACAGCTCTCCGACGCCAAGACGCGCTTCTACGTCCTCGAGGTCTCCGGCGCGCACGCCGCCCAGGTCCGCGTCGACCGCGAGGCCGAGGTCCACTTCGCCGTCGCCTCCGCGTTCCGCGGCAAGGGCCTCGGCACGCTCGCCTTGAAGCTGAGCCGGACGCGCGCGGCCGAGGAGCTCGGCTGCCCGAAGCTGAAGGCGCTCGTGATCGAGCCCAACGAGGCGTCGGCCCGCGCGTTCCTCGGCGCCGGCTACGCGCGCGCGGGCTCGGCGAAAGAGAAGGGGCGCGACTGCGCCGTGTTCGAGGCCACATGCTGATCGACAAGAGGAAGATCGGCCCCGGCGAGCCCATGTTCGTCATCGCCGAGATGTCCTGCAACCACCACGGCGATTTCGCCGAGGCGGTCCGGCTCGTGCGCGCCGCCGCCGACGCCGGCGCCGACGCGATCAAGCTGCAGACGTACACGCCCGACACCATGACGCTCGACGCCGACCAGCCCTGGTTCAAGATCAAGGGCACGATCTGGCACGGACGCTCGCTCCACGGCCTCTACAAGGAGGCGATGACCCCCTGGGAGTGGCACGCGCCGCTCAAAAGCTCGCGAACTCGCTCGGCCTCGTCCTTTTCTCGTCGCCGTTCGACGCGACGGCCGTCGACTACCTCGAGAAGCTCCGGATGCCCGCCTACAAGATCGCCTCCTTCGAGAACGGCGACATCCCGCTCATCAGAAAGGTCGCCGCGACGCGCAAGCCCGTGATCGTCTCGACCGGCACCGCGACGACCGCCGAGATCGACGAGGCCGCGCGGACGCTGCGCAAGGCCCGCGCGAAGTTCGCGCTCATGAAGTGCGTCTCCGCCTACCCCGCGCCCGAGTCCGAAATGAACCTGCGCGCGATCGCCGCGCTCGCCAAGCGCCACGGCGTGCCCGTCGGCCTCTCCGACCACACGCTCGGCCCGACGACCGCGATCGCCGCCGCCGCGCTCGGGGCCAACCTCCTCGAGAAGCACATGATCTTGTCGCGCAAGGCCGGCGGCCCCGACGCTCCGTTCTCGATGGAGCCCGCCGAGTTCAAGGCGATGATCCGCGCGATCCGAGCCACGGAGGCCGCGCTCGGCGACGGAGCCCTGGGCCCCGCGCCCAGCGAGAAGCCCTCGCGCGCGTTCCGCCGCTCCCTGTTCGTCGTGGAGGACGTGAAGAAGGGCGAAAAGCTCACCTCCGCCAACGTGCGCGCGATCCGGCCCGGCAACGGGCTGCCTCCGCGCGAGCTCGATTCCGTCCTCGGCGCCCGCGCGCGCCGGGACATCAAGAGAGGGACGCCCCTCTCCCGCACCCTCGTCTCAAGGAGCCGCTCATGACCGCCGCCGCCCGCAAGATCCGCTACTGCACGCGCTGCGTGATGCCGGAGACCAAGCCCGACCTCCAGATGGACGCCGAGGGCGTCTGCTCGGCCTGCCGCTACATCGAGAAGCGCAAGGCCGTCGACTGGGACGCGCGCAAGAAGGAGTTCCTGCGCCTCGTCGAGAAGCACCGCTCCAAGGACCAGAGCAACTACGACTGCATCGTCCCCGTCTCCGGCGGCAAGGACAGCACCTACCAGCTCTACAAGATCCTCGAGCTCGGCCTCAATCCGCTCGCGGTCACCGCGCTCACCTGCAAGCAGACCGAGCTCGGCCGGCGCAACCTGCTGAACCTGCGCAAGCTCGGCGTCGACGCCGTCGAGGTCGCCACGAATCCCGTCGCCCGCCGCAAGATGAACCGCATCGGCCTCGAGCAGGTCGGCGACATCTGCTGGCCCGAGCACGTGACGATCTTCACCGTGCCCGTGCGCGTCGCCGTCCAGTACAAGGTCCCCCTGCTGATCTGGGGCGAGAACTCGCAGAACGAGTACGGCGGCCCCGCCGCCGACGCCGAGAACCCGACGCTGACGCGCCGCTGGCTCGAGGAGTTCGGCGGCCTGCTCGGCCTGCGCGTGGCCGACATGGCCGGCCAGCTCGGCCTGCAGAAGAAGGATCTGATCCAGTTCACCTACCCGACCGACGCCGAGCTCGCCTCCGTCGGGGTGACCGGCCTGTTCCTCGGCCACTACGTTCCCTGGGACGGCTACACGAACGCGCTCGTCTCCGGCGGGCTCGGCATGGAGATGACGCCGCACGCCGTCGAGGGCTCGCTGGTCAACTACGAGAACCTCGACAACGCGCACCAGAACATCCACGACTACTTCAAGTTCATCAAGTACGGCTTCGGCCGCACGACGGACTTCGCCTGCCTGCACCTGCGCCGCGGCCGCCTCTCGCGCGCCGACGCGCTGATGCTCGTCAAGCGGCTCGACGGGAAGTTCCCCTGGAGCTACATCGGCAACAAGCTCGAGGACATGCTCGGCGAGATGGACATGAGCCTCGACGAGTTCAAGCGCATCTGCGAGCGCTACACGAACAAGAAGCTGTTCGTGCAGGACGCCGAGGGACGGCTCGTCCGCGACAAGAACTGGGATCTCACGAAGATCAACTACGACAACGAGTAAGTGAAGACCGTCGCGATCGTCGATTACGGCATGTGCAACCTGGACTCGGTGGCGCGCGCCGTCCAGGAGTGCGGCGGCGACCCGCGCGTGACCGCCGACCCCAAGACGATCGCCTCCGCCGACTCCGTGATCCTGCCCGGCGTGGGCGCCTTCGGGGCGGGCATGGCGCACCTGCGCGAGCGCGGTCTCGAGGCGCCTCTGCGCGAGGCGGCGCTCGAGCGAAAGGTCCCCTTCCTCGGCATCTGCCTCGGCATGCAGCTGCTGTCGACGCGCGGCGAGGAGAGCGGCGACACCAAGGGCCTGGGCTGGATCGACGCGGAGACCGTGCTGATCAAGCCCGCGGCCGGCGAACGCCTGCCGCACATCGGCTGGAACGAGGTGCGCCCGTCCCAGGAGTCCCCGCTGTTCAAGGCCATCGCCCCCGGCACCGACTATTACTTCGTGCACAGTTACGCCGTGCGGCCTAACGACGCCTCGCTGACCCTGGCCACGGCGCCGTTCGGCGGCGGCGTCTGCGCCGCGGTGAAGAAGGGCAACATCTACGGCGTGCAGTTCCACCCCGAGAAGAGCCAGAAGGCCGGCTTCGCCCTCCTGCGCAACTTCCTCTCCCTCTGATGCTCAAGACGCGCGTCATGCCGACCATGCTGTACAAGGGCTTCGGCCTGGTGAAGGGCAAGGCCTTCGACAGCTGGCGCCGCACCGGCGGCGTGATGCAGACCGTAAAGGTCTACGACATGCGCGGAGTAGATGAGCTGGTCCTTCTTGATATCGCCGCCACCGAGGAGGGGCGCGAGCCCGACTTCGCGCTCGTCGACGAGGTCGCCGACGAGTGCTTCATGCCGCTGACCGTCGGCGGCGGCATCAAGACCATCGAGCACGTGCGCGGCCTGCTCAAGGTCGGCGCCGACAAGGTCGCGATCAACACGGCGGCGGTCGAGAACCCCTCTCTCGTGACCGAGACGTCGCGCAAGTTCGGCGCGCAGTGCGTCGTCGCCTCGATCGATTTCAAAGGAAGCGAGGTTTTCACGCATTCGGGCAAGAAGGCCACCGGCCTCGACGTCGTCGCTCACGCGAAGGAATGCGAGCGCCTGGGCGCCGGCGAGATCCTTCTGACCTCCGCCGAGCGCGACGGCTGCATGACCGGCTACGACCTCGACGTCACGCGCCGGGTGGCCGAGGCGGTGCGCATCCCGGTCATCGCCTCCGGCGGGGCCGGGAACTACGAGGACATGGCCAAGGCCGTCCTCGAGGCCAAGGCCTCCGCTGTGGCCGCCGCCGCCATCTTCCATTTCACCGAAGCCACCCCCGCGAGGCCAAGGAGCACCTGCGCTCGCGCGGGGTGCCGGTCCGCCTCTAATTGGTATAATGTTCATTCTCTGAACACAGGAACCTATGAAGACTAAACACGCCGCGATGGACCTCTCCCACCTCGACGGCAAGACCATCCTGATCACCGGCGGCACCGGCTCCTTCGGCAAGCGCTTCACCCAGGCGCTGCTCTCGCGCACGAAGGCCAAGAAGATCATCATCCTCTCCCGCGACGAGTTCAAGCAGAGCGAGATGGCCGCCGCCCTCGATGACAAACGCGTGCGCTACTTCCTCGGCGACGTGCGCGACGCGCAGCGCCTGCAGCGCGCGTTCCACGGCGTCGACTTCGTCGTTCACGCCGCGGCCCTCAAGCAGGTGCCGAAGCTCGAGTACGACCCGTTCGAGGCCGTGCAGACGAACATCATCGGCGCGCAGAACATCATCAATGCCGCCATCGACCAGGGCGTCAAGAAGGTCGTCGCCCTCTCGACCGACAAGGCCGCCAACCCGGTCAACCTCTACGGCGCGACCAAGCTGTGCGCCGAGAAGCTGTTCATCGCGAGCAACAGCTACGCCGGCCGCGCCGACACGCGCTTCTCCGTCACGCGCTACGGCAACGTCGTCGGCAGCCGCGGCTCGGTCGTGCCCCTCTACCTCGAGAAGCGCAAGACCGGCGTCCTGCCGCTGACCGACGCGCGCATGACGCGCTTCTGGATCACGCTCGACGGCGGCGTCGACCTCGTGTTCAACGCGCTCACGAACATGAAGGGCGGAGAGATCTTCGTCCCCAAGATTCCGTCCATGAAGATGTCCGACCTCGCCAAGGCGATGGGCGGCCCCGGCTGCAAGATCAAGGTCATCGGCATCCGCCCCGGCGAGAAGCTGCACGAGACCCTGCTCAGCGTCGAGGAGGCCACTCACGCGCTCGACTGCGGCGGCTTCTTCGTGGTCAAGCCCGACTTCCCCTGGTGGAGCGACGACAACTGGACCGCGGGCACGCCGTTGCCGGCCGGTTTCTCCTACGCCAGCGACAACAACCAGGAGTGGCTGACGGAGAAGGAGCTTCACGCGATGGTGGACTCCTTCGCGGCCTCCGAGAAGGCGCCCTCCCGCGCATGATCCCGTACGGCCGCCAGACGATCGAGGACGACGACGTCGCCGCGGTCGTCGAGGCGCTGCGAAGCGACTGGCTCACGCAGGGCCCCAAGGTCGCCGAATTCGAGAGAGCACTCGCCTCCTACTGCGGCGTCAAGCACGCCGTCGCCTACTCCAACGGCACGACCGCGCTCCAGGGCGCGTACTTCGCCGCGAATCTCCAGGCCGGCGACGAGATCGTGACGACGCCGATCACCTTCGCGGCCACCGCGACCGCCGCCGTGTGGCAGGGCGCCAAGGTCGTCTTCGCCGACGTCGGCCCGGACGGCAACCTCGACCCGAAGGCCGCCGAAGCCGCGATCACGTCGAAGACCAAGGTCCTGGCCCCAGTCGACTTCGCGGGCAAGCCCGCCGACCTCGCGGCCTTCCGAGCGCTCGCGAAGAAGAAGGGCCTGCTCGTCGTCTCGGACGCCTGCCACTCGCTCGGCGCCGCGCAGGGCGGGCGCAAGGTCGGCTCGCTCGCCGACATGAGCGTCTTCAGCTTCCACCCGGTCAAGGGCATCACGACGGCCGAGGGCGGCGCCGTCCTCACCGACGACGCCGGCCTGGCCGCGCGCCTCTCGGAGTTCCGCACGCACGGCATCCGCCGCGGCGAGGACTGGCTCTACGGCGTCGAGTCCCAGGGCATCAACGCGCGCCTCACCGATCTCCAGTCCGCGCTGGGCATCACCCAGCTCAGGAAGCTCGACCGCTTCGTCGCGCGCCGCCGCGCGATCGCCGCGCGCTACCACGAGAAGTTCCGCGCCTGGGGCGACGTCGAGGTTCCCGAGGGCGACGTCGACGCGTCGGCGTGGCACCTGTACGTCCTGCGCCTCAAGGGCGCGCTCGGCGCCAGGCGCGCCGAGGCCTTTCGCGCCCTGCGCGCGGCCGGGATCGGGGTGCAGGTCCACTACATCCCGGTTTACTGGCACCCGTTCTACGAGCGCATGGGCTACATGAAGGGCCTGTGCCCCAAGGCGGAGGACTTCTACTCGCGCATCGTCTCCCTGCCGATCTACCCGACGCTGACCGACGCCCAGCAGGACGAGGTCGTCGCGACCGTGCGCCGCGTCCTCGACGGCCTCAAGGCCCCCGCCTAGCATGCGCGTCGCCGTGATCGTGCAGGCGCGCATGGGCTCGACGCGCCTGCCGGGCAAGGTCCTCAAGGAAGTCCTCGGCAAGCCCCTGCTCTCCTACCAGTTCGAGCGCCTACGCCGCGCGACGAAGGCGTCCGCCCTGGTCCTCGCCACGAGCGTCCTGCCCGGCGACGACGCGCTGGCCGCGTGGGCGAAGGCGGAGGGTGTCGTCTGCTCGCGCGGTCCCGAGGCCGACGTGCTCGAGCGCTACCGCGCCGCGGCCGAGGCCGCCGGCGCCGACGCCGTCGTGCGCGCCACCGGCGACTGCCCGCTGCTCGACCCCGGCGTGCTCGACGAGACGGTGGACCTCTTCCTGAAGACGGGCGCGAAGGGCTACGTCTCCAACTGCAACCCCGAGCGGACCTTCCCGCGCGGGCTCGACGTCGAGGTGTTCTCCCGCGCGGCTCTCGAGGAGGCCGCGCGCGAGGCGAAGGATCCCGCCGAGCGCGAGCACGTGACGCCCTACCTCATCCGCCGGCCGGAGCGCTTCCCCCGGCGCTGCTGCGCGGCGAGGCCGACCGCTCCCGCCACCGCTGGACCGTCGACGCGCCCGAGGACTTCGAGCTCGTGAAGCGGATCCTAGAGGCGCTGTACCCGTCGAAGCCGGAATTCTCCTGGCGAGACGTCCTGGCCCTGCTGGAGAAGCATCCGGACTGGGCGAAACTCAACGCCCACGTCGAGCAGAAGAAAGCGTAGCGAAAGGGACAGGCACTTTCGCTACGCCGGAACAAATCGGCACGGTCAATCGTATGGATAGTGATGCCGCGACTATCCCGCCATTTCCTTCCGAATACCCTTTATCACGTCACTGATCGCGGAGTCGATCGTCGCGCGATATTCGTGGACGACAGTGATCGCCAATATTTCATGCGGTTGCTGGTGAGCGCCCTCAAGCAGGCCCGATGCAGCCTCATTGCGGACTGTTTGATGCCCAACCACTTTCACGCCCTAGTCGCCGTCGCAGACGTCCCCTCGGAATCCCTCTTCACGCCGCCTTGACGCGATATTCGGCTTACTTCAACGCGAAGTATTGTCGCGTCGGACATCTCTTCCAGTCCCGTTTCTATTCGAATCCAATTCACAACCTGAGATACCTTCAGAATTCCCTCGTATACATCCATGAGAACCCATTAAGAGCAAAACTCGTCCGCTCCGTCGCCGATTGGAAGTGGTCGAGTCATGAGGACTGGGCGACGCTCAGGACGGGAAGAATCAATTTCGGTCGATTCGAAGAATTGGCGGGCATTCCCGCATCCGCGATGCGCGAGTCTTATCTTGAACGGGTCAACGCGATGGCCCGAGGCGGGCCCAAGAATCTGAGCCTTGATGCGCTGATCACGGACGCCGCCTCAATACTGGGGTTGGATCCGGAGACCGTCTCGTCAGGTGCTCGCGGCGCATTGCACACACGCGCACGGTGCGACATCATAACTCGCGCCTTGGCGGGCGGGCATTCGACGATACAAATCGCGGCCGCATTAAACTGCGCCCCTGCGGCGATACGCGTGGCGAGAAGACGATACGTCGCGTAGCGAAAGTGCCTGTCCCTTTCGCTACTAGAAGCCGTGCTCGCCGGTGCAGGCGCCCGTCGAGTCGTCGCGGGTGACGACGAAGGCGCTGAGGTCGGGGCGGGACGAGCGCGCGAAGAACCACAAGTAGGACGGCTCCTCGCCGCGCGTCTCGAAGTCCTTCGAGTCGAACAGGACGGAGCCGCCGGGCGCCAAGGTCTTCTCGACCTTGCCGAGCTCTCCGTCCTCCCCGTAGAACGTGACCTCGACGGGGCACGCCTCTCCGGCCGGCGCGTTGCCGACGATCCCGAGGCGCGAGCGCAGGCCCTTGCCCGCCGGGAACTGGCCCCACGTCAGCCCGGTCTTGCCCGCCGGCTGGAACACGTTCGGGTTGACGAGCGAGACATTGATCGAGCTCTCGAGCCCGCCGGAGCCGTGGACGAGCTGATGATTGACGCGCGTGGGCATCTTGGAGCCCGCGGTCGCCACCGTGTACGCCGCGACGGCGGCCTCGGCGACGCCGGCCTTCGCGGCGAGGGCGCCCACCGAGACGTCGAGGAACCGCGGCCCCGGGCTCGTCACCGAGCCCGCCGGGACCTTCGCCAGCTCGCGGCCGTCGGCGCCGCGCAGGGACACCGTCACCGTCAGCTCCGACGGAGACATGATCGGGTACATCCTGATCCGGTTGTCGATCCCGGGGAAGTACGGGTAGGAGCGGTAGGACTCGCGCGCGTCGTCCCAGTACTCCGCTGCCGACGAGCTGTCGTAGTAGCTGTGGTTGGCGGTGAAGCGCCCCTGCGCGTCGAGGTGGCCGCACAGCATGCGCCCGTAGAACATCGGCTGGGCGGGCTGGCGCGCCTTGAGCACGCCGGTCGCCGAGGCGGGCAGGCCCGGGAAGGCCTCGCGGATCTTGATCAAGCGGTGCCCGAAGCGCGGCGAGTCGACGGAGACCTTGGCCGTCCAGGTCTTCTCCGGCGTCGCGAGCTCGAGCTCGAGCTCGCCGCGGCCGCCGGAGGGTCCCGCCGTGAACAGCAGGAAGGCCTGCAGCGGCGCCGGAAGCACGTCGATGGACGCCTCGGCGACGGGCTTAGCGTTGATCGAGTCGTCCTCGAACACGTCGTTGAGGGAGCGGTTGTAGGAGTGCAACGTGTTGAGGAAGCCAGGACCGCGATGATTGACCATCACCGCCGGGAACGGGATGAACAGGTTCTCCGCGGCGTAAAACTCGACGAGATAGTCCGCGACGGGCTTGTCGAAGAGGCCGGTCAGCTTGAAGACGTGGACGCGAGGCTCGGTGACCGGGAACAAGCGGGACTCGACGCGCTTGCCGGCGGCGTCGATCCCGGTCACGCGCAAGCCGACGTGCGGATACTTGCGCTTGAGCAGGAAGTGGTTCACGAAGCTGATCTCGGCGACGGCGCCGGGCAGCTCCGGCACGAGAAGGGACGAGCGGTGGACCGAGTTCAGCGCGGGCTTGGCGTGATACTGCCGCCGCGTGCTCTCGACCTCCTTGAACGCCTTCACGGCTTGACGAGGTAGGCCGACGGGGTCGGGCTCGACGGCAGAGTCTTGAGCTTCACCCCCATGCCGGCGAAGAACTCATCGGCGGCGTCGGACTCGCCCCAATTGTGGACCGCGTACTCGTCGAGCACGACGAGGCCGCCGCGCACGACGCGCGGCCAGCAGGCCTTCAGCGTCGCCAGCGTCGGCGGGTACACGTCCATGTCGCAGTGAAGCAAGCTGATGCGGAAGCCGGGACGGGAGTCGACGAACTTCTTCATCGTCTTCGTGATGTCGCCGCGCACGATCTCGACGCGGTGGTCGAGCTCGAGGCGCTTGAGCGCGCCGACGATGGTTTCGTACGCGTCCTTCTTATACGTCGTCTGGTGGTGCTCGGCGGAGGCGCGCTCGTCGGCGCGGACTTGCGGGAACTTGGCGTCGAAGGTGTCGAAGGCGATGACCTTCGAGCGCGTGTTCGGCTGGTAGGTCTCGAGCAAGTGCGCCCACTGGATCGTGGAGACGCCCTTGAAGGCGCCCGCGTCGACGATGTCGCCGGGCAGGTCGGCCACCATGCGGAACAAGTCGGCCCGCGCGAACAGCTTCTTGAAGCGATGCTTGTCGCAGAGGTAGTGGAACTTGTGGAACGCGTCCCACATCGCGGTGTCGTCGAACTTGGACTCGGTTTGGATGCTCATCAGAGGCGATTATACGAAATATCCTATAATGTTCATAGATTGAACATCCTCCACCTGGCCAAGGGTCCGGCCATCCCCGCCCGTCGAGCCGAGCCCGGCGTGGGGTTCCTCTGCTACAGCTGGGACTCATTGCGCGCCTGCGAGGCCGCCGGGCTGCCCGCGAGGCCCTGGGAGGATGATTTCCCCGTCGCCGACGCCCCCGCGATCTCCGCCGAGGCGGTGAGCCTGGCCGGGGCCTGGTACCGCGACGGCGGCCGCGACTTCACGCTCTTCTCCGGCGTCTCCCTCGGCGCCGCGCATGAGTGGCTGGTGTGGAACCTGTCGATCCAGCCTCTGGCCAAGCTCCTCACCGCGCTCGACGCCGCGGTCGTCCGCGAGGGCGCGAAGACTTTGCGCTGCGAGACGTCTTTGCCCGCCGACTGGCGCGCGGCGATCGAATCCTTCGCGCGGGCGCGCGGCCTTGCCTTCGAGTCCGTTGCCCACCCGGGCGCCGGCCGCGAGATCTACTCCTGGCAGGCGCCGCCGCCGCGTCTGTCCGCGGGCAAGATCCTGGCCGGACGCCTGCTCGACGCCGCGTCCCGCCTGCGCGGCGGCGCCGGCAAGCCCCGCGCCCTCGTCAGTTGGTATCCGTCACTCGACGGCCTACTCGACCGAGACGACGCCCCGTTCGACTGGACCCTCGCCGACTTCCCCACCAAGAAGCGGATCGGCGCGGCCCTGCGCCGCGGCTGGCGCCTGCAGGCCGGACCGTGGTCGGCGCCGTCGTGGGACCGCGCCGGCCGCGAGGCCCTCGCCCAGGTCCAGGCCGATTGGCGGCGCCTTCGCGACGACGCCGCCTACGCCGCCGCCTTGTCCTTCCGCGGCACGCCGCTGCTGCCCGCGCTGCGCCCCGCGCTCGACGAACTTTTCACCTCGCGCCTCGAGCCCCTGGCCTGGGCCGCCCGAGAGACCGCGCGCCTGCTGCGCGAAGAGCCGCCGGCCGTCGTCCTCCTTCCTTACGATACGCCTCCATACCAGCGCGTCCTCGCCGGCTTGGCGCGCGCCGCGGGCGTGCCCACCGCGCTGCTCATCCATGGCCTCCCATTCGACGTGAACTATCCCTTCGCCGACCGCCAGTGCGACGAGTTGCTCGTTTGGGGTCCGGAACAGCGGCGCGAGTACGCCGCCGCCCGCCCGCCTCGCGCCTCCCGTGCCGTGGGCAACCCGGGCTTCGACCGACACGCCGGAACGGCCCGGCCGGCCGGCGGACCGATCCGCCGCGTCCTCGTCCTGCCGCGCGCGAAGTGGGCGGATATCCTGGTCGGCTCCTCCAACTTCGAGCCCGAGCGCTACGCCATCGGCGTGGCCGCCGCGCTGAAGGCCGCCGGGTTCGCCGACGTCGTCTTCCGCCCTCACCCCGCCGAGTCGCCCGACTACTACCGGGAGATCCTCGGCGATTCGGCCCGCGTCGAGACCGCGGGCTCTTTCGGCGACGCGGTCGCGGGCGCCGACCTGGTGATCGGCACGTACTCGACGACCTTGCTCGAGGTCATGCTCCGAGGAAAGCCCCTGCTCTGCGTGAACTTCACCAAAGGGCTCGACTTCGCGCCGCCTTTCGACGGACGCTGGGGCGTCGACGTGCTGCGCTCTCCCGCGGAGCTGGAGGCTCGGCTCAAGCGCCTGACCGCCGAGCCCGCGCGCGAGGCCGGCATACTGACCGCTCCCTACCCGAAAATCCTGGCCGCCTATTGCGGCCCGTCCGACGGCCGCGCCGCGGACCGCGTCCTCGACGCGCTGGCCGACCTCGCCCGCCGTGGACGCCCCGCGCCGGAGAAGACCCCCGCTTGAAACGGAGACCGATGAAGACCCCGACCGCCGCCGCCGTGCGCCGCATCCCGCTCCACGTGCCCTCCGTGGGCCGCGCCGAGGCCGACGCCGCCGCCGACGCCGTGCTCTCCGGCCGCCTCGTCGGCCGCGGCCCGATCGGCGCCGCGCTCGAGGACCGGATCGCCGCCGACCTGAAGGTCAAGCACGCCCTCCTCACCACCTCCGGCTCCCACGCGCTCGAGCTCGCCGCGGCCTCCCTCAAGATCGGGCGCGGCGACGAGGTGATCATGCCCTCGTTCACCTTCTCCTCGGTCGCCAATGCCGTCATGCGCCAGGGCGCCAAGCCCGTCTTCGCCGAGGTCAAGCTCGACGACCTCAACCTCGACCCCGAAGACGTCGCGCGCCGCATCACGAAGAAGACCAAGGCGATCGTCGCCGTCCACTACGCCGGCGTCGCCAGCGACATGGAGGCGCTGCTGCGCCTGTGCCGCAAGCACGGATTGGCCCTGATCGAGGACGCCGCGCACTCCGTCGGCGCCAAATGGCGCGGCCGCCCTCTCGGCACGATCGGCGACGCCGGCTGCTACAGTTTTCATTCAACGAAAAACATCACCTGCGGAGAAGGCGGGGCTTTCTTCACCAACTCGAATTCGGTCGCCGAGCGCGCCGAATGGTTCCGCGAGAAAGGCACGAACCGCTCCGCCTTCCTGCGCGGCGAGGTGCGCAAGTACGACTGGGTCAGCGAGGGCTCTTCCTTCGTCCTCTCCGACGTTCTCGCCGCCGTGCTCGCCGTGCAGTGGGGCAAGATCGCCGCGATCAACGCCGAGCGCGGCCGCCTTTACGCGCTGTACCAGGACGCCCTGCGCGACCTCGACGCCCGCGGCCTGCTTCGCCTGCCGCGCTTCGCGAAGGACTGCGAGCCGAGCTGGCACCTGTTCCACATTCTGCTTCCCACCCGCCGCGAACGCGACCGCGTGATGGACGCGATGAAGGCAGACGGCGTCGGCGCGACCTTCCACTACCAGCCCCTGCACGCCTCGCCCTTCGGCAAGAAGGTCCTCGGCTGGAAGGAGCCGATGCCGCTCTCCGAGCGCGCCGGCGCCACTTTGCTGCGCCTCCCTCTTTACGACGGGCTGACGACCGAAGACGCGCGGTACGTGTGCGGCTCGCTGCGCCGCGCCCTCACGGGGGCGCGATGATCCGCCTCGACCTCGGCTGCGGCCGCCGCAAGCGCCAGGGCTGGACGGGCGTCGACTCCAACCCCGCCGTCGGGCCCGACGTCCTGCACTCGCTCGACGTCTTTCCCTACCCGTTCCAGGACTCATCCGTCGACGAGATCGTCATGGACAACAGCCTCGAGCACCTCGACGAGCAGCTCGCCGTGATGGAAGAGCTGCACCGGATCTCCAAGCCCGGCGGCCTGATCACGCTGCACGTCCCCTACTTCCGCTCCCACTGGGCGTTCAACGACCAGACCCACGTCCGATTCTTCAGCGTCGAGACGTTTTACCACTACGACCCCGCGCATCCCTACAACCAGCTGTATCCCTACCTGAAGGCGCGCTACACCGTCGAGTCCATCCGCTTCAACGAGCGCATTAACCGCGGTCCGATCCGGACGCTGACGAAGTGGCTCGCCAACCGCTGGCCAGAGCGCTACGAGGACAGCCTCTCGCATCTCATCCCGCTCGACGAGCTCACCTTCCGACTTCGAGTTCTGAAGTCGTGATCCTCGTCGGAAATGGTATGATGTTCAATAGTTGAACACCCGCATGTCCGCCACGACCGAAAAGAACGGCCTCCCCGAAAAAGAGTTCCTCCTCATCCAGGAACTGTCCCGCAACCCCGAGGCGACGCAGCGCCATCTCTCTGAGAGTCTCGGCCTGTCGTTGGGCACGACCAACCTGCTGATCCGGCGGCTGGCACGCAAGGGACTTCTCAAGGTCACCCAGCTCGACTGGAAGCGCACGCGTTATCTGCTGACTTTGGAAGGGGCGCTCGAGAAGAGCCGCAAGGCCTTCTACTATACGCGCTACACCTTGCGCATCTTCCGCCAGCTGCAGGAGAACATCAAGGCGGTTCTCTCGCGCGAGCACGCCTCCGGGCGCCGCGACTTCGTCCTCGTCGCGGACGACGAGCTCCTCGAGCTGCTTCGCGAGACCGCCGAGGGGCTGGGATTGCCGGGCGCGCGCTTCGCGTGTCAGGGTACGTTCAAGAATCTTCCGGCCGGCACCGACCTGGTGTTTTACGCGTCTCTCGAGACGCCGCCGTCGAAGAACGGGATGAAGTTCGTCAGCGTGGTCGATTTCGATAATATCGACTACCGCGTTTCTTAATAGGCCCTAGGCTTCGGGCCACCCGCCGGGAATTCCCTCGACTCGCACCGATGCGAGTCCCCACTACTGATAATCACTGTTCCCGGGACTAGTTCCGGGGGCTTATAAGCCACCGGAACTGTTTCCTGGAAACAGTCGGAGAACTTTACGCTCCTCGGGCTTGCCGACCGGCTTCTATCCAGTTATCCTTACGACAATGACCACCCCTCGCGCGCTTCTACTGATAGCCGCCCTGCTCCTCCCTGCCTCTGTCCATTCCGCAGAGGCGAAGAAGCCCGCCAAGAAAGCCGCCTCTAAGAAAGCATCTAAGACGTGGGCTATGTTGGTCGAGCACGTTTTAGCCAAGGGCTCGGAATGGCCGATCAAGGCCTCATCGAGTCGCACGCTCGGCTACGATTCTGAAAGCGTTCCGGCCAAGTCTTTGGGAATCGAACAGGAAAAGTCTTCGGATAATCGCGAGCACGGCGTTTTCGTCGTGTATGAGAACGACGACAAGGGAAAACCAAAGGCGAAAGAAGTCGTTCTGCACAATCAACGCGTCGTTGAAAAAGATGGAGATGTAATCGTCGAAGGCTACAAAGTACGCTCAACTCTCGATGGAACCGTACTACAAGGGTTTCATGCCGCTGGAACGGTTGGAAAAAATGTCGTCCAGACCCCGCTTCCGGCCGATTCAACGAAGCTTCAATCCATTTTTAAGTCCGAACGCGAAATGTACCTTCAGAAACTGGACTGGAATAAATTGAGCGCCGAATGACCAGGCTCCTGTTGCTTGCCACGATTCTCTGTCTCCCGAGCTTATCGGAAGCAAAGCGTCGCCCCGAATTACTCCTCGCAACAGAAACCGGCCGCAACGCCGACGAGCAACTGCGCACCAACCCCGCCCTCACCCCCAGCAACGCACCGAACAGCAACAGATCAAATCCGGCGCCGTCGAACAAATTGAAACGATCGGCAACGAAGAAGCGGCCGACCCCGAAACCCAGATCGACGTCTCCAAGAGCCTCGTGACCGTCTCTGAAGCCCCCGCGCCATCCCCTACGCCGAGCGCGGCCTCACCCTCGCCGAGAAATCCGGCGACCCGAAGCTCGTCCGAGAGGCCCTGCTGACCGGAGCCGACGTCTACTACCGCGCCGGCGATTACGCCAAATCCCGCCAACGGGCCGAGCGCATTCTCAAGGACAACCCGCAGGACAAAGACGCCCGCATGCTCTACATGCAGGTCAAAGACCGCGGCGTCGCGGCCCAGGAAACCCTACCGCCACCGCGCGAATCGCCCCCGGGCAGTACGCCGGCATCCGCTACGCGGAGAACAATCGAAACACGGTCAAGCCCGGCACCTCGCCGAACGTCGCGATGACGAGCGCGAACTCAATCGAGGCCAGGCGGCAGCTCGCGCTCGGGCGCAGCAAGATGTCGCTCGACACCGCCGCCGCGCTCAAGCACCTCGACGCGGCGGTGGCGGCCGACGAGAGCGACGGAGAGGCGCGGGCCGCGCGTGCGCGGGCGCGGCTCGCGAGCGGGGACGCGACCGGCGCTCTCCAGGACGCCGACGCCGCAACCCGGCTCGCGCCGCGGCTCGCCGACGGCTGGGCCGTCCGCGCCGAGGCCAAGCGCGCGCTCGGCCGCGCCGAGGCCGAGCTCATTGAAGATTACGCGGAGGCCGCCCGCCTCGATCCGAGCTTCAAGGACGCGTTCGAAGCGCTCGTCGCCAAGGCTTCCGCGGGCGGCGCGCAGAACGCGGACGCGAGAAATGTCGCCGGCCGCTCCGCTCCCGACGATCTGCGCGGCCCGATGACCCGGCTTCCGGCGGCCGTCCGCAAATACGGCCTTATCAGCTCCATCGCGGCGATCGCCCTCATACTCGGCGGCGCGTTATTTCTCATGAAGCGATCAGACGGGGACGGGGCTCCGCGCGGCTAATTTGAGTGCGAGCTACGCCCCGGCCCGCCTATCGCGGGACAAGAGCATCATCGCGTAAGCCGCAAGCGCCGCCCCAAAGAACCCCGGCACGTAAATGGCGGTGTGCTTGGTGGCATAGATCAACTGAACGAAGCCTATCGAGGCAACTGGCGCATAGCGAAGAAAGCTGCGCCCCAAGACCCGGAACTTCGCCTCATGATCTTTCGTCGACTTGTAGACCCACAACGTGGAGAAAGGGATGGAAACGATCGGCAGGAATAAAAGAACCTGACCGATAGCGCTCAATGTCGCGAATATTACCGCGACGCGCGCGCCCGTCATTTTTTGAATCGGAATCAGAACATACGGGGCGAGAAGGAATGAGGCCGCCAGAAGAAATGCATACGAGAGGCTGTTGAGTCCTCGAGTTTCGTTATCGATCGGCGTTCCCATGTCTATTCCCCACGACCGGCGTCTGAATCCAACCCGATTTCATTCTCGCGCATGCGCGTCTTAACGCGGTGCCAATAGACGCTGATCAGCCCCACGGAGTACGCTCCGAGGGGCGCACCGACGATCACCCCCAGCGCCGCCAGCGGCAGCGCACGCGAGATAAGGTCCGCCCGTTTCGATAGCTGGCGAACATGCGATCCCGCCAAGGACGAAACCGACAGTCCCCCCGACCGCCGCTCCGGAGGCCGCTCCCGCAGAAGCTCCCTGGAGCGCTATCCGGCGCTCCCCTTCTTTCAGACCCGCTCGGCGGTCGATGCGTTGAACGACGCTTTCCTGCGCGTTCTTGATCTTTGCCGCTATCCATACGGAGGGGCTCAAGGTTGAGTCCGACGCTGCAATCGCTGGAACCTCGCTTGAGATTCTCCGCGAGCGCGCGCTGAACGGATTCTGTTGCATTTGGTTGGCGGGTTGCGGCTGGAGCGCAGGCAAAGCGGCATTCGAAGACGCGGAGATCGAGCCCGGGCCAATGGACGCGCTACGGCCTTTGCTGAACTGGCGTATCGCCGCCGCTTGCGGATCCGGCGGCTGACCGTGGTCGGCGTTATATTTCAAGACCGTTTCGGCCGAAGCCAACGCGCCTTTATAGTCTCCCTGCTGAAGTTGAATGGAGCCTTTCGCGATTAGAAGTTCACGCTTGTCCGTATCCGCGCGCATCGCCGCGTCCAGCCCCGATATCGCTTGAGCGGCTCCGTCTTGATCCACACGGGCCAGAATCATGGCATAGCGCCCCCGGTTGATCGGTGTCGACGGGGCGCTTGCGGCGGCCCGGTCCAGGTCCTCTCGGAAGCGGGCGGCGAAGCGGCGATACTCGTCCGGCCGAACAGCGCCTCGAGCACGCTCCTCTAATTTGGCAGTGAGCGCGCTTTCCAGTCTCAAAAGCTCCGGAGCGGGCGTCGGGACCGTCTCGGCCGAGAATCCCAGGCCGGTCAGGAGTACGAAACCCATGGTCGCGGTGAGATTCATGTTACTTTTGGAAGTGTAACGCCAAGGTGGGCGGCTGTCAATGGCGCAGCCGTGCCCCTAAGCGACAGACCCTGACGGATCTTAAGCGACGGTCAAACGCAACCGGCTCTCGCCCAGATTGAGCCGCGCGTCGATCTTCTCGCCGGAAACGACCGGCCCCACGCCCGACGGAGTGCCCGTGAAGATCAGGTCCCCCTCCGTCAGCCCGTAGGTCGAGTTCAGATGCTCGACGAGCTTCTCGATCGTGAACAGCATGTCGGCCGTCGTGCCCTTCTGCCGCGTCGTCCCGTTCACCGACAGGATCAGGTCCGCGGGCAGGTGCAGGTCGACGAAGTTGCCGATCGCGGCGAAGCCCGGGCGTCCCTTGGCGGCCGTCCACGGCAGGCCCTTGGCCTTGAGCTCGCCCTGAATGTCGCGCGCGGTGAAGTCGATGCCGACCGCCATCTTCAAGGAAGAGCCGTAGGCGACGACGAGCTCGACCTCGTGGTCGACGCGGTTGCTGTCGGAGGGGATCCGAAGCACGCCGCCGTCGATCATCAAGGATGACGCGGGCTTGAGGAACACGACGGGCGAAGACGGCGCCTCGTTGCCGAGCTCCTTGGCGTGCTCGGCGTAGTTGCGGCCGATGCACCAGATCGTGCCGGCGGGGCGAGAGAGCCCGGGCAGGATCACGGAAGCAGGTGCGACTGCATCAGGGTCGCGAAGCCGAGGAAGGAGAAGAAGCCGACGATGTCGGTGACGGTCGTCAGGAAGATGCCCGAGGACTGAGCCGGGTCGAAGCCGAGACGCTTCATGCCGAGCGGGATCATCGCGCCGGCCAGGCCCGCGGCGACCATGTTGACGACCATCGCCGAGCCGATGACGAGGCCCATCCAGGGGTTGCCGTGCCACGCGTACGCGCCGAGAGCGGTGATGAGGCCCATGACGAAGCCGTTGATGAGCCCGACCATGACCTCGATCGAGGTCAGGCGCAGGCCGTCCTTGAGACGCACCTCGCCGATGACGAGCCCGCGCAGCACGACGGACAGCGACTGCACGCCGGAGTTGCCGCCCTGGCCGGCGACGATGGGCAGGAAGACGGCGAGCGCGGCGATCTTGCCGATGAGATCCTGGAACATCGCGACCACGGCCGAGGCCAGGAACGCCGTCGCGAGGTTGACCGTGAGCCAGGGCAGGCGCTGGCGGACCTTGAACAGCGCGGGCGAGAACGCCCGCTCCTCGGCGCTGGCGCCGAAGAGGCGCTGCAGGTCTTCGGTCGCCTCTTCCTGAGACGACTGGAGGAGATCGGCCGTGCGCACGGTGCCGAGCAGGCGTCCCTGGGCGTCGACGACGGGAATCGAGATGTAGCCCTTGAGGCGCGGCTCGGCGATGAGCTCCTCGCGGTCGATGTGCGCGGGGACGGAGACGACGTCGGTGCGCATCACGCTCTCGAGGCGCGCTTCTCCGTCGGCCAGAAGCAGGTCGCGCATGTTGAGCACGCCGAGCAGGCGGCGGTGGTCGTCGACGACGTAGGCGTAGCTGTGCGGGTGCTTCGTCGCGGTCAAGGTCTTCAAGCGCGCGACGACCTCGCGCACGCGCGCCTCTTTGGGGAAGGCGACGACGTCGACGCGCATGATCTGGCCCGCGCTGTGCTCCGGGTAGGAGAGCCGCTCCTCGAGCTCGCGGCGGCGCTCGGCCGGGACCGAGGCCAGGATCGCGCGGCGCGACTCGTCGGTGAGCGCGCGGAACGCGTCGGCCGCGTCGTCGGCGTTGGCGAGGCCGATCAGGTTCGCGGCCTGCTCGGGCGCCAGCAGTTCGTAGATCGCGGCCTCGGCGGCGGGCGTGACGCCGGCGAGCAGGCGCGCGGCGGTCTCGGGCGGCAGGCCGCGAACGACGGAGGCGGCGCCGCGCGGCGTGAGCGACTCGAGGGCCAGCGCCGCCTGCTGCGGGTCGCTGTCGACGAAGCGCGAGACGACGGAGAGAGCGGCTTCCACGGCGAGTATCTTATAATTAATCCGTGATCTGCCAGAACTGCGGGACGCGGGAAGCCACGGCGCTCGTGCAGACTTTGTCCGGCAACCAGCTCAAGAAGTTCGCGCTGTGCGGGACGTGCGTCTCCGCGGTCGAGCCCGGGCTGGCGCTCGACGCCGTGCTCGAGGCGCTCGGCGCGATGCGCGCGCGCGCGGCGCCTCACCGCTGTCCGACCTGCAGACTGTCGTGGCCGTCGTTCAAAGAGACGGGCCGCTTCGGCTGCCCGAACTGCTACGAGCACTTCCTCCCGCAGGTGCGCGACCTGCTGCCGCGCGTGCACGCCGGCGCCTACCAGCACCGCGGCAAGACACCGGGGCGAAGATAATGCAGCTGCACAACATGCTGCGCTTCAAGACCGCCTGGGCCGAGGCCGCCGGCCCCCGGCACGAGGTCGTCATGAGCACGCGCGTGCGCCTGGCGCGCAACCTGCGCGGGCCGTTCCCCGGCCACGTCGGCCCGCACACGCTCAAGAAGACGCTCGACTACGCGTTCTCGGCCGTCAAGAACGCGGGCCTCAAGAACGCGGCGTTCTTCAAGCTGGGCGACCTGGACGCGACGGACCGGGCCTTCCTGGTCGAGCGCCACCTCGCGAGCCCGCTGCTCGCCGCGCACCCTCGCACCGCGGCGTCGTCGTCGGCGAGAACGAGACCCACGTCGTGATGGTCAACGAGGAGGATCACCTGAGGCTCGCCGTGCTGCTGCCCGGCATGCAGCCGCGCGAGGCCCACGCCGCCGTCGACCGGCTCGACGACGGCCTCTCGGCCTGGCTCGACTTCGCGTTCCGCGACGACCTGGGCTACCTGACGGCCTGCCCGACCAACCTCGGCACCGGCATGCGCGCCTCCTGCCTCGTGCACCTGCCGGCGCTGACGATGACGGGCGCGGCGCCGAAGCTGCTCGAAGGGCTCTCGCGCGCGGGGCTCATCGCGCGCGGCCTGCACGGCGAGGGCACCCGCGTGATCGGCGACTTCTTCCAGATCTCGAACGCGACGGGCTTCGGACGCACCGAGGGCGAGATCCTGGCCGCGCTCGAGCGCTCGGTGGAGGCCGTCGTCGCGCGGGAGAGCGAGGCGCGCGCGGCGCTGTGCGCGGGCTCGGCCAAGCTCAAGCTCGAGGACGAGCTCCACCGCTCGCTCGGCGCGCTCGGCTCGGCGCGCCTGCTGCCGTTCGAGGAGTGCCAGCACCACCTCTCGCGCGTGCGCCTGGGCCTGGCGATGGGGTGGAAGCTGCCGTCGGACCTGTCGGTCGTCAACGAACTGACCCTGTCGACCCAGAACGCGCACCTCGACCTCCTCGCCGAGAAGGAGCTCAACGCGATGGACCGCGACGCCCTGCGCGCCTCGCTCGTGCGCCGCCGGCTCAAAGCCTCCTAGCGACCGGAGCGGTCGCCAAAACGCGGGAGAGCCCTCCGGCCGGGTCTGGATCGGATTCCGCCGCTCGTCCGGGTCCGACGCTCCTCCCCCGCGCGGGCGGACGGCGTACACTGAAGTCATGAAACGACTCCTCCTTCTCGCCCTGACCCTTTCCGCCTCCGCCGTGCGCGCCGACACGCTCGAGAAGGTGCTCGCCGCCCAGGCCGCCCTGAAGAGCGACCCGTGCCTCGCCGAAAACCAGCAGTTCAACTTTTTCGAGCTGATGGTCGAGGCGGTCCCGGTCTACGTCTCGAACCGCAAGGTCGAGGGCAAGCCGCCGGCCTCGGTGATCCTGACGATGGACCGCTGCGACGTGCTCACGCAGGACCATGTCGAGGGCAACCCCATGACCCCGACGGCCGAGCGCCGGTACACGAGCGGAGACTGGGGCGTGATCCTGACGACGGCGCTGAAGTCGGAGAAGACCTTCGTCACGATCATCGCGAAGAAGAACGGCGCGTGGACGACGGCCGGGCAGATGGGCGAGTTCGACACGCCGGGGCTCTTCGACACGCTCAGCCAGGCCAAGGCCGTCGTGAAGCTCGCCCACTACGGCGGCGACGGCGTCGAGCGCCCGTACGCGATGCACCTGGCGTTCCGCCCGTCCTGGAGCCGGTGATGAGCCGCCTTCTCCCCTTCGAGCGCCCCGACTAGGGCTTCTCTCCCCGCCGGGCCTTGGCGCGCAGCTCCTTCGGGAACATGTCCAGCGCGCAGGAGGCCGCCTGCCCGAGCGGGCTGAGCTGGGCCTTGGCCCCGGCCTCCTCCTTCTTGTCGGCCTCGACGCCGCCGAGGTTCATGATCGGCACGATGAACTGGAACAGCGCCTTGTGCATCGCCGCGCGCTTCTCGGCGGAGGTCATCGTGTCGATCGCGGTACCCGGCCACTGGGCGACGAAGGCGAAGGAGCGAATCGCGCCCTCGCGGATCTCGGCGGTCTCCTTCTCGTCGTGCCAGATCAGGGCCATGATCTTGGCCGTGCGCTCCGTGCGCTCCATCGTCGCCAAGGTGCGCATCGCGTAGACGCGCAGGGGGATCGTCTGCCGGCCCTCGTCGGGCGGCTCGATCGTGACGGTCGCGGTCAGGGACTTGTCGCGGACGAGGGCCTCGACCGACTCGCGGAACGGCTCGAAGCTCGTGATTTCCCGGAGGGCGGAGAGCGCCCCGAGCACCGTCTCCGGATGCTTCGACTTCAGGAGGATGTTCAGCGTCTCGGAGACCGCGACGCCGGGCGCGCCGAGCTTCTTCTCGGTCGACGCGTACTTCGGCGAGCCCTCGACGAAGTCCTTCGTCGCCCGGCACGACGTGAAGCCGGTCCGCTTCTTGATCGAGTCGTCGAAGCTCCCGACGAAGAAGTTGGAGTAGTCCCCGAAGCCGACGATCATCGCCGAGGCGTTGACGCCGCAGGTCCCGATCGTGCGGTTGCGCGGATTGGCCCCGCCCTTGGCGTTGTTGATCGACCAGGCCACGCGGTGGAGGAGGTGCAGGTACTTCTTCTGGATCTCCTCGCTGGCGCCGTCGCGGATCCAGTCGGCCGCCGGCGGGATCAGGCACACCTCGTCGAGCTTGCCCAGATCGGAGGTCATCGTGATGCCTTTGCGGTTGACCACGTCCCCCCACCACTGCGTCCCCTGCGAGTGGTAGTAGAAATGGGGTTCTTTGGCGGGGGTCGGGGCGCCGGGTTCGGGGACGCCGGCCCGGGCGGACGCGGCGAGCAGCAGAAGGGCGAGGAGGGGTTTCATGCCCGCAGGATAGGCGGAAAACCCGCGCGAATCAAGGGCGGAAGCGCAGGCGGTCGAAGTACCCCGTCTTGCGGCCGGAGCGCTCGAGGCGCTGGAAATGCTCTTCCATGACGGCGGCCTGGGTCTCGTCCATGCGCTGGGCGTCGACGTCCTCGGCCAGGTTGGCTCGCAGGTAGTTCAGTTCCTCGCGGTCGGAGCGGACCGTCTTGACCAGGCCGGACGGGAAGACGGCCGTCTGCTCGATGACGCCGAGCTCGGTCGTATACGCCCCCGAGTAGGGCCGCGCGACGTCCCGGACCACGGTCCGCGCCCACTGGCCCGTACGCTCCCACACCAAGGAGCCCGAATTGACCTCCGTGGGAGGGCCGTAGCGCTCGACCATGAGGCGGGCGGCGCTGCGGGCGGGATCCGTCCAACGCGCGGCTTGCTGGTCGGCCAGCACTCGACGGGAGGCCGGGTCGGAGGCGTACGCGCAGGCGGAGAAGGCGGTCAACACGACGAAAGCGAGCTTTCTCATGGCTTCAGTGTAGCCCCGCGGGGCCGGAAAACCCCTCAAATTACCGTCAAAAAATAGGCCCATGACGTGTTGACCTTGGTCAAACCTCCGTCATAGGGGCCGTGCTAGAATGGGACATGGTCAACATCAAGCATGCCAAGCTGAAAGCCTGGGTCGATGAGATCACCCAGATCTGCACGCCCGACGCCGTCGTCTGGGTGGACGGCTCGGAGGCCGAGAAGAAGCGGCTCGAGAAGCGCGGCATGGCGCGCGGCCAGCTGATCCCGCTCGATCAGGAGAAGTTCCCGGGCTCGTACTACTCCCGGTCGAACTCCAACGACGTGGCCCGCACCGAGCACCTGACCTACATCTGCACCAAGGACAAGGAAGCGGTCGGCCCGACCAACAACTGGATGTCGCCCGAGGAGGGCTACAAGCGCGCCGGCGAGGTGCTCAAGGGCTCGATGAAGGGCCACACCCTCTACGTCATCCCGTTCTCCATGGGCCCGGTCGGCTCCCCGTTCTCCAAAATCGGCGTCGAATTGACCGACTCGATCTACGTGGTTCTCAACATGAGAATCATGACGAGAATCGGAACCCCGTGCTGGAGCAGTTGGGAACGGATGGGGAATTCGTGAAATGCCTCCACTCCAAAGCCGACCTGGATGTGAATAAGAGGATGATCCTCCACTTCCCGGAAGACAACACCATTTGGTCCGTCGGTTCGGCCTACGGCGGGAATGCGCTCCTCGGAAAAAATGTTTGGCTTTGCGTATCGCGTCTTACCAGGCCCGCAAGGAGAACTGGCTCGCCGAGCACATGCTCATCCTCGGCGTCGAGCAGAACGGCAAGACCGAGTACGTCGTCGCGGCCTTCCCGTCGGCCTGCGGCAAGACGAATTTGGCCATGCTCATTCCTCCCGAAGGGTTGAAAGGGAAGGGCTACAAGATCTGGACCGTCGGCGACGACATCGCCTGGCTGCGCGTCGGCCCCGACGGCCGCCTGTGGGCCTGCAACCCCGAGGCCGGATTCTTCGGCGTCGCGGTCGGCACCAATTCGAAGTCCAATCCCAACGCGATCAAGACCGTCCAGAAGAACACGATCTTCACCAACGTTCTCCTCGGCGACGACCTGACCGTCTGGTGGGAGGACGGCGAGGGCGCTCCCCGCCTCCGGCACGAACTGGGAAGGCAAGCCCTGGAAGCCGGACTTCAAGGACAAGGACGGCAAGCCCCTGCTCGGCGCCCACCCGAACTCCCGCTTCACCGCGCCCGCCGCGCAGTGCCCGTCGATCGCGCCCAACTGGGAGGACCCCAAGGGCGTTCCGATCTCGGCGGTCATCTTCGGCGGCCGCCGCGAGCGCGTCGCTCCGCTCGTGTTCGAGTCGCTCGACTGGAACCACGGCGTGTTCGTCGGCTCGACGGTCGCCTCGGAGCGCACGGCCGCGGCCGTCGGCAAGGTCGGCGAGGTCCGCCGCGACCCGATGGCGATGCTGCCCTTCTGCGGCTACAACATGGGCGAGTACTTCGCGCACTGGCTGAACATGGGCACGCGCATCCCCAAGCCGCCGAAGATCTTCCACGTCAACTGGTTCCGCAAGGACGCCAACGGCAAGTTCCTGTGGCCCGGCTACGGCGAGAACCTGCGCGTGCTCGAGTGGATCCTCGCGCGCTCGCGCGGCGAAGGCAAGGCCGAGAAGACCCCGATCGGCTTCGTGCCGACGAAGGACGCCCTCGACCTGTCGGGCATCGAGCTCAAGCCCGGCGCCTTGGACCAGCTGCTCGAGGTCAAGCCCGAGGACTGGTCGGGCGAGCTCGCGGGGATCAAGTCCTTCTACGAGACCTTCGGCGCCAAGCTCCCTCAGGAGCTGTGGAAGCAGTTCGAGGCGCTGAAGGAGCGCCTCAAGACCAAGGTCCCGGCCTAGCCCGGAGGAAACGGCCGTCCGGCGAGGGGCTCTCTACCAGACGATCGAGAGGCCCGAAAAGTTTCCTAGGGCTTCTTCGCCGCGGACGTCGGCACCGCGTCGATGAGGACGACGCCGTTGGACACCACGGCCGTCGAGAACGCCTCGGGCGTGTAGAGCAGCGGCTTGTTGAGGTGGGAGTCCGTCACGACGATGTAGTGCTTCCCGTCGACGATGATCTGTCCCCGCAGGGCGACCGCGTGCAGCCCGTGCATGTCCGTACCCGACGCCCCCGTGCGGATGACGGCCACCGCCGACTGGCGCGGCTTTCCGGCCTTCGCCGCCTCCGCCTGCTGGCGGAAGTACTCCCGGGGCTCGACCGCGCGGTAGTCGACGTTCACGCCGCGCGCGGCCGCGTCGGCCTCGAGGGTGAGCATCATCTTGAGCAGCTGCGGCTCGGACGTGCCGCTCTTGACGTAGTCGGCGCCGGCGAGCTCGCCGGCGGTCACGGTCTCGACCAGGGAGAATACCCCGTTCGAGGCGTTGGCCAGCGCGTGCGGCACGCAGTTGCCCTCCTGGCCCTGACGGCCCTGCCACGAGGCCGGGGCGATCTCGCCGGACGCCTCCGCCGCCTTGACCGCCTTGCTGAGGACCGGGTCGGCCGCGTTCCGGAACGCGTCCTTGCGGAACGCCGTCACGGTGTCCGGAGAAGTCAGGCTCGCGCCGTTGCGCACCTCCCAAAGCGAGTTGATCTCCTTGGCCGTCCCGACGGTCACCACGTCGCCCTCGAGCGGGGCCGACTCGCGGATCGCCCGCGCCTGGTCGGCGGCGCTCATGACCTTGGCCGGCGTGCCCTCGAGCGCCTTGGCGAGCTTCTTGCCGTTGCCGTGCGGCACCGAGACCTCGACGACGCCGTCCACCGGATCGGCCCACTTCCCGCCCGCCTCGGCGACGGCCTTTTTCAGCTGCGGGTAGTCCTTCGGCGGGAAGTCGGAGAGGTCGAGCTTGACCACGTCGTTGAGCGTCTCGTTCTTGGCGAACATCGCGTCCACTTCGTCCGGGGTGAACGGCTTGCGCTCGTTCTGCCGCGCGGCGGTCTCGGCCATGTCGATCGGCTCGATCTTGGTTCCGCGCACGGCGTCCTCGAGCTGGGCGCGCTTGCGCGGCGAGACCAGCATCTCGGCGATGCCGTGCTCGGGGACGGGCTCGGGAAGCCCGAGCTTCTGGAGCGCCTCGCGGTAGCGCGCGAGGTCGGCCGCGGAGGCCTTCGACAAGTCGAGCTGGAGCGAGGAGAAGCCCTCGTCGGGGAGGGCCTCGATGCGGCGCAGACGCTCGCGCTCGGCGGCCAGGATCCGCTCCGCCGCCTCCTTCTTGGCCGTGCGCGCCTTGGCGTCGGCGTGGCCCTTGTACACGAACACGAAGTCGGTCGCGCTCTGCACGCCGCTGCGCACGATCTTGGCCGCGTCGCCGTCCTTGATGCCCTCGACGAAGTCGCCCGCGTTGGCCAGGCCGCCGACGACCCAGCCCGCCGTCATGTAGCCGTTGAGCGTCGCGTTGCCGAAGCTGGCGGCGCCGCCGATGTACTTCACCTTGCCGAGCGCGCCGACGCCGGCGGTCATGCCCATCATCGGCAGCGAGGCCGCGGCCATCTCGCCGGCCTGGCCGAGACCACCGAGCACGTAGAGGAACTTGTTGCCGCCTTCGGCGGCGTGGTCGATCGCGTGCGCCGGGGAGTAGGCGTAGCGCACGATGTCGAGGCGCTCCTCGTCGGTCGCGCACGGCGGCTTCTGCCCCTCGGCGCAGTTCAGCTTTCGGACGTAGGCGTCGCAGTCGCGGGCGCCCATGCGCACGCAGTCGCCGGCCAGCTGCTTCTTGCGCTTGTCGACGACCTTCTCGTCGACCTCGCCGAGCAGCTCCTTGTCGGTCTTCAGGTCCCAGAGCGTCTCCTCCTTCGAGAGGACGCCGCGGAACTTGTTGGCGATCACCGCCAGCCTCTTGTCCGGATCGCTCGAGGTGTCGAAGCCGATGTCGTCCTGCAGGTAGCCGACGGACGTGTAGTAGCCCTTCGTCGCGTACTTGCCGGCGTGGCTGACGCCCGGGATGTCGCCGAGCGCGCCGCCGAGGTCGGAGAGGCCGGAGGCCGTCGTGTGGATCACCTGCGGCTTGCCGACCTGCTCGCGGGACTCGCACGGCTTCTTGGGGTCGTCGAGCGTCACGTCGCCCTCGTCGCCGCAGGCGCTGATCCAGGAGCGCGGGTTCTTCGGGTCCCGCCCGAACTCGACGAGCATCGCGTGCTCGTATTGCTTCGAGCTCGAGAAGAGGCCCGCGCCGCCGTCGTTGGAGTAGGCGGAGAACCACTGGCGCATCTTCCCCTCGGAGACGTACTCGCGCACGGGCACGCCGTTCTCGTTGAGCGCGCGCAGCACCGTTCCGCTCGCGCCCTGGAAGGGCGTGGCCGGCTCCCAGCGGGCGACGTCCTGACCGGCGATCTTGTCCTCGACCTTCCCGGTCAGCACGGTGCCGTCGGCCTCGGTCTCGGAGACGCGCTCGACGCGCAGCAGCACGGCTTCCTTGCCCGGCTTCTCGGTGGCCAGCACCGCGTCGCGCACGCCGTCCTCGCCGCGCTGCGCGTAGTTGACGCGGCGGGCCCGGTCGTAGAGCCACTCGCCGAGCGCGCCGGCCTGGTCGTCGTCGAGGCCCGCCTCCCGCGCGAACTCGGCGGCGACCGCCATCATGTTGTCGCGCGTCGCTTTCTCGTCCCGCAGGGAGACCGCCAGGCGCGTGATCTTGCCGCCGGGCCCCAAGGTGACCATCACCCGGCCGGCCTTGCGCTGGCCGCTGCCGTCCTTCTCGATCGCCGACGTCGTCTGGAAGGCGCCGGTCTTCGGGTCGGTCGTGCCGCGTAGGCGGCGCCCGCCGGGCTCGTCGACCGCGGTCACGAGGAAGCGGCCCGACGCGCTCGAGCCCTTGAGCACGCTCTTGTCCTCGAGCGTCACCTGCTCGAGCTGGAACTTGCCGCCGACCATGCGCCCGCGCTGCTCGGTCCAGCGCGAGCCGTCGGGCTGCGCGGGATCGACGGGCAGGCCCTTGGCGACGCGGGAGGTCACGATCACGCTGCCGTCGTAGTCGGTGACCGTGTTGCGCAGATTGTCGGGGTCGCGCACCTCGACGCGCGTCTTTCCGTTCTTCGTGTCCCGGATCTCGTAGCGGCGCAGCTCGAGCTCCGGCCCCTTGAGGTTGAAGTCCTTGATCTCGACGTGCGCGCCGCCGTAGCTGGACGTCTCCGAGCGCACGAGGCGGCCGCCCGGCGCGAAGTACTGCGTCTGCGAGGCGCGCGCCGAGACGACGGCGCGCGTGGTCTCGCCCTTGGCGCCGCGCACGACGACGAGCGTCTCGGGCGCGCCGTCGGCGCCGGGCCGCTGCCCCTCGAAACGGGAGGAGCCGTCGGGCAGCGCGAAGGTCAGGCCGAGGAACGGCAGCCCTCCGGACCCGCCGGCGGCCTTGTCGTTCTTGTCGGCCGACACCGTGATCGTCGTGCCCGCGGGGACGCTCGCGCCGAGCTCCCAGGGCTCGAGGCGGGTGCCGGCCGGCAGGTCGCCCGCGGCCAGCGCCTCCTTGATCTTGAGCTGGTGCTCGGCGCGCGAGACGAGGTACAGGCCGAGGGCCGGGTTCGCGTCGACGGCCTTCGTCCGCGCCGCGTCGAGCTCCGCGGCCGTCGGCGCGGCGGCCAGGCAGCGCTCGCGCTGCTTTCCTTCTTCGCGGCGCAGGCGGCCGCGCGCGCGGCGGCGGCCTCGCGCGCGAGCTCCTTGTCGAGCAGCGCGGTGAAGCCGCGGTCGGCCTCGGTCAGCGCGGCGCGGCGGGCCGCCGCGTCCCCCGTCTTGTCGGCCCTCTCGAGCCGCGCGGCCAGGTCCCGGGCCTTGCCGCCGGGAAGCCCCTTGAGCGCGGCGACGGCCGAGCCCGAGACCTGGACCGCGCTCTCGTCGCGGACCTCGTCGAAGGACGGGTCGAGCTCCTCCTCGGCGGCGGGGCCGGGCAGATCGTCGGTCTTCTCCTGGGCCAAGCCTCCGGCGATCGCGTCGCCCGTCTTCTTCGCGCGCTCGACGGCCGCCTGGGCGCGGGCGACGGGCGCCGGTTTCGGCGGAACCGCACCGCGCCCGCCCGCGTTCGCGACGACCGACGCGCGCGCGCGGCAGACGGCCGGAGTTCCGGGGCAGTACACGGCCTGGATCTTGGGGATGTCCGGCAGCTTGCGCACGCGCGCGATCAGGGCGATGTTCTTGAGATACTTCTCGTTCTGACAGGGCTGGGCGCAGCCCTCCGAGACCTTCTTGATCAGCTGATAGACGGTCAGCTCCGCGTCCTTGAACGTCGCCTCGGGGATCGGCTCGCCGGCGGCGAAGGCCTTCGTCACCTTGTCCCAGGCCTCCTTGTTGGGTTCCGGCTCGGCGTGAGCCGCCGACAGGACGACGAGGACGAGAGCGTGGGCGATCACCGGTTTCCCTCCAGGAACGAGCGCTTGCGGCGGCGGCCGTACAGCCAGACCGCGACGACGAAGACGAGCGCGACGGTCTGGATGCCGCGCATCGGATAGGGGAAGGCGCGCCGGGCGGGAACGGCCGCGCCGGCGGCGGCGTCCGTCTGGACCGGCGCGGCGCCGGCGTCGGAGCCGGGAACGAGGCGCGCTTCGGCCGCGGCCTCGCCGGCGGCGAACGAATACGGAACGAGCGGACGCGAGCGGCGGCGGCGCTTCTTGGCCGGCGCGTCCGCCGCGCCGGCCTGGGCGCCGCTCTCGCCGGCGGCGGCCTTCGCGAGCTCGGAGGCTTCCTCCTCCTCGTCGGCGCGCAGGGCCTCCTCGATGGCCTTGAGGTCCTCGGGCGTGACGAACTCCCCTTCTTGTACGCCTCCTCGGACGCCGTGTTGCAGTCCTTCTCGAGCTTCGGGTTGCAGGACTGCGTGCGCTGGAAGTCGCGGTCCTTCTCCGTCAGGCGGACGTGGCGGAAGAGGCCGTCGCGCGCGTCGGGCTTCTCGTGGAAGTCGCTCTTGAGCTTCGCGAAGGAGGCTCGATCGACGACATTGAAGAAATCGGGCCGGCGGGCCAGCGCCGCCGGGTCGGAGGCGATCTGGGCGCGCAGGCGCGCGACGTCGTCGGCGGTCGCGGGCGTGCCGTCGGCGCGCAGGACCTTTCCCGCGTCCGGACCCGCGCCCATTTTCAGGCCCGCGGCGGCGAAGGACGCTCCGAACCCGGAGGCCGCCGTCGCCGCGAGGTCCCGGTCGCCCGCCGGGCCCGGGCCCGGCGCTCCGCCGCGGAGAGCGCCCGGCCCGTTCGTCCCGCCGGGCCCGCCCGCGGGGCCGCCGGCCAAGGTGTCGGCGCCGAACTTCTTGAGCTGCTCGCCCATCGCGCCGGCTTTCGCCGCGGCCGCGCCCGCCCGCTCGGAGGCCTCCGCGGCCTTGGCCTGGTCGGCGGCCGCGCCCTTCCCTTCCCCGCCTCCGCCCGTCCCGCCGGCTCCGCCGCCGGACCCGCCGCCCGATCCGCCGCCCGACCCGCCGCCCGAGGAACCGCCGCGTCCGCCGGCGTCCCTCTTCTCGGTCTCGGTCTTGGTCGTCTCGCCGATCACCTCGCCGCGGATGGGCTCCCGGCGGCCGCCCGTCGTCTGGGGAGTCGTCGGGGCGACGCCCTCGACGTAGTTGACGCGGCCGCACAGCGCGCTGTGGCCTTGCCGGCAGAGCCGGTAGTTGACCGCGTCCTGGTTCGTCTTGAAGTGCCGTCCGTCCGGGGCGACCTGGCGGCCCCCGTCGGATTCGTCGGCGTCTGGGTCGGAGGGGTCGTCGTCTTGGGCCGGTCGCGCTCGGCCTCGAGCTCGCGGATCTGGCGCTCCGCCTCGGCGATCTTCGCGGCCCGGCTCTGCGGCGTCTCCTCCTCGACGTCCATGTCGATGATGGTGTCGTTGTCGCGCTCGATGACGCCTTCGGTGACGGGCTCGGTGTCGCCGGCGCGCGAAAGGCCGGGCAGAAGGAGGAGGGCCAGGACGAGGGGCCGCATCTTAGGAGTGTAACGCCGGCTCTCCCTCCCGTCAAGACGCCCTTCCTTAGATGTTACATGGCCTCAACCGAGCAGGCGGGCCCGGTAGCGGGCGGGCATGCGCCGGCACACCTTGATGCCCACCGGCGCGACGCGGCGGACCTTCGCCACGAGGTCGTAGCCGCGGTCGGCCAGGCCGGCCGGGACCAGGGACAGCCCGGCTTGCGCGACGAGCCACAGCCCGCCCAAGCGTCCGAGCAGGTGGCCGATCGCGGCCGACTTGACGAGCACGCGGCCATCCGCGGCGCGCACGACGATGCTGTCCGGCAACGAGGCTCGCGTGCCCGGATCGAGCAGCTCGTGGTAGGTCCTGCCTCCGAGCGGAGCGAAGCGGAAGCTCGCCGCGCGACGATCCTCCTCGAGCAGCAGCTGAATCCAGGTCTGGCAGAGGCCGCACTGTCCATCGTAGAAGACGACGTCCTCGCCTTCGCCTCGCCCCTTGAGCCAAGCCGGGTCGAACGTGAACGCGTGGATGAGCAGCATTCCCCACGTCAGGTCGGCGAAGTCGAGCGTGGCGAGCAGGGCGACGTGCATCGCCGTCATCGCCGCCCAAGCCCAGGGCCGCAGACTCCGGGAGCAGGCCAGCCCGACGAAGCCGATCTCGAGCGCGAGCGCTCCCCACGTCGCCGCCTTGAGCACGGCGGCGGGAATCCAGGGCAGCCACTCCACCGGCACCCACGGGCGGGCCAAGGGGTTCTCGAGCACCGCGCGCAGAGCGCCGCCGTCGAACCATGACGGGCTGCCGAGCTTGCAGAGCCCGCTGTAGGTGTAGCCGACGGCGAGCACGACCCACGCCGCGCGGTAGACCGGCTCCGGCACGCGCCAGGCTCGGCGCGCGTCGCTGTCCTCCACGCCGGACGGGCTGATCGCCGCGTGGGCGAGCAGCAGCCACCCGACATAAGGAAGGCTGGGGTTGGAGATCAGCGGATTGCGGCCGAACAGGCAGGCCCAGACGTACCAAGCCGCGACCGCCGCGACCCGGTCGGCCGCGCCGAAGGCGATCGCGACGCCGCAGACCGCGCCCAGGGCGGTCAGCGCCGCGGCCGCCGCGGGGCCGTCGTTGAGCGCCAGGATGTTGGGAAAGACCCCCAGCAAGGGGCTGGCGGCCGCGGGCACGACGCCGCCCGCGGCGAACAGTTCCGCGGCCCACGGCAGCAGCGCCGCGAAGTGGATCGCGACGTAGGCGCCCAGCGCGGCGCGGAACGCCAGGTACTGGCGATAGGTCCAGCCGTTGCTCATCTGCATGAAACCTCCACGACGGCCGCCGCGCGGCCGTCCCCGAAAATAGGCGCGTACTCGATGCCGATGCGGTCCGAGCCGCCGCAGAACGCGCGGCGCAGCACGGGGTCCCTCAATTCGCGCGGCATCGCCGGACCGTAGGAGAGCGCCGCGCCGTACACGTTGCGGCGGTTATAGGGCCCCTTGAGCCGGCGGTAGGCCGCGCGGTCGACGCGCGAGCGCTCGCCGTCCCGCACGACGGTCATGCGGTTCGAGAAGGTCTCGAAGCCTCCGACCGAGCCGAACACCTTCGGGGCCGGGGACGCGGCCGTCGCCGCGGCCAGCGCCTTCAGGGGACGCGAGCCCCAGGCGTCGGCCCCCATCTGGGCGAGCCCGAGCAGAATCAGCAGCACGGCGATCGTTCGGAATTTCATGTCGCCTCCTAAGCGGTCACGTCCACGCCCGCGAGCATCTCCACGAGCCGGCGCTCGTCGCCGCGCTTGAAGCCGACCCGGCCGCTCCAGCGCGCCGGATTGCGGAACGTCCCGAACAGCATGTCCCACAGCGGCAGGTCGGCGTAATTGTAGGCGTGCACGCCGGACTCGTGGTGGAGGCGGTGGCTCTCCGGCCGCTGAAACAGAAAGCCCAGCCAGCGCGGCGTGCGGACGTTCCAGTGGTAGAACAGCTCCGCCAGTCCGGAGAGAAGCATGGCGCCCGCGGCCGCCTCGGCGCCCAGGCCGAGGAGCGGATAAAGGACGACGCTGCAGAGCAGCGAGTCGGCGAGGAGCTCGAACGGGTGCTTATAGAAGCTCGCGACGACCTCGAGGCGCTCGACGCTGTGATGGACTTGATGGAACCACCGCCACAGGAAGTCCGACTCGTGGCGCGCGCGGTGCCACCAGTAGAACGCGAAGGTGATGACGACGTACCCGAGCGCCGCGCCGCCGGCCGTCCCCAGGGCGTCGGCGTTCCAGGGGCGCACGGACCGCAGCCACGGGTCGCAGACCGCTCCGGTGCAGATGACGACCGCGATCTGCGCGAGGTTGAGCCAAACGGCGGCGGGAATCCAGCCGCTCCACGACGGCCAGCGCTCCGCGGGCTTGGCCCGCTCCACCAGCGTCATCACCAGCGCCGCGAACGCCACGAGGGCGACGATCTTCATGGAAACCTCCTACGTCAAGCGCGCAAGGCCGTCCAGATCAGGACCGACGTCTCTTCGGCCGACTCCGTCAGCGGGCGCGCGATGAGCTCGTAGCGCCGCAGAATGCACATGCGGTGCACCGCGCCGAAGGCGACCGCGAACAAGGTCATCACGTCCGTACGTCGAAACGCCCCCTCCGCCTGTCCGGCGCGGATGAGGTCCTCGAGGACATGCCCGGGATGGCGCAGACCCTTCATCTGCTTGGTCAGTTCCTTGTGCTCGGCGACGAGCAGGTAATAGAAGAGATCGGGGTCCGACTCGTACTCCCGGAAGATCGAAGAGACGTAGGCCTCGAGCTTGCGGCGGGCTCCCTTCGCCTCGGACAGAACGCGGTCCAGGTCGGCCGTGAACCGCTCCAGGTTGACCGTGAACAGCTCTCCGGCCATCTCATCCTTGCTGCGGTAATGGCGGTAGAGCGCCCCCTCGGCCACGCCCGCGGCGCGAGCGATGTCCTTGGTCGTCGTCCCGTCGATGCCCTTGCGGACGAACAGCTTGAGCGCGGCCTTGAGGATGCCGGGCAGGAGGGTCTTGCGCTTGGTCTCTTCGATGATCACGGGGGTCTCTCTGTGAGTGAGTGTTCGCTCACATTATAGACCGGAAAACCGGTTTTGTCAAGACCCCCTTTAACGGGGCGCGCTCAGGGCGCCGTTTCCCAGGAGACCTTCGCGGAGTCCTTCGCGGGGCGCCCCGGCGCGGGCTTGCCCTTCCCCGGCCAGGAGACGGACGGCGGCGGGGCCATGCCCGCGCGCACGCTCCAGATCATCAGCAGGAGGATGATCGCCGCGATCCGCCGGAACGCCAGCCCGCGCTCCTCGTCGTGGCTTCTCACCGCGCCTCCGCCGGGCCGGCGCGCCGGGCGCCGACCCAGACGAGCCACACGAGCCCGTAGCACCACGGCTGGGTCAGGAACAGGTACGGCGACAGCCACAGGCCGGTCGTCACGGCGCGGCCTCCCCGGTGTCCTCCCAGATCCGGTTGAACCGGGCGGCGAGCCAGGTCGGCCGGTCCGGGAAGAAGCGCTCGCCGCAGGCGCAGGCCCAGGCGGAGCGGACCAGCACGCGCTCGCACTGCGGGCAGGCGCGCAGCTCGTGGGCGCACGGCGGGCCCCAATAGAAGAACACCGGAACCGCGCGCCTCAGCCGCTCGATCTTCTCGAGGAGCTTCGCGTTGGGGACGATCGCGTAGCTCCGCTCCCAGCAGCGCAGCGCGTGCGCGCGCTCCTCGATCGTCGAGTACGCGTCGCCGAGCAGCTCGAGCGACATCGGGTTGCGCTCGTTCTCCTCGAGCGCGCGCCGGCAGCCCGCGACGCGCTCGAGGACCTCCTTCGCGCGGCTCCCGGGCTCGGGCTCGTCGCCGATCAGCGCGTAGACGCCGACCGCGCTGGCCAGCAGCAGGCAGATCGCCGCGGCCCCGGGCGCCTTCACGTAGGCCATGAACATCACGCACAGCATGATCCAGAAGAAGTACAGCAGGCGCGGCAGGCTGACGTAGGAAAGGCCCGTCTCCGCGCTGCGCATGACGAACAGCCCGAGGCCGATCACGGTCAGCAGCGTCCAGGACGACCAGGACAGCAGGGTCAGCAACGTCACCCGCGTAGGGTAATATATTCGGGCGATGGCCGAATCCTTCGTCATTCTCGCGCAGCTCGCCGCGGCCGTCGCCGCGGCCCGGCTTCTGGGCCGCCTCTCGGCGCGCCTGGGACAGCCGCCCGTGCTCGGGGAGCTGCTGGCCGGCGTCTCGCTCGGGCTGTGGCCCTTCTTCGGCCGCGGTCACGAGGCCCTCGGACTGCTGGCCGAGGCGGGCGTCCTCCTCCTCCTCTTCGAAGCCGGGCTGCACTGCGAACCCGGCAAGCTTCGCCGGGCGGGACCGACCGCCGCGGCCGTCGCGCTGACGGGCATGGCGGTTCCCTTCGCGCTCGGCTGGGGCCTGATGGCCGCGTTCGGGCGCGCGCCTCTCGAGCGGCTGTTCGTCGGCGCGGCGATGACCGCGACGAGCGTCGGCATCACGGCGCGCGTCCTCGCCGACCTCGGCAGGGCCGCCTCGCCGGAGGCGGTCGTCATTCTCGGCGCCGCCGTCCTCGACGACGTCCTCGGCGTCGGCCTGCTGACCTGGCTTCAGACCCTCTCCCCCGCCGCGATGGGCGGCGGCGCGGCCGCCAAGAGCGTCCTGATCGTCGGCGCCTTCGCCGCGGGGGTCGTTCTCGGCGCCTCGCGCCGCCGCGCGGCCATCGAGCGCTTGTCGCGGCCCGCGACGGCGTGGCTGGCGCCGGTGTTCTTCGTCGTCACCGGCGCGGGCGTCGACCTCTCGGTGCTGGCGCCGGGCTCCTCGGCCTCGCCGCGGCCTTGTCCGTCCTCGCCGTCGCCGGCAAGACCGCGAGCGGCCTCGCCGTCGGGTCCAAGGGCTACAACCGCTGGGCGATCGGCTTCGGCATGGTGCCGCGCGGCGAGGTGGGGCTGATCTTCGCGCAGATCGGGCTGTCGAGCGGCGCCGTCGAGCCGGAGCTCTACGCGGCCGTCGTGCTGATGGTGATCGCGACCACGTTCGCGTCGCCGTTGCTTCTGAAGAAGACGTTCGCCTAGGCCGTCGGCCGGGCGAGCGCGTGGATGAAGACGCCCGGCATCGGCTCGCAGGAGCGCGCGAGCTTGAAGCCCGCCTTCTCCCAGTAGCCCTTCGCGCGGGAACCGCAGAACACGTGGACCGAGCCGATGCCGATGCGCGCCATCTCGGCGAAGCACAGCGCGAGCAGCTTGCCGCCGAGACCCCGGCTTCGGTGCGCCTTGCGCAGGTTCATGTGCACGTGGCCGGGATGCTCCCGCCAGAACGAGTTCAGGAACTCCTCGCCGAAGAATCCGCGCGAGTCCGGCGTCGGCTGGAGCTCCTCGCGCACGCGCCGCTCGAAGGTGAGGGTGTCGGGGCAGGCGGTCAGGTAGCCGACGACGGCGCCGTCCGCCTCCGCGACGAAGGTCCACTCGGGGCACAGCACCCGGTACGGGCCGACCCAGCGCTCCGCGAAGGCCTTCGCGTCTCCCTCGACCGGCTCGCCCTGCGCGCCCGTCTCGGCGCACAGCGCGCCGATCGCGGGCCAGTCCGCCGCGGTCGCGGGACGGACGAGCGCGCTCACCGGCGCAGCCCCGCGAGCTTCTCGGCGACGAAGGCCGGGCCGATGAGCAGGTGCAGGGCGTTGTCCATCAGCGCGGGGCTGTTCTTCTCGTAGGCGCTGTGCCCGTACAGCTGCACCGCCCAGCCGATGATGAAAGCAGCATGCGCGGTCCACATCGGAAGAAACACTCCTATGGCCGCGCAGCCTGCCAAATATCCGCCGATGAGCCAGCCCAGCCGCCTGTCCCAGACGAAGTACACGGGCAAGACGAGCGCCGCGAGCGGGAACACCGAGCCGACCTGGCTCCACTTCACGATCGCGAACACGATCAGCGGCACGCCGATCGCGTGCATGCGCCGGTTGCCGGGCGTCGTGTGGTAGCGCGCGTAGTCCGCGACGAGTCGCGGATAGTCCATGATCACGCGCAGGCCGCCAGCGTCTTCTCGAGCCGGCCCTCCAGATCTTTGGAAGCTTCGGCGTCTTTAAGGCCGCCGAGGTTGATGCGCACGTTCTCCCCGCGCACAGCGCCGCCGCCTTCAGCAGGTGGATCGCGCAGTTGATGTCGGAGACGACCGCGGGGCTCGCCAGAGGCGCCGCCGCCTTCGCGGTCGCCAGAGCTCCCGCCGCGATCTGGGCCGTCTTGAGCGGCACCTCGGCGGCGTGCTTGAGCTCCGCCTGGATGCGCTCCGGCCGCTTCGGGTCGTCTTTCGGGAGGCTCATCGCGTCCATGAAGCGGTCGAAAGCGGCCGCGTCGTCCTTGGCGAGTTGATCGAAGGTCTCGCGCATCCCGCCGAGCGTCTTCAGCGCGGCCTCGAGCGACGGGCGCTTGGTTTCGTCGAGCTTTTTCGACTTGAGCGAGATGCCGATCGCCATCTGCCCCAGGCCGCAGCCCATCGCGCCGGAGATCGCCGCCGCCGAGCCGCCGCCGGGCGTGGCGTCGGTGTTGGACAGCGCCTCGCCGACGAGACGTCCCGCCGAGCGCCAATCGCTCCCCCGCCGAGGGCCCCGACGGCCTCGAGGCGGTTCTCGAGAATCTGCACGTCGGGCTTGAAGTTCTCGAGCGCGAGCGTCTCGATGGCGAAGTCGACGAGCGCCTGGCGCGGCAGGAGGCCGACGATCTCGGTCGACTTGATCTTGGCCTTGTGCTCGTCGGCCAGCGCCATGGTCGTCGCCAAGACCTTGGCCATCGAGGACTTCTTGTAGTCGGTCAGCACGGTCGAGATCTGCACCTGCTTGCGCGCCGCGAGGTCGATCTCCTTGCCGCGGACGGCGGGCAGGCCGCCGCCGGAGGCGCGCACGCGTTTGGCGATGTCCTTGCCCGCGGCCATGTCATGAGTGTCGAGATTGATGTTGAAGTTGACGATCTGCTGGCGCGCGCCGACGGCCACGGCGCCGGCGGTGGGGTGGATCGCGTTCGGCCCGAAGTCCGGCGTGCGGGTCTCGTCCTTGCCGATCAGGTCGCGCAGGCCCTCGAACTGGCCTTTCCGCACGTTGGCTAAATCCTTCCGTTCGGGCCGTCGAGCCGCTTGATCATAAAGGTACGTCGGAATCTTGAGCTCGTTGCCGATGCGCGCCGCCAGCCGCTCGGCGAGCATCGCGCACTCCTCGATCGTCACGCCGGCGACCGGGATGAACGGGATCACGTCGACGGCGCCCATGCGCGGGTGCTCGCCCTTGTGCGTCGTGAGGTCGATGAGCTTGAGCGACTGCTCCGCGACGCGGAAGCAGGCTTCCACGCACGCGTCCGGCGCGCCGACGAACGACAGCACGCAGCGGTGATGATCGGCGTCGGTTTCCACGTCGAGGATCGTCACGCCCGCGCTCTGCGCCGCGTTGACGATGATCCCCACCTTCTCCTTATCCCGCCCTTCCGAAAAATTCGGCACGCATTCAACAAGCTTCATGTTCTCTCCTAGTGCCAGGCACGTACATTCCGTAAATTCTCAGCGCCGGAATTTACCGAATGTACGTGCCTGGCACCTATATATTCTTAAAGACGAGCGTTTTTCCTCGGTGAAGTCGTGGATGGCGTAGCGGACGCCCTCGCGGCCTTCGCCGCTGTCCTTCATGCCGCCGTAGGGCATCGCGTCGGAGCGGAAGGACGGGATGTCGTTGACGATGATGCCGCCGACGTCGAGCACGGAGTAGGCGCGCTGGACGAAGGCGAGGTCGTTGGTGAAGAGGCCGGCCTGCAGGCCGTACTTCGAGGCGTTGATGCGGTCGAGCGCCTCCTCCTTGCTGTTGACCATGTCGAGCGTGGCGACGGGGCCGAAGGCCTCCTCGCAGGCCAGCTTGGCGTCGGCCGGGACACCCTCCAGCAACGATGGGGGAATCGTGAGGCCGTTGCGCGGGCCTCCGGCCCAGAGCTTGGCGCCCTTGGCGACGGCTTCCTTGAGCCATTCCTCGACGCGGATCGCGCTCTTCTCGTCGATGAGCGGGCCGATGTCGACCGTCTCGTCCGACGGATCGCCGACCACCAGCCCCTTGATGTTCTCGACGAGCAATTTGCGGAACTCCGAGTGGACGTCCTTTTCCACGAAAATGCGCTGGACCGAGATGCAGACCTGGCCGGAGTAGTAGTAAGCCCCCACGCGCAGCGCGCGGCGGCCCAGGCGAGATCGGCGTCCTTGGCGACGAACACGGCCGCGTTGCCGCCGAGCTCGAGGCACGAGTGCGCCTTCACGGCGAGCGACTTCAGCTTCCAGCCGACGGCGGTGGATCCCGTAAAGGAGAACACGCGGAATCGCTCGTCGCGCACGAGCGCCTCGGCGGCGGGGATCGGCCCGCCCACGACGATCGCGGCCTCGGCCGGCCAGCCGCACTCGACGAGGAGCGACACGAGCTTCTCGGCGGTCTTGGGGCATCTGGGATCGGGTTTCAGCACGAAGGGCAGGCCCGCGGAGACAGCCGGCGCGACCTTGTGCGCGACCAGGTTCAGCGGGAAGTTGAACGGGGTGATGAACAGCGCGGGCCCGCGCGGCACGCGCTTGACCACGGCCCAGCGGCCCTCGAAGCCGGCGTCGAGGTCCAGCGGCAGAACCTCTCCGTTAATACGGCGAGCTTCCTCGCCCGCCCAGCGCACCGTGAACGCGCCGCGCGCGGCCTCGCGGCGGGCTTCCTTCAGGGGCTTGCCGACCTCGGAGCAGATCAGGCGCGCGAACTCGCCGGCCTGGGCTTCCATCTTTTCCGCGGCCTTTCTGAGAATCGTCGCGCGGGCGTGGGCGGAGAGCGCCGTCGTCAGCTTGAGCGCGGCGGCGCAGCGCGCCGCGACGGCGGCCGCGGACGTCTCGTCGGTCAGTTCAATCCGAACCATTTCAGCCATTTGTTTATATCCCGGAAGTCCTTCGCCAGATGGTCCGGCTTCGCCGCCACGAGCTCCTTCCACTCCGCGTAGCCGGTGCCGACGGCGATCGTCTTGAAGCCGGCCTTCTTGCCCGCGGACACGTCGAAGGGCGTGTCGCCGATGACGTACACGTCGTCATGGGTGAACGGGCGCTTGGCCAGCCTCTTGGCGCGCGCGACCGCCTTTTTGAGCAAGGTGTGCCGGTGGAACGCGTCCGAGCCGTAGCCGCCGAAAAGGAAGTAGGAGTTGAAGCCCGAGGGACCGAGCTTGATGCGCGCGCCCTTCTCCATGTTGCCCGTGCCGAGGCCGAGCAGGACGCGCTCGTCGCGGCTCAGGTGCTTGAGCAAGGTCTTGAGGCCCGCGGGGATGTGGTAGGTCTTGGTGCGGATCGCGGACTTAACGTAGCGCGGAAGCTGTCGCAGGTATTCCTGATGAAGCCTCTCGACGGCGGCGCGCGTCGGGCGCTTGCCCGTCGCGAACTTGTACGTGGCGCCGAAGTTGTAGAGGTCGGTGCGGCCCGCCAAGGTCAGCTCCGAGCAGGCGTGCTTGCGTCCGTAGAGGACCTCGGCGGCCTTGTTGAGCGCCTTGCGGCCGCAGCCGCCGCCGCGGATCAAAGTCCCGTCGATGTCGAAGAGCAGGATCTTCATGAGGCTTTGTAGACGAGCTCCCCGCGTTTCATCGTCCAGCGCGTCTTCGGCGCGCCGAACCAGTAGGCGAGCTCGCGGTGGTCTTCGGCGTCGAAGCAGACGAGGTCGGCGGTCTTGCCGGGCTCGAGGCTGCCGTGGGTGGCGCCGAGGCCGGCCGCGTGCGCGCCGTTGATCGTCGCGGCGACGAGCGCCTCGGCCGGCGACATCTTCATCTGCGTGCAGGCGATCGAGAGGATCATGCGCATGTCCCAGCACGGGCAGGTGCCGGGATTGAAGTCGGTGGCGAGCGCCACGGCCGCGCCCGCGTCGAGCAGGCGCCGCGCCGGCGGGTACGGCTTGCCGAGGAAGTAGTTCGAGCCGGGGACGAGGCAGGCGACCGTCTTCGACGCGGCGAGCGCCGGCAGGTCCGCCTCCTCGACGCAGTCGAGGTGGTCGACGGTCGCAGCACCCCGCGCGAGCGAGGGCGCGATCGAGCCCGAGCGCGAGAGCTGCTCGGCGTGGACCTTGAGGCCGAGCCCCGCTTTCGCGCCGGCCTCGGCCACGAGCTCGAGGTCGCCCAGGTCGAACCAGCCCTTCTCGCAGAATACGTCGACGAAGGACGCCAGCTTCTGCTCTCCGACGCGCGGGATCATGTCGGCGCAGACGCGCGCGACGAACTCGCTCTTGCGGCCCTTGTATTCCGGCGGGACCGCGTGCGCGCCGAGGAAGGTGGCCACGATCTCGACGGGGCCGCGCGAGGAGACGGTGCGCATCGCGCGCAGCATCTTGAGCTCGTTGTCGAGGTCGAGGCCGTAGCCGGACTTGGCCTCGATCGTGGTCGTGCCGCAGGCCGCGAAGTCGAAGGCGCGCGCGCGCAAGCCGGCGGCGAGGTCGGCCTCCTTCGCGCCGCGCACTCCGTTGACGGTCGACAGGATGCCGCCGCCGCGCTGGGCGATCTCGGCGTAGCCCTGGCCCGCGATGCGCGCCTCGAAATCGGCGAGCCGCGGGGCGGCGAACACCGGATGCGTGTGGGCGTCGACGAAGCCGGGCATGAGCACCTTGCCCTCGGCGCTCAGCATCTTGGCGCCCTTGGCGGCCGGGTTGGCCATGACGACGTCCTTGGAGCCGGCGGCCAAAACGCGTCCCTGATCGATGAGCACCGCCCCGTCGCGCACGAGGCCGAGACGATCCTTGTCGGGCCCCGAACGGGGACCGTCCGGACCGGCCATGGTGAGCAGTTCGGCGGCGTTGAGGACGAGGGTGGCCATCGACGGCTATTCTACGAAAATGCCCCCTGGCGGTCCGGTCCCCGGGGGCATATACTGAGGCGGCCGGAGGGCCTACTTCCGGGGGCCCCGAGGGCCCTGGCCCCCTTATTCGGCCTCCCGTACACTACATATAGGAATGAAAAGCCGCCTGCTGGCCGCCGTTTTCCTGGCATTCTCCGCGCTGAACGCGGGGCGCAGACGCGCATCTCTCTCGAGGTGCCGCTGAGCCCCGCGCCGTCGATCTCGGGCGCCGCGGTCAACTCGTTCCAGAACATGCCGGCCCCGTTCGCGCTCACGGCCGGGCTCGGCTCCCTGCACGCCCCGTCGTTCGTCACCGCGCCCCTGATGCTCACGCCCATGGCGCAGTTGGCGCTGCCGCTCGGCGTGAAGGCCGCGCCCGTCGCCCACGGCGCCGTTCCGCGGCTCGTGCCCTCGGCCCTGGCCTCCCAGCTTCCCGCCCCGCACAAGCCGGCCAAGAGCAACCCCTCGTCAGTCATCGAGTCCCTGCGCGAGCACGGCTCGGAGAGCGCCTCGGTCTCGAAGCTGGACGGCGAAGCCGGGAAGTCCGCGCTCGAGTTGAACTTCCTGCGCGCCGCCTCCCTCGGCGGCGACGGCAACCCGACATCCGACGGCTCGGCTCCCGCGGAAAAGACGGACGCGACGCCGCTGATGGCGCGCGTGCTCGAGCGAATCAAGCTCGACGACCGCGGCAGGCCCGACGAGAAGAAGGCTCTCGAGGAGTCCTTCCGCCGCATGCTCGAAACCCCCACGGGCCGCCGCCTCGCCGAAGATTTCCTGGCCGAAGGCATCACCGGCACGGTCCACTTCGAGGAGTTCCCCGACTCCCAGCTCTATCTCATCAACGGCCGCAAGAAGTTCTTCGCCGCCCAGGCCTACACGCACTGGCAGGCGGACAACACCGTCGAGATCAAGCTCAACCGCCACTTCGTCGACGGCGACCGGGAGATCATGGAGGAAACCCTCCCGTGGGTGATCGGCCACGAGCTGCTCGGCCACGGCCTTTGGTATGGCCGCGCCGCCAAGGGCAATCTCTACACCGCGTTCCACTACCACGAGAACAACGAGACCTTGGCCCGGCTCGTCGGCTGGTCGATCGACCGCGAGCTCGACGGCAAATTCGAGGAGGCCGGCGTCTGGAACTATCTCGACGACCCGGCGTACTATCTCGCCAACCTGAAGCTGCGACTGCCGTACTACTCGGTCACCTTCTCCCAGGCCGAGATGGCCGACGCGATGGGCACGCTGCGCGGCCGCCTGGCCGCCGCGACGAACGAGATCGACCGCGCCAAGCGCAACCTCGCCGCCCAGCAGACGTGGACGGCGGTCATCGACCATTTCGCCTCGGACCACGGCATCGCCCCGGAACGCTTCACCATGCTGCGCCAGGAGCAGAGCGACCTCGTCGCGCACTACACCGCCGAGGTGGTCAATTCCGAGGCCGTCGTCGCCGAGATCACCGCCTTGCTCGACCGCATGGCGGCCGAGCCGAGCCAGGATTCCCAGAAGTACCTCGCCGCCGCCGCGCAGACTCCCCTGTTCGCCCAGCTCGCCGCCGAGACCGAGCGCCTGCGCCGGGACCTGGCCGGCGACTCGGCGAAAACGCCCCGGGAGGCGCCGCGCGAGGCGCCGCCGCGCCCGAAGGACCAGATCTCGTGGGCCGAGCTCTCCAAGATGTACCACGACGACGTGGCCGCCGACGCCAAGCGCCCCGCCGGCAAGAAGCACTGGCAATAATGGGGCCAGGCCCCAACATTTCGAAGTTTCTTCGCGCGGCTTAGGCTTTCGGCGTCTTGAGCAGCTGGGCGTTGACCCCGGCGACCGCCAGGCCGACCAGGAATCCGCCGGCCCCGCCCGCGAGCAAGGTCTTGCGGTATACGTCGATCGCCCACACCACCGCCGGCTTGCACGTCACGCCGATCTCGACGGGCGGGGTGAAGTACCAGGAGATGAGGCTCGGGGCCAGCCAGCCCACGGCGAGGGTGACGAGCCCGGCGACGGAGAGCGCGACGAACAGGAACCGCTTCATCGGAAGTTCTTGAACTGCAGGTCGAGGTCGAACTTCCCGGCCTTGAGAACGTTCATCGTGGCCTGAAGCTCGTCCTTCGACTTGCTCGACACGCGCAGCTGGCCGTCCTGGATCTGCGCGTTGACCTTGAGCTTGTGCTCCTTGATCGCGGCCTGCATGAGCTTGGCCTTGTCGGTCGGGATGCCGCTCTGGATGCCGACCTCCATCTTCGCGGCGGCGCCGAGCGCCGCCTCGATCTTGCCCTTGGTCAGGTTCTTGATGGGCAGGCCGCGCTTGGCCAGACGGGTGAGCAGGACGTCGTAGACCTGCTCGACCTTGAACTCGTTGGACGCGCGCACGAAGAGCTTCTTGTCCTTCGCGTTGAGCTCGATGGACGCGTTGGCGTCCTTCATGTCGAAGCGGTTGGTGATCTCCTTGAGGGCGACGGCCACCACCTCGGAGACGAGATTGAGATCGACGTCGGAGACGCAGTCGAAGGAATAGTCGCTGGGCACTGGATTACCTCGCCATCGGGATTTTGAGCGTCGGATGCTTGCGGGCGAAATTCTTGGCCTCGGGATAGCCGGCGTCGAAATGCCGGACGACGCCGAGGCCGGGATCATTGGTGAGCACGCGCTCGAGCCGCGCCGCCATGGCTTTCGTCCCGTCGGCGACGGTGACCTGGCCGGCGTGCAGCGAGTAGCCCATGCCGACGCCGCCGCCGTGGTGGAAGCTCACCCACGAGGCGCCCGAGGCGGTGTTCAAAAGCGCGTTCAGGATCGGCCAGTCGGCGACCGCGTCGGAGCCGTCTCGCATGGCTTCCGTCTCGCGGTTGGGCGAGGCCACCGAGCCGCAGTCGAGGTGGTCGCGGCCGATGACGATCGGCGCCCCGACCTTCCCCCTCTTGACGAGCCAGTTCAGGCGCGCGCCCATTTCGGCGCGCTCGCCGTAGCCGAGCCAGCAGATGCGCGCGGGCAAGCCCTGGAAGGCGACCTTTTGGCCGGCGAGCGAGATCCAGCGCTTGAGGCCCTCGTTCTTTGGGAACGCCTTGAGCACCTCGCGGTCGGTGACGCGGATGTCTTCCGGATCGCCGGAGAGCGCGGCCCAGCGGAAAGGCCCCTTCCCCTCGCAGAACAGCGGGCGGATGTATTCGGGGACGAAGCCGGGAATATCGAAGGCATTTTTCACGCCGGCTTCGACGGCGCGGGCGCGGATGTTGTTGCCGTAATCGAACGTGACGGCGCCCTGCTTCTGGAGGGCGAGCATGGCTTCGACATGTTTGGCCATGGAGGACATGGACTTGGCCACATAGTCCTTCGGGTTTTTCTTTCGCAGGGTCGCGGCCGTGCTCACGTCATAACCCTTGGGAATGTAGCCGTACAGAGGATCGTGAGCGGACGTTTGATCCGTCAGGATGTCGATCGGATACTTTCGTTTGGCCAGTTCGGGCAGGATCTCCGCCGCGTTCCCCAACAGGCCTATGGAAAGGGCCTCGCCGTTTTCTTTCGCGCGTTCCAGGCGAGCCAACGCCTTGTCCAGATTCTCTTCGACTACATCCAGATAGCGCGTCTTGAGCCGGAAGCGCAGCCGCGTCGGATCCACCTCGATGCCGAGGAAGGCCGCCCCGTTCATCGTCGCGGCGAGCGGCTGGGCCCCGCCCATGCCGCCGAGGCCCGCGGTGACCACGGTGCGCCCCGTCAGCGTCCCGCCGAAGTGCTTGCGGGCCGCCTCGGCGAAGGTCTCGTACGTGCCCTGCAGGATGCCCTGCGTGCCGATGTAGATCCAGGAACCGGCCGTCATCTGGCCGTACATCATGAGCCCCTTCTTGTCGAGCTCGTCGAAGTGGTCCCAGTTCGCCCACTTGCCGACGAGGTTCGAGTTCGCGATGAGCACGCGCGGGGCCTGGTCGTGCGTCTTGAACACCGCGACCGGCTTGCCCGACTGCACGAGCAAGGTCTCGTCGTTTCCGAGCCCGCGCAACGTCTTCACGATCGCGTCGAAGCTCTTCCAGTCGCGAGCCGCCTTGCCGCGGCCGCCGTACACGACGAGATCCTGCGGCCGCTCCGCCACCTCGGGATCGAGGTTGTTCATGAGCATGCGCAGGGCGGCTTCCTGCTGCCAACCCTTGCAGGAGAGAGTGCGTCCGCGCGCGGCTCGTATGGTTCTCATTTTGATATTGGTGTCAGGTTGTGCAATTGTCCGATTGTGTGGCCCGTCCGACAACGGAATTGGACAATTGCACAACCTGACACCGTCGGGTGCTAGTCAAAAGCTCCGGACAAAATCAGTTCTCTCGCCGCCTCGAGCTTGCCGCTCAGGACCTCGTCGCCCTTGGAGGCTTTCACCTTCTTGCGCAGGACGGCGAGGCCGGCCTCGACGCCTTTGCCGGACTTCAGGGGACGGTGGAACTCGATGGCCTGGGCGGCGCAGACGAGCTCGATGGCGACGACCTGGGCGGCGTTCCAGACGACCTTCTTGAGCTTGAGGGCCGACCACATGCCCATCGAGACGAAGTCCTCTTTGTTGGCGGAAGTCGGGATCGAGTCGGCCGAGGCCGGGTGGGCGAGCGCCTTGTTCTCGGAGGCCAGCGCGGCGGCCGCGTATTGGGCGATCATGTAGCCGGACTCGACGCCGGGGTCGCGGGCGAGGAAGGCCTTCAAGCGGGGCGCGGTGCCGGCGGTGACCTGGAAGGTGCGGCGCTCGGAGATGTTGGCCAAAGCGGCGAGCGCGCCGGCGGCGCCGTCGAAGGCGAAGGAGAGCGCCTGGCCGTGGAAGTTGCCGCCGGAGATCACGCGGCCGCCGACGACGAGCGGGTTGTCGGTGACGGAGCGAAGCTCGATCTCCACGACGCGGCGGCCCTCGACGAGACGGTCCCAGACGGCGCCGTGCACCTGCGGGGCGCAGCGCAGAGAGTAGCTGTCCTGCACGCGCGGGTCGTCGACGACGTGGGAGCGCCGGATCTCGGAACCGGCCAATAAGCGACGCAAAGAACGCGCGGCTGAACCTTGCCCCGCGTGCGGCTTCAGGCGGGAGATCGCCTCGTCGAACGGGGCGGGCGTGCCGGTCAAGGCGTCGAGAGACGCGGCGCAGGCGAGATTGGCGGCGCGCCAGACGCGCTCCGCGGCGAGGATTGCCAGGCCGCCGACGGACTGCATGGCCTGGGTGCCGTTCAACAACGACAGGCCCTCCTTCTCGGCCAAGACGTACGGTTTCAGACCCGCACGTTTGAGGGCGACCGCCGCGGGAATCACACGGCCACCGAAGAGAACCGGGCCTTCGCCGATGACGGCGAGAGCCATGTGCGCTTGAGGGGCCAAGTCGCCGGAGGCGCCGACGGAACCTCTGCTGGGAATCAACGGCGTGATCCCGGCGTCCAACATGCGGGCCAACTGGCGAACCAACGCGGGCCGAACTCCGGAATAGCCTCTCGCCAGCTCGTTGATGCGCAGAAACAGAATGCCGCGCGCCTCTTGAGAACTCAACGGCTCGCCGACGCCGCAGGCGTGCGACAGCACGAGGTTTCTTTGCACCTGCGCGAGGCGGTCCTTCGTGATGCGCACCGAGGCCAGCTCGCCGAAGCCGGTGTTGACGCCGTAGACGGGCTTGCCGGAGGCGAGGATGCGCTCGAGCGCCTTGCGCGACGCGGCCACCTTGGCCAGGGCCGAGGACGGCAGGGCCGCGCGGCGCGCGCCGGAGGCGACGGCCTCGAGGTCGGCGAGGGTCGGAGACGTCCCGTGCTTAAACGAGCTCAAGGGCGACCGCCGTGGCCTCGCCGCCGCCGAGGCAGATGCCCGCGACGCCGCGCTTTGCGCCCCGGACCTTCAGGGCGTTGATCAAGGTGACGAGGATGCGCGCGCCGGAGGCGCCGAGCGGATGGCCGAGGGCCACCGCGCCGCCGTGCACGTTGATCTTCTCATGCGGCAGGCCCGCGAGCTTGGCCACCGCGAGGCTGACGACGGCGAAGGCCTCGTTGACCTCGAAGAGGTCGACCTGGTCCGTCGTCCAGCCGACCTTCTTCATGACCTTCTCGACGGCGCCGGCCGGCGCGGTCGTGAACCACTTGGGCTCCTGCGAATGGGTCGCCCAGCCGACGATCCGCGCCAGCGGCTTTTGCCCGCCGCGCCCTTGGCGGAGGCGAGCACGAGGGCCGCGGCACCGTCGTTGAGCTTGGAGGCGTTGGCCGCGGTGATCGTGCCGTCCTTCTGGAACGCGGGACGGAGCTTGGCCATCTTGTCGAGCTTGGCGCGGCCCGGCTCCTCGTCGAGCTCGATGCCGTCGATGCCGACGATCTCGTTCTTGAAATAGCCCTTGGCCTGCGCGTCGATGGCGTTCTGGTAGGAGCGGACCGCCCACGCGTCCTGCATCTCGCGCGTGATCGCGTGCTCCTTGGCGCACAGCTCGCCGCAGTCGCCCATGTGGACGCCGTCGTAGGGGTCCATGAGCCCGTCGCGCAGGATCGAGTCCATCAGCTTCGCGTCGCCGTAGCGGTAGCCGGAGCGGGCCTTGTCGAGAAGGTACGGCGCCTTCGACATCGACTCCATGCCCCCGCGAGCGCCAGCTCCTGCTCGCCGAGCGCGATGCCCTGCGCGGCCATCATCACGGCCTTCATGCCCGAGCCGCAGACCTTGTTGACCGTCGTGGCGCCCACCGAGACCGGGATGCCGGCCGCGATCGCGGCCTGGCGCGCGGGCGCCTGGCCGATGCCGGCGGGGATCACGCAGCCGAGCACGACCTCGCCGAGCTCTTCGGCCTTGATGCCCGCCTTGGCGATCGCGTCGGCCGCGGCCTTGCCCGCGAGCTGGGGCGCCGTGTAGTTGGCCAGCGACCCGTTGATCGAGCCGATGGGAGTGCGGGACCCGGAGAGGATCAGGATGTCGGTGCTCATGTGATGCTCCTTAGGAGTAGTAGACCGCGCGGCCGGCCAGGCCGCACAGCACGGCGATGGTGGCGCCGGTGTAGAACGTGAAGGTGGTCAGGTCGAAGAGGCGGCGGCGGCGAAGGAAGAACATCACGCCGAGCCAGAGGGCGGCGAGCACGCCCGCGCCGAGGGCCGTCGGGAACAGGAAGCAAAGGGACAGGATCAGCCGCTCGGCCATCGCGATGTGCTTCTCGTCGTTGCCGGGGTAGTCGGCGCCGTGAAGGTCCTTCTCGACGAAGTAGATGAGGACCGTGCACGCGTGCGTCGCGAGCACGAACAGGCAGCCGAGCACCGGCCACTTCTCCGGGAAGTAGCCGACCGCGCCGGTCGCCACCGCCGCGAGCGGTGCCACGGAAAAATGACCGCGTAATGGATGACCTGATCCCACGCGAAGAAGAGCGTGTTGTCCGGCATCCCGTATTTGAAGATCGTGAACACGCGCCACCAGTCTTCGAGGTAGTGCGTCACGAAGATGATGCCGATGCAGGTCCAGCCGTTCAGGCGGAAGAAGGCGTTCTCGATCCAGAAATCGCCCAGGAACGGCCAGCAGAGGATCAGGTAGGCGACGGGGTGCATCGCGCAGTGCGCGAGCAGGCCCCACTGGCTCGTGCGCTTCCATTGGTTGATGTAGTTCGTCTGCAAAGTGAAGTCGCAGAGGAGGTGCCCGAACATCAGCCGCCAGAAGATGTGCATGCTATTTCGCCGTGAGGTTGAAGACCTGGTCCCAGTCGTCGGGCGGCAGCGCCGCGTAGTCGCGCGACTGGCCGAGGTAGAGCTGGCCCGGCTCGTCGTCCGGCATCAGCTTCGCGAACTCCTCGAAGGCCATGAGCGAGCCCTCGTAGTCCTTCTTGTAGAAAGCGCCGACGCCCTTTTCCCAGACCGGCAGGGCTTTCGCCCACGCCGCGTCGAGCTTGCCCTTTTCGGCGAGCGGCTCATAGACGGGGACCGGCAGCTCCTTGCCGACGACGCGCGCCTTGCCGAGGTAGCGCGCCTCGAAGAGGCCCTTGGCCGCGTCGAAGGTCGCGCCGCTGACGATGATCTTGGAGCCGAAGAACTTGTTCGCGCCCTCGAGGCGCGAGGCGAGGTTGACCTCGTCGCCGAGCACGGTGTAGGCGAGCTTGCGCTCGGTGCCCGTGAAGCCGACGGCCATGAAGCCCGTGTTGATGCCGATGCGCACGGCGGGGGTCATCGGCAGGTTCTTGTCGAGGTTCTCGTTGAGCTTGGCGATCGCCTTCTGGCACTCGAGCGCGGAGCGGATCGCGTCGGCGGCGTGGTCCTTGTTCTCGAGCGGCGCGTTCCAGAACGCCATGACGCAGTCTCCGATGTACTTGTCGATCGTGCCGCGGCGGTCGAGGATGACCGTCGACAGCGCGGAAAGATACTTGTTGAGGAACGCGATCAGCGCCTCGGCGTCCATCTTCTCGGAGATCGTCGTGAAGTGGGCGATGTCGAGGAAGAACACCGTCATCTCGCGTTTCTGCGCGCCGAGCTTGGCCTTGTCGGGGTCGTTGGCGAGCTGCTCGACGATCTCGGGCGCGACGAACTGGCCGAACTTCGCCTTGATGAGCGCCTTCTCCTGGCCCTCGGTCAGCACGCGGTGGACCGTCAGCGCGAGGAACCCCGCGGCCAAGGTCAGCCCCGGGGCGACCGGGTAGATCATGACGCCGCGACCCATCAGGTGCAGGGAGACGCCGACCATCGCGGCGAGCGTCGCGGCGACCGCGACGGCGCCCCAGGCCGGGGACATCAGGCGCAGGAAGAAGTACGGCAGCCAGGCGGCGGCGACCACGAGCAGCAGGACGACGAACCGCGACGTCGCCTCGAGGGCGTCGCCGTTGACGATATTGTCGATCGCCGTCAGATGGAACTCGGGGCCGGGGTGTGGGCGTTGAACGGGCCCGGGTAGTGGTCGAAGTAGCCGGTGCTGATCGAGCCGACCATGACGAGCGCGCCCTTGAGCGACTCCTTCTGCTCCTTCGACAGCTTTCCGTCGACGACGTCCATCAGCGAGATCGTGCGGTAGGGGGACCAGTACTTGTCGCCGGAGTCCGCGCGGTCGTGGCGCTTCCACTCGACGGGCTTGCGGAAGTTGAGCACCGGGATCGGCTGCTGGTCGGCGGGGTTCTCCGCGAGGACCTGGTCGACCGTCTTGCCCGTGAAGCTCGCGACCGCGGCCGCGGCCAGCGACGTCACCGGCTTGCCCTTGCGGAACGGATCCTCGAAGTCGGGGTTGAACAGCAGGAAGGTGCGGATGTGGCCGTCGTCGTCGAGATGCTGGGCGATGCTCGGGGAGCCGAGGATCTTCGACGCCTCGCGCAGAGGCTTGACCGCCATCTGCAGGCGGGGCTTCTCGGCGCCGTCCGGCTTCTCGATGACGAACAGGTGCACGACGTCGCCGTGCTTCTTCGTCTCGGCGGCCAGTTCGGCGTCGCCCTCGCGGTTCTCGAGGAACAGCACGTCGAAGACGACGGTCTTGGCGCCGTGCTCGCGCAGCTTGGCCAGAGCCTTCGCGTAGACCTTCCGCGGCAGCGGGAAGCCGAGCGCGTGGACGGTGTCGTCGTCGACGGCGAGCAGGATCATGCGCGGGTCCCCAGGCTTGATCGAGCCCTCGCGCAGGTTGAACGCCCGGTCGTGCCAGACGCTCTCGATCGAGGAGAACAGCCCGTTGCTGTGGATGCCGACCAGGAACGGGAGGTAGGCCAGCGCCGCGAGGACGCAGAACACCGCGGTGAAGCGCTTGGGGAACGATTTTCCGAGCAGGTTCATTTCTTGGGCCTCTTCGTCGGCGCGGGCGCCGGGGTCTTGGCGGGAGCCTTCGTCGCCGGCTTGTCCTTGACGCCCAGGCGCGCCTTCAGCTGCGCGCGGGCGAACTCCATCATGCCCTTGGCGTTGGCGTCCTTCTCGCCTTTGAGAGCCGCCTCGACGGCCGCGAGCGACGCGGCGTCCCCGGCCAGGCCGAGCGCGGCGGCGGCCTGAGCCCGCGCCGAGGCGTCGCGGCTCTTGAGGGCCGCGGCGGCCGCTGCGGCCCCGGACTTGTCGCCGAGCTTGGCGAGCGAGGAGGCGGCCTGCACGCGCACGCCCTCGTCGGCGTCGGCGAGAACGGACTGGAGCGCGGGCACGGAGTCCTTGGCGCCCATGTCGCCCAGCGCGGCCGCCGCGAGCTTGCGCTCCGCGGGGTCCGGCGCCGTCAACAGGGCCGCGACGCGCGGCGCGGCGCCCGTCGCCCGGTGCTTCCCGAGGCCGCGTATCGCGGCGTGGCGCACGGACGCCGTCTTGTCGTCGAGCGCGCGGCCGAGGGCCTCGGTCGCCGCCGAGTCGGGTATGAAGAGCAGGGCGGTCGCCGCGGACTGGCGCACGTAGGCGTTCTCGTCCTTGAGGAGTGCCGCGAGCGCCGGTACGGCCTTGGGGTCGCGCGTGGCGCCGAGGTCCTGGGCGGCCTGATTGCGGACGGCCGCGTCGGAGGACTTCGAGGCGGAGACGGCGGTCTTGAGGATATCCGGCGGGGTGTCGGCCCGGAGCCGCGGCGCGAGGGATACTAAGAGGAAGGCGGCCGCCAGGAGCGGTCGGATCGTCACGGGGGATTCTAGCGAGTCGCCCCCCGCCATCAAGCGGTTTTAGTGGATGACGCCGATCTTGCGGATGGCCGTCGCCGTGCCGCCGGGGGCCTTGGCCTTGATGCGGGCCGTGTAGCCGCCCTTCGAGACGAACACGCCGGCGTCGTTGCGGCCGTCCCACGGCACGAAGTTGGCGCCCGTCTTGCCGCCCTCGGAGCCGGGGCCGCAGGTGATCGTCTTGACGAGGTAGCCGAGCGCGTCGTAGATCGTGATCGTGACGTCGGAATCCGCGTTGAGCGTGTAGGTGATCTTCGTGCGCCCCATCTCCCCGCCCTTGCGCGAGTCGAACGGGTTCGGGTAGTTGCTGACGGCCGACAGGATGCTCGCGCTGACGCCCGTGCCGGCGGACGCCGCCAGCGGCGACCAGTTCGACGCCACGCCGGCGCCGCTGATCGCGCGCACGCGGTAGCTGAAGTACTGGCCGGGCATGCGCGGACCCTCGCCGGGGAACGTCGGGTCGCCGACGTTGTAGGTCGTCAGGCGCGACGGGACGAGGTTGAGCGTGCGCCAGATGACGGTCTCGGTCAGGCTCTTCGGGTCGCCGCCGCGCTCCTGGACCTCGTAGGCGGCCACGCCGGAGACGAGCTGCTGCGAGGCCCCCACTTGACCGCGTAGGTCGGCTTGTTCTGCTCGAGCGGGATAGCCGCCGACGGGACGGTCGGGGCCGCGGGGTCGACGCGGTACATCCACATCGGCTGCGGGGGCGACATCGCGCCGGCGGCGTCGACGAACTGGGCGAACAGGATCGCGCCGGAGTCGGAGACGAGCTCGCCGGCGGTGTGGATGATCGGAGCCGAGCCGCGCAGGCCGCGGCCGTTGAACGGCGCGGGGTCTCCCGCCTGCGAGACGACCTCGAAGGTCGTCGGCGTCGGGCCGCGCTTGACGCGCATGATCTCGGAGCCGATGTAGACGAGGCCCGCGCCGTTCGTCGCGTTGAGCAGTTGGCGGTTGTCCTCGACGGTGAAGAACGTCGTGTCCTGCGTCATCACCTGGGTCAGGCGCGTGATGTTCGGGACGTCGAGCACGAGGTTCGTCAGCGTCGCGCCCGTGATCGGCGCGCTCGCCAGCGTGCCGAAGAAGGACTGCGCCGACATGCCGGACGCGCCCATCACGGTGACCGACGACCACTTGTTCGTGATCCCGTCGGGGTCGTCGTAGAACCTGCCGACGGCGACCTGGTAGTAGCCCGACGTGCCCGTGATCGGCAGGTTGAAGGACAGCGAGCCGGCGCTCTTGGCCCAGGCCGAGGGGGCCAGGCCCTGGCCGGGGTCGGGCGCGGTCTTGGCCAGGTTGCCCTGGTCGGCGATGTCGAGGCCGATGCGGAACTGCGGCTTGTTCGAGCCCGGCGAGAACAGGATGAGGTCGACGATGCCGTCCTTGTTGATGTCGACGTCGAGGATGCCGGTGCCCGTCAGGTCGGTCGTCGGGTTGCCGTCGCCGAGCAGGGAGACCTGGGTCGGGCGCGTGGACTCGCCGACCTTGAAGTTGTCGGGAGCGCCGTCTCCGTTGACGTCGATGAGCGGCGGCGTGTTGCCGCCGCAGCCGGCGGGCCACGCCGTGCCGTCCGGGCAGATCCACTTCGTCTGGTCGGGCAGCGGGTTGCTGTTCGCGTCGTAGCAGATGTTGTTGCGCGGATTGACCGGGTCCTTGCCGTTGTTGCAGTTGACCGAGTCGACCTGCGCGTAGGCCGGGAAGCCGACGGCCACGCCCGGGACGCCCGGCCCCGCGCGGGTGACGATGACCGGCGGCACCATCGAGGAGATCGAGACGCCGGGCACGGTCAGCGGCGCGATGACGAAGGTCCGCGACGTCAGCGGCGGCTGACGCGACGGGTCGGCCGCGGCGACGACGGGCGCGCCGTCCGGCGCGATGATGTCGCTGAAGGCGACGAGCTGGACGCCGACGTCGTGCGACAGCGTCGAGTAGCCGGCCTCGTCGATGAAGCCGACGTCGCCCGTGACGTAGAAGGTCGCCGTGTTCGTCGTCACGCGCACGTACGGGATCGCGCCGAGCTGCAGCGGAACGAGCGCGGTGCCGTTCGAGAAGGCGCCCGCCGTCGAAACTGCGAGCGAGCCCAGGATCGTGTCGACGTTCGACGTGAACACGCGGTCGCCGTTGTCGATCCAGACCTTGATGAAGGACAGGTCGCCGTCGCCCTTGTTCGCGACGGTGGAGTTCGTGATCGTGCCGATCTGCTTGAGGCGCAGCTGGGCGATCGCCACGAAGTCGGAGCTCGTCTTCATGTCGATCTGCATGATCGGCACGTTCGCATTGCCCTGGCCGGCGCCGGCGGGCGCGAGGGACACGCCCGTCACCTGCAGCGTGATCGGGCTGATCGCCACGTTCTGGCCGACGTACGGGTAGGTCGTCGCCGACGTGCCGAGCGGGTTGCTGACCGTGACCCCTTGCGCAGGACGGGCTGGACGTTGTCGCCGCGCGGCATGCCGATCCAGGTGGGGTCGCGCACCGTCACGTTGATCAGGTCGTTCTGGACGGCCGCGTCGCCGATGTCGTAGGCGACGAAGAAGTTCTGGGCCGACGGGCCGACGAGCTGGTCGGCGTTGAACGTGATCAGCGCCTGCACGTCGGCGTCGTTGGCCTGGTTGAACAGGTCGACCTTGCGCACGGGCACGCCGATCGAGTGATTGAGCGCGGGCGTCGCGGCGGTGCCGAGCTGATTGCCGCGCGTGCCGATCGCCAGACACGGCTTGAGCGTCGCCGCGTGCACGCCGCCGGGGCAGGCGCCGCTGTTCGACATGCCGGAGAAGGTCATCAGCTCGGCGTTGTTGACGAAGATCTTTCCGCCGATCATGTTGCCGAGGTTGTCGACGGGGAAGCCCGCCGTCGACATGACGACGAGGTCCATCGGCGCGACGGCGTTGCTCGAGACCGCGACGACGAGCGTCGTGTTGACCTCGGAGATGTTGATGTCGTTGCCCGGGTCGAGGATGTCGTTGGAGTTGATGTCCTTGTAGACGCGCACGAACTTCACGTCGGTGTTGCGGCCGAGCGGCTTGCTCGTGTCCTGGGACGAGCCGCCGCGCTCGACGCGCAGCGAGCGCCACGGCGCGAGCGCGATGTCGGTGACGAGGTTCATGCGCAGCATGCCGACGTTCGCCTGAGCCTGCGTGACGCCGGGGACCTGGGCCGCGATGTCGTTGACGCCGACCGTCACCTGCGAGACGACCTTCGTGACGGTCAGCAGCGGGTTCGACGTGAACGTCGGCGTGGTGAACGAGACCGCGTTGGGCACCTGGAGCGTCACGTAGGACGGGTTCATCATCGCCACGCCGAGCTGGTTGCCCTCGGCCGCGAACTGGGAGATGTCGTAGGTGACGAAGTAGTCGGCCGGAGTCGTCGTGACGAGGATGTCGTTCTTGAGCGCGAGCGTGACCGTGCCCGAGGAGAACGTCTCGTTGCCGAAGGACATCAGGCCCGGGAAGTCGTTGAGGACGCCGGCCGTCGAGTCCGCGACGCCGAACACGCCGTTGCCGTCGAGGTCCTTCCAGACCTTGACGATGTTGACGTCGCTGTCGAGCGAGGACGCGTTGCCCGTGCGGTCGAAGCGGATCGCGTTGACGATGGCCGTGTTGCGGTCCGTGCGCAGGCGCAGGCGCAGCATCGCGACGTTCTTCGAGTTCTGGAAGGCGGTGTTGCCGGAGGCCTGGTCGAACTCGACCGAGACCGTGTTGACCGTCGGGGCGACGACGAAGGTCGGCGTCGCGATCGGCGTCGTGCCGACGAACACGGTCAGTGTGGCCCGCGTTCGTGGGCGTCAGCAGGAAGCGCGTCGGGTCGGCGACGATCGCGTTCGTGACCTCGTTCTGCGGAGTCAGCTGCGGGTGCGAGAACTTGGCCGAGACGGAGACGTCCATCGCGACGAAGAGCACGGTCGGCGTCGACGTGACCAGCATGTAGCCGGGCGAGCCGATCTGCGGGTCGTTGATCGCGACCGTCGCGCGGCCGCTGACGGTCTGGGCGCCGAAGTAGGACTGGCCGAGCAGGATGTCGGCGACGTTGATGCCGGTCGCCGGGTCGCGATTGAACACGCCGGCCGTCTTGTACACCTTGACCGCCGAGATGTCGGCGTCGTCGCTGTTGAGGAACGGCGCGGGCATGATGCGGCTCAGCGTGATCGAGGACAGCTGGACCTCGAAGCCGCCGGAGGTCAACTCGAGCTTCATGCCCGCGAGGTTGATCTGGCCCTGCTGGATCATCGGCGACAGGTACGTCCCGGTCGAGTGCGCGGCCGGCGTCGTGTTCAGGTAGCCGCGGATGACGCCCGTGATGCCGCTGACGGGCGCCAGCGAGAAGCCCGTGTAGCCGACGATCTCGCTCTCGACGAGCATATAGGCGGTCGATCCCGGCGCGGGCGACGGCAGGCCGGCGGTCGAGGTCACGTTCCAGACGGGGTCGACGGCGCCGGCGACCGCCGTCGGGATCGCGGTGCCCTCGATCGTCGGCGCGGGGAACGTGCCGCTCGACGTGCTGAAGAACGGCGTCGCGCGCACCGACATGACCTGGGGCGAGGCGATGATGGCGCGGACCTTGCCGGAGAAGGGCAGCGGCGAGGTGGAGTCGTAGCTGTTCGGCAGCGCGAGCGCGTTGAGGAACGGGTTGTCGGTGACCGGCGCGTTCGTCGGCAGCGCCGTCGGCAGGATCTGGACGCCGAGCGTGCGCGGCTGGAAGAACGCGTCCGTCGGGCGCGCGGTCGGCGACATGCGCAGCGCGACGAAGTAGCGCTGCGGCTGCGTCTGCAGGGCCGTCGTGGTGATCTTGCGCGGCGGGTACAGGCTGATCTGCGAGACGAGCGGCAGGCCCAGGTAATTGCCGAACGTCCCGGAGCCGACCATCACGTCGTTGGCCGCGCTGAACAGGCCGTCGTTGTTGGCGTCGAACCAGAGCTGGGTCTCCTCGACGTCGCCCGCGAAGGTCGTCGTGTTGTCGGTGGCCGTGCCCGTCGCGGTCACGAGGATCCAGCGCCACGTCGCGTCGGCGACGTCGGCCGTGATCGAGTTGATCACGACGACGGCGACCGTGCTCCTCTGCTGCAGGAACGGCCCGAGCGGGCTGTCGACGGAGTCGATGGCGATCACCTTGACCTTGTCCGGGTACTCGGCCGTGTTCGGGATGAAGGAGATCGTCCGGCCCGGCGGCTGGAAGCCGACGTTGAGCGTCGACATCGTCTTCGGGTCGGTGATCTTGAAGTAAGAGGTCGTCGGGATCGCGATGCCGAGGTTGGCCTGCGGGCCGACGGTCGCCAACGGGGCGACGTCGAAGGTCACGAAGTAGTCCTTCTTCGTGGTGTCGATCGTCTGACCGTTGCCGCCGACGAGGGAGAGGATCGGGATGCGCGCCGGCCCGGAGATCAGCGTCCCCGTGGAGAGGTCGAGCATCGTCGTCCCCTCCATGCCGCGCTCGCAGTTCGTGTAGCGGTTGTTGCCGAGATCGAGGCCGTGACAGTGCACGACCTCCTTGACGGCCTCATTGGTCTGGTCGTCGTTGAGGACGAGGCGGCTCTCCTGGTCGTTCGGGAACGGGTTGTCCGACGGGAACATCGTGCCGATGTTGGCGACCTCGATCGTCGCGCCGACGGCCGGGCCCGTGGAGTACAGCGGGACGGAGAGCGGCGCCGTCACGAAGCGGTGGACGACGGCGTTGAGCGGGCTGACCTGGGAGTCGGTCGAGACGTCGAGCAGGCCGTTGCCGTTCTGATCCAGCCAGACGCGCACGTTCGTGACGTCGGAGGCCTTGTTGTTGAGCGCCAGGAGCGGGTTCGGGCCCGAGCCGTCGATGACGCTCGAGTGCAGCCAGCGGTCGAGCTTGAGGCCCGACCACTCGGCCGCGCCGGAGTTCACGCGCAGGGTCATCTTCGCGACGGGCTGGTTGACGTCGTTCTGAGTGAGTTTCGACGGGATCGCGTCGGTCGGCACGGTCGCGCTGCTGCCCTGGCGGTTCCAGTCCGTCAGCGTGACGAGGTCCGGAGTGGCCTGGACGATGACGGGGCTCGACGCGATGACCGTGAACGAGGGCGGGTCGCCCTGGCCCGCGAGCGGGACGATGTTCGCGCCCGTGAGGATGGCGCCGTGCGTCTGGCCGGGCTCGGCCGAGGCCTCGTAGTCGTAGACGATGTAGTAGGTCTTCGTGGACGTGCCGATCGTCCCGTTGACGCCGGTCGGCGTCGGGATGTTGATCGCGGCGAGATGCGTCTCGCCGGGCGGGAACGTCGTCTCGGCCACGAGGCGGTCGATCGTGAAGTTGAAGATCCCGTCGCCGGGCGTGGTCACCGTGTCGGACTGCGTGTCGAGGTAGAGCTTGACCTTCTTGATCGCCGTGTCGAGGCCGGTGCCGCTCTTGCCCACGGAGATCTTCGAGATCACCGCGTTGAACTGCTCGGTCCACATCTGCAGCTTCATGACGCCGACGTTCGTGACGCCCTGATTGACGTACGTGTACGAGGAGAGCGTCAGCGTCGGGGGCTGCCACCACGCGTTGATGTCGTAGTCGGAGGTGCTCGCCGTCAGGACCTTGATCTCGGAGGCCTCGCGCTCGACCGAGGACGTCGACGTCTTGATCGGGAAGTTGTTCGACGCGATGCCGACCTGCGACGTCGGGTCGAGCGTGATGTTGTTCGGGTTCGGGATCTCGAGGCCGAAGCTCGCCGGCAGCTCGCCGTTGACGTAGCCGGACGACGACAGGCGCACCGCGATGAACATGAACTTGCTCTGCGAGCTGTTGATCGTCATGTTGCCGAGGACCGGCGGCGGCAGCGCGTTGAGCGCCGTCTGGCCGAACAGCCCGGACCCGAAGAACCACGTGCCCGCGCCGTTGTAGGCGCCGGAGGCGACGAACATGTCCGTCAGCGGCTCGAACTGGCCGTTCTGCGCGCCGGGGTCGTCGAGCCACAGCGAGATCTCGGTGATCTTGTTGTTGTCGAAGTTGCCCTCGGGGCGGCTCTGGACGCGCAGGCTCTGCAGCTCGGCGATCAGCGGCTGGCCGGCCGGGAAGACCTTGAGGTCCATGCGCAGCATCGCGATCGGGTCGGGCGAGCCGGCCACGTTGCCGTCGCCCTGGTTGAGCGTCGGCTTGACCCCGAACACCTGCTTCGCGAGCGGCACGGGGCCGTTCGGGGGCGGGTTCGACTCGGGCGCGAGGTCGGTCGGCGTGACGAGCACGCCGGCGAGCACGACGTCGGCGTCGGAGCGCAGGCCCGGTGCCGACGGCAGGCCGACGCGCGAACCGTCGGAGGTGAAGCCGAACAGCGACGGGACGTGGTAGTCGGTCGCCATGACCTTCAGCGTCTCGATGACGTTGTCCTGGACGAGCAGGTTCGTGAACGAGCCCGCGTCGCCCGGCGTGAAGACGTGGTACGTCGCCGAATTCGTGAGGTCGAGCAAAGTGACCGACGCCGTCGAGCCGCTCGAGCCGAAGTTGACGACGCCCGTGTAGCCGTTGCCGTTGAGCGGGTCGCCGGCGGCGACGTTGCCGAACAGGTCGCGCGCGCTCACCGAGAGCGTGCCGGGCACGCCGACGCGCAGCGGGTTGGCGGGCGTGTACGGGTGGTTGACGGTCAGGTACGTCGCGCGGCCGGGCGTGATCTGGTGGACCTGCGTGATCGCCGAGAAGATCGGGGAGCCGCTGAACTGGGCCTGCGCCTGGATCGTCGCGCCGCCCGCCAGGCGGCCGAACATGTAGAACGGCGCGTTCGACAGGCTCGCGCCGCCGGGGATGATGACGTCGAGCTGGTTGCCGAACAGCGGGGTCCAGAAGGCCGACGGCGAGGTCGCGACGATGACCTGCGTCGGGTCGATGCCGCCGAAGATGTCCTGCGTGAGGACCGAGTTGTAGCGGATGACGAACGGCGACGACGTCGACGTCACGTTGCCGAACTGGTCGAGCAGCTGGGCGGCGATGACCGTGAGGGTGGGCACCCCGACCTCATACTGGATCGTCGTGCCGGCGATCAGGCGGCGCGGCGGCGTCGCCCAGCCGATCTGCGCGGGCGGGCCGGGATTGACGCCGTACGTCGCGTACGCGACGTCCCACGACGGGTACGTGAGGCCCGAGACGCTCAGCGTGTGCGAGGAGGAGCCGGCCGTGGTCAGCAGCGTGTCGATCAGGTAGAACGACGACGAGGCCTGGTTGACCGGCAGATAGGAGACGGCCGTGCCCGGGACGAACCCGCCGGTGCCGCCGGTCGAGACCTGGACCTGGCCTGAGGAGTTCGAGCCGATCTGCAGCTGCACGTAGCCGAGGCCGAAGTCCTGGCCCGGGCGCACCGGCGAGGCGTTGCCGAAGAAGTCCCGCGTCTCGTAGGCGAAGAGCTGGGACGTCGCGCCGGCGGGCAACAGCTGGCCGGCGCCCGTCGAGACCGCGACGCGGTCGATGACGTCGGGCAGGATGAAGACGCCCTGCTGACTCGAGAACAGTCCGGCCGCCGACAGCTGAATGACGGGCTTCGTCCCGCCGACCAGCGTATAGTTCGTCGACGCCGTGGTGTCGAGGTAGTAGAACGTCGCCTGGTACTGGCCGAGCGGGATGTCGACGGTCGTCGTCGAGGCGAGGAAGGACGGCGGAGTGGTGCGCGTGCCGACGACCGAGTCGCTCGAGCGCGAGAACGCGACGTAGTCGTTCAGGCGCGAGCGCAGGCGCGTGACCGTGCTCAGGTTGACGACGAACGTCTGGGTCGCGACGACGGGGTTGGCGAACACATCCTGCAACTGAGGCGTGAACTTGGCGAAGGTGGCCGCGAAGTCGACCACTTTGCCGGCGACCTCGGTGCGCGACGGATTCGCGAAGCCGATCGACAGCGCGACGTCGGGATCCATGCGCAGCTGGTGCGTGAGCGCGACCGCCGGGCTCGACAGGTAGACCTCGAGCGTCCAGCGGCCGGGGCGCCCGTTCTCCGCCGTGTTGGCCGCCGGCGAGGCGCCGGAGTAGGAGCTCATGCGGCTGTGGAAGCGGACGGGCGTCTCCAGGCCCGTGAACCCGTCGAAGATCGTGAAGCCGGGGATGAAGCTCGTGTTCGCGGCGTCGCGGAAGCCGAAGTCCCCCGACGTGCCGGACTGGCTGAACGCGCGGCCGGCGGCGGCGTGGACGGCCTTGTGCGCGCCGGCGACGTTGAGCAGGATCGTGTTGTCGCCCTGGCGCGTGACGTTGCCGAAGTCGTCGAGGCGCTGGATCACGTACTGGCCGCCGGCGCCCGCCACGTCGTTGATGCCGACCGTGGCCGCCGTCGGGGTCGAGACGAACACCAGCGAGCTCGCCGCGCCGCCCGTCGTCGTCAGGCGGCCCGTCACGTTCTTCTGCTGCGAGATGTAGAGCGACAGGTTCGTCGGAGCCGTCGTCGTGCCGACCCAGATCCGCGCGTAGTCGTCGGCCGTCGAGGAGACGAAGTAGAAGACCTCCGGAGTGACTCCGATGCGGCCCTGCGCGTCGGCCACGACGACGGTCGAGGCGCCGACGTTGACCTGGCCCACGCCCGTGCCGAGCGCGAGCGAGCCCGTCGAGCCGAACACGTCGACGACCTGGATATAGACGGAGGCGCCGGCCGTGATCGGGTTGTCGAAGGCGTCGGTCAGCTGGCCGGTGATCTGCAGGTTGCCGGGCGTGCCGAGCGAGCCGGCGGAGACGAGCGTGTCGTTGGCCGGCGCCGCCTTCATCGAGTCGGGCGCCGCGGGCGTGACCGTCAGCGTCGTCGGCGTCGTGAAGCCCGCGCGCTCGCTGTTGACGGTCAGCGTCAGGTCGAGAGTCTCCTGCGCCTTGAGCGTGCGCACGCCCGCTTTCTTGAGCTGGGCGAAGCTGACCAGGTTCCTGACGCCGAGGTCGGTCGCCGACGAGAACGTGACGTTGTTCGACGGCAGGAAGGACGGGGCCTGCACGCCGGGGAAGTTCTCCGCCTCGAACGTGACGTTCTTGTTGTACGCGTTCGGGCCCGTCGAGAGGACGTTGTGGAACTGGTCGTGCACGGTCACCGCGCCGCCGAAGGAGACGCCGGCGGTCACCGTGCCGGGGAGGCCGCTCCAGTGCATGTGGTGCGACGGGCCGGGGTACACGGGGAAGGCCGCGGACTGGGCCGCCGCCCACGTCGAGGCCGAGCCGGAGGTCGTCGACGCGACGACGAGGTAGCCGGTCGCCGCGACGAGCGGCGTGAAGTTGAACTGGCGGTTGCCGAGGATCAGCGCCGCCGAGCCGGGGACGGCCGTCGCGCCGCCGAACGGGAAGCTCAGGCTGACCGTCGGCATGACGGCCGGGGGTTCGTGTCCTGGTTCGGGCCGACGGCGATGTCGCTGACGGGGTTGTTGAAGGCGTCGACGAGCCAGACGTCGGCGTTCATCGCCGGCGAGGTCACGATGTAGGGCGTCGGCGTTCCGTCCTTGCCGGGCAGGCCCTCGCCGCCGCCGAGCGTGCGGCAGACGACGCTCGGCAGGTAGTCGCACTTGCCGGGCTTCTGGGTCTCGCCGGGGAGCACGACCTGCAGGCCGACCGCGGTCGACGCGAACACGCGGAACGGAGAGGAGACCGCCGCCGGAGCCTGCGCGAGGCAGACGTTGGACGGGCCGTTGGCCGTGCAGACCTCGTCGAGCGGGGTGTCCTGCGGGTTGACGCGCACGACGGTGCCGGTGGCCTTCGTGACCAAGGTGAGGTTCGCGGGCAAGGTGCCGCCGATCAGCGCCGCGGTCGCCGGGTCGACGTCGTAGGCGTCGCTGGTGTTCAGATACACGAGCGGACGCGCGCCCGCGGGCGACGGGTTCATGAAGCGGTCGACGAGGTTGACCGTCGCGACGAACGGCGTGCCGGCCGTCGGAGTCGAGATCGCGCCCGCGACGCCGCCGTTCGGGTAGTTGCCGGAGCCCGGGACGGCCGTCTGTCCCGGCATCAGCAGCTGCAGGCCGTACGGGGCCGCGGCCAGGACGGTGAACGTCGACGACTGCGGATCATTGGAGAGGCCGGACGCCCCGAAGTCGGAGGCCGAGAGGTAATGTCCCGTCGCCGCGCGGCGCAGGGTGACCGTCATCGGCGGCGCGGTGAAGCCCGCCCCGGTGTTGATCGGGGCCGTGTCGACGACGTTGGCGTAAGGATCGGTCGGAGTGCCGACCAGCACGTCGGCCGCGCGGCCCGGCACGAGGTTGAAGAAGTTGTCGACCACGCCGACCTGGACGGTGAAGCCGGTGCCGGCGCCCTGCGGCGTCGGAGTCCCCCTCTGCCGGTGGGCGAGCCCTGGCTGAACGTCTCTCCGGGCAGGATCGCGAGCAGACGCGTCGGGGTGCCGGGCAGGACGGTGATCGCCGTCGAGCTGTCCTGGGAGACCGACGGCAGCGACAGGGTGTCGACCATCTCGGCGCGAAGGATCGTCGACCCGGCGCGCTTGAGCGTCACGTTGTACGTCGCCGACGTCGTGATCACCTGCGTCGTCGGGACGATGACCGCGAACGGGTCGTCGGCGACCAGGCGGATCTGCTGGGTGACGCCGGGCGTCAGGTTCCAGAAGGCGTCGGCGATGTCGACCGTCGCGTCGAACGCGAAGCCGGCCTGGACCGTGTGCGCGGGGCCCGTGCGGCCGTTCGTCGTCGAGCCGGGCACGCGCGTCTCCGAAGGCGTCATCACGCGCAGGCGCGTCGGGCTGTTGGGCAGCAGGCCGAGGCCGCCGGAGACGCCGGTGATCAGCGGAGTCCCGCTCGGGTCCGTCGCCGTCAGCGTCCGGGTGCCGGCCGTGCGCAGGCTGATCGGGTTGATCGAGGCGGCGCCGGCGGCCATGCCGACCGACGCGACCGCCGGAACGAACGGGTCGTCGGAGGTGACGTTGATCGTCGGGCGGGCGACCGTGTTGACGACGTTGTAGCGCGAGTCGGTCGCGTACGCCGTCGCCGCGAAGAACACGCCGGCCGTGGACTGCGTGGGCACGCCCGTCACGCCGAACGGCGCGACGGTCTTGCCGGGAACGAGCGTCTGCCCCGGCAGGGCGATGATCATGCGGTCGGGCGCGCCGGGGATGACCGTGATCGTCGAGACCGTCTGGCCCGTCAGCGCCGGCAGGATGACGTCGTTGTCCACGCCGGAGACGACGAGGTTCCCGGTCGCCGCGCTCGGCAGGAAGCCCGCGAACAGCGTCTGGCCCAGGGCCAGCGACTGCGGGGCCGGGATGTTCGCGTACGGGTCGTTCGAGGAGAGCAGGACCTGCCGGCCGTCGTTGGCGCGGTTGTTGTACAGGTCGACGGCGCGCAGGGACACGCTGTACGAGGAGCCGGCCGTCAGGGTCGACGGCGAGCCCGTCTTGCCGACGAGCGTGCCCTCGGCGTAGGTCTCGCCGGGCATCTGGACGAGCAGGGACACGGGCGTGTTCGCCTGCACCTGCGCGCTCGAGACCGTGTCGGTGCTGTAATAGGTTCCCGTGAGGTTCGTGTCGATCACGCGCAGGCTGATGCCGGCGCTGCGAGTGACCGGGATGAACGAGAACGAGGTCGTGCCGAAGTTCAGCGTGCGCTGGAACGGGTTCGGCGCGAGCGCGCGCCCCTGGATGTTCGGGTCGTTGAGGAAGTCGAGCTGGGCGAGCGGCATGGTGACGCTGGCCGTCTGCGTCATGAACGGCGTCGTCGCCTTGACGACGTTGAACCACGCGTCGACGAGGTTGACCGTCAGCGTCGTCGTCACGCCCGCCGTCAGGATCGCGGGGGTGGCGACGGCGCGGCCGCCGGTGGTCGGGTTCGCGTCGTACGGCGGCTTGCCCGACGCCGGTGTCTGGCCCTCGACGAGCAGCTGCAGCTTGACGGGCGGCGCCCACCAGACGCGCAGCGGCGACGGCGTCAGGTAGCTCGACGTCGCCGACGGCAGCGCGGCGGACTGGACGATGTAGCTCTGGGTCCCGGCGACGACGGGCGCGAAGGTGAAGGTCGTCACGCCGGACTGCAGGGTCTGGGACTGCGACCCGGTGAAGGACTCCGTGTAGAGGCGCGCCGTCACCGGCAGCGCCACCGAGACGTCGTCGTTGTAGAACGGGTCGACCGCGTACACGCGCAGGGACGTCGTCGAGCCGGCCTGCACCTCTTCGGCGGAGCCCAGCGTCTTGCCGAACGGCGCGATGGAGAACTTGCCCTGCACGCGCGTCTCGTTGGGAAGCAGCGCCAGCAGGCGGTCGGCCGGCTGACCGACGACGACGACCGGCGACGACGGATTCGACGCGTTCGGGAACACGCCGGAGCCCGTCGACTGGACGACCTGGCCGACGGGGTCGGCCGTGACGAACACGCGGCTGAAGCTGACCGAGCCCGGCACGACGAGGAACTGGTCGGCGCTGAGCGACTCGTTGTTGGGGTCCGTGTCGGTCACGTAGACGATCGTCGTCGAGTCCGAGTCGAGGTTGTAGAAGTCGTCGGTGATGCGCGCGCAGTAGTTGACCGTCTGGCCGGCCGTGCGCGTGCGCGGCGAGCCGACGCGGCCCTCGGAGCCGACGGTGACCACGCCGGGGCCGGCCTGCTGGCCGAGCGGGTCGCAGTCCGCGATCAGCTGCACGCGCGTGCCGATCTTGTTGTGCGCGGTCAGGTTGCGGATGCCGAAGAGCGCGGCGTTGTCGGTCTGCTCGACGCGCAGGATGCGCGCGCCGGCTTTGCGCAGCCGGATCGTGAACGTGTGCGTGCCGTTGTCGTTGCCCGTGCCCGTCGTGAACGTGTAGTCCTGGGGCAGGCCGTAGAGGCTGTCGGACACGAGGTCGGTGTCCGACGTCTCCGGGCCGCCCGTGCCGTCGACCATCGTGAATTTCACCGTGCCGCCGTAGCTCGACGCGATGCCTCCCGCGCCGCCGATGCCGTCGCGCGCGGTGACCGTGATCGTCACGTCGTTGCCGACGGTCGACGGATCGGAGGAGACGGCGATCGAGAAGCTCTGCGCGACGCCGGAGATGAAGAAGCGCGGTCCGTTCTGGATGACGCTCTGCACGTTGCCCGCGTTGTCCGTCGCGCGGATCCAGGAGACATACGGGTCGCCGCGGACCCAGCAGGGGTCCGTCGGGATCGGGCGCGGGCACGTGAGGCCCGCGTACTGCCAGTTGCCGAAGCCGTCGACGAAGGTCGCCGGCACCCAGATCGCGCCGCCCGAGCTCGCGACCCACGTCGAGCCGTTCCAGAAGAAGCCCGTCGAGTCCCAGCCGCCGAACGCGATCGGGCCGCCGACGATCAGCGGCACGGTGTCGCGGAAGACCACGGTCTCGATGCCGCCCTGGTGCCAGCCGAGCGTCGGGACGTTGCCGGAGCCGGTGCCCGCGATGCCCGACGTGAAGCCGGCGTCGCTCGAGCCGCCGATGAGGATCTTCGTGTCGTCGTACGTCGTCTGGTTGAGCGGGTTGACGACCGACGAGTTCGGCGCGTCCGTCTCGAACAGGAATCGGGAGAAGCCGATCGCCGCCTGCACGTTTCCGACGTTGTCGGTCGCCGACGACTTGACGATGTAGTGGTGCTGGGTCGTGTAGGCGAGCGAGCCGTTGACGAAGGTCCACGACGTCTGGAACAGGTTCGCGGGCAGCACGGGCAGCCAGACCTCGCCGACGGAGGCGAAGCCCGTGCCGTCGAAGAAGCGCGCGGCCTCCTCGTCGTAGATCGAAATCGAGACGGCCGACACGCTGCCGATGTCGTCGACCGAGGTGCCGGAGAGCGTCGTCAGGGTGCGGTACGCGGAATTGTGGATCGGGGCGACGGGAGCCGAGGTCGGCGGCACGTTGTCGAAGCGGAACGTGCGCGTCGAGAAGACGGTCTGGGCGTTGCCCGCGCCGTCGAGCGCGCGCGTGATGATGTAGAACAGCTTGCCGTTGCCGCCGTCGTGCGTGCCCTCCTTCCAGGCGTAGTTCAGGGTGCCGGGGTTGTTGAAGTCCGGCACCTGGGTCGAGTTGTACGCCCACGGGTTGATCGTCGCCGACGGGCCGGCCGAGCCGCCGATCGAGGCGAAGCCGGGATCGACGAGGTTCCAGTGCGGGATCGCCGGGCTCCAGTAGTACGTCGAGCCCGCGGACACGTACCACATCTTGATGCCGACGTCGGTGATCGGCGAGGTGTTGTCGGTCGAGGTGCCGCCGATGACCGCCATGGTCGAGTAGGTGACGCCGTCGAGCGGCGGGTACAGCACGTAGGAGCCGGGGCGCGTCGCGTCGAAGCTGAACGTCGACGACGCGGTCGTGTAGTTGCCGGCGGCGTCGACGGCCTGCGTCTCGACGCGCAGCTGGTTGTCGCGGTCGGGCCAGGCCGACGCGAGGCCGGTCGCGGCGGCGTTGTAGCGCCACGTGAAGACGCCCGCGGCCGAGGTCGAGTCGGTCGCGACGTTCCAGAGGTCCGGGAAGCCGGGGAAGGCCGAGGTCACCCAGCCGGTGCCGTCGACCCAGTACTGGTTGAGCGGGATGTCGTAGATGCGCACGCGCGGGAACGTCACGTTGAACGCGCCGGGCGCCGTGTCGGCCGCGGTGCCGCTGATCGTCGCGAGCGCGGCGTAGCGGCCGCCGTGCGCCGGCAGCTGGTTGGCGACGGTCGGCGAGGAGACGTCGAACGTGAAGATGCGCGGCGTCAGCGCGGTCTGGGTGTTCGTGGCGACGTCGAACGCGCGGGCCGCGATCTCGTACTGCACGCCGTCCTCGAGGCCGCTGGCGTTGTTCGTGGGCGGCGGCAGCTGCGTGTTCTTCGTCCACGGCGTGCCGGCGACCGGCGAGAGCCACGAGGCCTCGGTCGAGCAGTTCGCGCCCCACGCCGCGCCGCCCCAGCAGTCGGTGGCGACCGTGCGCTTGATCTGGACCTGCGAGCCCGCCACGCCCGAGGCCGCGCCGCCCGCGTCGGCGGCGCTGCCGACGACGCTCGACAGCAGGCGGCCGTAGGTGTTGTCGACGGGCGTCGTGACCGAGGCGACGGGCCTCGTCGTGTCCCACTTCACGACGACGGCCGGCGCGACCTGTTCGAGGCCCGCGTTGTTGATGACCTTGACGAAGAGGTTGTAGTTGCGGCCGCTGGAGGCCGCCGGCGCCGGGCCGGCCGCGGTGAACGTGTAGTTCGGCGCGCTCCCCAGCAGCGCCGCGTTCTGCCACACCGGCGTCACCGACGAGAACGTCGTCACGCCGTTCCAGTACATGTTCGTGTCGGCTTCCTGGAAGGCGACCGAGGTGCCCGTCACGCCGAAGTTGTCGAACGCGGTCCCCGAGACGCCGAAGGCCGCGTTGAGGTTGCCCCCGTCGCCGGCAGCGACGGGGAGCGAGGATCGCCGCGCTCGGCAGGTTCGTGTTGTACGTGAACGTGATCGAGGAGATCAGCGGCGTCGCGGTCACGTTGCCCGTCGGCGTCGCGTTGTCGCGCGCGCGCACCCAGACCTTGTAGCCGAACTGGCTCGTCAGCGTCGGGACGTTCATGTCCCAGAACGTCGAGCCGCTGGAGTACGTGCCGCCGCGCCCGAAGCCGCCGTCGATCGCGAAGTAGTTCGGCGTGAGCGGGCCCGAGCACGCGGCGGCCGTGAAAGTGCCCGGGATCACGCCGTTCCAGCAGGCGTTGTTCGGACCGTTCTCCATGATCGCGACCTCGACCTGCGAGGCGTTCGTCACACCGGCCAGCGCGTCGGAGGCCGTGCCGATGAACTTCGACAGCGACGAGATCACGGAGTAGTTGGCCGGGGCGGAGAACGCGGTCACCGGGCCGACGAGGTCCGCGGTGAACGTGGAGGCGCGAGGCGCGTCGTTGAAGTTCTCCGCCGAGCCGCCGGGGACGGCGTCGTCCACGCCCGAGGTCGTGATGTAGTACGAGCCGCCGTGCGTCAGGAACGCGGTCGACGGCAGGTTCGACGTCAGCGTCCAGCTCGTCTGGTGGATCTGGATGCCCTCGGCCGTCGTCAGCTGGGAGGTCACGCCGGTCCAGCCGGACCCCGTCCAGAAGAAGCCGTCGGAGAGGCGCACGAGGCGCAGACGGATCTCGGCGACCGAGCCGCCGTTGCCGAGCGGCTGGTCGTTCGAGTCGCCCGACAGCGTCGGCAGCGCCGAGACCGTGGACGCGACGACGGGCAGCAGGACCGTCGTCAGCGGCGGGTTCACGTCGTAGATCAAGGTGCGCGAGGAATACGTCGTCGAGTACGTGCCGGCCTGGTTGAGCGACCGGGCCTCGACGCGGTACTGCTCGCTCGTCACGAACGGCAGGCCGCTCGACAGGCTCCACGCCGTCCACGTCACGGGCGAGGTCGAGGCCGCGTCGAACCACGCGGTCTCCTGGGCGGCCGTCAGGATCGAGAACGCGTGCGGCGTGCCGAAGTCCGCCGGGTCGGCGTAGCGCGCCGGGGCCGAGAGGCGCAGCACGCGGACCTGGACCTTCGCGAGGGCCGCGGGGATGGCGTCGTTGGCCGTCCCGTACAGCGTGCTCAGGTCGCGATGGCGCGCCGACTGCGGGTAGGTCACGTCGACCGTCGGGACCGCGGTGTTGTACGTGAACGTGTTCGAGCTCGTCGCGGGAGCGAAGACGTCCTGGGCGTTGCCCGCGTTGTCGCGCGCCTGGGCCGTGACGATGTAGGTCTGCCCCGTGACGTACGGGTTCACCGACGGGGTGTACGACCAGGCGGCCGGCGTGCCGCCCGCCGGGAGGTAGTTCGGGCAGGAGACCGTGAAGAGCCCGCCCTCGACGAGACAGTTGCCCGTGCCCAGGTGCTCGATGGAAACCGCGACGGTCGAGACCAAGGTCCCCGCCTTCGGGCCCGCGCCGTCGGGATCGACGTCGCTCGAGCCGCCCGTGATCGCGAACGCGCCCGTGCGGAAGCCGCCGTTGACCGGGATCGAAATCGACGCCGTCGGGCTCGAGGAGTCGAAACGGAAGCTGAAGTCCTGGTCGCGCTGGTTCGACGCGTGGTCGATCGTGCGCGCGCGCAGCGTGTAGAGCTGGCCGTCGGCGAGGACGGGGTACGCCCACGCCCAGGTGTCGGGCGCGCCGAGCACGTAGGCGCTCGTCGTGAAGAAGGTCGGAGCGCCGCCGGTGAAAGTCGCCCCGTTGTACCAGTTGCCGAGCGCCGCGCCGGAAGAGATCGCCAGGCGCAGGCTCGAGACGCCGGCCGGCGCGTCCGTCGCGGTCCCGGCGATATTGCCCAGGTTCGGGCCCAGCGCGCCGCCGGCGGGCACCGTGAGCCCCGCGGTGGCCGCGTTGATGTCGAAGGTGAACGCCGCCGACGACAGCGTCGTCTGGATGTTCGTCGCGATGTCGGTCGCCGAAGAGCGGATCACGTACTGCGTCGCGTGCGCCCACGGCTGCGCCGGGAAGCCGAACGTCCAGGAGGGGTTCGTGCCCTGAGCGGGGAACCACGCGGGGCAGGCCGGGCCGAAGGCGTTGGTCGCGGGGTCGTAGCACAGGCCGGTCGTGACGTTGCGAACCGACAGCGCCACCGTCGACACGCCGATGCCGTCGGCCGAGACGCCGGCGATCGACGTCAGCGCGTTGCGGAACGAGCCGTCGCCGGGGCTCGAGATGCCCGACGTCGGCGCCGTGTTGTCGAAGGTGAAGGTCGAGCCCGCGGGCGAGTCGAAGGGCTCGGCGTTGGGGCCGATGTTGGCCGCGTCGTCGAGGCCGGAGACCGTCAGGTAGTAGGAGACCCCCGACGTCAGGTCGCCGGCGGTCGGGACGTTGATCCCGGCGAAGCTCCAGTTCGGCGGCGCCACGTTGACGCCCTGGCCGGGGCCGAGCGTCTGCAGCAGCGGGTTCCACGCGGAGAAGCCGTCCCAGTACGCCCCGTCGCTCAGGCGCTTAAGGCGCGCGCGCATCTGCGTCACCGTCCCGGGGTTGCCCGCCGGGTAGTCGGCCGTCACGCCGTTGATCGCCGGCAGGGCGTTGATCGTCGCCAGATTGGCGGGCGCGGAGATCAGCGACTGCGGCGCGGCCGTGTCGTAGGTGATCGTGTACGTGGAGTACGGCACGGTGAACGTGCCGGACTGGTTCTGCGCGCGGGCGATCAGCAGGTAGTTGCCGCCGCTGACGAACGGGATGCCGCTCGACACCGACCAGGTCGCCCAGCCGCCGCCGTTGACGGCGTTGTACCAGGCCAGGTCGCCGTTGGCCTGGTTGAAGGCGAGCGCCGAGGCCGGGTTCGAGTAGATGGAGCCCGCGACCTGCTGGACGCGGAACTGGACCTCGCGCACGGTGTTCGGTGCCGTCGCCGACGCCGTGCCCGCGATCAGCGCGTTGGGGGTCGTGAAGGCCACGCGCGTGCCGGCCCCCGGGACCGTGATCGCCACGGAGGGCTGCGTCGCGTCGAACGTGAAGTTTATCGGCGCGGCCGGGACCTCGATGTTGCCTGTCGGCGAGCCGACGGCCTTGTCCTCGGAGAACACGGCCAGCGAGTAGGTCAGGCCGTTCTGCCACGTCAACGTCGACACGATCGAGCTGAACGACCACGTGTTCAGCGGCTGGTTGTAGGCCGCCGTGCTCTGCGCGACGGCCGCCGTCCAGGTGCTGACGAGCTGGTTCCAGTAGAAGTTGTTGTCGAGGCGGCGCAGCTCGATCTTGACGTTCTTGATGCCCGAGCCGGTGCCCGAGGCGCCGACGAACTGGTCGTTGACCGCTCCCGCCAAAGTCGGCGTGCTGGCGAGGAAGGCGCCGTTGGCCGGGAAGCTCACCGACGAGATCGGCGACGAGCGGTCGATGTAGAACTGCGCGAGCTGGACGGGGCTCTCGCGCACGGCCGCGAAGTTCACGCCGACCGACTGCAGCGTGAACGTCGTGTTGTTGACGGCCGCCCAGTCGGGCATCGACTCGCCGGCGGGCGGGTAGGACCAGCTGCCCGCCGCCTGATAGACGACGCGGGTGTTCGTGCCGTTGGCCGGCACGCAGGCGACCCAGCCGAAGCCCGTGGCGCCGCCGCCCCAGCAGGTGTCGGAGCCGTCGAGGCGCCGCAGCTGCAGCTCGATCGACAGCGCCGCGGGATTGGCCGTGCCGCCGAACCCGACGAGCTGGTTGTAGTACTGCAGGCTCGCCGGCGAGGCGATCGTCGTAGCGGCCGGCGGAGGCGTGAACTTCAGGCGGCGGCGGCCGGGCTGGCCCGTCCCCGCCAGCGGCTGAACGTTGCCGGCGTTGTCCGTCGCGCTCGAGTGCATGATGTAGAACGAGCCCGGGTTCAGGTTGGAGTCGAGCTGCGGCGAGGAGAACTGCCACTCGCCCGTGCCGACGTTGAAGGTCGTGGCGTTCCAGAAGATTCCCGCGACCCACGTGTTCGAGAGCGCGTTCCAGTAGAAGCCGGCGTTGGGATCGCCCGGGTTCGTCGGGTCGTTCTGCACGGCGAGGAACACGCCGCGCACGTCGGAGGACGACGAGTTGATGAGCGGGTCGGCGGCGGTGCCCGTGATCGTGGCCAGGTTCGTCGTGTCGGCGTCGTCGGGCCCGACCGGGAAGGTGACGTCGGAGCCGGGCGGCGTGCCGTCGAACGTGAACGTCGCGCGCGAGACGAAGTAGTTCGGGAAGGCGCCCGCGTTGCCCGCGAGGTCGGTGGCGATCGCGCGGATCGCGTACTGGCGGCCGTTGGGCGACGCGTCGCCGCGCACCCAGTCGGTCGGGACGTTGAACACGGTCCAGGAGCTCGTGTAGACGACGGCCGTCGTGCTGATCGCGGCGGCCTGCCACGCCGTGCCGTTCCAGTAGCGCTGGTTGCCGCCGGGGATCGCGTGCGCGGGCACCGCCAGGTCGGAGATGTCCTCGATCTGCAGGCGCACCGCCTGCAGGCCCGAGGTGTAGCCGCCGGGGCCGACCGGCTCGGAGAACGTTCCCGACGACAGCGTCAGGGTGTTGGTGCTGATGTAGGAGCCGTGCGCCGGCCGCAGAAGGGTCGCCGTCGGCGTCGCGCGGTCGACGACGAAGTTGACGGTCGACATGACGGTCTCGAAGAAGCCGAAGACGTCCTGCGCCTGCGACGTCACGCGGTAGCGGTAGCTGTCCAGGAAGCTGCCGTCGCCGATCGCGCCGTTCTGGCTCGCGAAGGTCTGCACGGTCTGCGGCGCGCCGCCGAGGTTCGTCGGGATGTTGAAGCCCTGGTCGGCGGGGTTCCAGGCGCCGCCGTCCCAGAAGTTCTCGGTCAGGCCGGGGCCGATCCGGACAACCTTCAGGTTCACGAGCGACAAACCGGCGCCGACGACCGCGAGCGCCGTGACCTTGTCCTCCGCCGTGCCCGTGATCGGCGTGACGCTGTTGGGCAGGGCGGCGTTGTCGACGGGGTAGGTGATCAGCGACACGGGGCGGAAGTAGTCGACGATCATGGTCCGGCCCGTGCCGGAGGTCGGCTGTGCGGCGCCGCGGTTGTCGTTGCCGGCGCCGTCGATGCCGCGCACGAAGAATTCGTAGGGGCGCGGGTCGGTCTGCGTCGTGTTGATGAAGGTCGACAGCGGCCCGTTGGTGAACGTCCACGACGAGACATGGATCTGGGCCGGCAGCCAGCTCGCGCCGGGCGCGTACGCGGCGAACGCCGTCCCGTTCCAGTACTGGTTGAGGTTGTTGCGCACCGCGACGAGGATCTGCGAGATCGACGCCGGCACCGACGAGTAGGTGCCCGAGGACAGCGAGAACGCCGTCGCGTAGCTCTGGTCGAGCGGCGTGGAGATAGTCGTCGTCGGGGCGAACGAGTCGAACGTGAACGTGTAGCTGACCAGGTTCTCGACGTTGCCGGTCTTGTCGGTCGCGCGCAGGTCGACCGTGTAGGACTCGTTGTCGTTCCAGCCGGGCAGCGCGTCGCCGGCGGGATTGGACGGAGGGTAGGTCCAGGACGCCGGGTCGAGGGTCGTCGTCGACACGGTGCGGAAGGCGACCGGCGCGTTGAACACGCCGCCCTGCCAGTAGAACCCGTCCGAGCCGCGGCTGATCGCGATCTCGACGCGCTCCAGGCCGGACTTGGCCTGCGTCGCCGGGACATCCACCCAGTCGAGCGCGGTGCCCGACAGCGGCGTGCCCGACCACGACAGCGGGTAGAACGGCTGGTTCGGGACGAGGATCGTCGTCGACGGCTTGTTGACGTCGTACTTGAAGATGACGGGCGCGCCGAAGCCGGAGTCGTTGCCCGCGAGGTCGACGGCCTTGGCCCGGATCGAGTACTGCTTGTTGTCGATCCACGTCGGGGCGACGTAGGTCCACGGATTCGTCGACGTCGCCGGCACGACGCTCGACACGGCGGTCCACGTGAAGCCGTCCCAGAACAGGTTCGGCGTGTCGGAGACCTGCTTGATCTCGAGGTCGACGCGCAGCACGCCGGCCGGCGAGTCGTTCGAGACGCCGCGCAGCTGGACGAGCGGCCGCGCCGTGCCGTAGTTCGGGAACGCGGCCATCGGCGTCGAAATCGTCACGATCGGGCCCACCTGGTCGAGGACGTACTGGGCCGTCGTCGGCGTCTCGAGGTTGCCGGCGTTGTCGAGCGCCTGGATCGCGACGCCGTACGCCGTGCCGTCGGGCTGGGTGATCGTCGGCGCCGTGTAGCCGACGAGCGCGCCGGGGTAGGTCCACGCGACCGTGCCCGTCGAGCCCGTCACCTGCACGGGCAGCTGGGTCTGCACGTTCGCCGCCCCCACGCGTTGCCGTTCCAGTAGAAGCTCGAGACGCCGACGACGTACCAGACGCGCAGGTAATAGGTGTTCGCCAGCGACAGGTCGGAGTTCGACGTGCCCGAGATCGAGTTGAGGTTCTGCAGGAAGCCCGTGACCGGCGGGTCCTGCACCACGGACACGGGCGCGGTGTCGTCGACCTTGAAGTCGACGAAGCTGACGTTGGTGACGAAGGCGTTCTGCAGGTTGCCGACGATCGTGCCCGTGACGTCGCGCGCGCGGTCGCGCGCGCGCGCCTTGGCGCGGTACTGGCGGTCGCTGATCCAGTCGGCGCCCGCGAACAGCGACGCCCAGGTCTGCGTGCCGGAGGTGACGTTGAGCCACTGCGCGGCCTCGACCGTGTTCGACGAGAACTTCGTGCCGTTGCCGCTCGGGAAGAGGTCGACGACGCCCGTGTAGTAGTAGCTCGTGCCGCCCAGCACGTACCAGATGACGGTCTGCACGCTCTGGAGGGCGTCGTTGTCGATGTACTGGGCGGCCTCGGCGTCGGCCGCCGAGCCCGTGATCGCCGTGCCGCCCGTCAACTGGCTCGAGCGGTAGGCCACGCCCGGCAGCGGCTTCGTGAACGCCGTCGTCGGCCGGTTCGTGTCGGCACTCATCGTGCGGCTCGACAGCGGCACGCTGAACTGCGACTGCACGTTGCCCGCGAAGTCGATCGCGCGCGCGGTCAACGTGTACGGCTGGCCCGAGACGAGCGCGCCGGTGAGCGCGCCGTTCGAGTACGACCACGGCGTCGTGCCGGTCACGACGAAGAAGTTCGGGCAGCCGACGTTGAACTGTGAAGCCGCGTTGCTCCAGCAGACGCCGTCGACGGGGCTGAAGATCTGCAGCTCGACGCGCTCGACCCCGGAGAACTTGTTGTTCGGGTTCGCGCCGCCCGGGTCGACGGACGTGCCCGAGATCGTGGTCAGGTTCAGGTAAACGTGGCCCGACGAGGGCTGGCTGAGCATGCCCGTCGGCGTCGAGGTGTCGTAGATGAAGGTGAACGCCGCCATCTGCGCCTCGACGGTCTGATCGTTGGCCGCCTTGTCGGCCGCGTGAGCGAGGATCGTGTAGTCCTCGCCGTCGCGCAGCGCGGCGCCCGCCAACGTCGCCGTGCTCCAGGCGAAGGGGCCGCCGCCGGAGAAGGCGCCCGGGTCGATCGACATCTCCGAGATCGCCGGCGCGAACGCGGTCCCGTTCCAGTACTCGCCGCTGACGGCGTTCTTCAGGCGGACCTTGACGCCCGCCGCGGTGACCGACGGCGGCGTCGTGCTTGTGGGGTCGGAGGCCGTGCCCGATATGGTCGGCAACGAGCTCAGGCAGGCGTTGGCGCCCTGGCAGGGCGCGGACGCCGGATTCGTGATGCCGTTGAGCGGGATCGTGCGGTCGAAGACGAACGTGCGCGAGACCGCGGTGCCCAGCAGGCCGGCGTTGTTGACCGGCGTCGCCGTCAGGCTGTACGACGCGTCGAACACGACGTACGGGTTGGTCAAAGTCAGCGACCAGGTCTGCGGCGTCCCGCCCGCGACGTTGACGGGCGTAAACGTCGCCGGGTCGTTGACCCAGGACTGCGTCGGCTCGAACCAGTAGCTCGTCGGCTCCGTCAGGCGCTGCAGGGCGATGCGCACGCCGGCCGTCGTCCGCAGGTTCTGGCCGGTGCCGAGGATCGTCGTCACCGGGCCGGCGGAGTTCGGGCCGTAGTGCTTGAGGTCGGGGGCCGTCGGCTGGGTCAGAACGAGCGACGGCGTCGGGGCCTCGAGGTAGAACTCGATGTCCGGCGTGCCGTGCGCCGCCTCGATGTTGCCCGCCCCGTCCACGCCGCGCGCGGTGACCGTGTAGGTCGCCGCGTTGATGAAGTTGACCGTGGTCGCGTCGAACGACCAGGCGTAGGTCGTCCCCGTGATCAGCGAGCCGATGACGCCCGACGAGAGCTCGACCGGGCCGATCTGCCAGCCGGTGCCGTTCCAGTACTGGGAAACGGGAGCCGTCTCACGAATCGTCAGGCGCACGACCGACGGCACGTCGGGGATGTCGTCCTTGGCCGTGCCGTAGATCGTCGTGATGAGACCGTTGAACCCGGTCGGCGCCGTCGCGTAGGCGACGGGCGCGGCCGCGTCGTAGACGAAGGTGTTCGTCGACGTGACGACGTCGATGTTGCCGGCCAGGTCCTTGGCGCGCACGACCGCCTTGTAGTACTTCGTCGAGGTCAGAGCGCTCGGCGGCATCGCGAACGTCCACGTGCCGGAGGAAGCCCCGACGAAGACCGCGGGCAGGAAGATGGGCGAGCCCGACGTGAAGGCCGCGCCGTCCCACCACGTCGTCGAGACGACGACCTCGGCGACCGCGACGGCCACCATGGTGCTCGTCATGCCGGACTCGTACTGGCGCGAGGCGTTGCAGGTCGCGGGGTTCAGGCCGCAGTAGCGGTCCTCGGCGACGCCGCGGATCACGACGGCCGCGGAGCTCACGAAGGCGCCGCCGTTGGGCCACAGGATCGCGCTCGAGGGCGTGCTCAGATCGACGATGAACGAGTACGTCGAGAACGACGGGCTCTCGACGTTGCCGCCCGCGTCGACGCCCTGCGGGTTGACGTCGTAGCGGTAGCCGTCGACGAACGCGCCCGAGAAGTTCGAGAACGTCCACGGGTTGATGCCCGTCAGGCTCGTGTTCGAGAAGCCGAGCGGGGTGGCGCTCCAGGTCGAGGTGAAGAGGTTCCAGTACTCGCCCGTCGTGCGCGTCATGCGCAGGCGGACGTCGACGATGCCGGACGGGTTCAGCGCGAGCTGCGTGTCCTGCGCCGTCCCGGTGATCGTCGCCGGCACGAACGAGACGAACTGAGCGGGGTAGGAGACCGCGGTGACGGGCGGCGAGTCGTCGTAGTTGAACATGCGCGCCGGCGTGCCGTCGGCGTTGAGGTTCGCGTCGAGCTGGCCGTTCGACGGCGTCGCGCTGATATTGCCGGCGCGGTCTATCACGCGCACCCAGACGCGGAAGTTCTTCGAGGGCGCCGGCATCGGCGGGAACGCCTGCGTCCAGTTGAAAGTCCCCGTCACCGTGCGCCACTGCGTGTACTTCGTCCCGGGCGTCGAATCGTAGTCGGCCAGGGTGCCGGCGGTGCCGCCGTTCCAGTACGCCTGGTCGTTCTCCATCTTGAGCAGGATCTGGACGGCCTGCAGGCCGGAAGCGCCCGTCAGTTCGTCGTTGGCCGTGCCCGAGAGTTGGCCGAGCGTCGCGGCGTTCAGGTAGGCGCCGTAGGCCGGAGTCGCCACGACGGCCGTCGGAATCTGGACGTCGTAGCGGAACGCCGCGCCGGAGCCGACGGGCGTGGCGCCCTGCTGCAGGTTCGTCGCGTTGTCGAGCGCGGCGGAGACGACGCGATAGGTCGCGCTCGATTCGAGCATGCCGGCGGGAACGGCCGTCGACCAGGACAGGGAACTCAGCCCCTGGACCGTCGTGCTCGAGACCTGGGTCCAGGCCGCCGACGGAGGCGCCGGAGGCGGGTCGGAGATGCCGTTGTCGAACGCGCCCGTGCCCCAGTTCCACCAGCCGATCGGCGCCGAGCCGCCGTCGACGTGGCGGATCGCCATGTAGTTGCGGAAGACGCCCGAGGCGTTCGACCCGCCGTCGGTGCCGGAGCCGGAGAACGCCGTCAGGGTGTTGACCGCGGTCCCGTTGACGGGGACGGCGACCGTCGACGTCGGGCGCGTCACATCGTACTTGAACGGCTGGGTCTGCCCGGCCGCCGAAGCGCCCGGGAGCATGCCGACCGAGAAGTTGACCGTGTTGCCCGCGATGTCGCGCGCGTACACGAACACCGAGTAGTTGACGCCGTCGGCCAGGCGGGTCTGCAGTTCGGGCACCGAGTACTGCCAGGCCGTGCCGGAAACGTAGGTCTGCGTCGACCACGCGACCGTCGCCTGGCTCGTCGTGAAGTCGCGCGCGGCCTCGTTCCACCAGACGTTCTGCGCCGCGCCCGAGGAGATGCCGAGCCAGACCTGCGCGATGCCCGAGGCGCCGGAACCGGAGTCCGAGACGAGGCCGTGCGTGTAAGTGCTGGGGCGCACGGACTCGGCGTTATTCGAGTAGGCCGGGTTGGCCGGCGGGCTGTTCGGGAACAGGATCGACAGCGCCGGCGGCGTCACGTCGTAGCGGACTCCGTAGACGGGCACGGGCGACTGCACGTTGCCGACGAGGTCCGTGGCCCGGACGTAGATGAAATAAAGCTCGTTGTCGGTGAACGCCCCCGTCAGGTCGGAGTAGCTCCAGTTCAGGCCCGCCAGCGTCGCCGTCGTCCAGTAGGGCGTCGTGAAGGTATAAGAGGAACCGGTCCAGTCCGGACCGGTGACGGGGTTGGTCGTGATGCGGATCTCGACCTTGTCGGTGCCCGCCATGGCGCCGTTGTGCGTGCCGTTGAGGACCGTCAGCGCGTTGACGTAGCCGCCGTCGGTAATCCCGGTCGCCGTCGAGACCGGCACCGTGCCGTCGACGATGAACGAGGTCACGGGCGTGAACGCGCTGACGTTGCCCGTCGACGCCGACGGGCTGCCGTCGGAGTAGGTCGACTGGTCATGGACGCGCGCCATCGTGTAATAGACCTTGTCGCCGCCGCCTCCCCCGCCGCGTACTGCGCGGGCGAGGGCACGAGGCCCATCGACCAGCTCGTGCCGCTGGCGCTGACCGTCGTCAGCGTCGTCGAGAACGCGCCGCCCGTCCAGTACCAGCTCGTCGGGCCGATCACGTGCCAGAGCAGGACGTCCACGCCGCCCGCGAGAAGGTTCGACGAGGTCCCGTTGATGAGCGGGTCGGCGGCCGTGCCCTGGATGCCGAGCGCGGAGGCCGCCGCCGGCGTGTACGCAGGCAGGATCGGCTGCGAGATCGCGATCGTCGGGGCGTCCTTGTCGACCGTGATCGTGAACGACGAGTTGGCCGCCGTGAACTGGGTCTGGGTGTTGCCGGCCACGTCGCGCGCGCGCACGGCGATCGTGTACAGGCCGCTCTGCAGCGACGCGTCGAGGTTCGCGTTCGTGTACGTAAACGTCGCGACGCCGGGCGCCGACTCGTAGAAGCCCGTCGAGTTGAGCCACACGGGCACGGCCGAGCCGAAGTTCGTGCCGTTGAAGTAGAAGCCGTTGAACTGGCGCTGGATCAGGACCTCGACGGCCGCCATGCCGGACGGCGAGCTGTTGGAGTCGCCGAGCTTGGGGTTCGGGTCTCGCGCGGTGCCCGAGATGGTCGGCAAAGTGTTGATGACGACGGTCGGGATCGGCACCGTCATTGCGGCCGTCGGCAGGGAGATGTCGTAGCGGAAGATCGCGCCGACGCCGGTCGCCGAGTTGCCGGCCTTGTCGGCGGCCGTCAGGTTGGCGCGGTACTGGTAGCCGTCCTCGAACATGAGCTCGGACGTCAGGTACGTCGTCGTGTAGGTGAACAGGCCGCCGCCCTGGTCGGAGGCGAGCAGGTTGTCGCCGGGCGGCGCGACGAAGGTCGACGCGTTGATCGCCCACTCGCGCGCGTCCTTCATGCGCACGACGCGGAAGTACGGGCTCGAGGCGTTGAGGCTGTTCGGCTGACCGGGGGCCGAGGGGTCGGCGATCGTGCCGGACAGCGAGGCCATCGTGCCGGCGCGATGCGCCGCGAGCGACGGGTTCGTCACCGAGTTGACGGGCGCCGACGAGTCGATGACGAAGGTCTCGCTGCCGGGTAGCACGCCGGAGCAGCCGGCCTCGACGCTGTTGCAGACGCGCTGCTCGACCGTGTAGTTCTGGTTGACGCGCCACGAGCCGCCGAAGGCGTGCAGCCAGTCGCGGCCCACGACGCTGATCAGGGCGCCCGTCGGGCTCGTGATCCAGGTGCTGACCGCGATCCAGCCCGCGCCGGGGGCGTTGTTGTCGTAGTAGAGGTTGTTGTCCGTCTCCCGAATGCGGATCTGCGAGTGCGTGTTGCCGACCGCCGTTCCCGAGATCGTCGTCAGCGTCGTCGGCGTGTAGAACGGGTACGTCGTGTCGGCGATCGACGGCTTCGTGATGACGCCTCCCGCGCCGGGGGCGACGATGCGGAAGCGGACGTGGTTCGTGTTATTGGCCGCGCCGGCGTTCCACTGCTCCATGTTGTTGACGTTGTCCGTGGAGCGGACGATCGCGTGGTAGAACACGCCGACGGTCCACGCCGTCACCGCGTTCGTGTTGAGGCTCCAGGAGGCCGCGCCGGGGCGCTCGAACCAGTTCGGCGGGCCCGTGAACGTCGAGCCGGCCGTCGGGGCGAGCGTGCCGTCGCCCGTCAGACACTTCGTGAGGTCGGGCGCGCCCGCGAGGTCCTGACAGATCATGATGAACGTCTTGCCGAGGCCGGAGCCGCTGTCGGTGGCGGTGCCGTCAAAGGTCGAGACGGGAGCGGTGATGTCGCTGTTGTGGACGGGATTCGTGACGACGGTCGCGGGCGCGGTCTTGTCGACCCGGATGCAGCGGATGTTGTAGCTGCCGGGCGCCACGGAGTTGCAGTCCGTCGGAGTGCCCGGGTCCTCGGTGTTCGGGTCCCAAATGCCGGAGGCCGTGACCGCCGAGTCTTTGCCGCGCATGCGGATGCGGTACTGTCCGCCGGGTGTGAACGACTCCCACAGGCCGCCCGGCACGCCGATCTGCGTGTCGTACGTGTAGCTCGACTGGAACACCGTCATCGCCCGGTACGCGTTCACGTCTCCGCAGGTGGCGTTGAAGGCCGAACCGTCCCAGCATTTGCCGTTCGCGGTATCTTGGATTTCCACCTGCTCGGCGCAGATGTTGTAGGACCCGCCGGGCCAGCCGCTGGCGCCGGGCATGCTGCAGGAGGCGTCGCCGCCGGCGCCCGGACCGCTAGAGGGCTGATCGAACGCCGTGCCGGCGATTCGCGGCAGATTGAACGGAACGTGCGACGAGAACCACACGTTGTTGCCGACCGTCGAGGGCGAGGTCAACGTCGAGCTCGGCGCCTGGACCTCCCACTTGAACACGCCCTTGAGCGCGGTGACAAGGCTCGTCGAGGAAGTCGCGTTATCGAACGGAGCGACGACGTTATCCTTCGTCCACACGTAGAGAGCGAACGTCTCGGTCGATTTATTATCCCAGAACAGCCCCGCGCCGCCGCCGATCGGCAGCGACCACGAATTCCCGCCGCCCAGCGTCGCGGCAGGATCATTGCGCGTCGCCGTCCAACGCGGGATCAGCGGGCTGCGGTACCAGAACCCGTCGCTCATGCGCTGCACGCCGACGCTGACGCTCTGCACGCCGGCGTTCTGCTGCCCGTCGATCTCGTCCTTGACGATGCCGTCGATGACGCTCGGCAGTTGATTGGGATCGCGGAACGTACCCGACGAGATCGAGTACGTACCGATCTTCATGATGTTGCTCAACGTCGGCGGGGACCGGTCGAACCGGAAGTCCCAGTAGTAGGTCGTGGTGTTTCCGGCGAGGTCGGTCACTATGTAAGAGAGGAAGTAGTTCTGGGAATCGAGCCACGGCACGGAGGACGTGATCGAGACCGCGAACTGGGGCGTCGTCGACGAGGTCGCGTTGACGTAGGTAGGGGCGCCCTGAAACACCCAAGAAGACGGGTCGGTCGGGACGAAGTGGAAGCCACCGTTGGCGCCGTCGAAGCGCAGCGAGTACTGGACGCTCGTGATGCCGGATCCGGTGCCGTCGGTGATGTTCGCCCGGATAGTCGTCAGCGGATTGCTCGAGCCGTACATGCCGACCGTCAGGGTGTTGGGAAGCACCGAGCTGGTGTTGTCGAACGGACCGCCCGTGCTGATGACGATCGAGGTGAAGGACGGGGCGTTCTTGTCGAGGCGGAGATAGTACCTGTGGGCCGGCGACACGGCCGTGCCCGTCGAGTTGCCGGCGCCGTCGTTGGCGTACACCTCGATGCGGTAGGTGCGGCCGTCATCGAACTTATTGATCGCGCTGCTGAAGTCCCACGCCCAGTTGTCCTGCGCGTTCGGCGCGGTCAAAGTCTGTCCGGGCAGGTTCTTGTACGCCGTCAGCCCGGTCAGGGAGGTGTTGTCGAAGTCGAGCGTGTTCGGGTCGAACCAGCGTTCCACGGTCTCCGCCGCGCCCGGTGCCAGGCGGGCGATGCGGACGTGGATGAACTGCTGATCGAGCGAGTCCGAGACGTTGTCCTGGATCTTGCCGGTGACGCTGCTGAAGGAGGTCACCCAGGTTGCGGTGCCGGAACTCGACGCCAGGCCGATCGGCGAGACCACGGTCACGGTCGGAATCTGGGTGTCGTAAACGAATATCGTGTAGGCGCTGGTACCCGACGTGGACGTATTGACGAACCGGCTCGCGGCATCCCTTGAGTAAGCGGAAATCGCGTACTTACGTCCGTTTTCCCACTGCGGGAGCTTGATCGAAGTCGCATTGTTGATCAGCATGTTGACCGCGCCGACTTGACCGGTCCCGAAAATCGACCGAGACGCATCCGCCGTGGTCGTCGCGAGCCAGATCTGCTCATCCGGAAGGCCTAGGGCTCCGGCCGTCGTGAAAGCGATCCACGTATTAGGAGCGCCCGTCGGCATCCCGATGTCCTGGATCATGATGCTGCTGACGATCACGCCGGTGCCCGCGTCGGCAAACTGAAAGCTGATCGCGGTGATCGAGTTCGTCGCGGCGGTGACCGTCGGAGGAGGATACGGCGCGACCATCGTCGCGGTGGGCGCGAAGCGATCGAGATTGATCCCGACCGTGCTAATCATGGCCGGATTATAAGGATCTCCGATACCGCCATCGCGCGTCTGCGCGCGCGCCGCGATCTCGTACGGGCCGTCATCGGGGATGTTGCCGACGTTAGAGGTATCGAACGTGAAATTGTAGGCGGTGGCGGCCGGACTCAGCGAGGCGGGCCTCCATTTCGCCTCCTCGTCGGCGAAGCCGGAGGTCGTCATTACGGAGCCGTTCCAGACCTTGCCCGTCGCGACATGCGTGACGCGGACCGCGGCGGTGCTGATGACGGTCTGACCTTCATTGTTGAAGCCGACGGTGCCCGTGACGACGGCGAAGCCGAGGTTGTTGCCCGGGCCGGGGCTCGTGATCGTGGCGGTCGGGACGGTGATGTAGAAAGTCGCGCCCAAATCGACGGCCGGGGGCGAGACCGCCGTACCGGAAGAAGGATTCGTCAGAATGATCGTGTAGCGACCGGCCTGAGCCTGCGTGGACGCTCTGACGTACGCCGACACCACGGTGTTGCCCGCGTAGACCATCGACGCGACCGAGATCTCCGGCTCGACGAATCCGTCCGACTCGCGCTGGAACTGAATCCTGACCGTGCTGGTGCTGGGCACGATCGACGCCCGCATCGAGGTTTTCCCTATATAGGTGACGGAGGTGACCGTCACGTCGGCCTGCGTCTCGGAGCTGGCCAGAATCTGGAAGCGCGGGGTCGGCGTCGAAACGCCGGTCACGAACTCGAAGTTGGCGCCGGTGATGATCACGTCGTAGTTCGGCTGGGTCAGGAAGGCGTTGTAGGCGGCAGCCGTGCTGACGACGGTCACGCTCGGGATCGCGAAGGTCGAGGTGATGATCTTGTCGAAGTAGACTTTGTCGACGTCCGACCACATGATCGGCATCGGCTCGTTGCGCTCGCCCCAGAAGCCGAGCTTGGGATTGTTCAACTCGACGCCCGTGCGGAAGACGCGCGTCGTGTCGCAGCCGGAGGCGAGCGCCGTCGCGGTCGAGCGGCAGGCCATATAGTGGAGCTCGGTGCGGCCGGTGCTGACATAGGCGATGTAAAGATCGTTGTTGACCCAGGTCTGATTCTTCTTGGTCAGCGAGATCGCCGGCTCGTATAGAGGAAGGCCGCCCGCGCCGGAGGTGCCGCGCGTGTCGAGGTCGAACGCGCCGGTGACCACGCCCTGAGAGGTGCGGCGGCGATAGGCCAGGTCGCCGTTCTGGTTGATGTAGGTGAAGTGAGTGATGCTCGTACCCTCTTCGTTGATCGAGGAGGCGCCCCAACCCTCGTTCTCATCGGTCGCCGTGAGCTGATAGACGGTGCCGTTCATGTTCGCGTCGGTGGCGACGGCCGTCACGTCGCGGCTCGTGTGGCCGAGAGTGACGACGGCGGCGTCCGCGTTGGAGTCGCCGCCGACGGTCAAGTTGTCGTTGCGCGAGATAAGGATGACCCGGCCGTTCGCGCCGTCCCGTGAGGGCGTCAGCGTGGGCGCGGCGACGATGTCGAGCGTGCTGTCGGAGTTCGCGCCGGTCGTCTCATGACAGTAGGTGTAGACGTTGATGGGCGCGACGCCGCCGGTGTCATGGTAGCCCGTCACGTCGATGGTCAGGTTCGTGGTGACGATCGAACCTCCGCCGTCGTAGACGCCGCCGTTGTTGCGGTTCGTGTCGGCCGCGACGGCGACGAAGCGCGAGGAGGCCGTCGTGCCGGAGGAATAGACGATGAGCGCGGAGTGCCGCGCGAGGGGGTCCCAGGTCTGGTTGCCGCCGTTGCTGACGTTCTGACAGGCGTTGGCGCGCACAGTCATGCGCTGTTGGCGGATCGTCGAGTTCCAGACGATAGAGCCGTCGGCCTGGGGCGTACCCCAGCGGATGAACATCAGGTCGCCGCTGGTGTCGCCCGTGCGGCCGTTGGTCGTGGAGCCGCCGCCGCCGCCCTGAACGCCGAGCGCGTCGGCGGCGGACACATAGATGCGGTTGAGGTCGGGCGCATACCAGATGCTGGCGAAGGACCAGGCGGCGTTGGGGGCGGTCTGCAGGAACGGGATCGCGTCGGCTTGAGTCGTCCAGTTGCCGCTGTCGTCCTTGGCGGACCAGTCCTGGCCGTCCAGCGACCAGCGCCAGACGACGCGGTCCGAGTTCGTGGATTTGAAGAACGCCCAGTAGCCGCGGCCGGGGATGAAGAGCACGTTGCGCTGACCCACGTAGGCCGTGTTGGCGCCGCCGGTGCCGAGCGTTCGCGTGGCCGCGTCGGCGCTGTGCTGCGGCCAAAGGCTCGTGAGAGCCGTCAGCGCGGCCGCCGCGAGGGCCCGGCGGGCGGGAGCCTTAAGCACCCGTCAGCCTCTTCAGAGCGGCCTTGGCCCGCTTGGCGACCACGGGCGAGGAGTCGGCGGCCGCGACCTTGAGAGCCGCCACGGCCTTCGGCGAACCCTTGCCGGCCGCGCCCAGAGCCTGGGCGGCTTCGGCGCGCACGCCGGGGTTCGCGTCCTTGAGCGCGGCAAGCAGGTCCGAGAGCGCCGCCGAGGCCCCGGCGCCGAGGCGGCCGAGAGCGGCGGTGCAGTAGACCCGGGCTTCGTCGGCGCCGGCGCGGGCGCAGCCGCCCAACGCGCCGGCGTGCGCGGCCGCCCCGGGAGCGGCGATCTTGAAAGCGGTCATCGCGCAGGACACGCCGGCCCGCGGGTTGGCCGTCGCGCACGCCGCGATGGCGGGCAGGCGATCTCGGTCCTGGGCGGTGAGCAGTTGAAACAGCACCCCGCCGGCGGCGGCTCCGGCCTTTTCGTCGTCCAACAATTCGAAGGCCGCGGGGATGGCCGGGCGGCCCATGCGCAGAACGACTTTCAGGCCGACGTCGCGCCGCGATCCGACGCCGTAGGTCAGCAAGTCCGCGATCATGGCTTTGTCGGCTCGAGCCAAGGCGGCGCGGGAGGCCTTCTGGGCGTCGGGGTCCGCGCTGCGCAGAGCGGCGACCAGCTCTCGCGCGTTGCCGACCGGGTACTCGGAGCCGGGCGCCCGGTGCGCGGGCGCCTGCGCGCGCGCGTATATAGAAAGGGCGGGCAGAGCCAGCAGGGCGCACGCCAAGCCGAGCCACGCCAATGAAGGCATGGCGCGATTTCGCGCGCGCGCGTAATAAGAAGGCACGGCCCGCTCCAGGGAGTGCATTAGACCCTCTATAGTGCGGTCGTATGGCTGGGACCGGGTGACGGATTTGTTACCGCCGGACGGTCCTACGGCTGAGTCATTTTTGGAGTTCCCCATGAGGACCATGGAGAAGGGGGTTGGCGGGAGCTTAACAGCGGAGAACTTCGATGGAGCTCTGCGGAGAGCGGACGAAATCGAGGCGGGTCGAGGCCCGACAACAGTAGGTGACGGTCGCGGCAGCCATGGCCAGCAGGGCGGTCATGAGGATCGCCACACGCGGCTTGCCGCCCGGCAAGGACGGCAGGAGTTCGGGAAGGGTCAGCATTCCCCCACCAGCCGGAACGCGGCCGCGGCTTCGGCCAGAAGCTCGAGCGCGGACAGGACGGCCTTGGCCTTAGGCAGGGAGGACGCGTAGGCGCCGGCCCCGGCGCGCTTGACCGCCGCGGCCTTCAGGTCGGCGAGGACCTTCTCCTGGGTGACCGGCCGGCCGTCCGCGTCGCGGACGTCGAGGCCCCAGTCGTTGGAGACCGCCGCGCGGGGATCGACGCCGACGGCGTCGAGGCCGACCGGGGCTTCCGCCCAGGCCCCCGCGGAACACAGCAGGAGGGCCAAAAACAGGCCCGGCCCCGCCGACCATCGAACCCCTCTGTCCCGTCGATGGCAAGTCGAGGCCGAGCGAAATCCGTTGCGCACGCCAATGTTCAGCATGTTTGGTTTCGGTAGCCAGGCGACCTCGGACCCTCGAGGCCCTTCGCTTTGCGCCCCGACCTCACGATCGGTTTGCCGGTTGTCGTTCCAATCTTGCGTCGATCGCAGTATAGCAGACGCGCTTGCGTTGTCAAGACCCATAGGCTTGACAATCGCATTCCTCCTCGACGAAACCGTCGTTTTCAGGGTGCTCATTTAGTATGAACGCAAGGTGCCGAAACAGCCGCAAAAACGTGCCGGGCGTCGGGCCCGCAGAATGTACCACAAATGGAGGAAAGATGACCGCGATGTGACGGAACAATTCGGGGGACTGGAAGCGGAAGAACGCCCGCTATCTGTCCGGCTGATGAGCGTTTCCGCTCAGTTTTCCCCCGCGGCAACAGGGAACTGACTGGAAACGCCAGCGAGGACTAACCCCAGAGCTTCTTCGGGTCGCGGACGATGGTCTGCTCGCGGCTCTGGCCGACGGAGACGATCGAAATCGGCACGCCGAGCTTCTTCTCGACGGCGAGCACGTACTCGCGCGCGCCCCGAGGCAGGTCGGCGAACTTCTTGACCTTGGAGAGGTCGCCGGAGAACCCGGGGAAGCTCTCGTACACGGCCTCGACGTCGAGCTGGTCGCGGCGGGACACCGGGAATTCCGTGACGCGCTTCTTGCCGAGCTTGTAGCCGACGCAGACCTTGATGGGATGGACGCCGGTCAAGGTGTCCAGCTTGGTCATCGTCAGCGCGGTCATCCCGTTCATGCGAATCGCGGCCTTGAGCTGCGGGACGTCGAGCCAGCCGATGCGGCGGGCGCGGCCCGTGGTGGTGCCGTACTCCTTGCCGACCTCGCGCACGTAGTGGGCGACGTGGCCGTCGATCTCGGTCGGGAAGGGGCCGAGGCCCACGCGCGTCGTGTAGGCCTTGGTCACGCCCATGACGGCCGTGATCGCCGTCGGGCCGATGCCGGCCCCCGCGCAGGCGCCGCCGGCGACGGGATTGGAGGAAGTCACGAACGGATACGTACCGTGGTCCAGGTCGAGCATCGAGCCCTGGGCGCTCTCGAGCAGCAGGCGCTTCTTTTCTTCACGGCGCCGTCGAGCAGCAGCGAGACGTCGGCCGCGAAGGGCGTCAGGAAGCGGCGCAGGCGGTCGTAGTCTTTGAAGACTTCTTTTTCGATCTCCTTGAGCGGCTTCACCTTGGACAGCTCGGCGGCGCGGACCTTGAGGTTCTTGCGCACGAGCTTCTTGAAGGACTCGGGGTCGAGGTAGTCGGCGATGCGGATGCCGATGCGGGCGACCTTGTCCTCGTAGCAGGGGCCGATGCCGCGCTTGGTGGTGCCGATGCCGCGCCCCCCTCCTCGCGCAAGGTGTCGACGTAGATGTGGTACGGGAGAATGACGTGGGCGGCGAGGCTGACGAAGAGGCGGCCGCGCACTTTGATGCCGCGGCTCTCGAGCATCTTTACTTCTTTAACGAAAGCGTTGGGATCGACGACCACTCCGTTCCCGATGACGCTGCGACAACCCTTGGCCAGAATCCCCGAAGGGGTCAAATGCAATGCGTACTTCTGCCCGCCGAAGACCACCGTGTGGCCGGCGTTGTTGCCGCCCTGGTAGCGCGCGACCCAGTCGGCCTGCGAGCCCAGAAAATGGACGATCTTGCCCTTCCCTTCGTCGCCCCACTGGGCGCCCACGACCACGAGAGCCGGCATGCTGTCACCTCAACCTTTGAAAAATCTCTTCCACCACGACCCGTCTCCGCGGCCGGCGGCCGCGCCGCGCGCCGCCTTGAGCCTCTTGTCGCCCGTCACGACCGCGTCCCCCGCGACCCCGACGGCGAAGCGCACGCGCGCCAAGGTGCCCGCGGGGCTCGACTCGATCGCCTCGACCGGGACCTCGATGGGCACCGGGCCGGAGGCGGTCAGGCCGCCGAACAGCCTCGCGAGATACTGCGCGATGTCGCGCCCGTCGACGATGCGCGCGAACACCGTGTCGCCCGCGCGGATCTCGCCGGCGGGCGGGCCCTCGGGGTCCTCCTCGAGGGCGATCTTGAGAATGAGCAGGTCCTCCTCGGGCGGGGCCTCCGGCTTGCCGCGGCGGGCGGCCGGCGCCGGCACCTTGCGCAGGGACTGGAACTGGCCGAGGTCAAGAATATCCTTTTTCAACCGCAGGCTCAAATCGCGGTCGCGGAAGTGCGCGCGCAGGGGCGCGGAGAGCTCCGCGGCGGCCTCCTCCGACGTGGCGGCGCGCAGGCGGTCGAACGTCGCGGGCTCGGCGGCGCGGAAGTGCGCGGCCAGGCGCTGCTCGACTTCCAGGCTTTCGGCGGGCAAGGAGCCGTCCCAGAGGCGGCAGCCGTACAGGTGCTTCTCGAAGGCGAACCACTCCTCGTCGAGCTCGACGGAGCAGACGGCGGGGTCGTAGGACATGACCGCGCGCGCGCGCAGGACCTTGCGGCTCTTGAGGTTGAGCACGACGAGCAGCAGGCCGTGCTGGTTCTCGCCGGCGCGCACGAACTTCCCCTTCAGCGCGCAGATGTCGTTGAGCAGGCGCGGGATCTGCCGCGCCGCCTCCTCGAGGTCGTAGCCGCACATCTCGAGAGCGAGCTCCGCCTCGCCCCGGTCGCAGCCCGTTTCTTCCATCAACAACTCTATTTTGTCTTTCACTTTCTCGGATGCGCGTCCTTGTAGACTTCCTTCATCCGGTCGAGGGAGACGTGCGTGTAGATCTGGGTGGTCTGCAGGCTCGCGTGGCCGAGCATCTCCTGGACCATGCGGATGTCGCAGCCGCGGTTCATCAGGTGGGTCGCGAAGCTGTGGCGCAGGACGTGGGGCGTGATCTTCTTCTTGAGCGCGCTCGATTTCACCCAGCGGGAGAGCACGAAGACGAGCCCGGCGTCGCTCAGGCGCTTGCCCGTCGGGCCGACGAACATGGGCTCGGCGTCCGCGGGGCGGCCCCGGTCGTCGAGGTGCGCGCGCAGGCAGCCGAGCGCCCCGTCACCGACGGGGACCAGACGTTCTTTGGAACCCTTGCCGAAGACGCGCACCGTCCCGGAGAGCCAGTCGACGTCCCCGCAGTTGAGCGCCAGGACCTCGGCGCGGCGCAGGCCGGAGGAGTAGATGAGCTCGACGAGCGCGCGATCGCGCCGGCCGCGCTTGAGGTCGCCGCCCGCGGGAACGGCCATGAGCTCGGCCATCTCGTTCTCCGTCAGGAATTTAGGCAGGGGGCGCGGGCGCTTGGGCAAAGAGACGCCGAAGACGGGGTTGCCCTTCAACGTGCCCATGCTTCTCAGATGCTTGATGAACGAACGCAGGGCCGCCATGCGGCGCAGCACGGTCGCGCGCGAGGCCGTCCCGTCCTTCTGCAGGTCGGCGAGCCACCCGCGCACGTGGACGCGCTCGATCGCGGAGGGCTCGAGGTCCGGGAACTTGGCGGCGAACGCCTCGAGGTCCTTGCCGTAGGCGCGCAGCGTGTGCGGCGAATAGGACCGTGAGGCCCTGAGGTGCGTCAGGAAGCGGTCGGCCTGGAGGCGCAGCGGGCCCAAGGCCTGTTCGGTCGCCATCGCGGGCGGCGTCAGCCCGGCGCCTGAGGCGGCGGCGCCGCCGCGGCCTGGGCCGCGAGGCGGGCGGCGATCTGCGCCGCGCGCAGGCCCTCGCCTTCGACCTTCAGCTTCTCGCCCTCTTCCTTGGACACCGGCTTCAGGTTGCGGCACTTGGGGTAGCCGGGGCACGTCAGGAAGAAGCCGCGCTTGCCGGTGCGCAGCCACATGTGCTTCTGGCACTTGTTGCACGGGCGCGTCGTCTGCAGCGGCCGCGAGCCCTCGATCTTCTTGCCGTCGGCGTCGAGCGAGAACGTGTTCTTGCACTCGGGGTAGCCGGAGCACGCCATGAACTTGCCCTTGCGGCCCGTGCGGATGACCATCGGCTTGCCGCACAGGTCGCAGTTCTCGCCCGTCATCTCGAGGACGACCTTCTGGCCCTCGGGGGTGAGCTGGATCTTCCCCTTGCACTTCGGGAAGGTCGAGCACGAGAGGTACTTGCCGAAGCGGCTCTCGCGGATGAGCATCGGCGCCGTGCAGACGGGGCAGAGCTCGTCGGACATCTTCGGCTCGATGCGCGAGGCCTCCATCTCCGTCTCCGCGGAGCCGAGCGCCTTCGAGAACGGGCCGTAGAACGCCTTCACGACGTCGGTCCAGCCCTGCTGGCCCTCGGCGATCTTGTCGAGCTGCTGCTCGACGTTGGCCGTGTAGGTCAGGCTGACGACGTCCGGGAAATGGCCCTTGAGCTTCTCGGTCACGAGGATGCCGAGCTCGGTCGGGATGAGCTTGCGGTCCTTCATGTTGCGCCGCACGTAGCCGCGGTCGACGATCGTCTTGATCGTCGGCGCGTAGGTCGACGGGCGGCCGATGCCGTGCTTTTCCATCGCGCGGATGAGGCTCGCCTCGTTGTAGTGCGGCGGCGGGGAGGTGCGATGCTCCTCGGGCTTGAGCTCGACGAGCTTGAGCACGTCGCCTTCCTTCAGCGGCGGCAGGCGGCTGCCCTCGTCCTCGGCCTCCTCCTCGGCTTCCTCGTCGCCCTTGGGGGCGTCGCGGTAGACGCGCAGGAAGCCCTCGCTCTTGAGAGTGCGGCCCGTGCAGTGGAAGAGCGAGTCGCCGTTCTCGATGTCGGCCGACGCCGTGTCGTAGGTCGCCTCGATCATCTGCGACGCGACGAATCGCTTCCAGATGAGCTCATAGAGGCGGATCTGGTCGGGGTTGAGGAACTTGCGGACCTCGTCGGGCGTGCGCAGCACCGACGTCGGGCGGATGGCCTCGTGGGCCTCCTGCGCGCCGCGCGACTTGGTCTGATAAGTAGGAGGCTCGGCGGGCCGGTACGACGCGCCGTAGGTTTCCTGCACGAAGTTCGCGCACTCCTCGGCCGCCGTCTTGGCGATCGAGAACGAGTCCGTGCGCATGTAGGTGATCAGACCGGCCGGGTCCTTGCCGCCCAGGTCGACGCCTTCGTAGAGCGACTGCGCGATGCGCATCGTGCGCTCGGCGGCGAAGCCCATCTTCTGCGACGCGGCCTGCTGGAGCGTGGACGTCGAGAACGGGGGCGGCGGACGGCGGCGCACCTCTTCTTTTCGACCTTGACGACCTTGAACGTTCCGCCTTGGACGGTCTTCGAGACGACGTCCATGTCCTCGGCCGTGCGCAAAGTCGTCGCCTTGACGCGGTACTGCTCGGAGAACAGGTCGTAGGTGCGCGTCGTCTCGACCTTCTCCTTCTTCCACATCGAGAGCTTCGCGTCGAAGACGGGCGAGGCGCCCTGCTTCTCGAGGGCGGCCGTCAGCGTCCAGTAGCCGTCGGAGACGAAGTCCTTGATCTCGTGCTCGCGCTCGGCGAGCAGGCGCACGGCGACGGACTGCACGCGGCCGGCGGAGAGGCCGGACTGGATCTTCGCCCACAGCAGCGGCGAGAGCTTGTAGCCGACGAGGCGGTCGATGACGCGGCGCGCCTGCTGGGCGTGCACGAGGTTCTCGTCGATCGAGCGCGGCTCGGCGATGGCGGCCTTGATCGCGGTCGGCGTGATCTCGTGGAAGGTGATGCGCTTGACCTGGTCGGGCTTGAGCTTGAGCATGTCGACCAGGTGCCACGCGATGGACTCTCCCTCGCGGTCATGGTCGGTCGCGAGGTAGACGTACTGGGCTTTGGTCACCAGCGACTTGAACTCGGCCAGGATCTTCTTGGCGCGGGGCAGCACGACGTACTGCGGCGCGAAGTCGTCCTCGACGTCGACGCCGATCTTGCGGACCGGCAGGTCGCGGACGTGGCCGAAGGACGATTTCACGACGAATTCGTTCTTAAGGAAGCGGGAGATCGTCCTTTCCTTGGCCGGGGACTCGACGACCAGGAGGCTGGGGCCAGTTCGGGCGTTCTTGGAGGCTTTAGAGGTCTTCGGAGCCTTTTCGGCGGGAGCCGCCTTGGCTTCGGGAGCGGCCGGAACGGCTTTAACGGCCTTGGCTTTCTTTTCCGGCTTCTCAGCGGGCTTCTTTTTGGGCATATCTCTGTCCAGGAACGGAATATACTCTTTCTTTCAGCTCCAGCCCGAACATTATAGAGGAAATACGCATGGTGTCAAGCCCGGACAGCTGGACCAGTTCATCTAAGGAGAGGGCGTCTGAGCCCAAAAGAGCCAGCAAAGACTCCTCCTCGCCCGTCGGAGCGGGCCGAGGCCGGGCGGGCGGCGGCGGGGCCTCCCAGGCCGCCCGCACCTGGCCGTCCGGCAGGGACGCCAGGATGTCGGCGACGGTGTTCACCGGGCGGGCGCCGTCGCGCAGCAGGCGGTGCGGCGTCTCCGACAGGGGCGAGTCGTAGGGCCCGGGGACGGCCAGCACCTCGCGGCCCTGGTCGAGCGCCAGGCTCGCGGTGATCGACGAGCCGGACTTCTCCCGGCCCTCGACCACGACGACCGCCCAGGACAGCCCGGAGACGATCCGGTTGCGGCGCGGGAACAGCTCCGGCGCCAGCCGCGCGTCGACCGGCATCTCCGAGATGAGCGCGCCCCCTCCGCGACGATCCGGCGGGCGAGCCCGCGGTTCTCGGCCGGGTAGACGTTTCCGAGCCCGCCGCCGAGCACGGCGTACGTCGGCGCCTTCGCCTCGAGCGCGGCGAGATGGGCCTCGGCGTCGATGCCGCGCGCCAGGCCGCTGACGATCGCCGCGCCCGCGCGAGCGGTCTCGCCGGCCAGCCGCCGCGCCGCGCGGCGACCGTAAGGCGTCGGAAACCGCGAACCGACGAAGGCCGCGGCGGGCCGGTCCGCGAACGAGCCGATCACGTAGAGGACGAGCGGCGGGTCGTGGATCGACGCCAGCAGGTCGGGATACTCGGAGTCTCCGAGGACGACGACGCGCGCGCCCAGGGCCTGCGCGCGAGCCTCTTCGCGGACCGCGTCGAACGCGAGGGCCGCCGCCCGCCAGCGTTGCGCGTTCTCGACGGGCGCGCCGCAGGCCGCGGCCCATTGCGCGGCGTCGGCGGCGGCGAGGCCGTCGGGGCCGAGGGTCTCGAGCAGGCGCGCCGCGCGGCGCGGCGGCGCTCCCCGCCGTTCAGACGGACGGCCCACCTCCGGCGCGGCTCCCAAGGCGCCACGGCTACAGCAGCTCCTCGTTGAAGGGCTTGGCGGGGCGGACGGCGGCGGCGCGAGGCGCCGGCGCCGCGGCCGCGGCGGGGACGCGGCGCGCCGGGGAGTGCCCGGCGAGCAGGCTCACGCGGCGCAGCAGTTCGGGATCGCCCGCGAGCGCGCGCCACTCGTCCGGGACGCGGCCCGCGGCCACGAACAGCGCGACCGCGTCGGCCTCGAGCGCGTCGGCGATGCGGCGCAGGACCTCGTCCTCGGCGGGCGGGTTGCGCTTGCCGGCGAGCACCTTCGACAGGAACGACGGGTCGAGCCGCGCCCGGCGGCACAGCTCGCGCAGGCCGAGGCCGCGGCGGGCCATGGCTTCCGTGACGAGCCGGGCGAAGGGAGGAGCGCTCATTTGAACTTGATGACCTCGAGCTTCTGCTCGGCGACGTTGCGGCTGCGGTGGTCCGGGTACTCGTCGATGAAGCGCTGCAGGGACTCGCGCGCGACCTGGTAGTTGCGCGTCTCCTCGGCGGCGGAGGCCAGCCGCAGCAGCGCGCGCGCGGAGTACGGCCCCGTCGAGTGGACCACGAGAAGCTGCTCGAAGGTCTCCTGCGCCTTCGCGTATTCGGCGCGCTGGTAGTAGACCATGCCGACGTAGTACTCGGTGGCGACCGACCACTTCGCCTGCGGGCTCTTGCGCGCGTAGACGAGGTGTCCGCGAAATTGAACTTGTTGCTGGCGTACCAGTACACGCCGTAGAACACGGCGGCGGCGATGACGAGCTTTCTCATACGGCGGCCTCCAGGCCTGATTTCATCCGGTCGAGCGCGCGCAGCGACGCGGCCTCGAGCACGTGCGCCTCCTCGACGGCCTCGGCGCCGGCGAGGTCGGCGGCGGTGCGCGCGACGCGCAGCACGCGGTCGAGAGCGCGCGCCGACAGCGCGGCGGCGCGCTCCGCGGCGGCGAGCGCGTCGAGGGCGCCCGGCGAGGCCCCGGCTCCGCGGCGGAACGCCGCGGCGTCGACGAAGGCGTTGAGCGGCGCGGACGCGCCCTTCCAGCGCCGGCGCTGGCGCTCGCGGGCGGCGGCGACGCGCGCGCGGACGGCGGCCGACGTCTCGCCCGCGGGAGCGGCCGAGGCCCAGTCGGAGAAGGCGACGGCGGCCGTCTCCACCTGGAGGTCCACCCGGTCCATCAGCGGGCCCGAGAGGCGCGCCAGGTAGCGGCCGACGGCGGCCGGCGGGCAGACGCAGGCCTTGCGCGGGTGGCCGCGCCAGCCGCACGGGCACGGATTGGCCGCCGCGACGAAGGTGAAGCGCGCGGGATACTCCGCGGTCTCCGCGCGCGCGCGACGGTGACGCGGCGGTCCTCGAGCGGCTGGCGCAGGCTCTCGAGCGCGGGCCGAGGGAACTCCGCGACCTCGTCGAGGAAGAGCACGCCGCCGTGCGCGAGGCAGGCCTCGCCGGGGCGCGCCGACGGGCCGCCGCCGACGAGCGCCGCGGCCGAGCAGCCGTGGTGCGGGGCGCGGAACGGCCGCTCGCGCACGAGCCCGGGCGTCGCGCGCCCGCAGGCCGACTGCACGAGCGTGACCTCGAGCGCCTCGTCGGGCGTCATTTCCGGCATCAGCCCCGGCAGGCGGCGCGCGAGCATCGACTTGCCCGTGCCCGGCGCGCCCACGAGAATGAGGTTGTGCCCGCCGGCGGCCGAGAGCTCCAGCGCGCGCTTGGCGACCGACTGGCCGCGCACGTCGGCGAGGTCCGGGACGGGGCCGGACGCCTCGCCGCGCGCGGGCGATTCCGACCGGAAGCGCGGAGGCGCGCCGCCCGCGAGCTCGGCGGCCTCGCGCAGGTCGGCGACGGGCAGGACCGCGATGCCCGCGGCGCGCGCCTCCTCGGCGTTGGCCTCGGGGACCATGATCGCCGTGCGGCCGTCGGCCTTGGCGCGCGCGGCCATCGCGAGCACGCCCGGGACCGGGCTCACGCGCCCGTCGAGCGACAGCTCGCCGAGCACGCACCAGCGCGACGACCACTCCCCGTCGGGAACCTGGCCCGACGCGGCGAGGACCGCGAGCGCGATCGGCAGCTCGTAGTGGCTGCCGCGCTTGCGCGGCCGCGCCGGCGAGAGGTTGACGGTGATCCGGCGGTTGGGCATCGCGAAGCCGGAGTTCCGCAGCGCCGCGGCGACCCGCTCCCGGGCTTCGCGCACCGCGTCGTCCGGCATGCCGACCGTCGAGAACGCCGGCAGGCCGCCCGCCAGGTCGAGCTCGACGAGGACGGGATAGCCCTCGACGCCGGACAGGCCCATCGAGCGGACGCGCGCGAGGCTCACTCGCCGTCTCCGAACATCGACTTCGGGCCGCCGCCGGGCAGTTCGACGGCCAAGCGGCCGCTTTCCGTCTCGACGGAGAGCAGGGTCAGCGAGGCGTCCCGGCGCAGCAGGCGCGCGGCGAGCCCGTCGACCTTCATGCCTTTCAGGAACACGCGCACGATCGCGCTCTCGTCCTCGCCGCGCCACAGCGCGAGGTAGGCGCCGGACACGCCCTCGACGGCGCGCAGCGAGGCGAGCAGGGCCTTCAGGCGGCCCACGTCGCGGGCGCCGACGGCCATGACGGCCGCCTCCGAGCGCCCGCCGCGCGCGCGGTTGATCTCCTCGGCGGCCTTGGCCGCGGCCTCCTCTCCGGCCTGCTCGAGCGCCTTGCCGCGCGCCCCGGCAGAGGATACGTCGACGGCCGCGCCCTCGGTGCGGAACTGCGCGACGGGTACGGCGTCCCTCACCTCGTAGAGGTCGGACACGAGGGCCGCGTGGGCGCGCCAGGCGCCGCTCTCGCGGTCGGGCTCCGCGCTCGCCGACGCCGCGCCCACGAGCATCCAGTCGGCGCCGAGGCGCGCGGCCCCGGCGGCGAGGTCCTTGGGCTCGGCGCCCCTGGCGACGAACGCGTTGAGCGAGTCGCGCCCGTCGACGCCCGTCATTCCGCGCGCCGACAGCGCGCGGCGCAGCGCGTCGGCCGCGGGGCCGACGCCCAGGTCGAGGATGCCTTGCGGCTCGGAGACGAGCAGCAGCGCGCGCGGCTCGCGCGAGGAGAAGCCGTCGGGCTTGAGCAGGCCCTTCTTGTCGAGCGCGGCGAGAATCTTCCCGAAGCGGACCTCGACGACGCCGCGGCCCTCCTTCTCCCTCCACTTCGTCCGCGCCGTCAGCTCCGCCGCGCGGCCGCCGAGCTCGGCGGCGACGGCGGCCGACTGCGTCGAGGAGGGCGCGAGGAACAGCTCGAGCGCGCCCGTCACCGCGTCGCGGCGCGCGTCGGGCAAGGTGGGGGCCGTCACCGCGACGGCGGCGCCGTCCTGCGTCAGCCCCGGGTTCAGGCGCCCGAAGGCGCAGCCGCTCAGCAGGGCGGCGACGGCGAGCGCCATGGCCCTCATCCGGCCGCCTCGGCGGCGCGCGCGGCCGCAGGCACCACGAAATGGAACGTCGTGCCCTTTCCGAGCTCGGACTCGAGCCAGATCTTGCCGCCGTGCTTGTCGACGACCTCCCGCGCGATCGCCAGGCCCAGGCCCGTGCCGGGCGCGTTGACCTCGGAACGGTTGCCGGCGCGGTAGAAGCGCTCGAACACCTTCTCGCGGTCCTCGGGCGGGATGCCGATGCCGTCGTCGGAGACCGACACCATGATGAACTCGCCCTTGTCGCGGGCGACGACGCGCACCCGCCCGCCGGGCATCGTGAACTTGATCGCGTTCGAGATGAGGTTGTCGAGCACGAGGTGCAGCCAGCGCTCGTCCCCGAGGGCCTTGGGCAACGATTCGGGGGCCTCGGACGTCAACGTCTTCCCCGCCTCGGCGGCCGCGGGCTGGTGGTTCTCGACCGACTCCGAGGCCAGTCGTCCGAGGTCGAGCGGCGCCGGCTCCATCTTCGCCCCGCCCTCCAGGCGCGAGAGGTCCAGGAGGTCGGAGACGAGCCCCGAGAGCCTCTTGGCGGCGGCCTTCGCGATGGTCAGGAATTTCATTTGTTGAGGGTTGAGCGTTCCGGTGTCGCCGTCGAGCATCACGGTCAAAAAGCCCGAGATCGTGGTCAGGGGCGTCTTGAACTCGTGGCTGACGGTCGACACGAACTCATCCTTCATACGATTGAGGGCCGCCAATTGTTCCGCCGTCCGCTGCAAACGGCGGTTCAAAATGGCCGTTTCCACGATGATCGCCGCCTCCTCCGCGATGACCGTCACGAGGGCCAGCTGCTCGTCGGAGAACGCGTTGACGCGGCGGCTGCCGACGCGCATGACGCCGATGCAGCGATCCTCCAAAACGAGGGGCACGACCATCAGCGAGTGCACGCTCCACATTTTCGCGTAGTGGGCGATGACCTGGGGGTCGTTCTGGGCGTCGCCCGTGAGAAAGGGTTTCCGTGTTTTGAACACGCGCACGGAGGAAGATTTCGCGTCGTCGATGCGCAGGCGGTAGAGCAGCTCCTCGCCCTCGAGGCCGAACGCCCCCGGCTGGGTGACGAGCTCGCCGCTGCTCTCGTCGAGGATCAGGAACGCGACGAGATCGGCCTCGAGGGCGCGCGCGACGATCGAGACGATCGCCGCCAGGGTCGACGGAGCCTGGCTCGCGCGCGTGGAGAGCGCGCCCGCGACGTCGTGGAGCGTCTTGATCTCCTTCGACTTGCGGATCAGGCGGTCCTGCGCCTCGGTCAGCTCCTTCATCGCCTCCGACAGCCCGCCCTCGAGCTTCTCGCGCGAGCTCGCCAGGTCGGCCAGGCCCGCGGCGAACGCGGAGGCCGACCGCAGGGCGGCCGCGGCCAAGCTCAGGCGCGGCGCCTCGGCCGCGAGCTCCGCCTGCCCGACGCCCGCGGCCAGCACGACCCCGGCGCCGCGCTCGTCGCTCCAGCCGCCCGCGGCGGCCGTCGTGTAGCCTTGGCCGGCGAGCGCGTTGGCCAGGGGATCGTCGTCGGGCGAGCCCGCGGACAGCGTCCAGGAGGACCCCCGTCTCGATCGCCCGCGCGAGCACGCCGCGGTCGAAGCGGAACGAGCTCAGCTCGAGCCGCGCCCAGGGGCCGCCGCGGTGCGCGAGCAGGGCCGCGCTCCCGTCGGGCCGGCGCGAGAACGCGGCGAGCGTCAGCTCAGGCCTTCGCCGGTGGAGCGCGCCGAGCGCGCGGCTCGCGGCCTCCTCGAGCGCGCGTCCGGGCCGGCGCGCGGACGCGCCCGCGTCGACGACCTCGCAGGCGAACTCGCGCAGGTCGGCGAGCTCCTCGCGCAGCGCGCGCGCTTCGCGCGCCAGCGGCAGGTACCGCCGGAAGGAGAACCACCACCACAACGCGGCCGCCGCGCAGAGCGAGGACAGCGCGCCGACGACGGCGGCGGCCAATGTCATTTGTCGAAGTCGAGGTGGGCGTTCACGTAGTGCGCCCCGATCTGAATCTGGCTGAAGGGAATCCAGCCCGTCGAGACGCCGCCGCTCTCGAGGATGCGCCGCACCGCGTGGCCGAACTCCGCGGCGCGCGGCGCCAGCGGCGAGTCGGCGTGCGGCCCGACCACGAGCGCGCGCGTGACGCCGGCGCGGTGGCACATGTCGGCGATCTGGAACGGAACGCCGACCTGCTGCATCGCGTCGTACGACTCCGTGAGCGCGTGCCGGTAGGTCTTGTTGAAGCCGTTCTTGGAGCCGAGGTCGTAGAAGAGCGCGGCGGCGTAGGCCGCGGCGCCGTCCTTGCCCTTCGGCGTGATGATCGCCAGCGGCTCGGCGTCGGCGGCCGGCGCCGGCGGCGAGAACTTCGACTGCGAGACGTCCGGAGGCGGGGCCTCGCTGCCGATCGTGATCGGCTCGTAGATCAGGCGCAGCATGTCCATCAGCGGGGCGGGCTGGCTCTGAGCCGAGCGGATCTTGCGCAGCGTGCCGAGCCGCCGCGCCCACAAGGAAAGATCGGAGTAGCCCCAGTTCGTCAGCTTGTCGGCGAGCTGGCCGATCTCGTCGCCGCCGAGCCCGGCGCCGATGCGGTCGCACACCGCGCCGACGAGGTCGCGCTGGACGTTCGGGCTCGGGACCTTCAGGTCGACCGACCAGCCCTTCGAGAACTGGAACTTCAGAGCCTCCTCGAGCGCGCCGAGGGACTTCGGCGGGTACATCGAGGTCAGCACGACCTGGTTGCCGCGGTCGAAGAACGACTTGAAGATCCTCGCCAGCGTCTCCTTGTTCTGGTCGGTGACCGCGAGCAGGTGGATGTCGTCGACGAAGAGCGCCTTCGACTCGGCGACCTTCTTGTCGATCGCCCCCATCCCGCCCGCGATGCCGGCCGTCACGGCGCGGGCCAGGCGCGCGCCCGACGTGACCATCAGCGACGACGTGCCCAGGCCCTTCGACATCGACGTCGCGATCGCGTACATCAGGTGCGACTTGCCCGTCCCGGGCACGCCGTACAGGAACAGCGGGTTGTACATCGAGCCCGGCGAGCCGACGACCGACATCGACGCCGCGTGCGCGAAGCGGTTGTAGGCGCCGACGAGCAAGGTCTCGAACGTGAAGTCCGGGCGCAGCTCGTCGGTGAGCGCGCGCGAGGCCGTGTTCGGCGCCGCCGCGCCCGCGGGGGCCGCGGCGTCGGGAGCGGGGGCCGGAGTCGCCATGCGCACCTCGGTGGGCGGGGCGGCCGCGGGCGCGGGCGGCGGCGGCGGCGCGGCCGCGGGCGGCGGCGGGATGACGGGCGCCGGAGGAGGCGGCGGCGGAGGCGCGTCCGGACCGAGCGAGATCAGCGGCTCCTTCTTCGGTACGGCCCCCGCGGCCGGGATCGCCGGGCCGCCGGAGTCGACGGGCTGCAGGAAGTCCTTCGGCGGCGGCAGGTCGCCCGCCGACGGGATGCCGAACGCGGGCGCCGGCGCGGGCGGCGGCGGCGGCAGGCCGGGGCCGGCGGCGCCGGCCGCGGGAATCGACGGCGCGGGCGGCGGGATCGACGGCGCCGGGGGCGGGATCGACGGCGCCGGCGCGGGCGGCGGCGGGGCCGCGGGCGATGCGAACGACGGCATCGGAGGCAAGGCCGCCGGGGCAGGCGCGGGCGGCGGGGCGGCCGCGGGCGCGGGGGCGGGGCTCGCAGCCGCGGCGTCCGCCGGTTTCGGCGGCGCCATCTGGACGAGCCAAGCGTCCATCTTCGCGCGCGTCTCGGGCGTGAGCTTGTGGAGGACGAAGCTCATATTGAACTCCTCGCCCTCGAGCGGCGTCGGCCGCCCGCACAACGCGCCGAACTTCTTGAGCACGGCCGCGACGTCGGCCACGCCGCCGCGCAGCAGCAGCAGGTGCCGCTGAGGATCGTCGGCGTGCGGCGAGGCGCGGATCTCCCAGCGTTCCATCACGCTTCCCCGGGAGCAGCATCATGTCGACGATGATGTCGACCGCCGTCGACTTTTTCTGCGCGTCGGCGGGCGCGATCGAGCGGAACAGCAGGTTCGCGCGCGAGCACGCCTCGGAGAGGTCGTCGACCTTCGCCGGCGGCCAGCCCTCGACGACGGCGAGGATCGCGCACGCCTTCACCTGGCGCGCCTTCTCGACGAGGGCGACGGGGTCGCTCGCGGCTCCGACCTCGAGCGAGAGCACCTCGCGCAGGAACAGCGGCTTCTTCGAGATCGTGCGGGCGGCCTGGCTCAGGAAGGCGGCGCACCCCGTCTTGGCCTCGGCGTTCGCCGCGGTGTGGACGTAGGCGACGCGGCGTATCTGCTCCTTCGCCGCCTTCTCCGGGATGTCGTCGGGGCCGGCGGCCGGGACGGCGGGCTTCGCCGGCTCCGGCGCGGCCGGCGCGGGCTCGGGCGGCTTGGGCGCGGGCGGCGGTTCCGTCGCTTTGGGCGGCGGCGGCGGCTCCGCTTTCTTCAGCGGTTCGGCCGGTTTAGGCGGAGGAGGAGGAGGAGCTGCGGCGGGCGACAAAGGGATGTTCTGAGGGCCCGGCGGCGGCGGCGGATCGACCGGCGGCTGTACGGGCGGCGGCGGCGCGGCCGCCTTCGGCGCGATGATGCCCTCGCGCGGCGCGAGCTCGATGGTCGGCGGCTTCGGCGGCTCGGTCTTCGGCGCCGGCGGCGGAGGCGGCGGGGCCGGCGGCGGGGCCGGCGGCGGGGGCGGCGGGGCCGGCGGCGGAGCCGCGGCTTTAGGAGCCGCGGGCTTGGCGTCTCCCCCATGTCCGTGAGGATCGCGTCGAGGTCCGAAAGAATGGACTCGATGTCCTCGGGCTGGTCCTTCTTCGGCTCGTCCGGCATGATCGTCAGCCGCCGACCGGGAGGCTCTTGAGCTTGAGGGCGACGTCCTCGGGGTTGGTGGCCTCCTCGAGCACGGTCTTGTCGTCGACCTTGCCCTCGGCGAACAGCCGCAGCAGGTCCTGGTCGAAAGTGTGCATGCCGTAGTACTCGCCGGCCTCCATCGTCTTGCGCAGTTCGGCGGTCTTGCCCTCGAGCAGGTTGCGGCGCACGAGGCTGTTGCCGATCAGGATCTCGGTCGCGGGGAAGCGGCTCTTGCCGTCCTTCGACAGCACGAGGCGCTGGCCGATCACGCCCTTGAGGCAGTTCGCGAGCTGCTGGCGAACCTGGGAATGCTGGTGCGCCGGATGCGCGTCGACGATGCGGTCGACCGTCTGCGCGGCGTCGAGCGTGTGCACGGTCGAGAGCACGAGATGGCCGGTCTCGGCGGCCGAGATCGCGGCCTGCATCGTCTCCAGGTCGCGCATCTCGCCGATGACGACGACGTCGGGGTCCTGGCGCAGGATGTGCTTGAGCGCGGAGCCGAACGACCGCGTGTCGAGGCCGACCTCGCGCTGGACGATCGTCGATTTCTGGTCGGTGTGGTAGAACTCGATCGGGTCCTCGATCGTGATGATGCGGTACTGGTGGATCGAGTTGATGTAGTTGAGAAAGCCGTTGAGCGTCGTCGTCTTGCCGGCGCCGGTGATGCCCGAGAACAGGATCAGGCCGCGGCTCTCGTTGGCGAGCTTGAGCATCGCGTCGACGGGCAGATTCAGCTCCTCGAACGTGCGCAGCTTCATCGGCACGACGCGCAAGGTCAGGCCGAGCGTGCCCTTTTGGCGGTAGACGTTGACGCGGAAGCGCGCGACGCCGTCGAGCGAGTAGGCGAGGTCGAGCTCCATGTTCTTCTCGAAGGCCTCGGCCTGCTCCTTGTTCATGAGCTGGTAGGCGACGGTCTTGATGTCCTCGGCGTTGAGCTTCTGGAGGTTGGTCGCGAGGATCATCGAGCCGCGCACCCGCAGCGCGGGAACGGAGTCCGCCTTGAAATGGATGTCGCTGATGTCCTTCTGGACCATCAGCGTCAGCAGGTTCTTGATGTCGATCGCCATGGTTTAGGCCTTCACTCCCGGGTCACTTCTATTCCTCTTAACGTCAGCCAATCCGCGGCCAGAGGACTGATTATCGTGTTCCCGGGAATTGTAAGGCGCGAACCGCCCGCCGTCAACCTCTTCTTGATGTCGTATTCGGACAGGAAAAGGCGCCCGGCTGGGCCGTCCTTTTCCACGGGCGCGCGACCGCCTTCGCGGCCCCGGAGACCTTCTCCAGGGCGGCGATGACGATGTCGATCAGATCGTCACGAGTCAGCATTTACGCGCGCCGTCAGGTCGCAAGCGACCCGACGCGAACGCCGGTATTGAACATCCTTAGCGTTCGAGCTTGATCGCGATGCGGTCCAGGTACTTCTCGAGGTCGTCGTGCGGGCGCGGGATCACGTGCACCGCGACGAGCTCGCCGACCTTCTGAGCCGCGGCGGCCGCGGCGTCCACGGCGGCGCGCACGGCGCCGACCTCGCCCCGGCACAAAGTCGTGACCAGGCCGTTTCCGACCTTCTCGTAGCCCACGAGGCGGACCTTCGCGGCCTTCGCCATCGCGTCGGACGCCTCGATCATGCCGGTGAAGCCCTTCGTCTCGATGATGCCCAGCGCTTCCTTGATTTCGGCCATCTTTCCCCCTTAATCCTTGTCGTCCTCGCCGAGGGCCTCGCGGCCGTCGGCGCCCGACTCGAGCACCGCGTTGCAGTGCGTGCACCGGCGCGGCGTCGTGTACGTGCGCTGGCACTCGTCGTCCTCGGGCCACCACTCCTCGAAGAACATCTCCACCTTCTTGTGGCACTTGAAGCAGAACTTCTGCATGCCCGCGCCGCAGCCCGCGCAGAACTTCGGCAGCGGCTGGTCCTTGTGCGTGTGCATGATGGCCGCGCAGGCCCCGCACTGCAGGTCGATGTTGATCTTGTACTTCGGCGTCTCGTCCTTCTTCTCTTTCGCCATACTAACTCCTAATATCCCTTCCCTTCCGACTTCGCGTCGGTGACGATCGCGATGGAGGCCGACGTGCCGAGGCGGGTGGCGCCGGCGGCGATCATGTCGGCGGCGATCTTCGCGTCGCGGATGCCGCCCGAGGCCTTCACGCCCATGAGGGGGCCGACGGTCTCGCGCATGAGCTTGATGTCCTCGACGGTGGCGCCGCCGCCGCCGAAGCCGGTCGAGGTCTTCACGAAGTCGGCGCCGGCCTTCTTCGACGCGACGCAGGCGCGGACCTTCTCCTCGTTCGACAGGAGCGAGGTCTCCAGAATCACCTTGAGCACCTTGCCCCGCGTGGCGTCGCGCACGGCCTTGATGTCGTCGTAGACGACGACGTCGTTGCCGGACTTCAGCGCGCCGATGTTGATGACCATGTCGATCTCGTCGGCGCCGTTGGCGATGGCGTCGCGGGCCTCGATCGCCTTGACCGTCGGGGTCGTCGAGCCGAGCGGGAAGCCGACGACCGTGCAGACCTTCACGCCCGAGCCGCGCAGCGGCTGGGCGGAGAGCGCGACGTAAGACGGGTTCACGCAGACGGACGCGAAGCAGAAGTTGCGCGCCTCGTCGCAGAGCTTGCCGATCTCCTCCTGCGTGGCGTTGGGCTTGAGCAAGGTGTGATCGACGTAGCGCGCCGTGTCGGAGCCCTTCTTCGTGGGCTTGCACACCGAGACGCGGGAGGCCCCCGCCGCCTGGATGATCTTGGCGTCGACGTGCGCGTCCTCGTCCTCGTCGTCGTGCGCGGCGGCCTTCGGCGGCAGCGCGGAGAACTGGCCCTTGGCGGGCGCCGCGGGCTTGGCGCCCCAGGAGGCGGAGTTGCCGAACACCTTGCCGGCCGAGCCGATCGTCGTGTTGATCTGGCCCTTGAGCGCCTTGGGGCCGCCCTCGCACTCGCAGTTCTGTCCCTTGAGGAAGCCCTTGGCGATGAGCGACTTCACCACTTCCTCGACGACGTTCTTCAATTGGGCTTCAGTCATATTTTTCACCTTGCCGCCCGACACCACGGAGTCGACGATCCCGACGATCACCGTCCGGATCGGCGCCCCTTCGTCCTTCAAAACGCTCCGCGCCGAACCGCCCTCGTCCATCACGAGCACGATCGAGCCCGGCCCCGCGCCCGTGCCGTACTCCACGGCCATCAGCGCGTCGCCGAGGGGCTTCTCCGTCAGGGGTCGATCGGGCGCACGAGGAGCAGGCGCTTGTCGCACAAGGATTTGTGCTTGCGGGTGCCCCAGACGTTTCCGATCACTTCCCCGACGAACATTGTACCTTTCCCCTTGTTACGACGGAGTTACCGTCTGAAATCCCGCGCCTGATGCCCTTCGACGATCCCGACCACGGCCGCGTCGATCGGCGGCGCGTCCTTGAACGCGACGACGGCGTCGCGCGAGGCGACCCAGAAGATCTTCTCGGAGGAACCGGCGCCGACCGCGTCGGCCGCGACGATCGGGTCGCCCAGCGGCGCCTCGTCCTCCCAGCGCAGCGGCTGGATGAGCAGGAGGTTCTTGCCGTCGATCGCGCTCTCCTGGCGCGAGCAGAACACGCGGCCGATGACGCGGGCGAGCTTCATTTCCGGTAACCCTCGATCGCGTGGACCTTCGCGAGGCGGCCCGAGTGGCGCCCGCCCTCGAACGGCGTGCCGAAGAAGACCTTCACGATCTCGCCGTGGATCAGCTCGCCGTGCGACTTGCCGCCGATGCACAGCACGTTGGCGTCGTCGTGCTGGGCCGCCATGCGCGCCGAAACGCTGTCGTAGGCCGCGACCGCGCGCGCCCCTGGACCTTGTTGGCGGCCATGCACACCGCGCCGCCGAACCCGTCGATCAAGACGCCCTTGTCGAAGTCGCCGCGCACGACGGCCTCGGCGACGAGCTGGGCGACGTCGGGATAATCGACGGCCTCGGTCGAGTGGCAGCCGAAGTCCGTGACCTCGTGGCCGAGCGCCTGGATGGCCTTTTTGATGAAGGCCTTGGCCCCGAAGCCGCCGTGGTCGCTGCCGATGACGACCTTCATTTCGCCTCCCGCCACTGCGGCGTCTGGTCGGAGTTGTACGTCCGCCGGGCGACGCGGGACACTTCGGGAACAAGGTACTCGAAAGCGGCACGCGCGTTCCCTTTCTCTTTGAGGCCCTTCAGGAAATAGTAGGTGAAAAGCCCGTGGCCCTTCTCCTGATAGCTGTTCGAGATCTCCGCGGCGCCGGAAGCGGACAGCACGGTGAGCTTGGCCGGCAGAACGTCGGTCTTCATGGCGACGAGCGGCCGCGCGCCCTTGGCGAGCACCGAGCGGCCGCCGGCGCCGGAGAAGCACGAGTCCATCGCCACCGTCACGCTCTCCGCGGGCAGCTTGCCGAGATTGTCGTACAGGCGCTTGAGCGAGTAGCCGGTCTTCGTGATATAGGTCGGGTCCGCGTCGTAAGGGACGAGGTAGGCGTCGCCCTTCGCGGGCTCGGGCGCCCCGTGGCCGGAGAAGTACACGTAAACCTTGGAACCGGGCTCGACATGGTTCGGCAGCCACTGCTCGATGTGCTTCTCGAAGTCGCTTTTCGTCGCGCGGTCGTCGACGAGCACGGCGAGGTTCTCATCGGAGACGCCGAACACGCGCTTGAAATACTCGCCGGCCAGCCGGGCGTCGGCCGCCGCGAAATCGGCCGCGGGAAGGGCCTCGCGGTAACGCTCGACGCCGATGACGAGCGCGACCGCCTTGGGGTCGATCGCTCGCTTTGCCGGAAGCTCGTCGACGTCGGACTTCGGCGCCGCGGGCCTGGGGGCGGGCACGGCGGAAGCCTGCGCGGATGCGGCGGGACCGGCGTTGAGGGCGCGAAAGCCGTTGCGGGCGAAGCCGGACACGAGGCGCGCCACGGCCTTGCCCATCGAGCCGTTCACCGCGTACCGCGGCGCCCAGTCGCCGCTCGGGCTCAGCACCGGAATCGACTCGTGCCTGCCGGTCGCGCGATCCGTCCAAGAGGATGCGCCGTCGCGGCCGAACGCGGCCTCGAGCACCGTCTCGCCCTTCGCCGCCCCTCCGTCGAGGAGCGTGGCCGCGCAGCGCGTGATGCGCACGCTCAACTCGGGGACGCCCGGGGCGGCCTCGACGATGCCGACGCCGGCGCGCTCGAGCTCGACGCGCAGCGCGGATTCGACGGCGTCGCGAAGGGGGCGCGGCACGACCGGCTGCGTCGCGGCGCGAGGTCCCTCGAATCGCACCCCGCCGCCCTCATCGAGGACCCGGAGAGCGACGGGGCTTGCGCCATCCGCGATCTGATCGGCGGTCCGCGTCGATTCATAGGAGAAGACGATCGGCGTCGGAGTCGTCGAGCACCCTGCGACCAGGACCAGAAGGCCGAGGACGGCGGCGCGCGGCGCGCTCATTTTCCGATCGTCCCCACGAGCTGGGGGTCGGCGTTCGGGATGACGACCTGGCTGACGAGCAGTTCCTTCTTGATGGCCGTGATGCCGGCCGCGACCGCCGTGCGCACGTCGCCGACGTCGCCGCACATCGTGACGTAGCCCTTGCCCCCGCCGACGACGGTCTTCGTCTCGAGCAGGTGGACGTTGGCCGCCTTGGCCGCGGCGTCGGCCGCGAGCACGGCCGCGATCGCCTCTTTCGTCTCGATGATGCCGACCGCGCCGAGCGTTTCGACGGGGATGCGCTTGTCGAGCGAGGCGATGACCTGCGACGAGGCGTTGCGGATCAGGACCTCGTCGACGAGCGTCTTGCCCAGGACCTCGCGGCCGGCGCGCATCGAGCTCTCGACCTCGCCCTGCGGGCCGGTGATGAAGATGATGTACTTGCCGCGCGCGACGATCGTCGTCTTCGCGAGCTTGATCGACGCCATCTTGACCATGGCGTCGGTCGCCTCGATGCCCTTGGCGATCGAAGACGACTCCAGGAAGCCGACGGCGAGATTGGAGAGCATGGTTTATTTCCTCTTTTTGGTTTTCTTCTTGGTTTCGATGAACGCGATCACCGCGTCGCCGGCCTTCACCGTCATGACCTTCGCGCCCCAGTGCGTCTTGAGCGGGCCGCGCAGGATGGACGCCCCGCGGTTGGCGAGGTCCCTGTAGAGCTTGTCGAGGTTCGGCGTGGAAAAGTACAAGGTCGCCGCGCCGTGGCGGACCGGGTAGCCGAGCTCCGGGTCCTCGTCGCGCTCCGCGTCGCCGCCGAGGACGATGCTCTGTCCGCCGAGCTGGATCATCCCTGAGCGCGCCTCTCCTTCGCCCCAGGTCTCGCCGGGCTTGCCGCCCGCGATGTCGGTCCAGAAACGCCAGGCGTCCTCGAACTTCCCGGTCGGGATGTAGAGGTGTTCGAGGCCTTTGATCTCGGGTTTGTTAGGCAATTCGGAAGTACCCCACGAGCGCGCAGTGCAAGGGGCGCGCGAAGTGGCTCGCCTTCGTCAGTCCGTCTCCGGTCGGCGTGCCGATCGACATCGTCGCGTAGCCCTCGCCGAGGCCGAGGCCGAACAGGGTCGGCGCGTTCTTCACGTAGATCGAGCACTGCATGCGGCGCGCCATCTTCGTGAGGTTGCCGACGTGGGTCGAGTGCATCGCGGCGGTGTGGCGGTGGCCGCCCTCGGCTTGCGCGGCGAGCTCGATGGCGGCGTCGACGTCGGGAACCACGGTCACCGGAAGGAACGGCATGAGCTGCTCGGTCCAAACCAACGTATGGTCATTCGGAACCAGGGACCAGAGCAGACGGGCTTCGGCGGGAATCGTGAGGCCGATCCCCTTGGCGATGACGGAGGCGTCCTTCCCGACATAGTCTCTATTGAGGACCGGGTCTTTGCATCCACGCCCCCTCCTTGATGACCAGCTTCGTGAGGGCGGCGCACTGCTCGGCGTTCAGCTCGAAGGCGCGCTTGTCGGCGCGCATCGCGTCGAGGAACTTCGCTTTCGCGGCCTCGACGACGATCACCTCTTTCTCGGCGGTGCAGAGGACGTTGTTATCGAATGACGCGCCGAAGATCACGTCCTGCGCGCACTTCGGGAACACCGCGGTCTCGTCGACGACGACGGGCGGGTTGCCGGGGCCGGCGGCGATGGTCTTGCAGGTCTTGCCGACCGTCATCGCGACCTTCACGATCGCGGGGCCGCCGGTGACCATGTTGACGCGCGTGTCGGGGTGGGCGAGGAGATTCTTCGTGCCTTCCTGGGACGGCTTCTCATAGGTCGTCATCAGCGAGCGCGGCGCGCCGGCGCCGACGGCGGCGGCCGACAGGAGGCGCATCGTCTCGACGCAGGTCTTGAAGGAGGCCGGGTGCGGCGCGAAGACGACGGAGTTGCCGGCCGCGAGGATCGAGATCGCGTTGTTGATGATGGTGGCGGCGGGGTTCGTCGACGGCGTGATGGCCGCGACGACGCCGTAGGGCGCGTACTCGACGAGGGTGAGGCCCTTGTCGCCGGTGTAGGCGCGGGAGACGAGGTCCTCGACGCCGGGGGTGCGGGTGGCGCAGACGAGGTTTTTCTGGATCTTGTCGGCGACGCGGCCCATGCCCGTCTCTTGTACGGCCATTTGCGCGAGCTTCTCGGCGTTGGCGATCGCGGCTTTGCGCATGGCGCGGATGATCTCGCGGCGCGCCTCGAGGCCGAGCTCGTGAAAAGCCTCCTGCGCCGTGATCGCCGCCTTCACCGCCGCGTCGACGGACGGGAACAGCACCCCGTCTCCCGATGCTGGCGCGGCCGCCGGGCACGGGACCGTCACGACGGACCCAAGATCCTCTTTCTCGAGCTTCTTGAGAACCTCCGCGACGATTCTGCCTATCTCATCACTTTGCATTCGCATCCTCGGACTTCTTGAACGCGGTCTTGCCGTTCTGCTCGACCGTGTCGACGATCGCGAAGATCACCGCGTCGACGGGCCGCCCTTCGGTTCGCGTGGTCTGCCTGGCACTCGACCCCTGCACCAACAAGACGAGCTCCCCTCGCCGGCGCCGACGGAATCGACGGCGACGAGGGGTTGCCCTTGGAAGAACCGGCGAGATCGACCGGCTGCACGAGCAGCAGTTTCGATCCGACCAGCTTTTCGTCCTTGAGGGTGCAGACGACGGTGCCCGTGACTCGGGCGAAGATCATTTACTTCTTCCGCGCGAGGGTTTCGGGGGAAGAGATCGGCATCTTGCCCTCGAGGTCGGGGTGCGGCTGCGGGATGACGTGCACGGCGATCAGCTCGCCGACTTTCTGCGCGGCGGCGGCGCCGGAGTCGCAGGCGGCCTTGCAGGCGGCGACTTCGCCGCGGAACAGGACGGTGACCAGGCCGGTCCCGACCTTCTCGTAGCCGACGATGCGGACGTCGGCGGCCTTCACGGCGGCGTCGGCGGCTTCCACGCAGGCGATCAGGCCGCGGGTCTCGATCATTCCAAGGGCGTTCATGTGTCTCTCCTTACGCTATGTGGACGACGTCGCCGGTTTTGATGCCGGCGGTGTTCGCTTCATCCGTATCGACGTGAAACTCGAGGCTGTACTTCGGTCCGACGCGCACGACGACGTCTTCGAAGACGACGGAGCGGCCGCCGCCGGAGCCGGCGCGCACGCGAACGACCTCGCCGGAGGCGATGCCGAGCGCCTGCGCCTCGCTCGGCGAAAAGTGAAGGTGGCGCTGGGCGACGATGACGCCCTCTTTGATGTCCACCTGGCCCATCGGGCCGATCAAGGTCGCACCCGCGGAGCCCTTCACGTCGCCGGACTCGCGCACGGGCGGGTTCAGGCCGATCGCGAAGGCGTCGGTGGCGGCGAGCTCGATCTGGGTGTGGTCGCGGTAGGGCGCGACGAGGCGGATTTTTTGAGGACGCCCTTGGGTCCCTTCACGTCGATGCACTCCTCGGCCGCGTAGAAGCCGGGCTGCTTGATGTCCTTGACGCGCTTGGGCTCGGCGTTCTGCCCGAAGAGAATCTTGAAGTGCTCCTTGGTGAGGTGGCAGTGCTTGACCGAGACGCCGGCGGGGATCGCGAGCTTCGAGCGCTTCATGCGCTTGGCGATCTCGGCCGACAAGCCGGCGATCTCGGCGGGAGGGATCACGCTTTCTGGAATCCCATGATGCGGAGGAAGTCCTTCTTCAGCGACGCGCCGCCGACAAGGGCTCCGTCGACGTCGGCCTGCGCCATGAGGCTGTCGACGTTCTCCGCGGTGACCGAGCCGCCGTAGAGAATCCGGGTGCCCGCGGCGAAGCCGTCGCCGTGGATCTTCTTGAGCTGGGCGCGGATGAAGAGGTGCGCTTCTTGAGCCTGCGCGGGCGTGGCCGTCTTGCCCGTGCCGATCGCCCAGACGGGCTCGTAGGCGATGACGACCTTGGCGAGATCGGCGGGCGCGAAGCCCTTGAGGCCCTCGGCGACCTGGGTCTCGAGCACGCGCCAGGTCTTCTGCGACTCGCGCTCCTCCAAGGTCTCGCCGACGCACACGACCGGCGTCAGGCCGGCCTTGAGCGCGGCGCCGAGCTTCTTGTTGATCCAAGCGTCGGTGTCGCCGAAGAGCTTGCGGCGCTCGCTGTGGCCGATCAGCACCATGGCGCAGCCGGCGTCCGCGATCATCGGCATCGAGATCTCGCCGGTGTAGGCGCCGGAGGCCTCGAAGTGGCCGTTCTGGGCGCCGAGACGCACCCCGGTTCCCTTCAGGATTTCCCCCACGACCGTGATCGCGGTGGCCGGGACGAACACGGCGACCTCGCCCGAGGCCGAATTGGCCCCACCGGCGACCAGCTTGGCCAGCTCGACGGACTGGGCGAGCGTGAGGTTCATCTTCCAGTTTCCGGCGAGCAGCGGGCGGCGCAGATTCGAGGCCATGGTCTCTCCATTTGTGGCCAAATTGGCCACACTTCGCGGTCTTACAGCCGCAGGAGAATTCTAGCGGGTAGGCGCCCCCTGTCAAGCCCGCATCAGGGTGTCAGGCCTAACGATTAACGATTCTCCTCGGCCGACAGAGAATCGTTAATCGTTAGGCCTGACACCCATCCGTGCTAGAACTGGGAGAGCGGGATCACGACCTCCCCATCTTGCCGGGGAGTAGGCGCCGTGCTTGACCGAGCGCTTGCCGCGGCGGACGCGCACGCCGAGGACGTTGACCTTCTTGGCCTCGAGCATGTCCTGGTCGCTGTCGCCGAAGAAGGCCACATAGCGGCCCTCCTGCATGTGCAGGTGCTTGGAAGACGGGTCGGGGGTGTAGATGAAGCCGCGGGGAGCGAGCTTGCGCCACTCCTTCTTGAGCGCCTCGCCGTCGACGCCCTGGCGCTCGGCCAGGATCACGACGCGAAAGCCGAGGGCGCGCGCGACGCACGCGATCGAGAACGGCACGAGCTTGACCGACTCCTGGTCGTAGGCGTTGTTGAGGGTCGCCCAGTACGTGGGGCTCGCGGCCTGGGTCGCCGAGGCGGCGGCCTTCTCGTGCGCCTTCGCGGAGTCGACGAGGGTGTCGTCGTAGTCGAAAGCCACCGACAGCTGGCCGATCGTGATCAGGCTGTAGAACAGGCCCCAGACGCTCATCGCGGCGAGGAGCTTCTTCGTCGTCGTCCAGCCCTTCTCGACTTTGGCGCGCGTCTCCTTGAACACCATCTCAGTTCTCCTTGTGCTTCAGGCGCCCGGGGGCGGGCGCGGCGACGACGCCCTGCTTGCGCGCGCAGCCGTTGAGCATGTCGCGCGCGAGGATCCCGGTCGGCTCCGACGAGACGAACCGGTCGAACACCGAGTAGCCGTCCCCGCCGTTGGTCAGGAAGTCGAGCGTGGCGATCGTGTAGGTCTTCGCGTCGTCGAGAGGCGCGCCGGCGACGGCCGCGGAGACCAGGCGGCTCCCGCTCTCGGCCGGGCGCTTGTACTCGAGAGCCACGCCCGAGAACTGCGCGATGCGGCCCATGCCGACGCCGTGGTCGAGCGCGGCGCGCACGTCGGAGCCTTTCATGACGAGCTTGACGATCGCGTTGTCGAAGGGCATCACGTTGAAGATCGAGCGCAGGGTCACCGGGCCGGCGGGCAGGTCCGCGCGTATGCCGCCGCCGTTCTGCAGCGCGACGTCGACGCCGGCCGCTTCGCGGTAGCAGTCCGTCATCCAGCCGCCGAGCGCGCTTTCCTTGTCGGCCTCGCGGCTCATCGCCGCCGGGGCGGTCGCGATCACGGTCTCGAAGACCTTGCCGACGGCTTCGACGTGGCGGTCGACGATCGCCTTGACCGCCGCGTCCTCGCCGACGCGGTCGGGCCACAGGTCGACGAGCTCGTCGGAGGCGGCGACGACCTTCCTCGTCTTGGGGTCGATCTCGAGCGTCGCGCGGCCGGCCTTCTGCAGGTATTGGCCCGCCTGCACGATCAGGGTTCCGTTCTCCCCTGGACCGGACGGGACAAGAACGTGTGGGAATGTCCTCCGACGATGAGGTCGATGCCCGGAACCTCGCGCGCCAAGGTCTGATCGCCCTCGTGCTTGGAGTGCTCGTTCTCGAGGCCGATGTGGGTGACCGCGATGATCACGGTCGCGCCCTGGCGCTTGAGCGCCTTGACCTGCTCGCGCGCGACGTCGACCTCGCGCCGGAAGTCGAGGCCGGCGATGTTCTTCGGAAAGGCGAGGCGGCGCATGTTCGTCGTCGTCAGGCCGAAGATCCCGACCTTCACGCCGGCGATTTCCTTGACGATCGACGCGCGGACCCACGGGACGAGCTTGCCGTCCGCGCCGTAGGTGTTGGCTGAGAGCACGGGAACCTTGATCTTGCCGATCAGCGTCTTCAGCGAGTCCGCTCCGTCGTCGTACTCGTGGTTGCCGATGACGACGGCGTCGTAGCCGATCGCGTTGAACACGTCGGCGACGGCCTCGCCCTTGGTCAGCGAACCCTCGGGCGTGCCCTGCCACCAGTCCCCGGCGTCGAGGACGAGCTTAGGCCCCGTGTCCTTGGCGATCAGCGCGGCCAGCGCGGCGGCGCCGCCGACGAGGCGGTTCGTCTGGAACTTATCGGGGCGCGGCATGATCCAGCCGTGCACGTCGTTGGTGTGGTAGACGCGCAGCTTGATCGGCTCGGCGGCGCGCGCGGCGGGGACGAGCAGAAGGGCGATGATCAGGTTCTTCATTCGGCGAGGGTTCCTCCGAGGGCGTCGCAGGCCTGCTGGACGGCCTCGGCCGCGTTCGACAGGCGCGTCGAGACGGTCTCGCGCTTGAGCGCGCCCGCCAGCGACGGGTCCTCGTGCGCCGCGGAACGCGTCAGGCGGCGCAGGCGCTCCGCCTCGCCGGCCCACTTCTTGGCCTCGACGAGGGCGGCGGCGCGCGCGCGGCCCTTCGAGCCGGCGGCGGCGGAGAGCTTCTTCGCGGCCTCGCGCACGGCCTCGGCGGTGCGGTACAAGCCGAGGTCGGACTCCACGCCCCAGCGGGCGGCCTCGGCGACGGCCTGGGCCGAGTGCTCGACGGCCTCGCGCAGGGCGAAGGAGAGGTCCGCGTCGGCCGGCTTCGCGGCGTCGCGCCAGCCGAGGGCGCGCAGGCGCGCGGTGCGCGCGGCCGAGAGCGCGGAGGCGGCGGGACGGCGGAACCAGTCGGCGGCGGCGCTCGCGGCCGCGACCAAAGCCTCCGTCTGCCCCTTCAAGGACTCCGCCGCGCTCCGCCGCATGGCGCGGAGTCTATTAAATTTCTAGCGGGGTCTGCCGAGGACGGAGAGCAGGCAGCGCACGCCGCCGCGCTCTGAGTCGAGCGTGCGCTCCTCGATAAGGCCGAGGCCCGCGCGCTCGAAGCGCTCGCGGAAGTGGCGGCGCAGGGCGAACTCGGCGTCTCCGGCGTAGCCGTGGGCGAGCACGATCCTCCCCCCGGCTTGAGCCAGGACGCCAGCCGCGGGAAGAGCTCCGCGAACTCCTCCGAGACGCCCGGGCGGTCGAGGTAGTACAGCACGTCGCCGAGGACGATCGCGTCGAACGGGGCGAAGAGGCCGGGATCCCACGTAAGCAGATCGGCCTCCTGGAAGGCGGCCGGCGCGCGCTTGCGCGCCCGCTCGAGCGCGACGGCGGAGATGTCGAGCGCGATCACGCGTCCCGCCTTGCGGCACAGACGCTCGGTGAAGTGGCCCTCGGCGCAGCCGACCTCGAGGGCGCTTCCCAGGGGCCCGGGGCCGACCGCTTTGTCCATGGCCTCGAGGCGGGCGGCCTCGTAAGGAGTCTTCGAGTAGGAGAACGGGTCCTCGCGCTTGCGGAACTGCCGGTTCATCTTGCGGCGCGTCTTGAACGCCTGCCAGGCGACGCGCAGGTCCGACCAGAGGCTCACCGCGCCCTCCGGGAGCCGAGGGTCTCTTTGAGCCGCTCCGCGTCGCGAAAGGAGTTCCGGTGGGACAGGGCCAGGAAGGCGGGCACGTCGGCGCAGGCCTCGGCGATTGTGGCCATATTGTCCACACCGAGGACGCCCCCGCGCGGCAGCAGAGGCCGCAGGTACAGGAAGCCCCCGGCGCGGCGGGGGCTGGCGCAGGGGATCGAAGGCCCGGATCAGCCCCAGGTCGCCGCTGATCTTGTCGGCGAGCGGCGCCCACTCCCGCCGCGCGGGTGCCAGACGAAGTTGAGCTTGCCGCGCGCCGCCCCTTTGAAGAAGCGGTACATGTCGCGCAGGCGGTCGGAGCCGGGCAGGAAGGAGCCCGGGGTCTCGAACACCACGATCTTGGCGCCCAGGGCCTCCGCGGCGGCCTTTGTGGCCATCCAGGCCTCATGGACCTCCAGGCTCTCCCGGAAGGCCCCGCACAGCACCTGCCGGTTCTTCGGGAGCTTCCGGGCGGAGGCCGGAAACCCGGAGTCCTGGGGGCCGTGGGTGATCGTGCGCAGGGCCTGCAAAGACGCCTCGCCGCCGGCGGGGATGTCGGCGCGCCAGGCGGCCAAGGTCTCGAGCCTGGGAAGCCCCTTGCCCGTCTCGGCCTCCACGAAGGAGAGCGACCGCCAATAGCGGTCACGGCCCACGGGATAGCCGGCGCAGCCCACGGTGATCATGGCCTATCCGAACAGGTCGAATTCGGCGGGGCGCCGGTCCCGCTTCACGGTCTCCGGCAGGCGCCGGGACCAAAGCCAGCAGTACCAGGCCAGTCCGAGGGAGGCCAGGCCGTAGGCCAGCTCGAAGCGCGTGTAGCGCGCCCACTCGGCCCGGGACACGAAGCCCCAAGCCTTGGCGGCGTACAGGTTGGCCTCGGGCTCCCCACCCAGGAGGTCGTAGACCCCTTGGAAAGAACCAGCCCGCCCCACCCCGCGAAGATCGCGGAGGCGAGACGGGCCAGACCTCTGACTTTGATGGTCTCTTGAGAGACCATTGAATCAGCGCTTGGAGAACTGGAAGCGCTTGCGGGCTTTCGGCTGACCGGGCTTCTTGCGCTCGACCATGCGGGGGTCGCGCGTGAGGAAGCCGGCGGCGCGCAGAGCCTTCTTGTTCTTCTCGTCGAGCTTCACGAGCGCGCGAGAGATCGCGTGACGGGCGGCTCCGGCCTGGCCGGAGATGCCGCCGCCGACGACCTTGACGATGTAGTCGTGGCTCTTGGCGGCCTCGATGATCGTGATCGGCTCGGTGACGTCGCGAACCTGGTGGGGAAGGCCGTGGAAGTACATCTCGACGGGCTTCTTGTTGACGGTGACTTTACCCTCGCCCTTCGGCAGCAGGCGGCACTGCGCGACGGAGGTTTTGCGGCGGCCGGTGGCCCAGATGGCGTCGTTCTTGCTCATGGTGTCCTTACTTGGCCTTCGGCGCGTTGGCGGCCGAGTGCGGGTGCTTGTCGTTGACGTAGATCTTGAGGCGGACCAGCTGCTGGCGGGCGAGCCGGTTCTTCGGGAGCATGCGGCGCACCGCGAGCATGACGATCTTGCGGGGGTCGCGCTCCATCTGGCGCTTGATCGGCGTGACCTTCGCGCCGCCGGCGAAGCCGGAGTGCGAGAAGTAGAACTTCTGGTCCATCTTGTTGCCGGTCAGCTTGAAGTGCTTCGCGTTCGTCACGACGACGAAATCGCCGCAATCGACGTAATCGGTGTAGGTGACCTTGCCTTTCCCGCGGAGCAGGTCGGCGGCCTTCGTGGCGATGCGACCGAGCACGAGGCCCTTCGCGTCGATGTGGTGCCAGCGGCGGTCGATGCCGGCCTGGCGGGGAGGATGCATGTAGCTGTTCTGAGGCATAGTGGTTAATGTTACCAAATTCCCCGTCGGAGAACAAGCAACAAGCCGTTTATTTAGGAGGCCGGCGCGTCCCGAAGGTCTCCCCGTTGGGGGCCTTCCAGTACACCTCGAGCTTGAGCTTGGCCCGGCGATAGACGTTCATCCCGATAGGCGTCAACCGGCCGTCTCCGTCGAAGATGCGCCCCCATCCCAATCCGTGAGCTTCAGGGCCCACTTCGCGCCGGCGCCCTTCTTCTCGAAGTATTCGATGGCGTCCTGGGAGAGCAGAAACAGGTACTTGTCGTACCCCTCCTTGGTCAGCAGGCGCGGCCCGGGGCTCTTGCGGGAGGCGGTCCAGTTCCGGTTCGTCCCGAAGCGGCGCTTGAGGAAGACCAGCGCGTCGGCCTCGGCCGCGCGGATTCGACCGAGCAGCTCGGCGTCGGAGGGCGCCCAGGCGCTCTGGTCGGGCGCGAGCAGGCGGCGCGCCCACATCTCCTCGAGGACGGCGGCGCGGTCCTCGACGGGCGCGGGAGCCTCGGCCGCGACCGGGGCGTGCCCGCCCAGGTCGCCGGCGCGAGCGCCCAAGGCCAGGACGGCGAGGAGGAGCGTCGCGAGCACTATTTGGCGGCGAGAATGCGGGGCAGGACCACGCCGACCTGGTCCATGTACTTGCCCTTGCGGTCGGAGTACGACGTCTCGCAGAGCTGGTCGCCTCCGAAGAAGAGCAGCTGGGCGATGCCCTCGTTGGAATAGATCTTCGCGGGCAGCGGGGTCGTGTTCGAGATCTCGATGGTCAGGTAGCCTTCCCAGCCGGGCTCGAGGGGCGTGACGTTGATGATGATGCCGCAGCGCGCGTAGGTCGACTTGCCGAGGCAGACGGCGAGCACCTCGCGCGGGATCTTGAACTTCTCGAGGGAGCGGGCCAGCGCGAAGGAGTTCGGCGGCACCGTGCACGTGTCGGCCTTGATGTCGACGAAGGCCTTCGCGTCGAACTGCTTCGGGTCGACGAGCGTGCCGTGAACGTTGGTGAAAACCTTGTATTCATCCGCGACGCGCATGTCGTAACCATATGAAGACAGGCCGAAGCTGATCTTGCCCTTGCCGTCCTGGCGCTCGACGAAAGGCTCGATCATCTTGTGCTTCGTCGACATCTCGCGGATCCACTTGTCGGACTTGATCATGGTTTCGGCCCTCGCTGCCTTCATTTAACAAAATCCGGGCCCCGCCGGGCATCTGCTTTCCTTGCCCGGGCCGAATCTCTCGACGGGGGTTTTGAGCAGAATTCTGCGCAAAACCCCAGAGGGAAGAATGGAACTTTTCCCGGGGCTCGATCGTCTGGAGAGGTATGCGATTCGATAAAGACCCACATGAATGGAACGGCGTCGCGCCCTGGTTCTGGAAGCGCATCGCCCTCGTGCTGCCTCGCCCCAAGAAGCGCCCTTTCCTCAAGACCCGCCGCAAGGGCGGGCGGCCCCGGGCCGACGACCGCCTCGCGCTGAGCGCGATCTTCTGGCGCCTGCGGACCGGAGGGACTTGGGCCGGCCTGCCGAAACGCTTCGGCTCGGCCGCCACCGCCCGGCGCCGACTCGCTCGCTGGTCGCGCGGCGACCTGCTGGAGCGCGCATGGCGAACCTACATTCAACAGCTCAGCCGGATCGAGCTGGAGCGCTGGCGAGCGGCTCTCGCCACGTCGTCCTTCGGCGCCAAGAGGTTTTGGCGCTATCACCTCGACCGCGTCTGGGAAAACGAATTCGCGGCGCTCTGGCCGTCAGAGCCGCACGGCGACGGCTTGGCCTGACACGCACGCCGACTCGATCGTCGCGGGAAAGCCGGTGCGCGTCCAGTCGCCGGCGAACATAAAGCCGGGCATGCCGGTCCCGGGCTCCGGGCGCTTGGCCTCGTCGCCGGGGACGGGCGAGAGCGTGGCGAAGGGCTCCTTGACCACCTTGGAGGCGAGCACTGTCGCGGAGGCGAACTCGGGAATGCAGGACGAAAGGTCTCGCTTGGCGGCGTCCAAAATCTTCTCGGGCGAGTAGCCGATCTGTTTGTGGGCCCCGGAGATCACGACGGCGAGCGTCTGGCCGCTCTCCTTGAGCCCGTGGATCATGCTCTTGTTGAAGACCCAATGCGTCTCGGTGTTCAGCATGCCCAGGAACCGCTCGGACATGACCGCCTTGTCGAGCTTGAGCGTCGCGCCCACGATCGGCGCGGGCTTGAGCGTCTCCCACGGGCCGCGCAGCGCGGCGGGCAAAGCGAGCTTCTTCAAGTCCCACGCGGGCAAGGTCGAGATCACGGCCCCCGCGTCGAAGCGCGAGTCCATGTCGGTCTTGATGCCGACCACGCGCCCGCCCTCTTCGATCAGCGCCGCGGCCTTCGCGTTCGAGATGACCTTGCCGCCGCGCTTCTCCACGTAGTCGCGGGCGGCGTCGGTGTAGAGCTCGGAGAGGCCCGTCTTGGCCAGGGCGAATCTCGATGCTTCTTTGCCGCCCGAAAAGAACATCGTTCGCAGGGCCTGGACGAAGCCGGCGGCCGAGGCGATCTCGGGCGCGTCGTTCAAGATGCCGATCGCGGCGGGGTCGAAGAAGCGGGTCTGGAAGTTGCGCGAGATGCCGAGCCCGGTCAGCCACTGGCGCACCGTCAGCTTCTCGACGGCGTCGGGCACGGGGCCGGACTTCATCGACTTGAGCGAGCGGTCGAAGGCGAGCAGCGCCGTCTTCTCGCCGAGGGACACGCCCTTGAGGCCGAGAAGCCCCGCGGCCAAATGAAGCGGCGCGGGAAGCCAGGACGGGCACGAGAGCCGGTCTCGACGGCCTCCGGGCTCCGCGTAATCGACCACGACGTCCTCATAAACGTCCAAACGATTCTCGGTGCCGATCGTTTCTAAGAACCGCCTGGTAGCCAAATAGCAGCCCATGAAAAGATGCTGCCCGTTGTCGACGTCGAGCCCGCCCTCGGAGAACGAGTACGCGCGCCCGCCCAGGTGCGGCTTCTTGTCGAGGACGAGGACCTTCGCGCCTTTCTCGGCGAGCGCGACCGCCGCGGACAGTCCCGCGAAGCCGCCGCCGAGCACGATCGCGTCGTGCCTAGAGGCCATGGGAGTAGAGCCAGCCGCGGAAGGCGAGCCACAGCTTGCGCGGCTTCGAGAGCGTGGTCTTGCCGTGCAGGACGCGGAAGCCGCCGGCGCGGATGTCGTCGAGCAGGCCCTCGTAGACGTGGGCCATCACCTCGGCCGGCGCCAGCGCGCCGCGGTCGCGGCGGTCGACGAGCGCGCGGCCCTTCGCGTAATGCTCCTTCGCGCGGCGGTACTGGACTTCCATCGCCTTGACGAAGGCCGGGTCGTGGACGCGCTCGCGCAGGCGCTCGGTGGAGAGACCGGCGGCGCGCAGGTCGGCGTCCGGCAGGTACACGCGCCCGAGCTCGAGGTCGGCGCCGACGTCGCGGATGATGTTGGTCAGCTGGAAGGCGTGGCCGAAGGCGACCGCGAACTCGTCGACGCGTTCCTTCGGCATGTGTTGCGGACCGAAAATCCGGGCGCACATGATCCCGACCGAGCCGGCCACGCCGCGCGTGTAGCTCTCCAGATCGGCCGGGGTCTCATAGCGCGTCTCCTCCAGATCGAGCGCGCAGCCGCGGATCATCTGGAGCAGTTCTTCCTTGGGGATCCCGTAGGTCTTCACGGGCCCGATGAGGTCTCGGGCGACCGGGTGCTCGGCGGTCCCCAGATAGATCTTCCCGACCTCGCTCCGCCAGAAATCGAGCTCCTCGCGCGCCTTCTCCTTCGACTGGCCCTCGTCGACGATGTCGTCGATGAGGCGGCAGTAGGCGTAGACGGCGGAGAGCGCGGCGCGCTTCTCGGGTGGAAGGAGGAGGAAGCCGAGGAAGAAGCTCGACTTGCGCTCGGCCGCGGGCGCCGCCGCGGTCATGACCCGACGAGCGCCCGGGCGACGAGCGGGATCCACTCCCGCTTCTTGAGCGTCGGGCGCGTGCGGATCACGTCGAAGTCGAGCCGGTGGATCATCTTGAGGATCTGCATCCCGCCGTACCACGTGAGGCGGATCTCGAGCGAGAGCGGCCAGTGCAGCTTTTCGGGCAGCGGCTTGCCCTGCTCGAAGAGGGCGCGGGCGCGGGAGACCTGGAACTTCATGAGATTCTTGAAGCGGTCGTTGTACACGCCCATGCGCAGGTCGGCTTCGGAGTACCCGTTGGCCTTGAAGTCCTCCTGCGGGATGTAGACGCGGTCCTTCTTGAGGTCGACGGACACGTCCTGCCAGAAATTGGCGAGCTGCAGGCCCGTGCAGATCGCGTCGGAATAACGGAAGAGTTCCGCGTCTTTGTACCCATGGATCATCAAGACGATGCGGCCGACGGGGTTGGCCGAGCGGCGGCAGTAGTCGATGACCTCTTCGAAGGTCTCGTATCTGTTCTTTTCCGTGTCCTGAAGGAACGCGGAGAGGAGGTCGTCGAAGGGCTCCTTCGGCAGGTCGAGGTCTTTGAAGGTGGCCTCGAGCGCGAGGAAGACGGGGTGGGTCGCCGGGCGCTTGCCGACGTCGGCGAGCATCGAGCGCCAGTTGAGCAGGCACTCGCGGCGGCGGCCCTCGTACTCGGCCTCGTCGGACATGTCGTCGGCGATGCGCGCGAAGGCGTACAGCGCGGCGACGTGCTTGCGCAGGCGCTTGGGCAGCAGCAGCGAAGCGACCGGGAAGTTCTCGTAGTGCGAGTCGGCGAGGGCCTGGCAGAACGCGTACGCGCCGGACACGTCGGAGGGGTCGGAGAGCTTCGTCTCGTACGCCTTCAGCGTGTTGGCCATCGGGGGCTACTTCTTTCCGATTCCGATTCTCGTGCGGCCGTCGGCGCGCTTGGCGGCGAGCTTCTTGTGCGGCGCGTCGGACCACTCGAACTCGAACTCGCCGCAGCGGACGTGGTCGCCGCGCTTGATGCCGATCTTCTTGAGCGCGCGCTCGACGCCGATGCGCTTGAGCGTGTTCTGGTAGCGCGCGATCGCCTCGGGGAGGCTGACGTCGAGCATCGCCGAGGCGCGCTCGACGAAGCGGCCGCGCAGCAGGAAGTTGCCGCCGCCGAGGTTTTCGACGGTGAAGCCCTGCTCGACCTTGTGCACGGTGCCGTCGTCGGTCTTCTCGACGAAGTGGACGGGGCCGTCGTGGCGGTTGAGCTCGGCGATGATCTTGTCGAGCACCGCCGGCATGCCGTCGCCGGTCGCCACCGAGATCGCGAGCGCGGTCTTGTACTTCTTCTTGAGGCGCTTGAGGACGTCGGCGGCCTCGGGCAGGTCGGTCTTGTTGAGGACGACGAGCTTGGGCTTGGCCGCGAGCTTCGCGCTGAACGTCTTGAGCTCCTTGTCGATCGTCTTGATGCCGTCGACCGGGTCCTCGCCCATGTAGCCCATCGGGTCGACGAGGTGGATCAAGAGGCGCGTGCGCTCGACGTGCTTGAGGAACTTGACGCCGAGACCCTTGCCGCCGGCCGCGCCCTCGATGAGGCCGGGGATGTCGGCGACGACGAAGCTGACGTGCTTGTGATAGGCGACGCCGAGGTTCGGGGAGAGCGTCGTGAACGGGTAGTCGGCGATCTTCGGGCGCGCGCTCGACACGCGGGCCAGGAAGCTCGACTTGCCGGCGTTGGGGAAGCCGACCATGCCGACGTCGGCGAGCAGCTTGAGCTCGAGGTCGAGCGTGAGCTTCTCGCCGGGGCCGCCCTTCTCGGCGAGGCGGGGCGCGGTGTTCGAGTGCGTCTTGAACGACCAGTTGCCGCGGCCGCCGCGGCCGCCCTCTCCGGCGCGCCAGCGCTGGCCGTCCTTGTGCAGGTCGGCGACGAGCACTCCGTCCTTATAAACCAAGGTCCCTACGGGCACCGGGATGACCACCTCGCTGCCGTTGTGGCCGTGCTTGTGGCTGCCCTTGCCGTGGCCGCCTCGGCCGGCCTCGACGTGGGGCCGGAAGTGCAGGTCCATCAGGGTGGTCAGGCGAGACTTCGCCTCGAGCCAGACGTCGCCGCCGCGGCCGCCGTCGCCGCCGTTGGGTCCGCCCCACTCCATGTACTTCTCGTGCTTGAACGAGAGACAGCCGTCCCCGCCGTTGCCGGCCTGCACGTAGACTTTGACCTTGTCGATGAAGTTCATGTGGTGGTGAAAGAGTCGGGGGCCGTCTCCCGGAACGGAACCGGGAGACAGCCCCTTCGTCACGTCCGGCGAATTACTTCTGCTTCGGCTTCGCGTCGACGTGCTTGTAAACGGGCTTCGGAGCGGGCTTGAAGCCCTCGCCGGAGGCGGCCTTGGAGGTCGGGCGGCCGTTGATGACGCCGCCGACGGGGACCGAGGCGCTCGCGGGGTACACGGACGCCTTCTTCTTGTCCTTGTACGCCCACTCGAAGGTCACGACGCCGTCGATCTTCGCGAACAGCGTGTCGTCCTTGCCGCGGCCCACGTTGAGGCCGGGAAGGATCTTCGTGCCGCGCTGGCGCATGATGACGTTGCCGGCGCTGACGAGCTGGCCGCCGTAACGCTTGACGCCGAGGCGCTTGCCGTGGGAGTCGCGGCCGTTGTTGGAGGAACCCTGTGCTTTTGTAGAGGCCATATGTTAGTTGAGGGAGATGTTTTCGATTTTGATGGACGTCAGCCACTGGCGATGGCCCTGCATCTTCTTGTAAGCCTTCTTCGTGCGCTTCTTGAAGACGAGGATCTTCTCGCCGCGGCCCTGCTTGACGACGGTCGCGGTGACCTTGGCCGAGCGGCTCGTCGCCGGCTCCGACCCTTCCTTCGCGTCCGCCACGGCCCAAAGGGCGTTCAAGGTGATCTTGTCGCCTTCCTTGGCCTCCAGCTTCTCGACCTTAACGGTCTCGCCGGGAATGACCCAAAGCTGCTTTCCGCCCGTCTCGATGATCGCGTACATAAATGAGGGACTCCTGTGAGGTAGAGAGATATAGTATCAAAACATCCCGCTCAGTGCAACACTGTATTGCCCTACGCCCGACGATAACAGGGTTATTTGCGGATGGCTTTCGGGGGACGCTTGATCGAAATGACTAAAACCCCTCCCGTCGCCTTGGCGACTTTTCCCAGGGTTTCAACCGTCGCATTCTGATCCCCGGATTCCAACCGCCAGACACCTTTCTGGTCGGTACCGATTTTCTTCCCCAATTCAGTTTGGGTCAAGCCGGCCCGCCGGCGAGCGCTTACGACCGCTTGAGCAGCCAGAGTAGCGGCTTTGGCCTGTTCAAAATGCGCCCGAACCTCAGAGTCAGCCAGTTCGGCTCCGAGGAACTCACTCAGCGGAACTCCATTGCGAACCTTGGTCTTCATATCTAGTCTTCCCCTCTCGAGTCGTCCAATCAGCTCGAATTTTCAGGGCTCTCTTGATCTCTTCAGCAGGAACTTTCTTCGTCTTTTTCAAGAATGCGTGCGTTGCTACGATAATATCGCCTTCGAAGAAAAATAGGATTCTATGCTGATCTCTTTCGACGATGATGCGCAGTTCATAAATACCGTCTTCCAAATATCCTACCGCGGGCCGCCCCAGTGTGTTGCCTTCATTTTCCAATCTTTGGAGGAGCCACCCGGCCTCACCTCTGACTTTCTTGCTTTTCGAGCGTAGATACGCGCTGACGGGGCACGCCCCTTCTCATCTTCGTACAACTTCAACTCATGCGCCATCAGAGGCAGTATACGGCTTATATGCCGTATTGTCAATGCCCGAACTCATGGCAATCAATCGAAGATGCTGTTACACTGAGGGTATGCCGCCGAAAAGGTCGACCGCCCTGCGCCTGACCGAGAACCAGCTCAAGGTCATCCGCGACAAGTACCTCCGGGACGCCCCCAGCCCCGAGGCCTGGCTTATGGGCGTGGCCCGCAACGCGGCTTTGGGCGAGCTGCTCGTCCATAAGGACGCGGCGAAATGGGGCGTTTTCGAAGGGGTCCATAAATTAGAGGAAGGAGGCATGCGCCTCTACCACGCCGGCCTGCCCGACCACGACGCCCGCCACGCCAACTTCCGCCGCCTGATGGCCAACCTGGAAAAGGCGGCCGAAAAGGTGCCCGCCGCGAAAGCTCTCCGGGAAAAGTGGGCGGCCGAGTTCTACGACCTGCTCAGCACCTGGGACTTCCTCCCCAACTCCCCCACCTTGATGAACGCCGGGCGCGAGCTGCAGCAGCTCTCCGCCTGCTACGTCCTGCCGGTGCCCGACTCCATGGAGGGCATCACCAAGTCCTTGGCCGCCCAGTCGATGATCCAGAAGTCGGGAGGCGGCACCGGCTTCTCGTTCTCCTCGATCCGCCCGAAGGGCGACCGCGTCAAAAAGACCTCGGGCGTCGCCTCCGGAGCGCTGTCCTTCATGAAGCTGTTCGACACGATGACCGAGGTGGTCAAGCAGGGCGGAACGCGTCGCGGGGCCAACATGGCCATCTTAAGGTACGACCACCCGGAAATATTGGAATTCATACGAATGAAATCCGAGGCCGACGTCATGGCCAATTTCAATGTGTCCGTCGGCATCGACGCCGCCTTCATGGCCGCCGTCGAGGCCGACGCCGAGTATCCGCTCGTCAATCCGCGCGACGGCAAGACCACGGGGAAGATCCGGGCGAAGGAGGTCTTCGACGCGATGGTCGAGGGCGCGTGGCGCACGGGCGATCCCGGCTATGTGGTCCTCGACCGCATCAACGCCTCCGGCTCGAACACGACGCCGGCGCTGGGCGATATTGAAAGCACCAATCCTTGCGGGGAGCAGCCGCTGTTGCCGTGGGAGCCGTGCAACCTCGGCTCGCTGAACCTGTCGGCCTTCGTCGGCGACAAGGGGCGCTGGGACTTCCCGCGCCTCAAGGAGCGCGTCGCGCTCGCGCTCCGCTTTCTCGACGACGTCATCGAGGTCAACGACTACCCGCTCCCGGAGATCGAACGGCTGGCCAAGGGCAACCGCCGCGTCGGCCTCGGCGTCATGGGCTGGGCGGAGGCGCTCGTGCTGTCGGGCCTGCCGTACTCCGATCCCGCCGCCCTCGTGCTCGCCGAGCGCGTGATGTCCTTCATTAACGGCGCGGCGCTCGAGGCCTCCGAAACCCTCGCCAAGGAGCGCGGCGTCTTCCCGAACTGGAAGGGCTCGGCGTACGATCCCGCCTCGCCGCACTTCCGCGGCGAGAAGCGGCGCCCGCGCCACTGCGCGCGCACGACGATCGCCCCGACGGGCACCATCGCGATCGCGGCCGGCCTGCAGGGCGGCGGCATCGAGCCGTTCTTCGCCGTCGAGTACACACGCTACAATGCGCGCGCGCTCGAGGCGCTCAAGAACGGCGCCGAGCCCGATCCCAAGGACGTGTTCGTCGAGGTCAACCCGCTCCTTCAGAAGCTCGGCCCCGGCGCGCGGCGGCTCTTCGAGACCTCGCACGAGATTCCCTATGAAACGCACGTCAAGATGCAGGCCGCGTTTCAGAAGCATACGGACAACGGAGTGTCGAAGACGATCAACATGCCGGAAACGGCGACGATCGCCGACGTCCGAGAAGCCTATCTCATGGCCTATCGGCACGGCTGCAAGGGCGTGACGGTGTACCGCGACGGTTCGAAGTCCCAGCAGGTCCTGAACCTCAAGCCCGCCGGCAAGAAGCGCCGCGAGCCCGACGCGACCGCGGGCCTGGCCGCCGAGTACTACCAGATCCGCACCGGCTACGGCCCGCTGCACGTGCACGTCAACTACGACGAGCGCGGGCCGTTCCAGCTGTTCACCAACATCCCCCCGCTCGGCACCGAGATCGCGGGACTGACCTCGCTGGTCGGCATCCTGATCTCGAAGTACCTGGCGGAGGGCGGCGATCCGCTGCGGCTGCTCAAGCACCTCAACTCGATCAAGGGAGATAAGCCGATCGGTCTCGGGCCGAACAAGGTGGACTCGATCCCGCACGCGATCGCGCTGGCGCTGCGGGCGCACCTGAAGAAGACGGGCTGGCTCGAAGGCGCGGCCGCGGAGGAGGCGCTCGCGCCGCCCGCGGCGCCGGCCGAGCACTGCCCGAAGTGCTTCTCGAGGAACGTGTCCCACGAGTCCGGGTGCTCGGGCGTGACGTGCCGCGACTGCGGCCACAGCGAATGCTCCTGACCCGCGAACGCGCCGTCGTCTGGGCGGCGCTCAACGTCCTCTTTCTCCTCTTTCGTCCCGAGAATCCACTCGTCGGCGACCCGTTCCTCCGCTCGCTGGGGATCAATCTCGTCCTGCTCGCCGCGCCGGGGCTGGCGCTGAGCGGACTGCTGTTCAAGAATCGCGCGCCGTCTCCGTCGGCGCCCCTGTGGATCGTCGCCGCGTCGTCCGCGGTGTCGCTCGGCGTGCTGCTCGTCTCGCGCCTGTTCGGGCCGCCGGACGCGGGGCGGCTGTGGACTCTCGCGTGGCTCGCGACCAACGTCGCGGCCCTCTCGGCCCCCCTCCGCCTCGCGCCCTCCTGCCGCGCCGGGAGACCGCGCTCGCGGGGCTCTTCCTCTTCGCGGCGTCCTACGCGCTGTATTTCCAGGGCGCGACGCGGCACGTTCCCGCGCTCGACGACCAGGACTACGAGGCGCAGGGCACCGGCTGGGGGCTGCTGACGTCGCTGAGCCCGGAGCTGAAGACCGACCGCGGCACTCCCTATTACTTCGCGCATCCGCCCCTCGTCCATTTCTACGTCGCCGCGTCGTTCGCCGGCTGGAACCGCCTCGACAAGCTCGCGCGCTACGCGAAGGACGAGACGGTCGAGGCGCTCTACGCGGAATTCCGCCGCGACCCCGAGCTGCTGCCGACGCGCGCGGCGAACGTCTTCCTCGCCGCGCTGACCGTCGCGCTGCTCGGCGCGTGGGCGGCGCGCCTCTCGGGAAAAACCTGGCTCGGAGTCCTCGTCGCCGCGGCCTACGGCTCCAATCCCGAGGTGTTCGTGCGCTCGAGCTACGGCGGGTACTTCGCCGGCGACGCCTTCGCCCTGCTCTCGCTGATGCTCGCGTCCTCGCGCGCGGATTTCGCGCTGGCCGGCGCCTTCGCCGCGCTGGCCAATCACAAGCTCGTCTTCCTGCCGCTGGCGCTGGCCGCCTGGCGGCTGCGCGAGAAGAGGGAGATTCATCCGGCGCTCCTCGGCTTCATGGCGGGCACCGCGCTGTTCTGGGCGTGGGGGCTCGCGATCGACGCGCGCGTGTTCTGGATCGACCACGTCCGCTCGCACCTGCTCGACCGCATCGCGCACGACAACCCGCTCGGCTACGGCGGCTACCCCGACCCCGCCGAGCTGTGGCTCCAGCTCTCGCGCCACACGGGCTATCTGCTGCTCCCGCTCGGCGCCTGGGCGCTGGCCGACGGGCTGCGCCGCGGTAAGGAGCGGGCGCTTCTCGCTCCCTGGGCGGCCTGGATGCTGATGACGGCGCTCGCGTTCACCGTCATCGACTGGCGTCAGACCAAGCACCTGATGCCGCTGCTGCTGCCGCTATTCCTGGCGCCCGCGCGCTGGGCGTCCTTCGGCCGCGATCAGCTGCGCGCGACGGCCGCGATCATGCTCGCGCTTCTGGCCTGGAACGCCCGGGCGGTCGCGGCGCTGTGCCGCGACTTCGCCGGCTTCAACGTCACTCCCGGGTGGTGAGCGCGGCGCGGCAGCCCGCGTCGAGCCGCCCATTCAGTTTCGGGTAGCGGACGAGGACGGCGCGCAGGTTCGCCGCGGAGCCGCCCATGCGCGGGTCGGCGCCCAACGCGCGGCAAAAGCTCGAGACGGCTTCGTCGGGCAGGCCGAGGTTCAGCATCGCGGTCCCCAGGTTGTTGTGGGCCAGCGCGTTGTCCGCGTCGACTCTCACCGCCGCGAAATAGAATCGCCCCGCCTCGCGCGCCCGCCCCGCGCGAAGGAATTCGTTGCCCACGTTGTAGTAGGCCTGGCTCAGTCGTTTGCGGGCGAAAACCGAGCCCGGGTCCACGGCGTAGGCCCGCGTCCACAAGCTCAGGGAGTCACGCCATGCGAATGACTGCCGCCAGCTCATGACGCCCAGGCCGACCGCGAGCGCGGCGGCCGCCGCCGCGGCGCGCGGAAAGACTTTCCGATCCTCGAGCGTGGACAGCCAGCCCGCGGCCAGAAGCGGGAAGACGGCGCAGGACAAGTAGCTGTAGCGGTCGGCCACGGCGTGCTCGCCGAACTTCACGAGCCCGAGCACCGGGGCCAGCGCCGCGGCGTAGTGGATCGCCGAGGCCCACGCCCACGGGCGCCGTCCGCGCTCCGCCCACAGCCACCACGCGGCGCCCGCGACGGCGGGCCCGCAGAGCGCGAGAGGCCAGACGAAGTCGTAGGATGGAGAGAGCCCCAGCGGCAGGACCGTCTTAACCGCGTAGAAGATGAGCGCGAAGCAGGCGCGCGCCGCGGCATCGACGGGCGAGGGAACGCCGGGCGCGTACGCGGCGAGCTCGACGGCGCCGAACGCGGCCGCCAGCAGGAAGAACGGCGCCTTCTCCCTGATATCGGGGCGGCGGCGCGCATGGACGTCCAGCGCGAGCAAGGTGAACGGAAGTCCGATGCCGATCCCCTTCGACAGCAGCGAACACGCGAAGAGCGGCAGGGCCGCGCGCCGCGCCCGCCCTTCCTCGAGCCAGCAGAGGAGGGCCGCGAAGTAGAAGAACCCCGCGAGCAAGGTTCGCCGCTCCGTGGCCCAGACGACCGCTTCGACGCGCAGGGGATGGACCGAGAAAAGCAGGGCCGCGGCGGCCGCGCACCAGAGGGCGCGCGGCGACCTGGGGAGCAGGCGCCGGGCGAGAAAGAAGAACAGGGCGGCGTTGGCCGCGTGCAGGAGCAGGTTCGTCAGGTGCCAGCCGACGGGATTGAACCCCCATGCCGTCCAGTCGACGGCCGCGCTGAGCCAGGACAGCGGCTGGTACGGCCCGAGCCATGCCGTCGTGAACATCCAGCGAAGCTGCGTCCAGCCCAGGCCGCGGAAGTGCGGATTGGCGAGGAAGTTCTCGGCGTCGTCCCAGGCGAAGCCGTTGCGCAGCGCGGGCGCGAACGCCCAGAACGCCGCCGCGGCGACGGCCGCGGCGATCCAGCCGGGATGCGGTCCTTCGCGCCCGCGCTCAGCCATCCGTCCTCAGGAACGGCCGCATGGCGTCGGCCGCGATGCGGTGGCCGACGACCGTGAAGTGGAAAGGGTCGCCGAAGATCCTGTGCTCCGGATCCCCGGCGCGCGCGAACGCCGGCAGCAGGTCGAGGAACGGGATTCCTTCCTTCGCGCAGAAGCGAGCGAGGCGGGCGTTGACCGGCGAATCGCTCAGTCCCTCGCGCCGCCGGCGCACGTGCGGCCGCAGGGGCGCGAGGACGACGTGGAGGCGGGCCGGCGCCGCCGCCTTCTTGAGGCCGGCGATCGCCCCGGTCCACTCGCGCCACGTCTCCGGCGATGCGGCGAAGGCCGCCTCGTCGGGATCGCGATCGGTCCAGGCGCTTTTGGCGGCGCGGGCGCGCAGCCAGCGCGCGATCCGGTACCACGGCTCGTAGTCGAGGATCGTCTTCTCGCCGACGTCGAAGTTGTCCCGCAGGGTCGTGCGGATCATCTCCCGGCTCTCCGCCTCGCTCATGAGGTCGTTGAAGCACACGACGAGCACGACCTTCCGCGCCCCGAGGCGCGCGAGGTCGCGGACGTAGCGGTCGCGCTCCTGATAGGTCCCGTACCCGTCGACACCCGCGTTCCAGCCGCCGAGCAGGCCCGCGAACGTCTCGCGCCAGCGCTCGTCGGGCAGCTCGCCGCCGGCGGTCACGGAGTCCCCGAGAAAGACGATGTCGGGCTTCTCGGGCGGGATGCCCGGATATGGAAGCATCCAGCCCAGATCGGGGTCGCGCGTCGCGGGAGACGACCACAGCCCGAGCCGCGAGGCGGCCGCGTAGCCGATCGCCTCGACGAACGCCAGGCTCAGGACGAGCGCCGCCGCCGCGGACGGCCTCCGGCGCGGCAGGGGCGGGCGCCAGCCCGCTCGGACCGCGCACAGCGCGAGGAAGACGAGCCAGGCCGCCAGGCTGATCCAGCGTCCGACGACGTAGCCCGACGGGCGGTACTCCAGCCGCAGGCGGTGGCGGCCCGCGGCCAGAGGGATCGCGCGCAAGGCGTGGTAGGCGGGAAGGACGTCGTAGCGCTCCTGCGGGCCCGGGACGAGGGGCCACGCCCGCCAGTGCTCGCTGTAGACGTCGCCGACGAAGAGGATCGCGGCGCGCGGGAGGTCGGCGTCGATCTCGAGCCAGTCCGTGTCGGAGGCGGCGAGCGAAACGGAGCCCGCGGCGCCGCCCTTCTCGGGCAAAGGCTCGGGCGCCGTCTCGAGCAGGATCGTGCGCGCCGGATCGAATCCCGGCTCCATCAAGCGCTTGAAGATTTTCTCCGGGTCCTGCATCGCCTCCCAGTTCTCGACGAGGCGCAGGCGCGGCTGAGGCGGGGCGGCGAGGATCTCCTTGGATTCGTTGTTCAGGAAGATCAGGCGGGCGCGCAGGAGCGCGAGGAGCGGATTGCGGCGCATCATCTCCCTCGGCTCGAGCTTGCTGCCCCACGTCGTCATCCGCCAGAAATGGTCGGTGATCGTGAAGTAGCGCGTCATGAGCAGAGGGCCGTAGCCCCAGACGTCCTGAAGGCCGGCGTACATCACGGGGTTGCGCGCGGGCATGCCGACGTGCAGCACGCGGAAGTCGCCCGTCTGCGCCTTCGCGGCCTCCGCCCACGCCCGCGGGTACGGAGCCTCCAGCCGCGTCACGACGCGGGAGTGCTGCGCGAAGAGCAGGACCTCGAGTGCCGCGAGCGCGGCCAGCGCGTACAGCCACCGCCGCGAGCGGCCGAGCAGCCAGAGCAGGATCGCGGCGACGAGCAGAACCCGGCCGCGCGCGAGCAGCTCCGCCGCCGCGAAGGCTCCGGCCTCGCGGACCGCCTTGAGGGAGTGGTACACGGCGGGAGCGAGGAAGGTCTCCTTCGTCGAGCCGAGCGCCTCGAAGACGAGCTTGCCGGCCGTGACCTGGCCGAGATCGGACGGCCAGCTCAGCCAGGCCCACGCCGCGGTGAGCAGCGCTCCGAGCGCCCCCGCCCCCGCGGTCGCCGCGACGGGCCAGCCCCGCCCGCGGCGCAGGCGGTCGAGGCCCATCCCGGCCAGCGCGGCCAGGAACAGCCCCGCGAGGAAGACGAACTTCGACGTGCCCCGGAACAGGGAGTAGCCGGGGAGGTAGGCGTAGAGGACGTCGTAGAGCGGCGCGTGGACCCCAGCGCGAGGAAGACGGCGGCGGCGGCCATCGCGAGCTCGGGGCGCCGGCCTTTCTTGTCCGCGCCGGCCGCGCCGATCGCGGCCAGGACGAGTCCCGTCACGCCGACGAACAACGACTGCTCCCACAGGTGCCAGCGCCCGAAGTACGGCAGCGCCAGCATGTCGCCGAACAGGTTCGGCGCGAGCAAGGTCAGCAGGTTTTCCGGGGCGAGCGCGAAAGTGCGCGCGAAATGGTGCTGGGAGCCGACGCCTCGCGTGAGCTCGGAGAGCGCTTGAACGCCCGTCAGGAGCTGGACCGCGCTCAACAGGGCGGCGCCCGCGTACATCGCGGCGGCGCCCAGAGCGAGCCGGATTCCGCCGGGCTCGCGGTGCAGGCGCAGGAAGGCGTACAGCGCCGCTCCCATCGCCGTGTAGTAGACGTACTGCGGATGGCCGGCGAGGATCTGCATCGTCACGACGAACGCCCCGAGCAGGCACCAGCCCGGGTCGGACGTGTCGAACCACGCGTCGAGCGCGAGGAACAGAAGCGGGACCCAAGCCATCACGCACAGGTTCGACAGATGGCCGGGAAAGACGTGCATGAAGTACGGCCCGGACAGCATGTAGATCAGTCCCGACAGCAGCGCCGCGAGCTCGCTCGAGCCGCGCCGGCGGCGCCACAGGAAGGTGAACAGCCCGGCCATGAACGCGTGTAGGGCGATGCCGAGGTTGATCGCGCGCGCCGGAGACAGAAGCATGTGCAGCCAGTTCGGCGGGTAGAGAAGGGCGGACTCGAAATTCGCGAAATAGGGCGCGCCGCTGAAGAGCAGCGGATTCCAAAGCGCCAGGTTTCCCCGCTTGAGCTCGGAGAACCCGAACTGCCGCATCCCGACGTAGTAGCCGTCGAGATCCTCGCCCGCCGCGGAGAGGATGAAGTCGGAGCTGAGCAGGATCCGGCCGAACAGAATGAGAACGGCCGCGGCCAGGACGGCGGCCGGCAGCAGCGGACGCAGGCGGCGGGCGAGGTCGCTCATCGAGCCGTGACGAAGCTCCAGAAAAGACGAAGCTGGGCCGCCAGTCCGGCGGGGGCGGCGAGCCGGCCGAGCAGGTAGCCGGGCCGCAGGTAATAGCGAAGGTACGCGCGGCGCGTCAGGCGCTTGAGGTCGGCCAAGGTCAGCGCCGCCTCGACGGCCTCGGGAAAGAGCGTGTCGTCGCTGAAGCGCAGAGCCGGATCGGACTTCACGCGGTCGTGCAGCGCCGTGCCCGGATACGGCGCGACGACGTGGAACAGAGGGTAGTCCGGCGCGAGCTCGCGCGCGAACGCCTCGACGTCGTCCATGTCCCTCTCCGTCGACTCCGGGAAGCCGAACATGAAGAAGGTCGCGGTGCGGATGCCGGCTTTCTTGACCTTGCGCATGCCCTCGCGAATCGCGGCCATCGTGATGCCCTTGTTCAGCGTCGCGAGCGCGACGTCGCTGCCGGCCTCGACGCCGAAATGGATCAAGGTGCACTTCGCGCGGCGCATGCGCTCGAGAAGCTCGTCGTCGACGAGGTCGAGGCGCGTCTGGCAACACCACTCGAAGTCGAGGTTCTTCTCGATCAGCCAGTCGCACAGCTCGAGGACCTGCTTGCGCAGGACGGTGAACTCGAGGTCGATGAAGTAAGCCGTGCGCGCGCCGAGCGCGCAGGCCGCCTCGATCTCGGCGGCCAGGCGCGGGACGCTCTTGCGGCGCACGCCGTCGCCGTAGGTCTTGAGCAGGCAGAAATTGCACTCCGACGCGCAGCCGCGCGACATCTCGAGGAGGACGAAGCGCCCGCCCATGACCTCGTACGAGTAGCGCTCCAGCGGCAGGAGGTCGAAGGCGGGGGCCGGCAGATCGTCCAGGCGCACGGGCGGCGCGTCGGCGTTGTGGATCGTTTCCCCGCCCCGCGACCACGTGATGCCGAGGACCTCGGCGAGGGGCGCCCCGGCGGCCAGAGCGGGGACGATCCCTTCGGGCTCGCCGCGCACGACGGCGCGCGCGCCGGTGAGCGCGAGCATCTCCGCGGGCAGGACGGTTCCGTGGCTGCCCATCACGTAGACCTCGGGCGCGGCCGCCTTGGCCGCCGCGACGGTCTCGAGGAACGGCGCCAGGTCGAGGTGCGGGCACTGCCAGCGGTCGAGGCTCGTCGAGGTGACGAAGACGCGGTCGAAGCCGGCGCAGCGGGCTCCCGCCTCGGCCGGACCCAGGCGCAGCGCGTTGGCGTCGAGGATGGCGGCTTCGATGCCGCGCCCGCGCAGGACGGCCGCCGTCGTCGCCAGGTCCAGAGGCGTCCACGCCCGGTTGTAGACGCGGCCGCGGCCGGACACGAGCCGGCCCTGCCACGGATTGACGAGGAGAACTTTCATCGCCGCAGCAGCATCCTGAGGAGTTCCCAGAAGGCGACGGCGACGACGTCGGGACTGGCGCCCGAGGGCTTCCCGTAGCGCCGCGGGTAGTGACGGACCGGGACCTCGACGATCGTCGCGCCGCGCCGCGCGGCCTTGCTCAGAATCTCCGCGCTGATCAGGGCTCCGCTGCTCGTCAGGCCCAGGTCCTTCACCGCGGAGGCGCGCATGAGCTTGAAGGCGCAGTTGACGTCGCGGACGCGGACTCCGAGCGCCAGAGCCACCGCCTTGTTCCAGCACCAGCCGGTCAGACGCCGGTGGGCGCCGTCCGCGCGATCGATGCGCCATCCGACGACGAGATCGGACGTCTCCGCCGGCGCGATCAGGCCCTTCAGCTCGCGCGGATCGAACTGCCCGTCGCCGTCGATCAGAAAGATGAGCCCGTACCGGCTCTCGGCGATTCCGGTGCGCACGCCCGCGCCGTAGCCGCGGTTGACGGGATGATGGACGGCCCGCACGCCGGGCAGGCGCAGCGCCAGCGCCTCGGCCAGCTCTCCGCTGCCGTCGCGGCTTCCGTCGTCGACGACGACGATCTCGAAGCGGGCGCAGGCCTCCGACAGGACCGCGTGCAGGACCTCGACGGTGCCGGGGAAGCTCTCGCGCTCGTCGTGGACGAGGACGAAGGCGGATATCTCGGGCTTGGTCATCGCATGATCCGTCGGCACGCCGCGGCGCCGAGGGCCGTCAGGACGAGCCCGAGCACGAAGCTCGCCGGGAGGTAAAAGAAGGAAACGCGCCCGCCGCTCGCGCCGGCGGGAGCGGCGATCAGCCCGTCGCGCGAGAGAGCGGGACGCGACGACCAGAGCGAGCCGACGCGCCAGCCGCGGTGCCAGTTCTGGTTGAGAACGACGAAATCGCCGTCTCGCGGCTCCGCCTCGACGACGACCTTGTTCGGCGAGAAGGACGCGACGCGCGCCGGCCCGCCCGAAGCCAGGAAGGCCTCGCCGCGGTAGCCCGCCTCCCCTCGCTCTTCACCGCCCCCGCGTCACGCCGACGATATCGTAGGACTTGATCGTGCCGCGGTTGGCGAGCAGGGCGGGATACATCGCGCTGTTGCTGCCCATGCGCCTGTAGCTGTCGAAGGGATCCCCGCCCTGCCGGAAATCCGGCGCGCGCGCGATCACATAGGGCGGGATGGTGAACGCGCCGGCCGCGATCGGCCGGCACACGGCGAGCAGGTCGGCGGCGACGAGCGCGACGAGCGCGGCCAGCGCCCAGCGGCGCGCTTTCGTCGTCGCTCCCTTCTCGAGCAGGGACAGGCCGAGCCCGGCGAACAGGGCGAGGCAGAAAAGCACGCACATCAGGAATCGCGACGGCACCTGCAGCGAACGATAGACGGGGAGGCGGTGCAGAACCGACCACAGGTCGACGAACCAGGCCGTCCGCCCCATGCTGATCCACAGGCAAGCCGCGCCCGCCCAGGCGAGCGGTTTGTGACGCTCCCAGAACGCGTACAGGCCGGCCAGCGAGAGCAGCAGGGGGATGGCGCCGACGTAGGCGCCGAACTCGTGCCAGCCCTCGCGGTCCCACCATTGCAGCCCGAGGCGCGCGGGCAGCTCGGCGCGATTCTCGTACAGTGCGTTCTGGCCGCGCGACAGCAGCAGCTTCGGCAGGAGCACCGCCTCGAGGCGTCCTTCGTCCTTCGTCGGCCGCGGGCTTTCGCGGAGCAGCTCGAGCATCGGCACGAGCTTCGCGGAGGCCAGCAGGAAGGTCAGGGCGAAGACGACGGCCAGCCCCGTCAGCGGGGCGGCCTTCTTCTCGATCCACGCCGAGCCCGTCGCGTGCAGTCCCAGGAACACCGCCGTCGCCGCGAACACGTAGACTCCGCCGGAGTAGATCATCAGCGCCATGCTCAGCGCCGTCCACGCGAGGAAGCTTCGCTCCGTCCGCGACCGCAGCAGGCACAGCACGGTCCACGGCATGATCGCCATCGCCGTCCACTCGAGGTGTCCCTCGCGCAGATGGAGCGTGTAGTGGCTGCTCAGCATGAACACGGCCGGCGGCAGGCAGCGCGAGACCGGCGGCAGCGCGAGACGGCGCGCGAGCGCGTACATGCCCATCATCCCGGCGAAGACGCCGGCGATCCACTGCAGCTTCACCCCGACGACCGGGCCGTGGAGCAGGACGAGCAGGAACTGCGGAGAGAGAAAGGCCGAATGCGGCATCGCGAGGATCGTGTTGCCGCCGTTGGAGAACGGGTTCCACAATGGGAACTGCCCGTAGCGCAGCAGGCTTTCGTAGGGAACCGCGTTCAGGAACGTGAACTGGTCCCAGTCGGTCCGGCCCCAGTACGAGATATTCTTAAGGAGAGGGAGCGCGTACAGCGCCGTCGCGACGAGAAGCCCGGCCGCGGGCAGAAGGTCTTCCGAGCGTCGGAGACGCGCGATCCAGGACCGGTCCACGCGCCGATTTTAACATTTCATACAATAAGCTTCTTGGACATCCTCCGTCGGACGTCGCCGCGCGACTTCGGGCTGGGCTCTCTCGCCCTCCTCGCCGCCTGCGCCGCCGTCCCCGGAGCCTTCCCGCTCGGGGGCGCCGCGCAGGGCAGCGCCGCCGGCCGCGGCCTCGCGCTGGCGCTGGGACTTCTCCTCGGCTGGGGCGTTCCCGGCCTTCCCCTGGCCCTTCTGTCCGGCGTCCGGGGCGACGGCCCGCGCCTGCTGGGCCGGGCGCTGGGCCTCGGCTTCGGGTGGATCTTCGCCACCGGCCTGGCGCACGCCGTCCTCTTCGGCCGCGCCCCGGGGCGCGGCGCCTGGCTCGTCCTGCTCGCCGTTCCATGCGCCGTTCTGGCCCTGCGCTCCGGCCGCTCGAAAGAAGCCGCCGCTCCGGCGCTCGCGCCCGCCGCGGCCGCGTTCCTGGCCATGATCGTCCTCGCAGGCTGGCTCTGGCCGCACCTCCACGACGCGCCCTTCGACGGAGACGGCGTCGAGGTGCACGAGCTCGCGCGCAGCTTGGACGGGCATCGTCTGCCCTACTGGGACCTGGAGAGCCCGGCGCCGGGCGGGCGCTTCGGGCATCCCGCCGTCGTGCCGTTCTGGACCGGCGCGTACCTGACTCACGCCGCGATGGCCGTCCTCGGGAAAGGCGAACTCGCCGCGCGGCTGCCCTTCGTCTCGTCGCTCGTTCTCGCCGTCTTTCTCGCGCTGGGACTCGCCCGCTCGCCGGGCCGGGCCGCGTGGGCCTACGCGGCGGCGGCCGCCGCCCTGCTCGCGGCGTTCCTGGCCGGATCGCACGACCTGGCCTCGCCGGGCGCGCTCGACGCGCTGACGATCGCCGTATGGCTGTCCGGCTTTCGCGAGCTCGTCGAGGGCGAGCCGCGCCTCGGCGCCGGCTTCCTTCTTCTCGCGGCCGGCGTGACCTACGCGGCGCCGGTGCTCTCCGTTCTCGCGCTCGCCTTCCTGTTCCTGAACGATCCCCGGCGCGCCCGCGCCGCGCTGGGCCCCGCCGCCGCCGCCGCCGCGCTGGCCCTCGCCGCCGTCGTCCTCGTCGGCGCGGCCACGGGCTCGTGGCCCGAGTGGCTCCGGCAGATCCGTATGGAGTACGTCGACGACTACGTCCGCGCCGCCGATCGAGCCCCGCTTCTAAGGACGCCGCTCTACTTCCTGCTGGCGACGGGCCTCCTGCCGTTGGCGATCCCGTTCGCGTGGAAGCGTCTCGACGCCGTCGAGCGGACGCTCGCCCTGACGGGCGCGGGCTACCTCGCGATCATTCTCGGCGGCAGCGTGCAGAGCTTCCATTATATTTTCCCTCTGCCGTGGATTCTCTGCGCCCCCGCCCTGCGGGCGGCGGCGGACCGCGCGCAGCTCGTCTCCGCCGTCCTCCTCGCGGCGGCCGTCGCGCTCCTGTGGCGAGACGTTCCTCCCCCGTCCGCGGCAGCGTCGAGCTGGGCCGCGCGGCCTGCGCGCCGGAGAAGGACTACGAGACGGCGGTGCTCGCCGCCGACGGCCTCCTGCCGGGAGGCAGGCACGTCTTCGTCCGCTACGCGCTGGAGCTGGGCTCGTGTCCGGGCGAGGGCGCGCGATGAAGGCGTTCGTCGCCGTCGTCGCGGCCGCGTTCGCGCTGAGGCTGGCGCTCTCCGCGCTGACCTTGCCGCTGCTCGACGAGCTGAATTGGATGCGCGTCGTCGACCGCGCGCGCATCGGCGCGACGGCGCCGAGCCTGCCGGCGCACGGCGACCAGCACCCTCCGGGCCAGGCGTGGTGGGGCGCGATCGGCGTCGCGGCCGCCGGCCGGAATCTCGTCGGCTACCGCCTCGGGTCCGTCGTCCTCGGAACCGTCGCGGTCGCCGCGACGGGCCTGCTCGCCTGGGAGCTGTTCGGCGCGGCGGCCGGCGTCCTCGCGGCGGCGCTGCTCGCGGTCAACGAGTACCACCTCGACGCGTCCCACCGCTGCACGGAGAAGAGCTATCTCGCCTTCGCGGCGCTCGCTCTGCTGCTCCTCGTCCGGCTCGCCCGCGCGCCGTCCATCCGGCGCTGGGTCGCCGTCGGCGAGGCGTTCGGGCTCGGCGCGCTCACGAAGCAGACCCTCCTGCTCTGGACGGCGCCTGCGGCGCTGTTCATCGGCCTGCGCCTGGGCTGGAAAGCCCTGCGCGGGCGCGGCGCATTGCTGGCCACCGCGACGTTTCTCGTCCTGATCTCGATCGACCTCGTCTGGAACCTCGGCGGCACGGCGTCGCCGGCCGATCCCGCGGCGAGGGGGCTGGCGTACCAGCTCGGGAGGCTGTCACTCGGATCCTGGAGCTGGGGGCCCGCCGCGCTGTTCCTCCGTCCGCTCAATTACTGGCGCGTCGAGGGCGCGATCTCGGAGTACGCGAGCATGACGACGATCCCGGGCCTGATCCTCCTCGGCTCGGTGCTCGCGGGCGCCTTCGTCCTGAAAGGGCCCGAGACGCGCTTCCTGCAGGGCCTCGGCGCCGGGACGCTGCTGTTCTTCTGCGTCGGCTCCGATCCCCGCGGAGAATTCTGGTGGGCGGACCTCGTCCTGATTCCGTTCGTCGCGCTGGCCGCCGGAGCCTGGGCGCGGCTGACGCCGCGCGCTCCGGCTCTCCCCGCCGCGCTGCTGCTGGCCTGCGCCCTGCCCGCCGCGAGGCTCTTCGCCGACCAGGACAACTATCATCCGCTCGACTGGGGCGAGCCCTCTCCGTTCGCCGTCGAGAAGTTCACCAGCTCGCAGCGCCTCCTTTTCCTCGGCTTTCGCGAGCGGGACTTCGCCTCCCTGACCTCCTGGCCGGGAGGCGCCGCCATGCCCGCGCGGGCGAGGCACGCGCGCGCCCTGCGCTCCTACCGGGACGGTCCGCTGGCGTCGCTGCCCGCCGCCGAGCGCGAGCGGGAGAGGCGCTGGGTCGACCGGCAGATCGTCAAGGCGGAGACCGGAGCGGGCTTGTGAACGAGCGCGCGAGGACGGCGGTCTGGAAATTCGCGTGGCCTCTCGGCTGGGCTCTGCTGACGGCCGCGCCGTACTTCGCGGCGAAGCTCGCGGCGCCGGAGGGCTGGCGCTACCTGTGGATCCTGCCGCCGTACGCCGCGGACTCGCAGGCCTACTTCGCTTGGGCGAGGCAGGCCTATCTCGGCGCGTTCCTGTTCAAGCTCAAGTTCACGTCGCTCCACCACGCGCCGTTCCTGTTCCAGCCGTTCTTCTGGGCCGTCGGCCGAGCCGCGCGGCTGACGGGCGCCGAACTGGGCGCCGTCTCGCTCGTCTTCAAGAGCGCGGGCGTCGTCCTGTTCTGGACGGCGTTCCGGCGCCTGGCCGAGCGCCTCGGCTTCCGCGGGTCCGCGTTCTGGTCGGCGATGATTCTCGCGGGCTTCGGCGCGGGCATCGGCGGCACGGCGCTGAGCCTCGTCGGGCCGGACGCGCTCGGCGGCCACCGGCCGATCGACCTGTGGCTCATCGACGCGAGCACCTGGTGGGCGCTCACCTGGAACGCGCTGTTCCCCTACTCGCTCGCGCTGATCGTCTTCTTCGTCGAGACGCTCGATCGCGCCTCGGACGGCGAACCGCCGCGCTGGGCGTGGCTCGCCGGAGCGGCGCTCGCGCTGCTCATGCTCGTGCATCCTTACGCGGCGCCGCTGCTGGCCGTCCTCGCCGCGTTCGCCGCCGCGCTGCGCCGCCGGCCCGGCGTCCTTTGGCGGATCGCGCTGCCCGCCGCGCCCGTCGCGGCCTACCTCGTCTGGATCTCTCGCGCGCATCCGCTCGTCGCGCGCCACGGGGAGCTCGGGCGCATGGACTCGCCGTCGTGGACGGCCGTCCTGCTGGGCCTGGCCCCGGCGCTCGCGCTGGCGGCCTGGGGGCTGATGCTGGGGAAGCGGGAGTTTCTCCGCCGCCACGCGCTACTCTTCGCCTGGGCCGCTGCCGCGCTGCTCATGTGCCGGCTGCCGGCTTGGTTCCAGAGGAAGTTCCTCTTCGGCGTCCAGCTTCCGCTCAGCCTGCTCGCCGGCGCCGCCGTCGCGGCGATCGCCGAGCGCGACCGGGGCGGCGCGCGGACGGCCGCCGGCCTCGTCGCCGTCGCGCTCGCCCTCGGCGCCCCGTCGTGGGCCTTCGTCGTCTCGAACACGCGGCTGAGCCTCGGCATCCGCGAGAACGGCCGCTACTACGCGTCGCGGGACCTGCTCGAGGCGCTCGAGGACCTCGCGCGCCGCGGCTCGCCCGACGAAGCCGTGCTGTCGACGCGCGAGACGGCGGGCCTCGTCGCGATGACGACCGGCAAGGCGGCCGTCTGGGGGCACTGGGCGCAGAGCGTGGACGCCGCGGACACGGACCGCTGGTTCGCCGCGCTGCTGGCTCCGGGCGACCCGAAGGAGAAATCCCGGCGCCTGTGGGAGAAGGCCGACTACGTCGTCGCGGAGGGCGATCTCAAGCGCGAGATCGACTCCGAGCGCGGCCGGCTGCGCTGGCTCAAGGCTTCGGCGCGGCTTCTTTACTCGAACGCGGGCGCGTCGGTTTACGGGCGGCCGACGGCGGCGCCAGGCCCTTCCTGAAGTTCTCGAGCCACGCGCGCATCACCGCGGTCTCGACGGGATCGTTGATCACGCGCTCGTAGCGCTCGATTTCCGCTTCGACGTCCTTCAGATTCGCCCAGCCCGACAGCACGCGCAGCCCCGTGTGGCGCAGGTCGTGCGGCCGCGCGAGCCGGAACTCGCGCTCCGTCACCCACGCCGCCGGGACCTTCGAGCGCCGGACGTAGATGATGACCTGGCGGTCCCAGTACACGAGCGCCCACTCGTCTTGCGGCATCGCGTACGCGTCGAAGGAGCGCCAGCTCGTCTGGCCGCGGAAGCTGACGATGCGCCCGGTCTTCTGGAGCATGGCCAGCTCCACGCCGTGCTTGTCCATGAATTTCTTCCAGAGGATGGGCGTCCGCTCCGCCTCGTTCATCTCCTTGAGGAGCCCGGCGAAGAGATAGCGCCCGTCCATGAAGACGCGGTAGTCGGGGTAGAGGTTCTCGTCGATCCAGCCGCCCCAATCGTAGGGGTTGAACAGCTTCAGGCCCGAGAGCGCCGCCTTCTCGTCGCGCAGGAAAGCGCCCGCGCCGCGAAGTTCGAGGTTCGACGGCGGCTTGATGTGGCGCAGGAAGCCGTCGCGCCGCATGACGGCGCCGACGCGCCACGCGGCGAGGAGAAAGAAGGCGCCGAGCGCCCACGGACGGACTCGGGACCACCACGCCGGCGCCGCCGCCCGGCTCCAGGCCAGCAGGCCCAGCGGAAACACGGCGAGCGTGACGTAGGCCGTCGTCCGCAGCGAGCGCGAGCCGGCCAGGCCGAAGGCCAAGGCGGCGAGGACGTGCTCGCGCGGGAGCGGCGCCCCCTGCGCCACGCACGCGACGAACCCCGCGACCGAGAACGCGAACAGGATCCAGTAGCCGGCCATGTACTCGTTGCCCATGCGCGGAGTCGCCCATTCGGTGATCAGCGCGCGCAGCGACGAGAGGTCGCGCCCGTGCTCCCAGAGCACGGCGTACAGCCGGACGCCGTAGGGATTGAGGACGGTTCCCGCCGCGCCGGCCGCGGCCCAGCCCCACGCGCCGTAGCACGCGCACAGCAGCAGGCCCATCGGGAAGCCCGCGTGCAGGTTGGCCCACAGCGCGTAGAGCGCCGCGTGCCCCGCGAGCAGGGCGCGGTCCGAGGCGCGAAGGCGTCCGAGCCGGCGCGCCTCGAGGACGAGCAGCTGCAGCAGGAAAAGAGCAGCGAGAAATTCTCGGGCCGGACCTGTATGAAGGGGCGCAGCGCGGCGATCACGGCGAACACCGCCAGCCCGATCCACGCCTCCGAGAGCCCCCACAGCGCGACAAGCGCGGCGACGAGCCCTCCGAGCGCGCAGAACGCCGCGGCCTTGAACGCCCAAAGGCCCGCCGCCCCGGCCGCGCGGTCGAGCGCGAGGAAGATCAGCTGGGTCAGCCATTCGAAGTCGATCCACGGCGCTCCCTGCATCGTCCAGGAGAGGAAGTCCGCGCGCGGCACCGCCCGGTCGGCGACGATGCGGCGGGCGGCCGCGAGGTGCCAGGGCAGGTCCGGGTTCGAGATCGGGCCCAGGCACATCAGGACGGACAGCGACAGCCCGGCGCAAAGAACGAGGCGCTCGAAGCCGGGGCGCGCGGGCTTCAAGGAACTACGGAGCCCAGGCGGTCGTATTCGGCGCGGTTTCCTGCCAGGATTGGCGCACGAGCACGACGTTGAGGGTCGGAACGCTGAGCTGGTCGTTGAAGAAGATGATGTTGTTGCTCAGCGAGATCCAGTCGCCGACGACCCAGACCGCGCCGTAGATGTCGGCCGCGCTGCCGGAGGTCATGGTGATGTCCGAGCCGACGTAGACGAACCCGCTGAAGCCGAGGTCGTCGCCGGTGGCGCCGCCCTCGCAGGTAGAACCGCATGAGCCGAGCTCGTACTCGTTCTTGACCGCCTGGTAGCCGTTGTCGCCAGGGTATGTGTTCGTCGCGGCGTTGTCGATCTTCTGGTACTCGCGCCAGGCGCCGTAGGGGATGCGCATGTTCGACTCGACGTTTCCGTAGTCCCCGCCCTTGAGGGTCAGGTTGCCGCGCACGATCGTCGTTCCCTTGGTGCCGGCGCCGTTGATGACCACGTCCTGGTCCCAGTACCAGATGTAGTCGTTGGCCCTGCGGCTGTCGAGGTAAAGGCCCGCGACGTTGCAGGCCGTGCAGCCCGTGTTGCAGAGGACCTGGTTGAGCACGGCCGCGTTCCAGACGCCGCCGCAGTTGTAGGTATTGGTCGCGATCGCCGAGGACTTCATCGCGGCGAAGTCGAAGACGGGGAGTTCGGGCACGTCGTAGTCGGACCACCATTCGAGGTTGTCGGTGTTCGGAGGATTGACGCTTGTGTCGAACGGCGAGACGTATTGCTTCGACAGCTTGCGCGGATAGCCCTCGGTCAGCGCCGAGCCCGACAGCGTGATCGGGCCCATCGCCATCACGGGCCCCCATTGCACGACGGAGGTGCCCGCCTGTTGCAGGTTTCCGCCGGCGATGATCGCGCCGGGGATGCTGATGTTCTGGTACACCGCGCTGATCGCGCGCGTCTCCTTGTTGGCTTCGTCGCGTCCTTCTCCGCGGACGGTCACCACCGCCGCGCCGTTGAGCAGGCCGTCCTCGAAGCGGATGCGGTAGGTCCCTCCGGGGACGTCCTTGTAGGTCGTGTCGAAGTCGTAGCCGGTGATGACGGTCCCCGCGACGGCGGTCGCCCACGTGCTCGTCGAGCTCTTGAGCTTCCACATGCCGCGCTCGACCGCGGCCTGGGCGAGGTTGAACGCCGTCGCGGACTTCTTGTCCTTGACGGAGGCTTTGGACTCCTGCTGGACCCACTGCACGAGGGCGGGCACCATGATCAACAGCGCCATCATCACGAGGATGACGCCGATCAGGATCTGCCCGCTCGAGCCGGACGGCCGTTGGGTTCTCATTCGTTCATCACCTGGACCTTCTCGGAGGCCATATGCAGCGCCTTGGTCCGACCTTGATAGATGCGGTTTTCCAGCGTCATCGAGACCGAGACGATGCCCATGTCGTCGGAGCGCGGGAACGTGAACGCGAGGTACCGCACGCTCTTGCTCAGCACGCGCGTCCTGTTGCCCACGACCTGTTCCAGATTATCTCCGTTCTGCTGGAACGACATCGTCGTTCCCTGCTGCTTCGTGAAGGTGATCTTGGAAAAAAACGGCTGCGTCGACGCGTTGCGGCTGATCGTGATCGTGTCGCTCTGGGCCTGGCGCAGGTTGCGGGTGATGACGTACATGATCGCCCGGGCCTCGCGCTGCAGGTCGAGCTTCGTGCGGCTGATCATGAAGAAGCGGTTGATCTGCAGCAGCATGCCCGCGCCCATGGCGGAGACGATGCCGACGATGAGGACCGTGATCATCATCTCGGTCATCGTGTAGCCGGCGCGGCGCTTGAGCTTGTTCACCATGCGAGGTTGTGCTGGCCCGTCGTCTGTCCGGAAAGGACCCCGGCGGTCCTCGTGCGGCTCGTCGCCGCCGAGGAGCCCGTGTTGTTCGTCGCGTAGTAGTAGCCGTAGATGTTGTAGAGGGGGTTCGTGCTCTGGCGCACGTCGACCGAGTAGGTGCCGTCCTCGCGGCTCGACGTCAGATAATACGCCGAGCTCGACAGCGACCCCGTGCTGAGATTGGGCGGCGCCGGCGGCGTGCCGCTGAGCGTGCGCGTCGTCACGACGATGAGCACGCCCGTGGCGATCGGGGCTCCGCTCGCGGTCACGGCGCCCGAGATCGTCCCGAGCGCGCCGGTGATCGTGAAGGTGCCGACGTCGACGGTCTGGCCGGCGGTGACCGTCCTCGTGATATAGGTCGGCGTCGAGGTCTCGAGCGAGTCGATCGCGGGCACGAGCTCGTAGGTGCCGGTCGCGACGTTGATCGTCAGAAAGCGGCCGTTCACATCGGAGACCTGGACGTCTCGGGAGATCTCGTTGACGTCGTTGGCCGAGATCGCGATCCCGGGAAGCGCGTTGACGCCGTCGCGCGAGACGAAGCCCGTGAAGCGCCCGCCTTTGGACAGCGTGAAGTCGACGCCGCTCTTGATCTGGCCGAGCACGGCGTTGACGTTTGAGGAGGACAGCGAGACGTAGGTCGGGTTCGCGTTGCTCGGATTGGCCGTGACGTCGACGGGGCCGGGCGCCACCGAGAGCCAGTAGCGGCCGTTGGCGCCCGTCGTCTGGGCGGAGCCGGCGGAGCCGGGGCTCACCGAGATGCCGGAGAGGGCCACGCCGTCGGCGTCGGTCACCGTGCCCGTGATGTAGCCGTAGGTGCCGCTCGAGACGAGGCGCGTCGTGCTGCTCGGGAAGACGAAGGTCGAGCCGGTCGAGGCGATCGAAATCCCGTTCTGCTGCTTGAGCCGGGTGCCGCTCGAGATCAGGACGCTCCATGAGCCGGTCGCCACGTGCGGCAAGGTGAAGATCGCGCGCGGCGGGCTGCCGATCGAGTAGGCCGCCGACGAGACCGAGAGGCCGTCGTTGGCGGAGACGACCGCGCCGACGGCGGGCACGCCGGCGATGATCGGCCTGACGGTCGAGTCGGTCGAGGGGATGACGGCGTAGGTGATCGTCATCGTGGTCACGTCGGCCGTCGTCCGGCCCGAGTCGTAGGCCCGGCCGAAGGCGTTGCTGACGAAGCTCGGGCTCGAGGTGCGGATGACCTGGGCCCCGTCGCCGAGGCCCGTGGCCAAGGTGAGGTAGTCCGTCTCGAAGTTCGAGGGCGCCTGGGCGGCGTGGGACCAGCCGACCGCGTCGATCGTGTCGTCCCCCGCGTCGGTGAGCCAGACCGCGCCGCCGTGGCCGGCGAGCAGGAGCTGCTTCATCGTCGGCGCGACCCAGTACGCGCCGGACGGCATCGGCGAGCAGTAGGTGTGAGCGTTGTTGTCGAAGTAAGCGTCCGCCGCGACGCTCGTGCCGGCCACGGTGAACGTCGTCGTGTTGGCGATGACGTAGTAGCCGCCGGCGTCGATGACGTTGTTGACGTAGACGAGCTTCACGCCGTAGGTCGCGTGCGCGCAGGTCACGCTGCCCGTGCAGGTCGCGGGGGCGCGCAGGTTGAGCTTGACCGGAGGCGGGTCGCCGCCGATCGTGATGTCGCCCGTCGTCGGGTTGAACAGCTCGACGTACTGCACGATGTAGCCGCTGTCGGCCTGCACGGTCGAGACGACGACCTGGCTGATGACGAGGCCGGGGTGCATCCAGGCCGTCCCGCTGACGGTGCCGGAGGCGATCGGCACGAGCTCGATGTCGGTCGTCACGCCGGCGTTGGCGACGGCCACCACGTCGACGTACTTCGGGTAGTAGCCGGGCGCGCTGGCCAGCAAGGTGGCGGCGCCCGGCGAGACGATCATGTTGTAGTCGCCCGTCGCGTTGGTCGAGTCGCGCCAGCCCTGGTTCTCGGCGACGAGAACGAGGGCGCCCGGGATGCCGGTGGCCGTGCTCACGATCTTGACCTTGCCGTTGAGGCCGGAAACGCCCATCACCGAGTCGGGGTTCGCCAGCACGCTGATCAAAGACATCTTCTTCTTGACGTTGGCCTCGCTCCACACGACGGTGACCGTGATCTGCCGCATGCCGGTGTCGGGCGTCGTCGGCGACACGAAGTCGAGGACGCCGGAATTCTCGCGCACGCCGCGGATATAGGTGTAGCGCGTGTAGACGACTCCGCCCTGGAGGATGTTCTCCGGCGGGAAGTAGGTGTTGTCGTAGGAGAAGTTCGCGGGAAAGTCGGTGTTCGTTCCGCTGGGATCGGGGGTGACGAGCACCTGGTGGTACGTCTTCTGCATGAGGATGTGCAGCTTCTCCTGGGCGAGGTTCGTGGCCAAGGTCTTGTTCTTCGAGAGCTGCATGCTCTGCTGGATGGCGGCGAAGGAGCCCACCAGCCCGAGGACGCCGATCGACATGACCGCGACGGCGACCATGAGCTCGGTCAATGTCACGCCGGACTGGGCATGATTAAAGGAAGGCCGCGAAAAGGGCGGTTTCATTGGCTGGACGTAGTATAGGGCCTCTGAGACGTCTAATCAAGGCAACGAAAACCCAACTTTGGTCCGTGACTACGGTTCCACCCCTTACAGGCGGATTCCCAGGGAAGCGAGGAACAGCGCCGTCTTGCGGCGGGCCATGGGACGCATGAGGCTGAAGCGGAAGTTCTCGTCGCGCAAGGTGCCGGCCGCCACGCGCGTCCTGAGGTCCGCCCAGCGGCGGACCTCCACCTCGGGAGTCTCGTGGGGGTCCCACACGGCCGAGATCCGGCGCCCCCGCCGGCGGTAAAGCCGTCGGGCAGGACGAAGACGTAGAAGCCGTCGACGAGGCGGGGAGGCCCGAGCCGGAAGAACGCGGGCCGGTCGTAATAGTACAGGAACCACGCGGCGAAATTGGGCTCGTCGAAGAGCAAGGTGTCCCCCGGACGCGTGCCGGCTTCGGCCTGGGCGGCGGCCTGGACGAAGCGGTTGCGCATCTTCGAGAGCTGGCGCGAGTAGTGGAAGAACAGGAAGGCGAACAGCAGCGCCGCGGCGGCTGCGCCCGCCTTGCGCGCCGGCCGCCACGCGAGCCCTTCGGCCGCGAACAGCAGGAAGAACGGCAGGACGAAGATCGCCTGCCGCGGCATGTAGTCGTACGCGAAGAACCAGTCGACGGCGAACACGGCCGGCACTCCGCCGAGCGCGAGCGCCGCGGCCAGCCGCCAGCGGTCGTCCCACCGCCGCTCGACGGTCAGCCGCCAGGCGCCGAGCGCGGCGAGCGCCGCGTACAGGACGCCCCCGGCCCTCGTCCACGCCTCGTACGCGCCGGGGTCGTAGAGGCCGCGCTCCGGCTCTCCGGCCCAGCAGCGCAAAGTCCACCACGCCTCGTAGAAGGGGCGCGCGTGCCCGGCGCCCGAATACGCGAAGGCGGGATCGCGGACGACCCGGCTCAGCGACCACGCGAAAAAGGGAAGGAACAGGACTCCGGCGGCGCCGGCCGCCGCGAGGAACGGGACGAGACGGTCGCGGCGCCGCGCGGCGACCCACGCCGCGTGGAAGCCGGCGACGAGCACGGACCACGGGTGGGTGTAGAGAAAGCCCGTGAGCGCGGCCGCGTACCAGGCGAAGTCGCGCGGGCGGCCCGACTCGGCCGCGGCGGCGAGGCGCTCCGACGAGACCAAGGTCCACAGGACCAGGATCGGGTAGAAATCGACGAACGCGGAGAACTCGACGTGATGGAGCGACGCGGCCAGCAGGGCGCACGCCGTCAGCGCCGTCGCCGCGCCGCTCCGGCGAGCGAAGGCGTACAGCGCCGGCACGCAGGCCGCGCCGAGCAGGGCCGGCTGAAGCCGCAGCCACCAGAGCTCGGAGGAGACGCGCGAGGCCGCGAACGTCAGCAGGGGATCGAGCAGGACGTGCAGCGGCTTGTCGCGCAGCTGCGCGACGAACGCGGCGAAGGAGCCGGCGCCCGCGATCGCGTGCATCTGAAAGAGCTCATGCAGGTCGACGACGTCGGCGCCCGCGCCGCGAGCCCGGAGCGCGAACGCGGCCGCCGTCAGCGCCGCGAGGGCTCCTAGGCGGACGCGGCGGTCCTCGAGGCCTCCCGTCACGATTTCCTCTTCAGGACGTAGACGGCCTCGCGGCTCCGGTCGAAATTTCCCCTCGCCGCGAATCGCCGCCAGAAAAGCTCCGGCCGGTACTCGTCGCGCCAATACGCGTCGAGCGTCGCCGCGAGGACGTAGGGGCCGCTGAGCAGCGTCTCGACGGCGGGACCGAAGACGACGACGTAGTCGGGCGGGATCCGGCCGCGGAAGTGAATCTCGGGCAGCCCCGCGAAGCGCGGCTGCGGCGGCCACGGCAGCTGCCAGGCATACGTCGCGTTCGGCGCGTGAAACATGAGCGGGTACATCGCGTAGTCGGGGAACACCCCGACCGATTCCCCTCGCGCACGTTCTCCGCGATCCAGCGCGCCGCCGGAGCGTACGGCTCCGACGGCGGATGCGCCAGCTCTCCGAGGAAGTCGCTCGTCGTGCGCAAGCCCGGAAGGCACAGGAGCAGGAGCGCCGCGAGCGCGAGGCGGCGCAGGCGGGCGGGCGCGGCCTCGGCGCACAGGGCGGCGAGCGCGAAGCCGAGCGGCATGAGCGGCGCGAGATAGCGGATTTGCGCGACGCGCGGCCCGGACGCCGGCAGCGGAGCGAGCGCGGCGACGGCGGCCGCGTAGACGAGGACGGCCAGGGCCGCGCGGACCGGGCGCGCGTCGCGCGTCAGCCGCCAGAGCAGCGGCGCCGCGGCGAGCAGCGGGAGGGAGAGAAATTGCGCGCGGTGCATGTCGCGCAGCGCGTACCAGAACGAGGCGAGGGCCGGGCCCGCGGAATAGCCCACCGTCGGCACGGGCGACTTGCCGAACGGGCACCAGATCGAGAGAAGCAGCGCCGCCGCCGCGGCGGGCGGAAGGATCAGCATGGCCCACTGCCGCGCCGTCGGCTTGCGCGTCTTGCGCCCCCACAGCGCGTAGTCCGCCGCGAGGCAGGCCCACAGCGCGGCGGCGGCGAGATAGTTCGTCGCCAGCAGCGCGATCGTCCAGCCGGCGAGCGCGAGCGCGCGGCGCCTCGTCCCGTCCCAGAACGCGTACTGCCACGCGGCCGCCGCCGAGAACAGCATCGCCGGAGCGTAGTAGCGCGCCTGACGCCCGAACAGGAAGAAGGACGCGCAGGACGCCAGCGCGACGGCGAAGGCCGCGCGCGCCTCGGGCCCCGCTCCTGTGCGCCGCAGCCACGCGAGCATCAACGCGACGAGCGCCAGCGCGCACGCCGCGAACGGCAGGCGCGCGGCCAGCGCGCTGCGCGGCGCGAGCGCGAGGAGCGGCGCCGCCAGGTAGCCCTGCAGCGGAGGCATGTACCGAAGGCGCAGGCCCTCGAGCTCGGCGCCGCCGTTGACCGCGAAGAGGTTTCGCCCGAGTTCCGCGCTCGTGTCGCCGGCCAGAAGGATCCCGCGCGCGGTCAGCGCGGTCCCCGCCTCGTCGTCCCAAAGGGAATAATGCCCGAGCCGTGCGAACAGGAGGAGGGCGCAGACGCCGAGCAGCGCCGCCGCGCCGAGAGCGCCGGTGGCGCGCCTCACGACAGCCTCAGGCGCAGGATCGCCAGCCACCCGGCGAGCAGCTGCCGGACGCCGAGCTTCGACTCGCCCGCCCGGCGCTCGGCGAAGTCGATCGGAATCTCGCGCACGCGCAGGCCGGCGCGCGCCGCGCGATACAGGGTCTCGTGCACGATCGCCGGCCCCTCCGACGCGAGCGTCGCCGGCGACACGGCCTCGAGCGCCGCGCGCGAGAAGCAGCGAAAGCCCGAGTTCACGTCGGCGACCGGGAGCCCGAGAAGGGCGCGCGCCCAGGCGCCGCCGAGCGCGGTCAGCGCGTGGCGCAGGAAGGTCCGCTCGAGATCGCGGCCGCCCGGCGCGAGTCGCGATCCCAGGACGAGGTCGGCGCCGTCCATGGCGGCCAGCAGCTGCGGTATGTGCCGCGGCCGGTGGGAGAAGTCGGCGTCCATCTCGATGACGAACGACGCGCCGAGATCGAGCGCCTTCAGGTAGCCGTCGCGGCCCGCGAGGCCGCGGCCCGCCGGCGGCGGCCGGCGCAGCAGGCGCAGAGCGGGCCGCGCGCGGCCGAGCTCCTCGACGAGGCCGGCGGTGCCGTCGGGGCTTTCGTCGTCGACGACGAGTATCTCCAGGCCGGGCACGCCCAGCCCCAGGATCTCGTCGACGAGGGCGGCGACGTTCCCCTCTCGTTGTACGTGGGGATCATCACGACGACCCGGGGGCGGTCACAGGCAGCGCCGCAGCGCGGCGACGACGGAAGCCTCGGCGATGTCGTCGAGGCACGGACGGCGCCGGGCGCAGCGCGCGGCGTAGAAGCAGGAGCAGCCGTCCGGAGGAGTCAGCGCGCGCCCGCGCCCGTGGAAGTCGAGCTCGGCCGCCGACGTCGGCCCGACGAGCGCGACGGCGGGAACGGCGAGGGCCGCGGCGACGTGCAGCGCCAGGCTGTCGGTCGTGACGAGCGCCGCGCAGCCCTCGATCAGAGCGGCGAACGGCCGCAGCGGAAGCCGGGGCGTCAGCAGGAGACGCAGCGACGGGTCGATCCGCGCCGCGGCCGCGACGGCGCGGCGGCTGCGGCGGACCTCCTCGTCCTCCTTGCCCGAGAGGACGAGAAGCGGGCGGCCGAAGGCCCGTCCCGCCGCGACGAGCAGGCGCGCGGCCTTTTCCTCGCCGATCCGCTTGGCCGGCCAGCGCTCGCCCGCCCCGAAGTTGAACGCGATCGGGGGCCCGCCTCCGCGCAGCTCCCGCCTCGCCCTCAGCCGCCGCGCCGCGGCGCGATCGCGCGGAAGCAGGCGCAGCGCGGGCAGAGCCCGCCCGCCTTTGAGCCCGAGAATGCCGAGCCAGAGCTCCGCGTAGCTGCGGCGGTTCGCCGCCTTGCGCTCGTCCGCCGCGGCGCGGTCGGCGGCGAGCAGGCTCATGCCGTACCAAGGCGCGCTCGACGGGGTGTAGGACAGCCGGCCGCCCTCCAGCGTGACGCCCACGAGCTCGCCGCGGCACGCGCTCTTCGCGATCCGCGCCGCGGCCGGATGCTCCTCGAGGCTGAGCACGAGGTCGAAGCGCCCGGCGAGCCGGCGGGCCATGCGCGCGGCGGCCGCGGAGTCCCCGGGGTCGGCCGCGTACAGGCCCTCGAGGTGGGGGCTGTGCTCGAGCAGGCCTCTCGCATCGGGCTTGGTCAGCCACCAGATACGGCAGCCGCGGCGGCGCAGCGGCGCGAGCAGGCTCGTCGTGCGCAGGACGTCGCCCAGGGCCTGGAACTTGACGACGAGGACGTCGGCGGGTCGCGGCTTCACGCCGTATTCTATCAATGTTAGAATTCGACCGATGAAGTGTCCTATGTGCTCGGCGGCGGCCCCGGACGCCGCGACGGAGTGCCCGTCGTGCGGCGCGATCTTCGCGAAGCTGCGGGAGCGCAAGGAGCGCGAGAAGAAGCTGGCGGCCGAGGCCCTGGCCAAGATCGCGGCGCCGTCCGAGCCCGTCAAGTTCAACCCGTGGACCGGCCGCGTCATCGCCGTCTGCGTCGTCATGATGTGGATGATCGGGTTCGCCTTCTACTATAAGACGACTTACTCGCGCCCGTCCGGCCCTGCCCGGGAGTTCGCGCCCCCGCCGCCGGTCTCGAGCGGGCTGGTGCAGGACCCCGAAACCGGAGGCCTCAAGCGCATACCGATCCGCCGCGGCCAGCCCCCGCCGCCGCGCGAGCAGCGGCGCGAAGCGCCCTCGTCCGCCGACGGGCCTCGCCCCGAAGGCCTCCCGCCGCACGATCCGGACTTCGACGACTGAGCCGCGCGGCCGTATTTGTTAGAATGCCCCTCATGTCCCGCGCCAAAGGCCTTTTCGTCGTCCTCGAGGGCCCCGACAAGTCCGGCAAGTCCACCCAGGCACGGCTCCTGGCCGACTCCCTGCGCGGCCGCGGGCGAGACGTGCTTCACACGCGCGAGCCCGGCGGCACCTCCGTGGCCGAGGGCGTGCGCAAGGTCCTGCTCGATCCGAACCTGGACATCGACCCGTTGGCGGAGCTCTTCCTTTATGAAGCCTCGCGCGCGCAGCACACGGCCGAGAAGATCCGCCCCGCGCTCGAGGCCGGCCAGGTCGTCGTCTCTGAGCGCTTCACGATGTCGACGGACGCCTACCAGGGCGCCGCGCGCGGCCTCGGCCTGAAGACGACCGGCACCCTCAACGCGATCGCGACCGGCGGATTGACGCCCGATCTGACGATCCTTCTCGACATTCCGACGGATGAATTCGACACGCGCGACCAGAACCGCGAGCTCGACCGCCTGGAACGAGAGAACGCCGAGTTCCGCAAGAGAGTACGCGACGGCTATCTGAAGGCGGCCAAGGCCGACAAGAAGGCGGTCGTTCTCGACGGCAGGCTCCCCGTGGACGTCCTTCAACGGACGATCTTGGAACTCGTCTCGAAGAAAATCTGATGCGTCTCGACAAGGTCCTCGGCCAGCGCCGCGCGGTCAAGACGCTCGAGGGCCTGCTCTCCTCCGGCCGCCTGCCGTCGGCGATCCTGCTCATCGGCCCGGAGGGCGTCGGCAAGAGCCTCGCCGCGATCGAGGTCGCGAAGGGCCTGCTGTGCCGCGAGCGCCCGTTCACGGGCGAGGCGTCCTGCGGCGAGTGCCCCGACTGCCGCGGCGTCGACGGCCGCTCGCACCCCGACTGCGTGATCGTCGACGCCTCCTATCAGGCCGCGCTCGAGGAGGAGGACCCGGAGAAGCAGAAGATCTGGAAGGTGGACACGATCCGCCACCTGCTCAAGGACCTCAGCTTCAAGTCGATGCTCGACGGCTGGAAGATCGCCGTGATCCCCGACGCCCAGCGCCTCAACGAGGCGGCGGCCAACGCGATGCTCAAGATTCTCGAGGAGCCGCAGGAGAAGACGCTGTGGATCCTCGGCGCGACCCAGCGCGAGCGCCTGCCGCGCACGATCTCCTCGCGCTGCTTCACCGTTCCCTTCGGCCCCCTGCCCGAGCCCGTCCTCGAGAAGATCCTGACCGGGCGCGGCATGCCCCCGCCCAGGCGAAGAAGCTCGCCGCGCTCTCCGACGGCTCCGCCGGCCGCGCGCTCGAGCTCGCGGAGGACGACGGCCTGCCCAAGGGCGCCGGCCCGCTCGCCGCCGTGACCGCCTCCGACGGCCTCCCCAAGGACCTCCCGGCGGCCCGCGTGAAGGTCGAGCGCGCCTTGTACTCGCTCGGCCAGGACCTGCGCCGCCGCCACCTCGACGGGGAAGCGTCCTTCGGCCGCATCGAAGGGCCCCTTCGCGAGCTTCTGCGGCTGCGCGCGGCCCTTCGCGCCAACGCCGATCCGAAATTGATCCTGACTCTCGCGGCCCTCGAGGCCGAGGCCTCCCGATGACCATGAAGCCCTACTACATCACGACTCCGATCTACTACATCAACGCGGCGCCGCACATCGGCCACGCGTACACGACGATCGCCGCCGACGTGCTCGCGCGCTGGCAGCGAAGCCGCGGCCGCGAGGCGTTCATGCTGACGGGCACCGACGAGCACGGCCAGAAGATCGAGGACGCGGCGAAGGCCGCGGGCAAGCACACGATCGACTTCTGCGACGCGACCTCCGCGCTGTTCCGGGATCTCTGGAAGCACCTCGACGTGCGCCATGACGACTACATCCGCACGACGGAGAAGCGCCACGAGGACAAGGTCCAGGAGCTCTTCGCCCTGCTGCTCAAGAACGGCGACGTCTACAAGGGCAAGTACGAGGGCCTCTACGACGTCGTCAGCGAGTCCTTCGTAAAGGAGAGCGACGCGATCAAGAGCCCGAAGGGCATCCTGCTCGGCCCCGACTCGGGCAAGCCCCTGCAGACGCTCTCCGAGGAGACCTACTTCTTCAAGCTCTCGAAGTACGGGCCCGCGTTGCTCGAGCATTACAAGGCCAACCCCGGCTTCCTCGCCCCCTCCCACCGCGCGTCCGAAATCCTGCGCTTCGTCGAGGGCGGCCTCGAAGACATCTCGGTCTCGCGCACCAAGGTCAAGTGGGGCGTGCCCGTCCCCGGCGATCCCGACCACACGGTCTACGTCTGGTTCGACGCCCTGATCAACTACTGGTCGGCCGCCGCCGGCACGACGCTGTGGCCCGCCGACGTGCACATCGTCGGCAAGGAGATCTTCCGCTTCCACGCGGTGATCTGGCCCGCGATGCTCATGGCCGCCGGACTGCCGCTGCCGAAGAAGGTCTTCGCGCACGGCTGGTGGACCGTCGAGGGCAAGAAGATGTCCAAGTCGGCCGGGAACTTCGTCGATCCCTACGAGATCACGCTCGAGTTCGGCGTCGACGCGTTCCGCTACTTCCTTTTGCGCGAGATGCCCTTCGGCAACGACGGGGACTTCTCGAAGGCGTCCCTGACCAAGCGCTACAACGCGGAGCTCGCCAACGACCTCGGCAACCTCGTCTCGCGCGTCTCGGAGATGGTCGACAAGTTCCTCGGCGGCAAGTTGCCGGTCAAGCCCGAGCTGACGCCGGACTTCCGCACGACCGCGGTGGCCCGGCGCACGCCCGATATCGCCGCGAAGATGGAAGCGCTCGACTTCTCCGGCGCCCTCGACATCATCTGGGAGGTCGTGCGCGACCTCAACGCGCTCGTCAACGAGAAGGCGCCGTGGAAGCTGGCCAAGACCGACATGAAGGCCTGCGAGCTCGTGCTCTTCGACCTGGTCTGCTCGCTGCGCCTCGTCGGCGGCTGGCTCGACCCGTTCATGCCCGCGACGGCGGCCAAGATCCAGATGCAGCTCGGCGTGCGCCACTTCCCCGACCTGCTGACGGCCGAGGACGTCCTCGCCGGCAAGAAGGAGCACCCGGGGCCCATCCTGAAGGGACCCGTCCTCTTCCCGCGCAAGATCTAGCCGTGCGCCGGGTTTTTCTCGCGGTCCCGGTCCTGTTCCTCGCGCTGAGCCTCGACCGCGTCCTGCCCGAGCGCCCCGCCGAGCCCGCCCCGCGCCGGGCCGTGGCTTCCGCGGAGGCCGAGATCGCGGCGCTGCCCGTCATGAACAAGGGCCGGCTCGGGCGCGAGGGAAACCCGCTCAACGTCGTCTTCGTCGGAAACGAGATCGCCGTGCGCGAGGCGCTGACGACGTCCGGCTGGACCGAGGTCCCGGGCACGATCCGCCGTTCCCTGCGCCTGGGCCTGGGCGAGCTGATCCGCGGCCGCCCCGTCGCGTCGTTCCCGCCGATGAACGAGTACTGGCTCGAAGGACGACGCCAGGACATGAACTGGTCGGTGCCGACGAAGTTCCTCTCCGCGCGCCACCACTTCCGGCTCTGGGACACCGGTCTGCGCGACCCGCAAGGCCGCGCCCTCTGGTGGGGCGCCGGCGATTACGACCTCTCGATCCGCTGGCGCGACCTCTCGCACGTCCGCGACCCCGACCTCGACGCCGAGCGCGACTGGATCGCCGCATCCCTCAAGGACTCCCCACGCCTCACGCGCGTGACCCTCGTCCCACATCCGTCCCTGCCGCGCGAAGGCGCCAACGACAAGGGCTACAAGTTCCACACCGACGGCCGCGTCGCCCTCATCGAGCTGGAGTAGAACCGTTATAGGGTGTCAGGCCTCACAATTAACGATTCTCGTCGGCCCATAGAGAATCGTTAATTGTGAGGCCTGACACCCTTTCTTAACGATTCTTATTTTCCGGTGGAACCGAAGCCGCCGGCGCCGCGGGCGGTGGCGCCGAGGTCCTCGACCTCGACGGGCGCGGGCACGGCGATCGGGATGACGAGCAGCTGCGCGATGCGCTCGCCCTTGTTCACCGAGTGCGCCTGCGCGGAGATGTTCCACAGCATGACCCCGAGCTCGCCGCGGTAGCCGGCGTCGATGACGCCGCCGGCGGTCTTCAGGCCCTTCTTGGCCATCGACGAGCGGTCGCAGACGAGGCCGACGTGCGCGTCGGGGATCGCGAGGGCGACGCCGGTCTTGACGATCTTCCCCTCGCCCGGGGCGAGCGCGGCGTCCTCGAGCGCGTAGAGATCGAGGCCGGCGTCGTCGGGATGCGCGCGCGTCGGCAAGGTGGCGCCGTCCATCAGGCGCTTCATCGGCAGGGTTCCGCGGCTCACAGGTGCTCTCCGTAGTTGACGTGGTCGTGCTGCGGCGGCTTCCAGCCGAACAGCTGGCCGACCGTCCGCGCGATCCACGACACGGGGCCGAGCAGCGCGTAGAAGAAGAACACGACGAAGAGGATCATCAGCGGGTAGTAGAAGATCAGCAGGCCGATGCCGAGCAGGATCGTGATCGCGGCGACGGACTTCGGGCGGATGACGCCCGGCTGCTTGAAGGCGGGGTACGGGATCGTCGAGACCATGAGCAGGGCGATGATGATCGTCATCGCGGGCGCCAGGCCGTACAGCGCCGGGATCTGGTCCATCAGCAGCTTCCACGTGCCGCCGGGCCGTCCCTCCTCGATCTTCTGGTAGAGCAGGATGAAGCCGGCGAGGAAGCCCGCGCCCGCGGGGATCGCCAGGCCGGTGAAGTGCGTCTTCGAGCCGAGGCCCGCGTGCGCCGTCGCGTTGAAGCGCGCCAGGCGAAGGCCGCCGCACATCGCGTAGAAGAACGCGATCGCGTCGCCCCAGGCGCCGTAGTCCTTCAGGATGAACGCGTACATCATGTGGGCGGGCGCCACGCCGAAGGTCAGGAAGTCGGCCATCGAGTCGAACTCGACGCCGAAGTCGGATTCGCCGTGCACGAGGCGCGCGACGCGCCCGTCGAGCGCGTCGAAGAGCATGCCCGCCAGGATCGCCGTGCACGAGGAGACGAACTCTCCGCGGACCGAGGACAGCAGGGCGTAGAAACCGCACGCCATGTTGGCGAGCGTGAAGAGCGACGGAGCGAGGACCTGGCCGCCCCGCTTCAGCGCTTGCTTGTCCATTCTCCGATGGGGGTCACGCCGCCGGCGACGCGGTCGCCGGGCTTGACGGTGCACTGGGAGCCGGCGGGGAAGTGGACGGCCGCCTGGGAGCCGAAGTAGATGATGCCGTACTTCTCGCCCGTCTTCACCTCGTCGCCGGGCTTGCGCCAGCACTCGATGCGCCGCGCGATGAGGCCGGAGATCTGCTCGACGACGAGCGGGCCGCGCCCCTCCTTCTCGATCGTCATGACGACGCGGTAGTTGCCGCGCGCGGCGTCCTTCATCGCGGCGGCGAAGGAGCCCGGGACTTCGGCGACCTTCGTCACGCGCCCGTCCGTCGGGGCGCGCTGGATGTGGACGTCGAAGACCGACAGGAAGATGCGGCAGGTCATCGTGTCGCCGGGGCCCTCGCGCGCGACGGAGAGCACGACGCCGTCGCCGGGCGAGTAGATGCGGCCGTCCGTCGGGAGCGCGCGCTCGGGGTCGCGGAAGAAGTAGGTCGTGAACGCGGCGAAGCCGAACGACACGAAGGAGAGCAAGGTGCCGGGGATCACGGTCGACGGGCGTCCCATCAGCCACATGCCGACGGCCCCGGCCGCGACGGCGGGGATCACGAACTGCCAGGCTTGAGGAGCGATTTTCATGAGTGGGCTATCATACCAAACGCGCAAATCATGGGCAGGGTGGGACTCGAACCCACATGGCCTTGCGGCCGGGAGATTTTAAGTCTCCAGTGTCTGACCAGTTTCACCACCTGCCCGACGGTGGATTGTACCTTTTAGAGGCCGATGTCCTCGTTCCAGAGGTCGGGCTTCTCGCGCACGAACTTCTCCATGAGCGCGACGCAGTCGGGGTCCTGAAGCACGGAAAGCTTCACGCCGCGAGCGGCGAACAGATCCTCGGCGCCGAGGAAATTCTTGTTCTCCCCCACGACGACGCGCGGGATGCGGTAGAGAAGGGTCGTGCCCGTGCACATGACGCAGGGCGAGAGCGAGGAGACGAGGGTCAGCTCCGGCCAGTCGCGGCGGCGGCCGGCGTTTCGGAGGCAGACGACCTCCGCGTGCGCGGTCGGATCGCCGGTCTGCACGCGCATGTTGTGCCCGCGCGCGACGATCGCGCCCTTCGCGTCGACGAGCACCGAGCCGATCGGCAGCCCGCCCTCGTCGTAGCCCTTCTTGGCTTCCAGATACGCCTCACGCACGAGCTCCTTGTCGCTCATTGCCGCATCTTACTTTTTCCCTGGCGTCACGGGCCCGCTCCTGTTACTCTCAGCGTATGCCTACCTTACTTCAGATCGCGGCCTTAACCTGCCTAATGCTAGCGGTCGGCGGCCGGGCATTGGCGGGCGAAGCTCGGTCGAAGAATATCCGAAAGCCATACGGCGAACAGCGCTCCTTCTCGGCCAGCTCACTGCCCAAGGCCAGCCAGATCGATGTGACCGGCAAGAATTTCATCGATATTCCCGGCATCGTCCCCCCAGAGGTCTCCTCGGCATCGATCACCTTCTCCGCATCAGCGGGCGGCGCCGTCTCCGCTGCTTCCGCTTCGGAGATCGAACCTTATCTCCGTTCGAATTCGCCCCTCGTCGAGTCTGCGAATCTCGTCAGCGGAGGACCCTTCGCGAATCTGTCTCCTGCGATCCGCCTCCGGAATCACTTATATGCCGATTAATCCGGGGCACAATCCCGACTGCCCCACCCTGAGAATCGACGTGCCGATTCCGCCCGCCGGCGGGGCGGGCGCGACGACGAAGTGAGGAGATATCCATGACGCGAGCATCCGCAGACGAGGACGCCGATCCGATGGAATCTCTAGAGGCCGCCGTAGCGAAGGAGCTTCACGCCATGCTCGAACGCGGAGCTTTCGATTCGATCGGGCGCCTCTTGTCCGGCGCGATCGAAAGCTCGGATCCCGCGCCGAGCCGAGCCCTGCAGCTTTCGTTCGCGTTGAAGCTGCTCGATATCCGATCCGGCGGAGAATCGGAAAAACGCATCCGGGCGCTCGGGCACCTCTTCGTCGTCGCGGACAAAGTCGAGGGCGAAAAGGCGCCGAAGCTGCGCTTCGGGATCTCCCCGCGCATGTCGACGATGTCGTGCCCTGCGCGACTTGCATCGGAACCGGCGTTTCGCCGGGCGACGCGAAGTCGCCGAAGCGAGACTCCCCGGCCGTTCGGCGCAACCTTCCGAACCTTGACTCGCGACTAGCCGAATCGCGACGCGCCTCTCCCTGGCGGGAGCGGATGCGGCCTGTTATCCTCCCGAGGATGGCCCCTCTGCTTCTGATCCTAGCCCTGTTGTCGTCGTCCGCCTCCCGTGGGGAGGACGCGCGCGTCCAGGCCGCCGACGCTGCCGCGGCGATTCCCTCCGGGAGCGACGCCGCGGCGCGCACGCGCGCGGGCCGCGCCTTCGACGGGAACCCCGAGGCGGACGCCGACGTCGTCGGGCGCGAGACGGGCGGCGCCCCGCGGCTGGCCAGGTCCGCGCCGGCGGAACGACGCGCCGCCCCGGAGCCGCCGGTCGCCGGCGGCGACAAGAAGAAGGGCTCCAACCTTTCGACGGGCCTCCTGCTCGGAGGGTCCGCCGCGCTCGGCGGACTGCAGGGCTGGTTCGCCGCGGGCGCGCTCGGCGCCGTCGCGGGCGCGGGCCTGGGACTCGCCGCGGCCTGGCTGTTCCACAAGAAGGACTACGGCGGCGCCTTCGGCGTCACCGCCGGCGCGATCATCGGCACGGCGCTCGCCGGGCCGGTCGGCGGCCTCATCGGCGCCGTGGTCGGCGGCGTGATCGGCCACTTCCTAGGGAAGCTGTTCCTGTAGCCGCCTAACGGCGGGGGCGCGGACCGGCGGGCCGGACGGCCACCCAGAGCGCATAGAGGCAGCCGGCCGAGATAAGGACGCCCGCGGCGCGCGACGCCCAGGCGAGGTCGCCGTATTGCTCGTACGTCGCCTTGATCATCGGCGGAACCAGGAGGAATCCCAGCGCGCCGCCGATCGCGAAGCGGGCCCGGTGCGCGATCTCCTCGGTCAGATTCGCGACGCCTCGCGCGTTCGTGTCGCCGCGACGAACGATCGCGTAGATGCGGGCCGCGACGGCGAGGCCGAACAGGCCCGCGACGAACCACATCGCCAGCCGGAACGGATCGCGCGGCATCAGCGCAGCGACGGGTCCGACTGCAGCGCGGTCACGCAGGCCATGTTGACGATGTCGTCGACGGAGGCGCCGCGCGAGAGATCGTTGACGGGCTTGGCGAAGCCCTGCATGATCGGGCCCAGCGCCTCGGCGCCCGTCAGCCGCTGCACGAGCTTGTAGCCGATGTTGCCGCTCTGCAGGTCGGGGAACACGAGCACGTTCGCGCGGCCGGCGACCTTCGAGCCCGGAAACTTGCGCTGGCCGATCTCGGGAACGAGCGCGGCGTCGGCCTGCATCTCGCCGTCGATCGCGAGGTCGGGCGCCTTCTCCTTGGCGACGCGCACGGCTTCTTTAACGGCATCGACGAGCTCGTGTTCGGTCGACCCGTTGGTCGAGAACGACAGGAACGCGATGCGAGGCTCGATTCCGCACAGAACCTTGGCCATTCTCGCCGAGGAGATGCCGATGCTCGCGAGCTTCACGGGGACGGGATCGATGTTGATCGCGCAATCGCCCATGATGAGCACGCCGTCGTCGCCCTGCTCGGGCTTCGGGAAGATCATGATGAAAAACGAGGAGATCGTGCGGACGCCGGGCGCGGGCTTGATGATGTGCAGGGCGGGGCGCACGGTGTCGGCGGTCGCGTGGTCGGCGCCGGAGAGGAAGCCGTCGACGCGGTCGTTGTGCAGCATCATGACGCCGAAGACCATGGGGTCGAGAACGGACTTCGCGGCCTCGTCTTCGGAAATGCCTTTGTGCTTCCGCAGTTCGAAATATTGAGAGGTGTACGCCTTGGTTTGAGCGTCGGTCGCAGGATCCACGACCTCGATGCCGTCCAGGGAGACTCCGTTGGCAGCGGCATTATTCTTGATGGAATCGGAATTCCCGACGAGGACCGGGACGCATAGAGCCTTTTCTTTCAATATCGAAGCGGCCTTCAGCGTGCGCTTCTCGTCGCCCTCGGGCAGGACGATGCGCTTCTTGAGGGCGGCGGCCTTGCGGCGGATGTCTCCGACGATGTCGCGGTTCTTCGTGAGAGTGGTCATGCGCCGAGGATAGGAAATTAGTGGCGCGAACGGGAAGTCGGGACGACGCCCGGGACGGTGCCGCCGGCGTGGTACAAGCCGGTGCCTTCGCCCGTCGGGACGAAGACGGGCTTGCCGTCCGGCGAGGCCTGCGCGGCCTGCGCGTGCGAGGCGACGCGCACGGCGCGGTCGTCCTTGGCCGCGTCGACGTCGAGGTACTCGCCGCCGGTGAGCGTCAGCGAGAAGGCCTTGAGGCCGAGCGCCGCGAGCTCGCGGCCGAGCGTGCCCCAGGCGGACTTCGGCCCGAGCAGCTTGAACGGCAGCGCGTCGGGGCCGTCGACGTGATTCTGGCCGACGAGCGCCACGGCCTTGAGCCCGCCGGCGGCGGCCTCGGCCAGGAAGCCGGCCATGCTCTTGTTGCGACGGGTCAGATAGACCTCGGCGACGGCCTCGTTGTAGCCGTGCTCGTAGCCCGTCTGCGCGCGATAGAGCTGCTCGCCCGGCGCGCGGTGGAAGCTCTCCATGGGGTCGCCCGTCTTCTCGGAGGCGAGCTCGGCGGCCTCGCGCGACCACACGTCGAGCGGCAGGCCGAGCGCCACGACGCGCACGCCGTGCTGCTTGGCTTTCTCGAACAGGGCCTCGAAGGCGGCGCGCCGCTTCGGCGAAAACGAGAGCACTTCGGCCGGCAGCGACTCGGCGCGGCCGGAGAGCCAGGCGTCGACGGCGTCCTGGCTCGGGCGCTTGAGGCCCTCGATGCCGAGCACGCCGACTCCGGCCTTCGCGAGGCCCGGCAGCGCCTTGGTCAGCTCGCGCACCGAGGCGAGGCTGCCGTGATTCTCGCCGACGACGAGCGCGTCGTGCTCGGAGAAGATCTTCTCGGTCGGCACGGCCCACGAACGCGCCGTCTCGGAGACCGTGCGCTCCGCGCGCTCTTCGCGCGTGAGGGGCGGGCCGCGCTCGCGGTTGGCGGCGGGGATCGCGGCGGCGGGAACGGCGAGCGGCGCGGCCGCAGTGACGATCTCGGACTTCACGGGCGCGGGCAGAACCGGCGACGCAAGCAGGGCCGGCGCGGGCGCCAGCGGCGCGATCGAGACCGAGAGCGTGGTCGGCGTCAGCGCGGGCGTGAAGCTGGCCGAAACCGGGCCCGCCATCGAATTGAAGGAAGGCCCCGACGCCGTCCCGAGTTCGCCCGTCAGCGTGACGCGCGTGACGACGCCGGCGCGCGCGGCGGTCGCGGTCGCGAGGAGCAGGGCGGCGAGGCGGACGGTCCGTCTCATGCTCTCAGGATAATAGGAAGGGGCGGCTCCCGCCCGGGCCCTAAGGCCTACTCGAAAAGACGCGTATTTTAAAGGCTATTTCAGATATGAATCGGCCACGGCGAGGTGCTCCGCCTCGTCGGCGGCGATCTTCGCGAACAAGCCCGCGGTCACCGGATCCGTTTCACTCAGAGATCGCACGAAGGACTCCTCGGCCGCTTGGCCGCGCGCCTCGGCCTCGCGCATCAGCGCGCCGAACTCCGCGTAAGTCGCGCAGGACGAAAGCCCGCGCCACAGCCGGTCGGAGACGGCCCGCGCGGCGGGATCGACGCCGAGCTCCTTCATGCGCCCGAGCAGCATGTCGAGATGCTTCTTCTCCTCGAGCCCGATGCGCCGCCACGCCGCGCGCAGGCCCTCCGGCGCGTCGGTGAAGCGCTCGGCCGCCCACGTGAACGCCTCGAACGCCTGGCGCTCGGCGAAGGCCGCCGTGCGCAGGCGGTCGCCGATCCCGTCGGGTCCGTTGAGCCCGCGCGCGCCTGGGGCGCGCTCGTCCGGCCCGCACACGGCGAAGGGAGACCAGTCCATCATGAGGGCATGATAGCGCAAAAGGTAGAATCAGAGGATGAGGCTCGTTCTCGCCGCCCTGCTGCTCGCCGCCTGCTCCAAGGCGCCCGACCCGTCCGCCCCCGCGGGCGGCGCCGCCAACGCCGCCCTGTTCATCGGCGACTCGCTGACCGCCGGTTTCGGCGTCGAGCCCGAGGAGGCCTGGCCGGCGCTCGTCGGCGCGGAGTGGGCGCGCCGCGGCCTGCCCTGGCGCGCGCGCAACGCCGGAGTCTCCGGCGCGACGACCGCCGGGGCGCTCGAGCAGGCGAAGTGGGCGCTCACGCCCGACGTGAAGCTCGTCTTCGTCTGCATCGGCGGCAACGACGGCCTGCGCGGCCTGGCGCTCGGCGAGACGAAGAAGAACGTCGCGAATCTGCTCGCCGAACTCCAGAAGGACGGGCGCACGGTCGTGCTCGCCGGCATGAAGATCCCCCGAACTACGGCGCCGACTACGCGAACGGCTTCGCCGCGCTGTTCCCGGCCCTCGCCAAATCCTCCGGCGCGCGCTACATGCCGTTCCTGCTCGAGGGCGTCGCCGCCGACCCGCGCTACAATCAGGCCGACGGCATCCATCCCAACGCCGAGGGCCACGCGCTGATCGCCAAGTCGGTGCTCGCCTTCCTCGACAAGGAGCGGCTGCCCAAATGAGCGCTCCCGTCCTCGAGCTGCGCGGCGTGGTCAAGGAGTTCGCCTCGGGCTCCGAGGTCCTGCGCGTGCTCGACGGCGTCGACCTGTCGATCAAGGCCGGCGAGACGCTCGCCGTCGCGGGGCCGAGCGGCTCCGGCAAGTCGACCTTGCTCGGCATCATGGCCGGCCTCGAGCGGCCGACGTCGGGCTCGGTCCTGCGCGACGGGCGCGACGCCGCGCGCTGGAGCGAGGACGAGGCCGCGCTGTGGCGCCGCCGCCGGCTCGGCTTCGTGTTCCAGACCTTCCGCCTCGTGCCCACCTTGTCGGCGCTCGAAAACGCATCGCTGCCGCTCGAGCTTCTCGGCGCGCGCCCGGCCGACGCCGAGGAGCAGGCCGCGGCCCTGCTCGGCACGCTCGGCCTCGGCGGAAGGCTCTCGCACCGCCCGGCCCAGCTTTCCGGCGGCGAGCAGCAGCGCGTGGCGATCGCGCGCGCCTACGTCCACAAACCCGCCTTGATCCTCGCCGACGAGCCGACCGGCAGCCTCGACCGCGCGACCGCCGAGCGCGTGCTCGCGGCGCTGCTCGAGCTCAACGCGCGCGCGGGCACCGCGCTCGCGGTCGTCACCCACGATCCGGCGGTGGCCGAGGCTTTGGGCAGGACGGCCCGCTTGGAGCGCGGCCGCGTCGCCGCGTGAGGCGCCTCGCCTGGCGCCTGGCGTGGCGCCAGTGGCCGCGCTTCCTGTTCTTCGCGGCGTGCCTCTCGCTCGGCACGGGCTTCCTCGTCGCCGTGGCGCACCTGCTGTCGGCGACCGACCGCGCCGTCGCCGCCCGCGCCCGCGATCTCCTGGCCGGCGACGTCCAGGTGTCCTCGGGCCGTCCGTTCGGCGCGCGCGAGGAGGCGGCGTTCTCCTCCGCGCTCGTCCCGGGCCGCGCCGCCACGCGCGCGACGTCCTTCGCCTCGATGCTGTCCTCCGCGGGACGCGCCCCGTTCCTCGTCTCGGTGAAGGCCGTCGCTCCCGCCTATCCTCTGCGCGGCGCGCTCGTCACCGAGCCGAAGGGCGGGACGGCGCTTCTCGGCCCCGGGATGGCGCTCGCCGAACGCGCGATCGCGCTCCAGCACGGGATCAAGCCCGGCGACAAGGTCCGCCTCGGCGCGATCGAACTGACGGTCGCCGGCCTCATCGACAAGGAGCCCGACCGCGGCTTCGCGGCGTTCGCCTTCGCCCCGCGCCTGATGATCGCCGCCGAGGACCTGCCGCGCACGAAGCTCCTCGGCCTCGGCGCGCGCACGCGCTTCACGTGGACGCTCCGGCTCGCCGACGCGGAGGACCCGGCGGCGGCATCGGCGGCCCTCAAGAAGTCGCTCGAGGCCGCGTTGCCTGAGCCGCACCTGTCGATCGAGTCGTGGGCCGACAGCGAGCCGACGATCCGCGACGGCCTGCGGCGCTCGGCGCTGTTCTTCACCGTGCTCTCGCTCGCCGCCCTTCTCCTCGGCGGCGCGGGCCTGCGCGCGGGGCTGACCTTGTTCCTCGACGCGCAGGCCGAGACGATGGGTCTGCTGCGCTGCCTCGGCGCCTCCGCGGCGGAGGTCGAGCGACTGTACTCCGCCTTGTGCGTCGGCGCGGGCCTGCTCGGCGGCCTCGGCGGGTCCCTGCTCGGGTGGGGCGTGGCCGCGCTGGCGGGCTCGCAGGCCCCGCGCTTCGGCGTCGAGCTCCTCGTGCGCCCGGACGCCGCGGCGTTCCTCGAGGCGCTCGGGCTTTCGGCCGCGCTCGCCTGGGGGCTGTCGGCGGCGCGCGTGCGCGCGCTGGCCGCGCGCGCCCCGCTCGACGCCCTGCGCTCCGCGCCGCCGGCTCCGCGGGGTCTGCTGATCGCGGGCTGGGCGGCGGCCGCCGCGGCCGTCCTGCTCGCCGCCTGGCGCCGCTCGGGCTCGGCCGAGGACGCGCTCAAGCTCTCTCTGGCCCTGGCCGGCGGGGCGCTCGTCGTCGAGCTGCTCTCCCGCGCGGCCCTGCTCGGCGCCGAGAAGCTCGCGAGCCGCTCCGCGAGCCTGAGCCTTCCCGTCCGGCACGGGCTGCGGCGGCTCGTGCGTCGGCCCGCCTCCTCGCGCGTCATGCTCTTCACGCTCGCCGGCGGCTTCGCGCTGCTCGCAGTGGTGGGCACCGCACGCGAGGGGCTCTCGCGCTCGCTGGCTCCCTCGCGCGCCGATAACGCGCCCGACCTGTTCCTCGTCGACGTCCAATCCGCGCAGCTCGAGCGCGCCCGCGCGCTCGCCGGACGGCGCTCCCGCGGCGAGACGGTCTTCGCCCCGCTCGTGCGCGCGCGCCTGACCTTGATCGACGGCCGGCCCGTGCGCCGCGAGGGCGCCCCGCGCGGCGCCGACGAGCGCGAGCGCGGCCGCCTGCGCGCGCGCGAGTACAACCTGACCTACGCCGACGCGCCGAACCCCTCGGAGACGATCGTCGCCGGGAAGTTCTGGGCTCCGGGCGCCGGGCGCGCCGAGGCCAGCGTCGAGAAGGGCTTTCTCGAGCGCGCCGGGCTCAAGCTCGGCTCGCGCCTGACCTTCGACGTGCAGGGCCGCGAGGTCGAGGCCGCGGTGACCTCCGTGCGCGAGGTCGAGTGGGCGGCGATGCGCCCGAACTTCTTCGTCACGCTCTCCCCGACCTGCTCTCCGCCGCGCCGCAGACCTGGATCGGCTCCTTCCGCTCGCGCGGCGCCGAGGACGCCGCCGCCCTGCGCGCCGACCTCGCGCGCGCTTTGCCCAACGTCTCGGTGATCGACGCCGCGGCGCTGCTGACCCGCGCCCGCGAGACGCTGAACCTCCTGCTCGCCGCGATCGGCGCGTTGGCCGGGTTCTGCGTCGTCGTCGGCGCCGTCGTCACCGCGGGGCTCGTCGCGCTCGGACGCGACGAGCGCGCCGCCGACGCCGCGCTCGAGCGCGCGCTCGGTTGGACCGCCGCCGAGACCGCGCGCGCCGACGCCGCGGAGCTGGCCGCCCTCGGCGCGCTCGCGGGCGCGTCCGCCGCCGCGGCCGCCGTCGGCCTCGGCTGGGCGGTGGCCCGCCGCCTGGCCGTCCCCTTCGCCGCCGACTGGCGCGAGGTCCTCGCTCTGTTCGTCGCCGCCGCCGTCCTTCCCGTCGCCGTCGGCCTCGTGGCCGGCGCCCCCGCCCGCCGCGCCGCCGTCATGGACGCGCTGCGCCGCGAGTAGAGTTGGTGTCAGGCCTTGCACTCTTGCAAAGTCCGACGTGGGCGCCGGCACGACTTTGCAAGAGTGCAAGGCCTGACACCATATGTCCCATACTGACAATAGGCCCATTGGCCTATACGTATGCTAGAATCGCGGATATGAGACACCTCCTCCTCGCGTGCCTGTTCGCCGTTCCGGCCTCGGCCCAGACCGGGCTTCCGGCCTTCGAGTTCACGAGCGCCGCCCAGCTGCGCGCGATGAACGAGCAGCGCGCCGCGATCGCCGCGCCGGCGGCGGTGCCGGCCGATGTGATCACATCCGGGCACATGCTGCTGCAGGCCGGGAAGGACGTCCTGTTCGGGTACGCCGACACGAAGGAGCAGTTCGAGGAAGCCGCCGCGCGCTGGTCCTCCGCGCTGCGCGCCGCGGGCGTGACGCCCGGCGTTCCCGAATGGAAGGACAAGCTCTTCACCCTCCCGTACAAGACCGCCGACGGGCGCGTCATCCGCGCCTTTCGCGCCGATCCGATGCAGTTCCCGCCGAAGGACGATGCGGGCTTGCGCGCCAACATGGCGCTCGCGCAGTCCGCGCTGCGCGCGGCGGGCCTGACGCCCGTGGCCTCGAACGTCGTCAACCTCGAGTACCTGCTGCCGACCTACTCGATCCTCTACCTCGTCAAGCCCGAGGCCTCGCGCGAGAAGGAGACGCAGCTGCGCGTGCTCAAGCCCGGCGACGACCTCGACCCGGGCCTGATCGCCAAGTCCGGCGTGACGGTCGTGCAGACGCCCAAGCCGTGGATCCTCGTCTACGTGGGCGCCGAGCTCGGCTGCGTCGGCTTCATCGCCAAGACGCGCGAGGACATCGAAGCGCGTCTAGCCAAGCGCACGGCCTACCTCGTCGAGCAGGGCAAGCGGATCGTCGGCTCCAAGATCGTCGCGTTCGACGACCCGGACTACAAGTTCGCGGCCGAACTCCTCTTCTTCCAGTAGCGCAGCGCGGCGCCGAGTTTGCCGCCCATGAAGCGCTCGCGGTCGAGCGAGTGTATCTTGCCGCGCGAGAGGCCGTACCACGCCAGGCCGCACACGCAGGCCGTCGCCAGCCGCGCGGGCGTCGCGCGGTAGAACGCGAGCGCCCCGGCGATCGCCGCGACGGGCAAGAGCAGCCAGCGGATCCGTTCGAATCTCATGCGTTCCCCCGGCATTATATAGAATACGCCCGATGACCGACTCCTCGTTGATGGCGCTTCGCTACCAGCGCCTCGTGCTGCTCAACAGGATGTCGGTGGCCCTGTTCGGGGACCGCCCGTTCGCCGCCTCGATCGCCGAGGCCGGCCACGCCGCGATGGCGCTGATGGGCGCGCAGTCGATCGCGGTGCACATCGTCGACGAGCGCGGCGCTCCGGCCCCCGCCTACCGCCACGCCGACAAGCGCCTGAGCGACGACTCCGCGCGCGCGGCGGAGGCGGCCCTGCTCGCGCGCGCCTTCGAGGAGAAGCGCATCGTCGTCAGCGACGACGGCAAGCGCGGCTGGGAAGCCGCTCCTCTCATGCGCCTGACCGCCGAAAAGGCGATCGTCACCGGCTGCGTGGTCTTCGGCCGCTTGAGCGCGGAGCCCCTCGACGCCGAGCGCGAGGGCTCGCTCGTCGAGATCGCGCGTCACCTGCGCAACGCGCGCATGATCCAGGACACGCTCCAGCGCCGCGCGATCGCGGCCGCGGTCCTCGACCAGTCCTCCGAGGCGATCTTCGTGACCGATCTCGAGCACGTGATCATGACGTGGAACGAGGGGGCGGCCGACTTGCTCGGCTGGCGTCCCGAGGAGGTGATCGGCCGGCGCGGAGACTTCCTCATCCCCGCGGAGCGCATGGAGCAGATCAAATCCGTGATCGCCGAAGTGCTGCAGCGCGGCTACAAGCTCTCGGTGGAAACCGAGCGCCTGCGCAAGGACGGCACCCGCATCGCGCTCGAGGGCGCCTTCACCTTGCTCAAAGCCGAGGACGGCCACCCGTTCGCGATCGTGCGCTCCTTCCGCGACATCACGCGGCGCAAGGAGGTCGAGCGCATGAAGTCGGAGTTCACGGCGCTCGTCAGCCACGAGCTGCGCACGCCTCTGACCGCGATCAAAGGCTTCGCCGAGACGATCCGCGATTTCGGCGACGAGCTGGACCCGGCCAAGAAGGCCGAGTACCTGCAGATCATGGTCGACGAGTCGACGCGCCTCGGGCAGATGGTCGGCGACTTCCTCGACATCGCGCGCATCGAGTCGGGCGGCATCGACATGGAGCCCGCGGACGTCGACGTCCGGAGCCTGTTCTCGCGGATCGCCGCCCTCTTCAAGGAGCACAAGTCCAAGGCCCGCTTCGCGCTCGACGTCCGCCCCGGCGCCGAGACGCTGCGCGGCGATCCCGAGCAGCTGTATCGCCTGCTCGTCAACCTCGCCGGCAACGCGCTCAAGTACACGCCGGAGGGCGGGACCGTCACCTTGGCCGCCGCCCCGCAGGGGGCCGACGTGGAGCTCGGAGTCCTCGACGAGGGGCCGGGCGTCTCCAAGAAGGACCAGGCGCGGCTCTTCGAGAAGTTCTACCGCGCGGGCGACCCGATCACGCGCAAGACGCCGGGCACGGGCCTCGGCCTGGCGATCTGCAAGGGCATCGTCGAGGCGCACGGCGGCTCGATCCGCGTCGAGAGCGAGCCGGGGAAAGGGGCGCGCTTCGTCGCGCGTCTGCCGAAGTCGGGACCGCCGGCGGCTTAGGCCGCCTTACAGCGCGTCGGCGTCGGACTTCTTCTCGAGGCAGGACGTCTCACCGCCGCAGGCTTCGGGGGCGAGAGGATCGACCTCCGGGGGCTCGCTCTTCTTCTTTTTCTTCGCGGCGGGCTTCTTCTTCGGCTCGCCGTAGAGAGGCTCGCCCTTCTCGTTGAAGCGGTAAGACCCCGTGGGCTCCTCGATCTTCGACTTGTACTTCGATTTGTCGTAGTCGTAGCCCTTCTTCTTCTTTTTCGCGGGCTTCTTGGCGGGCTTGTCGCCCTCCTCGAGGACGAGGGAGTCGTCGGCGCGGGCGGGAGCGTACGGCAGGATGATCGAGAGGCCCAGCAGGCCGAGGAACGCGAGGAGAAATCGTGGCTGTCTCATGGCTTTAGTATAGCCGCGCCCGGACCCGCTTTCAAGACCTCTCCGACGAGGTGAGCTCCTCGCGGTCGTGGTAGAGGTGGCGCACGCGCAGGATCGCGCAGCGGGGCCGAAGGCGCGCGCGCGATCGAGGACGCGCAGCGGGTCGTGCCGCCCGAACTTGAGGTTCACGACGAAGCGGCGGCACCAGCCGCGCTCGAGCCAGCCCTGGAGCAGGTCCGCGATGCGGTCGGGGTCCTCGACCATGTCGCAGAACAGCCAGTCGACGGGCTGCGCGGGGACGAACTTGAACGCGTCCTCGGCGCGGTGCAGGACGTTGTCGCGCACGGCGCCGCCCTTGAGCGGGCCGTTGTCGACGGCCATCACGACCGCGCCGCGCTTGGCCGCGCTGTAGCTCCAGCCGCCGGGGGCCGCGCCGAGATCGACGACCGTGTCGCCGGCCAGCGGCTGCCGCCCCAGCACGCCGTAGGCTTCCTCCGCTTTGAGGTACGAGCGCGACGGCGCCTGCGGGTCGTCGCCCATGCGCTTCTGCCCGCCGGCGAACGCCTCGCGCGTCACGAGCGCGCGCTCGCCGCTCTCGAGGTATATGAACAGGCCGCGCGCCGGCCCGCTTCCGGGCCGCCCCGGCGCCGCCAGCTTGGCCACGCGTCCCATGCGCGACTTCACGCGCGCCAACGTCTCCTCGGCCAAAGTCTTCGCTCGGCGCCCGAGGCCGGGGTCGGCCGCGCTCTCGACGCAGAACGGCCACGGGCCCTCGAAGCGCTCCTCGCGGGCCGACGCGCCGAAGAAGTCCGCGATCGCCCCGGCCAAGGCGTTGAGCGACTTGCCCTCGGCGGGGACGGGGTCCTTGAGCGTCAGATGCGCGAAGCAGGTCTCCGTCGCCTCGCCGCCCTCGACGAGCCCGTCGGAGAGCCGCTTGGCGCCGGCGCCGAGTTCCTTGACGAGGAAGGCCTCGTAGCCCGTCTGACACAGGTGGAGGTTCACTTTTTCGGGACCGCGCGGCGCCAGCGGTTGATCGCGATGCGCGCGGAGGCGAGGCCGACGGTGTCGTAGGCCTCGAGCGACTCCCGCAGCGACTCGACCTTGCCCGTCCCCTTGAGCAGGAACGCGGCGCGCACGAGCGGCGCCGGATAGCGGCGGCCGCCGAGCGTCGCGTAGGGACCCTCGGGCGGACGCGTCAGCGCGGCGAGTTCCTTGGCGCGCAGCGCGAACAGGTCCTCGACCTCGGAGAGGCGCACGGTCCCCGGCGGCCACGCCGTGCCGGTCTCGAGCGTGCGGTAGAAGCGCTGCGGGTCGGCCTCGAGCTCGTGGAGCAGCAGGCCCGCGCGGTCAAGGAACGCGTTCGGCAGCGCGAGCACCGGAATCTCCGACGGCTCCCACGGCGTCTTCGGCGTCAGCGCCGTGCGCTCGATGGAGCGCGCGCGGGCGCCCTGGACGCGAACGAGCTCGGCGAGCCTCTCGCCGAACGCCTTGTCCTGCGCGCCGCGCTCGGCGGCGAAGAGCAAGGCCTTCTGCCACGCCGCCTGCTCGGCCTCGACGACGGGAATCGGGAACGCCAGCTCGGCGCGGGCGAGGTTGAGCATCAGGAGCAGCTCGGCCTCGATCTCCGTCACGCCCTCCAGGCGCGCCGCGTCGAAGACGAGCTCCGGCTTGTCCCCGCCGCGCGCGACGATCGGGTCGCGCAGGCCGGTGTGCCGCGCCTCGCGCCGCGGCACGCCTCGCGTCGCGGCGAGCAGGCGCCGCGCCGTCGGGCTCGCGGAGGCGGACGCCTCGATGCGCGCGAACTCGGCCTCGGTCTTCGTCGAGAGGCCGGTCTCGGGGGACAGGGCCGCGCACGGAGCGGCCAGCAGGAGTGCCGCGGCGAGGCGCATCAGAAGAGGTACTGCTTCATGCAGTACACGCTGCCGCCCGACTTCACGAACTCGGAGGTGTCGACCTCGACGACGTCGAGGCCCATCGCCTTCATGTGGCCGACGGCGACGGTCGCGCCCTTCTGGATGATCGCCGTCTTCGAGCGCCACACGGCCGCGTTGCAGGCCATGCGCGCGACGGCGTCGGCCTCGGAGCAGGTGACGACGATCGGGAAGATCTTGAGGATGAGCTCGAGCGAGGCCGCGTCGAAGGCCGACGGGTAGACGAGGACCGCCTCGGGCGTCAGCGGGCAGAAGCAGGTGTCGAGGTGGTAGAAGCGCTCGTTGACGAGCTTGAGCAAGATGACCGGGGTCTTGAACGTCTCGGCGACCTGCTCGAACATCGCGGGATCGGTGCGGAAGCCGTGGCCGCCCCAGAGCAGGCGCTTGCCCGGGTGCCACACGGCGTCGCCGGAGCCCTCGAAGGTCTCGTGGCCGCCGGACTTCAGGCGCGCGACGCGGTAGCCGTTGCGCTCGTACCAGGCCTCGAACGCCTCGGTCTCGCGGCGGCGCGAGGCGTGGCGCATCGAGGAAATCAGCGCGACCTTCTCTCCGTCGGGGCGCGTGCCCGCGAGCGAGGAGTTCGCGGTGAAGACCATGTCCTCGAGCCCGGGCGTGGCCTCGACCAGGCGCACGGGGCAGCCGGCCTTCTCGAACGCGGCGACGAGCTCGTCCCACTGCCGGCGCGCCTTCTCGACGTCGACGGCGCCGACGTGCCGGCTCATGTAGGGATTCTTGACGGCCAAGACCTGGAAGTGGTCCGGCGGGCACATGAGCACGCCCGACGGCTCGGGCATCGGCGGGCAGTTGCGCAGCGAGAAGCCCTTGAGGTCGGAGATCGTGCGGTATAAGTTGGCGCTCACGCGAAGTGCTCCTCGACGAAGGTCTCCGCGAGCTCGTCGGAGCTCATCTCCTCGGCCCGCTCCGGCGCCGAGGCCCGCACGACGCGCACGCGGCCGGGGCCGACGCGCACGATCCCCCAGGCCTCGCGCTCGGTCACGCCGAGCGGCGAGGACGAGTGGACGATGGGCAGCAGGAGGAGCGGCCGGCGGCGCGCGGCGCGTCCGACGAGCAGGCGGAACAGGCGCCGGCGAGACGGCGTCTCGCGCGTCGTGTCGCGATGCAGCTCGGCGAGCAGGGACTCGCGCGCGGCGGCCGGCACGTCGAGGCACTCGAGCTCGACGCGCGCGGCGGTCTCGGCCGTCTCGCCGGGCAGGAGGCAGGCGGAGGCCGTCATCAGCCAGGCCTCGAGCAGGCGCCAGGGCCGCGCGGCAGCGGCACGTGCGCGGCCGCCGCGGACTCGAACTTGCGGAACGCGGGGTGGGCTCGCAGACGCGCGAGCGCCTCGGCGGGCCGGGCGCGCAGAGGGCTTTGCGACCGCGCGCGTCGCGCCCACTCGCGCACGCCGTAGAGCACGCGGCCCGTGGCGGGCACGCCTCCGGACAGCACCATGCCCACCTCGCGGCCTTCGCCGAGCCAGCGGAACAGCCGCAGCGGCATGCGGTCCCAGCGCGTGTGCGGGGACATCGCGGGGCCGGGGTGCCCGCGGCCGAGCGCCAGGCGGTCGATGCCGAGGTGGAAATTCCCCATGTAGCCGGCGTAGACGCCTTCCTCGGCGACGGTGATCGTGTCGAGCGCGAAGGGGTCGATCGCCACGACGAGGCGCGGACGGCACGGGCGCCCGCGCACCGCGCGCAGGGCCAAGGTCGAGTGGCGGACGAGCTCGAAGTTCAGGTGCGCGAGGTCCCCCATGACGGGCGGGTGCGAGATCGCGGCGAGCAGGGCCGGCGGGGTCCCGGCCTCGCGCTCGAGCCTCTCCGCCAGCGCGCGCGCGGCGCGCAGGGCCGGGGCCTCGGCGTCGAACGGGTAGGTGCGCCCCCCGCCAGCCCCAGGAACAGCTTATTATGGAAGGCGACGGTCCAGTCCGCCGGGACGAGCTCCATGACGAGGGCGATCATCATCCCGCCGAGGCGGGTCACGGGCTCGAGGAGGCGGCGCTGGGCCTCGGTCTTGCGGGGAAGAACGGTTCCGTCGGCCGCGAGGCGGTTCTCATAGGCCTTCGTCACCACGCGCATCAGGTCCTGCGCGGTGCCCGTGCGGGCGGACGGATAGACGGTGGCCACGGCGGCGATTCTAGCAAAGAAATTTGATAGGCTCTGGAAATGATCGCCTCCGTTCTCCCCCTGTTTCTCGTCGTGACCGCCGCCGCCGCGCCCGCCGCCAAGGGCTACGTCGTCAAGACGCAAGGCTCCCAGGTCTGGCTCGATTACGGCTCAGCCGACGGGGCCGCTCCCGGCCGGGGCTTTCAGGTCTACAGCGAGGGCGAGAGCATCAAGCATCCGATCACCGGCGAGGAGCTCGGCAAGTCCGAGAGCGTCGTCGCCGAGGGCAAGATCGATTCCGTGATGGAGAAGATGTCGGTCGGCTCCTTCCCGGCCCCGCTTCCGCAGGTGACGGTCGGCTCCCGCGCGCGGCTGCTCGCCTTCACGCCTCCCCCGCCGCCGCAGGCGTCGATCCCGGCGAACGCGATCGCCCCGTCCTACATCCCGCCGACGGGCAATCCGCAGCCGGCGCAGGTCGTCCGTCCCGGCGACGACCAGCGGCGCGCCCCCGCACGCGCGGCGCCGCCCTCCCCTTCGTCGCGACGGGACTCGTCGTCGGCAACTTCGACGGCTCCGGCCGGCAGGTCGTCGTCTCCGAGGAGAACTCCTTCTACCTCTATCCCTATCCCGCCGCCGAGCACAAGCCCCTCGCTCACGCCAAGGTCCAGGGCACGGGCGTCAAGATCATGTCCCTCGAGGCCGCGAATCTCGACGGCGACGGCCGCGACGAGCTGTTCGTCTCCGTCTTCAACGAGCAGTTTCGCCGCCTCGAGACCTACGTCTACAAGCTCGACGGCGCGCAGTGGACGAAGTCCGCGGACCTGCCGTTTCTCGTGCGCGCGCACCAGGACGGCAAGGGGGCCCGCGTCGTCGCGTCCCAGCAGATCCAGGACGACAAGACCTTCCCGTTCGGCGCGGTGTACCCGCTCGTCTGGAAGGACGGCAAGTATCAGCAGGGGCGCCCGAAGCTCAATCCGAAGCGCGCCGACTGGATCTACGGCTTTTCCTATGCCCAGGTCGACGAGGCCGGCGAGCCCGCGGCTCTCTACCTCACGAGCGTCAACAGCCTGCGCGTGCAGTTCGCCAACGGTCACTGGCGCTCCGCCGAGGGCTTCGGGCAGAGCCCGAACCGCGTGCGCTGGCACGACAAGATGCTCGAGTTCCACCCCCCATGCTCGCGACGTACGGCGAGAAGGGCTTCGCCAACCTCTACATCGTGCGCAACCTCGCGATGCTCGGCGGCCTGGCCAACCCGTTCGGATTGTTCAACGGCGGCGAGATCCACGCCAAGACGTGGACCGGCGTCGCCTTCGAGACCGCGTGGAAGGCCGAGCTCGGCGGCTCCTCGCCCGGCTTCGCGCTCGTCGAGGCCGAGCCCGGCCGCAAGGAGCTCGTCGTCGCCGTCGCCGGCTCGACCGGCAAGTCCGCCGTCTGGACCTTCGATCCCTAGAGGCGAATCATGAGCGGCCGCAAGATCCTCGTCGTCGACGACGACCCGTCGATCCGCGAGATTCTCTCCATCCAGCTCGCGCGCCTCGGCTACGAGGTCACCGCGGCGGCCGACGGCCTCGAAGCCCTCGAGATGCTCAAGACCTCGACGCCCGATGCCATCCTGCTCGACCTCATGATGCCCCGCCTCGACGGCCTGGCCACCTGCCAGCGCCTGCGCGCGCTCGAGAAGAAGGCGGGAGCCAAGCGCACCCCGGTGCTCTTCCTCACCGCGCGCGACTCCACGCACGACAAGACGAGCGCCGCGCTCTCCGGCGGCGACGAGTTCGTCCCCAAGCCCGTGAGCATCCAGGAGCTGCGCGAACGTCTCGAGGCCGTTCTGCTGCGCAAAGGTAAAGCGTGAGGCTCGCGCCGCTCCTTCCGCTCGTCGCGGCCGTCTCCGCGGCCGCCGCGGGCTTCGGCGACTCGTCGATGGGCAAGAAGGACTACGGCGTCCTGCTCATCGCCGGCGAGGCGGGCGCAGGCTGGCGCAAGGAGCTGCCCGCCCTGCGCGCGCAGCTGCCGGGAATCGCGATCGAGAGCGTCGAGAACGGGATCGACGCGCGCTCGATTCAGAAGGGGCTCGACCGGCTCAAAGGGCAGCACGTCTCGAAGGTCGTCGCCGTGCCGCTCGAGCTGATCAGCGAATCCCCCTCGATGGACCAGCTTCGCTGGCTCTTCGGCATCCGCGCCGAGCCGACCGAAGACCGCCCCGACACGAACGCCCCGGGCGCGCCCGCCGCGATCAAGCCGAAGACGCAGAGCACGATGGTGCTCCCCGGCTCCTCGCGCGCCGGCAAGCGCCTCAAGTACGACGGCGAGCTCGTCCTGACCGCCACGATCGACAAGTCCGCGGCATTGGCCGACATCCTGGCCGAGCGCGCGCAGGCGCTCGCGCGCAAGCCCGCCAAGGAAGCCGTCGTCCTCGTCGGACGCGCCCCGCGCTCCGACAAGGCGCTCGAGGAGTGGAAGACCGCGGCGGGCGCGATCGCCGAGACGGTGCGCGTCAAGGGCGGCTTCCGCGAGGCCGCCGTGATCTGGGTGCGCGACGGCGTGCGCGCCCCCAGCAGGACAAGGACCGCGCCGACAACAAGGCGACTTTGCGCGCGCTGACCACCCAGGGCGCCGTCGTCGCCGTGCCGCTCGCCGCCGACGGCCGGCTCGTCGGCCAGCTGCTGCAGCGCCAGCTCGGCACGGCCGGCTACCGCTGGAACGGCAAGGGCGTGATCGGCGACGCGCGGCTCGTCGACTGGGTCGGAGCGATTTCCAAGGCCGCGTCGGCTCTGCCCGACGCGCGGCAATACAGAGATTAGGAGGATTCCGCATGAACGCGAGCAAAGAGCCGGTGAAGGTCCTGGACAAGGGGTTCGTCAGGCTGGTGGACTTCATGGGCGGCGACCAAGGCGTCGTCGACGCGGCGCGCGTGTCCTACGGCGGCGTCAGCAAGGGCGCCGAGGCCGACAAGAAGCTGATCGGCTACCTGCTCAAGCACTCGCACATGACCCCTTTCGAGCACTCGGTCTTCAAGTTCCACGTCTCCGCCCCGATCTTCGTCGCGCGCCAGTGGTTCCGCCACCGCTTCGCCGCCTACAACGAGGTCTCCTTCCGCTACACGGAAGTCAAAGACTATTTCTACATGCCTGAGAAGTGGCGCGGGCAGGACAAGAAGAACAAGCAGGCGTCCAACACCGCCATCGAGCTGGATCAGCCGGCTCTCCACGCGATGTTCACCAAGCAGGTCGACGAGGCCCTCGCGACCTACAAGAAAATGATCGAGATGGGCGTGGCCCGCGAGATGGCGCGCATGGTCCTTCCCGTCAACCTCTACACCGAGTTCTACTGGACCGTGAACGCGCGCTCATTGATGAACTTCGTCGCCCTGCGCGCCGACACGCACGCCCAGCTCGAGATCCAGGCTTACGGCGAGGCGCTCGCCAAGCAGTTCAAGGACCTGATGCCCTGGACCTACGAGGCGTTCCTGCGCGACGGCTGGAAGGGCGAGAACCCGACCATCGCCGCCGAGAAGGCCGCGCTGCCGGCGCTGCAGACCGCCGCGAAGTAGGCCGTGGCCGCTCCGAAGTACGAGGTGGTGCTCGTGCGCCCGGACATCCCGGGCAACACGGGCCAGATCGGGCGCTCCTGCATGGCGCTCGGCTGCCGCCTGCACCTCGTGCACCCGCTCGGCTACCAGATCACCGACGCGAACCTCAAGCGCGCGGGGCTCGACTACTGGCCGATGCTCGACAAGGTCGAGCATCGCGGCGTGAAAGAGTGGATGGCGACGCTCGAGCCGTCCCCGTCGGTGTTCCTGCTCTCGACCAAGGCCGAGAAAGTTTGGGATCCGTCCGAGGTTCCCGCCGGAGCGACTTTGGTGTTCGGCTCGGAGACCAACGGCCTGCCGGCCGAAGTTCATGCCAAGTTCGCGGGCCGAGAGCGCAAGCTCGAGATCGATCCCCGCGCGCGCAGCCTGAACCTGTCGGCGTGCGTGGCGATGGTGCTCGGCAGCCTCCTGCTGCCCCGGCGCTGACTGTTTCCGCGACGAACGGCATGCCCGACACCCGCCTTGCGCGGTTCGTGAAATCCCCTTACAATTCCACAATAACCGCGTCATGGCGCCGACACGGGCGCGGATACCCAATTTGCTAACCTCGATGACCGTGAGACCACTCCTGGCGGCGGCCCTCCTTCTTATCAGCGCGGCGGCGAGCCGCGCCGCGACCGCGCACAAGGTCAAGCGCGGCGACCTCGAGATCCGGGTCAAGGTCACCGGAACCGTCATTCCCGACGACATCTTTCGCATCAAGGCCACGATCGAAGGACGCGTCGAGAGCGTGCTGACCTCGACCTTCGTCTGGCGCGGCGCCGACCAGCCGCTCGCGTTCCTGGCGCATAAAGAACTCGCGGCGATGCTCGACTCCAAGGGCACGCAGCAAGTCGACATCCTCGAGGACCGCTGGCAGCGCGTCTACCGCCCGACGGCCGCGCGCTGCCCCGACACGTGCTACATCCTGAAGAATTTTCTGAAGCCGAAGGCGTGGGTCAAGCCGGAGTCCGTGATGTTCGAGGCCGCGGCCACCCTCAAGCTCGTCGGGCGCGTGCGGCCCGAGGACGCGCCGTGGATCAAGGACGGCCAGGAACTGCGCTTCTGGCCCGTCAACGACCCCAAGCGCGTGCTCAAGGGCCGCGTGACGCGCTACATCCTCGACATCCAGGGCGAGAAGGTCGAACCCGGCGGGACGTTCACCTTGCTGATGTCGCCGCTGCGCTACTTCGACCCCGGAACCGAGTGGGAGGGCGAGATCGTCCCGCTCTCGAAGAAGGACGTGCTCTACGTGCCGACGTCGGCGCTCGTGCGCGGCCCGGAGGGCGGCGTGTACCTGCCCGTGCGCGTCTCGACGGGCATCACGACCGAGGGCCTGACGCAGATCACCGCCGGCGCCGAGCAGCACAAGGAGATCCTCGTCCTCGACGACGCGCAGCTGCGCGGCGCCGCGCGCCACAAGCAGGAGGCCGACGCCGCGGCGCTGCGCCGCATGGCGCGCCGTCAGGCCGGCGAGGCCGACTTCACCGAGCCCGAGCTCGGCCCCGTCCCCGAGAGCGGCAAAAAGAAGGGCAAGCACGCCGTCGTGATCGAAGACGACACCGACTACGGAGAGGACCCCTATGCCGAGCCCCAGTAGGCACGCCATCGCGCCCACGCGGCGCGTGCTCGCGATCGTGCTGGCCGGAGGGAAGGGCGAGCGCCTTCACCCTCTGACGCACGAGCGCAGCAAGCCCGCCGTCCCGTTCGGCGGCAAGTACCGCATCGTGGACTTCGTGCTGTCGAATCTCGTCAACTCGAACATCCTCTCGATCTACGTGCTCGTGCAGTACATGTCGCAGAGCTTGATCGACCATCTGCGCTCGAACTGGCGCACGGCCGGCCTCACGCGCGAGCACTTCATCACCGTCGTGCCTCCGCAGATGCGCCTCGGCACGATGTGGTACCGCGGCACGGCCGACGCGGTGCGACAGAACCTCAACCTGATCCACGACTTCGACCCCGACCTCGTCGTCGTCTTCGGCGCCGACCACATCTACCGCATGGACGTCGGGCAGATGGTGCAGTATCACGTCGAGAAGGGCGCCGACGTGACGGTGTCGACGATCCCGGTGCCGCTGAAGGCGGTGCCGTCGTTCGGCATCGTCTCCACGGACAAGAGCGGACGGGTTCAGGAGTTCATCGAGAAGCCCCCGCACGCCGACCCGATGCCGGGCAGCTCCACGCACGCGCTGGCCTCGATGGGCAACTACGTGTTCACCAAGGACGTGCTCGTCGACCTGCTCAAGAACCGGCACAAGGACGAGAGCGACCTCGATTTCGGCAAGAACGTCCTGCCCGCGATGCTCAAGACGCACAAACTGTACTCGTATGATTTCTCGACGAACGTTCTCCCGGGTCTCAAGACTTATGAGGAGAACGGCTACTGGCGGGACGTCGGCACGCTCGGAGCGTTCTACCAGTCCAACATGGATATTCTCGGCGCCCGGCCCAGGCTCAACCTCAACAACCGCCGCTGGTTCATCCACTCCGGCCGCTTCGACGGCCCGCCCGCGAAGGTGCTCGACGGCAAGCTGACGAACTGCATCATCAGCGACGGCTGCTTCGTGCGCAACGCGACGATCAAGAACTCGATCATCGGCCGCGGCGTGCACATCCACGACGGCGCCGTGATCGAGGATTCGATCATCATGGACTTCTGCAAGATCCGCTCCGAGTCCCACATCCGGCGCGCGATCGTCGACCGCTTCAACGAGATCCCCTCCAAGGTGCGGATCGGCTTCGACGCCGAGGAGGACGCGAAGCGCTGGTTCGTCGATCCGAGCGGGATCGTCGTCGTCCCGCGCGGCGAGACCGCCCAACGGTGACGCCGCGCGTCCTCGCCGTCGAGGACACTCCCTCGCTGCGGGCCCTGCTCGAGGCCGTCCTCAAGCGCGCCGGCTACGACGTGACCTTGGCCGAGCACGGCGGGGAGGCCGCCGAGGCCTTCGAGCGCGGCGCTTTCGACGCGGTCGTCATGGACCTCCAGATGCCGGTGCTCGACGGGTTCGGCGCCGCTGAGCGCATGCGCGCGCACGAGAAGGCCCTGGGGCGCGCCCCGGCGCCGATCCTGGCCCTCACGGCCAACACGGACGCCGCCGACCTGCGCCGCTGCCTCGAAGGCGGCTTCACCGCGACGGTGCGCAAGCCGTTCTCGCGCGAAGAGCTCCTCGCGGCTCTCTCGATCGCGCTCGGAACCGCCGCCGGAGCCATCGAGGTCGCCGTCGATCCGGAGATCGCCGTCCTCGTCCCGGGGTACCTGGCGGAGGTCCGCGCCGACGTCGGCCGCATGCGCGAGGCGCTCGCCCGCGGCGACATCGGGGCCTTCGGCGAGACGGCGCACAAGCTCGTCGGCTCCGGGGCGAGCCTCGGCTTCAAGCCCCTGAGCGAGCAGGCGCGCGCCGCCGAGAATGCCGCCAAGGCCGCCGACGCGAAGGCCGCGGCCGCGGCGCTCGACGCGCTCTCGACGTACCTGGCGAAGGTCAAGGTCAAGACCGTCCTGGCCGACTAGCCCCTCCAAAGACTACAATCAATCCGTGAGCCACAGGCACGTCTGCGTCCACGGCCATTTCTACCAGCCGCCCCGGGAAAACCCGTGGACGGGCTCGATCGACCGCGAGGCCTCCGCGGCCCCCTTCCACGACTGGAACGCCCGGATCGCGGAGGAATGCTACGGTCCCATCACGCTCGGCGTGCGCGCCGGCTCGGACGGACGCGTGATCGCCTACGATGAGACGCTCAAGCGCCTCTCCTACGATTTCGGCCCGACCTTGCTGTCCTGGATGGAGCGCGAGCGCCCCTCCCTGCTGCGCCGGGTCCTCGACGCCGACGCCGCGACCAGGACCGCGATCGCGCACCCCTACTTCCACAATATCCTGCCGCTCGAGTCGCGCCGCGACAAGGAGACGCTCGTGCGCTGGGGCGTGGCCGAGTTCAAGCGGCGCTTCGGCCGGGAGCCGAAAGGCTTCTGGCTGCCGGAAACCGCCGTCGACGTCGAGACGCTCGAGGTCCTCGCGTCGGAGGGCCTCGAGTTCACGATCCTCGACCCGAAGCAGGGAGAGGCCGTGCGCGACGCCGGCGCGTCGGCCTGGACCCCGCTCGACGCCGACCACGTCGACCCGAAGACGCCGTACTCCTGGACCTCGCCGACCGATCCGTCGAAGCGCCTGACGATCTTCTTCTACCATCGGCGCATCTCCCAGGGGGTCGTCAGCGGAGACACGACCTCGAGCGCCGAGCATTTCGCCGACGCCGTGCGCGCGCGGCTCATGCCCAACGACGCCGCCCAGCTCGCCCACATCGCCTCGGACGGGGAGTTCTACGGACATCACCACCCCGGCGCCGAACGCGTGCTCGCGTCGGCTCTCGACCTGCTCGAGGCCGACGGCATCCCGCCGATCGATCCGTCCCGCTTCCTCGCGCTGTTCCCCCGCCGCACGAGGTGCGTATCCGGGAGAACACCGCGTGGAGCTGCGAGCACGGACTCGGCCGCTGGCTCACGGACTGCGGCTGCCGCTCCGCTCATCTGCCTGATTGGAGCCAAGCTTGGCGCGCGCCGCTGCGCGACGCGCTCGTCAAGCTCGCCCACCGCCTGGACGCGTTCTACGAGGACGACGCCTCGCGCTTCTTCGAGGATCCCTGGAAGGTCCGCGACGAGTCCGTCGTCCTGTGGCTCGACGCCCGCGAGGAGAACGCCGCCGCCTTCCTGCGCGCGCACGCGAAGCGGCCGCTGCTCGCCGAGGAGGAGCGCCGCGCGCTTGAGCTGCTCGCGATGCAGCGCGAGCGCCTCGCGATGTTCACGAGCTGCGGCTGGTTCTTCGACGACGTCTCGGGCGTCGAGGCCGTCCTGATCCTGCAGCGCGCGGCGCGCGCCCTCGATCTGGCGAAGCTGCTCGGCGAGGACGCCGAGGACGGCTTCGTCGAGAGGCTCGGCGCCTGCCGCTCGAACCTCCCCCGCTTCGGCGACGCCGCGAAGGTATGGCGCACGCTCGTCGCCGGCTCGCGCGTCGGCCTCGCCCGCGCGGCCGCCCACGTCGGCACGCTCGACCACCTGCGCCTGCCCGCTCCCGAGCCCCGCCTGCTGCGCTGGACGTGCGGCCCGGCCTTCCGCGCCGACAAGGCGGGGCTGGCCGGGCGCGACTTCTCGTTCTCGCTGCGCGACGTCGCGGTCACGCGCCCGGAGACCCGGGAGAGCGCGGAGTTCCGGGTGCTCGTCCACCGCGCCGACCGCCTGGACTTCCGCGTCTGGCTCGCGCCTCGGCGGGACTCCGTCGACCCCGCGGCGCTCGGCGCCCGCTTCCTCGCGCTCTCCGAGCAGGACTTCCGCGCCGAGCTCGACGCGCGCTTCGGCGCCGCGCCCTACGGTCTCGACGCCGTGCTCGCGGACGAAAGGTCCGAGGTCGTGAAGTCGCTGGCCGCCGGCGGGGCCTCGGCGCCTCGCGCGCGTCGTACCTCGCGCGCTGGACGGAGTGCCTGGCCGCCCTGCGCGCCGGCGGCACCGCCGACGACGCGGTCGTGCAGCTGCTCCTCGAGTCGCCCGCCAAGACCTTCGCCGCCGGAGACCTGCCGTGGGCCGACGAGCTCGAGGAGCGCCTGCACGCGCGCATGGAGGCCGTCGTGCTCGCGCCCGAGGACTCCGCCAAGATCTCGGCCGCGCTGCGCTGGCTCGACGCCCTGTGGGAGGCGGGCCTGCTGTGCGGGACCTGGCGCCTGCGCGACGCCCAACGCCGCTGGGCCGCCGCCCTCGAGGGGATGGGGCCGTCGGCGGCGCTCGACGCCTGCCGCGCCGTCGGGGCGCGCCTCGGCCTGGCCGAGAATCAGGAGGAGGTCCGATGACCACGAAGCAGATCCGCCTGCAGGACCGCGACGAGACCCTGCGTCTCCTCGGCCAGCAGGACGCGCGCCTGCGCGAGCTGGAGCGGGATTTCGGCGTCGAAATATTTCTGCGCCAGGACGCCGACAGCGGCGAACTCACCCTGACGATCAAGGGCAGCGCCAACCGCGCCGAGAAAGCCGCGCGCCGCCTGCGCGCCGAGATCGACGCTCTGAGACGCCGGGCCGCCCCGGTGGATCCGCGCGGCTTCGAGCCTCTGAACCTCGACGCCCCGTCCCTGCCGGAGGACGGCCTCTACCGGGCGCACAACGGCAAGGTGCTGCGCGCGCGCACGCCGAACCAGCAGAAGTACTGCGACACGATCGCCGAGCACGACCTGACGTTCGGCATCGGGCCGGCCGGCACCGGCAAGACCTTTCTCGCGGTGGCCTGCGCGCTTCGCGCGCTCGAGTCGCGCCAGGTCAGCCGCATCGTCCTCTCGCGGCCGGTCGTCGAGGCCGGCGAGAAGCTCGGGTTCCTGCCCGGCGACCTCATGGAGAAGGTCAACCCGTATCTGCGCCCGCTCTACGACGGGTTCATCGCGATGCTCGGCGGGGAGCGCTTCCGCACGTGGCGCGACAACGACGTCATCGAGATCGTGCCGTTGGCCTACATGCGCGGCCGCACCTTCGAGGACTCCTTCATGATCCTCGACGAGGCGCAGAACACGACGCCCGAGCAGATGAAGATGTTCCTCACGCGCATGGGGACCGGCTCGAAGGCCGTCGTCACCGGCGACACGACGCAGAACGACCTCGGCTCGCACGCGACGTCGGGGCTCGTGCGCGTGCTCGAGATCCTCAAGGGCGTCGAAGGCTCGGCCGTCGTGCGCATGGCCGAGGCCGACGTCTCCCGCCACCCGATCGTCAAGCGCATCATCCGCGCGTACGACAAATGGGACGAAAAGGAGGCTGACCGTCGTCGTCGCCGGAATGGCGTCCCTGCCCGCCTCGGCGCGGCGCGCCGCGCTGTACCGCCGCGCCGTCGCCGCGGCCTTCGCGACCGCCCGCCGGCCCAGGAACGGCGAGGTCAACGTCGTTTTCCTCGAACGCGCCGCGATGCGGCGCATGAACCGGCACTACCTCGGCCACGACTACGACACCGACGTGATCAGCTTCCCGCACGAGCTTCCGCCCGGCGTGCGCGAAAAGGTCGTCCCGCTCGGGGACATCTTCATCTCCGCGTGGATGACGCGCCGCCAGGCGAAGGAGCTCGGCCACTCCGCCTCCGCGGAGGCCGCGACCCTGGCCGTCCACGGCGCCCTTCACCTGCTCGGCCACGACGACCACGCGCCGGCGGCCAAGCGGCGCATGTTCGCCGTGCAGGACCGCGTCGTCGCCTCTCTGCGCGCATGAGAGCCGCCGCCCTCGCCGTCTTCCTCGCGTCCGCCGCGGCCGCCTCCCCGCGCCGCGTCCGGACCCGTCGCTGACGGTCGAAGGCCGCGCGATTCGTCCCGGCGAGCTGCTGCTCGCGACGGTCACAGGACACGACGCGAAGGCCGCCCCCGAGGCGTCATGGCGCGGCCAGCCGCTCGCGTTCTTCCCCGGCGTCTCCACGGGGACGTGGCTCGCCTTCATCGGCCTCGACCTCGAGACGTCGACGGGCGCGGCGACGCTCGAGGCGTCCCTTCGCGCTCCCGGCGGCAAGCCCGCGCGGCGGACTGAGACCTTCGAGATCCTGGCCGCGACGTATCCGGTCGTCGAGCTCAAGGTCGAGCAGAAGTTCGTCACGCCCGACCGCAGCGACGCGGAGCGCGCCGAGGCGGAGTCCGCGCGCCTGCACAAGCTGTTCTCGAAGACCGAGGAGAAGCGGCTCTTCGAGGGGCGCTTCGAGTCCCCGATCCCCGGCGCGGCGACCGCGCGCTTCGGCGAGCGCCGCGTGTTCAACGGCCAGCCGCGCGCGCCGCACTCCGGCATGGACCTCAAGGCCGCCTCGGGCAAGCCCGTGCGCGCGCCCGCGGCGGGCCGCGTCCTGCTCGCCGATGCGCTGTTCTACGCGGGCAAGACGGTCATCATCGACCACGGCCTCGGCATCACGACGCAGTACGCGCACCTCTCCAAGTTCCTCGTGAAAGCCGGCGACTCCGTCAAGAAGGGCCAGGTCATCGGCAAGGTCGGCGCGACGGGCCGCGTGACCGGGCCGCACCTGCACTGGGCGCTGAAGCTCCGGTCGGCCCGCATCGACCCCTATTCGCTGACCTGGCTCGATCTCGACGCCAAGCTGCGAGCGAGGATGGAGAACCCGCTTTCCCGCTCGCCGCTGTGCGATCTGCACGGCGAGAGCGCGACCGGCCCCGCGCCGCGCTGGGGCAAGGCCGCCGGCGGCCTGCGCGCCCGCGCCCGCGCCGCCAAGGCCGTCTACGCGCCCGGCGAACCCGTCGTCCTCGTCGTCGAGCTGCGCAACGACGCGCGCAAGCCCGCGTTCGTCGACTTCGTGCGCGACGGCGCGCTGCGCCCGCTCGTGCTCGGCGTCGGCGAGCCGCCGCGGCCGTTCGAGGCGCTGCCGTCCTCGCGCGCGGTGAGCGGGCCGCTGACCGAGCAGGTGAAGATCCCGCGCGGCGCGACCTTGTGCTTCGAGCAGGCCTCCTCCGCCGACGGCCCCCTGCTGGCGACGGAGACGACGTCCTACGCCCTGTCCTACGACACCGCCTTCCTTTATCCGTCGACGGCGGCGCGCTCCGGCGTCTGGCGCGGGCGCCTTCCGATCCCTCCCGCGGCGGTCGTCGTTTCGACCGCTCCGGCGGCTCCCTGATATGGCGGCCTTGCTCAAGCTGCCCGTCGCCCTTCTCTTCCTCGCCAGCGGACTGGGGCATTTTCTCTACACCGGCACCTATCTGCGCATGATGCCGCCGGAGCTTCCGCTTCACCGGGAGCTCGTCCTCATCAGCGGCGCCGTGGAGATCGTCTTGGCCTTGCTGTTCATGTCGCCGAGGCACGAGCGCTGGGCCGCCTGGGGCCTCATCGCGACCTTGGTCGCGATTTTCCCGGCGAACCTGCATATGTACCGGACGGCCGGCACGCCCGACGCCGTGCTTCCTTCGCTCTCGCCCTTCTGGGCCGCGGTCCGCCTGCCCCTGCAGGGGCTTCTGATCGCGTGGATCTATCGCTATACCCGCAGGACTCCCGCATGACGGACTCCGAACGGCTTAAACTCCTCAAGACCCGCGCACCGGGAGCCGTCGAGGCGCTCGTCGAAGAGTACACGCCGCACATGCTTGCCAGCGCGATGGCGTGGGGCCTTCCGCGCGCCGACGCGGAGGAGGCCGTCCAGGACGCCTACCTCGACTTCCTCGCCGCGCTCGACCGGTTCGAAGGCCGCTCGGCGCTGAAAACCTTCCTCTTCGGGGTCCTCTTCAACAAGTGCTCCGAGCGGCGCCGCAAGTCGCGCCGGGAGGAGGCGACCGAGGACATCGAGGCGGCATTCGAGGGCCGCTTCGGCTATCTCGGCGTCTGGAACTCGCTGCCCCGCGGTCCCGAGGAGGAAGCCGTCAACGACGAGTTGAAGGAATGGCTCGCGCAGTGCGCCAGGGGCCTGAGCCCGGACCAGCGGGCCGCGTTCCAGCTGAAGGTCGTCGAGGGAATCGCGACGGAAGACGCCTGTAAGATGTTGGGGGTCTCCGCCACGAATTTCGGGGTGCTCTTGTTCCGGGGCCGCAACAAGCTCCGGGAGTGCCTCGAAAAGAAGTGGATGAAGCGATGAAGCTGATCCCGTCCTGCGACGACCTGGCGCGCTCCGTCTCCGACGGCTCCTACGATGAGGGGCCGGCCTGGGACCGCGCGCGTCTGCGTCTTCACATGATCGCCTGCTGGGTGTGCCGCCGCTATACGGCACAGATCCGGTGGATCGACCGTGCCGGCCGGGCGCTGTGGGCGCCCGTCGCCGTGCCGGCCGACGAGGATTTCAAGCGCCGCCTCATCGGGCGCTTGAAATCGTGACCCCCGGGCTCCTGCTCGGTCTCGCCGCCGTTCTTTCGACCTTCTTCCTGCTCCTTTGGCTCGCCGCGGTCCGCTCGCGCGACGCCAGCCACGTCGACGTCGGCTGGGCGCTCGGCCTCGGCTTCCTCGGCGTCGCGGCGTCCTTGACCGGCCCCGGTGAGCCCGCCCGGCGCGCGCTGGCGGGAACGATGGCCGCCGCGTGGTCCTTGCGCCTGGCCTGGCACCTTTACACCGACCGCGTGCGGGGCAAGTCGGAGGACGGGCGTTACGCGACGCTGCGCGCCCAGTGGGGCGCGAAGGCCGACCGGAATTTCTTTTTCTTCTTCCAGATCCAAGGCCTTCTCGACCTGCTGCTCGCGTCGTCCTACTTCGCGGCCTGCGCGCGGTCCGGACCGCTTGATGCGCTCGACGCGCTCGGCGCGATCCTCTGGATGGTCGCCCTGGCCGGAGAATCCTCCGCGGACCGCGCGCTCGCCAAGTTTCGCGCCGAGCCCTCCAATAAAGGAAAGGTCTGCCGCGAGGGGCTGTGGGCGTGGAGCCGCCACCCCAATTATTTCTTCGAGTGGCTCGTCTGGCTCTCGTTCGCGGCGCTGGCCCCGGGCGATTGGCGCGCCTGGATCGCGCCGCCGCTGATGCTTTATTTCCTGCTGCGCGTGACCGGCATCCCGGCCACGGAGGCGCAGGCTCTGCGAAGCCGAGGCGACGCGTACCGGCGCTATCAAGAAGAAGTCTCGATGTTGATACCCCTGCCGCCCCGGAGGTCCGCGTGAACGCGATCGCTCTCGTCGAAAAAGGGCTCGTGCCCGACGTGCTGACGCGCGCCGGCATCCGCCGCCTGTGCGCCAAGCGCCTGGTCGACGAGGAGCGAGCCGGGGCCGCGCGGCAGAAGGCCTTCCTCGAATCGCTGTCGAGCGGGCCCGTCGCCCCGCTCCCGGAGAAAGCCAACGAGCAGCATTACGAACTTCCGCCTGAATTCATGGCTCTGGCGCTCGGCCCGCGGATGAAGTACTCCTCCTGCTACTACCCGACCGGCCGCGAAACGCTCGCGGAGGCAGAGGAGGCGATGCTCGCGTTGACGTGCGAGCGGGCCGAACTCGCCGACGGGCAGCGCATCCTCGAGCTCGGCTGCGGCTGGGGCTCGCTGACGCTGTGGATGGCGCAGAAGTACCCGGGCGCTTCGATCACCGCGGTGTCGAACTCCGCGCCCCAGCGCGAGCACATTCTCGCGCGGGCGCGGGAGCGCGGCCTGACGAACGTCGAGGTGCTCACGCGCGACATGAACTCGTTCGACACTCCCGCGCGGTTCGACCGCGTCGTCTCCGTCGAGATGTTCGAGCACATGCGCAACTACCCGGAGCTGATGCGTCGCGTCGCCTCCTGGCTCGCGCCGGGAGGCAAGCTGTTCGTCCACGTGTTCTGCCACAAGGCGTGGGCCTATCCGTTCGTCGATGAGGCGGACGACGACTGGATGGCCCGGCACTTCTTCTCCGGCGGGCAGATGCCGTCGGAGGCCTTGCTGCTCTCGTTCCAGGAGCGGCTCGTCCACGAGAAGATGTGGGTCGTCGACGGGCGGCATTACGAGCGCACGGCCAACGACTGGCTCGCCCGCCTCGACGCGCGGCGCGCCGAGGCTCTCGAGACCCTGAAGCCCGTGTACGGGAGCGACGCGGCGCTGTGGCTGCGGCGCTGGCGCGTCTTCTACATGGCCTGCGCGGAGCTGTTCGGGTACGAGGGCGGCTCGCAGTGGCGCGTCGCGCACTACCTGTTCCGGAGGCGCGACTGAACAGCGCGCTTTATCAGGGAACGGTCCGCCACCGGCGCTTCGCGCCGGCGGAACACTCGTTCACCTACTCGATGTTCATGGTCTATCTCGACCTGGCCGAGATCGACGAGGTCTTTCGCGGGCGCTTGCTTTGGAGCGCCTCCGGGCCCTCGCCGGCGCGCTATCGCCGTCAGGACCACTACGGCGACCCCGCGACGCCTCTCCATGAATCCATCCGCGCCCTCGTCGAGGAGAAGACCGGCCGCCGTCCGGCCGGTCCAATTCGCCTGCTGACGAACCTCGCTTATTGGGGCTGGTGCTTCAATCCCGTCAGCTTCTACTATTGCTTCGATTCCTCCGGGACCTCCGTCGAGACCGTCGTCGCCGAGGTCGCCAATACGCCCTGGCTCGAGCGGCACATGTACGTGCTCGACCGCCGCGAGTGCGCGCCGGGGTCGGAGACGATGGCCTTTCGCCGCAAGAAGGAGTTCCACGTCTCCCCCTTCATGGACATGGACCAGGAGTACGCGTGGTTCTTCCGCGATCCCGGAGCGGCCCTCACCGTCCACATGGAGAGCTTCGAGAAGGGAGCTCTGCTCTTCGACGCGACGATGCCGCTGCGGCGAGTCGAGATCACGGGCGCGTCGCTGGCGTTGGCCTTGGCGCGCTGGCCGTTCATGACCTTGCACGTCGTCCTCGGCATCCACTGGCAGGCGCTGCGCCTGTGGCTCAAGAAGGTGCCGGTCTACACCCATCCCCGCTACAGGGAGGCGGCGCGATGAGGAGCTCCTTGGTCAATTGGCTCGGCTTTCAGCTCGGCTGGTTCGCGTGCGTCGCCGGCGCGGGCCGGGGCTACTTCCACCTCGGGGTCCTCGTCGCCGGAGGGCTCCTGACGGCGCACGCCGCCGCCGCCGTCGCGCCCAGGGTCGAGGTGGGGCGGATTCTGGCGGTGGCGGCCTTCGGCCTCGCCTTGGAGTGCGCCGCGCTTTCCGCCGGCCTCCACGCGTACGCGGGCGGGTTTCTGCCCCTGTGGGTGGCCGCGCTCTGGCTGCTTTTCGCCGCGACCGTCGGTTCGTCGATGGCGTGGCTCGCCGGGCGCCCCTGGCTGGCCGCCGCGCTCGGCGCGGTCGCCGGTCCGGTCTCGTTTCGCGCCGGCGTCGGCCTCAACGCCGGCGCCTATCTCGGCGACCCGGCGCAGGCCTCGGCGCTGCTCGCCGTCTTGTGGGCGGTCGCCCTGCCGGGTTCGTTCTTCGTTTACAGGAGAATCTCATGAAAGCCGCCGTCATCGGCTCCGGCGTCGCGGGCATCGTTTCCGCCTGGGAGCTCTCCAAATCCGGCTGGGACGTCACCCTGTATGAAAAGGACGGCCGCATCGGCGGCCACACCCCACGGTCGTCGTCGAGGACGGCCCCGACGCGGGCACGCCGGTCGACACGGGCTTCATCGTCTGCAACGACAAGACTTATCCGAATTTTCACCGCTTCCTGGCCGAGCTCGGCGTTTCCTGGCGCTGGAGCGACATGTCCTTCGGCTATCACGACGAGAACTCCGGTCTCCAATACGCCGGGACCACGCTCGACGGCCTCTTCGCCCAGCGCGCCAACCTCGTGTCGCCCTCCTTCTGGCGCCTGGTCGCGGGGATCGTCCGCTTCAACGCCCCGGCGCTGGCCGATCTCGAGAGCGGGGCCCTGCGCGGCCTGACGATGGGCGACTACCTCGCCCGGCGCGGCTTCGGCGCGGGGTTTCGCGATCACTACGTCCTGCCGATCGGCGCGGCGATCTGGTCGACCGGCCTCGGCGGCATGCTCGACTTCCCGGCGGAGACCTTCGTGCGCTTCTTCAAGAACCACGGTCTGCTGTCGATCACCGACCGCGCCCGCTGGCAGACCGTCGTCGGCGGGAGCCACTCCTACGTGAAGGCCTTCCGGGCCAAGTTCAGCGGCTCGATCGCCTCGAACGCGCCGGTCGAGTCGCTGCGGCGGCTTCCCGGCGGCGGCGTGGAGGTGCGCGCGCGCGGCGTGGAGCCCCGGACCTTCGACCGCGCGGTGGTCGCGACCCACGCCGACGAGGCCCTCGCCCTGCTGGCCGACCCCTCCGACGACGAGCGCGCTCTCCTGGGCGCGTGGTCGTACTCGCGCAACCGGACCGTCCTGCACCACGACGTCTCCCTGCTGCCCGGCAACCGGCGCGCCTGGGCCTCGTGGAACTACCGGCGCATCGCCGGCGAGGACGGCGGAGGCCCGGCCTCGCTGACCTACGACATGACCCGCCTGCAGGGCCTGCGCTGCGAGAAGCGCTGGCTCGTGACGCTCAATCCGCGCCGCGAGCCTTCGCCGGCCGCGGTCGCCCGGGAATTGACCTACTTCCACCCCGTGTACACGTTCGCGTCCATCGCCGCGCAGGCCCGGCTGCCCTCGCTTAACGGCCGCCGCTCGACCTGGTTCTGCGGCTCGTACTTCGGCTACGGCTTCCACGAGGACGCCGTGACGTCGGCTCTCGCCGTCGCCCGTGATTTCGCGCAAACTCCTTCGGAGGTCTCATGAGCACCCTCACCGCCGCCCGCCCGTCGTCCGATACCGGCTTTTTCGAGCGCGCCGGCATGTCCGTCGTCCTCGCCGCGATGGAGAAGATCCGCCACGGCCGCCTGACGATGGCCCTGCCCGACGGGACCGTCCGCGTGTTCGGCGACCCGCGTTCGCCGCTGCGCGCGAACGTCGCGGTCCGGCGCATGGACTTCTTCCGGCGCGTCCTGCTCTGGGGCGACGTCGGCTTCGGCGAGGCCTACACGGCGGGCGATTTCGAGACCGACGACCTGACGGCGCTGATCCGCCTCTTCATCGACAACGGCGAGGCGATGGAGGTCGAGCACACGCGCTTCGCGCTGTGGGGCAAGATCCGCAACCGCCTGCGCCACCTCTTCAACGCGAACACGGTCGCCGGGAGCCGGCGCAATATCTACGCCCACTACGACCTGGGCAACGACTTCTTCAAGCTGTTCCTCGACCCGACGCTCATGTACTCGTGCGCCCGCTTCGAGAACGGAGACACGCTCGAGGCGGCCCAGCGCCGCAAGGTCGACGCGATCCTCGACAAGGCCCGGATCGTCCCGGGAGACTCCGTGCTCGAGATCGGCTCCGGCTGGGGCACCTGCGCGATCGAGGCGGCGCGCCGCGGCGCGACCGTCACGACGCTGACGATCTCCGAGCGCCAGTTCGAGTTCGTCAAGGCGCGGATCAAGCGCGAGGGCCTCGAGCACAAGGTGAAGGTCCTGTTCTGCGACTACCGCAGGGCCGTCGGACGTTACGACAAGATCGTCTCCATCGAGATGATCGAGGCCGTCGGCCACGAGTTCCTGGGCACGTTTTTCGCGACGTGCGACCGCCTGCTCAAACCCGACGGGCTCGTCGTGATCCAGGCGATCACGATCCCCGACCAGCGCTACGAGGCGTACCGCCGCGGCTGCGACTGGATCCAGAAGCACATTTTCCCGGGCGCGCTGCTTCCTTCTTTGACCGCCCTGTCGAACGCGATGACGGCCAACTCGAACCTCATGGTCGAGAACGTGGAAAACATCGGCATCCACTACGCCCGGACTTTGCGCGAGTGGCGCGACGCCCTGCAGTCGCGCTCGGCCGACGCGAAGGCGCTCGGCTTCGACGACGAGTTCCTGCGGACCTGGGAGTACTACTTCAGCTACTGCGAGGCCGGCTTCGCCGCGCGCGTGCTCGGCGACCTCCAGCTCGTGCTGACCCGTCCGAACAACGCGCGCCTGCCGGGAGACGTCAAGTGAGGCGCCTGCTGCCGCTCCTTCTGCTCGCCGGCTGCGGCGGGAAGGCGGCCGTGACCGACCCGATGAAGTTCCACGCCGACGCGCTCGCGGCGACCGAACCCGCGGCTCTCGGCGCCGCCGCGCCCGGCTCCGCGGCGCAGAAGGAGGCCGTCGCGCGCTTCAAGGCCTTCTTCGGCGATCTGAAGGAAGACTCGGTCAAGGCCAACATCCGGTCCGTCTATGCCGCGGACGTCTGGTTCAACGACACGCTGAAATCGATCCGCGGCGTGGACGCGCTCGAGCACTACCTCGTCGACACCGCGCGATCGGTCGAATCCTGCAAGGTCGACGTCGACGAGATCATCCCCTCCGCCGCCGGCGTGTACGTTCGCTGGCGGATGCACATCAAGTTCAAGAAGTTCCGGCGCGGAGAGACGAACAGCTCCATCGGCGTCACCTTGCTGCGCTTCGACAAGGACGGACGGGTGGCCTACCACCAGGATTACTGGGACTCCGGCGCCAATCTCTTCGAGAAGGTTCCCGTTCTCGGCGCGGGGATTCGCGCGGTCAAGCGCCGGCTCTAGCCGGCCAGGTCGCTCAGCGCGGGGCCGATGGCGGGGTGCCGAAACCGGTAACCGTTGGCGGCCGCCGCGGCCGGCGCGATCGCCCGCCCGTCGAGGAGCAGGCCCGCCAGGTCGCCGAGCCCGAGCCGCAGGACGAAGCCGGGGACGGGAAGGAACGCCGGCCGTCTCAGGGCCGCGGCGAGGGCCTTCGTGAAGGCCGCGTTGTCGGCGGGCTCCGGCGCGACGGCGTTGACCGGGCCGCGCCAGCGCTCGTCGCCCAGGCCGGCCAGGATCAGGCCGACGACGTCGTCGGCGTGGATCCACGGAAACGGCTGGCGCCCGTCGCCGAGGCGCCCGCCCAGGCCGAGCTTGAACGGAAGCAGCATGCGGCCGAGCGCCCCGCCTTCGGCGCCGAGCACGACGCCGATGCGCAAGAGGACCGTTCTGACGCCGAGCGACTCGGCGCGCGCGGCCTCCGCCTCCCAGCGCGCGCACAGATCCGCGAGGAAGCCGGCGCCGGCGGGCGCGCGCTCGTCGGCGGGTCCGCCCGAGAACCCGTAGTAGCCGACGGCCGAGGCGTTGACGAGGACCTTCGGCTTGCGGTCGAGCCGCCCGATCGCCTCGACGAGCGCTCGCGTGGGTTCGAGACGGCTGTCGACGAGCTCGCGGCGGCGCGCCGCGGTCCAGGGGCGGTCGGCCACCCCGGCGCCGCACAGGTTGACGACGGCGTCCGCGCCCTCGAGGGCGGCGCTCCAGGCGCCGGGGCGCGCCGGGTCCCAGGCGACGGCCCCGCCTCCGCCTCGGCGCGAGAGAACGACGACGTCGTCCCCCGGTCGCGCAGGGCCTTCACGAGACGGCGGCCGATGAAGCCCGTGCCTCCCGCGACGATGATCTTCATGGACGTTCCCCCTCGCGCCGGAAACATGGCGGCGATCGCCGCGGCGCGGAAATCAAAGATGCGAGCCAGCTCGCGCCTCACGAGCGGCGCGGCGAGCGCGCCCAGCGGCTCGAGCGGAAGGCGCCAGCGCACCGAATCGGTCATGCGCGTGCCTCCGCGCTCGGCGGAGAAGGCATGCGTGTGATGCCAGAGGGCGTAAGGCCCGCGCTCCTGGACGTCGGAGAAGCCGCGCGGCGGGTCGTAGGTCTCGATGCGCGTGCGCCAGCGGCAGGGGACCCCGAACGGCCGGACGACGTAGTCGATCAACGCACCCGGTCGCATCGCCGGGTCGGGCGTCAGGATTTCGAACCCGAGATCGGAGGGCGTCAGACGCGACAGGTTCTCCGGGCGCTCGAAAAAGGCGAAGACCTCCTCGGGCGGACGGGGGATCCACTGCGATCGCGTCAAGACTCTATCGGCCATCGATGATTCGTGGCCGCGGACGGCGGATTCTTACACCCGCCCGCTCCAGACGCGCACCGGAAGCTGCCCGTTGAGCGTCGCGAGCACGGGCTTGACGCGCAGGCCCGTCGCCGAGACGAGCGGCCCGGGAGGCGCGAGCAAAGCGGCGCGCCAGCCGCCGCATTGGGAGCGCAGCGCGTCGCCGAGCGCGGAGTACAGCACGCGCAGCTCCTTGCCCTCGCTCACGCGCACGCCGTAAGGCGGATTCGTCACGATCCAGCCGGGTCCGGGCGGCGAGTCGAGCGCGGAGACGGCGCGCACGGAGAACTCGATCAGGCCGGCGACGCCCGCTCGCTCGGCGTTGGCCTTGGCGGCGCGCACCGCTCCCTCGTCGCGGTCGCTGGCCAGGATGCGCGGGGCCTGTCCCGCCGCCGCCGCCGGCTCCGGCGGCACGGCGAAGCCGGTCCACTTCTCGAAGGCGAACGAGCGCCCCGGCGACGGCGGAAGCCCCGCGGCGCGCAGGGCGGCCTCGATGGCGATCGTGCCGGCGCCGCAGAACGGGTCGATCAGCGGCGAGCGCGCGTCCCAGCCCGAGGCGCGCAGCAGCCCCGCGGCGAGGCTCTCGCGCAGCGGCGCCTTGGCCGACTCGAGGCGCCAGCCGCGCCGGTGCAGCGGCGCGCCCGAGGCGTCGACGTCGAACACGGCCTTGTCCCCGTCGAGCGAGACGCGGACGAGCGGAACCGGCGACGCGTCGTCGAACGGGGTCAGCGCCGCGCCGGCGGCCTTCGCCGTCTTCTCGGCGATCGTCTTGTCGCGGTCGAGGCGCGAGCGGCGCGTGCGGGCGCGCACGGCGAGCTTCGACTCGAACGGGAAGAAGCGGCGCCAGGGCACCTTCGCGGCCGCGCGCTCGAGAGCCTGGAGATCGGCCGCCGGAAACGGCCCGTATCGGAGGTAGACTCGTTCCGCCAGGGTCAGGCGCCGGCAGGCGCGCGCGAGCGCGGCCTCGTCGCCGGCGAAGGCGACGCCGCCGGCCTCGTCGGGAGGACCGGCCAGCACGCGGGGCTTGAGCAGGCCGAGGTCGCAGAGCTCGCCGAAGAGCAGCTCCTCGAAGCCCGGCGCGCAGGACGCGAAAAATTCCAACCTAGGCGCCGGCGGCCGCGGCTTCGTACACCGAGCGGTCGGGGCGCCGCAGGTCCCAGACGATCCCGAACCAGGACAGCGCCTTGAGCGCGTAGTGCGTGAGGTCGATCTCCCACCAGTAGAAGCCCTGCCGCTCGGAGTACTGGGCGCGGTGGTGGTTGTTGTGCCAGCCCTCGCCGAGCGTGATCAGCGCCAGCCACAGGTTGTTGCGGCTGTCGTCGGCGGTCTTGAAGCGGCGGGAGCCCCAGACGTGCGCGAGCGAGTTGATCGAGAACGTCGCGTGATAGAGGACGACGGTGCTGACGGCGAAGCCCCAGAGCAGGAGGCGCGGACCGCTCGTGCCGAGCCCGGGCGCCCACCGTTCGAGCGCGGCGCCCGCGGCGTACAGCGCCGCGGCCAGCGAGACCGGCGCGAGCCAATGCCAGCGGTCGAGGAAGCGCAGTTCCGGGTAGCGCGCGAACTCCTTGATCGACTCGAGCGGCGCCCGGTCGAAGCGCGCCGACAGGATCCAGCCCACGTGCGACCACCAGAACCCGTCTTGAACGGGCGAATGGATGTCCTTGTCGGTGTCGGAGTAGAGGTGATGGTTGCGGTGGTGTCCGGCCCACCACAGCGGCCCCTTCTGGGCCGAGGCCGCCCCGAGCCAGGCGAGCGCGAACTGGAAGGCGCGGCCCGTGCGGTAGGAGGCGTGCGCGAAGTAGCGGTGATAGCCGCCCGTGATCGCGAACATACGGGCGAGGTACGCCCCGGCCGCGACCGCGAGCTCCACCGGCGCCGCGCCGACCCACAGCACGGGCAGGCAGGCGGCGTGGAGCGCGAAGAAGGGGACGCTGGGGCCCCAGGCGACGGCGCGCTCGTCCTTCCGCACTTGGATCTGTGGCCGGGAAAGGGTCTTCATTACGTCTAGTATAGCGAAAAGCTATAATTCCCTTGTGAAGACCGAGCATATTCCTTTCGCCGAGATTGAGGCCAAGTGGCAGGCCCGCTGGGAGAAGGACGGGGCGTTCCGCGCGCCGAAGACCCCTAGGCCCGGCCGCAAGTTCTACTGCCTCGACATGTTCCCCTACCCCTCGGCCGCCGGCCTGCACGTCGGCCATCCCGAGGGCTACACGGCCACCGACATCCTCTGCCGCTACAAGCGCATGCGGGACTTCGACGTCCTGCACCCGATGGGCTGGGACGCCTTCGGCCTGCCCGCCGAGAACTTCGCGATCGCGACCGGCGTCCATCCCGCCAAGGTCACGCGCGACAACGTCGACAACTTCCGCCGCCAGATCAAGTCGCTCGGCTTCTCGTACGACTGGGACCGCGAGGTCGACACGACGGACCCGGCGTACTACAAGTGGACTCAGTGGATCTTTCTTCAGCTGTATAAGAAGGGGCTCGCTTACGAATCCACGGCCCCGATCAATTTCTGCCCGTCGTGCAAGACCGGCCTGGCCAACGAGGAGGTCTTCAACGGCGCCTGCGAGCGCTGCGGGACCAAGGTCGAGCGCAAGTCGATCCGCCAGTGGGTCCTCAAGATCACGGCCTACGCCGACCGCCTCGAGCGCGACCTCGAGGGCCTCGACTGGCCCGACTCGACGCTCGCGATGCAGCGCCACTGGATCGGCCGCAGCGAAGGGGCCGAGGTCGCCTTCAGGACCGAGGCCGGCGACGAGCTGCGCGTGTACACGACGCGTCCCGACACCCTCTTCGGCGCGACCTACATGGTGCTGGCGCCCGAGCACGCGCTCGTCGCCAAGCTGACGACCCCCGCCCAGAAGGCCGCCGTCGCCGCCTACGTCGACGCCGCCAAGAACAAGAGCGACCTCGAGCGCACCGAGCTTCAGAAGGAGAAGACGGGCGTGTTCACCGGCGGCTTCGCCGTCAATCCCGTCAATCAGGAAAAAATCCCCGTCTGGATCGCGGACTACGTCCTCGGGTCCTACGGCACCGGCGCGATCATGGCCGTCCCGGGCCATGACGAGCGCGACCACGAGTTCGCGGCGAAGTACGGGATCCAGATCAAGACCGTCGTCTCCGGCGCGGCGGAGCCGGGCAAGCCCTTCACCGGCGACGGCGTCGCGGTGAACTCGGGGCTCCTCGACGGCCTGAAAACGCCGGACGCCAAGAAGAAGATCATCGCCTGGCTCGAGGAGAAGAAGCTCGGGGCCGGCAAGGTCAATTACAAGCTGCGCGACTGGCTGTTCTCGCGTCAGCGCTACTGGGGCGAGCCGATTCCGATCGTGCACTGCGCCAAATGCGGCATCGTCCCCGTTCCCGAGGACCAGTTGCCGCTGCGCCTGCCCGAGGTCGCCGACTTCAAGCCGACCGGAACCGGCGAGTCCCCGCTGGCCAACGTCCCGGACTGGGTCAACACGCCGTGCCCCAAGTGCGCGGGCCCCGCCAAGCGCGAGACGAACACGATGCCGCAGTGGGCCGGCTCCTGCTGGTACTACCTGCGCTACATCGACCCGAAGAACGCCGCCGCCGGCTGGGACAAGGACCTCGAAAAGGCCTGGGGACCCGTCGACTGCTACGTCGGCGGCGCCGAGCACGCGGTGCTCCACCTGCTCTACTCGCGCTTCTGGCACAAGGTCCTCTTCGACCTCGGCTTCGTCTCCACGAAAGAGCCCTTCCAGAAACTCAGGCACCAGGGCATGATTCTGTCGTACTCGAACCGCGACGCGAAAGGGAACTACCACCCCTACGAGGACGTCGAATACGACGACAAGGGCCAGGCCAAGCTCGCCGCCACCGGCGAGGTTCTCGCCTCCCAGGTCGAGAAGATGTCCAAGTCCAAGAAGAACGTCGTCAACCCGGACGTCGTGCTCAAGAAGTACGGCGCCGACGCGTTCCGCCTCTATGAGATGTTCATGGGCCCCTTCGAGCAGGCCAAGCCCTGGGACATGCGCTCGATCGAGGGCGTGTACCGCTTCCTCAAGCGCGCCTATGTCCTCATCGACGGCCTCGAGGCCCCGCCGGCCGCCGGCGAGGGGCTCGTCGCGTTGCGCCACCGCACGATCAAGAAAGTCGGGGAAGACGTCGAGGCCTTCGGATTCAACACCGCGATCTCGGCCATGATGATCTATCTGAACGCCCTGCAGGACGAGAAGGCGCCCGCGCGCGTCGACGTGGAGACGTTTCTCACGCTCCTCAATCCGTTCGCTCCCCACCTGACCGAGGAGCTCTGGGAAAAGCTCGGCCACAAGGACCTCCTTTGCCGTCAGCCGTGGCCCGCCTGGGACGCCAAGCACCTCGTCGAGTCCACCCTCGAGTACCCGGTGCAGGTCAACGGGAAGCTGCGCGACACGTTCAAGATCGCGGCCGACGCCACCGACGAGCTCGTCAAGGAAACGGCCGTCAACCTCGCCAAGGTCAAATCCGCAGTGGGCGCCCAAACCGTCGTCAAGGTCATCCTCATCCCCAAAAAGCTCGTAAACCTGGTGGTCAAATGAGAAAACTTCTCCCCTCGTCCTCGCCGTCCTCGCCGCCGCGTGCGGCACGGACGTCGCCTACAAGCCCACGCCCCAGCTCCTGCCGCAGCACGTCCAGCGCCTGGCCCTGCGCACGATCGTCAACAAGACCCAGCAGTTCGGCCTCGAGGACAAGCTGCTGCTGCGCGTGCGCGACGAGTTCCTGCGCGACGGTCGCTACCCGCTCGTGCCCGAGGCGGAGTCCCAGGGCACGGTGATGATCACGATCTCGCGCTACATCCTGACCGCGGTCCAGTACGACGCGACGCAGGCCGCCACCGCCTTCAAGCTGCGCATCCTCGTCGACGTCCAGTTCCTCGACAAGAGCTCGAACCAGATCCTGTGGGAGGAGAAGAACCTCGAGGGCATCCTCTCGTTCCCGGCTCAGACGCTGCGCGGCGGGCTGACCGAGGAGCAGGCGCGCGAACAGATCTGGGACATCCTCTCGCGCAACATCGTGCGCCGCGTCGTCTACGGCTTCGGCTCGATCACCGGCACGTCCGAGCGCCGCATCACGGGCTCCGCCCCTCGACGGCCCCCGTCGCCAAGCCGGAGGAACCGCTCAAGCCCGTCATCCCGAACGCGTACTGAGCCGATGGAGCTCCGGCCCGCCGATCTCGCCGCGGAGTGGAAGGCCGGGAAGTTCCGGCCCGTCTACTACCTGTTCGGCGAGGAGTCGGCGTCGAAATCCGACGCGGTCCTCAAGCTGAAGGAGCTGTTCAAGCCCGACGACTTCAACCTCGCCGACTTCGGCGTCGACGCCTCCTTCGACCACGCGGCCGTCCTCGCCGAGGCCCTGACCTTGCCCGTGTTCGCCGACCGCCGCCTCGTGATCGCGCGCAACCCCAAGATTCCCGCCGAGGCGCGCGCCGCCTTCGCCGAGTACCTGTCGGAGCCCTCGAAGTCGACGACCTTGGTCCTGCTCAGCGAGGACCGGCGGCCCGACAAGAAGGACGCGCTGGCCTCGGCCGCGCTCTCTTCGCCCCACGCCGGCGTCTGCGTGTTCTCACCGCTCACGGAGGACGAGGCCGTCGAGCGCCTGATCGCCGAGGCCAAGAAGGCCGGCAAGACGATGGCCCCCGAGGCCGCCGCCGCCGTCGTCGAGGAGGCCGGCACCGACTGGGGCATTTTATCCGGCGAGCTCGAGAAGGCGATCTTGTTCGCGGGCAAGGAAGCCGCCATCGGCTTGGAGGCCGTCTCCGCCTCCTCCGGCAAGCGCGGCGGGGCGACCGACCCGTGGGCGTTCGAGCGCCTGATCTCCTCGCGCGACCTCAAGGCCTGCCTCGGCTACCTCGACGAGGCGCGCGCCGACTCCAAGCCCGAGGAGGTCGTCTTCCGCGCCCTGGCCCAGGCGCGCGCCGCTTACCTCAAGCAGCTGAAGGCCAAGCGCATGCTCAAAGCGGGCGAGGCGCAGTTCCTCATCGAGAAGAAGCTGCGCATCTTCTACGACAACACCTTCTTCCAGCGCGCCGGCCGCGTCACCGAAGACCGCCTGCGCCGCGACCTGCGCCGGCTCCTCGAGGTCGAGACCTCGCTCAAGTCCAAGTCCTGGCTCGACCCCAAGATCGAGCTCACGTCCCTCGTCGTCGAGCTCTGCACGCCGACCGCCCGGTAAGGTGCGATAGGTGTCAGGTTGTGCAATTGTGCAATTCTCCAGTGGTCTGATCCGGAGAGAATTGCACAATTGCACAACCTGACACCGTAGGGTTCTCAGAAAACGAAGCGCCCGCCCCCTTTCGGGAGCGGGCGCTCTGTTTTCCGGAACCGCTTACTTCGCGGTCGCGGTGAGCTTCTGGACCTGGGCGGCCAGGCGGGACTTCTTGCGCGCCGCGGCCTTCCAGTGGATCGTGCCGGCCTTGGCGGCCTTGTCGAGCGCGGCCGAGGCCTTGCCCGTCAGATCTCCGAGAGCCTTGATGTCCTTGCTCTTCGCGGCGTCCACGACGGCGCGGACGGCGAGGCGGACCGACTTCTTGAGCGACGCGTTGTGAACCGCGTGCTTGAGGGACTGGCGGTGAGCCTTGAGTCCCGACTTGTGACGCATCTGCTTCTTCTTGGCCATAGAGGCAGATTATGGCTTTTTCACGACGGGGCCGTCAATGAGGGCCCAGATGGGCGAACAGATCCCTGCGGACGTCGGGATCCCCCAGACGCCAGATCACCCCGTCGACGAAATAATGGTGGATGACCAGCGCGTCGAGGACCGCCATGCCCGCCTGGCCCGTCCCCGTCCCGAAGAGTCCGTCCGCGGCCCGGGGCAGGGCGTAGAAGGCCCCCAGGCCTCCCGCCGCGAGGGCCAGGTAGTAGGCCGCCGGCCTCCAGGGCGCCGGCCGAAGCCCCGCCTGGGCGTCCCGGTTGGTCTGGACGCGCAGCGGAAAGGACAGGTATTGAAGCGCGTGGGACAGCTGGACGATCTGCATCCAATAGCCCTGTCCGGGGAACCGGTACAGGAAGGCGTAGCCGACGTGCAGCGCGAGCCAGGGCAGGACGACGCGCGCCGGCAGACGCCCGGCCGCCCGCGCGAGCAGGAACAGGCCCGCGGCTCCGAGCGCGGCGGACAGAAGGGCGGCCGCGCTGAGGGCCTGATAGGCGGCGTCGAAGCCGGCGACGAGCGGCGACGCCGCGCGCGCGGCCCACAGAGCGTGCCACGCGAGGAGGACGCTGAGATTGGCGCGGATCAGGCCGCGAGCGGCCTTCTCGACGCGGATCCCTTCGACGTGCGCGAACGCGGCCATCGTCCCCCAGGTCTGCCCCGCGTAGTGCCAGGCGAGATAGACGCCCGCGGCCGCGTGGAAAGCGCGCAGCATCCACGGCCACCGCGTCTCGAAAGCCGCTGCCGCGAGCGCGTAGGCGGCGAGCAGGATCGGCACGACGACGGCGGCCGCCGGGTAGCGGCGCACGGCTCCCGGCGTCGTGTACAGCACGTGATAAGAGGCCATGAAGTGCGGCCAGTTCAAGGCGAGACTCAGCGGCACGAACCACGTGAGCATGAGCGGCCCGGCCTCCTCCGCGCCGACGAGGGAGAACGCGGCGAACGCCGCCAGGGACGCGCCTCCCGCGGCGAGAGCGTCGAATACCGGGAGGGATAGGGCCCGGGGCGCCGCCGTCACTTGGCGCGGATCACCGCGTGGAGGCCCCACACGACGGAGCGCCGCAGCGTCCGGTAGGAGTCGCCGGCCGACGCCGCACGCCAGGCGGACGACGTGCTCCAGACCGCGTCGCGCAGGGCCACGGTCGGCCCGACGGAGACGCTCGAGCCCGCGTGCCAGAGCCCGGCGAGATACCAGGAGCGCTCGTAGTAGAACGTCTGGCCGAAATTGAGCGGCAGATACGCGCCGTGGCGCACGGCCACCGTCGCGCGGGGCGTCAGCCCGTCGAGCCAGAACCAGGCCAATTCCGGCTCCAGGCGCACCGCGCGCTGGCCGTTGAAGAAGTTGTGCTCGTAGCGGACCTTCAGGGCCGCGACGAGGGATTTGCCGAGCGCGGCGCGCGGCGTCGCGTCGACGATCAGCATGCTCTCGGGGCGGTTGCCGGTGGCGCGCCAATCCCAGCGTCCGGCGGCGTCGTTGGTCCAGTCGTCGTCGTGGCGGGCGCCTTTCTGGACGCGGTAGAACGCGCCGAGCTTGAGGTTGCGGTGCGCGCGCCCGTAGGAGCCGAGCGTCATCGACTGATACGGCCGCAGGGCCTCGAACTGCCAGCGCTCATGCAGCTCGACGAGCGGCTCGAGGCGTCCGGCGCGCGCGAACACGCGCGCGGCCGCCTCATACTCCGCGACGCGGCCGCGCGGGACGCTCGGGATGGGCGCGGCCGCGGCCGCGAGCGGCGCCAACGCCAGCAGCGCGGAGAGGCTAGCGGTAGTCCTGGTCAAGCAGGTCCGAGTAGGCGCCGTCGAGAACGGTCTTGTCCTCGAGCTCGGCCGCCTCGCCGTCCATTTTCCAGTTGAGCGTCTTCGTCCAATCATAGGCCTGCGGCTTGGTCGTATCCAGGCCGGACTTGATCAGGATGCCCTTGCCCGCGGGCACGCGCAGGGGCTTGTTGGCCTTGTCGGTCGTCACGTCGACGGCGCCCTCGTTGACGCAGATCCAGAGGTCCTGCCGCTTGCCGCGGGCGCGCCCGAAGGCCGTGAAGAACTCCGTGCCGCGCACGGCGGCGACCGCGCTCGCGGTCCGCACGCGGAACTCGCGCCCCTCGGCCTGCTTGGCGACCTTCGCGAAGACCGATCCGATCGAAAGCAGGACTTCGGTGAACGGGGACGCCTTCGTCGGCAGGGCGACGCCGGCGCGGCTCGACTCCCGCAGCTTCAGGCGCGAGCCGTCGGGAAGGGCGATGACGGCCGTCGCCCCCTCGGCCGTCGCGACGGAGGCGTCCGCGGGGATGAGATCGCCCTTCTTGCCGAGGCGGCCGCCGCCCTTCGACTGGATCGTCACGTCGCCCGACACCGCGGCCAGCGACGCCCCCGCGGAGAGGTCGGCGGCGGAAGCGGGAGCGGCGAGCAGCGCGGCGAGGAGAGGGAGGGCGTATTTCATCCTCTGATTGTATACTAAAGGAATGGAGCCATTGGATCGCAAGCACATCCCCCACGCGACGGGCGTCTACGTCATGCGCGACGCCGCCGGGGAGATCCTCTACATCGGCAAGGCGATCGACCTGGCCAAGCGCGTCTCCAATTACTTCAACCCGAACAAGGCCGACGTGATGGACCGGACCTTGGTTCCGCTCATCCGGACGATCGACTACATCCTCTGCGAGTCGGAGCGCGAGTCCCTGCTCCTCGAGCGCCGGCTCATCAACGAGAACCAACCCTTCTTCAACGTCGTGTGGAAGGACAACAAGAGCTACCCGTACCTGAAGATCACGACGGGCGAGGACTTTCCCCGGATGTTCACGACGCGCCGCAAGGTCCGCGACGGCGGCACCTACTTCGGTCCTTTCCCGAAGGTGAGCCCCTGCGCGGCCTGCTGCGCTACCTGTGGCGCCTGAAGCTCTTCCCCTGCGCCCCTGCCGCTGGGACTTCTCCGAGACCAAGCCGCTCGACAAGCGCAAGATCCAGTCCTGCCTCTACTATCACACCAAGGAGTGCCCGGCGCCGTGCGCCCAGAGGATCACGAAGGAGGACTACGCGCCGATCGTCGAGCGCGCGGTCAAGTTCTTCGAGGGGCGCTACCGCGACCTGCAGGCCGAGTTCGAGACGAAGATGAAGGAGGCCTCGGCCGCCCTCGACTACGAGACGGCGGGACACATGCGCGACAACGCCCGGGCCCTTTCGCAGATGGGCGAGCGCGTGCGCGTGCGCGCCGTCGAGGCCGAGAACGTCGGCGGACACGTCGCGCGCACCCAGATGGTGACCGCGCTGCAGAAGGCGCTGTCGCTGCCGAAGCCGCCCGTCCACGTCGAGTGCTTCGACATCTCGCACTTCCAGGGCCACCAGACCGTCGGCTCGATGGTCTGCTTCGTCGGCGGCAAGCCGAACCGCGACCACTACCGGAAGTTCAAGATCCGTGACGTCGCCGGCATCGACGACTTCAAGTCGATGCGCGAGACCGTGTTCCGGCGCTACAAGCGTCTGCGCGACGACAAGGCCGCGCTGCCCGACCTCATCCTCATCGACGGCGGCAAGGGCCAGCTGAGCGCCGCCCAGGAGGCGATGAAGGACCTCAAGCTGCTCAAGGTCCCGATGGCCTCGCTGGCCAAGCGCATCGAGGAGGTCTTCCTCCCCGGCCGCCCCGAGTCGATCGTCCTCGGCTTCGAGGACCCCGCGCTGCGCCTGCTCCAGCAGCTGCGCGACGAGGCCCACCGCTTCGGCGTGGCCTACCACCGCCTGCTCCGCGACAAGAACCTATTCGAGGAGTAGGGTTGGGTGTCAGGCCTAACGATTAACGATTCTCCCTAGGCACGCGCCCGTGGAGAATCGTTAATCGTTAGGCCTGACACCCTCTAACGAAGGCCTGACACCCGTCCGTTCTAGCCTTGCTTGCCGGCCAGCTCGCCGAGGCCGAACATCGGCATGAACATCGCGATGACGATCGTTCCGATGACGACGCCCATGACGACGATGACGATGGGCTCGATCAGCGAGGTGAGGCCTTTGACGGCCGTGTCGACCTCCTGGTCGTAGAAGTCGGCGATCTTGGTGAGCATGATGTCGAGCGCGCCCGTCTCCTCGCCGACGGAGATCATCGAGGTGACCATGTTCGGGAAGATGCCCGACTTCTTGAGCGGGTCGGAGAGGTGGCCGCCCTCGCGGATCGACTCGCGCGTGAGCAGGACGGCCTCGGAGATGAGGACGTTGCCGGCCGTCGCCGCGACGGTGTCGAGCGCCTGCATGATCGGCACGCCGGACTTGATCAGGGTGCCGAGCGTGCGCGTGAAGCGCGCCACGGCGACCTTCTTGAGGATCGGCCCGAAGATGGGCGCCTGCAGGGACTTGGTGTCCACCCACTTGTGCCCGAACGGCGTGGCGTAGAACTTATTGAAGGCCTTCCACGCGACGAACGGGAAGCCGACGATCAGGTACCAGCGGGCCTTCATCGCGTCCGAGAGGTCGATGAGGATCTGGGTGGGCAGCGGCAGCTCGGCGCCGAAGCTCGCGAAGATGTTCTTGAAGGTGGGGATGACGAAGATCATCAGGAAGACGGTGACGATCGAGCAGATCGACAGTACGATCGCGGGATACATCATCGCCGACTTCACCTTGGCCTTGAGGGCCTCGGAGGACTCGAGGTAAGCGGTCAGGCGCTCGAGGATGGTGTCGAGGATGCCGCCGAGCTCGCCGGCCTTGACCATCGAGCAGTAAAGGTCCGGGAAGGCGTTCGGATGCTTCTTGAGCGCGTCCGAGATCGAAAGGCCGGCCTCGATGTCGGACTTGACGGCGCCGAGGACCTCCTTGAATGTGGGGTTCTCGGCCTGGCTCTCGAGGATGCCGAGGCTCTGCACGATCGGCACGCCGGCGCCGACCAGCGTGGAGAGCTGGCGCGAGAACAGCGAGAGGTCCTTCGACGGAACCTCCTTCTTCTCCTTCTTCCAGCCCGTCAGCGCCCGGAATTTCTCCTCGAGCGACTGGCTCTTCTCGGCGATCTCGAGCACGACCATCTTCTGCCCGCGCAGCTTCTCGACCGCGGCGCGCTGCTCCTCGGCGTCGATGTCTCCCGCCATCACGAGACCGGCCGCCGTCTTCGCCTTATAGGTGAACGTGGGCATAGTGTGGTCCTATTCTACTCCTAAGACTGGGCCGGCGACATCTGTCTCTGCATGAGGCGGCGAAGGTCCTCGGGGTCGAGCGAGTGGGACATCGCCTCCTGAAAGGTGATCTTCTGCTTGAAATAGAGCTCGGCCAGGGACTGGTTCATCGTCTGCATCCCGATCTTGCCGCCGGTCTGGATGGCGACCTGGATCTGCTCGACCTTCGCCTCGCGGATCAGGTTGCGGATCGCGGAGCTGACGATGAGCGTCTCGCAGGCCAGCACGCGCCCGGCGCCCGTCGCGTGGCTCAGCAGCTGCTGGCACAGGACGGCCTGCAGCACGAAGGAGAGCTGCACGCGCACCTGCTCGAGCTGGTGCTGCGGGAAGACGTCGATGATGCGGTTGATCGTCTGCGCGCAGTCCGTCAGTGTGCAGAGTCGCCAGGACCATGTGCCCGGTTTCCGCGATGTTGAGCGCCGCCTGGATCGTCTCGAGGTCGCGCAGCTCGCCGATGAGGATGACGTTGGGGTCCTGGCGCAGGATGTGGCGCAGGGCGGCGCCGAAGGTGACCGTGTCCTGGCCGACCTCGCGCTGGTTGATGATCGACTTCTTGTGCGCGTGCACGAACTCGATGGGGTCCTCGATCGTGACGATGTGCGAGGAGCGCGTCTCATTGATGAAATCGATCATCGAGGCGAGCGTCGTCGACTTGCCGGAGCCCGTCGGGCCCGTGACGAGGATCAGGCCCTTCGGCAGCTTCATGATGTCGAGGATCGCGCGCGGCAGGCCGATCTCCTCGAATGTCTTGAAGGAGTTCGGGATCGCGCGGATCGCGGCGCCGACGGAGCCCGTCTGGCGGAAGACGTTCATGCGCACGCGCCCGATGCCGCGCAGGTTGAACGCGACGTCGAGCTCGTTGCTGGCCTCATAGCGCTGGCGCTGCTGGTCGTTGAGCAGCGAGTAGATGAGCGTCTGGGCCGTCTCGGAGTTCAGCTTCTCGAAGGGCGTCGGCAGCAGCGCGCCGTCGATGCGCAGGATCGGAGGGGCGCCCACGGTCAGGTGGAGGTCGGAGGCCCCGCGCTCGTGCATCAAGAGGAACAACTCGCCCATCGAAACCATGAAGTCTCCTAAGCCGCCTAGTCCGCCGCCGTCACGCGCATCATCTCTTCGACGGTGGTGGCGCCCGACAACAGCTTGCGCACCGCGCACATGCGCAACGTCAGCATGCCCTGCTTGATCGACTGCTCCTTGATCATCTTCGCCGACGCGCGGTCGAGGATGAGCTGGCGGATCGCGTCGGTGACCTCCATGACCTCGTAGAGGCCCTGGCGGCCGCGGTAGCCGGTCGTCGCGCAGTTCTCGCAGCCCTTTCCCTTGTAGAGCGTGATCTTGTTCTTCTCGCCGATCGCGGCCTTGAGCTGGACCTCGGGCACGCCGAGCTTGAGCAGCCAGTCCTTCTCCACCTCGTAGGGCTCCTTGCACTTGGGGCAGATGCCGCGCAGCAGGCGCTGGGCCTCGATCATGAGCATGGCCGAGCTGACGAGGAAGGGCTCCACGCCCATCATGCCGAGGCGCGTGATCGTCTGCGAGGTGTCGTTGGTGTGGAGCGTGGAGAAGACGAGGTGGCCGGTCAGAGCGGCGTTGATCGCGATCGTGGCCGTCTCCTGGTCGCGGATCTCGCCGACCATGATGACGTCCGGGTCCTGGCGCAGGAACGAGCGCAGCGCCGCCGGAAAGGTGAGCCCGACCTGGTTGTTGATCTGGACCTGGTTGATCCCCATGAGCTGGTACTCGACGGGGTCCTCGGCTGTCATGATATTGCAGTCGGGAGTGTTCAGGTTCGAGAGCGCGGAATAGAGCGTCGTGGACTTGCCCGAGCCCGTCGGGCCGGTGACGAGCGCCACGCCGTACGGAGACTCCATCGCCTTCTTGAAGACGGCCATGGCCTCCGGCTCGAAACCGAGCTGGGTCATGTTGACCTTCAGGCCGGAGGAGTCGAGAATACGGGTGACGATCTTCTCGCCGGGCGCGCAGGGCAGGACCGACACGCGCATGTCGATCTCCTTGCCTTCGAGCTTGAGGCGCATGCGCCCGTCCTGGGGCACGCGCTTCTCGGCGATATTGAGGTTCGACATGATCTTGATGCGGGCGCAGATCGCGCCGTGGAATTTCTTCGGCGGCGAAGGCTGCTCGTGGAGCACGCCGTCGATGCGGTAGCGGATGCGCAGCTCCTTCGAGTACGCCTCGATGTGGATGTCCGAGGCCTTCGCCTTCACGGCGCCCAGGATGATCAGATTGACCATCTTGATGACCGGCGCGTCCTCGGCCTCCTTCTCGAGCCCCGCCTCCGTGTCCTGCTGCGCCTTCTCCTCGACGTGCTCGACGCCGTCGGCGGCGGCCTCGTCGACCGCGGACTGCTTGACGATATCCTCGAGCGCCTCCTGCGAGCTGGCCGCCTTGTAGTACTTCTCGTGAGCGGCGAGAATCTCGGCCTCGGAGGCGAGGCAGCCGACGACGTCGCAGCCGAGCTGCATCTTCAGGTCGTCGAGCACCATCACGTCGAGCGGGTCGGCGATGGCCACCGTCAGGCGGTCCTTCGTCTTGTTGAACGGCATCAGCATCTTCGAGCGCGCGACGATCTCCGGGACGGCCGCGACGGCCTCCTCGGAGATCTCCCCGATGTCGGCGAGCGAGACGTAGGAGATGCCGGTCTTCTCGGCGAGAAATTGAAGGAGCTTTTCCTCCTCGATGTAGCCCTTCTCGAGAAGCAGGGAGCCGAGCTTCTCGCCGCCCTTCTTCTGGGCCTCGAGGGCTTCCTTAAGCTGATCGGGCTTGAGCAGCTTCTCCTCGACCAGGAGGTCGGCCAGGCGCCGGGAGAGGCCGAGAGAGATGACGTGGGTGGCGGGCATTTCCCTTATAGGTTAGGGTCCGGGCTGATTCTTGTCAAGGCCGGGCGCTAGCGCGGGCATATTAATAAGAAGTGAACCCCGGGGCCTTATATGCCGTTGACGGTGTCGGAGCCGAAGCTGCCGTCGTCCTCGGCCGGGGGCGCAGCTCGCCGGAGTCCGGCAGCGGCAGCTGCGGCAGTTCCTTGGGCTCCTCGTAGACGGGCCGGCGCTTGACGGGCTTCTTCTTCGGCGCTTTCGCCTTCTTGACGGGCGCCGCCTCGGCGGGCGGCGCGCCGGCGAGCATCTGCCGCGCCTCGAGGTTCTTGCCCATCACGAGGCCGATGCCGTCGAGCTCGAAGAGATACAGCGCGCCCTTGCCGGAGCCGCCGGGGGCCGGCACGAAGCGGTACTCGACGAGCGTCGTATTTTCCGCGGTCGCGCTCGCGTTCCACTCCTCGGTTCCCGCGCCGGGGCTCGCCGTATAGGAGTACTGCAGCCAGCGGCCGACGGTTCCGCGGCCGCCGTCGAGCGGGAAGTCCTTGACCGCGGCGATCGCGGCCTCCTGCTCGGCCGACGGGCCGGCCGGGACGGGCGCCGGGGCGGGCTCGGGCTCGGCGATGCGCGGCTTGACGATCGGCGCGGGCGACTGGTCCTCGGCGCCGAGGCCGACGGGCGGCTTGCCGTCGTCGAGGGAGGCCATCTGCTTGAGGTCGTCCTTCGGCTGGCGCATGAACAGGACGGTCACGCCGAGCAGCAGGGTCAGCAGCACGCCGCCCGCGATGAGGAACTTCTTGTTGCTGCGCGCCGGCTTGGGCTGGGCCGTCTCGGGCGGCGCCGGCTTGGCGAACCGCGCGGCGGCGCCGTCCTCGGCGGGCGCGTCGGCGGGCGGCTCCGCCGCGGCCCCGCCGCGGCGGGCCATCGTCATGGGCGGCGCGGAGGAGTCCGCGAACGAGGGAACGGCCTCGGTCGCGCCGAGGTCGGGCACGGGCTGCGAGCGGCTCAGCGTGTTCGGCGGAGGAGGCGCGGGCGTGGGCGCGGCCGGCTCCGGCGGGGCGAAGGGGCTCGCCGCCGGCGGGGCGAAATCGATCGGGGCCGGCGTCGGCATCGGCGGCGGAGGAGGAGGCGGCGGCGGCGCGACGGGAGCGATCACCACGGGGGCGGGCGGCGGCGCGACCGGCTCGATGACGGGCAGCGGCGCCGGCGGCAGGACGGGGGCCGGCGGCGGGGCGGCGGCCGCGACCGGTTCCGGCGGGGCGCTGAACTCGGGCGCCGGCAGCGCGGAGGCCGGCGGCGGCGCGTCGCCGGGGCCGACGACCTTGAAGGACTTCGCCGTCGGAACGACCTTGAACGACTTCGGCTTGCCGAAGCCCTGGGTCTTGGGCGCGGGCGCCGGGATTTCGGGAAGCGGAGGGGCGCCGGGACGGCGGCGTCGGCGGGAAGCGCCGGGGCAGCCGCGAACGACGGCGACGGAGGCGCGGGCGGAACGTCGGAGAGCCCCGGCACTCCGGGGACCACGAGCTTCGTCGGCGGCTTCGCGTCGCCGAAGATCGCGGGCAACGGGGCGCCCGCGCCCGCCGTCTGGCCCCAGTCGCTCGGCGCCGAGGGCGTCGCGTCCGCCGGCGGCGCGGAGGCCGGCGGGGCGGGCGGAACCGGCGACAAGAAGGTCCGGGCGGGAGCCGCCTCGGGGGCGGCGCCGCGGAAGCGGCGGTCTCCGGCAGCAGCGGCGCCGCGCCGCGCGAGCGCAGCTCCATCTCCTTCTCGGCGAGGCGGCGCGAAAGGTCGGTGTGGCCGGCCTCGAGCTGGGCGATGTGCCGGTACAGGTGCTCGAGCTGGACCGTCAGTTCCGAGATCTTGTCGCGCGAGCGCGCCGCCTCCGCCTCGCTCGCCGGGCCGCGGTCGGCGAGCACGTCGCCGAAGCTGCGCTTGTAGTCGGCGTCCTGGAACAGGTCGTGGGCCAGCGCGCCCGGGAAGTCGTCGTCGCCGACGAGGCCGGCGGTGTCGATCTGCAGCTGGTCGAGCAGGCCCGCGGCCGAGGGAAGATCGTCGGAGCCCAAGGTGCCGGAGCCGGGCGCCGCGAGGCCGACCGACCCGGCCGGGACCCACGAGCCGCCCGAGGGGTCCCCCTCGCAGACGAGGGTGCCCTCGTCGACGCCGGGAAGACCCCCGACCCCCTCCTTGTCGAAGGGGCCGAGGATCTGCGACTCCTTATAGACCCAATACTTCACGCAACGCCAGGATACCCTCCGGGTGTTACGAATTCAAGGCGGAATATGGGTAAAATGACGTCGTGCTGATCCGCCCCTTCTATCTCTCCTGCCTGGCCCACGGCTCCTACCTCCTCGGCGACGAGGAGACGAAGACCGCCGTCGTCGTCGACCCCCAGCGCGACGTCGACCTCTACGTCGACGAGGCCGCGAAGCTCGGGCTGACGATCAAGCACGTCATGCTGACCCACTTTCACGCCGACTTCGTCGCCGGCCATCTCGAGCTGCGCGACCGCTGCGGCGCGCGCATCCACCTCGGGGCCAAGGCCGAGGCCGACTACAACTTCTCCAAGCTCGCCGACGGCGACCGCCTCGACTTCGGAACCCTCGGCATCGGCGTCCTCGAGACGCCGGGCCACACCCCGAGGGCGTGTGCCTGACCGTCTTCGACAACGCCGTCTCGCGCGAGAAGCCGAAGGCCGTGCTGACCGGCGACACGCTCTTCATCGGCGACGTGGGCCGCCCCGACCTGATGGCCTCGGTCGGCTGGAAGGCGGCCGACCTGGCCGGCATGCTCCACGAGTCGCTGACGAAGAAGCTGATGACTTTGCCGGACGAGACGCTCGTCTACCCCGCGCACGGCGCCGGCTCGGCCTGCGGCAAGAACATGTCCGACGAGCGCGTATCCACTATAGGCGATCAGAAAAAGTACAACTACGCCTTGAAGGCGCGCACGCGCGCCGAGTTCGTCGCCGCGGTCACCGCCGACCAGGCCGAGGCGCCGGCCTACTTCGCCCACGACGCCGACATGAACCGCCGCGAGCGCGGGACGCTCGACGCGTCGCTCAAGACGCTCAAGCGCCTCGACGCCGCCGGCGCCGAGGCCGCCGTGAAGGCCGGGGCGCAGATCCTCGACGCGCGCGACCCCGGCGAGTTCGCCGGCGCGCACTGGCGCGGCGCCCTCAACGTCGGCATCGACGGCAAGTTCGCGAACTGGGCCGGCTCGGTCCTCGACAAGGAGCGCCCGATCGTCGTCGTCGCCGATCCCGGCCGCGAGGCCGAGACCGTCACGCGCCTGGCGCGCGTCGGCTTCGACCGGATCGCGGGCGTCCTCGACAAAGGCATGGCCGCGCTCGCCAAGCGGCCCGATCTCGTCGAGCGCACGCCGCGGCTGACCGCGCGCACTCTCTCCGAGAAGCTCGCCGCCGGCGCCGCACCCTCGTCGTGGACGTGCGCACGCCCGCCGAACGCGAGACGGGCTTCATCACGGGCAGCGTGTTCCTGCCGCTGTCGAAATGGCCCGCGGCGCTCGCCGACGTCCCCCCGGCCCGGTCGCGGTCGTGTGCGGCGGCGGCTACCGCTCCTCGATCGCCGCGAGTCTACTCCGCGGCGCCGGCCGCGCCGACGTCTCCGACGTCATCGGCGGCATGGCCGCCTGGCGCGAAGAAGCGCTCCCCGAAGCCAAGCCCTAAAAGTTATCCCCACACTGGTTGCGCAACCAGTGTGGGGATAAGTCGGCTCGAACGGCGGGAGTCTAGCTGTCGCCGCCGCCGCGCTCGCCCTCGCCGATGACGGAGAAGTCGAGCCCGGGCTCCTGCGCCTCGGTGACCTTCTGCTCGAGCTGGTTCTGGTAGGCGATCGAGTAGCGCGCGTAGGGGATCGCCTCGAGGCGGGCCTTGGTGATCGCCTTCTGCGTGGCCTCGCACAGGCCGTAGGTGCCGCTGTCGATCTTGCGGATCGCGGCCTCGATCATGTCGAGCGTCGTGCGCTCGTTGTCGGAGAGCTCGAACATCAGCTCCTTCTCGATCGACTGGCTCGCCTGGTCCACGGAATCGCCGTTGTCGACCTCGGCCACGGTCTGGCGCCGCACGTTGCGCAGGATGTCGTCGCGCATCACGACGAGCTCGGCGCGGATCGACTTGAGCTTGGCGGGGGTCAGCCAGGCGAGCTCTTTGGCCGGATTCGAGGCCTTGGCCTTCGCCGGCTTGGATTTTTTAGCCGCGACTTTTTTCGTCATAACGCCTCCGGAAAGATGGGGCGGCATAGTATATGAGAAACCCCTTCGGGCGCAAGGCCCAAGGCGTCAGATTTTCGCGGCGGCTTCTTTGAGGCGGGAGAGGACCATGTCCTTGCCCATGACTTCCATCATGAGGAACAAGGTCGGCCCCTCGGTCCGGCCGCTGATCGCGACGCGGATCGGGTGGAACACCTGCCCGTTCTTGAGGGCCTTGGCCGCCACGAAGGCGCGGATGCGCTCCTCGAGCGGCTTCTCGGTCCAGGACGGGGCCTGGGCGAGATCCTCGGCGAGGCCCAGCAGCACGTCCTTGGCGCCGGGCGCCTTGAGCACCTTCTCGAAAGCCTTCGGGTCGAACTCGACGGGCTTGTAGAAGAACTCGATGAGGCGCGGGATCTCGGAGAGCAGCTTGAACTTCTCGTGCTCGAGCGCGATCACGCGCTTGAGGTCGGGGCCCGACGAGACGTTCAGGCCGGCCTTCTCGATGAACGGCATGGCGAGCTTGATGAGCTCGTCGATCGGCGTCTGGCGTATGTACTCGCCGTTCATCCAGTTGAGCTTGACCGTGTCGAACGTCGCCGGGCTCTTCTGGCAGCCCTCGAGGTCGAACTTCGAGATGAGGTCCTCGTCCGTAAAGAGCTGCTGGGACTCCGTCGTCGACCACCCGAGCAGGGCCAGGTAGTTGCGCATCGTGTGCGGCAGGTAGCCCTGGTCGCGGTACTCGAGCACGGACGTCGCGCCGTGGCGCTTCGAGAGCTTGGAGCCGTCGGGGCCGAGGATCATCGACAGGTGCGCGAACTTCGGCGGCTGCCAGCCGAGCGCGTAGTAGATCTGGATCTGCGACGGGGTGTTCGACAGGTGCTCGTCGCCGCGCACGACGTGGGTCATCTCCATGAGGTGGTCGTCGATGACGCAGCAGAAGTTGTACGTGGGGCCGTCGGTGGTCTTCCAGATGACGAGGTCCTGCTGGAGGACGTTCTCGAAGCTGACCTGGCCGCGGATCGCGTCGTCGACGACCGTCGCGCCCTCCGTCGGCATCTTGAAACGGATCGAGAACTTCTTGCCGGCCGCCTCCTGCGCCTTGCGCTGGTCGGGGGTCAGGTTGCGGCAGCGGCCGTCGTACTTCGGCGGGCGCTTCTCGAGCTGCGCGATGCGCCGCATCTCGTCGAGCTCCTCCTTCGTGCAGTAGCAGCGGTACGCCTTGCCGCCGTCGACGAGCTGGTCGAGGTACTTGCGGTAGATGTGGACGCGCTGCATCTGGAAGTACGGCGAGTAGGGGCCGGTGTCGGTTTTCCCGTCCTTGGGACCCTCGTCCCAGTTCAGGCCGAGCCAAGTGACCGAGTCGAGGATCGCGGTCACCGAGTCGTCGGTCGAGCGGACTTCATCGGTATCTTCGATCCGCAGAATAAAATCGCCCTTGTGGCGGCGCGCGTAGAGCCAGTTGTACAAGGTCGTGCGCGCGCCTCCGATGTGCAGGAAGCCCGTGGGCGACGGCGCGAAGCGCGTGCGGATCTTTTGGCTCATGAGGTCGAACTCTCCAGTAATTCCTGCGCGTGCTTGCGCGACGCGCCCGTGGGCTTGCCGCCGAGCATCGTTGCGACGGCCTCGAGACGGCCGTCTCCGTCGAGCCGGTCGACGCGCAGGCGCGTGCGGCCCGCGGCGACGTCCTTGACGGCGTGAAAGTGATTCTGCGCAAAGCAGGCGACCTGCGGCAGATGGGTGATGCACAGCACCTGGCGGCCCTTGGCCAGCGCGGCCAGGCGCTCGCCGACGGCGTGCGCGACCTCGCCGCCGATGCCGGCGTCGACCTCGTCGAAGACGAGGAGCGCGGTGCGGTCGGCCTTCGCGAAGGCGGTCTTGAGCGCGAGCATCACGCGCGAGAGCTCGCCGCCCGAGGCCGCGGTCTTCACCGGGCGCGGCGGCTCGCCGGGGTTCGGCGCGAGCAGGAACTCGGCCGCGTCGGCGCCGGTGCGCGAGAAATTCCCTTCCTCCATCTCGACGGAGCAGGTGAAGCGCGCGTGCGGCAGGCCGAGCGCGCGCAGGTCCTTGAGCGCGGCGGCATCGAGCTTCTTCGCGGCCTTGACGCGCTTGTCGTGGACCTCGTCGCACAGCGCGGCCAGAGACTTCTCCGCCTGGGCGAGCTCCTTCTTCGTGCGCTCGAGGTGGGCGTCGGCGTTCTCGAGGCCGTCGAGCTCGGCGGCCATGCGCTCGCGCGCGGCGAGCACGTCGGCGACGGTGACGCCGTGCTTCTTCTTGGCGCGCGCGATCGCGTCCTGGCGAGAGATCAGCGCGTCGAGCGCCGCGGGGTCGGCGGAAACCGAGTCGCGGTAGGCGGCCAGCTCGCGGGCGACGGAGCCGGCGGCGACGTGGGCGCCCTCGAGCTCGGTGTGCAGGCTCCCGGCGGCCGGATCGAGCTTCGCGAGCTCCGCCACGGCGCGCGAGGCCTTGAGCAGGCGCGCGACCGCGGCCTCTTCCTCGGCGTACAGCAGGCCGTACGCGGCGTCCGCCAAAGCGCGCAGGCGCTCGGCGTTCTTGAGGCGCGGCAGCTTCTCGTCGAGCTCCTCGTCCTCGCCGACGCGCAGCTTCAGCGCGTCGATCTCCTCGAGGTGGAAGCGCAGCATGTCGGCGCGGCGCTCGCGCTCCGCCTCCGACAGCGACGACGCCTCGAGCTTGGCCTTCAGGCCGGACCACGCGCCGTACGCCGAGTCGAGGGCCTCGCGCTCGGCGTCGAGTCCCCCGAAGCGGTCGAGCAGCTCGAGCTGGGAGGCCGCGCGCAGGAGCGTGCGGCTCTCGTGCTGGCCGTGGAAGTCGGCGAAGCTCTCCCCGATGCGGGCGAGCGCGGCGATCGGCGCGGGCCGGCCCGCGATCGTCGCGCGCGTGCGGCCCGTCGCGTCGAGCTCGCGGCGCACGTCGACAGTCTTGCCCGTCAGGCCGAGCTCGCGGCGCAGGTCGGCCGGGACGTCCGCCGAGTCGAGGACCCCTTCGACCTCGAGCCGCTCGGCGCCGGCGCGCAGCCAGGACGCGGAGCCGCGCCCGCCGAGGAGGAAGCCGAGGGCCTCGAGCAGGATGGACTTGCCCGCGCCCGTCTCGCCGGTGAGGGCCGTGAAGCCCGGGCCGAGCTCGAGTTCCACCTTTTCGGCGACCGCGAAGTTGAGGACCTTCAGTCGTCGGATCACTGCCTATGCCCCCACTTCAGCTTGCGGCGCAGCACGTCGAAGAACGAGCGGCCGGGCGGCAGCAGCAGGCGCAGAGGCGTCTCGGCCCTGCGGATACGCACCTCGTCGCCGACCTTGAGCTCGCAGCCGGAGCGGCCGTCGAGCGAGGCGAGCACGGCGGGCACCTCGTCGGCGCGGCGCTTGCCGAGGCGGATCGTCAGCGGCAGGTGCGCCGGGACGATCAGCGGGCGCTGCGTCAGCGTGTGCGGGCAGATCGGCGCGATCAAGGTGACGTCGAGCGACGGGTCGATGATCGGGCCCGAGGCCGCGAGCGAGTACGCCGTCGAGCCCGTCGGCGTCGCGATGATGAGGCCGTCGCCGAAGTAGTCCGCGACGAAGCGCTCTCCGGAGCGCGTCGACAAGGTGATCGCGCGCGCCTGCTCGCCGCAGCGGATGACGACCTCGTTGAGCGCGAGGTCCGGCCCGAAGATGCGCCTGCCGCCGCGCAGCACCTCGGCCGAGAGCATGGAGCGCTCCTCGACGGCGAAGCGGCCCGCGAGCACCGCGTCGACGCAGCGGCGCAGCTCCGAGGCCTCGGTCGCCGACAGGAAGCCGAGCGTGCCGATGTTGACGCCGAGCAGCGGGATGCCGCGCGGCGCCACGTCGCGGGCCACGCGCAGCATCGTGCCGTCGCCGCCGAGCGCGATGGCCAGGTCGGCGTCGCGCAGGGACGCCGCCGTGGGGCGCCGGTGCGCGGCGACGGCGCGGACTCCGCGCGCCTTGAGCAGGGCGCGCACGAGCGCGAGCGTCCGCGACGAGTCGGGCTTGGCCTCGTTCGGGAAAATGAGGACCGAGCCGAACGCCCGGCCGGAGGGGTCTTGGAGGAGGTGCGAGTGGCCATCGATGAGCACCTCGAGCGCGCGCGCCCGAGGAGGCCCGATTATAGCAAAGGCCCCCGCCGCTCCGGAGGGCGGCGACCCCGTCCGCTCCGACGGACAGTTCCTCGCGTCCGAGCCGCACTCGCCAGGCGCCGCCCCCCGGCGGCGGAGGTCCCCGGCGCCGAGAACGCGGGCCGCCCGCCGCGCCCGCGCGAGGGCTTTCGCCCGACGGCGATCGCCGGGCCGCCGTTGAAACGGACGAGCGCCGAGCCGTCTGTAAGAAGAATGGCCGAGATGGGCGCATGTGAAACGAGCCGGGACCCGCCCCACAGCGCGAGCGCCCCCGCCGCGAGCCCCGCGGCCGCCCGCCGGCGCGGCCAGGCCGCCAGCGCGCCGAGCAGCAGCAGCCACGCCGATATCTCGAGCCCCGTCCACGGGCGCAGCTCGACGGCCGCCCACGGCGCGGCGGCCGCGCGCTCGCACGTCCGCGCGAACGCGGCCAAGCCCCAGCCGACGGCCCGCGCGACGAGCGGCGCCGCGGGCGGGACGAGGCCGTCCGCCGCCCAGAGGAGAAACCCCCGCGAGCAGCGGCGCCGACAGCGGGATCAGGATCAGGTTCGCCAGCGGACCGACGAGCGAGACGCGCCCGAACACGGCGAGCCACAGCGGCAGCAGCGCGACCGCGACGGCGAGGCTGCACAGAAGTATCACCACGGCCGCGCGCGCCGGGCGCGGCCACGACTCCGGAGCGGCCCGCTCCGCGCGGCCTCCGGCCCACAGCATCGCCGCGCACGCGCCGACGCTCATCAAGGCGCTCGGCGAGAGCGCCGCCGCCAGGTCGAACACGAGCAGGGCCGCCGCGGCGAAGGTCAGCATCGCCGAGCCCGTCGTCTCCCGCCCGAGCGCGCGCGAGGCGAGCGCGGCCGCGAGCATCGCGAGCGCGCGCACGCACGGGGATCGGCGCCGGCCGCCAAGGTGTAGAACCCGCCGGCCCCGAGCGCGAGCGCGGCGCGAGGCCCCGGCCTCAGGCCGAGCGCGAGCCCCGCGAGAGCCGCCGCGGCCGCCGCGAACCCCACGTTCGAGCCCGACGCGACGAGCAGGTGTGTGGCGCCCGCGTCGCGCACCGCGCGCGCGAGCCCGTCGGAGAGGCCGCCCGCGTCGCCGAGCGCGATGCCCGCGAGCAGCGCCGCGGGCTCCGGCGGCAGGCGGCGCGCGTACGCGTCCTCTGCGGCGAGCCGCGCGCGCTGCGCCCAGGCGAGCGGACGCCACCGCCCCGACGCAGGCGGCGTCGAGACCGAGACGTCGCGCGCGTGCAGCACCCAGCCGCAGCCGGACGCCGCGACCGCGGCGGCCTCGTCGAAATCCCCGGGATCGCGCGCGGGCCGCGGAGCGCGCAAGAGCCCGCTCACGACGGCCTCGCGCCCCGGCTCGAGATCGACGACGGCGCGGCCGCGCGGCAGCCAGACGAGCGCGCGCTGCGCGCCGGTCGGCGCGTCGAAGAGCAGGCGCGTGCGCCACCCGCGCCGCGTGCGCCGCGCCGGCCCGTCGAGGCGGCCCCGGACGACCTCGGGACCCGCGAACGACGCGGCCCGCCAGCCCGGGTCGCGCGGGGGCTCCCGCCGCAGCGCCCACGCCAGCGCCGCGCCGGCCACCACCGCCCAGAACAACGGACGTCTCCCGATCTCCATACTACCAGACGATCGAGACCCCCGAATTGTTCCTTGCGTGTTCCGCAAGCCGCAGATATACTGCGAGCGGATGCGGATTTTGATCCTGCTGGTCGCTCTCGTCATGACAAGCTGCCGGAACGGGCAGAACTCCGAACCGGCCCCGGCGGAAAAGCCCTCCGTCGGCGGCGCAGTCTCCCCGCCGGCGACAGGCATCCCGGAAAAATCGTCCACGACGACAAGGTCGACGGGCGAGTCTGGACGAAGAGCGCCTCGGAGGTTCCGGTCGGCATCGCCTGGGTCGACCTCGATGGAACTTGGACGCCCGTCGTCCGCATCGAGATAACCGGCACCCGAGAGCAGCGGACGATGACAGCGCTCGGCGCGGACGGAGCCGTTCTGCAACGGACGATTCAGGCGCCTCCGCGTTAATTCGAGCCTTGTTTCCGTCGAGAACCGGGGCTATACTCCGGGTATGAGTTGCCCCGGCGGAAACTGCAACAACCCCGACGTCCTTGAGAAGAAGATCCACGTCTTCGGTCTCTTCGCGGCGACGTTCGCCGTCGGCTGCCTGTGGATCTCCGGCTGGCACAAGCTCGCGGGATCGCTCGCCGCGATCCCGGTCGCCATGTGGCTGTTCGGCCCCCAGCTCTCGTGGGCGCTCGATCAGGCCGTCGGGCGCGGGCGCATCGCGTGGCGGACGGTCGCGCGCCGGCGCGGGAGCTCCTATTGCCCCGAGTGCCACGGCGCCCTCGTCGCGACCGCCGAGCGGCCCATCTCGGGCGAGGCCTGCCCGCGCTGCGACGGCAGCTGGGTTGCGACGAAGGATTTCGTCGCCTGGATCGCCCCGTACGGAACTTCGCAGGCGACCTGGCTTGCCGTCGAGGGCCGCCCGCTCGAGCGCCCGATGCTGTGCCCGCGCTGCGCCGTACCCCTTGAGCTCGGCACGCTCGAGCGCCTGCAGCCCGTGTTCGCGCGCTGCGAGCCGTGCGGCGGCCACTGGATCGAGCGCATGTCGTGGGCGTGGTTCGCGCTGACGCCGGCCGTCCCGATCAAGCGCGCCCCCTCGCCCGCCGCCGCCGAGCCGGTTCTTCGCCGCGCACCCTAGCGCCCGCGCGGAGCCGGGGCTATACTCCGGGTGATGGGCCGCCTTCCCCTCTTCCTCATATGGCTGCTCGCCGCGGCGCCCGCCGCGGCCGGCGTGACCTCCGTCCCGGAGACCTTCGAGGTCAAGCCGGCGGGCAACTCCGCCGCCGGGGCGTCGGGTTCGGTCTCGCCCCTCGGCGGAACTCCCGTCCCCGTCCTCTCGCCCGCGCTCGCCGCGATGCCCTCCCCGTCGGCCGGGCCCGCGCCCGCCCCCGTCCAAGCGGCCGCCGTCGCCGCCAAGGCCGCGGCCCAGCCCGCCGCCGCGAAGGCGCTCCCGCCCGAGACGCGCCGCATCGTCTTCGACGTGCGCGGCAGCCGCGGCGGCCACGGAGACGTCGCCGCCGCGTACCTGACGGCCTACGACCTCCTCGACCGTACGGCCGGACGAAGCGACGCGATCACCCCGTCGATCACCTTCATCGCCGGCGACGCCGAGCGCAAGATTCTCTCGCGCCTCACCGGCCGGACCGTGCGCAGCGGCGACGACCTCTTCGACGGGCAGGTCAAGGTGTACGCCCACGGCCTGCCGAAGTCCGAGCCGGAGCCCGACGTGCTGATGAACCTGGCCGCGCCGGACGGCGAGTACAAGCGCCCGCTGCCCGGCGACGAGAAGTACGGCCTGAGGCTGGCCAAGAACACCGTGATCCTGACGCAGACCGTCTTCGGCAACACCGAGTCGGAGGCCAAGGGCCCCGCGACGATGATGATCAACGGCCGGCGCCTCGAGCTCAGCAACGCGGGCCTGGCCACCGCCGACGCCGGCGTCTACGCCGATCCCGTCGCGCGCGCGCTGCGCCGCATGACCCCGGAGCAGAGGAAGCAATTCGCGCTCGACCGCCTCGAGGAGGCCGACGTGCCCGGCTCCGCCGCGGCCGGCGCCGTCGTGCGCGGCGAGGTGCTGGCCGGCGCCGAGATCGGCCTCGCGTACGGGATCAGCATGAAGGAGGTCAAGCCGCAGTTCGAGCAGTACCTCTCCGGCCTGGCCGCGCGCCTCGACAAGACCAAGGGCAGCTACGTGATCGTGACCCCCTCCGCGTTCAAGGTCTCGGACGTCAAGGACGTCTTCCTGCGCGGACGGATTCAGGTGATCGAAGGTGATCCCGTCCTCCCGGAGAAAGCGGAGAAGGGAAAGATCTACGTGCTCAAGACGGGAACGCTTCCGCACCCGGCCTTCGTGAGCCTGATGGCGCTGTCGCGGCCGCCGCCCGTCGTGGCGGGCGACGGGGCGATGAGCGCCGCGATCGGCCTCGGCCGCCCGTTCGTGCTGACGCGCGTCGGCTGGAACGAGGACAACATCGAGGCCTACGCGCGGCGCCTGTACCTGCGCACGCCGCCGAAGGACCGGCCCATCGTCAAGGAAGTCTTCGAGAAGGGCCGCTTGCAGTACGCCCTCGGCCTCGAGACCGTCGCCCCCGCCTTCGACCAGACCTCGCGCGCGATCCCGCTGCTGACCGACACCATGTTCGCCGCGATCCAGGCCGCGCGCGACGTCGAGGCCTCCGAGGTGCCCACGTCGGCGCTTCTCGCCGAGATTCAGGACCCGAAGCTCAAGGCCTCGCTGCTCTCGGTGCGCTCCGTGCTCGGCGACTTCGACGCGCAGGAGCTGGCCGGCGAGGCGCTGTACGGCGGCGACAAGAAGGCGCGCCGGATCACCGCCTCGGCGCTCGCGCGCGAGGTGCTGGGCGGGGCCTTCATCATGCGCCACCTGGTCGCGCTCGACTTCCATCCGATCAACATGCTGGCCGCGCGCTTCGCGCTGCGCTGGACGCGGGCCGCCGCGCGCCGCGACCGCGGCGGATGACCGCGGCGGCGCTCGCCGTCCTCCTCGCCGCTCCGGCGGCCGGGGCCTCCTCCGACGCGACTCTCGACAAGATCCGGACCTGGCCCGTCTACGACGCGCGCGAGACCGCCGCGATCGACCTCTTCGAGCTGTGCCGCCTGGCGCGCCTGCCCTGCGGCGCGGTGCTCGCTCCGGGCTCGACGCTGTCCGCCCCCGAGGGGCCTGTCGCCGGGCGCACGGTCGGCGACCTGCTCGACCGCGTGCTCGCCGCCAACCCGGGCCACCTGGCCGAGATGCGAGAGGGCGTCCTGTCGATCCGCGCGCCGGGCGCCTGCGCCGGAACGCTCGCCAAGAAGATGCCGAAGGCGCGCTTGCCGATCCGTACCGCGCGGGTGGCCGCTTGGCTCGCTCTGCGCGCCGCGGGCTGGACCAAGGCCGCCGACGCGGGCCTGGCCTCGCTCGGCGGCGAGCGCGAGGACGCGCGCTACCTGAACGTCGAGGTCATCCTGCATCAGGGCGCGACCGCGCGGGGGACGCTCGACGCGATCGCCCGGGGCGACGGGCGCATGGTCTGGATCGCGGAGGCTTCCAAGTCCGGGTGCTCCGGCTTTCGCTTCGCCTCCTGGCGCGCCCCCAGCCCGTCGACGGCGGCTCGGTCCTCGTCTCCGTCTCCCGCTAGGGCCCACGGACCGCGGCCGAACGGCCCAGGCGGACGGAGCGCGGCGGGGCTACTTTATGAGGAGATGAGGCTCCTCGTCCTCGCCGCCTGGCTGGCCCTGCCCGCCTCCGCGCAGCGCGCGGTCAAACCCGCGGCCCTCCCGTCGGCGTCGATGGCTCCGGTGTCAGGCGTCCCACAGCTGCAGAACCTTGCAACCTTGGAACGCCTGACACCGGCCCTCGTTCTCGCGCCGTCGGCGGTCGTCCCGCTCCTCACGCCGGCCCCCGCCCTCGTTCCCGCGCCCGCCGTCGTCAAAGCGGCCCCGTCCGCCCCCGAGCGCGTCGCCGCGCTGGCGGCCGGCGTCGCGAAGGCCGCCGCCTCGATCGGCGAGAAGAATTCCACGTCCGGCGACGTGGCCTCCGCCGGCCGCGACGTCGAGGCGCTGCTCACCGGCGCGCTTCCCGCGGCCTCCGCCGCCGAGCCTGCCGATCCCGCGATTTCCTTCGCGCTCGACGCGGCGCGCTCGCTCGCGGCGCGCGCCGACGACCTCGGCTCGGCGAAAGGCCTCAAGGCCGGTTCGATGACGGGCGGCGACTTCACCGGCCTGCTCGAGGACGCCGCGAAGACCGCGCCCGAAGGCCCGACGCCGGCCGCGACCGCCGCCGCGCGCGAGGTCGGCCTGGCGATCACGCGCGTCATGCGCGCCCTGCTTCCCAAGGACGAGCCGCTCAAGCCGAACCTGCCGCGCGCGCTCGCGGTGTGGCAGGTGTTCGACCAGGAGATGGCGCTCGCCGCGGAGAAGGGAGGCCTCGACGAGGTCGTCCTCGACGCGCGCCTCTTCGCCTCGCAGGTCGAGCAATCCGTCGAGCCCGCGAAACCCGCCGAGGAGCGCCCCGCGATCACGCCGAACGAGACTCCCGAAGATCCCGAGGGCTACGTCCAGCGCACCGAGCCCGGCTCGGTGTTCGGCTGGAAGCCGATCGAGGACTCGCCGGGCCACGGCCTCCCGCTTCTCGACGCGCTGATCCGCCGCGCGCTCGGCGCCGAGAAGAAGAGCCCCTATGCGGAGGGCTTCGTCCTGCCCGGCTCCGCGGAGCGCGCGGACGCGAAGATCTTCCTCTACGGGGAGCGCCACACCGACGGCGGCCTGATCAAGGAGAACATGCGCCGCATCGTCGAAGACGCCGAGCCCGGCAAGCCGATGATCGTGCTCGTCGAGGGCTACACCGGCTGGAGCATGCGCGGCTGGGAGGCCCTCGAGTACCTGGCCGACCGCGGCCTCGATCCCGAGGCGCTCAAGGCCAAGGGCATCCACGGCCAGGACGTCGAGGTCCGCGGCTGGGACACCGCCTACAACTACGACGCGTCGAAGCATCCTCTGCTGCAGCATCACATGGACCTTCTCGAGCTCAACCGCCTCGCGCACTCGGACGAGCGGGGCTGGAGCTACTACCGCAAGATGGCCGCCGCAGGCTGGACCGCCTTCAAGGGCTGGCTCGACCTGTGGAAGATCGCCATCGAGGCGCGCAACAAGGACCTCGACGACGCCGTCGCGCGCGCCGCCGGCGACGCCGACGCGGGCGCCTCCGTGCACGTGATCGCGGGCAGCGACCACCTGATGCGCTCGCCCCGCCTGGCCGGCGTGCCGTGGCTCGGCCGCCCGCGCCTGCGCCCGTCCCTGCGCGCCGCCATCGCCGGGCGCCCCTGGCGCGCGAGCCAGCCCGCGAACACGATCCCCTAAAAAGACATAATCTCCCCATGAAGGTCGTCATCGCGGGAGGCTCGGGCTTCGTCGGGACGGCGCTCGTCGACGCTTTGCTCAAGCGCGGCGACAAGGCGATCGTGCTCACGCGCGCGCCCGCCGAGGTCCAGCGCCGCTGGGACGGGCGCGTCGAGGCCCGGCTGTGGAACGGGCGCGATCCCGGCCCCTGGGTCCAGGCCGTCGACGGCGCCGACGCCGTCGTCAACCTCGCCGGCGAGAGCGTCGCGGGCGGGCGGTGGACGCCGGAGCGCAAGCTCGCCCTCATCCGCAGCCGCGTCGATCCCACGCGCGCGCTCGTCAAGGCGATCGGGGCCGCGGCGGAGAAGCCGATGGCGCTCGTCAACGCCTCGGCCGTCGGCTACTACGGTGCCGACCCCGACGGCGAGTGCGCTGAGGACGCGTCGCAGGGATCCGACTTCCTGGCCGCCTTGTGCGGGCAGTGGGAGCGCGAGGCCTGGGCCGCGGAAAAGCTCGAGGTGCGCGCCGTGCTGCTGCGCTTCGGCGTCGTGCTGGGGCGCGAGGGGGGCGCTCGCGAAGATGCTGACGCCGTTCAAGCTCGGCCTCGGCGGCCCGCTCGGCTCCGGCCGCCAGCCGATGCCCTGGATCCACCGCGACGACGCCGTCGGCGCGGTCCTGTTCGCGATCGACGACTCCGCGATCTCGGGGCCCGTCAACGCCGTCTCTCCCGGCGCCGCGACGAGCAAGGAGTTCGCGCGCGCGCTCGGCCGCGCGCTGCACCGCCCCGCGCTGATCCCCGCGCCGGGTTTCGCGCTGCGCCTGGCGCTCGGCGAGATGTCGACCTTGCTGCTCGACGGCCAGCGCGCGGTGCCGCGCAAGCTCCTCGACGCGGGCTTCAAGTTCCGCCACCCGGCGCTCGACGCCGCGCTGGCCGACCTCGTCGCATGAAGAGCCGCCTGGCCGTCGGGCTCATGTCGGGCACCTCCGCCGACGGCGTGACCGCGGCGCTCGTGCGTCTGACGGCCTCCGGCGCCGAGGTCCTGCGCCACCGCACGTACCCTTACGCCCCGGCGCTCAAGAAGCGCGTGCTCGGCGCGCCCGGCCTTTCCGTCGCGGAGCTCTCGCGCCTGAACATGGAGCTCGGCGAGTCCTTCGCGGCCGCGGCCGTCGCGATCGCCCGCGGGACGCGGCCCACGGTGATCGGCTCCCACGGACAGACCGTCTGGCACGGACCCGACGCCTCCCCGCGCAACACCCTGCAGATCGCCGAGCCCGCCGTCATCGCCGAGCGCGCCGGGATCACGACCGTCGCCGACTTCCGCCCGCGCGACATCGCCGCCGGCGGGCAGGGCGCGCCGCTCGTCCCGGCCTTCGACCTGTTCCTCTACGGGCGCGGCCCGCTTCGCGCCGTGGTCAACATCGGCGGCATCTCGAACGCGACGATCCTCGGCGGCGGAAAGATCCGCGCGGCGCTCGACACCGGACCGGGGAACGCGCTCATGGACGAGGCCGTGCGCCGCGCCACCGGCGGGCGGCGCGACTTCGACGACGGAGGGCGCCTGGCCGCGGCCGGCCGCGCCGACGAGCGCCTGCTCGCGCGCCTGCTCGCGCACCCGTATTTCCTGCGCCCCGCGCCCAAGTCCCTCGACCGCTCGACGTTCGGCCCCGACTTCCTCGGCGCGCGCCTGCCGCGCGTCACGCGCCGGAACCTGCCGGACGTGTTGGCGACGCTCTCGGAGCTGACGGCGCGCTCGCTGTGGCTCGGAATCCTCGAGAACTCGCCGGGGCCGCTCGCCGAGGTCGTCGTCTCGGGCGGCGGCGCGCGCAACGCGCGTCTGATGCGCAGCCTGCGCGGGCTGTTCGCGCCGGTCTCCGTGCGGCTGACGGAGATTCCCGCGATGGCCAAGGAGGCCGCGTGCTTCGCCTGGCTCGCGGCGCGCGCGCTCGACGGCCTGCCCAACAACGCGCCGTCGGCGACGGGCTCGCGCGGCCCCAGGATCCTCGGGAAAATCGTCCCCGCATGAAGGCGGCGGCGTTCGTCCTCTCGGTCTTGACGCTCAATGTCGCCGGCCCGCGGCGCGTGCACCAGGGGTGGCAGACGCGCCGCGAGGCGCTCGCCGCGAGCATAAAGGCCGAGAACCCCGGCGCCGCGGCGTTTCAGGAGGTGTGGCGCCCCGAGGACGCCGAGGCGCTCGGCGCCGCCGCCGGCCACCCCGCGCGCGCGCACGAGCCTTCTCTGGGCCTCGCCGTGACGAGCCGCCTTCCGCTCCTCGACCGCGCGACGCTCGACCTCGGCGGCGGCTTCGGCGCCCTGCGCGCGGGCCTCGACGCCGGCGGAGGCCGCGCCGCCGACGTGTACTCCGCCCGCCTCGATCCCTCCGACGCGCCGCGCCGCGTGGGCCAGCTACTCGCGCTGGCGGACTTCGTGCGCGCGCAGTCGAAGGACCGCGCGTTCGTCCTGCTCGGCGACCTCGCGGCGGCGTCCGACGGCAAAGAGGCGGAGCTGTTCCTCGACCTGCTCGGCGCGCGCGACCTGTGCGTCTCGCACGGAGACGAGATGTGCGGGCGCACGCTCGAGGACCGGCGCGTCGACTACGCGCTGATCCCCTACTCCTCGCGCCCGCCCGCCGAGACCGCGCGCGCCGTCTTCACGGGCGCCCGCGCCGAGGACGACGACGCCCCTCCCCTATCGGCGCACTTCGGGCTCGCGGCGCGCCTCGAGCCCCGGTGGCTCTCCTCGCGGCCGGCCGCCGAGCCCGACGGACGGCTCGAGGCGCTCGCGGCCGCGGCCGACTATCTCGACGCGGCGCGCGCCGACGCCGACGCGCGTTCCCGCGCCTCCGGCTGGCTGCCATGGCGCGGGGCCTGGGCGGCGCGCCGCGCCCGCGCCGAGGCGTCGCGCCTGGCCGCCGACGCGGAACGCGCCCGCACGGCGCTCGCCCGGGCCGCCAAGCCCGCGGTTCCCGCGTGGGAATGAAAGTGCTAGCCTTCCCGCGATGAACGTCCCCCTCGAGCCGCGCCACGTCGTCGACACCGCCGCCCGCCTGCGCCGGCGCGTCGGCGAGCGCTTCCCGGCCTCCGGCCTCGAGAAGATCGCCGCGTCGTTGGTCGTCCTCGCCGAGGGCGCCGACGCGCGCGGCCGCGAGATCGCCCGCCCGCATCTGCCGCTTCGCGGCGCCGTCTGGCTGCTGACCGGCGCGCTGCTCGCGGGCCTGGCCGCGACGTTTCACGGCGTGAGCGCCGCGCCCGGCTTCGCGAGCCTCGCCGATCTCCTTCAAGGCGTCGACGCCGCGGCCAACATCGTCCTTCTGCTCGGCGCGGGCGTCCTGTCCCTCTCCCGTCTCGAGGACTCGATCCGCCGCCGCAAGGCGCTGGCCCTCGTGCACGAGCTCAAGGAGCTCGCGCACGTCATCGACATGCACCAGCTCACCAAGGACCCCGAGACCGTCTCCGGCGAGGCCCCGCGCACCGAGTCGTCGCCGAAGCGCTCGATGACGCGCTGGGAGCTCGGCCGCTACCTCGACTACTCGAGCGAGATGCTGTCCCTGCTCGGCAAGATCGGCGCGATCTACGGCCGCCGGCTGCAGGACGCCGTCGTCCTCGAGGCCATCGACGGGGCCGAGGATCTCTTCACCGGCCTCTCGCGCAAGATCTGGCAGAAGATCGCCATCCTCGGCGAGAACGCCCCCAAGGCCTAGCGCCGCCGGCACGCGGGCGTTACCCGTCCGAGATGGGCGGGGCCCTCCCCCAGGCTACACTGGGGCCATGAGCCTGCCCTCGGCGATTCCCGTCGTGCGCGCGGCCTTGAAGGCGAGCGCGCGAGACCGCGTTCCGATGATGGGCGCGGCTCTGGCCTACTACACGGTCTTCTCGATCGCGCCGCTGCTCGTCATCTCGATGGGCCTGGCCGGGGTCTTCTTCGGCGCGCGCGGAAGCGAGGAGCTCCTCGCCGCGCTGTCGGGCGTCGCCGGCGACAACGCGGCCGCCGCGATCACGTCCCTCGTCGAGGGCGCCGCGGCCCGGCCGCGCGCGGGACTCTTCACGACCGTCATCGGCGTCGTGACCTTGCTCGTGGGCGCCTCCGGCGTGTTCGGCCAGCTCCAGGAGTCCCTCAACGTGATCTGGGGCGTCCGCCTCGCGGAGAACGCGGACTGGCACGTCACCTTGCGGCGCCGCCTGACCTCCTTCGGCATGGTCGGCGTCATCGCTTTCATCCTGCTCGCGTCCCTGATCGTGACCGCCGCGCTCGCGGCGGCCGGACGCTACGCCGCGGACTCGCTGCCCGGAGGCGAGACCGCCTGGCAGATCGTCAACAGCGCCGCGTCCTTCGCCGTGATCTCGGGGCTCTTCGGCCTGATCTTCAAGGTCCTGCCCGACGCGCGCCTGCCTTGGCGGGACGCGCTGCGCGGCGGCCTGTGGACGAGCGCGCTGTTCACCTTCGGCAAGCTCGGCATCGGCCTCTACCTCGGCCGCGCGAGCGTGGGCTCCGCCTACGGCGCGGTCGGCTCACTGGTCGTCCTGCTCGTCTGGGTGTACTACTCGGCGCAGATCGTGCTGTTCGGCGCGGAGCTCACGCGCGCCTACGCCGAGGCCGAGGGCCGCCACGGCGCTCCCAAACAGGCCGCGCGCCGCGCGACCGGCCTAAGAAAGCATTGAAAAGGTTGAAAAGGGGTCAGACCTTACACGTTTCACTTTTCGAAAAGTGAAACGTGTAAGGTCTGACCCCTTGTCCTAGTCCCACTTGAAGGTCAGGGAGCCGACGACGAGGAAGACGACCGTCATGCCGCCCAGGATCCAGAGGTGGCCGGAAACCTGCGCGAGCGTGGCGCCCTCGGTCATGACGGCGCGCGCCGCGTCGATCGTGTGGGTCAGAGGCATCGCGTTGGCGAACAGCTTCAGCGCCCGGGGCGCGCCCTCGAGCGAGAACCAGACGCCGGAAAGGAACATCATCGGCCAGGACAGCATGTTGAGCACGCCGCCCGCGAGCTCCTCGCTCGTCACGCGCGCGGCCACGAGCAGGCCGAGCGCGATCATGCTCGCCGAGCCGAGCGCGAAGATCAGGTAGAGGTCGAGCAGGGAACCGAGCCGCTGATAGTGAAGGAAGAAGTCCGAACCCTGGTAGACCACGGTGAACACCCCCATGATCAGGATCAGGCGCGAGACGATCTGCGCGGTCAGGAACTCGGCGGCGCGCAGCGGCGTCGCCTTCAGGCGCTTGAGGACCCCGTTCTTGCGGTAGCGCACGAGGTTGTAGCCCACGCCGAACAGGGCGGAGAACATCATGTTCATCCCGAGCAGGCCGGAGACGAGCCAGTCGACGTAGCGGATCGCCTTGCCCTCGACGGCCTTGCGCTCCGGCGCGGGCTTGGCCGCGTCGGTGCCGAGCATGATCTTCTCGACGAGGTAGCCCTTCGGGGCGTTCTCGTTGACCCAGTAGGAAAGCGGCCGGCCGGGGCGCACGAGCATGTCGAGCTGGTGATGGCGCAGCTTGCCGAGGGCTTCGCCCTCGTCCGAGATCGGGACGAACTTCAGATGCCTGGTCGCCGCGAAGCCCGGCGGCAGGGCGGACACCTCGCCCGCGACGCCGACCTTGAACACGTCCTGCCCCTTGTCGGAGAACGCGAAGGCCATGCCGAAGACGACGAAGAACGGGAACAGGAGATTCCAGCTCAGCGCGCCGCGGTCGCGCAGGAATTCCTTGTTGCGTCCGATCAGGACGGCCCAGAAGCGGCGGATCACTCGCGCAGCTCCCGGCCGGTCAGCCGCAGGAACAGGTCCTCGAGCGTGCGGGGACGCACGCGCAGGTGCGCCAGGCTGCGCCCCTTCCGGCGCAGCTCGTCGAGCGTCGCCTCGACGTCGCTCGTCATGATCTCTTCTCCCTCGAGCTCGATGGTGACGCCGTCGAAGTGCTCCTTGAGCAGCGCGTCGGGCCGGCCCTGCGCGATGATGCGCCCCCGGTCGACGATCGCGACCTCGTCGCACAGCGCGTAGGCCTCCTCCATGTAGTGCGTCGTGAGGATCAACGTCTTGCCGCGCGCCTTGATCGAGCGCGCCAGGCCCCAGAAGTTTCGCCGCGCCTGCGGGTCGAGGCCGGTCGTCGGCTCGTCGAGGAAGACGACGTCGGGATCGTTGACGAGGGCGAGCGCCAGCAGCGCGCGCTGGCGCTGGCCGCCGGACAGCTTCTCCGGGTCCTTGTCGAGCAGCTCGCCCAGATCGCAGAGCTTGGCGAGCTCGGCCGTCGGCAGGCGCCGCGGGTACAGGGCTCCGAAGAGATCGAGCAGCTCGCCGACCTTCAAGTGATCCTGCAGGGCGGTGTCCTGGAACTGGATGCCCGTGCGCTCGCGAAACTCCGCGCCGGCCGGCTTTCCTCTATAGAGGATCTCGCCCTTGTCCGGCCGCGAGATGCCCATCATCATCTCGACGGTCGTCGTCTTGCCCGCCCCGTTGGGCCCGAGCAGCCCGAAGCACGTCCCCTCCCCCACCGACAGCGACAGCCCGTCGACGGCGTTGACCTTCGCCTTCGGATACCGCTTGAAGAGATTGCGCGCCTCGAGCACCGCCATGCGGTCGATTATACCAGTCCCCTCTCGGTGTCAGGCCTTGCACTCTTGCAAAGTTCCGGTCTTATGCGGAACGGAGCGGCCAAGTTTGCAAGAGTGCAAGGCCTGACACCTTGACGGGGTCGCCGCCATGAGGCATCCTTCACGACATGCTGACCGATCAAGAACGGGAGCGGGTGAAGGATGCCGTGAAGAAGGCGGAGGCGGGGCTGGCCGCCGAGATCGTGCCCTGCGTGTTCGCGCAGAGCAGCCCTTACCCGGAGTCGATCTGGGCGGGCGCGGGCGTGGGCATGAGCCTCGCCGTCGCGGTCCTGTTCCTCGCCGACGTGTACGCGCCTCCGTGGCAGCCGTTGGCGCGGCAGATCCTGTGGGTCCCGGCCGCCGGCCTGGCGGGCGCCCTCCTCGGGCGCTGGTTCGCGCCGCTCAAGCGCGGGCTGATCGGAGGGACCCGCATGAAGGCCGCCGTCGAGCGGCGGGCGAAGGAGGTCTTCTTCGACCACGGCGTCGCGCGGGCCGCGACCCGGCGCGGCGTGCTGATCTTCGCGAGCCTGCTCGAGCGGCGGGTCGTCGTGCTCGCCGACGAGGGCGTGCGCGGCAAGATACCCGATTCGAAGTGGGACGAGGCGGCCGCGGCGATGACGACGCTCGCCGCCAAGGGCGACGTGCCGGGCGGGTTGTGCGCGGCGATCGCGAGCGTCTCGGCGACCCTGAAGGCCGCCGGCTTCTCCGGCGGCGCATCCGACGCCAACGAACTCGGCGACGACCCGCTGACGGGGCACGGGCGATGACGCGCGCCCTCGCCCTCGCGCTCGTTCTCTGCGCGCCCGCGGCGGCCCTCGAGGTCCCGTACCTCGGCGGGCGCGTCAACGACCAGGCCGGGCTGCTGTCTCCCCAGGCCGCCGACACCCTCGACGCCAAGCTCAAGCAGTACGAGGCGAAGACCGGCCATCAAGTCGTGCTGCTGACGATCCCCTCGCTCGAGGGCGAGTCCCTCGAGGAGTTCTCGCTCGAGGTCGCCCGCACGTGGAAGCTCGGCCGCAAGGGCGTCAACGACGGCGTCCTCTTCCTCGTCAGCAAGGCCGACCGCAAGCTGCGCATCGAGGTCGGCCACGGGCTCGAGGGCTCGATCCCGGACGCGCTCGCCGGACGCATCATCTCGAACGAGGTCGTGCCGCGCTTCCGCGCCGGCGACTTCGAGGGCGGCGTCATCGCGGGCGCCGAGGCGATCATGGCCGCCGGCGAGGGCGCCTACACCCCGCCTCCCGCGCCGTCCTCGCCGTTCGAGGGCAACAAGGAGAATTTCAACGGCCTCGGCGACAGCATCCTCGAGCGCCTGCTCATCAGCGCCTTCGTCTTCGGCATCCTCGGCCTCTTCGAGATCATCGGCGTGCTGACCCCGGGCATGGGTTGGTTCCTCTACTTCTTCCTGATCCCGTTCTGGGCCGCCTTCCCGATGGCGATCTGGGGCGCCAAGATCGGGATGGGCTGCCTGCTGACGCACCTGATCGGCTTCCCGATGGTGAAGAGCCTTCTCCCCACACCGCGTTCGGCAAGAAGTTCCGGACGGTCGGGAACAAGACCTACTACGGCGACTCGCTGCTGTTCACGCAGACGTCGGGCGGCTCCTCGTCCTCGGGCTGGTCGTCGGGAGGAGGAGGCGGCTTCTCCGGCGGCGGCGGATCCTTCGGCGGGGGCGGCTCATCCGGAAGCTGGTAGCGGCCGTCCTCCTCGCCGCGGCCCCGGCGACCGCGCTCGACGTCCCCCCGCCGCGCGCGTCGTCGACGGCCACGGGCTTCTCACCGCCACCCAGGCCGACGACCTCACGGCCAAGCTCGCCGCCGACGAGGCGAAGACCGGCCGGCAGGTCGCCGTGCTCATCATCCCGTCGCTTCAGGGCGAGAACCTCGAGGCCTACTCGCTGAAGGTCGCGCGCGCGTGGGGCCTCGGCCGCAAGGGCGTCAACGACGGCGTCCTCCTGCTCATCAGCAAGGACGACCGCCGGGTCCGCATCGAGGTCGGCCACGGGCTCGAGGGCGCGCTGCCCGATGCGCTGGCCGGGCGCATCATCTCGGACGAGATGGCCCCGCGCTTGCGCGCGGGTGATTTTTCGGGCGGCGTGAACGCGGGCGTCGACGCGATCCTCGCTTCCGCGGCGGGAACTTACTCCGTGCCCGGGCCGCGCGCCCCGTGGCGCACGCACTTCGACGAGGGACCCTGGGAAGGCGTGAAGTCCTGGCTCGGGATGCTGTTCATCATCTGGATGGTCCTCTTCATGGAGGTCCGCGCGATCATCGAGCCGGACCAGCTGGGAATGTATTTCATGCTCATCCCGGGCTGGCTGCTCGTCTGCGCCATGACCATCGGAGCCGAGCACGCGGTCCCCGCGATCCTCCTCCATCTCTTCGGCGTCCCGGTGCTCAAGTACCTCCTCTCGAACACGGACTGGGGGCGCAAGATCGTGATCCGCAAGAAGAAGGTGTACTGGGGCAAGACCTTCCTGTATTCCACCCACGACTCGGGCGGAGGCGGAGGCGGCGGCTGGTCGTCGGGCGGCGGGGGCGGCTTCTCCGGCGGCGGCGGGTCTTTCGGCGGCGGCGGGGCGTCTGGGAGCTGGTAGCTACTTCGCCGTCAGGCTTTTCGTCAGGGCCGAGTCGAGGTCCGCGATCAGGTCCTTCGCGTCCTCGACGCCGACGGAGAGGCGGATGAGGCCGTCCTGCAGGCCGGCCTTCAGGCGCTCCTCGCGCGGGATGCTGCCGTGCGTCATCGACGCGGGGTGGCTGATCAAAGACTCCACGCCGCCGAGGCTCTCGGCGAGCGAAAAGATCCTGCACGAGGAGATCATGCGCTTGGCGCGCTCGAGGTCGCCCTTGAGCTCCAGCGAGATCATCCCGCCGAAACCCGACATCTGAGCCTTCGCGATCTCGTGTCCCGGGTGCTGGGGCAGGCCCGGGTAGTGCACCTTGGCGACCTCGGGGTGGGCGAGCAGGTGCTTGGCGACGACGGCCGCGTTCTCGCAGTGGCGCTGAACGCGCAGCGCGAGCGTCTTCGTGCTGCGCAGCAGCAGGAAGCAGTCGAGCGGGCCGGGCACGGCGCCGACGGCGTTCTGAAGGAACTTGTACTCCTTGTGCAGGGCCTCGTCGCTCGTCAGGATCGCGCCGCCGACGACGTCGCTGTGGCCGCCGATGTACTTCGTCGTCGAGTGCACGACCACGTCGGCGCCGAGTTCAAGCGGACGCTGCAGCGCCGGCGAGGCGAACGTGTTATCCACGACGACCTTGGCCTTCTTCGAATGGGCGAGCTTGGAGATCGCGCGGATGTCGGTGATGCGCAGGAGAGGATTCGACGGGGACTCGATCCAGACGAGCTTGGTGGCGGACGTGAACGCCGCCTCCACGGCCTTGAGGTCCGTCGAGTCGACGAACGTGAACTTCACTCCGAAGCGGGCGAACACCTTGGTGAACACGCGGTAGCTGCCGCCGTAGAGATCGTTGCCGCAGACCACGTGGTCGCCGGGGTTCAACGCCTCGATGATCGTCGACGTCGCGGCCATGCCGGAGCCGAAGCACAGACCGAAGGCGGCGCCTTCCAGGGACGCCAGATTCTTCTGCAGGGCATCGCGCGTGGGATGCACCGTGCGCGCGTAGTCGTAGCCCTTATGCTTGTCGGGCCACTCCTGGACGTAGGTCGAGGTGAGGTAGACCGGCGTCATGATCGCGCCCGTCGAGGGATCGGGCTGCTGGCCCGCGTGCACGGCGCGCGTCGAGAAACCGAGGTCCTTGTCGTCCATGGCGGACATTATGCCATGTCCGCCCATGGACTGTCCTAGGGCTTGGACTTCTCCTTTTCTTGGACCTTCTGCGGCAGGGCGCGCGACGTGACATTGGGCACGCTAGCAACCGGACCGGCCGCTAAACCGCGGGCTTACGCCGGGCGGCGGTCTGGAGCCCTTGCCCCAGGCGGCGCGCGCGCCGGCGCGCTATCCTGTCTCCATGAAGAACTCTCTTACCGCCGCCCTGCTCCTCCTGCCGCTGACCGCTTCCGCCGACGGCTGGCGGGAGGCCCTCTCGCGCGACTTCTCGGATCCGGAACGCCGGGCGTACTGGGCCAAGCGCTTTGAAGAGGACAAGAAGCTTCGCCCCGCCGTCTCCGAAGAAGACGCGTTGCGCTGGGACTTCGAAGATGATGAGAAGAACCTGACGATGACGCTCTCGCGCAAGGCGCTCGAACGCCACGCCGAGCTGTACCGGCGCTGGAACGAGGACCCGGGCCTGAGGCTCAAGTACAAGGACAACGAGGCCGCCTATCTCGGCAAGATGAACGGCCGCGTCGCCGCCGCCATGCTCGACGCGGTCATCACTCCGCTCAACGGAACCCGGACCGTGGAGAGGCTGCCGCTCACCGGTCGCCTCGTTTCCTATCTCGTCGGCACGATGGAGCTCGCCGAAAAGGTGGACAGCGGCCAGTTCGACCTGCTCGGCGCCGACGTCGACGACTTCTTCCGCGACCGCTTCCGCGGCTCGAGCCGCGGAGGAACGGCCGCCCAGCCGACCGTCTCCTCGACGGCGCGGCGCCTGCGCGTGCGCGTGCGTCCTCACGGCGACTACGAGAAGAGCAAGGTCGCCGTCGTGTACTCGGCCACGCCCGCGTATGAGCTGCTGCGCGGAGGGCGCTTCGAGGTCGGAGCCGAGATGCGGCCGCTCGAAAGCGCCGAGATCGCGCGCGCGTGGGTCGGAGTGACGCGCCCCTGGCCGGGCGACGAGCGGCGCGGGGAGCGGCGCTAGGCCGGGTCGGAGAGCAGCTCGCCCAGCGCGCGCTCGACGTCCTTCGTCTGCGGCTGGATGAAGTACTCGAGGTTCGGCGACAGCGCGATGCCGGGCGTCGCCTTGCCCGCGAGAAGGCGCGGGCGGACTCTCAGTTCGTAGAAGCACTCGTCCACGAGGCGACGGATCAGGTGCTCGGCGAAATTGGTGATCTCGGTCTCCTCGTTGACGAAGAGGACGCGTCCGGTCTTCTTGACCGAGGCCTTGATCGCGTCCCAGTCGTAGGGCACGAGGGAGCGCAGGTCGATCACCTCGACGGCACCCTTGCCCTCTTTGGCGAAGCGGCGCGCGACGTCGAGGCAGATGGGAGCCATGCGGCCGTGGGTCACGACCGTCGCGTCGGAGCCGGGGTGGCTGATCTTCGCCTTGCCGATCTCGACGACGTACTCCTGAAGCTTGGGCCACTTGGCCTTCCACTTGGTGCGGTCGCCGAGCGGGGCGTCGATCATGTCGTGGAGCGTCTTCTCGTCGGGCTCGCCCGGGATGAGCTCCTCGCCTTTCGAGCGCAGCAGCGCCTTGGGCTTGAGATAGAGCACCGGGTCGTCGCTCTTGATCGCGGCGATCATGAGGCCGTACGCGTCGAGCGGCGTCGAGGGGCAGACGACCTTCATGCCGTGCAGCTTGGTCGCGATCGAGTCGAAGGAGTGGGAGTGGTACATGCTGCCGTGAATGCCGGAGCCGGTGGGGGTCATCACGACCATCGGCGTCTTGTAACGCCCGCCGGAGCCCCAGTGGCCGTTGGCGCACAGCTTGAGCATGTCCACGACGTTGAAGATGTAGTCGACGAACTGGATCTCGGCGACGGGGCGGCCGCCGGCCCAGGCCAAGCCGAGGGCTGCTCCGATAATTCCGCGCTCATCGAGCGGAGAGTTCCAGGCGTTGTCCAAGCCCTGCGTCGCGGTGAACACGCCGCCGAGCGGCGCGCCGACGTCCTCGCCGAAGATCTCGGTGACGCCCAGGTTCTTCTCGCCGTAGTGGAGGGCCATGCGGATGGCCTGCGCCATGTTGGCCATGTCAGGAGCCTCCCTTCGTCGGGTAGGAGGGCGGCAGGCCGTCGGCGAACACGTCCTCCCAGACCGTCTTCGTCTCGGGGAAGGGCTCGGCCTTGACCTGCTTGTGGGCGGCGTCGAGCTCGGCGGCCTCGCGCTCCCAGACCTTCTTGAAATCGGGGGCCTTCGCGAGCCCGCGCTCGATCATCTTCTTTTCGAGGATCTCGATGCAGTCGGGCTCGGCGAGGCGGTTGGCGCCCGACGAGGAGGAGTGGCCGTACAGGCGCGAGCAGCGCGCCTCGAGCAGGTAGGGCTTGCGGTTCTTGCGGACGTACGCGAAGGCCTCCTCGAGCGCCGCCCACGACTCGGCGACGTCGTTGCCGTCGATCGTGCGGCCCGGCATGTCGGGGAAGGGCTTGGCCCAGTCGGAAATGTTCTTCTCGCCGTGCTGGGTCTCGCCCTTCGTCGAGATGCCCCAGCCGTTGTTGACGACGATCATGAGGACCGGCAGGGGGCGCACGGGGCGATTGGACCAGACGAGGCAGGAGTGGAAGTCGCCTTCGGCGGTGCCGGCGTCGCCGCCGTTGACGATCGTGATCGCGTCGGTCTTGGCGCGCGCCTGCGCGATGCCCGTGCCGATCGCGGTCGCGTACTGCGTCTCGATCGTCGGGGAGACGGGCACGACGTTGTGCTCGGGGATCGCGTAGTGGTTGACGAAGTTGCGGCCCTTGGAGTAGACGTCGGTCGCGACCGAGCGCATCTGGCGCAGGGAGTCGATCGGCTTGGCGCCCATCGACAGCACGATCGCGGCCGAGCGGTAGTGGAGGTGAAGGAAGTCGAAGTTCACGCCGTGCCCCTTCTTGACCTGAAGGCCGAGAGGCACGTTGAACGCCTCCTCGCCGGGGCCGCCGATCCAGAAGAAGCCGTCTCCGCCCTTGCTCATCTTGATGAGCCGCTCCTCGAGGAGGCGGGCGCGGACCATCAGCTCGTGGATCTTGAGCAGCTTGGCGGCGCCGAGTTTCTTGTAGGCGTCGCCGGAGGCGGCGGGCTTGGGGGCGGACTTCGCGGTGGGCATCGGCGCCATTCTAGGAAATCGGGGGCCCCCCTCAATAGGGCCCCGGTGCCAGGCTTTAGGCCGTCAGTTCGCCTGCTCGATCTTGGCGACGCGGTCGCCGGCGCGCTTGGCGAGCTTGTGGGACGGAAACTTGCTGACGACTTCCTTGTAGAGCTCCATCGCCTTCGCGTTGTCCTTGAGCGTGCTCTCGTAGACCTCCGCGGAATCGTACAGCGCCTGAGGCGCCTCCTTGGCGCCCGCGTAGTCGTCGCTGACCTTGCGCAGGAGTTCGGCCTGGCGCGCCGGATCCTTGAGATCTCTCTTGGCGAAGTCCGCCGCCTGCAGCAGCGCGTCGACGCCGTCCTGGCCGCCGTGCATGGAGGACAGGCGCTGGAGCGTCTTGACCGCGTCGCCGGGCGAGCCGAGGCGGTCGCGCTGGAGCTTGGCGACCGACTTGAGGGCCTTGAGCGACGCGGGCGTTTTCGGGAACAGGGTCACGACGCGCTCGTGCATCTCGACGGCGAGCGCGTACTGGCGCAGCTTGTCGTCGAAGAGCTGGGCGGATCGCTCGAGCGCGGCCTGGACCTCGGGCGCCTTCGGGTACTTCTCGACGAGCTCCTGGTAGGCGTCGATGGCCTTCTTCGGGTCGCGAAGGGCGTCGGCGTACAGGTCGCCGACGGCCATCTGCGCCTCGGGGCGAAGAGGGCTGTCGGCAAAGAGCGCGAGCAGCTTGCGCCACGACAGCATCGCCGCGGCGGGCTTGTCGTTGGCGGCGTGAAGCCTGGCCAGCGCGGCCTGGAGCCTGTCGCCGTCCTTGTGCTCGGGGAAGCGCACGGAGAAGTCCCGGATCTCCGCGGCGACGGGCTCGTAGAGGGCGTCGGGCGCCTGCTCGGCCACCCTGCGCCACAGCGCGGAGAGGCGGTCGGCCTTGTCCGCGGTCTCCGGGAGCCTGACGAGGTCGTTGAGCGTCTGGCGGTGCTTGCGCGAGGCCTTCTTGTCGACGAGGGTCAGGTAGTCGGACTTGGCGCGCAGGCCGATCTTCGTCTCCGGGTACTCGTAGAGCAGGCGCAGCAAGGACGCCGTCGCGGGCTGCCAGTCGCCGTTCTTCTGCTTGAGGCCGGCGAGCAGCAGCATCGCCTCGGGGGCCTGGGCGGAGTTCGGGTGGCGGCGCACGAAGACGGCGAGTTCCTCCATCGACGCCTCGGAGACCTTGCCGTCGGCGTCCTCGGCGGCGGACTTGGCGAAGGCGAACTCGTCGGAGGGGCCGGCCTTGGCGGCGGCTTTCGGCTCGGGCTTCGCCTCCGGCTTAGGCTCCGGCTTCGGCTCCGGCTTCGGCTCTTCGGGCGCGAGAGACGGCTTCGGCAACGCCTTCGGGGCTTCTTCCTTCGGTTCCTCTTTCTTGGGCTCGGCCTTCGGCGCCTCGATCACGTCGGCGGGAGGCGCGGCCGGAGCGGCGGCGGGAGCGCTGTCGGCGGAAGCGGGCGCTTCCTCCTGCGCGAGAACGGGAACGGCGAGCAGGAGCAGAAGAAGAGGGGTCTTCATTTAGTTACGGGCCTCCGAGGCGCGGGACACGGCGTTGACGACGTCGTACTTCGTCACGATGTCGAACGAGGACTTGCCCGTCTTGACGAGGACGGCGGGGCGGTCGGGGTGAAATAGCGCAGCACGGACTCGACGCGCGCCTCGGGGGTCATCACCGGCAGAGGCTGGGTCATCGCCTCGCGCACGATCATCTTCTTGATGTCGCGGCCCTTGAGCATCATGCCGAGGACGGCGTCCTCCATGACGGTGCCGACGACCCTGTTCTTCTCGAAGACGGGCAGCTGCGAGATGTCGTTCTTGCGCATGACGCCCATCGCGCCGAAGAGCGTGTCGGTCGGCTTGGCCGTCGCGAGCTTCCCGTTGCCGCGGGCCTTGTGCTTGCGCTTGGCGGACAGGATGTCGGCGACCTTGAGGTGCACTTCGCTCTCGAAGTACTGGTTTTCCTTCATCCACTCGTCGTTGTAGATCTTGGAGAGGTAGCGCATGCCGGTGTCCGGCACGAGGATGACCATGTAGTCCTTCTCGGTCAGCTTCTTCGCGTACTGCAGGCCGGCGAACACCGCGGAGCCGCCGGAGCCGCCGGTGAGGATGCCCTCCATCGTCGCGAGCTTGCGCGTCATCTGGAAGCAGTCCTTGTCGGGCGTGACGATCACGTCGTCGACGCACTTGAGGTCCATCGTGCCCGGGAAAAGTCCTCGCCGACGCCCTCGACGACGTAGGGCTTGGCCACGCCGATGCGGTTGTGGACGATCTTGTCGTAGTAGAGGGAGCCGACGGGGTCGGCGCCGATGATCTTGATCTTCGGGTTCTTCTCCTTCAGGTATTTCGCGACGCCCGAGATCGTGCCGCCCGTGCCCATGCCGGCGACGAAGTGCGTGATCTTGCCCTCGGTGTCCTTCCAGATCTCGGGGCCCGTCGTGCGGTAGTGGACCTTGGGGTTCTCCGGGTTCTCGTACTGGTTCGGATGGAAGGCGCCGGGGATCTCCTCGGTCATCTTGTCGGCGACGGAGTAGTAGGAGCGCGGGTCCTCGGGCTCGACGTTGGTCGGGCAGACGATGACCTCGGCGCCGAGCGCCTTGAGCAGGTTGATCTTCTCGCGCGACTGCTTGTCGGTGATCGTGAAGATGAGCTTGTAGCCGCGCAGCGCGGCGACGAGCGCCAGGCCGATGCCGGTGTTGCCCGAGGTCCCCTCGACGATCGTGCCGCCGGGCTTGAGCTGGCCGGACTTCTCGGCCGCGTCGATCATCGCGACGCCGATGCGGTCCTTCACCGAGCCGCCGGGGTTCATGAACTCGGCCTTCGCGTAGATCTTGGGCTTGAGCCCCTTCGCGAGCGCGTTGATCCTGATGAGCGGCGTGTTGCCGATGGCCTCGAGCACGTTTTCGTAGCGCATGACTTTTCTCCTAGACCTCGCGCCGTCCCGACAGCGCGTACGACAAGGTGCGCTCGTCGAGGTAGTCGAGATCGCCCCCAGCGGCACGCCGTGAGCGATGCGCGTGACCTTGACCGGATAGGGCTTCAAAATCTGGGCGAGGTAGAGCGCGGTGGCCTCGCCCTCGGTGTCGGGATCGGTCGCGAGCACGATCTCCTTGATCCCGCCGGCGGCGACGCGGTCGACGAGTTCCTTGGCCTTGATGCGGTCCGGGCCGATCCCGTCGAGGGGCGAGAGCGAGCCGTGCAGGACGTGGTAGTGGCCGGTGAAGGACCGCGAGCGCTCGATGGCCGCGAGATCCTGCGTCTCCTCGACGACGCAGAGGATGGAGGCGTCGCGGCCCGCGTCCGAGCACAGCCGGCAGACCTCGCGGTCCGCGAAATCGAAGCAGCGGGCGCACAGACGCATCGCGGCCTTCGCCTCGCGAAGGGCCTCGACCAAGGTCTCGACCTCGGTGCGCGGCGCGCGCAGCAGGTGGATCGCGAAGCGCTCGGCCTGCTTCGGGCCGACGCCGGGAAGGCGCTTGAGCGCCCCGATCAGACGCTCGAAGCCCTTCATTCGCCGCTCTTCTTCTTGACGATCCGCGCCTTGCCGCCGAAGACGCCCTCGGCGCTCTTGAGCGCGCCGGCGGCGGGCGCGCCGCCGGGCGCGGGCTCGGCGATGTCCTTCCAGCGCGTGCCGGGCGGGGCCTCGGCGCCCGTCACGGGCTCGGGCGCGCCGGCGTCGACGATGTCGGTCGGCGGCGCCTCCGCGGCGCCGAGCTCGAGCTCGAGCGCGACGGGACGTCCGGCGAGGGCCTGGAGCGCGCCCTCGAGGAGGGCGGCGGAGCGCTTGGCCATGTCGAGGTCGAAGGCCTTCGCGAAGCGGATCACGTAGCCGGAGCCGCGCGCCTCTCCCTTCGCCTTCTCGAGCGCGGAGCCGAGCGTGATCTTCTGTCGCGACACCGCCTCGATGAGAGCGGAGTAAGACACGGGCCCCGAGGCGACCACGTCGAGCGGACGCTCCGCCGCGGACGGAGCCGGGACCGGCGCCGAAGGCGCGGCCGCGGGGCGCGGCGACGGCGAGACCGACGGCGCGGGCGCGAGGGGATTTCCCCGCCGCCGGCGACCAGGCGCTTCTCGAGGGCCTCGAGGCGCGCCACCCAGGCGCCGAGGTCGTGCGCCGCCTCGAGCGCGGAGAACAGGCCGAGCTCGAGCGCGAGCCTCGGGGAGTCTCCGTAGCGGAGCTCCTCGAGCGCCCGGTTGAGGCGCTTGAGCAGGAAGCCGAGGCTCTCGGCGGAGGCGCCGGACAGCGCCTTCTGCCAGGCCGGCTCCGCGCCGCTTCCGGCGCCGAGCTTTTCGAGGTAGACGCTCTCGATCGCGGCGCGCAGGTCCTTGAGCAGCTGGGCGGGCTCCACACCCTCCTCATAGATCGTCTTGAGCCACTTCGCGAGCGCCTTCGCGTCCTGGTCGAGCAGGGCCTTCGCGACGCCGACGAGCAGGTCCTGAGGGACGAAGCCGAACATCTCGCGCACGCTCTCGACGGTGACCTTGCCGTCGGAGGCGGACCGGCACTGGTCGAGCAGGCTGATCGCGTCGCGCAGGGAGCCCTCGGCCGCGCGCGCGAGCAGGGACAGAGCCTCCGGCTCGACGGCGACCTTCTCCTTCTTCGCGATCACCGCCAGATACTCGGCGAGCGGCTCCGGCGCCACCGGACGGAACTTGAAGCGCTGGCAGCGCGAGGCGATCGTCGCGGGGACCTTGTGCACCTCGGTCGTCGCGAGGATGAACACGACGTGAGGCGGCGGCTCCTCGATGGTCTTGAGCAGGGCGTTGAACGCCGAGTTCGAGAGCATGTGCGCCTCGTCGATGATGAAGACCTTGTAGCGGTCGCGCGAGGGCGCGAGCGCGACGGTCTCGATGATCACCTGGCGGACGTCGTCGACGCCGGTATGCGAGGCGGCGTCCATCTCGAGCACGTCGAGCGAGGAGGACAGCGCGATCTCGCGGCACGACGTGCATTCGTCGCACGGGGTCGGCGTCGGCCCCTTCTCGCAGTTCAGCGCCTTCGCGAGGATGCGGGCCGAGGTCGTCTTGCCGCAGCCGCGCGGGCCGGTGAACAGGTAGGCGTGGTGGACGCGCTTGGTCGTCAGCGCGTTCGACAGGGTCTGCGAGACGGCCGGCTGGCCGACGAGCTCCTCGAAGCCCTGCGGGCGGTACTTGCGAGCGAGAACCTGGTGCGCGGCGGTCTTCTTCTCGCTCACGCCTTCCTCCCCTCGAGGCTGATGTCGCCGGGGCCGTGCGCGATGAGGTTGAGCAGGCCGCCGAGAATCGCGAGGTTCTTGAGGAGCTGGATGCGCTGGTCGGGCGCGGTGTGGAACACCCACGTCGCCGCGATCAGGAAGGCGGCCAGCGCGGCGGCCCCCAGCGCGACTTGTAGCCGAGAATGATGGAGATCGCCCCGAGGGCCTCGATCGCGATCGACGCGACGCAGAGCAGGTTGGCCGCCGGCATCCCGTGGGACTCCATGAACTGGAGCGTCCCGTCGAAGTTCGTGATCTTGCCGAACGCGGACGCCAGGAAGATGATCGCGACGAACAGGCGTCCCACGAGGGCCAGCGCGTCGTCGGTGTCCATTCGCGGATGGTACCAAAAGACGCCCTGTGGTGTCAGGCCTCCCACTTTCCCACTTTTCCAGAATACTCCCCCTAGAAAAGTGGGAAAGTGGGAGGCCTGACACCAGATCGGGTATACTAAAGGAATGCGGCGCGCGCTCCTCGTCCTCTTCCTGGCCGGCACGGCCCTTCCGGCGGCCGCCATCGACCAGGCCCCGACGCTGTGGCAGGAGCGCTTCTTCTGGGACGCCCTGCTGACCGCGCGCGACCGGCTCGCCCGCCAGCAGAGCGACCCGATGATGATCCCGGTGATGAAGGCCATCGCCGGGCAGGTCGCCCAGCAGGTGGCCAACCTCGGGCAGATCCATCAGTACGTCAAGGCGCAGGGCGACAACCTGCGCTACGCCTACGCCCAGCCCGATCCCCAGCCGAGCCTGGACACGATCCTCAACAACTTCGAGACCCTGACGACCGGCTGCGACCAGGTGCGACAGAACCTTTACTATCTGACGGCGCGCCAGCGCATCGCGCAGTCGCAGGCGCTGCCGGATCCCGAGATGTACCAGGCCGGCCTTCTGATCCTCGGCCAGGTCCAGCAGCTCCAGCTCACGCTCAACGCGCTCTACCTCGACACGACCTCCGTGCGCGGCGTCGTCGGCGAGAACAAGTGGGCCAACGACAAGCACTTCACGCACAAGACCGAGGAGCTCATGCGCTCCGTCGTGCGCGTGCAGGACTCCGTCTTCTCCGTCTACAACGCGGGCTACGAGCTCGCGATGCGATGCCGGTAGCCGCCGCGGCGGCCGCCGTCGCGCTCGCGGCCGCGCAGGCCGTCTCGTTCGCGACGAAGGACGGCTGGACGATCCAGGCCAAGTACCGTCCCGCGGCCTCCGGCAAGGCGGTCGTCGTGCTCGCCCACGGGGTCGGGAGCGCGGGCGACGAGTGGAACGGCCTCGCCGAGGACCTCGCGCGCCGCGGGATCGGCACGCTCGCCGTCGACCTGCGCGGCCACGCCGGCAGCCTCTCGGGTCCTCCGGGCTCGACGGGCTGGGCCGGGTTCGACGCGACGGGCTCCTGGCCCGGCTCCGCCGAGGACCTGCGCGCGGCGGCCGCCTGGCTGAGCAGAAAGGGCGTCCCGGACTGGCGCATCGCCTTCGGCGGCGCCTCGATCGGCGCGAACCTGGCCGCGGCCGTCGCCGTCGAGCGCAAGTCCGCGCCCTTCGTCCTCATGCTGTCGCCCGCCGAGAACTACCGCGGCGTGCCGATGTCCTTTCGCAAGGGGCTGCCCGCGCTCGTCGCCGCCGCCCCCGACGACGGCTACGCCTACATGGCCGCGCGCCGCGCCGAGGCGGAGAAGACCGCCGCCGTCCACTACGCGCCCACCGGGCACGGGGTGCGCATGCTCGCCGACGCCGGCACCCGCAAGCGCGTGCTCGACTGGATCGCCGCCGCGAAGCTGACGCCTCCCGCTCCGAAGGCGCCGGCGCCGCCGAAGCGCTGATGCTCTCCCTGCTCCTCGCGGCCGCGCTCTCCGCGCAGGCGGCGCCGTCCGCGCGCTTCGAGGTCGAGACCTTGGCCAAACGGACCGACGTCATCTGGGGCTTCGATTTCCTGCCCGACGGGCGCATACTCTTCACCGAGCGCGGGGCCGGCTCGCCGCCTGGGACCCGAAGACGCGAGACTCCGTCGCGATCGCAGGCGCCCCCGCCGTCTGGGCTCGCGGCCAGGGCGGCCTGCTCGACGTGAAGGTGCACCCGGACTTTGCGAAGAACAAGCTCGTGTATCTCGCGTGGTCGCACCCCGTCGAGGACGGGGCCGCGACGGCGCTGGGCCGCGGGCGCCTCGAGGGCGGAGCGCTCGCGGGCTTCGAGCGCCTGTTCCTGTCCAACGCCGGCGGCGGCAGGGGCGAGCACTTCGGCGCCCGCATCGTCTTCGACGGTCCCCACGTGTATCTCTCGCTCGGCGAGCGCGGCCGGCGCGAGGATTCCCAGGACCCCTCGCGCCACAACGGAAAGATCGTGCGCCTGACGCACGACGGAAAGCCCGCGGGCGCGGCCATCCCGGGCGCGCCGCCCGAGGTCTGGAGCCTCGGCCACCGCAACCCTCAGGGCCTCGCGATGCGCCCCGGCACGAAGGAGTTGTGGAACGCCGAGATGGGCCCGCGCGGCGGCGACGAGCTGAACCTCGTCAAGAAGGGCGCCAACTACGGCTGGCCCGTCGCGACCTACGGGCGCGAGTACTACGGACCCAAGATCGCGCCGCCGCTCAAAGAGGGCACGGAGCCGCCCGCCGTCCATTGGGTGCCCTCGATCTCTCCCTCGGGGCTCGCGTTCTACGACGGCAAGGCGTTCCCGGCGTGGCGCGGCTCGGCGTTCCTGGCCTGCCTCTCGGGCTCGGAACTGCGGCGCGTGTCCTTCGAGGGCGGCAAGCCCGGCGCGCAGGAGTCGTTGCTCGACGACCGGGGCTGGCGCTTCCGGATGGTGCGCTCCGGCCCCGACGGCTTCCTCTACTTCAGCACGGACGACGGGCGCCTCGGCCGGCTTACCGCGCCTCGCTGACGAGGCGCGGGTCCGCGTAGACGACCTTCGGCACGGAGCGGCCGGCGAGAAGATTTACGGCGGCGCGCGCCGCCTCGCGTCCGCACTCGCGGAAGGAGACCGTCAGGTCGGAGCGGATGCCGTCGGCCACGAGGCCCTCCGTGGGAGCGAAGAAAGGGATCGAGCGCGCGCGGGAGAACTCCCTGATCACGCCGTAGGTCTCGGGCGTCACCGCGGCCGGATCGGGAGCGAGCCAGACCGCGTCGGCGAGCGTACCGACGCGGCGCAGCAGGCCCGGAAGGCGGTCCGGAGACGAGAGAAGCCTGTCGTCGATCACGATGCCGGCGGCCTTGCCCGCGATGGCCGCCCGCCGGACGAAATCCGAATCCGCGGGCGTCCCGCGGACCGCGAGCAGGCGACGCGCTCCCGCCGCCTGCAGGAGCTCGATGAAGCGCTCGGGTGAAGGGGTCATCGCCACGCGAACGAGACTCGGCCCTTCATCGCGGAACGCGGGCGCCAGAGCGACCACCGTCGGCGCCGCGCCCTCGCGCGCCCGTCGCGCGGCGCGCCCGCCGAACGCGACGATCACGCCGTGCGGACCCGGCGGGAGCGGCCGTCCGGCGGAGACGACGGTGATCGCCTCCGTGCATCCGGACCGCAGCCCTTCGATCGCTTCTTCGGACGAAACCGAGATCGGCTCGCTCGCCACCACGAGGATTTTCGCGGCCCGCGCGGGCAAGGGCGCCGCGGCCAAGAGGAGGACGAAGGCGAGGCTCATCAGAACCTCATCACCGCGCCGGCCTGGACCCGGCGCGGGACGACCAAGCCGTCGACGAACTCCCGTCGATAGGGCTGCTCGAGATTCTGGCCCGCCACGAATATCTCGAGCCACGCGGCCGGGGACCACGAGACGCGCGCGTCCAGGCGCCAGAACGCGGGCACGGCCTCTTGCGCGGCGCCGGACGTGGAATCGGCCATGTAGGCGTCCTTCCAGCCGGCGTTCATCGACGCGCGCAAGTGCAGCGGCAACGCCCAGTCGAAGCCGACGTTCGTCTTGTGGCGCGGAGTCGTGTTCAGGTAGATCGCGTGCGCGTCCTGGTCGGCGACGGTCTCCTGAGTATAATTCGCATAGACCGTGCGGCCGGGGGCGAAGCGCCAGCGCAGCGCGGCCTCGAGCCCTCGCAGGATCACGGTATTGGTGTTGTCGTAGGTCAGGCTGACCGGGGCGGGGCCGGAGGTCCTGTCGAGATTGATATGGTCGCGGATCTCGGTATAGAAGCCGGTGAGCTCGAGCTGGACTGCGCTTTCGGCGAACAGGCCCCGCCACCCCGCCTCATAGCTCGTCAGCGGCGAGGGATAAAGGTTTCGGTTTCCCGCGACGTGCACGAACGCGTTCGCGTTGAAATTTGAGTAGCGGTGGAGCAGCTGGGGCTTCGTGTTCGCTCGCGCGTAGGAGAGCCGCAGCGCGTGCTCGGGCGCCGGAGCCCAGAGCAGGGCGGTCTGAAAGTCCTTGTGATAGCCGCCCGCGTTGGCGGTCTCGTGGTTGAGTCCGCCCATGATGCTGAGCGTCGGCAGGATCTCGATCGACTGGTGCAGATAGCCGCGCACGGTGCGGTTGGTCTGCAGCGGGCTCGCGCCGAAGAGGTAGCTCGAGGAGGCCGCCGCATAGCGCCACGCGGCGCCGTAGGTGGTGTGCATGCGCCCGTTGCCCCACACCACGGTGTGCAGGCCCTCCGCGTCGTACTGCCAGAAGCGCGCGGAGGTATCGAGGCCCGCCGGGCCCGGGGTGTCGATCGAGATCGCGTCGTTGCGGGAAACCTTGAACTCGACGCTCGAGTCCGGCCCGGTCGCGCGCTCGAGTCGCGCGTACTGGAAGTGCGTGAACACGTGGCCCTGCGGATTGCCGGCGATCGGCTTGCCGAAGTCGTTGCGCGTGACGCCGGCGAGCAGCTCGATCGTGCTCTCTCCGGCCTTCATCCAGGCGCTCAAGCCGCCCGTATGATCGCGCAAGAAGTCTTGGCCTTCGGTCTTCGGGTCGGCGGCGGTGGGCGCGCCGGCCTGCGTCCTCGAGGTCGCGCTCAGCCGCAGGCCCGCGCGCTCCCGGGCCGTCTCCGCCGCGACCGAGCCCTCCGCCAGGCGTCCCGTGCCGCCGCGGAAAGAGACATCTCCTGCCGCGCGCGCGGACGGCCGGCGCGTGATGATGTTGATGACGCCGAGCCCGGCGTTGGACCCGTACAGCGCGGCGTTGGGGCCACGCACGATCTCGATGCGTTCGATATCCTGCAGCTGGACCGGGATGCGCTCCCAAAGCGTCACGCCCGAGAGCGGATCGTACAGGCTGCGTCCATCGAGAAGCACGAGGAGCTCGTGCGTGTTGTCGCGCGGTATGCCGCGCACGGACACCACGGCTCGATTCGAGCCGGCACTCGAGCGGCCCTCGATCACGTCGAGGCCTACGCGGAAGCGCAGCAGGTCCCAGAGGTTCACGGCACCCGAGGCGCGGATTTCCTCGGCGGTGACGACGTCGACCGGCACGGGAGAGCCCTGCGTCGGCGCGACGCGGCGCAGCGCCGTCGACGAGCGGCCTTCCTCCGCGAAGAAGCGGAAGGCCTCGGCCTCCCCGGAGGGCGGCTCCGCGGCCGCGGTCGTGGAGGCGGCCAGCAGGACGAGCAGGGCGGCGAGACGGGGAACCTTCATGCGGTCTTTACGCATGCATCGAGGGGACGGCGCGGCGGATCCGGTCGAGCTCGACGTCCGCTTGGCTCAAGAGAAGGCCCGTCTCCGTCCCGGAAGCGGAAGCCTCGAGCCGGCGGCAGAGCTCGCGCAGGCCCCGAGCGCCGAGCGACGCCGCCGCGCCCTTGAGAGCATGAACCTCCGCGTCGGCCGACGCGCGATCGCCGGACGCGTACGCCGCGCGCGCCCTGTCGAGCCGCGCGGAAGCGTCGAGCACGAATCCGTCGACGAGCGCGCGCAGCGCGGCGGGGTCGGGAGCGGCCAGGCCGGCGTAGGCGCGGAAGGCGACCTCGTCGAACGGCCGGTCCCAGCGATCGAGGATCACGGCCAAGTCTTCGAGCGTCGCGGGCTTGGCGAGGTAGTCGTCCATGCCCGCGGCCAGGCACATCGCCCTATCCGCTTCGCCCGCGTGGGCCGTGAACGCGGCGATCGGGACGCGCCTCTTGCCGCCTTCGCGCTCACGCACCCGCCGCGTGGCCTCATAGCCGTCCAGCCCCGGCATCTGGCAGTCCATGAGCACCATGCCGTAGTCCTCGCGCCCCAGAGCCTCGAGGAAGGCGGCTCCGTCCGAGACCGCCGCGACCGGGCGCCCGAGCTTCTCGATCTGCATCAGCAGCAGATTCCGGTTGATCGCGTTGTCCTCGACGACGAGCACGCGCTGCCGGTCGCGGCGGGCGGCGGCCCCCGCGCGCGACGGTACGCCTCCCGGAACGGTCCCCGGCCCCGCCCGCTCGAACGGAATGCGGAGCCGGAAGGTCGAGCCGACGCCCAAAGCGCTCTCGGCGCCGATGCTCCCGCCGAGCAGCTCCACGAGGCTCTTGCTGATCGTCAGCCCGAGCCCGGTGCCGCCGTAGCGCCGCGTCGTCGAGCTGTCGGCCTGGGTGAACGCGGTGAAGAGGCGGGGCAGCGCCTCGGGATCGATCCCGATGCCGCTGTCCTCGACGGCGATCTCGAGGAGGACGCCTTTTTCGACCTCCGCGAGCTTCGCGCCGAGCCGGACATGGCCCGTTTCGGTGAACTTGACCGCGTTGTCGAGCAGGTTCAGCAGGATCTGACGCAGGCGCAGGGGATCTCCGAGGAGGACCTCGCCGGCGTCCACGACGAGATCGCACGCGAGCTCAAGGTCTTTCTCGGCGGCGCGCGAGCGGGCGATCGTCGCGGCGTTCTCGAGCAGCTCCCGGAGACGGAACGGGATGCGCTCGGCCGTCATGCGACCCGCCTCGATCTTGGAGAAGTCCAGGACCCCGTTGACCAGATCGAGGAGCGCGCCGGCGGACTTCGACACGACCTCGACCCGCTCGCGCTGGTCCGGCGACAGCTCGCTATGGCGCAGGAGCTCCGCCGAACCCACGACCGCGTTCAGCGGCGTCCTCAGCTCGTGGCTCATATTCGCCAAAAACTCCGACTTGATTCGCGCGGCCTGGACGGCCGCGTCGCGCGCGCGCTCGAGCACCTGAGCGCTTTCGTTGATCGCGGTCATGTCTCGAAACCTCAGCACGCGCGCGAAGACGGCTCCGTTCAACAGCAGCGGCCGCACGGTTCGCTCGAAGACCCGGCCGCTCTTGAGGCGGATCTCATCGACGTGCTCCTGGTCGAGCAGTTGACTCAATTCGTCGGCGCGCTCCCGGAAGGCCTGAGGATCCGCGGCGCGGTCGACCACATGGGCCATCATCGCCGCGCGGCCCTGGGCGACGAGCTCCGGCGTGAGGTCCCACATCTCGAGAAAACGGCGGTTGTGCGTCAAGGCGGATCCTTCCAGGTCGTAGACGAGGATGCCGTCCGAGGAGGCCTCGATCGTCGCGCTCGCGATTCCGAGAGCGCGCGCGAGCTGGTCGCGCGAGACCGTCGTCCGCGCGAGCGTCGCGCTCATCCGATTGAAGGAGGCCGCGAGCTCGCCCACCTCGTCGTTCGTATCGACGGGGACCAAGACCTCGTAGTCCCCGCTCGCGACCCGGACCGTGGCGTCCGACATCTGCCGGACCGGCCCCAGCAGCCACTGCAGCACCCCGAGCGCCGCAGCAAGCGAAAGAACGCAGAAAAGCGCGACGAGCGCCGCGACGACGTCCGCGATCCGGCGGGCGGAGTTCAGCGAGTGCGCGATCGGCAGGCCGATGCGCAGCTCCCCCAACCGCCGGCCCGGGCGGGAATCCAGCAGTAAGTCGCCCAACGGCTCCCGAATCGGCACGTACAGCACCAGGCACTCGACGCCTCGGACAGAAACTCGTTGGGAGTCCGACTGAGGGCCGTCCGCCCGCGGCGACGCGTCCGCGATCTTGCCGACCTCGAGGACATTGGTGTGGGCGAGGACGCGTCCCGCGGCGTCGAGCACCGCCGCGAACTCGGCGCCCGTCTGCGACTGCGCCGCCTGCAGCGGAGGCAGCAGCGACCTCTCGCTGCGCGCGGCGAAATGCGGGGCCAACCGCGCGGCCAGCTCGACGGCCTGCGGACGGACGCGGCTGACGGCCTCCTCGAGCACGATGCCCTCGATGCCGCGCCGCGACGCGACCGTGACGACGACGATAAAAGCGGCCGCCAAGGGCAAAAAGGCCAGCGTCGCTTTTGATCTTAGGCGCATGCCGCAGGGACGCGAATTAAACGAATATACAATTTCTCGACGCGCGTCCAACGGGCTACGCAGGATAGCTCCGGCACGCGCCCCTTTTTTGGCTGTAAGTTAAACCGGGCCGCCGGCGTATCCCGAAAGGGGGACGCCACATGGACAAGCTCGACGGGCTGCGCCGTTGGTTCCAAGGACCGCGCGGCCCGTTCCGCTCGCTCGCGAGCCTCCTCTTCCTGTTCCTGGCGATCGTCGCGTTCCACGAATGGGACGCGTCGCGACCCAAGCCGCGCGTCGTCACCTGGAACCCGTCGTCGCCGGCGTCCGCGGCGCTCGTCGACGGGGCGCGTCCGGACCCGCTGCGGATCACGTTCAACGACTCCGCCGCCAAGCTCGAGGACATCGGCAAGCCGGTCAAGAAGGGCGTCGTTCTCTCCCCGCGGATCCAAGGCGGCTGGACGTGGACCGGCGACTCGGAGCTGACCTTCACTCCCTCCGAGGACTGGCCCGCGGGCGCCGAATACACGGTCCGCTTCGCCCCCGCGTTCTTCCCGAAGCACCTGCGTCCGGAGAAAGCCGCCGGAACCTTCCGCACGCCCGGGTTCTCGGCGTCGCTGGCCTCGTCGGAGTTCCACGTGGACCCGAAGGACCCGTCCCTCAAGCGGGCCGCGGCGACCTTCAAATTCAGCCACGCCGTCGACACGGACTCCTTCGAGAAGGCGCTGACCGTCGTCGAACTGGGGCCCAATAAGCGCGGGATCATCGGCAGCGGAAACAAGCTTCGCCGCTTCACGGTGTCCTACGACAAGTTTCACGGCGAGGCCTACGTCGTCTCCGAGCCGCTCGGCATCCCGCTCGAGCCCTATATGCTCGAGATCCGCGCCGGACGCGGGATCAAGCCGCTGCGCGGCGGGCCGCCGACCGGCGGGGACCACGTCGCCTCCGTGCGCGTACCCGGGATGTACGATTACTTCCGCGTGGAGGAGGCGGACGCGGCGCTCGTGCGCAACGAGCGGCTCGAGCCCGAGCAGGTGCTGATCATCCGCGCGTCGGGCGGCGTGTCCGAGAAGAATCTCGCCGCCGCGCTGAAGGTCTGGCTGCTGCCCCTGGACAAGCCGAAGATCGGTCGCCAGGAGGCCGTGAAGAACTACGGCTGGCGCGATCCCGCCGAGGTCGGCAAGGAGGTCATCGCGCTCTCGACGCCCGTGGCGCTCACGCCGGTCCCCGCGGAGCGCGAACATCCCGCGGTGCACACGTTCAAGCTGCGCGCGCCGCAGGGACGCAGGCTCTACGCGCGCATCCCGCGCGGCCTCGTCGCGTACGGAGGCTACGTGCAGGCCAAGGAGTTCGACGCGATCACGACCCTGCCGGCGTTCCCGCGCGAGATCAAGATCCTGCACGAGGGCGCCCTGCTGCGCCTGTCCGGCGACAAGAAGCTGTCGCTGTACTCTCTCGGCGAGAGCGCCGTCCGCCTCGAGGTCGGGCGCGTGCGCCCGGGCGAGATCAACGACCTCGCCAGCCAGACGGCCGGGGACTTCTCGAATCCGCGCTTCCAGGGCTGGTCGTTCGGCCAGGACAACATCACCGAGCGCTTCGAGGAGGTGCGCGACTTCGGAAAGGTTGAGCCCGACCGCCTGAAGTTCTTCTCCTACGACTTCGCCCCGCGCCTGCAGGCCCCCGGCTCCGGGACGCGCAACGGCCTGTTCTTCCTGCGCGCCGAGGGCTGGGACATCAAGAACAACCGCGCGACGTGCGGCGCCGACACGCGCTTCCTCCTGATCACCGACCTCGGCGTGCTGATCAAGGAGAACGCCGATCGGACGCGCGACGTGTTCGTGCAGTCGCTGGCCGACGGCTCGCCCGTGGCCGGCGCGCGCGTCGAGGCCGTCGGCCTCAACGGGGTGCCGGTCGCCAGCGCCTTCACCGACGGCGCCGGGCGGGCGCGGCTGCCCGACTTCACGGGCTACACGCGCGAGAGGCGGCCGACCGCCGTCGTCGTGCGCAAAGACGAGGACCTCGCCTTCCTTCCGTTCGACCGCGATGACCGCCGCCTCGACGTCTCGCGCTTCGACGTCGGCGGGGAGACGACGCAGGGCCGCGAGCGCGAACTGTCGGCGTACGCGTTCACCGATCGAGGCATCTACCGGCCCGGCGAGACGTTTCACGTCGGCTTCTTCGTGCGCCCGATGGTGTGGGGCCAGGACCTGGCCGGCGTGCCGGTCGAGGTCTCGGTGCACGACCCGCGCGGCATGGAGGTCAAGAAGTTCAAGCTCGCGCTGTCGTCGGCCGCCTTCGAGGCCGTCGAGTACCGGACGCAGGAGAACGGCCCGACCGGGAGCTACTCGGTCTCCGTCTATCTCGTCAAGGACGGCCGCCGCGCGCACCTGCTCGGCTCGACCTCGGCGCGCGTCGAGGAATTTCTCCCCGACCGCCTTCGGATCGACGCCCGCTTCTCGAGGGAAGAAGCCGAAGGCGGCGGCTGGGTCTCGCCGAAGGAACTGAAGGCCTCCGTCAGCCTGCGCAACCTGTTCGGCACGCCGGCCGAGAACCGGCGCGTCGCCGCGGGAATCCGCCTGACGCCGGCGGCGCCGCGGTTCAAGGACTTCGCGGACTGGTCGTTCCACGATCCGCTCGAGGCGAAGAAGAGCTTTTCCGAGGCGCTCGACGACGCGACGACCGACGCGGACGGCTCCGCCTCCTTCGACATGCCGCTCGAGCGCTTCGCCGAGGGCACCTACCGCCTCGAGCTGACGGCCGAGGGCTACGAGGCCGAAGGCGGGCGCGGCGTCGTCGCGCGAGCCGCCGTGCTCGTCTCGCCGCGGCCGTACCTGATCGGCTGGAAGTCGGACGGCGCGCTGAACTACGTGACGAAGGGCAGCTCGCGCTCGATCACGGCGGCGGCCGTCGGTCCCGACGGCCGAGCCGTCGCGGCGTCCTCGATCGCGGTCCAGCTGCTCGAGCAGCGCTGGGTCTCCGCGATCGTGAAAGGTCCCGACGGGCTGTACCGCTACCAGTCCGTCCTCAAGGAGCTGTTCGTGTCGTCGAGGACGCTGAGCTTCCCCGCCGCGCCGCGCTCCCTGCGCCTGGACACCTCCGCGCCCGGCGACTTCGCGCTCGTGCTGCGCGACGCCGCCGGCGTCGAGCTCAACCGCGCGCGCTACTCGGTGGCCGGCCACGGCAACATCTCGCGCAGCCTGGATAAGAACGCCGAGCTGCAGGTGCGCCTGGAGAAGTCCGACTACGCGCCCGGCTCGCTGATCGAGCTGCAGATCAAGGCGCCTTACGCGGGCGCCGGCCTGATCTCGATCGAGCGCGACAAGGTCTACGCGCACAAGTGGTTTCGCTCGGGGGTGACGGCGTCGACGCAGAGCATCCGCCTGCCCGAGGGCGTCGAGGGCAACGCGTATGTGACCGTCAGCTTCCTGCGCGACCCGGGCTCTCGCGAGATTTTCATGAGCCCGCTCAGCCACGGAGTGGCTCCGTTCACGGTCTCCCGTTCGCGACGCACCTTGCCGCTGACGCTCGAGGCTCCCGAGACGATGCGGCCGGGGACGCCCTGCCGCGTCCGCGTTTCCGCGGCGCGCCGCGCGCGCGTCGTCGTGTTCGCGGCCGACGAGGGCATCCTGCAGGTCGCGGGCTGGACGCTCCCCGACCCGCTGGCGCACTTCCTGCGCAAGCGCGCGCTCGAGGTGCGCACCTACCAGATCCTCGACCTGCTCCTGCCCGAGTACCGGCTGTCGATGGCGCTGATGGCGCCCGGCGGAGACAAGGGCTGGGACGCGGCGGGCAAAAACCTCAACCCGTTCAAGCGCAAGCGGGACAAGCCCGCGGTGTTCTGGTCCGGCCTTTTCGACGTCGGCCCCGAGGGCAGGGAGATCATGATTCCGGTTCCCGACTCCTTCGCCGGGACGCTGCGGATCACCGCCGTCGGCGCGGAGCCCGCTTCGATCGGGACGGCCGACCGGAAGGTGCTCGTGCGTCAGGACATCGTCTTGAATCCCAACGCTCCGCTGTTCGTCGCGCCCGGCGACGAGTTCGAAGCCAGCGTGGCCGTCGCCAACGGGGTCAAGGGCTCGGGGCCCGGGGCGGCGGCGCGCGTCGAGGCCAAGACCTCGGGCCATCTCGAGCTCGTCGGGGAAGGGGTCAAGACGATCCCCGTCGGCGAGAACCGCGAGTCGGTCGCCGTCTTCCGCTTCAAGTCCCGCCGGTCGCTCGGAGCCGCGACGATCGCCTTCGAGACGCGGATTTCCTCCGAGACCGCCCGGCGCGAAACTTCGCTGAGCGTGCGCCCGCCGACGCCGTACATGGTGCGCCTCAAGACCGGGAGCCTCAAGAAGGGGCGCGTCGCGTCGCCGACGCCGCGCCGGATGTACCCCGCGTACCGAACGCTCGAGGCCTCGCTCTCGCCCCTGCCGCTGGGCCTGGCCAAGGGCCTTCTGAAATATCTTCAGGAGTACCCGTACGGCTGCACCGAGCAATTGATAAGCCAGGCGTTCCCCGCCCTCATTCTGCGCAAGCGCCCGGAGTTCGGCTACGCGCCGAAGACCGTCGAGACGAGCCTCGCCGCCGCGATCGACGTCCTGCGCTCCCGACAGAACGACGACGGGGCCTTCGGCATGTGGGCGTCCAACTCGCACGTCTCGCCGTTCCAGGCCGTCTACGCCGCGCACTTCATGACCATGGCCAAAGAACAGGGGTATTCGATACCCGCGGAGCTGCTGGACCGCGACCTGGCCTACCTGAACAAGGTCGCGCTGGCAGCGCCCGAAGCGGAGGCGCCCCCGCGCGTGCAGGCCTACGCGATCTACATCCTGACCCGCAACGGCCGCGTGACGACGCCGCTCATCCGGACCTTGCGCGCGCGCCTGGAGAAGGCCGAGGATAAGCTCTGGCGCAAGGACCTCACCGGCGCCTATCTCGCCGCCTCGTACTCGCTCCTGCACCTCGACGCCGAGGCCCAGGACTTGATCGGCGGCGTCGCGACCGGAGAGCCCGTCCTCGCCGACTGGAACTGGTTCTACGACGGCGCGATCCACGAGGCGCAGTACGTCTACTTGCTGGCCCTGCACTTCCCCAAGAGGCTCGCCGCTCTCGAGGCGGACGCGATCCTGCGCGTCGTCGGGCCCCTGGAACAGGGAAGCTACAACTCGCTGTCCTCCGCCTACTCGATCTTGGCGCTCGACGCCTACGCGACGGCGGCCGGGGAGCTGCGACCCGGGGAGTCGCGCGTCGAGGAGGTCCGCGAGGACGGCGGCCGCGCGGCGCTCGTGATGCCGCCGGGGATGTTCTCGAAGGCGGAGTTCACGCCCGCCGCGGACGCGATCTCGATCGAGAACCTCTCCGAGCGGCGCCTGTTCTGGCAGACCAATCAGAGCGGCTTCGACATGGAGGCGCCGCAGGAGCCGGTGAAGAGCAAGCTCGAGGTCTGGCGCGAGATCGTCGACGAGAAGGGCAGCCCGGTGACGGTCGCCGAGCTCGGCAAGGACTACACGGTGCGCCTGCGCCTGCGCACGCTTGTCGGCGACCACGCGCCCAACCTCGCCGTCGTCGACCTCGTCCCCGGCGGCTTCGAGCCGGTGTGGAAGGAGAAGTCCGGCGAGAGCGAGGGCCGCGCGGCGCCGACTACGAGGATGTCCGTGAGGACCGCGTCCTCTTCTTCGGCTCGGCGGGCGGCCGGGCGCTCGAACTCGACTACAAGATCAAGGCGTCCAGCCGCGGAAAGTTCGCCGTCCCCCCGCCTACGCCGAGTCGATGTACGACCGCTCCTACTCCGCGTTCGGCGCGCCCGGAACGATCGAGGTCCGATGAGGCGGGCGCCTCTCGCCGCGGCCGCGCTCGCCGCGCTCGCCGCGTGCTTCCCTCTCCTGCGCCCCGAGCCGCTGCGCGAGGGCGTCGCCTTCTCGCGCGCCGTCTACGCGCGCGACGGGCGCCTGCTGCGGGTGATCCTCGCTCCCGACGGCCGGCACCGCCTCTGGGTGCCGCTCCACGAGATGTCGCCTCTCCTCGTCGAGGCGACCGTGCTCAACGAGGACCGCCGGTTCCGGCTGCATCCCGGCGTCGATCCCGCGTCGCTGACTAAGGCCGTCTGGACGACCTACGTTTCGCGCGAGCGGCGGCGCGGAGGCTCGACGATCACGATGCAGCTGGCGCGCCTGCGCTACGGCATGGATTCCAGCCGCCCGCGCGGCAAGGCGCTGCAGATCCTCCGCGCGCTCCAGCTCGAGCTGTTCTACACGAAGGACGAGATCCTCGCCGCGTACCTGAACCTCGTGCCCTACGGCGGCAACATCGAGGGCGCGGGCGCGGCGAGCTTCGTCTACTTCGGCAAGGACGTCGGCCGCCTCGACTTGAGCGAGGCGATCACCTTGAGCGTGATCCCCCAGAACCCGCTGCGCCGCACGATGACCGGCGGCGCGAAGGCCGCCGGCCGGGACCTCCAGGAGGCGCGCAAAAGGCTGTTCAAGCGCTGGCTCGCGGCGCATCCGGAGGACGCGGGGCGCGGCGCGGCGATCGAGGCGCCCTGGGAGGTTCTCGCCCGCGGCGCGCTGCCGGTCGAGGCGCCGCACTTCGCGCGCCGCGCGCTGGCGGCGACGAGGGACGGGCGCGTCGTCACGACGCTCGACCTGGACCTCCAGCGGCTCCTTGAGCGCCTCGTCGGCCGCTACGTCGAGCGGCGCCGCGACCAGGGAATCCGCAACGCCGCCGCGATGCTCGTCGATTTCACGTCGATGGAGGTCGTCGCGGCCGTCGGCTCCGCGGACTGGCGCGACGCGTCGATCCAGGGCGAGGTCAGCGCGCTGACGGCGCGCCGCTCCCCGGCTCGGCACTCAAGCCGTTCGCGTACGCGCTGGCCTTCGAGCAGGGATTGATCCACCCCGCGTCCCTGCTCAAGGACTCGCCGACGGCCTTCGGCGCCTACGACCCGGAGAATTTCGACGGAGATTTCGCCGGCCCGCTGTCCGCGCGGGAGGCCCTGACCAGGAGCCGCAACGTGCCGGCGGTGGCCCTGGCCTCCCGGCTTGCCGCTCCGGGTCTTCACGGATTCCTGAGGGCCGCCGGCGTCGGACTGGACCGTCCGGCCGAGCATTACGGGCTCGGCCTCGTCCTCGGCACGGGCGAGACGAGCATGGAGGACCTCGCGCGGCTGTACGCGATGCTCGGCAACGGGGGACTGCTCAAGCCCTTGAGGCTGCTCGCCTCCGCGCCCCGCGAGCCCGGCGCGCGCCTGCTGTCGGCGGACGCCGTGTTCCTGACGATGGACGCGCTCAAGTCCGCCCCGCGCCCGCGCCAGACGTTTCGCGACGAGTGGCGGGCCGGCGGGCCGCCGGTCTACTGGAAGACGGGCACCTCGTGGGCGTTCCGCGACGCGTGGACCGCGGGCGTGTTCGGCAAATACGCGCTCGTCGTGTGGATCGGCGATTTCCGCGGCGAGGGCAACCCGGCCTACGTGGGAGCCGACGCGGCCGCCCCGTTGTTCTTCGACGTCGTCGACGCCGTCGCCGCCCGCGGCCCTCTGCGCGACGCCTACGCGCTCGGCCAGGAAGGCCTCGGCGTCGTCCGGCTCGACGTCTGCGCCGTCTCGGGCGCCGCTCCGGGCCCCCATTGCCCGCGCGGAAAGACCTGGTTCATCCCGGGCGTCTCGCCGATCGCCGCCTGCGACGTCCACCGCGAGATCCTCGTCGACGCGAAGACCGGCAGGCGCGCCTGCGCGCGCGACGGCGCGCGGGCCGAAACCTACGAGTTCTGGCCCTCGGACCTGCTGCGCATCTTCCGCATGGCGGGGATTCCGCGCCGATCGCCGCCGCCCTACGACCCCGCGTGCGGCCTGACCGACCGCTCGGGGCGCGGCCTGCCGCCGAAGATCACGTCGCCCTTGGCCGGCGTCACGTACCACGCGAGCGCGGCCGATCCCGGCGCGATCGCGCTGTCGGCCGTGGCCGACGCCGACGCGCGCGAGCTGTGGTGGTTCTCCGACGGGGCGCTGATCGGGAAATCCGCGTCGGGCAAGCCGTTCTTCTGGACGCCGCGGCCGGGACGCAGCACGGTGAGAGTGGTCGACGATCAGGGACGCGCGGACGCGCGGGACGTCGAGGTCGCCTTCAGCGAGTGACGGGCGCGGGAGCGGCGGCGCGGCGCGAGGCGATCAGCTCGTTGACGCGGACGGCGAAGGCCTCGTCTTCCTGCAGGACGCGGCGGAAGGACTCTTGCGGGATCACGAGCACCATCGTGTCGTCGGCGAGGCACTTGACCGTGGCCGCCGCGGTTCCCATCTCGACGATCGACATCTCGCCGAAGACCTCGCCGGCGCCGAGCTCGGCGACCTGGGCGGCGGGCTTGTTCGGGACCTTGATCACGATGCCGACCTTGCCGGACGCGACGACATGGAGGCCGTCGACGGTCGCGCCCTTGAAGAGGATCGTCTGGCCCGCGGAGAAGGTCAGGAGCTCGGAGGTCTGCGCCAGGGAGGCGAGGTTCTCGTCGGAGACTCCGGCGAAGAGGGCGACCCGCTCGCGCAGGTAGGTCATGGCGTCCATGTCCTTATGGTAGCACGTCCCGGCGAGAAGACGAGGGCCCTTGGTCCCCCGGAGGCCTAGGCCTTGCGGGCGGCGATCAAGGCTTGGACGCGCGCCACGAACTCGGGATTGCCGGCAAGCAGGCCGCGGAAGGAGTCCTGGGGGATCGTCAGCACGACGGTGCCGTCGGCGGCGGACTTGATCGTCGCGCCCGCGGTGCCCATCTCGAAGATCGAGGTCTCGCCGAACACGTCTCCGGCGCCGAGCTCGGCGACCTGGACGACGCCCTTCGGCGTCTTGACCCACACGCCCGCCGAGCCCGCGCACATGACGTGCAGGCCGTCGACGGTCGTGCCTTTGAACATGATCGTCTGTCCGTTCTTGAACTGCTCCACGGCCGAGCTCACCGCCAGCGGCGTGAGCTGGTCTTCGGGCACGCCGGCGAACAGGGGCGTGTGATCGCGGAGGAAGGTCAACGCGTCCATCGGCGTACTTTAACAAAAGCGACGCCGGGCTTTGTTAAACTTCCGGCGTGACCGACCCCGGCCGTCTGTTCATGTTCGGCGTCTACGGCCTCAAGCCGTCGGCCAAGACCGTGTCCCTCTTCCGTCGCTCCGCAGCCTCGGGCGTGCTGCTGCTGTCGCGCAACATCGACACTCCCGCGCAGACCAAGGCCTATGTCGACGAGCTCGAGCAGCGCCTCGGACGGCCGCTTCTCGTCGCGATCGATCACGAGGGCGGTTGGGTCCTGCGATTTAAGACGGGCATCACGCCTTTTCCCGGGAACATCGCGCTCGGCCGGGCGAGGGACCCGAAGCTGGCGTACGCCGTGGGCCGGCACATGGCGGGCGAACTGGCCCCCTCGGCATCCGCATGAACCTCGCGCCCGTGCTCGACGTGGCGGCGAAGACCTACAATCCCGGCATCGGCATCAGGTCCTTCGGCTCCGACCCGCGGCTCGCCGGCCGTCTCGGCGCGGCGTTCATCCGCGGCATGCAGGACGCCGGCGTCTCCGCGTGCGCGAAGCACTTCCCGGGCATGGGCGCGGCCTCCGTCGATCCTCACGTCGATCTGCCGACGATCAAGCTCCCCCGCGCCCCCTTCGAGAAGACCCATCTCGCCCCCTTCCGCGACGCCTGCGCCGCCGGCGTCGACTCGGTGATGACGGCCCACGTTCGCTTCCCGGCCTACGACAGGGAGATCGCGACGTTCTCGCGCAAGGCCGTGGGCGACGTGCTGCGCGGGACGCTCGGCTACGACGGCCTCGTCGTCAGCGACGACCTGTGCATGGGCGCGATCACCAGGCGCTGGCCCGTCGCGGAGGCGACGCTCAAGTGCCTCGACGCGGGGCACGACATGCTGATGATCGCTCATGACGAGCAGGGCATGGAGGACGCCGTCGACCTGCTGCGCGAGGCCGGCGCGCCCGAGGCCCAGCTCGCCGCCGCCGACGCGCGCATCACGCGCCTGCTCGCGCGCCGCCGCGGCCCCAAGACGACGTTGGCCGCCGGCGAGCGCCTCTCCGCCGCGATCGCGGCGAAGGCCGTCGTCGTCGCGCGCCGCGGAAGGACGTCCCTGCCCGTGCCCGCGGGTACCGGCACCCTCGTCGTCGTCCCGGACTTCGCCGAGGTCCGCGAGCGCTTCACCTTCGAGGAGGCCACGCCGGTCCGCTCGCGCTGATCCGCCGGCTGGCGCGCGGCTGCGCGGTCGCCGCGGCGCCCGTCGCGTCGACGGACGCCTCCGCGCTCGCCGCGCGGGCGAAGGCCGCCGACCGGATCGTCTTCCTGTGCTTCGAGGCCCGCCGCTTCCCCGGGCAGGCCGCCGCCCTCAAGACGCTCTCGCGGCACGCCGCGAAGACCGTCGCCGTGCTGATCCGCTCGTCGTGGGATCTCGAGCTCCTGCCGAAGGAGACCACCGTCGTCGACGCGGGCGGCTACCGCCTCGTCAGCCTGAAGGCCGCGCTCGACCGCGTCCTCGCCCGGAGAAAATCATGATCGCCGCCCTGCTCCTCGTCCTGTCCCTGCCCGCCGCCGCGCAGACGCCCGCCGTCTCGACGGGCACGGTCTCGCAGCTCACCGAGCGATTCCTCGAGACGACGAGCAACGCCCACAAGACCGCGCTGCTCGGCGAGCTCGCCAAGACGGCGCCGCGCACGGGTCAGGACGTCGCCAACCTGCTCGACCTGTTCTCGCGCTACTCCGACGCCTTCACCCGCCGGAGCATCATGGACTCGCTGGCGAGGATCACCCCAGCAGCCCCCAGCTCGAGCCGCTGTTTCTGACCTATCTCAAGCAGCCCGAGCCCGACTCCCAGATCTTCGGCGTCAACGGCGCCTTTCGCCTGCGCTCGCGCGCGGCCCTGCCGGCCATCCGCGAGATCGCCTCGCGCCCGATGAAGACGAAGGAGGGCAGCGAGACCGGCATGCTCTCCGAGCGCAACTCGTGGTGGACGCAGTACGAGGCGCTCTCGGTGCTGGCGCAGTGGGAAAACGAGAAATCGCAAGCGCTCGTCGAGGCCAAGGCGCAGGAGAGCCCGCGCGTGGCCGAACTGCTCGGCCGCTACTACTGGAAGAGGACTCTGCCGCGGCTGCGGGAATGGTCCACGTCCGGAAAGCTCGGCGACGCCGAAAGGGCCGCAGTCGCCGCGGCCGCGCCGATCGAGGTCGCCGACGCGCGCGATACGCGCGACCAGATGATCGCGATTCTGGGCGACTCCAAGGCCGACACCGAGATCCGCCGCCAGCTCGCGCTCAAGATCGGGCTCTCCTCGAGCCAGGACGAGATCGAGGAGCTGATCGTCAAGCACGACGCCGCGCCCAACGACGCGGAGCGCCTGTACTGGGCGACCGCCGTGTTCGTCTCCCGCAGCCCGAAGGCCGTCCCTCTCCTCGTCCGCTACGCCCAAAGACCTCCGACCCCGTCATGAGCCGGGGCGCCGCCGGCCAGCTCGCCGACATGCTCGGGGAAGCCGAGGCCCAGGCGCTCATCGACGGCGAAAAAAGAAGTAAAATAGCCGCCTATGGCAGCCTTATTCTGGTGCGCCGCGGCGCTTTGCGCCGCCCTTTGGCCGCTCTGGCGCTGACTCTGCGCCGGCTCTATTCCTTAGAAGCGTCGCGCCCGGGCCGGGAGCAGGCCCCGGCGGCCCGCGCCCCGGAGGGCTGGACCAAGCTCGACGAGCTGCTGACGATGCTGCTGGCCCTTCAGGAGAACGGCGTCTCCCATTCCGGGGCGATCTCGCGCGAGGAGTTCGGCCGCGCGGTGCTCGACTGCGCCTGCGGGCTCATGAAGTGCGACCGCGGCTCGGTGATGACCTGGGACGAGCGCGAGGGTTGCCTGAAGATCGTCGCGGCGCGCAGCCTCGTCGGCGAGGACGCGCAGAAGCTCTTCCTCAAGCCCGGCCAGGGCGTCGCGGGCAAGGCGTTCGCCTCCGCCACCCCGATCTTCATCGCCGAGCCCTCGAAGGACCCGCGCTACGTGGCGCCGTCCAAGGGCGACGTCGAACCCTTCGTCTCGATCCCGCTGCTCGTCAAAGGCAAGCCGATCGGCGTGCTGAACCTGCACGCCAAGGACGGCGCGGAGCCGTTCTCCGACTACAACGTCAAGTTCCTGTCGATCCTCGCGGGCGAGGCGGCCGTCATGCTCCACAACATGGACATGTTCGACAACCTGCAGACCTTCTACCTCGAGATGGTCCAGACGCTCGCGCGCGCCGTCGACAGCAAGGACGCCTACACGCACGAGCACAGCGACCGCGCCCGCGTGAAGGCGCGCCGCGTCGCGCAGGAGATGGGCCTGCCCGACCCGATGGTGCGCCACGTCGAGTACGCCGCGCTGCTGCACGACATCGGCAAGATCGGCATCGACGAGGCGATCCTCCTCAAGCCCGGGAAGCTCACGCCCGAGGAGTACGAGGAGATGAAGAAGCACCCGATCATCGGCCACCAGATCCTCGCGCCCGTGAAATACCTCGGCCCCGTCGCGCAGATGGTCCTCTACCACCAGGAGTGGTACGACGGCCGCGGCTACCCCGAGGGCCTCAAGGGCGACCAGATTCCGCTCGGCGCGCGCATCGTGGCCTGCCTCGACGCCTGGGACGCGATGATGAGCGACCGGCCCTACCGCAAGTCCCTCGGGCGCGACATCGCGCTCGGCGAGCTCAAGAAGGGGTCGGGCACCCAGTTCGACCCGAAGGTCGTCGAGGTCTTCATGCGCCTGGAGCTGTCCGAGTGGTCCAAGGAACCGGCGGCCCATTGATGCTGTTCGTGGTCCCCACGCCTCTCGGCAACCTCGAGGACATGGCGCCGCGCGCCCTGCGCGCGCTCAAGGAGTCGAAGGTCGTGTTCTGCGAGGACACGCGCCGCACGCGCAACCTCATGAGCCACTTCGGGCTCGGGGCGCCGCTCGAGCGGTATGATGAAAACGATCCCCGTTCCGTGGAGAAGCTGCTCGAGCGCGTGCGCCGCGGCGACGCGGTGAGCCTGGTCTCCGACGGCGGCCTGCCCGGAGTGTCCGACCCGGGACGCAAGGCCGTCGCCGCCGCCCGCCGCGAGGGCCTGCCGATCACGACGATCCCCGGACCCTGCGCGGTGGCCGCCGCCGTCGCCGGCTCCGGCCTGCCCGGCGACTCGTTCGTCTTCCTCGGCTTCCTGCCGCGCACCGCCTCCAAGCGCCGCAAGGCGCTCGAGGCCGCGAAGGCGCTCGAACGGACCATCGCGGTCTACGAGTCTCCGTTCCGCGTCGTCGAACTGCTCGAGGACGCCGAGGCCGCGCTCGGCCCCGCCGCGCAATGCGTCGCCGCGCGCGAACTCTCCAAGCTCCACGAGGAGTGGCTGCGCGGGACCGTCGCCTCGGTCCGCGCGAACCTCGCGGCGCGCGCCGAGATACTCGGCGAGTTCGTCATCCTGTTCCATCCCGACCCGGAGCCCTCCCATGCCTGAGACTTTGACCCCGTCGGACGCCGCGAAGGCCGGAGCCCTCGGCAAGGCCTGCAAGATCGTCGCTTTCCCGACCGAGTCCTCCTACGCGGTCGGCTCGACCGGCCTGATCAAGGCCGCGACGCGCCGCGTCCTCCAGATCAAGGAGCGCTCGACGCTCAAGCCGCTGGCCGTCATGGTCGCCTCCGTCGACGAGGCCAAGAAGTGGGTCGAGTGGACGCCGCTGGCCGACAAGCTCGCCGCCAAGTTCTGGCCGGGCCCGCTGCTGCTGCTGCTCAAGCCGACGGCCCAGGGCCGGCTGCTGACCTTTCCCGAGTACCCGACCGTCGCGATCCGCGTGCCGGGCCACGAGGGGCGCGCGCGATGATCGCCGCCTCCGGCGTGCCGTGGGTCTACACGAGCGCCAACAAGTCCGGCCAGCCGCCGAAGACGGACGCGGCCGGCGTCGCCGCCGAGCTCGGCGCGGCGCTCGACGGAGTCGTCGACGGCGGAACGGTCCCCGCGGGCGACCCGACGCTCGTCGACGCGACGGGCGAGAAGGCCCGCGTCACCAAGGTCGGCCTGATCCCCGCCGAGGACATCCAGAAGATTTGAGGAATATCCTCTTCGTCTGCACGGGCAACACCTGCCGCTCGCCGATGGCCGAGGCGCTCTACAACGCCCTCGGCAAGGGCGGGGCTTCCTCCGCCGGAACCGCCGCCGCGGCCGGCATGCCGCTGTCGCGCGGCGCGGCGGCCGTCCTCGAGGCGCGCGGCCTCGGCCTGCCGGCGCACCGCGCCCGCCGCGTCGACGCGGCCATGCTCAAGGACGCCTCCGCGGTGTACGTGATGGAGCGCGCGCACCGCGACGAGCTCGCGCGGCGCTTCCCCGAGTCCGCCGCCAAGATTTTCCTGCTGCGCGAGGCCGCCGGCCTCACCCCCGCGGAGGTCGCCGACCCCGTCGGGGCCGGCCCCGCGGAGTATCAAGCCTGCGCCTCTTCGATCGAAGAGGCTCTCAACATCATCTCCGCACGGAGTCAATCCCATGTCTAAGACCCTCGCCGATCTGGATCCCGAGCTCTACGCCGCCATCGCCCGCGAGGCGCGCCGCCAATCCGACAACCTCGAGCTGATCGCCTCCGAGAACTACACCTCCGAGGCCGTCATGGAGGCCCAGGGCTCCCTGCTCACGAACAAGTACGCCGAGGGCTACCCGGGCAAGCGGTACTACGGCGGATGCGAATTTGTCGACCAAGTGGAAGTCCTCGCCATCGACCGCGCCAAGAAGCTCTTCGGCGCCGAGCACGTCAACGTCCAGCCCCATTCCGGCTCGCAGGCCAACATGGCCATGTACCTCTCGGTGCTCAAGCCCGGAGACGGGGTGATGGGCCTCAACCTCGCGCACGGCGGCCACCTGTCGCACGGCCACCCGATGAACTTCTCCGGCAAGTACTACAAGATCATCCCGATCGACGTCCGCAAAGACGACGAGCTGATCGATTACGAGAAGGCCGAGAAGGACGCGCGCGAGCACAAGCCGCGCATCCTCTTCGTCGGCGCCTCCAACTACTCGCGCGTCATCGACTGGGCGCGCCTCAAGAAGATCGCCGACGAGATCGGAGCGCTCTTCGCGGCCGACATCGCGCACTACGCGGGCATGATCGCGGCCGGCGTGTACCCCTCTCCCGTGGGCCTCGCCGATTTCACGACGACCACGACGCACAAGACCCTTCGCGGCCCGCGCGGCGGCATGGTGATGTGCAAGACGGCGCACGCCAAGGCGCTCGACTCGAGCGTGTTCCCCGGCGAGCAGGGCGGCCCGCTCATGCACGTGATCGCGGCGAAGGCGGTCTGCTTCGGCGAGGCGCTCAAGCCCGAGTTCAAGGTCTACCAGCAGAAGACGCTCGCCAACTCGCGGCGCCTGGCCAAGGCGCTGCAGGACCGCGGCTTCCGCATCGTCGCCGGCGGCACCGACTGCCACGTGTTCTCCCTCGACCTGCGCCCCAAGAACGCGACGGGCAAGGAGGCCGAGGAGGCGCTCGACAAGGCCGGCATCACGGTCAACAAGAACGCGATCCCCTACGACCCCCAGAAGCCCTTCATCGCCTCCGGCGTTCGCATCGGCGCGCCCGCGATCACCACGCGCGGCATGGGCGAGAAGGAGATGGACGAGGTCGCGACCTTCATCGACGAAGCCCTCAAGGTCCGCGGGGACGACGCCGCCCTCAAGCGCGTCAAGGAAGGCGTCACCGCGCTGTGCCGCCGCTTCCCGATCTATCCCGGAACGATGGAGAAGCTGCTCGCCCAGAGATGATCGCGCAAATCCTCATCGCCGACGACAACCCGGACATCACGGGCCTGCTCAACGACTACCTGTCGAGCAAGGGCCACCGGATCGTCGTCGTCAACGACGGATTCCAGCTCGCGCAGAAGGCGGGCGAATATATTCCGCATTTGATCATCACCGACATACAGATGCCCGGCGCCTACGGCAACTCCGCGTACGCGGTGCTGCAGAAGGACGAGAAGACCAAGGGCATTCCCGTCATCTTCATGTCCGCCCACCACCGCGAAAAGCTCGCGAAGCTGCTGCCGAACGATCCCAAGACGCGCTTCGTGCAGAAGCCCGTCAACCTCGAGTCGCTCGAGGCCGTCATCAAGGAACTGCTCCCTCTCGGAGGCTACTGCCCGTGACGAAGAAGACGCCCAAGAACCACGCGAAGGTCGGCATCATCGGGGGCAGCGGCCTCTACAGCTCCGACGCGATCAAGAACCCGCGCGAGCTGCGCCTGAAGACCCCTTCGGCGCCCACTCCGGCCCGATCGTCCTCGGCGAGCTCGAGGGAGTCCCGTGCGCGTTCCTCCCGCGCCACGGAAAGGGCCACGTCGTGACCCCGACCGAGATCAACCAGCGCGCCAACATGTGGGCGCTGAAGTCCCTCGGCGTGGAACGGGTGCTCGCGTTCTCGGCCGTCGGCTCCCTCAAAGAGGAGCTGCCCCCGCGCACCTTCGTGTTCCCCGACCAGCTCGTCGACCGCACGAAGGACCGCGTGCAGACCTTCTTCGGCAACGGCGTGGTCGCCCACGTCGCCTTGAACCCCCGTTCGCGCCCGTGCAGAACAAGCTCGTCTTCGACTGCGCCGTGAAGCTCGGGATCAAGGCCGTGTTCGGCGGCACCTATTGCTGCATGGAGGGCCCCGCGTTCTCGACGAAGGCGGAGTCCGAGATGCACCGCTCCTTCGGCTGGTCGTTGATCGGCATGACCGCCGCCACCGAGGCCAAGCTCGCCCGAGAGGCCGAGCTGGTGTACTCCCAGGTCGCGATGGTGACCGACTACGACTGCTGGAAGGAGGGCGAGGAGGTCCACACCGAGATGGTCGTGGCCAACCTCCACGCGAACTCCGCCAACGCGCAGAAGCTCATGCGCGCGGCCGTCCCCCTCATCGCCTCCCAGCCGCTCGAGCCCGCCTTCTCCGAGGCGCTCAAGGGGGCGCTCTTCACGGCTCCCGAGGCTCGGAACAAGACGACTCTCAAGAAGTTGGATCTGCTCGTGAGGAAATACCTGTAATGGCCAAGACCCAGAAAGCCGCGCGCGCCGTCGAGCGCCTGATCGAGACGGCCGTCCAGGCGCAGAAGCGCGCCTACTGCCCGTACTCGCGCTACCCCGTCGGCGCCGCCGTCATCACCGACGGCGGGCGCGTGTTCCCCGGCTGCAACGTCGAGAACGCGTCCTACGGCCTGGCGATGTGCGCGGAGCGCTCCGCGATCTACCACGCGGTCGCCTCGGGCGCGGACTCGATCGCGGCCGTCGCCGTCGTCGGCGCGGCCGCCAAGCCTTGCGGCGCGTGCCGCCAGGTCATGTTCGAGTTCAGCGACAAGGACACCGCGCTCTACCTCGTCGACCTCAATCCCACGACGGGCCGCCGCAAGACGCTGAAGACCACCGTCTGGAAGCTGCTGCCGCTGGCCTTCGATCCGCTCGCCTCGGGCCTGCTGCCCGCCAACCCGCGCAATCTGCTGCGCAGCCGCGCCGCCAAGACCAAGAAGAGGAGCCGCCGATGAACGCCCCCGACCTCAAAGCCGTCGCCGACTGGATGAAGTCCTCCGACCTCGCCGAGGTCGTCTACCGCAAGGAGGGCCGCGGCTTCGCGCTGACGGCCGCCGGCGCGAACGATCCCGCGACGCTCGCCGCCCCGCCGATGCCGGCGGGCCGCTACACGCCCGTGGCCAGCGAGGCCGTCGGCGTGTTCCAGTGGTCGGAGCCGGGCAAGGCGCGCAAGGCCGACGAGGGCGCGCGCGTGGCCGAGGGCGACGTGCTCGGCGTGATCGTCACCGGCTCCGGCGCGTCGAAGCCGGTGAAGGCGCCCTCCGCCGGCCGCGTGGCCAAGCTCTTCATCGACGCGGGCCAGGCGGTCGAGTACGGCCAGCCGCTCCTCCTGCTCGAGGACTGATGGCCGCAAACGCCTCCATCCTGTGCACGCAGTGCAGGGCCGCCTCGGCGGCCCCGCTCTCGCTGTGCGCCGCATGCGGAGGCAAGAACGCGCGCGTCTGCGGCGGCTGCGGGTTCCAGAACTCGCTGGCCAAGAACTACTGCGACAAGTGCGGCAACCCGGTCGCGGAGCTGGCGCCCGTCATCGCCCCGCCGACTCAGCCCGCTCCGGAAGGCGCGCCGAAGGCCGAAATCCCCAAGACGATCGTCCAGCGGCTCTTCGGCGGAAAGAAGAAGGACAAGCCCGCCGATAAACCCGCGGCCGCGCCGAAGGCCGCCGCCAAGCTCGGCGCCAAACCGGCGAAGCCGGCCTCCGAGCCCGCGCCGCCGCCCGCCCCCGAGCCCGCCCCCGTCCTTCCGCCCGCCAAGATCAAGGCCTTCGAGCCCGGCCAAAGCCTCGGCAACACCTTGCCGCCCCCGGCGGCCTCTCCGCCTCTCCGCTGCCGTCCGCGGGCCGCCAGGCGCCGGACCCCTTCGCCGCTCCGGTCTCGGGCGACCTGTGGTCTCCGCCCGTCGCTCCCGTCGACGACGCGCCCAAGGTCCCCGCGTGGATCGGCCCGCTGCGCCGGGCGCTGACGGCGGCCTTCGTGACCTTCGCGGTCATGGCCTCGGTCATCGGCGCGTGGTACTTCAACGAGAACGCCAAGCCCGAGAGCGCGGTCCAGCGCGCGGCGGTCCAGTACCTCGAGTCGCTTCGCCGCAGAGACTATCCGGCCGCCTACGCCCAGTTCTCCGACGCCGCGCGCAAGTACTGCACGCTCGACGAGTTCGTCGCGACGCGCGACTCCTCGACCTGGACCTGGTCCGACCTGCGCATCGAGCACCAGGAGCCCGGAGCGATCCTCCTGGCCTACGAGCTCAAGGTCGAAGGCTCCGCGCCGAAAACCGACCGCGTCCTCTTCGTCGAGGAGAACGGCAAGTGGGTCCGCCCGTACAGCTGGGCGCTGCTCAAGAAGATCGAGGAGCACTTCGACAAGAACAACGCCGACATGGGCCTCGTGCTCGCGCAGGCCGCGGCCTCGGTCAACCCGCGCGACCCGATGGCGCGCGGCTACCTCTGCGAGGCCGCCTACTACCGCAAATCCGCCGCCGACACCGAGCGCCAGTGCCTCGCCGCCATCGACCTGGCGCGCGTGTACCCGTCGAACCTCGACCTCAAGAGCCTCTACCACCTCCACGCGATCCTCGCCGACACGTACAAGAACGCCCTGCAGAAGCCCGACTTGGCGCTCGACCAGTTCGCGCAGATGCTCGCCTTCCCCAGCATCTCGCCTGCCGACCAGTGCGAGATCCTTCTCGCGCGCTCCGAGGCCTACATCACCTTGAGCCGCCCTGGCGAGGCCCTCGCCGACGCCAACCGCGCCTCCCAGCTCTGCGTCCGCCCGCAGGACCAAGTCTACATCGAGAAGCTCCGCCGCGAGCTCAACGCTCCGCCCCAATGAGGACAACCCCGTGTTCAAGAAAATCCTGATCGCCAACCGCTCCGAGATCGCCGTCCGCGTCATCCGCGCCGCGCGCGAGCTCGGCATCCAGACGGTCGCCGTCTACTCCGAGGCCGACCGCGAGTCCCGCCACGTCCTCATGGCGGACGAGGCGGTCTGTATAGGCCCCGGCCCCTCCAAGCTCTCCTACCTCGACCAGGACGCGGTCCTTTCCGCCGCCAAGAACACCGGCGCCGACGCGATTCATCCCGGGTACGGCTTCCTCTCCGAGAACGCCGATTTCTCCGAGCTGTGCGCCAAGCGCGGCATCACCTTCATCGGCCCGCCCCCGAGGCCAGCCGAAAGCTCGGCTTCAAGAGCGCGGGCAAAGCCGTCGCGACGGCCGCCAACGTCCCGTGCGTGCCCGGCACGAAGGGCGACATCTCGACCGTCGATCCCAAGGAGATCGCCGCGATCGGCTACCCCGTCCTCATCAAGGCCTCCGCCGGCGGCGGCGGCAAGGGTATGAGAATCGTCCGAACTCCCGACGAGCTCAAGCCGCAGCTCGAGGCCGCGGCCAACGAGGCGAAGGCCGCCTTCGGCGACGGCTCCGTCTTCATCGAAAAGCTCCTGGAGCGTCCGCGCCACGTCGAGATCCAGATCATCGCCGACAAGCACGGCAACGTCGTCGCCTTCCCCGAGCGCGACTGCACGGTCCAACGCCGCCACCAGAAGCTCGTCGAGGAGTCCCCGTCCCCCGCGCTCACGCCCGAGATCCGCAAGGAGATGCAGGCCGCCGCCATCCGCCTCGCCAAGGCCGCGAACTACTCCAACGTCGGCACCGTCGAGTTCCTCTTCCAGGACGGCAAGTTCTACTTCATCGAGGTCAACGCGCGCCTGCAGGTCGAGCACCCCGTCACCGAACTGGTCGCGGGCGTCGACTTGATGGAGCTGATGATCAAGGTCGCCGCGGGCGAGAAGCTTCCGTTCGATCAGACGCGCGCCAGCGAGATCCGCTGCCACGCGATCGAACATCGCATCAACGCGGAAGACCCCGACAACGGGTTCATGCCCTGCCCCGGCCGCATCGAGTCGCTCGAACTGCCCGGCGGCGCCGGCGTGCGCGTCGACACCCACGTCTACGCCGGCTACACGATCCCCAGCTACTACGACTCGATGATCGCCAAGCTCATCATCTCCGCCGGAGACCGCCCCTCCGCCCTGCGCCGCTCGCTGCGCGCGCTGTCGGAGCTCAAGGTCGGCGGACTCAAGACCACCGCCGGCCTGCACGCCCGGGTCGTCGCGCACCCCGTCTTCATCGGCGGGGACTTCGACACGCATTTCATCGAGAAGAACAACATCCTCGTGGAGAAAAAGCCCGCTCATGCCTGACAACTTCAAGAAGACGATCCAAGATCAGCTGAGGGAATCGGCGAAGGTCCTCAACGCGACGGCCAAGCTCTCCCCGTCATCGACGCGGCGGCGGCCGACCTCCTGCGCTCCTACCGCAACGGCGGCAAGCTGCTCTCCTTCGGCAACGGCGGCTCCTCCTGCGACGCCTCGAACTTCGCCGACGAGCTCACCGGCCGCTACCGGCGCAACCGCCCGGGCCTGCCGGCGATCTCGCTCGCGGCCAACCAGGGCGACCTGACCTCGATCGCCAACGACTTCGGCTTCGAGTTCGTTTTCGAGCGCCCGCTGCGCGCGCTCGGCCGCGCCGGCGACGTGGCAGTCGCGATTTCGACCTCCGGGAACTCGAAGAACGTGCTCAACGCCGCCATGGCCGCGCGCGAGCTCGGCATGACCGTCATCGGCCTGACGGGCCGCTCCGGCGGCAAGCTCAAGGCGCTGTGCGACCACTGCGTCTGCATTCCCTCCGATTCCACCGCCCGCATCCAGGAGGCCCACATCACGGTGATCCAGATCTGGTGCGGCATCCTCGAGGACGCTCTGTTCCCGAACGCGCCGCTCGCCCACGGCTGATGAACTCCTCCTCGAAGATCGTCCCGCTCAAGAAGCTCTTGACGCTGCGGGAGCTGTGGCGCTTCGAGGGCCGCGCGGTCGTGTTCACCAACGGCGTCTTCGACATCCTGCACGCCGGGCACGTGAAGGTGCTCGAGAAGGCGCGAGCCCAGGGCGACCTGCTCGTCGTGGGCGTCAACACCGACTCTTCGGTCCGTTTATTGGAGAAGGCGCCGGGCCGGCCCATCAACAAGTGGCGCGACCGCGCCGAGGTCCTGGCCGCGCTCTCCTGCGTCGACGCCGTCGTCGCCTTCGGCGAGCAGACGCCCGAGAAGCTCATGTCGCGCCTGCGTCCCGACGTCCAGGTGAAGGGCGGCGACTACAAGCCCAAAGACCTTCCCGAAGCGAAATACGCGGGCAAGGTCGTGATCGTCTCGCTGAAGCAGGGCTACTCGACGACGGGCCTGATCAAGCGTCTACAGGGCAAGCGCTAGCCTAAGGCTTCCGCGCGATGCAGCAGTCGCAGCGATAATACCAACAGCCGTTTGGATCTATCCTGCCGAGACACGCGCAGGGAGGATCGCCCGGCCGGTATTGGCAATTCGCGCAGTCCTCTTTCGTTTCGCCGGCCTTAACACTGAGTGCTGAGATCGTCGCCGCCGTCAGGGCGGTTAGGATGAGAATTCTTCCGTGCGGCTTCATGGCCGCGGCTCCGTCTTGGCGATCGATTCCGATTTGACCGCGTCGGCAGCTATTTCAACGATCTTATAGACGCCGCCGTGCGCCACCCCGAACATCTCACGTCCGCCCTCGCTGCGGCGGCCGAGCGATTTCTGCGCAAAAACGACGAGGCGTATTCCGCCCGAGGTCGCCGCAACGGATCGGATTCTTCCGGCGTCCATCGGAAGCGGAATCTTCGTGCGCTTGCCTCTGATCATGACGGCGATCCAGGGCTTTTCATCCCCGATGAAGAGGGATTCAAGGGAAGGAAGCATGTACTTGCCGCCGCCTGTCTCGATCTCCACGCAGTTCGGACCGAGCGCCGTTTCCGCGCAATTCGCGAGCTCCGAGATCGTCCCGTCGGCGGCGACGCCGAGGCGATAATTCTTGAAGACGCGCGCCTTATCCCTGGCGTCTTGCTTCGACACGGTCACGGGACCCTGGCCTTTGCTCGCGCTACTCAGAGTATATACGTCCGACCCGACGCGCAAAAGGTTCGGCTTTACGTCGGCAGCCGAAGCTGAAGTGACGAATAACAGGGTCAATACGACTGATGGTCGCATTTCGACAGTGTAGCCTCGAACTGAAGCGAGGTCAACCCCACGCCTCCGTGTTATTCACCGGGAAGTCCTTCTCAACTGTTGTCGACAACAGTTGAGAGCGGAGCGCCTGTGTTTAAGTCGAGCCGCTCGCCGGATACGGCGAAAATAGCGGGCCCCGCCTCGCGGCGGGGGCCCGTTGTCCGGCGGAGCGGCGGCTTACTGAGCGGCGGGCGCGGCGGCCTTCTCGGCCTGCATCGCCTTGACGCCCTCGATCGCCTTGTCGACGTCGGCGGTCTTGTGCTTCGGGTGGGCCGTCTTGAAGTTCTCGAGCGCCTTGAGGCTCTCGTCGAGCTTGCCCTTGTTCACGAGGTCGATGGCGGCCTCGAGCTCCTGGTCGTAGGCCATCTCGCGGCGGACCTTCGCGCTCTTGGCGTCGCCCTTGAGCCCGGGCTCGTTGGGATCGGCGAAGTTCTTCTTGGACTGGTCGTCGCCGCGGACGGCGGCCACGCCCTGCGCGTTGCGGCCGCGCTTGCGCTCGCTGCTGACGGCGGACTGCGACAGCGAGTTCTTCAGATTCTTGAAGAAGTCGCCCCAGCCGGTCTTCTTGGCCTCCTGCGCCTGGGCGTGCGACGTCACGGCCAAGGCGGCGAGGATCACGGCGATGATCAGCGTTTTCATGATGTTTCTCCTCCGACGGAAATCAGCTTCCCTTGATCAGGCTGTCGACGGCCGGCTTGAACGACGGGGCGAGCGCGACGGCCTTCTCGCCCATCGCCTTCGCCTTGTCGGCCTTCTTGAGGCGCAGCGACGTCTTCACGAGGTTCAGCCAGATCATCGGGTCCTCGGGCTCGGCCTCGGAGGCCTGCGTGAAGCGCTTCTCGGCCTCGACGTTGTCGCCCTCGAGGAAGGCGACCGAGCCGAGGTTGTTGAGCGCCGACGAGTTCGACGGGTCGAGGGACAGCACCTTGTTGAACTCGGTGACGGCCGCCTCGCGGTTGCCGAACTGGTACTCGATGATGCCGAGCTGCAGCTGAGCCTCGATATCCTTGCCGTTGCGGCGGATGTCGGACTCATACTGCTTCTTGAGGAAGTTGTAGCGGTCCTTGGCGAGCACGTTGACCTGGTCGTCGTAGCGGCGCTCGAGGCCCGTCGTCTCCGGGAACTTCGGCGAGAAGTCGGTCGGCGGCATCGTGACGGGCTCGTAGGTGCCCCAGGCCTTGTGCAGGCTGTAGGACTTCACGCGGCCCTTGTCGGCCTCGGCCTTGTAGGCGTAGGCCGCCTTCGACACCGCGTCGATGAACGGCTTGCCGATGTAGGTGACCTCGACGGGCACCCACATGGTGCCGTCGTGCTCGACGAGCAGGTCGGCGGGCATGCCGGCCTCGGCCGCGTCCTCGGCCTCGGTGTCGAACATGAGCGTCATGTGGCCCGGGTAGTCGAGGATCGCGACGCGGACCTCGCTGTCCTCGAGCATCGCGGCGTACAGCGACGTCAGGTCCGAGCACTGGCCGGACTTGCTGCGCAGCGTCTCGCGCGGGAACTGCGTGTAGTCGACCGGGAAGTTGGGGTCGTCGTGCGCGGCCTCGAACGGGTTGGCCGGGTTGGCGACGAACTTCAGCCCGTACTCCGACAGCGCGTTCCACAGGCGCATCGCCTTGAGCGCCGGCGTGTTCAGCGCGCTCGCCTTGCGGTTCTTGAACTCGAGCGTCGAGACGGAGCGCACGAAGTCGCGCACCGGCGGGTCCTTGCGCGTCACGAAGTTCGCGATGCGGCGCGGGTCCTGCCACGTGATCGCGTTCTTCGAGTACAGGCGCAGGGGCTTGGTGATCGAGACCGTCTGCTGCTTGCCGCTCTCGAAGTACGTCATCGTGAACTCGGCCTGGATCGGCGTGTCCTCGGAGATCTCGAGGACCTTGTTGTTGAGCGTCGCGATCAGAGGCACGTCGACGGACTGCTTGGCCGCGAGCTTCTTGATCTCGGTGTCGAAGCCGAAGTCCATGTAGTCCTTGAGCTTGAACGTGAGCTTCACGTTCTCGAAGGGCGCGTTGACGTTGTTCGTCAGGGTCGCGACGCCCATCGGGTTGCGCAGGTACCACTTGTAGTTGGCCGCGAAGATGTCGCCGAGCGTGACCGTCGAGATCTCGACGGGCGACCGGTTGAAGGAGCCCGAGACGAACACGTCGATCGAGCGGCCCGCGGGGCCGACGTCGGAGGTCTTGGCCTTGGTCGCGACGCGGTACCAGTACTTCTCGTACGGCGTGACCTCGGAGTCCTGGAACGTCTCGGTCTTGGTCTCGCCGGCGGTCGCCCACGGGCCGGCGGGGCTCGTGGCGCGGGTCACGACGTAGCCGCCCGTCCACGGGTCGGCGACCGGCTCCCAGGAGATGGCGACGATCCCGTCCTTGGTGGTCGTCGAGACGGAGGCGGGCGCCGTCAGCATCGGGTGGAGATCGTAGCTGACCAGGCGGGCCTTGCCCTTGTCGGCGATGACGAGCTTGTCGCCCTGGACGGAGACGGCGACGGGATCCAGGAGCTCTCGCTCCTGCTTGCCGCCCGCGAAGAAGTCCGCGAGCCACTTGCCGTCCTTGGTGTGGACGCTGACGCGGCGCAGGATCGAGTCGAGCGTGTAGAGGTAGTTCTGGCCGTCGAAGGCGATCGAGACGGGCGACTTGAACTCGCCGGGGCCGTCGCCGTCCTCGCCCCACGAGGCGATGTAGGCGCCGGAAGGCTCGCACTTGAACACGCGCTTGAGGCCCTTGTCGACGAAGTAGATGAAGCCGGCCTTGTCCCAGGCGACGGCGACGGGCTCGAGCAGCATGTAGTTGCCGACCTTCGGGCCGAAGCCGAACAGGAACACGCCCTCGGGGCTGAACGCGTCGATGCGCTGGTTGCCGGTGTCGGCGACGTAGACGACGCCCTCGCCGTTGATGGCGACGCCGTTGGGATTCTTCATGCGGCCTTCGCGCTTCTTGCTGTCGAAGAAGCCCTGCGCCTCGCCGACGTTGGACTTCCACTTGCCGTCGGTCTCGAACTGCTGGAGGCGGTGGTTCGGGTTGTCCGTGACGTAGAGGCCGTCGACCTTGGGGGTCTTGGCCACGGCCATGCCGCCGACGCCGCGCGTCACGTCGCCGCCCTTGCCCTTCGAGGCGCCGAAGCGGGACTTCTCCTTGCCCTTGTCGTCGATGATGACGAACTGGGCCTCCTTCGGGAGGTAGGCGTAGAGATCGTCGCCGAACGGCGCGAGCACGGAGGCCGAGTACGGCCACGCGCGCGACGGGCCGGAGACGGACATCTTGGTCTGCAGGTTCAGCGGCAGCGTCCGGATCTTGAGCTTGTTCGCGAGCTCGACGCGGTGGATGCGCCCGTTGCCCGTGTCGAGGACGACGATCAGGCCCTCGGGAGTGACGGCGAGCCCCTCGGCCTTCTTCATCTGCCCGACGCCGGAACCGAGCGAGCCGAAGCGGCCCATGATGAAGCCGTCGCCGCTCTGCTCGATGACCTTGCCGTTGCGGCCGTCGAGGACGTACAGGAAGCCGTACTGGTCGACGGTGAAGTCGTTGCCGAGCAGCGCGAACTCTTTGACGAACTTGGCCGAGGAGTCGAACTTCTGGATGCGCTCGTTGCCCTTGTCGAGGACGAAGACGTTGTCCGACGGATCGACGGCGACGCGCGTCGGGTTGGTCAGCAGGCCCGGCTCCTTGCCGTAGCGGGAGAACAGGAAGAGCAGGATGCCCTCGTTCGTGAAGACCTGGATGCGGTTGTTGCCGGTGTCGGCGACGTAGATGCGGCCGTCGGCGCCGATGGAGACGGACTCCGGCGACTTCAGCTTGCCGGGCTCGGAGCCCTTCTCGCCGAAGGAGTAGACGAAGTTCCCGTCGCGGTCGAAGATCTGCACGCGGTGGTTGCCGGTGTCGGCGACGTACACGTTGCCCTTCGGCCCGACCGCGACGCCGCGCGGCGAGTTGAAGGCCCCCGTCTGGGCGCCGGAGCGTCCCGTCGACTTGATGAGCTTGCCGCCCATGTCGTACAGGAAGAGCATGTTCTTCTTTTCGTCGACGACGTAGAGCCGGTCCGAGGCCGCGGCCGCGGCGACGGGCTTGGCCATCTCGTCGCCTTTGATGGGCTCGAGAAAGCGGATCGTGTCGTAGGCTCCCGCCGGGACGGCGAGCAGGACGGCGAGAGCGAGGGGTACCAGACGATTCATGCTTTTACGGCCTCCTTGATGAGCTTGTTGACGAGGGCGGGATTGGCCTTACCCTTGGAGAGCTTCATGACGGCGCCGACGATCGAGCCGATCGCGGCGTCCTTGCCGCCCTTGAGGTCGGCGGCGGCCTTCGGGTTGGCGGCGAGCGCCTCTTTGACCCACTCCAGCACCTGCTTGTCGTCCGAGACCTGGGCCAGCCCGAGCTCGGCCACGAGCGCCTTGGGGTCCTTGCCCGTCTCCCACATCTTCGCGAACACGTCCTTGGCGCCCTTCGACGACAGGGTGCCGCCCGCGACGAGCGCGGCGAGGCCTCCCAGGTGGGCGGCCGGAACGGGCGACTGGGCGGCGGACTTGCCTTCCGCGTTGAGGCGGCCCAGCATCTCGGTGGTCAGCAGGTTGGACACGGTTTTCGCGGAGCCCGAGGGGGCGGAAGCGACGGCCTTCTCGAAATAGTCGGCCAACGTCTTGTCGCCCGTCAGAACCTCGGAGTCATAGGAGGATAGCCCCAATTCCCCGGTAAAGCGAGCCCTTTTTTGGCCGGCAGTTCCGGCAGATTCGCCTGCAGGCCGGAGAGCCAGTGCGGGTCGGCGACGAGCGGGACGAGATCGGGGTCGGGGAAGTAGCGGTAGTCGTGCGCGTCTTCCTTCGAGCGCATCGAGCGGCCGGACTGGGTGTTGGCGTCCCAGAGGCGCGTCTCCTGGACGATCTTGCCGCCGGACTCGATGATCTCCACCTGGCGGCGGAACTCGGCGTCGATGGCGTCCTTGACGTTCTTGAAGGAGTTGAGGTTCTTGGTTTCCGTGCGGGTGCCGAACTCTTTCGTTCCGGCGGGCCGCACGGAGACGTTGGCGTCGCAGCGCATCTCGCCCTTCTCCATGTCGCAGCGCGAGGAGCCCACGAACTGGATGACCTCTTTCAAGGCCGTCAGATAGGCGTAGGCTTCTTCCGAGGAACGGATATCCGGCTCGCTGACGATCTCCATCAACGGAATACCGGCCCGGTTCAGGTCGACCAACGACCCCGAGCCCTGATCATGGACCAATTTGCCGGCATCCTCCTCCATGTGAATACGCGTGATCCCGACGGTCTTCTGGGAGCCGTTGACCGTCATGGTCAATTTGCCATGTTGCGAGTACGGCTGATCGTACTGCGAGATCTGATAGGCCTTCGGAAGGTCCGGATAAAAGTAATTTTTTCTCGCGAAAATCGACTGCGGCGCGATCTGGCACTCGAGCGCGAGCGCGGCCTGGTAGGCGAGCTCGACGGCGCGGCGATTGAGCACCGGGAGGACGCCGGGCTGGGCCGTGCACACGGGGCACACGCGGCTGTTCGGCGTCGTGCCGAAGCCGTCGGTGGCGCAGGAGCAGAACAGCTTGGTCTTGGTCGCCAGCTGGCAGTGGACTTCCAGGCCGACGACGAGCTCGTATTGTTTCACGCGATCCCCATTATTCTTCGTATTCCGCGTCTTTTCCAGGCGACTACGGTCACTTCCCTATATAACGGCGGAACAGGCGAAGGTCGCTTGGATACGTCAATGATCGATCGGCCATGCTCCGCGCGACCCATTTGGTCTTCATGATCTCGACCGCGTCGGGTTTCCCGGTCTTCTCGATCGGCTCCATCCGGTACCAGCGTACTTTCTTCGCGACGGGCCTGCCGTTTCTGTTGAACCGATAACGGATCAACGCCAAAGGCCCTATGCTGCGGCACTTCCAGCCCGTCTCTTCCTCGACTTCGCGCAGCGCCGCTTTCAGCGGAGTCTCTTTCTTCTCGAGATGCCCCTTCGGGAAGGACCACACGACCTTCCCCTCGAGGTTCGTCACCTGCACGAGCAGGACTTTCCCGTTCTTCTCGACGATCCCGCCGGCGGCGTATTCCTTCGCCTCTCTCATTTCTCCAGCAAAGCGAACGGCTTGGCCGCCTCATACGCCTTGGCGACGGAGAGCATGCGCTTCTCCTGGAACACGTCGGCGATCAGCTGCAGGCCCAGCGGCATGCCCTTGGCGCTCGTGCCGCAGGGGATGGAAACCGAGGCGTTGCCGGCCATGTTCGACGGGATCGTGAAGATGTCGGACAGGTACATCGCGATCGGATCGTTCGTCTTCTCGCCGAAGCGGAACGGCGGCGTCGGCGTGGTCGGCGCCGCGATGAGGTCGACCTCTTTGAACGCGTTCTTGAAGTCGTCGGCCATGAGCGTGCGCACGCGCTGAGCCTTCGAGTAGTACGCGTCGTAGTAGCCGGAGGACAACGCGTAAGTGCCGAGCATGATGCGGCGCTTGACCTCGGGGCCGAAGCCGGCGCCGCGGGTCAGTTCGTAGACCTCCTGGAGGTTCGTCGCGCCCTTGTCGGAGTATCCGTAACGGATGCCGTCGAAGCGCGCGAGGTTCGAGGAGGCCTCGGACGGAGCGATGATGTAGTACGTCGCGATCGCGTACTTCGTGTGCGGGAGGCTGATCTCCTTGATCTCGGCGCCCATGGACTTCAGGACGTCGACGGCCGCGCGCACGGCCTTTTCGACCTCGGGGTCGAGGCCGTCGATGAAGTACTCGCGCGGAAGCCCGATGCGCAGGCCTTTGAGATCCTTCGGGGTCTGGGACACCGGAGCGGGCTCGTTGGTCGCCGACGTCGTGTCCTTGGGGTCGTGCCCGCCGATCACCGACAGCGCGAGCTCGGCGTCCTCGACGGTGCGCGTGAACGGGCCGATCTGGTCGAGCGAGGAGGCGAAGGCGACCAGGCCGAAGCGCGAGACGAGGCCATAGGTCGGCTTGAGGCCCACCGTGCCGCAGAACGCCGCGGGCTGGCGGATCGAGCCGCCGGTGTCGGAGCCGAGACTGAACGAGCAGAAGCGCGCCGCGGCGGCCGCCGCGGAGCCGCCGGAGGAGCCGCCGGGCACGCAGGCCGCGTCCCACGGGTTCGTGGTCTTCTGGAAGGCGGAGTTCTCCGTGGAGGAGCCCATCGCGAACTCATCCAGGTTGCATTTGCCCATGAGGATCGCGTCGGCGCCTTTGAGGCGCTCCGTGACCGTCGCGTCATAGGCCGCGATCTGCCCCTTCAGAATCTTGGACGCGCAGGTCGTCTCGACGCCTTTGACCTGGATGTTGTCCTTGAGCGCGACGGGGACGCCTGCCAACGGCCCGAGCGTCTCCCCTTCTTCCGTTTGTCGTCGACGGTCCTGGCCTGCGCGAGCGCGGAGTCCTTCGTGACGGTCAGGAAGGCTTTGACGGTACCGTCGAGCTTCTCGATCCGGGAGAAGTGCGCGAGCGCGACCGCCTCGGCGGAGAGCTCGCCCTTGGCGACGGCGGCGGCGATCTGTGCGGCGGAGAGTTTCGTGGAGTCCATGTTATCGGTCTATAAAAAGAGGCTCTTCCTCGCCGCTGGTGCGCTCGACGGGCGCGTCCTTGCGGCCGCGGCGGGCGGGACCCGGCTCGGGTTTTTCCTTCGCCGGCAGGTCGTCGATGTCGAGCTCGGGCGCCTTGACCTTCTTCGGCGGCAGCATCGAGCCCTCCTTCTGCACGGAGACGGCGGGCCCGTCGTCGGAGAAAGACGGCGCGTCGCGGTCCTCCGCGCGGCGGCGCGGGGCGGGCGCCGGCTCGGGCGCCGGCGCGGGCTCGGGCTCGAGTTCCGGGGCCGGAGCCTCGTCGGACTCGAGCGCGGCGATCGCCCCCTGGATCTTGTCGCGGCGCTGAGGGTCGAGCTCGAGCGCCTTCTTGAGGTCGGCGATCGCGCCGGGCTTGTCGCCGAGGAGCGCCTTCGTCTGGCCGCGGTTCGAGTAGGCGAGTCCCTTGCGCGGATTCACCGAGATCACCTTCGTCAGGTCGGCGACGGCGCCGCGGTAGTCGCCGAGCAGGAAGCGCACGTTCGAGCGCAGGTAGTGCGCGTCCTCGTGGTCGGGGTTGGCCTCGATGAAGCCCGCGAAGTCGGACTCGGCGGCGCGGTAGTCCTTGAGCTCGCGCTGGGCCTTGCCGCGGTAGTAGCGCGCCCACGAGAACTTCGGGTTGATTTCCAGAATGGAGCCGTAATCTTCCACGGAGCCGCGGAAGTCGCGCAGGCGGTCCTTGACCGAGCCGCGCATGAGCAGCGCCGCGGCCGAGTTCGGGTCGCGCTTGACCGCCGCGTTGAGCGGGAACAAGGCCTCCTTGGATTTGCCGAGCGCGGAGAGCACGCTGCCCTCGCCGAGCGGCCCCTCGATGGAGCGCGGATCGGCCTCGCTGGCCGCCTTGAAGTCGGCCAGCGCGCCGTCGTGGTCCTTGAGCACCAGCCGGGCCTTGCCGCGGGCCGCGTGCGATTGCGCGTCGTTGGGCTTGAGCTTCGCCGCGAGGCGGGCGTCCTCGGCGGCGCCGGCGGCGTCGCCGAGGGTCCAGCGGCACGTCGCGCGGAAGCCGGCGGCCGTCTTCCAGCCGGGGGCGGCGTCGAGCGCCTCGTCGAAGCGCGCGGAGGCCTCGGCCAGGTCGAGCCGGTGGTACAGCCGGGACGCGGCCGCGAGCGAGCGCTTGGCCTTCGCGTCCGGCGCCGCGGCGCGGACGGCCGGGGCGCAGAGCAGCAGTCCCGCCGCGAGCAGGGACCTCACTCGATGACCTTCCGGACCTTGAAGTAGGGGCCGTCGCGCTCGGGCGCGTTGGCGAGCAGGGCCTCGACGTCCTCGAAGGGCTTCGGCTCGTCCTCGCGCATCACGTTGACGGCGCCGAGCACCGAGGTCGTCGGCGCGACCGCGCTCGTGTCGGCCTTGGACAGCTCGGCCATCGAGTCGAGAATCTTCGTCAGCTGGCCGCCGTACAGCGCGACCTCGGCGTCGGTCAGGCGCAGGCGCGCGAGCTTGGCGATCTTCTTGACGTCGGCATCTGAAACGCTCATCTATGCTGGCTCCAGCGGCGCGTAGCGGGTGAGCAGCTTGGCCACGCGCCCGTCGTCAAATCTCACGGTCACCTTCATCGTGTCGCCGGCGCCGGAAACGTCGGCCACGACGCCGCGCCCGAACTGCGGGTGCTTGACGCGCTGGCCGTTCTTGAAGCCCTGCGCGACGAGGCGCACGGGCGCCGAAGGAATTCCCGGGCGGCCGGCCGGCGGCCCGCCGGGGACGGGCTCGCGCCGCGAGCCGAAGAGCTTCGCCTCGATGATGAAGCGCGACGGCAGGCTCGCCTGAACCTGGCCGAAGAGGCGGCGCGTCGCGGCGTAGGTCAGGTACAGCCGCTCTCGCGCGCGCGTGATCCCGACGTAGCAGAGGCGGCGTTCTTCCTCGAGGTCCTCCGGCGTGGCGTTGCCGCCGCCGATCGGGAAGAGGCCCTCCTCGAGGCCGGTCAGGAACACGACGGGGTACTCGAGGCCCTTCGCGAGGTGGATCGTCATCAGGGTCACGGCCGGGACGCTCTCGTCGTAGTCGTCGAGGCTCGCGGCGAGCGCGATCTCCTCGAGGTAGCGCGCGAGCGTGCTCTCGCGGCCCGCGGCCTTCTCCTTCTCGTCGTACTCCTTGATCGCGTTGAGGAGCTCCTGAAGGTTGGCCAGGCGCCCGGCGGCCTCGGGGTCGTGGTCGGTTTCCGCCTCGATGTGCGCCCAGTAGCCCGACATCTCGAGGATCAGCGCCATCGCGCCGCCGGCCGGCAGCTTCTCGACGACCGCCGTCATCTTGTCGAACGTGGCGGTCAGCTCGGCCAGCGCGCTGTGCGCCTTGGCGCCGAGCCCCTCGATCTGCCCGTGCGCCCAGAAGGCGTCCCACAAGGACAGCCCGTGCTGGTTGGCGTAATTCTCCGCGAGCTCGAGGCTCTTGGCGCCGAGGCCGCGCGGGAAGGAATCGACGACGCGCCCGAGCGAGACGGAGTCGCGGCGGTTGACGATGACGCGCGCGTACGCCATCGCGTCCTTGATCTCCTTGCGCTCGTAGAAGCGCATCGCGCCGACGATCTTGTAGGCCATGCGCGCGCGCCGCATCGACTCCTCGAAGGAGCGCGACTGCGCGTTCGTGCGGTAGAAGACCGCGACGTCCTTGAGCGAGCGGCCGAGGTCGATCTCCTCCTGGATGCGGCGCACCACCCAGGTGGCCTCCTCCATCTCGTTGGGGAGCTCCTGGACGCGCACCTCGTCGCCGGCGGCGGCCTCGGTCCACAGCTTCTTCGGCTTGCGCGTCTTGTTGTGGTGGATGACCAGGCCCGCGGCGTCGAGGATGCGGCCCGTCGAGCGGTAGTTGCGCTCGAGGGTCACGACCTTCGTGTTCGGGAAGTCGCGCTCGAACTCCAGGATGTTGCGGATGTTCGCGCCGCGCCAGGAGTAGATCGACTGGTCGTCGTCGCCGACGACGCAGACGTTCTTGTGCTTGTGGGCGAGCGTCTTCGTCAGGATGTACTGCGCGTGGTTGGTGTCCTGGTACTCGTCGACGAGCATGTGCGTGAAGCGTTCCTGCCACGCCGCCCGGATCTCCGGGTTGTCGCGCAGGAGCTGGCAGCTCTTGAGCATGAGGTCGCCGAAGTCGAGCGCCCCGGCCTTGTCGAGCTTCGCCTGGTAGAGCTTGTAGATGCGCGCGGCGACCTGGCGCGACTGGTCGATGGAGTTCATCGCGTGGATCTCGTAGGACCCCGCGTCGAGCAGGTCGTCCTTCGCGCGCGAGATGATGCTCACGTAGAGGCCGGCCTTGCTCTTCTGGTCCTCGAGGCCGAGCTCCTTCATCGACTCGGAGACGAGCTTCTTCTGGTCGCTCTGGTCGTAGATCGTGAAGTGCCGCGGCAGGCCGAGCTTCTCGTGGTGCTCGCGGATCATGCGCGCGCAGAAGGAGTGGAACGTGAACGCCCAGACGAGCGCGCCCTTGCCCGGCGCGAGCTCCTCGATGCGCTTGCGCATCTCGCCGGCGGCCTTGTTCGTGAAGGTGACCGCGAGGATCTTCTCGGGCGGCACGCCGGTCTCGATGAGGCGCGCGATGCGGTACGTGATCACGCGCGTCTTGCCGGTGCCCGCGCCCGCGAGCACGAGCAGCGCTCCGTCGAGATGGGTGGCCCCGGCCCTCTGCTCGGGGTTGAGCTTGTCGAGGTCGACGGCCATGGCCTGGGTCACCGCGAGGCGACGGCCTCCCGCTTCGGCGCGTAGAGCATGTTGGAGTAGTCCTTGACCATGCGGTCGGCGCCGTACTCCAGCGCGACCGAGCGGATGGACTCCTTCATGACCTTGACCCAGCCGCGCGGCACGCCGACGTCGTCGCGGTCGTAGTAGAGCGGCACGATCTTCTGCTCGAGCGTGCGGTAGATGTCGTCGGCGTCGGCCGCGTCGGCCTCGGGGCCGGAGCCGCGTCCGCCGGCCTGGCCGATCGGCCAGCCGTTCTTCTCGTTGTAGCCCTCTTCCCACCAGCCGTCGAGCACGGAGAAGTTCGGCACGCCGTTGGCGCCGGCCTTCTCGCCGGAGGTTCCGCACGCCTCGAGAGGCGCGAGCGGGTTGTTGAGCCACATGTCGACGCCCTGCACGAGGTAGCGCGCGACGTGCATGTCGTAGTCCTCGATGAAGGCGATGCGGCCGCCGAACTCGGGATTCTTCGCGAGCTGGTAAACCTGCTGGATCAGCGCCTTGCCGCCGTCGTCCGCGGGATGGGCCTTGCCCGCGAACACCAGCTGGACGGGCCTCCACGGGTCGAACAAGAGCTTCTTGAGGCGCGGGACGTCGCTGAGGATCAAAGTCGCGCGCTTGTAGGAGGCGAAGCGCCGCGCGAAGCCGATCACGAGAGCGGGATGGTCCAAGAGGGCGCCGCTGGCCAACACCTGCGCCGGGTCGTGCTTCTCCTTCATCCAGCGCGCGCGGCGCGCGCGCGCATCATCTGCAGCAGCGCGCTCTTGTTGCGGTTGTGCTGAAGCCAGAGCACCTCGTCGGGGATCGCGGTCACCTTCTCCCAGATCTTCGGGTCGTCTTGGCGCTCGCGCCAGTCGGCGCCGAGGTAGCGGTCGTACAGCGATCCCAGTTCCTGGTTCACCCACGTCGGCAGGTGCACGCCGTTGGTCACGTGGCCGATCGGGATCTCGTTCTCCGGAGTCGAGGGCCACAGCGCCTTCCACATCTGGCGCGAGACCTGGCCGTGGCGGCGGCTGACGGCGTTGCGGCGCTGGGCGATCTTCAGCGAGAGCACGGTCATGTTCCAGCCGGAGTGGCCGGGCACGCGCGCGAACTCCATGAAGCGCTCGCGGTCGACGCCGAGCTGCGGCCAATACGACGAGAAGTACTCCGCGATCATCTCCTCGGCGAACACGTCGTGGCCGGCCTCGACGGGCGTGTGCGTCGTGAACACGGCGTTCTCGCCGACCTGGCGCAGGGCGTCGTCGAGCGAGGAGCCGCCCGCGACCTTCTCGCGCGCGAGCTCGAGGAACAGGAACGAGGAGTGGCCCTCGTTGGCGTGGAACACGGCGGGGTGCATGCCGAGCGCGCGCAGCACGCGCACGCCGCCGATGCCGAGGAGGATTTCCTGGCGCAGGCGCATCGTACGATCTCCTCCATAAAGTCGGCCGGAGATCTCCCGGTCCTGGGGCGAGTTGCCGTCGACGTTGGTGTCCATCAGGTACAGCGGCACGCGGCCGACCTGCACCTTCCACACGGCGACCTTGACGGTGCCGCGGCCGAGAGGGATGTCGAGCAGCACGCGCCCGCCGGTCGGGCCGAACACGGGCCGCACGGGCGAGACGTTCCAGTTCACGGTCTCATAGACGTTCTGCTGCCAGCCGTCGGAGGAGATCTTCTGGACGACGTAACCCTCGGGGTACATGAAGCCGACGCCGACGAGCGGCACGCCGAGGTCGGAGGCGGACTTGCAGTGGTCGCCGGCCAGGATGCCGAGGCCGCCGGAGTAGATCTTCAGCGAGTTGTGCACGCCGAACTCGGCCGAGAAGTAGCCGATCGACTTGCCCTTCATCTCCGGATGCGACTTCGCGAACCAGGTCTGGTCCGTCGTCATGTACTTGTCGAAGGCGCCGATGACGGCGTCGAGACGCCCGAGGAAGGCCTCGTCTTTCGACAGGCCCTCCAGGCGCGCGGGGGCACGGCGCGCAGCATCGAGACGGGGTTGTGGTGGGTCTCGGCCCAGAGCGTGCGGTCGATCTCCTTGAACAGGGCGCGCGCCTCGGGGTGCCAGCTCCACCAGAGGTTGTACGCCAGATCCTTCAGGCGCGAGAGGCGGCCCGGGAGGTGCCATTCATTGTAGGAATCGGTGGTGACCATAGACGAGCATTCTACCTATTATGGGAAGGCGCTCCAAGGGCTTGACTCCGACGGAGGACCGCGTTATCCTCTCGTCGTGCGCCCCCTCCTGCTCGCCGCCCTGCTCGCCGGCTCCGCGGCCGCGGCCGAGCTGACGACCGACCCCGACGTCGGCGTCCGGGCGCAGAAGGCCCGCGACATCCTCGAGGAGCAGCCCGTGGAGGCCCGCGTCGAGCTCAAGCGCATGTACCGGCGCTACAAGGAGATCGTCCCCAAGAAGCTCGACGCCGGCTGGGCCACCGGCCTGCTCAGCGAGGCGGTCATCGAGGGCGTCGACGAGCCGTTCCAGCCCGCGCGCCTCGTCGACGACATGATCGCGCGCCGCCGCAAAGAGGTCGAGCGCGTCCAGGCCGCGCTGGCCAAGGTCGCCGACGACGACCCCTACAACCACCGGCGCATCAGCGCCGTCCTCGTCGAGAGGAAGGCGGAGCTGGCCCGCCTCCTGTCGAAGAACAAGCGCGAGAAGGGCATCTGCCGCGACTGGTCCGACCTCGTCTGGTCGGAATTCGTCGCGCTCGAGCTCGAGCACTGGGCCGTGCGAGACGAGCGCAGAACGGCGCGGCCGTACCACACCGCCGCCGTCGCCTGCACGCCCGTCGACGATCCCAAGGTCTGCCTCGTCTTCGATCCCTGGGCCGACGGCCGCCCCAACGTCTACACCTTCACCGCCTGGGACGAGAGCTCCCCCGGCGGCCGCTTCCCCGCCGAGTACTTCAACCACCACCTCCCCGACAAAGCGGAGAAGAAGTGAGCGCCGGGGCCCTGCCCCTGCTCGCGCGCCTCGCCGAGGCCGCGACTTTCCCGAAAGCCGTCCGCGCCTACGAGAGCGACCCCTGGAGCTACCTGCGCCGCAAGCTCGGCGAGTGCGAGGACCCTCTGCGCGCCTACAAGCGGACCCTCTACGATGAAGCCTGCGCGGCGCTTCTGCGCGACCTCCAGGACTCCTTCCTCAAGCCGGGCGCGGTCCTCGACCACAAGGAGACCTTCGAGAAGCTCCTGACCCCGGCCGACTTCGCCGACCTCTCGTTCAACCTCGCCCCCGGCGGCGATCCCGCGGCGCGCCGCGAGGTGATCGCCGCGGTGCTCGCGGCGGCGCGGCCCAAGACGCTCTTCGACGTCGAGAAGCTCCCCCGGAGCGGCGCGGCAAGCCCTGGGAGTCGCTCGTCGCGGAGACCTCCGGGCGCCTGCGGCTGGACGAGCTCAAGGCCCTGCTCGAGCGGGGCGAGAACAGCGAACGGCGCCGGGCCTACATCGTGCGGCGCGCCCGGCGCAACCTCGGGGAGTTCCTATCGGTCGCGCGCCGCGAGGAAGGCCTGCGCGACGACGTCACCTTGTTCGTGCTGACGCGGCTCGAGGCCGCGATCGCCGCTTTGTTGCGCTTTCTTTAGGCCACGCGGTACGGCGAGCGCCTTCCGGCCAAGCTGTCGATGAGGCCCTGGGCCGACATCTGCCCCATCTTGGTCCGCGTCTCGAGCGTGGCGGAGGCCAGGTGCGGCGCGAGCACCGCGTTTCTGCAGGACGCCAGGCCGGGCGCCATCTTCGGCTCCCACTCGTAGACGTCGAGCGCCGCACCCCGGATGCGGTTCGTCTTGAGCGCCTTGACGAGCGCCTTCTCGTCGACGATCGGCCCGCGCGCGGCGTTGATCAGGTACGCGGAGCGCTTCATCTTCGCGAAGGCCTTCGCGTCGATCAAGTGACGCGTGCTCGCGTCGAGCACGGTGTGAAGGCTCACGTAGTCGGACTCGGCGAGCAGTTCGTCCATCGAGACGAACTTCGCGCCGAGCGCGGCCTCGTGCGCCGGATCGGCGCGGCGCGTGTCGTAGTAAAGTATCTTCATCGAGAAGCCGGTCGCCCGCTTGGCCACGGCCTGTCCGATGCGGCCGAAGCCGACGACGCCGAGGGTCTTGCCCGCCACGTCGGTGCCGAGAATCATCAGCGGGTCCCAGCCTTTATACTTGCCGCCGCGCATGTACGCGTCGCCCTCGACGACGCGGCGCGCCGCCGCCATCAAGAGCGCCCACGTGAAGTCCGCCGTCGACTCGGTCAGCACGCCCGGGGTATTGGTCACGGCGACGCTCCGCGCCGTGCAGGCGGGGACGTCGATGTGATCGAAGCCGACGGAGAACGTCGACACGGCCTTGAGCTTCGGCGCGGCGTCCAGCAGCTCGTGATCGACTTTGTCGGTGAGCAGACACAGCAGGCCGTCTTTGTCCTTGAGCGACTTCAAGAGCTTGGCGCGCGGGATCGCCGTGTCCTTGTTGTAGTGCTCGATGTCGAAATGGGGCTTCAGGAGGTCGAGGCACTCCTGGGGACGCGGCGCGTGACGAGGATCTTCGGCTTGCTCATGCGCCGATTATAGCTTTCGCCCGGGTTATCCACAAAAGTTCAACGTTGAGCTCGGCTCGCGCGGGCTGATTCCTCGACGGAGAATTGCTAAAATAAGGTCATGCCGTTGAAGATCGGCAGCCTCGAGCTGCCGTCGCGAATCATCCAATCCCCCTCGCCGCGTGCTCCGATCTGCCCTTCCGGCTGATCGGGCGCGAGAAGGGGCTGGGCATGTGCTACCTCGAGATGGTGTCCGCGCAGTCGCTGACGCGCGAGAACGTCAAGACGCGCCGCATGCTGAACACGACCGAGGCCGACAAGCCGCTCGGCGCGCAGCTGCTGGGCTGCGATCCCAAGATGATGGCCGACGCGGCCGTGATCCTCGTCGAGCTCGGCTTCGACCTCATCGACATGAACCTCGGCTGCCCGGTGAAGAAGGTCGTCGGCAACGGCGAGGGCTCGGCGATGCTCAAGGATCCCGCCGGCGCGGAGAGGGTTTTTCGCGCCGTCCGCGACGCCGTCCCGTCGAGGATTCCCGTCACGATGAAGACGCGCAAGGGCTTCAAGGACCCGTCGGGCGACGAGGCCGTCGAGCTGGCGAAGCGGGCCGAGGCCGCGGGACTCTCGGCCGTCACGATCCACGGCCGCACCCAGGCGCAGGGCTACTCCGGCCGCTCGGACTGGGAGGCCATCGGAAAGGTGAAGGCCGCGGTCAAGATCCCCGTCATCGGCAACGGCGACGTGCTCACCGCCGCCGACGCCAAGCGCATCCGCGAGGTCTCCGGCTGCGACGGCGTCATGATCGGCCGCGGCGGCCTCGGCAACCCGTGGATCTACAAGAACCTCGACGACGGGCTGGAAGGACGCATCGACGCTCCCTACGTCCCCTCCGTCGCGGAAAGAAAGGAGACCTTGCTCAAGCACTTCGCGCTCGAGCGCTCCCTGATCGGCGACCGCGGCGCCGCGCTCAACATGCGCCGCATCACCGTCTGGTACACGCAGGGCCTGCCGCACAACAAGGTGATGCGCGTGGCCGTGTGCAACACGATGGACTGCGACCTCATCGCCAAGCTGATCTCGGACTTCTTCGATCAGCTCCCCGCCGACGCGCCTCCCCCACCGTGCCCGTCTTGTTGGCCGAATAGTTATAGGGTGTCAGGCCTAACAATTAACGATTCCCCGGAATGCGCGCATCCATTGGAATCGTTAATTGTTAGGCCTGACACCCTCTAACGATTCTAGAGGGACGCGGCGTCGGCCAGCAGGGCTTCGGGCTTGGCGCCCGCCTTGTAGCGAGTCTCGAGCCACAGGCGGCGCAGCATGTAGGACACCGGCCCGCCGGAGTGCACGTGGCGGGCGGCGGGGCGGACGCGCTCGGGCAGCAGCGCGATGCGGCCGCGCGCCGTGAGGCGGCGCGAGAACTCGAGGTCCTCGAGCACGGGGAACTCGGGGAAGCCGCCGACGGCCTTGTAGATCTCCGGCGTCGTGCAGATCCCGTGGTCGGAGGAGGCGAGGCCCGAGCGCACGCGCGCGTTGGACCACATCGAGAGCATATTGAGGCCGAGTCCGCTCCCGTATGAGACGGAGAACGCCGTCGCCGCGAGTCCGCCCGTCGGCGTCGCGAGCCAGAAGTGCTCGAGGGCCTGCTGCCAGTTGCCCGGAGGCTGGGCGTCGGCGCGCAGGAAGAAGAGCAGGTCGCCCGTCGCCTTCTCGGCGCCCGCGTGCCACTGCGCGCCGCGATTGGGCTTGCCGAGCGCGACGACCTCGTCGGCCCACTCGCGCGCGGCCTCGACGGTGCCGTCGTCGGAGCCGCCGTCGACGACGATGACCTCCATCGGGCTCGTCTGGGAGATCTGGCGCAGGCGCTTGAGCGAGGAGCCGATCTGCGGTCCCTCGTTGCGCGCCGCGACGACGACGGAGAACTTCACTCGCCGTCCAGCGGGCGGAACGCCAGGCCCGTGGCGATCTTGGGGTAGAAGTAGGTGGACTTCTGCGGCAGGAGGCCAACGGCCTTCGCGGCCTTGCGCACCTGCGCGACGGAGAAGGTCTTCACGAGGACGGCCGCGCCCTTCTGGTCCTTGGCGCGCTTGGCGGCGAGCGCCGCGTCGGGCGTGTAGCTCATCTCGTCGGGCTGCGTGCCGCCGAGCAGCTGCGAGCCGAGCCACTCCACCGCGAGGCCGGAACGGCAGCCGTTGGGCTTGGGCTCGCCGAACCAGAACCCGTTCTCGATGAGGCCGAAGGCGTAGGGGTTGCGCGACTTCTCGACGAGCTTCTCGAGCGCCGAGAGCGTCGGGGCCTTCTTAAGGGAGGCGTACCCCTCCGCGCGGGCCTTGAGGCTCTTCGCGGCGATCCGGTGCGTGGGCAGGACGACGAGGCCCGCGTCCTCGTCGGGGACGAGATACGTGAGGACGGCGTCGGAGCCCGGCGACTTCGTCTTCGCGTGGTGGTCGCGCGACACCGAGTAGCGGTGGTGGCCGTCCGCGATCAGGATCGCGCGCGGCGCGAGCGCCTTGCGGATCGCCGCGGTCTTCTTGGGGTCGTCGACGACCCACATCCGGTAGGCCACGCCCGCGTGCGAGCGGCCCGAGGCGGCGGGGCGCCCCTTCATTCCCGCGGCGATCGCGCGGCGCGCGGCGCCCGACGGGTCGGCGAACACGCCGAAGATGGGCGAGATGTTCACCCCGACGGCGTCGAGCATCTTGAGGCGGTCGGCCTTCGGCTTGGAGAGCGTGCGCTCATGCGGGATGATCGCCTTCGCGGCCTTCGGCGTGGCGCCGAGGGCGGACAGGATTCCCCGCCGGGTCTTCTTCTTCCCGTTGAGAACGTATTTCTCCTCGATCGCGTAGAACGCCGGCTTCGGGTCGCGCGCGAGCACGCCCCCGACGTCCAATTCCGCCACACCGAAGCGGCGCGCGCGTACTTGGCCTCGCCCTCGCCCTCGGGGAGCTCGAGCAGGACGGCGTTCGTGCGGCGGCGGCGCAGGTCCTTCGCGAGCTCGGGACCGATCACGTCGTAGGGAGGGCACAGCGCCGAGTCGAGGACCGGCGAAGAGTAGCGAACGCCGCGGAAGGGACGCACATCAGCCATGGAGCCATCATCCCGTTTCCGTCGGGAGTTGTCAAGATGAGGTAAAATGACGCCGTGAAGACTCTCGTGTTCGGCGGCTCGTTCGATCCGCCGCATCTCGGCCACTCCGCGGTGCTCCACGCCGCGGCGCAGCGCGTGCGCCCCGACCGCATCGAGATCGTGCCGGCGTTCCGTTCCCCGTTCAAGGGGACTGCCACCGCCGGCACCGCGGAACGCGTCGCGATGACGCGCGCCGGCGTGCTCGAGGGCCTGCCCGCGCACTGGCGCCGGGTCGCGCGCCTCAACCTGACCGAGGTCCGCGCGCGCCGCCAGGTCTACACGTACGAGACCCTCTCGGCGCTGCACGGCGAACTGCATTTCGCGTGCGGCCAGGACTCGGCCTGCTCGTTTCCGCGCTGGAAGGACGCGCGCAAGCTCGCGCGCATGGCGACGTGGTGGTACGCGCGCCGCCCCGGCGCCGAGGGCGGCCGCCGGCCCACTTCCGCGCCCTGCCGGGCAGCCCGAGAGACGTCTCCTCGACGGAGGTCCGTTCCGCGCTGGCGCTCGGGCGCGACGTGTCGGGGCTGCTCGCTCCGGCGGTCGCCCGCTTCATCGAAAAGCGCCGCCTGTACGGCCTCCGGACGCTCGAAAGGCTGCGCGAGGACCTGTCGCCCGCGCGCTTCGAACACACGGTCCACGTCGCCGCCCTCGCCGAGTCCCTCGCGCGCCGCCACGGCGCGAGCCCGGACGCCGCGCGCACGGCCGGCCTCCTGCACGACGCGGGCCGCCGCTACCGCCCGCACGAGGTCGCGCGCTACGTCCGCGCGCGCGCGATCTCGGTGCCCGAGCGCGCGAAGGTTCTCGCCTCCGACCCGATGCTCGCGCACGCCTACGTGTCCGCCGACCTCGCGCGCCGCGAGTTCGGCGTCGAGGACCCGGAGATCCTCGGCGCGATCCGCCGCCACACGCTCGGCGACGCGCGCCTCTCCCTCCTCGACAAGGTCCTCTACGTCGCCGACGCCTGCTCGCTCGACCGCTCGCACTCGAGCGCCGCCGCGACGCGCGCGCTCGCCTACGAGGATCTCGACGAGGCGCTGCGCCGCTGCGTCGCCGAGAAGCTCGTCCACGCCGTCGGCCGCGACGCGTGGCTCCACCCGCTCACCGTGAGACTATGGAATTCCCTCGCCGGGCGCTGATCATCCAGCGCGTCCTGGCCGTCCTGATGCTCGCCGCCGCCGTCGGCGCGGGCCTCGTCGAGCGCGGGTCGCCGCTCTCCGCCCGCATTCGCGAGGGCCGTCCTTGGCCGTTCTGGGTCCACACCCGCGAGACGCGCGCCGCGGTTTTTCACCTCGGCGTCTACGACCCCGTCCGCCGCGCCGTCGTGCTCATCCACCTGCCCGGCGACACGCGGCTCCAAGGCAAGGTCACGATCAACCGCGCCTACCTCGACGCTCTGCGCGCCTCCGGAGAGGAGAAGGCCGCCGAACGCGCCGTCGAGGACCTCGCCCAGGAGAGGATCTCGGCCCTGTCCATGGAGCCCATCGCGTGGGAGGGCGCCGGGCGGATCTCCCTCTCCCTCGAGGCGCCCGACGACGAGGCGGCGGCCGAGCGGGAGCCCGCCGTCGAGGCGGCGTTCGCGCTCAAGGGCCTCGCCCGGTCGCCGCGGGCGCTGCTCGAGACCGCCGCGGCCGCCTGGCGCGGCGCCCTCGCCGGAGACAGGACCGCGGCGGACCGCCTGCTGCTCGCCCTCGAGCTGCGCCGCGTCCCGCTCGACCGGCTCGAGCCCGCGACGCTGCCCGCCGACGCCGAGGCCCCGGCCTTCCTCGGCCGGGCCTTCACCCCGCGGCGCCCCGCGTCCTCCGACGAGCGCCCGACGGTCGTCGAAGTGCTCAACGGCACGGAGTTCCCCGGCCTGGCGGCCCAGGCGTCGAAAGTTCTAGTATCGAGGGGCGTGGACGTGATCGCCAAGGGACCGGCCCCCGCCCGCGCATGCGGACGGTCGTCTACGACCGCACCGGCGATTTCGAAAAGGCGTCGCGCGTGCGCGCGGCGCTCGGTTGTCCGACGGCGATCGCGGCGACCCGCATCGACCCCCTGCGGGGCGTCGACGCGAGCGTCGAGCTCGGCGGCGATTGTTCATTCTAGGAGAGACCATGGAACTCGTCGAAGTCCTCAAGACCGCCGTGCAGGCCGGCGCCAGCGACATCCACATCGTCATCGGCAAGCCGCCGCTGATGCGCGTGGCGGGCGAGATCGCCGAGATCCCCGGGTTCACGAAGATCAACGGCGAGGAGTCCAAGCGCCTGATCTACTCGATCCTGTACGAGGAGCAGCGCGCCAAGTTCGAGGAGACCTGGGAGCTCGACTGCTCGTTCGCGGTCACCGGCCTCTCCCGCTTCCGCGTCAACGTCCTCCTCCAGAAGAACGGCGTCGAGGCCGTCATGCGCGTCATCACCTCGAAGATCCCGACGCCCGAGCAGCTGCGCCTGCCGAAGTCGGTGACGGACCTCGCCGACCTGCCGCGCGGCCTCGTGCTCGTCACGGGCCCGACGGGCTCGGGCAAGTCCACCACGCTCGCGGTCATCATGGAGATGATCAACAACAAGTACGCGGACAACATCCTGACCGTCGAGGACCCGATCGAGTTCGTCTACGAGTCCAAGAAGTCGGTGTTCCGCCAGCGCGAGGTCGGCCAGAACACGAAGTCCTTCAACGCCGCGCTCAAGTCCGCGCTGCGCCAGGACCCCGACGTCATCCTCATCGGCGAGCTGCGCGACCTCGAGACGATCCAGCTCGCGATCACGGCCGCCGAGACGGGCCACCTGTGCTTCGGCACGCTGCACACGCAGGACGCCCCGTCGACGATCGACCGCATCATCGACGTCTTCCCCCGCACCAGCAGGCGCAGGTGCGCGTCCAGCTCGCCGTCGTGCTGTCGGCCGTCGTCTGCCAGCAGCTCGTCGCCAAGAAGGACGGCGAGGGCCGCGTCGCGGCGCGCGAGATCATGATCATGACGCCCGCCATCTCGAACATGATCCGCGAAGGCAAGACGCACATGATCTACGGCGCGCTCGACACCGGCGCCAAGCACGGCATGATCCCGATGGACAAGTCGCTGGCCGAGCTCGTGCGCACCGGCATGGTCGCGCCCGAAGAGGCCCTCCAGCGCGCCAACAACCAGGAGACGTTCAAGCAGCTGGCCGGCATCACCGGCCGCACCGGCGCGTCGCTGATGTAGATGGCGTCCACCGACCGCGTCGCCCTCCTCCGCTCGCTCGAGCTCTTCGACCAGTACCCCGAGGAGCGCCTGCGCGGGCTGTCCTCCTACCTCGAGCCGGTCTCGCTGGCCGACGGCGACGAGGTCTTCTCCGAGGGCACGCCGGGCGACGGGATGTATTTCGTCGTCTCCGGGCGCGTGCGCGTCACCAAGAAGCTCTCCGACGGCGGCAAGAAGGACCTCGCCTCGCTCGGCCCCGGCGACTGCCTGGGCGAGATGGCGCTGCTCGACGCGGCGAAGCGCTCGGCCGGCGCGTACGCGTCGGGTCCGTGCGAGCTCCTGCGGCTCAAGCGCGACGACCTCAAGAAGTGGCTCGCGGCCGACCCCGCGCTCGCGATGCAGTTCTTCGCCGAGCTCGTCTCGGTGCAGTCCCGCCGCCTGCGCCGCACCTCCTCGGAGCTCGCGCTCATGCAGGAGCTCTCCACCTTGCTCGTCGAGCCCGCGTCCTCGCCCGTCTCGCTGCTCGACCGCGCGCTCAGCCGCGTGGTGCCCCACCTCGACGGCGAGTGGTCGGCCTGCGCGCACGCCTACAATCCCTACAACGAGGAGATGGACCCCGCCGGCGCGCTGGGCCCGGAGGCGTTCGGCCCCGAGGCCGGCGCCCTTCCCTCGAAGGCCGCCCCCGAGCGCGCCTGGGCCGACGAGCGCACGCTCGTCCTCGTCCTGCGCGCGCCCACGAAGCTGCTCGGCTCGCTGCGCTTCCGCGCGGCCGCCGCGCCCGACGAGAACCGCAAGGCCGAGGCCGACCGCACTCTCGCCTCGGTGGCGCGCCTGCTGACCTCGGCGCTCGAGAACCTGGATTTCCGCGCCGACGAGGCGCTTCGTAGACGGCTACAAGCGAGGAACGATGCCCAAAGCTTTTAAGACGGTCGCCGTGGCGGCCGCGAAGGCCATCAACGAACACAAGGCCGAGGACATCGTCGTCCTCGACGTCCGCAAGACGAGCCCGCTGTCCGATTACATGATCATCGCGACCGCGCTCTCCCGCCCCCACCTCGAGTCGCTCGAGTACAAGCTCGAGGAGGCCCTCGAGAAGACGGGCCTGACCGTGCACCACCGCAACCGCCCGCAAAGCGACGTGTGGCGCGTGCTCGACTACGGCGGCCTCATCGTCCACCTGATGGACGCCGACGCGCGCGAGCTGTACGCGCTCGAGCGCCTGCACGAGGGGGCCAAGGAGCTGTCATGGCGGAGCTGACGGAGATCCTGGCGCAGACGGTCCGCCTCGGCGCGAGCGACCTTCACCTCGTCGTCGGCAAGCCGCCGATGGTCCGCCGCCAGGGCCTCATCGAGCCGATCCCCGGCCTTCCCGCGCTCGGCGCCGAGGAGTGCGAGCGCATGATCTACTCGGTGCTCGCCGAGGCGCAGCGCGCGAAGTTCGAGGAAGCCTGGGAGCTCGACGGCTCGGTGTCCCTGCCCGGCGTCTCCCGCTTCCGCCTCAACGTCTCGCGGCAGAAGAACGGGGCCGCGGCCGTCTTCCGCGTGATCTCGGCCAAGATTCCGACGCCGCAGGACATCGGCCTGATGCCCTCGATCGCCAACCTCGTCGACCTGCCGCGCGGCCTCGTGCTCGTGACCGGCCCGACGGGCTCGGGCAAGTCCACGACGCTGGCCTGCCTCATCGAGCAGATCAACCTGAAGCACCAGAAGAAGGTGCTCACGATCGAGGACCCGATCGAGTTCGTCTACGAGGACAAGCAGTCCGTCATCCTACAGCGCGAGGTCGGCTCCTCGACGAAGTCCTTCGCCGACGCCCTGCGCCACTCGATGCGCCAGGACCCTGACGTGATCCTCATCGGCGAGCTGCGCGACCTCGAGACGATCCAGCTCGCGATCTCCGCCGCCGAGACCGGCCACCTCTGCTTCGCGACCCTGCACACGCAGGACGCCGCGACCACCGTCGACCGCATGATCGACGTGTTCCCGACGAACCAGCAGCAGCAGGTCCGCGTCCAGCTCTCGACCGTCCTGCAGGCCGTCGTCTGCCAGCAGCTGCTGCCGCGCAAGGGCGGCGGCGGCCAGGTCTGCGCCCGCGAGTTCATGAAGGTCACGAGCGGCATCGCCAACCTGATCCGCGAGGCGAAGTCCCACCAGATCTACGGCGCCGTCGAGGCCGGGGCCAAGCACGGCATGATCACGATGGACCAGTATCTCGCCTTCCTGCTCAAGCAGGGCCTGCTCGACGTCGACGAGGCGCTCGGCGCCGCGCACGAGGCCGAGACCGTCAAACGCCTGGCCGGCATGCCCGTCGTCAATCCCGGAGCCCCCTCATGATCGTCGCCGCGCTGCGCAAGAAGCTCGCCTATCAGGCCCGCGAGTGGGCCAAGACCCAGGGCCTCGAACTGCCTGCCGCTCTGCTCGTCGCGCCGCCGCCGCCCCACGTCAAGGACGCCGACCTCTCTTTGCCCTGGCCCCTCGCGGCCGCGAAGATGGCCAAGAAGAACCCGCTCGAGCTCGCCAAGGCGATGGCCGAGGCGCTCGCCAAGGTCCCCGAGATCGAATCCGCCGTCGCCGCGCCGCCCGGCTTCGTCAACATCAAGGTCAAGCAGACGGCCCTGTGCGGGAACTTGAAGGCGATCACGCTGGCGCCCGGAAACTACGGGCTGGACCAGGACGGGCCCAAGACGAAGGTCCTCGTCGAGTTCGTGTCCGCGAATCCCACCGGGCCCCTTCATATGGCGTCCGGAAGAGGTGCGACCCTCGGGGACAGCCTCGTCAGAATCATGAAACGGCTTGGGCGCGCCGCGTCGGCCGAGTATTACGTCAACGACGGCGGCGACCGCGTCGTGCTCCTCGGCCAGTCCATTATGGCCCGCTACAAGGGCACGCCCGTCCCCGAGAAGGGCTACCAGGGCGAGTACCTCGTCGATCTCGCCGCCCTCGCTCCCAAAGAGAAGGAATCCTGGACCGAGCAGCAGTGGGGCCGCTACGCGATGGACGCCCTGCTCGCCTCCCACAAGGACGACATGAAGGTCTTCGACGCGTCCTTCGACCGCTGGTACCTCGAGAGCGAGCTGTTCGCCTCCGGCAAGGTCCCCGCGACGCTCGAGTTCCTCAAATCCCGCGGCATGGTCTTCGAGAAGGACAACGCGGTCTGGCTCGGCACGCTCAACGCCGAGGGCTCGACCGACGACAAGGACCGCGTCCTCGTGAAATCGACGGGCAAGCCGACCTACTTCCTGCCCGACATCGCCTACCACAAGGACAAGTACGACCGCGGCTTCGAGCGCGTCATCGACATCTTCGGCGCCGACCACCACGGCTACGTCCCGCGCATGAAGGCCGCCATCGCCGCGCTCGGCAAGCCCGCCGAGAGCTACCACGCGATCGTCCATCAGCTCATCCATCTCTTCCGCGGCCAGGAGGCCGTGAAGATGAGCAAGCGCGCCGGCACCTTCATTTCCCTCCGGGAAATTCTCGACGAGGTGGGCAAGGACGCCTGCCGCTTCTTCTTCGCGCTGCGCACGCCCGACAGCCACCTGAACTTCGACCTCGAGCTCGCCAAGAAGCAGTCGAGCGAGAACCCGGTGTTCTACGTCCAGTACGTGCACGCGCGCATCAACTCCATCTTCAAGAAGGCCGCCGAGGCGGGCGTGCACCCCGCCGGCGCCGACCTGCCGATGCCCAACGCGCGCTGGCTGACCGCCCCCGAGGAGCGCGCCCTGCTCGACAAGCTCGCGTGGTTCCCGGAGGTGCTGCTCGACGCCGAGCGCCTGCTCTCCCCGCACCCGCTCGCGAACTACCTGATGGAGCTCGCCGGGCTCTTCCACCCGTTCTACGAGAAGTGTCCCGTCGTCTCCGCCGAGGACCCCGAACAGGCGCGCGCACGCCTGCTGTTGATCGCGGGCGTGCGCGACGTGATCCGCGAAGGCCTCTCCCTCCTGGGCGTCTCCGCCCCGGAGTCGATGTAAAAAGGTGTCAGTTCTTGCGTTCTTGCATTATTCCAGACGGCCTTCGGTTAGAAATAATGCAAGAACGCAAGAACTGACACCAATTGGCCGCCGCAGCTAGGGTTTGCGGAAACTGCGGGGCTGCTCCAAGACCGCGCTCACCATCTTGAGCAGGCGGTCCGCCGGCCAGGGCTGGCGCACGCAGACCTCGGCTCCCTCGCGCAGGGCGCGCTCGGCGAGCGCGGCGAAGTCGTCCATGCCGCTCGTGATGATGACCTTCACGCCGGCGGAGGTCTCCCGCAGCTCCTGCAGGACGGCCAGGCCCGTGAGGCCCGGCATCTGGTGGTTGAGGATCGCGATGTCGGGCTTGGTCACCTTCGCCAGCGCGAGCGCGGTCAGGCCGTCGTAGGCGCGCGCGACGCGGTAGCCCGCGGCGGAGAGAAGAAAGCAGTACACGTCGGCGGTGTCGCGCGTGTCGTCGGCGACGAGAATTCGCGGCTTGCTGCGGAGATCGTTGTTTTCCATGACAACAGTGTATCAGCAGTCGCCGAAACGGCAAGACCCAGTCAAGAAACTGTTACAACCTCCGAAACGCGAATTTCGCGAGGATTGACGCCGGGCCGCGCGCGACGTACACTGGAGGCATGAGCTACTCGCCCCCGGAATCCTGTCGCCCGCCGAGATCGAGACGCGCGCGTTCATCCAGAAGGTCTACGGCTGGATGACGCTGGGCCTGGCCGTCACCGGCGGCTGCGCCGCGTACATGGCCTCGGACCCGCGCATGATCGTGGCGCTCGTCCAGACGAAGTTCCTCTTCTACGGCCTGCTCATCGCGCAGTTCGGACTCGTGCTCTGGCTCTCGGGCTGGGTCAAGACGATGGACGTCGGGACCGCGCGCTTCGCGTTCCTCTTCTACTCGGCGCTGACGGGCGTGACGATGTCGGTCATCTTCCTCGTCTACACGCGCGCGTCGATCGCCTCGACGTTCTTCCTGTCGGCGGGCATGTTCGGGATCATGAGCGCCTACGGCTACGCGACGAAGACCGACCTGACCTCGATGGGCAACTTCTGCATGATGGGCCTGCTCGGCATCATCCTCGCCTCGGTCGTGAACTGGTTCGTGCGCAGCCCCGCCGTCGAGTGGGCGACGTCGATCATCGGCGTCATCGTGTTCACGGGCCTGACCGCCTACGACACGCAGAAGATCAAGGAGTCCAACGTCATCGGCAACCACGGCAGCGACGAGGACCACAAGGAAGCCATCGGCGGCGCGCTGACGCTCTACCTCGACTTCATCAACCTGTTCCTGAGCCTACTGCGCCTGACGGGTCGCCGGCGCGATTGATCAGAGCGACTTCAGCGCTTTGAGCGAGGCCGCGAGCGCGAAGTCGAGCTCGCGGTCGGTGTGCGCGAAGGAGACGAAGGCCGCCTCCCACTGCGCCGGCGGCAGGTACACGCCGCCCTTGAGCATCGCCTGGAAGTAGCGGCCGTACGCCTTCTTGTCGGCCTTCATCGCGCCCGCGTAGTCGCAGATGGGCTCGCCGCACGTGTCGACGAAGAACGGCGTGAACATCGAGCCTATCGACTGGATGCGCAGGGGCACGCCCGCCGCGATCGCGGCGCCGCGCAGGCCCTCGCAGTAGTACTCCGTCAGCTGCTCCATGCGCCGATAGGGGTTCTCGGACTTCAACAGATCGAGCATCGCGGTGCCCGCGGCGACCGCCGCGGGATTCCCCGACAAAGTGCCGGCCTGGTAGGCCGGGCCCTCGGGAGCGATCATGGACATGACGTCTTTGCGCCCGCCGTAGGCCGCGAGCGGCAGGCCGCCGCCGATGATCTTGCCGAGCACGGTCAGGTCGGGTTTGATGCCGTTCAAGGTCTGGGCGCCGCCGTAAGCGACGCGGAAGCCGGTGATCACTTCGTCGAAGACGAGCAGCGCCTTCTCGCGCTTGGTGATTTTGCGCAGGCCCTCGAGGAAGCCGTCATGCGGGAACACGACGCCCATGTTCGCCGGGATGGGTTCCACAAAAACGGCCGCGATGCGATTCTTGTTCTTCTTGAAGGCGTTCTCGACGGCCTTCAGGTCGTTGAACGGCACGACGACGGTCGTCGCCGCGACGGCCTTCGGCACGCCGGCCGAGTCGGGAATCCCCAACGTGGTCGCTCCGGAACCGGCGGCGACGAGGAGAGAATCCATGTGGCCGTGATAGCAGCCGGCAAACTTGATGATGAGATCCTTTTTGGTAAATGCGCGGGCCGCGCGCGCCGCGCTCATGCCCGCCTCCGTGCCCGAGCTCGTCATGCGCAGAAGCTCGATCGACGGGAGGGCTTCCTTGATCTTCTCGGCGAGGACGACCTCGGCCTCGGTCGCCGCGCCGAACGTCGAGCCGTGAGCGATCGCGCGCTGCGCGGCCGCGACGATCTCGCGCCGCGCGTGACCGAACATCAGCGGGCCCCACGACAGGCAGAAGTCGACGTAGAGCTTTTCGTCCGCGCCGCGGATCCAGGCGCCGGAGCCGGAGCGCACGAACAGCGGCGTGCCGCCGACCGACTTGAACGCGCGCACGGGCGAGTTCACCCCGCCGACGAGCGACTTGCGGGCGCGGGCGAAGAGCTTCTTGAGATTGGCGGGTTTTTCCTTCGTCACGCGAGCCATGCGGCGGCCTCCAGGGCGTAGTACGTCAGGATGAAGTCGGCGCCGGCGCGCTTGATCGACGTGAGGCTCTCGAGGGCGATCTTCCTCTCGTCGACCCAGCCGTTCTTGGCCGCGGCCTTGATCATCGCGAACTCGCCCGACACCTGGTACGCCGACGTCGGCAGGCCGAAGCGCGTCTTGACCGCCTTCAGCACGTCGAGATAGGGCAAAGCGGGCTTGACCATGACCATGTCGGCGCCCTCCTCGACGTCGAGGGCGACCTCGCGCATCGCCTCGTCGAAATTGGCCGGATCCATCTGATAGCCCGAGCGGTCGCCGAAGCTGGGCGGGCTCTCGGCCGCCTCGCGGAACGGGCCGTAGTAGGCGCTGGCGTACTTCGCGGCGTAGGCCAGAATCGGCGTGTCGGAGAAACCGGCGCCGTCGAGCGCCTTTCGAATCGCCCCGACCTGGCCGTCCATCATGCCGGAGGGCGCGATCACGTCAAATCCCGCGGCAGCCTGCGAAACGGCGGTCTTCGCGGCAAGAGTCAAAGTCGGATCGTTGAGCACCTTGCCCTTCGAGACGATGCCGCAGTGGCCGTGGGAGGTGTACTCGCAAAAACAAAGATCGGCCATGAGCAGCAGGTTCGGATATTTATCCTTGATGGCCTTCGCCGCCGTCTGCACGATGCCGTTGGAAGCGTATGCCCCGGAGGCCTTCTCATCCTTCTTGTCCGGGATTCCGAACAGGATGACCCCGGGAATTCCCGCGCCGACGGCCAGTCCCGCGGCCTTCACCGCGTTGTCCACCGAGTATTGGAAGTGGCCCGGCATCGACGAGATCGGCCGCTTCTCCCCTTGCCCGGGCGGATGAACAAGGGCAGGACGAAGTCCTTCGGCGTGACGATCGTCTCGCGGATCAGCGCGCGCAGGGCGGGCGAACTTCGCAGGCGGCGCGGGCGCGTCGTGGGAAGGCCATGACGGATTTTACAACATCCCGCCTAGCGGCGCTCGAAGGCGCGCAGGACGTGGGCGAAGGCCATGCCGACGCGCGCGTCGGTGGCGCGCTCGATCGTCACGGGCCCTTCGGGGCCGCGTAGGCGGTCGTAGCCGGAGGCCTTCAGGATCTTCCGCTTCGCGGGCGCGTGCTGAAACGGGCTCGAGCTCAGGCCGGGATGGGCCTTGAGCTGGCGGCCGAACTCCTCGTAGTCGATCTTGGTCGCGCGCTTCGGCGCGGGCAGCGGGCGGGACATCGCCGCCGCCTCGCCCATGTCGAGCAGCGTGCGCTCCGCCGCCTCCTTCTCCAGGCCGAGGCGGTACAGCGCGTCCTGATGCTCGTCGCCCTCCGGAATCTCGTACTCCGCCTTCCGCGCCGCCGCCACGAACGCCGCCGCGTCGCCGGCGTAGAACGCGGCCGAGACGGCCTTCGGCATGACGGCGAAGACCGGGGCCGGCGTCGCCGCGGGAATCAGGCCCCCTACCGGCGCGATCGACTGCGGCAGCGGCATCGGGAAGAACTCGCGCGGCGCGACGGACACCGGCGCGAACAGGCTCAACTGCGTCCCGACGGGCAGGCGCGCGACGCCCGCGAACGCGGGGCCGGAGGCCAGGCACAGGGCTAGGACGAGCAGCCGTCTCATACCTTAAGAATAGGCGAAGAGCGCCCCGCTCGACAGGGGCGAAGGGCCCAGGCTCTGAGGCCGGGTGGCCCGTCTTAGGAGAGGGCGCGCGACAGGGCGTCGACGAACGACGTGGCCGAGGGCCAACGATCCTCGGGCTTGGGCTCGAGGGCGCGGGCGATCGCGGCGTCGACCGCGGGCGTGAGCCTCGGCGTCGCCTCCGACGGCTTGCGGTACATCTTCTGCGCCTTGAGCATGAGCCCGCCCGTCGGATACGGCAGCGCGCCCGTCAGCGTCTCGTAGGCGCAGGCGCCGAGGGCGAACACGTCGGCCGACGGGCCGACCACTCCCTGCTCCTGCTCGGGCGCCATGTACGCCGGCGTTCCAGCGACCTCCACCTTCGACATCGTCGAGAGCGTCTCCTGCACGCGGCGCGCGATGCCGAAGTCCATGACCTTCGCCAGCCCGGCGTGGATCATCACGTTGCCGGGCTTCAAATCCTGGTGCACGACGCCCTGGGCGTGCGCGTAATCGAGCGCCGAGGCGATCTGACGCAGGAACGCGGCGGCCTCCGCGGGCGCCAACGCGCCTTTGCCCAGCCGCTCGTGGAGCGTCTCGCCGGGCACGCGCTCGAAGACCAGGAACAGGCCTTCGGCGTCCTCGTGGATCGAGTGGATCTCGACGATATTGGGATGCTTGAGCGCGGCGACCGTGCGCGCCTCCTTCAAGAACCGGCCGCGCTCGCGCGCGTTGTCGGCGATCTCGGCGCGCAGTTTCTTGAGCGCGACCGTGCGCTGCAGGCCCAGGTCCACCGCCTCGTAGACCACGCCCATGCCGCCCTGACCGAGCGTCTTGGTCACGCGGAAGCCCTTCGGCACGGAGCCGACGGCGGGCGCCAACGCGACGGCGGCCTGATGGTCTTCCTTGCGCAGGGCGACGCGGATCGAGGAATCGCCGCGCTTGCGGAACAGCGCGAACGAGAAGAACAAGAAGGCGGTGCCGATCGCGCCGAACCAAACGGGCCATGAGCGCTTCGACGGGGCGGACATGCCGCGCGCCGCGAGGGCCTCGCGGTACAGCCCGTCGAACTGCGCGTCGAGCGTCGCGGCGCGCTCGAGGTCGGCCAGCTGCTCGTCGGGCCGATTCATCGCGGCGTACGCGAACGAGCGCGCGACGTAGGCGTCGGCGTCCTTCGCGTTGATCGCCAGCGCGCGGTCGGCCTCGGCGACGCCTTCATTCGGCTTCCCCAAATCGGTCAGGTCGCGCGAAAGCAGGTGCAGCGAGCGGGAGTCGCGCGGGTCGAGCTCGACGGCCCTCTTCGCGTCCTGCGCCGAATCGGCGAAACGGCCGGTGAGGCGCCGCGACAGGGCGCGCAGACGGAAGGCGCTCCCTTCGTTCGGCGCCTCCTCGATGCGGCGCGAGAGCACGGCCTCGGCGCCGGCGTAGTCCTTCATCCCGATCTTGCGCGCGGCCTCGCGCTGGACGGCCAGGGCTCGCGCGTCGGCGACGGGCGTGAGGATCGCCGACGGCAGGTGTCCGACGCGCCCTCCGGCAGCGCCGCCGGCGGCGCCGAACGAGATCGGCGAGGCGAGCAGCGCCTGCTGCTCGGGAACGTCTTCTTCCTTTCGCATACCCTCGAGGAGCTGCTTGGCGCGCTGGGTCACGGTCTTGGAATCGACGCCCTTGCGCGTGTCGGTCAGCGCGGCGTACGCCTTCAAAGCGGGATCGTCGGGCGCGGTCTCGAGCGCCTTCAGGGCGGCCGCGTGGGCCGCGGCCTTGTCGCCGCCGTCGGCGAGGCGGACGACGTCCTCGCGGGCTTTCTGAGTCTCGGGGTTCGCGGCGGGCGGGAACTCGAACGTCTTGCCGAGCGTGACGCTCGGCGTGACGGGCTCGGACGTCGTGGTTTCGGGCGCTTTCGGTTTGGCGCCGACCTGAATTCCCCGAAATCCCGCGCCGGCGATTCCCGTCGCGCCGCCTTCACCCGGCAAACGCGCGACGCGCTCGTCGTTCTCGGTCGAGAAGCCGTCGGGGCGCTCCGGGACCGGCTCGGCCTTCACGCAGGGCACCCCGTCCTTGTCGACGCACCCGGACGGATTCGAGGGCTGCACGACCGTGGAGGCCGCGCGGCGGGCGGCGTCGGCTCCCGCCTCCAGAACGACGCCCTCTTCAAGCTCGTCGGCGTCTCCTCCAGCGGCGTACGTAGAATTGGTCGCGCATAGCAGCAGAACGGCGAGAAGGGATGTTCGCATAGAGGGGTGTCCGGAGTGTAGCCCCGGTCCTAGATACTGTCAAGGCAGACTTAACTGTCCTTTAATAGTCTAGGCCTCCCGGGGCAAAAAGCATAGGCCGTTTACCGGGAACCGCTAGGACGCTTGCCCCAGGGAAGCCCTTGAACAGGCCAATATAATGAAGATGTCCGGACGCCCACCGGCAAGGAGACTCTAGGAATGAAGACGCAGCGCATCTCGACGATCCTGATGTCCGCTTACCTCTCGGCCATGCTGGCCTCCAGCATGGCGCCCGTTTACAACGGCATCACCCTGGCCGGAACCGTCAACCCGTCCGCCGCCCAGGCCGCCTTCAGCAACGCCGTCAACGGCCTTGACGCCACCTGGATCGTCGCGACCGCCGGCGTTTCCCCGCTCCCGCGTCGCCGGAGCCCAAATTCGCATCGGTGCCCCCAAATCCGAGCCGGTCATGAGCGAGGAAATGCTCGCCAGACTGCTGAAACTGGCCGATGAGCAGCAGAAGCCCGGCTCGATTCCGGCGAACGTGTGCCTTCTGTTCAAGATGTGCGACGGATCTGCGAAGATGCTGGTCCGCATGGTCCAGACGGACAACCCCAAGGGAGACTACATCACGAAGCCTTGGGAAGGGACTTCGGAAGACATTGTGGTCGTCCGTAAGAACGCGGACGGCACCCTCCACTACTTCTTGACCGACAAAACCCGGAAACTGCGCGCCGCCATTTTGGCCGAAAACGGCACGAGCCGCCTCGTCCTCAACGAGACCTTGGCGCCGAGCTTCGAAGCGACGATGGCGCACCTCGCTAAGGAAGCCGCCGATCTTCCCCTACCGGCACTTCGGTCGCCGCCGCCGGCAGCTAAGCTCTCAAGCCGCAAAAGAAAGGCGGGCCACACGCGAGGCCCGCCTTTTTCTTTCGTCATTCGCGGTGTATACTCACGACATGCGCGGCTTAGTCCTAATCTCCATCCTTTCATTCGCTTCTTCCTTCGCACACGCTAAATCCGATTTCTCGCACTTGGATCTCTATCTCGAAATCGAGAAGGCGCCTCCCAATGGCGACTGGAACGGGATTTTTAGCGGATTCGGACGTCTTTACATCATGCCAGACGGACGATTCTGCGCGACACGGACCTTCGACATTTCCCCCTTTGAGACGGGCGGCTGCGGGCGATTGCGCAATGACGGCCGGCGGCTTGTCGTAGCTGGTAGGCTTCCCGCGTCGCCTCGCGTAATGCATGAGCCGCCCTACCTGAAAGTGGCGTGGGGACCCAGGCGATATCTCGTCGTCGAAGAAAACCTCCTCGACTTCATCAACGACATCAACTCTGCGGCGGAGCCGCGGTACGGATATATCGGCGGCGGGTTTAACGCATTTTTGAAATCAGGGGACCGCGACAAGCTCGTGGCAGGATGGCCTGATCTGCCTGAGCCGTACCGTCGCCTCCTGCGAGAGAAGCCTCTGGTCGCCGCGCCCGCCGAAATCAGCACGCGCACTCAAACCTTTACACTGTACGGTCGCACCGAGATCGAGGATTGCTCCGCCCCCGCGCGATTCGCCGTCGGCTCGGCCTCGGGAGTGTTCGTCGGCATGAAGCTGTCCCCCCTGGAGTCGGATATTTGGGCGGAGGCGGTCATCGTATCTACGCGCCCCGATTCCTCGGATGCGATCATCCGGCAGAACGACTGCGACGAATCCGATCCAATACCGCCCGGCACGAGCTTTTCATCGCGTCCGAGGTGGCGCTTCAACGTGGTGTACTCCACCGAGCCTCTAACCTCCGAGATTCACCATACTTCGTCTCACCGCTCCCCACCCTTACCGGACGCTGACCTAAAGAAATTATTCATCGAGCACCCCTTCGCCGGCGCTAAAGACGCGGGTTTCTCGTGGAAAGAGGTCGCCCGGGTGACCTTTCGCGCCGGATTTTCCGAGGCGTTCGAGCTCAATGAAACCAAAGCCCGGATAAGCGCTCAGTTCGCCGCGCTCGGCGGCAACGCCTACACCGAAGATGTCGCGGATGCAAAGAAGGATGAAGCGCGTGGAGGCATCGCCGTGCGGTCCTTCCGTCTTTATCGCGTCACGCTGGGGGTCGACCCGTCGATTCGAGCGTTTGGCGTCGGCTGCATTTGCTCGAAGCGAAAAAGGGCGAAGACTCGCGGTTCGATTGGGCTCGCGCGGCTGTTCCCTCAAAGAACGACTGACGGTCAGTTCTTCCGGCGCGCGCCGACGGCGGCGCCAAGCCACGCCCAGGCGCGCTGATTCGGCTCTTCGATACGATGAATCCAGTCGGGCATGGACGGGAATTCGCGCCCCTCCTGCTCGGCTCGAGCGATCGCCGACATGGCTCCGTTTCGTTGGAAATCCGCGATCTTTTGTACTGTGTCGTAGGCGTCGGGAAGGAATCCTCGACGAGCCTGCTCGCGGGCGATATCAAATAGCAGATCTTGGCGGATTCCCCAATTGGACCCGTCCAATTCCTCGGTCCAAGCCGACGCCTCGGCGATTTCCCCCGCCGGATCAATTCTCGCACGACGTCCAGAGTCGGGACGATGTCCAGTCCACGAATTCCCTTCTTTCGAATCAGCTTGATCGCCGTAAAGCACCGTCCGTAATGGCAGAGTTCGCGGACGACCCAAGAGATTTCGACGGGCGCGGCCTTCAGGAGCGGACCGTCGAGGCGCTCCTGAACGGCATCCGCGTAGAGGAGGCGCCCCGCGTGCGCCTGCGGATCGCCTTTGGCGCTGACGGAAATCGCGATCTTCATCGTCCTCTTCGCTTCGTCCGGATATCCAGTCCGGGACTGCAAGTCGGAGATCACCATCAATTCCTTCGCCAACCGATCGGGGCTGCGCGCGAGATTCTTCGAGAGCAGTCTGATCGCCTCCTCGAATTTTCCGAGACGGCCCAGCACCTGTCCGATCTCCGCCCAAGCGTATTCGTCCGGCTTACGAACCTTCTTCATGATTTCGAGACCCCGGGCGACGTCGCCGGCTTTCGCAGCATCGACCGCGATGGAACTGTAAAAGTTATCGAGGTCGGCATCGATTGATGAGACAACGGCGGCCGCCTCCTTCCATTGGCCGGCGGCGGCTCGGGACCGCATGATCGCGTAGACAGCGGGATCGCCCTCGGTCGGGCCGGCTTTACTTATGACCGAAACCGCTTCGTCCCATCGGTCCTGGCGAGCGAGCGCTTCCGCGATCTGCGGATACGCCTTGGTCTTGCGCGCCCCTGGGATGATTTCAGCCGTCGCATATGCGCCGTCGATATCTCCGAATGCGACTTGGAGCTCGACTAGGGGCAAAAGACATTCGCGCTTCTCAATACGCGCGGCATTCTGACCGGCCGCGGCCAAGGCTTTCAACGTCGCCGAGGCTTCGGCGATGTTTCCCGACTCCCACTGGGCACGTGCCGCTACGGCTTGAAAGTGCACAAGTGGGCACGGGCCGGCGGTGCTTATTTCAATCGTCGCCGCCCGCAGGGAGTCGCGCGCTCCGGAGGGATCCCCGGCCAGATATTGCTCCCGCGCTATCTCAAGCAGCAGACGACTGTCAGCTTCGCGAGTTTTCTTGGCGGCAACATCCGCCTCTCTGCGTGCGAGCCGAAGCATCGCACGAACCGCGCCCAGGTCCGCAGCAGCCGCTCGCAAGCAACAGCTGAATAGAACCAGTGTCGCGATCAAAATAGTTTTCATCGGATTCTTCCAGTGAGCGCTTAATTCAGATTTTTCGCGAGGCCCGCTTTCCTCTTTTTATTAACGGCCGATGATCGGGTTGACCCGCCTGCGAACTGGATCATGAGTCTGGTTCGGCGGAATGACTCCGCCGCCGCCTGGCAGCCCATGCGGGATTTGTCCAGCCGCAGCGGCTTGAACTTCGGCGGATGAAATCGTCATGCCGGGCGCCCAAGCTCGCGCAAACTCCGCCAGCGTGAGATAAACCCGGCGCTCGCAATCGCCCGGGGCTTCGGGCCACTGTCCAAGATCCCCCATCCTGGAGACGTCCGCCCACTGAATCCAAGTTAAATCCTCGCTGATGGCCATCGCAGGAGCCATGCACGCTTTGACCGCGATCTGCCGCATGATGCCGAGATTATTGCTCGAATGCCGGGAAGGCTTCCTGTCGGGCGACGTCGTGATAGGATCGACTCGGACCGGTTCGGCCACAATGGGCCGGGCGGCACCGCCGATGACTGCCTGCGCCTGCCGGCTCCGATCTACGCTTTCTTTCGCCTGTTCCATCCCCCGCTTTAATGCATCCTCGCTGTCTCGTTCGATATCGGCCGGACCCGCTGCCAGCGAATAAGAGGCAGGCCGCTTTTTCATTATCCAATCCGGGTGATCAAATTGCACCCTCGGCCATTTGAGGTTCTCCCGCTGAGCAACATCTGCCTGAAAACCGAATCGCTCGGACAGTCTTTCGTAGCGAGTCGCATCTATGCCCATGCTCCGAGCCAATCTCGCCGAATGTCCGTAGGCCAATTGTTCCGTACGATATCGGAGAGCCGGATCATCGGAGTTCGAATATCCTCCGACTTTCGCGACAGTATCTATCCAATGCGATGTTTCATGAAAGATCGCGATCGCTAATTCACTGGGGGATGCGAATGCTTCATTAAACAGAGCAATGTCCCCATTATCGCGAGTGACGGCTTCCACGACCGCGCCGTATTCGACAATTTCTTCGTCACGCTCTCGCTGCGTCCGGCGGCGAGGCCCTCCAGTAACTTCATCTCGACGCTCACGAATACTATATCGCGGTAGCCAGAAACGAGCGGGCGAATTCAACGCCAATCTGGAATCTGCAGAAAAATCCATGATCGGCGGGGTGAGTTCGTAGACCTCGATGGTCGCCCGGATAGCCTTGTTATGCGCATCGAAGTTCGCCTTGACCGCCGCCTGCAGATCGGCCAAAGCACGCAGGTATTCGGCGTTTTCGAGAGGATTCGCGCCAGGCGACAATTCACTCCGAATCTGATCCAGGGCAGTTCGCCGCAAATCCTCTACAGCGTCGGCAGCACGGGCGGCTTCGAGTTGTTTTTGCACGACCTCGACTTGAACCTGATCCGGTTGAGCCTTCGGCTTCGGCATGAACTCGCCCTGACACAATCTGATGGTTTCGCACCCGACTTGCGCGCGCACGCTAGCGGGGAAAAGCAGTGCCAGCATAACCGCGCCGATCACTTCACCACCTCGATCTCGACTGGAGGCGTCTCGATGGACACCTTCAATTCATTGATGACCCACTGACTGTCCGGAGCCAGCCTCGTGGCATGCAAGAGTTTTTTGATCCCGACCGGGAAGGCCTCCCAATGCGGATACAACCTCTTGAAACTCGGACGTCCATTAAATCCGGCTCGGATCGAATAACGCCCGGGCTTACTGAGATCGAATCGATCGGTTTCGCGAAAGCCCTCCGGCGGAAGAGGAAAGAACGGCGGATTCTCTACGTCGGCGTAGCCATATCCGTGTGCCGATCCTCCATCAAGATCGGAAACTGCCGTGACGATACGATATGGACGAACTTCGGATGGAATCGTCGAGAATGAGTGCCCAGGCTTCAGCGTCAAAAACCAGTTGTCATCGAGAATTTTCGATGCGAGAAGCGTCTTATAGCTGGCCCTATTGAATCGATAGGGATGAATCGTCCCGCTTTGAAATTGAACCCGCCCTTTTTCCCCGCCCAAATTCCAAGCCGCTCCTCCGTCAGCCGGATGCCTCGGAAGTCTTTTCAATTCCTTTCCATCGGGTCCGACTATCGAGAGCCAAAGTCCCAGGTCTCTCCGCGCGAGGTCGGTCGACTCGACGAATCCGCCGCCCTGAACCGCGCCAAGAATCCTGCAACTCTGGTTCTGGATTTCAATTCTATGCCAAAGAACCTCGCCCTTCTTCAGCTTCTCGGGCGAAACCTTCAACGACAAAGCCAGTGGCGCGCACGCGAGCGGATCGGGGCAAGGCATGTCGCACGAGGGAACGTACGCGGCATACTTTCCGAGCGCTACGAGGAGGATCATGGCCGCCAATAAAGCGGTCCCGATGCCATGAATGATGCGATTTCGATTGAATAGAGAGATCATGCTTTCATCAAAACAAAAAGAGGAAGCGCGTTAGCGCTTCCTCTGGACACACCCGATTAGGTCGGGTCGTGGATACCCCAGGGCCAATTCCCCGAGCTACAGAGCGTTCCTTCTAAGTCAGTATAAGCGAGCGACAAGATTCGCGCCTGGGGCATATGGCCCACTCGGCGCATGGGCCAAAATGAGAGAGGGACCCGCTCGTCGCGGGCCCCTCTCGTTTCGTACGGATCAGGGACGGCCTGTACCCCGGATTCTGTCCACCCTTGCGGGCTCGAGGACCATTTCTCTAAGCGGCTACCGGGCGGCCGTCCGGCTTTCGCCGGCGTGGCGCGAGCAGCGCCCTCCACCCAACTGCCTTGCTCCCGACGGGGTTTACCTTTGCGGGAAGCCTCGCGGCTTCTCCCGGTGGGCTCTTACCCCACCTTTTCACCCTTACCCTTTCGGGCGGTATTTTCTGTGGTACTGTCCATGACTACGGGATGTGGCCCATAATCCCCCGCCTTTCGACGGGCGTCACGCTCTTCGGAGTCCGGAAGTTCCTCCAGTCCTTTCGGACCAGCGGCCCTCCGGCCGTCCCTGAAATTTGATTAGGCCGGCGTCGCGGCGAGCGCTTCGGGCTTGTACAGGATGCGCTGGCACGACTCGCACGTCACGAGGCTCTTCAGCTTGGCGAGCTCGAGCGACAGGCCCGGCGTCAAGGTGATCTGGCACGAGCCGCAGTGCCCGCCGACGGCGGGCACGACCGCGTCGAGCTTGCCGCGGCTGCGGATGTGGTTGTAGACCTTCATCTCGGAGGCGGCCACGCCCGCGGCGACGGCGTCGCGCTCGGTCTTGGCGGTCTCGAAGCGGCCCTTCGCGTGCGAGAGCTCGGCCTCGAGCTTCTCGAGATCTTTCTTGGAGAACTCTTCGGTCTTCTTGAACTCGGCGACGGCGGCCTTCTCTTCCTGCTTGGCCTTGTCGATGTCCTCCATGATCTGGAGGATCTCGGTCTCGATGTCGCCGGCGGCCTTCTTCTCGGCCTCGATCTCGGCCTGCATGGTCTTGTAGGCGTCGTTGCTCTTGAGCTCGTTGAGCTGGGAGGAATGCTTGCGCGCGGCCTCTTCCTTGGCGGCGACGTCGAGCTCCTTGGACTTCTTCTTCTTCTCGAGCTCGAGGATCTTCGCCTTGGCGGCGTCCATGTGCCTCTTCTCGCCCTCGAGGTCGGCCTTCAGCGCGGCGATGCGCGGAGGAACCGCGTCGATCTCTTTCTGGATGGAATCGAGGAACTTGTCGCGCTGCTGGAGGGCGACCAACGCCTGGAGGGCTTCTTTCGTGAGGGCCACGACGAAATTATAGCTTTTTCGATGGGCCCAAAGATCGCGCCCGACCGGGACTTTCGCCTCACGGAGGATGAGGCGCCGGTGTGGCAGGATATGGAGGATGAAGGCCCTGCTCCTCGCCGTCCTGCTGTCGCCCGCTTCCGCCGCCGGACTGCCCGCGATCGGCTGCACGCCCGTCGCGGCCGAATGGCTGAAGAAGGAGGATTTCGCCGCGCCGTCGGGCGCGGGCGCGTCCGTGCCCAAGCTCGCGAAGGACCCCGGCGTGACGTGGGACCTCGGCGAGAAGAGGAATGCGAGCCTCGGCGTCTATCTCACGCGCGAGTGCGCGCTGGGTGTCAGGACGCGCGTGACCGGCGGCTTTGAAAGCTCCTCGCCCGATCCCCGGAACGCCGTCGAGAATTTGGCCGGGCAGCTGGGCAGGCACGCGCCGGACTGGACGTTCTCCGTCACGCCGCCGAACACGCTCGCGCTTAGCCGCGACGGCGTCGCGCACACGACGGACCTGAGGAAGCTCCTGCAGATCCGCCTCGACGCCGGGACCGACGTCGTCCTCGGCGGCGTCCCGGTGCGCGCCGTCTTCGACGGCTGGCTGCTGTTCCTGGTCCCGCCGGACGCGTCGAAGGCCGTGAACCTCTCGGTGCGCTCGACGCTGCACCCGTGGGCCGTCTACGACCTCGCGGCCGCCGGCCTCGGCCGCCTGGCCGTGCGCTACGACGAGGACAAGGCCGTCCTCTATCCGCTGCCCTAATCTTCGAGACCGACGGCGCGCTTCCACTCGGGCGTGGGCCGGATCAGCTTGCGGGCCTCGAGGTCGAAGAGCGCGATGACGAACTCCGCGACGCAGGCGGATTCCCCGTTCCAAAGCATCTCCTGCTCGAGACGCCCGATCTTGCTCTTGTAGCTCACGGTGCGCGTCTTGATCGTCACCGGGCCCGTGCCGCGGATCTCGCGCCGGAAGCGGACGGTCACCTCGAGCAAGGTCGGCCCCGTCTTCGACTCGCGGACCTTGTCGGGCCCGAAGCCGCCGCGCGTGATCAGGTCCCAGCGCGCCTTCTCGAAGAGTTCGAGGTAGGCGGCGTTGTTGACGTGGCCGAACATGTCGAGGTGGCGGTCCTCGATCGTCGTCCCGAACTCGTGGACCTTCATCGCTTCGGCACGTAGCGCAGCGCGACGGCGCCGGAGGCGAGTTCCTGCCGGTTCACGAGCTTGAGGTCGACGGTCCTCATGCCGGCGAAGAGCGTCGGCCCCCGGCCGGCGATGCGGGGATGCACGACGATGTCATACTCGTCGATGAGGTCCAGGTCCGCGAGCGTCCGCGGGAGCTCCACGCCCCCGGTGAGGATCCCGCGGCCGGGCCGCGCCTTGAGGGCGCGCACCGCCTCGCCGAGATCGCCGCGCACGAGCTCCGAGTTCCAGTCGACGCTCTTCAGCGTGCCCGACACGACGTGCTTGCGGGCCTTGTCGATCGTTTCGCAGAACGGCGCCATCCAATCCTCCAGCCAGGCGGGCCGTTTGCCGTCGCGGATGCGCCACGCGGACTCCATCATCTGATAGGTGATCCGGCCGAAGAGCAGGTCATCGGCCCAGGCGATGCCCTCGGCGGCGTAGCGGTGCAGGTCCGCGTCGGGGACGGCGGCTTCGTGGTCGCAGCAGCCGTCCAGAGTGACGTTGATGGAGTAGCGAAGGGGTCGCATGTTGTCAGTATAAATAAAAATCTCACCTTGATATGATGTGCCCCCGACTGACCTTCGAAGTGGCGAGCGGCAAGGGAAAACACGTCACGGGCTGCAAGCTGGCGCCGGGCAAGACCTACTACTGGTCCGGCGCACAACAAGTCCGATGCCTGCCGCGCGATCAATCAGCCGAATTGCGGCGGCTTATTTCAATTGAGCTTCTCGCCGCAGGCCGCCAAGCCCTGAACTCAACCCGGCGAATCGAGGATGTCGCGCAGCGCCTGAGACACCTGCTCCACCTGATAGGGCTTGCTGAGCGCACCAGAAAAACCGTGCGCGGCCCATTCAGACATGACGGGGTCGGCCGAATAACCGCTCGACACGAGAGCTTTCGCATCGGGATAGAGAGCCTTGAGCTTGGCCATCGCTTCTCTTCCTCCCATCCCGCCGGGTATGGTCAGGTCCATGATAACGACGTTAAAAGGCTCTCCGGCCTCGAGCGCGTTGCGATAGGCTTCGAGCGCGGCTTGGCCGTCGCCGACAGATTCGGCCCGGTAGCCCATCGATTCGAGAATACGCTTCAAAGTTTTCGCGATCAAAGGCTCGTCGTCCATGATCAGGATTTTGCCGTTGCCCGGCGAAGCTCGGGGAGCGCGCTCCGGCGCAATGGTCATTTCGTCGCTGGCCGGTAGATAGAGGGTAAAAGCCGCCCCCTTTTGAGCCCTCGATTCGGCGGTGATGTGTCCGCCATGCTTACGCATGATGGAAAAGATGATCGACAGGCCGAGCCCGCGACCTTCAGCCTTGGTGCTGTAGAACGGCTCGAATATTCGAGGGAGAATCTCCGCCGGGATTCCAGGTCCTTGATCGCTGACCGTGAGCCGGATGCAGCGCCCGGCCGCCATGCCGGTAATTTCGTTCTCCAACAGGGTGATGAGCGCGGCTTGAATCGCCACCTCTCCGCCGCGTGGCATCGCCTGCGCCGCGTTGATGACGAGGTTGTGGATCACTTGGGTGATTTGATTTTCGTCCACCTTCGCCGGCAAAGGAGTGCTGCCGAGGTCGAACATGCAGCGCACGTTCGAGCCTCGCGCGGCGAATCGGGCCTCTTGCTCGAGCAGGGGGCGCAGGTCGATGGCTTTAGCGTCGGGAGATCCGCCCTGGGCGAAGGTGAGAAGCTGACGAGCCAAACCCTCCCCGGTTCTACAGCCTTTCTCCGCGTCCTCGATCAATTCAAGCGACTCGCTTCCGGCCTCTTGAGCGGACTTCAATTCCGACCGCAACAGAGAGAGGTTCCCGAGAATAACGGTCAGGATGTTGTTGAAGTCATGCGCGATGCCTGCGGCCAAGGTTCCCAGAGACTCGAGCTTCTGCATCGTCGACAGCGCCGCCTCGGCTTTTTTTCGCTCGGTGATGTCTTCCGATATTCCTAAGAGGTATGTCGCAGCCCCATCGGAATCATAAATCGGAATCTTCTTGGTGTGAAGAATGCGCGGCCCCGACCGGGTTTGGATTATCTCCTCGGGAATATCGAGGACCTTCTTCTGTTCAAGAACAACCCGGTCTTTGCTCGTAAAAAAATCGGCTTCGGCCCTGGGAAAGAAATCGTAATCATTCTTCCCGATGAGCTCTTCATGCCGGTAGCCGAGGAGATCCTCTCCGGCGCGATTGAACATGACGAAGCGCAGGTCTTTGGCGTTTTTCACGAAGATCATGTGGGGAATGCTGTCGATCAAGATCTTCAAAAAATTCGAGTCCGGCGTGGGGATTGAGTTGGGATTCATTTCTTGGGGGGCATCACATCGAATGCTAACTAATTTCGGATTTCCCCGCCTCACAACCCTATAAAAGACAGTGCCCGCATATCGAAAACGATCGAGATGCGGGCACTCTTCTAAATGGTGGGCAGTACAGGATTTGAACCTGTGACCCTTGTCGTGTGAGGACAATGCTCTACCGCTGAGCTAACTGCCCGACGGGAGATTATAGCACGACGGAGGGAGGCGAGCCTAGAACGAGGCGAACCAGTCGTAGATGCGCGAGGGGATCTCGGAGATGTAGTTCCGGGTCTCCTTCGGGGCCACGCGGTCGAGGGCGGCCGCGCCGTGCTTGCGCACGGCGTTGCGCACGTTGCCGATCCCCCAGTTGTAGGAGGCGAGGATCATCTTCATCTTGTCGGCGGGGACCTTCGCCATGTCGGAGAGGTCCTGGTTCATGCGGAAGAAGGAGTTGGCGATCCAGTTGAGGTACTTCACGCCGGCCTTGATGTTGGCGGCCGGGTCGAAGAGGTTGCCGCGCACGCCCATGTCGGCGGCGGTGGCGGGGTCGAGCTGCATGAGGCCGACGCAGCCGGAGCCCTTGTTGTAGGCGGTCTTGCGGAAGTTCGACTCCTGGTTGATGACGGAGAGGACGATCATCGGGTCGACCTTCTGCTTGAGGCCCTCGGCGATCGCGAGGTCGACGATCTGCTTGCTGACGCCCTGGGACAGGAGCAGGCGGCGGATCTTGTCGTAGCGGGCCGCGCCCGTCGGCATCTCGGCCTTGACGGCGCCGTCGGCGGCGGCGGCGGCGAAGGGGATCGTCGTGCCGCCGAAGGACGAGGAGCGGTCGAAGAAGCCGTTCCAGGCGAACGGGTCCTTGGACATGGAGAACTGGCGGACGCCGGCCAGCGAGGCCTCGGTGCGCTGGATCGCGAACTGGGTGCGGATCGCCTGGATCAGGTTGATCTCGCCGGCCTTGCGGGCCGCGAACTCGTTGTAGCCTTCCTTCATGCCGGCGCGGCGCTCGCCGGCGTGCAGGTCGCGCAGGACGACGTACTTCCAGTCGTTGAGGTCCTTCTTGGCCTTGGCGATCTCGGGCTTCGTGCGGGCGCCGAGCGCCGCCTTCTTGATCAGCTCGAGGGCGGGCGTGTGCTTGACGGCGGCGGCGGAGGGCGGGGTCATCTCGGGCAGGAGCGCGGAGCGCGTGGCCTCGAGGTCCTTGATGATGCCGATGCGCTCGGCGTCGTCCTGGGCGACCGCGATGAACTGGGCGGGAGCCTCCACCGCTCCGAGGGCCAGCGCCGCCGCGACGATCATCCAGGTCTTCATGCCTACAGAGTAGCCGGGCCGGGCCCATGCGGTCAGGGGCCCCGGACCCAGAGCCGTCTGGGCCCTTAGGCCTAGGCCCAGGGGAAGCGGCGCACGAGGCCCTGCACGAGGCGCAGGCGCAGGAAGCGCACGGGCTTGCCCTCGGAGTCCTTCCAGACCGTGGAGTCGTTGGACTCGTCGCGGTTGTCGCCCAACACGAAGTAGCCGCCCTCGGGGACCGTCAGCGGCCCCATGTTGTCCCCTCCAGGCGCTCCCCGGAGCGCGAGTGGACGGCGTAGGGCTCATCCAGCTGTTTTCCGTTGATAAATACTGCCTTTTCCCTCATTTCGACGGTTTCTCCCGGGAGGGCGACGATGCGCTTGATCAGGTCGATGTCCTCGACCGGGCTGCGAAAGGAGACGATGTCCCCCGCCTCGGGGCCCGGGTCCGGAAGGTCAGCTTGTCGAGGACGAGCATGGTGCCCGTGCGCAAGGTCGGCTCCATGGAGGGGCTGGCCACGTAGATGGGCTCCCCAGGAAGGCGCGGCCGGGCAGGACGACGGCCAGGGCGATCGCGAACAGCTTGAGCAGGCGCAGGAGTTCCATCGCTCTTAAGGATAGCCGACGCCCCGCCTCATGTCCAGCGTTGACTTCGCGTTTCGGGTTTCGGTATAATGTGGTCCCGCCATCCGTTGGAGTTTCCCTCGGCATCGCGACGCAGAAGCAGGGCGTCCCTTGTCCGGCGAGGTCTTCGGGAGCGGGGAAGTCGCGGGCGTAGTTCAATGGTAGAACACAAGTTTTCCAAACTTGTTACGTGGGTTCGATTCCCATCGCCCGCTCCGATCGCAGAGTTTGACGCTGGGATAGCTCAGGGGTAGAGCATCCCCTTGGTAAGGGGAAGGTCGTGGGTTCAATTCCCATTCCCAGCTTATTTTGAAGTAGACGCGAAAAGATATCGTCGAATACAACAAGGAGAACTGAAACGCCATGGCCAAGGCTAAATTCGAGCGCACCAAGCCGCACGTCAACATCGGAACCATCGGTCACGTCGACCACGGCAAGACGACGTTGACGGCCGCCATCACCAACTACCTTTCCAAGAAGGGCTTGGCCAAGGCGAAGCGCTACGACGAGATCGACAACGCGCCCGAAGAGAAGGCCCGCGGCGTGACGATCAACGTCCACCACCAGGAGTACGAGACGGACAAGCGCCATTACGCGCACGTCGACTGCCCCGGTCACGCGGACTACATCAAGAACATGATCACGGGCGCGGCGCAGATGGACGGCGCGATCCTCGTGGTGTCGGCGGCCGACGGCCCCATGCCGCAGACGCGCGAGCACGTGCTGCTGGCCCGCCAGGTCGGCGTGCCGCACATGGTGGTGTTCCTCAACAAGGTGGACGTGGCCGACAAGGACCTCGTCGAGCTCGTCGAGATGGAAGTGCGCGAGCTGCTCTCGAAGTACGAGTTCCCGGGCGACAAGGTGACGATCATCCGCGGCTCGGCGACGAAGGGCCTCGAGGGCGACACGTCTCCGATCGGCGAGCCGTCGATCCAGGCGCTCATGGACGCGCTCGACAAGGACATTCCCGAGCCCAAGCGCGAGACGGACAAGCCGTTCCTGCTGGCCGTCGAGGACGTGTTCTCGATCACGGGTCGCGGCACGGTGGCCACGGGCCGCTGCGAGCGCGGCACGGTCAAGGTCGGCGACAACGTCGAGATCGTCGGTCTGAAGGACACGCAGAAGACCGTCGTGACCGGCATCGAGATGTTCCGCAAGCTGCTCGACGACGCCCGCGCGGGCGACAACGTCGGCATCCTGCTGCGCGGCATCGAGAAGGCTCAGATCGAGCGCGGGCAGGTCATCTGCGCGCCGGGTTCGATCAAGCCGCACAAGAAGTTCAAGGCGAAGCTGTACGTCCTGAACAAGGAAGAGGGCGGCCGCCACACGCCGTTCTTCAAGGGCTACCGCCCGCAGTTCTACTTCCGCACGACCGACGTGACCGGCGCGGTGACGCTGCCGGCCGGCGTCGAGATGGTCATGCCGGGAGACAACATCGACATCGAGTGCGAGCTGATCACGCCGATCGCGATGGAGAAGGGTCTGCGCTTCGCCGTCCGCGAAGGCGGCCACACCGTCGGCGCCGGCGTCGTGGCCGACATCATCGGGTAAAGTCATGGGCGACAGATACATCGTCACTCTCGGCTGCACCGTCTGCAAGAACAAGAACTATCACTACCAGCGCGGCAAGAAGAAGGAGTTCAAGCTGGAGATGAAGAAGTTCTGCCGCGCCTGCGGAAAGCAGGTCGCGCACAAGGAAGTGAAGTAGAACTGAAAGCGATCTGCGGGGGTGTCCGTTAATTGGCTAAACGAGCGGTCTCCAAAACCGCCCCTCCAGGTTCGAGTCCTGGCGCCCCCGCCAGATCGCGCAGATTTTGAAGTCTTCGACGTGGGAATAAAATGAATCAAGCGACGCAGTTCCTGAAAGAAGCCGTCTCCGAGCTCAAGCAGTCCACCTGGCTGACCCGTCAGCAGGCCATCGACTCCACGAAGGCGATCGTCATCCTCGTGGGCCTGATGTCGCTGTACGTCGCCGGCGTCGACTACGTGCTGTCGGTGCTCGTCAGGGCCGTCCTGGGAAGATAACATGAGCGAAACCACCACTCCGACGGGCCGCCGCGGCTGGTTCGTCGTCCACACGCAGTCGGGCTACGAGGATCGCGTCCACAAGCTCCTCCTGCAGAAGATCGAGACCGAGAAGCTCCAGGACCGCGTCTTCAACGTGTTCATCCCGACCGAGGACGTCGTCGAGGTCAAGAAGAACAAGAAGAAGATCTCCAAGCGGAAGTTTTTCCCCGGCTACGTCCTGATGGACATGGTCATCGACGAGGTGACCTACTGGATGATCAAGGGCGTCCCGGGCGTCACCGGCTTCCTCGGCGACACCGACCCGACCCCGCTTCCCGAAGAGGAGATCAAGGCCATCCTCGATTTGACGAACAACGCCGCCTCGGGCAAGCCCCGGCCGGCCGTGCAGTTCGAGAAGGGCGAGAACATCCGCATCGTCGACGGCCCCTTCCGCCACTTCATCGGCGTCGTCGAAGAGGTCGCCGAGGCGAAGGCGAAGATCAAGGCGATGGTCACGATCTTCGGCCGCCCGACCCCCGTCGAGCTCGACTTCCTGCAGGTGGAGAAGATCTGAGCGCGATCGAGGCCGAGGTCATGCCGTCCGGCGCCGGTCCCGAGTACGAAGGGATCAAGGCGAAGGTCGTGCACGTCCACTCGCTGGGCTTGATCGGCGCCGTCCTGGCCGGCCTGACCATGCTCGCGGCTCTCGGCTTCGGCCTGCTCATGCTGTTCGGCAAGGCGCTGCTCGCGTCTTTGCTCGTCTGGGCGCTGTGGCCCGCCGTCTTCAGCGCGGAGTTCACGCAGGTGGTTTTCGGCTCGCAGACGGTTCCGTACTGGAAGGTGTTCCTGCTCACGGTCCTGGGAGGCGTCATCGCGAAGATGCTGCGGCCCGGGTCCTGGGGCCGTTAGGATTCAAGACGCACGAAGAGAGGTTGTAAAAAGTCATGGCGAAGAAAGTCAAAACGCAAATCAAGCTTCAGATTCCCGCCGGCGCCGCGAACCCCGCGCCGCCCGTCGGCCCCGCGCTCGGTCAGCACGGCGTCAACATCATGGATTTCTGCAAGCAGTTCAACGAGAAGACGAAGACGCAGGAGCCCGGGATGCTCATCCCGGTCGTCATCACGGTGTTCGAGGACCGCTCGTTCTCGTTCATCACGAAGATGCCTCCCGTGTCCTCGCTGCTGAAGAAGGCCGCCGGCCTGGCGAAGGGCTCCGGCGAGCCGAACCGCAACAAGGTCGGCAAGATCACCAAGAAGCAGGCCGAGGACGTGGCGAAGGCGAAGCTGCCCGACCTCAACACCAAGGACCTCCAGCAGGCGACGCTGATGGTCATGGGCACCGCCCGCTCGATGGGCATCGACGTCACGAAGTAACCCGACGAAGCCGTTTATATAGAAGTAGACCGAGCCTGATCGTCAGTAGGCGCCAACAGGTCTAGGAGAAACAAGATGGGCAAGAGATACGACGCGCTGGTGAAGGATCTGGACCTCATGAAGCTCAGCCCGCTCCCCGCGGCGGTGGAGCTCGTGAAGAAGTGCGCGAACGCCAAGTTCGACGAGACCGTCGAGCTGCACGTCCGCCTCGGCGTGGACCCCAAGCAGGCGGACCAGCAGGTCCGCGGCACCGTCGGCCTGCCGCACGGCCTCGGCAAGTCCAAGAAGATCGCGGTCGTCGTCCGCGGCGAAAAGCAGAAGGACGCCAAGGCCGCCGGCGCGGACCTGGTCGGCGCCGAGGACCTCATCGAGCAGATCTCGAAGGGCTTCACGGACTTCGACATCCTCGTCGCCACCCCCGACATGATGAAGGACCTCTCCAAGCTCGGAAAGGTGCTCGGCCCCAAGGGCCTCATGCCGAACCCGAAGTCGGGCACGGTCACGATGGACATCCCGAAGACGGTCAAGGAACTGAAGGCCGGCCGCGTCGAGTACAAGGTCGACGACTACGGCATCATCCACGTTCCCGTCGGCAAGGCGTCCTTCTCCGCCGACAAGATCGCGGGCAACGCGAAGACCGTCCTCGACGCGATCCTGAAGGCCAAGCCGTCGGCCTCCAAGGGCGTCTACATGATCAGCGTCACGCTCGCCTCCACCATGGGCCCCGGCTTCAAGGTGCAGGTCAGCGACAAGGCCGACGCCTAAATAAAGGCGCCGTCCAAAAACGAAGGCCCCCGCGAAAGCGGGGGCCTTCTTCTTTACGGCGGGCGGGCGGCGGCTAAGGTCCGTGCGCCGCGACCAAGGTGGCGTCGACGTCGCGCGCGCGCGTGGCGACCGACCAGCCGGCGGCGTCCGTCTTGAAGCGGAACGCCTTGAGGTCGTAGAGCACCGCCATGTCGCGCAGGAAGCCGCGCGGGTCGACGGAGGCCTCGGCGAGCGCGAAGAGGCTTCCCGCGTACCGGCCGTTCTGCGCGTAGTACGTCTTCTGCAGGCCGTCGAACTCGCGCAGGCCCGCTTTCGCGTGGGCGACCGTCATGAGCTTGAGGTAGCGCGCCTCCCAGATGCCGTGCCAGCCCGCCGCGAGCGCGAACGCGATGACGAGGAACCCGGCGGACAGGCGCAGGACGCGGCCGCGCTGCACCGGCAGGCGGTTGTCCGAGACCACGAAGCTGCCGGCGGCGATGTCGTGCCACGCCCGGCCGTGCGGGTCGACGAGCGTCCAGAAGAAGCCCGCGGTGAACAGCGAGCTCGGCACGTAGCCGAGCGCGCGCATGAGCGCGCGCCCGAAGTCGAGCGGCTCGCCGTCGGAGTCGGCGACGCGAATGCCGAGCAGCCGCTTGCCCAGGCTCACGCGCCCCTCGCACGAGAAGAAGGTCTGGTAGACGAGGAACAGCGCCGCCAGCGCCGCCGCGACGAGCGTGCCGTTCTCGTTGAGGAAGACGGGCAGGCCGGGGTCGATCACCTTGAGGATCAGGTACCAGACGAAGGCGAACGCCGCGTAGTCGGCGGCGAAGGCCAGCGCGCGTTCGGAGAACTCCGCCCGGCGGAGCTCGTGGTGCTTCGGATGATGGTGGTGGTGGCTCATCGGCGTTCTCCTAGTGGATCGTCCCCTTCTGGCTCTTCACGTAGGCGACGAGCGCGTCGTGGATGCCGCACTTGTCGGCCACCTTGGACGGGTTCTCGGGATTGGCGTAGTCCGGGTTCGACTTGCCGGCGATCGTCGCGCCGAGTCCCATGTCGGCCGCGCACTTGTCGATGGCGCCCTTGCGCCCCTCTCCCGCGGGCCATTGCCGGTTGAACCAGTACGCGACGAACCCGACGAGCTCCGTGCTCGTGCCCCGGAGCTCGGCCCCGCGGATCAGGCTCGCGTGGCGGGAGCTCTTCGGGTCGGAGTACTCGCGCCGCAGCGTGTCGACCGACGCGTCGACCGCGATGCGGAAGCTCGCGTTGACCTCCGCGTCGGCCGCCCTGATGACGGCGCCGGCGTTGGTCGTCTTCTCCGCCTCGTCGCGTGCGGCCAGCTGGGCCTTCGCCGCGTCGATGATGACGGCGCGGCGGGCGTCGCAGTCGGTCTTCGCCTTCGCCGCGGCCGCGGCCTTGCGCGCGCGCAGCGAATCGTCGGCCTCGAAGTCGCTCTTCTTCGTGATCGACTGCGCCGCCGCCATCTCCTGGTCGCAGACCTGCTGGGCGGCCGCGAGCTGGGCCCCTTCCTGAGCCTTGATCGCGTCGCGCCGGCGCTTGTTCTCGGCCGTGACCTCGGCCGCCTTCGCGCGCTGGCGGGCGGCGTAGGTCTCGTGATCGTTGTTGATGAGGTCCGCCGGCTTGTCGCACCCGGCGGCGCCGTCCTTCACGCTCTTGAGGGCCGGCGGCACCGTGCGCGCGACGGCCGACTCGCCCGGCGCGATCGCGGGATCGGGGATCTCGCCCTTGATCGACGCGATGAGCGCGTTGAACTTGGGGTCGCCCTGCTCGTCGCCGACGATCATGCGGGCGATCATCCCGGCGACGTCGTTGCGCGTCGCCGCGTCGGAGGCGACCGCGTCGGGCACGAAGCCGTCGAGCGTGTACTTCTTGCCGCCCTGCGTGTAGACGACCTTCTTCACGCCGCCCTCGCCGGTCTCGATCTTGGCGCTCAGCGCCGCCGCCTGCAGGCGCTCGCGCGCGGCGATGACGCCCTTGCCCTCGTCGGTGTCCTTCCAGCCCGGCCGGTCCTTCTTGTTCTCGTACAGAGCGTCGAGACGCTGGTACTCCGGCGTCTCCGTCATGCGCCGCAGCACGTCGGCCGCCAGCGCGTTGTCCTTCGCGCGCTCCCCGGCGACCCCGCGGCGCGGGCCGCGACCTCGATCTGGGTGATCGACTTGCCCTCGAGCTTCTCCTTCGCGGACGCGACGAGGCCCTCGATCTGCGCGGCGCGCAGGGAGATCAGGTTGCGAAGCGCGAGGTCGACGTAGTCGAGCGCCGCGTCGGGGCGGGCCGTCGCGTCCTCGAGGGAGGCGACCGGCCCCTTGCCCGTCAGCGCCTCGAGGGCGACCCCGTATTTCGTGTCGTCGAGCGCCTCGGCCCTTCCGGTCTTGAGCTCGGGAATCTCCTTGGCCGGCGCGGCGATGAATTCACGCAGGCGGCCGGCGTCGGCGCCCAGGCGGGTGCGCACGTTCCCGGACGCCCGGGCATGCATCCGCAGCCCGGCGGCGAGCGCCAGCACGGCGGTCCGGAATCGGATCACCTCGGAGCCTCCGGCGCGGCCCTGCCCCTTGTCGTCGGTCAGCTTGCGCAGGGCCGCTCCGACCGACTGGGGCGTCACGGTGCCGTTGACCCACTCGGCCTTCTTGAGGGCCGTCACGCTCTTGCCCGCGCGGGCGACCGTCGGCGCGCCGCCGTTGGCGGCGAGCCACGTCTTCTGCTGGGCCGTCCAATCGGTCGCGGCGGCCACGCCGAGCGCGGTTCCGGCCTCGATCGCGGCGTCGGCCGCGGAGAGGGCCTCGGCGGCGAGCGCGTCGACGCTCGCGTAGAAGTCGGACGCCACCAGGATCAGCGCGGCGTTGCCCTTGGCGCCGTTGGCGTACCAGTGGGCCTTGGCGTCCTCCTGCTTCCAAACCCGGTCCGTCTGGGTCACCAGGGGATTCCAAGTGCCGACGTCGCAGATCTTGACGTCTCCGCCCCGGAAGCCCTTTCGGGTGACCGTTTCGGCGCCCAGCCGGCGGCTCACGTCGACGATGCGCTCGTCGGCGATGTTGCCGTCAACGTAGTTCTTGGCGACGTTCTCGAGGAACGCGGTGTCGCAGCGTTCGCCCGGTTTTATCTCCGCCAGGGCCGGGCGGGCGGCCAAAAGGAGCGGCAGGAGCAGGAGGGACGAGGGGGTTTTCATGGGGCTCTCCGAGGGACGCTCGAAGGATAAGCCCGGCCCCTTGTTTTGTCAAGCCCTTAAGTTACATAGGGCCAGGAGGGGCGCGCCGTTTATAAAGGAAGCGGCTAGTCTTCGTCCCCGCCGGTCTTGACCCGGGGCGGCTTGCCGGCCGCGAGCCAGCCCAGGTAGGCCTCGATGAACGCGTCGAGGTCGCCGTCCATGACCTTTTGGATCTGGGACGTCTCCTCGCCCGTGCGCAGGTCCTTGACCATCTGGTAGGGCATGAACACGTAGGAGCGGATCTGGTGGCCCCAGGCGATGTCGCCCATCTCGCCGTAGTGCTTCTCCATGCCGGAGCGCTTCTTGTCGAGCTCGATCTGGTAAAGCTTGGCTTTGAGCATGCGCATCGCGTTCATCTTGTTCTGCAGCTGCGAGCGCTCGGTCTGGCAGGCGACGACGAGGCCGGAGGGCAGGTGGCGGATGCGGACCGCGGTCTCGACCTTGTTGACGTTCTGGCCGCCGGCGCCGCCGGAGCGGAACGTGTCGGTCTCGATGTCCGAGTCCTTGATCTCGATGTTGATGTCGTCCTCGATGTCGGGCAGGACGTCGAGGGAAGCGAAGCTCGTGTGGCGGCGCTTGTTGGCGTCGAAGGGGCTGATGCGGACCAGGCGATGGACGCCCTTCTCGCCTTTGAGCAGACCGTAGGCGTTCGGGCCGCGCACGAACGCGGAGATGCTCTTGATGCCCGCGCCGTCGCCCTTGGCGAATTCGGTGATCTGGACCGAGAAGCCGTTCTTCTCGCTCCAGCGCTCGTACATGCGCCACAGCATCTCGGCCCAGTCGCAGGCCTCGAGGCCGCCGGCGCCGGCGTTGAGGCTGATGATCGCGTCGTCCTTGTCGAACTCCGCCGAGAGCTTCAGCCGCAGGTCCATGGCGCGCAGCAGCTTCTCCGCCTCGCCGATGCCCTTGGAGACCTCTTTAATCTCGGCTTCGTCCTTCATCTCGGCGGCCAGCTCGCAGTGGGCCTTCAAGTCGTCGAGCGTCGTGACGCCCTTGTCGTACTCGGCCAAGGTCTTCTTGAGGTCGTTGAGCTCCTTCGACTTCTTCTTGGCCCGGACCGAGTCGGTCCAGAAAGAGGGCTCGCCCGCCTCCGCCTCGCGCGCGGCGACTTCCTTGCGCAGCTTGTCGAGGTCGAGGTTCTTGCCGATCTTGGCGAGGAGGGCCTGCATCTCCTCGATCTTGTTGGAGGTTTCCGTGAACATCGGAGGTATTCTACGACATTGGTGTCAGACCTCCCACTTCCCACTTTTTGGATAGAAAAGTGGGAAGTGGGAGGTCTGACACCTACACGCCGGCGAAGAGCTTCAACGTCGCCGCGTGCAGCCGTGCGGTGTCCTCGGGCGTCGGCCCGTAGCCGCCGCCGAGGGTGACGACGACTGGAATCCGGTGCACGCGGCAGGTCTCGTAGACGGCCATGTCGCGATCGAGAACGCCACGCTCGCTCAAGGCCAGGCCGCCGAGCTTGTCCTTCTCCCAGACGTCGACGCCGGCCTGGTAGACGATCACGTCGGGCTTGAAGTCGGTCACCGCGCGCAGCGAGTGGCGCAGTTTGTCGTAGTAGGCGGCGTCGCCGGTCCCGGGGACGAGCTCCACGTCGAGCGAGGACTGCTGACGGCGTTCGGGATAGATGCCGTATTGGTGCATCGAGAACGTGAAGGTGTCGGGGTCGCCGCGAAAGATTGATGCCGTTCCATTCCCCTGATGAACGTCCAAATCCACGACGGCCGCGCGCTGGATCAACCCCGAGGCGCGAGCCTTGATGATGGCGTAGGCGATGTCGTTGACCGCGCAATAGCCCTCGCCGTGATCCCGGAAGGCGTGATGCGCCCCCGCCCGCATGGAGCCCGACTCCCGTTTCCAGTGCATGACAAAGGGCCATGTAGGTGCCCCCGCCGCGAGACAATGGGCTCTCGAAATGTCCGGTGAAAAAGGAAGTTCCAGGCGAGCCACGTCGGCCGGGCTCAAAACGCCGGTCATCAGCTTCTCGACCCAGTCGGGTCCATGAGCCAGCATCAGGTCTTCCCGCGTCGGCTCCGCCGGCTCCACGATGTCGGCGAACTTCCGGCAGGCTTCCGCGGCTAAAGCGAACTTGCGCGTGGAAAAATGATGCTCACCGTAGCTCACTTCGTACTTCGGCGAATACACGACCCTCGCCTTCATATAAAGGAGCGCGCCAGCCCCAGCGCGAGCAGCAGCAGACAGATGGTCCCGATCACGTCGCCGTGCCGCGCGTACCAGGAGCGCGCCGGAAACGGGTCCTCGAGCGGGACTTCCGTGTCGAGACGCCCGCGCACGTTGAGGTCGAGCTCGGCCGTCGTCACGCCCCACGGGTCGATGACGGCGGAGATGCCGGTGTTGCCGGAGCGGATCACGGTCGTGCGGTTCTCGATGGCGCGGAAGCGGTTGACCCGGTAGTGCTGGCGCGGCGCCCAGGTGTCGAGGTACCAGGCGTCGTTGGTGATGTTGATCGACAGGCGCGCGCCGCGCGAGGCGTCGAGGCGGGCCCAGCGCGGGAAGATCGCCTCGTAGCAGATCGTGACCGACGCGAGGCCCCACGCGGTGGAGACGAGCGGCTGGCGCTTGGCCCCGGCCTCGAGGTCGCCCAGATTGTCGAGGATCATGAGCCAGCGATCGATGACGTAGCGCGGCACCCACGAGCGCAGGGGCACGAACTCGCCGAACGGCACGAGCTCGCGCTTGGCGTAGAACCCGTCGACGCGCCCGTCGGGAGCGATGAGCTGGGCGGCGTTGGCCGGGCCGGACCCGGCGTCCCTCTCGGCGGAGGCGATGACGCCGACGAGATGAGGCGCGCCGAGCTTGACGGCCCACTTCGCGGCCTCGGGCACGGCCTCGCCGCGCCGGCCCCAGCGCGGGATCGCGGTCTCGGGCCAGACGACGAGCGCGGGGGCGGAGGGGCGCGGGCGCGCGAGGAGCTCGTCGTAGCCGCCTAATATTTCTTCGACCCAGGTCTCGTTCCACTTGTGGTATTGGTCCACGCACGGCTGGAGGATCTCGACGCGCGCCGTCGGACCCGACGGCTCGGGGCGCCGCGCGAGGACGATCGCCCCGTGAATCCAGATCGCGGCGACGAGCGCGAACGAGAACGCGACGTTTGGAACGGAGTCCGCGCGGCGTTCGCGGGAGTCGATCCAGGCCTCGGCCAGGCTCGCGTTGACCAGCATGAGCGCGAAGTCGAGCAGGTGCGGCCCGCCCCAGGATCCGGCCTGGATCAAGGAGAGGTTCGTCCACTGCGAGTAGCCGAGCAGGTCGGCGCCGAAGCGCGGCGTCCAGCGCGAGCAGAAGGAGGCGACGGCCGTCCACGCGACGGCCCACATCCAGGGACGAAGCGCGCGCGGAAGGCGCGACGCGGCGCGCACGGCGAGCGCGGCGGCGGCGGCCCAGGAGACGGCGAGGACCGCGGACAGCGCGAACCAGGCGAGGAAGCAGACGGGCAGGGGCACCTGCGCGAAGCGGCACGTCGGAAACACCCAGTTCGTGACGACGACGTGAAATCCAAAACCGGCCGCGAAGCCGAGGCCTGCGGCGCGGCGCCATCCGCCGTTATTTGAAAGAAGGACGAGCGGAACCAGGCCGAACCAGCCGAAGGCCCACAGCGACGGGGTCGGCTGGCCGAGAGCGACCAGGCCCGCCGCGAAGGCTACGGCGCCCGCTTCTAGAGCGAGTCGGCCCCGTGGCATTTCTTGTACTTCTTGCCGGAGCCGCAGTAGCAGGGGTCGTTGCGGCCGATGCTCTGGATGCCGTTGGGCACCGCGGCTCCGCCGCCGGAGAGGATGCTCTTCGGCGCGGCGGGGCGCGCGGGGCGCGGCTCCTCGGGCATCGGATCCTCGCCGGACGTGTCGCCGCCGGGCGACTGCGGGTGGACGGCGACGGCGGGCGGCGGCGCGACGGGCGCCTTCGGCGCCTCGACGCGGAAGATGTACTCGACGGTCTGCTCGCGCACGCGGCCGAGCAGGGCCTCGAAGTAGCGGAACGACTCCTTCTGGTACTCGACCTTCGGGTCCTTCTGCGCGTAGGAGCGCAGGAAGATCGCCTTCTTGAGGTGGTCGAGGTCGTAGAGATGGTTCTTCCAGGCCTTGTCGATCATCTGGAGCATGACCATCTTCTCGACTTCCTTGAAGTCGTAGCCGGCGAAGTCGGAGGGGCGCTTCGCGTAGATGTCCATCGCCGCGCGGATGAGCTCCTTCTTGACGAGCTCGGGCACGAGCTGGGCTTTTGCGCCTCCGTCGGGTTCCACGTGAGCATGAACACGCGCTCGAGGTAGGCGGAGAGCTCGACGAGGTTCCACTTCGACTGGTCGTTCTCGTCGGGCATCGCGGCCGCCACCTGCTCGGCCACGTCCTCCTCGATCATCGCCTTGATCTGGGCGGAGACGGACTCGCCGAAGAGCACCTCGTCGCGCAGCTTGTAGACGACCTCGCGCTGCTTGTTCATCACGTTGTCGTAGTCGAGGAGCTGCTTGCGGATGTCGAAGTTGTGGGTCTCGACCCGGCGCTGGGCGTTTTCGATCTGATAGGAGACGAGGCCGGACTCGATGACCTCGCCCTCCTTCATGCCGAGCTTCTCCATGAGGGGCGCGATGCGGTCGGAGCCGAACAGGCGCATCAGTTCGTCGTCGAGCGCGAGGTAGAAGCGGGTCGAGCCGGGGTCGCCCTGGCGGCCGCAGCGGCCGCGCAGCTGGTTGTCGATGCGGCGGCTCTCGTGGCGCTCGGTACCCAGAACATGCAGGCCGCCGACGCCCTTGACCACCTCGAATTCCGCCTGGTCCTGCGGGTTGCCGCCGAGCAGGATGTCGGTGCCGCGACCGGCCATGTTCGTCGCGATCGTGACCGCGCCCTTGCGGCCGGCCTGCGCGATGATCTGCGACTCCTGCTCGTGGTACTTGGCGTTGAGCACCTGGCAGGGGACGCCCTTGTGGCGGAGCATCGCGGAGAGCTTCTCGGATTTCTCGATCGAGCGCGTGCCGACCAGCACGGGACGGCCGACCTTCCAGAGCTCCATGACCTCGTCGACGATCGCGTTGAATTTCTCGCGCTCGCTCTTGTAGACGAGGTCGGGCAGGTCCTGGCGCGAGGAGGTCCGGTTCGTCGGGATCTCGCGGACCTCCATCCCGTAGATCTCCTGGAACTCGTCGGCCTCGGTCATCGCGGTGCCCGTCATGCCGGACCGCTTCTTGTAGATCTTGAAGAAGTTCTGGAACGTGATCGTGGCGAGCGTCTGGTTCTCTTCCTTCGGAGGAAGGTTCTCGTGAGCCTCGACGGCCTGGTGCAGGCCGTCGGACCAGCGGCGGCCCGGCATCAGGCGGCCCGTGAACTCGTCGACGATGATGACTTCCCCATCCTTGACGACGTATTCGACGTCGCGTTTATAAAGATGCCAGGCCCGAAGGGCCTGGGTGATGTGGTGGACCCACTCGCCCTCGAGGTCGTCGTAGAGGTTGCCGATGCCGAGCAGGGCCTCGCACTTGCCGACGCCCTCCTCGGTCAGGATCGCGGTGTGGTTCTTCTCGTCGACGATCGCGTCCCAGCCCTTCTGGAGGTCGGTGCCATGATATTTGGCCTGGATCTCGTCTTCTTCCGTGATGACCCGCACCTTGAGATGCGGGATCAGCTTGTTGACGATCGCGTAGCGCTCGGTGGACTTCTCGGCGGCGCCGGAGATGATCAGCGGCGTGCGGGCCTCGTCGATGAGGATCGAGTCGACCTCGTCGATGATCGCGTAGTAGAGATGATTGTGGACCCGGTCTTCCTTGCGCACGACCATGTTGTCGCGCAGGTAGTCGAAGCCGAGCTCGTTGTTGGTGATGAAGGTGATGTCGCTGCGGTAGGCGGCCTGTCGCTCCGGATTGCTCGTGTCGTGCTGGATCGCGCCGACGGTCAGGCCGAGGAAGCGGTACACGGGCCCCATCCACTCGCTGTCGCGCTTGGCCAGGTAGTCGTTGACGGTCACGATGTGGACGCCCTTGCCGACGAGCGCGTTGAGGTAGGCCGGGGCGGTGGCGACGAGGGTCTTGCCTTCGCCGGTGCGCATCTCGGCGATCGAGCCGTTGTGCAGGACCATGCCGCCGAGCAGCTGCACGTCGAAGTGGCGCAGGCCGATCGAGCGGCGCGCGGCTTCGCGGCACAGCGCGAAGGCCTCGGGCAGGACCTCGTTGAGCGCCGCGATCTCGGCCTCCTTGCGGGCGGCGCGATGGTCCTCGTCGTTGTCCGGGATCGTGATCGCGGCGAAGGACTTGGCGACGCGCTCCTTGAGCGCGGCCGTGCGGACGGGGAAATCGGCGTCGGCCAGGGCCTTGATCTCGGGCTCGAGGGCGTTCGTCGCCTCGAGCAGGGGGCGGAAGCGCTTGAGCGTGCGCTCGCTGGGCGTGCCGAAGGCCTTCTCGAACAGGGATTTGATCATGTCGAAATCCCAGTGTAGCAATTCCGCCCCCGCCCATCAGGTCCCCGGGAGCCGTCATATTATTGGAACCCCCCGTCGACTCCCCTCTACGGACGCCCCGCCCGCCGGGCGGTACACTGCCGGCCAGGAGAACCCCGAATGACCCTTATCGATATCGCCTCGATGTCCCCCGCCCGCCAGCAGAGCACCAAGGACTGCATGGCCGCCTACTCCGCCTGCATGGAGACCGAGGAGCGCGCCCGCTCCCTCGACGACCTGCGCGTCGACCGGCAGCTGCTGCGCCTGATCCGCGAGAGCGGCGAGCTCTGCCGCCTGACGGCCGAGGCCTCCCTGCACAACTCCGAGTCCCTTCCGGCGATCGCCCGCGCGGGCATCGAGGTCAGCCGCCGCTGCGCCGAGGACCTGGCCCGCATCGGCGGCCACTCCGACATCAAGCGCTGCGCCGACGCCTGCGCCCGCGCCGCGTCGGCCTGCGGCAAGCTCGCCCGCGGCTAGCGGAGCTTGACGGAGCGGATGAGGTCGCCCGGTTCGAGCCGGTCGAGAACGTCCATTCCCGAGACCACGCTCCCGAACGGCGTGTAGCGCCCGTCGAGGTGCGGCGTTGGCACGAGGCTCACGAAGAGCTGGACGCCGCCCGTGTCGGGACCGGCCTTCGGCATGCCGAGCGTCCCGCGCCGGAATCCGACGGGCGAGTTCTCGTCGCGCAGGCGGAACCCGTCGTCGCCCCACCCCGAGCCGCGCGGGTCCCCGCCCTGGACGACGAAGGCGGTCACGACGCGGTGCCAGATCGTCCCGTCGTAGATCTTGCGCCGCGCCGCGTCGGCGATCGCGGCGGCGTGGTTCGGGGCGTTCTTCCCGTCGAGCGCCAGCACGACCTCGCCCTTCTCGGTGTCGAGGACGAGCTCGACGGGGGAGACCAGGGGCGGGAACTCCTTCGGAGGGGCGAGCTTGGCTCCTTTATAAGGACGGGCGTCCCCGCAGGCCTTCAGCGCCTTGGCCAGCGACTCGCCGATCTCGGGGGTGAGGTCCTTGCGGGCCCCGGCGGCGCGCAGCGCCGGCGCCAGAGCGGGGTCTTTGCGCTCGGCGGCCGCGTCGATCGCGGTGCCGGTCAGCTCGAGCGGCGCCTTCGGGTCGCGCAGGACGCGCTCGATCGCGGCGCCCGCGGCCGGCCCCGTCGACGCGGCCAAGGTTTCCAGCGCCTGGGCCGCGACGCGCGCGTCGGGGTCGGCCGCGCCCGCGGCCAGGATCTCGCCGGCGTCGGGAAGGGACGCGCTCGCCTCGAAGGCGCGCGCGCGGATCCACCACCGCGCGTCGGCGCGCGCCTTCGCGAGGCGCGGAGCCTCGGCGGCGCCTCGAAGCTTGGCCAACGCGAGCAGCGCGCGCCCCGCGCCAGCGGCCCGTCGGAATCGGCCATCGTCTCGAGCTTCGAGGCGAGCGCCGCGTCCCCCGTCGCCGCGACGGCGTCGGCCGCGGCCGCGCGCACGTGCGCGGAGGCGTCGGCGTAGACGGAGTCCGGGAGGGCCGCGGCCTTCTTCGCGGCCCCGTACGAGGCGGCCGCCTCGGCGCGGACGTAGAGGTCGGGATCGGCCAGCAACGACTTGTCGGCGGGCGCGCCGAGCTTTCCTAAAGAGCGAACGGCGAAGAGACGGACCGTCGCGTCGGAGTCCTTCTGCGCGGCGCGCAGGACGGTCTCGGCGCGCGCGTCGGGGAACCGGGTGAAGGCGTAGACCGCCCGCCAGCGGACCTCGGCCTCGCGGTCGGCGGAGAGGTCGGCGAGCCGGCGGAACGACGCGCTCGAGTACTCGGGCACGCGCTTGAGGAAGCGGCGGCGGAACAGCGCGAGCGCGAACTCGCCGCGCACGCCCGGATCGATGTCGGTCGACGCCGACAGCAAGGTCTCCTCTCCGCCGCCTTCGAGCTTGCCGAGCGCCTCGACCGCGCGGGCGCGCACGAGAGGCGCGGGGTCGGAGACGGCGGGCAGGATCTCGGCCGCGGCCGCCTCGCGCATCGAGACCGAGACCGCGCTCTCCGTCTCGCCCTCGGGCACGTCGACGAAGCCGAGCTGGCCCATGTCCCAGGCGGCGCGCGCGCGGACGCCGGCGTCGGCGGAGGCGAGGCCGGCCCGGGCCGCGTCGAAGGCGGCCTTTTCCTTCTTCAGCGGGGCGGCGGCGGCCGAGGCCGCCAGGAGGATCGTCGCGACGGGAATAAGCGCGTTCATGCCCCGATTATATATCCTTGAAGTCTCATGCGACGATTTCTCCCGCTTCTGGCCGTCCTCCTGGCCGCGTCCTGCGTCACCGTCGAGCCGCCGCCGGACCCGCGCGGCGCGGTCAAACCCGGGCAGCGCATGATCGTGCTCGTCACTCAGTCGCCCGGGCCGTGGATCGTCGCCGATCCCGACTCGAAGGCCGAGACGGCGATGAAGCTCCTGCCGATCGGCACCTTCCTCCAGGGCATGCAGGAGGACCGGATCAACGAGCTGTCGAAGGAGATCCAGCCCTACCTCCCGCGTCCGCGCTACGACGCCGCCGTCGAGGCCGCGCTCGTCTCGGCGCTCAAGCAGGCTCACAGCGGCCAGGTCCAGACCTGGAGCGAGGCGGGCATCACGCCCGGGCAGCGCCGCGAGTGGAACGCCGCCTCCGACCAGCTCGACTGGCGGCGCAAGTACTACTTCGTCGACGACAAGCCCTCGCCGCGCGACTTCCCGAAGCTCCTCTCGCTCGACGACGCCGTCATCGTCGACGTCAACGTCTCCTTCGGCCTGGAACCCAACGAGGAGGAGACGCCGCGCACCGTGCCCGTCCTCTCCGCGGCGGCGCGCCTGCACCGCGGCGACACGGCGCGCCTCATGTGGGGCAAGGAGGTCCGTCTCGGCGACAACACCTCCTCCTCGACCTTGACCGAGTTCCGCGCGGTCCCCACGGAACTGACCGACCGCCTCTATGCGATGGCCGCGCCGCTCGGCGCGCGCGTGGCCGCGGAGCTGGCGCGCGAGGCCGGCCTGCTGCCCGCCCCGCCGCCGATCCTCTCCGAGTCTCTCCCGCAGGCGACGTTCCAGAACGGCGTGCCGGCCGGCGTCGAGGTCTCGACGGCGCCGCTGCAGGCGCCGTCGCCCGCCGCCGAACCCGTTCCCGCTCCCGCGGTCTCGACCGAGCCCGTGACGGCCTCGCCCCCGCGCCGACGGCCCAATGAGGGCGGCGCTGGCCGGCGCCACCGGCCTCGTCGGCGGGCGCGTCCTGCGGCGCCTCCTCGACGATCCCGCCGTCACGCGCGTCGTCGCGCCGACGCGCCGCCCCCTGCCGGCGCACCCCAAGCTCGACAACCCGCTGCTCTCCGGCTCCTGGCCCGCGCTGCCTCCCGTCGACGAGGCGTACGGCTGCCTCGGCACGACGCGCAAGGACGCGGGCAGCGCCGAGGCCTTCCGCGCCGTCGACTTCGACTTGGCCGTCGGCTTCGCCGCCGCCGCGCGCGCCGCCGGGGCCGGGGCCTTCGGCCTCGTCTCGTCCCTGGGAGCCGACGCGGACTCGTCCTTTCTGTATCCGCGCGTGAAGGGCGAGGCCGAGGACGCGATCTCCGCCCTCGGCTTCGCGAGCCTCGCGATCATCCGCCCGTCGCTGCTCCTGGGCGCCCGCGAGCGCCCGCGCCCCGCCGAGCGGCTCGGCGAGGTCGTCTTCGCCGCGCTCGACCCGCTTCTGCTCGGCCCCCTCTCCAAGTACCGCGCCGTCGCGGCCGACGAGGTCGCGTCCGCCCTGGTCGGCGCCGTCCGGAAGCGGGTCCCGGGCGATTTGGTAATATTTCCCCGGTGAACGCCCTCAACGTGGCCGTCGCCGGGCTCGGCAACGTCGGACGGGAGACCGTCCGGCTTCTGCGCGAGCGCCGCGCCGAGTTCAAGGAGCGCCTCGGCGCCGAGCTGCGGCTGACGGCCGTCGCCGACAACGACGCCGCCAAAGAGGCCCGCGCTCTCGGCCTGCCGGCCTCCGTCGCCCGCTACAAGGATCCGGTCGAGATGGCGCGCCGCGCCGAGGCCGACCTGTTCGTCGAGCTGCTCGGCGGCCTCGACGCGCCGAAACGCTTCGCGCTGACCGCGCTCGGCCGGGGCAAGGCGCTGGTCACCGCCAACAAGCGCCTGCTCGCGCACGCCTGGCCGCAGATCACGGGCGCGGCGCGCGCCAACGGCGCGCGCCTGGCCTTCGAGGGCAGCGTCGCCGGCGGCGTCCCGGTTTTACGGGCGCTTGAACTCTCATTCTCCGGCGACCGCGTCCTCGGCGTCGACGGCATCCTCAACGGCACGACCAACTACATTCTGTCGCGCGGCGAAGAGGGACTGTCCCCCAAGATGCGCTCGTCGAGGCGCAGAAGCTCGGCTTCGCCGAGAAGGACCCGTACATGGACGTCTCCGGCCAGGACGCCGCGCAGAAACTTTCCGTGCTCGCCGGCCTGGTCACGGGGGCTGGCTCAAGCCCGGCTCGTTTCCGGTCGACGGCATCGAGTCGATCTCCGCGCGCGACATCGCCTTCGCGCGCGAGCGCCTGGGCATGACCGTGCGCCTGATCGCCTCCCTGCGCTTTTCCGGCAAGCCCGGCGCCCCTTCGGTCGACGCGTCGGTCTCGCCGACGATGGTCAAGCTCGGCCATCCGCTGGCCGCCGTGCGGCGCCAGTACAACGCCCTGATGGTCCACACCGCGTCGGCCGGCGACCTGATGTTCTACGGCCGCGGCGCGGGCGCGGGCCCGACGGCCTCCGCCGTGCTCGCCGACGTGCTCGTGCTCTCGCGCGACATCCTGGGCGGACTGCCGCCGGCCGCGCTCGCCGCGCGCAAGCTCGCGCTGGCCTCCCCGACGAGGCGGTGTCGGGCTGGTACCTGCGCCTCGACGTGCTCGACAAGCCCGGCGCGCTCGCCCGCATCGCCGACGCGCTCGGACGCGAGAAGGTCTCCATCGCGGCGATCCACCAGGACAAGGCGTCCGGCGCGCGCGCCGTCCCCGTCATGATCGCGACGCACGCCGCTTCGCGGCATGCGTTCAATATGGCCCGCAAGGCGATCCTTCGCCAGCCCGCCGTCCTGTCGAAGCACTGCGCGATGCGGATGATGGCGTGAGCGGGACCCCCGGGCTCATCGCCCGCTGGCGCGACCGCCTGCCGGTCACGGCCCGCACGCCGCTGATCACGCTCGGCGAGGGCAACACGCCGCTCGTGCGCGTCGACCGCGTCGCGAAGGCCGCGGGCCTGCCACCCGGCTCGGTGTTCGTGAAGGTCGAGGGGGCCAACCCGACGGGCTCCTTCAAAGACCGCGGCATGACGCTCGCGATCTCGAAGGCCGTCGAGTCGGGCGCGACCGGCGTGCTCTGCGCCTCCACGGGCAACACCTCGGCCTCCGCCGCCGCCTACGCCGCGCGCGCGGGCCTGCGCTGCGTCGTGTTCCTGCCCGCGGGCAAGGTCGCCGCCGGCAAGCTTTCCCAGGCCGTCATGCACGGCGCCGAGATCGTCGAGGTCGCCGGCAATTTCGACGAGGCGCTCGTCATGGCCGGCGAGGCCGCGAAGACGAAGGGCTTCGCGCTGGTCAACTCCTCGAATCCCTTCCGCCTGCAGGGGCAGAAGACGGCGGCCTTCGAGATCATCGAGCAGCTCGGGCGCGCGCCCGACAACCACTTCATCCCCGTCGGCAACGCGGGCAACATCACCGCGTACTGGATGGGCTACAAAGAGAGCGGCGCCAAGCCCCGCATGTTCGGGTGGCAGGCCGCCGGCGCCGCGCCCCTCGTCTCCGGCAAGGCCGTCAAGAATCCCTCCACGCTCGCGACCGCGATCCGCATCGGCTGCCCCGTGTCCTGGAACGGCGCGATCGCCGCGCGCGACGAGTCCGGCGGCGCGATCGGCAAGGTCACCGACGCCGAGATCCTCGCCGCCTACCGCCTGCTGTCGTCCACGGAGGGCGTGTTCTGCGAGCCCTCCTCCGCCGCCTCGGTCGCGGGCCTGCTCAAGCTCGGCCGCGCGCGCAAGGCCCCGGCCGGCCTCACGGTCTGCGTGCTGACGGGCAACGGGCTCAAGGACCCGGGCATCACGGCGCGCTGGAAGCCGAAGATCCGCCGCGTGAAGGCGGGAGGAGCCATCAAGCTTTGAAGGACAAGATTCTCGCGCGCGTGACGGTGACGGCCCCGGCCTCGACGAGCAACCTCGGGCCCGGCTTCGACTGCCTGGGCATGGCGCTCGGCCTGCGCAACGAGCTCACGCTCGAGCTCCACGACGCCTCCGGCCCGCCCGTCGTCGAGATCGAGGGCGCCGGCGCCGACACCCTCGCGCGCGGCGAGACGAACATGCTCGTGCGCGCGGCGCGCATGTCGCTTCCGCCGTCGCTGCCCGGCCGCCTGGTCTTCAAGGCCCGCAACCGCGTGCCGCTGGCGCGCGGCCTCGGCTCCTCGGCCGCGGCGATCGTCACGGGCCTGTGGGCCGGCGCCCACCTCGTCGGGACCTTGCGCCGCTCCGAAGACGAGCTCGAGCAGCTCGCGGTCGGCCTCGAGGGGCATCCCGACAACATCGCGCCGTGCGTGCACGGCGGCCTGACGGCGAGCCTCGTCATCGACGGCCGCGCCCGCGCCCAGCGGCTCGGGGTGCACGCGTCGCTCTCCTCGGTGGTCTGCATCCCGGACTTCGAGCTGTCCACGAAGAAGGCCCGCTCCGTCCTGCCCGAGACCGTCTTCCGCGACGACGCCGTCTTCAACGCCTCGCGCGCGCTGCTGCTCGTGCGCGCCCTCGAGAGCGGCCATGTCGCGCGCCTGCCGGAGCTCATGAAGGACCGGCTCCATCAGCCCTACCGCGCCAAACTCGTGCCCGGCCTCGAGGACGCGCTGGCCGCCGCCGTCGACGCGGGCGCCGCCGGCGCCTCGCTGTCGGGCTCCGGCCCGACCGTCTTCGCCTTCGTCGAGGGACGCAACGCCGCCGTCGGCGAGGCGATGGTCCGCGCGTTCCACAAGCACGGGGTCTCCAGCCGCTGGCTCTCCCTGCAGGTCGACCACCAAGGGGTCGCGGTCCACCGATGACCCCCGGGCCGGCGCTGCTGCTCGCCGCGGCCGCCGCGGCGTCCGACGCGCCCTCGCGGGCGCTGCCGAAGGACGCGCGCTTCAGCGGGCCGATGCTCTGCCGCTTTCCCAAGGACGGGCCGCTCAAGCGCGCGGTGCTGCTGTCGCTCGACGACGCCGAGGGCCGCGAGAAGATCGTGCTGCGCGGCATCGACGGACGCGGCGTCGTCGTCGACGAGCGCGTGCTGACCTTGACCCGCGAGGAGTCGCGCCCCGTCGTCTCGCGCCGCAAGCGGCCCGCGCCGCCGCCGGAGCGCTGGGCGTTCGCCGCGAGCGGGACGCCGCCGGTCTTCGGCACCCTCGAGGTGGAATTCGAGGCCCGCAAGGCCGTCGTGATGGCCGCCCGCACCGAGGAGCCGACCTTGCTCGGCGGCGCGTGCGAGGCGACGCTCACGCTCGAGAAGCCGAAATGAAGATCACCGTCATGAAGTTCGGCGGGACCTCCGTGGCCGACCCCGAGAAGATCCAGCGCGCCGCCGAGCGCGCCATCGCCGAGCGCCGGAAGGGCTACGGGGTCGTCGTGGTCGTCTCGGCCCCCGGCGAGATGACCGACGAGCTGATCACCTTGGCCGAGCGCATCACGCCGTCGCCCGACGACCGCGAGCTCGACCAGCTCATCACGACCGGCGAGCAGGTCGGCATCTCGCTGTTCGCGATGGCCTGCAAGGCGCGCGGCGCCGACGCCGTCTCGCTGACCGGCCCGCAGGCCGGCATCGTCGCCAAGGGCGGCGCGGCCCGCGCCCAGATCGACGTCATCCGCACCGCGAACATCCGCCGGCACCTGAAGGCCGGCCGCATCGTCGCGGTCGCGGGCTTTCAAGGCGCCGAGAACGGCGACGTCGTGACCCTCGGACGCGGCGGCTCCGACCTGACCGCCGTCGCGCTCGCCTCCGCGCTCAAGACGGGCCGCTGCGAGATCTTTTCCGACGTGAAGGGCGTCTACACCGCCGACCCGCGCATCGTCCACGAGGCGCGCAAACTGAAGACCATCACCTTCGAGGAAATGCTCGAGCTCGCGGGCGCCGGCGCCCAGGTCATGATGGCCCGCTCGATGGAGGTCGCCGAGCGCTTCGGCGTCCGCATCCACGTCCGCTCCGCTTTTCATCCCCAGGGAGGCACCTGGGTCGTCGCCAAGGAGAAGTCCATGCTGGAGAAAGCGTTCGTCTCGTCTTTGGCCCTCGACAAGAGCGAGGTGCGCCTGACCGTCGTCGGCGTCCCCGACCAGCCCGGCGTGGCCGCGAAGGTCCTCACCGCGCTCGCCGCCGAGAACGTCCCCGTCGACATGATCATCCAGTCCGCCCCCGCGCAGACCGGCGTCAACGACATCTCCTTCATGTCGCCGAAGTCCTCCGCGCTCAAGGCCAAGAAGGCCCTCGAGTCCGTCGCGCGTTCGCTGCGCGCCGAGCGCGTCGACTTGAACGAGGAGGTCGCGAAAGTCTCCGCCGTCGGCACGGGCTTTCGCCGCTCGCCGCGCATCGCGGCCACGATGTTCTCCGCGCTCGCCGCGCAGAAGATCAACATCCACATGATCTCGGCCTCCGACCTGCGCGTGTCCTGCGTCGTCGACCTCGCGCAGGGCGAGAACGCGCTCAAGGCCCTTCACAAGGCCTACGGCCTGGCCAAGGGGCGCCGCGCGTGAGCGTCTTCGTCGCGATCGACTTCGAGACGGCCGATCAAGGCCGCGACTCCGCCTGCTCGGTCGGGCTCGTGCGCGTCGAGCACGGCAACGTCGTCAAAAAGGTCGTCCAGCTGCTGCGCCCGCCGCGCCTGGAGGGCGGCGACCTGTTCAGCCCCGCCCCCGCGGAGTTCATGTTCACCTACATCCACGGCATCAAGCCCGAACAGGTGGTCGACGCCCCGACTTTCAAGGAGGCGTGGCCGAAGCTCGCGCCGCTCCTCGCCGGGGCGGACTTCGTCGCCGCTCATAACGCCCCTTTCGACAGCGGCGTCCTCGAGGCCTGCTGCGCCGCCGCCAAGCTCCCCAAGCCCGCGCACCGCTTCATCTGCACGGTGCGCCTGGCGCGCAGCACCTGGAACATCTACCCGACCAAGCTCTCCAACGTCTGCCAGCACCTGGCCATCGACCTCAACCACCACGAGGCGCTCTCCGACGCCCACGCCTGCGCCCAGATCGTCATCGCCGCCCAGAAGAAGGGCGTCAAGATCTGATCGTTATAGGGTGTCAGGCCTAACGATTAACGATTCCCCATCGATCCGCATCGGTAGGAATCGTTAATCGTTAGGCCTGACACCCTCTAACGGAAGAGCAGGCCGGACAACTGGGCTCCGGTCGCCAGCACGACGCGCTCCTTCGACAGGACGCGGCTCTCGTCGACCACGACGACGCGCGGGATCGCCGCCAACTCGTCCTTCTCGATGACCCCGGGGTACGGCGGCATCGCGCGGAAGTCCATCCCGACCGCCTCGCTCGCGAGCAGCAGGTTTTTCCGCTCCGGGAGATAGTAGACGCGCAGCGGCAGGTAGTAGTACTTGCCGAGGTGCACGACGGGGATCTCGGGGCCCGAGGAGCGGCGGATGAAGGCGGCGAGCTCGGCTAAGCGCGGGTCGACCTTGAGCGCCGAGTAAAAGTAGCCGGCCGTCCCGCCGAGCACGACGAGCCCCGCCGCGACCCGCGCGGCCTTCGACAGACGCGACGTCCCGGCCAGGCCCGCGGCCGCGCCGAGCAGGATCAGCGGCGAGAGCGGGTAGAAGTAGCGCGCCTGCGTCACCGGACGGCCGCCCCACAGCTCGACGGCGATCACCACGCCGAGACCGACGGCCAGGTGCGACGCGGCGAACGCGAAGGCCTCGGCCTTCTCGCGGCGCGCGAGGGCGAGCAGGGCGACGAACCCCGCGCCGACGGCGACGCCGCTCCACGCCGGCAGGACGAGCCCGAGGAAGGTCACGTCGAAGAACGAAGTCCCCAGCAGGTCGAGCACGCGCGCGGGACCGAGCGCCTCGCCGAGCACCGGATCGCCCGCGTGCAGCCGAGCCTGCGCGAGCATCGACGGCAGCCACGGCGCGAAGGCAAGGCCCGCGGCGAGGTGCGCGAGCAGGAAGGCCTTGCGGTCGCGGCCTCGGAGCAGCCACGCCGCGTGGCCGGCGAGCAGGACGGCGTAGTAGTAATGCGTCCAAAGCCCGGCGGCGGCGAGCGCCGCGTACGCGAGCCACAGGCGCTTCTCGGGTTTTTCCGAGAGCTCGAGCGTGAGACGCGTCGTGACGACGGAGATCAGCAGCAGCAGGGAGTAGCAGCGCCCGTCCTGCGCCGCGTGGATCCAGAACGACGACAGCGCCGCGAGCAGCAGCGCCGGCGTCCGCGCGCGCGGCGGAAGGGCGCGCTCGGCGAGGCCCTTGAACGCGTACAGCGCCGCGGCGCCGCACAACGCCGAGAAGGCGCGCAGGCCCAGCCGCGGGTCGGCGAAGAGCTTCAGCCAAAAGTGCATGAGGCCGTAGTACAGCGGCGGGTTCGCCTCGTTGGCGATCAAGAGGCCCGGCAGTTCGGACAGCGGACGCGTCGCGAGCAGGACGGTCGAGGCCTCGTCGAACCACAGCGACTTGGCGCCGAGGAACAGGAAGCGCAGGCCGGCCGCCGCGGCCAGGAGAAAAGCGGCCGCCTTGGTCTTCATCGCCCCATTCTACCCGAATTTGTATAGTGGGCCCGCGCCCCGACCGGGGCTTGGAGAAACACTATGGCGAAGAAACTGGAGCCGTTCGTGATCGCGAGCAAGGCGAAGGCGATCCTCAAGAAGATGGGCTGCAACACCGCCGGCGACGCGCTCGACGGCCTCAACGGCGTCGTGTACTGGTACCTCGAGCAGGCCGGCAAGCGCGCCAAGGCCAACGGCCGCAAGACCGTCCGCGCCCACGACTTCCACGTCTAGTCCGCGTCCGTAAAACGAAGCGCCCGGGAGCTTTGCTCGCTCCCGGGCGCTTGTCTTTCGGTGGGGCCGAAAATCTAGTGCTTGCGCGCCCGGTCGTTCGGGCGGCCTTCCGCGGTCCGCGCGCGGCGCACGGCGTCGACGAGCAGGTGGGCCGTGTCGTGCACCCAGCGGCTCTTCTGGAGCCTCCGGGGGTCGATCGTCACCTTGGCCGACAGCGCTAACTTCATGACCTAAGTATAAGCCCGGACCGGCGATTTTCCATGTCGGGATTGTTACGGGAAAGCGTGCCCCCGGTCACAGCGTTGTGCTATCCTTGGTTCGTGAAAAGAGCAGTCATTTTCGCCGTTATTCTGCTTTCGGCCCTCCCCGCCCGGGCGACGTTTATTCGCGGCCTTCTGGAGCGCGCCGACACCGAGGCCCTCCTCGATTCCGAGTACTTCCTGGACCTTCGCGCCTTCTCCTGGCCGCGCGCCTGGGAGGACGACTGGGCGGCCTCCTCCGGCGCCTACCGGGTGTCCGGGGCGAGCCTCGACTGCTGCGACCTGTACCTGGACCAGGGATTGAAGCTCTCGCGCCGGCTGTCGAAGCGGCTCGAGTTCCGCTTCCGCATGGAGCAGCGCGACGACAAGGACCGCCGCGAGACCCACCACTGGCTCGAGCTCGAGACCGACATCGGGCGCGGCTGGTCGATCGAGGTCGTGGGCGAACCGACCTACCGCAAGGAGGACGCCGACATCGGCCTCGGCGCGCGCTGGCGCGGCGGCGGCTTCGAGGCGCGCGCGCGGCGCCTGGCCGTCGACTTCAACTTCAACAGCCGCGGCTCGACGTCCGAGCGGTACACGCTCAAGCCCTACACCGACCAGCTGTCGGCGTCGCTCGAGGCCGGGGACGGGCGCGTCTGGACGACCGCCGAATTGGACGGCGCGACGCGGCGCGAGATCCCCGTCGAGAACCGCTCGTTCGGCTACCGGCGCGAACGCGTCGCCGCGGGCTGGAGCGGAGGCGGAGACCTCGCCCCGCGCGTGGCCGCCACGTACGACCGCGAGGAACGCCTCGACCGCCGGGCCACCGCGGCCGCCGGGACGTCGACCGACTTCCGCCGCCGCGCCGCCGCGCTCGAGGCCACCGTACGCGTGCGCCGCGAGAAGACCGAGTGGGAGCCCGGCCTCGCCGTCCTGCGCCGCTCGACGCGCGCCGACGACCCGTTCGTCGCGTCCGGCGGCGTCACCTACCTGCGCTGGGAGGTCCAGCCTCACCTGCGCTGGCGCCGCGAGCTCTCCGAGCTCGTGCTTCTCGAGCTGTCTCCCTTCCTCTCGCTCGGCGAGGACCGCGCCCGGCGGACGACCCAGCTCCTCGCGCGCCGCGTCGTCGAGGCCAAGACCGCGGCGGCCGTCGAGTTCCGCTTCTCTCCGTCGGCGTGGATCGGCCTCAACGCGAACATCGACATGGACTCGCCGGGCAAGTTCTGGGACGGCGGCAACGTCCGCGCGATGATTCGTTTCTGAAAAAATCCGCGTCCTTGACGCGGCGCGGGCCTCCTGTTATATAGACCGTCTATGCTCAAGAACCAGACCATCGCCGTGATCGGCGCCGGCCACATGGCCGGAGCGCTCATCGGAGGCATGGTCAAGTCCAAGCTCGTCCCCGCGAAGTCGGTCATCGCCACGCGCCGCGGCGCCGAGGCGCTGTCCGAGCTGCAGAAGAAATGGGGCGTGCGCACGTCGACCGACAACAAGAAGGCCGCCGCCGAGGCCGACGTGATCATCGTCGCGGTCAAGCCGCAGATGGCCAAGAAGGTTTTGGAGGAGCTCGCGGGCACGATCCGCAAGGATCAGCTCGTGATCTCGGTCATGGCCGGCGTCCCGACCGCGGCGATCTCGCGCCTTCTGCGCGTCGACGCGCCCGTCGTGCGCGCGATGCCGAACACGCCCTGCCTCGTCGACGCGGGCGCGACCGCGATCGCCGCCGGCGCGCACGCCGGCGAGAAGGACCTGGCCCGCGCCGAGGCCGTGTTCTCCTCGGTCGGCCTGTGCGTGACCTTGCCGGAAAGCGCGCTCGACGCGGTGACGGGCCTCTCGGGCTCCGGACCCGTCTACCTCTACATGGCCATCGAGGCGATGATCGACGGCGGCGTCAAGATGGGCATCCCGCGCGCCGTCGCGGCCAAGCTCGCCGCGCAGACCGTCTTCGGCGCGGCGAAGCTCGTCATCGAGACCGGCAAGCACCCGGCCGTTCTCAAGGACGAGGTCACCACGCCCGGCGGAACCGCGATCACCGCGATCCACGTCCTCGAGAGCAAGGGCCTGCGCTCGGTGCTCATCGACGGTATCGAGGCGGCGACCAACCGGTCGAAGGAATTGTCCAAGCTCTTCGAGGCTTGACGCCCCGCGTCGGACCTGTTATAAACAGGGTGCCGTCTTCCCGGAACGCCGACCTGGGGCGCTCCGGCTTTTTATTTTTATGGGTAAAGATGGCTAATACAATGTCTCTCGACCAAATGAAGGACGCCACGCTGATCACCGCCAAGGAGCACCTCGAAGAGGTGTGCGTCGACCTCGCCAAGTGCGACCGCCTCGCCTTCGACACCGAGTCCAACGGCTTCTACGCGTATAAAGAGAAGGTCTGCCTCATCCAGATCTCCTCGCCGACGGAAGACTTCATCGTCGACCCGATCGCCTTCAAGGACATCTCCTGCCTCGGCCCGCTGTTCGCCGACCCCAAGATCGAGATCCTCTTCCACGCCGGCGAGTACGACGTGCTCTGCCTCAAGCGCGACTACGGCTTCACGTTCACCAATCTCTACGACACGATGATCGCCGCCCGCATCCTGGGCACCAAGGAGCTCGGCCTGGCCGCCGCGATCGAGCGCCACTTCGGCATCGTCATCTCGAAGAAGCTGCAGCGCGCCGACTGGGGCAAGCGCCCTCTCACGCACGAGATGATCCGCTACGCGCAGGGCGACACGCACTTCCTCATGCGCCTGGCCGACATCCAGAAGAAGCTTCTCGAGGAGAAAGGCCGCATGGCCGACGCGAAGGAAGCCTTCGCCGACCTGGCCGAGCTCGAGCCCAACGTGAAAACGTTCGATCAGGAAGGATTCTGGAAACTGGTCGGCCGGGAAGACATCGGCGGCCAGGCGATGGCCGCGCTCAAGGAGATCTGGCTGTTCCGCGAGCACCAGGCCTCCTCGCGCGACCGCGCCCCCTTCCGCGTGATGCCCGAGGACCTCATGGTCAAGATCGCCCAGGCGATGCCGGAGACGCGCGAGGCGCTGGCGGCCGTGCGCGGCATGACGCCCTACATCCTCGAGCGCTTCGGCTCGGGCCTCCTGTCCGCCGTCGAGAAGGGCAAGGCCTCGCCGCCGGTCACGCGCCCGCCGTCGGCGCCGGCCGAGCGCAAGCGCCTGTCGGACCTGGAGTGGAGAACCTTCGAGGCCCTGCGCGCCTGGCGCAAGAGCCGCTCGGAGAAGGACGCCGTCGAGCCCGTCGTGATCATGACGACCGAGAGCCTGCGCACGCTCGCGATCCACGCGTGCCGCGACCACGGCGGCGACCCGCTCGGCCCCCTGTCCGACCTCAAGCGAAGCCGCTACGGCGAGGACATCCTCAAGGTCGTCGCCACCGCCCGCGCCGCCAAGAACGGCTCGTAGGCCCTAGGCCCTCTTTCCTCATAGGTCGCAAGCCGCGCGATCGACGCCCCCGTTGGTCCGGGTCCCGCCTCTCCGGGACGGCTATACTGGGGCCATGAACCGCATCTCCCGCCTCGCCGCCGCGTTGGCCGTCCTCGTCGCCGCCCCGGGGCTCGCGCCCTACGAGGCCGCCGCCCAGGTGATGTCGGGCCGCGCCGCCGCCGCGACGGCCTCGGCCTCCTCTGCCGCGGGCTCGATCGTCTCCGTCGTCCCGAATTTTTCTCTTCCCGCCGCGAACCTCGGCGCCCCGGCGCTGTCCCCCTCGCCGCTGCCGGCCTCCACCCCTGTCCTCAAGTCCGCCGCCGTCGCCGGCCTGCCCTCGGCGCTGCCCGCCGCCGCCGCCGTCCGCCCCGTCTCCGTCCTCGCCTCGCCCGTCGCCGTCAAGGCCGTCCCCGCCGCGCTCGCCGCGGCTCCCGCCGCCAACGCCGCGGTCGCGCTGACGCAGGGCGCCTCCCGCCTCGAGGCCGCCGCCAAGCCCGGCGCCGCGACGACCCCCGACGCCGAGCTCGGCGCCCTTTTCGACTCCGCCGCCTCGCGTCGCTCCGCCCTCGACGCCTCCGTCCGCGCCGCCGCCTCCTCCGAGGAGCGCCGCAGCCTCGAGCCCGCCGGCGCCCGCGAGCCCGCGAAGGGCCCCCGCTGGGTCGAGAAGTTCTCCGGCGAGCCCGCGCCTTCGGCCCCGCGAACGTCGATCAAGCGCACCTTCGCCGTCGGCACCATCGCGGCCGTCGGCTCGATCGCGATCACGATGATCACGGTCGCCGTCGCCTCCGCCTTCGGCTACGAACCGCATCCCAACTACGAGGGCCCCGTCGGCGACGCGACCACGAGCCTGGTCCAGGCCCTCGCGATCTGGGTCGGAGCCGCGCTCATGGCGCCGCTCTCCGAGGAAGCGATCTTCCGCGGCGCCTTTCAGGGCCGCCTCGCCAAGCTCACCGCCAAGCTGCGCATGGGCGACTTCGTCGTTCCGGCGCTGATCACCTCGACGCTCTTCGTCGCGCTCCATGAAACCGCCGACCCTGTCCTCTTCGCCGCCCGCATGGTCTTCGCGCTCGCGTTGAGCTACGTCTACAAGAAGGAAGGCATCCTCGCCGCGATGGCCGCGCACGGCATCTTCAACGGCCTCCTCGCCGTGACGGTCGTGTTCGCCGCCGCCGGCATGCCCATCCTGAGCCTCGCCGCCGCTCCCCTGGCGCTGTGGGCCATGTGGCGCTCGATCAAACTCCTGAAGAGCCAGCGGCCCGACATCAAGTCCGGCGCCCTGACCCCGCTCCCGATGAGCGGGCTTCTCTCTCTGCTCTTCGCCGCCCTCCTGACCGCCGGCTACTTCTTCCTGATGCCGAACGTGTTCTGGATCATCGGCGCCGTGCTCCTCGGAATCAACGGGTTCCGGAAGCTCCGCAGCAATCAGTAAAACAATGAACACCGTCGTGCGAGTCGCGCTGTCGTTGTGCCTGCTCTCGGCGCTCTTCCCCCAAGAGTCCGTCGCTCAGGTCGCGCGAAGCGCGAGTTCCGTCCGACTCCCTTCCGTTAATTCCGTTCCCACCCTGAATTCCGTGCTCCCGCCGGGTTCTCCGCTCTCGGCCATGACCTCGCCGTTGTCATTGACGTTGTCGTTGACGTTGTCGCCGACTCTACTGGCTCCCTCCATTGCCGTCTCCGTTCCGGTCCAGGCCGCGCAGCCGTTGAAGTCCGTTCTTAAGACCGCGGCCGCTCCGGCGCCCGCTAAGGCCGCGAGTCCGTTGAAAGCCGTTCTTAATAACGCGGCCGTCGCGCAGCGCTTAAACAGCTCGTTGTCCGACGCCCCCGCGAGCGACGCCACCGCCCTCGCCTCCGAATCCTTCGCCTTGCTGACGGGCGAAGCCCTGACCCGTCGCGTCGGTTCCGTATCAGGCGCTCCTTCCTCGGAAGACCGCCCCCGCCTCTCCCCTCCCTCCGCTCCGACCCCGAAGCCCGACCCCAGCATCCGCCGCCTCATGATCGGCACCGCCGTCACGAAGTCCGGCATGGAGTCCGTCACTCTCGGCATGCCCCTTCTCGCCCTCTCCGCCTTCGGCGGCTTCTCCGCCGTCGCCGGCCTCGTCGTCGCCTACGGCCTGGCCCAGACCGTCTTCGCCGGCATGTCCGAGGGCCTCGCGGCCCGCTTCCAGGCCCGCAAGGTCCTCGCCGGCGCCGTCGCCGCCCAGGCCGCGCTCGTCTCCGTCCTCGTCGGAGTCGTCGCGGCCGGCGCGCTCTCGGCCGCGACGATGATCCCGCTCTACCTCCTCATCGGCGGCATGACCGGGATCATCGAGACCACGCGCCATTCGATTCCGCCGCTGCTCGTCGGCAAGAGCGAGGACGCGCTCGAGAGCTACAACGCGAAGCTCCACATCTGGTACCAGGTCGCCGGCGTCGCGGGCGCGGTCGGGGCCGGCTTGCTCATCGGCTTCGGCGGCCCGGTCTGGGCGCTCGCGATCCAGCCCCCGGCCTACGCCCTGGCCGCCTGGCTGTTCTGGCGCGTCTCACACGCCGCTCCCGCCGCTGCGGCGCCGTCCCCGCGCCGAAGCCCGGCCTCCGTCGTCGCGTCCTACTTCCGCGACCTCAAGTCCGGCGCGAAGCTCGTGCTCGGCGACGTGCGCCTGCGCTGGGTCGCCATGGCCTTCATCCTGCCGCAGATCGTCCACCGCGTCTTCGAGAACCTGCTGATCCCCGTCGTCGCCAAGAAGGTGCTCGAGGATCCCTCGGTCTCCGGCTGGCTGCTCGCCTCCTCGAACCTCGGCGAGCTCATCGGCGCGTGGGTCCTGCTGAAGCTCGCGTCGCGCTTCGACGGCCCGTCGCAATGGATCAAGTGGTCGGCGATCGGCCTCACTTTGATCTGGGCGCTGGCTCTCTCGAAGAGCCTCCTGATCCTGCTGCCGCTGATCCTGTTGTCCTCGGCGACGTGGTCGGCCGGCGACCTGTCGCTGCGCTCCGAGGTGCAGGGCCGCGTCGCCGACAAGGACCAGGCCCGCGCGACGGCCTTCCTGTACGGCGCGTTCGTGATCGGCTCCGCGCTGATCTCGATGGCGCTCGGCTTCCTGCTCGACGCGGTGCCGCTGCTCCACGCCATCGCCATCACCTGCGCCGCCTTCACCGCGCTCGCCCTCGGCGTCTACTACGCCTCCCTCCGCCTCAAGAAATAGTGCCAGGCACGTACATTCGGTAAATTCTCTAGAGCGCCCGGATCTCGTAGACGACGGTCGGATCCGGTGATCCGTCTGGTTTCGTACGCTCGAGGCGCCCGGACAGCTTGGCGCCGATCTTCTCCATCGCACGCCGCGAGCGCAGGTTCCCCTCGCCGACGTGGAATAGCACGCGAGAGACGTAGATGAAGGCGTGGTCGAGCATCAGAAACTTGAGCTCCCGGTTCCAGGCGCCCCCCAATGCTCGCGCGTCAGGAACGTGAAGCCGATCGCGACCGACTTCCGGCCGTCGGAGTCGTAGTAGCGCGACGTGCCGATGAGCCGTCCGTCGTCCTTACGCTCGACGGCGAGCGCCCCGCGCGAGTCGAGCGCCTTCGAGAAGAATTCCTCGAACACGTCGCGTTTCCAGCGGTCCGGGCACGGGTGAAGCTCCCAGATCAGCGGGTCCGAAGCCGCGGAGTACAGCTTCTCGAAGTCGGAAGGCTTCAGGGGACGAAGCTTGAGGCGCGGGCCGTGGAGGACGGGCTGGAGTTCCATGCGGAGAATTTACCGAATGTACGTGCCTGGCACTAATCGGTCAGGCGGAAGCGGACTTCCTGGGGCATGCGGACGTGGACCGGCTTCCCATTGAGCCCGATCGCGGGCGAGAAGCGCATGAGCGCGCCGACCTTCTTGGCGGCCTCGTCGAAGGCGGGGCTGGCGGGCCGCGCGATGTCGGACGAGGTCACCTGGCCGTCGGTGTTGAGGTGGATGACGATGATCACCGCGCCCTCGCGGCCGGCCTGGCGCTCGCTCTCGGGGTAGAGGCGGCGCATGCCGGCCAGGACCTCCGCGAGATTGAGCAGGCGCGGCATCTCCTTGAGCGGCGTACCGCCGTGGCCCGTGCCGCCCGGCACGCCGTCGTCGGAGCCCTCGCCGGAGCCGCCGGTTTTGGCCGCGGTGCCCGTGCCGCCGACGGCGCCGCCGGGCGTGGGCGCGACCGGCTCCTGCGTCTCGACGACCTTGGTGCTCGGCCCCGGCAAAGTCCAGTCCTTCGGAGGCTCGGGCGCCTTCTCGACGGGCTTCGGCGGCACGGGGACGTCGGGCGTGCGGTTGATCCTCTCCGGGACGCCCGGCACGAAGGCCTTCGGCGCGCCGAGCTTGGCGGGGCCGTCGCCGAGATAGGGATCGGTGATCTCGATCTCGAAGGGCGGCGCCGGATTCCAGGAGAGCTTGGGCAGCAGCCACATCGCCGCGAACAGGCAGGCGTGCGTCATCAGCGACCAGCCGAGCGAGTCGCGCGCGGGCGGCGGCGACGGCGGGCGCGCGATCACTTGCGGCGCACCTCGAGGCCGACCTTGCGCACGCCGGCGCCGCGCACCGTGTCGAGCAGTTCGGCCACGTCGCCGTAGGGCAAGGTCTTGTCGGCGGAGATCGTCACGGCCTGCTCGGGCTTCGCGGCGAGGACCTGCGCGAGCGTCTTCTTGAGCTCCTCGGGCGTGACGGGCTTGCCGCCCAAGGTCAGCTCGCGGTTGGCGGTCAGCGCGACGGCGATCGCGTCGGTCGCGGCCTTGTCCTGCTTGGCCACGCGCGGCACCTCGACCTTGATCGCGCGGCGCGCGATCATCGGGGCGGTCGCCATGAAGATGATCAGCACGACGAGCACGACGTCGACGAGCGGCGTGACGTTGATCCCGGTGATGGGGCCGTCGTCGGCGTCGGAGGCGTGCATGGTCCCTCTACCGGCGGCGCGCCTCCGCGCGGACGGGGGCCAGGCGGCGGCCCAGCGCCTCGGTCTCGGAGAGGATGTCCTTGACCTGCTTCGAGAGCGCGTTGTAGGCGAGCACCGCGGGAATCGCGACGAGCAGGCCGACCGCGGTCGCCACGAGCGCCTCGGAGAGGCCGGCCATGACGACCTCGGGCCCGGAGCCGGACTCCGCCAGGTCGTGGAAGGCCTTGATGACGCCGAGCACGGTGCCGAACAGGCCGACGAACGGCGCGTTGTTGCCGAGCGTGCCGAGCCACAGGAGCTTGCCCTCGAGGTGGCGCTTCTCGTCGGCGAGCGCGGCCTCGAGATGCTCGACCTCGGCCAGCACGCGCGCGGCCGAGCCCGGATGGGCCTTGAGCGCCTTGTCGGCGGCCGCGAAGTCCTCGGCGGCGGCCGCGGCGAGCACGGGGGCGCGCAGGGCTTTGAGCGCGGCGCCCTCCTCCTTCAGCAGCTTGAAGCGGTCGTAGGCGAGCGCGACCGCCGCGACCGAGCTCAAGATCAGCGCCCAGATCACCCAGCCGCCGCCCGTCAGCGCCAGCGCCATCATCGGGGAGTTGTTCAGGGGAGGTCCTTTTTCGGGTGGAGTTTCATCAGAGCGGTCGCGATCTCGGCCTTCGCCGAGGGATCGGTCTCGCGGTCGAGGTAGTTCATCAGGCGCCGGTACTCGTAGCCGCCGCCCATCTCGCCGAGGTAGTACGCCGCCATCGCGCGCGCGAACCAGTCCTGATGATCGAGGAAGCGCAGCAGGATCTCCTTGCCGAAGGAGTCGCCCTTGCGCCAGAGGCCCGCCGCGGCGTAGATCTGGATCGCGACCGACTGGTCGTTGCGGGCGGCCCCGCCCAATTGCAGCTGCACCGACGCGTCGCCGAGCACGAGCAGGCTCTCGAGCGCCGCGAAGCGCACGGTCGGATTCGGGTCGGTCAGCGCGCCTTGGAACAAGGTCAGGTACTGCATGCGCTTGGTGTAGGCGAGCGCGACCATCGCGGCGGCGCGGGTCTGCACGTTCTTGGCCAGGCGCGCGGCCTTCTCGAGCTCGTTCTGCAGCTGGAAGTCCTTCGTGCCGGCCAGTCCCTCGGTGAGCAGGAAGCCGATCTCGGTGTAGCGCGTCTTGAGCGAGTAGCCCGTCAAAGTCGAGAGCCGCGCCAAGTTGAACAGCGAGGCGTCGCTCGCGGCGACCGAGTCGGCGCGCGCGTCCATGCGCTGGGTGAGCAGGCGCATGAGCTGCTGGTTGATCATGGGGTCGATCAGGTCTTCCTGCTTGACGCGCGGCGCGGTGACCTCGAGGGCGGGCAGGAAGCCCAGGCTCATGTCGACGCCGAGGTTGACCGGCACCGGATCGCCGGCGCGGGCCGCGGGAACGAGCAGGACGGCTATGAGTAGAAGGGTTCTCATTTGCGGTCGTTCGAAGCCTTCTTGAGCGGCCACAGCTTCAGCGCCGAGACGCAGAACTCGGCGACGACGAAATCGTTGCCGACCTCGCCGGGGATGCGCGAGCGCAGCAGGTCGTAGTCCTCGGCCGTGCCGAGCTCGCCGAGGTACTTGGCGGCCATGGCCTTTACGACCCACGAGGGATTGTTGACGAAGCCGCGCAGGCGGTGCAGCCCCGCGGGATCGCCCATGCGCGCCAGGCCCGCCGAGGCGTACACGCGCAGGAGCGGCTCGGTGTCGCGCTCGGAGGCGGCGGCCAAGAGCGGCATCGCCTCGCGCGGGTGCTCGAAGACGACGAGCGCCTCGAGCGCGCCGAAGCGCACGCCGGGATCGAGGTGGATCAGCGCCTCGTTGAACACCTGTAGATACTTGAGGTCGTGCGTCTTGGCGAGCGCGATCAGCGCGGAGGCGCGCGACTCGCCGTCGCGGTCCCAGCGCGAGAGCTCGAGGAGCTGCGCGCGGAAGGCCGGGTCGGTGCTCGCCGCGAAGGCCTCGCCGAGCGGGATGCCGACGTTCAGGAAGCGGTTGCGAAGCGAGTAGCCGATCGGCGAGCCGACCGTCAGGATGTCGGCGACCGGCGTGCCCTCGATCTTGGTCAGGTCGCGACGCAGCGAGCGCCGGTCCTCGGCGAGCCGGATCAGCGCGTTCGAGATCGCGGGATCGAGCCGCGTCTCGCCGGGCGCCAGCGGCGAGGTCCCGGGCGCCGGGGCGCCGTAGGCCGAGGGCATGTCCGTGCGGATGGAAACCTCGCCGCAGCCTGAGAGCGCCGCGAGCACGATAGGAAGGACGGCGAGATGACGGGCACGCATCGGCGATAGTATGGCTTACTTTGTCGGATTTCTCCACGGGCGGACCCGTGAACTTAATGGCGCCGAAATAATTCCGAAACGGGGCCCTGCTATCATCTCATCAAGACGCGACAGACAGGCTCACCCGATTACGGCACCAGTTCGCGTCGACCCCACCAGGAGCGCCCGCCCGGAACCTACATGGTTCCGGGCGGGCCATTTTCAGGCATCCTGCTCCGGCGGAAAATCCTTCCCCTTGCCGCCCGGGATTCCGGGCTTCGGCCCCGACGGCTTGACCGGGCGTCCCGCCGAAGCCGTCGGTGGCTCGTCGGGAGAATGAGGGTCGTTGGTGGCCCTCCACTTCTCCGTCGGGATTTCCTCGAAGTGGCTCGGCTCCATCATGAACGACACGTTTCCGGAGGACAGGCCCCTCATCGTGTTGGCGAAGCCGAACATCTCGGACAGCGGGACGGTACCTTTCAGCTTCTGGATTGATCCCCCTCCAATCTCTAGAATGTTGGCGCGACGCCCATTGAGTTCGCCGACGACCGCGCCGGCGTATTTCTCCGGAAATGCCGCTTCGAGCTTCATGACCGGCTCGAGGATCGCCGGACTCGCCTTCTTGCAGCCGGAGCGCAGGGCCATGGCGCCGGCGATCTTAAAGGCCATCTCGTTCGATTCTTCTTCGTTGAAAGAAGCACCGACCAAGGTCGCCTTGATCCCGATCAGAGGGTAGCCTCCGATAGGCCCTTGGTCGAGAGCCTCCCGCACGCCGCGCTCGACGCTCCCGACGAAGGCCGGTGGGATTCCCTGCGCGTCGCAATCGAACTCGAAGCCGTCCTGATCCGCCAGCGGCTCGAGTTTGAGGGTGCAATGGGCGAACTGCCCGCGGCCTCCGGACTTCCGGATGAACTTCGCTTCTTCGCGCACTTCGCGATGAATCGTTTCGCGATACACGATCCGCAACGGCCCGAAGGCGGACTTCACGCCGAACTCCCGCTGCAGGCGCTCGCGAACCAACTGAAGATGCAACTCTCCGACGCCGTAGAGGATCATCTTGCCGGTTTCCGGGTCCGTGCCGACGCCGAGCAGGGCGTCCTCCTTCCTCAGGAGCGTGAGGGCGGCCGCGAGCTTGAGCTCTTCCTCCTTTCCACTCGGAGCGATGGAAACGGAGAGAACGTGCTCGGCAATCACGTCAGGGCTGAGGCAGGGCCTTCTCGATGGTCTGGAACGGCTTGAACAGCCGCTCGATCCAGCGCGCGTCCATGTCGTCGAAGGCGACGGTCGAGCGCGCCTCGAAGACGGCCCAGACGCGGGCGTTCTTGTCGAGGACGGGCACGTAGATCTTTTCCCCGCGCGCACGGGCTCGGTCGTGCGGATCGCGTCGGAGAACGGTCCTTCGTTGGGCACCGCGGCGGGCGCGGGCTCGGGCCGCGCGGGCCCGGGCTGGAAGGCCTTGCCGTCGGGCTGCAGCAGCCAGAAGCCGCACCACGTCCACGGTTTTTCAAAGGCGTCGAAGAGGTGGTCGGCGAGCTCGCGCGTCATGCGCTCGCTCTGCAGCGCGCGGCGGCGCCACTTGAGGTCGAGCGTGGACTTGATCTTGTCGTAGCGCGCGCGCGACGGCCGGTCGCGGATGTCCTTGGGGGCTGCGTCTCTCTATATTCGTCGCTCATTTTCCCTTCTCCAAGACGACGAGCTGCCCGCAGGCGCCGTCGATGTCGCGGCCCAGGTTCTGGCGCACCGTGGACTTGTAGCCGCCCGCGAGCATGCGCTTCTGGAACTCGCGCGCGTCGTTCTCGTCGGTGGGCTGGTGCGGGGTGTCGGTCTGGTTGAACACGATCAGGTTGACGTGCAGCAGCTCCTTGGGCCCGACCGTGGCCAGCCACTTCACCAAGGCGTCGGCGTCCTCGGGGCGGTCGTTCTCTCCTTTGAGCAAAACATATTCAAAGAAGATCTTCCGGTTCGAGGAGCCGATGTACTCCTTGAGGGCCTCGGCGAGCTTGGCGAGATCGTAAGCCTTGTTCATCGGCACGAGCCGCGTGCGCAGGGGATCGGTCGCGGCGTGCAGCGAGATGGCGAGGTTGACCTGCGGGAAATCCTTGCCGAACTGCACGATCTTCGGCGCCACGCCGGAGGTGGACACCGAGATGTGGCGCGAGCCGATGCCGAACTGGCGCTGGTCGACGAGCGTCTTCAGGCTCGCGGCGACCTGGTCGTAGCAGGCGAAGGGCTCGCCCATGCCCATGTAGACGACGTTGTCGAGGCGGCCGGGGAGGTTCTTCTTGGCCATGTACTGGCGCCAGAACAGGACCTGGTCGGTGATCTCCTCGGGGGTCAGGCTTCGCGTCAGGCCCATGAGGCCCGTGGCGCAGAACGTGCAGGCGACCGCGCAGCCGACCTGGGAGGAGATGCACGTCGTCCAACGAGTTTCCGACGGCCGAAGAAGCACGGTCTCGACGACGCGGCCGTCCTTGAGGTCCAGGAGCGCCTTGTGCGCGCGGCCGTCGCCGGAGACGTCGACGCGCCGCTCGGTCACGGACATGAACGGGACCTTCTCCGCGAGGGCCGCCCGCGCCGCGGCGGGCAGCACCGCGATCGCGTCCCAGGACTCGACGGCCTGGCCGAAGACGGCCTGGCGGATCTGCTCCCAGCGGAACTTGGGGAGGCCGAGGTCGGCCAGCGCCGACTGAACCTTGGCCGCGTCCATGGTCCTAGTACGTCAGCTCCCGGACGTGCTTGTTCTCGAGGAGCATGCGCACGACGCTCTTCTGCTCGAGGCGGGGGCCCGCGACGTACCACTCGCTGTAGTAGAGGTCGGCCTTCTTCATGAGCTTGCGGCGCAGGACCTTCACGTCCGAGTTGCGGAAGATCGTCTTGATCTGCTCGAGGCCGTCGTCGTTGAGGTCGGAGTGGATGCGGAAGGTGTGGCGCTGGCGCAGCTCGTCGATCATCGTGTCGAGGTGCGGGAAGATCGACTGGACGACCAAGGTGATGACGGCGGTCGCGGCGCCGAGCGAGTAATACCCGAAGCCGACCGTGACGCCGATCGCGGCGACGACCCAGATCGTGGCCGCCGTCGTCAGGCCGGTCACGTGCTCGCCCTCGCGCATGATCGCGCCGGCGCCGAGGAAGCCGATGCCCGAGACGATCTGCGCGGCCATGCGCGTGATGTCGGTGCCGGCGGCGGTCGCGACCGCGCGGGAGAGGATCGCGAACAGGCAGGAGCCGAGGCAGATGAGGATGTTGGTGCGCAGGCCCGCGGCCTTGTCGCTGAGCTCCCGCTCGAGGCCGATGAAGGCCCCGAGGCACAGCGCGACGAGCAGGCTAAGCAAGTCCTGGCCGATCATGGTTTCTCCTTGGTCCGGCGGCGGCGAGCTCGGCGGCGCGGCGTCCGGAACGGACGCAGTCCGGCAGGCCGACGCCGCCGTACGACGCCCCGGCGAGCACGAGCCCGTCGTGGCTCTTGAGGCAGGACGCGAGGCGGTCGAGGCGGCGCGAGTGGCCGACGTCGTACTGCGGGTTGGCCTTGATCCAGCGGGCCGTGCGCTGAGCGACGGGCTGCGCGCCGCCGAGGCCGAGCGTCTTGTCGAGGTCGGCGCGGACCTTGGACTCGAGGCGCGTGATCGCGCCCTCGGCGTCGGCCTCGCGTCCGGCGCCGCCGACGAAGGCGCGCACGACGATCTTCCCCGCCTCGGCGCGGGCCGGGAACTTGGACGAGGAGTAGGTCGCGGCCGTGATCGTCAGTCCCTCGCCGCGGGCGGCGAGGAAGCCGAAGCCGCGGGGAGGCCGCGGCAGGTCCTTCGCGTCGTAGATCAACGCCGACGTCGCGGTCGACGCGAACGGAATCTCGCGCAGGCGCATGCACAGCTCGGGATCGAGGCCCTCGACGGCGTCGGCGAGCGCGCCGGCGGGCAGCGCGGACACGACGGCGTCGGCGGTGAAAACCTGGTTGGGCGTGACGATCTCCCACTTTCCGTCGCGGCGGCGCACGGCCTGCGCGGGACAGTCCTCTTTGAGCGCGCCGGCGGGGAGGCGGCGGCGCAGTTCGTCGACGATCTTCGAGAGCCCGCCCTTGAGCGTCATGAAGGTCGTCATCCCGGCCGGGCGCTTCGAGGAGGCCTTCGTCATCGGGCTCCACATCGAACGCACGAGGCCGCCCTTCTTCTCGAGCTCGAGCAGCTGCGGGAAGGTCGAGCGCACGCTGAGCTTCTCGGGGTCGCCCGCGTAGATGCCGGCGAGCATCGGGCCCACGAGCCGCTCGAGCGCCTCGTCGCCGAGGCGGCGGCGCGTGAAATCGGCCAGCGACTCGTCGGCCCCGTCGCGGCGCGCGGGCCGCAGCGGCTCGAGCGCCATGTGCAGCTTGGCCTTCATCGAGAACAGCGGCGAGAAGGCGAAGGGCAGCGCGCGCGTCGGGGCGACCAGGTTCAGGCCCGAGGGCATCGGCAGCATGCGCCCGCCGACGAGCACGGACACGCGCGAGTCGGCGCCCGTCGGGATCAGGTCCCCCTCGAGGCCGAGCTCGCGCACGAGCTCCACCATCTCGGGCTTGGTCGTCAGGAAGCTGTCGGGTCCGGACTCGACGATCTGGCCGTCGACGTTCTCGGTCTTGATCTTGCCGCCGGCGCGCGGGGCGGCCTCGAGCACGATCACCTCGACGCGGCTCCGCTTCGAGAGCTCGTAGGCGGCGACGAGGCCGGAGATGCCGGCGCCGAGGACGACGACCTTCTTCGGCGGGCGGTTCTCGTGCCTCTGATCGCGGCCGTCGCGGCGGTGATGATCGTTTCTCATCGGCTCAGTTCGTGAACCCAATCGGCCACGCGGCGGACGTTGTCCACCGGGGTCGTCGGGAGGATGCCGTGTCCCAGGTTGAAGATGTGGCCTTTGCGGCCGCCGTTGCGCGCGACGACGTCGGCGACGGCCTTCTTCAGCGTCTTGGGATCGGAAAAAGAAGGATCGGGTCGAGGTTGCCCTGCACGGGCCGCTTGCCGAGGCGGCGGCGCGCCGCGTCGAGGTCGATGCGCCAGTCGACGCCGACGACCGAGCCGCCGGCGGCCGCGAAGTCCTCGAGGAAGCCGTTGGTGCCCGTGCCGAAGGAGATCGTCGGCACGCCGGTCTTGGCCAGGCGGTCCAGGATCCACTTCGAGTGCGGGCGCACGTGCCGGCGATACTGGTCGGGCGTCAGCGCGCCGATCCAGGAGTCGAAGAGCTGGACGGCCTGCGCGCCCGCGGCGACCTGCGCCTCGAGGTACTCGGCCGTGACGGTGCGCACCTTCTTCATGAGCGCGTCCCACAGCTCGGGCCGCTCGGTCATCATCGCCTTCGTGAGCTTGTAGTGGTCGGAGGGACCGCCCTCGATCATGTAGCTCGCGACGGTGAACGGCGCGCCGGCGAAGCCGATCAGCGCCTTCTTGCCGTCGATCTCGCGCCGGATCAGGCTTACCGCGCGCGAGACGTAGGCCAAGCCCTCGGCCGCTCCCTCGACGCGCAGCGCCTTCACGTCGGCGGCCGTGCGCACCGGGTTCGAGATCGACGGGCCCGGCGCGAAGGTCAGCTTGAGGCCCATCGGCTCGACGATGAGCAGGATGTCGGCGAAGAGGATCGCGGCGTCGACGTCATGGACGCGCAGCGGCTGGAGCGTGACCTCGCAGGCGAGTTCGGGATTCTTCGCCAGCTCGAGGATCGAATGCTTCTTGCGCAGGTTCCGGTACTCCTCCATGTAGCGTCCCGCCTGGCGCATGAACCAGACGGGGGTCGCGTCCACTTTTTCGGAACGGCAAGCGCGCAAAAAGCGCAGCTTTTCCCTGGCCATTCGCTCATGATACCACTTAGAACCGAACGGTGTCAGGTTGTGCAATTGTCCGATTCTTTACAAAGCCGATCAGTGGAGAATCGGACAATTGCACAACCTGACACCGCCTAGGTCGCTAGCAAGGTGTCGGCGGTGCGCAGGAGGGTGAGGAGGGCGTCGTCGGTCTTGGCGCGCAGGATCTTGCGGCGCAAAGTCTCGTTCATGATGAGCGAGGCGATGCGCTGGAGGACCTTGAGCTGCATCGTCGGCGTCTCGAGAGGGGTCAGGATCAGGAAGACGAGGCGCAGCGGGGCGCCGTCGGGCGTGGGCAGCGGCGGGGCCTTGGGCCAGCGGCCCACGGCGACGAGCGAGGTTTTGAGGCCCGGCAGGCGCGCGTGAGGGACGAGCACGCCGTGGCCGACGGCGCTCGCGAACTTGAGCTCGCGCTCCCAGACGGCGGCGAACGCGGTCTCGGCGTCGAGGTCGGGGTTGGCGGCCTTCATGCGGTCCATCAAGTGGCGGATCGTGGCCTTGCGCTCGACGGTGGGCAGGTTCGCGTCGACGGCGGCGCGCTCGAACATCTCGCCCGGGACCCAGGCTTTCACCTTTTCGAACTCGTCGCGGACCTCGCCGACGAGCTCCTCGAGAATGTCCTCGAGGGTGAGCAGGCCGACGATCCGGTTCATGCCGTCGCGGACGACCGCGAGGTGGACGCCCTTGTCCGGCAGGGTCTTCAGCAGCTTCTCGAGCGGCTCGGAGTCGGCGATCTCGTAGAGGTCGCGGCGCAGCTTCTTGAGGTCGGGCTCCGGCCCGACGTCCTCGAGGAGCAGGTCCTTGACGTGCACGTAGCCGATCGCCGAGTCGAGCTCATCGGTCGAGCACAGCGGGTAGCGCGAGTACCGCTTCTCGCGGATGACCGCGAGGTTCTCGGACCACGGGCGCGCCAGGGAGAGGAACACGATGCGCTCGCGCGGCCGCATCGCCTCGGCGACCCTCGCCGAGCCGAAGTCGAAGAGGTTCTCGAGCAGCAGCAGCCGCTCGAGCGGCATGGCGCCCTTCTCCTGCGTCTCGCCGAGCAGCACCCGCATCTCGTCGACGGTGACGCTGTGGTCGGCCTCCGAGGCGGGCTTGATGCGGAAGAGGCGCAGGATGCCCTGCGACGACGCGGACAAAAACCACACCGGCCATTTCAGGAAGGCCGCGAAGGCTTTGAGCGGAAGGACTCCCCACAAGGACACCTTCTCGGCGAACTGGATGCCGAGCGTGCGCGGGACGAGCTCGCCGAGCACGATGTGGAACCAGGACAGCACGCCGATCGACAGCGCGAACACGACCCCGTGGAACACGGTCGGGTGCAGCCGCGACGTCAGGCCGTGGAGAGCGCGCTCGACGTGCGCGGCGATCGTCGGCTCGGCGACGTAGCCGAGGGTCAGCGAGAGGATCGTGATGCCGACCTGGCAGGCCGCGAGGTAGTCGTCGAGGCTGCGCAGGACCTCCTGCACGGCGATCGCGCTGCGCCCGCCCTTGCGCGCGAGCACCTCGATGCGCGACGGGCGCACGCGCACGAGGGCGAACTCCATGAGCACGAAGAGGGCGTTCGCGGCGATCAGCGCGGCGGCGAGGAGCATCAGCATGCGGCGTGGATTATAGCCCTTCCAGGCGCCGCGCTTCGGCCTTCAGCCTCTGGAAGTCGACCTTGCCGGAGCCCAGCAGCGGGAACTCGGCGACCTCGTGGAACGAGGCCTTGTCGGGGATCCACAGCTTCGGAAGGCCGGAGCCGGCGAGCTTGGCCAGCGCCGCGTCGACGTCGACGCCGGCCTTGTGCAGGACGACGAGCCGCTCGCCGCGCTTGTCGTCGGGGACGCCGGCGACGACGAAGCTCTGATCGAGCAGGCCGAGCGCCTCGTGAAGCGACTCCTCGACCTTGACGTGCGGCACCATCTCGCCGCCGACCTTCGAAAAGCGCGAGAGGCGGTCGGTGAGCTGGACGAAGCCGTCTTCGTCGATCTTGGCGATGTCGCCGGTGACGTAGTAGCCGTCCTTGACGACCTCGGCCGTCTTGGCCGGGTCCTCGAGATAGCCCTTCATCACGTTCGGTCCGCGCACGAGGAGGAGCCCGGGCGCGTCGGGGCCGAGCTCCGCGCCCGTCTCCTGGTCGACGATCTTCATGAACACGCCGGGCAGCGGCTGGCCGACGGTGCCGAGCTTGGTGCCCGTCTGCTTGATCCCCGGCCAGGCGATATCGGGGATGTTCAAAGAGGCGACGGGCGAGAGCTCGGTGGCGCCGTAGCCCTCGAGCGGAGTCACGCCGTATTTCTCCGCGAACGCCTTGGCGACCTCCTCGCGCAGCTTCTCGGCGCCGACGACGGCGAGGCGCAAGGTCTTGAACTGGGCGGCCTCGACGCGGCGCATCCAGGCGAGCAGGAAGGTCGGCGTGCCGAGGATCACCGTCAGCGCGCGTTCTTCGACGAGCTTGCCGACCGTGCGCGCGTCGAGCGGGTTGTAGTGGTAGGCCGCGCCCATGCCCAGGCGCAGCGGCAGCCACAAGGTCGCCGTGAAGCCGAACGAGTGGAAGAAGGGCAGGACCCCGAGCATCCGGTCGGCGGGGCCGAGCGAGACGACCTGGGCGACGGCCTCGAGGTTGGCGAGTACATTAAAATGGGTCAGCATCACGCCCTTCGGCATTCCGGTAGAGCCGGAGGTGAACATGATAGTGGCGAGCCTATCCAACGGACCGCGAGCGGCGTTGAAGAACGTCCGCTCGAGAACGAACGACGGGAGAACAAGAAAGAGAACGGCGTGAAGAGCCTTGTCGAAGGAGGTGATCGACGGGAGCACGTCCTCCACATAGACCTTTTTCCCATCGGGCTCCCAACCCAGCTTCTCCGCGAACTTGCGCGAAGACACGACGGTTTTGATCTGCGCTTTCGCGATGCAGGCATCCACGACATCCTTGCTGGCCGTGTAATTCAGATTGACCGCGACCTTGCCGTGAAGAGCGAGGCCCGCGTTCGCGAGGGCGCCGCCGACCGACGGCGGCAGCATCACGCCGACGCGCTCCTCTGCGGAGGTTTTCGCGAGCTCGCGGCCGAGCAGGTAGGAGCCCGCGAGCGCCGAGAGCGCGTTGAGCTCGGCGCCCGTCGAGTCGCACACCGAGAGGGCGAAGGGACGGCTCTTGGCCTGTCGCGAGAACGCCAGCGGCAGCGGGGGCGAGTCGGCGAGGCGATGGGTGAACGCGTCCGCTCCCAGCGAGAGGATCGCCTGGCGCACCTCGAAGGCCGACGCGGTCGACGGCAGCGGCTTGCCGAAGCTGACGGTGACCTTGTACGGCCAGCCGCGCGGCTTCTTGAAGAGGAGGCGCCCCCGGAGAACGAGAACAGGCTGCCCCACACCTGGTCGAGGTGCACGGGCACGATCGGGACGTCGACGCCGTGTATCATGGCCTCGAAGCCGCGCTTGAAGCGCTGCATCTGGCCGTGACGGCTGATCTCCCCTCGGCGAAGATGCACACGGCCTGGCCCGACATCATGTACTCGCGCGCCTTCTTGAAGGACGCCGCCAGCGCCTTCGGCCCGTCGGAGCTCGACACCGGCACGCAGCCCATCGCCTTGAAGAACCAGCCCGCGACGGGGAGGTCGTAGTACGCGCGCAGCATCAGAAACCGCACGAGGCGCTGATTGGCCATCGCGATGAGGATCGCGTCCACGAACGAAACGTGGTTGGCCACCAGCAGGACCGGGCCCTCGAGCGGCACGTTTTCCCGTCCGACGGCGCGGATGTCGTAGAAGCAGCGCGTTATGGGTAAAAACAGGAGCCGTAGAAAAAATCGGGCAGGCGCCGCAGGATCTCGGCGGCGACGACGGCCGTCATCGCGGCGGCGACGAGAAAGACCTGCGCCGGGTTCAGCCGGAACTTGGCGTCGAGCGCCCACAGCGCCGCGGAGGCGATCAGGATCGCCGCGAAGCACAGGAAGTTTCCCGTCGCGACGACGCGCCCGCGCTCGGCGGCGGGGCTGCGCTGTTGAATATAGGCCTGCAGCGGCACCGCGTAGAAGCCGGCGGACACGCCGAGCAGCAGCAGGTCGATCGCGACGCGGCGCGGCGAGTGCGCGGCGAAGCCGAGGTCGGCGCCGAAGATCATGAGGCCGATCGCTCCCAGGGGCACGAGACCGAGCTCGACCTGCCCGCGCGAGATCCGTCCCGCCGCGAGCGACCCCGCGCCGATGCCGAGCGCGAGCACGATCTGGAACCGGCCGCAGGCGGCCTCGTCGAGGCCCATCAACCGCGACCCGTAGACGAGCAGGTTCATCTGGAACAGCGCGCCGAGAAACCAGAAGAACGCGGCCGCGTACGTCGCGAGGTGGACGGCGGGAAGGGCCGCGAGATGGCGCAGGTTCGCCGCCGTGCTCCCGACGGGATCGAGCGAGACGGGCGCGCCGGGGCGCGGCGCCGGGACGCGCGGGACGAGCCGCGAGGCGAGCCAGCCCGCCGCCGCGACGGCCGCGAGGATCGCCGCCACCGCGGCGGGGCGGTCGCGAAAGCGGGCGACCAGCTCGGAGGCGGCGGCCGTGCCCAGGATGATCGACGCGAAGCCCGCGGCCTGCACGATGCCGTTGGCGTTCGACAGCTCGCCG